>CAWVBU010000005.1:0-107805 GCA_963927715.1 uncultured Blautia sp. | reverse complement strand
CCCGGATATTCACGGCGTTTCGCATATTGATGCCGCTTCCGATTCCGCCTGCCACATAGACATCGTCAATCATGGATACGTCGAAATCCAGAGAATTCAGCATGGTACGGATTGCGGAGAAGATCGCGCCCTTGGCACGGATAAAATTATCAATATCCACTTCTGTAATCTCCACGTCTTTTACCGAACCTGCCTCTTCCTCGAAAGCAATCACATAGCTTCCCATTCCATACTGGTCATGGCGGATTCTTCTTCCCTCCCGGACAAATTTGCCCTTCGGGTCTATGATGCCGCACATATAAAGTTCGCTGATAATGTCAATGATTCCGGAACCGCACAAACCAATGGGTTTCGTCCCCGGATCTCCCACAACCTGATAAGTGGGCTCCATGGTCTCCTTATCGATGGTGCAGGCTTCAATCGCGCCGTCTGTCGCACGCATTCCGCAGCTGATGTCTCCGCCCTCGAACGCAGGACCCGCGGAACATGCACAGCTCATCATGAAATCAGAATTTCCGAATACCAGCTCGCCGTTGGTTCCCAGATCAATAAACAGGGAGAACTCCGGACGGTTCCAGATCATGCTGACCAGGGTTCCCGCTGTGATATCTCCGCCCACATAGCTTCCGATATTCGGCGCGATAATAATATGGGAATCCGGATTGATATCAATTCCCACATCAGAGGCAAACAGAGAGTTCGTCTTAAAGAACGTAGGAATATACGGCTCCATACGCAGCGGATCCGCGTTGATTCCCGCGAACAGATGGTTCATGGTACTGTTGGAAGCCACGCACATCCGGTAAATGGAATCCTTGGATATACCCGCGTTTTTACACATTTCACGGATCAGCGGATTGATGGTCTCTTCGATCACCGCTTTCTGCAGTCTCCGGGTACCTCCGGGCTTCTGCTGTTCGATAATACGGTTGATAACATCCGCGCCATATCGGATCTGACCGTTTCCGGCAGATGCCTTGGCGATGATATTGCCATTCTCCATATTGATAATCAATGCGGATACCGTGGTTGTACCGATGTCAATCGCCAGTCCTCCGATCAGGACATCTTCGTCTTTTCCGAAGACATCATAGACGAACATATCGTTGGACGTGGTCCGGATCACACATTTCACCGCGAAATTATTGGCTCTGAGCACATCCGGAAGTTTTCTCAGAACAGAATAGGGAATTCTCACCCTCGGTATATTCAGATATTTTCGAAGAGCCCGCATCAGACGCTCGTTATCCGGCATGGTATCATCCAGTGTGGGCGGATTCATAATCACTTCCACCACATCCAGACTGTTGGTCAGTTCCAGTCCGGCCAGTTCTATGTCACTTTTTACGTTCTCGAAAATCGCGATCTCACTCTTGGAACTCAGATCCGCCATTTTCATCCGGCTCTTATAAGCGGAAGCAATGTCCGGCACCATCACGGTCACATCTGCGCAAATCTTGCTCACACAGGCCAGACGCCATCCTTCCCCATATTCCTCATCGCTGATATGCATGGTCTGTTTGGAATCCAGTTCTCCGCCTATCAGCTGCACACGGCACTTTCCACAGGATGCATTTCCTGAACACGGGGCGTCAATTGCCACATTGGACTCCCTGGCAATATCCAGGAGATTGTCGCCTTCATTGGCAAAGGTCTCTGTTTTCGTCCCGTCTTCAAATGCGAATGTCACCTTGTACATTAGGTATCCACCTTTCTCATTTTTCGTTGTTAAGCATATACGCAAACTCTTTTTTTCTACTTTCAATTACATAACAAATATATCATGAAATCCGGAAATCGTCAACGAAATCACAAAGTTTTTTTAGCAATTTGCATAAATTTCTTGTAAATTTTCGAACTTCACTATTGAAATTTTACCGACAAAATCACCCCTGCCATGCTCTCGCACAGCAGGGGTGATTCTTACGCTTGATCACAAATATTTGGTTATGTATGGCTATTCTTAGATTTCCAGGTAGGAATCTGCATACAAGGTGTTGTTCTTCAGTACGTCACAGGATTTGATAGTTTCCATCAGCCGTACATCACATGGATTTACGATTGCGGAAGTCAGGCCCTGCATCATACACATAGCTACCATTGCAGAGTCCATAATCGGACGGATGTGCTTCGGCATGCCGTTGGAGTTATTAGACAGACCACCTGTGGAATTCAGTCCCATATCGGAGAACATTTTGATTGCCTCCAGAACCTGCATCTGTTTGTCCTGCATTCCTTTTACAACCAGGAACAGCGGGTCAAACCACAGATCAGAAGGATCCATGCCTAACATCATACCACGCTCCAGCATATTCTGGCAGTGCATCATACGCTCGTCGTTGTCTCCGGGAACACCTTCTGCAGAACACAGCGCGATAACGATTGCATCGTTTGCTGCAGCCAGATCGATATTCTCGATTCTTCCGCCGGCATCTGCTGAGTTAACGATCGGTTTTCCTTTTGCTCTGTTGTATACCTGAATACCTGCCTCGATGGCTTTCTTGTTCGCGGTATCCAGAGCAAGCGGAACATTGTCAAAATTCTCCTGCAGAAGTTTTACTGCCCACTGCATCAGCTCTTCTCCATCGTTCTCAGCCGGTCCGATGTTTACATCCAGATAAGTAGCGCCGGCATCCAGCTGCTCTTTTGCTCTTTTCAGAATCGGCTCCGGATCTCTGTTTGCCATAGCGTCACGGATTACCGGTGAGATACAATGAATTCTTTCCCCAATTGTTACAAATTTTGCCATACTCGTTCTCCTTTACATTACTATAATTTACTTGCTTATGCCTGCATATCCTTCAGGAATTTCACCAACTGTACAGCTTCTCTTGGTCCAACGATTACTTCCCATCCCGGAAGTTTTGCCTCGATGTCACCTTTCAGAACTGCAACTTTTCCTGGGATAATCAGTTTTCTGCATTTTACCTTAGGCTCTACCTGCTCCTGGATGAAGCTTGCGATGGTGCTTCCGGAGAATTTACCAGCTGCCCAGGATGTCAGTACGGAAAGTCCGCCTGCGTCGCTGATGGTCAGGTTGCACGGAACACCGGAACGCTCCAGCTCTCCGGATACCACGAAATAGGTCAGAGCGAAGTCTACGGTAGTCAGAACCACAGAGTTCTCGTCTGCTCCGTTGATCGGGTAGATGCCCGGCTCCACTTTCATCGGTTTCTGCGGATCGGTAAATACGTTCTGACGCAGTCCGTACAGTGCAAGAGCCTCTGCATAAGTCATCTCTTCCATCACAACGATGGAACCATATTTGGTGGTGAACAAAGATGCGAGGGAAGCCTGCATGAATTTGTCACCTTTTGCAATTTTAACAAGATTTACAATGGACGGATATCCAAAAGTTCTGTCCTCATCCTGGATTGCAGCACGTCTTACCAGAACCGCGTTCGCGAAGGTCTCTTTTACGGTCTCGCCGGTTACATCCAGTACCAGGTTCTTATTTCCTGCTTTCTCAAGAGCGGCAACGGTATCATACAGCTCGTTCAGGTCTTTTCCGGACACACCGAGAACTACGCCAGCCTCAGTTGCCACAGCGCTCATTGCCTCATAGTTGGAAGCGTTCGCGCCGTTCAGAACCGGTTTGCTGTCTTTGCATACTGCCAGAGCAGCTTTCGCGATCTCCGGATCAGAGCATCCCAGAACCAGAGTTCTGTTCAGGCCGGCTGCCTTCTCTACCAGTGCGGTATATTTCGCAGCGTCCGCGCCTTCTCCGCAGTTCACGTATACCAGCTCTACATGCATTCTCTCGCCGATACGCTCGTAATCAACCTTCGGAATCTCAGCCAGTTTCGCGTCTACTTCCGCATCGCTCATATCGGTGCACAGAGCAACTGCGTATCTGGTCTTGCTTACGAAAGTTTTCTCGTGTCTGAACAGAACGGTCTCGCCGCCCAGGCTGTACTCGTTCTCGCCGACACCGATCTTGATTGTCTTCATTGGCGGTGCGGTAGCCTCAGACAGAGCATCCAGTGCATCCTGAGACATATGCGGACAAGCGGAGATGTCCATAGCGCCCTGAGCCACCTTCATGGAAAATGCCATACAGGTAGGGCATCCGCACTCCTTACAGTTTTTCTTTGGGGTCATTTTAAAAATCTGAATACCATTCAGTGCCATAACTCTATCCTCCTATTCTTCGATTACACAAGTTCTTTGATCATTTTCGCGATCGTCTTCACAGACTGAGGATGTCTCAGAATAACTGCGTCAGATCCTGCTGCCAGGTCTGCTGCTGCTGTGATAACTTCCATACCTACAGCACGGTCATCCTGTGATCCCCATTCCGGCATATCAGCCTCAGAAGCAGTTGCTTCTTTTACGCCGTATGTCTCAGAAGAAACAGGTGTAATAATAGGCATCTGGAGCATTGCATCGTTCTGGGATAATGCAGCACCTTTGATACGGTCCATTGTAGATACCACATACTCATATCCGTAACCTGCTGCTGCAGATCCGATATTCATAACGATCTTCTCCGGTTTCACGCCCAGCTGAGTGGTGATTACGTTCAGCTGTTTTGCCAGGTTGATATCTACTGCAGACTCAGCGCCTACGATCTGATTGTATGCCAGACCTGCTGCCGCACCGATTGCTTTGTAGTTCTCTTCTTTCTCGGAAAGGATCAGGACATTTCTTCCCTGCAGAGCATCTGCTACCTTCGGAAGCAGCTCGGCATCCTTCTCAACGTTCTTGCAGCCTTCCACTACCAGCGGGAAATCCACTGCGTCAGCTACTTCTTTTACCACGTTGATCAGCTCGTCAACGGACTTGTCTGCTCCGTTGGGGTCTCCGCCTTCCAGAGACAGAACCAGGAAATCAGCACCTTCCATCTCTGCTGCTTTTTTCGCGATCTCAGCCATAGTCGTTGCGCCTTCATAATATGCTGAGATACCAGCGCTCATGTTGTCCATACCCAGGTCAGAGATTTCAACACCTACTTTCGGGCAGTTCTCTGACTGAGCATCGAAAGAATAAAATGGAAATGTGCAGTCTCCGCCCAGAGTTACTGTTTTGTCTCCGCTTCCGATGGTGACAGTGTTAATCTTTGCATTAAACTTATGTGGTTTCTGATTAAACGGCATTTCTCGTTAGCCTCCTTATTAAAATTATTTGTGGAATATGCACAAACCGCGCACATCCCCAGTTACTTTTATTATACTACATCATGGGTTCCATTGACAAGGCAGGATGATTATGTTCTGTTAAAAATGCAACAAGCGTCTCCGGATCCGTAGCCACAGTCTCGTCACCGACCATATCCGTGAAATTCTCAATACCGTAGAGCTCTTTCGCAGTCTGATTCAAACGTTCCGCCACCGTCTCTTTCAGCTCTTTCGGCATCCAGACGATACGCTCGATACCGCCCTCCGCTCTCATGAATTTCTTGGAAGATATGAAATGTTTTCCATGGCCCATAAATCCAGGCGTCTGAACCCCGCCTCCGGTCATGGATGCCATCTCCGGGAAGGTCATTCCCAGAGGAGTCATACCTGCATACTCTCTGTTGGCGATCACGACACCGTTGGAGAACGGTTCGATGCCGCAGATACACTCGAAGCATCCGCAGGAGGTCATCGGATCCTGCATGATGGAATACAAAGTAACCTTCTTCAGGGCACCCTGTGAGAATTTCTCAACGGCTTCGTTGACATCCTCATAGGCGCCGAGATTTTCATCGATCGGACGCTCTTTCGTGACAACCTGGCAGGGTCCCGCCGGATCCAGCTCATGTGTCGCTTTCGCGTCCAGCCAGGAAACTGCACCGCACAGTCCCAGCCTCTCAGGCGTAATCACACATACATGGGACGGTGAGAATGCCTGACATAAAATACAACTGTAATAAACCTCAACGGATTCATCGGTCAGAGAATCCAGTCTCGCGTCTCGTTTGTCAAAGGTAGGAATCGCCACCTCATGGCGGATTCTCTTACAGTCTTCCGGATTGGAGTAGATTTTCACCTGACATTTGTCCACCACTGCGTCAAATTCATTTTTCACCTGCGCGTAGAGAACCTCTCCGAAATGTTTCAGACGGAATCCAGCCTCGTAGGCTTCCTTGCTGATCCGGATCCGGAACATATCTCTTTGTCCGGTATGATAAACGCCTTCCACACAGTTGATGTAGTTATGGAATTTACGTTCGATCACCGACTCGAAATCCGGCTGCATTTTCTTTCCTGCCACTTCTACCACATAGGCAAGGCTGTGTTTGCTGCCCACCTCAAAGGTGTCCACATCCGGTCCGATCACTTCGATTTTGTGATCTTCGATTTCACTGAGCTCCTTCGTCTGAACAAGCTCGCAGCAATCCACACGGGAGCCGTCGAATTCTACCTGCATATCACCCCGGCGGATAATCTCGCCCTCAAACGCGGACGCGAAAGCAACCGGAATATCAATATTGGTGATTTTTATCTTGATGTTTCTGGCTTCCAGAGAAACCTTATTAAAATTCGCCACATCCGGTTCCGCGATCAGCGCGCCCGGTACGGCTTCGATATTCTCGTCTTCGTTGGAGATCACCGGGAAACCGAGCTTAATCGCCCCCGCTCCCGCTGCCAGAATCACATCATCAATCGGCTTAAAGGCATTTACGAAAGCCGGAACTCTCTGCGCGGTGTACTCCAGCAGCGCGCCTGCGTCGCCGGGCCGCACGTTTCCGAAAATCAGGGCTGCCCGAATCGCCACGGAAACCACGTGAATCACAGAAGTCACATCGTATCCGAGGGGAACGATTCTCACATTATTTCCCATCTTCAGTCCCAGTTCTTTTGCCTGATCAATGATTCCGCCCACAAGAGTAACCAGGATTCCCTGTTTCTGATAGTTCTTAATCAGATCTACCCCTTCCTGGGCTGTCGGCGCAGATCCCAGAATCACAGCCACGCCCGGAATATCACCGGTAACCAGCGGTACGCCCAGCTCACGAATCACCGAGTCCGCCAAATGTCCATAGCACGGCTCCTCATAGGGCTGCGCGCCATCCAGATATTTCAGCGCTTCAAGCAACTCCGCGCACAAAGCGGTCGCGACACCGGACATCAGAGCATCGTCCAGTTTCTGTTCCCTGGTCATCAGGGATTTAATCACTTTCAGAGCTTCCTGCATGTCTCCCAGGGTCTTCACTTTCACACCGGTTACAGCGTAATAACACGGCAGACAGTATGCTGTGTGAGGAAAGCCTACCGCTTTCTCCGCACCGTTCTGCTCCACTGCGCTGTTCACAGCGTTCTCTGTTAATCCAAAGACTGCGTCATTTCCATTGAAGATTCTGTCGATTAACATTCCTTACATCTCCCATATATAAATTTACAGACAGACATCCGTCAGTCTGCTTTGCATACAATAGAATTCAAAAACACACCTTTTGGCCAGGGACCAGCCCTGGCCGAAACGGTGTTTTTTAGGGTCTCACTGACAGGAATCCATCCCTGTAAAACCGATTACATCATCGGATCCAGGCCAAGTGCCGGATGTCCTTTCTCGGTCAGGAATGCTACCAGAGTTTCCGGATCTTCGGCAACTGTCTCATCACCGATCATATCGGTAAAGTTGTCGATACCGTAAAGCTCTTTCGCTGTCTTATTCAGTCTGTCAGCAACAAATTCTTTTAATTCTTTCGGCATCCAGACGATACGCTCAATACCGCCCTCAGCTTTCATGAATTTCTTGGAACTGATGAAATGTTTTCCATGTCCCATGAATCCAGGTGTCTGCACACCGCCGCCGGTCATGGATGCCATCTCCGGGAAGGTCATTCCCAGAGGAGTCATTCCCGCGTACTCACGGTTTGCGATTACCACACCGTTGGAGAACGGCTCGATACCACAGATACACTCGAAGCATCCGCAGGAGGTCATCGGATCCTGCATGATGGAGTACAGGGTAACTCTCTCCAGAGCACCGTTGGAGTACTGTTTTACAGCCTCGTTGACGTCTTCGTATGCACCCAGGTTCTCATCGATCACGCGCTCTTTGGTGATCTCCTGGCAAGGTCCGTTCGGATCCAACTGATGTGTTGCTTTTGCATCCAGCCAGGAAACCGCTCCGCACAGTCCCAGACGTTCCGGTGTAACCACGCATACATGGGACGGGGAGAATGCCTGACACAGAATACAGCTGTAGTATACGTCTACAGACTCATCGGTCAGCTGATCCAGACGCTCATCACGTTTGTTGAAGATCGGAATCGCAACTTCATGACGGATTCTGGTACACTCAGCAGGATCGGTATAGATCACAACTTCACATTTGTCAACAACCGCGTCGAACTCATTCTTTACCTGGCTGTAAAGAACTTCACCGATGTGTTTGATCTTGAATCCAGCAGCAAAAGCATCTTTGCTGATACGGATTCTCTGCATATCTCTCTGTCCGGTGTGGTATACACCCTCGATACAGTTGATATAGTTGTGGAATTTACGCTCGATAACCGGTTCGAAGTCAGGCTGCATGTTCTTTCCGGCAACTTTTACAACGTAAGCAATCGGATTCTTGCTTCCCAGTTCCATGTCGTCCACTTCCGGTCCGACTACGGTAATCTTATGGTCTTCGATCTCGGTTGCCTCACAGGTGTGAACCAGCTCCGCGCAGTCCACACGGGAACCGTCGAATTCTACCTGCATATCGCCGCGGCGGATAATCTCGCCCTCGAACGCGGATGCGAATGCCACCGGGATGTCCACATTGGTAATCTTGATCTTGATGTCACGCGCTTCCAGAGAAGTAGCGTTGAACTCTTCGATGTTCGGCTGTTTGATCAGACTCTTCGGTACGGATGGTGTGTAGTCCATATCGTTGGTCACAACCGGGAATCCGTAGTAGATGGCTCCGGCACCGCAGGCAACGGTTTTCTCATCCAGAGGAGCAAAAGCGTTTACGAAAGCACGGAAACGGTTAAAGGTATATTCCTGAAGTCCTTTCTTGTCGCCCGGCTGAATGTTACCGAAGATCATAGCGGTTCTGCATGCTGCAGATACTGCGTGACATACGGAAGAGATATTCTCGCCGATCGGGAATACACGTACGTTGAATCCGGTCTTGTAATTCGCTTCTTTCAGCTGCTCGATGATTCCGCCAACCAGACATACGAAGTTACCCTGGGACTGATAGCTTTTTACCAGTGCGCATGCTTCCTCAACGGTAGGAGCCGCATTGATGATAACTGCGATGCCAGGAATGTCGCCGGTTACAAGCGGAACACCCAGCTCACGGATCTGCGCGTCAGTCATATGGCCCAGATAGGGAGCCTCGTATGGCTGCGCGCCATCGATATATTTCACTGCCTCAATCAGCTCTGCGGACAAAGCTGTGGCAACACCAGAATTGAAGGCATCGTTCAGACGTCTGTTTCTGGTCATGATGCTCTTGATATAGGCAAGAGCATCTTTTGCTTCTTTCAGGTTCGTAATTTTGGTTCCTGTCTCTGCATAATAGCAAGCCAGTGTGTATGCGGTATCCGGAAATCCAATCGCCTTGTCTTCTCCATATTTCGCAATTGCATCGTTGACTGCCTGCTCTGCTTCTGCATACATGCTGTCATTTCCGTTAAATACGATATCAAATAAAAGCACTGTCATACCTCCTAATTAAATGATCACTGATGATCTATCTTATCTTTGATTTTTTTAATTTCACTGGTCACGGTCTCGCTGAAATCGTAGGGTGATTTTCCCTGCCGATCAGCGTCCATAACCTCCGTATTATAATGAATCATTCCAAGAAGGTCTTCTGCCGGAATTTTGTTCCGGATGAATTCCTCATCCTCCGCGTTCCGGACCTTATTGGCAACAACACGCACCTGAGCAACTCCCAGATCCTTCGCCAGACGTTTTACGTTCTTATACGTCTGCACGCTTCTGGCACCGGGCTCAATCACCACGATGAACTGATCCATGCCTTCCGTGGTTCCCCGGCCCATATGTTCCAGGCCGGCTTCCATGTCGAGAATCACCACGTCGTCCCGGTGAAGCACCAGGTTATTGATGATTCGCTTGAGCATCACATGTTCCGGGCATACGCAGCCCGCGCCTCCGGTCTCCACAGTTCCCAGCACCAGCAGCTTCACCCCATTGCAGGTCCTGCCGTATGTGTCCGGGATGTCATCCACCTTGGGATTCAGAAGATAGAAACTGTTGTCAGGCTTTGCCTGTGTTCTCTCTTCCACCAGTTTTCTCATTCTGGAAATGGGGACAATCTCATCCAGAGTCTCCTCATCAAACCCCAATGCAAGTCCCAGATTCGCATCCGGGTCCACATCTGCCGCCAGCACATGTTTCCCCTCGTCTGCATACAGACGCGCCAGAGTCGCTGCAAATGTTGTTTTTCCTACGCCGCCTTTACCGGTTACTGCAATTTTCATATCTGTTCGCCTCTCAGTTCATTATAATCCATTTTCTCAGACGAAGAGCATTCCGTCCTCCTGAAAATCATTAGATTCCAAGAGCCGTTCTCTTCTCCTCGATTCTTTCAATCATCATATCGCCTAATTTGTCGATATCATGTTCTACCGTATAGCATGCCTCTACCCAGTCAGTCAGTCCGCCTTTGAGCAGTCCGTCAACTTCCTCAGAGCCATATGCATATGGTTCTACACCAAGGTAGGTATCAATACCGGTTGCAACTACATAGTTACCGATGGATACCGCTTTTTCTGACATCCACTCAGGAGCACAGCCTACCAACGGAATCTGTGAGATATTCCATCCGGAATCTTTTGCAATACGAGCAGCCAAAACCATCATACGGCTGATGTCAACACAGGAACCCATATGCAGTACAGGAGGAATGTCTGCCAGTTCACATACTCGTTTCAGACCTGCACCGCACAGATCTTTTGCTCTCTTATCCATCAAACCTGCTTTTGCCGCTGCCTGTGCAGAGCATCCGGAAACTACCAGAATGATATCGTTTGCGATCAATTTCTTCATCAGCTCAATGTGTGCAGAGTCAGGACGCACTTTCGGGTTGTTACAGCCTACCATAGCTACGGCACCACGAAGTACACCAGATTTCACACAGTCTACCAGCGGCATCATGGTACCAGTCTCATCTACATGAGTATTGGTAACGCCGTCCAGCTTCTTCTCGATCTGCTCAACAGAGAATCCAACAACTGCTTTCTGTTTCATATCAGGAATATGTACCAGTTCTGGTTTTCTGTTTTTGAAGTTCTCGATTGCCATTTTTACAATCTGTTTTGCGTTTTCGCCAGCTGTCTTCGCATCAAAACGAATGAAATCAGAATCTGGCATCTGCGCAATTGGAGAAGTTGTGATGAATTTTGTATGGAAACATTTGCTCAGAGGTCCCAAAGCCGGGAAAATACACTGAACGTCTACGATAATTGCCTCACATGCTCCTGTCAAAACCACGTTTTCCTGCTGCAGGAAGTTACCTGCCATCGGAATACCACGACGCATAGCTACTTCGTTTGAAGTACAGCACACACCAGATACGGTGATTCCCTGTGCACCCATGGATTTTGCGTAGTCGATCATCTCTTTGCTGTCTGCATATTCACAGATCATCTCTGACAGAGACGGATCGTGGCCGTGAACAACGATATTTACGTTCTCAGCAACCATAACACCCAAGTTTGCTTCCGTCTCAACTTCCTTCGGAGTTCCAAAGAGTACATCGGAGAATTCTGTACCCATCATGGAACCGCCCCATCCGTCGGAAAGTCCTGCACGCAGAGACTGACGAATCAGAGCCTCAGGTTTTGAAGAACATCCCATATGAGTCATATGCATGGAACAGGATACCTCACGGTCGATTGCACGTGGACGAATTTCTTCTCTGTCCCAAATCTCCTGTGTATGCTGAGGAGCTCTCTTTGTAAATACCTGATGACCGAAAGGTTTTCCGTATTCCATCAAACCTGTCTCAGCTACTTCATGAGCGATATCATAGATATCTCTTCCTTCTGTCTCAACGCCGAATTCAGCCGCCAGGCGAAGCAGTTTCTCAGGATCTTTTACATGGTAATTTCCGTCTGCTGAAGCCTCATACAAAGTGTGGGCGATTTCACGTCCGTGATCGGAGTGAGTAGCTGCGCCGCCTGCTGTAAAACGCAGATAGTTTCTTCCTACGATACCATGAACATCACATCCGCAGATACCGCGCGGTGCTTTTTTTGTGATTCGGCAAGGACCCATAGAACAAATTCTACAGCACACACCAGACTCGCCGAATTTACAGTGTGGAGTTTGATTTTTTACACGCAGCTGCCAAGAATCTGCACCAACTTTGGCACCAGTCTCCAGCAACCGCTCGGTTGCCGCCTCAAATTCTTCCACTGTAGTTAGTTTGAATTCACTCATTATTGACCTCCTTCTACATTGTACTCCAGTACTTTATTTATTTTAGAGTAATTCTATAGAAAAAACGCCGCCGGGAAGAATCCCTATCCCATCCGCCCCGGGGGGTTATTTCTTTCAGAACAGAGGGCTGCCACGCCTTTCATGGATTTCTTTGCTTCACGCAGCAGCCCGAATGGTCTTAAAGACCAAGTTTGTCCACAATTTCCCGCAGTGCTTTCTTGACCGGATTGTCATCCGGAAGTTCCACCAGCGGTTTTCCTTCGCAGTCGTATTCGTATACGGTTTCATCCTGCGGAACCACGCCGAGAAGATGCAATCCCTGTTTTTCGATTTCCTCTCTGGTTCCTTCATTCAGCTCTCCGTTGGGAGCGCGGTTGATAATCAGTCCCACCTGGTTCGGATGCATATCACATTCCTGAATCAGCTGCGCGATTCTTCCGACTGCCTGTACACCTCTCCGAGAACAGTCGCTGACCAGAATCGCCGTCTGCATACTGGGCAGAACCCCTCTGCTGATATGCTCCATTCCCGCCTCATTGTCCACCACCATATAGGGATAGTGGCTCTGGTATTTCGCCAGCTGGGCGCTCAGAAGTCCGTTCACATAACAGTAACAGCCTTTTCCCTGAGTTCTTCCCATAACCAGCAGGTCAAAATCATCATCCTCCACCAACGCGTTGTTGAAACGGATCTCTGCGTAGTCCGCTTTGCTCACGCCGGTCGGTATCGGCGAATTCTTATCCATCTCTGAGCGTTCGATCTCCTCCCGAACCTCTCCCAGAGTGGTCTCGACTTCCACCCCCAGAACTTCATTCAGGTTGGAGTTCGCGTCCGCGTCCACCGCGAGAATCGGTCCTTTTCCCTTCTGGCCCAGATACTGGATCAGAAGACCGCAAAGACTGGTTTTTCCCACGCCGCCTTTTCCTGCGACAGCAATCACATGTGCCATAATGACGGGCACCTCCTAAGTTATTATTCTTGTCTTTCTATAAAAAAGGATTATTCACAGGTGATCTTCACGATACTGTTCGCCAGATCCACCATCAGAATCTTTCCTTCTACTACAGTTTCCTGTCCCATGATGTCTCTCAGGATCAATTTGTCACCATCCACATCGATCCGGCTGGTATTTTTCAGGATCACAGTATTATCACTTTCTTTGTAAACGGTTGCCAAACACATTTCTTATGCCTCCTATTTCTCAAGTTCGCTCTTTACCAGTGTAAGCGCCAGTCCGAGACGCATATTTCCTTTCTGGAAATCCGCCACAGCTTCCTTAATCGTCTTGGCAGCAGCATCCATGCCAAGCTTCAGAAGATTGTCTGCCATCTGATCCAGCTCCGCTGCATGCTGTTCATTATGCTGACGCATATAGGTCAAAAGAGCCAGTGTCTCATTTTTACAGTCACCGCCCTGGCAATTTCCGCAGTGGTCATGGTGATCGTGATTGTGCTCATGTCCGTGCGGAACCATATTGCCGTTTTCGTCTTTAACCAAATGCATGTTTTGCTCCTTTCTCTTATGACCGCCAGATACGCAGTCTTCTACATGATAAGAAATTATCAATTTTTTTTATTATACAACGGTTCCCCTCTTTTAGCAAGGTAATCTTCTTAGATTTTTCTATAAATCCATGAAAATTCATGTCAATTTTATACATTTTGACAGTGTTTGTATTTCACTTTAACAAGCCTGTTATATTATTAACACAGCCTTTCTGACATCTTTCGTCAATTTCTTCCACAAAATTGAGCATTTTTCTTCCTGTTCATGATTTTTTAACACTTTTTCTGTACATATTTTACAGTTTTGTGTTATACTGACACCGATAACAATGGAAGGAGGCTGTAAATTTCATGCGCAAGACTGTATTCTTGAATACTGACAGAGAAATGCCTTTATTAGGTTTAGGTGTATATAAATTGACCGGCGACAATGAAGCAGAACAGGCGATCTATCACGCAGCCCAGGCAGGTTACCGTCTGATTGACACGGCATCTGCCTACGCCAACGAAGATGCCGTCGGAAGGGGAATCGCTCAATGCGGCGTCCCCCGCAAAGACCTGTTCATCACAACCAAAATCTGGAACAACGCCCAGCGGCTGGGGGATATTGAGGATTCTTTCCGCCGAAGCCTGGAGCGGCTGCAGCTGGATTACGTGGATCTGTACCTCATTCACTGGCCGGTTCCCGGATGTTTTCTCAACACTTGGAAAGCAATGGAAAAACTGCTGGAATCCGGACAGGCACAGTCCATCGGCGTCAGCAATTTCGAGATCCGGCATCTGGAGGAACTGAAAAAATATTCCGGGATCGTTCCCGCTGTAAATCAGATTGAATTCCACCCTTACTGCTACCAGAAGGAACTGCTGGAATACTGTCAGGATCAGGGGATCCAGGTTCAGGCTTATGCTCCTCTGGCCCGCGGCGCTTATCTCGACAACGATGTGATGTGCGTCCTCGCCACAAAATACGTGAAGACCCCCGCGCAGATCGGTCTTCGCTGGGCCCTTCAAAAAGGAGTCGCCGTCATTCCGAAATCCACAGACCCGGAACGGATCCGTTCCAACGGAGAACTCTTTGATTTTGAGATCGAAGACTCCGATATGGAGATTATCGACGGCCTCAATCAGAATCTTCACGTCTCTCACGTACCGGAAGATTTGCGCGACGTACCATTTTAAATTTCAGTCCGAAACTTACAAAAAGCCATTTTGCACAGAATTTTCTCCTGCAAAATGGCTTTTCTCTTCTTTGATTTCCTTCTCACTATGTATTACATATAATATATATAATAAGTAAGGATTTTCTATTTCTCTTCCCAGGAAACCGCCGGGGCCTCCACTTTTTTGTCACGGAGCATCAGATCCCGCACCGCGTCTTTCGCGGATTTTCCCTCGAACAGCACTTTATTGATCTCATCGACAATGGGCATCTCCACCTGATATTTTTCTGAGAGCTGTTTCGCGGCTTTCGCGGAATATACCCCTTCCACAACCATTTTCACTTCTTTCATGGCTTCGTCCATGGTATATCCCTGTCCCATCAGGTATCCTGCCTTCCGGTTCCGGCTGTGAACGCTGGCGCAGGTCACAATCAGATCTCCCATTCCTGACAGACCGTACAAGGTCTGAAATTTCGCGCCCATTTCCATTCCCAGTCTCGCGATCTCAGCGATTCCCCGGGTAATCAGCGCCGCTTTCGTATTATCCCCGTATCCGAGACCGTCTGCGGCTCCTGCCGCCAGAGCAATGACATTCTTCAGAGAACCGCCAAGCTCCACGCCCAGGATATCCGGAGAAGTATAGACACGGAAAACCGGACTCATGAATACTTCCTGAACATACTCCGCGGTTTTCTGGCTGCGGGCGCTGGCCACACAGGTGGTCGGCAGACCTCTTCCCACTTCCTCCGCATGGCTTGGACCGGACAGAACCGCCACATCCGCCTGGGGAATTTCCTCCTCGATGATTTCATTCAGAGTCATCAGCGTCGTCTCCTCGATTCCCTTCGCCACATTCACGATAATCTGTCCGTAGCGAACCAGCTCTTTCATGCTGTGGGAGGTACTTCTGGTAAAAGGAGACGGCACCGCCAGCACCAGAAGATCTCTGTCCCTGCAGGAATGTTCCAGATCCGCTGTAACCTCGATCTCCTCCGGCAGCTTAACCCCCGGCAGTTTGCTCTCATGCTGCCGTTTTTCCCGCAGCATCTTTACTTCGTCTTCCAGGACGGACCAGAGAATCACTTCATGTCCGTTGTTATGCAGAAGCAAAGAAAGGGCAGTCCCCCAGCTTCCCGCTCCTAATACACTGATTTTTGCCAATTTGATCACCTCTTATTTTTTATTTCTCGTTCTGAGATATATTTTACTTTCTTCGCCCCGCAGCAGACGGCCGATATTGGCTCTGTGACGGTAAATCGCCAGGACGGTAAGCGCCAGCATGACAAGATCCATCTCCCAGACCCTGGCCTGCGGCATACCGTAATGCCCCATCTGTCCAAAGATAATCAGCATCACCAGCGCGGTGACATAAGCACTGATCGAACAAAGAGAAACATAATGTGCGGCGAAATAAAGGGCAAGAAATACCACTGCGCAGATCAGAAAAATCCGCCAGTCTATCACAAGCACCATTCCCACAGAAGCCGCAACGCCCTTCCCTCCGCGGAAGCCGAGATAAAACGGGAAATTATGCCCCAGAATACATCCGGCTGCCGCGTAGAGACTGAGAAGAGGCAGAATCTCCCCCTGGCTGCCGCCATAGATCAGCCGCACCGCCAGCACGGCGAGCACACACTTCAGACAGTCTCCCAGCAGCGTCAGCGCCCCTGCTTTTTTTCCCATGGTGCGCAGCGCGTTGGTTGTACCCGCGTTTCCGCTTCCATGCTCCCGGATATCCATATGATTCGCCCGTCCATACAGATAGGACGTCTGGAACAGGCCGAACAGATACCCGATTCCCACACAGATCACTCTTTCCAAAATCACTTCTTCTCTCCTCTTTCCCTCACAATAAATTTCAGCGGAGTTCCGCCGAAGCCGAACGCTTCCCGAATACGATTTTCAAGATATCTGGTATATGAAAAATGCATCAGTTCTCTGTCGTTCACAAAGATAACAAAGGTCGGAGGCCGTACCGCCACCTGCGTCATATAAAAGATCTTCAGACGTTTTCCCCGATCGGAAGGCGGCTGCTGCATTGCCATCGCCTCGGTGAGGATCTCGTTGAGAACGCCGGTCTGAATCCGAAGCGTCTGATTCTCCACCACCGCGTCAATGGTCTCAAACATTCTCTGAATCCGAAGCCCTGTCTTCGCGGAAATAAATACCATCTCCGCGTAAGGCATATAGGACAGCGTGTTCCGGATTTTCTCCCGGTACTGGTAAATGGTCTTATCGTTTTTCTCGATGGCATCCCACTTGTTGACCGCGATGATGACGCCTTTTCCCTTCTCGTGGGCGATTCCCGCAATCTTGGCATCCTGTTCTGTGACGCCTTCCACCGCGTCGATCATGAGAATGACAATGTGCGCCCGCTCCACCGCCGTAACCGTACGGATCACACTGTAACGCTCAATCTCTTCCTTTACTTTTCCTTTTCTTCGAAGTCCCGCCGTATCAATGAAAATATATTCTTTTCCATTCCAAGACACCTTTGTGTCGATGGCGTCCCGGGTGGTTCCGGCGATATCGGACACGATGACCCGCTCTTCTCCCACCAACTTGTTGACCAGAGAGGATTTGCCCACATTCGGCTTTCCGACCACCGCGATCCGCGGGATCTCGTCCTCCTCTTCTTCCTTGGTCTGCTCCGGAAAATGCTTTACGACTTCATCCAGCATATCTCCCAGTCCCAGACGGGAAGCCGCGGAAACCGGAATGGGTTCCCCGATTCCCAGATTATAAAACTCGTAGACGTCCATCATAAATTTCTCGAAACTGTCTACTTTGTTTACCACGAGAACCACCGGCTTCGTGCTTCTGCGGAGCATCTCCGCGACCTTCGCGTCCGCGTCCACCAGACCCTGACGCACATCCACCAGAAAAACGATCACATCCGCCGTGTCAATCGCGATCTGCGCCTGCTCCCGCATCTGTGAAAGTATGATATCTTTGCTGTCCGGTTCGATTCCGCCGGTGTCGATCATGGTGAACGTCTTGTCCAGCCATGTCACATCCGCGTAAATCCGATCCCGTGTCACACCGGGGGTATCCTTGACAATCGAGATTTTCTCCCCGGCCAGAACGTTAAACAACGTGGATTTGCCCACATTAGGCCTTCCCACAATTGCTACCACTGGTTTGCTCATAAATCTGTCTCCTTTTATGTTCCTTCTTCCCGGGGCTTTCCAGCACCGCGTCCAGAAAATCCTCCCCGCTGCTGTCAACCACCGTAACCGGTATCTGAAGGCGCTCCTCCAGCTCCCGCACCGTCCAGTCATCCAGGAAAACTTCCTCGCCGCTGCGGAACATACAGCAGGGAAGAAGCAGCCTGTCTCCCAGATCCTGTCCCTGCAGCTGTCTGTGCAGATCCTGTCCGGTCAGAAGCCCTGCCACCGTGATCTTTTCCCCGAAAAACTCATTCTTAATTCCATAAACCCGGATATGGACATTGGGAAATTTCTGTTCCACCTGCCGGGCATATTCCTGAAGATAAGGCATGGCCAGAAGTCCCGTAGCCAGGGAAATCTCCCGCTTTCTGCCGTCGCCCTGGCGGCTTTCCAGTCCTTCTTCCACCTCCCGGCTCAGAAGCCGGAGCATCCCCACGCCGTTTTCCAGCTGCGGATATCCGTCATAGGACGCCTCCTTGGGCAGCGGCTGTTCCGCCAGAAGATACCATTCGTCCGAAGCGTGGACAAAATGGGTGTGATGCTCTTTCCACATCTTCTCCTGACAGCGTTCAATGATTTCCAGCACACTTCTGGCATCCTGACGGTCAAACGCCTGTAAAGGATACAATTCCTCCCGGTACTTTGTCAACCCCACAGGTACCACAGAGACGCTCTGCAGCGCCGGAAAATATCCGCACAGATCCCGAAGGCTGCGTTCCAGCTCCTCTCCGTCATTGATTCCTCTGCACAGAACAATCTGACCATTCATGGCGATCCCTGCTTCATACAGCCGGTCCGCTTTTTCCAGGGCCTTCCCCGCGAAACGGTTGTGCAGCATCTGACAGCGCAGCTGCGGATTGGTTGTATGAAAAGAAATATTGATCGGTTCCAGATGGTACTTGATAATCCGGTCGATCTCATGATCCGACATATTCGTCAACGTCACATAATTCCCCTGCAGAAAGGACAGCCTTGCGTCGTCGTCCTTAAAATACAAGGTCTTGCGCATTCCTTTCGGCATCTGATCAATAAAACAGAAAATACAGTGATTGGAACAGGAACGATACGCATCCATCAGTCCATTCTCAAATTCAACTCCCAGGTCTTCCTCGTACTCTTTCTCCACCTCGAGGATCCACTCTTCTCCATCCGCTTTGCGGATCAGAAGCTCCACATACTCTTCATTCATGAGATAATGGTAATCCAGAACATCCTCGACGGGGCTCTGGTTGATCTCCAGAAGCACGTCGCCTTTTTCGATTCCAAGCTCCTGCGCGATGCTGTCAGGAAGCACCCGGGAAACCACATGTTCCTTATTTTTCATCTTATTTCTGGCTCCTTTAAATCCTTCCTTATCATACCAATTTTGAGTCTAAAAAGCAATAAATTCCTTGACGGTCGTAAAAACGAATGATATAAATATATTGTAAAGATGAGAGAACACATTCTTTTTACATAAGTGGGATCAAGATAAATTGGAGGTAAACTATGCCGAATATTGAATTACTGGAAAAAAGCCTTCCGGTAGCGCCAATCAAGATCGCTGCCCTGGCAGGATGTCAGGATCTGGCAAAAGAAGTCGATTCCAAACTGGTGCGTTTCCGAAAAGAGCTTGTAAGCCACAACCAGTCAGGAGTAAATCTCGAGGGCTACAGCGCCGATTCTTTTCTGATCGAATGTGAGTGTCCGCGGTTCGGAACCGGCGAGGGAAAAGGTTTTATCAAAGAATCTGTCCGCGGAGTGGATTTGTTTATCATGGTGGACATCACCAACTACAATCTGACTTACAAAGTCTGCGGACACGAGAACCACATGTCTCCGGACAATCATTACCAGGATCTGAAACGTATCATATCGGCTGCCACCGGCAAAGCACACCGGATCAATGTCATTATGCCCTTCCTCTATGAGGGACGGCAGCACAAACGCGCCAAGAGAGAATCTCTGGACTGCGCGCTGGCTTTGAAAGAGCTGAGCAATATGGGAGTTTCCAATCTCATCACCTTCGACGCTCACGATCCTCGGGTACAGAATTCCATTCCTCTGAAGGGATTCGACAACTTCTTCGCAACTTATCAGTTTTTGAAAGCTCTTCTGAAAAATGTCCCGGATTTCCAGGCAGACAACGATCACCTGATGATCATCAGCCCGGATGAGGGAGCTATGTCAAGAGCCGTTTATTTCTCCAGTATTCTGGGTGTGGACATGGGAATGTTCTACAAACGCCGCGACTACTCCACCATTGTCAACGGCAAGAACCCCATCGTCGCTCATGAATTTCTCGGCGACTCCGTGGAAGGCAAAGACGTGCTGGTCATTGACGATATGATTTCTTCCGGCGGAAGCATGCTGGATGTGGCCAAACAGCTGAAAGAACGCAACGCCAAACGCGTATTTGTCTGCACGACTTTCGGCCTGTTCACAGACGGACTGGAGAAATTCGATGAGTATTACGAGAAAGGCTTCATCGATAAACTGATCACGACCAACTTGAACTACCGGGATCCGGAGCTTCTGACCAGACCTTATTATATTGAGGCGAACATGAGCAAATATCTGGCAAGCATCATCGACATCATCAACCATGATGTCTCCGTGGAAAAAGTAAGATCCAGCAACGACAAGATTATCAAGTTGATGGAGAAAGTGAGAAAATCAAACAGATAAACATACAAAAAAGAATCCGTTTACCGGATTCTTTTTTGTATGTCAGGAAGCAGTCCCAGAAAAGCGGCCAGATTTCCCCGTTTTCCGTGGGAGGCTCTGTGGGAAAACAGAAACTGTGGATTGCAGCAGGTACACAGATCCGGCATGGAAATCTGTTCCCGGGGAATTCCCGCCTCCATGAGAATCCACTGGTTTGCCCGCCACAGATCCAGCTGATATTTTCCATCGCCCTTTTCCTCGTACAGTTCTCCCCATATCTTCTCGGGAAAGGCTTTCTGAAACTGCTGGATCACATCTTCACTGACCTCATAGCAGTCCCGGCAGATCGAAGGCCCGATGGCCGCGATCACATCCGCGGGATCGGTGCCGTACTGGCGTGTCATCGCTTCCACGGTGACTTTCCCCATCTTTCCGGCAGTCCCTCTCCATCCGGAATGGGACAGGCCAATGGCTCTGTGAACCGGATCCACAAAGTACAGCGGGACACAGTCCGCGTAGAAAGTCGCGAGCACCAGCCCCGGAACATCTGTAATCAGGCCATCCACCTCATGAAACGCCCGCTCTCTCGTCACACCATTTCCCTGGTCTCTCTGCGTGATTACATGCACGTTGGTGGTATGCGTCTGGTCTGCCGTCACAATATTCTCATGAGAAAATCCGATGGCTTTCGAAATTCTCCGGAAATTTTCCAGCACATTCTCCCGGTCATCCCCTCTTCCAAAGCCAAGGTTCATGGACTGGAAGACGCCCTGGCTGACGCCGCCCAGACGGGTGGAAAATCCGTGGCATACGATCCCGGTTCTCTCCAAAGCCGGATAACTCAGATACGTCACTCCCTGACGCTCACAGACCCTGCAATTTTCAGGTTTTTCTTTTTTCCATTTTATCTTCATTTCCATTCTCCTTTTCTCAGCCGGCAAACAGAAAAGCATCTTTCATCCACGTAATCTGATCCTGGCAGATTCCCACCACATCAAAACGGCAGGGAACATCCAGACCATAACCATGGCTTTGCAGATACCACAGAGCGGTTCTGCTGATCTTTTTCTGTTTCGCGTAATTCACCGCTTCCAGCGGATCTCCTGTCTGTGCGCTCCGACGGTACTTCACTTCCACAAAAACCAGATAATTCCCGTCCCGGACTATCAGATCCACCTCTCCCGCGCGGCACCGGTAATTTCTCTCCAGGATCACACACTGCTTCTCTACCAGAAAAGCGGCAGCCCTTCTCTCATATTCCGTTCCGATCTGTCTGCGGTTCATAATGCTTCTCCTCACAGAAAATGCGTAAGAAAGGTTCTCCTGTGAATGGGAGACGGTCCGTATTTCTTCAGGGCCGCGATATGTTCCGCGGAACCGTAACCTTTATGAGAGGCAAACCCATACTCTGGCATCTTTTTGTCATATTCCAGCATCAGTCTGTCCCTGGTCACCTTCGCGAGAATACTCGCCGCGGCGATACTGGCGCTTTTCGCGTCCCCTTTTATGATAGGTACCTGCGGATAAGGGACATCCGGGATGGTAACCGCATCGTTCAGCAGGATCTGCGGCTGCACAGACAACCCTCTCACAGCCTCCCGCATTGCCTCGTAAGTCGCCTGCAGAATATTGATTTCATCAATCCGCTGAGGGCTTGCGTATCCGATCCCGAACGCGGCCGCCTCCCCGCGAATCTTCTCGTAGAGCTCTTCTCTCTTCTTCGCGGAAAGTTTCTTCGAGTCATTCAGATAGAGAAGACCGCAGTCTTTGGGCAGAATCACCGCGGCAGCCACCACCGGCCCGGCCAGAGGCCCCCGTCCGGCCTCGTCAATTCCGCAGACCAGTCCGTAAGCGCCATATTCTCTCTCATAGGAAAACATCTGATACATTCTCTCTTTTTCCGCTTCCAGTGCCTGCAGTTTCTTCTCATATCTCGCCGCCAGGGCGATCACTCCCTTTCGGGGATCCTGCCTGTATTTTTCGCAGAGTTTTGGCCAGCCGGCAGGATCACAGCCCGCGAACTCTTCCTGTATTTCCTGTATTTTTTTCATTTTCTTTTCCTCATCTGTTCTGTCACAAAAACACTTTTTCGGCTGTAAAAACAAAAGCCGGAACCGTGAAACGATTTTATTATAAACCAGCCCCTGCCTGTTGACAAGAATGGACTTTCGTTTTATTCTATTGAATAAAACACGGCTTAAAAAATCCCCAGAGAAAGAAGGTTTTGATATGTTTTGTCCTCATTGTGGAACAAGGTTAGAAGAAGACGACGGTAATTTCTGCCCATTCTGCGGCGGTTCGCTCCGCGAAGACGATATGGTTTTCGACGGTCCGGGAGACAGCTTTTACAGTGAGCCCTCTCCTGCTTCTTACGACATTCCCGGAAACGATTCCTGTGGTGAGCCTGCGGATATGCCTTACGGCGCCCCGGCTCAGGATTCATACCAGCAGCCTGCGGATTCCTCTTACGATGCTCCGGCTCAGGATCCTTACCAGCAGCCTGCAGATTCCCCTTACGGCGCCCCGGCTCAGAATCCTTACCAGCAGCCTGCGGATTCCCCTTACGGCGCCCCGGCCCAGGATCCTTACCAGCAGCCTGCGGATTCCTCTTACGGTGTCCCGGCTCAGGATCCTTACCAGAATCCCGGTGATGGTTTCTACAGCCGCCCGCAGAGCGCGGCCGGCACGCAAGGACCCGGTTCCCGCCCTGTACAGAATCAATGGGTGGTGGGCCGCAGCAGATCCTGTGATATTATGATTCATTCCAGTATGGTCTCCCGCCGGCACTGTCTGATTACCCGCACACCGGATGGAATCTTCGTCATAGAAGATCTCGGCTCCACCAATGGAACCTATCTCAACGGCGTGCCTCTTCAGACGCCTGCACAGCTTTACCCCGGAGACCGGATTGCTTTCGCGGACGCGCAGTTTACGTTCCAGATCAACCAGGGTGCTCCGGCACTGGTCTGAATACCGGAAAACATCCGATTATCCCTGATACCGGAAAAGCACAGCTTCGGCTGGCTGGACACGCATTCCAGACAGCCGGCTGTGCTTTTTTCTCTTTGCACTATTTTTTCTCTTTAAACGCTTCTTTTCTCACCGTTCTCTTTATCACCAGCAGACAGAGGATCAGCATCAGAAGCCCTGCCGGCAGAGCGATCCAGGCTGTCTTCACAAACCCCGCGATCACATAGGTCAGGAAAGAAATCCCGGCCACTGTCATGGCGTAAGGCAGCTGTGTGGTCACATGATTGACATGATTGCACTGTGCTCCCGCTGAAGACATGATGGTCGTATCGGAAATCGGAGAACAGTGGTCTCCGCAGACCGCGCCTGCCATACAGGCAGAGATGGAGATGATCATCATCTGCGGATCGGTATTCTCAAAAACCGCCACAACAATCGGAATCAAAATTCCAAAGGTACCCCAGGAAGTTCCCGTGGCAAAGGAGAGCCCGCAGCCCACCAGGAAAATCACCGCCGGCAGGAAATTGGTAAATCCGCCCGCGCAGTGCTCCATCACACCTGCTACAAACTCCGCCGCTCCAAGACTGTCCGTCATGGCCTTCAATGACCAGGCAAAGGTCAGAATAAGGATCGCCGGAACCATTGCCTTGAACCCTTCCGGAATACAATCCATACACTCCCGGAACGTGAGCACCCTGCGGACCTTATACAGCACAATTGTGATCAGCATCCCAAAGAAGCTTCCGTAAGTCAGCCCCACAGGCGCGTCGCAGTTGGAAAACGCTTCCACAAATCCGGTCCCGGAGAAAAAGCCGCCGGTATAAATCATTCCGATAATGCAGCAGACAATCAGGGTGAGGATGGGAATCAGAAGATCCACCACTTTTCCATCCTCGCCGGCCGGTTTCTCATCGCTCTCTGCGTAAGGACGGTCCGGCGTAGTATAAAGATCTCCCCTTCTGGCATTGGCCTCATGCACCGCCATTGGACCATATTCTACCCGGAACAGAAGCAGAAGGATCATCATGGCAATGGTCAGCAGCGCGTAAAAATTAAAGGGAATCGCGCGGATAAAAATGGAGAATCCATCTTCTCCTTCCACGAATCCGGTCACTGCGGCAGCCCAGGAGGAAATCGGTGCGATGATGCACACCGGCGCCGCTGTCGCGTCAATCAGATAGGCCAGCTTCGCCCGGGACACCTGAAATTTGTCCGTCACCGGCCTCATGACACTTCCCACGGTCAGGCAGTTAAAATAGTCGTCAATAAAAATCAGAACCCCCCAGCAGGATGGTCGCCAGCTGCGCCCCTTCCCGGTTCCGGATTTTCCGGGCCGCCCAACGGCCGAATGCCGCGGAACCTCCCGCCTGATTCATCATACAGACCATAATCCCCAGAATCACCAGGAAAATCAGAATTCCCACATTGTAAGTGTCTGACAGAACACTCACGATTCCTCCCTGGAAAATCTGGTTGATGGTTCCCTCAAACCGAAAATCTGAATAAAAAAGCGCTCCCACCACAATCCCCAGAAACAGGGAACTGTACACTTCTTTCGTAATCAAAGCAAGCACAATGGCCACTACCGGAGGCACCAGCGCCCAGAATGTCGCATACGCGGCAGGCTGATACTCTGCCGTTTGGCCCGCCGCGAATACATTTCCCGCATTGATCAGTATCAGCGATACTGCCACCAAAGCCGCCGTTATCTTTCTTTTTCTTTCTCTCATTTTTCTGCTCCTTCTTCCTGATACTGGGAAGGATATTCCAGCGTAATCCGGCCGATTTTACCGTTGCGGAATTCTTCCAGCAAAATCCCGGCCGCCTTGCTGTAATCCAGTTCGTTTCCTCGCAGAAGGCAGTTTCTGCTTCTGGCCACAGCCTCCAGGATCTCCAGATCGCTGCCTTCCTCTTCGATCTGATAACGTTTTGCCAGAATCCCGGGATACGCTTCCCGCAGATGATGGATCAGCTGCAGGGAGAGTTCATCCAGATTCAGAATATCGTCTTTGATCGAACCGATCATCGCCAGACGGATTCCCACCTCCTGATCCTCAAATTTCGGCCACAAAATCCCCGGTGTGTCCAGCAGTTCCACGTTTTTATTCAGACGGATCCACTGTTTTCCCTTGGTCACACCCGGCTTGTTTCCCGTCTTCGCGCATGCTTTCCCCGCAAAGGAATTGATGAAGGTGGATTTTCCCACGTTCGGGATCCCCACAATCATCGCGCGGATGGGACGGTTTCGGATTCCTCTCTTTTTGTCTCTCTCGATCTTTTCCCGACAAGCTTCCTGGATCAGACCGTTTACCGCTTTCAGTCCCGCTCCGGAACGGGCATTCACCGGATAGACATAAAAGCCTTTTTCCTTAAAATAGGCTTCCCACTCCCGGTTGTACCGTTCATCGGATAAATCCGATTTGTTCAGAAGAATCAGCCTTGATTTATTTTTCCCAAGCTCATCGATGTCCGGATTCCTGCTGCTGAGCGGAATCCTCGCGTCTACCAGCTCCACAATCAGGTCAATCAGCTTGATATCTTCCTGCATCATTCGCTTTGCTTTGGTCATATGACCTGGATACCATTGTACATTCATTTTCTCTAATCCTTTACAAATCCGATCTCTCTGAGCGGGGACGTGACGAACCACAGTT
The DNA here is from genome assembly GCA_963927715.1 of uncultured Blautia sp. GTDB lineage: Bacteria > Bacillota > Clostridia > Lachnospirales > Lachnospiraceae > Blautia_A. The sequence continues at coordinate 81,362 of CAWVBU010000005.1, read as the reverse complement.
TCCCCACAATGTATCGTTTCTTCACATTCCCGATATCTGCATACCGGCTGTCCTCGCTGTTATTCCGGTTGTCTCCCAGGACAAAATATTCGCCCGACTGAAGGGACACGCCGTTTTCCGCGAGTCCTTCATTCTCGATCTCCTCCAGATCCAGGCTCTCTTTGTACAGATCTCCGTCAATATAGATCTGTCCGTCTTTGATCTGTACGGTCTCGCCCGGAAGGCCGATCACCCGGCGGATATGCAGCGCCGCTTCGTCGCTGGCGTTGGTTTTAAAGACAATCAGATCCCCTCTCTTGGGACTGCCAAACGCGTAAGACGTCCGGTTGACAAAGAACTTCTGTCCCACCTGATAGGTGGGTTCCATGGCGCTTTCCTGCATGGTGACTGTCTGAAAGAAAAAGATCGCTGTCACAACGGAAAACACAAGAACCACCGCAATCTGAAAGATCCAGACCAGCACACTGCGGTATTTGGATTCATCAATTTTTTTTCGGAGAATCCCCAGACGGCTTCGGAATTTCCCCGGTATCTCTTTTATTTTCATGGTCTTTTTCCTCTCGTTTACGCAAAACGGGGGACTGTTTATCAGTCCCCCGAACCATGCAACAATTTATTTTACCAGTTCTTTTACTTTTGCTGCTTTTCCTGCACGGTCTCTCAAGTAATACAGTTTCGCACGTCTTACTTTACCATGTCTTACCACTTCCACTTTTACTACATGTGGAGAATGCAGCGGCCAGGTTTTCTCAACGCCAATTCCGTTGGATGTTTTTCTTACGGTAAAAGTAGCACGGTTGCTTCCGCCCTGTTTCTTCAGAACAGTTCCCTCGAAAACCTGAATTCTCTCACGGTTTCCCTCTTTGATCAATGCGTGAACACGAACGGTGTCTCCCACATTGAACTCCGGTACTTCTGCTTTCAGCTGTTCAGCCTCGATGTTTTTGATAATGTCGTTCATTTTTTTCTCTCCTTATTCTCTGGATGTTCTTAATACGTTTTTCGTAACAGAGGACCATCTTTTTTCACAACGTAGGTTATTATACAATATTTTCTTTTCCATGGCAAGCATTTTCTTGCCCGGAAATCTTTGATTTATCTAATTTTCTCCCGCTTCCGGCAGATTCTGCGCAAGCCATCGCCGTTCCTTCACCGAAAGATCTGCCTTTTGCAGAAGATCCGGGCGGTATTTCGCGGTGCGCAGAATGGATTGTTCCCTGCGCCACTGTTCCACATTCGCGTGATGGCCGGACAAAAGCACCGGCGGAACTTTCTTTCCGCGCCATTCTTCCGGACGGCTGTACTGGGGATATTCCAGGAGATTGCCCGCAAAAGACTCCGTCTCTCCCGATTCCTCGTTGCTCAGCACTCCCGGCACCATACGCGAAATGGCGTCGATCATAACCATGGCCGGCAGTTCCCCGCCGGTCAGCACGTAGTCACCGATGGAAACCGGATCCGTGACAATCTCTTCCAGAACTCTCTCGTCGATTCCTTCATAATGGCCGCAGAGAAAAATCAGATCCTCTTCCAGGGCAAACTCCCGGGCCATATCCTGATGAAAAACCTTTCCCTGGGGAGTCAGATAAATCACCCGGGGTTTTTTCGGGGTTCTGCGGCAGACCGCCTCATAGGCAAGGTACACCGGTTCCGCCTGCATCACCATGCCGGCTCCGCCTCCGTAGGGATAATCGTCCACCTTCTGGTGCTTGTTAAACGCGTAATCCCGGATATTCACCGCCTCCAAAGAGAGAATTCCCTTCGCCATGGCCCGGCCGATGATACTGGTATTCAGTCCTTCCAGAATCATATCCGGAAACAAAGTCAATACATGATAATTCATCCTTCTGCTCCTCTCAGAGTAATCCCTTCATCAGGTGTACCGTCATTTTATTCTCCCGGATATCCACATCCAGAATACATTCCTGAATCGCCGGCAGAAGAATCTCCTGTCCTTTTTCGTCTTCCACCACATAGACGTCATTGGCTCCGGTCTCCATCACGTCTTTGAGCGTCCCGAAATGCGTCCCGTCCTCCAGACAGACTTCCATCCCGATCAGATCCGCGATATAATACTCATCTTCCTCCAGGGGAACTGCCTGATCTCTGGAGATCCAAAGACTCTGGCCTTTATACTTTTCGATATCGTTAATATTGTCAATTCCCCGGAATTTCAGTATGGCGAACTGCTTGAAAAATTTTACCCCTTCAATTTCCAGAACCAGCCGTTCCTTCCCGGTGTCCAGAATCACGGAATCCAGATCCAGGAACCGTTCTTTCTCATCAGTTGTAGGAAACACTTTCACCTCGCCTCGAATTCCGTGGGTAGAGGAAATAACGCCAACTTTCAAAAAATCTTCCATTCCACACTCCTGTCTGATCCTAAAAAATAAGGAGCCCTGCACACCGGCACTGCCCCTTACCTTTCTTTTTCCGCGATTTCTCACTGAAGAATGTCTACGATGACTTTCTTCGGACTCTTGGAGGACGCCGCCTTCACAACGGTACGGATTGCCTTCGCAATTCTTCCCTGTCTTCCAATCACCTTTCCCATGTCAGAAGCTCCGACTTTCAATTCCACGATAATCGCATCTTCTTTCTCGGTTTCTGTCACAACAACTTCCTCAGGATTTTCCACAAGAGATTTCGCAATTACTTCTACGAGTTCTTTCATCACACACCTCCAACTTCCCGGCATCCTGCCGGGAAAACTTTCCCAGTTCCGTTGTGATTATTTCTCGATACCTGCCAGTTTGAAGATCTTGCTTACAACCTCGGTAGGCTGAGCGCCTGCCGCAAGCCATTTCTTTGCAGCTTCCTCGTCTACTTTGTATACGCTGGGATCTACGTTCGGATCATAAGTTCCGATCTCCTCGATACATCTTCCATCTCTCTTAGAACGGGAATCTGCCACAACGATTCTATAGAAAGGAGCCTTCTTCTGTCCCATTCTTCTTAATCTGATTTTTACTGCCATTTTTCTTTACCTCCGTTACTTTCATTTTCTTCCATTTGATTTTTCATTTATGTTAAAAGGGAAGCCGAAAGCCGCCTCTTTTACCACCTTTTTTGCCCATCATTCCAGGCATCTGCTTCATCATTTTCCTGGTCTGCTCAAACTGCTTCACCAGCCGGTTGACCTCGCTGATATCCACGCCCGCGCCTTTGGCAATCCTTTGTTTTCTGGATATATTTAAAATAGAAGGATTTGCCCTCTCCTGGGGAGTCATGGACAGGATCATTGCCTCTTTTCTGGCCAGATCTTTCTCATCGATCATGTTTTCAATGTCTTTGAGCTTGCCGCCCCCGAAGCCCGGAAGCATATTCAGCACACTGGAGATTCCTCCCATATTTTTCATCTGGTTCATACTCTCCAGATAATCGTCGAAGCCAAATTCCGCTTTTTTGAATTTCTGCTCCATCTCTCTGGCTTTTTCCTGATCGATGGACGCCTCTACTTTCTCAATCAGGCTCATCACATCGCCCATGCCCAGAATCCGGGAAGCCATACGATCCGGATAAAACTGTTCCAGATCGGAGAGTTTCTCTCCCATACCCACATAGTAAATGGGTTTTCCGCTGACTGCTTTAATGGAAAGAGCAGCACCGCCACGGGTGTCGCCGTCCATCTTCGTGAGGATTACGCCGTCGATACCGACCTTCTCCGCGAACGTGGTGGCCACATTCACCGCGTCCTGACCGGTCATGGCGTCCACGGTAAGAATCGTCGCGTCCACCTCCACCTGCTCCTTGATCTCCTGAAGCTCCCGCATCATGTCTTCATCAATATGCAGACGGCCGGCTGTATCGATGATCACCAGATTCTGCTGATTGTTTCTGGCATGCTCCAGCGCGGCTTTCGCGATGTCCACCGGTTTCTGTCTGTCGCCCATGGTGAACACTTCCACACCCTGTTTTTCTCCGTTTACCTGCAGCTGCTTGATCGCTGCCGGACGGTATACATCACAGGCCACCAGCAGAGGTTTCTTTCCTTTGGACTTCATCTTGCCCGCCAGTTTTGCCGCTGTCGTGGTTTTTCCGGCGCCCTGGAGACCAGCCATCATCCAGACTGTGATCTCACGGCCCTGTTTCATGGGAATTTCCGTGGTCTCACTCCCCATCAGGCTGACCATCTCTTCGTTTACAATCTTAATCACCATCTGTCCGGGATTCAGGCCGTTCATGACATCCTGTCCGACTGCGCGTTCCTGCACAGATTTGATGAACTGTTTCACAACCTTGAAATTGACATCGGCTTCCAGCAGGGCCATCTTTACTTCCCGAAGCGCAGTCTTCACATCCGCCTCCGTAAGTCTGCCTTTGCTTCTCAGATTTTTAAACACATTCTGCAGTTTTTCGGTTAAACTTTCAAATGCCATCTACTATAACTCCTCTAAAATTTCGCTTGAAATCTCCGCGATGTCCTTTGCGCCGTATTTTTCCGTCATACGGTGAATCTGATGAACCTTCTCGCGAATATGCAGAAATTTCTCCACCAGATGCAATTTATCTTCATACTCTTCCAGCGCTTTGTTGCACCTTCGGATCATGTCATATACGCCCTGGCGGGAAATATCCAGCTCCTGCGCCACTTCGCTCAGGGAGCAGTCATCCAGAACAACCGCCTCGTAGACCTGCTGCTGACGCTTTGTAAGAAGCTCTCCATAGAAATCATACAGCAGAGCCTGTTCCACGAATTTCTCCATCTGTCATCACCTTGAGTATCATAGCGTATTCTCTTTTCCTTGTCAAGCATTTTTTCTTTACAATCTTTTCCGGCGTCGTTTACTTCCCTTGGGTTCTGTGGTAAAATATTCTCGTCTTTATGAAAAAGAACAAGGAGGATCTCATGAAACCATCAAAAGTATATTATACCAATCTGAGAGTAAAAAGCGGAGACAGCCTGCTGAAAAAGCTGGAGCGTCTCATCCGCAAGGCGGGCATGGACACCATCGATTTCGATGGAAAATTCACTGCCATTAAAATTCATTTCGGCGAACCCGGCAACCTGGCCTATCTTCGTCCCAATTACGCGAAAGTTGTGGCGGATGTGGTAAAATCCCTGGGAGGCAAACCGTTCCTCACAGACTGCAACACTCTGTATGTGGGCGCGAGAAAAGACGCGCTGGAACATATGGAAAGCGCTTACACCAACGGTTTTTCTCCTTTCTCCACCGGATGTCACGTGATTATCGCCGACGGTCTGAAAGGTACAGATGAAGTCTATGTGCCGGTGGAAGGCGGCGAATATGTGAAAGAGGCGAAAATCGGACGCGCCATTATGGACGCCGACGTGTTCGTCACCCTTTCTCATTTCAAAGGACATGAGTGCACCGGTTTCGGCGGCGCTCTGAAAAACATCGGTATGGGCTGCGGCTCCCGCGCCGGAAAAATGGAAATGCACAGCTCCGGAAAACCCCATGTGGATCAGGACCTGTGTATCGGATGTAAAAAATGCGCCAAAATCTGTGCCCATGACGCACCGGAATTCAAGGACAACAAAGCCTATATCAACCATGACAAATGCGTGGGCTGCGGACGCTGCCTCGGTGTCTGCCCCAAAGACGCGGTCTGTCCGGCTTCCGACGAATCCAACGATATCCTGAATTATAAAATTGCGGAATACTCAAAGGCGGTCATTGACGGACGCCCCAATTTCCACATCAATCTCGTAATCGACGTAAGTCCTTACTGTGACTGCCATACGGAAAATGACGCAGCCATTGTTCCGGATGTGGGCTTCTTCGCCTCCTTCGATCCGGTGGCTCTGGACGTGGCCTGCGCGGACGCGGTGAACGCTCAGCCGGCCATCTCGGACTCTCTTCTGGGAGAAGCCTGCCAGGATGAGGATCACTTCCATGCGGTATCTCCTTCCACCAACTGGAAGAGCTGCGTGGAACACGCCGAAAAAATCGGAATCGGAACCATGGCTTATGAATTAATCGAAGTCCGATAACACAGAAAAACCCTGCGGGTCAAACCGGAAACTTTTGATCTTACCGTTTTGACCCGCAGGGTTTTTATTTTTTAATACATTTCTTCTTCCACATTGGAAAGATCGATCACATAGGGATCGATGGGAATCTGGCCGGAACTCAGACTTCCCTCTTCCAGGTAAATACTCATCTGCTCCACCAGAGTCTCTCCGATCTTCTGAGGATCCTGGGCAATCTCGCTGACCCACCAGCGGCCGTTTCCTTCGGTATCCCGGATCGCTTCCAGAGCCTCCGGATTTCCGTCAAAACCGATGATCCTGCAGTCTGCCTGCGCTTCTTTGATCGCAGCCAGCGCTCCCGTGGCGGCGGGATCTCCCACGCAGAACACCACCGCGATATCCGGATGCTCCACCAGAAGATTTTCCATCAGCTGCTGGGCGTTCACCGGTTCTCCCTCATAGTCGATGCCGGTGATCACGTTCCGGTTCTGTCCGTCCAGGACATCCACCGCTCCCTGCTCCCGCTCCGCGCAGGCCGGATCCGAGGAGTTTCCGATGATGCCCACGGTGTCTCCCTCTTCGCTGTATTTCAGCATCTCCTGGCCTGCCAGCTGACCGCCTTTATAGTTGTCCGTTCCCACAGAACACACAACCGCGTCGGAATCCACCGTGCCGTCAAAGGTGAAGATGGCTGTCCCCTGGGCAGCCGCCTTTTCAACCGCGTCTTTCACGCCATCCGGATCGCCGCAGGAGAGGGCAATCGCTTCGCATCCCTGTTCCACAAGGCTTTCGATCTTATTCGACGCCACATGGGAATCCAGCTCCGCGTCCGTGACAATGGCATTCATTTCGATCTCGGCCGCCTTGCTCTCAATGGCGTCGCTGACCCTCTGATAAAAAATCTGCTCAAAGGATCCCACAATAAATCCGCATTTCTGTTCGCCGTCATCTGTCTGGTCTTCCCCGTCTGCCTGGCTTTCTTCCTGCGTCCCGTTTCCGGACTCCTGGTTCTCACCGGACGGCCCGCCGCAGCCTGCCAGCAGAGTCATGGCTGCCGCCGCAGCCAGAAGAATACGAAGTGCTTTTTTTCTCAATCTACCTCTCCTTTCCGGACCTTTCTGCGTCCTTACAGGTTGGCCACAACAATCTGCATCTGATATCCGGCGTCCCGGATCGCCTTGACAATCTCCATTTTATGCTCCGTTCCGAAAGCCTCCATGGTAATCTTCAGTTCCACCGCGGCATTCCGGTTGGTGCTTACAAACTGATTGTGATCCAGCTTGATAATATTTCCCTGATGATTGGCAATGATCGAAGCCACCCGCACCAGTTCGCCCGCGCGGTCCGGCAGAAGTACGGAAACCGTAAAAATACGGTCTCTCTGGATCAGTCCGTGCTGTACCACCGAGGACATGGTAATCACATCCATATTGCCGCCGCTTAAGATAGAAACGATCTTTTTGTTTTTCACATCCATATGTTTCAGGGCGGCAACCGTCAGAAGTCCGGAATTCTCCACGATCATTTTATGATTTTCCACCATATCCAGAAACGCCGCGATCAGTTCGTCATCTTCCACCGTTATGATGTCGTCCAGATTTTCCTGAATGTAGGGGAAAATATGCTCACCTGGAGTCTGAACCGCAGTACCGTCGGCGATGGTATTCACATGGGGCAGGGTGGTTACCTTGCCTTCCCGCAGGGAAACCTGCATGCAGTTGGCGCCTGCCGGCTCCACGCCGATCACTTTGATGTGCGGATTCAGAAGTTTCGCCAGTGTGGAAACTCCCGTAGCCAGACCGCCTCCGCCGATGGGCACCAGAATATAGTCTACCAGCGGCAGTTCCTGGACGATCTCCATGGCAATGGTTCCCTGGCCGGTGGCCACGGCCGGATCGTCAAAGGGATGGATAAAGGTATAACCGTTTTCCTCCGCAAGTTCCAGCGCACGGGCACAGGCTTCGTCATAGACATCTCCGTACAGAACCACTTCCGCGCCGTAGCTCTTGGTTCGCTCCACCTTGATCAGCGGCGTCGTGGTAGGCATGACAATCACGGCTTTCGCCCCGTAGCATTTCGCCGCGTAAGCCACACCCTGGGCGTGGTTGCCCGCCGAGGCGGTAATCAGGCCCCTCTGCCTTTCCTCCTCGGTCAGTGTACTGATTTTATAGTAAGCGCCGCGAAGCTTGTAAGCGCCCGTAAGCTGCATATTCTCCGGCTTGAAATACACTTTATTGCCGGTCTGATTGCTGAAGTAATCGCTGTACACCAGTTTGGTCTTCTGGATCACTCTCTGTACGATTTCCGAAGCTTCTTCAAATTTTTCCAATGTAAGCATTTGTCTTTCCCCTCTTTCTACTGTCCTTCTTCCTCTTTCACGTCAAACAATGCATTGACAAAGGATTCCGCGTCAAACTTCTCCAGATCATCAATGCTCTCACCCACACCAATGTATTTCACCGGAATGTCCAGTTCGGAATGAATGGCGACCGCGATCCCGCCTTTGGCCGTGCCGTCCAGCTTGGTCAGAATGATGCCCGTGACCTTCGCCACCTCCGCGAACTGTCTCGCCTGGGCAAGGGCGTTCTGCCCGGTGGTGCCGTCCAGAACCACCAGCGTCTCCAGGTAGGCCTCCGGATATTCCTTCTCCAGGATACGGTAAATCTTTCTCAGTTCCTCCATCAGATTCTTCTTATTGTGAAGTCTTCCCGCCGTATCACACAGCAGCACATCCGCGTTTCTGGCTTTTGCCGCCGCCACCGCGTCGTAGACCACCGAGGCAGGATCCGCTCCCGGCTGTCCTCCGATCAGTTCCACGCCGGCACGGTTCGCCCACTGGGCAAGCTGTTCCCCGGCTGCCGCGCGGAAGGTATCTGCCGCCGCAAGGATTACTTTCTTTCCCTGATCCTTTAATTTTCCGGCCAGTTTTCCCACGGAAGTGGTCTTTCCCACACCGTTGACGCCGATTACCAGGATCACGGATTTACGGTTCTCGAATTCATACTCCGTATTGGAGACCGCCATCTCCTGCTTGATGCTGTCGATGAGCAGTTTCTTACACTCAGAAGGATCTTTGATCTTCTTTTTTTCCACCTGTTTTTTCAGATTCTCGATAATGGAAGTGGTCGCGTTGATTCCGATATCTCCCATGATCAGGATTTCCTCGATTTCCTCATAAAAATCCTCGTCAATGCTGGAGAAACCGCTGAAAATCGAATCAATTCCAGAGACAATGTTGTCTCTGGTTTTTGACAGACCGGCTACCAGTCTTTTGAAAAACCCTTTCTTCTCTTCTCCCATTCTTTTCCTCCTATTTGTCCAGATCCTTTTCCACCAGGTCCACGGATACCAGCGTAGAAACCCCTTTCTCCTGCATGGTGATTCCATACAGGCGGTCGGCCGCTCCCATTGTACCACGTCTATGTGTTATTATAATAAACTGTGTGTTCTTCGTCAACTTTTTCAGGTATCCCGCAAAACGTCCCACATTGGAATCATCCAGAGCGGCCTCGATCTCGTCCAGAAGACAGAACGGCGACGGCTTCAGGTTCTGGATGGCAAAAAGCAGGGCGATTGCCGTAAGCGCTTTCTCGCCGCCGGACAGCTGCATCATATTCTGAAGCTTCTTTCCGGGCGGCTGGGAGATAATCCGGATTCCCGCCTCCAGAATGTCCTCGTCCTCAATCAGTTCCAGGGTTCCCTTTCCGCCTCCGAAGAGCTCTTTGAACGCCTTGTCGAACTCTCTTTGAATCTCTTTGAATTTCTCCGTGAACTGCCTGCGCATCCCTTCGTCCAGTTCCCGGATAATGCTCTGGAGACTGGCCTCAGCCTCCACCAGATCCTGGTACTGGGCGGACAGAAACGTATGACGTTCCTTCAGCTCTTTGTAATCTTCGATGGCATTGACATTGACATTTCCAAGCTTTCGGATTTCTTCCTTGATCTCCCGGATTTCTTTTTTGATCCCCGATCCATCCTGCATCTCTTCCTTCCAGTAGGACTTTGCGTTGTTGGGCGTAATCTCGTATTCTTCCCACATATAGGAAATCTTCTGTTCCTGAGACTCGTTCAGTTTCTCCAGCTGCTGATTCAGACGGAAGAGTTCCTTGTCAAGAAGACTGATCTGCCCGGAAAGCTCATCCCTCTTGTCGAAAAACGATTTATGAACCGCCTGGGTCTGCTCTTTTTCCTTAAGAAAAGCTTCCGTCTGCTCCCGCTGTGCTGCTTCTCTTTCCTGTGACTTTGTGATTTCCTCACGGATCTTTCGGATATTCTCTTCCTTTTCCTGTACATCGCCGGCATCTTCACGCAGATGCTGCTCCACCAGGGCCAGCTCTTCCTCCAGAGCCTGCGCTTCCTTCTGCACACGGGCAATATTGCTGCCCGCGAACTGTGCTTTCTGCTCCAGCGCGGAAGCATCCATACGGATCTGTTCCAGCTCATGGCTGGCGGAAGTCTCTTCCTCCTGCCACTCCTCCAGTTCTTTCTGGCGGGTCTCAATGAAAGCTTCCAGCTCTTTCTCATCTTTTCTGGATTCTTCCAGCTGGGCGGAAATCGCCGTCCGGTTCTCCTCCACCTCGCGGATCTGCTGAAGAATTTCTCCGTTCTCCTGGCGGATCTGCTCATAGCTTCTCTGGATTTCCTGACGCTTTTCCTCAATCTTCTCAATTTCCAGACGCACTGTATTTTCTCTTAAATACTGTTCCTGCAGATGTTCTTTCAGCTCGGCAAGGTCGTCCCGGAGACGATTTCTCCGGTTCCGGTTCTTCTCCATGGACGCTTCCAGCTGTTCCAGTTCTTTTTTCAGTCTCTGCACTGCGTCCTGGAGCTCTTCGATCTCCCTTCGCCTTCCCAGAAGGTTGCTGTTGCTGCGGAAAGCGCCGCCGGTCATGGAACCGCCCGGATTCAGAGATTCTCCTTCCAGGGTGACCATCCGCAGACTGTGCCGGTACTTCTTTCCGATGGCGATGGCATGATCCATATGATCCACCACCAGGGTCCTTCCCAGCAGGTAACGGGACAGTCGCTCATATTCTTTGTCTACCTTTACCAGGTCGCTTGCGATTCCCAGAACTCCCGGCTCACTCAGCGCCTCCCTGGGTCTGAACTCTCCTCTTCCTTCCATACTGGTCAGCGGGAGAAACGTCGCCCGGCCATAACGGTTTTTCTTCAGAAACTCAATCATCTGCTTCGCCGTCTGTTCGTTGTCCGTGACGATATTCTGGATGCTTCCGCCCAGGGCCGTCTCGATGGCAATCTCGTAGTCCTTTTCCACCTGAATCAGATCCGCCACAACGCCGCGGATTCCCGGTACCCGTTTTTTCTGTTCCATCACCCTCCGGATGCTGTTGCCATAGCCTTCATACCGTTCGGTCAGATTGACCAGGGATTCCAGGCGGGACTCCTCCCGGTGGTAGGTGGCATTGCCCACGGAGAACTGCTTCTTCTCTTCCTCAAGCTGGCCCTGCAGCTTCTGAAGTTCCTGTCCCTTTTCTTCCTGAACAGATCGCAGAGCCTGAATGCGTTCCTCGATCTGCTGATACCGGCTTCTGGACTCTTCCTCTTCCTTCTTCTGCTGCTCCTCCTCGCTTTTCAGAGACAGCTTCTGCTGGTTCAGCTGGGCTTTCCGGATATTGATCTGTTCCATCATGGCATCGAATCTCTGTACTTTGCCCTTGGTATTCACCCGGCTGTTCAGTACCTCGATGATCTCATTTTTTCCTTCTTCCACAGACTGGGAACAACTCTCGATCTGTTCCTGTATCTGCGCGTGCCGCTGTTCTTTTTCCCGCTGTTTCTTCTGAATCTCTGCCAGTTTCCCCAGAAGCTCTTCTTTCTCCTGCCGAAACTGCTTCAGCTGGGCGCCGCGGCTTTCCTGATCGGCGCGGATACTCTCCCGGCGGCTTCGATAATGTTCTTCATTCTGTCTGGCGCTGTGAATCTGCTCCTTCAGAATCTCAATCTGTCCTTCCAGCTGCTGCCGTGCCAGCGCGTCCTGCTGACTCTTCTCTCTGGACTGATCAATTTTCCGGTTCAGAGCTTCCAGCTTTTCCTCCAGCTCCTCATACTCTTCTTTTACCTTTTCGTAGTCCGCCGAGGTCTGCTCCAGCTGTTCTTTGGTCAATCTGCTCTTATTCTCTTTTTCTTCCAGGGAGGTCTGGATCTCCTCCATCTCCTGCAGAAACAGATTGACTTCCCGCTCTTTGAGCTTTTCCTTCTGCTCCAGATAGCGTTTCGCCGTCTCGGACTGTCTCTCCAGGGGACCCAGCTGCCGGTCCAGCTCACTTAAAATATCCGTCACCCGGACCAGGTTCTGTTTCTCTTCCTCCAGTTTTTTCAGAGTCGTGTTCTTCCGTCTTTTGAACTTCACAATCCCGGCAGCCTCATCGAAAAGTTCTCTTCTCTCTTCCGGTTTCCCGCTCAGAATCTTGTCAATCTGTCCCTGTCCGATAATGGAATAGCCTTCTTTTCCGATTCCGGTGTCATAGAACAGCTCCTGGATGTCTTTCAGACGGCAGTGGCCGCCGTTCATGAGATATTCACTCTCCCCGGAACGGTACAGTCTCCTGGCCACTGTCACCTCCTGGTAATCCACCGGAAGCTTGTGATCGCTGTTATCCAGGGTGATGGAAACCGAGGCATAACTCAAAGGCTTGCGGTTTTCTGTTCCGGAGAAAATCACATCCTGCATGTTGCCTCCACGGAGCTGCTTCGCGCTCTGTTCCCCCAGAACCCAGCGGACCGCGTCGCCTACGTTGCTTTTTCCGCTCCCGTTCGGGCCTACGATTCCGGTAATTCCATTGTGAAATTCAAAATTAATTTTCTGGGCAAAAGATTTGAACCCATAAACTTCAATATTTTTTAAATACATAACTCACCTACAGTTTTTTCAGCGCCATCACAGCCTGGTAAGCCGCCGCCTGCTCCGCCGCCTTTTTGGTATGTCCCTGGCCGGTTCCCAGAAGCTCCCGGTCAATCCGTACTTCCACGGTAAACACCTTATTGTGATCTGGCCCTTCCTCCCGTACCAGGTGATAGGAAACGGGATTTTTGCCGTTTTCCTGTACGATCTCCTGCAGCACGGTCTTACTGTCATAAAACAGATGTTTGTGTTCCATGTCATTGAGCACATGCTGAAGAATAAAGTTCTTCGCGTTCTCCAGACCTCCGTCCAGATAGATCGCGCCGATCACCGCCTCCAGCGCGTCGGAGACGATGGAATCTCTCTTCCGTCCGCCGGTATTTTCTTCTCCCCGGCCGAGAAGGAGAAACTTCTCCAGATGAAAAACTCTCGCGCACATTGCCAAAGTCGGTTCGCAGACCATGCTCGCCCGTTTCTTCGTCAGTTCCCCCTCCGGGAGAGAAGGATATTTCTGAAACAGAAACTCACTGCTGACAATCTCCAGAACCGCGTCTCCCAGGAACTCCAGTCTCTCATTGCAGCCCAGTTTTCCCAGGTTCTTCTCATTTGAATAAGAGCTGTGGGTAACCGCCTGCCGTAAAAGGCCCGGATTATGAAAACGATATCCCAGCGCGCACTCCAACTCATTCATCTTTTTTTCCATTTTCATTCCACTCTCTTTCTTCTGCCTTTCTGATTTTTCCCCATCATTTTGATCGGAAAGCCCGTAACTTTCATACATTAACGCAGCACGTTCTTTCCTCGCACATAAATCGAGAGCTGTCGCACACATTTTCTGCCGCAACAGCCCCCGCTCTTTTGTTCCTATCTCTGACGCAGATCCTGACGCTACATCACGCTTTTAATTGCCTCTGCTACATCCCCTACCGTCACAATCTGTTCCGCAGTGTCATTATCGATCTCCACGTCAAACTCTTCTTCGATTCCCATGATAATCTGAAAAATATCCAGGGAATCCGCTCCCAGATCATCCACAAAGGTCGTGTCCTCCGTGATCTCAGCCGTATCCACATTCAGAACATCCGCAATGATGACCTTCAGTTTTTCCAATTCCAAAACCCGTCTCTCCCTTCTCACATTTCATTGATATGTTCCTGAATTTTCTCGTTGATTCTCTGCTCCTTAAACTGCAGGCACTGGAAAATCGCGTTCTTCTGTTCCACAGCCACCGCGCTTCCGTGTGTTTTCACAACCAGGCCTTTCAGTCCGAGCAGGGGCGCTCCCCCGTGTTCGCTGGCGTCGAACGTCTTCAGCGTCTCCTTCAACGCCGGCTTCACCAGCAGAGCTCCGATCTTGCTGCGAAGATTCGTCATCATTCCCTCTTTGACTTTCGCGATCAGTGTGCTTCCCACACCTTCATACAGTTTCAGGATTACATTTCCCACAAAGGCCTCGCAGACAATCACATCCGCGTAGCCGGAAGGAATCTCTCTTGCCTCAATGCTTCCGATGAAATTGATTCCTTTGCACTCCTTCAGCAGCGGAAAGGTCTCCTTGACCAGCGCGTTTCCCTTCTCTTCCTCCGCGCCGTTATTGACAATGGCTACTCTGGGATTTTTGATCCCCACCACATTCTCCATATAGATACTGCCCATCTTCGCGAACTGGACCAGATGGGAAGGTCTGGCGTCTACGTTGGCTCCGCAGTCAATCAGCAGGGAAACCCCTTTCTTCGTGGGAATCAACGGCGCCAGCGGAGGTCTCTCCACACCTTTGATCCGGCCCACAATCACCTGTCCGCCTACCAGAATTGCTCCGCTGCTTCCGGAAGAAACAAAAGCATCCGCTTCCCCTTTGCGCACCATCTGCATTCCCACTACAATGGAAGAATCCTTCTTTTTTCGGATGGCAAGCACCGGCGGCTCCGCCGTCTCAATCACTTCCGAGGTGTGCACCACCTGAATCCGTTCCTTCGGATACTGGTATTTGGAAAGCTCCTTCTGTATGATATCTTCTTTTCCCGTCAGAATAATCTGAACCTGTTCCTTCTCTTTCACCGCTTCCACAGCGGCTTTCACGGGCTCCACCGGCGCATAGTCGCCGCCCATGGCGTCCACCACGATTTTCACTGGTTCTGACATCGAATCCCTCCCGTTCTTCTCTATTCCACATGATACTAGAGTTAAGATCAAAAATCAATCATTTTGTAAAAAGCGGCGTCTTTTTCTTTCTCATTCTATCATACGATACCCGCAAGGCAGACATCGCAGAACCATCGCACACCGGCTCCGATAAAACAAAACAAAGGCTGTTCCCGGGCATAACCCGGAAACAGCCTGTCATCTCAGGAAACCGTTTTCTTCAGATCGTTATACTCTTCCAGCAGCTGATCAATGGAAGCAGTCTCATCCAGCTGCTCAAAGATTTCATCCCGGATACTGTGCCGGGGAGACGGCTTTTTGTGATTCGCGCGGAAGACATCTTCCAGGGTACTCTCCTTTATCTCAAACTGTCCCGCGATCTGCTCCCACAGCTCTTTCCCTTTCTCGGTTTGAATCAGCACACAGCTGGCGCCCTTATCGTCGAACATCTCCGGAATCCGATCCTGGATTCCCCAGTAATCACCAATGGTAAGATCCCCTGTCCGGCGGTCATACACGAACTCGCAGTTGGTGCAGGATTCCCGGCAGATATAATCATTCAGAAACGCGCGGAAATAGTTGTTCCTCATCGCATTGACTTCCAGCACAAATCCGCTCTCAAAGGTGACGATCAGATGCTCTTCATGGATCAGCCAGCCGATCTTACGCTTATCACGGAAATTCAGATCCACAATTCTGGAACCGAATTTTTCCTCCAGATGATCCAGATATTTCCGCAGAACCTTCGGGGACGGAGAACAGTGACAGAGAATTTCACACACATAGAGATTCTCATACTCCCTGCGCAGATAAGCGCGAAGCGCCGCGCACTCACAGGGCAATCCTGTGTAAAGTACGGGGACACCCTCCTTCAGCAAGTTCTCCACGTTCGGCCAGATCCCGTCCAGATCACTCTTCACGTATTTTGACCCGCAGAAAGCCCTGGCCTCTTCCATGGTGCGGGCAATGTCCGGAACCGCTCTCATCTTCTCATCCCAGCGGACACCCACGACGCAGCCGCCCTTTTCCTCGACCACATATCGGGCCAGTTCCGGAAAGACACCGCCGGAGGAACTGCCCATCCTGGTCCCTTCGTCTTTGTTGAACGCCGCAAAGACCTGTGATTTCTGAGGTTCCTTGAACGAATCCTGCAGGCGGATACAGACTTTCTCACACAGACCGCAGGAGGTACACTTTTGAGCGTCTGTCCTGGGATAGAAAAATCCATCCGGGCTTTCTTCCATGGTGATTGCGCCCTGGGGACAGATCTCCTTGCAGGCGTAGCAGCCATAACACTCTTCCCTGAGAATTCCCGTGGGGCAGTCCACTTTCTCCCGGATCTCCTCTTCCAGTCCCAGAGACTGGCGCAGGAAGCGGAAGGATTTCTCCCGGGCCCGTTCCATACTTCTGTGCAGAAGATCCGGATCTTTGATCGTGAAGCGATCCAGATCACAGAACTCTTCCGCGTTCCAGACAATGTGATCCTCCATATGGAGACTTCGCAGAAGGTCGATGGTTCTGCTTCCCGTATCGGAATGAAGCAGGGAAATAAAAGGCTTCTCATAAATCAGGGAGAATACCGTTCCGTGGAAGGAGTTGGTGATGACACACTCCGCATTGGACAGCAGGCCCAGGAATTCGCCCGGTGTGGACGTATAGCAGCCTTTCAGTTCATGGTTGAACTTTTTCACCGGCCGTCTCTGAACCACCGGATATCCCAGAAGTCTGGACACCCGGTTTGCCAGACGCTTCACCTCCACACTGTCTTCCATCATATAGACAAGAATATATTTCTCTTTCCGTTTTTCCTCTACCCGGATCTCATCGTAATCTTCCCGTTTCAGCAGCAGTGTGGGATCCGCCACCACAGAAACCCGCTTGTCCGTAAGTTTCTCAATGGCAGGTGTCGTGCTGACTTCCCGGAGGGAAATTCCCCGGTAATCTTTCAGCGCTTCCCGGATCCGCTCCTGATAGGCAGGAAGTACCATATTTTTTCCCATGCTTGCTCCGTAGGAGATCTTAATGGAGTCCCCGGGAGCAAATTCCAGGAAATAGGCCGGATCATAGCCGCCGGTGTGCGTACTGTTCCACACCTGGTCGCTGCCCGTAATGTAAGCGTCCAGCTTCGGCGGATCTGCCGCCAGTTCTTCATAAGTTTTATAATCCCCCACCAGATCCAGGTGTTCCTGGAGGAAGGCGGAATACTTGCGGACTCTCACCAGCCGCTCCGGAGACATCAGTTTCAGATACCAGTGTCTTTTCACTCTGTCGAAGCCGCTCCTGCCTCCGTAGGGATCATAAAGACTGTCTATAATCCAGGGATGATAATTGATCACGCAGGGTTCTGTCCCCAGCTTGCGCAGCGCTTTCTGCAAAGCCCAGGTCTGAAGCGTGGCGCCGAAGTTAAAGGCACTGTGAAAGGTCACAACTCCTACTTTCAATGTTCTCCCCCCTTCCAGATATCACCGAAATGAACCTTCTCCCCGGCTACCTTCACCTGAGGATCTTTGGTCAGTTTCTTCTTTTTCGCAAGTTCTCTGGACAAAATCACCTGTTCAAAATCCTTGCGGTGTTTGAGCAGGTAATCCACCTGCATCCGGAAATTCTTCACGGTATCGTACATTCCCACATCTCTTCCCAGACAGAGAATTCTTCGATCTGACGTATTCCGGATAATCCAGTACAGCCTTCTCGCCCGGCAGGAAAGAATCACCAGCCGGTCAAATTCGTAGCTGCCGTAAATTCTCTGATACTCTCTCAGGGAAAGCCTCTGGGTCAGTCTCGCCAGAAGGCCCTTCTGCATATCATAACGGAATACCAGAGAGCTGGCCAGAAATTCCATAAGCGTATAACCCGCGCGAAGATCAATCGGGAAATAATTGATCCGATCATCCAGCCTGGAAAGCACGCTGCTGTTTTTCTTCATGACAGACGCCGGGAAGGATAAGTAGTACTCCCGGGTATCGCTGTCCTTTTCCACCTGCCGGTTCATCTCTTCCACCAGCGCCGTGTCCACCGCCCGCTGGGTAAAGACCAGAATCTTCTCTTTTCCGTTGTCCAAAATGGTCTCCGCCGGCAGAGTCTTCTCACCTTTGATCCAGGCCGCGCACACATTCTTCGCGGTGTCCGGACTTTCATAAGGACAGAATCTCTCGCGGAACGCGGAAATATCATAATCCGGATCTCTGAGCAGCTTGCTCAGTTTCTTCACATTCCGCGCCTGAGGCAGCCCCAGTTCATCCAGATCCACATACATTCCCCGGTCTTTCAGATATTCGTCTTTGTCATAGACGAAGAGGACAATCTTCTTATTGGAAACCGCGTAGTCGAACATAATGCTGGAATAGTCCGTAACCAGCGCGTCGCTGGCGTTCAGGAAATCATAGGTTTCATAATTGGACGGAAATTCCTTGATATGAATAAACCCTTCCAGGCTGATGCCTTCCTTCACATAGGGATGCAGCTTCACATAGAAGACCTGATCCGATTGCAGCAGATTGTCAAGATCCGCGAGATACTTCGTGAGAACCTGTACCTGCTTCTCGTTTTCTTTCTTGAACAGCAGGCCTCTCCAGGTGGGCATGTAGACAATCACCTGCTTGTCTTCCAGGCCCAGCTCTTTGCGGATCCGGTCATACCGCTCTGTGTCAAAAAACGCCACATTTCTCGGATATCCGCAGGTCAGGATCTTTCCGGGATAAATATCTTTCAGCATGTAGTCTCTCAGAAAAATATCCCGGGAAAACTCCTGCTGATAAAGCAGATAATCTGCGATGAAAAAGTTTCTCTGTACATTTCCAAGACCGTACTCCCGGTTCGGTACAATACGCCCCATTCCTTTCAGGGGAGTTCCATGCCAGGTATTCAGATAGACCTGCGCCGCCCGCTTCACATAATAAGGCGGAAAGCTGGTATCCGTAGCCAGGTATTTCGCTGTAGCCAGCAGACGCTTATACGTCTTACTTCCGGTCTTCACGAACATACAATGGGTCATCTGGTACCGGAGCAGCAGTTCTTTGTACTTCGGAATATACTCTTCCTTCATGGACAGATAGACCGGATACTCTTTGTATTTCGGATCCTTGAGCGCTTTCAGAATCTGGAAAATATTTCCGGCCAGGTCTTCCCCGTGCTTGGATTCCAGAAGAATAGTCTTATCATCCACCTGATTGCGGAGAATACAGACGGTATAATAACGGCTGGCCAGGACAGACCAGTGCAGTTTTCTCTCGATTTTCGGTTTCAGCTTTTTCAGACGCCGGCAGACATCCGCCAGATAGGCAATCTTCGCCTCCGACTTCCAGAAGCCGCTCCACAGATCGCGGCGTCCTTTTTTCCGCTCCTGCTTCGCCAGCCATTTCTCCTTCGCTCCCGCACCCTGTCCGTCAGTCTCTTTTACGAATTTCAGAAGCTGTTTTCTGGTGTCGCATACATCCAGGAATTCCATCATCTCAGGCATAGTGGAATACTTCACATAGTGATTGTCTCTCCAGTCCGGGAATTCCTGTTCCAGAAAATCAAAAACCTCATTCACCAGACGGATCTGAAGGTCCAGTTTTCCCTTTTCCTGAATTCTTTTCAGAGTCACAAACCGGTAATAACAGTGGCGGACCGCCACATATTCCACTTCTTCCCGGTACCGGTCCAGAAGATTTTTCTCTTTCATGGACTGCATCAGGTATTTCAGGGAGGTAATAATATCCAGGGTCTGTTCCGTCAGCGTACTCAGAAATCCCACCTGTACCCGGTAATGATAGAGATACTCCCGAATGGTACCGATGGATTCGGCGCAGACAGACAGCAGACAGGATACCGGCAGATCCTCAAAACGGATCTTCTCCGGAAAACCGCCCGCCCGCGCGAACAGATCCCGGCGGATCAGTTTATCCCAGGGAAACGGTGAGATTCTGGTCAGCGCGTACTTCTGTTCTGTCAGAGAAAAATTGTCGTTCCAGGGCATGGAAATGTTCTCTTTGCTGACTCCATTCTCCTCATTGTATCTGGCAAACAGCACCAGATCGTTGCCGTCCCGCTTTGCTTTTTCATACAGAAGCTCACAGGCATTTTCCGACAGATAATCATCGCTGTCCACAAACAGCACATATTCTCCGGAAGCCTTCGAAAAACCGTAATTTCTGGCGTGTCCCACCCCCTGATTCTCAATGGAAAACACCTTGACTTTTCCGGGATACTGTCTCTCATACTCCTGGAGAATGGAAAGACTGTTATCCGGACTTCCGTCATTCACCGCAATGATCTCGATCTCTTCCAGAGTCTGCCCCACCAGGCTGTCCATGCATTGTCTCAGATACTGCTCCACGTTGTAAACCGGAACAATCATGCTTATTTTATACGACTCCATAGTGTCTCTCCTAATCGTTTCTATTTCATGAACTTTATCTTTAAATATAGCATATATGTAAAATTTTTGCAATCTTCTGTATTATTTCCGTAACAAATTCAGCAAATATCTGCTCCACACCCATATTTTTTTCCGGAAAATTGATTTTCCATCCGTATCGCGGACAAATTTCATCATCAGGCGAGGATCCTCGCACACGAAAAGAAAACGCTTCATCCCCGGCGCCATCTTCTGTTTCACATATCTGTTTTCCCTCCAGCCCGGAAATTCTGTCTCCAGAAGATCGTAGACTGCCTCCACCAGGCGGACCTGCAGATCCAGTTTTCCCTTTTCCGTGAACTTCCTCAGATTCACAAAACGGTAACAGCAGTGACGGACACAGATGTATTCGATTTCCTCGTGGTACTCCTCATACAGTCCTCTCTCCTTCAGGAATCGGATCAGAATCCGCAGCTCTTTCATCAGATCCAGGGTTTCCTCGGTGAGGGTACTCAGGAATCCCCCCTGCACCCGGTAATAATAAAGGCATTCCCGGATTACGCCGATTTTTTTCGCGCTGACCGCCATCATATGCGCCACCGGAAGATCCTCAAAGCGCATTCCCTCCGGAAAGCCTCCTGTCTGAGCAAACAATTCCCTCCGGATAAACTTATCCCAGGGAAAAGGAGAGAGCCTGGCCATCTCCTCTTTATGGGCAATCAGAGGAAAATCGTCCACCTGCGGCAGGTTCAGCTTTTCACTCATCTGCTCCTCCCGCAGATGATACCGTCCGAACAGGATCAGATCGTTGTCATGGGACACTGCCCGCTCATAGAGCAGGCGGCAGGCGTCTTCCCGCAGATAGTCGTCGCTGTCCACGAAAAGAATATATTCCCCTTTCGATTTGGAAAACCCGAAATTTCTCGCATGGCTGACGCCCTGGTTTTCAATGGAAAAGACCCTGACTTTCTCCGGATAACGCTCCTGATACTCTTCCAGAATCTGCAGGCTGTGATCGGGGCTCCCGTCATTCACCGCAATGATCTCGATCTCTTCCAGAGTCTGTCCCACCAGGCTGTCCATACACTGGCGGAGATACTGCTCCACCTTGTACACCGGCACAATTACACTCACTTTGCACTCAGACATTCTCTCTATTCCTCCAAAAATTCTTCCGCTCTTTCCCGTGAAAGGGATATCTTTAACATAAAACAGGCCCTGCAGGATCCCTGCAAGGCCTATTCCGTCTTATCTTCCTTATGCTTCGTCTACTTTAATGATTTCTCTCTTATTGTAGGAACCACAAGCTTTGCAGACTCTGTGAGGCATCATCAGCGCACCACATTTGCTGCATTTAACCAGATTCGGAGCACTCATTTTCCAGTTTGCTCTTCTTTTATCTCTTCTCGCTCTGGAAGTTTTATTCTTTGGACAGATGGACATCGGTTACACCTCCTTAAACTTGTTAAATATATCACTGATCGCCGCCATACGCGGGTCCAGACTGTCTTTCTCACAATCACAGGTACCGTGATTCAGGTTCTGACCGCATTTGCTGCAGATCCCCTTACAGTCTTCTTTACATAAGACCTTCAAAGGCCATTGAATCAGGATTTCATCACAGACCAGACGGTCCGTATCCAGATCCATACCGGTGATATAGTTACTTTCATCTAAGTTCTTTATCCGATCTTCCGCTGATTGCTTCATGTCCAGCTTTCTCTCTATCTCCAGAGAGAACACCCAGTCCACAGCCTCCAGACAACGGCTGCAGGGAATCTCCACTGTCACAGAAGTCTCTCCCTTAAGTTCCAGCACCTTGTCTCCGGTGTTGGTAATCACCAGATGAAGGGGCTTTTGCTCTACAACCTTGCAGCAGCCCTCACCGGAATCCACAGATTCCAGGGCCAGCGGAACCTCTCTCTCAAGTGTTCCCCGCTCCCGGGCCACAATATCTGACAAATGAACTAGCATAACAGTCTCCTAATCACACCTAAAGAATTATATCGGTTTCTCACCCGTTTGTCAACCATTTATTTTGCCATTATTGAACCAGGGCCAGAGTTTCTCTCGCGATTGCCAGCTCTTCGTTGGTCGGAATCAGCATAACTTTCACTTTGGAGTCTGCCGCGGAGATCACTCTCTCCTCACCTCTCACATCGTTCGCCTCATCATCGATCTTCACGCCCAGGTAAGCAAGGCTCTCGCAGATCAGTTTTCTGGCGATCTTGTCGTTCTCGCCGACACCTGCGGTGAACGCAATGGCATCCACACCGTTCATGGCAGCGGTGTAAGCGCCGATGTATTTCACTACGCGGTAACGGAACGCTTCCAGGGCAACCTCTGCCAGATGATTTCCTTCATTGGCTGCTTTCTCCACATCACGGAAGTCACTGGAGATTCCGCCGCTCATGCCGAGGATACCGGATTTCTTATTCAGAATATTCAGCATCTCGTTCACATCAATGTTCTCGTGGTTGCAGATAAACTGCAGAACCGCCGGGTCCACGTCGCCGCTTCTGGTTCCCATGATCAGACCTTCCAGAGGTGTCAGGCCCATGCTGGTGTCCACACATTTGCCGCCGATGGAAGCGGAAATGCTGGCGCCATTGCCCAGATGGCAAACGATCACTTTTGCGTTCTCCGGATCCAGGCCGCCGAATTTGATGGCTTCTCTGGATACGAACATATGGCTGGTTCCGTGGAAGCCGTATCTGCGGATGCCGTATTTCTCATAATACTCATGAGGAATCGCGTACATATAAGCTTTCTCCGGCATTGCCATACCAAAAGCGGTATCAAACACTGCCACGTTTTTCTTGCCCGGCATAGCAGCCTCACAGGCCTCGATACCGATCAGGTTCGCCGGATTGTGCAGCGGTCCAAGGTCGAAGCACTCACGGATAACTCTCTTCACGTCCTCATCTACCACGATGGAATCGCTGTATACGGTACCGCCGTGCAGCACACGATGTCCAATCGCGGAGATCTCATCGGGGCTGGAGATCACGCCATGCTCCGCGTCCTGAAGAGCTTCCATAACCAGCTCTACAGCAACCTGATGGTCTTTCATATCCTTCTCTACAACAAACTCGCCTTTTCCGGTAGGTTTGTGTGTCAGTTTAGATCCTTCGATTCCGATTCTCTCACACAGACCTTTTGCCAGTACGCTCTCGTTGTCCATGTCGATCAGCTGGTATTTCAAAGATGAACTTCCACAGTTCAGCACTAAGATTTTCATTTCTATATTTCTCCTTTTTTCTGTGTTTCTTTTTACTGATTCTGGCACTGTACCGCTGTGATGGCAGTTACACCTACGATATCACTTGCGGAGCATCCTCTGGACAGGTCGTTTACCGGAGCCGCGATTCCCTGGGTCATCGGGCCGTAAGCTTCTGCTTTTGCCAGTCTCTGAACCAGTTTGTATCCGATATTTCCGGCATCCAGATCCGGGAAGATCAGCACGTTTGCCTGTCCGGCAACCTGGCTTCCCGGAGCTTTGGAAGATCCGACAGAAGGAACGATCGCCGCGTCCAGCTGAAGTTCGCCGTCCAGCATCAGATCCGGAGCGGTCTCTTTCGCGATCTTCACAGCCTCGACAACTTTATCCACATCCGCGTGTTTCGCGCTTCCCTTGGTGGAGTGTGACAGCATGGCAACTTTCGGCTCTTTGCCTACCAGCATCCGGAAGCTCTCCGCGGAAGAAACAGCGATCGCTGCCAGTTCCTCCGGAGTCGGATTCTGGTTCAGTCCGCAGTCCGCGAATACAAAGGTTCCGTTCTCGCCGAACTCACAGTTCGGTACTTCCATCAGGAAGAAAGCGGATACCAGTTTGGTGCCCGGTTTTGTTTTCAGAATCTGAAGGCTTGGTCTTAAGGTGTCAGCGGTAGAGTGGCATGCGCCGGATACCATTCCGTCTGCGTCGCCCATCTTCACCATCATTACACCGTAGTAAGTTCTCTGATTCAGCATGATGTCTCTGGCCTGCTCCTGGGTCATTCCTTTTTTCTGTCTCAGTTCCACCAGCTTGTCAATGTAAGCCTGTGTCTTATCACTGGTCGCCGGATCTACGATAACAGCCCCTGCAATGTCCAGATCAGCAGCGTCTTTCTTAATCTGCTCTTCGTTACCGATCAGAACAACGTTTGCCAGACCCTCTTTCAGAATCGTCTCCGTTGCTTCCAGTACTCTGCGGTCCTCGCTCTCAGGAAGAACGATGGTTTTCTTGTCCGCTCTTGCTTTTTCTTTGATTACGTCAATAAATCCCATGATTATTGGCCCCTTTCGTATATTTTCATTTACTCATGGACAACACGCCATTACTGTAAATTATTATAACCCCTGTTTCCCGGTATTTCAAGCGTTTCCCGGTCAGAAACCACAGGGTCGGACTGTATTTTTTGAGGTGCAATTGAAAACCTTGTATTTACGCCGGTTAGATGATAGAATACGGAAGAATAAAACAGAACCTGAGGTGCGTCATGGAGAGAATTGCCGGTATTGTCGCCGAGTATAATCCCCTTCACCGGGGACATCAGTATCATATGGAAGAAACTCGCCGTGTCACAGGGGCAGATGCCCTGCTTGTGGTCATGAGCGGCGACTATGTACAGCGGGGAACTCCCGCTGTCCTGGATCAATATGAGAGAACCCGAATGGCTCTGCTCGCAGGAGCCGATCTCGTCGTGGAACTTCCTGTCTCCTGCGCCTGCGCAAGCGCGGAGGCCTTTGCCCTGGGCAGCGTTCAGATTCTCAACGGGCTGGGAATCGTCACCGATCTGTGCTTTGGCAGCGAGGACGGTACGCTTGCGCCATTTGTACAGCTTTCCCCCGTGCTGGCAGAAGAGCCGGCCTCTTTTCGTGAAACACTTACTTCCTTAATAAAGGAAGGATATTCCTTTCCGGCTGCCAGACAGAAAGCGCTTCTTTCCTGCCTGTCTGTTCTGCCCGATTCTGCCCGGTCCGGTTTCCAGAAAAACTGGCAGGAATTTCTCGGACAGCCCAACAACATTCTGGGGCTGGAATACTGCAAAGCCCTGCGCCGCACCGGCAGCTCCATCCGTCCCTGTACCATCGCCCGCGCGGGAGGCGGCTACCACGATGAGCAGCTCATGGACAGCTCCCGCGGCTTTTGCTCCGCTTCCGCCCTGCGCCGCGCCATCTTTGATGGGGATCCGGATCTTCTTCTGTCCGGACAGATACCTGCGGAATGTGCAAAGACCCTTACTGCCGCACTGAAACAGGGAAATGCCCTCACTGCCGATGACTTTTCCCTGCTTCTGCACATGCGGCTGCTCCAGGAAAACGCCTCATCCCTGACTGGTTACCTGGACGTATCGGAAGACCTGGCGAACCGGATTCAGAACCGCAAAGCACAGTACCGGTCTTTCTCCCAGTTCGCCCGGCTTTTGAAAACCAGAGAACTGACTCTCACACGGATTCAGCGCGCTCTTCTCCACATCCTTCTGGGGATTCGAAAAACGACGCCCCCTTCCTATATCCGGATTCTGGGGGTGCGAAAAGACAGCCGCTGGCTGCTGTCCCGGATCCAGGCACACGGTTTGCTTCCTGTGATCGCCACGCCGGCCGAAGGACTTCGCAGTCTTAACGGAGATGCCCTTGCGGATCTGCGCTTCCAGACCTATGTCTGCGACCTCTACGAGAGCGTTCGATGCAAAAAAAATCAGAGCGCCTTCCGGGAGGAGTGCAAACGCCCCCTTCTGGTGCTCTGATCCTTTGGATCTTCTCCGTGTTCAGTTGTATTCCATCATGATCGAAGACGGCAGAGACATCACGGTACTGAGCGGCGTAACCGAGATCACCCGGTCTTTGTATACCGCATAGATATCACTTTCCCTCTCCAGAGTTCCCTCATCGATCTGCCACTTTGTTGCCAGGGAAAAAGGCCGGTCCTGGTCTCTCCTGGGCGGCCTGCAAAACTCGATGCCATTCTGTCTGCTCTGAATGGTAATCCGGTAGTCATCGGCACGTTCCATCTCTGATGGAATATTGATATTCAGCACATCGATTTTTCGCTTCTCACAGTTTTCCAGCGCCCACGCAGCCCATTTTTCCACCACCTGGCCGGGAATCTCCCAGTCATATTCCGGAAAATCACTGCTCCGGTGCACAGACAGATCTGCCTGCAGGGATACCGCCATGGCGGGAATCCCATAAGAACTGGCCTCAAAGGCCGCCCCCAGGGTTCCGCTGCTGGTAAGCGTCATTCCCAAATTCTCTCCATAATTAATCCCGCTGATACATAAATCCGGTTTTCTGGGCGCGAGCTCCAGGATTCCATAAGCAGCCGCATAGGCCGGCGATCCGTGAACCGCGTAGGCGTCCACCCGTGCGCCGTCCACCTCATATTCCCGTTTCTCAAGGATTCCCAGATCCTGTATCCTGGGAAAAGATCTTCCCATGGCTGTCTGCTGACAATTCGGAGCGGACACGAGAACCTCTCCCACACGCATCGCTCCTCTCACTGCCGCCCGCAGCCCGGGTGAGGCAATGCCGTCGTCATTTGTGATCAGAATCAGTGGTTTCATTCCCGCAATCCGCTCCTTTCTGCCTTATTCTCTTGTTAAGCTTCGTCAGTCGAAAATCTCGTAAGTTCTTTTCAGAATCTCATCGGTATATTTGGTAATATCGGAGTAAACCGGCAGGATTCTCTGATACAGCTTATGGTTTTCCTCATTGGGCGTAAAGCTGTCCTTGATTCTCACCATATTCTTCACCGCGTCGTCGAAAGTCGGATAAACTCCGGCAGCCACCGCCGCGCAGATCGCGGATCCAAGTCCTGCCGCGCCGTTTACTTCGTTCCGGACTGCTTTGATTCCAAATACGTCCGCGAAAATCTGCATAAACAGATCGCTGTTGGAACCGCCGCCGGTGATAATCACCTGATCCAGCGTGACTCCCATCTCGTTGGTCATATCGTCCAGATGGCGTTTCATGGTCATGGCAACCGCTTCCAGAATAGAACGGTACATATGCGCACGGTCCGATCTGCCGTCAAAGCCGAGCATAATCCCTTTCTTATACTGCGCGTCCACCGGTGCCAGCCAGTCCAGAACCGTCATCAGTCCGTCGCTTCCCACCGGAACACTCTCGGCCTCTTTGCTGAGCAGCTCTTCCGGAGACATTCCCTGCTCCTTCGCCTCTTTGGCAAAGCCGTCACCCAGCACATCCCGGAACCAGCTCACGGTCCACATACCGCGGCGGATCCCGTTGCTGTCATAGAGATATTTGTTGGGAACACAGGAAAACTTCGGCCACACAGCCTTCGTGTCTCTCAGAAATTCCTTGCCTTCCATCATGGCTGCCGTGTAAGTACCCAGGGAAATGCAGGCGGTCTTATCGCCCATGCAGCCGGTTCCCAGTCCTTCCACTGCCTTGTCGTTGGAGGTCGCCACCACCGGAAGTCCCACCGGGAATCCCGTAGCCCTGGAGGCTTCCTCAGTAATATACCCGAGAACATCTCCCGGCATCACCAGATCGAAAAGCATCTCTCTTGGCATTCCGGTCTCTTCGTATGCTTTCGGATCATCGGACCAGTCCCACTTGTCCACGTCAATGGGCCATACGCCTTCATAGTTGGCAACCGTGTCTTTCTTCTCCCCGGTCAGACGGTAGGTGATATAACCGGAAGAAGCCACAATGTATTTCACGTCCGGATTGCTGTGGTCATAGGGAGCCGCCACACGCACATCCATCCAGCTGAGTGCCGGCTGTGCCAGCATTCCGTCCTCTTTCAGATAAGCACGGCAGTAACGGATGGTACAAAGCCCGATGGCCAGGATATCCTTCGGATCTCCTTTGAAGTTCGCCATACATTTCTTACTTGCCTCGCAGATGGCATCCCACCAGTCATCATCCGGATGTTCCACATAGCCGGGTTTCGGAAGGTTATAAGGGCGCAGAGGATGTTTTCCCTCGCACACAATGTTTCCCTTCAGATCAAAGATCAGAATCTTCGCGCTCTGGGATCCCTCGTCAATTCCAATTACGTATTTTTCGCTCATGCTGTCTCGTCTCCTTCGTTATCTCACCAGATATCCGCCGTCTACCACAACAACGGTTCCGTTCACATAATCCGATGCGTGGCTTGCCAGGAATACGGTGGTTCCCATCAGATCCTGTCTCTCACCCCAGCGATCCATCGGAATGTGTTCTTTGATCTTGATGAATTTCTCGTCGTTGGCGCTGCCGGTTCCGCTGGTCATCTTGGTCTGGAAATATCCGGGAGCAATACCGTTGACGCAGATTCCGTATTTGCCCAGTTCATCCGCATAAGCTTTGGTCAGACCCATCAGGCCGGCTTTCATGGCCGCGTAGGCCGGGGATCCAAGGCCTCCCAGGAAGGAGAACAGGGAGCAGATGTTGATGATCTTTCCGCTCTTCTGAGGGATCATATATTTCGCAACCGCATGGCTGAGATCAAAAGCGCCGGTCAGGTTGATGGCAATCATAGGATCCCACTCTTTTCTTCCGAAATCCAATACATCCGCGATGTTGCAGATGCCTGCGCAGTTTACCAGGATATCAATATTTCCGTATGTTTTCACGCACTCTTCCGCGATTTTGTCGCACATGCCGTCCTCGGTCAGATCTCCCTGCATAAACGTATATTTTACTCCGCAGTCCTCGATCAGTTTCCGGGTGGTTCCATCGTCATCTACGTAAGCGAACGCGAAAATGTTCGCGCCTGCCTTTGCCAGCGCCAGAGCAAACGCCTGTCCCAGTCCGCTGTTTCCACCGGTTACAATCGCGTTTTTCCCTTTCAGGTTGAAAAAGTCCATTGAAAAATCATTAATATCGTAGCTCATGATTGATACCTCCGTTTATATTTATTTCTGAGTGGCTTCACATCTGAGCATCATGTGAAATATCTGCTGTTTCCTGGCCATAGGTTTTGGGCAAATAAAAAAGAGCAACTTCTATCCATGAAAAAATAGAAGTTACTCTCTCTCGCACTCTTTAAGTAACTGTCCTCAGTATAATTCCTCCTACATTGTTTGTCAATCTGTATAATTAATCAAAACAGAGGACAGCTTTTTGTATAAATTATACAAAGTCCGATTCGTATCGGAGAACCGGCGCGAATCGCTCCACCTGAAATTTCTCCACAAACAGATCGCATTTGCACAGAAACAGATAGTACACAGGCAGGCCGCTTCCGTGAAGACTCTCAAAATTGCCCTGCCCTTTCGCGATCAGCACATCCGCGCCGCGCAGACAATCCCTTACCTTTTCCTCCAGATACTCCGGCGGAGTCCCCGGAATGCCGGCGCCATTGGTCAGCACGGGAAATTCAAGGGTCATCCCGATTTTTTCCGCGTCTTTTCGGGTGGCGTCATTGAGAACCGGTTCTCCCCGCACCATCACGGAAATCTCCAGATGAGGATAACACTTCCGGATGACCTGAAGCCACAGAAGATCCAGCACGATCTCTCCCGCGTTGTCTGTGAGATAGAGCAGTGTTTTTGCCTTTTGCAGATCCTTTCGCAGACGGCTGACTGCCTCTTCGTCCACGGTGATGTCCCTGCATTTCTCCAGCAGTTCTCCCAGCTTTTCTTCACTGACCGCATCCATTGCCCCGAAATCAATATAATTGCCGGTAAGCGCGCAGCGCAGCCCCTGCAGAAACGGATCCTCAGACTGTTGAATCTCCTTCTCAATCTCCTCGGATTTTTTCAGAAGAAGCCCGTTATACCGTTCCTTGGGCTCCTCATAGGCGTCGGAAATCCCCACCCGTTTCTCGAGAATCTGAAGCATCCGCGCCATCAGAACCGGAGCGGAAATCGTTTCCTCGCAGCAGGCGAATTCCCCGTATATTTCTTTTAAAACCGTGAGTGTTTTCTCCCTGGGAACCTGATACTGGTTCATCAGGGAGAGCGCTTTCTTCTCACAGCACAAAAAACATCCCAGATCGACTTTCATGACACACTCCTAACAGTCCCACAAATCTTTGTTGGTGGTGGACACCGCCACCGCGCCGATTTTCAGCGCTTCAATAATATCCTGTTTGTCCAGCACCAGGCCGCTGGCCACAATGGGTTTATCGATATTCTCCATCAGATAGCCCATGGCCTTCGTCAGCGCCACCGGCATAAACTCCACCACATCCGGCCCGGCGATGCGGATATGCTTCTCGATGTTCCGGTAGGTAAGCACATCCATAATGTAGAACCGCTGAATGGTCAGGAATCCCAGCTCATTGGCATGGGCAATCAGATTCGCCTTCATGCTGATCACTCCGTCCGGATGAACGTACTTATCCATGAAATCCAGGGCAATCTCTTTGGAAGCCAGGCCGGTAATCAGATCCACATGAACGATTGCCTTCTTTCCTGCCTGATGAATGCGAGCCACAATCTCCTCAATACTGCAGATATCCCCGTACAGCACGTAGATCAGCTGGCTCTCGGATTTCAACGCTTCTTCCAGCCGCTCCTCGCTGTTCGCCGCCGGGATTACCGGCGCGACCTCTGTCGCTTCAAGAAAAAAAACTTTTGTCATATATTACCCTTCCTCGTTTTTTATTGGAAGACGCTCAGACGGAATCGGTTTTCCGTCTTCGGTATAATCCTCCTTAAATGTATCATACTTGGAGGGGTTTTTGCAAATTTTGACCAGTCCCACAATCATACAGATGATCAGGAACATGGTCGGGAAACCGCCCAGATTGGAAGCCGCCTTGATTCCATCGATCCCCGCGAAACTGATTACAATCCAGGTCACCACCGCGATAGACAGGCCCCAGACAATCTTCAGCCATGCCGGAGCTTCCTCCTCACCATCCGTGATGCCATAAGTACACAGTCCCGCCATGGCATTGGTATTGGAATCGGAAGCTGTGACAAAAGAGATAAATACGATAAACAAATAGAAAATGATCAGAATCAGAGCAAGCGGCATATGCTCCAGTACCGCGTAAACCACCGATTCTGTTCCGCTCTCCAGCATCAGATCGTACAGACCGTCCCCCTGCATCTCATAGTAGATGGCGGATCCGGCGAAAATCGCCATCCACACCGTACTGAACAGAGACGGAATGATAAAGTTGCAGCGGATGGCGTCCTTGATGGTATAGCCACGCAGAATCTTCGCCAGAAAGATCGCGGTGATCGGCGTCCAGGACATCCAGTTGCACCAGTAGAACACCGGCCAGGATCTGGCCCAGCTCTCGCCGAAAATCTCTCCCGTACTCAGACTCATGGGCAGGAAATCCCTAAGATACGCCCCGTAAGACTCCACCGAGAAATTCAGCACAAACGCGGTCGGCCCGAAAATGAGCAGGAACACGAAAAGAATCATATAGGCCTTGGCATTGATATCTGACAGAATCCGGATCCCGTTCATAATACCGGATACACTGGAAGTGACGAAGGTCGCCACAATCACCGTAATCACAATTCCCCACAGCAGAGGATTGCTCTTGATGCCGAAGACATTCTGGATTCCGCCGGCAATGGTCAGGGTTCCGGTTCCCAGAGAGGCAGCCATACCGGCAACCAGCGCGAACAGACAGATGATGTCAATCAGGTTGTTGAATTTCGTCACCTTCGGTCCGAACGCGGGAACCAGCACCGAACCCATGGAATATTTCTGTTTCATGTTATAGAACACAAAAGCGAAAATCAGAGTCGCTGTGGTATAGATGGCATAAGGGGACCAGGTCCATTCCAGAAACATGGTTTTCATGGCGAACATCGCCGCTCCCGGACTGCCTGCCTCCACGCCCTCGAACGCTGCCGGAGCATAGAGATGGTACATTGGCTCCGCGCAGGCCCAGAACAGAATTCCCGCGGCAATGGTGGTACAAAGCGTGATCCACACCAGATTGATAAAAGACATGATCGGACGCGCCTTTCTTCCGCCGATTCTCACCTTCGCAAAGGGTGAGAAATAAATGGCAATCACGGTGATCACACACGCCAGCGTCGTCAGGTTAAACGCCCAGGTGAAATTCTCCAGAATCCAGTTGGTTACCGCATTCAGACCGTTCAGGAATGCCTCTTCATTGGTCAGACTCACCACTACCATGACAAACAACGCCAGCCAGGGCGGGAAAAAGACGATCTTATTTAACGGCATTCTCACTGTTTTTTGTTTTCCTGTTTCTCCCATGTTGTTTCTCCTCTCCCATTATTATTTTTCGAAAGCCGCAGGTGCCAAGCTTCGTCAGCCTGTTCAGGGCTTCCGTTCCTTCCCTGTCAAGAACTCTTTTGGGAATGCAGAACACCTCCCGGTCCACCTTCAGCACGTATACCGAACCTGTTTCCAGCAGCTCCCATTTCCGGTTCTCCAGAGAATAGAATTTCCATTCTTTTCCTGCACGGATCCCCCTTTCTTCTATCTCTATTCCATAGATTCCCTTTTCCCCTGCCAGTTTTCTGGCTTTTCTCCGTCTGGAAAAGGGAACCACGTAAGCATTGCAAAAAAGCAGGATCACAATCAGCGCCGCGCAGAAAACCAGGTAAAACTTCTGCGGATCCCTGCCGTAAAAGATCAGGAATCCCACTGCAAGTATCAGCAGCACCAGCTGGTTCCACCGCTGAAACAATACATTCCTCCACTGAGCCGCCAGCCAGGCCTCTTCCATTTCCTCCGCTTTTAACTGATATGTTATCTTCAAAAAATCTCCTCCTGCTGTCTCTTATCCACCAGATCCATCAATCCGGGAAGCACCTCGTACAGATCCGCGCAGATCGGATCGTGAGCAATCTGAAAAATCCGCGCGTCCGGATCTGTGTTCACCGCGATGATATGTCTGGTTCCTCTCATTCCCGCCATAAACTGTACCGTCCCGGACACTCCGAAAGTGAGCATATAATCCGGAGAAACCGTATTTCCCGACAGACCGATCTGCTGAGAAGGACTGGTCCATCCTTTTTCCACGAGAGCTCTGCTGGAGGCAAGCTGACCTCCCAGTTTGTCTGCCAGTGAACGGAGCATCTCCAGATCCTCCTTCTTCTTCACGCCGCGCCCGGCCACCACCAGAAGTCTGGCGTCCGTAATTTTCTCTTTGGGTTCCAGAAGTTCTTCCTCACAGATCGTCAGGGTCCCGCAGATCCGGTCCTCCGCGTCCAGACGTACCCGGCTCTCCTCCCGGGCCTCTTCTTCCCGTTCCATCACGCCGGGTCTCACTGTGGCAAACTGCGGCCGGGAATTCTCCGTCACAATCTGCGCCATCAGGTTTCCTCCAAAAGCCGGCCGGATCTGAACCAGACCGCCCTGGGGACTCATATCCAGACGGGTGCAGTCCGCAGTCAGCCCTGTCCGGAAACGTACCGCCATCCTCGGTGCCAACGCTCTTCCTTCCAGAGTTCCTCCCACAAGCACGGAAGAAGGGGACAGTTCCCGGATATACTTCTCATAGAGATCCGCGTAAGTCTGAGGCTGACTGGAAAGGCAAGTCTCACAGAGGATCACCTTTTGGGCCCCGCAGTGCCGCAGAAATCGCGCGCCCTCATGGATTCCTCTGCCGACTCCCACCGCATAGACCGGTTCCCGGCTGATTTGTGCCAGCCGCCTTGCCTCACCCAGGAGCTCATAACTGACCGGATGAAATTCCTGCCCTTCCCATTCCAGGCAGACCAGAATCCCCTTCCACAGGTTCTCCTTTTCTTTATCCATGGATCTTCCTCCTCTCCCAGTACTCCTCCAGAATCTGATCGATGCAGGAAGCGGCTTCCTGTCCCTCCAGCACACGTACCGCCTGACGGTGCACCCGCTGGGGAGGAAATATTTTTTTCACCCGCGTGGCAGACCCTTTCAGTCCGTAATGCTCCGGATTCGGATCTTCCAGATCTTCCAGTCCGACCCGGATAATCGGTTTCTTCTTGCCCGCCAGTTTTAATTTCAGGGAAGGCATCCGCGGTGTCACCGAATCCTTCTCCACTGCCAAAAGGCAGGGGAAAGACGCCTGTATCTTCCTTCGCACGCGTTCTGTCCGCTGCCAGAATGTAATTTTGTCTTTCTCTATCTCCCCGACTGCCGTCACCCAGCTGCAATGGGGAAGATCCATCCACTGCGCCAGCTCCCCGCTCACCTGGGCGGTATCTCCGTCGGTGGTCTGACGGCCGCACAGAATCAGGTCAAACGTCCCCTGCGACCGGATTGCCTGCATCAGGGTATAGGAAGTCGCCAGCACATCCGCGCCTGCGAAAGCGTGATCGCAGATGAGACAGCCTTCATCCGCTCCCCGGGCATAAGCCTCCCGCAGAACGCTCTGGGCGGATTCCGGTCCCATGGTAAACACCGTAACCGTACCGCCCGCCCGTTCCCGGATCTGCAGCCCGATCTCCAGGGCTGCCAGATCATAGACATTTACAATACTCTCCAGACCGGCACGGATCAGGACGCCGGTCTTTTCATCCATATTCCCTTCGGAATAGGCAGGAACCTGTTTCATACAAACCGCAATCCGCACACATCATTCCTCCCATATCGAAATATTTCCGGGATTCAGCAGAAAATCCGGATCACAGGCCTCTTTGAGCCGCCGGTATTCCAGAAGTTTCTCCTCCGGAAGAAGGTCCTTCAGAATCTCTCTCTTTAATTTGCCAATCCCGTGCTCTCCCAGCAGAGAGCCTCCGGCATTTTGGCACTCTTTCGCCCATTCCCGGAGAATCTCCCGGCCGTTCTCATACTGTTCCCGGGTCTTCGGGAGAAGATTCACATGCAGATGGGACGCGCCCACATGTCCGAAAATCACCGCTTCCATGCCTGACTCTTCCAGTTTTTCCCGGTAACCGGCCAGAACTTCTGAGAACCGCTTTCCCGGATAAGCATAATCCGTTCCCAGCTTGGTCAGACTTCCTTCGCTTTTGCGGTTGGTTTCCACACACAGATTCACCGATTCCGCCGCCGCGTGACGAAAGGCCCTCAGCTTCTCCACCTCGGCCTCCCCGGACAGAGCCCAGGCGGTATCCGGATCGCTGTCATATTCTGCCGCCAGCTCCATCAGTTCCTCTGCCAGCTCTTCCACCTCGTCCGGCTCTCCTTCCAGTTCCAGGTAAACCATTCCTTCAAACAGTTCTTCCACATCCGGCAGTTCCCGGATTTTGGCCATATCCTGCTTTCTCTGCTGAATCAGCTCCATGGATTTTCGATCCAGATACTCTTTCACAGTCAGTCTCGCCTGGTTTTTCTCCCAGACTCTTTCATTTAATTCATCACAGAAAGCCGCCAGACGTTCCTCCGACTCAAAGAAAAAGCAGATTCCCCAGATTTCCTCCGGTTTGGGAACCAGCCGCAAAGTCAGGGAAGTAAAAACCCCCGCGCAGCCTTCCCGCCCCAGAACCCGGTCCAGAGAAACACCGGCGTCGTTCCGGGTCAGATCCTTCACCTGGCCATCCGCGCAGGCCATCCGTGCCGCCGTGAAGTACTGCCGGCTGTCTCCGTAGAAGCACTCGTTGGGGCCCTGGGCGCCCGTGGCCGCCACGCCTCCCACGGTGGCAGACTTCTCTGTCGGCTGCACCGGCCAGAATACTTTCTGCTTTCCGAAGATCCTGAGAATCTCCTTCTCCAGATCCATCAGCGTGATCCCCGGCTCCACGGTGATGGTCCGGTTTTCCGGGTCACAGGCCAGAATCCGGTTCATCCGGGACAGATTCAGAATATGGCCGCCTTCCGGAACGGCCGCTCCGGTGATTCCGGTTTTTCCTCCCTGAATCGTCACCGCAGTCTTTTCCTCGCTCATCTGCCTGAGGATCTGACAGACTTCTTCCTCATTTTCCGGAAAAGAAATACTCCGCGCGCAGCCCTGATATTTCGATTCATCAATCAGATATTCCTGATATTTTTCACTCATCTCCTCCGACAGTTTTCTTTCCATCTCTTTCTTCTCCTTTTATCCGGAAGACAACGCTCTAGGACTCTTTGTCTTCCCTTATCACCTGTTCCAGAGCCTGCAGAATCTCCACGCAGTCCCCGACCACAGCCACATCCGATTTTTTCATCAGTTCCGCATGCTCATCCGTGTTAATTCCCACGATAAATTCACTCTTTTCGATTCCCGCGTAGAAGGCAGGCGCGCCGCTGGCTCCCGCGGCGATGCAGATTTTCGGTTTTGTCAAAGCTCCGGACACGCCGATCAGCCGGTCCATCGGAGCCCAGGCAGACATGGCTGCCGGGCGGCTCACGCCGAATTCCGCCCCCATGGACTGAGCGATCCTGCCAAGCTCCTCCGCCTGTTTTCTGGAACCGGCTCCTCTTCCGGCTGCCAGAAGGAACCGGGCCTGCTCCAGTCCGCCTTCTTCTTTGGTCTCTTCCAGCTGATATCCTTCCAGCCCGGTCTGCACAAACCGTTCCTGGATCACAGGTTCCTCCCCGTTTTGGGGAACCGTTTTTTCCGTTCCTCCCGGCGCGAAACTGATACAGCAGGGCAGGCGGCGGATCTGAAATGTTCCCATCATATGATTGGAGTAAACCATCTTTGTACAGTACAGTTGCTCTTCCCTCACAGCCAGCTTTTGTACCTTCAGGACACTGACCCCCTGTTTTCTCTGAGCCATCCTCGCGGCCAGTTCTTCCGCCGCGTATCCGGAATCGAACAGAACCCAGTCTGCCTGTGAAGTCAGTTCTTCCAGAACCGGTAAAATCTTCTCCGGATCGTAAAGCCGGCTGCGGACCATCACCAGGGATTTCACCGGGAATTTTTTCGCTGCCTCCAGGGGAAACTCCTCACCGCAGAGGAAAATCATCTTCTCCACCTGAAACTTCCGCGGCACGGCAGCCAGAACCTGTGCCATTCTCTGCTCGTATTTTCCGCTGAATCCATTGATCACAATCTGTGGATTTTTCATAACGTTTCCAGCCTTTCTCTCAGATAATTCTGGTACAGAAGTTCTGCCTTCTCCCGGGCGTTCTCTCCTTCTATCCGTATTCCTTCCCGTTCCTGCCGTACCGGTTCCAGCCCCGTCAGCACCAGGCCCTCATCCATCGGTTCTTCCAAAATTCCCAGGGTTTCCTCATCGATCATTTCAATGGGCTTCTTCCCTTTTTTCATACGGTCTTTCAGAGTAGGAACCCGCAGATACGAACTGGGCGCGTTTCCCACCGCGAACACACAGGGAAGCGTTACCACCTGGGTCACATTTCCCTGATCCTGCTGGCTGACGACCCGCAGATGCGTCTCATCCACCGGTTCCAGCGCGACAACCTGCGAGATACAGGGCCAGCCCAGGAGTTCTGCTGTCAGGCAGGGCGTATTTCCATTGTTTCCGTCCGCGCTGACACTTCCCATCACGATCCCATCCACATTCTTTTCTTTTCTGACAAAAGCGGCAATCACCTCTGCCATCCAGCCGGAACAGAAGCGCAGATCTCTCTGTTTTGGATCCATCCGCACAGCGCGCTCGTAGCCAAGCGCGTACAGGGTTTTCAGATAAGACTCCACATTCTTCGGCCCGACGGTCAATGCCCACAAGTTCACCAACGCAGGAAAGCCTTCTGATAAATCAGAAAGCTTCAGCAACATTTCCAATGAACTTTCATCAAAACAATTCCAGATCAGCCGTACATAGCTTAAATCCACGGACAGGGAGGAGGTAACCTCCCAGTCCGCGCTGTTTATTGCTTCCATGTCCGGCACAATCTTAACACATGCCAGTAAATTCATTTATTTTCTCAGAGGAATCAAAGTTCCCATATTCATAATGCCATTGGGATCGAATGCCTGTTTCAGGGTCTTCAGCATGTAATAAGAAGAACCGTATTCCTGGGTCACATAGTGGGCTCTTGCTTTTCCCAGGCCATGATGATGCACGATCGATCCGCCGTATTTCAGTACCTGCTCGCAGATAATCTGGTTGATCGGGTTGTGGTATTTGTTGATCTCCTCTTCCGGAGCACAGTCTACGACATTGTAATAGTAGCAGAAATACATGTTCGTTCCGTTGATGTAGCTGTGGGAAGAATGTCCGCCGATCATGGTGATATCCGGAACTTCCTCCGCGATTCTCTCGCAGGAAGTTTTATAAATCTCATAGATGCAGTCCCAGCATCCGGAAACTTCCGTGGTGATTCCGATGTTTTTGGTCTCTTTGATCTCTTCTGCTTCCTGGGCAATATTTTCCGGACCCCAGTTCAGTCCCAGATACCACTTCTCGATGATATCCGTATCCACCGGTTCCAGTTCCGGATGTTTGTCCATCAGCTCTTTGATACCTTCATAGGTCGCTTTCGTGATTCCTTCCGCTCCCTCAGCCATCCAGATCAGGATTGCCTTATCCGGCTCCAGCCATGCGCTGAAATGCTGCTGCGCGTCCGCCGCATCGTAAAGACGCGCGAAAGATGGACGGTAACCGTTCACCATAACTTCGCGCAGACAGTCGAATCCGAGCTTCATCTGGGAGTCATCCAGTTTATAGGCAATGTAGCGGTTGTTCTGCGGAAGATACGGGAACAGTTTCATGGTCACTTCTGTGATGAAGCAGAGCGCTCCCTCGTTTCCGATCACAATATGACGGATATCCGGGCCGGCCGCACGTCTCGGGATATTTTTGATCCGGCAGATTTTTCCGTTGGGGAAAACTGCCTCCAGTCCCACGATCATGTCTTCGATTCCGCCATATAACGTAGAGAACTGTCCGATGCTTCTGGTCGCGGTCAGGCCGCCCAGCTGTGCCAGTGGTTTGGACTGGGGAGAATGTCCCGTGGTCAGTCCCTGCTCTCTGAGCATATCGTCCAGCGCCTGAAGCGGAACGCCGCACTGTGCGGTCACCTGCATATTGTACCGGTCCACTTTGATCACTTTGTTCATATGAGAACCATCGATGACTACAGAATCCTGCAGCGCAGTCTCCAGACCGCCCTCAATGGCAGAATGTCCGGTTCTCGGCACCACGTTGATTTCATTGTCGTTCGCGAATTTCAGAACCTCCGATACTTCCTGGGCAGACTCCACATAGATTACCGCTGCCGGGATCGGCTGTGTGTAGACTTCCATCACCTGCTCATATTTACGGTAACGGTCTACACTGCTCTCTTTGAGTACCTGCTCATCTGTGATTACCCGTTCCTCTCCGAGAATCTTCTTCAGTCCTGCTACAATTTCCTCTCTTCCAATGATTGCCATTTTAACGTCTCCCTTCTACTGGTTTCTTACTGCGCGAAAGCTCTCTGAAACTCTCACACGTCTGTTCTGTCACGTTTTACAGAACAAAAAAAAGAGAAAAGAAAACGCATGCGACGCAAAACGCCACATGTCGTTACTTTTCTCTTCTCGCTCTTTGTAACTGCGTCCAGTATATCGAATTTATCACCCGGTGTCAATTGTACAACTTTTCTATTTTTTCACTCTCTTTTTTGTCTATTTTGTCTTTCTGCTTATTATTTTCTATTTTTTTCAAACGAAAGGTCTCGAAAAGGAACCTTTCGTTTCATTTCCGGTGCCCGGGACAAAACTGTTGTCCCGACTTCTGAAGATTCGAAAGGGTTCACAAATTTTCTCTTTCGTTTTTGTATAGATTTTATAAGATTCTGTTTTTTACCCAAAAAGAATTGACAAAAATTTATAAATATTTTATGATTAGCTCAAGTTACGAGAGCGAAGAGAGAAGTAACGCCGGAAGGCCTACTTCTCTCTTTTTTTGCTTTCAAAAATAAAGATCGGAGGAATTAAAATGAACAAAGCATTCATCAAAAAGTACGGAACACTTTTGCTGCTGGCCGCAGGCGCCGGTATGATTTTCCAGCTTCCGTACATCCGTGAAACCTTCTATCCCCAAATTCAGTCGGCCATGGATCTGACCAATGCTCAGATGGGACTTCTCTCATCCGGTTACGCCACTGTCTCCCTGGTTTCCTACTTCATCGGCGGAATCATCGCAGACAAATTTTCAGCGAGAAAGCTGCTGACTTTCTCCTTCATCGCGACCGGACTTCTGGGACTGTGGTTCTCCACCTTCCCAAGCTATAATGTGTCCAGAGCCATCTTCGTACTTCTGGGTATCTCTACCATTATTACATACTGGTCCGCCTGCATCAAAGCAACCCGTATGCTTGGTACTCCGGAAGAACAGGGACGTCTCTTCGGCCTCCAGGAAGGTCTGCGCGGTATCATCAACGCCATCCAGGTATTCGCCATGACTGCAGCTTACAGCTACTTCGCGGCAAAGAGCGGTGAAGTCTTCGGTACTTCCGTGGCCATCAAAGTCTGCGCTATCTCCGTTATCATCATCGGTGTCCTGAACTTTATCTTTATCGAAGACACCAAACGGGAAGAGAACAATGAAAGCTTTATCGAAGTTACCAAGGGTATGTTCAAAGCCCTCACCATTCCGCGTGTATGGGTTCTGATCGCCATTGTATTTACCGCATACAGCGTATACGGAATCATCGGTTACGTAAACACTTACGCCGTACAGTATTACGGCCTGTCAGAAACCATGGGTTCCACTCTGGGCGGTATCCGTTACCTGCTTCAGGGTGTCGGCGGTATCCTGGGAGGATTCCTTGCGGACAAACTTCACTCACGAATCAAAGTAATCGTGGGCGGCTGTGTTCTTCTGGCAGTTTCCTTCGGTCTGTTCATCGTCATGCCGGTGAACGCAAGCCTGGTTATGGCAGTCATCATCAACTTCTTCTTCGGCCTGGTATTTATCTACGCCGTGAGAAGCCAGTACTTTGCCGTACATGACGACGCGGGCATCCCTGTGGAAATGAGCGGACGTGTATCCGGTATCGCTTCCGCACTCGGCTACACCCCGGACATCTTCATGTACACACTGCTGGGAAGCTGGATGGACAGCTACGGCGCTGCCGGCTTCAAGATGACCTGGGCTTACGCGGTTGTCATGTCCCTGCTCTGTGTGGTTATGGCATTTGTTCTTTCCAGAATCATCAAAAAGAAAAATACCGCGAACGCTTAACATAGCAAAAAAATCAGAAAAAAAAATCAGACGCCCGGGAAATCCCCGGGCGTTTGTGATACAGGGAATCCGAAAATCTGCAGGGTTCCCCACGTCTCTATTTAATTTCCGCATTCAATACTGATCTCGGTAAAGCGGTCCAGGATGTCATCCACTGTCATCCTTGCTTTGGTCTCGCCTGCCTCATCAATCACACATTCTCCCTGATGCATCATCAGCAGCCGGTCACCGTACTCCACCGCGTAGCGCAGGTTGTGGGTCACCATGATGGTGGTAAGTTTCTTCTCCTTCACAACCCGGTCCGTCAGCTCCATAATCAGATCCGCCGTCTTCGGATCCAGCGCCGCCGTGTGTTCATCCAGAATCAGGAATTCGATGGGTGTCAGCGTGGACATCAGAAGCGCCATGGCCTGACGCTGGCCTCCGGAGAGAGACCCCACTTTCACATCCAGCTTATCCTCCAGCCCCAGATTCAGCTGCCGCAGCTGATCCCGGTAAAAGCCGATTCTCTTCCGGTTGATTCCCCTTTGCAGACCGAAAGCCTTTCCCTTGTTGTCCGCCAGACACATATTCTCCAGAATGGTCATACTGGGACAGGTTCCCACCGCCGGATTCTGATACACTCTTCCGATTTTTTCGTTTCTGCGGAATTCTTTTTCCTTTGTTATGTCTTTTCCGTCAATGGAAATGTTCCCCGCCTCCACCGGAATGCTTCCGCAGATAATATTCAGCAGGGAAGTCTTGCCGGAACCGTTGCTTCCCACCACCGAGACAAACTGCCCCGTCTCGATCTGAAGACTGAAATTATCAAACAGGCACATCTCATTTACCGTACCCGGATTGTAATATTTATGAATTCCACTGAGTTTAAGCATTGTTCTTCACCTTCTTCTTTTTTCTGTCCATACTGATGATCAGAACCACCAGGAACAGTGCCGCTGTGATCAGTTTCATGTCCTGAGGCTCGAAGTTGCGGATCGCCACCGCCACACAGGCTTTGTATAGTACAGAGCCGATAATCACTGCCGTGGTCGCTTTCATCAGAATCAGGTTCTTAAAAATGCTGGTTCCGATGATCACGCTGGCCAGTCCGATGACGATGGCGCCGGTTCCCATGGAAATCTCAAACACTCTCTGCTCCTGACAGAAAATACAGCCGGACAGAGCCACCAGGCCATTGGCCAGCGCCAGTCCCAGGATCTTCACATTGCCCTCATCCTTGGCCAGAGATGTCACCAGCGTGGCATTGTCTCCCACCGCTCTCAGCAGAAATCCGGAGCGGGTATTCAGATACAGATCCAGAAGGATTTTCGTCACTGCCACCAGAATCACAATCACCAGAAGCGTCCGGTAGGAAGAAACCGGTTCCGGAATCTTCTCCAGAAAACCATTGTCAAAGATACTTTCCTGGGAAAACAGCGGAACGTTGGAAGTTCCCGCGATTCTCAGGTTGATGGTCCACAGCGCCGTCATCATAATAATTCCCGAGAGCAGATCCCGCACCTTGCACTTGACATGAATCAGTCCGGTACAGCAGCCGGCAATGGCTCCCGCCAGAAAAGAAGCCAGAAGGGTCAGATAGGGATTCACGCCCCGTGTGATCATCGCCGCGCTGACCGCTGCCCCCAGCGGAAAACTTCCATCCGTGGTCAGATCCGGAAAATCCAGGATCTTATAAGTAATATATACGCCCAGTCCCAGGATACCGTAGATCAGGCCCTGTTCCAAAATCGATATAATAAAATCCATGTCTTATGCATCCTTCCTCAATTACTTTTTACATGGCAAAGAGGATTCCGGGAATCCTCTTTACACGCCTTTATTTTTTTCTCTATTCCGCGGAAATGGTATCAAACACCTCTGCCTCGTCCGCGAATCCTTCCGGAATCTCAATCCCCAGATTCTCAGCCACTTCCGTATTCAGATAGCGGTTGCTGCCCTCGATGGTCTCAAACGGCATCTTGGAGGCCTCTGCCTCGCCCTTTAAGATCTGGGCCGCCATCTTGCCGGTCTTTTTTCCCAGTTCCACATAATCCAGTCCTTCCGCCGCCAGACAGCCGATTTTCACCTGCTCGATCTCGCTTCCGAACACCGGAATGCCTTTGTCATTGGCTTTCTCCAGAATGGTAGGCAGAGAACTCACCACCGTATTGTCTGTCAGATTGGTCAGACAGTCCACCTTCTCCAGCAGGCTGTCCGCCGCGAGAGAGATATCTGCCGTCGCTGTGATTCCCGCTGTCTCCAGAGTGAATCCGTAATCTCCCGCCAATGCCTCGTACTGGGCAATGGTCGCCTCGGAATTCTTCTCACTGGTGGTATACAGAATACCGATGGTCTTGGCATCCGGAAGGATCTCCCGGATCATCTCAAGCTGTGCCTCCACCGGAAGCTGATCGCTGGTTCCGGTGGCGTTGCCCGTGGGCATTCCCTCTTCATCGGCCAGTTCCGCGCCCGTAGGGTCATTCACTGCCGTATATACCACAGGAATCTCGCTGTCCATCGCCGCATTGAAAGCACTCTGAGCGCTTGGCGTCGCGATGGCGCAGATCAGATCTACTTTGTCTGCCACAAAAGTACTGGCAATCTGCGCGTCCGTACTCATATCGGAGGCTGCGTTCTTATATTCAACCGTCAGGTTCTTTCCTTCTTCAATTCCTTCTTCTGCCAGCCCTGCCAGAAATCCTTCCCGGCAGTTGTCCAAAGATCCATGCTCCGCAAACTGCTCGATGCCTATGGTATAAGCCTCTTCGCCGCCGTTCTCATTCTCCGCGGAACCTCCGCATCCGGCCAGAGCTGCTGCTGTCATTGTCATTCCCAAAATTACTGCTGCGATTCTTTTCTTCATTTTCTTTTCTCCTTTTCTATACAAGTGGTTGGGTTCCTCCCGGGCAATTGCCAGCGCCGGGGTTGTGTCAGTCAGGAAAGGAGTTCCGATTTGTTCCTGTGGAACCGTTTTTTATTTCCCGGA
The DNA here is from genome assembly GCA_963927715.1 of uncultured Blautia sp. GTDB lineage: Bacteria > Bacillota > Clostridia > Lachnospirales > Lachnospiraceae > Blautia_A. The sequence goes on along the minus strand of CAWVBU010000005.1, from coordinate 37,233 downwards.
AACACAGTTCCCGGTGAATAAAAAAACCGTCCCAAGCTGTTGCTTGAGACGGTAATAATCTCTTATTATCGCGGTACCACTCAAATTGACAAATGTCCTCTTTCTCATGTACTAACATACATTCCGCCTTGGTAACGGGTACGGCTCCCGTCAGCGCCTACTCTCCGAAGATTTCGGGCTGCCCTCGAAAGGCCATTCGTCCATCCGCTCCATATGGCAATCCCACCGCCTGCCACTCTCTGTGATTTCGCCTGATCGACTACTCTTCTTTCTCAACGGTTTTTCTATGTAGCTTAGACTACTACAAAATTCTTTTTTTGTCAAGATTATTTTCAGATTCCATGGCATTCCTCAGAAAAATTGATTTTTCAATCTCTCTGTCGCCTCCTTATCCGGACGGCAGGTAAGCTTCCAGACAGGAATCTCCCGAAACAGTTCATCCGCCGTATTCCAGAAAATCTCCTCTGTCTTCCCGTCCATCCGGGGACGATAGAATTCCGGCAGACAGGAAGACAGCGCCGAAAAACCATTCAGCCGGCTCAGCTGATTCCTGCTTCCCTGCTCCAGTACCACAAGGACCCGGATCGGCGCCTGTTCATTCTCACAGTATGGGCTGGTTCCATGGATCGGTGTCCCATACGCCCACCAGCGATCGCCCTCTTTCCGAAGCAGAGCAGCGTCTCCGTTCACAATCTTCGCTCCCTGATAATCCCGCCACAGCTCTGCCTGTGTCGTCTTTCCGATTCCTGACGGTCCGGTAAAAAGAATGGCCTGGCCATGATAGAGAACAAAAGAACTGTGCAGGTGTAAAATCCCTTTGGTCAGCAGAATATTCGCGCAGAAAGCATACAGCTGCCGGCGGATGATCTGCGGATTCTCTGTCTCCGGGAAAGAAACTGCCAGATGCTCGTATCCCCGGGAGGTCAGCACAATCCTCTGTTCCCTTTTTTCTGCTTTGATCTCCGGAAAATCTTCCGGAAAAAACTTCCCCAAAAACGGAGAAAAAGTTTCCCAATACTCTCTGTTTCCGAACATACAATCATCGCAGATATTAATTCCATTATACAAGAGAGGCACACCCTGCCTCTACATATTGATGATTGCTAACCAAAGAATTGGCCACATAGAAACCATTGGCACCGGTGTTTAAAAAGTTTTCCAGGGTTCCTCCAAGGTATTCCTCCTCATAATTCGTACCCCACGCATCCCATCCAAGTCCGGTAAAACCATCGCTGTTCCATGAAACGCTCCAGGTAAATGTCGCTTCGCCGCCGGCAGAGCCTTCCGAGGCGACTTCGCCATTGGTATCACTCATCAGCATAATATTCGCTCCGCTGTATGCCTTCAGCTCGTCTTCTGAAATTGTTCCGCTCGCGTATCCCATCATTCATTTCCTCCGTTCTCACCTGTCATCTCTGTTTTTCTCACCTGAAGCTTTCGCTTCCGAAGTGTACTTCATCCCTGTTGTCCTGCTTTCCATCACCTTTCCCCCTGACAGTACCGCCGTGCCGGAGATTGTCGTGGTTCCGGAAAATTTCCGCTCTTTCACACCATCCCCGATGAGCATCCCGCCCCGGATCAAAGTATCCACCAGCTTCTCCACATCCTTCCGCAAAGTTTCCTCGTCTGCGGCATAGATTTTCATTGCCTGGCGGACCACAATGTCCACCGTGAAATCCTCTCTCATCAGTTTCACCAGCTCTGTGGCTTCCGGGTTCAGAACCGCCGCCTGGTGAATCTTTGAGACTGCTTTCCCTGTCGGGAAAAGTATCGTCTGTCCGGCAACGTCCTTCATCCTCAATCCCTCTGCCAGGCGCATGGTTCCCGGAATAGGATCTGTGTTTCGCTCTCCCGCCAGCTGGATACCTGGTTCGCTCTCTGCCTTCGACAAAGCCCAGGCTTCCACTGGCACATAAGGTATCTTCTCACCCATAATTATCCTCTCTCACCGATTCAACGCTCGCATAATCCTCATCCGCCGGATTCCGGCTGATGTACGCATAGATTTTTTCTTTTCCCATATACTACGTTTTGGTTCTGCAATTTCTTTCTATTTTAGTACAAATATTTACTAAATTCAATAGTAAATTTATTTACATGGTATTCTCCTTGCAGGAGGGATCCTATGAACAAAACATACGTACAGATTATTCGCGAGCTGCGGGAAGACAACGACTTAACACAACAGGCTGTCGCCAACTATCTGGGTACTTCCCAGACCATGTACGCACGTTATGAGCGGGGGGCCAACGAACTTCCCATCCGTCACCTGATTGCTCTTTGCAACTTGTACCATGTATCCGCGGATTATATTCTCGGACTTTCCGGCAGGAAAAAACGTCAGCCACGGTAATCTCGCAGGCTGCGCAAAGGGCGTCACGCAAGCATTCCATGAATGATCGCGCGGCGCCCCTCTTTGAATTTCTGTCCAATCAACAATGCCCTCACAGCAAGCCTTGTCAGCCTGCCGCGAGGGCGTTGATATTTATTTCAGCAGCTTCCAGTATCCTTTGCGGTCGGAACCGATACGTTCAATCAAGCCCGCTTCTTTGAGCTTTTTTAATCTAAGCGACACGGTTTTTCGACTCAGAGACAGACTTTCGGCGAGGAAAGTCGTTGTGTATGCTGGATCAACAGCAAGAAGATTCAGAATATTGAGAGATGTTTTATCCAGCGTATCTGTCACTTTATCTGTTACCTTTTCTGTTACCCGGCTGGTAACAGAACGGATGATCCGATCCTCCGGTGCGGTAAATCTTATCATAATGTCACCGGGGTTGATCGTATATTCTGGCTGCGGTACACCGTCCTTTTCACAGGCCGAACAGATTTTTTCAATCCCCCGGCCCCAACTTTCAATAAAACCCGCCAGATAAAAAACATGAGCAATATTGGGGTTGTACGGGCTGGAGGCGTGTTTGCTCATCAGGTTCTCCAGCGTGCAGTTTCTCCATCAGCACATCCTTTGACTCATCCAGTACGCTTTTGTCAATGCGCCCTTTTCGGGCGGCCCACCTCTTAAAGTGCACCACCGTTTCGTCATCTACATCATCCAGTGAAAAAGCCGGAAGAGGCAGGTTGTCCCAGGTCGCGCCACGCTTGCGCATGAGGAAGGCTTCCAGCGCCGGGCCGGTCAGAATCTGCCGGGTACTGCCGCTACGATAGTAGTAAACGCCTTTGCAGGAAATGCCGATGGGATATGGCGGCACGACAATTTCAATATATTCCTTACGCTACAAAAAATGGCGTTGGCACAGCTGCTCATTTAATTTTTAAAACTGTGAATGGGTGCCGGAATCCGTCCGCCGCGGTTCACAAAATTCTCACAGGAGAAACGGTTCACCGGCATAATGGGCGCATATCCGAGAAGGCCTCCGAATTCCACAATCTCGCCCACGCCTTTTCCTATCACAGGAATCACACGGACTGCCGTGGTTTTCTGATTCACCATACCGATGGCCGATTCGTCCGCGATGATACCGGAGATGGTGGATGCCGGCGTATCTCCCGGAATGGCGATCATATCCAGTCCCACCGAGCAGACACAGGTCATGGCTTCCAGTTTCTCGAGGGTGAGCGCTCCGGCATTGACCGAATCGATCATTCCCTGATCCTCACTCACCGGAATAAAAGCGCCGCTTAAGCCGCCTACCGCGGAAGAAGCCATGACGCCGCCTTTTTTCACCTGATCATTGAGAAGCGCCAGCGCCGCCGTGGTTCCCGGTGCTCCCGCATACTCCACGCCGATCTCATGGAGAATATCTGCCACACTGTCTCCAATGGCCGGAGTCGGCGCCAGGGAAAGATCAATGATTCCGAACGGAACACCCAGACGGGCAGAGGCCTCCTGCGCCACCAGCTGTCCCACACGGGTTACCTTAAACGCAGTCTTCTTAATGGTCTCGCATAAGGTCTCAAAATCCGCGCCTCGCACTTTTTCCAGGGCAGTCTTCACCACACCGGGGCCGCTGACGCCCACATTGATGATGGCGTCCGCCTCCGTCACGCCGTGAAAAGCTCCGGCCATAAATGGATTGTCATCCGGAGCGTTGCAGAACACCACCAGCTTCGCGCATCCCAGGGAATCCTGTTCTTTGGTTGCCCGGGCGGTTTCCAGAACAATCTCTCCCATCAGCTTCACAGCGTCCATATTGATTCCGGTCTTGGTCGATCCCACATTGATGGAGCTGCACACCCGTTCAGTGCAGGATAAAGCTTCCGGTATGGAACGGATCAGCATCTCTTCCGCCGGAGTCATCCCTTTGGACACCAGAGCGCTGTAGCCGCCGATAAAATTCACGCCCACTTCATGTGCCGCTCGGTCCAGAGTCCTGGCCAGCGTCACAAAGTCTTCCGGTTTCTTGCAGGCAGCGCCGCCCACCAGGGCAATGGGGGTAACCGAAATCCGCTTATTCACAATGGGAATCCCATATTCCACCTCAATAGCCTCACCGGTGGAAACCAGATCTTTTGCTTTTCCGGTAATCTTCTCGTATACTTTCCGATTCACTGCTTCCAGGTCAGAATCGATACAGTCCATCAGACTGATGCCCATGGTAATGGTCCGCACGTCCAGATTTTCCTGCTCGATCATCTTATTTGTCTCGTTTACTTCGAATATATTAATCATGATCTCTCTCCCTCAGATTCGGTGCATCATATTGAAAATGTCCTCATGCTGGCAGCGAATCACCACGCCGATTTCCTCGCCAAGTTTCTCCAGTTCTTTGGAAAGCAGTCCCATATCCTTACTGGATCCGCTGGCGTCCGTGATCATCATCATATTAAAATATCCCTGTACGATGGTCTGGCTGATATCCAGGATATTAATCTGATTCTCCGCCAGATAGGTGCAGACCTTCGCGATAATTCCTACTTTATCATTTCCAACCACTGTAATAATTGTCTTTTTCATAGAGTCCTCCTAAATTGTGATTAACTCAGATACCTGCTCCCTGCTGGCCACCTGAATCCGGAAATCTCTCGGCCGGTAGGGGGTGTCTCCCATGGTTACCTCCTGGCAGACCGTCTCATAGGCCAGCTCCTCATAATTATTCTCTTTGCTCAGATGTCCGAGGAACACCGCCTTCAGCCGGTCATTGAGAAGCCGGCACAGAAGCTGTCCCGCGTTTTCATTGGACAGGTGTCCCCATTTTCCCAGAATCCTCTGTTTCAGATAATAGGGATAGCTTCCTACCTGAAGCATACGCACATCGTGATTGGCCTCCAGCAGAAGGGCGTCCAGATTCTTCAGGTTCTCCACCGTATAATCATCGTAGGTTCCCATATCTGTGGCAATGCCCACGGACTGTTCCTTCCAGTTCAGACGGTATCCCACCGGCTGGGCGGCGTCATGGGAGATCCGAAAGGGATGAATGGTCAGATCCTTGATCTGAAACTCCTGATCCTCCCAGACCTCATGGAACAGCCCCTCCGGCATCTTGCCGATGGAAGACATTCCCTGAATCGCCTGGATGGTTCCTCTCGTGGCGTAGATCGGCAGATGGTATTTCCTCGAAAGTACGCCAAGTCCTTTCATATGATCCGAATGCTCATGGGTGATCAGAATCCCGTCCATATCTTTCACATCCATATCGATGGAATTCAGGCCGCATTCAATGCGCTTTTTGCTGATTCCCACATCCACAAGCACATGGGCGTTGTCGCTGCCCACATAGATGCAGTTGCCGCTGCTGCCGCTGGCAATACTACAAAGTCTCATAACTATGTATCCTTTCCTCGATCTGACGGCAGGTCACCGCCAGATCCCCATTATTCTCAATCTCATAATCGCAGTGCGTCCGGAAGAATTCCTCCGTCATCTGGTTGGCGAAAATTCCATCGATTTTCTCCTGAGAATACCCTCTGGAAACTCTCAGACGCTCTCTGCGGACAGATTCATCGGCATTAATATACCACAAATCATCGCAAATTGCATCATAATGTTCTTCAAAAAGCAGCGCGACTTCCAGGAACAGAAAACGGTATCCTGCCGTCCGCGCTTTTTCCACACGGGAAAAGATTTCTTTTTTCACTGCCGGGTGAATAATCCCGTTGAGCGCGGCCAGTTTTTCTCCATCGGAAAACACCACTGCCGCCACTGCTCCCCGGTCAATGGTTCCGTCCGGACGCAGAATCCGGGATCCGAACAGTTCCACAACCGGACGGTAGCAGCTTCCTTCCGGTTCCATCACCTCATGCCCCACCTGGTCCGCCTGCAGCACGATGCTGTCCGCTCTCTTTTTCACATATTCCAGGACGGTGCTCTTCCCGGCTCCCACACCGCCCGTAATTCCGATAATTTTCATTTTATCCGGCTCCCTATTTTGCCTCATACCAATTTCTTCCTGTGTGCATATCGACTTCCAGCGCCACATCCAAAGATGCGGCGTCCTGCATCTCTTCCCTGAGAATTCCGGACACCTGTTCCAGCTCGTCCTCCCAGGTCTCAATCAGCAGCTCATCATGCACCTGAAGAATCAGGCGGGAACGAAGTCCTTCCGCTTTCAGTCTCTGGGACACCCGGTTCATGGCAATCTTAATAATATCCGCCGCCGTACCCTGGATGGGCGAATTCATGGCAATCCGTTCTCCGAAGGACCGCTGCATGAAATTGCTGGATTTCAGTTCCGGGATCGGACGTCTCCGGCCGAACATCGTCGACACATAACCGTCTTTCTTTCCTTTTTCCACCAGGCCATCCAGAAATCCTTTGATTTTCGGATAGGTGGCAAAATACCGTTCGATATAATCCGCCGCTTCTTTCCGGGTAATGCTTAAATCCTGGCTCAGTCCAAAGGAACTGATCCCATAGACGATTCCGAAATTTACCGCCTTGGCGTTTCTCCTCTGCAGATCCGTCACTTCCTCAAAGGGTACGTGAAAAACCTGTGACGCCGTCAGACGGTGAATGTCCTGTGCTTCCCGGTATGCCTGAATCAGCTTCTCATCCCCGGACATGTGAGCCAGAACCCGCAGCTCAATCTGGGAATAATCCGCGTCCAGGAACACGCATCCCTCCCGCGGCACGAAAACCTTGCGGATCAGTCTCCCCAGTTCCATACGGATGGGAATGTTCTGCAGATTCGGGTCTGTACTGCTGATCCTTCCTGTGGCAGTAATGGTCTGATGAAAGGTGGAGTGAATCCTGCCGTCCGGCCCGATGAAATTCGAAAGGCCGTCCGCATAGGTGGATTTCAGCTTCGTCAGCTGCCGGTATTCCAGAATGTTCTGTACAATGGGATGCTCCGGAGCTAGTTTGTCCAGTACATCCGCCGCTGTGGAATAGCCGGTTTTCGTCTTCTTGCCTCCGGGAAGCTTCATCTTTTCAAACAAAATCACACCCAGCTGCTTGGGAGAATTGATGTTGAATTCCTCTCCCGCCTGCTGATAAATCTCCTGCTCCAGCTGTCCGATCCGCACCTGCAGCTGTTCGCCGTATTGATGAAGCGCCTCCGCCTCCACCTGGATTCCCTCTTTTTCCATGGAATCCAACGTAAAGACCAGCGGCATCTCGATCCTGTGAAAAATCTCCTTCATGCCGGTCTTTTCCAAAGCTTCTTCCAGAGGTTTTCTCGCCTTTGCGGCCACGTAGGCCATCGAGCAGGCAAGACGTCTGCACTCCTGGGGTTTCTGGGCAAGCGCCTGCTCATCGTCCAGTTTTCCCAGAAGCTCCGTCCTTCCCGGGAAGATCTGATCCAAATATTCTTTTCCGATATCTTCATAATCATAGGAAGACTTCAGTGGATTCAGAAGATAGGCTGCCACCTCCGCGTCAAAAGCCTGCGCGGTTTCCCTGAAGTTCACATATTTCAGGAGATGCTTCACATCAAAAGCCGCGAAAGGAACCGACTGCGCAAGCTGTGCAAGCTGCGCGGCCAGATACTCTCCGCTCACAAAACCGGCCGCCTCGATAAAACAGACTTTTCCATCCAAAAAAGCGACCGCGGCCCCGAGAATCTGGCCGGAAGAGGACAGAATCTGAATTCCCAGGCTCTCCTGCTCCCGTGCTTTCTGGAAAACCTGCTCTGCCTCCCCGAACTCCCGGACGTCCACAAACCCTTTCTCAATCTCATTCTCTTTTTGTTCACACGAAAACCGCCCCAGCAGGTTTTTAAATTCCAGTTTCTGAAACAGTTCATAAGCTTTGGGGGTATAGAAATCCCCCACTCTCGCGTTCTCCAAATCCAGCGTGATCGGACTGTCTGTCTGAATCGTAGCCAGCGTCTTGCTCAAAACCGCCAGATCATAATGATTTTTCAAAGATTCTTTCGCCTTATTGGGCTTGATCTCTTCCACGTGCGCGTAAGCGTTCTCCACCGTCTCATAGGCCAGCAGAATCTTCGTGGCTGTCTTCTCTCCCACTCCCGGAATTCCCGGAATGTTGTCCGCGGAATCTCCCATGAGCGCTTTCAGATCAATGATCTGGGCAGGCGTCAGCTGATATTTTTCCCGTACCTCTTCCGTATGATAATTTTCAATCACCGTCTGGCCTCTCGTAGTCTTGGGAATCCGGATCAGAACCCGGTCCGTGGCCAGCTGCAGAAGATCCCGGTCGCCGGACAGAATGGTCACTTCCATCCCTGCCTCTTCTCCCTGACGTCCCAGCGTCCCCAGAAGATCATCGGCCTCATATCCTTCCATCGAAACCGTGAGAATTCCCATGGCGTTCAGAACTTCCCGGATCAGCGGCACCTGTTCCCGCAGTTCTTCCGGCATTGCCTTTCTCGTCCCCTTATACTCCTGATACATCTGATGGCGGAAGGTGGGCGCGTGAAGATCAAACGCCACAGTCAGATACTGCGGTTTCTCCTCTTCCAGAATCCGGAACATGATATTTAAAAAACCGTACACAGCCCCTGTGTGCTGACCCTGGGAATTGGTCAGATCCGGAAGCCCGTAAAAAGCCCGGTTCAGAATGCTGTGTCCGTCTATCAACAGAATTTTTTCACTTGTCATCGACATCTTACTCCTTTTCTTTTCCCTGTAATAAGGGACTTCCCGTCCGATGTCAGACGGGAAGCTGAATCTGTCCTAACTGAATTGCAGCAAATACCAGAAGCCCCATGACCACAAGGAAAAACAGGACCAGAATCAGGGCATGCAGAATTCTCCGGATCTTCTGCCGGTGCACGAAATGCTCCCGGTTGTGGAGATCCTGTTCCATCATTTTATGCATGTCAAACGTCATGTTCTCCCCGTCTTCATCATCCAGATGGCGGATGGCGAAATGTACGATATAATACGTCTCCAGTTCTTCATAGCAAGATGGGCAGGAACGGACATGCCGGATAAAATCCTCCAGCTGGTCCACGGACATGGTCCGGTTGATATAAGCATTGACTAAACTTTCTGCGGTTCTGCAATCCATAACGGCTTCCTCCTTACCGTCTCTATTATATCCAAATCTTTGAAAAAAAGGAAGCACGAACTGGAAATTTGTGATATGCTAACAGGTAGATAGGAGATGAGAAATTTGCAGAAAATCACATGGACTCACAAAGTACAATATTATGAAACCGATCAGATGAAAGTTGTCCATCACTCCAATTACATCCGCTGGTTCGAGGAAGCCCGGGTGGAATTGATGGAAAAGACCGGCTGTCCCTATGACAAGATGGAAGAAAAAGGCGTCATCAGCCCGGTTCTGGAAGTATCCTGCCAGTACAAAGAGATGGTTCATTTCGGAGAGACCGTGGAAATCTCCGCCTGGATCTCCTCCTTTAACGGCATCCGCCTCAGTCTTTCCTATGAAGTGCGCAGGCAGAAGGATCAGACCCTTTGCACCACCGGAACCAGCAGACACTGCTTTATCAACGGCGAGGGAAAACTGCTCTCCCTGAAGCGGGAGGATCCGGCTCTGTACGAGCATCTGAAAAAGCTCTGCGAAGAGCAAGACGCCGGATGACGGCTGGATTCCAATCTCCCGCTGAAGATTTTTCAAATTGAAAGGCCAGGATGGTTTTCAGACACATCCCGGCCTTCTTTTCATTTCACGTTGATTTTACTGTAATCAACCTTTCGTTTTTCTCTGGTCACACGTCCGCTCATGTGGTCGATGGGATTCTCCACGAAAACCGCGCGTTTCACCGCGTCCACACCGTACCGTTCACGGATCTTGTCGATGGCGGCGTCCAGTTTTTCCTGTTTTTCATAATTCACCCCGTCAAAGAGACTGATCTGCCTTCCCTCTCCCTGATCCCGCAGACGGGACGTATGGATGCCCAGCAGCCGGATGGGCCGGCCGTCCCACAGCTCGTCGAAAAGCTGACAGGCCGCCTCATGCAGTTCCCTGGTGATGTTGGTGGCGCTGTCCAGGGTTTTCTGATGGCTTACGGTGTGCAGCTGAAAATCTTTGATCTCCACAGAAATCACCTCTGCCTTTCTTTCATCTTTCCGCAGCCTGGAAGCCACCGTCTCCGCCAGGGACAGAAGGATCATTTTCGCCGTGGACGCGTCGGTCACATCGAAGGGAATCGTCGTGGAATTCCCGTATCCCTTATTCTGTGACGGCTCCTCTTCTACCAGTGAGACATCCTTTCCGTTGGCGAAATTCCAGATAATTTCTCCGTGTCTGTGAAGATGTTTTTTCAGAAGCTGCGGATCCATCGCCGCCAGTTCCCCGATGGTGTGAATCCCCATATGATTCAGCTTCTTCTCTGTGGCACGCCCCACAAAAAACAGTTCCGATACCGGAAGCGGCCACATTTTCTGAGGAATCACCGGGACAAATAAGGTATGGACCCGATCCGGCTTTTCAAAATCCGAGGCCATTTTGGCCAGCAGCTTATTGCTGGAGATCCCGATATTTACCGTAAAACCCAATTCCCGTCGGATACGGTCTTTCATCCGGTTCGCCGCTTCCACCGGCTCTCCCCAGAGCCTTCTCGTCCCGGTCATATCCACAAAAGCTTCATCAATGGAATACTGCTCCACCGTAGGGGAATACTCTCTCAATATATTCAGAAAAGCCTGGGAACATTTCTTATACAGAGGATAATTGGCGGGAACCAGTTCCAGATTCGGACATTTTTTCCGTGCCTCCAGAATACTCTCCCCTGTGCGCACCCCGTAAGCCTTCGCTTTCAGAGATTTCGCGAGAATGATCCCCCGCCTCGCGGCCGCGTCTCCGCCGACCGCGCACACCTGATCCCGCAGATCCACCGTGCCTCCCAGTTCTCTCATGCGGTAAACCGCCTCCCAGCTGAGGAAGGCAGAATTCACATCAATATGAAAAATCACTCGATCGAACATAGTTTCTCTCCTTTCCTCCATTATAGTAAGGAAAGAAGAGAAAAGCAAGACAGCTTTTGATCGTTTACGCAGTCGCGCCGTTTGTTCAGCACTATCTTGTCAAAGGAAGATTTTTACTGGAAATATCCCCGTTCTCACTCATCTGCAATACTGAATTTCATCACAGTCCTGTTTTTCTGTATCCTGCAAAAATGCTTTCATGCCCAGATAAAAATTCCAGACATCCTGTTTTGCCGTCACTTCCATGGGCGAATGCATGCTCAGCATACTCACTCCCACATCCAGAACTTCAGCCCCCCAGTGGGCCATACATTTTGCAACGGTAGTTCCTCCACCAACATCCACAGCTCCCATCTCACCATACTGCCAGGCCACTTTCTGTTTATCAAAAATACCCACAGTCTTTTTCAGAAAAGAAGCGGAAGCCTCGCTATTTCCTTTCTTGCCTTCATGTCCGGTATAACGCACAACTGCAAGCCCTTTTCCCAGGCGTGCGGTATTTTTTTCATCCGTCGTTTCTGGATACATCGGATCGTGGGCGCAAACCACATCTGCGGAAAGGCACTCTGTCTTAGCAAGCATTTCCCAGGGGGATACACTCTGGATTTCTGCCATAGTCAGAGGCATTTCCAGAAATGTTCTTGAATATAGTCCGGCGCTGCTCTCAGATCCAACTTCCTCTTTATCTGCCAGAAGTACAAAAGAAGTATACTCGGGAATCTTTTCCAAATCCAAAAGTGCCCTGACAGTTCCGTAGACACAAGCCCGGTCGTCCTGTCCGTAAGCAGCAATCATACTGCGGTCCGATCCCAGATCCATGGCTTTTCCGGCGGGAACCGCCCGGATTTCTGCAGTCCCGAAATCTGAAATCCGGAATCCATATCGTTCCCAAAACAAGTTCATCACATCATTCTCCGAACTCAATCCTGTCAGAAGCTGCAGCTGTTCCCCGGTCGGGCTGTGCTCTATACTTTTTTTCATCTGCTCTTGTGCCAGGTGAGGGAGAAGGTCCGTGATGCAGAAAACCGGATCATCCTCGTTTTCCCCGATAACCATCTCACGGCCCTTACCCTCCTCATCCATATAAATACCATGCAAGGCAAGAGGAATACAGGTCCACTGATATTTTTTTATTTTTCCATAATAATGAGTTTTCAGATAATAATTTCCATGATTTTCATCCAACGGCACCGGTTTCAGCCCCAAGTGAGGAGAATCCATGTGGGCAGCAATCATCTTGCAGCCATGGTTCAGCGCCTGCCTTCCCATCACACATAGAACCACTCCTTTCCCACGAATCATCTGTACCCATTTTTCTCCAGGTGCACAGGAAGGCTTCTGTCTTCGGTCAAATCTCTGAAATCCTTTCTCGACAGCTATCCGAAAAACTTCATTGACTGTCTCAGTCTCGGTTTTCGCCAGATTCAGAAACTTTTTATAAGCTTCACAATATTGATTCAACATCTCCTCAGAACTCCATTTCTATTTGATTTTCCCGCAACATTCCTTCTGCCGGAAGAATTCCCAGCAATCTGCACACCAGGGGCGCCATTTGCAGATTACTCACCGGATGCTCGGAGAAATCGCCTTTTTTCACCTGTTCTGAAAGAATATATAAAGGCACCTCTTTCTGAATCGCTTCGTTCCCTCCATGAATTCCCAGAGAATCCATCCCATGGTCTCCAGTCACAATAACATCATAGCCATCTGTGCGCCACTCTTCGCACAGTCGGGCAATCTGCTGAAAACTCTGATCTGCGGCTTCCTGATATTCCTTTGACTGACTGCCATACACATGTCCTGCAGTATCCACATTCATCGGATGAAGCAGCAGAAAATCCGGATGATATTTTTTCCGCAGATATTCTCCGTCCGCATATAGCTCACTGTCCGGGTAATCACAGTTCAGATAGAAAACTCCACAATCCAGATCTCCGCAAGGGTGATCAAGGATTCTGTCTTCATAAGGATTAAACGGCACTTTTCCCGTATACAGTTCCGCAATCCACCCGAAAGCCGCTGCAGCCGTTCTCAGATTGTTCTTTCTGCACAGGGAAAACAGATTCTCACATCGGCTTTTCCGGGCAATTTGATTCACCGTAATTCCATGAACACAGGCAGGCAAACCCGTCATCAAAGTTTCATACATAGGCCGCGATGCAGAGGGAAGATCCCCCTGCATCCGATATTTCGCAGCCTGTTTGTGGTTGACCAGATGTTCCATATAACCTGCCCTTTTGGTGGCTGTGTCATAACCGAGGGCATCTATCATGACAAAAATCACTTTTCCCATCTCTACACCACTTTCTTTTCCATTTAGTTTGTCTTCAGATCTTTTGCGAAGAAGTTCCAGGTAATGGATGCATTCACCTCAAAACCTGTCAGATCTTTGTTCATGGCAATTCTCTTGTATGGAAAATCGAAACAAATCATTGGAGTGTCCTTGCCAATGAGATCCATAGCCTGCTGCTGCAGCTGTGTTCTCTCTTTTATATCAATGGATGCCAGCTGCTGTTCCAAGAGCTGATCTACCTTTTCATTACTGTAACAGCAGGTATTTCCTCCTCCTTCTGCAATGTTGTCTGAATGGAACAGTGGGTACAGCTGTCCGTTTACATCCGGATAATCTGCGGTCCATCTCACGATAGCCATATCGTAATCTCTGGTAGAACCAAACTGTATATTTGACATTTCATCACCGCTTTTTTGCTCAATATTCACAGTAATGCCAATCTGAGAAAGTGCTTCCTGCACATAAATAGCAATGGAATTATAAATAGAATCCTGGTTAATGTAGAGATCACACTCAAAACCATCTGGATACTCAGATTTGGCAAGGTAATTCTTTGCCTGATCCAAGTCGTTTTTTTCATCCACTGCCGTCTCCGCATAAGTATCCCAGGAATCCGATTCTGAACCATACAAAGCAGAGGAAAAGGGAAGACCATTTTTCGCATAGGTACCATTGTCCACCAGAACACCTTCATATAATGCATCTTTGTCCAGTGCATAAGCAATGGCTTTTCTGACATTCACATCCGACAATGGTCCTTGCTGACAGTTCATTGCCATATAGAGTACCGTCCAGCCTTCTACCTGGCTCAAAGACAGATCTTTTGCCTGTTTCAGGGAATCCAGCATTTCTGTTGGCGGATCAAACATATAATCTGCCTGTCCATTGGTCAGAGCTGTCGCCTGCGCATTGGCATCTGTAATAATCTTAAAGCTTACATTTTTAAACTGCGGCTCGTTTTCTTTATCCCAGTAATTTTCATTATACACAAGATTGATCTCGCTGCCCGGCGTCCAATCTTTCAGTACATAAGGTCCGGTTCCTACCACACCAGTTCCAGGATTACCGAAATCTTTTGTATGTTCATCGTAATAAGCTTTGCTGATAATGTGACCGGCTGTAGTGGCAAAAGAATACTGCCATGCCGCATCCGGAACACTCAGATGAACTGTAATCTCCCAGTCTCCGGTCTGCTCGATAGATTCCACATTGGCATACATCCAAGCCAAATAAGAAGCCACATCTTCATCCATATGTCTCTGGAGGGAGAACATGACATCATCCATGGTCATGGGAGATCCATCGGAGAAATTAATATCATCACGGATCTCATACACATAGGTTTTGTCATCCACAATTTCCCAGGATTCGCACAGCTGCGGCTGAATCTGACCATCTTTATCCAGATACAAAAGTCCCTGTGTCACCTGATTGACCACCTGATTAGTCAGATTATCGTAGGAATAGGCCGGATCCATCGACACAATGTCATCTGCCAGGGCAATATTCAGAGTATCCCGATCCGCAATGGAACCGGTCTGACCGGAAGTATCTTCCTGTGCATTTTCCTGTGAATCCGCGTCGTTTCCTGCAGTATCATCTGCTGCTGTTTTTTCTCCTGTGCTGTCTTGACTTTCTGCACTCTGTCCGGTACTTCCACAGGCGGTCAGGGCCATCATCGATACGGCTAAAAAAGCACATAAAAGTTTCTTTTTTCTCATTGCTGTTCTCCTTTCATTTGATGTGCAACTATTATTTATATAAAGTGGCAGGCCACTTTATGTCCTTTTCCCAAGTCTATCAGTTCCGGAGCATTCTTCTCACAGATCTCTTTTTTGAAGTTGGGACAGCGCGGTCCAAACCTGCATCCTTTCGGAAGTTCCAGCGCATTTGGCAGATCCCCTTTCAATGAAACAGATTTGGATGGTTCCCATGGAACTTCCCGAGGTCTGGAAGCCATCAAAGCTCTCGTATAAGGATGCGCAGGCCCCCGAAAAATGCTCTCCTTGTTTCCGCATTCAACCACTTTTCCAAGATACATCACCAATACCTGATCACTGATATGTTCCACCACAGCCAGGTCATGAGAAATGAATAAAATTGCCATATTTTCTTTTTCCTTAATATCCATGAGAATATTCAAAATCTGTGCCTGTACAGATACATCCAACGCTGACACCGCCTCATCGGCAATCAAAAATCTTGGATGTATCATCAGGGCCCTTGCAATAGCCAGTCTCTGTAGCTGACCTCCGCTCAATTCCCGGGAATACCGATGCAAAAACTCCTCCCGGATATTAATATAAGAAAGCAGAGTCTCAATTCTGGAAGTAATATCCTTTGTGTGCATCCCATAGAATTTTCCTGCTTCTGTCAATGCATGGTAGATCGTCTGTCTCGGGTTAAACGCTGCGTATGGATTCTGAAAAACCATCTGCATCTCCCGATAGAACGGCCGCATCTGCTTCCGGGGCAGAGATGTAATCTCATTTCCCTCAAACAGAATCTTTCCTTCTGTTGCCTGTTCCAGATGAATAATACAACGGGCCAGCGTTGACTTGCCACAGCCGCTCTCCCCCACCACACTCACCAGTTCTCCTGAGTGAATCTTAAAATCTACGCCGTCCAGAGCTTTCAATGTTTTCTTTTTCCACGGATAATATTTCTTTAACTGCTTAATCTGAAGCAATGCCTCTTCCACAGATTCTCTCTCCTCTCTATCCCTGTACACAACGATACCAATGTCCTCTCTCGGTTACCTTTATCGGAATATTATTGGTTTTACAAATATCCTGTACTTGCTTACACCGATCCGCAAAGCCACAGCCTTCGAATTTCTGATTCAGATCCGGTGGTGTTCCCGGAATAGTCTGCAGCCGCTTTCCAGTCTCCCGGGAATGCGGAATACTTCGAATCAACGCCTGGGTATAGGGATGTCTCGGACAAGCAAAGATCTCATCTACACCCCCGCTCTCCACAATCTGTCCAGCATACATGACACAAACTCTGTCACACACTTCCGCGACAACTCCAAAATTATGTGTGATCAGCAAAATACTCATCCCAGTATCTTCCCGCAGTTTCTTCAATAGATTCAAAATCTGACTCTGCATGGTTACATCCAAAGCGGTCGTAGGCTCATCCGCAATCAATAGTCTTGGATTGCAGCTGATCATCATTCCAATAGCAGCTCTTTGAAGCATTCCGCCGCTGAATTCATGAGGATACTGTTTTCTTCTGGTTTCACCAGGAAAAATACCCACCTGTTCCAGAAGCTTCACCGTCTCCTTCTCCGCTTCTTTTCTGCTGAATCCTCTGTGATAACGCAGCATCTCTTCCATCTGATTTCCAACCGTATATAAAGGATCAAACGTCTCCATGGGATTCTGGGAAATCATGGCAATCTCCTGGCCACGCAAAGCCTGAATTTCGCTTTTTTTCAATTTCAGCAGGTCCTGTTCTCCATTTGACCCACGGTAAAGAATTTTTCCCCGGTAAAAAGTACGGTCTTCCGGATTCAATCGTAAAATTGATTTCGCTGTCATGGATTTTCCGCAGCCGCTCTCTCCCACAATTCCCAGGATTTTTCCTGGTCGAACATCAAAACTCACTTCCCGAACAGTATGATACAGTCCCCGGGCAGAAATTATATCTGTATGCAGGCCTTCGACCTTCAGCAGTTCTTTCTCTTTACTCATGATTCCTGCACCTCCTTCGAAATCCATCCTCTTTTTATCAGTTTTTTCCGTGAAGGAAGTTTCCGCTCCGAGGGATTCATATATTTTCGGATTTCTTCCACAAAAACATTGATGGCAACCACTGCAATTACAATCATAAAACCCGGCGCCAGCGCCTGCATAGGCTGTGTCAAAAGGTAAACTCTTCCATCTTCCAACATGGACCCCCAGTCCGAAACCGGAGGCTTCACACCTAGTCCAAGAAAACTCATAGCCGCCAGGTCCAGAATGGCATTTCCGATGTCCAGAGTAACCTGCACCAGAATGGTAGGGATGCAGTTAGGCAAAATGTGATAGAAAAGAATTTTCCCGGTTCCATATCCCATTGCCTGCGCTGCTTCCACATAAGTTTTATTCTTCTCAGTGAGCACAATGGAGCGAGTGGTCCTGGCCAACATCGGTACATAGATGATTCCCAACGCAACAACCACTTTTTCAAATCCGCTTCCAAAAACCGCCACAAAGATAAACCCCAGAAGCAATGGTGGAAAAGACACAATGATATTGGTCACCCACATCATCACTTTGTCGACTTTTCCTCCAAGGTATCCTGCGAACAGACCCAGGGGGATACCGAAAGCCATAGAGATCAGCACAATGGCAAAAGATCCGCTCAAGGTCATCCTTCCACCATACAGAATTCTTGAAAAAATATCACGCCCCGTCTTATCCGTTCCCAACAGATGCTGGACGCTCGGCGTGGCAAACACCTGTGTCAGGTCTAATTTATTCGGATCCCAAGGGGCCAGAAACGGCGCAAAGATTGTAAAAATTAAAATGATCAGAAGAACTATTGTCGAAACCACAAAGGGAATTGTCCAGATGGATCCCTCCTGTTTTTTTCTGTTTTTTCTGTCGCTCATCGTCTGTTCCTCCCTGCCCGAATTCTCGGATCAATCACTGTGTAAAGAATATCAGCCACTGCCCCTGTAATCAGGAACACCATCACCAGCATTAAAATCACAGCCTGAACCACCGGAAAATCACTGGATTTGATACTGTCAATCAAAAGCGATCCTACACCGGATAAGGAAAACACACTCTCCACCAGTACGGCTCCCACAATCATTGCACCGATCTGAATACTGAGAATTGAAATCACAGGAATTACAGCATTCTTCAAACTGTGCTTCCAGACCACATTTTTCTGTGGCATTCCTTTTGATTCTACATTCATGATATAAGGCATCTGCATCTGCTCCACCATTCCCTGTCGGGTCACTTTCAGTGTAATGGTGATCTTGGAACATGCCAGAGCAATACATGGCCAGAACATTCTTTCCAGATAACCGCTTACTCCGGTATAGCCTCCGGTAATCGGATAGCCAGGTGCCAGTTTTGATAACGCCAGAATCAAAAGCATACTCAGCAAAAACGGCGGTACTGCAGCAATCACCAGTGATAGAATCGAAAGTGTCCGGTCCAGCGCTTTTCCTTTCTTCACAGCACTGACCACTCCCAACGGAATAGCAATTGCAATGGAAAGGAGCGATGCTCCCAGAACCAGTCCCAAGGTTACAGGTGCCCGATCTGCAATGGATTCCAATACCGGCGTGTGGTATTTATAGCTGATTCCCCAATCTCCATGAAAGATTCCTGCAACCCAATAGAGGTATTGTCTCCAGATTGGTTCATTCAAATGATATTCCTCTCTTGCTGCCTGAATCTGTTCTGGCGTTCCGCCTTTTCCTCCAATAATCACAGACACTGGGTCTGTAGGCGAAAACAAATGAATCAGGAAGAAAATCAATACACTGACAACAAACAAAACCACAGCATATTCGATTAGTTTCTGTATCGCACTTTTCAGCATGTCTGTACCTGCCTTTTCTTTTCTGTGTTGTTTCCAGATTTCCAATATCAAGAATAGAGTATCTTCATTCTTTTATCTATCAATTTATTGTAATTTTCTGTAAAACGTGTGTGTTAAATTGTAAATTGAATGTGTATTCTTTCATTAAACTTGCATTTAGTTGTATTTCATGCTACAATAGTCAAAAACCATAATCTAAAAAAGCAGAAAGAAGGTGCATGATCTTTTATGACCCTTTATGAACGCCACAGAGAAATTCTAGCTCTTTTGCAAAAAGAACAAATGATTTACTCTTCCCAACTGAAAGAACAATTTCATACTTCCTTTGAGACCATCCGCAAAGATCTGCAATATCTGGAAGCCCAGGGGTTACTTAAACGAATTCACGGCGGCGCAGTTCCTGCCAGCGAAAACAATTTTCCGCCCAACCTTCACGTTCCCTCTCTTCCTTTCCCCGATAATTTCCTCCAACGCAGAAAAAATTATGTAAAGCAAAAACAGCAAATTGCCAACAAAGCTTGTGAATTCATCCAGGAAGGAACCTGCATTGGCCTTGATAACGGAAGTACGTCTTATGAACTGTGTCTGTTCCTGCTGAAACGTTTCCGGAAATTGACCATTGTCACCAACTCCATGATTAACGCCCTGGTATTGTCCCAAAATCCTGATTTTACCGTCATTGTCACCGGCGGCATTGTCTCCTCCGAAAAAGCTCTGATCGCAGAGTTTGTCACACCAGCGCTGGACAACATCAACATCGAGACTATGTTTCTGACTACCTGCGGCATTGATTCCCGCACGGGAATCGCTGAACAGACGGTGGGGGGAAATCTCGATCCATAAGAAAATGGCCTCCCGCTGCCGCCAGTTGATCGTACTGGCAGACTCTTCAAAATTTTTCATGCAGGCTTCCTTCCACGCCTACGATTTCCAGGAAATCCAGTGTATTATCACTGATAATCTTCTGGATGAAAATACCCGTACCAAGTACGAAAAAATTAACGTTCCCATTCTCATCGCCTGATCAGGTAAATATCACAGATTCTGACGCATGATCCTGATAAATGTAAAAAGACCCCGTTGAAATATGAATCTTCACATTTCAACGGAGTCTTTTTACAATTGATACTCTGCCTTCTGCTCATTCTTCATGAAGAGGATTTTGCTTCCTTAAAAATTGCCTATTTACGCAGTCGCGCCGCCGGTCTGGCGTTCCAGGATATCGATCAGCGCCGCGCCGCTGCTGGTGTGGCACCGGACCACCTGCGCGTTGCTTCTCTTTGCCTCGTCCAGCGCGCATTTGATCATCTTATGGGAAACCGTATTGGTAAAAAGCACGAAGAGATCCGGACTTCCCATCTGTTTGTTCAGCTGCGCCGACATCTGGGTAAATACTTTCGCCTTACAGCGATACTGCTTGCATATTTTCTTATACTGACATACCATTCGATCATGTCCGCCTACAATGACAACACTCATTTTTTTCTCCTCCTTCTTCGGTTAGTATGCGCTAACTGTATAAGTGTTAAATAAGATACCGGCAAATCCCCCCGGTATCTTATTTTTTCATCGGATAAAAATTTCGTTTCTATCCCTTTCCAGTCCACGGTGTTTCTTTTTCTGCCTATAGGTTAGCATATACTAACTGCCCTGTCAAGGGGAAAATTTTTTTACCGGGAAACTCCCCTCTCTTGCTCCGATTTTTCTGCTGTCGGGAAAACCAACGTCACCTTAAACAGATCGCCGTCCAGGTAGATCTCGAACTGGCCGCCCTGCAGCTGCGTCAGATTCTTGGCGATGGACAGGCCCAGACCGCTACCCTGGGTGCTTCTGCTGGCGTCCCCTCTGGTGAACCGTTCCGTCAGCTCATCCACACTGATGTTTAACGGATATTCCGACACATTCTTGAACATCAGGATCGCTTTCTGATCTACAAGCTTCAAATCAATGTAAACCCGTGTTCCCGGCATGGCGTATTTACAGATGTTGTTCAGCAGATTTTCAAAGATCCGCCACAGCTGCTTTCCGTCGGCATGGATTACCACTGGTTCCTCCGTCTGGTTCAGGACTGTTACCAGCCCTTTCTGCGCCAGTTTATCCTCGAATTCCCCGCAGGCCTGCTGCAGAAGCTGCTGTACCTGAAGCCGGCTCAGATGCAGTTCCACATTTCCGGTGGACACCTTGCTGGCTTCGATCAGATCGTCTGTCAGCTGTTTCAGCCGCTGGGACTTGGCGTCCAGAATCTGGATATAGCCCTGGATTTTCTCGTCCTGAATCTTTTCCCGTTTCAGCAGGTCTACGTAATTGATGATGGAAGTCAGCGGCGTCTTGATGTCGTGGGACACATTGGTAATCAGCTCCGCTTTCAGCCGCTCATCCTTCATGGCCTGTTCCACCGCCGCCTGAAGGCCGTCTCCCACAGAATTGACACAGTCGGCCATCTGGACATTATCCCCTTTCAGGGTGCTGGTGTCGATTTTATAATTCAGGTCTCCGCCGGCAATCCTGCGCAGTCCCTCTTTGATAGTCTCTCTGCCGGCGCATTCCTTTACCAGGTAGAGCAGAACCAGGACATCGCCGATCAGCGCCAGGAAAATTCCGAATCCGCCAAACAATACGGACAGAATCAGGTGGGCAAGGATAAAAGCGAGAAAAAGTATGATCACCTTACTGGAGGTCTGACGGGCTTCGTACACCTGACAGCACATCCGCACAATGCTTCGCGTCAGGCTGTTCTCCCACAGAGTCTTCGCCTTGCATCTGCGCACCAGGCTCAAATAGCCTCCCATCAACAGGGCTGTCTCCGCCATCCCCAAAATCACCAGACCGGCCATGGATACTGCACTGCTGTACGAGGTACCCGTCAGATTCATGCCAATACACAATACCAGGAATGCCGCCATGAATGTCAGAGCCGCCGCTGCTTCCGTGGGAATCTGGTCAAATCTGTTCAGAAAGATTTCTCCCCCCTGTTCCCGTTTTCCGGCCTGAATGGTGGCAATCACAAAACAGACAATCCCAAGAACCAGGCAGAGCACCGCTGCTGCCGCGTACAGCCGGAAATGAGGCTGATATTGCTCATAGGTTTCTTTCACTTCTCTCAGAGGATCCGCAGACGCGAAATCCAGATCCAGGGCAATCAATACTTCTTCATTGTCTCCCAGTATCTGGGAATCGCGGAAATAACGCTGCAGTTCCTGGCGTGCCCGATTATCCGCACCGCTGTGATATGTGATCTGCCCGTCCTCTCTGGTGTAGGACAGCATCTGCGCACAGGTCGCCGGTTCCTGCTCCGGCATCGTTTTCCGGTCTTCCCATGCCTTCACATTGGTGAAAACCGTGCCGTCTTCCGTATTTCTGGCGAACACTTTGATGTTGCTGTCCAGGTTCACATTCCGCCCTTCCAGATAGACCTGGAGGTCCGACAGAACCTCCGACAGACCCTGGAACACCTGTAGGCCATAAGCTTCCCCTTCGTTTCCCCGCTCCCGGATCTGCTGCTCCAGAGAAACCCCGGAAAGGGGAAGATTCCCTTTGGTCACATCCATTAAGGACGCATCCGTCCGGTCTGCGTTCTCAGATGCGGTTTCCCCATGATATTCTTCGTAGTATTCCTGGGCAGAGCCAAAGAAATCTTCCGGTACTTCCAGAACATAGGAAAGCTCATCCAGCACTCCGTCGTCCAGCATTTCCTGAAGTACCCCGGTCTCAAAGGTGGTATCTTTGTTCTTCTTTCCTTCCTTTTGGTCTGGATTCAGGATATCAATGGTCTTCGTCTCGTCATAGTTTCCGTCTGTTTCGAATAACGGCTTATACTTCGCGTAACGGGTTTCGCTGTGTACCTCCTGGGCAATGTAAGCTCCGCAGCCGGTCGTCTCCCAGTAAGGCTGCCGGTCGGTCAGATCTTTCATGCTTCCCACCTGTCCCGCCACATAGCTGGCCAGCATCACG
Organism: uncultured Blautia sp.; assembly: GCA_963927715.1. Lineage (GTDB taxonomy): Bacteria > Bacillota > Clostridia > Lachnospirales > Lachnospiraceae > Blautia_A. The sequence continues at coordinate 14,186 of CAWVBU010000005.1, read as the reverse complement.
GAAAGGATGAAACCCGCCACACAGACAAGCAGCAGAATCCATGTCGTCGTTTTCGCAAAACGGGAATAAAAAGTTGTCCGTCTCTTTTCTTCCATAATTGTCGCTCCTCTCTGCCCGGGCTACTGGATTTTCTCCACTTTGTAGCCCACACCCCAGACCACCTTCAGGTAGCGGGGTTCTCTGGGATTAATCTCGATTTTTTCACGGATATGACGGATATGTACCGCCACCGTGTTATCAGCGGCAATGGCTTCTTCCTGCCAGATACTCTCGTAGATCTGCTCAATGGAAAACACTCTTCCCTGATTCTTCATCAGAAGCAGCAGAATGTTGTACTCAATGGGCGTCAGCTTCACCGGTTCCCCGTCCACGGTAACCTCTTTGCGGTCATCATCGATCATCAGTCCGCCGGTCCGGTATCTCTGTTCGGACGGCTCCGGCATGTTTCCCAGTCTGGTATAACGGCGCAGCTGAGATTTTGCCCTGGCCACCAGCTCCAGGGGGTTGAAGGGCTTGGTCACGTAATCATCCGCTCCCAGATTCAAGCCCAGAATCTTATCGGTATCCTGGGATTTCGCTGACAGCATGATAATGGGAATACTGCTTTCTTCCCGGATCTTCAGCGTAGCCCGGATTCCATCCATCCGCGGCATCATAATATCCAGGATCAGCAGATGAATCTCTTCTTTCTTCAAAATTTCCAGCGCCTGCAGGCCGTCATAGGCCTTGAAAATCCGGTATCCTTCCTGGGAAAGATAAATCTCTATGGCATCCACAATTTCTTTCTCATCGTCACATACTAATACATTCAACATGATTTCACCCCTTTCCCTCGTTCAGAGGGCTGTATGATTTCTCTCTGAACTCTAAGTATAGCTGAACCATTTCCGCTTTTCTATACGATAGCAGAAATTTCTTTATATTTAGGCCGGGAAAGTCTTAAGGCTTTCTTAATTTCTTCTGTGCGGCAAAAATCAATTTCACAAAAAACTCCGGCGAAAATACGGCTCTTCGTATTTTCACCGGAGTTTTTATGATTCATACTCTGTCTTTCATTTTCTTTCTATTCTATATCGTAAAGCATCAAGCTTAAGACAATCTTCAGTTCCATTCCTTCTGCAGCAGAAAATCCCGAATATTGCAGTGCTTAATCCCATTACGGCTCATATCAAATTCATCCAGGGTAACCACGTACTTGGGAAAATTATCACGGATATCATCGTAAACGCCAAACTCCCTCTCTATGGTATCCTCCGAAGCCAGCAGGTAAGCCACCTGGATATACAGCTTATATCCCCGATCCTCACATACGAAGTCGATCTCCCTGCTGCCCGCTTTACCGACAGTAACCGTATAACCCCGGCGCAGAAGCTCCATATAGACGATATTTTCCAGAACAAGATTGATATCTTTCCTATTGCCGCCGAATACAGCCTCCCGGATACCATGATCGGCTACATAGTATTTTTCATTAACCGTCAGTATTTTTTTCCCCCGTAAATCCTGCCGCTTCACCTGATAAAACAAAAAAGCATCGGTACAGGCCTTAAGGTAACTCAACACGGTCTCCGGCGATACAGACCGGCCTTCACTTTTCAGATACTTGGAAATAGCCGTAGAAGAAAATGTGGTACCGATATTGGCTGTTACGTAGGCAATGATCCGTTCCAGCATATCCACATCCCGGATCTTATTACGCCCGACAATGTCTTTCAGTTCCACAGAATTGAACAGATCTCTCAGATACTGACGGCCGGCAGTTTCATCATAACGAAGGTTTGACAGATAAGGCATTCCGCCGACGGTCAGATATTTATGAAAACACTGACGGTCATCTGCCTCCGGAAAGGCTGTGTGGTATAAATCGATAAATTCCGCAAAAGAAAATGGATAAATTACAAATTCCACATACCGTCCGGCCAGATAGGTTGCCAGCTCGCCGGAGAGCAGCCTGGCATTGGAACCCGTAATGTAAAGATCACAGTCTAACTCAACCCGAAAAGAATTAATACATTTTTCCCAGCCTTCCACTTCTTGTATTTCATCAAAGAAAAGATAGACTTTCCCGACAACCTCCGAAGCCCGGCGGAGGATCTCGTCATGGAGCGCCATAGAAGAACAGAGGTGGGCATTACTCATATTCTCAAAATTGATAGAAATAATCTGACTGCTGTCCACGCCGGAGGCACACAGCTCTTCTTTAATCAGTTCCAGCATGACCGATTTCCCGCTTCGCCGGATACCAGTCAAAACTTTCACCAGGTCGTTTCCGATAAAAGGACGGATACGGCTCATGTAAGTTTCTCGTTTAATCATAGAGAACTGCCTCCTTTCACAAATTTCTTTTATGATATCACGGTTATAGTGAAATTTCAAATAAAAAACTTCAATTTTATCAGTTATAATCGATAAAATTGAAGTTTTCTTTCAGATATGTAAATGAAATGGATATATGGGAATAATCTTTCGCTTTCCGTCTATTCTGTATAGTGAAGCATCAGGCTTAAGACAATCTTCATTCCCGTGGGCAGGCTGTCCAGGTCCACCCACTCCTCCCGGGTGTGGGATTTCGCGCCGGCAACTGTGCCGATGGTGTTAGCCAAAATCCCCTGGGAAAGGGGGATGTTGGCATCCGTGGAGGAAGCGTCAACCTGAGCTTTCCCTTCATAATATTCTTCGATGATACCCGTGCTCAGTCTGGTATAGGCGTCCAGCTTCTCCGGATCAATCTTGCCATTGCCCGGACGGACGCCCAGAAGCTCCACATGGATCTCATAATCTCCTTTCAGATCCTCGAGGATCTCCTGCAGCTTTTTCTCCATGATCTGCAGACAATTCTGGCTGGTGGAGCGGAATTCAAAAAGCATGGATGCTTCCTGGGCAATGCTGTTCACAGTAGTTCCGCCCTCGATATAACCCACGTTGTAAGTGGTCCTGGCCTCCGTGGGCAATTCCATCTGATACAGCCGGTGAATCAGTTCTCCCAGAACCGCGATGGCATTGGGCGTGCCGAATTTTGACCAGGAATGGCCTCCTTCCGTCTTTGCGGCAATCCGATAACGATAGGATCCCACCGCCAGATTGGTACATTTGGGCAGATAACCGTCGAAAGAATAAAAGGCTTTGATCCGCTCTCCGTAAGTTCGCATGATCTCCTTGCAGCCGTCCAGATTGCCCAGCCCTTCCTCACAGGCGTTGGCCACGATCAGAAATCCCATGTTCTGCTTCGGCGCATATTCCAGAAGGTATTTCGCTCCCATCAGCAGATTCACCAGATTCGCCGTATCATCTCCGATTCCCGGAGCGTACAGCTTCCGCCCTTCCTGATACATCTTCAGCGGCTCCTCATCCGGAAATACAATATCGGTGTGTGCCATAAAAACCACGATTTCCTCATGATCCGCAAGACCAATCCTGCAGACTACATTTTTCGCCGCGTCAATCTCCACATCCTTTGCTCCCTGCGCCAACAGCCAGTCCCGGACATACTGCGCCCGTCTTTCTTCTCTGTGGGAAGGAGCCGGAATCTTCCCCAGTTCTTTCAGAAGTTCCTCCGCCTCCGCCTGACGCGCGGCCACATACGATTCGATCAATGCTTTCTGTTCGCTCATTTTCCTGCCCTCCATTTCCAGATAAAATCCATATTTATTCTAGCACAGTTTCAAAAGCATGGAAACTCTTTTCCGCATTGGAAAGGCGGTTGGATGATTGTGGAGTGTTTATCACTATGGCTGGCTGATGATCCATACAGAAAACGTATGGAGGAAGATAACCTATAAGTATTAGACAGCAAAAAGACACCTGCCTATAATAAAAGCAGGAAAAGAATATTCACTCCCCCGCAGAGGGGATGGTAAAAGATCAGGAGGGAAACAATGAACAGAAAAGAACGCACAGAACAAAAAATGCAGGAGCTGTTCCACAGCCATGCTGCGGGCAGTGAAGGAACTGACGGCGAGTTCATGCAGATCTTACAGGGGTACATTTTTGGGGATGTCTGCTATACAGGCAGCCTGGATAATCGGCTGCGGGAACTGGTCACCATCACAGTGCTGACCACGCTGAGCACGCTGCCCCAGCTCAAAGCCCATGTCCAGGCCAGTCTCAACGCCGGCTGCTCACCGGTGGAGATCCGGGAAGCCGTGTATCAGTGCGCGCCCTTTATTGGCTTTCCCAGGACACTCAACGCCATCGGCGCCATGAATGAAGTGTTCGTTCAAAACGACATTGAACTGCCGCTGCCGTCCCAGAAGGCACTGACTGCTGAGAACGAAGACGAACGCTATCAAAAAGGACTAAAGATTCAGGCCCCGATCTATGGAACAGAAATCGCCGACCGTTACACCTGGCTGCCCGGCGAGTTTGCCCAGGCAGTGCCGCGCTTTTTAACGGAACTTTGCTTCGGTGATTTCAATACCCGCACCGGTCTGGACGCCAAGACCCGCGAACTGCTCACAGTGGTGCTTCTGGCTGCATTGGGCGGCGCGGAAGTACAGGTCAAAAGCCATGTGGAAGGAGCCTTGAAGATGGGCAATACCAAAGAAGAAGTGGTCTGCGCCCTGGTTCACGCCAGCGGATATATGGGAATCCCCCGCCTGTTCAACGCACTGAACACATGCAGAGAATTATTACAGGAAGAGTGAGGATTTCTTTATACCGGTTCCCTTCGCGGATGTGAGGGGAACCGGTTCGTCAGAGCAGCTCTTTTGTCTTACCTGCAAGATACAGCGGAATGTTCGTGATCGCACCATCCTTTCGATACCCGCGTTTCGAAAAGCGGATGCTCCATCTTAGAGACATTGTAAATACGGTTGAACATACCGGCTGAGACAAGCCATTCGATCGCTTCTTCAAAATCCCGCGCCCGGCCGCCTGGCCAGACAGCACCGTAAATGAACTTTTCATTGGATTTTGCAAGCTGAGTGACGATGCTGCGGAACACCATCAGAATGCGCCCGCTGTTCACCTTCCCATTATGCTTGGAAAAATCATTTTCAATAGCCCATACAAAAGCCCCTTATTTTATGAAATGCAGCTATCGCATAAAGCGCGGATAGCGTTCATCACCGTTTCCCATGCAATACCCGCCGCATAGCTGTTTTTCTTTTGATAGCTTTCCCAAAACTCCCGCATAGCAGCATTTGCTTCGATTTCGTCTAAAATACGGCGATACTCCGACAGCACCTTTTCGCTGTCCCTTTTGCGGCAGGTTGCCGCAAGCGCGGCGGCAAGCGTTTTTGTGTCAATCTCCATTCCCGCGTGTTGCAGGATATATAGGTCATAAAAATCCCGCAGACGGGTATTGAAGATCGTCCGCGTCAATACCGTTTCAATTTTTTCTGCAAGCACCGTTTCCAGCGTGTACGCCCATAATGAAATATACCGTTGCTCAAACATCAGCTTGTAGTGATATGTAATCTCGGCAGGTGTTACCACGTCCCCCGTTGATATGTCGATTTTCAGCGGGATTTTCGTTGTATCTAAAAATGCGTCGAGGGAAAGGCGCACACCGCCGTACTCTGCTTCGTCCATGATATTTGAAACGTCTTTCATCTCAAAACGGATATTGTCATCAATCGGTGTGGCGGCGATTTCTTCTACAATCTGTTTTGCGTGTTCGCAGTCAAGAGGAAAATTACGGATTGTGGTATCAATATCCATTGTCGCCCGGTTGTCCAGACCTACCATAGCGGAAACAAGCATACCGCCTTTTAGGATAAAGTTGTCCTTATACTTTGAAAGGGCGACACGCTCTAAAAAGCGTTCCATAGCATAATTTCGGATTAACAGTTGAGATTTGCCGCTGTCCCCCTTTGCCATGTTGCGAATTAAATCTTTTAGCTGTCTTGATGTTTTAATCATTAGAATAGTACCCCCATTGTTTCCCGGATTTTCTTTTCAAGCCGCATAGCCTTTGCATACTCCATAAGGCGGTTGAGGTTTTTATCTTTTCGCTTCATAAACTCCACGATCGCATAATTGAAAGCGGAAATATCCATATCAGCCCGTTTGCGGATTATATCGCAAATGGTACGCTCCATATCGTAAACGGCAATCGAATGTCCGGCCGGAGATGGCATTTGACAAACGCCCAGCGTGTACCACTCTTTTTTCACATAAACAATCTTCACACCTTTTTCTGCAAGCGTCAGGCTGTTATATTTTGCGGGTACAGTTACCGTAAGCGGCATTGGCTCCATTTCCGCGAGATCGTGCATGTACAGCGCGGTTTCGTGGGAGTATATCGCTTTGGGGATTTGGGCTTGCAGCAAATACATTTCATCAGCCCATGCAGAGGGCGAAAGGTAAATCCCATGCGCAGCCTTTTCAAGCCCCGCGCTTTTTGCATATTTGTAAAATGCTTCTTTGGAAATGCCAGCGGCGACAACATCAGCCGTTTTCAAAATACCATTGTTTTCCGCAAGCAGTTTTTCAATCGTGTTTTTCTTCAAAAAAGTTCACCAACTTTCATACGGATAGCGTATCATAAAGACCGTATAGAAGTCAATTTATTTTTTAAGTTTCAAAACCTTTGCTTTTTCGCTTGGCGGTAATCCTCATACAATTTGCTTTTATGCTGTTCATTGCTATCGTTGCCTTTGTGTCCGCAGTCATGGTTATTGGACTAAAACTTATTAGCACGATATGGGGCGCAGGAGTCTATAATGATCTGCGGCGATTGGGAATGAAGCGCAAAAAGATTAAAGGACTTATTACAAAACAAATGCGATTCGTCTATTTTATTCCCACCGTACTTGGCTGTATCATTGGAGCTTTTACGACATACCGCATTATGCTGGTGTCCGGCGTTAGTGTAATATCCAATGATTTTTTAATATCGTACGGCGTTTCTTTGTGATAAAATCATAGTGTAAGGAATGAAGTTTGAAAGCTATGCTACGGAGGAATCATATGCAGTACATCAGTCATTACCACTCACCTATCGGGAATATGCTATTAACCGCCGACGAGACTGGTTTGACCGGCCTCTGGTTTGAGGGGCAAAAATATTTTGCTCTTTATCTGGACAAAGAACAGGAGGAAAAAGAAATTCCTCTTTTTGAAAAAGTAAAACAGTGGCTTGACCTTTACTTTTCGGGAAAAGAGCCGGACTTTCCTGTACCGCTTCATTTCACCGGCACAGCCTTTCAAAATGAGGTATGGGAAATTCTCTGTACCATTCCATACGGCCAGACGATGACATACGGCGAAATTGCAAAGCAGATCGCCGCTAAGAAAGGATTGCCGCGCATGTCCGCACAGGCCGTAGGCGGCGCGGTAGGCCACAATAAAATCTCGATCCTTGTGCCTTGTCACCGCGTTGTAGGGGCAAATGGCAGCCTTACGGGATATGCAGGCGGCATAGAGAAAAAAGCGAAGCTGTTGAAGTTAGAAAACGTGGATATGAGACGATTTTCTATCCCCGGAAAAGGGACAGCATTATGAAGCCAGCAAATTGAGATCTGTATCCATCAGGGACATAAAGAAAACCAGGGGGGATGGAGTGTACAATTTCTCCGGCCCCCTGGTTAGTTTTCATTCAGATGTCCCGCCGGAGTAGAGCTTTGTATATTTGTAAGTATTCCGCATCCCGGACCCCAACTCGTCCGCCAGGCCGATCTCCCGGAACACTTTAGAGATAGGCGGGTTTTTGGCATACGGCTCAAAGGAAGACAGGGCAGGCTTCTGGCTGCAAATACAGAGGTGCAGACAGCGTCTGGCGAATCGAACTGCGATTCGGCACTTTATCACACTCTTAAATCAGTATGTGTCACTCAGCAGGAAGTCTGCCAAATGCACGATCTTCACACCATTGATATTTCCTGTCGCGAGCTCATCCAGCGTTACCACATATTTCGGATAGTGATCTTTGATTTCGAGGAGATTGGCAACCTCCCGATCCGATTCCTCCGACAGCCTGCGGCACACCTGGACGTAGATACGCTCATCGCGCTGCACTGCCACGAAATCAATTTCTTTCGTTTTATTCTTCCCGATATAAACATCATAGCCCCGCCGCCGTAATTCAAAGTACACGATATTTTCCAGCATAACGGCAACAGATTTCGGACTAAATCCCATGATGCAGTATTTCAGAGAAGCATCTGCCAGATAGAATTTTTCCTGCGTTTTCAGCACGGATTATCCCTGCAAATCATACCGTTGGCAGCGATAAATCACAAACGCCTTTTCAAGCCAGTTCAGATAATTGTAAACCGCCTCCACAGATAGGGAACGCCCCTCGCTTTTGAGGAACTTTGCAATGGCATTGGCAGAAAAGGGCTTTCCCACATTTTCCACGATATACTTGACAACACGGTTGAATAAATCGAAGTTCATGCAAACAGCCACTTTCTGCTTTCTGCGGCCAGCAGGGCCGCATTTCCCGGCCAGTCAGGGCCATATTAAGCGGTCGGCTTTAGAGATCGGCAGGGCAAGAGGGGCTCCGCCCTGCTGATCAGTATTGATCGTTGTTGTCACAGAAGGCTATGCCTTCTCAATCAGTACGGTAAATCCTGTCGTCAGCCTTCGCCGGATTCCGTCAAGCTTACCGTAACACTCCTTCTCGTCACTCAGCTGATTTCCCCACTCATCTGGAGAATACTGACAGCTGAAGAGTGTGGAGGTGCCAAGGTCATCCCGAAGTTTTATGAGATGATACAGAATCTTGATCCCTTCTTCTGAATACCTGCTTATGGCAAAATCATCAATGAACAGCAGCTGGATCCGTGCATAGTATCTGATCCTCTTACGATACTTGTTCAGGTCTTCCTGGCGGTTGAGGACAATCAGTTCGTCCAGCAGGTCACTATAGTCTACGAACTTACAACGGTAATTACGTCTGCATGCTTCCACACAACAGGCAGACAGGAAATAAGACTTGCCGGCACCGGTGACTCCATAGATCCCGACGTTCTGCCGGTTCTCAGCGAAATGAAATTTCAGGATCTGATCAACGGTGGCATCATTGTAGATGCGTCCGTTGCCGGTTTTCAGATTCTCGGCCAAAGCACCTTTATTGATCAGGCTGCTGAGCCGCAGATTTGTTTCAAACCTGTTGTTGAGTGTTTCTATGTACTGAGGTTCCAGAACCTCACGGATAAACTGCAAAGCGGTATAGCTGCCGAATTCAGGGCTTTTAGACAGTTCTGCGAAACGCTGGGCGGCTACCGGCAGGGATAGTGTGTCCAACATCTCATAGATATCAGTAGTCTTATTCTTCATTGCCTGCCTCCGTTTCCTGACGCTTCAGCAGGTTCTTAAGGGAATACTTGCTGTCATCATCTTTGTAGGCGCCGGATACGGCTGTTGCAGCATCTTCGTTGGGACTGCTCTGTGGCATTGTACTTTGCAGCGGCTCTTTATGGTAAGTTGAGATTGCCCCGGAAGGGACGGGCTACCGGGCGCGGACCCGCTTCTCCAAGTTTTTCAATCTGCCGGAACTGATGAATCTGTTCAAGGAGATCGCGGACATCAAGACCGCCGACCAGCTGCACCTGCCCACGCCAGAGGTGGAATACCACAATGTCGTGGCCCAGCCTACCGAGCATCAGCAGGAAATGGTCCAGGCGCTATCCGAACGGGCTTCTAAAGTACACGCAGGCAGCGTGGATCCTTCGGTTGACAATATGCTCAAAATCACATCGGATGGACGCAAGCTGGGTCTGGACCAGCGGATCATCAGCCCTCTTTTACCGGACGAACCCGGCACAAAGGTCAACCAGTGTGTGGAGAACATCCTGCAGATCTGGCGGGACGGGGAGGCTGACAAGCTGACCCAGCTGGTATTCTGCGACATTTCCACGCCCCAGGCGCGGCCTGCAAAAAAGGCAGCCAAGGCGCTGGACAATCCCACGCTTCATGCGCTGGAGCAGGCAGTGCCGCTGGACAAACCGGAACCGGCCTTCACCGTCTATGAGGACATTCGGCAGAAACTCATTGCCCAGGGGATGCCCGCCGAGCAGATCGCATTCATTCATGAGGCCAACACCGAGGTGCGGAAAAAAGAGCTGTTCGCCAAAGTCCGTACCGGTCAGGTGCGCGTTTTGCTCGGCAGTACACAAAAGATGGGAGCCGGGACCAACGTGCAGGACCGGCTTGTGGCGCTGCATGACCTGGACTGCCCCTGGCGGCCCGGCGACCTGGCCCAGCGAAAAGGCAGAATTGAGCGCCAGGGCAACCAGAACCCGCTGGTCCATGTGTACCGCTACGTCACGGAAGGGACCTTTGATGCCTACCTCTGGCAGACCGTGGAGAACAAGTAGAAATTCATCAGCCAGATTATGACTTCCAAAAGCCCAGTGCGCTCCTGTGACGATGTAGATGAAACGGCGCTTTCCTTTGCGGAGATCAAGGCCCTGTGTGCTGGGGACCCGCGCATCAAGGAGCGTATGGACCTGGATGTGGAGGTATCCCGTCTGAAGCTCATGAAGGCCGACCACCAGAGCAAGCAGTACCGCCTGGAGGACCAGCTGCTGAAATACTTCCCGGAAGAAATTGAAAAGAACAAAGGCTTTATTGCAGGGCTGGAGGCCGACATGGCCACACTGGCAGAACACTCTCACCCGGAGGACGGCTTCGCGGGCATAGAGGTCCGGGGCGATACCCTCACCGACAAGGAAAACGCCGGTGCCGCCCTGCTGGATGCCTGCAAGGAGGTCAAAAACTCCGAGCCGGTACAGATCGGCAGCTACCGGGGCTTTGCTATGTCGGTGACATTTGACGCTTTTCAGAAGGAGTATACGCTCCTGCTGAAAGGTCAGATGACCCACCGTGTAACGCTGGGGGCTGACCCACGGGGCAACCTGACCCGCATCGACAACGCCCTGGCGCAGATGCCCCAGCGGCTGGAGGCGATGAAGAACCAGCTGGATAACCTCTATCAGCAGCAGACAGCCGCCAAGGCCGAAGTAGGCAAGACCTTCCCCCAGGAGCAGGAACTGCGGGACAAATCCGCTCGGTTGCTTGAGCTGGACGCTGAACTGAACATCGACGGCAGGGGCAGGCCGCCCCAGACACCTGTAATGGCAAAGAGTGCGCGGCCCTCCGTGCTGGATGGGCTGCGCCGCCCGGTGCCGCCCCGGAATCCGGATAAGAAACCCAAACACCACGAACAGGAGGCGAGATGATATGAACAAAGATATGAATACGGCCCTTTATGAGAAGATGGCCGCCGAGCAGGACAAATACCGGGACTGGCTGAAAAGCCAGCCCCCGGAGGAAATCTTGCGTCATACCTATGAGTACACCATTCGGGAAGATATTTTGATGGCGATGGAGGAATTGGAGCTGCCGGACGCACAGGCAAAGGCGCTGCTGGCGTCGCCGTCCCCGCTGGCCGATGCCTACCGGGAATTTGAAAAGCGCGAGACCGGATACATGGATATAGTCCTGGACAGCATCGAGAGCCGTGCTGATGCCGCCCTGGATGCCCAGCGGGAACTGCCCGTCTACCGGCACTCCGCCGCTTACGCCCGTGAGCATGGAGAGCTGGACCAGTATCGAACCTCCCAGCGGGCCAACATTGCCTGCAAGGAGGCCATTGAGGCGGCCATTTCAGAAAACTACCGGGACCACCGGCTGGACGGAGCCGCTGTTAGCCAGGTGACGGAGCAGTTTGGCTATGACCGAATGCTCTATGTGCTGGCCAACACGGTCCAGCAGAAGGAATGGGACGGGCGCTTCAGCCGGGCCAACAAGGCATGGGCCGGGACTGTTGAGGTGCCGCCCAACCCGGATTCTTTCGGCGGGGAGCGGAACCAGGAGTTTGTGGTGGACAGCCACCCCGGCTTGACCGATCTGTTCCTGACTCTGGCGAAGCGGGAATATCTGCTGACCCAGCCGCTGACGCAGGAGGACATCCAGGCAGAGGCGGGACGGCTGCTGCGGGAGCTTCAGGCGCAGGATGTGCCCAATAGCCCCAACGGAACCCACTACATGGCGCAGTTTTCCGAGGACTTCATGCGGCGGGCCAACTCCAAAGACATGGATCAGGTCATGGCTGCGCTGCCGTTCCGCTCGATGGCCTTCTCCGGCCTGAACGACCGCAAGGGGCATTTTGTCCTGATTCCCAAAGACGAGGACCGCAGTAAGGAGCTGCGCCAGCACCGCCCCTCCGTCCGCCGCCAGCTGAAGCAGGAGCCGCGCCCTGCCGGAAAAAATGCTGAGAAGAAAGCGCCCACTCGCAAAAAGAAGGAGCCGGAGCGATGAGCGCCCCCAACCGCAAGCGGGAGGTGCAGGTGAATTTCCGGGTGTCGCCCCAGGAGCTGGAGATGATCGAGCAGAAAATGGCCCAGCTTGGCACATCCAACCGGGAAGCCTATCTGCGCAAGATGGCGCTGGACGGGTATGTGGTACGCCTGGAACTGCCGGAGTTAAAGGAGTTGGTGTCCCTGATGCGCTATTCCAGCAACAACTTGAACCAGCTGACCCGCCGTGTGCATGAGACCGGGCGCATTTATGACGCTGATTTGGAGGATATATCCCAGCGGCAGGAACAGCTCTGGGCGGGGGTAAGGGAGATACTGACCCGGCTTGCAAAGCTCTCATGACTGGGACATACGCCCCATCTGCGGAGGGAGGAACGGCGTTCTTTTCGCCGCGCCTCCCTCCGCTTTTTCTTTTTGCCCGTATCCTTGCGATTTGTGTGCGCTTGCATGATAATAGATTCCAGAAAAGAGACTGCCGCAAAGGAGTGAGAAATCCATGCAGAACTTTGAGAAGGTGTTAGAGATCTTCCGGGATTACCTGGACTGTGACCTGGAGGAAGAAGTGCTGCAATGCAGGCGGGGCTATCTCCGGGTAACATGGAACGGGGATTCGCCTTACTGCGTAGATGGCGTCCTTTGCCGGACGCCGGAGGAACTGTTTGATCTGCTGCTGGAAGATTGTCTTGGATTTGAGGAAATTCAACTCACCGGCGGCCGCCGCGATCCGAACCGAGGCGATGAGGCCGCACTGGAGCAGCTGCGCCAGAGCTATCTGGCCCAATACCGAAAGGGGGAACCGAAATGAAGGGAGTTTTATTTTTACTGAAGCTGTTGTTGAAGATAGCTGTCGCGCCAGTGATTTTGGTGCTGACCCTGTTTGTCTGGCTCTGCACCGGTCTGGTCTATGTCTCCGGCCTGGTTCTGGGGCTTGTCAGCATGGTGCTGGGCCTTCTGGGTGTGGCGGTGCTGATTACCTACTCGCCGCAGAACGGACTTATCCTGCTTGTACTGGCGTTTCTGGTCAGCCCCTACGGACTGCCCCTGGCAGCCATCTGGCTGTTGGGAAAGGTACAGGATTTGAAGTTTGCCATTCAAGATTTGATTTATGGCTGATTTTTCAGAAAGTCCGTGATATGATGGTAAGGAAAGCGGGGGAAAAGATAAGAATGAATGATAAGGAACTGATCGGCAAGATACACTCCGCCATATACCACCAGTGCCAACGCCGTGGCTATGTGGCTCCAGTGGATGTAATGATGGAGATCGGCGTCCTGCCAAAGCAGAAATATAAGGACTGGCGCTTCGGGCGTGTGGACTACCTGGAACGGGTCTGTACGGTGAATTTGCGCAAGCTCTCTTTTATCATGCACCAGATGCGGGTTTACGCCCAAAAGACTGGATTGAAGCCATCTTTCTGTTATTACAAACGATGGGACGTGAAAAAGAAAAACGGACAGGGGCATAAACCGGTGATTCCACTTCGGTTCAGTAAAAGCGGAGACCCGGAGATTGAGAGACGGTACGCCACGCACTTTGTGGACACAAAACAGGTGGAACGCCTGAAGGAACGGCAAAATACGGAAAAGCCAGATTAGTAAGGACAGCTGCTGTGGCTGTCCTTATTTTTCTCTGGAGACAACAACGGCTGCCGAGGACTTCAATTTTCTCGACAGCCTTATTTTTTGAAACGGACAATATCGTTCGGTGTGCATCCGATGATGTCACACAACTTCTCCATTGTGAGCAATGTAATGTTTTTGTTCTTCTTCAACGAATCAAGCGTTTTATTGTCGATCCCGTTTTGCAGAAGATAATATTGCGTGATATTCCGCTCCCTCATCGTTTCCCAAAGCGGGCTGAAATCAATCAAACAGTCCCACCACCTTTTTCCCAGATTTTCTATGTAAATTATAGGGTGGCTGGCCTGAAATCAGTATTGTGGATATATCCACAATAACGTATAAGCGATCTAGTGTG
>CAWVBU010000004.1:0-69395 GCA_963927715.1 uncultured Blautia sp. | reverse complement strand
ACACTAGATCGCGTGTTATATTATCGGAAACTGGGCGGAGATCTGGAGACGGTGAAGCAGTTTATTCAGCGGGCCGCGAAAGGCTGCCATGTGGAGCTGACCACTTTGATTGTGCCTGGGGAAAATGATTCAGAAGAAGAAATGAAGCAGGAAGCAGGCTGGATTGCTTCCATCGATCCGGAGATTCCTCTGCATGTCACCCGCTTTTTTCCACAGTTTCATATGACAGACCGGGAAGCGACGAGCGTACGGCAGATCTATCAGCTGCGGGATACCGCTGCAAAGTATCTGAGATATGTATACACAGGAAATTGTTAAAGACAAAATAAAAATCCACTGTACTGATTTTTCATGTACAGTGGATTTTTAATTCATTACCTGCATTGGTTTATCCTCCTTATTCATTTGATATCTATGTAAAACTATTCTTTTGAATAGAATAGTGGTCTTTGAATGATTGTCAGTTTACTTTCCCATTGGACTTTACCTCTCTTTTTTCTGGATTATTGGTTTTAAATTAAAGTTCTCGGTGGTCCGTCCTCCTTTTCTTTTGATGGTTATATAATACTCATAAATCCAAAAATGTCAAGATATATTTTGAAAAAAATATTAAAAAATAAATATATACAGAAAATTAAAAAGATAAATAAAAAAAAGACTGTAGAAAATCAAGAGAATTTCTGATACATTAGAGGTAGTGGATTTTATAAGACAGGAGGAATCTTATGGACGGGGTTTTGGGATTAATCGCGATTTTTGTGGTTTTGTATGTGATCATCAAATGTTTCAGCGGTGGTTCCGGTTCTTCACAGGACTTCAGCGACGTGGATATGATTGATTATTTGAGCGACCAGAGAAAGCGGTACCGAAAATACCGGGCGAGAGGAAGACGGGAACAAAGCGCCCGGTGGGCTGCTTACCGAGATGTGGAGAAAAATCGGAAAGCAGGGCAGTATAAGAAGAAAAAATGAGGAGAAAACAGGAGGAAGAGCAATGAACAGTATTTTTCACAGAGTCAGTATTCGAAAATATGAAGACAGACCGGTGGAGCAGGAGAAGCTTCTGCAGATCCTGAAAGCCGGTATGCAGGCGCCCAGCGCCTGCAATCAGCAGCCCTGGGAATTCTATGTGGTGACGGATAAAGAGATGATCCAAAAGCTGGCAGGCGTCAGTCCTTACTCCGCCTGCGCGGCAGGAGCGCCGGTGGTCATCGTGCCGGTTTACCGGAAGGAAGGGCTGATCGCGCCGGCCTTTGCGCAGATCGATCTGTCTATCGCCCAGGAGCATATTTGGCTGGAGACGGACGCCCAGGGGCTGGGCGGCGTGTGGTTCGGCATCGCCCCGGACCGGGAGCGGATGGATGCAGTGCACCGTCTGCTGAATCTGCCGGACAATGTGGAGGTGTTCTCCATGTTCTCGCTTGGGTATCCGGCGGAGCAGAAGGTACAGGAAGACCGGTATGACGAGAGCAGGATTCACTGGGTGGGGTAGCTGAAAACAGTATCGCAAAATAAAACATTTCTCGGAAATAAAAAAAGCTGCAATATCGATTCCGATATTACAACTCTTTTCACTGCATCCGCAGTACTTCCACTAAGAATTGATGCCTAGTGTGAGCTTGTGGATATTTAAAATCTTAATCGTAAAGAAGAATTACTTCTGCGGAGGCAGTGTCACAGAGTTCAAGGCGTATTCCGGCAGGGCGCTGAGAGGCAGGAAAAGCGTGAGAGTAGCATCGGTGCAAGGACTCTCGCGCTTTTTGTGTGGAAATATCCAGGATTCCATTCCCAACTTTTGCGATCTGTGTTAAAATAGGCATGCATGTGACGAAAAAAGTAAAAGGAGAATTTCAGGATGAAAATAGCAGTAACCTATGAAAACGGAAATATTTTCCAGCATTTTGGGAAAACAGAATTTTTTAAAGTTTACGAGGTAGAGAATAACCAGGTGGTTTCCAGTGAAGTGATCGGATCCAATGGAACCGGGCATGGAGCGCTGGCCGGACTTCTGGCCGGACAGTCTATTGAGGTATTGATCTGCGGCGGAATCGGCGGAGGAGCGCAGGCGGCTCTCGAAGAAGCGGGAATTCAGCTGATTGCCGGAGCGCAGGGTGATGCAGATCAGGCAGTGGAAGCATATCTGAAAGGAGAACTGGTGTCTACCGGAGCGAATTGTGACCATCATCACCATGAGGAAGGACACAGCTGTGGAGATCATGAAGACGGTCACTCCTGCGGAAATTGCGGCGGCGGATGCGGCGCTGCGCTGACCGGGCGCAATGTGGGAAAAACCTGCCGTACCCATTACCGCGGAACATTTAACGACGGAACACAGTTTGATTCTTCCTATGACCGCGGGGAACCTCTGGAATTTGTCTGCGGCGCAGGTCAGATGATCCGTGGCTTTGACGCGGCAGTGGCAGATATGGAAGTGGGACAGACCGTGGAAGTTCATCTGATGCCGGAGGAGGCATACGGCATGCCGGATCCGAACGCTGTCTTCACCGTTGAGATTGCGCAGCTGCCTGGCTCTGAAAATCTGGAGGTGGGTCAGCAGGTTTATTTATCCAATCAGTATGGCCAGCCTTTCCCTGTGAAGGTGACAGAGAAGGAAGAAAAGACGATTACGTTTGACGCGAACCATGAAATGGCGGGCAAAGAGCTGAATTTCACCATTGAGCTGGTTGAAGTAAAATAGAGCGTATTTGTGATAAGGACAAAGACGGGGAGTGATAAGAATGCTGGAAGTTTTGTTTGCAGTCCTTATGATCTGGATTTTTGGGAAGATTTTGATTTTCGGAGTCAAAGCAGCCTGGGGAATTTCCAAGTTCCTGTTGAATGTGGTGCTGCTTCCGGTGATTCTGATTGTTCTGGTGGTTGTCGGGCTGATGTATGTGGCCTTTCCGCTTCTGCTTGCAATTGGAATCGTGTATCTGCTTTTGTTTCGAAAGTCCTGACTTGCCGGTCCGGAGTATTTTGATGGAAACTGGCCCCACTCCCTTGCGGGGGCGGGGCATGTCTTACATATGCATTACCAAAATGCGGGTGAAATACAGGAGGGAGATTAGAAATGAGGAAGGGACTAAACATCTGAGAATTGCGGGAACATTGGAGATTTTGCTGGGTGTGCTGTCCATTGTAGCCATTTGGAACCTGCTGGGATCCGGCCAGAATGTGGAAGGATTAAGTGATCCGCAGCTGCAGGATGCCTTTTTCGGAATCGTTGTGGGCCTGTATGGGGCGAATTTCTTTAAGATCCTTGTAGGAGTGATCGGAATCTGTCTGGCAAATAAAAAATCAAAGCTGACCGTTGCCCTTGGCGCGCTTGTTTTTGTGGCACAGCTGGCCAACTTCCTGACCAGTGGAAATGGTATCGTGGAGATTGTGCTCAACATCATACTGTTGGCAATTCCTTATTACTATTTCCATAACGCACTGAGAAACTATAGAGACTGAGACTGGTTATTATGAACAAAGAACACAGGGATTCAAAAGAAATTGTATGTCAGCTGTGGTTTGCGTTTGACAAATTCTGAAAAAATGCTTATAATAATCCATGGAATAAAAAAACTGGGGAGTCACACGCGGTGGCTGAGAGGAAGACGAACGGCTTCGACTCATGAACCTGATACGGATCATGCCGGCGTAGGAAGTGATAGAGAAGTTTTCGTAGGATGTATCCGTCAGGGTGCATCCTTTTTTTGATGGGAGAGCGTGCGGTGTTCGGCATGGGAGGACCGCCTTTTCTGTGAAAACCTGAGAGGATGCACGGACAAAGAAGAGACTGGGAAAGGAGTGAGACGAAATGATTCGTGTAAATGGCGAGGCATTTCCTCTCCGTGACGGGATGAACGTGCGGGAGTTGATCGAAGAAATGGATTTCGATGAGACGAAGATCGCAGTGGAGTATAACGGAGAGATTCTGCCAAAGTGCGATTACGGGAAAACCATTCTCCATGATGGGGATGTGCTGGAAGTGGTCAGTTTCGTAGGAGGCGGCTGAGAAATGGTACAGAAAAAAGAGCTGCCCTCCCGGGAGGAGATTCGGGAGAGTCTGCGCGGCCGTCATGGAAGGAGAACACAGGAATTGCTGGAGAACGCACGGGTTGCGGTGGCGGGACTGGGAGGTCTTGGATCGCATGTGGCGGTGATGCTGGCAAGAGCCGGGGTGGGGACTTTGCATCTGGTTGATTTTGACCGGGTGGATCTGAGCAATCTGAACCGGCAGGAATACTGGGTTTCACAGATCGGCCGCTATAAAACCGAGGCTATGCGGGAGATTCTTTTGGAAATCAATCCTTATCTGCAGGTGGAGACCGACACAGTAAGGCTGGATGAGAGCAATGTTTTGGAGATTTTTCAGAAGGATTCTCTCGTCTGTGAGGCTTTTGACCGGGCGGAGAGTAAGGCGATGCTGATCAATACGCTGCTGTCTGCCCGAAAAGATGTGGTCCTTGTGGCGGCATCGGGGATGGCAGGAAGCCATTCGGGAAATGCCATACGGACAGTGAAGAAAATGCGCCGTCTGTATCTGTGCGGGGATGAGACAAACGGAATCGAACAGGGGGAGAGCCTGATGGCACCCAGGGTTACTCTCTGCGCAGCGCATCAGGCCAATATGCTTGTGCGTCTGCTTCTGGGAAAAACAGAGGTGTGACGGGATAATTTTGTGGAAAGAAGGAGAAAAACATGAGAAAAGACGACAAACTGGTGTTGGGCGGACATGAATTTGATTCCCGGTTTATTCTGGGATCTGGAAAATATAACATGGATCTGATCAAAGCGGCGGTGGAGCACGCAAAAGCACAGATCATCACTCTGGCGGTGCGGCGTGCCAACAGTGCCGGGGAGGCAAATATTCTGGAACACATTCCGGAGGGGGTTACCTTGCTGCCCAATACCTCCGGAGCCAGAAATGCCCAGGAAGCAGTGCGGATTGCTCATCTGGCAAGGGAGATCGGCTGCGGAGATTTTGTGAAAATTGAAGTAATCCGGGATTCCAAATATCTGCTTCCGGATAATCAGGAAACCATCAAAGCTACAGAAATTCTGGCAAAGGAAGGATTTGTGGTAATGCCGTATATGTACCCGGATCTGAATGTGGCCAGAGATCTGGCAAATGCGGGAGCAGCCTGCATTATGCCCCTTGGGGCTCCCATCGGGACGAATAAAGGCCTTTGTACCAAAGAGTTTATCCGGATTCTGGTGGAGGAAATTGATCTGCCGATTATTGTAGACGCAGGCATCGGCCGGCCGTCTCAGGCCTGCGAAGCCATGGAAATGGGTGTGGATGCTGTGATGGCGAATACAGCCATCGCCACGGCAGGAGATATTCCGGCGATGGCGGAAGCATTCCGTCAGGCTATTGAGGCAGGAAGAACCGCGTATCTGGCAGGAATGGGAAGAGTTCTCCAAAAAGGCGCCAGCGCGTCATCTCCGCTGACGGGATTTCTGAAAGACTGATGGGAGGATAGGGAAGATGAGTGAAAAACCACGTGTCAATCATATGGAATATATGGAAGGGATGGAAGTGCTGGATTCCGATGTGATGGAGCAGGTGATCGCGGCGATGAATGCGTATGATTATTCCCAGTATACGGAAGAAGATGTGCGCCGCGCCCTCAGCCACGACATGAAAACAGTTGAGGATTTCAAGGCATTCCTGTCTCCGGCAGCGATGCCTCTTCTGGAAGAGATGGCTCAGGCGGCACAGAGGGAGACCCGTAAACATTTCGGCAATTCGGTTTACATGTTTACTCCGATTTATATTGCCAATTACTGTGAGAATTATTGTATTTACTGCGGTTTTAACTGCCACAATAAGATTAAGAGAAAGATCTTGAATTTTGAAGAAATTCACGAGGAGATGCAGGCAATCGCCGCTACCGGTCTGGAGGAAATTCTGATTCTCACCGGAGAGAGCCGGAAAAAGTCGGATGTGCAGTACATTGGAGAAGCCTGCAGAATCGCCCGGCAGTATTTTAAGATGGTGGGGCTGGAGGTTTATCCGATGAATTCAGAGGAGTATGCCTATCTGCATCAATGCGGCGCGGATTATGTGACCGTTTTCCAGGAGACTTATAATTCTGATAAATATGAGACCCTGCATCTGGCCGGACATAAGAGAATCTTTCCTTATCGGTTCAACGCCCAGGAACGGGCGCTGAAAGGAGGAATGAGAGGTGTGGCATTCGCGGCGCTTCTGGGTCTGGATGATTTCCGCAAAGATGCTTTTGCCACGGGAATGCACGCCTATCTGCTGCAGAAGAAATATCCCTATGCGGAGATTTCCTTCTCCTGTCCGAGACTGCGTCCGATTATCAATAATGATAAAATCAATCCGAAAGACGTACATGAACCGCAGCTTCTGCAGATTATAACAGCCTATCGGCTGTTCATGCCGTTTGCGGGAATTACCATTTCCACAAGGGAGAGCGCAAGGTTCCGGGATCATGTGATTCAGATCGCGGCGACGAAGATTTCTGCCGGAGTCAGCACCGGAGTGGGCAGTCACTCGGAAGAGGTGGAAGACCAGGGAGACAGCCAGTTTGAAATCGATGATACGAGAAATGTGGATGAGATTCGTCAGATGATTCTGGAGCAGGGCATGCAGCCGGTGATGAATGATTATGTGTTTGTATGAGAAAATTTTAGTGATTACCAACCGGCATCTGTGTCAGAGACCGTTCCTGGAGCAGATCCGTTTTCTGGCACAGAAGCGGCCGGCGGGAATTGTATTGCGGGAAAAGGACCTTTCCGAGGCGGAATACCTTGCGTTGGCCGGCAGGGTTTTGGAGGTCTGCCGGGAGAGCGGAACACCCGTAATTCTTCATTCCTATCTGGAGGCAGCAAAGGAGCTGGGCTGTGAGCGGATTCACCTGCCCCTTTGGATACTCCGGGAGGAGAAGGAAAACCTGAAGGATTTCACCTGCATCGGCGCCTCGGTGCACAGTGTCCGGGAAGCCGTCGAGGCGGAGCAGCTGGGAGCTTCTTATGTGACCGCCGGCCATATCTTTGCCACGGACTGTAAGAAGGGGCTGGCGCCCAGAGGACTTCCTTTCTTGAGAAATGTCTGTAATGCGGTGACCATACCGGTCTACGGGATCGGCGGGATTACGCTTCGGAACAGCTCTCTCGTACTGGAGCAGGGAGCAGCCGGTTTTTGTATGATGTCCACGGCTATGCGGGCGAAGTGACGCAGAATACCCTCTTTTCTTTTGCGGGAAAAGAGGGTATACTATTAGGCAGACAAGAACTGACAAAAAAGAAAAAGGATTGAAAAGATGAAAATACGAAGATTGATAGCTGTCTGGGCTTCGAAGACAGCCGGATATGTCTGCAAAAAAATGGGAAAACAGGGGGTTACCTGGGCAGGGAAAATTGCCCTTCGGATCTATCCGGAGATTTTGACAGAGATGGCAAAAGAAGTGCGGAAAGGAATTTTCACTGTCTGCGGAACCAATGGGAAAACCACGACGAACAACCTTCTCTGCTCGGTTCTGGAGGCCAATGGCCAGAAAGTGGTCTGCAACCATACAGGTTCCAATATGCTCAACGGTGTGGCGGCCGCTTTTGTGCTGAGCGCGAAGCTGAACGGGCATCTGGACGCGGATTACGCCTGTATTGAAATTGACGAGGCGTCCACGGTACGGGTGTTCCCTTATTTTCAGCCGGATTACATGATTTTGACCAATCTGTTTCGTGATCAGCTGGACCGCTATGGAGAGATTGACATTACCATGAATCTTCTGGCGCGCGCCATGGAGATGGCGCCGGATATGAAGGTACTGGTCAATGGAGATGATTCCCTTTCCACTTATCTCGCGGTGACCGGAAAGAATGAATACCGGACTTACGGGATCGGGGAACAGGTCCTGAAAGAGGACGCGCAGGAAATCCGTGAGGGCCGTTTCTGCAAGCGCTGCGGGGCAAAAATGGAATATGATTTTTACCATTACAGTCAGCTGGGAGCCTATCATTGCCCGCAATGCGGATTTGCCCGGCCAAATCTGGATTATAACGCGAGCCATGTGGATCTCTCAGATGGTCTCGCCTTTGATGTGGGAGAGTTTCATGTGAAAGCCAATTACAGAGGCTTCTACAATGTGTATAACATTCTGGCGGTTTATGGCGCGGCAGATCTGGCGGGAATTTCCCTGGAGAATTTCAACAAAGTGCTGGGAGACTATAAGCCTCAGTTTGGAAGAAATGAGCTCTTTCAGATCCAGGGAACGAAGGTGATGCTGAATCTGGCCAAAAATCCTGCCGGCTTCAATCAGAATATCGGAGCGGTGATGACGGATGAAAATCCGAAGGATATCATTATTTTGATCAATGACAACGCGCAGGACGGGACAGATGTATCCTGGCTTTGGGATGTGGATTTTGACCGGCTGGAGCATGCGAATGCCGCGTCTATTACGGTCTCAGGTATCCGGTGTTATGACATGCGGCTGCGTCTGAAATATGTAGGAATCGATTCTGTGGCACAGCCGGATATGGAACGTGCCATTCTGGATAAGATTCAAAACGGCACAGGAAATCTTTATCTGCTGGTGAATTATACAGGACTTTATTCCACACACACGATTTTGAAGAAAATGGAGGAACAGGGAGCATGAAGCTGACAGTAGGACATTTATATCCGGATCTTTTGAATCTTTACGGGGACCGCGGAAACATTCAGTGTCTGATGAAACGCTGTCAGTGGCGCGGAATCGAGGCGGAAACCATCGCTTTTGAATTGGGAGATACCATCGATTTCTCCAAACTGGATCTGGTGCTTCTGGGAGGCGGTTCTGACCGGGAACAGATGCTGGTGAATGATGAGCTGAAGAAGATTCAGGAGGATTTCAAGGCCTATGTGGAGGATAACGGGGTGGTCATCGCCATCTGCGGCGGCTATCAGCTTTTGGGAAAATACTACAAGACAGACCAGGGAACCATCGAGGGACTGGATCTGGTGGATCTGTATACGGAGCAGGGAAGTCCCCGTCTGATCGACAATATTGTCCTGAAAAGCGATCTGTTTTCCATGCCCATCGTGGGATTTGAAAATCATGGCGGGCGTACTTATATCAATAACAACCGGCCGCTGGGAAAGGTGCTTTACGGTTCGGGAAATGACGGGGAGTCCGGTTACGAGGGAGTTGTCTACAAAAATGTGATCGGAACCTATCTGCACGGTCCGCTGCTTCCGAAAAATCCTCAGATCACGGATTATCTGATTACAAAGGCGCTGGAGCGAAAATACGGGCACGAAATTCAGCTGGAACCCCTTGACGATAAGGCGGAAAAAGAGGCCAATGATTACATTTACCATCGTTTCGTGAAGGAATAAAAAAATAATGCTTGCAATTTCAGAAAAAAGCTGATATGATGAGAAAGAAGCAAAGTGAACAAAAAAAGTATAGTTTAAATATTCCAAAGAAGAAAAGGAGAAAACATCATGAAGAAATATGTATGTGGACCATGTGGCTATGAGTACGATCCTGCAGTAGGAGATCCGGACAACGGAATCGAGCCGGGAACTGCGTTTGAAGATCTGCCTGAGGATTGGGTATGTCCGATCTGCGGTGTCGGCAAAGAAGATTTCGAGCCGGAAGACTGAGAAGCCAAACAGGAAAACTGGACCGGGAAGCGGAGAGCTTCCCGGTTTTTGTGTAAAAATATCCTTTTTCACTCCGATTTCACAAGTTAAAGTCTTGCTTCGCGGAGTCTGCCATGGTAAGATGTAAGAAATGAACCGGATCTTTGCAAAATGGGCGTCTGCCGAAGCAGGAATGCGGGAAAATAAGAGAGAAGGAGGGATATCTATGGCAAAATCCAGTAACCAGAAATTAAAGATTTTGTACCTGATGGAACTACTAAATGAAAAAAGCCAGAGAAATGAGATGGCTTCCATGCAGGAAATCATAGATTTCCTGGCGGAAAAAGGCATTCAGGCTGAGAGAAAGAGCATCTACGACGACATGGACGCGCTGCGAATTTACGGAATGGACATCCGCTATAACCGGAAAAGACCGGGCGGGTATTATCTGGCTGTGGAAGAGGCAAACGATCCGCAGAGCAGTTTGTTTGAGAAGACAGCGGGCCAGAAGGAGCAGACTGAGAAAAAAGAAGATCAGAAACGGCTGAAGCTGTTGTGCAAAAAAGAGGCGGAGACAGAGGTCGAAGGATTTTTCGGGAAGATTCTGGCTGTAAAGGAAAAAGATGAAGAACAGGTGATCCTTACGGTAGAGCATAGCGTAGATCTGGAACTTTACGGATGGCTGGCGGCCATGGGGAGACAGGTGAAACTGGTGAAACCGAAGAAAGTTTCCGCCGCCTTTCGGGATCATCTGAAAAATGTCATGAAAGAGTATAAAGAATGAAAAGGGACATCACGGAGGAGAGACCATGAGACGAAAAATATTGGCAGTTGTACTGGCAGCGGCCGCGGCGTTGACATGCATTGCCTGCGGAACTCAGACGTCAGAGAAAAAGGAGACGGAGAAGACCCATGCGGATGCGCCGGCGCCGGAAGAGGAAGAGGCAGAGGAAACGCCGGAATTTGTAGTGGGTATCGCGGCTCCGGAACAGGGGTCTGACCGCTGGTCCGGAGAACTTGCCTATCTGACGGAGAGTCTGGAAGGAGAAGGCTTTACTGTTGTAACCCGGCAGGCCTCAGACGGGAGCGGCCAGGCAGAGCAGTTGGGTGAACTGGCGGAGGAAGTGTCGGCTTTGATTCTGATTCCTTCAGATCCGTCGGCTGCCGCGGATGCGCTGCAGGTCTACGAGGACCAGGATATCCCGGTGATCAGTTACAATCAGCTGGTTCCGGATACGGATGCGGTCACCTATTATGTGGGGTTCGACAGTGAAGCTGCCGGTGAGGCTGTTGGGACCTTCATTGAGGCGCAGAACAATCTGGAAGGGGCCCAGGAGGCAGGCGAATCTTATACCATTGAGTTTCTGATGGAAGATTCCAAAGAGCTGGACAACCAGTTCTTTTATGAAGGAGTACGGTCTGTCCTGGGGCCGTATTTAGACGATGGGACACTCCAGAGCAGATCCGGCAGAACCAGTTTCGTGGATCTGTGTCTGGATTCTGCAGATCCGGAGAAAGCCAGGACAAAGCTTACGGAGATTTTGGAACAGTCCTATGGGGAAGAACCGCTGGATATTGTGTGTGCCCAGTCGGATGAGCTTCTGGACGGGGCGGCGCAGGCGCTTCAGGAGAAAAATTATTCGCTGTACAGCACGCAGACTCCATGGCCTTTGCTGACGGGACAGGGGGCTTCCGAGAATGGAATCCGCAGAATCCTGAACGGGACGCAGGGAATCACGGTCTCCAGGGAATTTCAGCTTTTGGATGACAGCTGTGTGGAAATTCTGACAAGTATCCGTGACGGAGAGGATGTGGAAGTCAACACGTCCGGAAAGTACGACAATGGAAGCCGGATCGTGCCGGCGCAGCTGGCGGATGTACAGGCGATCGATCTGGATAATTATAAGATATTGGCAGATAAGGGAATTTACACAGAAGAAGAACTGGAGAGTTTTGCGTCAGTGACGCAGGAACCATAAAAGATGTGAAAGAACAGACAGGAATTTTCCTGTCTGTTTTTGCGCGCGCGCCCGGCAGGCGGCTGCCGTGCCTGCCGGGCAGACACTTGCCAAAGGATTGGATCCGGAGATGGATTTCCGTTTGATCCTGAGGTTCAGGGAACGTCAGAGATATGTTTATCGTAATGCTGGTGCAGCAGTTTTTGCACCAGGGACACTTCGTTTTTTTTCACTGCGTTCAGAATGGCTTCGTGTTCCAGGAGATTCTGTTTCCGGTTCTCCCGGCTGGACTGGTGGTTGATGCGGGTTACCATGTACAGGAGACTGGAGAGATTGTCGAAGATCTCCAGCAGTTTTTCGCTCCGGCAGGCAAGGATGAACCCTTTGTCAAATTCAATGGAGGCATTGATGAAGTCGGTAGTGCTTTCCTCCTGAAAGAGAGAACGCTGAATCTGAAATTTTTCCTCCAGAGTCTGGCACAGGCGGGAGAGCTCTCCTTTTTCAATACAGAGCTGGTAGGCGCCCAGCAGCTGGATCAGAACGGCACGGTTGATATCACGAAAAGATTCTTCGGTAATCTCCGTCACCCGTACCTTGGAATTCAGGCTGGAAGTGACCAGCCCCTCGGCTTCCAGCAGGGCAAGAGCCTCCCGGATGGGAGTATTGCTGGTCCCCAGCTCTCTGGAAAGCTGCACCAGATTCAGAGGAGTTCCCATGGGATATTCCGAGCTGAGGATCCGGTTCTTTATCACCTGATAAATCTGTTCTTTCATACTGTATTTTCGAATGTTTGCCATAGTTGTTTTTCCTTTTTGTGATGTGGTAAAATGGGTTTTGCTGATTTTTATTATAAGGGATATGTTCTTTGTTTGACAAGAAGTCTGTGCATACTTTTACGGCCGGACATTGGAAAAATTTTTTCTGGCGGAATCAGAAGAAAACGAGAATAGTTTTGACAAAGCAGGAAAAGTGGCTTATAATGATGAAAAATGGACGAAAAGAGGATAGATTATGAAGGAGTACGAAGTGATCTGGGAGATTTTCAATAAATGTCCCAACAATCAGATGCGGGATGTTTTCGTGGATGAAATTCAGGTGGAAGATCCGGAAGAATTTATCCGGGAAAAATTCAAAGGGGAGGACGTCTCCTATGAAAAAACTGTCTTGAAGGACGGAACGATTATCTTTGATATCACGACTTCACAAATTAAGCAGAGATATTCCTTTACAGAAATATAAGAGATTGTTATAATAAATAGGTATGGTCTGTGTAAGTAGAAAGAGAAAAGACCGACTGGAGAGAGACAGAGGAGGACGATTATGAGCGAGGAAAAAAAGGAACAGGTTCACACCCATGTGCTTCCGGACGGATCCTTGATTACACACACCCATTCGCATGATCACGGCCATGGACACACCCATAGCCATGCACATACAAAGGCGGTTCTGAATCGCCTGTCCAGGGCGATCGGTCATCTGGAATCCATTAAGAGAATGGTAGAGAGCGGAAGGGACTGCAGCGAGGTGCTGATTCAGCTCTCGGCTGTGAAAGCAGCCATTAACAATACCGGTAAGATTATCCTGCAGGATCACATCGAACACTGTATCGTGGACGCTGTGGAACATGGAGACCAGGAGGCACTGAAGGAGCTGGAGAAAGCGATTGACCGTTTCATTAAATAGGAGGAGTCGGTTCCTCCGGGAAAATTAAAAACAGGAGACGAGGTATTATGGCAAAGGAATGCAACAGTACAACATGTACAAAGGAAGACTGCGCCGGATGTTCCCAGGCAAAAAAGCCGCAGAGCTTTCAGGTGGCAGTCAATGAACTTTCAGAAGTGAAAAATGTAATCGGGGTGATCAGTGGAAAGGGAGGCGTCGGAAAATCCTTTGTGACGGCTTCTCTGGCAAATAAGCTGGCGGCACAGGGATACCGGGTTGGTATTCTGGACGCGGATATCACAGGCCCTTCGATTCCGAAAATGTATGGAATCAAAGGCGCTGCCAAAGCGGATGACAATGGAATTTATCCGATGCTTACGAAAAACGGAATCAAAGTAATGTCCATCAATCTGCTTCTGCCCACCGAGGAGACACCGGTGATCTGGAGAGGACCGGTTCTGGCCAATACGGTAAAACAGTTCTGGACAGATGTAATCTGGGGCGATGTGGATTATCTGCTGGTGGATATGCCTCCTGGAACCGGCGATGTGCCTCTGACAGCGTTTCAGTCTCTTCCGATAGATGGAGTGGTAATTGTATCTTCTCCGCAGGATCTGGTGCATATGATTGTGAAGAAGGCGTACAACATGGCTGAGATGATGCATGTTCCGGTATTGGGACTGGTGGAAAATTACAGCTATGTGAAATGTCCGGACTGCGGAAAAGAGATCAAAGTCTTTGGCGAGAGCCATATCGAAGAGATTGCCCAGGAGATCAATGTTCCGATCCTTGGTAAAATGCCGATTGATATGGAACTGGCACAGAAAGCGGATCACGGAATTTTCCATGAGATCGACAATCCTTATATTGAGAAAGCAATGGAAGTAATCCCGAAATAAAACCGGGAGGTTTGCTTTTGGAATACAGAAATACAGGACAGCTGCTCCTGCGCGTATCGCGCGGCGCGGCTGTCTTTTTTTCGGAGGAAGGAAAAAGGGATTCTGTGAATGCGTAAAAATGACGGATGCTCCGGTTTCCTATGTTATGTAAATTAAGTAAAAAAAGTAGAATTAAGATTTACTTTTTGGGGAATGTTACGAATAATGTTAAGAAAGTTTAAAATCCCTTGACAACTGGGAAAATCTGGCTAAAATAGCGGATGAAACAAAAAAGCAAATAATGAACAAATTTCAGCGTATCCGTTCACGAATGCAAGTGGACAGCGTAAACTGTCAATGAAGGAGGTTTTCATTATGATGGAACGTCAGATTAAGTTATCGAGAGAAGATGTGTTGGATTTTGTCAAAGCGGCAAGCCAATGTGATTATGATATTGATATTTCCTACAATCGTATTGTCATCGACGCAAAATCAATTCTCGGTATCCTGAGTATGGATCTGAATCGTGTTCTGACTGTAACCTGTCACGGGGAAGATTCCCAGTTTCTGAACAGCATTCAGAAATACGCCATCGCTTAAGAATTGTGAAAATATAAAGAGAAAAGGGAATTCCTGCCATGCGGGGATTCCCTTTTGTGTTATAATGGAAGTACTGTAAACAGGAAAGGAAAGCGCGAGGAGGGAGAGCGATGGAGCTGCCGCAGGTTCGGGTTTCCGTACGGAATCTGGTGGAATTTATCTTAAGAAGCGGTGATCTGGACAATCGAAGAAGCACGGTGCAGGATCGGGAAGCCATGCAGAAAGGAAGCAAAATTCACCGGAAAATCCAAAAGCAGATGGATCTGACCTACCGCCCGGAAGTTTCTCTGAAGCATGAGACGTTCTATGAGGATTGCTCGATTCTTGTGGAAGGGCGGGCAGACGGCGTTTTCCGGGAAGGTGAGATGTTCTCCATCGATGAGATCAAAGGAGTATACCGGGATTTGAATTTTCTCGAGGAGCCGGTGACTGTTCACGAGGCCCAGGCCAAATGCTACGCATATATGTATGCCCTGGATCATGGAGAGAAAAAGATACAGGTGCAGATGACTTACTGCAACCTGGATACGGAGGAAATCCGCAGATTTCAACAGGTCTATCCGTTTGAGGAACTGGAGGTCTGGTATCAGGAACTTCTGGACCGGTACCACAAATGGATTTCCTATCAGCTGAAATGGCGGGAAGAGCGGAACCAGTCCATGAAAGGACTGGAGTTCCCGTTTCGATATCGGGAAGGGCAAAAAGAGATTGTGGCAGGTGTTTATCATGTCATCCGGCAGCGGAAACAGTTGTTTGTCCAGGCGCCCACGGGAGTGGGGAAGACCATGTCCACGGTGTATCCTTCTGTGCGCGCGGTGGGAGAGGGACTGGCGGAGAAACTCTTTTATCTGACTGCGAAGACGGTGACCAGAACGGTGGCGGAGGAGGCGTTTCAAATCCTGAGAAGGGCAGGCCTTCTCTTTAAAGTGCTCACAATCACTGCGAAAGAGAAGCTTTGTCTTTGCGAGGAGATGGAGTGCAATCCGCAGAACTGCCCCTATGCCAAAGGGCATTTTGACCGGATTAATGACGCAGTCTATGAACTGTGGACAGAAGAGGATTTCTATTCCCGGCAGACGATTCTGGATCAGGCGCAGAAAAGGCAGGTATGTCCTTTTGAATTGTGTCTGGATCTGTCGGTCTGGGCAGACGGGGTGATCTGTGACTACAATTATGTGTTTGATCCCAATGTATATCTGAAGAGATTCTTTTCCGAGGGGACGGCAGGAGACTATCTCTTCCTTATTGATGAGGCGCATAATCTCGTGGAACGCGGCCGGGAGATGTACAGCGCGTCTCTGTGCAAGGAAGAGGTGCTGAAAATGAAAAAAAGGATGAAGCCTTACAGCAGGAAAATCACCCGGAGTCTGGAACGTGTGAATCGGCATCTTCTGGAATGGAAAAAGGAATGCGAAGGATATCAGATTCTGGACAGTGTGGGCAGTCTGCCGGTGGTGTTGATGAATCTCATGGAAGAAATGGAAAGCTTTCTGGAGGAGCCGCCGGATCCGGAACTTGGAAAAGAAGTTCTGGAGTTTTATTTTCAGGTTCGCGATTTTCTGAATGTGTGTGATTTGCTGGATGAGAACTATCGGATTTATGTGCAGAATGAGGAAGATGGGTTCCGGATCCGTCTGTTTTGTGTAAACCCGGCGAAAAATCTGGAGACCTGTCTGGAACGGGGGATCTGTGCCGTGTTTTTCTCCGCGACACTGCTGCCGCTGCATTACTACCGTCATCTG
The DNA here is from genome assembly GCA_963927715.1 of uncultured Blautia sp. GTDB lineage: Bacteria > Bacillota > Clostridia > Lachnospirales > Lachnospiraceae > Blautia_A. Next base: position 52,967 of record CAWVBU010000004.1, on the reverse strand, counting down.
TTCAGTACGCACGAAGATGATTACGCCATCTGTGCCCGTTCTCCCTTTCCGCGGGAACGGCGGTGTCTGTTGGTGGGAACCGATGTGAGCAGCAGATACGTTCGCAGAGGATACAGCGAATACCGGAAGATCGCCGAGTATATCGCCCGGACCGTGAATACGCATCCGGGGAATTACCTGGTGTTTTTCCCATCCTATCGTCTTCTTCAGGATGTCTACCAGGTCTATGAACAGGAATTCTCAATGCCTCATGTGGACAGCCTGTGCCAGTCCGTGTCCATGACGGAGCGGGAGAGGGAGGAATTTCTGGCCAAGTTTGAGAAGCAGAAAAGAACCCTGGTGGGGTTCTGCGTGATGGGAGGAATATTTTCGGAAGGAATTGATTTATTGGGAGAACGACTGATCGGCGCCGTGATCGTGGGAACCGGTCTTCCTCAGGTGGGGACGGAGCGGGAAATTCTGAAAGAATTCTATGACAGCCAGGGAGAGAACGGGTTTGACTACGCGTACCGTTTTCCGGGCATGAACAAAGTGCTCCAGGCAGCAGGACGGGTGATCCGCACCCAGGAGGATGAAGGAGTGATTCTGCTTCTGGATGAAAGATTCTGCCAGTCGGAGAATCTGCAGCTTTTTCCGGCTGAATGGAGCGACTATCAGCGGAGCAGTCTGGCCCGGGTGGAAGCACAGCTGAGTGAATTCTGGGAAAAAAGATTCCCAGGTAATACTTGACTAATTTAGTATATATTGTTATAATTTTACCAACTGAGAAAAAACACCAGTCCGATCGTTTCGACGGATCAATACAAAGGAGGATTTCTGAAAATGAATGAATGTTACGGATGTACCACCTGTAAAAGTGCGGATAAACCATTGGAAGGATATATTGCAGGGCTTCCCATGGAGACTTCCCATCACAGAGTAGCCAGCCAGAGCACCAAATGCGGTTTTGGCCTGCAGGGTGTCTGCTGCCGTCTGTGTTCCAACGGACCGTGCCGGATCACGCCGAAAGCTCCCAGAGGAATCTGCGGCGCGACAGCGGATGTGATTGTCACCCGGAATTTTCTGCGCGCAGTGGCGGCAGGTTCCGGCTGCTACATTCATATCGTGGAGAATACCGCGCGGAATGTGTTGAAAACTGCCCAGACAAAGGGAGAGATCAAAGGGGAAAACGCGCTGAATCATCTGCGGAGAAGCTGGGGATTACGGCAGAAGATAAGTATGAGAAAGCAGAGAAGGTGGCGAAAGCAGTTCTGGACGATCTGCACAAACCGGAATATGAGAAGATGGAACTGGTGGAGAAACTGGCTTACGGCCCGCGTTTTCAGAGATGGCAGGAACTGGGAATCCTTCCCGGCGGCGCCAAGGGAGAAGTTTTCCACGGTGTTGTGAAATGTTCCACAAATCTGAATTCGGATCCGGTGGATATGCTGACGGATTGTCTGAAACTGGGAATTTCCACCGGTCTTTACGGACTGACCCTGACCAATCTGCTGAATGATGTGCTTCTGGGTGAGCCGGAACTGCGTATGGCGCCGGTAGGACTGCGCGTGGTGGATCCGGATTATATCAATATTATGATCACCGGACATCAGCATACCATTTTCGTGGATCTGCAGGAGCGTCTGAGAAGCCCGGAAGCGGTGGCGAAAGCACAGGCAGCCGGGGCAAAAGGATTCCGTCTAGTGGGATGTACCTGTGTGGGACAGGATCTGCAGCTTCGCGGAGTTCATTACGCGGACATTTTCGAGGGACATGCCGGCAATAACTATACCAGCGAGGCGGGTACTGGCTACCGGCGGCATTGACGCGGTGCTTTCAGAGTTTAACTGTACGCTTCCGGGAATCGAGCCGATCTGTGATGAGCTGATGATCAAACAGATCTGTCTGGATGACGTGGCGAAGAAGGCGAATGCGCAGATGAAGCCTTTTGTGTTCGAGAAGAGAGAGGAACAAAGCTGGGAAATCATTGACGAAATCATTGAGGCTTATAAAGAGAGAAGGGGGCAAAGTGCCTATGAACCTGTTTCCGGAACATGGAAACGATGATACCTTGACCGGTGTCAGCGAGGGTTCCCTGAAGAAATTCCTGGGCGGAAACTGGAAGCCGCTGATCGATCTGATTGTGTCCGGCGACATTAAGGGAATCGCCGGCGTGGTGGGATGTTCCAACCTGACAGCAGGCGGGCACGATGTCCTGTCTGTGGAGCTGACGAAAGAGCTGATCGCAAAAGACATTCTCGTTCTGACAGCCGGATGTTCTTCCGGAGGAATTGAAAACTGCGGATTGATGGAGCCGGAAGCTGCGAAACTGGCAGGTCCGAAACTGCGCGCGGTATGTGAAAAACTGAATATTCCGCCGGTGCTGAATTTCGGCCCCTGTCTGGCGATCGGACGTCTGGAAATCGTAGCTACCGAACTCGCGGAGGCAATCGGCGTGGATCTTCCGCAGCTGCCGCTGGTGCTGTCTGCCGCTCAGTGGCTGGAAGAGCAGGCGCTGGCTGACGGCTGCTTCGGCCTTGCTCTGGGTCTGCCGCTCCATCTGGGACTTCCGCCTTTTGTCACAGGCAGCAAGCTGGTGACCAAGGTACTCACAGAGGATATGAAGGAGCTCACAGGCGGACAGGTGATTATCAACGCGGACGCGAAAGAAAGCGCGGATATTCTGGAACAGATTATTATGGAGAAACGTAAAGGTCTGAACATTTAAGGAGGCGCCTATGAAGAGAATAATCATTGACGCCACGAAATGTGATGGCTGTAAAAGCTGCAGCCTTGCGTGTATGCAGGCGCACCGCCAGGATGAGGGAAACCTCTATACGCTGGATTTGAATGATATTCGCAATGAGTCCAGAAACTTTATCTACAAACAGAAAGACGGAGGATATACCCCCATTTTCTGCAGGCACTGTGATGAGCCGGAATGTGTGCTTTCCTGCATGAGCGGAGCTCTGACCAAGAGCCCGGAGGATGGACATGTCTATTACGATAAGGAAAAATGCGGTTCCTGTTTCATGTGTGTGATGAACTGTCCTTACGGCGTTCTCAAACCGGATGACGCGACCAAAAGTATTGTGATCAAATGCGACTTCTGCAAGGATCAGGGCGGAGAGCCAAGCTGTGTGAAGGCCTGTCCGAAGGAGGCTATCTGGGTAGAGGAGGTGCAGGCATGAAACATGTGATCGTAGGGATCGGAGCTGCGGGAATCACCGCGGCGAAGACTTTGAGAGAGCTGCGTCCTCAGGATGAGATTGTTATGCTTTCTGTGGATGAAAAGCCGCATTCCCGCTGTATGCTGCATAAATATCTCAGTCATGAGAGGGATGAAAAAGGGCTGAATTTTGTGCCGGAGGATTTCTTTGAGAAAAATCAGATCTGGCAGATTCCCGGTTACCGCATGAATGGGCTGGACACCGACCAGAAGAAAGTATATTATGGAGATGGGCTGGCCTGTGATTATGACAGACTTCTGATCGCCACGGGCGCGGAAAGTTTTATCCCGCCGGTGGGAGCGCTTCGCACAGCGCCCAATGTCTTTGGCCTGCGTCATCTTCAGGATGCTGCAGCCATAGATGCCTGTGCCCGCGGCGCTCAGAATGTGGTGATCATTGGTTCCGGCCTGGTGGGACTGGACGCGGCAAGCGGTCTTCTGGAGCAGGGAAAGAAAATTACCATTGTGGAGATGGCAGATCGGATTCTTCCGATCCAGCTGGACGCCAGAGGAGCGCTGGAATATCAGAAGCGTTTTGAACAGGCGGGGTGCCGGTTCTGTCTCGGCAGAAAAGGAAGCGATACCGTCTGCAATGAAAAAGGAGAGGTCATTCAGGTAGTCCTGGATGACGGAGAAAAACTGGACTGTGACCTGGTGATTGTGGCGGCAGGTGTGCGGTCTGCGGTAGGCGGTCTGGAAGAAAGCGGTCTGAAAATTGACCGGGGAATCCAGGTGAATGAGTATCTGCAGACCAGCGCTCCGGATGTGTATGCGGCCGGGGATGTGACCGGTTTGTCCGGAATCTGGCCCAACGCGATGAAGCAGGGCAGGACAGCGGCAAAGAATATGGCTTTGGGCAACCGGTTTGCCTATGTGGATCGGTTCGCGGCGAAAAATACCATTAATTTCTTCGGCCTGGTTTCTCTGTGTGTGGGTGAGCTGAATCCGCGGGAAGGAGACCGGGTGCTGACAGAGGAAAGCCGGGAGCATTACGGCAGAGCGATTATCCGGGATCATAAACTGGTTGGATTTCTGCTGCAGGGAGATCTCTCCCACGCCGGAATCTATCAGTATCTGATTAAAAACGAGATCGATATCGAAGAATATGAAGATGACATTTTTCAGATGAATTTCGGAAACTTTTTCGGAATGAAGGAGAATGGTGAGTACGACTGGAATGTATAAATACCTGGCCGGGATTTTTCTGGCGGCGGTAAGCCTGTGCTTCTCGCAGGAAGCACAGGCTGCCGGCCTTTTGGAAGATCCGGTGTCTGTTCAGGAGAATTCCCTTTATGAGAGAATCGGTTCTGACAGAATACGGATCGGCGCGCAGGTGTATCCGGCGCAGGAGAGGGGAAGTCTTCTGCAGCGGATGACGGAGGAAAAAGAACAGAAGCTTCAGGAAGAGAAGGAAGCGAAAGAGCGCGGCCGAAAAGAGGAGCAAAAGGGAGATACCCGGGGAGAAAAAAACGAAGAACTTTCAAAGACAGAGAAAAAGAGAGAGAGCCTCAGCGTTTTGCAGGGAATGCTGGAAGGCTCTGTTCGTGCTTATGCGGGAACCTGGGAAATCTACGTGGAAGATCTTGACAGCGGGGAATCTTTTTCTATCGGAGACGGCGCGGGTACCTCTGCCAGCCTGATTAAGATGTTTGTCATGGCCGGGATTTATGAACAGGTGGAACAGGGAATTCTTGAGGAGACACCGCAGCTGGATGCTCTTTTGGAGGCAATGATTACGGTCAGTGACAACGAGGCGTTTAACGAACTGGTTCGTCAGCTGGGGAACGGAGATTTTGTTTCGGGCTGTCAGGTAATGAATCAGTATCTGGCGCAGGAGGGATATGCGGAAACCGGTGTACATCATACGCTGCATCCTTCCTCCACGGTTTCTCAGGGAGACGGTCTGAGCAATCAGACCAGTGTCCGGGACTGCGGTACGATTCTGGGGCGCATTTACCGGGGCGAGTGTGTCAGTGAGGAGGCATCCCGGAAGATGCTGGATTTTCTGCTGGCGCAGGAGACGGACTGGAAGATCCCGGCCGGAATCCCCGAAGAGATTCCGGTGGCCAATAAGACCGGGGAGACGGATACCTGTCAGCATGATGCTGCCATCGTATACGCACCGCAGGGGGATTACATTCTCTGTGTGATGAGTTTTGATCTTCCGGATGAGGAAACCGGAGCTCATGAGATTCAGCAGATTTCCGCTCAGACTTATGAATTTTTTCTGGGAGAAAGCGGCTCAGAATGAAAATATTCCAGAAATTTCTGTGCGGCAGGAGGAAGCAGCTCCTGGCAGGTCAGCATCAGCTGGCGTGCCGGGAGTTTTTCTTTTAGCTGCAGACAGAACAGGAACTGCTCTTTGGTGAGCATGTAATCCGGGACAAAAGCGATTCCCAGACCGATTCTGGCCAGGTCCATCAGAAGGTCATTGCTGCTCAGTTCCACTTCCGGAATCAGATTCAGGTGATGCCGGGAGAAAAGGTCATGGAGATACTCGCTGGTGGTGCTTCTCCCAAGCATCAGGATGGGATAACCGGTCAGCTCCTCCAGAGTCAGGATTTTATCCTGGAGAGGAAAGGCCGTAGGGCTGGCGACGAACTGATCCTGGAAACGGAAAATGGGCAGAGAAGGATATCTGGGCTGCAGATGGGCGTTGGGAGCGTTGGTCACAATCAGATCAACCTGTCCGTTTTCCAGAAGATCCGCGCAGCCGATGGATGTCTGGTTGGTGACCCGGATCCGCACATCGGGATATTCCCGGTGGAATTTCTCCAGGTAGGGAATCAGAAAATAACGGCAGATGGTGTCGCTGGCACCGATGCGCAGCTGACCCTGCAAAGAGGTACGTTCTTCCAGGAGGGATTCCCCTTTCTGAATCAGATGGATCGCCGGTTCCACATGGGAGAGAAGCATCTCTCCCTCGGCTGTGAGCAGGACACGTTTGGTGCTTCGGATAAAAAGGGCGTGGCCCAGTTTGTGTTCCAGCGTCTTGATGGATTGGCTGACCGCGGACTGGGAAATATATAACTGGCGGGAAGCTTCGGAAAAGCTTAAGGTAGTGGCCACATAATAGAAGACTTTGTACAGTTCCAGACTGATATCCATGCAATTCCTCCTTATTAGACAAAATAATGAATGATATTAGATATATTAATTTTACTAATGATATAAGCTATGGTACTATGATGTCAAGGTAAAAAAATGCCAAAATTTTTGAACCGGTTCTTATACTATGAAACCATGAAGACAGCGAGAGCGAAAAGAGATTTCATGATCGAAGAAAGCGAGGATACTTATGAGTAACGTAAGACGCGTCTATGTGGAGAAAAAGCCTGCTTTTGCCGTGCAGGCCAAGGAGTTGAAACATGAGATCAGCAGTTATCTGGGAATTCAGTCTGTCAGCAATGTCCGGGTTCTGATCCGCTACGATGTGGAGAACATTTCGGACGCAAGTTATGAAAAAGCCTGCCGGACCGTATTCGCCGAGCCGCCGGTGGATGATCTCTATGAAGAGAAATTCGAGGCTGCTGACGGCGCCCGCGTTTTTTCCGTGGAATATCTGCCGGGCCAATTTGACCAGAGAGCGGATTCTGCCGTGCAGTGTGTGCAGTTCCTCAAAGAAGATGAACAGCCGGTGATCCGTACGGCGACCACTTATGTGATCGAAGGAGAAATCACGGAAGAGGAATATACAGCCATTAAAAATCATTGCATCAACCCGGTGGATTCCAGAGAGACCGGACTGGAGAAACCGGAGACTCTGGTGACGAAATTTGAGGAACCGGAGGATGTGAAAACTTTTGTGGGATTCAAGGATATGGCTAAGAAGGATCTGAGAGGACTCTATGATTCTCTGAATCTTGCCATGACGTTTAAGGATTTCCTGCACATTCAGAATTATTTCCGTGAAGAAGAGAAGAGAGATCCTTCCGTGACGGAGATCCGTGTTCTGGATACTTACTGGTCTGATCACTGCCGTCATACGACTTTTTCCACAGAGCTTAAGGATGTCACATTCGGGGAAGGCGATTACAGAGAGCCGATTGTGAAAACCTATGAGGATTACCGCAAAACCCACGAGGAGATGTTCCAGGGAAGAGACGATAAATTTATCTGTCTGATGGATCTGGCGCTGATGGCGATGCGCAAGCTGAAAGCCGAAGGAAAGCTGCAGGATCAGGAGGAATCCGAGGAGATCAATGCCTGCAGTATCGTAGTGCCGGTGGATGTGGACGGCGTGGAAGAAGAGTGGCTGATTAATTTCAAAAACGAGACGCATAATCATCCCACGGAGATCGAGCCTTTCGGCGGCGCCGCAACTTGTCTGGGCGGAGCCATCCGTGACCCGCTTTCCGGACGGACCTACGTTTATCAGGCGATGCGTGTGACCGGAGCCGCGGATCCCACGGTGTCCGTGAAAGAGACCATGAAGGGAAAACTGCCTCAGAAGAAACTGGTGCGCACGGCGGCGCATGGCTATAGTTCCTATGGAAACCAGATCGGTCTGGCAACCGGCTATGTAAAAGAGATTTATCATCCGGATTATGTGGCGAAGCGTATGGAGATCGGCGCGGTGATGGGTGCGGCTCCCCGCCGGGCGGTAATCCGTGAGACCTCAGATCCTGGTGACGTGATTATCCTTCTCGGAGGACGCACCGGACGGGATGGAATCGGAGGCGCTACCGGTTCTTCGAAAGTGCATACCGAGGCTTCCATCGAGACCTGCGGAGCTGAGGTACAGAAGGGAAACGCGCCGACTGAACGTAAGATTCAGCGCATGTTCCGCAGGGAGGAAGTCAGCCGTCTGATTAAGAAATGTAATGACTTTGGCGCCGGCGGTGTATCGGTTGCCATTGGAGAGCTGGCAGCAGGACTTCGGGTAAATCTGGATAAGGTGCCGAAGAAATATGCGGGTCTGGACGGAACCGAGATTGCCATCTCAGAGTCTCAGGAGAGAATGGCAGTGGTTGTAGATCCGAAAGATGTGGCGGAATTCCTGAAATACGCCAATGAGGAGAACCTGGAAGCCGTGGAAGTGGCTGTCGTAACCAGCGAGCCGCGTCTGGTTCTGGAATGGAGAGGAAAAGAGATCGTGAATATTTCCCGCGCGTTCCTGGATACCAACGGCGCGCATCAGGAGACCTCCGTGGCGGTGGATATTCCGAAGAAAGAGGGAAGCCTCTTTGTGAGAAATGAGATTGAAAACGAAAGAGAGACCTGGCTGAATACGCTGGCAGATCTGAATACCTGTTCCCAGAAGGGACTGGTGGAGATGTTTGACGGATCCATCGGCGCAGCTTCTGTCTTCATGCCTTACGGCGGACAGTACCAGTTGACGGAGACACAGACGATGGTTGCCAAGGTGCCGGTTCTGAAAGGAAATACCAACACAGTGACCATGATGAGCTATGGATTTGATCCGTATCTGTCCAGCTGGAGTCCTTACCATGGAGCTGTCTATGCGGTGACGGAGTCCGTGGCCAGAATTGTGGCATCCGGCGGAGATTTCAGAAAGATCCGTTTCACCTTCCAGGAGTATTTCCGCAGAATGACAGAAGATCCATCCAGATGGAGTCAGCCGTTTGCGGCTCTTCTGGGGGCATATTCCGCACAGATGGGATTCGGACTTCCTTCCATCGGCGGCAAGGACAGTATGTCCGGAACCTTCAATGAGATTGATGTGCCGCCGACGCTGGTATCTTTCGCGGTGGATGTGGCGAAACTTCAGGATGTGATCACTCCGGAGCTCAAGAAAGCAGGTAGCAAACTGGTATGGCTGCGCGCGCCGAAAGCAGAATATGATCTTCCGGATTACAATGCTTTGATGGAACAGTACGACAAGCTGCATCAGGATATTCAGGTGGGCCGTGTGATTTCCGCCTATGCGCTGGATCGTCATGGCATCGCGGCGGCAGTCAGCAAGATGGCTTTCGGAAATCATAAAGGTGTAAAGATCGAACACAACGTGGATAAGAGGGATCTGTTCCTGCCGGGATTCGGAGATATCATCTGCGAAGTACCGGACGGAAAAGTAGGAGAGCTGGCGATTACCTATACCGTGATCGGAGAGGTTCTGGATCAGCCTCAGATTTCTCACGGCGATATGATCATTTCCCTGGAGGAGGCACTGCAGTCCTGGGAAGGAACACTGGAAAAAGTGTTTGCCACCTGTTCCGGCGCGCAGCCGCAGCAGGATCGTGCGGCAGTGACGGAGGCGGCAGATGATGCCGGAGAGATCGGTGACGGTCTGTATCACGCGAAGAACGTTTATGTGTGCAGAAATAAAGTTGCGAAACCAAGAGTTTTCATTCCGGTATTCCCCGGAACCAACTGTGAATATGACAGCACCCGTGCGTTTGAGCGTGCTGGAGCGGAAGTGGATGTAAAGGTGTTCAAGAATCTGACGGCTGAGGATATCCGGGATTCTGTGGATATCTTCGAAAAATCCATCAGCCAGGCGCAGATGATTATGTTCCCGGGCGGATTTTCTGCAGGTGATGAACCGGATGGTTCTGCGAAATTCTTTGCGACGGCTTTCCAGAACGCGAAAATGAAAGAGGCTGTCATGAAGCTTCTGAATGAAAGAGATGGTCTGGCTCTGGGTATCTGCAACGGTTTCCAAGCGCTGATCAAGCTGGGACTGGTGCCTTACGGAGAGATCACAGGGCAGACGGCGGATTCCCCGACGCTGACGTTCAATACCATCGGACGGCACATTTCCAAGATGGTTTACACGAAAGTGGTTTCCAATAAATCTCCATGGCTGCAGCAGGCACAGCTGGGAGGTGTGTACTGTAACCCGGCATCCCACGGAGAGGGACGCTTCGTTGCGAGCGAAGAGTGGATTCAGAAACTTCTGGCAAACGGACAGGTTGCCACACAGTACGTGACTCCGGATGGGGAATTGAAAGTGAATGATGAGGAATGGAACGTTAACGGTTCCTACTACGCAATCGAGGGTATCACCAGTCCGGACGGACGGGTTCTCGGTAAGATGGCGCACAGTGAACGCCGTGACAGAGGCGTTGCCATGAATATTTACGGAGAACAGGATATTAAGATCTTTGAATCCGGTGTTGCCTACTTTAAGTAAAAGAAAAGTGAAGGCCCCCGCCGTTTCAGCAGGATATGCTGAGACGGCGGGGGTTTCCTGTGTGTCGAATGGCCGCTGGCTGGTAAAAGGTTATGGGAGAGGGGATACACTTTCGAAAATTGTCAGAAAATGTCGAGTATTTTATACGGTTTCGATAGGTTGCTACCAATTTCAGGCAGAGAGTAGTATAGTTATCTCAGACCCGGGTGAATATGACAGTTCTGCCGCTTTTCATTTCTGCAATTCTTGCGCCGCCTGTTCCTTCGCAGGCAGGCGGGACTGCCAGATGAATGCCGGAGGGGCGTCTTCTGACGTGAGATTCCGGCAGGCAAAGTGGGCAAGGCCTTTCTCTTGGAGAGGACTTGCCCACTTTGCTTAGTTAAGTTTTGTTTTCTCAGGAAAACAAAAACCCGAAACCCTTGTAAACCAAGGGCTTCGGGCCTTAAAGATAGTAGCGAGAGGGGGAGTCGAACCCTCGACACTACGGGTATGAACCGTATGCTCTAGCCAACTGAGCTATCTCGCCATATGATATGGGACCTATAGGGCTCGAACCTATGACCCTCTGCTTGTAAGGCAGATGCTCTCCCAGCTGAGCTAAGATCCCATAATCTTTGTCGCAGGAAATTTATTGTTTCCCATCGACTGCTTTGCTATTATATACCGGAAAGGAATTGCTTGTCAACACTTTTTTGAAAAAAATTGAAAAAATTTGAACAACTGTCACTTTTTGCAGATCGGCGGCAGAGGACGTGAAAGGCAGGCGGAGAAGGAAGGGATGACGCCCCCTTTTCCTTGATTTTTCAATGGATTTATGTATAATAGTACTGAGACAATTTTGTGACGTGCATAGCGTTTGTCAGCAGTGATTTAGGAGGAGATAAATATATGCGAGTCGATACGGACGATTTTGCCCGACCGTGCAGCTGCGGAAAAGAACACCACATAGATGTAGAAGAAATTATCATAGAATCAGGGGCAATTGAGAAACTGGAAGTAATGCTGGATGACGGAATGCTCCGGGAATATTTTCTGCCGGTTATCCTGTGTGATACCAATACCTTTGAGGCCACCGAGGAGATCATGGAAAATATTTACGACCGCTGTGAGACGGTGATTCTGGATGCGGAAGGTCTGCAGGCAGACCGCAGAAGCGTGGAAGTTGCCATTCAGAACATCGATGAAGAGATGGATCTGATCATCGCAGTGGGAACCGGTACCATCCATGATATTTGCAGATGCATTGCCCATGAATATGGAGTTCCGTTTGTGTCGGTGCCGACAGCAGCCAGTATGGATGGGTTCGTCAGTTCCGTGGCGACTGTGCTTTGGGATGGCTTTAAGAAGACTGTTCCGTCGGTGGCGCCGCTGTGCGTGATTGCGGATACCGATATTATTTCGCAGGCTCCCTGGAGACTGAATGCTTCCGGTGTGGCCAATATCATGGGAAATTACATCAGTCTGCTGGACTGGAAAATTTCACAGATGGTGTCGGGAGAATATCTGTGTGAGAGGGCGTGTTCTATGGAGGCGCAGGCCATCCGTATCGTAAAGTCCTGTGCCCGGGGAATTCCGGATGGGGATGAGGACGATTGCGAAAAATTGATGGAAGCTCTGATTCTGTCCGGACTCGCGATGCAGATTGTGGGAAGTTCCAGACCGGCATGCGGGGCGGAACATCACATGTCTCACCTGTGGAGAATGGAAGTGATCAATCCGCATCTGAATGTGTATCACGGAGAGAAAGTGGGAATTGCAGCCCTGATCTGTCTGCGCAGATATAAAGAGCTTGCCCGGGAAATCCGTCAGGGCAGCTGTCATGTGGTCGAGTACGAAGGAATGGAGAATGCTTTGCTGGAGCAGGTATTTCCCGACCAAGGGCAGCTTAGAAGAATCCTGGAAGAAAATACTCCGGATCCGCTGATTGGCATTGTTCCGGAGCATTTGGAAAAATGTTTGCCTCAGATCGCGGATATGATCGAAGATCTGCCGGATGAGGAGGATCTTCAGAGAATGATGGAGAAAGGCGGCTGTATCACCGATGCCTGGAGAATCGGACTGACCGAGGAGATGATTCGGCAGACCATACAGATTTCTCCTTATATGCGGAACCGTCTGACCCTGATGCGTTTTCTGAAAATGCTGGAGATTGACAGATAGAAGGAGAGAAAAAATGCGTGTGGGAATTGGTTATGATGTGCACAGGCTTGTGCCGGGAAGAGCTCTGATTCTCGGAGGTGTGAAGATTCCATGGGAGATGGGGCTGCTGGGACATTCCGACGCGGATGTTCTGGTACATGCGATTATGGACGCCCTTCTGGGCGCAGCGGCGCTGGGAGATATCGGACAGCATTTTCCGGATACAGATCCCGCTTATGAAGGAATTTCCAGTATCTGTCTTCTGGAACAGGTGGGCAGACTCCTGTGCGAGAAGGGGTGGAAGGTGGAGAATCTGGACGCGATTCTGGTGGCCCAGAAACCGAAGATGGCGCCTCATATTCCGCAGATGAGGGAAAAGATTGCCGCGGCGCTGAAGATCAAAGAAGATCAGGTCAGTGTGAAAGCCACGACAGAAGAAAAGTTAGGGTTTACCGGTACGTTGGAAGGCATTTCATCCCATGCGGTTTGTTTGCTGGAGAAACGATAAGAGAGATTTGGGACTTCGTCTCTGCCAGGAGCGGAGTCCTTTGTATAAAGAAAGGAATGTGGGACAGTGAAGATTTATAATACCTTATCAAAGAGAAAAGAGGAGTTTGTTCCCTTGGAAGAGGGAAAAGTAAGAATGTATGTCTGCGGACCAACGGTGTATAATCTGATTCATATCGGGAATGCCCGTCCGATGATCGTATTTGACACGGTGCGCCGTTACCTGGAATACAAAGGTTATGAAGTCAATTACGTGTCTAATTTCACGGATGTAGACGATAAAATTATCGCGAAGGCCAACGAAGAAGGGGTGAGCGCGGAGGAGATTTCCAAACGTTACATTGAAGAGTGCAAAAAGGATATGGCCGCAATGAATGTGAAACCTGCGACGACCCATCCTCTTGCCACAGAGGAGATCGGCGGTATGATCGAGATGATTCAGACGTTGATTGATAAAGGCTATGCGTATCCGGTGGCGGACGGTACCGTTTATTTTCGGGTGAAGAAATTCTCGGAGTATGGAAAGCTTTCCCACAAAAACCTGGAAGACCTCCAGTCCGGATTCCGGGCTCTGCAGGTATCCGGTGAGGAACAGAAAGAAGATCCGCTGGATTTCGTGCTCTGGAAACCGAAAAAAGAAGGAGAACCGGCCTGGCCGTCTCCCTGGTGTGAGGGACGTCCGGGATGGCATATCGAGTGTTCGGAGATGTCTAAAAAGTATCTGGGAGAAGAGATTGATATTCACGCCGGCGGAGAAGATCTGATCTTCCCTCATCACGAGAATGAAATTGCGCAGAGTGAATGCTGCAACGGCAAGCAGTTTGCCCGATACTGGATGCACAACGCGTTCCTGAATATTGACAATAAGAAAATGTCGAAATCTCTGGGCAACTTCTTTACCGTCCGGGAGATCGGGGAACAGTATGATCTTCAGGTGCTTCGTTTCTTCATGCTGAACGCGCATTACCGCAGCCCTCTGAACTTCAGCCGGGATCTGATGGAAGCGTCCAGGAATTCCCTGGAGAGAATCTGCAATGGCGCGCAGCGTCTGCAGTTTCTGGAGAAAAACGCGGTTGCCGTGGATATGACAGCAGCGGAAAGCGAAGAGCTCCAGAAGATTAAAAATACCTATATCGGAAAATTCGAAGAAGCCATGGAGGACGACTTTAATACGGCAGATGCCATTGCCGCGGTTTTTGAACTGGTGAAATACGCCAATACGCAGGTGAATGAGGAAAGTTCCGGCGCGTATGTCCATGGTGTCTATGGAATCCTGAAACAGATGTGCGATGTGCTGGGTCTGATCATCGAAAAAGAAGAGGAACTGCTGGATGAGGATGTGGAAAATCTGATCGCGGAACGTCAGGCAGCGAGAAAAGCGAAAAATTTCGCGCGTGCCGATGAGATTCGCGACCAGCTCAGCGATATGGGAATTATTCTGGAAGATACCAGAGAAGGTGTAAAATGGAAAAGGGCCTGAAACACCTGGAGGAAGTCTTTGAGCTGACAGGGCAGGATATCCGGACTTTTTCTCCTTTGACGCTGGCTTATATCGGGGACGGCGCTTATGAGATTGTGATTCGGACAGTTCTGGTAAAACAGGGAAACTGTCCGGTGAATCAGCTGCACAGAAAAGCAAGTCAGCTGGTGAAAGCACAGACCCAATCCGCGGTCATGGAGACACTGGAACCTCTGCTGACGGAAGAGGAGTACCGAATCTATAAGAGAGGGAGAAACGCCCATTCTCCCACGATGGCCAAACACGCGACGATGGCGGATTACCGCAGGGCGACAGGATTTGAGGCTCTGATCGGATATCTTTATCTGAAAGAAGACTGGGATCGGATGCTGGAGCTGATCCGGGTAGGACTTGAGAATCAGAAACTCTGACGGGAGGAAAAATATGAGTGACCAGATAGAAGGAAGAAACGCGGTATTGGAGGCGTTTCGGGCAGGACAGTGTGTGGATAAACTGTATCTGCTGGACGGGTGCCATGACGGGCCGGTGCAGTCCATTGTCCGTGAGGCGAAAAAGAAAGGAACACAGATTCAGTATGTGACGAAAGAACGTCTGAATCAGATGTCTCAGACTGGCGGACATCAGGGTGTGATTGCCCAGATCGCGGCGTATGAATACTCCTCTGTGGAGACAATTCTTCAGAAAGCGAAAGAAAAAGGAGAAGATCCCTTTATCCTGCTTCTGGACGGGATTGAAGATCCCCATAATCTGGGCGCGATTATCCGTACCGCGAATCTCGCAGGCGCCCACGGCGTGATTATTCCCAAGAGAAGAGCGGTGGGCCTGACGTCTGTTGTCGCGAAGACATCTGCGGGAGCGTTGAATTATACGCCGGTCGCCAGAGTGTCCAATCTCGTGAAAACCATGGAGGAACTCAAAAAAGAAGGACTGTGGTTTGTCTGCGCGGATATGGGAGGACAGACCATGTATGACCTGGATCTGCAAGGACCGATTGGTCTGGTCGTTGGCAATGAAGGGGACGGGGTCAGCCGTCTGGTGAAGGAAAACTGCGATTTTATCGCGTCCATACCAATGAAAGGTGATATAGATTCCCTGAATGCTTCTGTTGCCGCAGGAGTTCTCTCATTTGAGATTGTCCGGCAGAGAATGAAATGATTAAGAAAATGGAGAGATGATGAAGTTCTACGATGAGATGACCGATGAAGAACTGATTGCCAGTATGAGAGAGGGGCAAAAAGACGTAGCGGATTATCTGATGGAAAAATACAAAGGGCTGGTGCGTCAGAAAGCCCGTACCATGTATCTGATTGGCGGGGAGACGGATGATCTGATTCAGGAAGGAATGATTGGCCTGTTTAAGGCGGTTCAGAATTATGAACCTGAAAAGGAAGCTTCTTTTCAGACCTTTGCGCGGCTGTGTATTGACCGGCAGCTGTATAAGGCGGTCTCCGGATCCAACCGAAAAAAACACAGGCCGCTGAATACCTATCTCTCTCTGAGTCAGGAAGAGGACACGGATCATCTGGAGGAACTTTGGGCGCAGAGCCCGGAAACCATTGTGATTGCGCGGGAAAGCGTGGATGACCTGAAGGGAGAGATAAAAAACTCCCTGAGTCCCTTCGAGAATCGGGTTCTGGAACGGTATCTTCTGGGAGAGGATTATGGGCAGATAGCGATATCGTTGGGAAAATCCCAAAAGTCCGTAGACAATGCTCTCCAGAGAATCAAAGGAAAGGTACGTCTGTGTGCGGATTCCATGGGGAAACAAAGACAGGAGAAACAGCATAAATGAGGCAGAAATATCGAGCCGCTCTTTTCTTAATTGGAAAGAGCGGCTGTTTTTATATCGGAAGAATTGCGTGAAAAGCTGCCAGAGCGTGACAGATAGGCAAAGATTTTTCAGAAAAAAGAAAAAGGATCCTCGATTTCTCAAGGACCCTTCCCAGAGCTGCCTAGCGGATTTGAACCGCCGACCTCCGCCTTACCAAGGCGACGCTCTACCAACTGAGCCAAGGCAGCAACTGCGTCTCACAAGAAAGAATGATACCAGAGAAGAGACAGTATGTCAACACTTTTTTGAAAAAAATTTGAGGAAAATTTATCGGGTGGAGAGAGTCACGCCTCAGACTTAAAAACGCCTTCTGAAACTTAGATTTTTCCGTGGGAAATCTTTCTGTATAGAAGGAGATGCCGGCATCTTTCGACACCGGCATATGAAAAAGAAAAGTTAATGAAAAGGTTTACAAGGTATATCATAAAGAAAAAATGTGAGGATTGTGTGTTTATTTTCTAAAGGAAATATGAATGTTTTCGGAATTTAGGTGAAGGCAGAATGAAAATTTTGCCGGAGACAGAGCGAAAAAAGCTTCCACAAAGTCTCTATTTATGATAAGATTAAGAACTAGAAAGATTGAGGAGGCAAAATATGGAGAACGAGACCGTATCCAAAAATTTTATCGAACAGATTATAGATAAAGATCTGGCAGAAGGGGTTTATGATACCGTGCACACACGTTTTCCCCCGGAGCCAAATGGCTATCTGCATATTGGACATGCCAAATCTATTCTCTTAAATTACGGATTGGCACAGAAATATCATGGAAAATTCAATATGCGTTTTGACGATACGAACCCTACAAAGGAGAAAGTGGAATTTGTAGAGTCTATTAAGGAAGATATCAAATGGCTGGGAGCCGATTGGGAAGACCGGCTCTATTTTGCGTCAGATTACTTTGATCAGATGTATGAAGGAGCGCTTCAGCTGATCCGGAAGGGTAAAGCATATGTGGATGATCTGAACGCGGAACAGATCCGGGAATACCGGGGCACGCTCACCGAACCGGGTAAGGAAAGTCCTTACCGGAATCGAAGCGTTGAAGAGAATCTGAAGCTGTTCCAGGAGATGAAAGACGGGAAGTACGCGGATGGAGAGAAAGTGCTCCGTGCGAAGATTGATATGGCTTCCCCGAATATGAATATGAGAGATCCGGTTATTTACCGTGTAGCCCACATGACGCACCATAATACCGGCGATAAGTGGTGTATCTACCCGATGTACGATTTTGCGCATCCCATTGAGGATGCCATTGAGGGAATCAGCCATTCGATCTGTACGCTGGAGTTTGAGGACCACCGTCCGTTGTACGACTGGGTTGTGCGGGAGCTGGAGTATCCGCATCCTCCAAAGCAGATTGAGTTCGCGAAACTCTATCTGACCAATGTGGTGACTGGAAAGCGCTATATCAAGAAGCTGGTGGAAGAAGGCATTGTGGATGGCTGGGACGATCCGCGTCTGGTGTCTATCGCAGCGCTTCGACGGAGAGGTTTTACTCCGGAATCCATTAAAATGTTTGTAGATCTGTGCGGAGTGTCAAAGGCAAACAGTTCCGTGGATTATGCGATGCTGGAATACTGTATCCGGGAGGATCTGAAGATGAAGCGTCCCCGGATGATGGCGGTTCTGGATCCGATCAAACTGGTGATCGACAATTATCCGAAGGATCAGATCGAGTATCTGGATGTGGCGAATAATCTGGAAAATGAAAGTCTGGGGCATCGGAAAGTTCCGTTTGGGAAAGAACTCTACATCGAGAGAGAAGATTTCATGGAAGTACCGCCCAGGAAATATTTCCGTCTGTTCCCGGGAAATGAAGTGCGTCTGATGCATGCTTATTTTGTGAAGTGTGAGAGCTTTGTGAAAGATGAGAACGGCAACGTGATCGAAGTGCACTGTACGTATGATCCGGAAACCAAGGGCGGAAACGCGCCGGATGGACGGAAAGTCAAAGGAACCATTCACTGGGTTTCCGCGGAGGAAGGAAAAACCGTGAAAGTACGGCTTTATGAGAATATCATTGACGAGGAAAAGGGCGTGTACAATGAGGACGGTTCCCTGAATCTGAATCCGAATTCTCTGCGGGAAGTGACTGCCGTTGTGGAGCCGGAGCTGATGGAGGCAAAAGCCTATGACAGTTTCCAGTTCGTTAGAAACGGATATTTCTGCGCGGACGCGAAGGATTCCACAGAAGGTGAGCCGGTGTTCAACCGGATTGTCTCTCTGAAAAGTTCTTTCAAACTGCCGAAGGCATAGAACTTAATTTGTTATTTTCGTGAAATATTGGTTGAAGGACCGGAGAAATAACGATATAATAGAACTGATGTCAGGATACGGATTTTCTGTCTGTATCCTGAAAATTTCTTGTCTGCAGACAGGATATTACAGATATCACATAGGAAACAAAAACAGGAGGATAAGGGATGAAGAAACTTGTTGTAGCAAAAAAAGATGCGTGTATGGCATGTAAAGAGTGTGAGATTGCCTGTTCAGAGGCTTTTTACAAAGAGTTTGACGACAGAAAATCCTGCATTCAGATCAGCGTGAAAAAAGATGGGGTTACTCCGAAACCTATGGTATGTGTACAGTGCGGAAAATGCGCGCAGGCTTGTCCGGAAGGCGCGATTACCCAGAACGCAAAAGGCGTGTACATGATCAACAAGAAGAAATGTGTGGGCTGTGGAAAATGTGTGGAAGCCTGTCCGTTTGGTCTGGTTGTGAAAGCGGAAGATCAGGAATATGCAAGCAAATGTATTGCCTGTGGAATTTGTGTGAAGGCCTGTCCGATGGAAGTTCTGGAGATCAAAGAGGCATAAGCACCGGATTCTGTGAGAAATTTTTGAGACAAAAAGAGGCTGCGCTTCTCTGGCAAGTCAGAGAAACGCAGCCTTTGTTTTTAGGGAGGGGGGAGTATCCCAAAGTTTGTGTAAACCTTCAAACTGATGTAAGATAGACTTACCAGTTTGGAGGTTTATTTTATGGCAAAGAAAAAAGATACCCCACAAAAAGCAGCTCTTCGGGAAATGATGGGCAACTACCTGAAAGAAAACAATGTAAAGGTCAAGGATGGGACGGATGTCAACTCTATCATGCGAGATATGATTTCCATCATCCTGGAAGGTGCTCTGGATCAGGAAATGGATGAGGAACTGGGATATTCCAAGTATGATGATCGAAACAAGGAAACGGATAATTCCAGAAATGGCCATTCTCAGAAGACCATGCATACCAGTTACGGCGATATGGAGATTGATGTCCCAAGAGATCGAAAAGGTGAGTTTGAACCACAGATCGTCAAAAAATATCAGAATACGGTCACTCAAGACATGGAAGAAAAGATCATCTCCATGTATGCCAAAGGAATGACCACGAATGATATCGAAAGCCATATGCGGGAACTCTATGACATCGAGATTTCTGACAGTACCATCAGCAGGATCACAGATAAGATTCTTCCCATCGTAAAAGAATGGCAGGAAAGACCTTTGGAGGAAATCTATGCGGTCGTTTTCATGGATGCCATCCATTATCACGTTCGTAATGAAGGCAGGATTGTAAAACGTGCGGTTTATATCGCTATAGGAATCGACATGGAAGGGCATAAAGATGTGCTCGGCATGTATGTAGGACAAAATGAGAGTGCAAAGTTCTGGCTTTCCATTTTGAACGGACTAAAAAACCGTGGCGTAGAAGATATCCTGATCGCATGCGTAGACGGTCTGACAGGCTTTCCTCAGGCAATTGAAGCTGTTTTTCCGGATACGGAGATCCAGCAATGCATTATCCATCAGATCCGGAATACGACAAAGTTTGTTTCCTACAAGGAACTCAAACCGCTGATGGCTGATCTGAAGCGTGTATATGCAGCCCCAACAGAAGAAATCGCACTGGCTGAACTGGATGGTTTTGATGAGAAATGGAGCGGGAAATATCCAAAAATCGCAAAATCATGGAAGGACAACTGGGCGAATCTTTCAACGTATTTCAAGTATCCTGAAGCGGTTCGCCGCTTAATCTATACCACGAATGCCATTGAGGGATTTAACCGGCAGCTGCGGAAGGTTACGAAATCTAAGACGGTATTCCCTTCCGATGAGAGTCTCCTGAAAATGCTGTATCTGGCTATGATGGATATCACGAAAAAATGGACTGGACACCGACAGGATTGGGGGCAGATTCATTCGCAGCTGGAGATATTTTTCGAAGAACGATTATCTGGATTATAAGCTGTTTCTGGCCTGGCAGGGCTGGCTGGGCCAGCCCTGCTTGACATGTCCGGAAACGGCATTATAATACAAGCAAGGGCAGAACCTCAAAAAATCGGCTCTGCCCAGAGTAACTAATGACATATCTTATATCAGTTTTTTGAATTTACACAAAACTTGAAACGGTCTCGGGGAGGGGGCTCCCATTTATTCTGCCGGATCAGCCTTCTCCTTTTCTTCTTCGGGAGATTCTTCTGCGGAGGTCTCTTTGGGATCTGCAGAAGCGGAATCATTTTCGGCATCTTCACATTCTTCGCATTCTTCGGCAGTTTCGCCATCTTCCTTCGAAGAATCCCCGCAAGCGTCTTCCGGTTCTTCTTTCAGCATGGCCTCAGCCTCCGCGAATTCTTCGTCCATCTCATCCATGAATGCGTCTTCCTCGGCGAGCTGGACTTCTTTTACTTTATCGGCAGTGCCCTTCGCGATTTCTTTTACTTTGGCTGCGGTATCTTTCGCGATTTCCTTCATCTCTCCGGCAGCTTCTGAAGCGATTTTAATGTATTGTTTGCGGACAGAAGAGGGTTTTTCTTCCCCGCCGCCTTCTTCCCATTGTTCATCTTCCTCTTCAAAAAAGTCCTCGAAATCGGGATCGGAATCAGACACAGGTTTTTCCTGTTTTACTTTTTTGACGTAATAGACAGCGGCGCCTGCAGCGGTGCCGATGGCCGCAAGACTCAAAAATTTACCAAGCTTTGACATATCAGAGTCTCCTTTCTGAAAATAGCAATAGTTTTGACTGATATACACCGTGTCTACTATTGTAATACTTTTGACGGAAAAAGGAAAGAGGAACGGAGAAAAATTTGACATTTTATCCACAGGAAAATGGCGGCAGAAAAAAGTTTTCGATTCCCTGACCTTCAAAAAAGAGAAAATGCAGAGGAACTGTCGGGAGATTCTTCCGGAACAAAACAGGAAAATCGGGTTGCAGTGGCTGGTGTAAGAGGCTATAATATACATGCGAAAAATAAGAAATACATAAGAGAGAATATTGTGGAGTATATATTATGAAAAAGATTATACTTGCTTCTTCTTCTCCGCGGAGAAGAGATCTGCTCACGAAAGCAGGCGTTTCCTTTCAGGTGATGCCAAGCCGGAGCGAGGAGAAAAGCAGCGGCGGGACACCGGCGCAGATTGTGGAAGAATTATCCTGGCAGAAAGCGGCGGATGTAGCCGGCAGCGTACAGGGAGACGTGATTGTGATCGGATCGGATACCCTGGTAGCTTATGAGGATGAGATCCTTGGCAAGCCAAAGGATGAGGAGGATGCAGTGCGGATGCTGACCATGCTGCAGGGAAAAACACATCAGGTTTATACGGGCGTGACCGTGATTGTGCGGGACGAGGAAGATGAAAGAACCAAGACTTTTTCCAAGAGGACAGATGTAACTTTTTATCCGGTGACGGAAGAGGAGATCCGCGCCTATGTGGCCACCAAAGATCCGATGGATAAGGCCGGCAGCTATGATATCCGCGGCGATTTTTCAATTTATATCAAAGAAATCTGCGGAGATTACAATACCGTGGTGGGACTTCCGGTCAGCGCGCTGTTCTGGGAAATGAAACAGATGGGAATCGATTTGAGGGGACAGAGCTTATGAAGTACAAAGCATGTATTTTTGACCTGGACGGAACTCTGGCCAATACGGTGGAGTCCATTGCTTTTGTGGCAAATCAGGTTTTGAAAAGATTTGGGTATTCTCCTTTGCCAACGGAACGGTTTTACCGCTACTGCGGGGAAGGCGGAAGGAAGCTGATGGAGCGCTGTCTGCGGGACTGCGGCGATGAGAATCTCTCTCATCTCGATGAGGGAGAACAGCTGTATATTGAGATTTTCGCGGAAAATCCCCTGTATCACGTAGTGCCTTATGAAGGCATGGTTGAAACCTTGAAAAAACTCAAAGAAAAGGGCGTGCGTCTGGCAGTGTGCACAAACAAGCCGCACCAGGCAGCGGTCGAGACAGTGGAAGGAATTTTCGGAAGAGAAATTTTCGACGGGATTCAGGGACAGTGTGAAACTGTTCGGAGAAAGCCGGCTCCGGATGGTCCTCTTCGGATGGCGGAGCTTTTTTCGGCAAAGCCGGAGGAATGTGTCTATGTGGGAGATACCTGGACAGATATGAAGACAGGAAAAGCTGCCGGTATGTATACGGTGGGAGTTTTATGGGGATTCCGCGACCGCGAAGAGCTGGAGGAAAACCATGCGGATCTTATCATCTCCCGGCCGGAGGAACTGCTGGAGCTCTTTCAGGGGTGAGAATGGCTTCGCGGCGCAAGCGAAACAGGATAGAAAAGGAGTGTAACGGAATGGGTGAGTATACGGAGGAATGTCTGCGGACGTTTCTGGAGAAACAGGGACAGTTGTTTGATGAGCCTGTGGCGGAGACGCCGGAGGAAGCAGAGGCGTTTCTGGAGGATTGTATGGCGGTGGTCGTGAATTCTCTGGATGAAGTAAGGCAATACTTAGAAGAGAATGGCGCCGATGTCAGTGAGATGTCCGGCCAGGATCTGGAGGATGCCAGTGAGGTCTTTTCCCTTCCGGACGGCAGCTATCTGATTGTGGAAGGCTGACAGGCTGTACGGCAGGGAGTATAAAAAGTTATGAAAATAAGTCAGATTGTGGAAGAGCAGAAGAATTTCTTCCGGAGCGGGGAGACCTTATCCTATTCCTATCGGGAACGCCAGCTGCAAAAGCTGTACACAGCGGTCTCCATGCGGGAAAAAGAGATCCAGGAAGCTTTGCGTCAGGATCTCCATAAATCAGAGCAGGAAGCTTACATGACGGAGATTGGACTGGTTCTGGCTGAGATTACTTACATGAGGAAAAACCTCAGAAACTGGATGAAGGTGAGAGTGGAGGAAGCTCCTTCCGCGCAGTTTCCCGCGAAAACTTTTCAGATCAAAGAGCCTTATGGAGTGGTGCTGGTGATGGCACCGTGGAACTATCCGTTTCTGCTGGCAATGCAGCCCCTGGTGGGCGCGGTGGCGGCAGGAAACTGCTGTGTGGTAAAGCCGGCGTCAGCCTCGAAGGCAACTTCTGCTCTGGTGCTGGAACTGATCCGGGATACCTTTGATCCGTCTTATGTGGCGGCAGTCAGCGGCGGGGAGAAGAACCGTGAGGAGCTGTTGGAACAGAAGTTTGATTACATTTTTTTTACCGGGGGCGCCAACGCGGGACGTCAGGTGATGAAGCGGGCGGCGGAGAATCTGACGCCGCTGACGCTGGAGCTTGGCGGAAAAAGTCCCTGTATCATTGAAGAATCCGCGGATTTGTCCATGGCGGCGAAAAGGATCGTGTTCGGAAAGTTTATCAATGGCGGACAGACCTGTGTGGCTCCGGATTATATCCTGGTTCAGAGCACTGTGAAGAGGGAGTTTCTGAAGCAGATGAAAAAGTGGATCAGAAAAATCTGGGGCGAAAAGCCTCTGGATCACCCGGATTATCCCAGAATGATTGATGAGAAAGAATATGAACGGGTAATCGGGCTGCTGCTGGGAGAGAATGTTCTGCTGGGCGGATATGGCAG
The DNA here is from genome assembly GCA_963927715.1 of uncultured Blautia sp. Classification (GTDB taxonomy): domain Bacteria; phylum Bacillota; class Clostridia; order Lachnospirales; family Lachnospiraceae; genus Blautia_A. Next base: position 28,911 of record CAWVBU010000004.1, on the reverse strand, counting down.
GAAGAGTACGCTGCAGATTGCGCCGACTCTTCTGGATGGAGTTACCTGGGCCTCTCCGATTATGCAGGACGAAATCTTCGGGCCGGTTCTGCCTGTGCTGGAGTTTTCTGCCATGGACGAGGTGGTTCGTACGCTCCAGGAGAAAGACAAGCCGCTGGCTCTGTATCTGTTCACAAAGGATAATAAAATCAAACGGAAAATTTTAAGAAGGCTGTCCTATGGCGGCGGCTGTATCAACGATACACTGGTTCATCTGTCTGTGCCGAAGCTCCCCTTCGGCGGAGTCGGAAGAAGCGGGATTGGAAATTATCACGGAAGAGCGAGTTTTGAGACTTTTTCTCACACAAAGGGCATCCTGGAGAAGGAGACCTGGCTGGACCTTCCGGTACGTTATCTGCCTTCCAGGTGCTGGAAGGAATGGGTTATGCACAAAATTCTGAAATAATGCGGCGGGAGTCCCCGCCAGACGATAAGGACGGCGGAATGTCAAAAGCATTCCGTCGTTTTTCAGTTCGGCAGGATCCTGGTCTGGAAACAGAACCAGATGTCTGTGATCGGATCTGGAAAACCGGGATTACAGGATTGAAAAAAGAGAATGCTATAATGAAAAAAATGAAACTGCAGAATTGGATTGTTTGCTTGTGTACGATAAAAAAGTATAGTAAAATATAAGAAATAAAATGAGGGGATTCTACAGTTTTTTACTGAATAATAACAGACACTTGAGCGAGACGAAAGGAGAGGAAAGTTATGAAAAGATTTTTAGCATGGTGTCTGGCTGCTGCTATGATACTCACAATGCTGCCGTCGCTGGCGTTTGCGGCTGCAGTTCCCACATCGGGAAAGCTGGAGGGTACCCTGGCAGCGAAAGGCAGTTGGAAAGAAGGTGAAACTCTGTCGGCGGATTTCGAAAAAGTAAAACCGGAAGGCGTGAAATCCGATCAGCTGAATTATGAATGGTTCCGGGTGGATAAAAAAGGAAAAAGCAAGTCCATAAGTAAGGAAGCCACATATAAGCTGCAGACAGAGGATATTGATCAGTATATTCAGCTGACGATCACGGCAAAAGAAGGAGAGTCTGTGACCGGCTCGCTGACGACCGCAAAAATGGGGCCGATCGTGGATAAAAATTCAGTACCTGTGAATGTGACTCCGACGCCGACACCTGGCGGATCAACACCATCGGCAACACCGGCGCCTGGCGGATCAGCAGCGGTGACTCCGACGCCGACGCCCGGTGCAGTTTTTGGTTCCGGGAATGAGACAGTGAATATGGGCACTCCGACGCCATCCGTGGAGGAGAGTCCATCGGCGGCGACCCCGACACCTACTCCGTATGAGAGAGAAGATAACAGAACGAGCAGTACGGTGACGACGCCAAGTCCGACGCCGATCCCGACACGGGAATCGTCAGATGACGGCAGGGATGAGGAAGAGCAGGTTACTTTCGGACAGCCGACAGCAACTCCGGCGCCGAATACTTCTTCCGGTACGTCGGAAGGCACAAATCACCCCATAACGGTACAGGAAGAAAAGGTGACCATCACCACAGACAGCCTGCCGGGCGGCAAGGTGGGCGAGAAGTATCAGGCAGTATTCGCTGCGTCCGGACAGGTGCAGTCCTGGAAAATCATGAACAAAGTGATGCCGGAAGGCCTGAGTTTCAATGAGAGTACGGGAGAACTTTCCGGAACGCCGGAAGGGGCGTTTGACGGGATGCTGCGGGTGATCGCGGTTCTGCCGGACGGAGAAAATGTGGAAAAGGATATTTCTCTTAAGATTGCTGAGAAGGAAACCTCCGGTTCAGAATCGACGGCGGTTTCTGATGAGCCGGAAAAAACGGAACCGTCCGAAGAAGTGAAGGATCCGTCAGAGGAAACCAAGGATCCGTCAGAGGAAACGAAAGATCCTGAGGAGAAACCGGAGGAAGAAGTACCGGTTGAAAAAGTTCCCAGCCTGTCTCCGTATGACGAGCGTGTGAATTTCGGAAGTCTCTATGAAGGATATGAAGAGGAGAACTTCGAACTGACTCTGTTCAATACCGGAAACGCGGACGCGGAAGATCTGAAGACAGAGATTAAAGGAGATCTGGCGGATCAGGTGACGGTGGGAGAACTTTCAAAGATTGAAAGCGGAGGAAATGTTACCATCCTTCTGAGCCTGCAGCCAGGCCTGAAAGCGGGGAAATACAGTTCCAAACTGATTATCACCGGAGCGGATGACGTGAGACTGGAACTGCCGATGGAGGTGGAGATTCAGGACAGAAATTACACCATCAGCCTTTCTCAGAAAAGTCTGGATTTCGGAAGCTGTTCAGAGGGATACAGTGAGAGTGGTTCCGCCAAAGTTGCTGTGACCAATACCAGTATTTTCCCGGTAACCGTGGAAAAGCCGGTTTCCGATCACTTTTATGTGAGCGGTCCGGACAGCAAGACCATCAGCGCAGGCGGTTCGGAAAGTTATACGGTACGTCCGGTAACCGGACTGAAAAAGGGCACTTATGAGGAAACTCTGGTTTTCCAGTCAAAGGAGGGCGCCAAAGCCTCGCTGAAGGTGAAAGTGGAAATCAAGGAAAAGGATGAGTATTCCTTTGACGTATACTGGCAGAACGGAAGCGGAAACTTTGGTTACGCGCCGCTTGGTTACAACGATGAGAATGGCTACGCGCCGCATTCTAGAAATCTGGTGATCCGCAATACAGGTAATCAGACGTTGGAGTTCAAACAGCCTGTGTCGCATTCCGGAAACAAAACGGTCTATGACATCACGCAGCTGGATGAACCTACACGGAAGGCAGTGAAGCCGGGAGAGACCATTACGGTTGCGATACGGCCGGTACTGGGACTTTCCCCGGATGTTTATGATGAAGATATTGTGATTGATGCCGTGAACGATGGCAGAGATCCGGTGATCGGAGCTCATGTCACCTTTACCGTGGTAAATGAGAGCATCTACCGTGGTGTGGATCTGGATCAGGGAACGGTTGTGCGGGAGAATGGTGTCTCAAAGACCGCGAAAGGTCTGGGCCTTCCGTCCACAGTGAAAGCGAGAACCACGGCGGGCACCATTGATGTGGATGTGGTGTGGAACGTGGACAGCTGCGATTACAATCCGGCGTTGAAGGAGGAGCAGAACTTCACCGTATGGGGCAGAATTGATCTTCCGTCCAACGTGGTGAATTACTATGACTACTCAACGATGACTTCCATCGGAGTGCGGGTGCTGGCTTATGATCCGAAACTGGCAAATCCGGCGGAAAACCGGATTTACGGAATCGCCCAGGGAGATGTCTTCCAGGCAGGAAAGACCATCAGCTTCAGTGCGGAGGGAAGCGGAATGAACCGCAAGTCTGCTCCGTCCAGAGGAGATATCCGTTATGAGCCGACCTATTGGAAGGTGGCGGATACCAACGCCAAATGGTCCACAGAGGGAAGCTGGAGCAAATCTCCATATTCTGCGTCCTTTGCCATCGGAAGTTCCGGATCCTATAAACTCCGAGTAACCTTTACCAAAGAAGAGTATGACGGCAGTCAGTGGGTCAGCCGGGCGAACGACAGTGACGGTCAGGACGTGAAGTCTGTCGCGTTTAAGATTAAGGGAACTGCATCGGTAAGTTCCGCGAAAAGCGATACCGTTACCAAGGTGAAACAGGCGGTGAAAACCGGAGATGAGACAGAGCTTCTGCCAATGGTTCTTCTGGCGGCAGCGGGAATTCTCGTAATCAGCGGAACGGGAATTATGCTGAGAAACCGGAGAAAGAAATAAACGAACCGGACAAAAGTTCCTAAGAGAAAGCGGGAACAGACTGCAGAAATGAATACGAAGTTTTTATAACGCAAGTGAGGCAGCCAGATAACATGGCTGCCTCTTTTGTGAATTACATAAAAGTTCAAACAGAAGTTTATTTTGTGAGCATAAGCATGATTTCGTTGCTCCGGTTGACGAAACGTGTCATTTCTTCCGGGGAAAGCTGTTTGTGACTCAGCATTGCCAGGTCATAGAGCTGTTCGCAGATCACCGGAACTTTCTTGGATTTCTGATGCTCTACCACGTACTGGACCAGCGGATGGTTGGCGTTGAGAACCAAGGTCTCACTGCCGCCGAACATATTCGGATCCATTCCGTACATATTGTACATCTTCATCATTTCCTGCATACGCCGGCTTTCCTCAGAGAGGGTAATCATAGCGGAGAGATTTTCATTTTTCAGTTTCTCCACTTTGACTTCCAGATTTTCTTTGTTCAGTGTCTTGCGGAACAGATCTGTGAGAGACTTGGTCAGTTCTTCATCGGCGGTTCCTTCTTCTTTCAGACTGTCGGTGACATCCGCGTCAATTCTCTGGAAACGGATCTCCTGATTCAGCTGTTCGAGATGGGAGATGAAAGCGGTATCGATGTTGTGGCGCAGAATGACTGCGTCCATTCCCTGTTCTTTGAACAGATTGATATACTGACTCTGCTGTACCGGATCGGTCACATAATAGAGGATGCTTTTCTCCGGCTCTTTCTTTTCGGAATCCTCTTTGTTCTCTTCGGTGTCTTTTTCTTCGGTGGAAGTCTCCGGCGCCGTCTCTTCGGCTTCTTTTTTGTTCTCCTCGATAAAGTCTTTTAAGGTGAGGTATTTGTCATCCAGGTTTTTGAACAGGATGTAGTCCATCATTTTCTCTGAGAATTTCTGATCTTTGATGCATCCGAATTTGATGAACGGACTGATATCATCCCAGTATTTTTCGTAGGATTCCCGGTCGGTCTTGCACATACCGGTGAGCTTGTCCGCCACTTTCTTGGTGATGTACTCGGAAATTTTCTGGACAAATCCATCGTTCTGGAGTGCGCTTCGGGACACATTCAGCGGCAGATCCGGGCAGTCGATGACACCTTTGAGCAGCATCAGAAATTCCGGAATGACTTCCTTGATGTTGTCCGCGATAAAGACCTGATTGTTATACAGTTTGATGGTGCCCTCGATGGAATCGTATTCCGTGTTGATTTTCGGGAAATACAGGATACCTTTTAAGTTAAAAGGATAGTCCATATTCAGATGAATCCAGAACAGAGGCTCCTTGTAATCCAGAAATACTTTGCGGTAGAAATCCCGATATTCTTCTTCGGTACACTCGTTGGGATGTTTGGTCCACAGCGGATGAATGTCATTGAGAGGAACCGGACGTTTGTTGATTTTGACTTTTTCTTTTGCCGGAGAGATCTCTACGATTTCTTTTTCCCCGTTTTCATTTTCTTTCTCTTCGGTTTTCGCGTCCTCGTGGATGTGTTCCACTACCACATCATCGTCTCTCAGGTCGGACTCGTCAATGGTTTCATATTCCTGGGCAGCGTTTGCGTTGGAGAGATAGATTTCCACCGGCATGAAAGAACAGTATTTCTCCAGGACTTCCCGCATCCGGTATTCGTTGGCGAATTCCAGGCTTTCCTCATTGAGGAACAGTGTGATCTCCGTTCCTACGGTGTTCTTGTTTCCGTCCTGGATGTCGTATTCGGTACCGCCGTCGCAGGCCCAGTGTACCGGAACAGAACCTTCTTTGTAGGAAAGAGTGTCGATATGAACTTCGTCTGCTACCATAAAAGCAGAGTAGAAGCCCAGACCAAAATGTCCAATCATCTGGTCGTCGGTGGTTTTATCCTTATATTTTTCCAGAAATTCAGTGGCGCCGGAGAATGCGATCTGCGTGATGTATTCTTCCACTTCGTCCGCAGTCATTCCCAGTCCGTTGTCAATGAATTTCAGGGTTTTTTCTTCCGGGTTGACAACCACTTCGATTTTTGCTTTGTAGTCGTCCGGGAAGGTATATTCTCCCATAACTTCCAGTTTCTTTAATTTCGTAATCGCGTCACAGCCGTTGGAAACCATTTCACGGGCGAAAATATCGTGATCAGAATACAGCCATTTCTTTATAATAGGGAAGATATTTTCGCTGTTAATGGACAGACTTCCATGTTTTGCAGCCATTGTATTCACACTCCTTTGATTTTTCGATTTCGTTCTTGAGGGAGAAAAGATTTCATAGAAGAAATTTTCCTCAAAAGATATAGTAATACGGGGAAAAGTAAAAGTCAAGAAAAAATTAGCACTCACACAAAATGAGTGCTAACAAAAACGACGGATTTCAGGAAATCTGTTCATAAGAAATGTCATGTTGGATGAAAAAAGAGAGAACCGCTTTATCCCAGAAGGTATCAAAGGTTTTGTCCATGGTAAAAATATGATAGGAAGTGCCCGTGGTGACCGTAAGCCCGGATTCTGAGAAAAGGATGTTCAGAAAAAGCCCGGAGATATCTTCGGGGGCCAGAGAAAGTCCGGATTTTTGGAGCATTCGTTCGGTATTTTCCCGGGAAAGCTGAAATATAATTTTAAAGGACAGAGGCGTATTCTTTCCGCGGATCACGGACAGGCAAAAAGGTTTTACTTCCTGCCAGAGAGAGTATGTACGTCTGCTGTCTTTCAGAGCCTCCTGTGTCTGGAGATCGTAAAAATTTTTGTGCAGTCTTCCGTCGATGGTGAAAGTGTTGTAGGTGGTGACAGATGCCTCCACCAGCCAGAACGGATCGAAGAGCTCTGTCTTCAGAAGCTGATTCATGAAATTTTTGATGCTGGATATTTGCAGGGCAATCATTGGGGTTCTCCTTTTACAGTTCTTGTGCCGGAAGCGAAAGACGCATACGGTTCTTCTACAGCTATTATAAAGCAGAACCGGAAAAAAGAATAGAGTTTTTGTGAAAACCCTTTTCAAAGTGAAAAGGTTATGTTAGTATATATGTGGTATCAAAAACTACATATGATGGGAATGAGGACGATTATGAGTAATTATAAAATTGTGATAGATAGCTGCGGTGAATTGCTGGATCAGTGGAAAGAGGATCCCCGTTATGAGTCTGTGCCGCTGATCCTCTCCGTGGGCGGCGAGGATATAATAGACGACGCGGGGTTTGATCAGAAATCTTTTCTGGAAAAAGTGGCGGCGTGTCCGGAATGCCCGAAATCTTCCTGTCCTTCGCCGGAGAAATATATGCAGGCATTTGAGACGGAGGCAGAACATGTCTATGCGGTGACACTGTCCGCGGAACTGAGCGGATCTTATAACAGCGCGGTTCTCGGGAGAAAGCTTGCGCTGGAGGAATATCCGGAGAAAAAGATCCACGTGTTTAATTCCCGCTCCGCGTCCGTGGGTGAGACGCTGATTGCGCTGAAGGTGACGGAATGTGAGGAAGCAGGGATGTCTTTTGAGGAGACCGTGGAAGAAGTGGAGCGCTACATTGAGGCTCAGAACACGTTTTTTGTGCTGGAGAATCTGGAGACACTCAGGAAAAACGGCCGTCTGAGCAAAGTGAAAGCTTTCGTGGCCACAGCGCTGAAGATCAAGCCGGTGATGGGGGCGACGCCCGAGGGAACCATCTGTCAGCTGGATCAGGCGAGAGGAATCAACAAAGCGCTGGTGAAGATGGTGGACTACATTGTGGAGAAGACCAGGAACAGCAGCAGCAAAATTCTGGCGATTTCCCACTGCAACTGTCCAAAACGGGCAGAGATTTTGAAGGAAGCGATTCTGGAGCGGATGGATCTGAAAGAGATTCTGGTTCTGGATACTGCCGGCGTCAGCAGCATGTATGCCAATGATGGAGGAGTCATTGTGGTGGTATAAGATGCTTTATGCTATTTTCAATTTCTGAAAAATATGTTACACTAGCAGCAGAGGTATTCTGAAGACGAAGGAGTAAGTGGCATGAGTCAGAAAAAAGTAGACGCGTATAAAAAGAGAAAAGCAGAACGAGAAAAAGTTGAGAAGAAAGAAAAGAGAATTCTTTTTCTGGAAAAAACGGCGGGAATCCTGGTCTGTCTGCTGGCAGTGGTGTGGATCGGCTATTCCGCTTATGGAAAGATGAACGAGAATCAGGAAACACAGACGACGCAGACACAGATGGATGTGAGTGCGATCGATGCTTACACAGATGAGCTGGCGCAGACAGTGACCAGTGAATAGATGTGATAAAAAGATGGGGTTCTTACCGGTTTCGGTAAGAACCCCATCTTTTTATCGTCGGAATTATAATTTCGTAACGTTTGCTGCCTGCATGCCGCGAGCACCTTCGGTCAAGTCATAAGTCACGGACTGTCCTTCTTCCAGAGATTTGAATCCTTCCCCATTAATTGCGGAAAAATGTACGAACACATCCCCGCCGTCTTCGCCGGTGATGAAACCGTATCCTTTTTCTGCGTTGAACCATTTTACAGTTCCCTTGTTCATAATGTTACCTCCATAAAAAAATAAAAGTGTGTAACGATTCGGTCTGTATCATGTAGAATAAAATATGAAGTCGGAATCCGTTGAATACAGGCGCTGGTCTGTGCGAAAGCACTCCATAAGCTCTACAGTGACTGCCTGAATTGTTACGGGTTAAAAAAGTTACTGGTGAGATAAAAAAATCACCAGTTTTTAGAAAATATATTGTTGTAATATACTTTCTAAGAACCCGTGATAGTCATTTACAGCCAATACCTTCTATTTAAGTCCATTATAGAGGCATCAGATGGGAAAGTCAAGGCAAAAAACTCTTTATTTGCAAGAAAATTTCGTGTATAGTAATAAGAAAGAAAGGAGGATGTTCGTAGAATGGATATCTTAATCAGACAAGGGAGAATTCTTGATCCATCCACCGGTACAGACATGGTGGGAGATGTGTTAATAGAGAATGGGAAAATCGCGAAGATAGGGGAAAACCTGAAGGAAAAGGCAGATCGCGTTGTGGACGCGAAAGGATGTTATGTGATGCCTGGCCTCATTGACCTTCATGTCCATTTAAGGGACCCGGGCCAGGAATACAAAGAGGATATCCGCTCCGGCTCCTTTGCGGCGGCGAAAGGCGGATTTACCACAGTGGTGGCTATGCCGAACACAAAACCGGTGATCGACCGGGCGGATCGGGTAGATTATGTGAGAAACAAAGCGGCCCAGCTTGCGCCGATCCATGTTCTTCAGGCGGGAGCGATTACCAAGGGACAGAACGGAGAGGAACTTGCTGATATTGAAGGGATGATCCGGGCAGGGATTCCGGCGCTGTCGGAGGATGGGAAGTCCGTGATGGATCCCCTTCTGTATAAAGAGGCCATGAATCTGGCGCGGCAGCACCACATTCCGGTTCTGGCCCACTGCGAAGATAAAAGGCTGACCAATGGAGGCTGTATGAACGACGACGACCGCGCCAGGGAACTGGGGCTTCCCGGGATCAGCAATTCTTCGGAGGATGTGATTGCGGCGAGAGACATCCTTCTTGCGAAAGAGACCGGGGCACAGCTGCATCTGTGCCACTGTTCCACCAAGGATTCCGTTCTCATGGTAAAAATCGCGAAGGAACAGGGCCTTCCTGTCACAGGGGAAGTTTGCCCTCATCATTTCACACTCAGCACCGAAGATATCCCGGGAGATGACCCGAATTATAAGATGGCGCCGCCTCTGCGTACCCGCGAAGATGTGGAGGCGCTTCGGCAGGGGCTGAAGGAAAATATTATGGATGTGATCAGTACTGACCACGCGCCTCACAGCAGGGAGGAAAAGAGCGGATCCATGTGCACAGCGGCTTTCGGAATTGTCGGTCTGGAGACCAGTGTGCCGCTGACGGTGACGGAACTTGTGCGGACAGGGATTCTGACTCCTCTGCAGATGGCGGAGAAGATGAGTTATAATCCGGCAAAGGTGCTGGGAATCGACCGGGGAACTCTTGCGGTGGGAGCTGCCGCGGATGTCACAGTGATCAATCCGGATATTGCTTATACCATCGATAAAAATACCTTTGTGTCCAAAGGGAAAAATACACCTTTCCATGGAAGAGAGGTATATGGTAAAGTAATGATGACCATCTGTGACGGAAAAATCGTCCACGAAGTGCGGAATTAAAAACGAATAATCTGGAGGAAAAAACAATGATTAATAAACTGATTGCGAAAATACAGAAGACTCACGCCCCCATCGTGGTGGGACTGGATCCTATGATGAACTACATTCCGGGACCGATTCAGGAAAAAGCATTCGCGGAATTCGGAGAGACTCTGGAGGGCGCGGCTGAGGCGATCTGGCAGTACAATAAAGGGATCATTGACGCGGTCAGTGATCTGATTCCGGCGGTAAAACCACAGATTGCCATGTATGAGCAATTCGGAATTGAGGGCCTGAAAGCGTACAAGAAGACTATTGACTACTGCCATGAGAAAGATCTCGTGGTGATCGGCGATGTGAAACGCGGAGACATCGGTTCCACATCGGCGGCTTACGCGGTAGGACATCTGGGCAAGGTTCAGGTGGGATCCAGGCATTACGCCGGTTTTGATGAGGATTTCGCGACAGTGAACCCCTATCTTGGCTCTGACGGAGTGAAGCCGTTTATCGAAGTGTGCAAAGAAGAGAAGAAGGGTCTGTTCATTCTGGTAAAGACTTCCAATCCTTCCAGCGGAGAATTCCAGGATCAGCAGATCAATGGCCGGCCTCTTTATGAGCTGGTGGGCGAGAAGGTAGCCCAGTGGGGAGAGGAACACATGGGAGAGACCTACAGTTATATCGGGGCCGTGGTCGGGGCAACTTACCCGGAGATGGGAAAGGTGCTGCGCCGGCTGATGCCGAAAACCTTTATCCTGGTGCCCGGATACGGGGCGCAGGGAGGAAAAGGCGCGGATCTGGTTCATTTCTTCAATGAAGACGGACTGGGCGCCATTGTGAATTCTTCCCGGGGAATTATCGCGGCTTACAAACAGGAAAAATACGCGAAGTTTGGCGAGGCGAATTACGCGGAGGCATCCAGACAGGCGGTTCTGGATATGATCGAAGACATTGACGGTGCGCTTAGAAACCGGTAAATCATTCGGCAAGGAGAGAGGAAAATGAGTGAGAAGACAATGGAAAACTGTAAAATCGTAAGTCAGGAGCAGATCGGAACCGGAATTTACAGCATGTGGCTTCAGACAGAACAGATTGCAGGAAAGGCGGTGCCCGGACAGTTCGTATCGGTCTACTGCAGGGATGGAAGCCGTCTGCTTCCCAGACCGATCAGTCTGTGTGAGATTGACCGTCAGAGAGGGCAGATCCGTCTGGTGTACCGTGTGGCAGGCAAAGGGACTGCTGAGTTCGCGAGACTGCACCCGGGGGTAACTCTGCGTGTGATGGGCCCTCTGGGCAATGGATTTCCCCTTTCTGAGGCGAAGGATAAAAAAGTAATGCTGGTAGGAGGAGGAATCGGAATTCCCCCTATGCTGGAAACCGCGAAACAGCTGGATACGAGCAAAGAGCTGGTGATGGGATATCGGGACGAGCTGTTTCTGGATCAGGAACTGAAACGGTATGGAACCCTTTATCTTGCCACGGAAGACGGAAGCGAAGGAACGAAGGGAAATGTACTGGACGCCATCCGGGAGAATGAATTGCGTCCGGAAGTGATCTTTGCCTGCGGACCGACACCGATGCTTCGGGCTTTGAAAGAGTATGCGCAAAAGAAGCAGATTCCCTGCTGGATTTCTCTGGAAGAGAGAATGGCATGTGGGATCGGAGCCTGTCTGGGATGTGTCTGCCAGTCGAAAGAGGTGGATGCGCATTCCCATGTGCACAATAAGAGAATCTGCAAAGACGGTTCGGTATTTCTGAGTACGGAGGTGGAGATCTGATGAATACAAAAGTGACGATTGCTGGCGTGGAATTCAAAAATCCGGTGATGACCGCTTCCGGCACGTTCGGATCCGGTGAGGAGTACAGTGAGTTCGTGGATTTGAACCGTCTGGGCGCGGTAGTCACAAAAGGTGTAGCAGATGTGCCGTGGCCGGGAAATCCCACCCCGAGAATCGCGGAAGTGTACGGCGGCATGCTCAATGCCATCGGCCTGCAGAATCCAGGCGTGGATGTGTTCTGTGAGAGAGACCTTCCGTTTTTGAAAAAATATGACACCAAGGTGATTGTCAATGTGTGCGGACACTCACCGGAAGAATATCTGCGAGTGGTAGAACGGCTGGCATCTGAGGACGTGGACATGCTGGAGATCAATATTTCCTGCCCCAATGTGAACGCGAATTTCCTTTCCTTCGGGCAGGATCCGGCCTGTGTGGAGAGTCTGACTGCCCAGATCAAAAAAGTGGCCAGGCAGCCCATCATTATGAAACTGACACCGAATGTGACGGATATCACGGAAGTGGCGAAGGCTGCACAGGCTGGAGGAGCAGATGCGGTATCTCTGATCAATACCCTTACCGGAATGAAGATCGATGTGAAAAAACGGACATTTGTGCTGGCGAATAAAACTGGAGGAATGTCAGGTCCGGCAGTGAAACCGGTTGCAGTGCGTATGGTATACCAGACGGCACAGGCGGTGCAGATTCCGGTGATTGGAATGGGCGGAATCACGACAGCGGAGGATGCGCTGGAATTCATCCTGGCTGGGGCTACGGCTGTATCTGTGGGAACCGCGAATTTCTTCCAGCCGGATGCGACAGTGGAAATCGTGAAAGGAATAGAACGGTATCTGGAAGAAAACAAAATTCAGGATATCAAAGAACTGATTGGTGCTGTGAGATAGGAGAAGAGAAGGGAGAAAGGCTCAGTGGCGTACAGGAATTTCACTGAGCCATTAATTAAAAGATGGAAAAAATATCAGTGACGGAGGCATACAGAGAACTGGGAAATTTTTTGCGCCGGAAAGGCGCCCAGAGAATTATCCTGCTGAGTGCGAAGGAGAAGGAAAATGGCCGGGAGTTTCAGATTGTAATCGAAGGAGATTGTGATTTTACGCTCTTGGAAGAAGAGATGAGAAAAAAATGGCCGGATGATCGAATGACGCTGATTAACCGTGACGAAATTGATACGCTGGAAGAAATTCAGGAGATGGAAGAGGACGGAATTATTCTCTGATCTTTGGGAAAAGTTTCCACAATTGAAAAACCAATGTACTTGTGATAAAATTGAAAAATCAGAAAAATAAGTGAAAAAATCTGTAAGTACAGGAGGTTTATAGAGATGGAACAATATAAGAAAGAATTTATCGAGTTTATGGTAGACTGTGACGCGCTCAAATTCGGTGAGTTTACCTTGAAGAGCGGAAGAAAATCCCCGTTTTTCATGAATGCCGGGGCATATGTGACAGGATCCCAGCTGAAGAAGCTTGGAGAATATTACGCCAAAGCGATCCACGACCGATACGGAGATGACTTCGATGTCCTTTTCGGACCGGCTTACAAAGGAATTCCTCTGGGAGTGGTGACCGCCATTGCCTACAGCGAATTGTACGGGAAGGAAGTGCGCTATTGCTCTGACCGGAAGGAAGAAAAAGACCATGGCGCGGACAAAGGAAGCTTCCTGGGCAGTAAATTAAAAGACGGCGATCGTGTGATTATGATTGAGGATGTGACCACCTCAGGAAAATCCATGGAAGAGACGGTGCCGAAGGTGAGAGGCGCGGCAGATGTGACCATTGTCGGACTGATGGTTTCTCTCAACCGGATGGAAGTGGGAAAAGGCGGCGAAAAATGCGCGCTGGATGAGATCCGGGATCTTTATGGATTCGATACCGCAGCCATTGTGACCATGGAAGAGGTCGTGGAGCATCTCTATCATCATGAGTATCAGGGAAAAGAGATCATCGACGATTCCCTGAAAGAAGCCATTGACGCATATTACAGCCAGTACGGCGTAAAATAGTCAGAGGAGGTTTGGCATGAACGAGAAAGTTTATAATACAGTGTCACATGCAGGAAGCAGCAGCCTGGTTCTTGGAATTCTTGTACTTGTCACCGGGGTGGTGTCAGGAACTTTGATGATTATCAACGGGGCGAGACTGCTGAAGAGAAAATACGAGATTACCATATGACAGAATGACCGGGGTGCCGCAGAATTATCACGATCCGATAAGAAGCGGCACCCCTTTGGATGCCTGTGAGGGGGTACAAACACGCGATCTAGTGTTGGTTCATTAGAGCAGAGGGAGTGCTTGTGAGACAATCAACAAAAAAATGGATTCGAAGGGCGGGAGTGGCGCTCTTCATCCTTTATGTGCTTTTGTTAATTTATTTCTGTTTTTTTCAGAAGAGTACGGACGGGTAGCTGAGTTTGACAGGGCATATCAGTATAACCTGATTCCGTTTGTGGAAATCCGCCGGTTCTGGGTTTACCGGAACAGCTGGGAACGTTCGCGGTCTTTACGAATCTGGTGGGAAATGTGGTGGGCTTTGTGCCCTACGGCCTGCCTGCTTCCGGTGATTTTTCGAAACTTCCGCAGCGGGGGCCGGATTGTGCTGAGCGGATTCGCGCTCAGCCTGACAGTTGAGACCATTCAGCTGATCACAAAAGTCGGTTCCTTTGATGTGGATGATTTGATGTTGAATACACTGGGCGCGTTTTTGGATATTTGATTTTTGCGGTCTGCGATAAAATAAGGAGAAACTACGATGGCAAAAAGGTATAGATATGCGTTCGCGCAGCGAAAACAGGCAAAGGATGGAGTCTTTTCCGTGGCAGTGGCGGGAATTTCTTTTTTCTTTTTCTGGTAAATCTTCTGATTTCCTTCTTTTTCGACGGGGCGCACATCCCTGATCGCCGGAGCGATTGTGGGCGGAATCAGTATTTTTGCGATGCTGCTGTCTGCCTACGGGTTTGTCCAGGGAGTGAAGAGCTTTGAGGAAGAAGAACGCAGCCATATGACCAGTCTGATCGGAGCGGTCACCAATGGAATCATTACCGTAGGATGGCTTGCTTTGTTTTTGTTTGGAGTGTGAGAAGATGGATCGATTTGAACAGCAGATGAATTTTAATCTGGAAGTGGATAAAGTGAAAAATATTTTCCGTCAGACCTACCTGGCAGACGGAAACCGAAAAGAAAACGATGCGGAACATTCCTGGCATCTGGCTTTGATGGCGTTCCTCCTGAAAGAGTACGCCAATGAAGAAGTGGATGTGGCGAAAGTGGTTCTCATGGTTTTGATTCACGATTTGGTGGAGATCGATGCGGGGGATACCTATGCCTACGATCAGGAGGGGCTGCAGACCAAGCGGGATCGGGAAGTTAAAGCCGCCAGGCGGATTTTCGGCCTGCTTCCCCAGGATCAGGGGCAGGCGCTGTATGATCTCTGGGAAGAGTTCGAGGCTTACGAGAGCGCGGAGTCCAGATATGCCCATGTTCTGGATAATTTTCAGCCTCTGATGCTCAACGATGCCCTGGATGGAAAAAGCTGGAGAGAACATCAGGTGAAAAAAAGCAGATCTGCCGCAGAAACGCGAAAACCCACGAGGGTTCGGAACGGATCTGGGAGTATATGGAGAGCCTGATTGAGAAAAATATAGAGAAAGGAAATATTCGAAACGAATAAGAGGTGGGTTTCTTTGGATGAGTTGTTAAGAGAACGGTTTGAGCTGTCCCGGGACCGGATTCTGGAAATTCCCGGGGAGGAGCAGGTACCTGTTCCATACCGGGATTTTTTTCCGGCAGGGAGCCGAATTTCTGGCGTTGGCCTGCGGGCAGCTGGAAGAGAAGAAAAAAGAACATTCCCCGGAAGAGTGGAAAGAGATCAACCATCGGCTGTACGAGGAGCTGCTGCCGGAAAATTACCGGCAGTCCTATGCGAATCCGGCATACGCGGCGGAGAAGCTGGGAGAATACGGAAAACTGCTCTCTTTCCTGTATGCGGAGATGCGGGGGGGCAGTGGTTTATGCCTACGAGGAAAAAATCTGGGATCTGACGGTATGCCAGGAGCTGTTTCTGGAGATTTATTCCTCTTTCTGTGGGGATTCTCTGCCCAAGCCGGAAGAAATCCGGGAAATTCTTTACTGGTATGTGAGCGATTACTGCCAGGAGTTCCTGGAAGAAAGGATCCTGGAGAATCTTGATCCAGACCGGGATTTTGCCCTCCGAATTCTGATGGACAGTGATCTGGAAGATCTGACCTATCTGTATCAGTATGGAGAGTATATTACGGAAAATGAATGGAAGACTGCAAAGTTTCTGAATACGCTTTCCCGGGAAGAGATTGAGAAAATGGCCCGTACCTACACAGAAGGCTACCGCATGGCTTTTGTGAATACCGGAAAGGATCTGTCCATCAAGGAGACGGTAAATATCCGCTATCCCATCGGATTCGAGCGGATGGTACGTGCGGCGGTGCGGCAGTTTGAGCAGATGGGGCTGCCGGCCGACGATTTACCGCTACGCCACCCATCTGATGCAGCTGACAGCGGGCAGGAACGGATTCGGAGGAACCGATATCAATCCTCAGTTCGCCTATGACCACAAAGAGGACGCGGCGCTGTTTCTGGATCATGATTTCGTCCAGAGAAAACTGCGGAGCATGCAGAACATCTATCAGGAACATCAGGAACTGGCGTCGAAGCATGCCGGTCCGGCGGTAATCGAAGTTTTTGGAGAAAAACCGTTCTCTCCTGAGGTGAAGACAGAAGGGTTCACTCTGAGTGAAGAACAGCGAAGATTAAAAGTTACCATGGATAATGAGAGCGCTCAGATTACCAACCGTTATATCCGGGGCGAGGAGCGCAGCTTCACTATCATCGTTTATCCGGTTCCGGAGATCGGGGAAGATTTCGAGGCGATTTTCCGGGAAACCGTGAAAATCAACAATCTGGATTCCGGACAGTATTCCAGAATCCAGCAGAAGCTGATCGACGCCATGGATGCCTGCGAATGGGTAGAGATCAAAGGCGCCGGGGAGAATGAGACGGATCTTCTGATTCATCTGCATGAACTGGACGACCCGGCGAAACAGACAAACTTTGAAAACTGTGTGGCGGACTGCAACATTCCTGTGGGCGAGGTTTTCACCTCTCCGGTTTTGGCGGGAACGGGCGGAATCCTTCATGTGAGCCGGGTTTATCTGAACGGACTTCTGTTTCTGGATCTGAAGCTGGTTTTTGACTGTGGACAGGTGATCGATTACAGTTGTTCGAACTTTGAAAAAGAGGAAGAAAACCGGAAATACATCGAAGACAATATTCTTCATCATCACAGAAAAATCCCAATGGGCGAATTCGCCATCGGAACCAATACCACGGCGTACGCTATGGCGAAAAAATACGGAATACACGGGAAGCTTCCCATCCTGATCGCGGAGAAAATGGGACCGCATTTTGCGGTGGGCGATACCTGTTATTCCTGGGCGGAAGAGATTCCGGTCTATAATCCGGACGGAAAAGAAATCATCGCCAGGGATAATGAGATCTCCATTCTGCGCAAGGAAGATATCAGTCTGGCATACTATAACTGCCATACGGACATTACGATTCCTTATGAGGAGCTGGGGAGCATTCGCGTAATCGATGATGACGGCGAGATGACATCCCTCATCGAAAACGGACGGTTTGTCCTGCCGGGCACGGAAGAACTCAATGTGCCTCTGGATGCCTGAGCGATGTCCGGGAAAAGAGATAGGATTTTTGGCAATGGGAGTAGGGTTCTGTCGGAGGAATGTGGATTTGTGCGTTGACAGATATGGGGAATATTAGTAAAATTGGTGTAGTTAAGCAGGAAAGATAAAGGAGAGAGAAGCATGGCAAAAGTAGGTATTGTAATGGGCAGCGATTCCGATATGCCCGTAATGAGCAAAGCAGCAGATATTCTGGAACAGTTGGGAATTGATTTCGAGATGAAGATCATCTCCGCGCACAGAGAGCCGGATGTGTTCTTTGAGTATGCGAAAACCGCGGAAGAAAAAGGATTCAAAGTGATCATCGCCGGTGCAGGAATGGCCGCGCATCTTCCGGGTATGTGCGCGGCAATCTTTCCGATGCCTGTGATCGGAATTCCGATGCACACCACCTCCCTGGGAGGAAGAGATTCCCTGTACTCCATCGTACAGATGCCTTCCGGCATTCCGGTTGCGACGGTGGCGATCAACGGCGGCGCGAACGCAGGTCTTCTGGCAGCGAAAATTCTCGCGACCTCAGATCCGGAACTGCTGGCGAAGCTGAAAGCGTATTCCAACACGCTGAAAGAGCAGGTTGAGGCGAAGGACGCCAGACTTCAGGAAGTCGGATATAAGAACTATTCCAAATAAATCTCACGAAGAAGAATACGGAGGAAATTATGGATTACAAGAAGGCGGGAGTAGACATTGAAGCTGGTTACAAATCAGTGGAATTGATGAAAGAACATATCGCGAAAACCATGAGACCGGAGGTCCTGACGAATATCGGAGGCTTCTCAGGCGCGTTTTCCATGGAAAAATTCAAAGACATGGAGAAACCGACGCTGGTATCCGGAACCGACGGCGTGGGAACAAAGCTGAAACTGGCTTTTCTCATGGACAGACATGACACCGTGGGAATTGACTGTGTCGCCATGTGTGTGAATGATATCGCATGTGCAGGCGGAGAGCCGCTGTTTTTCCTGGATTACATTGCCTGCGGCAAAAATTATCCGGAGAAAATCGCTCAGATCGTAAAGGGTGTGGCAGCAGGATGTGAACAGTCCGGCGCCGCGCTGATCGGCGGGGAGACTGCCGAGATGCCGGGATTCTATCCGGAGGACGAGTATGATCTGGCAGGCTTCGCGGTGGGAGTTGTGGACGAGAAGGATCTGATCACCGGAAAAGATCTCAAAGCGGGTGATGTTCTGGTCGGACTGGCATCTTCCGGTGTTCACAGCAATGGATTTTCTCTGGTGAGAAAAGTGTTTGATATGACCAGAGAGTCCCTGGAAACCTATCGGGAAGAACTGGGCATGACTCTGGGAGAAGCTCTGATCGCGCCTACCAAGATTTACGTGAAAGCGCTGAAGAGTATTAAGGAAGCAGGTGTCCGTGTGCGTGCCTGCAGCCATATCACCGGCGGCGGGTTCTATGAGAACGTTCCGCGTATGCTCCGGGAAGGCACAAGAGCGGTGATTGAGAAAGACAGTTACCCGATTCCTCCGATTTTCGGCCTGCTGGCGAAAACCGGCGAAATCGAGGAGAAGATGATGTACAATACTTACAATATGGGAATCGGAATGATCGTGGCTGTGGACGCGGCAGATGTGGAAAAAACCATGGAGGCCGTACGTCAGGCAGGCGAGACTCCCTATGTGGTCGGCAGAATTGAAGAAGGAGAAAAGGGAGTGACATTATGCTGAAACTGGCGGTCCTGGTATCCGGCGGGGGGAACCAATCTCCAGGCAATCATTGATGGGATCGGAAACGGCACCATCACCAATGCGAAGATTGGGACCGTGATCAGCAACAACCGGAATGCCTATGCCCTGGAACGGGCAAAGAAAGCAGGGATTCCGGGGGTGTGCGTATCGCCGAAGGATTATGAAAGCCGGGAAGCGTTTCACCAGGGGCTTTTGGAAGCGCTGAAGGACAGCCAGGCGGATCTGGTGGTTCTGGCGGGATACCTGGTGGCAATTCCTCCCTGTGTGGTGGAAGCGTTCCCCAATCGGATGATCAATATTCATCCTTCCCTGATCCCGTCTTTCTGCGGTGTGGGATACTACGGTCTGAAAGTGCATGAAGCTGTGCTGGGCCGAGGTGTGAAAGTGACCGGGGCAACGGTTCATTTCGTGGATGCGGGAACCGATACCGGCCCGATTATCCTGCAGAAAGCGGTGGAAGTAAAGGAAGGGGATACCCCGCAGATTCTTCAAAGACGTGTGATGGAAGAAGCGGAATGGGTGATTCTTCCCAGGGCAATTGATCTGATTGCCAACGGAAAAGTGACTGTGGAACAGGGAAAAGCAGTTGTACGGCAGGAGGAGAAGTAACGATGAAAGTTTTGATTGTTGGCAGCGGCGGAAGAGAGCATGCCATTGCATACAGTGTTGCGAAAAGTCCGAAAGTGGAGAAAATTTACTGCGCGCCCGGGAATGCGGGAATCGGTGAGCTGGCTCAGTGTGTGCCTATCGGAGCAATGGAGTTTGAAAAACTGGCGCAGTTTGCGCAGGACGAAAAGGTGGATCTGACCATTGTGGGAATGGATGATCCCCTGGTGGGCGGAGTCGTAGACGTGTTCGAGAGCAAAGGTCTGCGGGTGTTCGGCCCGAGAAAAAACGCGGCGATTCTGGAAGGTTCCAAAGCTTTCTCCAAGGATCTGATGAAAAAGTATCATATTCCGACAGCCGCTTATGAGAATTTCGATGATCCGGATGAGGCGCTGCGCTATCTGGAGAACGCGAAATTCCCCATTGTGCTGAAGGCAGACGGACTGGCTCTGGGAAAAGGAGTTCTGATCTGCAACGATCTGGAAGAGGCCCAGGCAGGCGTCCGGGAGATTATGATGGACAAGAAGTTCGGCACAGCCGGAAATACGATGGTGATTGAGGAATTCATGACCGGAAGAGAAGTCTCCGTTCTCTCCTTTGTGGACGGAAACACCATTAAAACCATGACTTCCGCGCAGGATCACAAACGAGCCATGGATGGAGATCAGGGGCTGAATACCGGCGGTATGGGAACGTTTTCTCCCAGCCCGTTCTATACGAAGGAGATCGACGAGTATTGCCAGAAGATGATTTATCAGCCCACTGTGGATGCCATGAAGGCAGAAGGAAGACCGTTCAAAGGTGTGATTTTCTTCGGCCTGATGCTGACCGAAGATGGACCGAAAGTTCTGGAGTATAACGCCAGATTCGGAGATCCTGAGGCGCAGGTGGTTCTGCCCAGAATGAAAAATGATATCATTGAAGTGATGAAGGCCTGTATCGACGGAACCCTGGATCAGGTAGATCTTCAGTTCGAAGACAATGCGGCGGTATGCGTAGTGCTTGCGTCGGAAGGATATCCGGTGAAATACGAGAAGGGAATCCCCATCACGGGATTTGAAAATTTCAAAGGCAAAGAAGGGTATTACTGTTTCCATGCAGGGACGAAGCTGGATAACGGACAGTTCGTCACGAATGGCGGAAGGGTGCTTGGCATCACGGCCAAGGGAGCAGATCTGAAAGAGGCCCGGAAAAAAGCATATGAAGCGACGGAGTGGATTTCTTTTGCGAACAAGTATATGAGACACGATATCGGAAAGGCCATCGACGAAGCGTAGAAAGAATGCAAAGTCCGATGTGCCGGATCCTGTCTGGAGGGATTCGGCGCACCGGACTTTTTGGACTTTTCCTTGACTTTCCGGATAATCTCGACTACAATAATAAAAGAAGCAAAAAACAGGGGTGCTGATATGGATCGGCTGAGAGGAAGCGGAAGCTTTAAACCCTAGAACCTGTATCTGGATAATGCCAGCGTAGGGAGTTATGATGGAAATTTGGGTTGTCTCCTCCTGGCGTTTGCCAAGGGGTTTTCTTTTTGCGGCGGAAAAGGCACGGGAAAGAAAAAGACAAATTCGTATTGGAGGAGGAAAAGTATGTACACGACACAGATGAACGCGGCGAGACAGGGGATTATCACGGAGGAAATGAAAGCGGTAGCCGCGCAGGAGAAAATTGACGCGGAAGTTCTGCGGGGGCTGGTGGCGAAAGGCCAGGTTGTCATTCCGGCAAACAAAAATCACAAGTGTCTGAAACCACACGGGATCGGAAAAGCGCTGAAGACCAAAATTAATGTGAATCTGGGAACTTCCAAAGACTGTCTGGACCTGGATCTGGAGATGTCCAAGGTTATGGAAGCGGTGAAAATGGGCGCTGAGGCAATTATGGATCTGAGCTCTTTCGGGGATACGCAGGTATTCCGGCGCAAACTGACGGCAGAATGCCCGGCGGTGATCGGAACAGTGCCGATTTACGACGCAGTGGTTTATTACAATAAGGCGCTCAAGGCGATTACTTCCCGTCAGTGGATTGATATCGTAAAAATGCACGCGGAGGATGGTGTGGATTTCATGACCATTCACTGCGGAATCAACAAAGCGACTGCAGAACGTTTCAAGAAGGCAAAACGGCACACCAATATTGTATCCAGAGGAGGATCCATTATTTTCGCGTGGATGGAACTGACCGGAAACGAGAATCCTTTTTATGAATACTACGATGAGATTCTGGATATCTGTCAGCAGTATGATGTGACGCTGAGTCTGGGGGATGCCTGCCGTCCGGGCAGTATCGCCGACGCAGGAGATATTCCGCAGATTGAGGAGCTGGTTACCCTGGGCGAGCTGACTGACAGGGCCTGGGAGAAAGATGTGCAGGTGATGATTGAGGGACCGGGTCATATGCCCCTGAATCAGATCCGCGCCAACATGGAGATTGAGCAGACCATCTGCAAAGGGGCGCCGTTCTATGTATTGGGACCGCTGGTGACGGATGTGGCGCCTGGATACGACCATATTACCGCTGCCATCGGCGGAGCCATTGCCGCGACTTACGGAGCTTCTTTCCTGTGTTATGTGACGCCGGCGGAGCACCTTCGCCTTCCGAATCTGGATGACGTGAAGGAGGGAATCATTGCGTCAAAGATTGCGGCTCACGCGGCGGATATCGCGAAGGGAATTCCAGGGGCCAGCGACTGGGATTACGAGATGAGCGAGGCGAGAAGAAATCTGGATTGGGACAGACAGTTTGAGCTGGCCATCGACGAGGAAAAAGCCAGACGCTACCGGGCGGAATCTACGCCGGAGAGAGAAGATACCTGTACCATGTGCGGAAAGATGTGTGCAGTGAGAAATATCAACAAAATTCTCCGCGGCGAAGACGTGGATATCATGGATTAAAGAAAATGGAAGCGAGGTGTTTTTGACGCCTGGATCAGAGGAGGAAATTCTGAGGAATTTCCTCCTCTTGTCGTTGACAAGGCATAAAGTGAGAAGTTAAAATAATTGAGAAACACACACAGTAAACGGATATGGAATCGAAATGATGAGAGGATAAAGTGCCATGAATAAAAAAGATGTAATAAAAAAACTGCAGACCGGAGAACGCTTTTTCGTACCTTTTTCCGCGAGTACGAGAATGCCTTATGTGATCTGTGATCCGGAGGATTTTGATGACCAGATCCTTGTCTTCGCGCAGGAAGAAGAGCAGAAAGAATTCATCAAAGCCCAGATGGAGGAGCAGAACCTTCTGCAGGCTGTCCGGGTGGAAAAATCTGCCTATACCAGATTCTATGGAAATCTTTATGGAATCGGAGTAAACGCCATTGTCTATAAAGAAGGATCCGAAGAATTGAAAGTGGAGCTGAAAGAGATCGCTGTGGAGGCTGATTTTTCCAAAGTTCCCGAGGAGAAAAAACCTCTTCTGAACCCTTCGCTTCAGCTTTCCGGCATTTATTTCATGCAGGCGCTCCGCAGAAAACTGCCCCAGGAGGAAAAAGGGGATCTGAACGCGCTGGAAGAAGAGCTGGTTGCCAATATCATAAGAGCAAAGTTTCTGCTGCCGATGAGCGTGAAGGAAGAAGAAGGGGAGAAGAAGCTGAACGTCCCCTTTGTCAAGAATAAAGAGGGAGAAATGTATCAGCCTTGCTTTTCAGATATTATGGAATTTCAGAAGTTCGCGGCGGGCAGGAAAATCGGTTCCATTAAAGTGGAATTCGCGCGTCTTCCGGGTCTTCTCTCCAAACAGGCAAAAGGTTATGTGCTCAACCCGGCCGGGATTAATTTGATTCTGGGCAAGGAGCAGCTGCAGAGAATGGCAAAGATAAAATAGCGGATAAAAGAGCAGTAAAACAGCGGGCAGACAGGATTTGCTTGCTTTTCCACGAGAATTGTGCTACTATTCGTATAACAAAAGGCACAAGAGAGAAGGAATTATGATGTTGATCGAGATTGATTTTAACAGTGATGAAGCGATTTATATGCAGCTGACCAATCAGATTATCATGGGAATCGCCACATCCAGGCTTCGGGAAGGGGATACCCTGCCTTCGGTCCGCCAGCTGGCAGAAACCATAGGGATCAATATGCATACCGTGAACAAAGCCTACTCGGTCCTGCGTCAGGAGGGATTTGTGACCATTGACCGCAGAAAAGGGGCCGTGGTCAGCATTGATGTGGACAAGATAAAAGCGCTGCAGGAGATGAAGGAAAATCTGACCGTTCTTCTGGCGAGAGGGTGTTGCAAGAACATAACCAAAGAAGAAGTACATGATTTGATCGATGAGATATTCGAGGAATATTCGTGAAAATATAGACCAGAAGGAGAGAACCATGCGAAATAATTTTGAGAATTATACAGAGCAGGCCAAAGCCGCTCTGCGCTATTCGATACATGTCGCCAAAGATCTGAACAACAACTATGTGGGAACGGAGCATATTCTGCTGGCATTGTGCAGAGTCAAAAATTCCACAGCCCAGATGATTCTGGAAGAATTCGGTGTGGAGACCGGTCGTCTGGAGGAACTCATCGGAAAACTGATTGCGCCTCCCTCCAACGTATGCACAGAACTGAAACCGGATTATACCCCCAGGTCCAAGAAGCTGATGACAAACAGCGAAAATGAAGCGATGGCTCTGGGAGCGGACAGAGTGGGAACGGAACATCTGCTGATGGCAATGCTGAAAGACACGGAATGTGTCGCCACGCGTCTGCTCTACACCATGGGAGTCAACATTCAGAAAATGCTGCTGACGCTTTTGTCAGCCACCGGGGCAGATAAAAATTATACCCAGGAAGAACTGCAGAGCGGGAAATTCATGACTGCCCGGAGACCGGAATCAGCGGCAACGCCGACCCTGGATCAGTACAGCCGGGATCTGACCCGCCAGGCGGCAGAAGGGAAACTGGATCCTGTCGTCGGAAGGGAAGAAGAGATCGCGCGTCTGGTGCAGATTTTAAGCCGCAGAACGAAGAACAATCCCTGCCTGGTGGGAGAACCGGGTGTGGGAAAAACCGCGATTGTGGAAGGGCTGGCTCAGAGAATTGTGTGGGGGCTGGTTCCTGATTCCATGAAAGAGAAACGGCTGGTTGTGCTGGATTTGTCCAGCATGGTTGCCGGGACGAAATACCGGGGCGAGTTCGAGGAACGGATCAAAAATGTAGTGCGGGAGGTCACGGAACACAAGGGGATTCTGCTGTTTATTGATGAGCTTCATACCATCATCGGAGCCGGCGGAGCCGAGGGAGCGCTGGATGCCTCCAATATTCTGAAACCGTCTCTTTCCCGGGGAGAACTGCAGCTGATCGGAGCCACCACCATAGAAGAATACCGCAAGCATATTGAGAAAGACGCGGCTCTGGAGCGGAGATTCCAGCCGGTGACCGTGGAAGAACCCTCTGAGGAGGAGACCATCGAGATTCTGAAAGGCCTGCGTCCCTATTATGAGCAGCATCATGGCGTTGTGATTGAGGACTCTGCAGTTGAGGCGGCAGTGAGGATGGCTGTGCGCTATATCAATGACCGCTTCCTGCCGGACAAAGCCATTGATATTATCGACGAAGCGTCCTCAAAGGTACAGCTGGCCGGATATCAGGCGCCGGAACATGTGGTAAAACTGGAAAAAGAAATTCAGCAGCTGACCCTGGAAAAGGAGACGGCGCTGAAGAACGGAGATCTGGTGCGGGCCAGAGAGGTACAGAGAGAACAGGAAGAAAAGCGCGCTCTGGCGGAAACAGAGATGGAGAAGTCCAGACGCAGAAGCCGCAGAAAAAAAGCTGTGGTAACCGAGGATTCGGTGGCAGATATTGTATCGGGATGGACGAAGATTCCGGTGAAAAAACTGGCGGAAAAAGAATCCCGCCGTCTGGTCCGCCTGGAAAAAGAACTCCATAAGCGGGTGATCGGGCAGGAAGAAGCGGTAGCAGCCGTGGCACAGGCCGTAAAGAGGGGACGGGTGGGTCTGAAGGATCCGGCGAGACCCATTGGATCCTTCCTGTTTCTGGGACCCACCGGTGTGGGAAAAACCGAGCTGTCCAAGGCTCTGGCGGAAGCGGTGTTCGGTACGGAGCAGGCGATGATTCGTGTGGACATGTCCGAGTATATGGAGAAACACAGCGTATCCAAACTGATTGGCTCACCGCCCGGTTATGTGGGCTATGAGGAAGGCGGTCAGCTGTCGGAAAAAGTACGGAGAAATCCGTACAGCGTAATCCTGTTTGATGAGATCGAGAAAGCCCATCCGGATGTCTTCAATATCCTTCTGCAGGTTTTGGATGACGGACATATCACGGATGCCCAGGGAAGAAAGATTGATTTCAAACAGACCATCATCATTATGACATCCAATGCAGGTGCCCAGGCAATTGTGGAGCCGAAGAAACTGGGCTTCGGCGCGCAGGAAGACGAGAAGCAGGATTATGAGAGAATGAAATCTTCGGTGATGGAGGAAGTCCGCAGGATGTTCAAACCGGAGTTCCTGAACCGAATCGACGAGATTATTGTTTTCCACTCTCTGAATCGTGAGCATATCAAGAAAATCGTTGGGATTCTGCTGAAAAATCTGGAAAAACGCTGCAAAGAGCAGATGAACATTGAGCTGAAGGTGGGAAATTCCGTGCGAGAGTATCTGGCGAAAGAAGGATTTGACAGTAAATATGGAGCGAGACCTCTGCGCAGAGCGATCCAGACGAAGATCGAGGATTCCATGGCGAATGAGATTTTGGAAGGCAGAATTCAGGCGGGAGACACCGTGCAGGTTCGTCTGGTAAAAAATGAAATTCGATTTACGGCGAAGGCACAGGAAGATGATGAGTGAAAAAATACGAAAACATATGATTTTTAAAGGCAGAGTGCAGGGCGTCGGGTTCCGTTTTGTCGCCAGCTGCGCTGCCTCCAATATCGGAGTGTCCGGATGGGTGCGGAACCTGTGGGATGGAAACGTGGAGATGGAAGTGCAGGGGACTTCCTCGCAGATTGAGATCCTGCTGGAGAAGCTATATGGATCATTGTATATTCAGATTGAGGATATCGATGTGAAAAAGATTCCGCTGAAAGAAGAATCGGGATTCCGTGTATTAGATTATTGAAAAAATTTGCGGAATTGCTGGAAAAATCATTGAGTTTAGTATATAATATCTGTAAAAACAACGTGA
Organism: uncultured Blautia sp.; assembly: GCA_963927715.1. GTDB lineage: Bacteria > Bacillota > Clostridia > Lachnospirales > Lachnospiraceae > Blautia_A. The sequence continues at coordinate 2,042 of CAWVBU010000004.1, read as the reverse complement.
GATGAGTCTTAGGGAGGACAAGAAAAAATGTCAGTAGTGAAGGAATTGATACGGACAGAAGACAATGGAACGATCAGCTTTGGCAACTATGAACTGCCGTCGAAATCCAAGATTTCGGATTATGAGCATCAGGGTGACATGTATAAAGTAAAGACGTTTTCCGAGATCACGAAGCTGGAGCGGAATGAAATGTTCGTATACGAATCGGTTCCGGGAACCACAGTTTTTGACCTGAGTCAGGAAAACGGGGGAATGCAGTTTGCTGTGGAAGGCAAGGAAGACGCGCAGATTACCGTAGAACTGGAGGCGGATGCTGAATACGAAATTTATCTGGACGGCAAGAGCATCGGACGGATGAAGACGAATCTGGGTGGAAAACTTTCTTTCAGCGTGGAATTGGAGAACACATTCCAGGTGGCAGTGAAGATTGTGAAATTGTGAAAATCTGCCGTAGAAAACGACAGCGGAAAGTAACGGGAGGGGCCATGAACCAGTGGCCCCTCTTCCATGTGTGATAGGAGAAAAATATGGCGAAAAGCAAAAAAACGGTATATTTCTGTCAGAACTGCGGCTATGAGTCGGCGAAATGGATGGGACAGTGTCCCGGATGCAGGGAATGGAATACCTTCGTGGAAGAGACCGTCTCTTTGGTTTCTGCGGGGAAAGGAAGCAGAAAGAGCGCAGAGCTTCCCAGGCCCATGAGTCTGGGGGAGATCAGTCTCAGTGAAGACAGCAGAAAATCCAGCAGAATCGAAGAACTGGACCGGGTACTGGGCGGAGGAATTGTTCAGGGGTCGCTGGTTTTGGTGGGAGGCGATCCGGGAATCGGTAAATCTACGCTTCTGCTGCAGATGTGCCGTCATCTGGCGGATCAGGGGATTGATGTCTTGTATATTTCCGGCGAAGAATCTCTGCGTCAGATTAAGATGCGGGCTCTGCGTATCGGCGACTTCAATGAACACCTGCAGCTTCTCTGTGAGACAAATCTGGGGAATATCCGGGAACTGATTGAGCGGAAAAAACCGGAAGTCGCGATTGTTGATTCCATCCAGACCATGTACGATGAGGAAATTTCTTCGGCGCCGGGCAGCGTTTCCCAGGTTCGGGAATCCACCAATGTTCTGATGCAGCTGGCAAAGGGTCTCGGGGTGACGATTTTTATTGTAGGCCATGTGACGAAAGAAGGAAATGTGGCAGGACCAAGGGTTCTGGAGCACATGGTGGATACGGTTCTGTATTTCGAGGGGGACCGGCACGCTACCTATCGGATTTTGCGCGCGGTGAAGAACCGTTTTGGCTCCACCAATGAGATCGGAGTCTTTGAAATGCGAAATAACGGTCTTCAGGAAGTGAAGAATCCGTCAGAATTTCTTCTGGAAGGAAAACCGGAGGGATCCTCCGGCTCTGTGGTGGCCTGCTCGATGGAGGGAACCCGTCCCATTCTGATCGAGGTTCAGGCACTGGTCTGCCAGAGTAAACACGCGATCTAGTGTAGAACGGCTGCCGGTACAGATTTTAACCGAGTGAATCTTCTGATGGCAGTTCTGGAGAAACGGGTGGGGCTTCCTCTGTCCTCCTGTGACGCGTATGTGAATATTGCGGGGGGAATTAAGATGAATGAACCGGCGGTGGATCTGGGAATCTGTCTTGCCATTGCTTCCAGTTACCGGGACCAGGTGATTGACGATCACCTGATCGCGTTCGGGGAAGTGGGACTGAGCGGAGAGGTCCGTGCGGTGAGCATGGCGGAACAGAGAGTGCAGGAAGCGAAGAAGCTGGGCTTCCAGAAAGTGATTCTGCCGAAGGTCTGCCAAAAGTCCACGGAGAAAATCCAGGGGATCGAAAAGATTTATGTGGGAACGGTGGGAGAGGCCATTGCAAGGATCTAGAGAAGAAAATTCCGGAATCTGGAATGATGGAGGCATTAACGAAAAAATACCACAAGTCCTTAAAGGAAAGAGATTTGTGGTATTTTTTGTGTATAATAAGGGATAATTTATAAGATAAAAGTTTATAATACGCTAAAACACGCGATCTAGTGT
>CAWVBU010000003.1:470000-860889 GCA_963927715.1 uncultured Blautia sp. | reverse complement strand
CTATACGTATATCTATTCTTCACCGTCTCCAGATCTCCGCCCAGTTTCCGATAATATACTTCCGAAAATCCTTTCAGATCAATATTCATGGCATCGATATACGGCAAAATTTCCTCCAGAACAGGCAGCTGCGCGCAGCCGTTTGTCACCAGAACGTTCTTCATTCCCCGCTCCCGTACCAGACGTGCCGTATCCCGGACATATTCATAGCCAACCAGCGGCTCATTATAAGTAAAAGCCACGCCGATATTTCCCTGCCCCCGTACACTGCCAGGCAAGATCCGCCAGTTCCTCAGAGGATACTATCCGGAAATCCAGTTCTTCCTCTCCTGCCATGGAAATCTCATAATTCTGGCAGAAAGGACAGGAAAGAGTGCAGCCAAAACTTCCCACCGAGAGGATTTTTCCTCCGGGATAAAAGCGCCGCAGAGGTTTTTTCTCAATGGGGATCCAGCATCAGAGCTGTCACCTTCCCGTAATTGACGCTCACGATCCTCCCCTGTCTCTCTTTTTCGGGCACGGCAGCGGCCAGTCTGGCCTTTTCCTAAAACACAGTGGTGCGGACAGACCGGACAAATCACCCGGTCTGACACATTCCTCTGCTTTCTCCTGGTCTCTTCTGTCATGTATGTCTCACCACCTCAAAACGCTCCAGCTGTACATGGGTTTCCCACACAGGAATCCCCGCCTTTCTTTTGGCAATCCCAATCTGTTCTTCCACCGTATCCACGCCTTCCAGATTGGGAAGCAGAAGCCCTCTTTTCAATCCCTTACTGACAACCACGCCGTAACGCTTCACATCCAGCTGTTCGGGTGAGGAAATCTTTTCCGTTTCTCCCAGAACATCCACACTGTACACCAGCCGGTCTAATTCTTCCGGCTGGACCGGATCAAAACGGGGATCCCGCGAAGCGGCACTGATGCCATTCTCAATAATTTCCCGGGCAATATTCTCCTGCGCCGGATGAATGGTTCCAATACATCCTCGCAGTCTTCCTTCTTCTTTGAGGGAAACAAACACACCGGCCCTGCGTTTCTTCAGTTCCTCCGGCAGATTCTCCGGAACCGGCAGGCATTCTCCTGTACGTACATAATACTCCACTGCCCGCGCGGGCCAGACGTACATAAGAGTCCTCTTTCTCTCGTTTCTCCATAGCCTCCTTTTTGATCTTCTCTTCGTGCTGACGCAGAAAATCTCTGGCAGGATCTTTCCCGACGGTCTCATAAAGACAGACTCCGTAACCCACGCCGAAAGTTCCTTCATAAGAAAGCCTTCTGGCTTTCACCTCCAGACGATCCAGAGTTCCTGCCAGAATCACAAAAGAACGATGCCCGCACTCTGCCGCCTTTTCACAGAATTCCTCCGGAAAATCCAACAGACGTCCGAACGCAGCCTCTCCCATTACCTCCATGATCCTCTCATCATACTCGGGACCTTCCTGCTGAAATCCATAGGGGCCATCTTCCTTCAGCTTATGGGAAAGATCACCGCTTCCTATCACCGCAATCCTCCGGTTCAGCAGTTCCGCAGTCTTCTGAATGCACTGCCCCAGCTGATAATGCCTGGCAAAAGAAAGACCAGAAAGTCCAATCCGCACCACACGATACTCCGCTGCGTAATGATTTAAAAACCAGAGGGGGAATCATGGCAGCGTGATCCAGACGTCGATCCCTCTCTCCCAGAGTCCCCGCCGGAAGTTCCCTGGCCTGCGCTTCCTGGGTCAGGAGCTGGACAAACTCTGTATCATACTCTACCTCCAATTTCACCTGCGGCGCGCGGAAATTCCCGAAATCTCCCCTGGCTTTCTTTCCCGGTGAAATATGAAAATAGTCCGCGTACATCACCGTATGCGGCGACAGCACCACCACCGTCTCCGGCTTCCAGGATGCAAGCTGGCGGGCCGCTTCCTGATAGGCGTCAATCGTCGCCTGAATTTCCCGTTCCTGTCCCCGTCCCACTTCCGGTATAATCAGAGGCGGATGCGGAACCATCACTGCGCCTGCTACTGCCATAACAGATCCCTCCTGTCTTTTTTTATTGGAAATTATTGGAAACAATTCCAGCTTTCACAATCAAAACCGAACTCTCACGAAAAGAAAACGGCTGGCTCTATTCCTTCAGTCTGGTGTAATAAGAGTCCGCGGTGTACAGTGCTGCTGCCGGATTGTGTCCCAATACCCGATCCTTCGTCACCGCCGTTGTGACCAAAGCATCGGAATAACGATAAAACAGGCTGTCATGCCCGACGCACAGGCCCACGACGATATTCAGATCGGTTTTCTCTTTGTTCAGCATCTTTGCCTGCAGGATCGGATTGCACATATTTTCGCCGATTTTACTGCATTTCTCCGGAATCCCCACAGAAGTCTTCTTCTGTACGCCAGCCTTACAGGCAATGCCGTATACTTCAAACCCATGCCGCCGCAGAATTTCCGCCAGGATATGGCTTTCCCGCAAAAGCCCGACACAGGTGGCGATCCCCAGTTTTTTCGCCCCGATTTTGCGGGCAAATTCCATGATTTCCTCGATTCTAGTGTACTGGCAGTAGTGTTCGTACTCTACTTCTGCCGCGGCAATTGTCACCTGACGTACTTCTTCCTCCTGATAACAGGCCATAGCTTCCTCAAGTACCTCAGGATCCATGTGCGTGGTCAGGCAAAAGTCCGGATATGTTTTGTCCATTTTACTGCAGTTTTTCACTCCGCAGTCAATACAGGATCTCTCCGTTTTTTCCATAATGTTCCTCCTGTTTCTTCCTTTTCGCTTTTGTTACCTTCATTATAAAAGATTCTGCCGGGCACTTCAATCCGGTTCCAAAAGGATTTTTACCGCGAAATCCGTTGCATTCCGCTCCCGGACATTGTATGATAAATGCATTGCCATCTTGCGAATAAGAAAGGACTGCATGACATGTTATACATCGGATCTCACCTTTCCTCAGCGAAAGGATATCTCAATATGGGAAGGGACGCACTGAAAATCGGAGCGAACACCTTTCAGTTTTTTACCAGAAATCCCAGAGGATTCAAATCCAAGCCCCTGGATGAGGAGGATATGGCCGGATTGAGACGGCTGCTGAAAGAGGAACATTTTGCTCCCATTGTAGCCCACGCCCCCTATACCTTAAATCCCTGCTCCACCAAACCGGAAGTCTGTGAACTGGCTTTGCAGATTTTTCAGGAAGATCTGAAAATCATGGAATATCTTCCCGGAAATTATTATAATTTTCATCCTGGCAGCCATCTGAAACAGGGTGCAAAAGAAGCCGCCGCCAAAATCGCAGACCTGCTCAACCAGGTACTCACACCACAGCAGCAGACCCTGGTACTGCTGGAGACCATGGCCGGAAAAGGAACCGAAGTGGGCAGATCTTTCGAAGAGCTTGCCATGATCCTGGAACGGGTAAACGAGCCTGAGAAAGTGGGAATCTGTTTTGATTCCTGTCATCTCTCGGATGCCGGATACGATGTCCGGGATCATCTGGATCAGGTTCTCCAGGAATTCGACCAGATCCTCGGTCTGAACCGACTGAAAGCCTTCCACCTGAACGACAGCCTGAATCCTCCCGGCAGCCACAAAGACCGCCACGCATTGATCGGAGAGGGCTATCTCGGACTTACCGCAATCACGGACATGATAAATCATCCGCTCCTCCAGGGACTCCCGTTTATTCTGGAGACTCCCACCGACCTGGAAGGACACGGAAGGGAAATCGAACTTTTGAAAAATCATTATCACAAAACGGAGGAATAAGAAAATGGAAACTGTGAAAACAGATCAGGAACTGTTCACTTCCAGACCGGACTGTCAGGGACGCCTGGAAAAAGAAATCCAATGTTATGATTTCCTGGAACAGCAGGGAATCCCGTTTACCGGAATTGACCATCCTGCGGCCATGACCGTGGATGACTGCCACAACGCGGACCAGAAACTGGGAATTCACATCTGCAAAAACCTGTTCCTGTGCAACCGCCAGAAAACAGCCTTTTACCTGCTTCTGATGCCTGGCAAAAAGGTTTTCAAAACCAAACAGCTCTCCGCTCAAATTCATTCGGCCCGACTCTCTTTCGCGGCGCCGGAATACCTGGAAGAACTTTTGAATCTGACACCCGGCTCCGTCACAGTCATGGGACTGATGTTCGATCCGGAGAACAAAGTGCAGCTGCTCATTGACCGTGATCTTCTTCAGGAAGAAGCCTTTGGCTTTCACCCCTGTATCAACACTTCCAGTCTGAAGATCACCACCAGAGATCTCATGGAAAAACTGATCCCGGCTCTGGGGCACGAACCCATCTTCGTGGATCTCACGGAAGAAGACTGAATCCGGAATTTTCCCGGCCAAATACAAAAAGGACAAGCGTTTTCCCTTCTATGGTTTTCGCTTGTCCTTTTGTGTTGTCTTCTTGTTTTTTATCCGTACAGTCTCTTCTCAAAATGCTGGTAATCCTTGGGATTGCTCCAGTCTCCGCCCCAGCTGTACCCATATTTGGCAAAAATCTGATAACACAGATCATCATGGGTAATCACATGAGCCGCACCGGTGGTACGGTCGATGTAAGGATCCGCATTGTCATGGGACCAGGTAGGCGTATCTCCATCAAACCATACATAGGGATTCTCCATAGGATTGATATCGATGGCACAGCCATAGGCATGATTGGATAACGACCCGCCTCCGGTCTGTTCCCGGTAATTAAACGCGGAAGTGTTATTCACATCGATCGAGGCAAAATCCGTACTGTCTCCATCGCCAGCCCAGTAATTATCCACCAGATACATAGAATATATTTCATACTCATTCTGAAACAGTTCCATGAAAATGCTGCAGATTTCATCGGCCAGCTGCGCGTTCACAATCATTTCTCCCACCTGGATCTGATGATCGTAATTATAATGGAGCATTTTCAGATACCGCAGATCCTCAAGTCCGATGTTCGGGTTCTCACGGTAGGATTTTCCATTGATTCTCTGGTAAACGTCATCCGGAATCTCACTTGCCATAAAATACTGCGGAAGATTGTTCATGTCCACAGATTCTTTATTTACTTTCTTCCCGGCAGGAATATCCATTACCGTGGCATAGGTCTGTGCGGAGGTCTCTTCCTGCTGCGTGGAATCCGCAGCGGACGATTCCGGTGCCTCCTCTTCCCCGGAAGGTTCTTCCTCACTTTCTTCCGGTGCCTCCTGAGACGCTTCTTCCTGTTTTTCCGCTTCCTGGCGCAGTTTATACAGCTCCTCCTGACTGCTCTGGAGCCGATGCGTCATATTCTGATAACGCACACCGGAATATACCAGCAAAGCCGCCAGGATCAAAACGATCACCGACAGTACAATCACTGCCAGTGTGTTGGTTTTCTTCTGCCTCATGTCTTACTCCTCTGCAAAAATTCTCATATCCGTAATACAGGTGTCGTCCCAGCTCGTTCCCCGGTAAACCTCATCAATGGTCAGCATCAGGCTGTCTGCTTCACAGGGTCGGCTGAACTCCAGGCAAAATTCTGTCCACTCATCCGGGAACTGAATCTGCTGGCTGAATTCACCCATGGTAATCGTCATCTTGCTCGGCTTGTTGTTTCCATAGTAATACCGGTTCGTCTTCCAGTTGCCCAGCTTGAAGGTAAGATATTTGACCGGGCTTTCCTGACTGAACTGAGCCTGTACCCACTCGCCGATTCCCGAGCCGGTAACTCCCTCCTGCCAGTTGGTTTCGATATTCTCGTCAAAAATCAGGATCGGATTGTTAACTGCCCCGTTATCCTGCTGAATCACAGAACTGGCATTGGCGGATGCCACACGAACCTGATTATAATCTGCCAGATTCACCTGATTGATATCTACCAGCTTCGCTGTAATCGGTTCCGGCGTCGGAGAAGGAGTCGCCGTGGCGGCAGCCTCTTCTGTTGTCTCCTCCGCCACTGTACTGGTTTCCTCTCCCCCCTGGTTTTCAGAGGAATCGCTGCTTTTCATAAAAATCACGAATCCCAGGATGGCCACCACTGCTGCCAGTCCCGCCAGCACTGCAAGAATCGGTCCTGCAGGACTTTTCGCCGGCTGAGGCGGCGGCGTACTGCCTGGTCGGCCCGGTCCATTACCTGTCCGGCCGGTTCCGCTTCCCGGATGGTCCCACGCAACCGTGCTTCCCGTCTGCGTGGTTCCCCCTGTCCGACCGTTCCCCGTGGTTCTTCCGCCTGCGGAACCGCCCACCGGATCCTTCGAATAATGATCAAACCGTTCCGTTTGTGTTGAAGATTCTCCATACAGTTCCCGGATCATCTCCTGCATGCTGCGGTAACGATGGGCTGCCTGAACTGACAATCCCTTCTGAATTACATCCGACACGCGTCTGGAAACCTGGAAATGTTCCTCTCTCGCCAGCATGCTTAACGGTTTCACATTATCATGAGTGAGACGATCCACAGATTCCTGGGGGACTTTTCCGGAAATCATACGGTAAATGGTAGCGGAGAGCGCATAGACGTCGGTCCATGGTCCCTGTTTCCCATTGCTTTGATACTGCTCCACCGGCGCATAACCATGCTTCAGCAAAATGGTCATACTCTTCTCATCATTCAGGGACGCCATCCTGGCGGCTCCGAAATCAATCAGTTTCACTTCCTGATTGGGCGTAATTAAAATATTATCCGGGCTGATATCCCGATGGATAATCCCCGCCTTATGGACTTTCTCCAGGGATTCCATCAGCGGCCGCATCAGCCGCAGCACCGTCTTTTCATCCAGACGATTGCCCCGGGAGCGGATATATTCCTTCATATCGATTCCCGGAACATACTCCATAACCAGATAAGCCGTCTTATTCTCCGAAAACAGATCTGTCACCAGCACCACACCGGGAAGATTCTGAAATTTCGCCAGGTTCCTTGCCTCCTGCTGGAAGCTTCGAAGCCCGGAATCATAGTAATGGATTTCCTTTTCTCCGCCGGTCACAATTACGTTATGATTTCCCGCCAAAGTATTCCGTGTGGCAAGGCCGGCGGGAAAATACTCCTTAATCGCCACAGGAACTTCCAATTTCTGCCACCAGGCCAGGTAAGTAATTCCAAAGCCGCCTTCCCCGATTACCTTTCCAAGAACATATTGATGATCCAGAACCGTTCCAGGCGGAAGTGTTCTGGAATTTCTCGTCTTCTCATATTTTTCTCTGTCAAACCCACAATGAGGACAGGGCACATTCAGACTGCTCACCGTCTTCATACACCCAGGACATCGTTTCTCCCAATCTGCCATCTTTTTATCCTTTTTCTTTCCTTTCCATATTTTCCTTACTCCTGCCGCATATTCCGCGGCTATTCAGGGAGATCTTTCCCTTTCTATTCCAGCCAGATTCCGAGCGCAGAGTAGTTATCCTGCTTTTCAAACAAGCCTCTTCTTCGAATTTTTCTCTTCATTCTCGCCAGCCAGTCACTGACATCTCTGGCTTTGGCGAGATCTTTTTGCATTTCTTCCTCCAGAACATATTCCCAGAAACCATCGCTGCACAGAAGCAGCCGGTCTCCGGACTGAAGGATCTGCGGTGGAATTTCCTGGTATCGGATTTCCCGCTCCCGGTCTCCCATCACACGCAAAAGCCGGTTCCGGTCCGGATGTTTCCGTATTTCTTCCGGCCGAATCTCTCCGGCTGCCGCCAGCATCTGGGGAACGCTGTGGTCCAGCGTCTGATAACAAAGCTGTCCCTGTCGAAAATAATACAGCCGGCTGTCTCCGATATAGGCAGCACTCAGGATCCCTTCCTGCAGAACCGCGCAGACGAGGGTAGTTCTTGCCGCCCGGACATTCTGCTGCTCTTCCTGAAAACGAAGCAGCCGCTCGTTTCCCTCGACAAAAACCCGCCGAAAATATTCCGTTGTCTCGCATCCAGGCACATACTGCTCCACCGCATAACGCACCGCGCACTCCGATGCCACATCGCCCTGGCCATGGCCGCCCAGACCATCCGCCAAAACAAACACGCCGCAGTCATCCTGGCAGAATACTCCGAGAAAGTCTTCCTGATAAGGCCGTTTCCCCTGTTCATGGACACTTGCATATTGTATCATCAGACGTCTTCTCCCCTATCATTCCTTTTTCGATTATACAACAAAGTCTGACTGCGCTCCACTAAAATTTACATTTTTTAAAACTCCCACTGCCAGTGCAGCCAGTTTGCCGCCAAATCCATCCAGTTCTCACATTCTTTCTGCACACCGCCTCCGCTTTTGTCTCTGGTCAGCGGACCGGCAGTTCCCATACCGTGCACCCCGATACCGTACAGGTGAAATTCCACCGGAACCCCGTGCCGGCGAAGTGCCTGCACAAAAAGAATGGAATTGTCGGCAGAAACAGACTGATCGGTATCCGTATGCCACAAAAATGTGGGCGGCGTATTGGCACTGACATGATTTTCCAGGGACAATTCTTCTTTTTGATTCTCATATGCTTCGCCCAGAAGATTATGAAAACTCCCGGCATGGGCACATTCCCCGGCACTGATCACCGGATAGCTGAGAATAAGCCGATCCGGCCGGATCTCTTCTCTGGTACAGCCCAACCGTCCCCAGAGGAATTCCCGATCCCAGAAAACACCCAGGCATCCTGCCAGATGACCGCCGGCAGAAGATCCCTGAACCACAATGGCATCCTCCATTACGTACCACTCTTTTGCATGCTGCCGGATCAGCCGCACGGACTGTGCCAGCTGCAGCAAAGCTTCCGGATAGCGGGCCGGCGCCACACTGTAACGCAAAACCGCTGCGTGACATCCCATCGTCATGAATTTCAGCGCCATGGCTTCTGCTTCCCGGTCGGAAGTCATCTCATAGCCTCCTCCCGGACACAGAAGAACCAGAGGACGCAGCCGCCCATCCTCCAATTCTATGGAATTATCCCACAGATAAGTATAAAGCCACCCGGAACACGCACTACCCGGCACCTGTATCTGAATTTTCTCATGTATCATCTGATCTTCTCCTCCCTCAGGCAATTTATTTTACCTTATTATCCACATCTGTTTGTACTTTCTGTTTTCCAAAAGATACGGACCTGTTCCGGCAGGTTCTCTCCCGTATCTAAAAATTATTATAGACGAAAACTTTTGATTATGGTATGATAGTTAAAAATATAACTATTGTATCAGAAAACTGAACAGGGTGTGCCCGATTTCTATCGAGACGGAAGACTGCCGAAAAAATTTCCAGGCGTGCAAACGCAGGGATGTTTTTTCGGCTTTTTTATTTCCTGCTTTCACACACCCGGAAGGGAGTTTCTTATGTATATCATGATCGACAATTATGATTCTTTTGTCTACAATCTGGCTTCCTACTTCCAGGAACTTGGCCAGGAAATTCATCTGATGCGCAACGACCAGGTGGACATCCCCCTCCTGCTGCGTCTGGAGAAAGACAGACAGCTGGACGGCCTGATCCTGTCTCCCGGTCCGAAAAATCCCGATGAATGCGGCCAATGCCTGGACATTCTTCGGGAACTGTCAGGAAAAATCCCCATCCTCGGAGTCTGCCTGGGACATCAGATCATTGGCCATGCCTGGAACGCCAGGATCCAAAAGGGGCACCGCCCCATGCACGGAAAAGTAACCTTTCTGGAAAATCGGCAGACCGGACTGTTTCGCGGACTTCCCCGGCAGTTTCTGGTCACCCGCTACCATTCTCTGGTGGTCAGTGAAAAGAATTTTCCCGGCGAACTGCAGATTGACGCTCATTCTGACGATGGCGCAGTCATGGCTTTGAGCCACAAAACTTTACCCGTCTACGGTGTCCAGTTTCATCCGGAAGCCGTACTGACAGAATACGGACATGAACTGTTGGAAAATTATATCAATCTATGTGAAGAATGGAGAAACCATCATGAAAACCATATTCCGAAAACTACCCTTTTATAAAAAACTTTCCGATCTGTTCCCTCTGTTTCAGGGACATTCGCAGACCGCTTTTCTGGATTCCTCCCTGGAGAATGAATTGGGACGTTATTCCATCCTCTGCCTGAATCCTTACCTCACTTTCTCTGAAGAAGACGGTATCTGTTTTCGCAACGGCATCCGCCAGTCTGAAAGCTTTGAAACCTGTCTGTCCCGGTATCTCAAAGAACAGGCAGAAGACAATCCTTCGCATCTGCCTTTGATCGCCGGTGCTGTGGGTTATCTGACCTATGATTACGGCAGAAAATTCGAGCAGATAAAAAGCCGCCATCCAAAAAAAATTGCCATGCCGGAGGCACAGTTCACTTTCTATGACAATTATCTGATCGAAGATCAGAAAGAAAAAACACTCTGGCTGACTGCACGGGGAGAAAAAGAAGCCCCCCGGCTGTCCATGGAACGGATTCTCGAAAAAATCCGCCTCTGCCCCCGGACACCGAGTCCCAAAAAGCAGGAACAGCTCGCTTCTTTTTGTCCAAACTTTCAAAAACAAGACTATCTGCAGGCCATCGATACTATGATTTCCTATATCCGTCAGGGAGACGTCTATATCGCAAACATGACCCAGCAGCTGCAGATCCCAGGCGAAATCGATCCCTGGCAGGCGTATACCTACCTGCGCACCCACAATCCCGCCCCCTTCTCCAGTTATTTTGACTGCGGCACATTCCAAATCCTGAGCGCTTCCCCGGAACGCTTTCTGCTGCTGCGGGACGGCCGGGTACAGACACGCCCCATTAAAGGAACACGCAGGCGGGGTTCCAGCCCTGAAGAGGATGCGCTTCTTTGCGCAGAACTTTTATCTTCCCAAAAAGACCGCAGCGAACTACTGATGATCGTAGACCTGGAACGGAATGACCTGAACCGCGTCTGCCGCCCCGGCAGTGTCAAAGTTACAGAAAACTTTTCCATTGAGTCTTACGCCACAGTTTTTCACCTGGTATCCACGATTGAAGGACAGCTGCGAAAGGAGTGCGGCCCCATGGATCTGATCCGGGCTGCTTTTCCCGGCGGATCTATCACCGGAGCGCCAAAAATCCGGGCTATGGAAATCATCGATGAGCTGGAACATGATCGCCGGGGACTTTACACAGGATCCATTGGCTACCTTTCCTTAGACGGCTCCTGTGATTTGAACATCGTCATCCGCACCGCCGTCCGCCAAAATGGAGTCTACACCCTGGGAGTCGGCGGCGGAATCACCTGTGAATCCGATCTGGAATTCGAATACGAAGAAACCCTGCAAAAAGCACATGCCCTTCTGGAGGCACTCCGGGAGGAGAAAGGAGATTGCCATGCACACGCCTTTGATTCCTGACGATGGATTCTATTTCGGTCTGATGGTTTTCGAAACCCTGGCCATAGAACAGGGGACTTTGGTCTTTCCCAAAGAGCATCTGCGGCGGCTGGCCCATTCCCTGAACGAACTGCAGATTCAGCCGCCAGACTCTGATCCCCTCACTCTGGAAACCCTGAAAAAAGAAGCATCCCGCTGCCACGATTCCCGCGGCGTATTGAAGATTGCAGTTTCCGAAAAAAATCGGATATTCTCAGTCAGAGAAAATCTGTATCGCCCGGAACACTATCAAAGAGGCTTCCATCTGCAGACCAGTGCTGTACGCCGGAACGAAACCTCCCCTTTGACTTATCATAAGACCGGAAATTACGGAATAAACATTCTGGAAAAACGCAGAGCCCGGACACAGGGCTTTGACGAGCCGGTCTTTTTAAACACAAAAGGACAAATCTGTGAAGGTGCCACCTCCAATCTTTTTTTCATTAAAAACGGCAGGCTTTACACGCCTGCCGTCAAATGCGGACTCCTGCCCGGAATCATTCGCGGTTATTTAATGAATCATTACCCGGTTCTGGAAACCGAAATCTATCCGGAACAAATCCCGGAATTTGATGAAATTTTTCTCACCAATTCTCTGCTGGGAATTATGCCGGCTGCTTCCTGGGACGGGCACCTCCTTCCCTCCCGGCGGGAAACTCTCCGCCTGTTTGCCCGCTACCGAAGAGACTTTATGCTCCGGACAGACATAAACTGAATTTCTTTTTCCCCTGCATCCGCTTTCACAGATGCTCCACCTGGTAATCTTCAAAAAACCTGCCGTCTGATTATTTTCGCAAAAGATGGATCAGACGGCTGGTTCCCAGCCGATCCGCACCCAGTCTGATAAATTCTTCTGCGTCAGCCACTGTGGAGATTCCTCCCGCCGCTTTGACTTTTATCTGTTCCCCCACATATCTGCGCAGCAGATGCACATCCTCAAAAGTGGCTCCGCCCCCTGCAAAACCGGTGGAAGTTTTTATATAATCCGCCCCTGCCTCCGTCACTACCTGACAAAGACGAATCTTCTCCACCTGATTCAGCAGGCAGGTCTCGATGATTACTTTCAGGATTTTTCCCTGACTGACCTGCCGCAGACGGCAGATCTCCTCATAAACCCCCTGAAAGTTTCCTTCTTTGACCATTCCCAGGTTAATCACCATATCAATTTCGTCAGCTCCGTTTTCCAGAGCTTCTGATGCCTCACATACTTTTGCCTCTGTAGTCGTGTTTCCATTGGGAAACCCGATTACGGTACAGACAGCCAGACGGTCTTTTCCATATTCTTTCGCGCGCTTCACATAACAAGGCGGAATACACACAGAAGCGGTCTGATATTCGATTCCTTCATCACAGATGATACGGATCTCCTCCCAGGTGGCCGTCTGTTTCAGAAGCGTGTGATCCAACCTGCTTAAAAGTTCTCTTTTCTCCATTCTGTCTTCTCCGTCCGCTTTATTTCATTGCTTCCACGCGGTTTGCGATACTTTGTCTGAAATTCAGCACTTCGTGCTGATACTCGGTATCCATATATTTCGAAGTAACCATAAAATCCGCCGTGGCTTTGTTATTCGCAATGGGAATATCGTAAACCTGCGCAATTCGCAGCAACGCTTTTACGTCCGGATCATGCGGCTGTGCTTCCAGAGGGTCGGAAAAGAAAATCACAAAATCAATGCCGCCCTCGACAATTTTAGCGCCAATCTGCTGGTCGCCGCCCAGAGGACCGCTGTTGTATCCCTTCACCGGCAGCCCCGTACGCTCACTGATCAACCGTGCCGTGGTTCCCGTTCCACACAGGAAATGGCGCTGCAGAATCTCTTTATTCTCTTCACACCACTGAATCATTTCTTCCTTTTTTCCGTCATGGGCAATAAGCGCAATCCGCTTCTGCTTTCCAATGGTAAACGTGATATATTTATTATCCAGATTTTGTTCCATACTGACTCCTCCTCTCAGTGCAGTTCATTTTTTCAGTATCTACTCTTAGTTATACGGGATTCCCCAATCTTTTTCAAGTCATAGTATGAAAAAAAAGCGGAGTTTATGCCTTTTTCCCGCAGCTTCCTGGCACCGGCGTTCTTACTGTTTTCTTCCAGACCTTTTGGAATTTTTTTACTGTTTCTTCATTTCTTCTACAAATCTCTGCACAGTTTCAAAATCTTCCTCCAAGTCTTCCGCAATCTTCTCCACTGTCTGGTTTTTCGCCAGTTTCTTTTGGATCAATTCTTTTAGTAACTCCTTCCTACCTTCATTCCTGGCATCAATTTTCTCCAATTCTCTCTCTTCCCATTCCTGCATATATCTCACACCTACTTCCTCGTTGGCTTTGATTGCTTCCACTTTTTCCCGCAGCTTCCTGACATTTAGGCTCTCGATCTCTTCTTCTGATACTTCATTGGTATGCTCCATGTAATACAGCAATTCCGCCAGCTCTGGACGGATATGCTCCGGATCTTTCCCATGGGTATTCAGAAAAATCCGTACCGCTCCGTCATACAGCCATAACCCAGGCTCTTCCTCACAGGCCATCCGGAGAGTATACCGGTATCTGCCGGCGCCAAACAAGTCGAAAGGCCCGATCAAGATAATCATGACATCATTCAGCACATTAAAATCCACGATTCCCGGCTCCAATAGCCTTCCGTCAATGAGAGACTGGTAAAACCGGCTTCTCTTTGGCAGATTCCCGGTATTTCGTACCTGTACCTCTGTATCATAGACCCGATCTGCTTCATCTTGTGCCCACACATCCAGCCGGATGTGCCGAAACTGCGGAGATCTTTTCTGTTCCTTCTCTGTCTGGGGCACACGCTTCAGCGGAATCTCCTGACCCAGAATAGTCTCCAGAATAATCTGCATGACTTCCGGATCCTCCATCGTCTCCGCGAACAGGAAACGATTCAGAAGTGTCAGGTCTTTTAAGCTTTTTCTTTTCATGCTGCGTTCTCCTTTCATTATAGAACATGCTGACACGCCCCGTAAAGTCCAGAAAAAGCGAAAAACCCCCTCACAGCTATACTTCTCCCCCGGTACAGCCAGTGTATTCTATCCGTATATTGTTGTTTTTCATGGGTAATCCCGCGGCAGAATTGCCGCGTCTTTTGGCAGAATCGCCATTTGAATTATTTCTATTTTAACATAGAAAAAGCGGAACAACTATTAAAAAGCCCTAAAATCTTTGTAAAATATGAATCGGCCAGAAGACATCTGACCGATTCAGAAAAGTTCTATTATTTTCGACTTATAGATAATGAAATAAAGAACCATATCCTTCTATTTCAGTTTTCACTCCAATTGCCCGCAATGCTGCCCACAGACTGGCCTGATTGCTGGAAACTACTGGTATTCCCAGATCCCGTTCCAGCATCTCCAGTATTTCTATCGTACGGAAATTGGTACAACTGATAAATAGTATTTCTGCATTCTCACTTACTGCTTTTTTGGCCAGCTGATACACCTGCTCTGGTGTCTGGCTTCGAATATCTGCACCTTGATCAAATCCAAGATGCTGTCCTCCTGTAATGGAAAATCCCTGTTCCGTAAAAAAACGATGTTCGATTTCACTTACTTCATCGTTATAAGGATTCACCAACGCAAGTTTCTTTTTCCCATAGACCTCCAAAGCACTCAGCACTGCCCACGTTGTAGTAATACTTTTACAGTTTGCTTCTCTGGCAATTTCTTCCTGAAGTTTTTTCTCCCATTCCAGTCCATTTACAAAACTTCCGCTGGTACAGCCGTAAATCACCACATCCATATCTGCTGACCCCAAAAGCCTGGCACATCGCTCCACATCCTCATCCTGTCGTTTCAGATCTTCCGTGCTGCATCCCATCGCAAACATCCGACTGCAATGTATACTAACTCCTTTGGGTGCCATTTGATTTAATTCCGGTTCCATAGTGGTATTTGCCGATGGAATGATAATTCCTATTTTTCCTCGCCACCCATACATACTCGCACCTCCATTATACAGATTTCCTTATTTCTCAAAAATACTCTCTTTTCGTATTGAAATCATCGCTTTGCCTTGAAACTTTATTTTTGAAAAAGGCCATCCGGCATAAAGCCAGACAGCCCTCCTCACCCGATTTATCACTTATACCAGCACGCCATCTTTATATACATAGTGGTCATCTACAATACAGGTCGGTTGTTTCATGATCAGATCAATATGAATGGGTGTATTACAGTTTCCACCATAAGCCAGGTTATTGCCGATCCCAATGTGCATGGTACCGTACACGCCCTCATCTTCCAGCATTCTTCCGCTTAAAGACGCTGCTGGATTCAGTCCAAACCCCACTTCCGCAGCCAGATAGACTCTCGGATCATTGAACGCGGCCAGAGACTCTTTTAAAATATCTGCTTCTTTTCCTCCCTCTATTTTTGTGATATATCCCTTTTCCACTGTCAGGCGGATTGGTTCTTTGATAATTCCAAGCCCCGGAAGCGGTATGCTTCCGTCAATCACCAGAATCCCTTTTGCCGAATCATCCGCTGGTCCCACAGCACACTCTGCATCCGGCGGAGAAGAAGCCTCTCCTTTATTCACAGAAGTTCCATATCCTACATCTGCATGACGTCCTTCTATAGATGTCCAGAAGTCGGTTCCTGCAGGGCTGGTAATTCGCAGCTCTTTTCCGACAATTTTTTTTGCTGTCTCGTCTACGATTTTCCGAATTTGATCCCAATCTGTGAACAGACATCCCTGTTTCAGCATATCCAAGCTGTAATCTGCCATATTAATGAAGCGTGCACCTTTTTGACAGGCATCGATTCTCGCGTCTGTATTATATAAAGAAAATGTTGTCGCGGAAAAAATCACATCTGCTTCAGCCATGGCAGCCGCTACACACGCTGTAGGTGCTTCTCCATGAGTAGTGCGGTCCTTCGTACAGATTAATGTAGCGTCTGTATACTCTGCTGCGCAGACATACATCGCTTCGCCGATCTCTTTGCTGGTATCGTCAGTGATTACCAGGACTTTTTCTTCCGGTTTTACAGCACCACAGGTATGGAGTAAAACTTTACAGCCCTCTAATATTTCTTTTCCCATTCGCTTACCTCCTGAAATACTCTTTAATCACTCCTGCTACATATTTCATTTCCTTTTCTCCATAACGCTGATCACAGGACAGCATCAAATTATGCGCAGACAAATACTGTGCCGCTTTTCCCGGTTCATAGTACTCTGTCGGAAGCACCCACTGAATCTCTCCGATAATTCCATGTTCTGCCAGATACCAATAAAATTCGTCTCTGTTCTCCACCAATACAACAAATCCAAAAGGAACATAATTTCCATCTGCATCCATCGGACCTACCGGATTGCCAAGTCCGGGAACCTCTTCCAGTTCGTGGTATAAAGTCATGTAGTTCTCCCGGCGTTTTTTCATGGATAAGGAATGATTATACTGAAACAATACCCTCCTGGTTGCCTCTGTCATTTTCTTTGGAGTAAAATTAAAATATCTTGCTGCATTCGCTGCTTTTTCCAACTGAAGATACTCCTGAATGGTCTCTTTTTCATCTCCTGCCATCTGCATCTGGTCACGCGCAATGGAAATCAACAGTTGTCGATAAACTGCTTCATCATATCCTTCTTCCATGATTATCTCATCAAGCGGAACCCCATCGCGAACCGCCAGAAGTCCTCCATCCGTCACAGGAAGCCATTTTCTGGTGCTGGATACCAGATAATCTCCAAATCCCATCCGGTCCGCATCTCTGGAATATAACGTCTGTGTCAGATCTTCTATGATCCGGAAGCCATACTGGTCTCTAAATTTCCGAATAGCTTCCACAGCCTTGAACGGCTGTGGAATGCCAAAATAGTGAATCACATACAGGATCTTTACTTTATCATCCAGCTTGTTTTCCAGATCTTCCAGATCAATCGTTAAATCTGCACGGACATGATAAAATCGAAATTCTGCCTCTGTTACCTCCAGAGAATTGATAACGGAAATGCACAGATAATCCGGCATCAGAATGACGTCACCTTTTCCCGGTTTTATCCCGTTTTGAAGCGCATATACAGTGGCCGTTCTTCCGTTGTTCGTGTAAATTTTGCGTTTATACTGATCCTGCTGATCACACTGCAGGAAAAACTGTTCCTTTTTCGGTTCGCTCTTCATCAAATCAATATCAATATGATAAAAACCGCCGATTAACATAGTTCTCACCTCTATTTCAATACTTCCAGGCAAGTCAACGCATATACTGCACAAGCTTCTTTCACTTCATCTAAGAGAACATACTCATTTGGCATATGTGCCAAAAGTCCTGTCCCTGGTCCGTAGATTACTGTCGGAATATGACTGTAATTCGTCAGAAAGTCCGCGTCATCATGCTGAGGAGTTCCACAGAGCGGACAGTCTTTTCCGATCTGCTCATGTGCTTTTACCACTGCCTTTACAATCTCTGCATCTTCCGCAACAATCGATGGATTCGAATCATAAGTCAACTCTACTTTAGCATCAAAAGTAGGATCTTCTTTCTTCAGCCGATCAATAATCTCATTGACCTGTCCTACAAATAACTCTCCATTCTCTCCCGGAACTGTAAATCTGGAAACTTTCATTTCACAGCGATCCGGCACTACACTGGAACGTTCCCCACCACAGATTACACCTGGATTGATCGAGCCGCTTCCTGCATATTTATTTGTTCCTGGCACGATCTTTTGAATTTCATTATATAGTTTGCACATATGACCAATAGCATTTACTCCTTTGTAAGGAGTCGCTCCATGTGCCCCTACACCAAAAGTAGTCACTTTGATCTCCAGCATTCCTTCACAAACCAGGCAGACTCTCAGATCTGTATCCTCACCATTCACGCACATATCCGCTGTGAATCCATCTTTTAGCATTTTCAGGGTACCTTTTCTGCTGATATCCTGTACTTCCTCATCTACCGGATACATCAGAGCGATTTCTCCTGCGAAATCAATTTCTGCGTCCATCATAGATTTTGCAACCATAATGGAAGCTGCAATCGCAGCCTTGCAATCTGTGCTGCCACGGCCCCATAATTTCCCATTTTCTACCTTTCCGCTAAAAGGATCCTCATCCCATCCATCACCCACAGCTACTGTATCCAGATGACTGTTGAAAGCAATTCTTTTTCCCGGCCTTTTTCCTCTGGCTATAGCAAGAACATTTCCATGCCGGTCGATTTCACTGTCAAAACCGAGATTTTTGCAGTAATCATTCACAAATTCTGCCAGTGCTTTCTCATTACCGCTGACACTGGGAATTTTCACCATATCCGACAACAGCTGAATCATTTGTTCTTCGTTTGCCTTTACACAGTTCAACAGTTTTTCTTTCATTCGCATATCCTCCTTCAATTAAAGCATAGAGATAATATTTTTGGCAACGCTTACCAACGCATTCACCGCAAAAAGTGTTGTAAATGCAGTGACAACTCCCATCAAAATATTCTGACGGAGATTATTTGCATAATCACCCAAAAGCTTTTTCTTATTGCAAAGGATCCAACAAATAACACAAACCATCGGAAGCGCGATTCCATTCAGTGCCTGTGCTGTAATAATCAGCTGAACCGGTGAACTTCCTGATAACGCAATGATAAGCAACGGAATAACAACAACTGCTAAAAGAATGATAACATTATGTTTGGCTCTCGGATCTTCATCCATTTTGAAAGCCGTTGGAAACAGACTCTGATGAATAGAGATCTGATATAATACAGAGGAAATTGCTGCTGCAAAAAGTCCCAGAGAAAATAAGATTCCCGCAAATCTTCCCAATAAAGGAACTAACTGAGCCGCCATATCCGCTGCTGAAGTAATCTCTCTCCCTGTAGGATGAATTACGGCAGCGGAACAAACTACAATGGATCCAGTAATCAAAAATGTTACAAACATATTTAAGCCAAGATCTGCTTTTGCAAGTTTAATATCTCTATTGGGATTAGGAGAATCCTCATATTTTTGTCTCAAAAACGAAGAATACCCCAATACCAGATTCGGTGTTACCGTTGTTGCCAACAGAGAAACTGCCAGAACCGCATTTCCGCCGGGAATATGGAAGGAAAATCCTTCTGTTACCATATCACCGAGATCAGGACCTGAAGTAAACGCTGTTAATACGAACGCAAGCACCATCAGAATAACTAAAATCTGATTAATGTTCTCAATCAGTTTATAACGGTTCATCATCACGACAATAAAGGCCAAAACAGACATAATTACAGACCATGTTAACGTAGAAATGCTGGGAACAAAAAATTCTAATGCCATCGCCGCACCCGTCAAATTGCCCGCCTGGAATGCAATACTTCCTACAAAAATCACAATCCATAAAAATTTCGCCACACCGGAACTCAAATGTTCCCGGACCCCTACCATAACGGTCTCTTTACACCCAATCGCAATACGCATGGCTGGCTCTTGAAAGAAATAAGCAATTAAACAGGCTGCAAGAATCACCCAAAGAGATGTATATCCATATAAAGCCCCCTGTTGTGAAGCTGTAGTTACCGTTCCCGGACCAATAATAGCCGCAGACATAATAGCTCCTGGGCCTAACGCTTTGACATAATCTTTCAGGGTTAATTTTTCATTTGTCATATTTCCCCGCCCTCCTTATCATTTTCACGTTATAAAAATGTACTATATACAAATCTAATACATCCTATTTCAATAATTCAATTTTTTAATATTAAATATGCACTTTTTTCACTATACAAACTCCCAAAAACTCTTTAAAATAAAAGTATAGTCTTAGTAGTGAGACCATAGGTCAAAATATAATATCTGCATAAAGCAGATGTTTTCTGAATGGAAGATTGCAACTATCATACAGTCTTTCTATTCAAATTCACATCTTCAGAATCTACAGGGCCAACTGTTTTATTCTGAACTGAAATTAAAATGGTAATCATTGCTGATTCTATAATTCCAGGAGAGTGTAAGGCAAAGTGCGTGGGAAACCCAAAACTCCAGGCACTTCTTACACTCTTTTTATTTCTTGTTTTTCGCATCTCCTCCTCTCCTGTATCGTGAGCTGCCGGCACTCCGCTTTTCCTGGAATTTGCTTCTTTCCCCCCTTCTTTTTCATCCGCTCAAAAGCGAAATACCGACCTTTTTCAGCAGCTCTATATGCTCCTGTTTCTTTTTCTTTCCTTTATTATTTCAGCTGTCCCAATGCCGCCTCTATCCGGTCCATGCCTTCCCGGATCTTTTCCATAGAATTCGTATAAGCGATACGTACCATATCCGGAGCCATGAACGCCGCTCCCGGCACAATTGCCACACGAGCTTCCTTGAGAATATAATCACAGAAATCAAAGGAGTCTTTTATCGTTCTCTCTGCGTTGCTCTTGCCGAAATAATAGCTGACATCCGGCAGAAGATAGAACGCGCCTTCCACGTTATTGCATTTGATTCCTTCCATCTCCGTCAGTCTCTGATAGGTATAATCCCGCCGTCTGGAGAACTCTTTCACCATCTCCGCAATGGTAGCATCGTTATGATCCAACGCCTCAATCGCCGCCCACTGTACAAAGGTAGTACTGTTGGATGTGGTATGCCCCTGGATCGCACTGATTCCCGACGCGATCTCTGCTGGCGCCGCCGAATAACCGATTCTCCAGCCGGTCATACAATAGGCTTTTGACATTCCGTTGATAATAATCGTATGTTCATAAGCTTCTTGGGAAAAGGAGGCCACACATTCATGCCTGCTGTCTCCGTAAATCAGCTTTTCATAAACCTCATCCGAGATAATATAAAAGTCATTCTGGACTGCCAGTTCCGCCAGTTTTTCCAAAGATTCTCTGCTGTACACAGCTCCCGTAGGATTGTTCGGCGTATTGATAATAATCGCTGCTGTCTTAGGTGTAACCGCTTTCTCAATCGCTTCCAGATCCAGCTGATAATCTTCTTTGCAGTCTACACAGACCGGAATTCCTCCTACCAGTTTCACAATCTCCACATAGCTCACCCAGCCCGGCATGGGAATAATTACCTCGTCACCCGGGTTTGTTACCGCTCTCACCGCATTGTTCAATGCCTGTTTCGCGCCTGTGGATACACAGATCTGAGACGGCTGATATTCTACGTCATTATCTCTTTTCAGTTTTCTGCAGATTGCCTCGCGCAGCTGGGCAATTCCCGGAACGTTTACGTATTTCGTTTTTCCTTCTTTCATGGCCTTCACGCATGCGTCTATAATATTGTCCGGTGTCGCCAGATCCGGTTCTCCTGCATTCAGCTCGATTACATCAATTCCTGCATTCTCCATGTCAGCCACTACGCCTTCTAACTCACAGGTTGCCGACGGAGTAATGTTTTTCACAATTTTACTTAACAAAATGTACCCTCCTAATACTTCATCCCATCTTTTACCGGAACGCCCAGATGCTGTACCGCCCTGGATGCGAGAACCAGCGTCGGATCCAGCGCCGGCTGATTAAATTTCCACTGTTCAAACGCCACTGGCAGTTCTGTACACCCCAGAATCAATACCTGCGCGCCACGCCGCAAAAGACGTTCCATTACCTGTTCAAATCTGCCGGTATCCAACCGGTCATTTCCCGCTTTTACCCCGTCATAGATCAGTTCCATAACTGCCTTCTGTTCCTCTGCTGTCGGAAGCTCCAGCGGGATCTTATATTTTTGAAATGCTTTTTCATAAACTTTGGACTGTATGGTGCCATCTGTCGCCAGAAGCCCTGCTTTCTGAATTCCCATTTTTGCCGCCGCGTCCGCAGTTTCTTCCAGCATATTTAAAAAAGGAATTATTACAAAAGGCAGGATCTCCGGATAAAAATAATGTGCTGTATTACAGGACATGATCAGGACATCCGCCCCCATCCCTTCCAGACGAACGGCGCTCCGCACCATCTCCGGGAGCGGATCTTCTCCTCCGTGGAGAATGGCTTCTGTCCGGTCCGGGATTTCTGTGTTGCCATCCACGCATACCCGGATATGCTCCTGGTCTTTCCCGGCTTCTGTCACACCTATCACTTTCTGATACAGATCACAGGTAGCCAGAGGCCCCATCCCTCCCAGAATTCCGATTGTCTTTCGCATCCGGCAGACTCCTTTCTTCTCAGTCCTCAATATGAATCACAAAGTCCGGACAGGATATCTCACATTTGTGACAGGCAATACAGTCCTTAGCACGCACCGCTTCCACATAGTTGTATCCTTTTTTGTTTACTTTGTGTGTGATCTCAAATACATTCTTTGGACAGGTATGGATACAGATCTTGCAGCTTTTGCACAATTCTTTATCGATATATACCGCCATAATTTTCTTCCTTTCTACTGTTTTCTGATTCAATTCCCAACCGGAAATCCCATCCTGTCTGAACGAAAAGAGGACTCTGTCGCTCCCGGCCGGGTATTCTCCCTCCCGTTATAACAGTGCACGAATCGTGTCCACCATCTCGATGGGATTCTTCACCACATAGACTCCCGCGTCCTTCAGCGCTTCCATCTTGGTCTTCGCCGTGCCTACATTTCCGCTGACAATTGCCCCTGCATGTCCCAGACTCTTTCCCTGAGGCGCGTTGCGCCCTACGATCAGAGATACCACAGGTTTGGTCACATGTGCTTTTATATAGGCAGCCGCCTCTTCCTCGGATCCGCCCCCGATCTCTCCCAATAACACAATCACCTTTGTCTTCGGGTCTTTTTCATACATGGCTATCGCGTCTTTCTGGGTAAATCCCCACAGAGGACCGCCTCCAATGGCCACAACACTGGACTGTCCGATTCCTTTGTCCGTCAGGGTCTTCCCGATTTCATATGACAGGGCCCCGCTCTTTGATACCACACCCACTTCACCCGGTGTAAAGAACCGGATTGGATGTGCCCCCACTTTGCAGACTCCCGGGGCAATAATTCCCGCGCAGCCCGGACCTACCAGGATTGTGTCGTGTGCTTTCGCGTAAGCGATGATCTCCACCACATCCTGCAGCGCAATCTCCTCTGTCGTCAGCACCAGCAGGCGGATTCCCGCGTCGATCGCCTCGAAACAGGAATCCTTTGCCGCTGCGGGGGGAACGAAACTGATCACCGTATCAAAATCATGTTCTTTCTTTGCCTCACAGATATAGTCGTAGACGGGAATCCCGTGAATCTCCTGTCCGCCCTTTCCCGGCGTCACACCTGCGACGATTTTCGTTCCGGCGTCCAGCATTACTTTGGTCTGCAAAGAACCGGATTTTCCCGTGATGGCCTGCACCAGCACTCTGGTGTCTTTGTCAATCAAAATTCCCATCTTCCTGGCCCTCCTTTACCGCTTTCGCCAGATCCTTCACCGTCTGCGTCAATATCTGATAAGTATTCATACCTGCATCTTTCATGGTCTGCAGCCCTACTTCTTCCATCGTTCCGCACATCCGTGTATAAATCGGAATCTTCACCTCATGCTCCTGAACATATTTCGTAATTCCCAGAGCCATATTGTCCATCCGGTTAAAACCGCCGATCAGGACAATCATCACGCCTTTGATCTCTGGATGCCCGGTCAGAGTCAGATCCATGGCACGGTACATCACTTCTTCTGATGTCATTCCTCCGAGTTCGCAGAAAGATGCCACCTGCAGTCCCTCATCATTGAGCAGATCCAGGGTCAGCATACCGGTTCCGGCGCCGTCGGAGATCAGTCCCACATCCCCTTCCAGAGGCACATAGGTAATGGTTGTCTTCTCCTCTTCCGGTGCCTGATAACGGTATAGATTTTTTCGGTTTTCCTTTATGGTTTCCATGGTATGTTTCATGGAACGCACATGATCATCCAGAGAAAACTTGGAATCCATGGCCATCAGTTTTCCATCCACAACACCAAGCGGATTGATCTCCACCAACTTTGCCCCGGTGGTAAAAAAGGCTTTTTCCACCTTTCCCAGGAATTCGTAAAAATCTGCGGTATCTTCAATCTCCAGCCGTTTCGCCAGATACTTTTTCTGATAAGCTTTCAGATGGGTAAACGGATCAATCTCTATCTTCACAATTTCTTCCGGATTCTCTTTGGAGACCTGTTCAATGTCCATTCCACCCATCCGGCTGGCAATCAGTGTGGGCTTCTGTACCCCCTGCAGGGTGATGGACAGATACAGTTCCCGCTGTGCCTTGACCATCTGCTCTGCCAAAAGACCATGTACCGGATGACCTTTGATCTGCATATTTAAAATATTGTTCTTATGTAATTCATAATCTCTTTCATTTTCACAGACTTTCACACCGCCTGCTTTCCCCCTGCCCCCGGTCATCACCTGTGCTTTTAAGACAAACGGATAATCCATAGGGGCTATCTCCTGAGGCGCACAGATCAGGGTGCTTTCGGGAACCGGTATCTCGAACTGCCGCATGAGCTGTTTTCCCTCATATTCAAATAAATCCATTTCGGTTCTCCTTTCTCATTCCTGTCCTTGTATCCCTGCGGATTTTTCAGCGTTCTGCGTATAAGTGATGTTCCTTCGCATAGGCGATTCCTGCATCCACGGCTTTGAAGTTCAATTCCACGAAGCGTTCTGCCACGTTTTCTTTCACAACCTCCAGCAGATCTTCCCGCCGGATGATACCAAGTGCCTCACTGAGGAATCCCAACATCACCATATTGGCTGCCATCCGGTTTCCCAGATCAACAGCGATCTGAGTCGCCGGCAGCTCAAAGGTGTTTTTGATGGGACGGGTGATCTTCGTCACCAGCTGGGGATCGATGACCAGATACCCGTCCTCATCGAGGGTATCGATATATTTCTCGTAAGCAGTCTGAAACAGTGCCACAAGCAGATTTTTCGTCTCCGCTATGGGTGAGTTGATCGGGTCTTTGTCTATAATCAGTTCTGCCTGACACTGACCTCCACGGGCTTCTGATCCATAGGACTGGGTCTGCACGGCATACAGGTTTCCCCTGGTCACTGCCGTGGTCCCAAGGATCACCGCCGACAGGATGATTCCCTGGCCGCCGAAGCCGCAAAGGCTGATTTTCTGCGGATAAGCTAACATCTTTTCTCCTCCTCACATCAGATTTGTCGTACCTGCGTACACAGGTTTTTCCACACAGATATACTGGCCGCAGCGGAGCTTCCCTTCCAGTTCCTCCGGAGTCATCTTCTTCGCCTGCGCATCCGTATAGGTATAGTCTTTGATCCACTCAATCACGGCGTTGGGGTCGCCGGTCTTCAGAGCATACCTTCCGAAATGCGTCGGACACTGAGAAACAATCTCAATCAGTGAGAAACCTTTATGGGTAAGCGCCCGCTCCATGGCCTTTTTGCACTGAAGAGGCTGGGCTGTCGTCCACCGCTCCACGTGGGTAGCGCCTGCCGCCTTCACCAGTTCACACACATCAAACCGGGGCTCGTCGCTTCCGTAAGGAGTCGTCATGGTCCGGCTGTCCTCCGGTGTAGTCGGCGCCACCTGTCCTCCGGTCATGGCAAAATTCAGGTTATTCACCATCACCACGGTCACATCCAGATTTCTTCTGGCCGCATGAATCAGATGATTACCTCCGATCGAAGCCACATCGCCGTCCCCGGCGAAAATCACCACTGGCAGATCCGGCTGCATCATCTTCACGCCGGTCGCCCATCCCAGGGTTCTTCCATGGACCCCATGGAACATATCTGTCTTCAGGTATACGGGAATTCTGGCTGTGCAGCCCACGCCGCCGATGTGCAGCATGTACTCCAGATCCATTCCCAGCTCTTCCAAAGCCTGGGTATAATAATTCAGAACCTGGCCGCAGCCGCAGCCGGAGCAGAAAAAGTGGGGCAGTTTTTCCGGTCTTAAATATTTTCTTCTGGGATTGATTTTCTGTTCACTCATCGCTTACTTTACCCCCTTTTTTATCTCATCGAATATCTCCAGTCCGGTATGTACCAGGCCCAGGTTCTTGGTCACAGGAATAACTTCGCATTTCCCGGCCGCCGCGCGCTCGATCTCGCGCACATACTTACCCATATTCATCTCCACCGCAAAAATCTTCGAGACATTTCCCGCCACTTCACGGATTGCCTTGTCCGGCACCGGCCACACGTTGCAAAGCTTCAAAACACCAATTTTGATTCCTGCTTCTCTCGCCAGCTGCGCTGCCTCCATCGCCGGCCGAACTTCGCTTCCATACGCCACCATACAGTACTGCGCGTCATCCATCAGGTAACTCTCCGTCCTGCAGATCTTATCACGGTTCTCTGTAATCTTTCCGCAGACTCTCTTGTAAAGGCGGTCGAACACTTCCGGATCCCATTCAATATCTCCGCTCTCATCATGAGGATTCAGAGAATAAATGGTATGGTATCCTTTCCCCAGAGGGGCCATCTCCGGACATCCGTTTTCCGAAGCCGCGAACGGCAGGTATTCCTCCGGTGACTTCGTGGTATAGGTCCGGTTAAAAATCTGAATCTGATCCGCACTGGGAATATCCAGGCGCTCCCGCATCAGGGCGATGGTAGTCTCCGACATGATAATTACCGGATTGCGGTACTCCTCTGCGAGATTAAACGCCCAAATGGTATAATCATACAGCTCCTGCACCGAAGACGGGCATACCACGATGGCCTCATAATCTCCACTGGCCCCATAACGCATCTGATACACATCCGCCTGGCTGGCATAGTTCTCGCCCCGGCACCTCTGGACATCCGCGACTACCAGAGGAGCTTCCACCGCATAACAGTACCCAAGTCCTTCCTGCATGTAGTTATAACCGGCACTGGCAGTGGCAGTCATCACTTTTCCGCCTGCCAGAGACGCGCCTGCACAGGCATAAATGGAACACAGTTCGTCCTCACCCTGTACAAATTTTCCTCCTACCTGAGGAAGTCTCTGGGACATCCTTTCCGAAATTTCGTTGGCAGGGGTGATGGGGTAGCCGCCGAAGAAATCACAGCCTGCTGTGATGGCTCCTTCCACCAGAGCGTAGTTGCCCAGCATAAAATGTACCCCTGACATCACACGGTCTTTTGACGCAGTTGTAATCGGCATAATTCTTCTCCCTTCCTAATGATTATGGTAAATTTTTTTCAGGTCATTTTGTCTATTGTCTACAATATTAGGAGAGGTCATTCTAGTTTTTTCTGGTAGAACGCTTCCTTCACTTTTTTATCTATTGTTTATTGTCGACAAAACATCCTTAAAAAAATGATCATACGCTTTCGCCTATGATTTCTTCTTTTGTATAGGCTAATTATAGAGGAAAACTAAGCTTTCTGTCAATTATTATTTGTATCTTTTCTTATTTTCGTCGACTTTCCACAAAATTCTGAATTCATTTTCGTGAATGTTTCTTTTCTCAGTTAAACCGATAAAATCAACGGATTCTCATGCGCCTCTCCTACTCTGGTAAATTCTCTTGTTCTTTCCTTTATTTTTTCAGACAATGGAAATTCCTCATCCGAGCTTCTGTCAAGACTTTCTGCATCTGTTCACCGACAGGATTCACCTGTTTCGCATACAAAAAAAACGGACTCTGCCTGCTTCCGGCCGGTTTCCGTCACCTGCCTGGCATTGTCCGTTCTTTTTTATTTTGGCGATAAAATCCGGTCTTTGCTTTTCTGGAGATGTTCATAGACAGCGTCATAAACCAGCTTTTCGTCTTTCTGTTTCAATGCTTCCAGAATCTTTAAATGCTCTTTCGTGGATTCGGATTCGATATCTCCCCGTTTCCCGGGACAGGTATTCTCCACTGCCCAGCGCATCCGCAGAGAGTGCGCCCGCATATTTTCCAGAGTGTCTTTGAGGAAATGGTTCTTCAGATTCTGATACAGCATTTCATGCAGCTCCAGGTCAGAATCCATATATAATTTGAGATCATCGGGATTTTCCTGCACCTTTTTCAGATCATTTTCAACCTTCCTGATCTTCTCTTCCGAGATCAACGGCATGGATTTCACTGCCGCGTAAGGCTCCAAAATCCCCCTCATCTCCCAGATATAGTCCCGTTCTTCTTCGGTGGCTTCCGCCACAATCGCCCCTTTTCTCGGAACAATGACCGTGAATCCATCGCGTTCCAGCATGTTCAGGGCTTCCCGGATCGGCGCACGGCTGATCTTCATTTCCTCAGACAAATCTTCCTCCCGAAGCCGTGTCCCCGGCTCCAGCTCTCCGCTGATGATCCGTTCTCTCAGATTTTCATATACCAGCTGCTTCAGTGACGGGATATTCCCGATCTCTGCCAGTCTTCCCATGTATAATTCTCCTTTTCTGTTTTCCGAAGTTTTTCTTTTCCTGACTCTTCCTTTTGACGAAAAACGCTTCTCTTTTTCAACTTAATATCATATCAAAATTCACGATTGTATACAATAGATTTTGTGACACAACGGTAAAAAACCGGAACAAAATTGAAATTTTCAGCTGTTTTTTTACGGAAAATCCATATTACAGAAGCAAAATGTGGTATGATAGAATTACTTTAGTATTACCTATGAAGGGGGGCTTTTTTATGATGCACGGTTATATCTCTGCCATCTCCACCACATTGCAGGGGCTGAATGTGGGGATCGGTGCACCGCTGGCAAATTTTATCGCAACGATAGCTGTCTGGTCTGTCGTATTTTATCTGGTTTCCGCAGTCATCATTTTGATCGGAAAGCTCACGAAACAGATCAAGGTAGTAAACGATGTCGGAACAAAAATGGCTGGTTCCGGCTGCGGACTGTTTTTCCTCTTTGGAGTATTGTCTTTGTATCTGATGCGTGATTACTTTATTACACTTCTCTCTGTTTTCCACCCAAAAGTAATCGCCGCTTTGCTGAAACAGCCCGGACAGATGGTTTTGGTAATTTTCATTCTCGCTCTTGTTGTGGTTCTGCTGCTGTTTCTTCTTGGCCTTCTCTATTTTTGTCTGGGACTGTGCAAAGACTTGTTTGTCCATAATATCAAGGCAAACGGAACTGTGAAGGGACTTTTCCTGTCCTTATATGAGTTTCTGTCCGGTATTGCCTGGCTGAGCGCAATTCTAGCCGCCTTCAGCATCAGCATTGCCATTGTCATGGTTGTGATGGTGTTCGCCGCAACCGCAGGCAGACGGACACGCTACTATTACGATGGCCGTTATTATTACTACAAAGATTATTATTAAGTACCCTGCCGGAGAAACCCGTTCTCTTTTCTGCAGGAACCGGAACATCATCATTTCTTTCAAAAAAAAACAATCGCTTTCTTTGTCCGGAAAGCGATTGTTTTTTACTTTTCAAAATGACAGAGTATTTATTTCACACCCATCAGATCACACAGGGACCGTACGTAGATCAGACCGGATTTCTCCACATCCTCAATATCTACGGTCTCGTTGTAGGAGTGAATGCCTACGGTATTGGATGGTCCGAACTGGATGGTCGGAATGCCTTTCTCGCGGTACTCTCTGGCATCACTGGATGCCCACTGATAAGCCGGAAGCACTTCTTCCTTCCAGAGATCTTCCGCATGTTTCTTGATGGCTTCCACAATCGGCGCATCGATCTCCGTGTAGTTGGCCATCGTTGCGTAACCAATCTCATATTCCACGCCTTCGACGCCGCTCTTTGCAATCATCTCGCGTACTTTCTCTTCTACCTCTTCTACAGTCACTCCAATAGGAATCCGCAGGTCCACGGTTGCCTCACAGTAATCGGGAACCATATTCGGTCTCGTTCCGCCTTTGATCAGTCCCACATTGGCGGTAACATGATCGATAACTTCTCCCGCGCCAGCTCCGTTTTTCTGGCCGGCAATAATCTTGGAATTGATCAGCGCCTGTTTCTGATTCTCTCCGTATTTTCCCTCAATCTCACCGAGCATATGCACATATTCCAGAACTTTTCCAAGTTTCAGAATCGCATTCTCGCCTCTGTGTCCGGCCAGACTTCCGTGGGCGGATTTTCCGTAAGATTTCAGGATCAGATCGATTTTGCCTTTCTGTCCGATTTCGATGGTGCTGTGCGTGGTAGGTTCCGCTACCAGGCAGGCATCTGCATTCTCGGCATAACCATTGGCACACAGCCAGCTGGTTCCATACTGACCGCCGCTCTCCTCATCGGACACGATATGGAGACGGATGTTTCCGTTCATCTCTACGCCGGATTCCACCAGCATCTTCATGGCAAACAGAACACCTGCCACACCGGCTTTCATATCAGAAGTTCCTCTTCCCAGAATGCACTTGTCTGTAATCTCACCGGAAAATGGATCAAAATCCCACTGATTGCGGTCTCCGGCCGGCACAACATCCACATGGCCATTTAAAATCACGCTGAAACCATCCTCTTTTCCGATTTTCGCCACCACACAGGGATAATCCGGATTGCATCCCACTTCTTCGCAGTCAATCCCGGCAGATTTGAGGTAGTTTTTCACAAAATCAACCACTTCTCTCTGTGTTCCGATCGGATTTTCACTGGGAATCTGAATCAGCTGTGACGTCAGTTTTACCAGATCGCCAAGTTTGCTTTCCGCTAATTTCAGCACATCATCTCTTGTTGCACAACTCATAACCTGTTTTCCTCCTGCTATTTCTTTTCATAATGTTATAGATTAGAAGATGTCAGACGAATAGTTTCGTGCTTTTTCTTCTGGCATCTATTCATATAAAAAACATGCTACCTGATGTCCCTCGCCGACTTCCTTCAGTTTCGGGATCTCTTTATGGCACCGATCCATGCATTTAGGACATCTCTTCGCCAGAGGGCATCCTACCTGTTCCCCGATGGGACTTGGGATCTCTCCGGACAATACAATTCTCTCTTTTTTCTCAAAAG
Organism: uncultured Blautia sp.; assembly: GCA_963927715.1. Classification (GTDB taxonomy): domain Bacteria; phylum Bacillota; class Clostridia; order Lachnospirales; family Lachnospiraceae; genus Blautia_A. Next base: position 829,899 of record CAWVBU010000003.1, on the reverse strand, counting down.
GAGATTCCGGCGGGATCGCGGACAGGAGCGCTTTCGTGTAGGGGTGAAGAGGATTCTCATAGATACTGTGCGCCTGGCACAATTCCACGATTCTTCCCAGATACATAATGGCGATCCGGTCGCTGATGTGTTTGATGACACTCAGATCGTGGGAAATAAAGACATAGGTCAAATGATATTCTTTCTGCAGCTGATTGAACAGGTTCAGCACCTGCGCCTGAATGGAAACATCCAGAGCGGAAACCGGTTCGTCACACACAATCAGCTTCGGCGTCAGGGAAAGGGCCCTGGCGATATTGATTCTCTGTCTCTGTCCGCCGGAGAATTCATGAGGATAACGATGCACATGCTGTACATCCAGACCTACCGTCTTGAGAAGCTGCAGGGCACGTTTCTTCCTCTCGTTCTTATCCGGCAGAATTTTGTGGACAATCATAGGTTCTTCCACCAGTTTTCCGGCTGTCATACGGGGATCCAGGGAAGAGAACGGATCCTGGAACACCATCTGAATATCGCTTTTAAGCTTCTTCAGTTCTTCGCCCTTCAGATCGAAAATGTTTCTGCCCTCGTACTCCACGGAGCCGGCGGTAGCTTTATGCAGCTGCACCAGACATTTTCCAAAGGTGGACTTTCCGCATCCGGACTCTCCGATCACACCCAGGGTTTCTCCTTCATAGATATCCACGGATACATCGGACAGAGCATGCAGAATCTGAGGCTTCTCTCCGATCTTTTTCCCCCGGATTTTAAATTCCTTGGTGAGATTGCGGATCTTCATCATTACTTTTTTCTCATCCATTTGAATTCACCTCTCCTCTCACCAGTTTCTTTTCTTTTGTCTGTCTGTGACATGCCACCAGATGTCCCGGTTCCAGCTCGATCAGCGGCGGTACTTCTTTTTCGCAGATCTCCTGCGCATAGGGACAGCGGTTATAGAAGTTACAGCACTTGCCGGTCAGACGCAGATCCGGCGGAACACCCGGAATGGTATTCAGCTCTTCTTTTACTTTGTCACTCAGTTTCGGCATGGAATCCAGAAGGCCCCAGGTATACGGATGCATCGGAGACGCGTACAAAGTCTTTGTGTCCGCGTACTCTACGGTTTTTCCCGCGTACATAACCATAACCGTGTCGCACATTTTCCACACCACACCCAGGTTATGAGTGATCAGAAGAATGGACGTATCCATCTCATCCTGCAGTTCCTGGAGAAGTTCCAGCACCTGTGCCTGAACCGTCACATCAAGAGCAGTCGTCGGCTCATCGGCGATGATCATTTTCGGCTTACAGCATACAGCCATTGCAATGATAACACGCTGACACATACCGCCGGACAACTCATAAGGATAGGATTCCATTCTCTTCTCCGGCTGAGGAATCCCTACTTTTTTCAGGGCTTCCACTGCCACTTTTCTCGCTTCTTCCTTGGATACATCCTGATGTGCGCAGATCATCTCCACCATCTGGTTTCCGATCTTGAACACCGGATCCAGGGAAGTCATGGGATCCTGGAAAATCACCGCGATATCTTTCCCACGGAAATTCAGCAAATCTTTCTTGCTCAGATTGATAATATCTTTTCCCTCAAAATTGATCTCTCCGTCCACGATCCGTCCGGTCTTCGGAGGAAGAAGACGAATAATGGAAGAAGCCGTCACACTTTTTCCGGAACCGGACTCACCCACGATTCCCATGGTCTGTCCTTTTTCCAGATCAAAGCTGACTCCGTCGACCGCTTTTGAGACTCCGCTGGCGGTGAAGAAATAGGTCTTCAAATCTTTTACAGTCAGTAAATGTTCACTCATGTTTTCGTCCTCACTTTCCCTCTTATTTCTTCATTTTCGGATCCAGTACGTCACGGACTCCATCACCGAAAAGGTTGAATCCCAGCACGGTCACGAGGATGAAAATACCTGAGATCGTGGCGATATGAGGTGCGGTGTTCAGACAGTCTTTTCCGGCACGGAGAATGTTTCCCCAGGAAGCGGTCGGCTGTGAGATACCAAGTCCCAGGAAGCTCAGCGTAGCCTCTGAGATAATCGCGCCTGCCACGTTCAAAGTTGCGTATACGATAATCGGAGAAATGGTGTTGGGGAGGATATGGTGAAGAAGCATTCTCAAGTTCGATACACCGAGAACCCGCCCCGCGTTACAATACTCCTCATTTTTTACAACGTGTACCTGACCTCGAACCACCCGGGCGAAGCTTGGTACATTTCCGATACCGATGGCAAGGATGACGTTCTGAAGGCCCTGCCCCAGAATGGTCATCAGGATGATTGCCAGCAATACAAATGGAAACGCAAGCATACCGTCCATCAGACGCATGATCACGGCATCTGCGGCTCCGCCCAGATAACCGGCGATCAGACCCAGCACGATACCGATGATAGCTCCCACAAAGGTACCGCCGATGGCTGCAATCAGGGAAATTCTGGCTCCGTATACCACACGTGAGAACAGATCACGTCCGAATTCGTCCGTTCCGAAGATATGTCCGTTCTCTCCCACACCCAGATAAGTCTCGGAGGGCTTGATCATGTTGGGATCGTGGGTTGCGATAAAAGGAGCAAAAATAGCGATGATGATCATAAAAGATACAATCACCAGACCGATCATCGCGGTCTTGTTTCTGCGAAGTTTATTCCAGACATTATTTGCCCGGCGTTCTTTCTTAATCAGCTGCGCGTGCGCGTCGGCTCCGAGAACTGCAGCATCTGTCACATTTTTCTTTTCAGCCATTTAGTTCCCTCCCTTTCCGCCTTCGTAGCTTACTTTTGGATTAATAACCGTGTAGACAATGTCCACGATCAGATTGATCACCACGAATACAATCGCGGTGAATAATACCACTCCCTGAATCAGCGAATAATCTCGGTTATCGATGGCGCTTACAATCAGGGTTCCCATGCCCGGCCAGGAGAAGATACTCTCCGTCAGGATGGCTCCGGTAAACGCAGAGGCAAGCTGAAGACCGAGTACAGTTACAATCGGAGGAAGCGCGTTTTTCAGCGCATGTTTCCAGATCACAACGCCCTCTTTCAGACCTCTTGCCCGCAGTGCCTTCACATAATCACCGTTTACCACTTCCAGCATACTGGAGCGGGTGATTCGTGCGAAAGTCGCCATTGGAATGGTAGAAAGACAGAAGCACGGAAGGATCATGTGACTGATCACATCCCACCAGCCATTGGCCATGCTTCCCATACCCATCGCCGGGAGCCAGCCCAGGTTCACGCTGAACACCAGAACCAGCATCAGACCCAGCCAGAAGATCGGCATCGAGACACCGACCAGGGCCAAAACCATAAAGATATAATCCAGGATCGAATATTGTCGGACTGCCGACACAATTCCGACGATCATGCCCAGAACCAGGGCAATCAAAAGACTGGTCAGAGTAATTACCAGCGTATTGGGAATTCTCTCCATAATCAGATCCACAACGCTCTGATTATACGCATAAGACCGCCCGAAATCTCCGTGTAAAATCTGATTCAGATAAATGACATACTGCTCTCCCTTGCTCTTGTTCAGTCCCAGCTCTTCTTCCAGTTTTTCCACGGATTCCTTCGGTGCCTGTGGGCCCAGCATGGTCAGTGCCGGATTTCCCGGAATCATACGTGTCAGAATAAAAGTGAAGGTAATAACAATCAACAAGGTAGGAATCGCCTGCAAAACTCTTTTTAATATAGTCTTTAACACGATTTTTCACCACCTTTTTCATTTACATTTGAAACGGACGTAGCAATTCACTACGTCCGTCTCCATTGCCGAAATCATATTCCATATTTCATTGAGAAGTTTTTTACTCCTGAACCACCCATACATTCTCTTCTGCGGTGAACAGCTTAATGGTTCCGTCAGCACGCTGGTTGAAATCCTGAACTCTCGGATTGATTCCCAGAGACTCCAGCGGGTTGCCGTAGAAGATACCAGGGTCATCGTTGGTGATCAGTTTCAGAGCCTGTTTGTACAGGTCTGCTCTCTCATCCTGATCTGTAATCAGAAGCGCGTCTGCCAGAAGCTTGTCAACTTCTTCGTTGCTGTAGCACTGGCCATTGCCCAGAGTGCCGATCGCGGAAGTCGCGAACATCTTGTCAAAGAAGAAGTATGGATCCGGATACCAGGACCATCCCATAGCAAACACATCTGCTTTTCCGGTGGAGCAGGTCTCACTGAAGGTTCCCCACTCAACCGTATTGATGTTCAAAGTGACGCCGATCTGTGCCCAGTAGGACTGAAGGATCGTAGCGGCTTTCTGACGGAAGGTCTCGTTGGTGATGTACATATCCAGCTCGAATCCATCCGCGTATCCGGCATCTGCCAGAAGCTGCTGTGCGCCTTCCGGATCGTAGGAAGGAACATCTGCTTCCACAGACTCATCATAGCCCCAGGAAGTCTTCGGCAGAGGCAGGCAGGCTCCCTCACCCTCGCCGTACTGGAATACGCCGGCTGCAAGCTCGTTGTAATCCACAGCTTTGATCAGAGCCTCACGCACTGCAGGATCTGCAGTCGGGCCTTCCTTCATGTTGAAGTATGCGTATACAATCTGAATACCGGATGTCTGAAGCAGATTTACATTCTCGTCCTCTGCCACCAGCTGTACGGTCTCACCAGTCAGCTGTGTCGCGATATCCACATCGCCGGTTCTCAGCGCGTTTACTTCCTGGTTCGGATCTGTGATTACCTTAAAGATAACTTTGTCCAGATTCGGCTCGCCCAGGAAATACTTTTCGTTCTTCACCAGTGTAGTCTGCTGGTCAAGCTCGAATTTCTCCATTGCGTAAGGGCCGGTTCCTACCAGATGGTTTCCGAACTCATCGCCCCATCCCTCTACTTCTTCCTGCGGAACAATTGCGTTGCCGGCATTGGTCAGAGCAGTCAGGAATACTGCGCTCGGCGCTTTCAGTGTGGCAACCACATGAGTGTCATCGGTCGCTTCCGCATGATCCAGCATATCCAGACGGTTCATGGCAGACTCTTCTGCGGAACGGTTCATGCTGTACGCAACGTCCTGAGCGGTCATCAGTCTTCCGTCCTGATACTCGCCCGGCTGGAAGTATACATCATCACGGATGGTGAAGGTATACTGCATTCCGTCGTCGCTCACAGTCCAATCGGTAGCCACTCCCGGAATGATCTCTTCCAGATCCTTGTCATAGTTGACAACAGTATCGCAGACCTGATAGATGATCTGTGCCTCGTAGGTTCCTGTGTACTTCACAGGATCCAGGTTCATCGGAGAAGAGGTCAGCGCGATGCTCAGCTCGCCGCCTTTGGTTACCTCATCCGGCACTTCGATGGTCGCTTCTTTGTTTTCGATTTTGACAGGTTCGCTTGAGGATTCTTCGGAACCTTCGGTGCTCTGCTCTTCTGATGCAGCTTCGGATGAACTACTGTCACTTCCGCCGCCTCCGCATCCAGTTAAAGCAGTTGTCACCATTGCTCCCGCGAGGAGCAGTGCAATTAACTTCTTTTTCATACAACCTTCCTCCTGGATTTTAAACTCAATCTGCACGTCCACTTTCTTTTTTTAAGAATGAGCGGGCACAATCTGCGTGTCCACTTTCTTTTTTTAAGAAAAGGCAGGCAAATTGTTAAAGTTCATTATACTGTGTATGTTATGTAAAATCAAGCGTTTTTCTTTAATTGGTTTTATTTTCTTACAATATTTGGGGTTTTTCGTCTTTTCTTTCGAAAAATGTTGACTTTTTTCTCAGCTGAGATAAACTAAACTCTAGTACTTCAAAATGTAAAAGGAGGAGAATTATGGTACTGAAACAAATTTTGGAAGTATTTGAGTTAATGGATAAACCTCAGGCGAATGGAAAAGAGATCACCGATCTCCTGAAAGAACGCGGAGCGACTGAGGTTTCCGTAGAAACGGTCCAGGGAGATCGTGGAACCACAGATTCCATCAAAATCCTGATCGCAGGATCCGAGGGAAAAACAAACGGAGGAAATGCTCCGACTCTGGGTATCATCGGAAGACTGGGTGGAATCGGCGCACGTCCGAAGCTGACCGGCTTCGTATCCGACGGCGACGGAGCTCTGGCAGCGGTAGCTGCCGGACTGAAACTGGCTGAGATGCATACCAACGGCGATATTCTCAAAGGAGATGTGATCATTTCCACCCACATCTGCCCGGATGCTCCCACTCAGGATCACAAACCGGTGCCTTTCATGAACTCCCCCATTGATATGGCCACCTGCAACGCAAAGGATGTGGACCCGCGTATGGATGCCATCCTGGCCATTGATACCACAAAGGGAAATAAAGTGATCAACGTGAACGGATTCGCCATCTCACCGACCGTGAAAGAAGGCTATATTCTGAAAACCAGCTCGGATCTTCTGGATATTATGACCCGTGTCACCGGAAAACTCCCGGCTGTGTTCCCGCTTGCTCAGCAGGACATCACCCCTTACGGAAATAACGTTTATCACCTGAACAGCATTCTGCAGCCTGCGACTGCCACCGGCGCACCGGTTGTCGGCGTTGCCATCGCAACAGAGATGCCTGTCGCAGGATGTGCCACCGGAGCCAGCCATCCCATCGATATCGAGTCCGCCGCACGTTTCGCTGTAGAAGTAGCGAAAGCATTCGGAGAAGGCGAATGCGCGTTCTACGATGAGGAGGAATACGAATATCTGCTGAAACTTTACGGTGATCTGAAGAGATTCCAGACCTTCGGAAATATGGAGAAATAAAAGAGAAGGATAAAAAATGAGCAAAGCGAAAATCGGTGCCGTCACCATCGGACAGGCGCCAAGAACGGATATTACGGGCGATATCCTTCCCATGCTTTCCCCGAACATAGAACTTGTGGAATACGGCGCGCTGGATCCCTTTTCATTCGAAGAGGCCTCCGAAAAATTCGCGCCAAAAGGACAGGAATCAGTTCTGGTTTCCCGGATGCGGGATGGACGCCAGGTAAAAATGTCGGAGGATGCTGTGATTCCTCTGGTTCAGGAATGTATCCACCGGGCAGAGGCAGACGGCGTGGACGCTACAGTCCTTTTCTGTACCGGCAGATTTCCTGAGTTATCACACCAGAAGCTTTTAATCATGCCGCAGCCCATTCTCCACTCACTGGTTCAGAAACTGACGCTCACCAAACCCATCGGCCTTTTCGTGCCGGATTCTTCACAGCTGACTCAGGTCCGGGAGTGGTTTTCTCAAAGCCAGATCTCTTTTGTCCCCGTGACTGCCTCCCCCTACCGGGAAGCAAAGCAGATGGGAGAACGAGCCGGCATCCTAAAAGGTCAGGATCTGTCCTGCGTTCTTCTGGACTGCATGGGATATGGAATCCAGATGAAACAGGATATCGAGAAAGCCTGCGGACTTCCCGTTCTTTTACCGAGAACTTTCATCGCCCGTCTGTTAAATGAACTGTACGGAACTATCTAAATCATGCGAGCCGTCATCTGAAGGTGGCGGCTCGATTTTACAGGAGGTAGAACATTATGTATCAGCAGACAGCAGAAGAACTTCTGACTTTTCTCAGAAAAAGTCCCACTTGTTTTCAGGCTGCTGACCAGATCCGGGAGGCCCTCGTCTCCCACGGATTTATCCAGCTGAAAGAAGAAGAAAAGTGGAATCTGAAGACTGGACATTCTTACTTCACCATGAGGAACTCTTCTTCCGTGATCGCGTTTACCATCCCGGAGAACGCACAGAACGGATATCGGATCATGGCCAGCCACAGCGACTCTCCTACTTTTAAAATCAAAGAGAATCCGGAAATCGCTGTAGAAAAAAAATATGTAAAACTGAATGTGGAACGCTATGGCGGCATGCTCTGTGCTCCCTGGTTTGACCGTCCTCTCTCTATCGCGGGAAGGGTAATCACCGAAGAAAACGGGCAGCTCGTCACCCACCTGGTAAATGTGGACCGTGATCTGGTACTGATCCCAAATCTGGCAATTCATATGAACCGTGAAGTCAATGACGGATATAAATACAACGCCCAGAAAGATATGCTTCCTCTCTATGGAGATATCACCGCAAAAGATACCTTCATGAAAACCATCGCCGAAGCAGCCGGCGTGGATGAGGAATCCATCCTGGGACATGACCTCTTCCTCTACAACCGTCAGCCGGGTACTGTCTGGGGAGCTTCCGGAGAATTCATCTCCAGCGGACGCCTGGATGACCTGCAGTGTGCCTTTTCTTCTCTGCAGGGATTCCTGCGCGGAAAGAAAGAAGAACACCTCTGCATTTTCTGTGTTTTGGACAACGAAGAGGTTGGCAGCGGAACCAAACAGGGTGCAGCTTCCACCTTCCTCTATGACACTTTGATGCGGATCAATGAAGCACAGAATCTCTCCTACGAGGATTATCTGGTAAATCTGGCGCAGAGCTTCATGATTTCCGCGGATAATGCCCACGCCATTCATCCCAACCATACAGATATGGCGGATCCGGTCAACCGTCCTTTCCTGAATGAGGGAATTGTGATCAAGTTCAACGCCAACCAGAAATACTGCACAGACGGTGTATCCGCCGCCATGTTCAAATCCCTGTGTAAACAGGCAGGGGTTCCGTACCAGACCTTCACCAACCGGTCAGATATTCTGGGCGGTTCCACCCTGGGAAATATTTCCAACACAAAGGTAGCCATGAATACCGTTGATATCGGTCTTCCCCAGCTGGCTATGCACTCCCCCTATGAGACTGCCGGCGTAAAAGACACCTGGTATCTGATTCAGGCCGTGGAAAAATTCTACGCCTGAGATTTCTGAAAGAAAAGGCAGCCCGCCTGACATTCTTCAAAATTTCGGATGTCAGACGGGCTGATTTTTTTGAAAACGGTCCCTCTTTCTCAGGGATCTGCGTTATGCAGAGTGCGCTCTTTCGTGATGCTATGGCAGAGTTTCTTCCTATTATAATAGCATCACATTAGCACGATAACACAAGAAGGCATCGGCAGATCTTTCCAGAGAATTACTTTTCTCTTATTCTTTTCCGGCTTCCCGGTTTTTCAGCTTATTTACATAAGTTGTCCAGGCACCAGTATCATCCTTAATTCCGAACCGGGCAGGATCAAACATAGGATCATGTCCTTGTTTTTTCTGTGCCTCGTAGTCATCCAGAATCGCTTTGACTTTCTTCCACAGAAGCAGCAGGGCAATGATATTTACCCAAGCCATCAGGCCAACCCCCAGGTCTGCCATGCTCCAGATTGTCTGGCCGTCCACAACCACACCGGAGAACACAGCTACCAGGAAGATACCACGCATCAGCCAGGTGCCGGCTTTTCGGTCATTAAAGATAAACCGCATATTACTTTCTGCCTGATAATAGTAACCCATCAGGCTGGTGAATACGAACAGGGCAATCATGATTGCCAGAAGTTTGGAGCCCCATCCTCCCATAAACTGGGCAATGGCATCCTGTGCCCACAATGCGCCGTACTCGCTGTCTGTATAATGAACAATCGCATTTCCTGCTCCATCCACGACCGTGTAATTATCCGTACACAGAATAATCATCGCAGAAGCACTGCAGACAACGATGGTGTCGATAAATACAGACAGTGCCTGAACCAGACCCTGTTTTGCCGGATGAGAACACTCTGCCGCCGCGGATACGATACCGCCGGATCCCTGACCAGCCTCATTGGAATAAACGCCCCGTTTTACACCCCAGGAAATCATCGCGCCCAGGATACCGCCGAACATCTCATTGGCGCCAAATGCAGAACTGAAAATTGCCGCAAACACGCCCGGAACCTTTCCGATGTTCATTCCCATGATTACAAACGCCATCAACAAATAAACGATGCACATCACGGGGGCCAACAGCTCTGCCACTTTACCGATTCTCTTGATACCGCCCATGACAACCAGAGCAATACAGATCACAGATGCGATCCCGACAATCATTTCTGAAACACCGAACGCGCTCTTAACCGTAGACGCAATCTGGTATACCTGCAGACCAGGCATCAACGTACCAGGTCCGAGAACCGCCGCAACCGCGAACACGTAAGCAATTGGTTTCAAATGCAATCCCTTGGTAATGAAAAGCTGCGCGCCGCCCAGGTACTCATCGCCGACTTTGTCTTTGTAAGCCTGTGCCATCGTTGACTCCGCGAATGCAGTCGCTGCTCCCAGAAGCGCGATCAGCCACATCCAGAATACCGCTCCGGGACCGCCGAAGTAAATCGCTGTCGCCACGCCGGCAATATTTCCCATTCCCACCCGGGAGCCTACCGTAGCCGCGAATGACTGGAATGCTGAAATTCCTTTTTCTTTACTTTCCTCGTTCTCCTCACGGATCAGTTTGACCATATCGCCGAACAGCCGGAACTGACATCCTTTTGTCAGGACTGTAAAGAAAACACCGGCAGCCACACACAGAATAACCAGCGGAAGCGCCCACACCAGGTTATTAATACTGGTAACTACGTTTACGAATGTTTACATATGTTCCCTCCTTTTTGAAACATTTTTTTCATTGTTTCACTGATTCTATTATATCACAGCAGGAAAGTCTCAATCTTTTATTATTTTTGATATTTTTATTACCAATTTTGTTACATTTTATAAAAATTTAATATATTAATTTTTACATAAAGTCCGCGAATCGGACCGCGTTTTCTACAGCAGAAAACGCCGGCTGCCGCTTTTTTCTGCGGCAGCACGGCGTTTTAAAATTCTCCCTGCAAATATTATGACAATTCCAGTTTTCCGGTATACAGTTGATAATAAGTTCCTTTCAGCTTCAGCAGATCCTCGTGCGTACCACGCTCAATGATCCGTCCATGTTCCAGAACCATAATCGCGTCACTGTTTCGAATGGTGGACAGACGATGCGCGATCACGAATACAGTCCGGCCTTTCATCAGGTTATCCATACCTCTTTGCACGATGCTCTCTGTACGGGTATCGATGCTGGAAGTCGCCTCATCCAAAATCAGTACCGGCGGATCCGCAATGGCGGCCCGGGCAATTGCCAGCAGCTGACGCTGTCCCTGGGAAAGCTCCTCTCCGTCACTGCTCAAATGGGTGTCATATCCTTTGGGCAGCATCCGGATAAACTGATCCGCATGAGCCAGCTTCGCGGCACGGTAAACTTCTTCATCCGTGGCATCCAGCTTGCCGTAACGGATATTCTCCATAATCGTTCCCGTAAACAGATGTGTATCCTGAAGAACAATTCCCAGCGAATGTCTCAGATCCGCTTTCTTGATCTTATTGATGTTAATATCATCATAACGAATCTTACCATCCTGCACATCGTAGAAACGATTGATCAGATTGGTAATGGTCGTTTTTCCGGCTCCTGTAGACCCCACAAAGGCCAGCTTCTGTCCTGGCTTCGCGTACAGAGACAGATCATGCAGAACCATGTGATCCGGTTCATAACCGAAGCTCATATCATAGAAACGAACGTCTCCTTTCAGCTCTGTATAGGTAACCGTTCCGTCAGCTTTGTGAGGATGTTTCCATGCCCACATACCGGTTCTCTCTTTCACTTCCTCGATGGAACCGTCTTCCCGCTTTCTCGCATTGACCAGAGTCACATAACCATCGTCCACCTCCGGTTCCTCATCCATCATAGCGAAGATACGCTCCGCGCCGGCCAGTGCCATAACGATAGAGTTGAACTGCTGTGCGATCTGCATGAAAGGCTGCGTAAAGCTCTTGGTAAACTGCAGATAGGAAGCCATAACACCCAGCGTGATATTTCCGATTCCGGTCACTGACAGGAATCCTCCCAAAATGGCGGTCAGCACAAACAGGAGATTTCCCAAGTTGCCGATTACCGGTCCCATGATACTTGCAAAGGTATGCGCGTGGGAAGAACTCTGAAACAGCTGCTCATTGAGTTCATCGAACTCTTCTTCCGATTTTTTCTCATGGTTAAATACTTTTACCACACGCTGTCCATTCATCCGCTCTTCCACGAAACCGGTGATCTTTGCCAGATCCAGCTGCTGGCGAATAAAATATTTTCCGCTGTTACCGCCGATAAAACGTGATACAAAGAACATAACCACAATCATACCGACTGCCAGAAGTGTCAGGATCGGGCTGAGCACCAGCATGGCGATGAACGTCACCACGATCGTAAACGTTGACATCAGAACCTGCGGAATGGACTGGTTGATCATCTGACGCAGCGTATCGGTATCATTGGTGTAAAGACTCATAATGGATCCATTGGTATTCTGATCAAAATAGCGGATCGGCAGAGTCTGCATGTGCGCAAACATCTCATCACGAACACGTTTCAGTACGCCCTGTCCGATCACAACCATCATGCGGCTGTAGACAAAAGATGAAATCACGCCGCAGGCAAAAATCGCTGCCAGGACAGTCAGCGCCGTGTAAAGTTCCCCGAAATTCGGATTCTGCTGTCCAATCAGCGGAATAATGTAGTCATCCAGCAAAAATTTCAGAGAAAGAGACACGGAAATACTGGCAACCGAACTGATCAAAATACAGATCAGGACAATGATAAACTGTACCTTATAGGTGGAGGTCACGTATTTCAGAAGCCGTTTCGCGGTCTTCATGGTATTGGAATTCACAGAAGGTTTTCCCTTTTTATTCATCCTGCGCACCTCCTCTCACCTGGGATTCATATACTTCCTGATAAATCTTGTTAGTCTTCAGAAGTTCCTCGGAAGTACCGATGCCGCTGATCGCTCCGTTATCCAGAACGATGATTACATCCGCGTCTTCTACAGAAGAAATTCTCTGAGCAATAATAATCTTTGTGGTATCCGGAATCTCCTCACGGAATGCCTGACGGATCAACGCATCCGTCTTTGTATCCACCGCGCTGGTGGAATCATCCAGAATCAAAATCTTCGGCTTCTTCAGCAGTGCGCGGGCGATACAAAGTCTCTGCTTCTGACCGCCGGACACGTTATTTCCGCCCTCCACAATCATCGTGTTATACTGGGCCGGAAATTCCTGAATAAATCCATCTGCCTGAGCCAGGCGGCAGACTCTCTGCACTTCCTCCTGACTGGCATTTTCATCTCCCCAGCGAATATTGTCATAAATGGTACCTGTGAACAGAACGTTCTTCTGAAGCACCACAGATACCTGATCACGGAGTGCTTCCAGATCGTAATTGCGGACATCCACACCGCCGACTTTTACGCATCCGCTGGTGACATCATAAAGTCTCGGGATCATCTGCACCAGAGTAGATTTCGCGCTTCCGGTGCCGCCGATAATTCCCACCATCTGCCCGCTTTTAATATGCAGATTGATGTTTTTCAGCGCCAGATTTCCCTGTTTTCCGCCGTAACTGTAGTCCACATGTTCAAAATCAATATCGCCATTGGCGACCTCTTTTACCGCGTTTTCCACGTTCTGCATCTCCGGAATTTCATCCAGAACTTCCAGAATACGGTCTGTGGAAGCCTCTGCGATCATGATCATAACAAAGACAAAGGATACAATCATCAGAGAACTCAAAATCTGCATTGCATAAACGATGACACTGGTCAGCTCGCCGGTCTGCATGTTTCCGTAGATAATACTTTCTCCGCCCACCAGAACCATGATCAGAACCACCGTATAAACCGTAAACTGCATCACCGGCATGTTCCATGCAACGATTTTTTCCGCCTTGGTAAACAGCTGGAATACCAGCGTGGAGATCTTGCCGAACTTCTCGTTTTCATGTTCCTCACGGACATAAGCTTTCACCACTCTGGCAGCGTTTACATTCTCCTGTACGGTATTGTTCAGCACGTCATACTGGTCAAATACCTGAATAAAATGCGGGTGCGCTTTCTTTGCGATAAAGATCAGAATTCCTCCCAGAAACGGCACGGTAATCAGCATCATCAGTGCGATTTCTTTGTTGATGGTCAAGGTCATAATCAGAGAAAGTACGATCATAATCGGCGCACGAATCAGCATTCGGATGGTGAACATATAGGCCATCTGAACGTTTGTGATATCCGTTGTCAGTCTGGTCACCAGACTGGAAGTGGAAAAATGATCAATGTTTCCAAAGGAAAACTCCTGTATCTTATAAAAAATATCCTTGCGCAGATTCTTTGCGTATCCGGCGCCTGCAATCGCGGCAAGCTGTCCAGCTTTTGCCCCAAAAAACAGCGATACCATCGCCATAAGCACCAGCAGAATTCCTGTCTTCGTGATGTATCCCATATTTCCGCCGGTGATACCGATATCAATGATATTCGCCATCAGATATGGAATCAGCACTTCCAGAAATACTTCCATCGCGACAAAAACCGGTGCAAGAATAGATTCTCTCTTGTATTCCCTGACGGATTGAAGCAACTTTCTATTCATGTCTATCCCCTTTCTTCCTTTCTTCACCCAACAAGTTTTCGGACATTTGATTTAATACCTGTGCACAGATTTGCAGATTCTCCCTGGAAATTCCGGCTTTCAGTTTTTCTTCCATATAGCGGATGTTCGCCAGAATCTCTTTCCGGATGTTTGTCGCTTTCGCTGTTGGAATGATTTTCTTCAGTCTCGCGTCCTGCTCCACGGACTCTCTGCGGATAAAGCCTTTTTTCTCCAGCAGCTGCAGCGTCCCGGTTGCCGTAGAACGCCGGATCTGAAATTCTTTCTCCAGCTCCCTTTGATAGACCTCATGATCCAGGGAATTGAACAAAATATAATGCAGAACATTTCTCTGCATATTCGTCAGTTCACTCTCCCCTTCCAGACAGCACATCTGCCGCCTGAGCTGATGAGAAACAATATTAATCAGCTTTCCGACATTTGCTTCCGCTTCTTCCTTCCCCTTGCACATGTTCGATATTCCTCCAAATTGTTCGGTATCTAACGGCTATTATAGAGACTTCAATTTTAATGTCAAGACCTCTGCTTCAAAATTTACGATTTGAACACAAATCACACAATTCCCACACATTCCATGAGCAAAATGCAAAAAAAGATATCCTCTCGCTTTTATTGTAAGAGAATATCTTCCTGCTTCCTTATGTATCCACACCTGCCAGCCGGCTCATCTTTTCATAGGTAATATGATTGAACACAGCAATGGTCCGTCCCACGCCGATCATAGCAAGGATGGTTCCCACACCGACTCCCACCAGGTGTCCGGCAAAGGAAAAGCTGAGAACCGTGGTAATCAAAATATTGGTCAAGTCAAAACAATTTTTCGTAAAACCAACACTTTTCTGTGCGGTATCCGCGATTGCCTGTACGATTCCATCCCCCGGATTTGGCACGACGCGCATATTCAGAGACATGGCGGCACCGATTCCTGTCAGGACAACTGCCAGAAGCAGAAAAAGAATCCGGACTGCCATTTCTCCCGCCGTACGGTTCCTTTCCGTGTACAGATCGGGAATCAGAACCTGAAAAAGATTCAGAAAACGGGTAAACAAAATACTCAGAGGAATCTGCAGAAAATCCATCAGAAGAATCCATTTCAAGTCTTTTTTCCCCACATGTTCCAGCACACCCCCGGCTTCCTTCCGGTAACGAAAATTCCGGAACATATGAAGAATCATCTCAATGATTACAAAAGTGCTGTAGAGTACCAGCGTCATATTCCCGAAATTGTGATCAAAAATCTCTGAGACGCTGTACGCCACAGATATAATCGGAGACACGCCCAGACCGGTCTTCGTATTCAAGGTCAAACCAAGGGCAAGAATCAGAAGACCGGCGGCATAAAACAGCCCCCGGTAAAAAACAGTATGTCTCATATCGACTCTCCTTCTCTCACAAAATGGTATACACAAACACTGCCAGAAGCGCCGGCAGCATATTGGCCACTTTGATCTTCGCGTTCAGGAACAGATTCACACCCACACAGAAGATCAGCATGGAACCGACCATAGAAATATTGTCGATCATCTGACTGGTCATCAAAGGTTCGATCAGACCCGCGAACAAGGTAATTCCTCCCTGGAAGAGAAAGAGCGGAATCGCCGCGAAAATGGCTCCGGCGCCAAACCCTGCCGCGAACACAGCCACCGTAATTCCGTCCAGCAGCGCCTTGGTAAACAACATGGACGGATCATGGGACAAACAGTCCTGAATCGGGCCGATGATGGACATAGCCCCTATACAGATGGTCAGAGTGGTCATTACAAAACCGTCAATAAATTTCGAGTCTTTCTGCCGTCCGGCTTTTACCTTCAGCCAGCTGCCGAACCGTTCAAACTTCTCTTCAATATTCACTGCCTCTCCCAGAACCGCTCCGATGGCCATGCAGATAGTCGCCATAACCGTACCGTTAATATCCAGCTTTCCATTGGAAACGGTCACCATTTTCTCCAGTGTCCCTGTAATTCCAATGAAAATTACAGTCAGTCCGTTGGCCTGCATGATCGTGTCCTGAAACCGCTGGCTCAAGCCCCTTTTACATAATAACCCAATCAAACCGCCAAGAATTACAGCGGCCGTATTCACAATTGTTCCAATTCCTGTCACCCTGTCACACTCCTGTCTGTCTTATCCTCTGCTTTTGAAAACCGTTTTTTCCGAAATTCTATTCCCAAAAATCTGTCCCTCTTCACTCTACTTCCTCCCGGGCAGGAATAGACGCCGCCGCGCCAGGTCTTGACACCGCAATCGCCGATGCTCTTGCCGCCAGCCGCAGTCCCTGCTCCACCGGCATCTTCTCAAGCATGGAAGCGATAAAATAGCCGGTAAAGGTATCTCCCGCCCCAGTGGTATCCACCGCCTTCACCGGACAGATCCCCTGGCAATACCGCCCTTCCGGACCCTGATAACGGGAACCTTCCTCTCCCAGGGTGAGTACGGTCTCTGCCCGCGGATATTTCTCCTTTAATACATCTAAAATCAACTCCGGTTCCTGCTGTCCGGTCATCTGCGCGCCCTCAATCTCGTTGAGCAGAAACAGGGAAACTTTCCCAAAATCGCAGCCATCCAGATTCTCATTATAAGGAGACGGATTCAGGAGAATCTTCATTCCTTTTTCATAAGCGCAGTCTATGATATCTCTCAGAAGATTGATCTCATTTTGCAGGAGAAGAAAATCGCCTTGCCCGAAATGAGACAGCACCTCATCCACATACTCCCTGGTCACACTCTGATTGGCGCCCCCGTACAGCAGAATGCAGTTCTGGCCGGACGGATCCACCTGGATAATGGTATGCCCGGATTTCCCGGGAATTTTGCGGATATATTCCACATGCACGCCGTTCTCCCGGCATAGATCCCGCAGAATTTCTCCCTCTTCCCCGATCAGCCCCGCATGCCAGACCGGCACACCTGCCTTCGCGAGCGCAATGGATTGGTTCAGCCCCTTTCCGCCGCAGAAGGTGTGCATCTCGCCGGCTGCCAGTGTCTCCCCGGGCGTCACCATATGGTCAACGGAATAGACATAATCCAGATTCAAAGATCCGAAATTCAATACCCGCATGTTCTCTCCTCCCTTCAATTCTGTCTTTTCCGGATATTCTCTTTCTGTATTATAAACATCCGGATCACTCCTTGTAAATACCCGCTGTTCCCTTTGTATCACATTTTGTGTGAATTCTCCCGATTCCACCGCAGCTCACCCTGGAAATGTCCTCCATCTCATAAAAATATCCGGCGAATGGATGATGCTTCCCTGCTGCATCATCCATTCGCCGGATCTCTTTTTCTTCTTAAACTGCCATTTTTAAGTTAATATCATTCCCCAGAGGAGGATGGTAAAAATAGAGCAGAGGGTGGAAAAAATCACCAGATTCGTTCCAAACTCCTCATCCGCATGGTATTTCAGCGCCAGAATACTGGTTGTCGCTCCCGCCGGCATCGCCGCAAGCATCACACTGACGCCTGTCACCAGTTCCTGCACATGCAGCAGCCTGCAGGGAACATAAACCAGCGCCGGAATCACCAGCAGACGAATTACGGTAAACACGAAAATATCCCGGTCCCAGATTTTCTTTATATTGATATCCGCCACAATCATGCCGATAACCATCATGGAAAGCACGGTGTTGCAGCTGCTCAGATCATCGATCAGTTCCACCAGAAATCCCGGCAGCGGCAGCTGGGTAAACATCAGTACCAGACCGATGTTGCAGGCAACAATACACGGATGAGTCAGCGTCTGTTTTACAATCTGCTTTACATTCACTCCATTGGAAAAGACCGCAATCCCCGCTGTCCACATGACAATTCTCTGAGGAATCAGATAGATGGACGCCAGAGCCAGGCCCATGCTTCCAAACGTTTCTTCCGCCACCGGATTTCCCAGAAATCCGGCATTGGAACAAATCGTTCCGTACTGGAGACACTTGCTTTTTCCAGACTTATCTCTCCCGTATAAAATTCTGCCCAAAAGAATGCAGCCTGCCTGCAGAACCGTAGAAATCAGCAAAATACTCAAAAACCCATGCAGAACCTGCATGTCAAATTCGATCAGAAAGGATCGGATAATATTGCAGGGCAAAATCAGATTAATTACCAGATCGGTGAGCACATTTTTTCCCGCTTCTCCTACCAGCCGGAATCTTTTCACCGCAAAACCGACCAGAATCAGTAAAAACATGGTCACTTCCAGAGACATCATACTTGCCATTCTCAAATCGCCTCATTTTCTCTTTTATCCTCTGGTATTTTAGCAGATTTTTCCCGGTCTAACCAGTATCTGCGGTATTTTTTTATTTTTTCTCACCAACTTGGAAAAAAACAGAAGTTTTCTTCCACGGGCCTTCGGTTCTCATCTGCGGATCAGGATAACCGCCTCGTAAGGTTTCAGCTCTTCTTGCACTTCTCCCGGATAATTGTGAATCAGCTCCCGGGCGTCTTTCCACCGGGAAAGCAGACTGCAGTGTGCCGACGTCCCGCTGAAATTCACGCAGACCAGCATCTGCTCCTCTTTACCTGTCCGGGTATAGGCAAAAATCTGCTCATCCTCCGGAAGAAGAAGTTCAAATTTTCCGTCTACAAAAATAGGTTCTTCTTTTCGCAGATGAATCAGCTTCCGGTAATAATTCAAAACAGACTCCGGGTCTTTCTGTTCCTGCTCCATATTGATCTGACGGTAATTGGAATTCACGGCAATCCAGGGAGAGCCTGTGGTGAATCCCGCATTCTCCGTATCATTCCACTGCATCGGAGTTCTGGCGTTGTCCCTTCCCTTTGCATAGATTGACGCCATCACGTCTTCCCGCGGATACCCCTTCGCAAGCCGTTCCCGGTACATATTGAGGATTTCCAGATCCCGATAATCCTCGATGCGCTCAAAGCGCACATTGGTCATGCCCAGTTCTTCCCCCTGATAGACATAAGGAGTTCCCTGCATGCCGTGGAGCACAGTGGCCAGCATTTTCGCTGACTCGGTCCGGTATTTCTCATCGTCTCCCCACCGGGACACGATTCTGGGAAGATCGTGGTTGTCCCAGAACAGGCTGTTCCAGCCGCACCCATACAAGCTGTCCTGCCATTTTGCCAGGTTCTTTTTCAACGACACGAAAGGCAGCGAAGCCAGATCCCATTTCTCCCCGCCTTCCTGCTGATCCAGCATCACATGCTCGAACTGGAAAACCATGGAAAATTCACTGCCGTCCGGATTGCTGTAGAGCTTCGCGTTCTCCGTGTTGGCCCCCCAGGCCTCTCCCACCGTAAGCAGATCTCCCTTCTGGAAGGTCTCCCGGCTCATCTCCCGGATAAACTCATGAAGCCTCGGACCGTTATTCGTAATCTTCAGTTCCGGCACTTTCGCAATCTGATCAATGACATCCAGGCGGAATCCGCCGGCGCCTTTTTCCATCCACCAAAGAATCATATCGTAAATTTCCCGGCGGACCTTTGGATTTTCCCAGTTCAAATCCGGCTGTTTCACCGAGAACTGATGAAAATAATATTGTCCGATCTCAGGAACCCACTCCCAGGCCGGTCCACCGAAAACTGCTTTCATATCATTGGGCAGGATTCCTTCTGTTCCATCTCTCCAGACGTAATAATCGTGATAAGGATTCTCCCGGCTCTTTTTGGCCTCCTGAAACCAGGGGTGTTCATCCGAAGTATGGTTCAGAACCAGATCCATGAGGATACGAATGTCTCTCTTTTTCGCTTCCCGGAACAATTCTTCCATATCTTCCATCGTCCCAAACATGGGATCCACGTTCTGGTAATCCGAGATATCATAACCATTGTCATCCTGCGGAGAACAGTACATCGGGGAAATCCACAGGGCGTCCACGCCCAGATCTTTCAGATAATCCAGTCTTCGGATGATTCCCTGGATATCACCGATTCCATCTCCGTTGCTGTCCTGAAAACTTTTCGGATAAATCTGATAGACAACGGCTGTTTTCCACCAGGGCTGTTTCTTCTCTGCCATACGATACACTCCTTTTCACACATACGAACTTCTTTCTATTTTACTTTTACAGGGGCAGACTCCTCTCCCTGCTCTTTTTTCGAAAACGATGCTCAGATCCGGCGGATCACCGTTCCATTCGCCTCCAGTTTCCCATCGTGGTATTTCCTGGAGAAAAACACCTCGCCCGCATCTTTCACGTCCATAGCTTCCCCGGAGCAGTTGAGGAGTACCTGAATCTTCCGTCCCTGCTCGTCCAGTTTGATGTATTCCACACACCGGCGATTCGCGTATTCATTGGGGAAATGGAAATACAGGCTGCGGCAGGTCTCTTCCTCTTTACGCATCCGGATCAGCGCCTTCATACTGGCGATCCGTTCCTGATTCTCGGGCTCCTCGAGCCGGTTCCAGGGCATACAGCGGCGGCAGTCCGGATCGTGGCCGCCTTCCAGCGCAATCTCCGTTCCATAGTAAATGCACGGACTTCCCGGCAGTGTGAATAAAACCGCCAGCTGCTGATAAAAAAGATCCAGATCATGAAACCGGTTCATCAGCCGTTCCGTATCATGGGAATCCAGGAGATTGAACATCACATCATTATTCTGCTGCATGTACATGGTATAGCAGCGGTTTACCATATATTCAAAAGAATCCTTATCCATGGAACGATCCAGGAAAAAATCATGAATTCCACTCATCAGCGGATAATTCATCACCGAATCATATTCATCTCCCTGCAGCCACTGGCTGGCGTCATGCCAGATCTCACCCAGCAGATAAATGTCCGGTTTGATTCCCTTTAAATACTCACGGATTCTCTTCAGGAAGCGATGGGACACTTCATTTCCCACATCAAAACGGATACCATCGATATCATAATCCCGGATCCAGTCCCCGCACACCTGGCAGAAATACGTAATGACTTCCTCGTTATTGGTATTGATTTTCGGCATCCAGTCCGCGAAAGCAAAGGAGTAAAACCGCCCGTCCCTGGTATCTGCCTTTTTCTCCAGATCTGTCCAGTCCTGAACCATAAACCAGTCTGCATAGCAGGACTCTTTTCCCTTCTTTTTGACGTCCAGCCAGGGGGCAAATTTCCTTCCGCAGTGATTAAACACCGCATCCACCATCACCCGGATCCCATGGGCATGGGCTTCCTGAACCAGCTGCCGCATTGCTTTCTCATCTCCGAAAGCCGGATCAATCTTTGTATAATCCGTGGTGTCGTATTTATGATTGGACTCCGCCTGCATAATCGGATTCAGATAAATTCCCGTGATTCCCAGATCCTCCAGGTAGGAGAGCCTCTGCCGGATTCCTTCCAGATTGCCTCCGAAACGCTCCTGATTGGTCACCGGTCCCTCTCTCCAGGGACTGACGCCCTCTTTTTGCTCCTGCGGATTTCCATTGCAGAAACGATCCGGAAAGATCTGATACCAGACCGTATGGTTGACCCACTTCGGCGTCACATTCAGATCCGCCGGATTCATCCAGGGAACAATAAAGCACTGAAGCATCCTTCCCTCCATCTGCAGCTGTTCTCCGGTGAGAAAACCATCCTCGAAATAATACCAGACTTCCGTATCCGTATGCAGTTCAAAATAGTATTTACATCTTTTGTAAACCGGAACCAGAGTGGTTGTCCACCAGATCTGGTGGGCAAGCCGCTTCTTATACACAATCTCCTCCCGTTTTCCGGTCCACTTCTCTTTTCCACCCAGGATCCCCGCCTCATAGGGATCTCCGTAATGTATAAAAACCCGTCTCACATCATATCCCGTTTTCAGATTCACAATCAATTCTTTCTCATTCAAAGCATAGCTCATCTGCTCTGAGGTCTTATGGTATACTCCTGTAAATTCCATGTCTGATGTACTCCTAGTTCCGTTCAAAAATAGTATGTCTGTATCGTTTCATCTGTCTTTTCGCATCCTTGTACTCCGGCATTCTCCACTCCCAGTTCGGCGGGCCTACGGTTCCCGGGGTATTGATATGACCTTCCGCCCCCAGCCCCAGTACATCCGCCATGGGCAAGATAGCATATTCCGCTTTGCTGCCCAGGGTATAAGCCAGAAGACGGTCTTTGACCGAGCCTGCGTCCGATCCGAATCCCTGTCTTGCCAGGAATTTTCTCACTTTGCGCCTGCGTGCCCGGCTCAGGCCGTGATACCACTGCATCAGGGTATCGTTGTCATGGGTTCCGGTATAAATAATCATATTCTCCCGCTCCGGCAGCTCGTCAAAAGCATATTTTCCATTGGAATTGATCCCGAACACCAGGATCTTCATCCCTTTCAGATGGTAGTGGTCCCGCAGTTTCAAAACTTCCGGACGCAATTCCCCCAGATCTTCCGCCGCCAAATTCACACCTGGGATCTTCTCCCGCAGTGTGTCGATCACCTCATAGCCGGGCGCTTCGATCCACTCACCCTCCACGGCTGTCGGGCAGGTGGCCGGAATCTTCCAATAAGTATCAAACGCGCGGAAGTGATCGATTCGAATTATATCAAACAGCTTACTGTTGTAACCGATCCGATCCACCCAGAACTGATATCCCTGTTTCTTCATATAATCCCAGTCGTAAATGGGATTCCCCCACCTCTGTCCGGTGGCGCTGAAATAATCCGGCGGAACACCGGCGATGAACACCGGTCTTCCATCCGTGTCCAGAAGGAAATTTTTCTTGCCTCCCCACACATCCACAGAATCGATTCCCACATAGAAAGGAACATCTCCCATGATCTGAATCTTCTTCTGGTTTGCTTTCTCTTTGACCTGCATCCACTGGGTATAAAACAGGTACTGGAGAAACATCTGATATCCGGCTTCCGCCAGTATTTCCTCATTCAGCCGAATGGGATTCTCCGGCCATTCCTTATATTCTTTGGGCCATTCATTCCAGCAGACTCCTCCGTTGGCCTGTTTCAAAGCCCGGAACACTCCGTAGGTTTTCACCCATTCCTGCCCGCAGAACGCTTCATATTCTTCGTTTTTGGAAAATGCCTCATAAGCCTGCCGCAGATAAGGTTCTTTAAAAGAACGCACCGCGTCATAGTTCACCCGCTTTTCTTTCTGACAGAAAGCAGGCGGCATCTCTTTGAGCAATCCTTCCTCATACAGCTGATCCAGACTAATATAAATCTCATCTCCGGCACAGGAGGAGTACGGCTGATACGGCGAGTTTCCATATCCCACCGGATTCAGCGGAAGCAGCTGCCAGATGGTGATCCCATTTTCCTCCAGGAGATCCAGCCATGTACCGGCGGACGCGCCCAGCTCCCCGATTCCGCTCCGGGATGGGAGCGAGGATAATGGCATTAAAATACCTGTCTTTTTCATATACATTCTCCCTGTTTGTATCCTATTTTTACAGCTTCCAGATGTCACGGTTGTATTCCGCGATGGTACGGTCGGAGGAGAAGAATCCCGCTTTGGCAATATTCACCAGCATCTTCTGCTCCCAGGTTTTTTCCTCCTCATAGTCTTCTAACATCTGTTCTTTTGTCCGGATATAATCCTTCAGATCCAACAGCGTCATGAACCAGTCTTTGCCAACGATTTCTTTGTAAAGCCGTCCCAGGTTCACCGGATCTCCGATACGGATCAGTTCTTTGCTGATGATAAAGTCCACCAGCTCCTCAATCATCGGATCGCTGTCATAAAGATCCGCGGAGCAGTATCCTTTTGTATCGTACAGCTCGATGACCTTCTCGGACTTTTCCCCGAAGATATAGATGTTTTCATCGCCCACCAGCTCATGGATCTCCACATTGGCGCCGTCTTCTGTCCCCAGGGTAACCGCTCCGTTAAGCATGAATTTCATGTTTCCGGTGCCGGAAGCCTCTTTGGACGCCAGAGAAATCTGTTCGGAAATGTCACAGGCCGGAATCAGTTTCTCCGCTTTGGTTACATTGTAGTTCTCTACCATCACAATCTTCAGATACGGGCTCACCTGCGGATCGTTCTCCACCAGCTGCTGCAGACAGAGAATCAGATGAATGATATCCTTGGCAATGGTATAGGCCGGAGCTGCCTTCGCGCCGAAGATCATGGTCAGCGGACGTTTCGGCAGATGCCCCTTCTTAATCTCTTTGTATTTATAAATCGCGTACAGAGCATTCATCTGCTGTCTCTTGTACTCGTGAAGACGTTTGATCTGAATATCAAACACAGAGTTCTCGTCTACATCCAGATCCTGCGTCATCTTCAGATATTTCTTCAGTTCCCGTTTGGCCTCACTTTTGATGCTGCGCAGCTCTTTCAGGACATGCTCATCCTCTTTGTAATCCAGAAGTTTCTCCAGCACCTTGGCGTCTTCCATGTAACCCGGTCCCACTAGCTTTCCAAGGTATTCCGCCAGTCTGGGATTACAGTGCAAAAGCCATCTGCGGAAAGTGATGCCATTGGTTTTATTGGTGAATTTCTCCGGATAAAGATCATAAAACGGTTTCAGCTCAGACTTTTTCAGAATCTCTGTGTGAAGCGCCGCCACGCCATTCACCGCATAGCCATAATGAATGTCAATATGAGCCATATGCACCCGGTCTTCCTCATCGATGATATAGACTTTCTCATCCTGGTAATCTCTGCGCACTCTTGCGTCCAGCTCACGGATAATCGGCAGCAGATGAGGAACTACTTTCTCCAGATACGACACCGGCCATTTCTCCAGAGCCTCCGCCAGAATCGTATGATTGGTGTAAGCACAGGTCTTTCTCACCACATCAATGGCCGTATCCATGTTGAAACCTTTCTGCTGAGTCAGCAGACGGATCAGTTCCGGAATCACCATCGTCGGGTGCGTATCGTTGATCTGAATGGCCACATGTTCATGCAGACGATACAGATCATAGCCTTTCTCCTGCGTCTCTGCCAGAATCAGCTGCGCCGCGTTGCTCACCATGAAATACTGCTGATAGATCCGCAGCAGCTGTCCGTTTTCATCGCTGTCATCCGGATAGAGGAATAAGGTCAGGTTCTTCTGAATGTCCGTTTTGTCAAACTGGATGCCGTCATGAATGATGCTCTCATCCACCGTATCCAGATCAAAAAGGTGCAGACGGTTGCTGCCGTTTTGATACCCCGGCACATCGATGTCGTACATGGTGGAAGTCAGTGTGAAATCTTTAAACGGAACCTGAAAATGACGCTCGGTCCGGGTCAGCCAGCTCTGCTCCGTTATCCAGGGATTGGCTTCTTCTCTCTGCTTGTGATCCGCGAAAGTCTGGCGGAATAATCCATCGTGATAATTCAGACCCACACCATCTCCCGGCAGTCCCAGGGTTGCGATGGAATCCAGAAAACAGGCTGCCAGCCGTCCCAGTCCGCCGTTTCCCAGAGATGGTTCCAGTTCCACTTCCTCCACAGCAGTCAGGTCGTGGCCGTATTTCGCCAGAACTTCCCGGGTCTCCTCGAACACACCCAGATTAATCAGATTGTTGGACAGCAGTTTTCCAATCAGGAATTCCGCTGAAATATAATAAAGCTTTTTGGGGCCTTCATTTCTCTTCATGCCCTGCATTTTATCCTTCACGATGCACAGGAGCGCAGCATAGATCTCCTGGTCGGAAGCTTCCCGAATGTCTTTTCCACATTTTTCTCTTAAGATCTCCAGTAATGCCTGTTCCATAATAATCTCCCTTCTGTTTTCCCGCCGGTGAAAAGGCAGGTTCTTTATTTTTCCAGTTTCTCGTAGACACGGAGCAGTTCTCCCACACTCCATGCCTGCGCGAAACAACCCCTGGAAGAAGTCGGATTCTCTCCGTCATAGATTTCCGGCAGCTGTCCGATACATCCTTCCCTCAGGGCACTCTCCAGAACTTCCAGCTGTTCCTTCACCGTCTGTCTGGCCGCCTGGCTGTTCCCGTTTACTTTCAGATAAGCCAGATAATATCCGCCCAGCGGAAAAGTCCAGACCGTCCCCTGATGATAAGCCAGATCCCGGTCAGATACAGAACCGCCGTAAGTTCCCCGAAACTGCGGATCTTCCTTATTCAAAGTCCTCAGTCCATAAGGAGTATACAACTTTTCAAATACAATTTCTACCACCTGTTTTTCCTGCTCCCGGTCAAGTAGTGAAAAAGGAAGGGAAACCGCCCAGATCTGGTTGCAGCGGATCTGTTCATCCGCATCCGTCCCCGACAGAACGTCTCTTAAATATCCCCGCCCCCGGATCCAGAATTTCTCCCGAAAAGATTTCTGCACTCGAACGGCCAGCTCCCGGTAAGGAGCTTCCTCCTCTCCCAGCGCGCGGGAGAATATGTCCAACATGCACAGCGCATTGTACCAGTAAGCATTGATCTCCACCGGTTTCCCATGACGGGGTGTGGGAAGGATCTCTCCGATCCGCACATCCATCCAGGTCACCTGATCCAGATTTTCCCCTGCCTGAATCAGCCCATCCTCGTCCATGCGGATTCCAAAATGTGTTCCTTCCCGGTATTTTTGAAAGATTCTTTGCATCACCGGGTACATTTCCCGTACAAATCCCAGATCTCCGGTTCTCTCATAATAAAAATATATCCCGATGATAAACAGCAAAGAAGCGTCCACCGTATTATAAAGCGGTTCTTTTCCGCCTTCCGGAAACAGATTCGGCATCAGACCGTCCTTTTCACAGACTGCGAAAGTCTCCAGGATCTCCCGGGCTTTTTCATACCGCCCGGTGGAAATGCACAGCCCCGGCAGCGCGATCATGGTATCTCTGCCCCAGTCCTCGAAAAAAGGAAAGCCTGCCAGAATGGTATCTTTGCCGGTGGATTCTCTCCCGGAGATGAACTGATCCGCGCTTCTGGAGAGGAACCGGGCAATTTCTGAATGAAATCCGGCAGTTTCCTCCAGATTCCGGCGGTAAGCCCTCATCTGCTCCAGAAGCTCTCCGAATTTCTCCCGAACCGGCTCCAGGCTGTATACCAGCTCCAGCCGCCCTTTCTCTCCCGGTTCCACCGTCAGCAAAATACGATGATTCGCCTTTGCCAGCCCTTCTGCTCTTCTTCCGTCGCAGGCATCCTGGCTGTAATAACAGGTTTCTGTCTCCTCCGGGAAATCCGCCACAGTACCATTGGTCTTAAAATGCAGACAAATGCCGTTGCTCTTCACCGTATCCTCTTCCCGGATCAGTTCCTGCGTTTTCTCCGGCTGCTCCCCCTTGGGAGTAAACTGAAAAAAGGGCTTCACAGACAACGTACATCTTCCGGGATTTCTGTTGGTGATCTCATAACAGACCGCCACGGTATTGCTTCCCTGTTTCATGACGGCTTCTTTTCGTATCTGGACGCCTCTGACCAGATACCTCCAGACCGGAGTATCCTCATAGGAAAATTCTGTCAGATACCGGTATCCTCTCTCCGCCTGCCCTCCGGCAAATTCCTGGGAAGACAGGATCTCTTCCTGTCCCTGTATTTTCAGACTTTCAGAAAGCCGATGCACCAGATTATAACGCTGATTCGGCGCGTGCAGACACGCCATCAGCAGAGTATGATCATTTCTCGCAGCCGATCCGATCATGGTCAGAGAGGAAAATCCTCCCAGTCCATTGGTCATCAGCCAGCAGTTTTCCTGGCCCCGTTCCAGGGTTTTCCAGTCCTGTTTTCCATAAATCCACTTCATCGCCCATTCTCACTTTCTGTTGATTCGGATTTTCTCTGCCCCAGTACCAGAACACTGATCGGTTCCACCTGTACCTTTTCTTTTACCGGAACAGGATTCTTCCACCAATCACTTTTTTGAGCGTCACAGAGCAGTTCCCATTCTCCTTTTGGCAGCAAAACCTGCTCTCCTTTTCTTCTGCTGTTATAAACCACGAAAAGATTTTTCCATCTGGAATTCTCTCCCTCTTTTTCATTATTCAGAAGATAAGAGACCATTCCGTTTTTCTTCATAATATGAGAAAACCTTCTGCCGGCATCCTTCGATTTATCACACAGTCCCGGCAGCTGTTTGCGAAGCCCGATCAGGCCCCGGTAAAATTCCACCAGTTCCTGTTCCCGACAGGCCTGTTCCCAGTCCAGCCGGTTCAGGGAAATCGGCGCGTTATATGTATTGTCATGTCCGTCTTTGGTCCGGGCAAATTCCTCCCCAGAGAGAAAGAACAGATGTCCCTGACAAGTCATGTAAAGCGCCGCTGTCATCCGGTTGACCCGCATCCGTTCCGGGCGGGAAACCGTTTCTGTCAGCTTATCCCACAGAGTCAGATTGTCATGGGAGGAGACATAGGTCACGATCTGGGAAGGGGCTTTTGCCGCAGGAGTCTCCTCCTTCGTTTCCTCCTTTTCCTGTATGCACCAGGCGGCAGCGCTCTCCATAATTTCCTCTTCCAGCCCGCTTTTCCCGCTTACAAATCCCCGTTCTTCCATATGCACCGAGGAACCTTTAATCGCGTCCCGGGTATTGTCACAGAAAATCCCAACATTTTCATCCAGAAGAAAAAGATTTTTCTTCAGTGCCGGAACTGCAGGCCCCTCCATCGCGGTTCCTTTTGCCGCCCAGGGTTCTCCAAATAAAAGTTTTTCTCCTTTTCCATACTCCTCATCCAGTCTGCGGCGGATTTCATTCATCAGCCCCACATCCAGAAGCCCCATCAGATCAAACCGAAATCCGTCAATGTGATATTCCCTCGTCCAGTACAGAACGGATTCCAGAATATATTTCGCGCACATCTGCCGCTCACTGGCCAGATCGTTCCCGCAGGCGGAACCGTTGGAAACCTTTCCATTCTCATGCACCCGGTAAAAATACCAGGGAGCCGTCCGCTGAAACCAGGAATCCAGAGAGTACGTGTGATTATAGACCACATCCATGATGACCCGGAATCCCGCCTGATGCAGCGCCTGAATCATCTCTTTCATCTCCCGGATCCGCACCTCTCCGTGACGGGCGTCTGTGGCATAGGATCCCTCCGGCACATTGTAATTCACCGGATCATAGCCCCAGTTGAACTCTGTGCGGCTCCCGGCCTCATTCACCGAACCATAATCGTACGACGGCATGATCTGTACATAGGTAATTCCCAGATCCTGCAGATACCGGATCCCGGTGGGATGAACGCCGTCCCGGTGAAGCGTGGTGTCTTTGCAGGTAAAGGCTTTATATTTCCCCCGGTATTTTTCCGGAAACCCTCCGGATTCATCCCAGGAAAATTCTTTGACATGCAATTCATAAATAATATTTTCTCTGGGTTTCGCAGGCGCATGGTCCTGTTCCCACCCGTCAGGATCGGTCTTCTTAAGATTTACCGCCATGCTGCGTCTCCCGTTGAGACCGCAGGCTCTGGCATAAGGATCCGCGGAACGCACCGTCTCACCGTCCCGTTCTAAACTGTAATCATAATATACCCCGTGAAGCTCTTCGTCCGTATGCCATTCCCACACTCCTTTTTCTCTGTAAGCCATGGGAATCCGCCGGTAAGCCTCCCCCTGATCTCCCAGGCGGTACAGATTCAGGGTAACCGCGTCCGCCGCCGGGCTCCACAGGAGGAAAGAAGTTCCCTCCTGTGTGCAGGCAGCGCCTAAATCTTCTTTTTCATACAAAAACTGTTTTTGAAATTCTTCTGTGGAATAATAATTTTTCCATTCTGCTGCTGTTCTCATATCTGGTCCGTCCTTTCACACCTGTTTTTGTATGCGGCGGGATGGAGTTCCCGTTCTCACAAAACGGAAACACTCATCCCTTCACCGCTCCGGACATGCCGTCAACATAGTACCTCTGCATAAACAGGAACAACGCCGCAATCGGTATGGAAATCAGCACAGCTCCCGCCGCAAAGCAGGTATACCAGCTGTCTATGTACTCCTTCTCCAACATTTTCCAAAGTCCGATGGCAATGGTATACTGATCCGAGTTGGCCCGGCAGATAACCTTCGCGAAAATGAAGTCCAGCCAGGGGCTCATGAAAGAAGTCAGCACCGTATACACAACGATAGGTTTGCTCAAAGGCAGGGTAATCTTCGTAAAAATCTGCCATCTGGTACAGCCGTCCAGCAGCGCCGCCTCATCGATCGCTGTGGGAATCGTGTCAAAGAATCCCTTACAAATCTGAAAAGAGAGCGCCGCTCCGCCGGAGTAACACAGAATCAGTGCCAGCCGGATCAGATTTCCTTCGGTCATCCCCAACGCCTTCAGGATAAAGTATACCGCCACCATAGACATGAATCCCGGGAACAGTCCCAGCACCATGGCCATATTCATATATGGTTTTCTCAGTTTAAATTTCATTCTGGACAGACAGTAGGAAACCGCCAGAACGTAGAAGGTGGACAGGATACAGGAACACACCGCGATAAACAGCGTGTTGGTAAACATTTTCGGAAAGTTCAGAATCGTAGTATCCGTAAACAGCCGGATATAATTGTCCAGTGTATAGCTCTGCGGGAAAAAGGTTGATACATAGGAACCTTTCTCCGCACGGAAACTGGTCAGGACCACCCATACGATCGGGAATACCCAGATGGCGGCAAGAACAGCCAGGATTACATGGACAATACTGTTATTGATAAATCTCTTTCTCTTTGCAGAATGCATTTTCTGACCTGCCATCTTCAGAATCCCCCTTCTTCTTTATACGATTTGCTGTTGCGGTAGGTAATCAGCGCGCCCACAGCCAGAATGATAAAGGTCAAAATACCGATGACTGCGCCCACGTTATAGTATTGTTTGTCAATAGTCAGTTTATACAGCCAGGTGACAAGCAAATCCGTCTTTCCGGCTGTGGATGCCAGATCCGTGATGGGATCACCGCCCGACAGCAGATAGATCACGTTGAAATTGTTCACGTTTCCGGTAAAAGTAGCGATCAGATAAGGTGTCGTCACATACAGCATGTAAGGCAGTGTAATCTTTGTAAATGTCTGGAACGCATTGGCGCCGTCCACTTCTGCCGCCTCATAGAGCTCCGCCGGAATGTTCTGAAGAACACCGGTCAGCTGAAGCAGCGTGTAGGGGACTCCCACCCATACGTTGATGACAATAACCGTCACCCGCGCCCAGGTAGGATCCGTGAAGAATGGGAGACTGGCGTCCTGGGCAATCAGGCCGATGTTTCGCAGAAGCACATTCACCGCGCCGTTTGGCTGCAGCATGGTTCTCATAATCAGAAGCGATACAAACATGGGAACCGCGCAGGTGAGTACAAAGCAGAATCTCCAGAATCCTTTCGCTCTCGTTCCTTTCCGGTTGATCATCAAAGAGAGGATCATACCGAAAATATAATTGCTGAAAGTGGCAAAGAAAGCCCAGATCAGCGTCCATCCCAGCACAGACCAGAAAGTGCTTCCCAGAATACTGCTGGAATCGAACAAAGCCTTGAAGTTATCCAGTCCCACCCAGTCAAACAGCATCAGATGATTGCCGATCTTACTGTAATTGGTGAACGCCATACAGATCATAAAGATCAGCGGAAGCACCGTAAACAGAAAGATAAAGGAAGTGGGAATGGTCATCAGTACCCGGTACAGATTTTCATGAAGCAGTGTCTTCAGATCCTCCGCGAAACTGTTTACGTGTCTGCCGGTTTTGTGAAGACACTCTGCTTTGTAGGCACTGCGCAGAGCTCCCCTCCACAGGCATACCATCAAAACGGTCAGCAGAATCGTCGCCACACCGTACAGAAGAATCAATACCGACTGGTCGCCCTTCGTATACAGATAGACCTGATTGACTTCATCCCACACTTCTTTCTGGGGAACGCTGCCCAATGATCCCAGCATCCGGATAAATCCGACGCCGAACACGGCCATAAATACCACATAAGCCACTTCTACCGCCAGATAAATCAGTCCTTTGATTTTCTGGCCATGTACAATATTTCCGAATCCCATTAAAATCATGGAAAGTTTTGTCTCCATGCCTCCCTCTTTCACTGCCGCCGCGCAGGTATAGGGAGTGGGAAACTCATTTGCCCTTTTTTTCATTGCTTTCATCTTTTTCACCTCATCAGATACCATCACTGTTCATCGCGTCATTCATCGCTTCCGTCTGTTCCTTTGCGTTTTCATGGGTCACACTTCCATTTCGGATTCCTTTTCCCATGTTTTCCACCGGTGTCCAGCAGTTGTTCATCTTAGACACAAACGGCTGCAGAATCGAAGTCTCATTGAATGTCCGGGTCTGCGCGGCAACCAGCGGATCCGAAGCCAGATCCCCGTCCTCCAGCAGCGTCTCGCTGCAGGGAATTACATTTCTCAGTTCATAGTGCAGTTCCTGTGCTTTCGCAGATCCCAGATAGACGGCAAGTTCCACCGCCGCAACCATATTTTTGCTGTTCGGATTCACTCCGATGGCCTTGGATCCCGCATAGGCTTTCATCTGATGTTCCTCGCCATTCAGTGTATAAGTCGGAAGCGCAGCCACGCCCATATTCTCACCAAGCGCTTCTTCGACCGCATTGGCATCCCAGGAACCGGAGAAAATCGCGTTGATGCTGCCGTCACGCAGACCGGCAAGACCGGATCCATCCTGATCGATTTTGAAGTTCGGATTGTCCACAAGGTCGATGAGATAATTCGTCACATCCTCAGCCTTCTG
Organism: uncultured Blautia sp.; assembly: GCA_963927715.1. Lineage (GTDB taxonomy): Bacteria > Bacillota > Clostridia > Lachnospirales > Lachnospiraceae > Blautia_A. The sequence continues at coordinate 797,114 of CAWVBU010000003.1, read as the reverse complement.
ACCGGAGAAATCCACGCCCTTGTCCTCGTCGGTTCCATCCCCGAACAAAGTACATCCGTTTCCGAGATAAAACGCCGGCAGGTACCAGGAGTTGGTAAATGGAAACGATACGACCCCTTTCTCCAACATGGTATCAAGATTTTGAATCTCTTCTTCCGAGAACACGCTTTTATCATAATACAGGAACCAGGTATTGGTGGTAAAAGGCACTCCGTACAACTCTCCGTCCATGGTCAGGGAATCCAACACCTGCTGTGTGTTTTCCGACTCGATTTCCTCTCTGTATTTACCTCCGAACTTCGTCAGGCCGTCCGCATCTGTCAGTGTCGTCAGTGTATCATTGGCATACATAAAAACATCCGCGCTGGCCTCCGGATCCTGCGCCACCTGTCCCGCCGCGCTGGCCTCATCTGCCACACCATATACGAACGTAATGTCCCACTCGGGATGCTCCGCGGCAAATGCCTCACAGTTGGTCTGAAACCATTCTCCGCTGTCTTTTGACTGGTCCTCGGACGGGGACCACACCATCAGACGTACTTTCTCTGCCCCGGCGCCCTGGGCGGCTCCCCCGCAGCCGGCCAGACTCATCGCCGTTATTCCAGCCGCCAGCATAACTGCCAGTCCTCTCTTCCACATGTTATTCTCTCCTCCTTCGAAAAAGTTTCGTGTTGTTTCGTTTAAACTTACTGTAATCCCACTCTTCGGATCCGTCAAGATCAAAAATGGTCATTCCATACTGTTTTCTATGTTTTTCATAGCTTTTTGAACTTGTTTTTGTGCACTTTTTCTTGTCAAATTTTTATCAATTACGAAACTAAGCAAAACAGCTTTTTCTTTTTTTCGTTGCTTTTTGCCATAGATTTTTATATAATAAAAGAAGATTTTGAGAGAGGGAGGAAGGGATGAAGCATGGTCACAATCCAGGACATCGCTGATAAACTGGGGATTTCCAAGGGTACAGTCTCCAAAGCAATCAACGGCGCTGCTGACATCAGCGAAACTTTACAAAAACAAATCCTCGAGACAGCGGTGGAAATGGGATATACGAAACTTCGCCGCCAGAAAAAAGCAGCAAAAAAGCTCTGCATTCTCGTGCAGAGCGACAATATTGAATATTCACAGCCTCTTCATTTTGCCTATGATATCATCATGGGATTTCGCCAGATGGCGGAGCCTGCCGGCTTCGTTGTGGAGACAGTCCCGGTAAACGATAAAGCCCAGAGAAATTCCGCCTACGAAGTGTTCATGCTGCAAAACCATTATGTGGGTGCCTTTGCCCTTGGTTTCGCCCTGAATGATCCCTGGATGCAGGATTTTCAGACCTGCCGTACGCCGGTAGTTCTGTACGACAACTATATTTCCGCCAACCCGGCCACCGCTTACGTGGGCGTCGACAACAACGAAGGAATGGAGCTCGCCGTTTCGCATCTGAAGGAACTCGGACATAAAAAGATCGGATATCTCAGCAGTGCCCTTGGCTCCCACATCATGCAGGTACGACACCGGGCATTCTTCAACGCTCTGCGCCAGTGCGGGCTGAAAGGCGATCCTCAGCAGGCCGGAAGTTCCTACTATGTTTCTCAGTGCATGGAGAAACACCTTCCCCGGCTTCTGGATCTTGGCGTGACTGCCATCATCTGCAGCCATGACCAGATGGCAAACGCCGCCATCATTCAATGTACAGAACTTGGATACTCCGTTCCCGGAGACATCAGCATCATTGGTTTTGACGATATCGCTATCTGTCCTTATACTACCCCACCGCTGACCACCGTCCGGCAAAACCGGATTCAGCTGGGAAAATCCGGGTATTATGCCCTGGACAGTCTGCTGAACCAGGTCCCGATCAGCACCCTTTTGCTGCACACGCAGCTCATCGTACGTGATTCCACCGCCCCTCCGGCACAGGTTTGCGAACCTTCGAAGACGTAAAACAAACACAGCTGAAAATACTGTGTTTACCAAAAAACAGCAGAGATCCTCAACTTTGGCATGTCTCCTGCCAAAGGCACTTTTCTGAGTATCTCTGCTGTTTTTTCACACGGGAGGAATCCCGTTTCCTTCTGTCAATGCCCTCTTGGCCAGCTGATCGGCCTGTTCATTGTAAAGATCCCCGGAATGGGCTTTCACTTTCCGGAAAGATATGGTCATGTTCTGACGGTGCCGGGTCATAAACTGCGCATATTTTTTCGTCAGTTCATGGTTTGTCTTCCATTCGCCTGCCGCCCACTTTTCGATCCCCTGATAATCATAACAGATCTCAATCTTTGGATAGCCGTGTTTCACCGCCCACTGTACCGCATACATGGCACCCAGCATCTCTCCGGCTACATTGCGTATGGCCAGAGACTGTGGATTCTCGCCGTTTCCACTTCTCTGTATCATTTCTCCCTCCGGTGTCAGCAAAACACATCCGAAGGAATACCGGCCAATCGACGCATCAAAACTGCCGTCCACATAGGCCACCAGATGCTCCCGGGTTGTTTTCTCCTCACCTGTCCCAGGATCCGGCCGGGAAAGATTTCTCTGATCCCCGCCGGACAGGTAAGCCTTCGCCCCATCCAGATTCAGAAAGCTCTTAAACTCCGCTCCCGGGTAACCGGTAACAGACCGCTGACAGTCCGGCCAGTTATCAAACAATCCGGTAACTTTGCCTTTCCGCACAGCATAGATCTTTTTCTTCGCCATAGAACCTCCCCGGCCCTTTGTCAATATTCCACCCATCTGCGGAAGAAGGTGTGATCCTTATACACAAAGACACCGCACTTATCGGAATCCAGTCCGCACTGGTCGAACGACGCATGGGTCATAAAATACAGGAAATCAAAGTCTACATTCTTCAGGGAGCTTACTCCCGGAATGATTCTCTTGCTTGTCTTTCCGCTCTTATAATCGTTATAAATCTTCGTGGCCTGCTCCGCCGCTTCCATACTTCCGTAATTATTGATTTTCGCCAGGGCTGTCGGATCGTTGTCCCGGATTCCCTCCAGCAGATCCGTCAGCATACCGTTTCTCGCCACCTCAAACTGCATATCCGCGTAAACCACCAGATTCAATGTGGACGGGAACATACTGCTCATCACACGGTTGTAGATGGACACGCCGACCATGGTCTGTCCCTCCACACCCTGATCGCCGGCTTCTGTGTAGAGAACTGCCGCCAGGAATTCCTGCTGCGTCACATCGCTTCCGATCTGCGGATCGGTATAAAACTGCGGTTCCACTTTATAGGTTTTTCCGTTGTTCGGATCCACCGCGTACTCACCGCCGGCCGGAACCTCCCGATATACGCCGTTATTGTCAAAATAATACCGTTTTCCGTCAATGGTTTTGTATCCGCCTTCGAAGCGCATTCCCTTCACGCCGAAGTCGCCGGTCCGTTTGAAGAAATAGCGGTTTCCACTGATGGTCACCCAGCCGGTAAACATTTTTCCGCGGACACCATAGGTTCCTGTGGCTTTGAAATAAAAGGTGCGGGAACCGATTTTCTGCCATCCGGTCTGCATCTGCCCGTTGGAGGCGAAATAGAACGTCTGGCCGTCAATGGTGTTCCATCCGGTCAGCGCCCTGCCTTTCACGCCTTTCGCGCCATCTGGCTGAAGATAATAAATTTTGCCCCCGTTTTTCAGCCAGCTGGTCCACATCTGTCCCAGAGTTCCCAGATCTCCGGAAGCTTTAAAGTAAAAACGCTTTCCGCTGATGGTCTGCCACCCGGTCTGCAGAACGCCTGCATCGCTGAAATAATATGTTTTGCTGCTGATGTTCTGCATTCCCCGGAACATACGCCCTTTCATGCCATAGGTTCCGGAAGCCTTAAAATAGTATGTAGATTTTCCGATCTTCTGCCAGCCCGTCCGCATGGCTCCGTCCGTACCGAAGTAGTATTTCTGTCCGTTGATGGACTGGAGTCCTTTGAACATCTGTCCTTTGACGCCTTTGGCTCCTGTCTGCTTCAGATAGTAGATTTCTCCATCTGTCTTCAGCCAGCCTACCAGCATCTTTCCCAGAGTACCCGGCTCTCCGGATTTCTGGAAATAGTAGCGTTTTCCATTGATTTCCTGCCAGCCGGTCTGCAGAACGCCGGAATCCGAAAAACAATACGTCTGTTTGTTCACATTCTGAACACCGGTGAACATCCGGCCCTTCACTCCGTAGTCTCCGGATGCTTTAAAATAATATACGGAAGAATCAATCTCCTGCCAGCCTGTTCTCATGGCTCCGTCCGTGCCGAAATAATAACGGGATCCGTTAATCGTCTGAAAGCCGGTGAACATCCGGCCGCGTACTCCTTTATCTCCGCTTTGTTTCAGATAATAAATCTCTCCGCCGTTTTTCAGCCAGCCGGTCCACATTTTTCCAAGGGTCCCCAGTATTCCGGATTTCTGGAAATAATAACGGTTTCCGTTGATTTCCTGCCATCCAGTCGCCAAAAAACCTTCCTCATCAAAGTAGAACCAGGAATCGCCAATTTTCTGGAAATCACCTTTTGTGAAAGTTCCATCCTGATTCAGGTAGCGGACACCGGCTTCATCCTCCATCCACTCCCCATTGTCGACCGTCTGGGCCGTGGCATTCTGTTTCTCCTCCTCCAGACTGTCTGTGAGGGACTGCGCTTCCGGTTCCTGCTCTGTCGCTTCACCGTCCTCCTGCTTTGGCTCTTCCGGTACCGGGATCGGTTCTTCTTCCACAGAATCCGTTTCCTCCTGCTGCGGTTCCTGAGGAATCTCCTCCGCGGTCTCCTCTGAGATTTCTTCGCTTTCCAGATCATCCAGGGCTTCATCCGGAACGATCTCAATCTCCGTCGTTTCTTCCGTTTCCTCTGCCGGAAGCATATCTGCTTCAGTCTCTTCCGCAAGTTCCTGCACAGCGGTCTGCTGCCCGGTATCCAGCGCGGCTGCCCCTACCGGATAGGGGAACACCAGACTGGCTGCCAGAACACCTGGAAGCAGTTTATAAATCATCCGTCTTTTCATTCTGATCTCTCCTGCATTTTGTCGTTTTTTGTTAACATCTTTGTAATATCTCTATTATATCTTCTTAACAGATAAAATGCAATCAAAAAAACACAATGTCTTTTCTCAGAACTCAAACAGATTCAGCCCGATACGGTCGCTGAATTTTCTTCCCACCTGCCCCGGCAGAATCTGCAGAACAATCTCCGCTGTGGCGCTGACAACCGCCCGGTTCAGGTGTCCTCCGAATACATTTCCTTTCGAATCCCCGGCACTCAAATGCACATGGAGATAGGGCGCTTTGTCCTTTTGAGTCAGCGTTCCGGTCAATGACACAATCTCCAGTGCTCCCTGGAAGGTATTGGCATGATATTCTTTGGTCACTGTATCGAAAACGCCTGTGGTCAGCTCTTTGATCGCCCCCAGTCCCTGGATGGAAGCCAGCACAATCGATTCTTTCTCTGCCAGCTCGATCAGTTTCCCGCAGATCTCCTCCTCCGGGTCCAGTCTCAGAACAATCACATTCTCAAAACGTCTGTACTCCATAGTTTTTCTCCTCTCTTCTCTGATCCTTTTTAAATACACATTCTTTCCATTTTTCTCTCAGTATAAAACAACTCCGCCAGAACAAAAACGGCTTCCCTGCTGTCTACGGAGTATTATAGGGAAAAATCCCCGCTTTGTAAAGCAGCCCGACATCAGAGAACTGTGATTTTACCCCTTACACATTTCCCATGAAGTATGTTATAGTATATGTTTAGGTCGGCGCATCTGCCGATCCGACAAAAAAGAGGTGACAAAAAATGTTTGTTGTAGACAAGTACATCGATTACGTGAAGCAGGAAGCGGTCCAGCATCCTGAGAAGAGCTGGGATAAAATTCTTCTGGGATTCAAAGCAAACAAGTGGCGCACCCGGCTGCTTCCCAACCAAAAGATTTCCAGGGGATACCAAAAACTGGAAACTATGATGATGAGCCTGGTGGCGGATTCCCTGAGCCACGAGGGCAGCTACGTCTGGGGAAACATCTTCGCCCCCTGTGAACTGATGCAGTGTTTCGGACTGCATACCCTCTCCATCGAGTGTCTTTCCTGCTATATGAGCGGCTACCATCTGGAGGACTACTTCATTGACTATGCCCAGAACATCGGCATCGCTCCCACCCTGTGTTCTTATCACAAAACTTTTGTGGGCGGTGTGGAAAGCAAGGTGGTCCAGAAACCGGAATATGCGGTGACCACCTCCCTGTCCTGTGACGGAAACCTGAACACGTTCCGCTATCTGGAGAAACGCGCAAAGGTTCCTTTCTCTTTTCTGGATGTCCCCTACGCCGATGACGATGAATCCGTCTCCTACCTGGCAGATCAGCTCCGGCAGCTGGCACAGACTCTGGAAGAACGCACTGGAAAAAAATTTCAGGAAGAAAAACTCCGTGAAATTCTGAGAACCGAAAATGAAACCCGGGCGGAGCTGAAAACGTTTTTTGATCTGCAGGCAGTCCGTTCTTATCCGGGTGAACTGATCAGCCACCTTTACCTGATGATGGGGATGCATCTGCTCATCGGAACCAGAGAATTTCTGGAACTGATCCGTTCCATGAACGAAGAAATCCGGAAAGCTCCGCGGTTCAGCGGCAAAAAAATTCTCTGGATTCACCTGATGCCGTTCTATCAGGAAAGTCTGAAAGAATACTTCAACAGCAGCGAAAACTATCAGATCATCGCCAGCGATATCATCCTGGATTTCATGGAAGAGTTGGATGCGGATCATCCTTTCGAGGCTCTGGCGCGGAAAATCATCCAAAATCTGTACAACGGCTCTTATTCCCATAAAGCGGAAATGATCGGCCGGCTGGCCCAGCGTCTGAACCCGGACGCGGTAATCCATTTCTGTCACTGGGGCTGCAAACAGGCTTCCGGCGGCAGTATCCTCCTGAAGGAAAAAATGCAGGAGCTGAACATTCCCATGCTGATTCTGGACGGGGACGGAATAGACAAACGCAACAGCCATGACGGACAGATCAAAACACGTCTGGAGGCCTTTCTGGAAATGATCGAGACAGGAGATGTGACATGTTAGGATATATTTGCAAATACGCACCCATAGAAATTTTTCAGTCTATGGGCGTGGAAATGAAACAAATTGAACCGGATGTGACTAATTTTACCCAGGCAGATATGAAAATGCACCCCAACATCTGCAGTTTCGCCAAAGGCGTGCTGGAAGATGTCCTCGCCGGCGGTTATGAGGGAGTGATTCTCACCACCTGCTGTGACAGCATCCGCCGCCTCTACGATGTGCTGAAAGAAGAACTGCCGGACAAATTCATCTACATTCTCGACACGCCCCGCATCACTAAGGATGCCGGCATCGTTCTGTATGAAAACCGTATCCGGAAGATGATCCTGGAATACGAACAGTTCTCCGGCAGAAAATTTGAAGAATCAAAACTTGCGGAAATTCTCCGCACCCGGCAAAAGGAAGAACGCATTTCTCTGCGGCCCGGGCAGCGCAACATCGGAATTCTCGGGGCCAGAGCCAATGAATCCATCCTTCGGATTCTCCGGGAGAAAAACGCCAATATTGCTTTCGATCTGACCTGCACCGGACTGAAACGAAAATATCTCCTGGAACCGGATCAGATTCTCACCGGATACACCCGGGGACTTCTCAGCCAGTTCCCCTGCATGCGCATGGAAGCCGCTTCCGGCAGGGAAGATCTCATCCTGCGATACGCCCAGAGCGTGGACGGAATCCTTTATCACACCGTCCAGTTTTGCGATAATTATTCCTACGAGTACGCATGGCTGAAGAAAATTCTAAACAGACCGCTTCTCGCCCTCGAGACAGACTATACCAGACAAAGCTACGGACAGATCCTGACGAGAATCGAAGCATTTCTGGAATCTCTGACACCATCCGCCACGCAAAACGATAAAATCAGAAAAGGAGTGAAAGGCAGTATGTACGTAATGGGAATTGACAGCGGTTCCACTTCCACCAACGCTGTTATCATGGATGAAAACCGCAGAATCATTGCCTCTGCCGTAGTACGCACCGGCGCGAAATCCGGCGAGAGCGCCAGAAAAATCCTGGAAGAAATCACACAGAAAGCCGGCTGTTCCAGAGAGGATCTGTCCTGGATCATATCCACCGGATACGGCCGGGTGAGCATCCCCTTCGCCGATGAAAACGTGACGGAAATCAGCTGTCATGGCCGCGGCGCCCACTACTTCAATCCCGCTGTGCGGACCATCCTGGATATCGGCGGCCAGGACAGCAAAGCCATCAAACTGAATGAAAGCGGAGAGGTGACGGATTTCGTCATGAATGATAAATGTGCCGCCGGTACCGGCCGCTTTCTGGAGATGATCGCCCGTTCCCTGGAAATCAGCCTGGACGAACTGGGTCCCATCGCCCTTGAGTCCACGGAAGAAATTGAGATCACCAGCATGTGTTCTGTCTTCGCGGAATCCGAAGTGATCTCTCTGATCGCCAACAACAAAGAAAAATCCGATATCGCCAACGGTATCTGCCGCGCCATCGCGAACAAAGCTTTCTCTCTCCTGAAGCGGGTGGGAATGGAAGAAACCTTCATGATGACCGGCGGAGTCGCCAAGAATCCAGGCGTGGTGCGGGCAGTGGAAGATAAAATCCACTCCCGTCTGTACATCTGCGAAGAACCTGAAATCGTAGGCGCCACCGGCGCTGCCCTGTATGCCCTGGATAAAATTATGAGCTAACCCATTTCCGGGAACCCGTCCGGATCTTTACAGAAAAACAGAGAGGAGAACCCCAGCGATTCTTCTCTCTGTTTTTCTAATATTTCTCAACTTTTTACGGTTCTGTTTCTTTCAGCCACTGCGCAGCCTGGGGGCCGCAGGAAGCCGCTTCGCTTCCTCTTACCGACAGACCGTTTTTCACAGTCGCGCCCGGACATATCCGGCGGATATCCTGTTCACTGCTTCCCATTCCGCTTCCTTCATTGGTACACAGAGGAAGGATGGTTTTCCCGGAAAAATCATATTTTTCCAGAAATGTAAACACCGGCATCGGCATCGTTCCACAGTAATTCGGGTACGCCAGAAGGATCCGGTCATAGGCGTCAATCTGTTCCGGCGCTCCTGCAATGGCCGGCCTTGCTCCGGATTTCCAGTCTTCCCGGGCCTTCTCCACACAGGCTTTATACCCTTCCGGATAAGGATTCTCCATCTGGATCCGATACACATCCGCAGGAATCTGCTTTCTGATCTCATTCACCGCGATTTCCGTATTACCCGTTTCAATATAGCGCAGGCTTCCGCCAAAATAGTTCTCACCTGCCCTGGAAAAATACGCAATCAGTGTTCTGCTCATCCTCACTCGCCCGCTTTCTCTTCCCGTCTCTGTCTGATGGCAATCTCTTCTTTCACAGCATCAATAAAGGTGTTCAGCTCTTTCTGTCCCTCGTCGCCTTCAAACCGGCTGCGCACGGAAACCAGCCCGCTCTCTTCCTCTTTCTGGCCTACCACCAGCATGTACGGAATTCTCTCATTTCTGGCTTCACGGATCTTATATCCGATTTTCTCTGCTCTCTCGTCAATTTCACAGCGGATTCCCGCCTCTTTCAGACGATCCATCACCTGATTTCCATATTCCAGGTATTTATCAGAAATCGGAAGAACTTTCACCTGAACCGGCGCCAGCCAGGTCGGGAATCTACCTGCGAAATGTTCTGTCAGAATTCCGATAAAACGCTCGATGGATCCAAAACATACCCGGTGAATCATAATCGGACGGTGAATCTCTCCGTCTGCTCCGATATATTCTGCCTCGAATCTCTGCGGAAGCTGGAAATCCAACTGAATGGTTCCGCACTGCCAGGTTCTTCCGATGGCATCCACCAGATGGAAATCGATCTTCGGGCCATAGAAGGCACCGTCTCCCTCGTTGATGGTATAATCCAGATTCATCTCTTCCAGCGCTTCCCGCAGGCCATTGGTTGCCATTTCCCAGTCTTCGTCGCTTCCCATGGAATCCTCCGGTCTGGTGGACAGCTCAATGAAATACTGGAAGCCAAACAGCTGATAAACCTCCGAAATCAGACGGACAACCCCTTTGATCTCATCCCGGATCTGATCCGGCGTCATGAAGATATGTGCGTCATCCTGGTTAAAGCATCTGACACGCATCAGTCCGTGCAGCGCGCCGGATTTCTCATGGCGGTGTACCAGCCCCACTTCTGCCAGACGAAGCGGCAGCTCACGGTAGGAACGCGGCTGAGATTTATAAACCAGCATTCCACCCGGACAGTTCATCGGTTTGATGGCGAAATCTTCGTCATCAATCACCGTTGTATACATATTCTCTTTGTAGTGATCCCAGTGTCCGGAAGTCTCCCACAGATGGCGGCTCAGGATCATGGGAGTGGAAATCTCCACATATCCTTCTCTCTCATGAATCTCACGCCAGTACTGCATCAGCGTGTTCTTCAGAACCATTCCCTTGGGCAGGAAGAACGGGAATCCAGGTCCTTCGTCACAGAACATGAACAGGCCAAGCTCTTTTCCCAGTTTCCTGTGGTCTCGCTTTTTCGCCTCTTCCAGCATATTCACATAAGCTTCCAGCTCGGAATTCTTCGGATAAGCTGTACCATAAATTCTGGTCAGCATTTTATTTTTCTCGCTTCCTCTCCAGTAAGCGCCTGCCAGCTTCATCAGTTTGATGGCTTTCACAGGTTTTGTGGACATCAGATGGGGACCTGCGCACAGGTCTGTGAATTCGCCCTGACGATACAGACTGATCACGGCGTCTTCCGGAAGATCCTGAATCAATTCCACTTTGTAGGGCTCTTCTTTCTCCTGGAAGAACTGAATGGCTTCCGCGCGAGGCAGTTCAAACCGCTCAAGAGGCAGATTTTCTTTTACAATCTTCTTCATCTCTGCCTCGATGGCAGCGAAATCCTCCGTTGTCATAACTCTCTCACTGTCAATGTCATAATAGAATCCATCATCCACAGAAGGTCCGATGGCAAGCTTTGCCTCCGGATACAGACGTTTGACAGCCTGCGCCAGAATGTGGGAAGCCGTATGACGGAACGCGTCTCTTCCGCCTTTGTCCGCGAAAGTCAGAATGCTTAAGGAACAGTCTTTGTCTACCATGGTACGCAGATCCACCCGTTCTCCGTCAATCTCACCTGCACAGGCAGCTCTGGCCAGGCCTTCGCTGATATCCTTTGCTATATCCAAAACACTTTTCGCCTGATCGTACTCCTTCACCGATCCATCTTTCAATGTAATTTTCATGTTCGTTTCTCCTTTCTGATGTTCCCGCGGCTTTCACCTGTGCCGGTTCTCAATGGCATTTGCTCCATCCGCAGCTTTTGCAGATGTTGCAGCCTTCCTCAAACACAAGCGGCTCCCCGCACTCCGGACAGTACATTTTGTCAATCTGTGACGCACTGGATACTGCCTTGGGTTTCGGAGCTTTTTTTATTTTCTTCGGAAGACGGTCTCCGCCTTCTTTTTGCGCCAGCTCTTCCTGCATCTCATTATACATATCCATAAGCGCATTTCCCACCGCCATCGGGCAGCAGGCGCCTTTGCTGGTGTCTTTGCGCGTCACCCTTCTGGCTGTATAAGACGGGCAGGAACCGCTGGAATTCAACTGATCCACAATGGTCTCAATATCGATTCCCCCTCTTGCGCTGATGGAAATCATTCTGGACAGCCCCACCATGAAATTGTTGCATCCTCCTGTGGAGCCTTTGCTCAGGTACGTCTCCAGAAGCGCCCCGGTATGGGGATCAAACAGCGCGATGCAGTGCAGGCTTCCACAGCCGGTTACCAGTTTTCTCTTCTTGCCCACCACATCGTCTGTTACCAGAAGAATCTCACCCCGTTTCAGTCCTTCACCCGGAGATACTTTCTTCGTCTCCTTCTGGGTATGGGTATTCAAAATTCCAACTCTCTTGCAGCCATCCCGGAATAAAGTAACCCCTTTCAGTCCTTTTTCATAAGCATACAGATACAGGCTCTCCGTCTCTTCCACCGTGAATCCATTGGGAACATTCACCGTAGAACTGATAGAAGCATCGATATGTTTCTGCCAGGCAGCCTGCATGTCAATTCTCTGACGATAATCCAGAGTCATCGCGGTCACAAAATAATCCGGAAGCCGGCTGTCATTTTTCAGGCCGAACTGTTTCATGTAGTCTTCCACAATCTTCGTGTATACCTTGTAATACACATCCGTCCCGTGAAGGGATTCGGTTTTTCTCTCGTAATAATTCGCGTAAACCGGCTCAATTCCTCCGGAAATCCCAAGCATAGTGGAAAGCGTCCCTGTGGGCGCGATAGTCAGAAGCTGGGAATTTCGCAGTCCGTATTTCCGAACCAGTTCCCGGGTTTTCTCCGTGGTGTTCTCCAGGAAATAAGGCGTAGCCATAATCTCTTCCACGTTGCAGGCGTCAAACATGCCTTTTTCCTTCGCCAGCTTCGCGGAAGCGGCGATTGCGGAATCCGCCATGGCAAAACCGATCCGGTCGCACATATGGACCGCCTCTTCCTCTCCGTAAGTCAATCCCAGTTTGATCAGACAGTCCGCGAGACCCATGATTCCCAGGCCGATCTGCCGCCATTTTTTCACGCTCTCCCTCTGCTCCTCCAAAGGATGCAGCGGAAGTCCGTCATCCAGCACTTCATTCAGCGCACTGACCGAGACCTCCACACAATGCTTCAGTCCCTCGAAATCGAACTGTGCCTGCTCGGTAAACGCATCTTTGACGAACGCTGATAAATTGATACTTCCCAGCAGACAGCTTCCTCCCGCGGGAAGCGGCTCTTCCGCACAGGGATTGACGCCTGCATAGGAAAATTCTTTTGTATTACTCAGAAGATTCCATCCGGAAATCCGGTCCCAGAACAAGGCTCCCGGCTCCGCGTAATCCCAGTTGGTCTCAGCGATCTTGTGAAACAGTTCCCGGGCATTCACCCATTTTTCAATCACCTCGCCGGTTACCTCACGTTTGTAGTACAGCCGGTAATCTTCGTTCTTCTTCACCGCTTCCATGAAATCTTCGTGGATCCGAATGGAAATATTTGCCTTCGTAACTTTATCCAGATCTGTTTTCAGATCAATGAATTCTTCCACATCCGGATGGGAGCTGTCAATGGAAATCATCAGCGCGCCCCGCCGGCCGTTCTGTCCGATCAGAGCAGTCACCAGTGAATATAATTCCATAAAGGAAACCGAACCACTGGTCTCCTTCGCCGCATTGTTGATTTTCGCTCCCCGCGGGCTGAGCTTCGAGATATCTACCCCGCAGCCGCCCCCGTAACTGTATGTTCGGGCCAGTTTTTTCGCACAGTCAAAGATACTCTCAATATTGTCCTCCGGCGGATCAATTACGTAGCAATTGGAGTATGTGACCTTCCGGCCCTCTTCGTTCAGCCCCCTGTTAGACAGAATCCTGCCGCCGAACAGAAATTTCTTTTCCTTTATATACTCCGCAACCTCTTCCTTATGACCGCTGACACGTGCCAGCCACTCATCAAAAGACTCCCCTTCGTTGCAATATTTTTTTGACCAAATGTCAATGCCTAGTTGGTTATCCTCCCCCAGCCATTCCTCAATTGTCATATTCTGTCCCTCTTTTTTATTTTGTACTAACTGCATATAGAATGTTACCACTCCGGGCTGAAAATTTCAATTCTACAATGGATTCTTTTTCTTTTTTCCCGTAAAATCCGGAAACGCCTGACCTTTCCATCCCATGGAGAGTATGATAGAATGATACCAGATTTTCAGATAATCGCAACCCCCAAATAATGATCGGGAAAAGTACTCCGTCACGAAGACAAATGTGTCTGTAAATTCTAAGGTACTCGCAAAAGAAAGAAGGATCGATGATGGTCGATAAAATTATTATCCGCGGCGCAAATGTACACAACCTGAAAAATATTGATTTGGAAATTCCTCTTCACAAGATCGTGGGAATTGCCGGTGTATCCGGATCCGGAAAATCTTCCCTGGCTCTCGGCGTCCTGTACGCGGAAGGCTCCCGGAGGTATCTGGACGCCCTGTCCACTTATACCAGACGCAGGATGACGCAGGCCGCCAAGGCTTCCGTGGATGAAATCCTCCATGTCCCGGCAGCCCTTGCCCTGCATCAGAGACCGTCTGTCCCCGGCATCCGCAGCACATTCGGTACCGGCACAGAACTTCTCAACAGCCTCCGGCTGATGTTTTCCAGGCTGGCCAGCCATCGGTGCCCCAATGGACATTACCATCCGCCCACACTGGCTGTGGCTGCGGGACAGGAACTCATCTGTCCGGAATGCGGCATCCCCTTCTATGCGCCTTCCGCGGAAGAACTTGCGTTCAACAGCCAGGGAGCCTGTCCCACCTGCAACGGAACCGGTACCATACGTACGGTAGACCGATCCACTCTGGTGCCGGACGAATCCCTCACCATTGACGAAGGCGCTGTAGCCCCGTGGAATTCCCTGATGTGGTCTTTGATGACGGATGTCTGCCGTGCCATGGGCGTGCGCACGGACATTCCTTTCCGTGATCTGACGGATCAGGAAAAAGAAATCGTCTACAACGGACCTGCGGAAAAGAAACACATTTTCTATAAGGCAAAAAAGACCAACCAGGCCGGTGAACTGGATTTCACCTACTTCAACGCGGTTTACACCGTAGAAAACGCTCTGGCCAAAGTCAAGGATGAAAAAGGCATGAAACGGGTGGAAAAGTTCCTGAAACAGGAAGTCTGCCCGGACTGCGGCGGAACCCGGCTGTCCCAAGCCGCAAGAGCTCCCAGATTATGCGGCCTCACACTGGACGAAGCCTGTCATATGCCTCTTCAGGAACTTTCCCTGTGGGTCTCACAGATTCCGCTCTCTCTGCCGGAAGAAATGCGTCCCATGGCCAGAAGCATCGGTGAATCCTTCCAGACTGCCGCAAAACGTCTGCTGGATCTGGGACTTGGTTATCTGTCCCTGGACCGAGCCTCCTCCACCCTCTCCACGGGGGAACGCCAGCGAATGCAGCTGGCCCGTGCAGTCCGCAACCGCACCACCGGCGTTCTCTATGTGCTGGATGAACCCTCCATCGGTCTGCATCCCTCCAACATTGTGGGTCTGACCGGTGTCATGCAGGATCTGATCGCCGATGGAAATTCTGTCGTTCTGGTAGATCACGACACCCAGATTCTGGCAGAGTCTGACTGGATCATCGAAATGGGACCAGGCGCCGGTCTGGACGGCGGCTGCGTAATCGCCCAGGGGACCACCGCGGATCTCTCTGCCAACCCCCGTTCCAAAATCGGTCCTTTTCTCTCCGGGAAGAGAGTTCGGCGGCTCCGGGATCCAGCCCATCCGGCCGACCTCTTTTCCTGCGGCTGTATTCGCCTCGGCATCTCAGAAATTCACACCGTGAAACCACTGGATGTCTCCATCCCGAAAGGAAGAATGACCGCTGTGACCGGTGTGTCCGGCTCCGGCAAAACCACCCTGATTCTGGAAAGTCTCGTTCCCGGCCTGCAGGCCCTCATCCAGGGACAGAACCTTTCGGAACATGTCCGATATGTGGAAGCAGAAGGCATCGGCCAGGTCAAACTCATCGATGCCACTCCCATCGGAATCAACGTACGTTCTACCGTGGCGACCTACGCAAATGTCCATGATGAACTGCGGAAAACTTTCGCCAGAACTTCGGACGCAAAGGAAGCCGGATACAAAGCGGGGGATTTCTCCTACAACACCGGCCGGCTGCGCTGTCCGGAATGTGACGGAACCGGGATCATCAGTCTGGATGTGCAGTTTCTGCCTGACGTGAAAATCACCTGTCCCGCATGCCGCGGCTCCCGCTACGCAAAAGAGGCAGGAAAAATAAAATACCGCAGCAAAAAAGGCCAGACATACGCTCTGCCTGACCTGATGGCAATGAATGTACACACGCACTGGATGCCTGCAGGGATCTCCGTCTCGTCTGTCAGAGACTGCAGGTTCTGGAAGACCTCGGCCTCGGCTATCTGACCCTCGGGGAAGAAACACCAAGTCTCTCCGGCGGAGAAGCCCAGCGCCTGAAACTTGCCAGTGAAATGGGCAAGACACAGTCCGATTCGCTCTTCATCTTCGACGAGCCCACCATCGGCCTGCACCCTCTGGATGTAGAAACTCTGATCCGTGTCTTTCAAACGCTCATTGAGAACGGCGCCACAGTCATCGTCATCGAACACGATCTGGATGTGATCCGAAATGCTGATTATGTCATCGATATGGGCCCGGGCGGCGGCGAAGACGGCGGCCGTATTGTCGCTGCCGGAATCCCAAAGGACATTCGAAACTCACCGCAAAGCATTACCGGAAAGTTTCTTTAAATAAGTCCTGTGTCGGGACCTGCCGGCAAAGCCCGATCCTCTCACTCCTCCGGAATCTTTTCCTTTTAAAATATTGATCACAGCTACATCGGGACAGCCGTTTTCGGCTGTCCCTTCTTACGGTGCCGGTTTCATGACCCCATCGGTGTTCCCACTTCAATCAGATTGCCGTCCGGATCATAAAAGCGCAGCACTTTCTGACCCCAGCTGTGTGTCATCAGCCGGTTCACATATTGTGTCTCTGGATATAATTTTTCGAGTCTCTTTGCAAACGCTTCGATCGCGCGTTCCTCAAAATACAACTCGCAGGAATTATTCCTGGGAATGGTCTTCTGTCCCAGAAACGCTTCCCAGATCTTTTTTTCCTGAAGCACCAGTCCTTCTGTCAGGATCACGTTGCCATTCTGATCCAGCACCGTATCCAGACCGAACAGATCGTAATAAAACTGCTTTGCTTTTTCCATATCAGAAACCACAATCAATACATTTTTTAGTTTCATCTGCTTTTTCCTCTCTCCTGCCGCACTCTGATGAATACGGCAGCTTTCCGGACTTGATCAAAGATATCTGACCGTCTCTGACAGTTCCTTGCGCTGGCTGTGTGGCGCCAGGGGGCCTGCGCCCTCCGCCGCGTATCCCAGATCCATCAGCATCAAAACGGTTTCATTTTCCGGCAGGCCAAACTCTTGGGCCACCTCTTCCGGATCCAGACGGTTCAGCCAGCAGCTCTCCACACCGGCATTCTTGGCTGCCAGAATCATATGGGTAGCTACAATTGTGGCATCCTCAATTCCGGAATCCCTTTTTTCTCCCGGATAGATATAGACATTGTTCCTGTCAAACGCAACAATCAAAACCGTCGGAGCTCCATACCGGCAGGGAGTCAGTTTATCGACTTTCGCAAGGCCTTCCTCAGACTGCACCACATATATTTTCTGTTCCTGCAGGTTCTTTGCTGTAGGCGCCAGTCGCCCTGCTTCCAGAATCGCCTGCAGCTGTTCCTCTGAAATCTGCTTTCCATCATACTTTTTGCAGGAATAACGTTCTTTGATTACTTCTGAAAAATCCATTATCATTCTCCTCCTTCTGATTCTTATCGTCTGCCTCCATTATAGACCCGCATTCAAAGTCTGCGCAATGCTTTCCTACCCCTGAAATGACTGCATCTCTTCTCTCAACCGTTCAAGCAGATGCGAAATCGCGAACATGACTGTCTCATAGTGCATATAGTCCAGCATATTCTTATCCACCAAAATCTGAAGACTTGCAGGAAATTCCTCATCGGATTCCCAGAAACGCACGACCACCGGGAGAAACGGAAACAACGGCAGTTCATAGGCAACATCGCCTTTTTCCAGCTTTTTTCCGCCCAGTCTCTGGCAGGCCCAGTCCAGTTCTTTTGTCTTTCCATCAAAAGATTCCGCGGCATGCTGAAAAAAATCACTCCCTTTCTGCAGATTTCCTCCGTAAACCGTGGAAAGGCTTCCCTGATTCACCCACTCCCCAGCCAGACAGCAGTCCTCTTTGGAATAGCAGAGCACATCATAAATCGTCATCGCCTCGTTATAATCCCCCGGATATTCCGTCTGAAAATGATCTTCCGACCAGCTCACCTGCCCATTCCGAAGACTGATCCGGTAACGGCGGTTCAGGCTGTCCAGATACAGACTGTCCGCATCGTGATCCAGCCCAAATTTCCGGATCATGTGTTCCGCATCGTACTGCAGAAACACCGCCGCCATGTCGTTTTTCATTTTTTCATAATTGGAAATCTCCTGTTTCATGTTCTGTCTCCTTCACACCCTGTCCTTTCGCCGTCTGGATATCTGTCCGCACTCTTCTTGCAAAAATCCGGCCAGACCTTACAGCGTTCTGCTCAGATAAGTCATATTTTTCTGTTCATCTGCCAGTAGCCGAAGATACGGTTTTCTTGACTTTTATGCTTTTCATTTTCTCATGGATTTTACTTTTCTTTCGGTCACTTTGTCCTGGCGGCCTATGGTTCCGCACAGCAATGGCGAATGCGGATCATAGGAACGGCAATTATCGGTGACACTTCTCTGACTGAAGTTTGCGTAGCAATAGAGGCATCCATTTTTACAGGTATTGTACGCTCCGATCTCCACACTTTCCATACAGCCGCACGCCAGTCTCTGGTTTTTGTCTTTTTTTCCCTTTATCTTGTATCCGATGAGATCTTCTATCAATTCTCTGTCCACACAACAATTGTGCTCAATTCCATACGTGGATAAATCCATGGTCTCGGCACAGCTTGCCGCCGCCATATTACTCGTTTTCGCAATCCCGGCAATCTTCCTAATGAATTCGGCAAATTCCTTTTTTTCAGGTTCATATGCCTTCAGCTTTTCCATTTTTTTTCGGTTTTTCGCATAAGAATCCACAAAACTGATGACACTTTTTTCCGTATAGCCCTTCAGCGCAGCTGCAATTTGTCCGAATGCGTTTACATGATACTCCGGGGAGTATGTCTTTGTAAAAAGAATCGGGTCATATCTCCATATCACTTTTTTACTGCCGATTTTCTCTGACAGCCTCTGAAACACTTCTATCATTTTGTCCTTTTTATGTGGAATCCCGGGCTCTATATCTTTTCCGTATCCGGTCAAAGTAAACTGAAAATAATACGGATATTCCGCCAGTTCATCCAGCCTGCGAAGCATCGGCTCCGGATTTTTCGTCCAGAAAACAATGCAGTCCACCACTTCCGGCGATATCGCTATTTTACTGATCTGATGCGCATTCATCGGATTTCGCACATACAGAAACCCTTCTTTTACCCTGTTCAAAAACCATTCCGAATAGTAATTGGGAATGTCGGTTCTGCGGCTCACACTTAAAATCATAAATTTCCTGCCATTTAACTGTCTCTTTCCGCTTTTTCCTTTGGATAGACAAAGCCCCACTGTTCTCGCAGCTGATCCATGATTTTCATCACCCCAATGCTCTCGGCAAGGGGCATGGAATTGCTCTCCCTGGCTCCGGCACGGACAGCCTCCATACATTCCAGCGCCTCGTATTCATATCCGCTGATCTGCTTGGGCACATCCATCTGCTTCACAAGCCTGTCCTCCGTATCATAGACGGAAATACTCTGCGGATTATTGATGTTTTCCACAATCATGTAGCCTTTTTCCCCATAGAAAATACCTTTCCGATCGGATCTGCCGTAGATATCATGCGTCAGCACTGCCATCCGCCCGTCGTTGAAAAAGATCGTTATTGATTCCATTGCATCCACGCCTGTGTCAGTCATACGGGCGGAAGAAATAATCTTTTCAATATCTGTTCCGAAATGCATCAGCGCGAAATTCAGCCCGTACACGCCGATATCCAGAAGTGCTCCCCCGGCCAGTTCCGGCCGCATAACCCGCGGTTTATGAGTAAGCGGGTAGGACAGATTGGCTGTCAGCACAGAGACTTTGCCGATGATCCCACTGTCGAGAAGTTCCCGGATCATCTTTCGCGACGGCATATATCTCGTCCAGATCGCCTCCGCGACAAAAACCTGTTCCTTTTCCGCCAGCTCTTTGATTCGCTCCGCTTCCCCCGCGTTCAGGGTAAACGCCTTTTCACACAGCACCGGCTTTTTATGCCGAATGCACAGCTCCATGTTTTCGTAATGGAACGCATGCGGTGTCGCGACATAGACCAACTCCACTTCCGGGTCTTCGCACAGCTCTTCATAGCTTCCGTAGGCCTTCTGAAATCCGAATTTTTCCGCGAATTTTTCCGCCCGCTCCAGCGTACGTGAAGCTACCGCGTAGCATTCTGCCTCTTCCAGCTGTCTCAATGTGTCGGCGAACGTCTCCGCCATTGGCCCGCAGGCTAAAATACCAAATTTCATACCATAACAACCTCCTTTTTCCTCCTGATTGCCCTCGTTTCAAACCCAAGCTTCTGATATCCTAATTATAACAAATTCCCATCCTTCACACCATCCCGCACTTGAGAAAAATCCCGGGAGAATCACCTCCCGGGATGCAAATTTCTCTTTTTTCATTTTTCAGAAGACTTTCCGTATGCGTACCATTTCCCTCCGTATTAAGATTTCCAATCATCCTCCATCATGACAGCTGTTTCATTACTTCATCAAATGAAATTTTTCCCGATGAAAATTGTTCCAAAGCCATATACCTCTTTTCAGAAATTGTATGTTCTCTGTTTGACAGATTCTCCACCGTTCTTTGCTCATCCATGAACGGCTCCGTTATATTTGATTTCGTACGGTACGCTTCGAAATATCTTATTCCAAATCTTCTCTGGGACTCTGCATTGATATGAATCCCGTCCGGGTTAGGATATAGCCCTTTTCCTGTTACATAATAACAGTTTTCCCTGTCCTTTGCATAGCGCAATAGTTCCTGATTCACCTGCGCATATTCCGGACAACTTAAGCCAAACCCGCTTTTTCCCAGATAATCGCCAAGGCCACCAATAATCAACGGAACATCGGAAGCATCTAACTCTTTTCGCAAAGCCTCTGTTATCTTGTCAAACTTTTCATAATACTCTTTATAGTTTCCGTTTCGGCTGTCATTTTCTCCCTGATGCCACAAAACAGCAATCAGTTTCACTGCTCTCCATGGCATACTTTGCCTCACTTACCGCATGACGAAATAAAATACCGCCTTCCTCCCATTCATCCAAGGCACTGCCGCCTTCCGCGCAGGGAATCAGACCGATCTGCTCATTTTTATTCGCGTCACACCAGGCTGCGGCGAAAGAAGCCGCAGGACCAATTCCCGCGACAGACCGGTCAAAATGAATGGGTTCCGTCATCATCTGCCATCTCCCATTTCTCAGCATCCATATTCTTTCATCATAAATAGGGGGAACTTCATGTAGAAATCCCCGGCCTGCCATGTTGGATTGCCCGATAAGTAATACCGATTTCATTTATTAATATCTCCTTCCTGCGAAATACAATGTTCTTCTGTTTTCACGCGTGCAGACGCTCATTCGTCATACGTGCAAGAAAACGGCGCAAAACAACGACAAACCAGGTGAACACAACGATGCCCTTCGCGCAGCTGGAGATGGTAATGCTCCACCACACACCGTCCAGCCCCAGTACAGTCGCTGACAGAACAATCGCCATGGGGATGCGCGCAAGATTTCCGATGATGCCAGTCACCGTGGACGGAAGGGGCCGTCCAAGCCCCTGAAACGCGCCGGCGGAGGTGATTTCAACGCACATCAGAAGCTGCGAATATCCCATGATACGCAGGTATGAGACGCCTATCGGCAAAATACTTTCGTCTGTGATGAAAATACGGAACAAAGGCGCCGGGAATACAATGAGCATGATCGAGGTAAACAGACCCCACACCATCATGATGCCAATGGACGTCCAGTAACCCTTCCGGATACGGTCCGGCTTGCCAGCGCCGAAATTCTGCGCAATAAAGGCGTTGACAGCAGTGCCGAAGCCCTCTGCCGTCGTATAGGAAATTGATTCGATCTGCGTACCGACCTTCTGCGCGGCGATGGCACCGTCGCCCCAGCCGGCAATCAGACGTGCAATGATCATGGACAGACTAGAGAAAAACAGGCTTTGCAGAGCGACCGGCAGACCAATCCGCGCCACTTCGCGCCATGCGGCGGCCTGGCTTTTTTGCAGCAGATGTACATGGGGAAACAGGAAATTGTCCTGCCGCCTGGCAATCAGAAACATCGCGCACACGCAGCCCTGCGCCAGCACAGTTGCCAGTGCGGCGCCGGCCACACCCAAAGCAGGAAAAGGCCCCGGTCCGAAGATCAGCAGCGGATCGAGAACCGCGTTCGCGGCAAGCCCCACAGACGTGGACCGCAGCACCGTTGTGCTGGCCCCCATCGCCGTAAACAATCCTGTGAAGATCTGACTGGTGAAAGTAAATACAAAACCCAGTGCCACGATCATCAGATAACTGCGTGCGTCCGCGTTAACCGTAGGGCTGTTCAGCCTGAAAAAGCTGATCAGCGGACCGTTGAACACAAGGCAAACAGCGGTAAACAGAGCTATCAGCACGGCGCCCATGTGAAAAGCCGCCTGCGCATAATCCGCCGCGCGCCGCACATTGCCCGCGCCAATGGCCTGCGCAGCTTTTACCTGGCTGCCCAGACGCGGAATCGTTGCCAACCCTTGCGACACCCACAGATACATACCGGCCGCACCGACAGCCGCTACCGCATCCGCGGAAAGACGTCCGATCCAGATCATATCTGTCAAATTGTATGCCATCTGCACCAGGGAGGTGCCCATAATCGGCAAAGAAAGACGCATCAGTGATGGCACGATGCGTCCGTGAAGCAGATCCACTTTCTGCATGAAACAATCTCCCCTTTCTATCCCTTTTACCGCGCCATGGATCCACACCTGAAAGGCGGCAGTACTTTTCGTATATCATATCAAATTCCTGGAGGAATTGATAGACCGTCGTTTCATTTTAACGCTTTGCGAAAATAAACCATGTCAACCAGCAAAACGCCGCCTTCCCAGATCGGATGATCATAATAATCCGTAAAAAAACCGGGGATCCTGTGAGAACGGACGAAACCACATTTTTCATAAAATGGAACCGTCAGCGGACTGTCTCCTGTACCTGCCTGCAAATATTTGTATCGTCCTGTATACATTCTAACCAGATAATCTATCAATGCTCTTCCATAACCGTTTCTCTGATATCCCGGCTCAACCGCAAGATTCTTGATCTCCAGAATTTCATTTCCAACATCCAGAACCACACACTCACCTTTTATCCCCTGGTCTTCCAGCACGTACATGGTACCTTTTTCAAGGTACCTGTCTATCATGTTCTCCTGCTCATCCGCCAACAGCAGCGGCAAATACTGCTTTTTGTTGTCTTTTACCTCTGTAATTTTCATTCCGCATGGCTCACTTTCAACAGCGCAAAACGTTCTCCAGCTTCTTTCCTTTCGCCAGCTCATCGATCAGCTTATCCAGATACCGAATATCTCTCATCAGCGGGTCTTCGATGCTGTCCAGCTTCACCCCGCACACAGACCCTTTGATAAGAAAACGGTTGGGATTCATTGCCGGCGCGTTTCGAAAAAAATCTCCATAACTGGTTTCATCTTTCTGCATTCGCTCAAGATCCTCTTTCTCATATCCTGTCAGCCACGTTACAACCGCTGTCACTTCATCGGAAGTTCTGCCCTTTCGCAGCGCTTTCTGTTCCAACAGAGGCCAAATCCTTGCAAAGGGCATCTGGTATACCTGTTCATTCGTCATCTATCTTTCCCTCGCTTTTCTGTCTTGCCCAGATCACTTCTCCAGGCTGTATAAATTTCAATTTTTAGTTTTTTATGTAAGCAAAATTTCCCTCACCGGATGCCGGACCACAGTCCTCCATTTTTCCTGCGGGACGCGTCTGACATCTGAAAGATAGATTTCATGGTGCATCCGGCCGCACGAAAAATCATTTGCATAGCCCTGCTCTTCAAGGAACATATCCATCAGCTCAATCGTCCGGGGTTCTTCATCAAAAGCCCCGATATGCATACACTGAACGCACAGACCTTCCTCTATCGTAAGAAACTCCACCTTTGAAAAATCCTGCTTCTTTTTTCTCTCCGCCTCTTCAACTGCCCAGTCAAAGTCTTCTTTCTTTACAAAGTCCGGCAAACGGATCACAGAAATCCACTGGAACTCTTCCTTTCTTCCGTAATCGATCCCTTCAACGCCTTCCTGATGCCAGAAGCCCTCCAACGGCGGCACCACATAGTCAAAATATCCCTGGATCTCATGGCTGCCTTTCTTGCTCATCTTTATGGTAAAAGCAATTCCATACAAAAGCCCTATAGATTCCTTATAGGCCCCGCCTTCTTCGTTTGGATCTCCTTTCCCCCGGACCGCGATAAAATTCATCTTCGGAATCTCCACAATTTGAGGCTGTTTCCCAGGAAGGTAAAATTCTTTATACTCTTTTTTATAATCAAACGCCATCTTTTGATCCCTTTCTCTTTCTGCCCTGCTTTGCTTTTGGTTCCGGGAGATCCGGATACATCTCTTTGACCATCTGGCACAGTTTTTCCCTGTCCTCCAGAATCGTACAGGGAAGCAGCGCTGCCGGAGTATCCTCCCATATCTCTTCCCTGCAGTCCGGCATAAATCTTCTGGATGCGGGAGTATCTTTCAGGGCAAACCCATCGCCATAAATACCGCCGATCAGTTTCTCACGATAATAAAACAGCCAGCCTCCCATCATGGGAATGTAACGAATCTCACCCAGCGGTGCCAGCTGTTCTGCCACATAAAGCGCCAGTTCCTTTTGTGCCATAACTCTCCTCCTCTCCTAACCGTTCGCTTCTTTCTCTTCGCCTCTTCGATAGATAAACACCATATTTTCTGCTGTTTTTAGGATCTGTTCCCTCAACGCAGTCGGTCTGTCTTCATTTTTCCCTCCCATATGTATCGTAACACCCCAAACATGACAATTATATGTCATGTACATATTAACATTTTCGAGGAAATAAGAAAAGATCTGGGGATCCAGACCGTTACGGGCAACGCCTGCCAGTATTGCTCTGAATTTTGATCAGATCTTAGAATTATCACAGACTTGCCCCCGTCACCCTTTTCAACTTTCTCTGCCCAACGGCACCTCCTTGAAGTTTCGTCCCCACATCTCATAACAAAAAAGCTGCCGACACGTTGTTCTCTAACGCATCAACAGCTCCTCTCTAATGCTGCCGGAATTGATATTTACCTTTGCCATGTCCCGACACCGGTTCGATGACTCTATGCTCCACCATTTCTCTCAAAAGATCAGAGGCTCTGGATGCTTTAATATCAATCACTTTCATTACATCTGATCGTCCAAAGATCATCTGACCCGGAAACGCTTCTCGAAGTTTCAAAATGTGACTTGCTGTTTTCGGCTGGAATAATTTTTCAATGTCCGGTTTTGCCGTTTCAATGTCCGGTTATGAAGCGGATGATTCTCGTTCAGAAGGAAATTGCAGAGGAACAGTTCAAGATATTGACCTGCGTGTGCGCAGAGATCATGTTCCCTATAACCTGTGGGAACAGCAAGGTGTACTGATGACTACTGAGGGCAATGTAGTGCATTACGGCTACATTGAGAAATTCATCGAGCAGTTAGGAGAACGGTTCAATAGCCGGGAGATCGCCTTTGACCGCTGGGGAGCCGTGCAGATGGTGCAGAACCTGGAAGGCATGGGATTCATAGTCGTTCCCTTCGGGCAGGGCTTTAAGGATATGTCCCCACCGACCAAAGAACTGATGAAGCTGGTGCTGGAGGGAAAACTTGCCCACGGCGGACACCCGGTGCTGCGGTGGATGATGGACAACATCTTCATCCGTTCCGATCCGGCAGGCAACATCAAGGCGGACAAGGAAAAATCTACAGAAAAAAATAGATGGAGCAATCGCCACCATTATGGGGCTTGATCGTGCAATTCGTTGTGGGAACGATTCAGGTGCTTCGGTTTATGACAGCCGTGGTCTGTTGTTTATCTGACAGTGCATTTTTTGTCGAAAACAGAAAGTTTATGCTATTAATAACACAAACTTGATTTTTTCTAAATTTTGTGCTATGATAGGAGCGACAGGAGGAATGCGCCATGATAGAATCACATGAACTCAAGAACCGGGATCGATACTTGAAAAAACTCATCGGTTTCCAGGACACGGAACCGGTAAAGGTCATCACCGGTATCCGCCGCTGCGGCAAATCCAGCCTACTGAAGCTGATGATTCAGCATTTGCGGGAAACCGGCATAGGGCAGGAACAGATCGTGGAGATGAACTTTGAATCCCACGATTTTCGGAGCATGACCTCGGATGAGGTGTACCACTATGTCAAGGAGCGAGCCGTTCCGGGCAAGCGGATGTACCTCTTCTTTGACGAGCTGCAGCGAATCGACGCCTGGGAAGATGCGGTCAACTCCTTCCGGGTGGATCTGGACTGCGACATCTACATTACCGGCTCCAACGCCTACCTGCTGTCCTCCGAGTATTCCACCTATCTCTCCGGTCGGTGCGTGGAGATTAAAATGTTGCCGCTCTCTTTCCAAGAGTTCCTGGACTTCCACAACTTTGAAGTTCGGGAAACCACCAGCGCCTTGGGCGGAACTCACCGGCAAGTGTTTGATAAAAACGGCGAACGCTATGACCTGCGGGAAGTGTTTGACGCCTATATGCGTTTTGGCGGGATGCCTGGGATCGCGGATATCGGACTGGATCAGGAAAAAGCCCTGAGCCTTCTGGAAGGCATTTACTCCACCGTGGTGGTGCGGGATATCCTGGAGCGGGAAAAACGACGCGGCCAGCGACAGATCACCGACTCTGCGCTTCTGCGTAAAATCGTCCTGTTCCTTGCGGACAACATTGGCAGCAGCGTTTCAGTTTCCTCTATTGGCAACACGCTGATGAACGAAGGACTCCTGGAAGATGGTAAACGCAGAGGAACCCCCAGCACCCACACAGTGCAGGCCTATATCGCCGCACTGTTGGAAAGCTACTTCTTTTACGAAATCAAGCGGTTTGACATCAAGGGCAAGGAATACCTGCGCACCCTGGGCAAGTACTATATCGTGGACATCGGGCTTCGGAACTTCTTGCTGGGATTCCGCAACCGGGACAGCGGACACGCCATTGAGAATGTGGTCTACTTCGAACTGCTCCGCCGGGGCTATGATGTGGCCATCGGGAAGATCGACAATCAGGAGGTGGACTTCATCGCTGCCACTGCTGATGAAAAACTCTATATCCAGGTGACGGAATCCATGCAGAGCGAGGATATCCGCAAACGGGAGCTTGCCCCATTGCAAAAGATCCGGGACAATTACGAAAAGATCGTGCTGTCCCTTGAGCCGGGGCTGGACGCCTCCTATGACGGTATCAAGTCCTTGAACCTTATGAATTGGCTACTGGACGACTGATCGCCAGAAAAAACAACAATTCTATTTTCGAAGAGCATCTATCGAAATGGTGTGCTACCCGCCAAGTAGACAATGAATAAAATATAAAATTATTGTGTTGCCCGGTTTGTGCCGGGCAATATTTTATGCAGCTAATAACCGCTCATGAAATTCAAATGGTGTTAATACGTCGAGACACCTTTGCGGGCGGCCATTTATGTAATAGTCTATATATTCCGTTATCGCTTGTACAAGCTCCTCTCTGGTATGATACTTCTTCCCATAATACATTTCGCGTTTTAGTATCCCCCAGAAGCCCAATTTTTCGATGAACCCAGACATAGCAGAAATCTTTCTACCATATTTATCGCCGTCAGGGATTGCGGCACAGCTTGCGCCTGCACCTAAAATAACTACATATGGTCGCTTTTTCATGTAGTACTCATATTCTTCAACTGTTATATCTGGCATACTACTCCTTCTTTATCTGCTTAATAAAATCAATTAGCTTCGACATCTATCCCGGACACACAACACCCCTGACATCTAACTCACTAACTCCACTTATTTACATCTATCTCGGCAACTCCACTCCAACACTTTTTCTCTGAGCCGCCGTGGATAAGTTACCGTAGAGCGATTACCTCTTCAATCTGTCGAGAACTGCTGGAACCCGAAAAGCGCCTTATTTCAATGGCTTTTGCGCCTCTTATGTGTCTTTCCTTGACATCAAACAGACCGTCTCGACTGTATTTTCGTTGAGCAACCGAATTGTATCGCCTTCACAGCCGTTATAATACACCGGGAACTTAAAGCTGATCTGCTTTATGATGCGCCCGCTGTCATCCCTTTCAGGATACAGTTCGATTGCTTTGATGAACGTTCTCATGAATTCCTTCTTTTCGAGATCCGTCATCTTTCTATATATCTTATCAAATTCCAGAAGGAATTGATAGATCTGTTTTCCGGTGATCTGCTCACCGCAGGATGCGGAAATCTTCTCCTCCGCATCCGCCAGCATCTCCTCCAGCTCGGAGATCCTATCATACAGGTTATCCAGGCGCTCCTGCATATCCTGATACTTCCGCTCATAATGCCGGTCATTGACATCCAGCTTATCCAGCATGAGCACCAGCTTCTTTTTCGCGCCCATCACCTGCTGCAGTTTTCCCTTCACCTGTTCCCGCTCTTCTTCCAGAGAAGAAACATCCACTTTCTCCTGCAGCTTGCTCTGAATAAAATCACGAAACTTCTCCATCGCCACCATATCCCGGATGATCTGCACCACCTTCTCATTCAGTTCATCCTGGTTCAGGGACGGCTTAAAACCGCAGAAATGATCCTCGTCAATCTTCCTTCTGTGCTGGCATCTGTAGTAAAAGTCATCCTTGTATTCGCCGGTTTTCTTATTCTTCCTCCGCCTTACCGTCCCGGCCATCCCGGAACCGCAGACCGGGCATTTCAAAATCCCGGATAAAATATGCTCATGGTCAAGGCTGTGGGTTTTGTTCCATTTGACGCCTGTGACTCTGCGCTTGGCTTTCGCCGCCTCCCAGGTTTCGGGGTCAATGATGGCCTCATGGAGCCCGTCCGCCAGAAGATACTCGTCCTGCTTTACACGGCGGTACTGATCCCTCGTTCCCTTCACCTTTTCCGTCACGCTTTTGCCGTAAGCAATCTTACCCGCGTAGACTGGATTGTCCAGGATTTTTATAATCGTGCTTCTGGAAAAATGGCTGACTTCCTGATCCCGGAGTTTCTTCTTGGAATATCCATGCTGGTTCAGGTAATTGCTGATGGAATCCGCCCCCATATCCGTATGGAGGAACTTATCAAAGATTATCCGGACAATCTCCGCTTCCTCCGGGTTCACGATCAGGGTGCTGTTTTTGGAATCCAGGAGGTATCCAAACGGCGCCTGCCCTCCGTTCCATTTCCCTTCCCTGGCTTTCTGCCTGCGTCCTTCCATGGTCTGAACCAGGATATTTTCCCGTTCAATCTCAGCAACGGCAGACAGAACAGTGATGGTCAGTTTCCCGGAATCTTTTGAAGAATCAATCCCGTCTTCCACACAAATCAGGTTTACGCCGTAATCCTGGATATACTGCAGGGAATTCAGCACATCCGCCGCGTTCCTGCCAAACCTGGACAGCTTGAACACCAGGATATAGCTTACCCCGTCCCGGCCATCCGCCACATCCTGCAGCATCTGCTGGAACTCCGGCCTTCCGGTAATGCTCTTTCCTGATTTTCCCGCGTCGCAGTATTCCCTGACAATCTCCATCCCCTGAAACTCCGCAAATTTCACCAGCCTGTCTTTCTGCGCGTCCAGGCTGTAGCCGTCTACCTGCATGGCAGTAGAAACCCTGATATAAAGATAACATTTTTCCTTCTTTTTCACACTTCCGCCTCCTCATATTCTGCCGTCTCCGGCGCCATCCGGAAATTCTTCAGGGCGTCCAGGATCGCAAGTTCCTTCTCCTTCGGACATTTCGGGACGCGCGCTTTCGGTTCCTCCGGCTTATTGTAGTTTTCCCCCATCTCTATACCGTATTTCCGCTTGATCTGGGCGATATACAGGGAAGATACTTTCAATCCGCTCTTTTCCAGGACATACGCCTTGATCTCCGCATAAGTTGCTTTCGCCTCCGGCACGGTTACAGGAAGTTTCCTGCAGTCCAGCACAAACGCCACCGTTTCATCCGGGAGTTCCGGCTCCCCGGCCGCCTCATCCTCCCCATAGAAGACCGGGAACCGGAACGCTATGGATTTTAAGATTCTTCCGTCTTTCTGCTCTTCCGGGAATACCTCAATCCGCTCAATGAACTGCCGGCACAGTTCCCGCCGCTCCGCGCAGCTCATTTTCCGGTAAAGCCGGTCAATATGATCCAGGATCCGGCAGATCTGCCCGGAGGACTGAAGCCCCTCCCTGACCGCCGTCAGCTTCCGTCTCACCTGTCCGATCTCTGTCTCCAGCTGCTCAATCCGGTCATAAGAGGCGTTAATCCGCTCCTGAATAGCATCATAAGTCTCGTCATACCCATCCTCCAGGACATCCAGACGGTCCAGTTCCTGACCCAGCTTATATTTCAGATGTTCCTGGCTGTGCAGCCTCCTGCGGAGGTCTTTCAGCTGTTCTTCAAAAGACGCTTCGGAGGATTGGTCGCCAATGGCCGCCGCAAAAGCGTTCCGGAATTCTTCCGTCCGCGTCAGCTGTCCAAGGATCTCCAATACTGCACCATCCAGTTTGCTCTGGTTATAGGTATGCTTAAAACTGCACCTGCGCCCTTCTGACTTCCGGTAATTCCGGCAGGCGTAGTAATAAATCGGCTTGTAGTATCCTCCCCTGTTCTTATTGACATGCTTGTTCTTCTGCATCACCAGGCCTGCCCCGCACTGCGGGCATTTCACCAATCCGGACAGCATGCTGATCCGGTCCGGTTCGTCTTTCTCATAATGGACAGCCATCTGTTTCCGTTTCTCCTGTACCCTGTCCCACATTTCTTCCGGGATAATGGCTTCCTGCTTTCCCCTGACCGTGATCTCCTTCCTCTGGTTCTGCTCGTCCATGCTCCGGTTCGTCCTGCGATAGTATACAATCTTCCCGCAGTAAAAAGGATTGTCCAGGACACGGGCGGCAAAATCCCGGTTATAGGGGCAGGAGCTTCCTCTGGAAATCCGCCGGTACCCGTGGTCATTCAGCCACCGCACTACTGTGGCAAGCTTCATATCCGGTTCCAGATACTTGGCATAGATCAGCCGGACAATCTCCGCTTCCCCCGGCTCAACAGTCAGCTTCCCATTCTTATTCCGGTATCCGAAAGGCGCCGGTCCGCCTGCCCAGCCTCCCTCCAGCATCTTCTGCAGCCGTCCGGCCATAAACTGCACCCGGATGTTCTCCCGTTCAATCTCCGCCACAGCGGACAGGATCGCCAGGGTCAGCCTTCCGCCCTGGGCGGAACTGTCAATACTGTCTTCCACACATACCAGATCCACATCATAGTCCAGAAGCGTCTGGATGGATTTCAGCACATCCGCGGCGTTCCTTCCGAAACGGGACAGCTTAAACACCAGGACATAAGAGATCTGATCCTTCCCGCTGGCAATGTCATCCATCATCTCCATAAAGGCAGGCCTTCCCAGGATGCTCTTCCCCGATTTTCCGGCGTCACAGTATTCGCCCGCAATTTCAAGGTTCTTATATTCTGCGTACTGGCGCAGGCGTTCCTGCTGGGCTTCCAGGCTGTAGCCTTCCGTCTGGGCAGCCGTGGAAACACGGGTATAAATGTAACATTTCTTTTTCACATCCTCACCTCTTTCGGTTGCTCACTGTCACACGGTTCCCCGTGTATGATTAATATATCGGAGTCCGGCATCCCCGCCAACTCGCAGGACACACAAGGTTTCGCCCTGAAAACTATGCGGAACGCACAGAAAAAGCCGACAGTCCAGATGACTGCCGGTAAGGATGTGGTTTCATGTTTGTTTCTCATCAAGAATCTGTGTGTTTTCTGATTCCAGTTCTTCCAGAATTTCAGCGCCGTACTTCTGAATCATCCGCGCCATAAATTTGGCGCACTGCTCCATGTTCAGATCTGCCTGTTTCTGCGTATACATGCCTGTGCTGACCAGTTCCCGTCTTTCCATGAGTTTCCCGCCTCTCTTGCCGCAGGGATAAGCCCTGCTTTGTTTCCTCATATCACAGGCAAAGAAAAACCCAGATATTTTACCCTTAAATTTTTTTCTGTTTATAAAATATTGAACATTTTTATTCCTTATAGTCCTGTATGAAATCACTTGTTATTTACATCATTTTTTATAATGCCTGTCTGACTACCGTAAATAACACCGCATCCCTCAAAAAACATAAGCCCGTTGAAAAAAAAATCCAACGGGCTCAAAAATTCTATTCTTTATCTTACAAATCGATTTGACAACCTTGCCTTTAGGGTATTTTTTACAGGTTTAGGGAATCACATATGTGTCTTCTTACTCATCCAGTACAATTGGCTCACATCTTTCAAAATCATGCTTGAAAACAATAAACACGCGATCTAGTGTTTAACCTTCCTTGCAGGAAATCAACAAATTCTTTTCCCAACGGACTTAACTTTGCATTAATCCCTGTAAAATATCCAAAGTAAATTGATTCTGTATCTGACTCAATTGGAATACCACGAATCTGATACTGTTCAAACTGATTTTGATATGATGCCACTTCCAACATATGCCAGTCTTGTATCCCGCAGAAATTGAAGGATCTCCTGGATGCTGTCCACAATAACTATCTTCGGAATATCCTTAAATATCCTCAGATCATTTTTCATGTGGCCGATGCGGTTTGTAAAAGAAAAAAATCTTCCCTTTGCTGAATCAGGTTCAGATTCCGAAGCTGCGGGATACTGACCGATGAGGCGGAATACAGTGGATGAATCGGTCCCACAAACAGGCAAAGCGGCGCCTGCTTTAGTAAATGAAATTTCTGCCGCTTATGCTGCAGCATATCCCGAAACGCAAAATACTGTTGACTGGACACACATACAATCCCTATTTCCGCCATATGTCGGTGAAGATACCGCATTCCTTCTTCCACAGTACCTTCCCGAAATCGAAATCGAACATTTTTATTTGCATGTTTTTGATAAAACTCCACATATAATTCCGATACCTGGCATCCGTAGTTAGCAAATACAGAGAACTGTTTCGCCTCCTGCTCCTCCTTAAGATTATGAATCATCTCTACGCCGCGCAATATATCCAACGCATATTCATAAACCTTGCTTCCCTGCTCCGTCACAACAACACCGTTTGCCCGGCGATCCAGAAGCTGCATGCCAAGATCTTCTTCTAATGCTTTAACTGTTTTGCTCATATGGGGCTGCGAAGTATAAAGCGTCTCAGCTGCCGCTTTAAAGCTTCCCATATCTACACTGACAACAAAAAAACTGCAATTGTTTTAACTGCATTTCTTCCCCTTTATCATCGTTTACAATCTATCCTTCACCGTTTGCTGACCCGACCCAATCGTTTTCCTGCCTGGATCAGGTACATAACGAAAAATGCCAGGCCTGCTGTTATCCATGAGGCAATATAAATCCACACAATACATTCCATACTTTCATATCTTGGCTGAATCAACCAGATTCCGGCCACACGCAGCAGACAAATGGTTACAAGCGTTGTGATCATCGGAAGTACTGTATTTCCCATACCGCAGCAGGAACCAGAAAGCGGCCCTCTGCCACTGCGTAAAACACATAAAAAGGAGCCATCATGTGCATATATTTTACAACTAGCGGAATCAAGATTCCGGCATCCTCCCCGGAAACAAACCAGCCTCCCATCGCGCCGGCTCCCAGATACAAAAGAAGGCTGATTGCAGCCACAATCCCCACGGACATTGCCGTACCGACCGCCACCCCTTTTTTTACGCGGTGTTTCTGTCCTGCCCCCAGATTCTGTGCCACATAAGTAGTCAATGCCGGTCCCATAGCATCTGCCACCAGCCAGATGAACATATCCAGCTTATTGCATACCCCCCAGGCAGCGATTGTATCACTCCCCATGCGGTTTACGCTTACCTGTACAATAGAATTCGCCACCGGAAAGAGCATGGACTGCAGGGCAAGAGGAAAACCGGTAACAATCATTTCTTTCACATGTTCCAGTCCGCCCCACAGAGGACGCCCGAACAATGGTCGTCTGCCCTTCATACTTCGGTTCAGCAAAATCAATGCACACAGCACACTGATAATCTGAGACGCTACAGTCGCAGCGCAGCGCCCTCCACACCAAAGCCAAGTATACCTACCAGCAGATAGTCCCCGGCAATATTGCAGATCGAGCATAAAATCAATACATATAACGGACTTCTGGAATCTCCGAAGGCTCTCAGTATCCCGGCAGCCATATTATACAGAATCATCGACCAGATCCCCGCAAAATAAATCCGGGTATAAGCAAGGGTCTCCCTAAAAATATTTTCCGGCACATCCATCAAATAAAGCAGCTGCTCTGAAAAGCAAACGCCTGACACACTGCAGACAACGCCAAGTACGGCTGCTACTGCACATGCCGCCTGCACAGAACGTTTTAATTTATTTTTATCACCGGCGCCAAAATAGCGGAAATATGAATAGTTGCGCCTGCGGCAAGCCCATTCATAAAATTCAGTGGAAATTTAAACAGAGCCGCTACCGCATCAATAGAAGCAAGTCCCTCTTTTCCGGCGAATTGTCCTACGATAATCGCATCTGTTGTAACATAAAGCTGTTGGATCAATGTCCCCAGCATGATCGGCATCACAAACGCAAGAATTCCCCTGCTTATGCTCCCTTCCAGAAGATTTATTGTTTTTTTATTCCTTTGCATCGCATTCCTTTCTGTCATCATGGATGCCCCTGATTGCAACCGCGCGTATCTGTGAACAGATGGCAGGCAACCTGATGCCCCGGTGCGATTTTCTTCAAAAGAGGGCGTTCCTGTCGGCAGATTTCCGTGCAGTGCGCACACCGGTTCTGAAAAGAGCAGCCGGCAGGAATATCCAACGGACTTGGAACATCCCCTTCCAGACTTTCGATTTTTTTATGAAAATCCATATGGATATCAAACAAAGATCCCATCAAAGCCTTTGTATATGGATGCTGCGCTTCTTTTCCAAGTTTTTTCCCCGGGATTACCTCCACAAGATTTCCCAGATACATGACCGCAACATCGTCTGAGACAGAAGCCACAAGAGCAATATCATGACAGATAAAGCCAATGGCCAGATCCAGCTCCTTCTGCAGTCTGCGGATCAGCTGGATCACTGTTTTCTGTACCGATACATCTAACGCTGAGGTAGCTTCGTCCAAAATGAGAACCTCCGGTTTTAACGCAAGAGCCCGGGCGATTGCCACCCGCTGTCTCTGACCGCCACTTAAGCTGTGGGGATAACGCTCCATGAACTCTTCAGGCAGCTCTACCATTTCCAGAAGGCTGCGGCAGACCGTATCTTTTTCACTGGCCTTTATCTCCCCATAATTCAGCAGCGGTTCACAGACAATATCTCGAATCCGCATTTTGGGTTGAAAGAAGTATTGGGATCCTGAAATACCATCTGGATATGACGTCGGCTCTGCCGCAGTTTTTCACCCTTTAACTCAGACAGCTTTTTTCCCTGGAAAATGATCTCGCCGCTGTCCGGCTGTTCGAGCGCTACCAGGAGACGCATAAATGTGCTTTTCCCACAGCCGGATTCTCCCACCAGTCCCAATGTTCTTCCCCTGTAAAACTTCAAATTAATATCATCATTCGCTGTCAGACGTCTTCCATCTGCAGCCGGAAATGTTTTAGTGATATGTTTTGCTTCCAGAATCAGTTCCTCATTGTTCAAGCCACTCACCTCCCATAGACGGTACGGAAGCGATCAGTTTACGGGTATATTCATTTTGGGAACCGCGGAGAATCTGCTCTCTGTCTCCCTGATCTTCAATTCTTCCATTTCGCATCACAATAATATGGTCTGCCATGTAAGCGGCGACACCGATATTGTGCGTTACAATAATAATCCCTGTATGATATTCTTCCCTAAGCTCCATCATCTGCCGGATAATCTGTGCCTGCGTTGTCACATCCAGGGCAGACGTGGGTTCATCTGCAAGCAAAAGTTTTGGCTGATAGGTCATACCCATGGCGATTCCCACTCTCTGACGCATACCGCCAGAAAGTTGAAAAGGATACGAACGCATCACATGAGCGCCATCAGGAAGACGCATCCGTTCCAACATGGCAACCCCCTTTTCCCATGCCTCCTTTTTACTGATTTTTTCGTGGGTTCTAAGATACTCCACAAATACATTTCCCACACGGCGGGTGGGATTCATCATAGCTCCGCTGTCCTGAAAAATCATGGAAATTTCACTGCCCCGAAGTGTGCGCCACTGCTCCGGAGTATAATTCAGAAGGGATTTTCCATCAAATACAATATCTCCTCCCGTCACTTTCCCTGCGGTCGGCAGAAGTCCCATCACCGCCCGAATCACCGTTGTCTTGCCGCTTCCGCTTTCTCCCACCAGCGCAATAATCTGACCCGGCTTCATATCCATGGAGAAGTCCAGTACCGTTGGAACATTTTTATACGCTACCGTCATATGATCAATTTTTAACATCTCCCTGCCTCCTAGTTTCCTACTCATCCCTGGGATCCATAATATCCCGCAGAGAATCCCCCAGCATATTAAACACCACAACAACCAGAAAGATTGCCAGTCCCGGAAAAATCATCATCCACGGCGCACTCTGTATCAGTCCACGTCCTTCGTTCAGCATATAGCCCCATTCCGGAGTAGGCGGTTTTGCACCGAATCCCAGAAAAGATAATGCGGCAAGCTCCAGCATCATACTTCCAACATCTGTCGCAGCCGTAATGATCAGAATGGGCAGCGCATTCGGAAGCATATAGGCCCGGATAATATGAGCTGTTCTGGATCCAGAGACGATGGCTGCAGACACATAATCTCTGTCTTTGATTTTTAATACCAGAGACCGCGCCAGCCGGGCATACTTTGTCCAGCTGACAAGAGTAATGGCGATAATAGCATTTTTCATACTGGATCCTATAATCCCCGCTACCGCCAGAGCAAGAACCAGACCTGGAAATGCCACCATCATATCCGCGATACGCATAAGAGCCGCATCCACGATGCCGCCAAAGCAGCCGGCGATCACTCCTACCGCAGTACCGATCAGAAAAATCAGAAGCACTACGCCAAAGGTGGAAACCAGAGAAGCACGGGCCCCATAAATCACCCGGGTAAAAATATCCCTTCCCATTTTATCAGTTCCAAATATATGTTCTTTACTGGGAGCCTGCAGCGCATTTTCCATACTACCCTCCAACGGATCTACGCCTCCCGTTATGAACGGAGCAAAAACCGCCGTCAGAATGATGAGTACGGCCAGGATCAAAAAAAACACAAACTGTTTGTTTTTCAGAAAATCATTTACTTTTATCATACCTATCTCCTCTTTATGCGCATCCTGGGATCTATGTATACATAGGAGGCATCTACGATCAGATTGATTACCATATAAATCAGCGCCATCCAGAGTACATAACCCTGTATCAGA
Organism: uncultured Blautia sp.; assembly: GCA_963927715.1. Classification (GTDB taxonomy): domain Bacteria; phylum Bacillota; class Clostridia; order Lachnospirales; family Lachnospiraceae; genus Blautia_A. The sequence goes on along the minus strand of CAWVBU010000003.1, from coordinate 759,780 downwards.
TTATAATCGCTGGAGGTAATAGCAGAAACCGCAAGATTACCCAGGCCGGGATAGGAAAAAATAATCTCTACCACCGAGGTTCCTCCCAGAAGACTTCCCACCGACAAACCAAGCATGGTGACAAGAGGCAGCAGGGCATTGGGAAAAACATTACCCCAGATAATCCGGCTTTTCCGGATACCTCTTGCCTGCGCCCCGATTACATAATCCTGGTTCAGTTCCTCAAGAACCGCTGCGCGTACCTGACGGGTGTATTTCGATGCCATGGCGATAGCCAGTGTGAGGGCTGGCAGAAACAAACTTCTGAAATCGGCGTTTGCGCTGATTACCGGAAAAATCGTAAATCTCACGCAAAACGCCAGCATCAGCAAAAGCGCCACCCAGAAATTAGGCATGGCACATCCCAAAAAAGTCAGCCCTCTCGCCAGGTAGTCCACCCAGGAATTTTTATATAACGCCGAAAAAACACCCAGTGGAACTGATAAAAGCAGCATCATCACCAGCGACATCGCCGTCAGTTTCAACGTTGGTCCCACACGCTCCAGCAATAATTGCGTCACCGGCTGGCGAAGGGAATACGATGTCCCAAAATCCCCCTGCAGACAATTTCCCAGCCAACGAAAGTACTGGACAAAGAAAGGGTCATTCAGTCCCATTTCCTCCCGGGTTTCCTCCACAATCTCTTCCGAAGGCATCTGCCCCATGGAGATATACATATTTTCTACCGGGTCGCCGGGCGACAAATAAGTAAGGAAAAAAGTAATAAAACTGATTCCCACCAAAACTACTATAATTTGCAGCAGGCGGGAGAGTAATTGTTTTTTGCTCAATGCCATCACACCTCATTCATTCTGCCGGAACGATTTCCGTAGTGATCCAGTAATAATCTGCCGTATGGATATGCGCATATCCCACGCTTTTATTAGAATAGATCATACTGCTGTTATAATATCCGTCAACTAATACCAGCGCATCGTCTATGATGATCTGCTGCATTTCCTTTACCAGTTCCTTTCTTCTCTCCGGATCTAGTTCATTCTGCAGTGATTCATACAGTTCATCATATTCCGGATTGGAATACCCACAATATGTAGTTTCCGAATACCAGTTTCCCAGATACTCCAGCGGATCACCGGTTCCCACGGTAGTCCAGTTATTGTTATTCAAATCGTAATCCCCTGCAGCCAGCTTGCTCCACTGGTCATCGGAACTGCCATACTCAGCAGTAACTCCGATCCCGATTTCCGTCAGGTACTGGGTATGTGCATCGGAAAATTCATTTAACAGACGATTTTCATAAGAAACGTACCGCAGGTTAATATTCTGTCCGTCCAGTTCCCGGATACCATCGCCATCCGTATCTACAATCCCCGCATCGTCCAGCAGCTTTTTCGCACCTTCCGGATCATATGGATACGGATCTGCTAATTCATCATATCCATAATCCAGGTTGGAAGGCAGCACCGAAATACCCGCTGTATACAACCCTCCAATGGTCTTGGACTCACAAATTCCCTCTTTATCAATTGCCATTACCATTGCCTGACGGAGCATATCATTGGCCAGAACGCCGTCCAGATTCATCCAGGAGAATCCGCAGCGCACGCCGGTGGCAATATCCACGGTAAAATCCGGATTCTCCTGGAATTTCTGAATATCCGAAACATTTGTAATGTTTTCCACCAGATCAACCTGACCGCTCTCAAGTGCCATAGCTTTTGCGGATGCGTCTCCCATAAAAAGAATATTCACTTTATCATAGGGTACTTCTTCATAATAGTTGGGATTGGCTGCCATCTCATACCCAACTCCCACGCCATTAAACTGATTTACCATATAAGGACCGGTTCCAATGACACCATTCATAAAATCCTCTGTGTGTTCCACATCCACAACAGCCATAACCGGGTATGCCAGCTGTCCCGGCAAATCATTGTAGGGTTTACTTGTAATAATTGTCAGCGTATTTGCTTCATCATCTGCCGTAATCTCCGCCTCAAATTCCAGATATTTTTCCGCATTCGCGGAAGACTCTTCGGAAACCTCTTTCAAATATTCAAAGCATTCCTTTACCTTCGAGGGCGTCACCTGGCAGCCATCGGAAAAATGAATATCATCCTTTAGCGTAATCACCCATTCGGTGTGCGCATCATTTACCGTATAGCTTTCGGCAAGCCAGGGTTCTGTACCCATTTCATCATTGAATTTAAATAAGCTCTCCGTTATACCATATCGCATGGCATTCCAAGCGCCGTTGGGAGTTAAAGCAAAATTCAAAGAACCGTCATCGTACATCTGGCATCCGAAATTCAGGACTTTTTCTCTTCCGGAAGCAGAAGTGTCATTTGCTCCGCTTCCTGCAGTCTCCGTCCCATTTGAACTACCAGCGCATCCCGCAAGCAAAGATAGCGACATGACCGCCGTAATTCCCAATGCAAACCATTTTTTACCGTGTTTCATTTTTTTCATTCCTCTTTCTGTTTTTTTCACAAAGCCACAAAAAAAGATCTGACATCCTGCGCCAGATCTGATAATCTTGTTTACATAAAAATACAGTTATACTACTCCCATTTCCGGACAATATAACCCTTCTGTCTATTATGTTGGTAAAGATTTCTCGTCTTCCGCAAGAATCTTTGCAGAGAAAAAGCAGGTCTCCTGACTTAAGCATTTCCATCCTTGGTTCCTTCCCAGAGTAAATACCCCAGTGGCTTCGTACCGCGGACCAGCTAATACAGTGACGGGATCGCTCCGGATTCTCACCGGATTCCCTTTTAATCAGACCATGTCTGAACTTATTTCCCGTTGCATAATCGCAAGCTCTATGATGCCCCATTATACCACTGACACCATACCTCGTCTATATTTTGTACAATTTACCATATTCCAATTTGTTATACGATTTATGACATGTTTTCATATAATTCACCCAATCATTCTGAATATACATTCTCTTTCCTTCTTGATATTGGGAGATACCATGATGTAAATAATAGTAAACAAAAAATTCCGCATACAGCCAATCTTTTCAGACCAGCCATATGCGGGATTTTCAATCATCTTCTATATTAAATCCTCTTCGCATAATCCAGCGAGATCCACCCCGCACCGGATTTCAGTCTGCCCCAATGGGAAGCTCCCTGCCCATCCGCCTCCTCCACAATGGTAAAGACGCCTTTTCCGGTATACTTCCCGGTCTTCCCGTAATTCGTCCCCGGCCCTTTCCGGATATTCAGGTCTGTAATGGATACCTGCACCAGATAAGGAGAAAACCCGTTTCCTGATCCCTGACTGCTGTATACCGACTTCCCGGATTCATCGTATACCGAATACCCCGGATTCTCATCCGCGCACTTCTTAGCATTGGCAAGCACTTTGAACGCCCCTTTCTGGGACTTTGCGTCTGCCCAGGACTTCCTGACCCGGTACCACCCGCCCTCTTCCGATTCCGGAACAGCAGAGCCGTCCATGGCCGCCTTCACATCCTTCCGGATCCCATCCATGGTATAGCCCAGGCCAAGCCCCTTCCACAGATGCTCCGGATCCCCGTGGTTGGAAGCGATCCCCCGGCTGTGCCCTTCCCGGTGGCTGATGATCACGCCATCCGCGGCCGGGTTCAGATTGTACTGTTTACACAGATAAGCAAACAGATCCACTGCCGCCTCATAAGTACGCTTCGCCACAGCCTTTGCCGCAGCGGTATCAGAACAGGTAAAATTCGCCCCGCCTGTGTACTTGATACAGGCAGGCTCGCACATCTCCACGCCGATATGGGTGTTGTTGCCGCTCCCCTTGCTGCCGGAGCCGCAGTGCCATCCCCGGTGGTTCCAAGGGAGTGTCTGGTATACCGTCCCGTCATTGCCGTCAATAAAGCCATGGACACAGGCACTGTCATAGGACGGGCTGTTCCAGTTTTTGATAAACACGGACGCCTTCGGCTGCGGACATCCCACCGAATGGAGCATCAGCCCCTTGACTGTGATCTTTCTTCCTGCTGTATAGCAGGGATTTTTCGTTAAAATGCTCTGTACTAACTTCATCTTATTTCTCCTCCGTTTCTGTTTTTTCGGCTCTGTCATGGAGCTGTTCCAGGACAGCCTTGATCTTTCCCGGCACCGGAAGCCCCAGGTGCGCTGCATTCTCCAAAAGGCTCACGCCCTCATTGGAGATATAGAAAAAGATCACCGCCGTCCGCAGCACCGACCCGGTGCCGATGACATGGACATCAAGGATGTTGGCGATCCCCACCAGAAGGAAGATCAGCACCTTCCTGCAGATCCCCTTAAAGCCCACGTTGCTGGATAATGTCTTATCAGAAACCGCGCACATCACGCCGGTCAGGTAATCCGCCGCTGCAAAAGCCACCAAAGCCAGCAGCAGGCCGTCACAGCCGCCCAGGTAATACCCCAGCCAGCCGCCCACCGCGGCAAATACCATCTGGATCATGTTCCAAAATTCTTTCATTACACTTCCTCACTTTCTCGCATAAGAAAAGACGCCCCAAAAGAGCGCCTGCCAGTCAGTTTCTCTATATAAAGTGCCGCCTGCCCTTTCCAGGACAGTTCTTTCCCTCACGGCACGGGATCGGGTTGTTCCGTCAGCGTGTAGGTGATCTTCATGGTCTTATCCACGGTCTTTACCACCGCTGAGGAAAGGTTGTTGATGGATGCCAGGTACGGCGTCAGGAGATAAGCCGTCCGGTACTCATTTCCGTAGCTTCCGCCCCAGCCGATCAGGAAGTTCTTGTACTGGAACAAGGGCGTTGCGGCGTTGTTGAGCCTTACGCTTCCCTGAGTCTGGATCACTGTGTCCTCCGCCGTGACCTGGAAATCCCCGCCGATGATCAGATCCCCGATGAGCGTCAGGTACAGCTCACTGGAGCCGGTCTCGCACAAAGGCTTCCACTTGGACGTAAAACCGAACTCGATCAGCGTCACATCCGTGGAGTTGGAAAGGCTGATCTTATAGATCCCCTTCTTGTCATAAGCAGGCACATACAGATACCCGCCCCGGATACAGCATTTCACGCTCCGCTCCGGGAAGGAATCCAACGCCCTGGTACCCACATCCATCAGTTTTGCGTTGGACAGCGTCCACTGCCCTTCCGTAAAGGAATAGTCTGTCTTGGAGATTTTGATCCAGAGCATCAGGGCGTCCCCAGAGGAATTTCCCTCATTGGAAAACCCGTACCAGTACCCGTCTTGCCCGTCCAGGAACTCCCCATACTTCGTATAGCTTCCCAGGAACTCAAAGGTCTCCGGCGTCAGCACCTCATCCTCCAGCACCGTATAAGTGGAATCATCCAGTTTCTCATTTAAGCCGATGGAAAACACCGGGATCCGAAGCTTCCGGATCCGGACACCCGCGTTCTCAAAAGTGATGGAATACAAAAGGCTGTCCTCAAAATCCAGCTCTACCGCCTCAAACAGCACCATCTTGTTGGCGTCCGGGATTGCCCCGATATCCGCCGCCTTCAGCTGCAGGAAGGCGCTGGCGTCCCCGGTCAGGCTGCCGAAGCCGTTCTCCCCGCCGAAGGAACTGGTCAATGCCACCGCCGCGATGGTGCCGTTCCCCTGATTGGGCGTAAACTCCCAGACAAACTTATATCCGTTGGAGATGGCCATGCTTTCCGTCAGGTTCAGGCTCCCCCTGGCCAGGTTGGCCGTGGAATTCACATCATTGGAAGCATAGGCCACCGGCAGGTTGTCGGAACTCTCATACAGCAGTTCCTCATCCTCCGCCAGCGCTTCGGAAAAAAGCAGGATGCCCCCGATCATGTTGGGACAGATGGGAAGCAGGTTCCCGTTCCAGAGCAGGGCATCGTCATACTCCCCGGTGGCGGCGTAAAAGATCCCCATGGGATTTAAACCCAGGATGTTGTTCACCGCCTCAGTAATCATGTTCTCTTCCGTGACAGTCTCCACCGCACCGGTATTTTCATCCGTCAGTTCCAGCGTCATCACGCCTTTTAAAACCATATCCATTCTCCTCCCGTATTCATTCTGTGCCGCCGGATCCCGGCAGCGTCACCGGCCGGCAGAACGCCCCGATTCCCGGCTTTGCTGTCAAGGTATCCATATAATTCCTCTGCACCAGTTCCATGGTCTCCATGGAAATAGTATCCGAAATTCCTTTTGCCATCAGCCCGCCGCGGATCGTGAACAGAGCCGCCGTCTCCTCAATGTCGATCCTGCCGTCCCAGGCCGCCGCCGCAGCCATAGCCTGGCCGCTGATGGAAGCGATGCAGTCCCCGATCCCCACACTGCCGGAACCGCCCTCCATCCGCAGGTACACGTTGAAGGTATTGGTAATATTCGGCACGATATTTTCAATCGGGTAATACAAAGACAGGATGTGTTTCCCGCTGTGCCAGGTCTCCACCGGATGATGGAGCAGGATCTCCGCGTTGTTCAGTTCAAAGGTCACATAGCAGACCGCCCTCCCGTCCTCCGTCCAGGTTACCGGCAGGCTCACATCCACGGAAATATCCGTGGTTTCTTCTCCGGCAGCGTCATCCTCAGCATCCCCAGCTTCCGCTTCCATCCCGGACGGGCCGTCCTCCGTTCCAGCATTTCCTTCCGCCGCCCCGCTTCCGGGCGAAGGGAACGGGATCACGATGGTGCCGCTGGCCTGGGCGGATTTCTCCACCGCCTGCGCTTCCACATCCACCACTACCTGCCCGAAGAACTGGGCGTGGTTTTCCTCTTTGGAAGCGAACTCAATGCTGATGATCCGCACATCCGTTTCTCCGATGGAATACTCAGAAGCATTCGTAAAGGTATGGATACCAATCTTCCCAGCCTCGATCTGGTTCAGCAGGCCGGAAATATTTTTATCATTCTTGGACTTCGCCTGGGAAAGCCTGGGATTCTTCCCCACGCATTTCAGGCTCTGCCTGCCGCCGATCTTGACCGTAAAAGATGTCACGCAGGTGATCTGTTGAGCGTCTGCCTGCCCGCCGGAGAAAGTCAGCACATCCCCCAGGTCCAGCGCCGGGTTCCCGATGGTATCCGAATCAAAGGGCACATAATTGACTGCGGACAGGGTCGTCAGGATGTTCCCGCACAGTTCCGCCCTGGTCTCTTCCAGTCCGAACTGCAGGAGGGGATTAACTCCCAGGTTCATCGTCAGTCCGTCATCTTCTTCCAGAGCGTAATACTCGGAAGTCTGCGTCCGCAGGTTGGTGGAACTGACCGCCGTGTACCGGGTCACAAAATCAGAGAAACTGCTGGAAAACCGGTGTTTCTGCAAGATCTCCATCACCGGAGTTTCCCCGTACTGCCGAAACTCCAGCTTCCCTTCCCGGTTGATGCAGAAGAATCCGCCCAGTACCTGCGCCGTAAAATACAGCACATCCCGGTAGGTCTCAATGTCATTCTCCGGGTAAATGGAGAGCAGTTCCGATCCGTTAGGAAGCGCCTCGATCTCCGCCTGGGTCTGTGCCAGTTCCACACCGCAGGCGGTACTGCACAGCGCCATCATCCCGTAAGCCGTGCCGATGGTCTCAAAGCCATTGAAAACCCGGTCAAAGCGGAGCATCCGGTCATAAGCCTTCAGTTCCAGCACATGCACCGTCCGGTTGGCCTCACTCACCTCAAAGATCCCCATAGGGACAGCTTCGTAAGTCCCGTCCGCCAGCCGCAGGTGGTAGGACAGTTCCACTTCCGCATCTTCCAAAGTGTACCGGTCGATATCCAGGAACAGGCTGATCCCCATCTCAGCTGCATACACAGCTCCCAGTTCAATCTCAGAATTACCGCAGCATTGAGCCGTAATATAGCCGCTGCCTTTCACGATATCCTCCTGCGTGAACAGATACTCCGCTCCAGCTGCAGTTGTGATCTTTCCTGTCCAGTAATATTTTCGGGTGTTCCCCTGCACCGCCTGCAGGAACGCCTCGCTCACCGGGTACATCGGACACCCCTCCTTCCGTTTCCAGGCATCAAAAAAGCACCAATCATTTCTGACTGATGCTCTTGGCAATGTAAAATATCATAATCATCTAACTCAACAACTTAGGATTTGTTTGTATCTTTATTGCTCCTTTTCTTGCTTTTCCAGATACTTAACAACCTCTTTGTCCCATCTAAGTTTCTTAACTCCACCAATTAAAAACATCGCAATCCCAATGCAAAGTATAACCGTTCTTCTAATTGAATCTGGAGAAATACAACACGAAATCACTAGTCCTGTACCAGCACCTGTAAAAAAATCAATAATAGATTGCTTATGTTTATAATACTTCCCGTATAATCTTTCCTTATCTATTGTTTTTACCATTTGTTTGTCCTCCTTCAATAATTTATCCAGAGAAATTTCAAACATATCACTCATAGTTACTAACGTATTCAAATCTGGATAGTTTTTTTCATTCTCCCAATTTGATACCGTCTGTCTGGTAACATGAAATAATTCGCCGAATTCCTCCTGTGACATTCCTTTTTCCTTTCGAACATTTAATATTGTTTTTCCAATACTCATCGTTTTACCTCCTAAGGATATTATCAGTGGAATGTAACAAAAAGAAAAGCAATCCATCTTTTACAGTCCGCTATTATAAACGCAAAGATTTTTTGACAAGGAAATTTTTATTAGTTTATAGCCTTCAGTCCTGTAAATTCCAATTTTCTGCTCTACAACTTAGGATTTATCTTCTAATATAGACCAGATTCGTCATACTATTATACGATTGTGTTTTGAGCAATCTCAACTTAATTGCTTGGTCAGCGTTTCCAAAAAGTCGAATGCCTGAACCCAGGATTATTGGGATAATAGTAATATAATAACAATCAATCATATCTTCTCTGACCAGTTGTTGAATCAGGTTTGCTCCACCACAGATCCAAATACCTTTTCCATTTTCTTCCCGCAATCTTTTTATCAGATTAACAGGGCTTTCATTAACAAAATGAATTTTATCAGACGATTCCTTTCGAATATGCGTCAACATTATCGTCATCATCGCCTTGACCGGGCAGCCAGTCAACACTCCCTTTACTGTCTGCAATATACCCGTCAAGACTCATTGCTATAAACAAACTGATTTTTTTCATATCAACCTCTCTAATTGTTCTATTTCTTCAAAATATCCTCTCGATGATACACAACACCATTTTTCTCTTTTGCAATTGAACATTTTTTGTTCTCACAAGAATCATTATCCGGGAAGCCGTTTGAACCACATCCATCACAATCTGGAGTCTCTGTGCATAAAAAGCATGCAAGGCCACATCTGACAATTCCCAATTCCCGTTTCATAAAGTCTCTCCTCAACTGGTGTTTATCGCTTAATATATTCCATTATTGGTTCAATGTACTTTTTGTCAGTCCAGTCGCAGTTGTTATCCCCGGCTTCCATTAATGCCTTTTCCCATATTTCATAATCAGATGGATCTTTCTTTGCAACAGCTTTTCTAAGCAAATTGCACAAAGTTCTATCTTTGAAAGACATTGCGTCCATATCCCATGCGCCACGACAGTAAAAGACTGGAATATCAGATAAATTATCTTTTATGTTATGCTTTTTGATTTGTAGAAATGCATTTTCTTCATATGGAGATGCACCACAACAAAACACAATAACTTTTTTGTCTGCCAATTTATTGATATTCTTTTTTAGGAAAGACAAACCAGCAATACCGGAAGCATATATTCCTCCGCCTAAAATAATAACGTCATATGCAATAATTTCATTAATATCAGCTTTTTTTGTTTCTATACACTGAAACCCGGTTTCCTCAGACAACCATTCAGCGTATCTTTTTGTAGCACCATATTTTGATTGATATAGGATTACTCCATTCATAAATTGATCTCCTCAAATTCTAATTTATTGGACATAATCATTTACTATTCTCTTATTTTCAAATGATAACAGGACACTAAATATTATTTCTATCAGTATCATCATTATTGCAAGAGTATAATTAGCAAAATTTAAACCAACTATCAAAGATAATATTGGAATAATTATTGACAATACCATATATGTTTTTGAATTATATAACCAACTGTATGGCAATAAATGTGCTCCGAATATCATAGCAATAACCATTAGCATTTTATCTGGCAATGTAGGATAAATCCACATTGCTATTAAAAGGTATATCATTTGATTTGCAGAAAATAGTATTCCTAAGTAGTTTAATGGATTACTTTTATCTTGAAATTGTATTTTTAATATTTTAGAAATTAAAAAAGCTATAGGTAATAATGGTGCAGTGCAACAAAATGTCAATAGATTTTTTGTTAATATAGGTAAATCTGTTAATTGTACGATTAAAACCATAATCCATATTACTACTGATGCAATGATAAAATGAATACCTTTCTTTTGCTTTTGGGCACAATCTTTTTTCAAATCTTTCAAGTTCATTTTTTAGCTCTCCTCAATAAATTCCAATTTGTTCTCCTCAAATATACCACAATTCCTCCCAAAAAAGAATACACATTCAGAACTCCTTCAGCGTAAATGACAACGTCCACAATCCCTTTCGGGACGTATCTTTGACAAGGGAAGCCTTATACCCCTCCACATACATCTCCGCTGTCTTCACTGCCAGCGTCTCCGTATCGAAATATCCCACGGTGATCTTTTCCTGCTGCTTAAATCCCGTCAGGATTTTCAGCCATTTTGCCGACACGGAAAACGTCACCGGGATGCTCACCACGCCTGTGCGCACCACATCCCGCTGCACCGTCCCGGCCTCCGTCTCCCCGCCGGAATCCGCCTCCACGTCATCCATCTGCACCTCATAGGAATCCGGCAGGGGGAGGGCCGTCCCGTCAAAAGTCAGATACTGTATAAATGCCATCGCTTACCTCCCTCCTGACCGCAGGTTCTGTCTTGCCTGCGCTGTTACCACCAGTTCATCCAGTAAAGTGCCGCCCACATACACCGGGATTACAATATTCCCCTGCGGACCGGAAAATCCCGCCAGGGCTTCCGATACCGCGGAAGAGATCCCGGAAATCAGGTCGGACATGCTCCCGCCGGAGAAAGCGTCTCCGGAATACCCATACTCTGCCCCGCTCACTTTCGGCGAGAATACCATATCCGAAGCCACATCCCGGACGGCTTTCTCCACCAAATCCCGGTTCTTCTCAATCCCACTCGCCAGTCCCTTCATGAAGTCCGGCATCCAGGTCTCATAATCTGCCAGCGGCCCCTCATCCGGAGCCGAGAAGTGCAGGAAAGAGCGGATCCGCTCCGCCAGCCCGGAAACTGTGTTGATCACACCCTGGATCATGCTGGAAATCCCGTTGATCAGCCCCTGGATGAAATCTTTCCCCCACTGGAACGCCTGCCCCGGCAGCCCGGTGATAAACCGAATGGCAGAAGAAAATCCATTGCTTACAACCGAATACAGACCGGAGAGGGCAGAGCCGATCCCGGAAACCATCCGCTGGAAAGCGGACACCGCCGCCTCACGCAACGCGGAGGCGATATTCACTACCGTGGTCTTGATTCCGTTCCAGACAGAAGACGCCGTCTGCTTCATAGCGGACCAAATCTGAGATGCAAACTGGGACAGCGCCGAAAGCACAGTCTCCACCCCCTGCTTCAGCCCCGAAGCCGCGGAAGTCACCACCTGCCGGATTCCTGACCAGATCTGGACGGCGGCATTTCTGATATTGTTCCAGATATTGGCCGCATCGGATGCAAGCTGGGAGAAATTTCCCGTCACCAGGTCGATCAGCAGGAGCACCGGAGCCAGGATCACATTTTTCAGCAGTTCAAAGGCGCCGGAGGCAATCTGACAGATCCCCGACCAGATCCCCTGCAGGGTATTCTTTGCGTTTTCCCACAGAGATGTGATGGTTGTCACCACCAGCTGGACAATGGGATTCTGCAGGATTGCGTTCCAGGTATCCGTAAAAAACGCGGATACCTGCGACCACAGGCCGCTCCACCAGTCTGGAATCGCAGAAAAAAAGCCGATGAAAATCTGGAACGCTGCCGGGATGGTCTCCGTAAAGAAAACCACCACCCCATTCCATAATTCCATCAGCTTCTGAGATACCGCCTGCCATAGATTCCCAAACCACTCCGTGATCGCTCCCCAGTTTTTCACAATGGCGATGATTCCGGCAATGGCCGCCGCCACCCCAGCGATGATCCCGATCACCGGGAGCAGGGAAATGTTCAGCGCCCCGAAGGACACCGCCAAGGCCGCGATCACCGGCGTCAATGCGGTAAATGCTACAAGCAATGCGCCCAGGATGATGACAAAATTCTGTACCGGTTCCGGCAGCATCCCGAATACCTCGCTCACTGCCGTAATAATGGCCACCAGAGGCGGAAGCACCACATTGGCCAACTCCACGATCTTTTCTCCAAGGGGAACCAGCGCCTGCTGCAGCTTCCGGGTATTCGCTTCCATCTCCTGCATGGGCGTCTGTGTCTGGCTAAATAAGTTCTGCGCCGATCCGGCCACGCTGTCATACGTCTCCCCAACCGAAGTCAGGGAAGTAATAAATTTCAGGTTCCCGTCCTCGGCCATGGTACCGAAGGCTTCCGCCGCCATATTCAGGGCCTGCTGTTCGTTGGTACAGTTTGCGATATCCGCCACAATGGAATCGATCACCTGCTTCTGAGTAGCCTCCCCGTTCTGCCATGCCAGGAACAGGGACTGGGTTTTCTGGGAATACAGGTCAATGGAATCCCCGATGGTCCCGTCCGCCAGACGGGTAGTCACCTCATTGATGGCGTCATTGACCTTGTCCAGGTTGTACGCCCCGCCCTGCAGGCCGTTCTGCAGAAGCTGGAAATACTCGGAAGCGGAATACCCCGCCTGTTCAAATTTTCCGGCGTACTCGGACAGATTGTCTCCTAACTCATTGGTCTTGTCCAAACCATTCTGAGTACCCTGGACGATATAGTCCATGGCCTCCTGGGCGGTCAATCCGTACTGCTTCATCAGGGAATTAACGCCCCGGAGGGTTTCATTCATATCTATCCCATACAGTTCTTCCAGAGTCAGCGCCTGCTTCGTCAGGTTGGTCAGGTCGGTATCTCCCAGATCTCCCAGGTTCTTCTTGACCATGATGACCGCTTCCGCCACCGCGTCCATGCTCTGGCCCACACCGGATCCATACACATTCTTCACAATCTCCGCGCTGGCTTCGGCTGCCGCTCCGGTCTCCCCGAAGTAGGCGTTCACCTTGGAAACCGCTGTCTCTGCCTCCGCGTAGGCATTCACCGCTTTATCGCCCACATCCTGGATCTTATCCCCAACCACGGATAATTGGTCGGCAGCTTCCATCAGGACCGCACCCTTGGTGGCCTGGGCAATCTCCCCGATGTCATCCGCAGCGCCCTGAGCGGCGTCCCCCACATCATTCAGATCGTTGATCAGGTTCCGGACGGCCTGCCCGTCATCTACCGTATCCAGGGCATCTGTCAGCTGCTTAATGTCTGCCTTCCCTCCAGTGACCGCTTTCCCGATCTTCTCCACAGCGGTTTTCAGCTGGTCAGAGGAAGTCGTCCCATTCCGGATGGCCGTTACCAGACGGCTCCCCAGCGCGTCCGCATAATCATCCACACTGGATCCCGTAGCCGCAAACAGCTTATTCAGCCGCTCCGTATTAGCAGAAAGCCGTTCCTGCTCCGACTGCAGACCAGACAGATCCGCCTTATACCGGTTCAGCGTGCCACGGGTTTCCTCCACTTCACGTTGGAAAGCCATGTACTGGTCTTTCCCCAGATCGCCCCGTTCAAAGGCTTTCGCCACATCTTCCTGGGCTTTTTCCAATGCTTCCAGCTTTTTCTCTGTATCCCCGATAGCTGACTGCAGAAGTTCCTGCTTCTGTGCCAAAAGAATAGTATTCGATGGATCCAGTTTCAAAAGGTTATTCACATCCCGAAGCTGGCTCTGGGTCTTCTTTATGGAATTGTTCACCGCGCTCAGCGACTTTTCCAGACCGCTGGTATCGCCGCCGATCTCTACCGTAATCCCCTTGATCCGGCTTGCCATGTGTCACTACCTCCTGAAAATAGACATAAAAAAAGCCCGGATTTCTCCAGGCAAAAAGAAAGCATCTGCCTATATGACAAATGCTTTCCGCAATCATTATTTTAAGCTTCCATCGCCTCCCATAAGGGCGGTCAGTTCCTCAATACGCTCCACCGGAAACGGCGGTTCGCATAACGGCTTCATGGCGATCGCCATAAGCTTCATCGGGTTATCATCCGCTGCCACCCGGTTGGATGACAGTTTCCCGCAGATACGGCATCGATGGATAATGGCCCACTCACCATTTTTTCTTACCCATACAGCAACCGGATCCATAATCCCTCCGCAATCTGCTTCTCTATCCCCAGGCTCATTGTCCAGATGCTGACTGCTCAGGCAGTTCGGGCAATGGTTCCTGTGTCCGGATCCCGCGCCTTCCGGAACGACCAGCCGCCCGCACACCTTACAGGTGAACGGATCGGTACAGGCGTGATTTTTATAATAATGTTTCTCGTATTTTTTCCGTTTATTCTCACGGTTCATTGTATTTTCCTCCTGAAAGTCTTTGATGTATTCAAATCCTCCGGGAGGTTTGCCGGGTTATTGCACGCAAGCCTCCCGGCTTGATACAATAGCACATCCGTTGTTCTTCAAACAGCATACCCCTTCCTGTATTTTATTTGTGCGCACAAGGCGAGTATAACAGAGAAAACGTATTTAAGCAATCCGCCAAATCAAAGAAAATCGAGAACAGCCGTTAAAATTGATCGAAATCTTTTTGCGTGGCCACTACCGCATATTTATGCTCATCGTTCCGGCTCTCCACATACATATCGTTCACCATTCCGATGGTCAAAAGATCCAGATCCCGGATGGACAGCCCCAGCTGCACGCACCGCAGGAGGAACAGGGGCGTCGTCATTTCCCGGTCAGTCGGACGAAGTTTTTTTTAGCCTGCACATCCGTCTGGGTGTTCAGCCCCCACAGTTCAATGATCTGGGGCAGTACCTGATAGATAGAGAAAGTATTAAAGCCGTCCAGCCATTCCTCCGGCGTATCCGGGATGGAAGGATCCGCATGCTTCGCCATCACATAGGCGATATTCTCAAACATCTCTAAAGAGAACAGATCCAGATTGGAATTCTCCGGGTCGTTCTTGTCGATCCCCTTTTCCAGATCCCGCAGGTCTTTGTAGATATCCCGGTGGAACCGCATCCGGTAGATCCGGGGGATGGCGGCGGAGGCTTTAAAAGCGACCTCCTGCCCATCAATCATGATATTTTTCTTCATGCTCATAATGTCTCCCCTCCGATCTCATCCTCTTCCATTTCCTGCAGGCCAGACTGCTGTACCCCAGATGCCTCCGGATCAGCCACCGTCGGCATATACACGGAAGAATACCACCCTGTATAAACCGTATCCGTGGTGCTGTCCCCGGTACGTGCCTTCACATAGCCGTTGGCCAGGGGCGCCGCCGTGATGGCCAGCGTTTCCGTCTGTACCTCGATCTCCTCCTCATTGGTCGCGGACTCGATATTCGGCCTTGCCGCTGAGCAGTTATACAGTACATGGCGGATCTTCTTCACATCCCCGTCAAACTCAAAAAGCAGGGCAAAGTTTGCCGTCTCTACGTTGGCGCTCTCCACCAGCACGCTGTTGTCATCCAGGGATTCCTTCAGCACATCCGTCCGGAAACTCTCCGGCACCATGGCCAGTTCCAGATCCCCCTCATAGCCCATGTTGTTGGAGATCGTATAGTAGGCGTACCCATCCGCGTAAAAATTGGACGGCTCGCCGTTTGGCTCCAAAGACAGGGATACCGCGCCCGGCATAGCCACCGGCGTCCCGAAAGTGACTTCCCCGTCCTCATCCACCGTAATCAGTGCGTAATGCACGTTGCAGATATTAAATTTTACCTTATTCTTCTTCGCAGACATATCCTGCTCCCTCCATTTCCTTATCCGTCCTGTCCTGTGCTTTCCTCACCTATCGGCATCTCAAACACATACAGGACCTCGTACAGCTTTTCGCTGTCAATCCAGGTCTCCGATTTCTCATAAAAAATGCCGCAGGCGTCCAAAGCGTCTTCCAGCTTTCCCTCCGCGGCGAAATCCTTCTGATCCGTATATAATTCCACCCGCGCCTCGCTGATCCGGTAATAGACCTTCCCATCCGCGGAAAAGTTGTCGCTCCCCGGAAGCAGATAACAGACAAAAGGCGGATCCGGCGCTTCCCCTTCCGCGAAATGGTCATAGGCATAGGGGAAGCCGGCGCTTTTCAAAATATCCAGAAGTTTATCCATCCCTCAGGCTCCTTTCAATCTCTTCTTCCAGCTGCCGGATTCCCTTCTCCTCCGCCGGGGCGATATGGGCTTTGCCCTCCACCCGTCCGCCGCCCCGCTTTGCGTGGCCATACTCCAGCAGATGGGCCAGCTGGTAGCGGTTTTTGGAATGAACCGTCAGCGTCAAGCTGGAGGAAGTTTCTTTTGTTTTCTTCACCGCCCAGCTTTTGGCATAGTCCCCAGTATCCTTCGGGGCGTTGGCACGGATCTCCTTCCTTACCGTCTCCCCGGCATCCCTGACCGCCTGTTTCACATCCTCGACAGCCAGATCCGCATATTCCTCCAAAGTCTCCATAACAGCGTCCGCCAGACCCCCGATCTGTACGTTCTGTCCCATGTTTACCGCCTCGCTTTCTCACACCGGAACTTCAGCGCTTTCTTTCTATAGTTCATGTGATCCACGGCCACGATATTGTAGATCTCCCCGCCAAACAGGATACGGAAACCGTCCGCCGTCACCTCCGCCGCCCGTTTACAGAAACGGACGGTAAAGGCAATGTCAGATTCCGCAGCCGTCAATCCGGCTGCTGCCTTTTCCTGCCCGCCTTCCCCGCTGACCGTGGCATGGCAGCTGTAATAATCCTCCCAGACATTCTTCCGGTTTCCGATGGCATCCGAAACCACGGAATTCTTCTGGAAAGTCACTTTCACATTCAGAAGAGCAATCTCCATCAGAACGCCTCCTTCCGGCTGCCGAAGAGCAGGGCACGAAGCGTCAGGTTCAGGGCATGGTGGTCGGCTTCCTCCCGATGTTCATACAGATAAGCCACGGTATACATCACCGCCGTTTTTCCATTCTCCGCTTCCTGCAGGCCGCTTTCCTCATCTGTCCGCAGGATGTCCATGCACATCCGCTCCGCTGACGCCAAAAGCGTGGTGATCAGCCCATCGTCTTCATCGTCATCCACCCGGAGATAATTTTTCATTTCTTCCAGCGTCACCATCATCCCATTGCCCTCCTTCCTTACCGGCGGCGCCCCTACATAAAAAGACGCCGCCCGCTTTTTCCCATCAGAACTATCAAGCGCTGGCCTTCTGCGCCAGTACCTTCACCGCCTCGGAAAGCACCAGCTTCCCATCCACCCTCTGGGAACCCAGGAAGCCTACCTGACCGTTGGCGGCGTACAGTTCATTCAAGCGCTTAAAGGAGCGTCCCTGCCGGTCCGCGATCCAGTAATAGCTGAAATCGCCGAAGACAATGGTCTTTGCCCCCGCCGCGATCACCGGCATATAGGCGGAGGTCTTCACCGGCCTGCCAAGGAGCGTATCCGGCGTACCGGCCGCAAGGGAAGGCTGCCACAGGTACTGCCCCGTGGAATCCTTCAGTTTCCGCACCGCCTTGATGGTAGAATCGTTCAGCACCCATACCGCCTTCTTCCGATAAGGAGATTTCAGGGAATAGAACAGGTCCATCAGCTCATCTGCCGTAATAGCTGTAGAGGAAGCTGCTGTCACCCCGGTCTCTGCCCCGCCGGTGGCTGCCAGCACACCCAGAGGCTTCCCGGAGCCATCCCCGGTAAAGAACGCCTCTTCCTCCTTCGCCCCGATCCGGCGGGCGAATTCCTTCGCGATATAAGATTCCAGGTCAAAGACACTGTCATTAAGAAGTTCCTCGGATACCTTGATCATGGTGCCCACCTTGTAGGCCCCGATGGATACCTGGCCGAAGGAATCATCACTCTCCGTATACGCTCCTTCCTCATCGATCCAGGAGGCAGTCCCTTTCGTTGCCACCACCGGGATCTTCCTGTCGCCGCTGGAAGTACGGATCACGTTTGCCAGCTGGCGGAACACGTTTTCCTCTTCCAGGGCTTCCACCAGGGTGCGCTCATACTCATCCGGCACCAGATACCCGCCCTCGGAATCTGTGCCCTCTTCCAGGGCGTTGACCACGCTGGGAAGCGGCACCTTGGAGCGCATGGCGTTCCAGAAATTGGCCTTGTACTCTTCCGAAGCCCTCCCGGTCTTTTCCTTTCCCCCGCTGCCGGATGCCGGGCGCCCGGTCAGGGGCTGATTCACCGGTTTGGACAGCTCCCTCTCAAAGGCTTCCTGCCTCTCCATCCTGGCAATCTCTTTCCCAAGATCCGTGATCTCCTGCTCCATACGGGTATAAGCGGCATCATCTTCCGCGGATAAAATCCCCCGGTCATTCCTGTGGGAATCCAGGAAAGCCTTCGCTGCCTCCCACGCCTTCGCCCTCTTTTCTCTCAGTTCTAAAATCGTCATCGTCATGTCCTCCTCTAATTCTTCAATAAATTCAGCCGCTCGTAGAGGCTGTCTACGCTGCGTCCTTCCGGTTCGGCTTTCGGTTTTGTCCTGCACTTTTCCGCGATCTTATCCATTAAGGAATTGACCGCGGCGGCTTTGGAATAGAGCATGGATACCGCGGGCGGCTCCATATCCTCCGGCAGTTCTGACCTTCCCAGAATCTCATCTGCAAAACCAAGCTCCACCGCTTTCCCGGCGTCCATCCAGGTTTCCGCGTCCATCATGTGGGACAGCTTCGCCCGGGACAGGCCGGTTTTGATCTCATAGGCGTTGATGATGGAATCCTTCACGCTTTCCAGCATCTCAATGGCCTTCCGCATCTCCCCAGAATCCCCCCAGGCGATGGTCGCCGGGTTATGGATCATCAGCATCCCCACCGGCGAAATCAATACCTTTGTACCCGCCATGGCGATCACGCTTGCCGCAGACGCCGCGATCCCATCGATCTTTACCGTGACATTTCCCTTATAATCCATCAGCATGTTGTAGATCTGCGCCGCGGCCACACAGTCCCCGCCGGGGCTGTTGATCCACACCGTAATATCACCGTTTCCCGCCATCAGTTCTTCCTTAAAAAGAGCCGGCGTGACTTCATCGTCATACCAGCTCTCCTCCGCAATCGTTCCGTTCAGGAACAGCACCCTTTCAGTCCTTTCCTCACCGGAATCCTGATCCCGGATCTTCCTGCTCTTCCAGTTCCAAAATTTCTTCATCGGATCTCTACTCCTTTCCTTGCAAAATCATCTGCCCCTGCTGGCCCGTTCCAAACAGCCCGGCATCTGCAAGCTTCGTCATGTTTCCGTTGATCAGATATAAATCCCCGCCCTGCTCCGCCGGGATCCGGTCCAGGTTTTCCAGTTCCCGGATATCGTTGGCGCTCATCCAGCCGTTCTGCCTTGCCGTGGCGTATCCGTTCATCCGGCTCTGGTAGTCCCCGCGAAGCAGGCCGTCCACGTTGAACTTGATGAAATACTTTGATTTCTCTTCCCTGGACAGCAGCGAGCGCACCATGGACTGCTCCCACCGGGACACCCAGGGATCCAGGGTATATTTCACGAATTCCAGGGACTGCTGCTCGATGTTGTTGAAGGACGACTTTTCCAGGTCCCCGATCATATGGGGCGGCACCCGGAAAATCCGGGCGATCTCATCCAGCTGGAACTTCCTGGTTTCCAGAAACTGCGCCTGCTCCGGCGAGATAGAGATGGGCGTGTACTTCATCCCTTCCTCCAGCACTGCCACCTTGTTGGCGTTCCCGCTTCCTCCGAAGGTCCTTTGCCAGCTTTCCCGCACCCGGCTGGGATCCTTGATCGTCCCCGGATGCTCCAGCACCCCGGAAGGCGCCGCGCCGTTGGCGAAAAACTTCGCCCCGTATTCCTCGCAGGCCATGGCCATGCCGATGGCATTCTTCGCCATAGCGATAGGCGAATAGCCCACCAGCCCGTCAAATCCCAAACCTGGGATATGCAGCACTTCATAAGGGGACAGCCGGACAATGGATCCCTTCATGGTAGGCGCGTCATCGGAATACAGGGTGTACTCGTAGTACAGCTGCCCCTTGTCATCCCGATCCACATACATCCGGTCCGCCATCAGGGGATATAAGGCCACCACCTCTCCCCGTCCATTCCGGATGATCTGGGCGTAGGCATTGCCCCACAGAAGCAGGTGCGTCATCAGCGTCTCCCGGAACACGAAGGACGTCATCTCCGGATTCGGCTCGTCATGGAGCAAAAAATAAAGCGGATGTTCCACCGCTTTCTCTTTCCCGCCATCATCGGTATATCTATAGAATTGTAATGGCAGGCTGGCCACCGCCTCCGACAAAATCCTCACGCAGGAGTACACCGCCGTCATCTGCATGGCCGTCCGTTCATTCACCCGCTTCCCGGATGTGCTCCCTCCCATAAAGAAGGTGTAGCCGCTGCCGGATGTCCGGTCAGACGGCTTGTCACGAGAACGGAATAAACTGCTGAAAAAGCCCATAACTGTCACCATCCTTTCTAAAAAATGGCAAAAGAAAAGCACCTGCCTTTTCGACAGATGCTGTTCTCTGCTGTTCATACACTGCTGCTATTTTTTACAATAAGCCTGAATTGCCTTATCAGCAAACTCTGCTGTTCCAGTCCCGCCAATTTTATCAATGTTGACTGTCAAATCACCGCCGCCCGCATACATTGCTCCAAGACCCAGCAATATCTTATCCGTACAGGTATAAAAATGCTCTGTAATAAATTCCTGCAGTCTCTTTGCCAGACCAACTGCGGCCTCACCCTCCGGATCCTGCTCTTTTATCTTTCCAAACTCAGAAAAGATCTCCATCATCTGAACATTAAGCACATGCTGTTCCTCCTTGCTCCGTCCTACGGACTTCTTTTCATACTCTTTATAGGCATCAGTCTGTCCCCAAGATGCCTTTGCCTGCCTGACGTATTCATCAAACTTTCTTGTATCAAACGCCTCAAAGCTCATATGCTTCACTCCAATCATTTTGATTCCACGGGCAAGATCAATCAGATTCTGCAAGTGTTCTTTTCGGAGTTCCAACAACTGAATCTGCTGTTCCAAAACCCTGCCCCGGTCAAAATCGGGGCTGTCCAGAATAGCCTTGATTTCTTTCAGTGTAAACTGCAGTTCTTTGAATAAGAGTATCTGCTGTAGCCTTTCCAGTGCTGTATCGTCATACATGCGGTATCCTGCGTCCGTAACCTCTGTGGCCGGCAGAAGTCCAATCTTATCATAATGATGAAGAGCGCGGATACTTACTCCGGATATCTGGCTGACCTCATGTACTGTCATCATCCTGATCACCTCTTTCCCCTGTGGTAATCATAGCATAAACTATTACATAACGTCAGGGTCAATACCTTTTTCATAAACTATATGAACAAAATTCCCCGGCTGTCATAAACCGATGCCCTGGTATCATTCCCGCACCGGATCGCCCGGTCCAGCCCCATGATCGCCGCGATCGCTCCATCGATCTTCTCCGTGGACTTCTCCTTATCCGCCTTGATGTTCCCCGCCGGATCCGTGCGGATAAAGATGTTGTCCATCATCCACCGCAGCACCGGATGCCCGCCGTGGGCGATCCTCTGCTCCAATGTCAGCTTCATCAGCTCCTTGGTAGGCGGCGACATGTCCTTAAATCCCTGGCCGAAGGGAACCACCGTGAATCCCATCCCTTCCAGGTTCTGAACCATCTGCACAGCGCCCCACCGGTCAAAAGCGATCTCCCGGATGTTGAACCGTTCCCCCAGGCGCTCAATGAATTTCTCAATATAGCCGTAATGCACCACATTTCCCTCCGTGGTCTGCAGGAAGCCCTGCCGCTCCCACACATCATAGGGGACATGGTCCCTGCGCACCCGCAGATCCAGCGTCTCTTCCGGAATCCAGAAATACGGAAGCAGCTGAAACTTATCTTCCTCATCCAGAGGCGGGAATACCAGGACAAACGCCGTGATGTCCGTGGTGGAGGAAAGATCCAGGCCGCCGTAGCAGACGCGCCCTTCCAGTTCCTCTTCGTTCACAGCAAAAGAGCATTGATCCCATTTCTCCATCGGCATCCAGCGCACCGCCTGCTTCACCCACTGGTTCAGCCGCAGCTGCCGGAAGGAATTCTCTTCCCCCGGATTCTGCTTCGCTGACTCACAGGCCGCCTTCACCTTGTCCATCCCCACCGTGATGTCCAGAGACGGGTTGGCTTTCTTCCAGACCTTCGGGTCGGTCCAGTCGTCACCCTCATCCGCCCCGTAAATCACCGGGTAAAAGGTCGGATCGATCTTCCGGCCTTCCAGGATATCCTTTGCCTTCTGGTGCGTCTCATAGCAGATGGAGTTGGTATCTGTCCCGGCTGTAGTGATATAAAAGAACAGGGGCTGCATCCTTGCGTCACCGCTGCCTTTTGTCATGACATCAAACAGTCTCCTGTCCGGAGCCGCATGCAGTTCATCATAGACCACCCCATGGATGTTGAATCCATGAGAATGATATTGGGATTGGCATAGATGATCTGGTGCAGGAGGGAAGTATCGGCCTTCTAAACGCGATCCCTTTGTTTGACGCCGGACGCGGCATGAAATTTCTGACTTATGCGGCACCGGCAGTCCGCAATGCCATGACAGACTGCATCCGCGCCGCCCTCGCTCAGTTTGAGCAACGGATGGCGGATAAGAAAGACGGCCCCGGTTTCCAGAGGGTATATCTGGATGACGTTCTCTCAGATGATGAACGGATGCTGCGGATCGAAGCCATATCCGACCCTCACACCCAAACGCCGGAGCAAATCTACATCCAAAAAGAACAGCTCACGGAACTGTATGTGGCGCTGGGCAAGCTGACTGCCAGAGAGCAGACCTATCTGCTGTATCGCTATGGGTTTACCGATGGCATCGAGCACCCGCTGATCGGCGCGGCGCTCCATTTTCATCTCAGCGAGAGCCGTACAAAGAAGGTGGAGGGAGAGGCGATGGACAGCCTGCGCGGGGAACTGCCGTGGTGGTTCTGATACGACAGGAAGCAGCGGCGGACGGGGGCTTTGATATACCTTTGTTCCGCAGATGACACGGCTGGCAGACAGCGCATACCCGCACCGCCTGCCAGCCTTTTTCTGTCGCTTATGCTGCCCTGCAAGGGGCACCCTTTCCCGCCAGAACGCCGCAACTGTAGCCACACTTTACGGGGCGTGCTACAATTCCGGCTGCTATCTGCTCCACAAAGGTATAACACACTAGACTTTCCGGGGAAAGTCGTGTGCCAACAGGGATGCTGCTCGCCCCTATTGGAAACCCAGGGCAAAGGGGATACTCTCCTTTGGATACCCCATCATTTTCTCTCAAATGGTACCCACATGGAAAAGCTGCGTTTTCCCATGTCCGACCATTTTTTCGAAAATGTCACAGCACATGCTCTCTTTTTTTGTTGGAACATTGCAAAAATTTCAAGCTGTGCCGTGATGTGACGAGTAAAAATTCCGTGTTCTCTCACATGGGAATTCTCTCGCCACACTGCTGCGGCAGGGACGGCAATGCATCAAAATGATGTATTGGACACAAAACCGATATGCCGACAGGCACGAACTATTTTCAGTTCGTACCCTTCGGCTTGGTCAGTTTTCTTATCTCTGTAAAGATGATTAGGCCATCAACATCGAATCGAAACAAATATCCCTCAAACTAAATTTCAAATGTTCCCCTACAGTCATTCTGTAGGAATGTGGTCACAAATCTGCTTAATAAGGTCAAAAATGAGTGAAAAGGAAGAAAAGTCGATATTTGAATACTCGGGAGAATTTCCTAATACTCTATCGGCAAATTCCATTTTTGGCAGTGCAAGATTGGTTTTTCTATCTCCCTGAATGCAGAAAACTCGTTTATCAGATGTTCCGTCAATGATACGAATTTTATCAGGGCCACAACTGTTGCGGTCAACACAAAAGAGTTGCCCATCAAGAGAAATTCCTACGGAATCAAATTCGTTACCCATATAGATTCTTCTTTGAACCCCATTTATGTCGACTTGAGTTTTTATGTCGTTGTCAGAGTAATAGTGTTCGATGCATATTTTAGGAGTATCAGTTCTATGAGGCGGGACAGGAATACTGAAAGAGTAAACATTGTTCCCCCATGCTTTGAATCCTGATTCCGAGCCCAATTCCTTGTTCGTGGTTGTATCATCAGCATCGGCAATGAAGATCAGCTTTCTCGGTTGCGGGATGGATGCAAAATGTTTACACATACTTGTTAGCTGGGTATTGCTCATTTGTATTTTGAGTACCCCTTCTTTTGTTGACTGCTCTGGTTCATATTCTAAGAAGTCAAAGTCCAAACTCCTATATGCCTCAAGATTTTCTGGGCGCTGTGAAAGTTTGGAAAATGCTGCTTTCATATGTTTCCAGTCAGTTGCGCCCTCAGTTATGACAAGGGGTTTTGCTGTATGCGTATTGATTGCATCTTTGATTTCTGCTTGATGCTTCTTCGTTTCAGAATAAAAGGCATAGGCTTTCTGAAACTCCGAAAATGCCTCGGCGGAAATACAATCACCATTAGGCATTTCATGTATTTCAAATCCATTGGCCCCGTATACTTCTTCCAATCCGAGAAGGAATAAAGGCGAGTGCGTAGTAATGACAAACTGTACTTTCGGAAAAAGTTTCATCAACTTTGGAAGCGTATTGCGTTGAAGGTTTGAATGAAGATGAAGTTCGACCTCATCAATTATCACAACTCCTTCGATTTGTGAAAGTGTAATGCTGTTGTTGATGTTGTTATCCTCAGAGTATCGCACGATCGTCGCAAACATATTGAACAAAGCGCTTTGCCCGGTTGACAAGGAATCCAGCGAAGGAATTAACACGGAATTGTTTTTAGTGTCGCAGATATTAAATCGAGATTTTCCTCTATTGCGATAATTTAGACCGAAGTAGACATTCTTATCTAAAATTTCGGTCATAATATTTTCTACATTTCTTCGTGCAGTTCCTTGAAGCAAAAGGCTATCCATATCTATATGTTCAACGAGCAATTGATTACCTTTTTGCACGACATCGCATCGTGAGTCGGCAATGATATCCAACAGCCACTGCAATGTTTGGTCATTTACGTCATGAACAGTGATCGGCTTACGTAATTGTCCTTGCCACCGTTCTCTAATAGACGGATGTATATCCTCGTCCTGTTGATAGTATCTTTTCCCCATCCATGCCGGTTTTTCATATCGATCCGGCCCGAAGTAACAAAAGACGCTTCGCCCAAAAATCGTCTCCGCTTCGGACTTCTCAATAAAAGCTTTCTTGTAACCTTCCGTATCTTTCCATGAAACTTTTTTGTTAGCACAAAAGTTGTTACTGCTTTTTATCAAATCAGCAGGAACTGATCCACATTTCATGACATATCCGATTGAGTATGTAGGGTTTCGAGGACAGGTATATTCAATGATTGAACACATATACTCTTTTCCGATTTGAATTTCAGAAGGAGAAATAGCTTTAAAGTATTGATGTCCTGAGCCGCCATCAGATTTGGTGACATCATTGAAAGCCTTTTCTGCCAATTCATATAATGAGTCAACTACATTTGATAAAAGCGTAGTTTTACCTGTTCCATTTTCACCAACAATGATTACTGGCTTTGGATTTCCAGATTCCTCAAACGGAAATGTGATAGATACATCATTAATTGGTCCCATATTAACAGCGGATAACCGTTTTAGGTACATTTTATCAAAACCACCTTTCTTCTGTATATTTGGCGGAAGATTTTAACTGTTCCGGCGTCATTCGCTCACACCTCCCGGCAGCAGAGCTTCCAGCTCCGCCAGCACCTTGTCGATTTCCGCATTGAGTGCAGTCCGTCTTTCCTGATATTCCCGGATGGTGTCCATCGGGTCAAGGATTTCTTCTTCCTCATGGGGATAGCCGCACAAATCGATGTTGCAGCCCTGTTCGTTCAGCAGATACTCTGCGGTAAACTTCTGTGCCTTGAAGTTTTCGCCGTCCGGGATTTCCTTTCGGTCATTCCACCATGAAATGCAATCGTCAAAGTGTTTCAGCTCCATGGGCTTCGTCTTGGAGAAGTGCTTTCTGTCAGACGGAATATCTACCCGATAAAACCATGTCTCTGTGGTCGGCTTGGTGTTGTCAAAAAACAGCAGATTGGTGGTGATTGAGGTATAAGGGCTGAACACAGAGCCGGGCAGCCGAACAACGGTGTGCAGATTGAACTGGGAAATGAGCTTCTTTTTGATGTTCACCTTGGCGTTGTCCAGACCGAACAGGAAGCCGTCCGGCACGACAACAGCCGCCCTGCCATTCTTCTTCAAGCGGTACATGATGACCGACATAAAGAGGTCTGCGGTTTCGGAGCTTGCCAAATCGTCAGGGAAGAAGCCCTGAATGGACTTGTCCTCATGCCCGCCGTAGGGCGGATTCATTAGGATCGTTTTATAAATCCTGACTGCATCGCCATATTAACCTACCTCAAATTCATATATGTTTTCTTCCAGCTCCTTGATGGCCGCCTCATACTGCGCCTTGCCACCAAATAGCTTGACGATTTTTGCGGGCTTCCCAAAGTCCGCAAAATCGGCAAGAGACAGAACCTTGATGTCCTCAACCTCGGTTATGCCCTGATTCATGTATTTATCCAGAAGAATCCCCAAAACCGCCTGCGCATCGGCAGAATACTTGCTGAAGAAATCTTTTTTCTTAACGTTGCTGGCTCGCTCTTTGCGGGTTAGCGGCTTTTTGCCGTATGCCACATAGCAAATAAAATCGAAGCAGAGCTAATGCCGGCTTTTTCCCTCAAATCGCTTTTTTTCATCTCTTTATCTATAAGCATCTTCCAGAGCTTATTGTAACTGATACGCATCATCGGAAGCCCTCCCAGCTGATTTCGTTAATATTTCTTGTATTATAACACAAATCTGCGAAATTCTCCACTCGACTAGCAAATTAAATATTTGCAAAAGCAAATTTTATTTTGTATTTAGAAACCAAATATCTGTTCTTTCACTAGACAATTAAACAGTGATAAACTTAATCAAATAGAGAAAATAAAAATCAGTGATTTGTTTTCCTAATAGAAAAAGAAGCGGCCACCAGCTATTAAGCAATCGGTGGTCGCTTCTACAAACTCTGCTAATCGTTAATTGAATGCTCCAGAATTCCTTAAATCATCTGAAAATGCTTTAGTGCCTCCATAATCGCCGTTTTCTTCTCCGGCGGGCACTGCGGCACTTTGGCATCTTCCTTCTTCGACAAATTATAGTTCTGTCCTACATCCAGACCACACTTCCGTTTGACCTGGGAGATATACAGGCTGGACACTTTCAAGCCATACTTCTCCAGCACATACGCCTTAATCTCGTCATAGGTAGCCTTGCTCTCCGCCGATGTCAAATCCAGCTCATCCAGATTCAACTCCACCTCCATATGCTGCTTGGCATTAAGTTTGGACAAAAGTACTACCGTCTCGACTGTGTTTTGTTTGAGCAACCGAATTGTATCGCCTTCAGAACCTTCATAAAACACCGGAAATCCTAAATGCAGCTGCTTTAAGATGCGTCCGTCTTCCTGTCTTTCAGGGTACAACTCGATCTCGTCAATGAAATCTCTCATGAACCTCTTCTTTTCGAGATCGGTCATCTTAAAGTACATTCTATCAAAACTCAGGAGAACTTTATAGAGCTCATCTGCAGTAATTTTCTCTCCGTAGGCTCCGCTGATCTTCTCTTCGATTTCAGCTATTGTGTCCTCCAGCTCTGATATCCGGTCGTACAGGATATCCAGTCTGTCGTACATATCCTGATACTTTCTGTCATAGTGCTTGTCGCTTACATCCAGCCTGTCCAGCATTTCCGCCAGCTTCTTCTTTGCTCCCACAACCTGACGAAGCTGTTCCCTGACCTGATCCCTCTCAGCTTCCAGTGATGAGACATCCACCTTCTCGTCCATCTTCATCACCATGTAATCCTTAAACTGCGGATCCACCACCATATCCAGGATGATCTGCTCTACTTGACTGTTAAGCTCCACCTGACTCAGAACCAGTCGAAAATCACAGAAATGCGTTTCGTCTATCTTTGAACGATGCAGGCACTTATAATACCAATCATCCTTGTACTCGCCGGACTTCTTGTTCTTACGCCGTCTGACGGTTCCCACAAGACTCCGGCCGCAAATCGGACATTTGATGATACCCGTCAGAATGTGCTCATGATCCATGCTGTGCGTCTTATTCCATTTGACGCCGGTATCTTTTCGCCTGAGCCTTGTCGCCTCCCAGAGATCCCGGTCTATGATCGCCTCATGCATCCCGTCCACGACCATATAATCATCAGCCATGACCCGCTTATATTCATCCCTGCTGCCTTTGACCTTTTCGGTCTTATGCCTGCCGTAAACGATCTTTCCGGTATAAACGGGATTATCAAGGATCTTCATGATAAAGCTTCTGGCGAAATAATTCAGTTCCTTCTTCTTTACCTTCTTTTTCGTATATCCGTGCTGATTCAGATAATCACAGATCCGGTCAGCTCCAAGCCCTTCATGTGCAAACTTTGTAAAGATGATCTTTACGATCTCCGCCTCTTCCGGATTGACGATCAGCGTGCTGTTCTTGGAATCCAGCGTGTACCCGAATGGAGCCTGTCCGCCGTTCCACTTGCCCTCTCTGGCTTTCTGGCGGCGTCCTTCCATCGTCTGTACCAGAATGTTTTCTCTTTCTATTTCGGCAACAGCGGACAGAACCGTAATAGTCAGCTTACCGGAATCCTTGGAAGAATCAATCCCGTCTTCCACGCAGATCAGGTTTACACCGAAATCCTGTATGTACTGAAGGGAATTGAGGACATCCGCCGCATTTCGTCCGAATCTCGAAAGCTTGAATACCAAGATGAAATCCACTCCGTCACGATCCTCAGCCACATCATTCAGCATCTGTGAAAACTCCGGTCTGCCGGTAATGTTCTTTCCAGATTTTCCTGCGTCGCAGTATTCCCTGACGATCTCTATATCCTGAAAATCCGCGAACTTCGTCAGCCTCTCCCTTTGGGCTTCAAGGCTGTAGCCCTCCACCTGCATTGATGTGGATACCCTTATGTAGATATAACACTTCAGTTTTTTCTTTTTCATACTGCCGCCTCCATATACTCTGTGTCTTCTGTCAGCATCCGGAACGCCTTCAGCGCGTCCATGATAGCCAGTTCCTTTTCAACCGGGCATACCGGCACACGATTTTTGTTCTGCTCCGGCTTGTTATAAGCAATCCCGATATCTATGCCGTATTTCCGCTTTATCTGAGCGATGTATAATGATGAGACCTTCATCCCCGTATGCTCCAGTACATAAGCCCTGATCTCTGCGTAGGTCGCCTTGGCTTCCGCCACCGTCACCTGTACTTCGCTGCAATCCAGCACAAAGGCGATTTCATCATCAGGTTCACCCTCTGCTCCTATCCAGGTCTCGATCGTATCCGTTTCACCGTACCGGACAGGGAATCGGAAATGAATGCTCTTCAGCACCCTTCCGTCTTCCTGCTCTTCCGGATAAACCTCTATCCGTTCAATAAACTGACGGTACAGTTCCCTTTGTTCCTCGGAAGTCAGCTTTTCATAGAACTTTCCGAAATTCTTCAGGATCTTCTTTATCCCTTCAATAGAGCTGACACCCTGCCTGGCTTCGCTGCACTTCTTCTTTATCTTCTTAAGCGAAAGCTCCAGGGATTCTATCCTGTCATAGATATCATCCATCTCCGCTTGGATCCGCTCATATTCCGTATCGTAGTCATCAGACAGAACATCCAGATTATCAAGCTCCGCTCCGACACGGTTCTTCTCATGTTCCTGATGATACAGATCCTTGCGGATTTCCTTCATCCGCTTCTCATAAGCCTCTACAGACTCATCACCGCCCGCTGCCATAGCCATTGCTTTTTCAAATGCCGGATGAGCCGCCAGATTACTGACGATCTCAAATACCGCGGAATCTATCTTCGTCTGGTTATAAGTATGTTTGAACTCGCAGGTTCTTCCGGCTGATTTCCTGTAGTATCGGCAGGAATAATAATGAATAGTCTTATAATGACCGCCTCGGTTCTTATTGACGTGCTTGTTCTTCGTTGCGATAAGACCACTCCCGCAGGCCGGACATTTGATCAGACCGGACAGTAGGCTCACGCGATCAGGTTCATCCACCTTTTCCTGTCTTCCGGATGAAGCCTCACGTTTTTCCCGTGCCTGCTGCCACAGAGCCTCATCTATGATTGCTTCATGAATCCCGTCAACCTCGACCGCGTCTTTCGGATTCTTCCTCACACCCTTCAGATTCGTCCTGCGGAAGTAATTGATCTTTCCGTGATAGGTAGGATTATCCAGGACATTCACGATAAAGTCATAGGTGAACGGCTTTACTTCGCCCTTGCTGATTCGGCTGTATCCGTTGTTATTCAGCCAAATTGCAACTCCGTTTAGTGTTCCATCATCCTGTATATACCTGTCAAAAATCAGCTTCACGATCTCCGCCTCTTCCGGTTCTACTACCAGTTCCTTATTCACACTGCGGTATCCATAGGGAGCAGGTCCTCCCGGCCATCCGCCGTTAAGGATCTTCTGCATCTTACCGGCCATGAACTGGACATTGATGTTCTCACGCTCAATCTCCGCCACAGCAGACAAAATTGTCAGCGTCAGCTTCCCGCCCGGTGTAGAACTGTCAATGGCATCTTCCACGCAGATCAGATCCACCTCATAATCTTCCAGCAACTGCAGAGATTTCAGTATGTCCGCCGCATTCCGTCCAAACCTGGACAGCTTGAATACCAGCACAAAAGAGATATTGTCCTTCTCGCTGGATATATCATCAAGCATCTGCAGGAATGCCGGTCTTCCGACTATGCTCTTTCCGGATTTTCCCGCATCGCAGTATTCTCCGGCTATTTCAAGGTTCTTATAATCCGCATACTCGCGGAGGCGTTCCTGTTGTGCCTCCAGGCTGTACCCTTCCGTCTGAGCTGCCGTAGAGACTCGCGTGTAGATATAGCATTTCTTTTTTCTCACCGTATCCCTCCCTTCGGTTGCTCATCGTCACACAGTACCTCGGAACTTCATTATGTCGGGCTTTGACAGGTTTGTCAGCGCCCCTTCTGAAGTTTTTCACCACCCAAAAATCGCCGGATCACAGATTTGTGTCCGACGATTCCTGTTCCTGCTTCTCCGCTGCCGCATGCTCCTCAGCCTCTATCTCTTCCAGAACCTCTTTCCCGTATTTTTCGATCATTTCCACCAGAAAATTCGCGCAGCGTTCCATATTGGCCTTTGCCTTCGGACTCAGCTCTGCTGGCTTGACTCCGTCCTTATATTCCAGGATAAACATCGTCCAGAACCTCCTTCATCTCTTTGGAAGGCATAAGTTCCCAAAACGACCCGATTCCGATTTTTGAGCAAAAAAATAACGGCCGGCAGAGAAATCAATCTCCACCGACCGTCATTCTTATACTCTCTTAACATAATCCAACGATATCCAGCCAATCCCGCTCTTCAGTTTCCCCCACATCAAAGCACCTGCTCCGGAAGATGTCTGAACTATCGTGAACACACCCGGTTCAATAAAGCGAACCCTCTTGTAGTTCGTGCCGGGTCCAGACCTGATATTCAGATCAGAGATGCTGACCTTCACCAGAAATGGCACCTTCTCCGCAGGCTCCGCCTCTTTCGGCTCATACACCACATTGCCGTCAGCATCGAACACCTTGTATCCCGGATTCTGATCCGCACACTTCTTCGCATTGTCCAAGATCTTAAAAGCGCCTTTCTGGCTCTTGCTGTCATCCCAACTCTTGCGGACACGGTACCACCGGATCACTTCACCGCCACCGGAATCCTTTGCGTCATACTGAGTCAGGTCCCACCTCTCAATAATGGATATCAGCTTCTCCACATAGGTCAGGCTTGTCGCATATCCGCCGTCCTTGATTATCTGCACAGCCTTCTTATAATCCGTGCACCCCTTCAGGCCTGCATATCTCAGCTTACTGCCGTTCTTCGCTCCAAGCAGGTATGCGGAATGATCCGCAATGGAATCCTCGATACAGGGATACTTCCGGAAGTCAGCCGTGATCGTGACCATGCTGCCGTCATGATTCTGTTCCTGCGTCTTCTTCGTGTACTTGCTCTTGCCGTCCCAGCTGGATCCGCTCCAGCTATTCCCGGACAGGCTGCACTTCATTCCGAAGATATTGTTGGCGTTCTGGGCCAGTTCACTCTTTCCATAACCAGATTCCAGAATGAACTGAGCCAGCGATACCGATGCCAGAATGCCGCTCTTCTTCTGATCCGCAGTGAACAGTGCACCAACCTTCTTGATCGCATCCGCCTCAGACAGGTCCTTCAGAACCGAAGCCTGCGTTCCCTTTGCAGTCGAACCGCCACCGGAATCAGAGGATCCCTGCAGCGCCTTCGTCACCTTCTCTGCCAGATCACCCATCCTCGTATACATCCAGTTTCCCGGACAGGACTTATTCGCAAACCACCTGTGAACCGTCAAGATCATCTCCCCGCTCTTCGGAGAATAATTCAGAGTCTTGTCCTTATCCCCGAACCAGATCAGCTTGTTCTTGCCGTTGCGCTTGCAGACATCAATGCAAAGCTTGATCAGAGTCTGATATACCACATCCCTGAAAGCATACGGCTCTGTGGTATCGGAAGCGCACTCGATCGTGATTGCCCTCTGGTCATTGGCATTGCTGGAAGAGCACCAGGAACGATTCTTTTCTTCCACATACAGAGCCACCCTGCCATCCCGGTCGATGCCGTAGTTGCTGGATGCCTGCGTGGACTTCTTCTCAAACCACTCTCCAAGTCCTTCCGCCGTACACTGGCCGACCACACAATGTGGCGTGATCCGGTCAATGCTGTGCGTCCTCTGTCCGGAATGATTCGGAGAAAGCTTCTTATAAACCACCATAGAACTGTTTGTGTAAGCCATTATTCCTCACCATCCTTCTTATCCTTTTCCTTCTCGCTCCGGTCATGCAGCTGCTCCAGCACCTTATGAAGCTTCCCCGGAATCGGAAGTCCCAGATACGCTGCATTTTCCACAAGACTCAGGCCTTCATTGGAGATGTAGAAGAAAATGATCGCGGTTCTTAAGACCCCGGCTTCTCCGAAAATGTGCGTATCCAGCAGATGTCCGATACCTACCATCGCAAAGATCAGAACTTTCCTGCAGATCCCCTTGAAGCCCACAGCGCTCGACAGCTTCTTATCTGCCACTGCACACATGACCCCTGTGATGTAATCCAGCACCACAAACGCCAGAAGCGCATAAAGCAGTCCGTCATTTCCACCCAGGAAATAGCCAAGCCAGCCGCCTACTGCCGCAAAGATCGCCTGAATCACATTCCAAAACTCCTTCATTTCACATGCCCTCCTTCGCATAAAAATAGGCGGCTCCCATATCGGGATATCCGCCTTAACAACACCTATTCATTTATCCAACCCTTACGTCACCGTCTGCTCCGTCAGCGTATATGTGATCTTCATTGTCTTATCCGCATTCTTCACCACTGCCTGGCTCAGATTACAGATCGTAGCCAGATACGGAGTCAGGATCCACGTATATCTGTACTGGTTCAGATAAGCGCCGCCCCAGGCAAAGACATATTCCTTGTACTGGAAGAACGGCGTAGATACATTCCCGCAATGTTCCCCGGCAAAAAGCGGGATCACATGGTCATTCACATCAATCTCAAAATCATAAGCCACGATAATGTCATTGATGATGGACATGCAGCAGTCCGTACTGCCTGTCTCCCCGATACACCTCATGGCAGAAGTGAATCCCAGGCTAATCAGCGTCACATCCGTACTGTTGGAAATATTGATCTTATACACACCAGTCTTGTCATAAGACGGCACATACAGATACCCGTTTCTCACTACAGCACTTCTGTTTCCGGAAGGATAACTGGATCCTTCCTTGAAGCTTCCCATCGTCATCAGCGTAGCATTGGAAAGCGTCCACTGTCCTTCTGTAAAGGTGTAGTCGCTCTTCTTGATCTTGATCCAAAGCACTGTCGCATTGCCGGAGGAATTGCCCTGATTGGCAAATCCGTACCAGTACCCGTCCCCGCCATCCATGAAGATTCCATACGGCGTATAGCTTCCGTAAAAATGGAAGGTGCTGCACTGAAGAACTGTTGTATCCTCCAGCACCAGCGTGGAATCATCCAGCTTCTCATTCAGTCCGATATCAAATACCGGAATCCGGTACCGCTTAATCGTTACGGTATTGCTCGCATATCCCAGGGAATAAAGCTTCGCATTCTCAAAATCCACAGTCACCGTCCTGAACAGATCGTTGATGAATCCATCCCCGTCATCCAGACTGACCTTCTTGATCTGAAGCAGCGTGGTATCTACCGCCACCTCAGATCCATAGGCATTTGCTCCGCCCTGCTTGGAAGTAAGCCCTACCGCTGTGATCGTGCCATTCCCCTGCGAAGGCGTAAACTCCCAGACGAACTTGTAACCGTCTGTCAGCTTCGTGCTCTCTGTCAGATTCATGCTTCCCCTCTTTGTGTTTGCCGTAGCATTGACATCATTGGAAGCATAAGCCACTGGCAGATTCGTTGACGGCAGATAAATGTTGTCTGCCTGCTCCGTGATGGAACCCGGAAAAAGCAGGATGCCTCCGATCATGTTCGGGCAGATCGGAAGCAGCGCATCGTTCCATGTCAGAGAATCATCATACTGACCGCCGGCCTTATACATGACACCCATCGGATTTACTCCCAGAATGTCATTGACGGCATTGGTGACCATGTTAGTCTCCGATACTGTCTCCACATTTCCTGTATTCTGGTCTTCCAGTTCAATGACCAGATTTCCTGTATATCTCTTCATAAAAGCCTCCTTAAGCGTTACTGCCCGGCACATCTACGACTATCGCAAAACCGCCAACGGCCGTCCTTCCGTTCTTCACGTCCGAATAGTACCGTCTCATAGTTTCCTTGACTTCCCATTCATCCGCTTCCGTAAACGCCTTCACCTGAAGCCGTCCGTTCTGACTTCCATTGCCGATTCTGAACAGGTCAACATACTCTTCAATATCGATCCTGCCATCCCATGCCGCAGAAGCACCCATGCTCTGGCCGGAAATGGACGCAATACACATCCCGGTATCCACCGCAGCCGTACCGCCCACGCACCGCATATAGACGTTGAAGATATTCGTATAGTTCGACACCACATTCTCGATCGGATAATACAAAAGGATCGTGTGCCTTCCGCTGTGCCAGTTTTCCTGCGGATAATGCACCGGGATCATCTGGTTATTGAACTCAAAGGAAAAGATGACATCCGCATGACCATCTTCCTGCCAGCTCATCGGAAGAGATACCGTTATCGTCTGCTCTTCCGTCCTGCCGATCACCACCGGCTCTTCCTCCGGATCATCCGGATCCACAGGGATACCATCAACATTCACCGAAGGAATCACTACATCCCCGGATGCCGTCACAGATCTTGTCACCGGCTGAGCCGTCACATCCACGATCACCTGACCGAAGAACTGCGCATGGTTCGCTTCTGTGGTGGCAAACTCGATGGAAATGATCTTCGTATCCACATCTGCCACCGTGAATGCCGATGCATTGGTGAAGGTATGGATCCCGATCTTCCCTGCCTCAATCTGAGCCAGCAGCCCTGAGATGTTCTTATCGTTCTTACTCTTCGCCTGGGACAGCTTCGGATTCTTTCCCACGCACTTGATACTCTGCCTGCCTCCGATCTTTATGCTGTTCGATGTGATGCAGGCATACTTTGTTGCATCCGCCTGTCCTCCTGAAAAGGATAAGATATCCCCCACATCCAGTGCCGGATTCCCGATGGTATCCGAATCAAACGGAACATAGTTCACCACAGCCAGATCATTCAGAATATTTGTGCAAAGCTGCCTCCTGGTCTCTTCCAGACCAAACTGCAGCAGCGGATTCACGCCCAGATTCATCGTCAGCCCGTCATCCGGATCCAACGCATAATACTCCGCCATCTGCGTCCGCAGGTTCGTTGAAGAAACCGCTGTATATCTTGTGATGAAATCGGAAAAGCTGGATGTGAACCTGTGCTTTCTCTCTACTGTCAGCACCGGCGTATTTCCATACTTCCGCAGTTCCAGTTCCCCGGCTCTGTTGATCACGAAAAAACCGCCAAGCACTTGTCCTACATAGAACAGCACATCGCGGTAAGTCTCAATGTCATTATCCGAATAGATGGACAGGTTCTCGGTTCCGTTCGGCATCGCCTCAATCGTTGCCCTGTCCTGAGCCAGTGTTACCTCACAGGCCGTGCTGCAGAGTACCATGAAGTCATAAGCATTACCGATGGATTCCAGAGAAGTGAAAGCCTTCTCGAACCGAACCATGTAGTCGTAGGCCTTGATCTCCAAGCACTTCGCTTTCCGGTTCGCTTCCGATACTTCAAAGATTCCCATAGGGATCCTCTCATAAGAACCGCCTGCTATCTGCAAGTGATAGAACAGCTCTACCTTCGCATCTTCCAGCGTGTACCTGTTGATCTCGGAGAAAAGCGAAATCCCCATCTCCGCAGCATACACCGTTCCCAGTTCGATCTCCGTAGATCCACAGCACTGGCTTGTGATATACCCGCTGCCCTTGACCATATCATCCTGATCAAACTCATAAACCGTTCCGGCAGTCGTTGTGATCCTGCCGGTCCAGTAGTATTTTCTATTGTTTGCCTTCACTGCATCAAGGAAGGCATTGCTCACTGGATACATAGTAGCCCTCCTTAAAACTCTTTCAGCGTGAAGGACACCTCCCACAAGCTCCCATAGCTTGTATCACTGACCAGCTTCACCTGATATCCGTCAATGTACATCTGCGTATTCACGATGTTCATGGTCTCCATGTCCAGGTATCCGACTGTAATACTCGCCAGCTTCTTATAAGCCGAAAGCTTATTCAGCCACCGTTTCGATACACGGAAGGTCACGCCGATCTGAACCACACCTTCTCTTACAACATCCCTCTGCGTGGTTCCTGCCTCTGTCACGCCTCCGCTGTCTGCCTCTACATCCGATAAACTCACAGAATAAGAGGCAGGCATCGGGATATTCTCATTGTTAAAAACAAGATACTGCAAATGAGCCATCTTACCTGCCTCCACTTCTTAGATTCATTCTCTGCTGAGCCGTAACCACAATCTCATCGATCATGTCACCGCCGATATAAACAGGGATCACAATATCCCCTGCAGCACCGCCGCCTGCCAGAGCCGTATTCAGTGCTGTATTGATACCGGAGATCAGATCACCACTTGAAGCAGTGGATCCGGAATAACCTCCCTGAGCCACCATCACCTTCGGAGTAATGGTCAGATCAGAAGTCACTCCGTTCATCGCATTCTCAATCATGCCCCGACTCTTCTCAATGCCCTTCGCCAGTCCGCCGATAAAGTCCGGCATCCAGCTCTCATAATCCGTAAGAGGACCTTCATCCGGCACGGAGAAGTGCAGGAAGCTCCGGATCTTATTTGCAACCGAAGAAACAGCGTCCCCAACCTTTCCGATCATGGACTTGATACCGTTCACGATACCGCCGATGAAGTCAGCACCCCACTGGAACGCCTGCGAAGCCAGCCCCTTGATAAATCCGATTGCCTTATCAAATCCGCCCTTCACAGCACCATAGATATTTCCGCAGATATTCTTGATGCCGTTCAACATGGCATTAAACGCATTCGTCACGCCGGTCTTGATCGCGTTCGCCGCATTGGATACGGCAGACTTGATATTGTTCCAAGCTGTCATGACTGCATTTTTGATTGCGTTCACGATAGTCGTGATCGTATTCTTAATACCATTCCAGACCGTAGTAACCGCCGTCTTAATGGCATTCAGCACTGTAGTGATCGCTGTCTTGATACCATTCCACGCCGTGCTCAGGAAGGTGGAGATCGCATTTACCACAGTCGTGATAATCGACTTGATTCCATTCCAGACTGTTGTGAAGAATGTCTTGATCGCATTGAACACCGTAGTAACGGTATTCTTAATTGCATTCCAGGCTGTTGTCAGGAAGGTGCTGATCGCATTCACCACCGTAGTGAAAATATTCTTGATACCTTCCCACAATCCGGAGAAGAAATCCTTAATCGCATTCCAGACCGTTGTTGCCGTGGTCTTGATTGCTTCCCATGCCGCCTGGAAGAACGCCTTCAACGCCTCCCATACAGCAATAGCAATCTCTTTGATGCTCTCCCACAGGTCGATCCAGAACTGCCTGAACTCTTCGCAGTTATTCCATAGATAAATAAACGCTGCCACCAGAGCAACAATCGCCGCGATGATCAGCACATACGGATTCGCTGCGCACACCGCATTGAAGGCAGCAAACACTCCCTTCGCTGCATTGATCACGCCTGCCAGCTTCGGCACCAGAGTCATAATAGTACCGACCGCAGAGATCACTTTACCGACGATGATCAACACCGGACCAATTGCAGCCGCTACCAGAGCAATCGTGACAATAACCTTCCTGGTTCCCTCGTCCATCGAATTGAGCCAGTCCACAAACTTCTGGATCCAACCCACAATGGTTCGGATCGCAGGCATCAGAAGCTCACCAAAGGAAATTGCCAGCTCTTCCAGCTGGGACTTCAGGATCTGCAGCTGACCGGCAAGGTTATCGTTCATGGTCTCAGCCATACTTGCTGCAGAACCATCACAGTTATCAATCGCACTGGAAAGCTTGTTGATATCCGCTTCCCCGGCATTCATCAAAGCCAGGAACCCGGACATCGCATTCTTGCCCACAAGGCTTTCAGCCGCTGCCGCCTTCTCCGATTCAGATAGACCCGAAAATGCCGTTCGGCAGTCAGCCAGAATGTCCGACAGATCCCTCATGGAGCCATCTGCATTGGTCGTTGCAATCGTTACCTCTCCGATTGCGGATCCGCAGATCTTCACTTCTCCGGACAGGTTATTCATGATAGTTCTTAAAGAAGTACCTGCCTGAGATCCCTTGATACCGGCATTGGCCATCAGGCCGATTGCTTCCGCCGTATCCTCCGCAGAGAATCCCAGAGCACCTGCAATCGGAGCGCAATACTTAAAGGTCTCACCCATCATGGAGACATTCGTATTCGCGTTACTGGAAGCAGCCGCCAGGATATCCGCAAAATGCCCGGAATCCTTTGCCGTAAGTCCGAACGCTGTCAGAGCATCTGTCACGATATCAGAAGTGGTAGCCAGATCCTCACCTGAAGCTGCAGCCAGGTTCATGACACCTTCGATACCGGAAAGCATATCCTCTGTCTTCCAGCCGGCCATCGCCATATAGTTCATGGCTTCCGCAGCCTCGGATGCAGAGAACTTTGTCTTCTCACCCATCTCACGGGCTTTATCCCTTAAGGCTTCAAGATCAGAGCCAGTCGCACCGGATACCGCCGCCACCTTGCTCATGGCGGAATCAAAATCAGCGGCAGTCTTCACCGCCGCTGTACCTAATCCCACAACACCCAGAGTCACAGGCATGAACTTCTTTCCGACATTGGTAACATTGTCACCAACCGTCTTCAGCTTCTCACCCTTTGCGGCAATCTCCTGAAGTGCAGTACCGGACTGTCTTGCCTGTTCCTCCAGAGCCTTCAGCTTCTGTTCAGTCTCAACGATCTCACGCTGCAGGCCATCATACTGTTCCTGCGTGATCGTTCCATCCTTCAGTGCCTGCTCAGCCTGTTCCGCTGCCGTCTTCAAGGTCTCCAGCTTTTCCTTCGTTTCCTTGACGGCATCACCCAGGAGCCTGTGCTTCTGTGCAAGCAGTTCCGTGTTCCCCGGATCAAGTTTCAGGAGCTTATCGACATCACGCAGCTGGCTCTGAGTATTTCTGATCTCTGTATTTACGCCCTTCAGGGCTGTCTGTAGTTTGGTGGTATCGCCACCGATCTCAACGGTGATTCCCTGGATCCGTCCAGCCATTCATGTCCCTCCTTCCTGATTTTGGGTAAAAGAAAAGAACCGGTCTCCCGATTCTTCTCAAAAGCATTTCACTTTGTTTATACGCGCTATTTGCGCTTTCTTTTTCCTGTATTATCGGATCCGCGGATTTCTTCATGATAAAAATAATCCACGATTACCGGATGCCCCTGCGGAACCCTTCCATAAGGCATTTCATTATCCACAAACGGGCAATCATACTTCTCGGCAAGTTTCTCGGCTTTGTTTTCCAGAGCCTCGAAATAGCTTCTGTTATGCTTGTTATAAATCTCATCATAGAGTGGCACTAAATCAGGATACTCTTCAGCGATATAGTCCATAACGGTATTCTTAAATCCGCCTCTCAGATTAAGATTCTCCAGCCAAAACAGATCACATTGGTCTTTTACACGTTCAAAGATAGCCTCAAAATCCGTAATGCCCGGAAATACCGGGGATACAAAGCATACTGTCCTGATACCGGCGTCATATATCTGCTTCATCGCAGCAATCCTTCGTTCAATGGAAACCGCTGCATCCATATCGTCCTTGAACTTCTCGTCCAGCGTATTGATCGACCACGATACTGTTACCTGTCCGAGCTCTTTTAGCAGGTCAATATCTCTCACCACAAGGTCGGATTTTGTGCAGATCAGAATATCTGCTCCGCTCCCCCGCAGCTGTTCAAGCAGTTTCCTTGTGTTTCCGAACTCTTTTTCCTGCGGATTATACCCGTCTGTCACGGATCCGATCACAACGCGCTGTCCGGCATATTTCTCAAGGTGCTTGATTTCAGGCCAGTGCTTGATATCAAGAAATGTTCCCCACTCTTCCGTATGTCCTGTAAACCTTTTCATGAAAGAAGCGTAACAATACTTGCAGGCGTGCGTGCATCCGACATACGGATTCACAGAATACCCTCCCACCGGCAGGTTTGACTTTGTCATGATATTTTTGGTTTCCACATCCCTTATCAGGATATCTTCCGTTCTCACTTCTTCCATGCCCGCTGTACCTCCAATACCTTCTCAAATGCTTCAGGAAATTCCTGCACCATATTTTCATCGCCTATGATCGGTTCAAGATCTTCCTTCATAAAAACAGGTATATTCCTTTGATGCGCCTGATCCGTAAGCGACCATGCCCATTCCGGCTCAGTACGGATTTTTCTGCTCTGAGCGCCTGTCATGGTTCCTACAACGATCCAATCAATACCAGAAAGATCGACCTCTCCAGGATCATCAAAAAGCGGCTCAAAGGTCACATGATAATGCTTTGCCCTTACATGATTCCTCAATGCTTCAATGCGCCAGAGTTCTGATCTTCTGGTAACCGTCACCCCAAACCAGGCGTTTTCAAGATCCGTTTCAAAATCCAGGAGATCAGGCCTTTTCGACAGAAATAAAAACTGATGCTGCGGATTTTTCCGGATCTTTTCAAACACCTCTTCTCGCCATTCTTCTTTCCATCCCGCAAGATCACTCATACCGGTC
The DNA here is from genome assembly GCA_963927715.1 of uncultured Blautia sp. Lineage (GTDB taxonomy): Bacteria > Bacillota > Clostridia > Lachnospirales > Lachnospiraceae > Blautia_A. The sequence goes on along the minus strand of CAWVBU010000003.1, from coordinate 718,230 downwards.
AGAAGGAAATTCTGCGGTCTTGCCTTGTCCATCATTTTAAGCTTGCCTTCAAAAAATTCAGGCTTACTGAAATCCGGTATCGTATGCCACCGCTTCACATTATTCCGTGCATAGCAATAATCGCAGCCTACCGTGCAGCCGATGACAAGGTTCATATTCTGGATATTGTCTTTTATACAAACACTCATAGCTCTCCACATAAAAAGTTATGGACATCTGCTTGCAGAAATGCCCACAACTTTAAAACTCATACTTACTCGATTACTGCATCGTCGGCGGTATACGCTTCAAGAGAACCTGCCTTCACCTGGATACAGGCATAGCTGATCTCAGAATCATCTGCCGCGAAGAACTGTCTTTTCCCATCCGGCGCAATACGCACGATATCACCGGCAGAAAGCTCTATATCCTCACCGTCAACTACCGCTTTTCCCTTGCCGGAAAGAATGATGTAAATCTCTTCATTGGTCTTATGATAATGAACAAAAGGAACACTCGCACCTGCCGGAAGATGGTTGATGCTGATCTCAGCCCCTGTAAGTCCCAGCTGATCATGAAGTTCAGTTCTCGGATCGTTTGCAACACTTACCTTACTATAGTTAGACATTTCTGATACCTCCATTTGTTGTGATATTGATTGATACAACAGAAGTGTACCACCGCCGTGTTGTGATGTCAAGTGTTACAACAAAACTTTTTAAGATTCTATAAGCTTGTTCGCATCCGCCATTACATCAGCTATGGTTATTCGCCGCATTTTATCTTCCATGGCATTCTGTATTTCTTCAAGCCTGTGATCCATGATCCTGTGAATGTTCCGTCCCACAGGGCATAACTCATTCGGATTCTCATGGAAATGAAACAACTGTCCATTTTCGACAGGCTCCACGGCATTGTAAACATCCAGAAGCGTTATCTCCGTCAAGGATTTCTCTATATCGGCACCGCCGCTTCCCCGCTTCACTGTTACAATCTCCGCCTTCTTCAGCTGCTGCAAGAGTCTTCTGATTACCGTCGGATTTACATTTGCGCTGGACGCAAGAAATTCACTGGTGATTTTATGGTCATTCTTAAATGTTTCAATTGCTATAAGCACATGCACCGCTATTGTAAATCTGCTTGAAATCTGCATTCTGACACCTCCATCGACTCTATCTTAAATCATTTTCGTTGTAATTTCAATAGTCACAATAAGGTGCGATTATCCCTTCTAGAATCGATCCATATCATCCTGAGATGCCAGAGTGCTGTATGATCCCTGGTTCTCATCATTCTGCATTTCCGTGTACATATCGTTGATGGTTCCGATAGTCAGAAGATCCATCTCCCCGATCTGCACACCAAGCTGCACCGCCCTTAGGAGTAAGAGCGGCGTTGTCATTTCCCGGTCAGTCGCTCGAAGTTTTTTTTACTCTCCACCTGCGTCTGCACATTCAGTCCCCAAAGTTCGATGATCTCCGGAAGCACCTGATAAATGGAAAATGTTCCGAACTGATCCAGCCACTCATCTGGCGTATCCGGAACACCCTGAGGATCCGCATGCTTCGCCATGATGTAGCTGATATCCTCGAACAGCTCCAGCGAAAAAGAATCCAGAGCGGAGTTTTCAGGATCGTTCTCATCAATGCTCTTCTGCAGATCATGAAGATCCTTATAGATATCCCTGTGGAACTTGTTCCTGTATATTCTTGGAATGGCCGCCGATGCTCTGAAAGTCACATCCTTGCCATCAATATTCACTGTCTTTGTAAGTGCCATTTCGCTTTCCTCCAATCTAAGGTAAAGGGCAGAGCCAAAGCCCTGCCCCACATTCTTAACCCTGTCCCTGCTCAGTCGGTTCCGTTGTCGGAGACTGATAAACGGCAGAATACCAGCCGTTGTAGACCTCATCCGTTGTGTTTGCCCCGGTCTTAACCTTCACAAGACCGCTCGGAAGCGGTGTTGCCGTGATCTCCAAAGACTCTGTCTGGACTTCCTTGGAATCCTCATTGGTCTTGCCTTCGATGGTCGGTCTTGCGGCAGTGCAGTAATACATGCAGTGCCTGATCTTTTTCTTGTCCCCGGAGAACTCGAAAAGCAGAGCGAAATGCTCCGGCTCCACCGTGGAATCCTCTACCAGGACACCATTGCTGTCTTCCGTTTCCTTCAGGATGTCTTTCCTGAAGCTGTCCGGGATCAATGCGATCTCCAGATCACCCGAATAACCGTTATTCGCTACCGTGGTGTAATACACCATATCGTCCGCATAGAACGGTTCAGTATCACCTTCCGGATCCAGCGACAGATTCACGGCTCCGGGAATCGCGACAGGCGTACCAAATGTCACGGCATTGGTATCCGGATCAAGTGTCGCCTTCGCATAATGGCAGTTCTTAAGGCCGAACTTCACCTTGTTGTTTGTACTCGGCATAATAAACCTCTCTTTCCGCTATACCGTCATCTGGTACAGCACTTCGTATAGTTTCTCTGATTCGATCCATACCTCCGATTTGTTCCAGAACAGTTCATTGGCATTCAGCACCGCCTCGACCCTGTCCTCCAGTTCCGGATCCTTCTCATCGGTATAAAGTTCAATGCTCAGGTTGGAAAACTCCATGTACACCACGTTGTCCGCAGCGAAGTTATCCGAACCTGGAAATAAAAAGCAGATGAATGGCGGATCAGGACTCTCCCCTTCTGCGAAATGGTCATATGCAAAAGGGATCTCTGTTTCAGCCAGCATCTGCATTACGTCTTCATGCGTCATCCTTCTTCCTCCCGATCTCGATAATGCATTCCGCAGCATGGCGGCAGGTCGGGCAGTTATACGGATAACCATGACAATCCTCGCCTCTTCGCGTACTGTGATAAATGGCAACGCCAATCACCACAATCCCGACAGCGATCACGAATAACAAAAGCAATATCTCCATTTCTAACCGCCTTTCTGCAGGTCACGCTCGATATCCCTTGTCAGCTGCTCGATGCCCGCCTGCTCTGCCGGCGCGATATGAGGAAACGCCCTTGTCCTTCCACCGCCGCGCTTCGCATGGCCAAACTCCAAAAGATGTGTCAGCTGGTATCGTTTGGAATGCACCACGATCTGGATGGAATCCGACGTTTCCCTGGTTTTCTTCACTGCCCAGCTCTTGGAATACTTCCCCGTCTTCTTCGGAGCCGTGCTTTCGATCTGCTGCTTTACGGTCTTACCCGCCTTCTGGACATCCTTCTTCAGGTCCTCCGCAGCAAGCTTCGCGTATTCCTCCATGCCCTTCATTACGGTATCCGCCAGCTGGTCAATCTTTATCGTCTGTGCCATCAGCGCCGCTCCTTCCTGCAGGTGAACTTCAATGACTTCTTCCGGAAGTTCATATGGTCAATGTTCACGATGTTGTAGATCTCACCCATAAACATCACCCGGAAATGCGTGGAATCGATCGCAGCAGCCTTCCGGCAGTACCGGACAGATACGGTCATGGAAAAATCCTCGACCGTAGTCCCGGCAACCTGCTCTTCCTTGGAACTGGCCAGCCCTTCACCGCCGATCGTGGCAAAGCAAGTATAGTAATCCGTCCAGGCATTCTTGTGATTGCCGTACTTATCGGTCACTGTTTCATTCTTCTGGAATGTCACTTTAGATCTCAAAGCTGCCACATCCATTAGAATCCCTCCTTCCGGCTGCCGAACAGCAGAGCCCGAAGCGTCAGATCCATCGCGTGATGGTCAGCTTCTTCCCGGTGCTCATACAGATAAGCCACCGTAAACATCACAGCGATCTTTCCGTTCTGAGCCGCATCCAGGTCCGCCTCATCGTCCGTCCGCAGGATATCCATGCACTGCTTCTTTGCCGCCGATATGAAGTTTTCGATCAGAGCATCGTCATCCTCGAAATCAACCCGGAGATAACTCTTCATCTCTTCCACAGTCACAGTCATAGAAATCACCCCTTAAAAACAGAGGCGGCAGGAACTTCCCACCGCCTCATAGTTACATCTGCTTACGATCAGGCGCTTGTCTTCATCTTCAGGAGCTGGATACCTTCCGGAAGGATCACCTTGCCGTCAACACGCTCCGTCGCAACAAAGCCGACCTGGCCGTTGGTGCTGTAGAGCTCATTGAGCCTCTGAACCGTTCTGCCGGATCTGTCAGCAATCCAATAATTCTTGAAATCCCCGAATGCTACAGTCAGCGCACCCGAAGCCGCAACCGGTACATATGGACTGGTGTAAAGGTCATAGCCCAGAAGCTTGTCAGGCTCACCTGCCTGAAGGGAAGGCTGCCAGAGATAAGCATCGTTCTTGTCCTTCAGCTTACGGATCATGGATACCGTCGCGTCGTTCATAAGGAACTTCGCATTTCTGCGGTAAGGGCTCTTCAGCGAATAAATCAGGTTGATCAGCTCATCCGCCGTGATCGCCGTTGCGCTTGCCGCAGTCACGCCTACGGTTCCGCCGTTCGCAGTGAAGATACCGGTAGGCTGTCCGGTTCCGGTACCGACACAGAAAGCCTCTTCCTCAGCAATACCGAATGCCCTTGCGAACTCACCGGCAATGTAAGACTCCAGGTCAAACATGGAATCCTGCAAAAGCTCGATGGAAACCTTCACAAGGTCAGTCAGCTTGAAGGCATCAATGGTCTTCTGGTCGAAAGTAGGACCGCTCTCTGTATAAGCACCGTTCTCCGCCGTCCACTGTGCGGTAGAGTGAGTAGCCGCAACCGGGATCTTTCTCTCAGCGCTGGTAGTGATGACCTTCGCAAGACCCCTCACCACGTTTGCCTCATCCAGACCGGTCACGATCTGACGCTCGAACTCTTCCGGCACAAGGTAGCCGCCGTCTGCCTGCACACCCTCGGAAAGGACGTTATGAACAAGTCTCTTACCACGGAGATGGGCTCCGAAATCTTCCTTGTACGCATTGGAAGCACGGCCGGTCTTTTCCTCCACCTGCTTTGCCGGTCTTCCAGTAAGAGGAGTGTTGATAGGCTGATTCAGCGCCGCCTCCCTTGCCTCAGCTCTCTGCTGACGGTCGATCGCTGCAGTCAGATCCTCGATCTCCTGCTCCATACGGCTGTATGTCGCGTTATCCTCCGCAGACAGAACGCCGTTCTCATTCTCGTGGGTATCCACAAAGTTCTTCGCAGTCTCCCACACCTTCGCTCTCTTCTCGATCATATCTTTGATAGTCATAGCTCGATTCCTCCTTAAATGAATCTCTTGATAAAATTCAGGCGTTCCCTGATCTCATCACAGGAACGCCCGTTATCCGTTGTCTGTTCAGTTGCTGCACCATTGTCCGATGCCTTGATGTGACATTTCGCCGCGATCTTATTCATCAGCGAATTAGTCACCGCCGCCCTGGAATAGAGCATCGACACCTCAGGTGTTTCCAGATCATCTGCTTCCGATGTATCTGTCCTCTGCAGCACATCATCCGCAAATCCCAGCTCCACTGCCTTGTGCGCGTCCATCCAGGTTTCCGCATCCATCAGATGTGATATCTTCGTCCTGCTCATGCCGGTCTTGATCTCATAGGCATTCATGATGGATTCCTTCACTTCAGCCAGCATGTTGATCGCCTTCTGCATCTCCGCCGTATCACCAAAGGCAATAGTCGCCGGATTGTGGATCATCATCATGCTCACAGGACTCATGAGCACCTTCGTCCCTGCCATCGCAATCACACTTGCCGCCGATGCTGCAATGCCATCGATCTTCACCGTGACATCGCCCTTATAGTCCATCAGCATGTTGTAAATCTGAGCTGCCGCCACACAGTCACCGCCCGGACTATTGATCCAGACCGTGATGTTTCCTGTTCCGGCATTCAGCTCTTCTTTAAAAAGAGCCGGTGTGACATCATCGTCAAACCAGCTCTCTTCTGCTATGGTTCCATTCAGGAAAAGCACTCTCTCATTGACCTCTTCGTCTGAAGCCTGGTCTCTGATCTTCCTGCTTTTCCAGTTCCAAAACTTCTTCATCGGAATCTCCTTCCTCCTTTCCGTTGTTGCCTGCCGCAAATATCCCGGCATCCTCCAGCTTCGTCATATTTCCATTGATCAGGTACAGATCACCGCCCTGTTCCGCCGGGATCCTGTCCAGGTTCTCCAGCTCTCGGATATCGTTTGCGGACATCCAGCCGTTCTGTCTGGCTGTCGCATAGCCGTTCATCCTGCTCTGGTAATCTCCACGGAGCAAACCGTCCACATTGAATTTGAAGAAGTATTTCTTCTTCTCATCCGGAGTGAGCAAAGCTCTCACCATTGCCTGCTCCCATCGGCTCACCCAGGGATCCAGCGTGTATTTCACAAACTCCAGCGACTGCTGCTCAATGTTATTAAAGCTGGACTTCTCCAAGTCACCGATCATATGAGGCGGCACACGGAAGATCCTCGCAATCTCATCGATCTGGAACTTCCTTGTCTCCAGGAACTGAGCCTGCTCCGGTGAAATGGAAATCGGCGTGTACTTCATGCCCTCTTCCAAAACAGCAATCTTATTCGCATTGCCGCTTCCTCCGAAGGTAGCCTGCCAACTTTCCCTCACCTTGCTCGGATCCTTAATGGTTCCCGGATGCTCCAGCACGCCGGAAGGAGCAGCGCCGTTTGCAAAGAACTTACTGCCGTATTCTTCCGTAGCGATTGCCAGGCCGATCGCATTCTTCGCCATTGCAATCGGTGAATAGCCAACCAGACCGTCAAAGCCAAGCCCCGGAATATGCAGCACATCATGAGGCTGGAGCCTTACTGTCCTTCCAACCTTGTTGGTGCCTTTTCTTCCGTCCACATCGTCCGAATCATAGACGGTGTATTCGTAATAAAGCCTTCCGTGTTCATCACGATCCACCTTCATCCGATCCGGCATCAGCGGATACAAAGCCACAACTTCACCCTTGCCATTGCGGATGATCTGTGAATACGCATTCCCCCACAAAAGCAGGTGCGTCATCAATGTCTCCCTGAATATGAAGGAAGTCATCTCCGGATTCGGCTCATCATGGAGCAAAAAATAAAGCGGATGTTCCACCGCTTTCTCCTTACCGCCATCATCGGTATATCTGTAAAATTGTAATGGCAAGCTCGCCACCGCCTCCGACAGGATCCTCACGCAGCAGTACACCGCCGTCATCTGCATCGCAGATCTCTCAGTTACGTACTTGCCAGAAGCCGTCCCGCCTAAGAAGAACGAATACGAACTTCCTGCCGTCCTGTCCGTGGGCTTATCCCTGCTCCGAAATAAACCGCTCAGTATTCCCATCGCAATTCCCTCCTTCGTCAAAATACAAGTAATCCGCGCTCATCATAAACACTCCCCTGCGGCTCCGTCTGATTGCGGATACACCGGTCAAGAGCCATGATTGCAGCCACAATGCCGTCGATCTTCTCTTTAGATTTCGCCTTCGTTACCTTGATGTTTCCGGCAGGATCCGTATCGACCACCACGTTGCCGGCCATCCACCTGAGAACCGGATGCCCTCCGTGAATGATCTGGCCTTCCATGAGCAGACGATAGAAATCTTTTGTCGGTCCGGACATTGAAGCAAAGCCTTGGCCGAACGGAACCATCGTGAATCCGTCACCCTCCAGGTTCTGGATCATCTGTGTAGCGTTCCATCTGTCCACTGCGATCTCAACGATGTGATATTTCTCCGCCAGATCATTGATGAACTTCTCAATGAAATCATAGTGGATCACGTTTCCCTCAGTCGATAACAGGTATCCCTGTCGCTCCCAGATGTCATAAGGAACGGAAGCCGCCTTCACTCTCTGCGGTATCGTTTCTTCCGGTACCCAGAAGAACGGAAGCAGGATATACTTCTCATCCTCATCCCTCGGAGGAAACATCAGCACCAGAGCCGTGATGTCCCCCGTACTGGATAAATCCAGACCGCCGTAACAGTCCCTGCCTTCCAGAGCGGCCAGGTCAATCTCTTCATTCCCTTTCATGAATATCGCATCCGGTATCCATGCCACCGTACTTGAAACCCACATGTTCAGCCTCAGCCACTTGAAGGTCACTTCGTCTGCCGGATTCTGTTTTGCCTCCCTGTAGGCATCCCTGAGCCTTTCGATACCAACCGTATATCCCAGAGAAGGATTGACCTTGTACCAGTTTGCTTCATCTTCCCAGTCCTCATCATCCTTCAGTCCGTAGACCACCGGATAAAAGGTCGGATCCACACGCCGGCCTTCCAAAATATCCACTGCCTTCGTATGAAGCTCATAAGCAATGGAATGTCTGTCCGTACCTGCCGTGGTAATAATGAAATGCAACGGATTCTGTCTGGCATCCGATGATCCCTTTGTCAGAACGTCATACAGCTGCCTGTTCGGCTGCGTATGGATCTCATCAAATACCAATCCACTGACTGAAAATCCATGCTTACCCCCGACCTCTGCACTGAGCACCTGGTAATATCCTGAATTTCCGTAGTTTACTATTCTCTTTGTTGCCGTCATCAGCTTCGACCGCTTCAGAAGCGCCGGCGACATCTCCACCATCTGCCTTGCCACATCGAAAACGATACTGGCCTGCTGCCTGTCAGCTGCAGCACCGTAGACTTCAGCGGATGGTTCATTATCTGCGTATAAAAGATAAAGAGCGACGGCTGCTGCCAATTCGCTCTTACCTACCTTCTTGCATATTTCCACAAAAGCTGTCCGGAACTGCCGGTACCCGTCAGGTTTGACGATCCCGAAGATATCCCGGATCAACTGTTCCTGCCAAGGCAATAACCAGAAACGTTTACCTGCCCACTTCCCCTTGGTATGACAAAGGTTCTCGATGAACTTTACTGCCCTGTCAGCCTTCGCTTTATCATAATGAGATGTCGGAAGCATAAATCTTGACGGCTTATAATTCTTCAGCTTCGGATAACCCGCAGGTCTTCTCTCCGCCATTAAGCCTCACCCCCAAGTAATGCCTCCATCTCATCTTCTTCATCTTTATCGACACCGGATGCCGCCATGATCCTCGATCTGGCAGATGGAGTCAGCCCAAACTCAGATGCCGCCTGCATCATAAGTCTCTGCTCCGTGTTACAGATCGCAACCCACGGATTCGGTCTCTGCATTCCGTTCTCCGTTTCATATGTAGCACCCTCGGAATTGATATGCTCCTGAGCCTCTTTCCATCTGGCGTAGGACTGACAATAGGCTGCAAAAGCAGACCGGTCGATCTCTGTCAGCACACCCATCTGGTTCAGTTTTTCCGATAACCGGATCCATTCTGTCTTCGCTTCCGGTAATAACCATGCAGGACAATCGGGCATTCCCTTACCCGGATTCGGTTCTTTTGTGTTCAGTTTTCTCTTTCCCGGATTGCCTTCCAGCTTTTTCACTGCTGTAGGCTTTGGCTTTCTTCCAGCCATAGAGCATCGCCCTCCTTCCTTCCAAATTTCACTTTTCATTTCGCGATTTTGCACGCGTGACCCCCGCGCCGTTCCCTGGGAGCCATACCTGTAGAGATTTCACCCGCCCCTACCCGCGATGGTTTCCCCAATAGTCCCCTCTCTTCGCGTGTATGGTTGAGTGACACGACTTGCACAGTGCGATCAGGTTACTACGATCGTGCGTACCACCTTCACTCAGAGGCAGCTTGTGGTGGATCTCTTCAGTCGGCACGATAATTCCACGTTCAAAACACAGCTCACAGAATGGATGCTCCGCAGCATACTTGTCACGGATCCTCTTCCATGCTCGACCATACCTTTTCTTCGCAGCTTTATCTCTGCCGTACTTCTCATAGTGACTGTTGCTCAGCTTCTCATGCTCTTCACAGAATCTTTTGCCTGTCAGCTTCGGGCATCCGGGATAAGAGCATGGATGCTTCGGTTTCCTTGGCATCGTTCCACCTTCTTTCCCATAGAAAAAGCCGCCACGGTATTTTGCTCCGCAACGGCTCTCTCATCTTTCGCTTTTGCCAGTTTAACATTATCACATAGGCCTACTGTATCGAACTTGATTTTACTGTATTGTTTCCGGAATCGTTATTTCATCCAGGGCATTCCTGTGAAGGCGGAACACATTGTCAATTCCGTACCCCAGCTCAATGGCGATCTCTTCCCATCTCATATAGGACAGGTACCGCAGTTCCAGTATTGTCTGAAGCTCCGCACTCTCCACTGCTTTGATCCTGCGGATAATATCCTTCTTCAGCTCTACAAGCTTCATCATATCCTGATTGATCTCATTCTCCAGGTCAATGATCTTGATAATAGCATCTTCCATTCTGGAGCCATCCCTGTTCGGGCTCTTCGGCATATCCGAATATGTCACCGTTGCTTTGGTGGCCAGATCATGAAGATCTTCGATCTGTCCCAGCTTGCTCTCGATCCGCTGGTTCAAACCGAAAGCCTGTGATAAATATTTCTTGGCTTCCTGCTGATATCTGTTCATAAGCTACCTCCGATTGGATTTATTTTTTCTCCCTCGGATTGACTCTGATTGTCTCACTTCGTCCTGAAGCCTCTTGATCAGATAATCTCCGTCAACGCTTGTCAGCTGACTGTACCAGCCGGAACGGAAGAACCGCTCGATCTCCAAAGCCTCATCTATTGCTTTTCGATCCTTCGGATGCGCCTTAATCTTCTTAAGTGCCACCCTGTAATCAGCGACTGCCTGCAGAATGATTGTATTCGCCAATCGTTCATACGGATCCTCTGCCAGATTTTTATTTCCTGCCATAGGCACTTACCTCCGCTTTCACGGCATCGATCAGTCTGGCCTGCGTATTGCTCTTTGCGTGAAGTGCCTTCATGATTCGCTCATCAATCGAATCAGCTGTAATAATATGCTGCACCACGACTGTTCCGGATTCCTGACCCTGTCTCCAAAGCCTGGCCACCGTCTGCTGATAAAGCTCCAGACTCCAGATCATGCCGAACCACACCAACGTATTGCCGCCGCTCTGAAGATTCAGTCCGTGACCAGCAGAAGCCGGATGTATCAGTCCTACCTCCAGTCTTCCTGCATTCCAGTCTTCGATGCTCTGATCCGAATCCAGCTTTCCATAATTCACACCCAGGGCATCCAACCTTTCGATAATCCGTGTGAGATCGTGCTTGTACCAATACGCCACAAGAATACTCTTGCCATTTGCCGCCTCGATGATATCCTCCAGAGCATCCAGCTTCTTATCGTGAATGAACTCGATACCGCCGGCATCGGAATAGACAGCACCATTCGCCATCTGTGTCAGCTTCCCGGAAAGCGTCGCTGCATTGGCAGCTGTCACTTCACCACCCGGAAGATTGATCACCAGGTCGCTGGCCATCGCCTCATACTTCTCACGCTCATCCGCATCCAGATATACCGGATATTTGGAATTCACCAGCTCCGGCATCTGCAGGTGGTCGGTTCCCTTCATGGAAATCGTGATATCGGAGATCCTGTCATAGATTCTCTTATCAGCACCCTTCCCGAGCCTGTAGCTGTAAACAATCGGACCGTTCGTCTGATCCGGCACAAAGTACTCGACCCTGTACTGGCTGATAAACCTTCCAAGTCTCTCTCCCATATCCAGAACCTTGTATTCTGCAAAGAGATCCATCAATCCATTGCTGGAAGGAGTGCCGGTCAAGCCCACAATCCTTTTTACTCTCGGCCTTACCTTCATGAGCGCCTTGAACCTCTTCGCCTGCCAGTTCTTGAAGGATGACAGCTCATCGATCACCACCATATCGTAGTCAAATGGCATTCCGCTTTTCTCAATCAGCCAGGGAACGTTCTCCCTGTTGATAATGTAAATGTCCGCATCTGCCTGAAGTGCTTTCATCCTCTCTGCCGCCGTACCGACCGCTATGGAATATCGAAGCCCACGCAGCTGATCCCATTTCTGTATTTCCGCAGACCAGGTATGCTTTGCCACACGAAGCGGCGCGATGATCAGCACCTTCGTCACCTCGAAGCTGTCAAACATCAGATCATTCAGTGCTGCCAGCACGATACTGGTCTTGCCCATTCCCATGTCCAGCAGGATTGCCGCTATGGGATGCTCCTTTATGAAATTGATCGCATATATCTGATAATCATGTGGATTGTATTTCATCCAGAATTCCTCCAATCTGCTCCGGATCATCTAGTACATAAACCCGGAAGCCTAATCTCATCAGAAGCCGATGCCGTGAAACCTGCAACGGTCTTGGACGTTCGCCCGGAGCCTTGACCTCCACCAGTCCGAAGTGCCTGCCCGGCAGTAAGACGATCCGGTCGGGCATCCCATCAAATCCTGGGGACACCCACTTCGGACAGATACCGCCGCGCTTTTTAACCTCAGCGACCAACTTCTGCTCTATGACTTTTTCACGCATCGCTAACCTCCATCAAAGTTTTCAAGTGTGCAGGTCGTGAAAGTCATCCCGTAAACTCCCTTTAAGACATTTTCAAAAAACTCTCTTATAGGACTTTTAGTAGTAGACCTTCACGACCTGCACAATGGCTTAAAATCAATGTTTCTGATAGTTCACCAATCTGAAAACAGTTACTCTATCGACCTGCATGACCTGCACATCAGTCCAGGAAGTCCTGTCCTTCCTTCAGGCTCAGGCCATGAACCATAATTCCGGAGCGTGTCTTGCGTCTGACAAAACCTGCCTTTTCGATCGCTGAATAGAAGTCAGTTGTGCTTCTGGTAAATTCACCATTCTGCAGGCAGTACGCCCTGTATGCCTGATACAGTTCCCCGGACTTCTCCGAAGCATCTTTATCGATGTCACAGCAATCCGCCAGGAAATGTCCCATCCAGTCGTTGTCCTCGCGATATGCCTCAATCGCATCCACCACGACCTTCGGCAGCGGCACCTTGAAATCCATCTCCACTGCCATCTTCGCCCCTTCAATAATCCAGCTCATGATGAAGGAACCGGCGTGGTCATACAGGTAATCCGCATAATTCTTGATGTCATTCTTCCCGGTGATCTTCGCATTGAAGGGAATCACGATCAGCCTTCTCCAGATACCATCATCATTGGCACCCACCTTCGGCAGATGGTTCGTGTACAGCACCAGCGTATGTGACGGAACAAAATGGAACGGAGCCTTATACTTCTTTTCCGCCTGGATCTCATCCGTAGAGCAAAGCTGCTTCACTGTCGCCGTATTCAGCCTCATACCTTCCTCCATCTCAGAAGAGATGATGAGCCTGCGGCCTTTCAGCTCCGCCATCTCAGGCTTGATATTCCTCTTGCAGTTCATGGTCAGGGCTTCCGCAGACAACTTCCCGGCGTAATCGCCCAGGACTCTGAAGATTGTGTTCCAGAAAGTCGATTTACCGTTGGCACCTCCACCATAGGCAATGATCATGTGCTCCTGATAGACCTTCCCGATCGCCGCCATTCCGACCACCAACTGCACATAATCGATCAGCTGCTGATCCTTACAGAAGAAAAGCTTCAGGGCATCCAGCCAAAGCTGCTTCCCGTCCTCACCGGGAGCACAAGTCGTGATCTTTGTGATCAGGTCTCTCGGATCATGTGGCTGCTCCCCGGTCAGGCCTTTTTTCAGGTCATAGGTGGCAACAGGCGTATTGATCAGGAACTCATTCTTGTCCAGGTCATTCACGTCGATCCCGATCATCGGCTTCGCAGCATTCCCTGTGGAAATGATGTACTTGTAATCACGCCTCTTCAGCACAAACTTCAGATAAGTCTCCGCTGCCATGAGCGCATACAGAAGCGGCATCTGATCCGGCGTGACTTCCTTAGCAACAGCTTTCGATCCGTTCTTTACGATCGGTTCCGGTATCCCGGCATCGACCAGAGCCTTCTCCGCATCTTCCTTATCCTGCTGAGCATCTACCAACTGCAGGTCAAGGAACTCTTCGATAGCACCGATGGCCAGCTGCACATCCTCCACCCAGCGTTCGCCATCATATCTGAGATAATCCGTAGCCGCTGAGAACCTGAGCTCACTGCCATATTCCTGCACCAGCACTTTCGCCTGTCCGATATCCGAATAGTCCTCCGGCTTCAGGGACGCGTCGCTGAAATCGGCATTGTACTGATCCGGCGGAACATACCCGTCAGCGGAAGAAATCTTCTTATTGAAGAACCTCACAGCACTGTTCCAGATGGTATTCAGCTCTGCCTCCGGAAGCGGAGGATCGCATTTCTCCGCATGTTCCATGAATGCCACATGAGCCTTTTCCGTATCGCCGTACCTCTTCAGGATCCTGGACGCGAACCGGCTCATGGTGTTATTGCGGCTTCCCTGAAGGATTGGACCGGAACTTGTGCCTTCCTGCCTCTCAGGTTCATCCGTCTCCACGACCGGGCTGATCTCCTCATCAATCGTCATCCAGCCTTCATGCCAGATCACTTCTCCGGTATCCGCGCCGAAAATGAATCTTGCCGCATCCAGCGCATTGTCATCGAAAAACGTGTACTGCTTCTGGATGGCGATCTTCAATCCGGCGTATACCTTCTCATCTGTAATCTCTTCGATTTGGAAATAAACATGGAATCTCGGTCTCTCGGACTTGCCGTCCTTCACCTTCATGTGGTTGCGGCTGAACGCTATTGCATAGGAAAAATCCCCGAACAGCTCTTCCATCTTCTCCGGCGTGATCCATTCTTCCGGATCCTCGGAGTGATCATTGTCACAGTCCATGACCGCCACATTGGAACGGATGAAGTTTTCCTTGCTGCGGTAGTTCTTCTTATATTCACCGCACACATGATCCTTCTCGATGGCTTCCTGCAGTTCCGCTGCGTTTCCTGCTTCCACCCGGTTCGGGTACAGGCAGTTCTTCGCGTCTGAGACCACATTGGCCGTCTGCAAAACTAATCGCATCGCTTTACCTCGCTTTCTAAAAATGTGAAGACATACTTCTTCCAGCTTGGTAAGGACAGTTTTCCTTCAAATGACCGGATACTCTGGTGACTTTCTTTTGCTTCCTTTTTATAAGCGAAAACAAGTCCCCTTTTTCATCCGGTCATTTCACATCGAACTGTCCATACATAGCAGGGAAGGAAAATCGGACAACGAAAAAGGCAAAAATCATTCCGGTCAAATCCCAGGCAACTGTCCTTACATAGCTGGAAAGGGAGAACCCTTTCGGAAAGAGAGGTGCTGCAGATGCAGAAAGAATCCATTGAAAAAACCGCCGGACTCGACGGAACGGACGAAGAAATCATCGATGTTCTGATCGCCATCAGCGTCGTAGCCAAGCGGCTCGCAAGAAAACTACAGAATGAACAGAAGGGAGAAAGCCAACATGAGCAAAATGAGTGAACTCTCCGCCATGATCGACAACCTGATCAGCTGTGGAGAAACCCTGGCAGAGACCGGCAGAGCTTTGAAGGAATTCTATTCCGGAACCGAAGAAGCAGCCCCGGCAAAGCCTGAGAAGAAGGCAAAGAAACAGGATCCCGCTCCTGCGGAAGCACCTGCCGACAAGCAGTATTCCAAGGAAGAAGTCAGAGGGATCCTCGCAAAGAAAGCAAATGAAGCAGAAGGCCGCTTCAAGGCAGATGTCAAAGCGATCGTTCAGAAGTACGGCAACGGAGGCAGCCTTACCAATGTGGATCCGAAGGACTATGCGGCACTTGTCAAAGAGGTGGAAGGATTAACTGATGCCTAAGCATGCGTATCTTTCCGCCTCCGCAAGCCACAGATGGCTCGCCTGCCCGCCCAGCGCAAAGCTGTGTGCCGGTATCAATGATAGCGGCAGTCCTTACGCCCAGCAGGGAACCGATGCACACGCCCTCTGCGAATACAAGGTGGAGAAGCTTCTGGGAAGGAATCCTGAAGATCCGACAGAGAACCTGACCTGGTTCGATACGGAGATGGACGACTGTACCGATCAGTATGCAGCCTACGTCGCAGAGCAGATTGAAGAAGCAAAGACACACTGCTCCGACCCGCTGATCCTGATCGAAGAAAAGCTGGACTTCTCCAAGTGGGTACCGGAAGGCTTCGGAACCGGCGACTGCGTAATCATCGCGGACGATGTGCTGCATATCATCGACTTCAAATACGGTCTCGGTGTCCTGGTGGATGCCGAAGAGAATCCGCAGATGATGTGTTACGCCTTAGGCGCTCTGGATACATATGAATATCTCTACAGCATCCAGACCATACGCATGACGATCTTCCAACCCCGCCGGGACAACATCAGCACCTATGAGATCAGCCGAAACGATCTGATGAAATGGGCTGAGGAAGTCTTAAAGCCTACCGCAGCTCTGGCCTACAACGGCGAAGGTGAATTCCATGCCGGAGACCACTGCCAGTTCTGCAAAGCAAAAGCGACCTGCCGCAAGCGTGCCGAACACAACCTGGAACTCGCACAGTATGACTTCGAGATGCCGCCCAACCTGGATGAAGCAGAGATCGCTGCCATCCTTCCCCGGATCGACGATCTGGTCGCCTGGGCAAATGACATCAAGGAATACGCACTCCAGCAGGCACTCAGCGGCGTAGAGTATCCCGGCTTCAAAGTCGTAGAAGGCAAATCGAACCGCAAATACTCCGATGAGAATGTAGTCGCATCCACGGTGGAAGCTGCAGGCTTCGATCCTTATGAAAAGAAGCTTCTGGGAATCACAGCAATGACTTCTCTTCTCGGTAAGAAGAAGTTCAACGAACTCCTGTCCGGCTTCATCACAAAGCCGCAGGGCAAACCGACACTTGTGCCGGAGTCAGACAAACGACCGGCACTGAACACAGCCAAAGATGATTTTAGCGAAGAATAAGGAGGAAAAAATCATGGCAAACAAAGTAACAATTCCGACAAAGGTAATCACAGGCGTAAACACCAGATGGAGCTATGCGAATGTCTGGGATCCGAAGAGCATCAACGGCGGCGCTCCGAAGTACAGCGTATCGCTCATCATTCCGAAGTCCGATACCGCTACGGTAGCAAAGATCAAGGCAGCCATTCAGGCAGCCTATGAGGAAGGTCAGAGCAAGCTGAAGGGCAACGGCAAGTCCGTTCCTGCCCTCTCCGCTATCAAGACACCGCTCCGTGACGGCGATCTGGAGAGACCCGACGATGAGGCTTACAAGAACGCCTACTTCATCAACGCCAACAGCGCAACAGCTCCCGGCATCGTGGATGCGGACAGACAGCCGATCCTGGAACGTTCTGCAGTCTACTCCGGCGTGTACGGCAGAGCCAGCATCAACCTGTACGCCTTCAACAGCAACGGCAACAAGGGTATCGCCTGCGGTCTGAACAACCTTCAGAAGATCCGCGACGGTGAACCTCTCGGCGGCAAGTCCAGAGCTGAGGATGACTTTGCAACGGCAGACGATGAGGATGATTTCCTCGACTAACCTGACAACCAATGCAGGTGGCGGCAATGCCGCCGCTGCCTGCGACAATCTAAAGAAAGAATGAGGTAATAATCATGGAATTTGCAAACAGTGTAGTAACTCTTATCGGTAACATCTTCAGCTGCGGCCTTATCCTGGCTTTCCTGATCGGCGTTATCTACGGCATCCGCTTTATGCTTCAGATCAAGCAGCAGGACAAGGAAGAATATGAACGCAAGAAGGCAAAGGATGAGCTGGAACGCAAGGAAGCAGAGCTCAGATACCAGAAAATGCTGGAAGACAGACGTTAAGCAGACGGGAGGCGGCAGGTATGATCTGCCGCTTCTCTTTTCATGGAAAGGACAATGATGATGAAAGAAATGTCAATCGACTTAGAGACTTACAGCGACGTGAATATCACCAAATGCGGAGCTTACAAGTACGCTGAGTCTGATGAATTTGAGATACTGCTCTTCGGAGTCTCAGTGGATGGCGGACCCGCCAAGGTATATGATCTTGCCTGCGGTGACACTATCCCGGAAGAGATCCTTGCAGCATTATCTGATGAGAATGTAACCAAGTGGGCTTTCAACGCTTCCTTTGAACGCATCTGTCTCTCCAACTGGCTGAAGAAGCATCATCCGGAATACTTCGCCGGTTACAGTATCCCAGAAGATCCTGCCGGCCAGTATCTGGATCCGGCATCCTGGAAATGTACCATGATCTGGTCAGCCTATATGGGACTGCCGCTCTCTCTGGAAGGTGTCGGGGCCGTCCTAAAGCTGCAGGATCAGAAGCTGAAGGAAGGCAAAGACCTGATCCGCTACTTCTGCAGCCCCTGCAAGCCAACCAAAAGCAATGGCGGACGGACACGGAACCTTCCGGAACATGATCCGGAGAAATGGTCACTCTTCAAATCCTACAATAAACGTGATGTGGAAGTGGAAATGGCGATACAGAAGCGCCTGTCGAAATATCCTGTTCCGGACTTCATCTGGGATGAATACCATCTCGATCAGGAGATCAACGACAGAGGTATCGCTCTGGATATGGATGTGGTGGAAAACGCCATCACCTTTGATGAACGGTCCAAAGCTACCCTCTCCGAAACCATGCAAGATATCACCGGCGTAGAGAATCCGAACAGTGTGGTTCAGATGAAGGCCTGGCTCTCTGAGAATGGCGTGGAAGCAGAATCCCTCGGAAAGAAAGATGTGACAAAGCTGATCGATGATACCAACGGTCAGGTGGAAGAAGCGCTCCGGCTCCGCCTGCAGCTTGCAAAATCCTCTGTAAAGAAATATCAGGCTATGCAGAATGCTGTCTGCAAGGACGGCAGAGCCCACGGTATGTTTCAGTTCTATGGAGCCAACCGCTCCGGCAGATGGGCAGGCAGACTGATCCAGTTACAGAACCTTCCGCAGAACCACATGCCGGATCTCGCAGAGGCCAGAACCATTGTGAAAGCCGGCGATTACGATACCCTACAGCTGCTCTATGATGATATCCCGGACACACTGTCACAGCTGATCCGAACAGCCTTCGTGCCCCGTCCCGGATATAAGTTCATCGTCAGCGACTTCTCCGCCATCGAAGCCAGAGTGCTGGCCTACCTTGCCGGTGAGACCTGGCGCTCCAAGGTATTCGCAGAAGGCAAAGATATCTACTGTGCCTCAGCCAGTCAAATGTTTGGTGTTCCGGTTGAAAAGCATGGGATCAACGGTCATCTCCGTCAGAAGGGTAAAATCGCAGAATTGGCTCTCGGTTATGGCGGCAGTGTCGGAGCACTGAAATCAATGGGAGCCTTGGAAATGGGACTGACCGAAGAGGAACTGCAGCCGCTGGTCACCTCCTGGCGGAACTCCAACCCAATGATCACCGCTTTCTGGTGGGACATCGACCGTGCGGTCAAAACTACGATCACGCAGCGCATCCAGACTGAAGTGCGCGGAATCCGCTTCTTTTATAAAAGCGGCATGCTTTTTATCAAGCTTCCGTCAGGCCGCCTGCTCTCCTACGTAAAACCTCGTATTGGAGAAAACCAGTATGGTGGAGAGTCTGTCACCTACGAAGGAGTCGGATCTACAAAGAAATGGGAACGCATCGAATCCTACGGCCCGAAGTTCGTGGAGAACATCGTCCAAGCTGTCAGCCGCGACATCCTCTGCTACGCCATGAAAACTCTCCGGCACTGCTTCATCGTCGGTCACGTTCATGATGAGCTTATCATCGAATGCAGCCCTGCTGTTGATCTGAATGTCATCTGCAAACAGATGGGAAGATCTCCGGACTGGATGCCGGACATCCTGCTCCGCGCCGACGGCTACGAAACCAATTTTTACAAAAAAGACTGAAAAAAATAGCGGCTTACCGGAACTTCTGGTAAGCCGCCATTTCTAAAACTGTCCTTACTTAAAAAGGTCATCTATTATCTTCTGTACTTCTTCCGAATCTATGCTTCCGTTCTTGTCTTCGGTAACAATTAGATTTTTCCCTTCTTCAATACCGTTCTTTTTATACAAAGCCTTTTTATCAAGCCATCTCTTCTTGTACTTTGGATCATCCATCATACCACAATGTTCCCAGTACCAGGTAATACCTAAATCCGCATCCTCGATCATGAAGTCAGGCTTTTTTACATGCCCTTCAACTTCAAAATCAGGTTCATATACATAGGGAATATCATTATAGAATAAGGCATTGGCAATAATTACCTCGGATTTACTCCTTACCATTTCACCTCTTGCAGTCCTATGGATAAGTTTGTCTTCATAAAATGCTCCGTCATTCTCAACTATTTGAGGCTTATAATCCGGAAAAACATCTGCAAACAAATCCGTAAACCGCTTTACAATATCAGAGTGCGATACATAAGAGTACTTCATCAGCTCAATTGGATCCTTATTATACAGAATATAAATCTTATTCTTCTGCCTTGTTAGTGCTGTATATAACATTTCCCTTGAAAGGATCCGGCAAGGTTCAGCAATTACAAGTATAACTGTATCAAATTGGCTTCCCTGAGATTTATGAACAGTAAGGGCATATGCCAATTCAAGGATGATATCCGAATCTTCCCCGAATTCGTTTGCTGTATAAGAATAACTGTAATCTGTTTGCGATGAGAATTCTACATTCAAAAAATCATGCTGCTTTCCAAACGCCCCGCAAGCAATTCCAATCTCACCGTTAGCAATATAATTTCTGCCACCATCTGGCCATGCTGGTCTTCTGTGATTGACAATATTGATTACCTTATCACCATAGATTATTCCTTCTGGTCCAAAAGGTTTAGCAATCTTTTTATACCTATCGCGCTTGGCTAATGCAGTTAATTCCTCTCTGTAACGCATATGAACAAGATGGTTGATATTCATCACCCCCTGAGCATCATTTCTCACAGGAGCAAGCATCTGCCATTTTTCAGCGTTTTTAGCTATACCACGATTAAAATATGTACCATTTTTCGTAACCACGCCACCAAGAGAAATATCAAATGAATCCTGTTCATCGAATCCGTCAGCAGCAACAACCTCATTTAATACGCTGAAGATTTCGCTCTCCAGTTCTTCTCTGGTCTCCCACTTTTTGAATGCTATATTCTGCTGCTTTCCAAGTTTAATCTCACTGATAATATTTTCATCAGATGGGTTTTCGGTACTTGTATATAACCTTGATAACTCAACGTCCATTCGTTCTGTATCTGATTGCTGTCTTCTGTTTACTGTTAGTTCTCCATAACAGTTGCACACCTTCGGAAATACTCCAGGATGAAGCTCCATACGTAAAAGTTCCACCAGATCCACAAATGGCCTGCCCGCTCCAATGGGTGGAAGCTGATTAGGATCTCCAACAAAAATGATTCTCTCGGCTCCGGTCAACGCACTCATCAAGGCGCCAAACATTTCTTCAGTGAGCATGGAAGACTCATCAATGATCACAGTTTTGGGAATTGTTGTTTTTACTGCTTTGCAAGTTCTATATCGCATGCTGCTCCAGTCGAAACCTCCGTTTCGAGCCAAAAATTGAGCAACATTCATAGAATCAAATTCATCTGCCAAGTTGCCCATGCTTTCCATTAGGCGAACTGTAGCTTTTCCTGTGGGAGCAAGCAGTAATGCCCCACCAGCTCTTATCGAGTCCTCCGTACATAAAGAAGCTAGAACAGTCGTCTTTCCTGTCCCTGCATCTCCGATAAGCACCGATATTCTTGATTCAGCCAATACTTTTAAAACCGCTGCCTTCTCTGTTCGTGCTCTTTCCTCATCCTCTGTAAGCTTTGAATCAGAAAATCCTTGACTCTTAAGGAATTTATCAAGAATAGATCTCCAATCTGCATTGACGCTTATTTTAGGAGCCCTAAGCCTCCTACTAATACGCTTTTCTATAATTTGATCAAATTCATTCATTCTGACCATCTTATAGTATTCAGTTCCGTCCTTCATTTCACGGCGTATTAGTTCGGAACGAAGAAGAGGATCAATAGCGTCCATGATGTCACTCGTTACTGTACACTCCGGTTCCAGCACAAGTGCTTTAATCCTATCTATCAGCATTGTGCACGGCATAATAGTGTGACCTTCAAGTGCTGCCTTCTCCATCGTGTCAACGGCCATAGCACGCACTCTTCTCCAGTCATTATCTGAAGTTAGTGCAGAAGGTGCCTCTATCGGATATTTAGATATTATCTCTGGCACAGGAAATATAGCCCTGTCTACTCGCTTAACAGAGATAACCAAATCAGCATTCAGCAGCCGTGTTTTTTCGTAAATAATATATGGATTCTCTACAATTTCATTATCTGAGCAAATAATCCCCGCTTTTTCTCTTGCACTCAAATCAAACAAAGTTGAAGCCTGGAGCAAAGTCAAGGCAAACCTCGACAGAAGCTTAAAAAGACTCTTTCTGTCTGGCTTCATTTTCTTCCATGCAGCTTGAATAATAGGAGATATACCTTTGCTTAATGATTCATCCAAGTAATTATTGGGCTGATCAAAAATACTATCTATGTACTTCCAAAAATCGCCTTCATCTTCTTTATATTGGTTTCGGACTTCTTTAGCAATCACTACGCCCAAGGGCACACCCAGAGCGCAAAGCATTTCTCCTAATCCTGGGAAAGCACCTCTATCTTCCCAAACTTCAGCTAATCTTGCATTAAGCCATGCAAGCACATCAGCATAGCCGCCCAAACACTCATTGATTATTCGGAATGATTTGATGCAGCTTTGAATCACATCAATCATTGCATCATGTGTTATATGTTCTGTCGCAAAAGAGAATTCTTCAAAAGCATCATCCGGGTTAAACACGACGATTGATGAAAAATCAAAATCCTCATGTTCCTCTGCATATTCCAACATTCTTTGATATGGAATTATAAAGCCATCTTTATGATCATCCCTTATACTATGGCAGAGCATCGTTTCCCATGTCATTGAGCGAAGTTTTCCTTGCCCGTTATGGCGATGTTCAACAGCCGGAATTATGTTTGTAATATGCCCCATGCCCAAAACAACCCTTCTGCTGTCTTCGACAAAAGGAACCTGCTTAGCATAGATTACACACAATGATTTATCGCGTTCAACATCACGATAAAATTCATCAAAAATTGCTCTGTGATTATCTGCTTCCTGAACCCACCCCTCTTGATTGTTCTTCATCCACTCAAAAGTTGGCTCTATTGACGGATCATAATCTATTCCGTATATATCTTTTAGGCCAACCGTGTTTTTATTACCCGTGACGATTTCTTTTCTCATCCATCTGTATGGTCTTCCCGGAAGAGAAAACGGTGGATACACAACATCTGTTGGCATAAAATGGCCATGCGTGTTTGGATTATTCTTCTTATACGGATGTATCTGTTCTTTATGCAGCCCGACGGATGACATAAAAGCTGCTCCCTCGCTTATGCAAGGGAGTTGTTCTTCTGCTCCTGCCATACACTGACCGCAAATAGCACATTCTTTCACATCGTCCTTATTCTCAAATATGTTTTTAAGCCTTAAGCACGACGTGTTATATTCAGGTGATGTACATACCGTGCCATCCCAACCATGATCATGCCATGGTACACGAACTGATATATGCTGCGGCATAGCATCTACCTCCTTCAGTACTTATTTCATAACCTTCTCCATCAGCGACGTATAGCTGTCCACCACATCGTAGACAACATTGCCGTTGGAGATGGCCTTAAAGTGCTCTCGCGCACAATGGATCTTCGACTCTTCAATCAGCCTCAGCTGCATGGAATTCATAGATCCCTTTGTCTCTGCTACAAAGTAAATATGCTTCACGCTGCCTTCATAGAAAGCAATCGCCCAGTCCGGATTGTAATGTCCGACCGGCGTTGAAATATAGAACCCGTCAGGCAGCTTCACATATACTGCAACATCCGTGTTGGTATCCAGATCGGTAGCAAAATCACGCTCATTAGATGAATCATATACGATGTGATCATACAGATGCTTCTTGGCCTTCATCGCGTTGACACCCAGCTTGCCCTTGATTGTCGGATCCGTAAAGATATCCGTACCATACTGCTCATCCAGCACATCATAGGTAATATGCTCTATGATAGCAGTCGCTTTCTGATCATTGATCAGCTGTGCTGCCTTCGTGATAAATTCCTCCGGATTATCTTTGAACTGATTGAATACATACGGCTGGATCCCCTGCAGTATAGCTATAATCGCCTTACGTGTAAGCCCGGTCTCATCCACCAGTTTCCCAATCAGATCATATTTCACATTGGAGTTGGCTGCCACAGACACGCCATAGCTTCCGGACTCTTCCTTCACAAACGAAGCCCCGGCAATCAGGTCTTCCTTGGAATTGATGGAGTCCATCGCTCCCGTCTCTACTTTGAAATAGATCTTTGCGACACGCAGCTTAGAATCCAGCGATGCAATTGACTTCCGGATCAACTCATCTGTATCAAAATCCACTACATAAACAGACTTGGCATTGATCTTTGACCACAAAGCCTTAAATTCCTTGCTGTTCAGCTTTTCATCGTCCACCTGCAGCTCAACATTATTGCCACGGGCATTCTCCGGCTTCATTGCCTTACTGTCATAGATAGAATCGATGATCTCAATTACTCCTGAAGCAATATCTTTCGCTTCTTCTGCAATCTTGATTTCTCCGTTCGCTTTATCTTCATAGTACTTATCAGTAAGCTCTCCCAGCTTATTGATGTATCCATTTACGATTAGATCATAATGGATAGCAGATGCCACGTCACTTGTGATCAGGAATTCATTGCCCTGATCATCCTTAACCAGTTTATCGACAAATAGATCTCTGGTGACCGCCTTCGGCCTATCAGCAACAGCCTCTGCCATTTCAGTCTGCAAGCCTTTCGCAAAGGAATCGTAGCTTTCACTGGCAATAACGGTAAGTACATTCACATTATGAACGTCGTTGCCCAGAGCATTAACATCCATACGCTCACCGTTCTGATTGACACAAAGACGAAGTCCACGACCTACTTCTTGGCGCTTGCGGACATCGCTGCTGCTCTGCTTCAGTGTGCAAATCTGGAAAACATTCGGATTATCCCATCCTTCACGCAGAGCGGAATGTGAGAAGATGAAGCGTACCGGGGACTTCTTCGGATCGCGATCCAAAAGCAATTCTTTATTCTTCATGATCAGCTCGTATGCGCTGACATCATCCGAAGTCGTTTCTTTTCTTCGTACCTTGGAGTTGATCATCTTACCCTTGCCGTCCACAGAGAAATATCCGGCATGTGTCTTGCTAGCAGGAATAGACTGCAGATACTTGATATAATCATCTTCTCCCAGAGAAAGCTGCATATTGTTCAGAATATCCTCATACTCTTCCTCAAACATAACAGCATATTTTCCGTTGACCGGCTGGTTTGCTGCATCATATTCGCGGTAGTTTGCCACTTCATCAATGAAGAACAGCGACAGCACCTTGATTCCCTTATAGAACAACTGACGCTCACGCTGCAGATGTGACAGGATTGTTTCTCGAATCTGGATCCTGCGAAGCTGATCCTCATCGACCGCACCGACAACATCTCCGGCATATATCTTGATGCCATTAATAAACTCTACAGAATCATCACGGCCATCTATGCGGCTTACCACAAAGCCATTCTTATACTCTTCCAGGCCATTAGAGTAATCATATAGATTATCACCTTCGGTGACGATCCTGCTCTTTTTCTTCGGAGCTCCGCTTGCCATCTTTACTTCAAATTGAAGCGTAGCAGTCGGATTGCCCTTCGACAGGTTGATGCTTTCAAGATACAGGTAACTGTCTGTTGCAGTACTTCCGGTCTCCGTAATGCCCTTAACAGCAATCTTTTTTACCAGCCTCTTGTTGTACGCCTCCATTGCATCCAAACGATAGACCATGTTATAGATACTATCGCTCTTATGCGTAGCCGAATAACGCAGCGTAATCATCGGATTAAACTGCTTCAGATTTTCCTTCGTCTGCTTACCCTCCACAGACTGAGGCTCATCAATGATCAGAATCGGATTGGTCTTCGCAATGATATCAATCGGTCTGCGTGAACGGAACTCATCCAGCTTCATATATATTCTTCTGGCATCTTTTCCCTTAGCATTGAAAGCCTGGGAATTGATAATCATTACATTGATGGAGCTGTCCGATGCAAAACGGTCAATCTCAGTCAGCTGAGTGGAGTTATAAATGAAGAATCGAATCTTCTTTCCATACTCTTCTGCAAAATGCCCCTGTGTCATTTCAAATGACTTATATACACCTTCACGGATGGCAATACTCGGCACAACAATGATGAACTTACTCCAGCCATATGCTCTATTAAGCTCATACATCGTCTTGATATAGGTATATGTTTTACCAACACCGGTCTCCATCTCAATTGTAAGATTAAAACCGCTGCTCCTACCTTCCAGCTTATTTGAAGGTGCTATTTGATTTGTTCTCTGTATTTTTTGCAAATGTTCCAGAATTAATTGATCGTTTAGTTCTGGAATAATTCTATGATTGCTCCAACCGGTATAATCTTCTTCATCCGTAAGACTTTGCTGAATATAACCGGATCCACGGTCCATCATATATGTAGGCGTTAAATATGGTTGCCCAGCAAAAACATCAACCACGGCCTTGGCGGCATCCGATTGGAATTTTTGATGCTTGTATTGAATTCTCATCCGAAGGCCTCCTTAGATTACTTTTACCCTTGTGTCTGGTGCCAGCATTTTAAAGATCTCAGTAACATTTATCTTTGCAGGGCTGTTGATAAAGCTTCCATCCCGGAAAACAGCTCGAAGCGGTTGGCGCTTTGCAATGAATCTAATTACGCTATCAGGTATATTTTCATCAAAGCAAGCAATAAGATCGCCATCATTATAGGTATGCACAGTGCATCCATCTACCTTCTCAGAAGTATAAGGCATTGATAACGGAAGGCCCCATTCCAACAAGCACCCAAATAATAGATCCAGATCCGATCGATCCGCTTTAACATTTGATTCTAGTAACGAGAGCATATCCTGAGCATAATCCCCTGCCGAGTAATAGACATCGTTCATATTGGAATCATCCACCTTAAATACTCTAAAACCAGTGTCTAAATCCTGCGTCATCATAGGATTATCGTCTTTAATCTTCTTCCCGGCTCTTCTAATTCGCTCCTTACCTACCTCAGCGATTGTCTTAAATCCGTCCTTATAAGCATTTGTGTTTTCATCAACTTCTTCAGGGAATTGAATCATTATCCATCTGCGATTTCCGCCATCACTTGCATTTTTTTGCATGACTGCATCTGCTGTAGTAGCACTCCCCGAAAAGAAATCCATTACAATCATCTCAGGGTCATCTACAAGTTTCAGGCACCTATCTATAAGTTTTGTAGGCTTGGGCGTATCAAAAGGTGCTCTTCCAAAAAGAGCTTTTAACTCTGAAACTCCTTCCCTGGTTGTTCCTGCATCTTTCCCAAACCAAATAGTCTCTGGTGCACGACCTTCAAGGTTCTTTAGGTAAATCTTTCTTATGATTCGAGTCTCATCTTCACTAAAGATTATTTCTCCTGTTTTAATTTTTTCAGCAACAGTTTCTTTACTCCATCTCCACCCATTTGGGCAAGGCTTGATAACTTTTCCGCTTGGTGAAATAATGTCATAAATCAGGTTAGGTCTGTATAAAGCATTCCTTACATCTCCACTTCTCCAAGGGCCATTTGGATCGTTGTCTGGGTTAGAGTAAGCTTTATTATCTTCTGCAGTCCTTTCAAAGCTTCCAAGTTTAAAGGACTGTATTGATTTGCAATAAATCATCAAATAACTATGTTGTATAGAAAATGTTCCAAGGTACCCTTTTGGTTGAATACTATGTTGCCATACAATCGTGCCAATAAAATTACTCGCTCCGAATACCTCATCACACATTTTTTTCAGGTTTTCTTGCTCTTTATCATCTATACTGATAAAAATAGCTCCATCTTCAGTAAGGAAATTCCGTGCCAATAGCAACCGCTGATAAAGCATTGAACACCATTTTGAATGATAACGCGGGTTACTATTGCTATTTTCCTGAAAAACCTTATTGCCATCTTCATCATAAAGGCCGATCTCGTCTTCATATTCATCTTTATCCATCTCGTATTGATCCGGATAAATAAACCGGTCACTTCCTGTATTGTAAGGAGGATCAATATATATGAACTTGACAGCGCCAAGATAGCTCTCCTGCAAAAGTTTCAGTGCATCTAAATTGTCACCCTCAATATAAATATTAGCCGTAGTATCCCAGTTTTCACTGTCTTCCATTATCGGGCGAAGAGTTTTCCTAATTCTCCTGTTGGCTTCTGCGATACATGCTTTCTTCCCTACCCAGCTAAATTCATATGATTCATTTGTATCTAAAGCCGTAGACGACAGCATCTGTCTGAGAAGTTCAAAATTTACTGACTTAACAATCTGACCATTTTCATCCAAAGCTTCTGTTATGCAGTTTGGAAATACTTTTTCAAGTAACTCAACATTCTTCTTGGACTGTTCTTCCGTCTCCATTTTCATTTTCTCCATCTTAGGCTTCCTCCTCGGCTTGTTCCTTATTGTTAAGGTAATCTAAAACCTTTCGGTCAACACGAGACTGCTTTCTGACCATGTATACTCCAAGATCTTTAATTGTTGCCAAGTCTACTGGCTCCTCAAACTCCTTTTCCTT
The DNA here is from genome assembly GCA_963927715.1 of uncultured Blautia sp. Classification (GTDB taxonomy): domain Bacteria; phylum Bacillota; class Clostridia; order Lachnospirales; family Lachnospiraceae; genus Blautia_A. The sequence continues at coordinate 689,799 of CAWVBU010000003.1, read as the reverse complement.
TTGAAGTTTCATATACCGATAACCTGCGCCTAAATTACCTTTTGTTGCATATGTATGCTCTTTCATTTCTTCTTCGCTTACATGATCATCAATAACAATGCATCGATACATTATTGCTTTATACGGTATGCCAATATAAACGTAAACCGTATCGCCGTTTTTTTCACCAGCCCCTCTTTTCCAGCAAATAGTATCCGAAGATTTAAAATGCTCAACAACATCAAACACTTTCACATTACAAGGGATAATCCACGATTCTTTCATCTTCTGCCCTCCTTAAGTTCCTCTAATTCTGCTTTCAACCTTTTCAGCTCCGTATTGAGCTGTATTTGTTTGTTTAATTGTTTTTCTTTCCGAACCTTCTGCTGTAAAGCCACAATCTGTTTTTGCAACTCTTGCCTACGGTTATCACGTTCGACAGAATCTTTTAGGCTTTCCTGCTTTTCGGCCTGTAAAGCATCCCCGGCAATCTGCCGAACATAGTTCTCATAAACCTTATCGACATTCAGGCCGTCGATTTTCAGCGGCAGATCAGATTCTTCCAACCAGTCCGTATGATAATAAGTTCCCACTTTAAAGGCATTATTACCGGAAGCAGCTGCTTCTTTATATGCTGTCCACGCCTGATACTTTCCATCGTGTTCCAGAAGGAAAATGATATGATACGGTATCTCTTTGTCAATCTGGCGGAGAACAGATTCATCAAGCTTCGATTCGTTAAGCTTGACTTCAAAGACCTCAATCTCCGTAACCACTTCGCCTGCTGCCAAGTTCATAGTGGTAGCCGCAATCTTATTTCTCCAATAAATCACCTTAATCTGATCAACAAAGAATCTTTTCAGCGTGGGCGATACCGTCAGGTTCTCATAAAACTTCTGCTTCGGTATTCGCCGGTTGAACTCCGTGCTTTTCGGTAAACCAATCAATTTCAGCACCTCATTTCACAACCAGGAAGCAGATCAGCTCGAAATCATCCAGTCCATTGATCTCAGACATCAGCGCCGAAGTACCTCCTGCGGAGAACAGACTGTCAATATCGCTTTCTTCCTTTACGTCAATGATGGAGTTGATGGCATCTGAAAGAAGCTGTGATACTTCCTCCATGTCACGCCCATCATCTGTTTCTTTATTAAACTTCTCACAAAGCTCCAATACTGGTTCAGATTTACCACGGCAAAGCAATCGAACTGTATCAAGGAGCTTCTTCGGATTCAGATAATCGCAGACTACCTCTCCATCGATTCCGATATAAACCATATAGAACGGATGAATCCGGTTCTGATTATCAATATTGATATTGTTGTTGATATTCCGTAGAACGAAGATCACACCTTCCGGGTTTTCTTCTGTCGCCGGCACCACAGCATGCAGTCCTTTTGGCTTCTTTGCCAGATCCTCATGCGTCTTTATGTATTCCAATAAATCCAGGCGGAATTCGTTCAATCCCAGATCCATGATGGATATACCTGTAGACATGTCCTCGATATCCACCACCTCGTCCTGTAGTCGCTTCAGTTGCTGCTTTCTGTATTCCAGATCGCCCTTCTCTTCCGGATTGATCAGGTCATCATCACCGGTAGAAGTCATGACGGATATCTTCATCCTTGTCTCGACACGAGATTTCAGGTTGATATAGTCATCCAGCGTCATATCCGGCCAGAAGTTTACCAGCTGGATATACTGGTTTCTGCTGCCGATACGGTCGATACGACCAAACCGCTGAATAATACGCACCGGATTCCAGTGGATATCGTAGTTTACCAGATAATCGCAGTCCTGCAGGTTCTGACCTTCAGAAATACAGTCAGTAGCGATCAGAACATCGATTTCCTTTGTACTGCCCGGCATCAGAACATCCCTGCTCTTGGATATCGGTGAGAAGCAGGTCAGCACATTATTCAGCGTTGCTTTCAATCCTTTTATAGTCGTTCTTCCATCGATAGTTCCGGTAATGACCGCTGTGTCCAGACCATAATGAGTCTTCATGTAGCTGGCCACCTGATCATAAAGGTACTCTGCAGTATCAGAGAATGCTGAGAAGATCAGCACCTTCCTGTTCCCTTCATTGATAGGATTCGCCATCTTTTCATCAAGAAGTTTGAAAAGAGTCTGAAGCTTCAGGTCGTATTCCGGCGTAATATCTGCAACCATAAGGGTAAGAAGTTCCAAAGTATCAGCATCGTGCTGAAGCTCCGCCATCCAAGTCTTATAGTCCATATCTGCCAGATCTATTTTTACCTTCTTACCAACTGTGAAGAAATCGGTATTGCCGTCTTCCATGTCGAAGTCATTATCGTTGGCTTCATACATATCCAGATCCGCTTTGCCATACTTTTCAAACTGAGTAATGGCATCAATGGTACCCTGGATCAGATCACGAATCCTTCCAAGCGTCAGGTTGAAGGAATACACGGAGCTCTCCAAACGCTTCAAGAGATTGATGCTCATCAAGCGCTGAATACCTTGCTCACGACCTCTCTGCGTCAGGTTATTCCCCTTGTTGTGAGTCAAGTCCACATACTTCGACATCTTGCTTGGGAAGATGTAGTTTGACGGCGTGTAGATACATAGAGTCAGCTGCATCAGCTGCTCATAAATCTCATTGTAATTGATAGCATTGTTGAGATCCGTAAGGCTCGGTCTCTTCGATATTGGTTTCAGCCTCTCAGGGAACTTACCAATTTCCTCTGTGTTGTAATACTTCTCAATATGTCTTCGGGATCGTGCAATCGTTACGCTATCCAGAACCTCAAAGAAATCAAAATCCAGCGTCCGCAGGAGTGCATCTGTCGTTCTGGCTTCCGGCTCCAGTTTGCTCCAGGCATTAAAAGCCTTCTGCGCCTGACGGAATATCTCTTCGATCGGCTTCTTCGTGTCGAGCTGCTCATTTATGAACTCAGAATTGCCTTCATAGGCAAGAGCCAGCTGATTCTTAAGATCTGTGAATCTATTGTTTACTGGCGTTGCAGAAAGCATCAGCACCTTTGTTTTAACTCCGGCACGAATAACTTTATCCATCAATTTCACGTACCGGTTCTCCTGAGTGTTGGCATGTGTACCGGCACCGTTACGGAAGTTATGCGATTCGTCGATCACGACTAGGTCGTAGTTACCCCAGTTGAGTCGATCCAGATCAAGTCCGTTGGAAACGCCACCATTACGCGACAAATCTGTATGGAAAAGAACATCATAATTCAACCGATCAGAGGCAATCGGATTATTGACGTAGTTGTCTTTGTATGTGTTCCAGTTCTCACAAAGCTTTTTCGGACAAAGCACGAGCACTGTCTTGTTCCTGTTCTCGTAATACTTGATAACGGCCAGCGCCGTGAAGGTTTTACCAAGACCAACGCTATCTGCTAGAATGCAGCCATTGTACTTTTCCAACTTATTGATAATGGCAAGAACCGCGTCCCGCTGGAAGTCATACAGCATGCTCCAAATCTTGCTCTGCTTAAAGCCGGTCGCCTCATTCGGAAGTACATCCTCAGAGATGTCATCCAGGAATTCACTGAAAACGTTATACAGTGTCATGAAATAAATGAACTCCGGAGAATTCTCATTATATGCAGTGCTGATGTTAGAGATGATCATCTCCGTAACATCCTGCATCTTCTCTTTGTCGTTCCACAGAGTTTCAAAGAGCTGCATGTACTGAGTAGAAAACGGCGCTTCCAGGCTGTTCACCATGTTATAGCTGTTATTTCCACGCTCGCATCCAATGTCAACGGTCGTAAAGCCATTGATGGGCATATACGCCGTCTGCTCCACAGGAGAATCCACTGTCATGAATCCGCCCATATTCTCCCCGGTAACGTTGGACTTAAACGTTGCCTTCTTCCGGATCCACTCAGCACACTCCCTGGCAATTGCCTTCTGCGTCATTTCATTACGCAACTTAATCTCAAATTCGGTACCATACAGGCTATTCTCACGACTGAGACGTGGAATATAGAATTCCCTCTTCTGCTTCTCAGCCTTTTCTTTTATGAATGTCGGAGACGTGAAAATAAAGCGGAACTCATCCACCTTTTCCAGCTGGCTCTTCAGTTCCTTATACGCATACATAGAGAAGCAGGCCGCCGCGATGGAGACTTTGCTTCTGGGTTTTATCTTCTCTTTTAGGTCATCCCGTACTACCTTGGTGATGTTATCAAATATCTCCACAGGAACTGACCTCCTTCCTTGTCATCGTTTTACTCTGATTTCCATTCCGCACTAATCAGATACGATCCAGCATCCGCCGATCGTATCATATCAAATGAACTGTCCTAAAAAACGGACTCATTCTGTCTTCTCTGCCTCTTCCTTTTTGGGTGGCACAAACTCCATAATATCGCCAAAGTCGCAATGGAGCTCATTACAGATTCTCCAAAGCACATCCGTAGTTATATTATCTCCACGCGTCAGCTTTGATATGGATGCTGTACTTATGCCACATCTTTCGCAAAGATCCTTCTTTTTTAAATTCTTATCAATCAATAGCTTCCATAATTTGTTGTAGCTTACATGCATCTTGTATTCCTCCGCCACAATGAATAAACCATCACTTTCCTTCTTTTATTGCCCATGTCCAACCGAACAATTGATCACCATTTTCTCCAAGTTTGATTACTGCCGTATCGGTCACTGCATCTGCAACTTTTTTTGTATATGCGCCTTCCTTATCAAAAGCAATAAAGATCTGTTTCTTACTTTCTAGATAAATATCCATAATTCCGTCTATCGGAAGATCACCTATGTTCTTAAAGATTGAAGAGTCATGCGCTATAGCCGGAAGCTCTGTTAATTTCAAAATACTCAAATCCAAAACAATCAAGCTCTTAAACGCAGTACCCTTTCCATCATCCCTTGGAGTGTGGAAGTCATACTTTGCCTTTGATTCAAATTTTATAGTCGGAGCCTCCCGGCGTACTTCATATACTCGATCGTTGTATCGAACCATCTGGGCATTTAGCATATCCTCGATATCCCGAAGCACCTGACTCTCGGCAACATCCAAGTCCTTTTCCACAGCTTCAACATCAGCCTTGAATTGCTCCGTCTGTTCAAAAGCTTCATTCTGCGATTCAAGAGCCGATATTTCTCTTTGTAGCTCCGAATACTTTTCCAGGAATGGTTTCGGCACTTGAATGGGAATTCCCAGCTCGACAAGTTCTGCCTCCAGCTTCTGTATTTCCTGAGTCGCCGCCTGCATAAGCACCTGAAGGCTTTGCGCTTCGTCGCTAAGTTCGGAATCCAGAATCCCATGAAGTTTTCTGTGAAATGCTTCTACTTCCTCTATCCTTTTTATGTTTACCGTCGGAAAATATGAAGCCAGCGTTTGTAGATTGTCTTCAGTTGTTACAAATGCGTCATCACGGTTTTTTGTAACCACTCTATACTGGGATGCAAGCCTTCCATATTGACGTTTCATGCCTCTTAATCTGCTTGCGGCCTCTGCCTCTTCCGACTTTCTCTGCAACTCTTTTTCAAGCAGATCACTATCCGTATCTTTTGTAAGACCAGCTAATTCTACCTGCAGCTCATCTATTCTCGCGATATTCTTCGCGTACTGCTTGTCTGTCTTGATTGCACTAGGTACAAGTTTTAATCGCCTTGCTTTGTTATATGTTTTCTTCTTCTCATCAGCCTCTTTTAAGCGTTTTTTGAGAGCCCCTACAAACTGGTACATGCCAAATAGTTTTTCCATTGCAGTAACTGCCTGCTCTCCTTTTGGCGATTTGTAATGCAGCGGGTTTTCTATCTCATCGTTACCTTTCCCGGAAATACGGAAAAAGCGTCCCACCATATCGCGGAACGTAATGTCTTCTAATGCTATTTCATATCCATCAAATAATTCTTGTCTGAAAGCCTTTAAATCTATAGGATCTCCAACTGGTTGATATTCACTATTGCATCTGTTTACATGCTTGCTGTCTGATACAGTTCTACTGTAATAGTGATCGCCATCCCTGAAATGAAATGCGAAGCAAATAGTGTGATCTCCAACATAATTTTTTACATTAGCCTTCCCATACGTTTCACCGCCAAAGCAGTAATCCAGGATAAGCAGGAATGTTGATTTTCCTATGGAGTTGTCCGCTGCCTCACCGCCCAAAACGGTATTTAAGCCCTGATGAAATTGAATTCTTCCTCGCGGTCCCGCCGTAGACTTAAAGAGTTCGCAATAAACCTCTTTCAGCATTGCGCCGTCATACATACAAAATTACCCCCTGTTCTTCATCGAATTCGATTTTGTTAAGAGCATAAAGGCAATCCAATACGTCCATATACTCATTTACACCGGTCAGTTTTGGCGCTACCCGATGATATAAATCTTTTATCCCAATAGGTCCTCTCTCAATGATTTCAAGGATCATCGGTATTTTTGAAATGACACTTTCGTTATACGTTATCAGCTTATTCGGAAACAGTATCTTCATCAGCTCCTTCCTGCGCTTCAAAGACTTCACACTTCTGGACAAAGAATGAAACCACTACCTCGCATGATGATTTTTCCTCATGCGTTTCTCCCGCAATCCACTCTGTCAAAACATCAAAAATTTGTGTTTGATCTAATCCCCGATCCCTCAGATCTTGATATTTGAATTTCATCTGAGAGCAGAATTTCTCAAAGTTCAGTGTTCCTTCAATCTCCATTTCCTTGCAATCATCCCTGACAATTGGGTAATACTTGGAGACGTAATGTTGGATTTTGAAGAATAATCCCGGATCCGTCTTATCCATCTTCTTAATAACTTCTGTCGGGTTATAGTTCAAATCCATTATTCTCTCAATCGGAATAGAACCTATCTTGCTAACAACACGCTTGACACCTGCCACCAGTCTTTCTTCTGGCATAGAATCGAGCGCTTCCATGATACTGGAAATATTCAGCTTTATATCTTCAAGCTCAGCAACTTTTTCTTTAGTCATTGCTGCCATATAACGCGTAGCACATGTCGGACACATAGCCACAAGATTATCTGCTACATGCCGTGGAAGCCTCGGGTTCACCTGCACTATTCTATAGTCAAACGTACTACGCCCGGCTTCTTCAAAATATAAAGGCTTGAAGCACCCCAACATCGGGCAGTGTTGTTTCGTCTCTGCTAAAAGGCGTACACCAAAATCCGGTTTCAAATCAGAATCATCATATATCGGTGCAATGCTTTCAAGCGCAACACCTATCTGACGAACATCAATCTCATTCTCTCCAATAGCTGCTGCATCTATTAAAAGCTCAATAATCTCTTTACATATCTTACCTTCGTCACCTGGATGAACAGTTATTCCCTTTCCGGCAAGTTCAGCTCTCAGTTTTGTTTTTGAATCTGATGAAAGCGAGCCAATTTCTTCAACCAGAGAATCTGCCTTAAAATGCGCTTTCACCATTCTGGCTTTCTTCTTAGGAAGTGGTTTTCCATTGTAGATCCTGCCAAGCATGTCTTTTTCGTCATCGGATCCGTTGTAGGGATAGTACTCATGTCTCTCATCAGCTTTGATATCTTCATCTGAAGCAGGTTCCGGCATGATAAAGAGGAGCAGATTGGCAAAGTAATCCTGATTATCCCAATCCTGCCCCACATATGAATGCATAAATTTTAGGAACTCACTTAAGGTCAATGTCACCCCTCCAAATCTGATTTAGTCCGGTCAAGTCCGATCAAGTCCGAAGGCAACAAGAGCACCCTGATAGAATTGTCTTGTAAATATTTACAGCAGAAAAGGCACTCTCGCTTTTTTAGTTTAGCACAAGACGGAAGGAAAAGCAATCCTTTATGAACCTAAAGCCGCGTGAAGACGATAAAAAGCAATGCTTTTTCAGCACTTGATAGTGACGACCCCTGATCAAGGTCACCCGAAAGCTATCAACAAATGGCAAATCCGGAGCAGCTATTAGGGTAAGCTGCCTCCTCAAAATCGGAGGTGCAGCTATGCGAAATAGCAGAAAAGAAGATTTGCTTATCAGTATCCAGAATACGGCATCAGAAGTCGCAGGTGAGTACGGTGATGACGTTGTTAAGAGCGTTTTAGAAAGGTACAACGCCGCCAGCATTGAAGACTTATCGCCTTCTAACTATGAAGAAGTTTTTGGAGAACTGTATCAAATCGCAACTGACAATTAAACGTCGGGCAAACGCCTGGCAAGAATAGTCCTGAGCATGACTAAAAAAAGCTTTTCACACTGAAAACGCTACCTTTAGCGCTGAAGGAGGTTCTGCCGGTTTCAGTGTGAAGCAACAAGTAAACACCAGCCTTAAGCAGAACAGCTGGCTATTCAAGCAAAACAGGAGGAATACCTGTATGAATGGCCGACTGATTAAGACAACAGAATACCGCCATGCGGTTTCCTCCGCGTCAAACAGGAGGAAATCTCATGGCGAACAAAGACAAAGATCAAGTATTAATTCCGATGGTCACCACCATCGAAGCTGCACTGGACTACGGATATTCCTTAAAGGATATCCGTCAGTGGAGAATCGGTAACCGTATGTGTACCATCATTCTCGTTCCCGGAACCAAGGAGCAGTATGATTCGTATCTCAGCTCTTTCTCCAAGGAATTCAAGGCTGAGGATCGCGATAAGCGCTGCCAGATCAGTGACGGCAAAGGACATGCTATCCGCTGCCCTGAAAGCAATAAGTGCAACGACTGCCCTTTCTATCACTCTCTTGACAAGAAAGGCTACGGAACTCTGACCTTTAGCGATCTGACCTGGACAAATGAAGACGGCGTCGAAGAAGCTTATGAGCCGGTTGCACCCGAAGGTTATGGCAGTGCCGAACGTTACTTGGAACTTCTTCAGGAGCTTATAGGCTATGTCGGAGCAATCCGTCCGGAATATGCCCCGGTAGTTAAACTGCTTTCAGACGGTCTCTCACGCCGCGAAATCGCTAAGGAGCTCGGAGTGCCGAAGTCCACAGTAATCGACTGGGTAAGGAAGATTCAGGTGCTTACACTCAAATTTATGGAGGATATCATCTAAACTCATCCTCTGACAAAAAGACAGGGAGCACATTACCGGCATCGGTAGTGTGCTCCCCTATTTTACTTATGACCTCTTACAGTGATCTGATAGACATCATGATTTTTGATAGACTTGACCGCCTGTCGCAATGTCCGTGCCCGCCCATGCTGATGGTACGGATGCTGATAGCGGTGTTTGTGAAAGATAATGCACGACCCGTCACTCGGATAACCGGTGCTATGTAAATACCAATAGTGACCGGTACACTTTGACTGGATTGTGAGATCGTATGGATCCATGACAATCATCCTAAAGTATTCAGTGTCGATCGCCTGTAGCTCTTCAGTGGTAAACATCTTCACCACCTCGCTCCCTGCTCTGCCACCATCTGAGCTCGAATTTTGACCTTCTCCGCCTCGTATCTCTTCTGTAAGGCTTTCATCTCCCTGTCCATGAACTCAGCCTCAGCGGCCTTCACAGCAGCTCTCTCGGCATCCTGGGCGATTACTATCTTACCATCCTCGCAGGTGACGGAAATATAATCCCCAACGTCAAAACCAGCCTCCTTCAACCACTTACCCTTCAGCATGATGGTAGGTGTCTCCCGGTACTTGTATCCGCTCTGCCCATAGACCTTAATACTTCTTTTCTTCGACATAATGATTTCCTCCTTCGGTTTACTCTGATTTTCGATTTAATACTCTGTTTACCCGACATATTCAGATCGCTCTCATACGCACCACCGCCTTTCCTACTCCGGAGAAAAAGAAAAGAGCCACCAATGCTTTTCGCATCAGTAGCTCTTACTGTTGGTTCCGTATGATATTATGATGGTTATTTCTTGTCCTGCTCCTTCTGGGCATCCTTGATCCGATAGTAGTCTTCCATCTTCAGATTCAGGTGCACATATGAGTCAGGTTTTCGGTTGCTCAAGAGGCACACAGTCTCGACTTGTTCTTCGTTGTCCAAACCGATACTCATATCTTCCTCGATGATCGGCAGCTTGAATTTGATGGATTTTAACCACTGTCCATTGGCTTGGCGTTCCGGGTAAACCTGAATTTCAGAGATCAACGCCTCGATCAGCTGCCGCCGCTCCGCCTCATTCATCACGCCGTACAGTTTTTCAAAATAAATCAGCACTTTATAGATATTGTCGCCGGTCAGCTTTTCCGCTTCAATGGCCTGCTTTTTGGCTCTGGCTGCGATCAGCAAAGATTCTGTATCTTCAATCTTATCATACATCTTGTAGAGTCGATCATCAAGGTCTGCCTTGCGCCGGACATAGTGCCGGTCATCAGGATCAAGAGAATCAATTTCCTCCGCCAGTTTTGCTTTGACGGAATAATGCTGGCGCAGCTGCTTCTCGTAATTGGCAATCTCCTGGTCAATGGCGGCAGTATCCACTTTCATATTGATTTTTTCCTGCATCATGGCAGCAAACTTCGGATTGCTCACCAGCTTTACAATGACTTCTGCCACGGCATCGTCCAGCAGTTCTTCCCGAATCTGCTTTTTGTAATCGCACTTATGCCCACGTATCATGGAGCGGTGCTTGCAACCGTAATAATAAAAATCCTTGTACTTGGTGCCGTCCGCTTTGTGCTTGATGCTTTTATTCCCATACATTCCGGCTCCGCAGACAGGACATTTTACAATGCCGGAGAGCAAATGTATGTGTTCATCTTTCCCGCGGTTGACGTGTTCGTATTTCTTGGCCTGTGCCAGCAGCTTCACCTGCGCCGCCTGCCAGACTTCTTCCGAAACAATGGGCTCATGTAGCCCATCTGCCAGTAGGTAGTTGTCCTGTTCCACCAGCTTATACTCGTTCCTTGTACCGCGCACTTTTTCCGTTTTACGGCGTCCATAGGCAATCTTGCCGCAGTACACCGGATTTTTCAGAATCAGTCGGATCAGGTGTGCATCAAATAGGGGATTCTTCCCGTTCTGCCGGGGAATCTTGCGGATACCGTGGTTTTCCAAATATTTTGCGATTCCGTTTGCGCCGATATCCGTATGCACATATTGGTCATAAATGACCCGGATCGCCTCCGCTTCTTCCTCATTGATAACTAGCTTCCCGTCCACCAGCCGATACCCATAGGGGGCAAAGCCGCCATTCCAACGGCCCTCTCTTGCCTTTTGGATGCGGCCCTCCATGGTTTGGACACGGATGTTTTCGCGTTCAATTTCTGCTACGGCAGACAGAACAGAGATCATCAATTTGCCAGCGTCCTTGGAAGAATCAATGCCATCTTCCACACAGACCAGATTGACGCCAAAATCCTGCATGACCTGAAGGGAAGAGAGCACGTCCGCCGCGTTTCTGCCGAAGCGGGACAATTTGAACACCAGAACATAGGACACGCCATCCTCGCCGGATTTGATGTCCTCCATCATCTGGCCGAATTGCGCCCGGCCCTCGATAGACTTGCCGGACTTTCCCGCATCCTCGTATTCGCCGGCGATCTCATAATCGTTATAGTCTGCGTAGGCTTTCATTTTGGCCTTCTGAGCATCCAGCGAGTAACCGTCCACCTGCATAGCGGTGGAAACTCTGGTATAAGTATAAACTTTTATCTTCTCTTTCTGCATCTTAATCTTCCTCATGTGGTGCCTATCGTAAAATTGGATGAACCGCTTTTATTTGGGGGCAGAAGTATCATCCTGCTTCTCCGCTTCCGACTTGGCCGTTTTTCCCAGCTGCTTAATGGTCTTTAGATATTCTTCCTCCACAGGGGAAAGAGTTTGTGCCTGATAGCGTTTATATTCCGCTTTTGCTTTTTCCATCGCCTGTGCATGACTGATTTTTCCTGCATGGGTCAATACTTCTTCCCCAGTCGCCCGAAGAATGTTATCCAGCTGCTCCACATAATCGCTCATGTACATGGGCCGGTGACGAATGGCCTGCACCTCGGCAAAGTCGAAATAACCGGATACCATTTGATTCAGAACCCGAAGTTCTTCCTCTGTCAGATAATTCTTGGCAATCCCAATATCTTTTGCCGTGGGGAAATCCCCTGAAAAAGTGGTGAGCCCCATAAACGGCTTATCCGCATCAGCCCGCTCATAGATCACTTCCGCAGCCGTATGTCCGTGCGCCGCATAATGGAGCTTGTTCTGCACCATTTTGAAAAACGCAACAGATTCCGCACTTCTGGGGTTATAGTCCACGCTGGTGGCGTACAAGTCCAACACCTGACGATACATGACTTTTTCCGAAGAACGAATGTCCCGAATCCGTTCCAGCAGCTCATGCCAGTAGTTGCCGCCGCCCAAATTTTTCAGGCGCTCATCATCTAGCGTAAAGCCCTTGATCATGTATTCTTTCAGGCGCTCGGTAGCCCACCGGCGAAACTGGGTGGCAATCAAGGATTTTACTCTGTACCCCAAAGAAATGATCATGTCCAGATTGTAAAAAGGTAACTCTCTTGATACTTGCCGGTTACCTTCCATTCGAACCTGTCGGAATTTCCGACAGGTTGAAGTCTCATCCAGTTCGCCTTCTTCATAGATGTGGCCGATATGCTCCACAATGTTGCTTCTGGATGTATGGAACAGTTCCGCCATCTGCTGCTGTGTCAGCCAAACGGTTTCATCTACAAACCGGCACTCTACCTTTGTGAGTCCATCTTCGGCCTGATAAATTACAATTTCGCCCTGGCTCTGATCCGGTCTGTTCTTGTCTTCCGCCATTTATTCACGCTCCCATCTGCTTCCGTTTTTATGTTCCAAGAGGACAGGGAGTAGACCAGCCCTCTTGTTTGGACATTTATATCACGTTAATTATATCATGCAGCGATTTTGCTTTCAACTGCTTTCTGCTTGGAATCAGAATCTTTTCTATCTACTTCGGCGTTGCCCATCCTATCACAAGGAACTAAAGGAGCAGACATATTCTCAATATCTAACTCTGAAGCGTATTTTTCGATTAGATTGGCCAACAGGTCTGCAAAACCGCTCCACTCATCTATCATAGGCATTTTCCCTTTCTTTTCTGTGAGGCTGTTTGTAAAATTCCAATACTTCTGCCGGCATCTGCTCCAAAATCGCCACGGCACTGTCATAGTCGCGCCGCAGCTTGAGGTCTTCGATCTGCTTTAGGGTGCTGACTTTCTGCGCCGATGCAAGAGATTCTTCCAGTTCGGCATTTTTCATTTTCAACTTTTTGTTTTCGGATGCTGTTTTCGTGAAGGCTACGCCATATTTCCGCAGCAGTGTGTCCATCTTCTCCACGCTGGGAATATAGGTATCCAGAATCTTGCAGATTTCCTCCGCCCGGCTTTTTGCATTAAATGGAGTAATGCCAGTGAGCAGTTGCCCCAGTTTTTCCTTCTGTTTGGTCAGTCGGGTCATCTCCTTGAACACGCGGGGCGGAATGTGGTCGCGCCCGGTCAGGCTGGCGCTTTCGCCGCGCTCCAAATCCGGGAATTTCTTGACCATGTGTTTCCAGAACTCATCCTGCCACCAGGTCAGCTTCTTTTTGTTGCCCATAATGTCTTTGGCGCTAAGCCTGCCATCTTCCGTAAGCGGGACAAAACAAAGGTGCATATGGGGCGTTTTCTCGTCCATATGCACCACGGCAGATATAATTGTCTCTTTGGATTGATGCTGTTCCAGAAAGTGCAGAGCTTCCTCGAAAAATGTCCGAATCTCAGCCCGCTTCTTCCCCTTGAAGAACTCCGGGCTGGCAGTAAACAGCGTCTCGATCATACGGATACTGTCCTTCCGGGTACGGCATCCGGCGGCAGCAATCTGCCGTTCCGATTCCGTCCGGTACTTGCCGGGCGGTTTGACAAGATGGAAGTTGTACTTGCTTCGGCTGGTATCCACATCGGGATTGCTGGCGTACTTTTCCTTTGTGCGCTCGTTATGGGCCTCGATATTGCCGATTTCAGACCCCTTGTATTTTGCAAATCGCATAATCGCGTACTGTGCTTTTTCCATGCTCAATCCCTCCGTTTCTGCCAGACAATGTCATATCCCAACACATCAGCCAGCTCCACGGCCTCCCGATACCGCAGCGATTCCCGCTGCAATTTCCCGGAAAGATTGGATACGCTGTCGCTCCAGCCGTATTCGTCATGCAGAAGATCAACGACTTCCTGCATGGTGTAACCAGCGCGGATGATCTGCGCCTTGATTTCGTTTCTGATCTTTGATTTCATGATAATCCTCCAAATTTGTTGCCCATAAAAAGAACCGGCTGCGCTGGATGGCGTACCGGCTTCATGGGATGATAAAATTGTTATAGTTACTGTTTTGCGATAGAAATGCTTCCTCGCGTATCGTTGGTCAACAGCGGAATATTCGGCTTCGCGGAAATGCGGGACTCTTCACCATTCGGACGGTATCTGCGCGAGACGGCGCAACGTGTGCGCAGTTCCGCGAGCCGCTATTTGGCGAACGGTGTGCGGATAAGGGAGAAACATTTCGCCGTTTTGTGATTGCTTCAAAATCTGCCTGCAAAATCACGGTGTTTCTTGGCTGTTTTGGTTGTTCCCAAAATGAGAACGGCCACTTTAACTGCATAAAGCATTCCTGCAATATATGAGGTAACAGGGTTAATCGCTGCGTACATACGTACCGGCGACCAGAGCGGAAATCAATCCCGCCAGTCTTCCGGTACGTACGTACATTGTGAAGCGTCCGTAAACTCGTTTATATGCGGCCTTGCCACTGCCTCAATGCCCATAAAGCCCCACACCCGGCGTCCTGCCGAATTGGTGATCGTGTTGCAGTGTTCCAGATTGTACTTGCCGCAGGCGGCCACCAGCGCATCGCTGAAACTGCGGCGTTTGAGTGCAGTCAGACTGTTTTCCTCGCACCACATCCGGTAAATGTCGTAGCAATCCTTTGAGCTGATGGATGCATCCGCCTTCAACCGGATATAGCCCTCGGATTCCAGAAAGTCGAACACGTTGTTGTTGTCCCGCTTGGCTGCCTCCCGGTTCTCTCTGGTGCGCTGGCTCTCGGTGAACTTGAAGTTGCTCGTCACCAGCCGCTGCAATCCTGCAAAAGCCCAGAGGAATATGCCCTCGATCTCCGCTTTCATCTTTTCAGCCAAGTCGGGATCATCCACACGGTCAACAGGTTTCTCTTTTGTGGTCAGCACCAGCTGCCGCCGGTAAAAGCCATCGCTGCGGTCAAAGAGTGCCTGTAAGTCGCCGTTACTGAACGCCAGCAGCCGGGCGCACATCCAGCCCTGATAGCTCTGCTTGCCCTTGCGCTCCAAATCCATCTTGCCCTGCGCGGTGACAATGGATTTGACGTAGTTGGTCTGGCGCAGCGCCTCCATCCGCATATCGTCGTCCACACACAGCAGGATGTGCTCTAGGTCAGCGCGGGCGAAGCGGTTCTCGGAAATTTTGCCGATGCTGCCGTCCTTCATGTTGCTGCCAAACAGCGCGGACAACACCGCGCCGATCTGGCTCTTGCCCTCGCCGCCGTTACCTTTAATGACCATCATCCGCTGACCTTTGTTACTGGGGATCAGGCAGTATCCAATGAACTCCTGCAAGGTGGGAATGTCCTCCGAGTACAGCAGCCCATCCAGAAAAGCCAGCCAGCGGGCAGGCGCGGGGGCGTTGGGATTATAGACCACCGGCAAACGACAGCGCACGATCTCCGGCTTGCCATCTGTAAAAGTACCATCCAGCATTAGTGTCCCATTAGCCAGATGGATACGATCAGCCTGCGGCAGGAAATCCTCCACCAGTGCAGCCAGCTTCATCAGCTCCACAATGTTGCTGATTTTGCGGGGAATGTTGCTGACCGCACAGCATTTCAGTTCCTCAAAAATTTCTCCACGCAGCGGAAGCTCATCGGTCACGCGGCCATCGGGCGTGAAAAAAGCCCCGTTTGTGTAGATGATTTTGTGCCTGCCGAGAAAATCGTCACAAAACAGGGCTTCATTGATATGCTTGCCGTCAAACCAGATGGGCTGGTTGACCTCAGGCGATTGCTTGTTCTTCGCCACGGTGCTGCACCTCCTTTTCCAGATGTTTCAGCCGCTGCTCCAGCGCGGCGATGGTTCCGTCCTTCAGGAGCATATCCACTGCCTTCACGCGCTGCTCCAGTTCCGCAAACATGAGCACGTCCAACAAATGATTTACATAATCGATCATATGACACGCTTCCACAAATCGGTCATCTGGATCATCCTCCGGCGATTGTGGGACGTACTCGATTTTCCAGTGTTCCAGCAAGTGCAGATAATCACACAGCACCCGCTGGCAGTACATCTCATCGTTGCGGAAGGCCCGCGCCAGCGGATAGGGCTTTTTCAGCGCCATTGCTGCCGGGGGCTTGTCCGGGTCAATGCCGAAATCATAAGCCAGTTTCTTTGCGGCCTCATAGCTGCTCAGACCGAACAGTCGTGCCACAAAGTCGATCACGTCGCCGTTAGCTCCACAGCCGAAGCAGTAGAAGTAATCTCTGTTCAGCTTCATGCTGGGATGCCGGTCATCGTGGAAGGGGCAGCAGATCATATCGCCCCGATTGACCTTGCATCCGTAGTGCTCGGCGGCCTGCTTCACAGTGACAGAGGATTTTACAGTTTCAAACAAATTCATAGGCTATGCCCTCCATAATTTATTGACGGTATCTGCCCGTCTGCCTGAATATACGGAGAAAAAGCCTATAGACCGAAAAATCCCACATAAGTGCAAGAAAAGAAAAAAAGCCGCCCTCAAATCTTGCAAAAATGCAAGACCTCAGAGCGGCGAACCCAGCGGAAAGCATTTGCCCACACTGGGTTTATAAGGTATAATGGATGCAACGAGTTTACAGGAAAGAGGTGCGGCATATGGAGGGAGCCTATCTGCCCGGCAATGTCCGGCAACGGATGCAGGAACTCATGAAGGAACATAAGATTACCCAGGCACAGCTGGCGACCCGCATCGGCAGCACCGAAAGCGCCATCAGCCGGTTTGTGAGCGGCAAGACGGATAAGATCAGCACAGAACACTTGCTCCGCATTGCAAAAGTGTTTGATGTTTCCACAGATTTCCTGTTAGGGGAAGTCAAAACGCCCGATCGGACAAACTTTGATATTGAAGAACTGGGCCTGTCAGTGCAGGCTGCGCGAAATTTGTACACTGGGAAGGCCAATGCAGAGATCGTCAACCGCCTTTTGGAAAGCCCGCGCTTTGCAGAAGTCACCTACATGATCGAGCAATATTTTGGCGATACGCTGGCCGCCGGTTTCGCCGGGCAGAATCAGATGCTTACCACCCTCAGCGCCATGCTGCGCCGGAATGTGAAAACGGATGCCGCTGTGCAGGCGGCCAGAACTGTCAATCGACAGAAAGTTCCTGTATATCAGGCAGACCTGACGATGATACAGAATACTTTCATGGCGGCACTGCGGGAAGTGAAGAAAGAGATCGGCAACGATTTTACAGCGGTGCAGTCTTTGACCAAGGGCATCACCCAGCAGATGTTCTCCGAGTTGACAAAAGGCCAGGATGTCCAGACACCGACAATCACACCGGAAATGATTTCCGCCGCTGTCACCCAGAGCGCGGCAGGAATGGACGGTGTGCAAAAGGAAGCATTGGACAAGTTTGGCCAGGCGTTGACGGAATTTCTCCAATCCACTTTAGACCACGCACAGGAGAAGCAAAATGCCGACCCGGAGCAATGAACGGCTGTGCAGGCTGGCACAGGAAGGGGATATGGCTGCCCGTGATATTCTGCTGGAAAGTAATCTGGGCTTTATCCAAAAAATTGCTTTGGAGCAATACCGAAGCATGGGATTGGATGAAAATGATATTGGAATTGGCATAGATGATCTGGTGCAGGAGGGAAGTATCGGCCTGCTGAACGCAATCCCTTTGTTTGATGCCGGACGTGGCATGAAATTTCTGACTTATGCAGCACCGGCGATCCGCAACGCCATGACAGACTGTATCCGCGCTGCCCTCGCTCAGTTTGAGCAACGGATGGTGGATAAGAAAGACGGCTCCGGCTTCCAGAGAATATATCTGGATGACATTCTATCCGATGATGAACGGATGCTGCGGATCGAAGCCATAGCTGACCCCCATACCCAAACGCCGGAGCAAATTTACATCCAAAAAGAACAGCTGACGGAACTGTATGCGGCGCTGGACAAGCTGACTGCCAGAGAGCAGACCTATCTGTTGTACCGCTATGGGTTTACCGATGGAATCGAGCACCCACTGATTGGCGCGGCACTCCATTTCCACTTGAGTGAGAGCCGGACAAAGAAGGTTGAGGGCGAGGCGATGGACAGTCTGCGTGGGAAACTGCCGTGGTGGTTCTGATACGATAGTAAGCAGCGGCTGACGGGGGCTTTGATATACCTTTGTTCCGCAGATGACACGGCTGGCAGACAGTGCATATCCGCCCCGCCTACCAGCCTTTTTCTGTCGCTTATGCTGCGCCAGAAGGGGCAACCTTTCCCGCCAGAACGCCGCAACTGTAGCCGCACTTTCCAGGGTGTGCTACAATTCCGGCTGCCATCTGCTCCACAAAGGTATAACACACTAGACTTTCCGGGGAAAGTCGTGTGCCAACAGGGATGCTGCTCGCCCCTATTGGAAACCCAGAGCCAAAGGAGCTCCGCCCCTCTGGACACCCCATATGTTCTTCACACGGTGGGGCCTAAACTGAGGGAAATCATTTTGGCACCAATGTGAAGAAATTACAAAAGGAAGCATCTGCACTTTGATCAGAGGAGCTCAAATCTTCCTTTTGATGCTGAGAATCAAAATTGAATATGGTACAATCTTAGATTATCAGCATCTGCTGCGGCAAGGAAAAAGAAATTCGACAAATAAGCTACACACCAATTTACGTGACTCAGATTTCGAAAGGAACATAAAACATGGCAAAGAAAGAAGCAAGAACTGATCTGTGGGTTGCTCGTCAGCTCGATGATTCCAAAATTAAATATGATCCCCAAGGGAGCACTGTGAAAGAGATCAATGAGGCCCTTCAATCGGCATCCAAACGTGGTACTGGCAACACCGGATACCCTGAGTATGTTGCGGTTGTTAAAGATTTTGTTATTGTCATCGAGGACAAAGCTGATCTTGCCAAGCATCAAAAGCTGACAAATACAGGAATTCTATCTGTTGACCCAAAAGATATTGCAGATTATGCTGTTAATGGAGCCTATTTTTACGCCAAGCATATTGCTAAAAACAGCAGCTTCCATAAGATTTTTGCAATCGGTGTTTCTGGAGATGAAAAACACCATAAAATCACTCCACTGTATGTAGATGATAGAGATGGGTATAAGCAACTCCCTGACCTTGAATCTTTTACATCCTTTACCGCTGTCAATATCGATGAGTACTATACTCGTTATGTACTGGCAGAAAAGACCGATATTGAAAAGACTACGGAGGAAATTCTGAAAGATGCTGCGGAACTACACGAATATCTACGCACCTATGGCTCGCTGAAGGATCAGGATAAGCCATTGGTGGTATCCGGTATTCTTCTGGCACTGGATGATAAGTTTTTCAAACCTGATGATTTGCTCGGTGACGAAACCACCACAGATGGTCAGCTGATTTACGATGCAATTCAGCGCCGACTTAAAGCATCCAATGTTGGCCCTGATGCTAAACGTGACAAGTTGATGAGTGAGTTTTCTATCATCCGCACAAGTGCCCGTTTGAACGAAGTTGATGCCAAGCTGGGTAAAACCCCGCTGAAATTCTACACTGAGTTCTTGAAGAAAAATGTCTTTGACAACATTAAATATAGAAGTTCCAGCGAGGATTTCATCGGAAGATTCTATGGTGAATTTATGCGTTATTCTGGCGGTGATGGTCAGACGTTGGGTATTGTCCTTACGCCTCGCCATATCTGCGATTTGTTCTGTGACCTTCTGAACATTCAGGCCACAGATATTGTACTTGACCCTTGTTGCGGCACCGCTGGATTCCTTGTTGCAGCGATGCACCATATGCTTGAAAAAGCGGGCGCAGATCAGAATAGGCGGAAGAACATCAAGAAAAAGCAGTTGCACGGATTTGAACTTCAAAGCAATATGTTTGCCATTGCTGCTACAAATATGATTCTCCGGGATGATGGTAACAGCAATATTAAATGTGAAGATTTTCTCCGGCAGAATCCTGCCCAGGTGCAGCTAAAAGGTGCAACTGTTGGCATGATGAATCCTCCTTATTCGCAAGGAACCAAGTCAGATCCGTCTCAGTATGAATTGTCCTTTGTGGAGCATTTACTCGATTCCCTGACCGAAGGGGCAAGGGCTGCGGTAATTGTTCCTCAATCATCCATGACTGGCAAGACCAAAGACGAACAGACTTTTAAGGATAGTATTCTGAAACACCATACGTTGGAGGGTGTCATTACCTGCAATACAGATACCTTTTATGGCGTAGGCACTAACCCTGTTATTGCAATCTTCACTGCATACGAGCCACATCCCGAGGACAAAGTGTGTAAATTCATTGATTTTCGTGATGATGGATATGAAGTGCGTGCTCATGTCGGCTTGGTTGAAGGTGACTCCGCTAAAGACAAGCGTCAACATTTACTAGATGTATGGTTTGGCCGGACAGAGGCAGCTTCTAAATTCTGCGTTGAATCCACAGTGAAAGCCTCGGATGAATGGCTACATTCTTTCTTTTACTTTAATGACGAAATACCTACTGAAGCAGACTTTGAAAAAGCCATTGGCGATTATTTGACATTTGAGTTTTCGATGATTATGCAAAACAGAGAATACCTTTTTGAAGGTGGTGATAAACATGAAGGAGCTTGATGAAAAGATTTGGAAAAAATTTGATGTGTTTGGCGAAAATGGTTTTTTGCATATTGCCACAACCAACAGCAGTATAGATAGCATCCGCTTAAAAGACGGAAATGAAAAATGCGTTCCATATGTTACACGCTCCGAATCTGTAAATGGAATAGCTCAATTTGTTAGCGAAAACAACTATGAATTCGGAGCAGATGAGGCTGGATGCATCACAGTCGGTCTTGACACTCAAACCGCTTTCTATCAGCCACATAAATTTGTTACAGGTCAGAATATTCAAATAGTAACTGGTGACTCGCTTAATGAGGATAGTGCATATTTTTACATCACTATTCTTAAAAATCAAATGGATGCGAAGTTTAACTGGGGCGGTAATGGTGCAACTTTAAACCGTATGAAACGACTTGAAGCAATGTTTCCTGTTTCTGATGCAGGGACTCCAGATTATGAATATATGTCTGAATATATATGCCAAAAGCGGAGGGGGTTACTCAGAAAGTATCGTAAGTATCTCGTTCAGCGTATTAAAGAGCTGGGGGAGAACGTTGAAATTCCTTCTATTACCAAAAAGAAATGGAAGTCTTTTTTGATATCTGATATATTTAAAATCTTGCCCGGGAAAAGATTAGTATCTGCACACTCGACCCCTGGCGATCGCCCTTTTATCGGTGCCTTGGATAACAATAACGGCGTTGCACGCTTTGTGAATGACACTAACGCGTCTCTGGACAAGAATGTACTCGGTGTCAATTACAATGGAAACGGTATGGTTATTGGCTTTTACCATCCGTACGAATGCATTTTCTCTGATGATGTTAAGCGGTTCCACTTAAAGTATCATGAAGATAATGCATTTGTCCTGCTGTTTATGAAGGTGGCTATTTTGCAGCAAAAAAGCAAATTTGGTTATCTGTATAAATTTAATGCGGAACGCATGGCGAATACCCGAATTATGCTCCCTGTTACAGATGAAGGAACGCCTGATTATCAATACATGGAGCAGTATTCAAAAAATATGATGCTCCGAAAGTACAAGCAGTATTTAGCATATCTTGATTCAAGACAGAATTAGTTTTTCTCAACTATAATTGAATAACAGTTAAGCAATAGATGATATGCGAAAGGGGGTAAATATGCAATTATCGAAAATCAAAATCAGAAATTATAGATTGCTTCTTGATGCCGAATTGGAGGTCGATTCAAAAACAACCTTAATTGTGGGACGCAACAACACTGCCAAGACTTCCTGCTTCGAGTGCATCGGTAAAGTGTTGAATGGAACTCCGTTTTCTTTCAATGATTACCCGTTATCAAAAAGAGAAAATCTGTATGCTAATATTACTTCGTTCATGGCAAATGAAATTACTTTTGAAAATCTCTGTGAACGGCTGGAACCAATATCTATAGAATTTCTTGTAGACTATTCCTTGGATGATCCAGAGGATCACTTGGGTGCGTTGTCTCCGTTTATCATTGATGTAGATATGGATACCACTACAGCATTGATTCGTGCTGAATACAAATTGAAAGCTGACGAGAAAAGTATTTGGAAAATCTTAGAGGCAAACTATTATGAAGACGGATGTTTTTCTCCTGCCGATGATGTCTATAAGGCTATTATAAGCAATTTCCACAAGCTTTTCGAAATGACGATTTATGCGATAAATCCTAAAAATTCCGAAGAAAAGCAGATTAAAAAGCACCAAGAGTTAGCTGAACTATTTCCATTTCACATTATCCAGGCGGAGCGCCGCCTTGGTGAAGATGGAACACAAGACAATTCTCTATCTTCCCTTATCTCCGATTTCTTCGATATGAACGAAGATGAATTGGATCCGAGGGTTGCTGAAAAAGTCAAGGAACTTCGATCCATCGTTGAGAATGCTAACAAAAATGTCCAGCAACAAAGTGACGACATCTTAAGCGCACTTGTTAGCAACGCAGTTGGGTTTGGTTACCCTAATGGAGAAGAATTACAGTTAGGAGTTACAACCCAACTAAGCATTGATGACCAGATAAAAAATCAAACGCAACTTTCTTATACTGCTGGATCAAGTAAAGAGAGACTCCCCAGCACCTATAACGGTTTGGGATATAAAAATCTCATCAAAATGGAATTTCTTCTGGCAGCATTCGCCAAAAAGGTGGAGAAATGTGGGGATGCCTGTATACCGTTGCTTTTTATCGAAGAACCAGAGTCTCATATGCATCCGCAGATGCAGCACGCCTTTGCGGAGTACTTAGAAGCGTTTCTTGCGAGAATTACTTCTGTAAGAATTCAAACCTTTTTAACCTCGCACTCTGCTCACATTGCAAACACAATGGTTTTCTCTAAAATTCGCTACGCACAAAAAACAAAGGCTGGTGTCATTTATAAGAATCTAAATGCATTTGCTCAGGAGAATCCTTCTAATACTGATTTCATCAGAAAGTATCTTACTCTAACCAAGTGCGATTTATTTTTTGCAGATAAAGCAATCTTTGTTGAAGGAGCGTCAGAACGTCTGTTGTTGCCCGACATGATTGATAAATGCGCTAAGGCGGGGGCCTTTGATTCTCAGAAATATAAACTACCTGACCAATATTATGCTTTGATTGAAATCGGCGGTGCGTATGCTTATAAATTTATTCCATTTGCTGAGTTTTTGGGTATCCCATGCCTTATTCTTACTGATTTGGATTCTGTGTCTGGTCAAAGAGGTGCGAACGGGAGAATATATTACAATTCTGTTCCGGTTTCACGCGGTGAAACGACATCTAATGAAACTCTAAAATGGTGGGTACGGAAAAATAAAGGAATTGCAGAGGGAGATGATACTAAAATTGCTCTAACTGATATTACATCGATGTCTCCTGCTGATAAAACCAGACGCAAATGTCATATTGAGTTCCAGACAACTGAGGATGGATTGTGCGGACATTCTTTGGAAGAAGCAATCCGGAATGTCAACCGTACACATTACGGATTGGGGGCTAGTCCTACTGAAGACGATCTTGAGTTTACAGGGAAGAGTAAAACAGATTTTGCGCTTAAACTCATTTGCGAATGTGAAGATTATGCTATTCCAACCTACATTAAAGATGGGTTGGTTTGGCTTAATGACCAGCGGGTGCTTGAGTAAGGAGGTGGTAGTTAGTGAGTGAAGAACATAAAAGGATAAACTACGATCTGGCAAAAGCTGAAGCCGATAAAGTAGATGAACAAATCATTGCAGCACTTCAGAACGGGAACAGCTTTCGTGTGGAAGCTGGCGCAGGCTCCGGTAAGACATATTCGCTGAACAAAGCAATTGAATGGATTCAAACAAACAAGTGGGCAGAGTATAGTCGAAAAAAACAGACTGTAGTTTGTATCACATATACTAATGCTGCAGTAGATGTGATTGCTGAACGTCTATCAAATGATTCATTTATTCTTCCCTCTACAATCCACTCCTTTGCATGGAGTGCAATAAAACAGTATCAAAGCTTTCTCATTGATATTGTCACAAGCGATCCTGACTTCTTGCCAGACGAAGGAGATTTTTTCAAGGTCTCAGAAGTTACATATACCTTGGGGCATCGCTACAAGGAAAATGGGATTCAATATCTATACCACGATGATGTTCTAAAGCTCTTTTGTCAGCTTTTAGATAATGCAAAATTCCGGCGTGTATTTGCAGATAAATATCCTTTGATTTTAATTGATGAGTATCAAGATTCCTATAAGCCGATCATTGATCGCTTTGTTGACTTCTTTATTGCAAAGAAAAAGGGTCCTCAATTTGGCTTTTTTGGCGATGCATGGCAAACCATTTATCAATCTAACAAAGCTTGTGGTCTCATTGAAAACGAAAACCTCAAGATCATAAAGAAAAGCTCCAATTTCAGATCTGCCCCCCGTATTGTCCAGCTTCTAAATAATTTGCGTCCAGATTTACCTCAAACATCCGCAATAGATGATTTTGACGGTGAAGTGGTTGTAATCACCTGCGATGATTATATTGGACCTCGCCGAACAGAACGTAATCTCAAAGGTGAATTACCCGCAGAAGAATTAAAGACTCGTCTAAGTAATGTCACAAAAAAGATCATCTGCGAATCCTCCAAAGAGGATAATCTAAAGGTTCTAATGATAACACATAAAGTCCTTGCTACCCAACAAGGGTACGAAAAACTTTTAGACATTTTAGCTGATGGGTTGAGAGACAAAGAAGATCCATTCCTAATGTTCTTTATGGATACTGTTGAGCCAATCTATAAAGCACTTAAGGATTCAAATATGCAGTTGCTTTTTGATACACTTGGCATCAAACGCTTTCCTATTACAAAAAAATCTGAAAAAAGCAAGTGGAAGGAGCTACAGCAGCAGTTGGAAGATGCTCGTGCCAAAAGAGCAATTGACGTATTTGAGCTAATTAAGCAAACCAAATTGATTCCTATCCCCCCAAAACTGGATGAGTGGTATCACCTATATCAGAAAGCACCGGAAACAATATATGCTTCCAACACTTCAATTCAAGCGTTCTTAGAATTGGACTATTTACAATTTACGGCAGCAATCGATTTTTTGTTTCCTGATGCTATGTTTTCTACTGAACACGGCGTTAAAGGCGAAGAATATGACAATGTTGTCTTTGTTATCAGCAAAGGCTGGAATCTATATCAGTTTGAAACCTATGCACCGATGATAACCGGCCATTCTCCTGTCCCGAAAGGCAAGGAGGCGTCATTTGAGCGAAACCGAAATCTTTTTTATGTGTGTTGCTCAAGACCGAAAAAAAGATTATTTCTTTTCGTTACCATACCAGTAGAATCTGTATTCAAAACTTTCTTAATAGACCTCATCGGTGAAGACAACATTTATACCTACTCACAGTTTTTGAAAACAACACCTTAGATAACCAAAAACAGCCCACCGATCATCTGACCGGTGGGCTATGTCACGATAATTTTGTTCAATCCATTAACCGATGTTCCGGTGTGCCGTTCATATACTGTTCCAAGTCGCCGCCAAGAACCAGCTGCGCATACTCCAGGGGTTCTCGATTGAGAAAACATCTCGGCTATGTGAATATCCAATTTATAGTGTTGCTTGTTTCCATTTCCATATTACCCAATATGGATTAAAATTCCCTCCCCTTTTTAATGAAAAAAAGTCGTTCAATATGTCCTTGCTTCCTAAAATAGATGCACTTCCCAAAATTGTTTGTAAAAGTGAAGGGTCAAAATTATTGAAATAATTTGTGACTGTAAACGGTACACATGTTAAGGCAATTCCAACTACTGTAGTAATTCCTTTCACTTTAAGAGCCGCTTTCTTCTTTTCATAAGATATTTGAATATTGACTAAAGCATCTTTTAACTCTTTCAATACATCTGATTGCAAGTTGGTTTGTCCATTACTCGCTTGAGCAATTTTTTCTATTGCATTTGCAAGGCAATCAAATTCTGATGGATATTTGTCACATATCTCAATAAAATCATCTGTTCTTGCATTATATAGCCAAGGAAACGCCATATAGAACATATCAGGTCGTTGAAGTATTCTACTTAAGTTTCCATTTTGTGAAACATTTGCTACATTCTTTAATGGAATTATGGAAGTAGAGTCAAATATAGTGCCATCCAATTTATGAGTTTCTTCACGTGTATTTATAGGATATAGAAAGGCAATGTTATGCTGAATAAGGTCCTCAAATCGGAAATATTGCTTCATAAAATCATTAGGTGGCAAATCATAACTTTCGCCGTTATGTGGTGTCATGTCTATATAAGATAATAATGCACTCGTTTCAATTAAAGCCCTCTTAGGAAATAAACACATATAATTAGCGATAAGGTCACTATGACATGACTGTGGATTAACCGAAATATACTGTCCGCTTAATTGACTATACTGATAACCATTGTAATAGTTTACTACTAAGTTCCTTAATGCATCTATCTTTTCTTGCCCACCTTGAAAAACTCGATTATCAAAGTCTTCCCATATTTCAATCTTTTCTTTATAATCATTATAAGAAAAAATCCCCATTTCCTCCAGAGCTATTTGCAAAAAATGCTTTTTCCCCATATATTACCCCTCATATTCTCGCATTAAATAAAGTGGCTATCTTTATACACCCGGAGATTTTGACGGTTACGTCATCTCGACGTCTGTATGCTGAGACGGCGAACTTCATATGCGCCGGGAAATTTGACAGTTATTCTCAAATCATTTGAAAATGTTTCAACGCCTCCATAATCGCCGCTTCCTTTTCCGGCGGACACTGCGGCACTTTAGCATCTTCCTTCTTTGACAGGTTATAGTTCTGTCCCACATCCAACCCGCACTTCCGCTTGACCTGGGAGATATACAGGCTGGACACCTTCAAACCATACTTCTCCAGCACATATGCCTTAATCTCATCATAGGTAGCCTTGCTCTCCGCCGCTGTCAAATCCAGCTCGTCCAGATTCAACTCCACCTCGATATGCTGCTTGGAATTAAGTTTGGACAAAAGTACTACCGTCTCCACATGCACTGTCATCGGGAACTGGTCCACCGGGCAGACCCGTTCCAGGCAGTAACCGCCCCCGCATAGATATTTCAGATCCCGTGCCAGAGTGGCAGAATCACAGCTCACATAGACCACCCGCTCCGGCTGCATACGCAGAATCGTATCCAAAAGTGCCTGATCACAGCCTTTTCGCGGCGGATCCACCACAATCACATCCGCATGAATTCCTTCTCGTTTGTATTTTTCCGGCAAAATCTCTTCTGCCTTTCCCACAAAAAACTCCGCATTGTCAAAACCATTTTTCGCCGCGTTGCGGCGGGCGTCTTCGATAGCCGCCGGAATAATCTCCACCCCGCAGACTTTTTTCGCTTTCTGCGCCAGGAAAAGAGAAATGGTTCCAATTCCACAGTAGAGATCCCATACGGTCTCATTCCCCTGGAGCTGTGCGTAAGAGAGAGCTTTTTCGTATAATTTCCGTGTCTGAACCGGGTTCACCTGATAGAAAGACAGCGGGGAAATCTCATAAGAAACATCTCCGATCCGATCCGTGATATAAGTCTGGCCCCACAGCGGCAGAATCCTCTCTCCCAGAATCACATTGTCCCGGCGGGTATTCACATTCGCGGTGATACTGGTCATCCCCGGAATCTCCCGCAGAGATTCAATCAGCGCCTGCCGGTTCGGAACCTTCTCCCCGTTGATCACCAGGCAGACCATCCATTCCTTGCTGGTGAAGCCATAACGGATCAGAACGTGACGAACCAGCCCCTCTCCGGTCTTTTCGTCATAAGGCTCCACGTGAAAATCTCCCATCCACCTGAGGATCCGGTTCAGAATCTCTTCATTACCTTCTGCCCCCAGATAACAGATCCGGTTGTCCACAATGCTGTGTGTCCGTCCCGCATAAAAGCCGGTAATGATCCGGCCATCCTTATTTTTCCCCACAGGAAACTGAGCCTTATTCCGATAGTGATAAGGCTCTTCCATTCCGATGATCGGCTCCATGGGAATCCGCGCAAATCCGCCGATTCGCTCCAGATGGTTCCGTACCCGGTTCTCTTTATATTCCAGCTGTTTTTCGTAAGACAGGGCCTGAAGCTGACAGCCGCCGCAGGGACCGGCCTTCGGACAGACCGGTTCCACCCGGTCCGGCGAGGGCTGGATCACACGTATCAGCCTTCCATAGCCATAGTTTTTCTTTGCTTTGATTATCTTTGCCTCAATCTCATCACCGATCACAGCGTCCTTCACAAACAGCGTGTAGCCGTCTTTCGTCCGGCCGATTCCCTCGCCATTGCTTCCCATATCCGTGATCTTCAGGCAAACCTGCTCATTTTTCTGATAGTTCATCTCACAGATCCCCTGTCGTTCTCCTCAAATTCGACTCAAACAGCCGGTTGTATCCCAGCCATTCCTTCTTCTCCTTGCTGGAAAAGATTTCCGTCAGAGTTTCCATTCTCGCGTCGGTATTATCCGCCAGATTCAGGGCTACTGCCTCAGCCAGCGCCGGTTTTTTCGGTGAACCGAATTCCAGTTCTCCATGGTGTGATAAAATACAGTGTTTCAGTTCGTTGGCCAGATCCACCGGAAAATCCGGAATCCTGCGGATCTGGTCGTGCACCATCTCCGCGCCGATCATAATATGCCCAAGCAGCTGTCCTTCATCCGTATAATCATTCAGCGGAAAATCCGATAATTCTCTGGTCTTGCCGATGTCGTGACACAGAGCCGCCGTGATCAGCAGATCCCGTTTGAGAACCGGGTAGGAAGCCGCCATATAATCACACAGCCGGACCACGCCCAGCGTATGTTCCAGAAGACCGCCGATATAACCGTGGTGAACGGTTTTCGCGGCGGAGTGATTCTGAAAACTTTTCGCGAATTCCTGATCTTCCGCAAACAGCTGCAGCAGCAGCTTCTGCAGATGCGGATTTTTCACGCTTTTCACGTAAGCCAGAAGTTTTTCATACATTTCTTCTCTGCTGTTAGCGCTGACCGGGAGATAATCCGCCGGATCGTACTCTCCTTCTTCCGCTTTCCGCACCCGTTTGATGTTGGCCTGTCTCGCGCCTGCGAAAACAGTCACATCGCCTACGACATCTATATAATCCAGAGCATCGAACTCCGCAATTCCCTGAGAATTCGGATCCCAGATTTTTCCATCCAGCACTCCGGTTTTATCCTGTAAAATCACACTGTCATAAGGTTTTCCATTCTTCGTAACTGCAGACTGTTTCTGTTTACACAGATAGATTCCGCTGATTCTGTCGCCTTCCCGCAATTCTTCCAGATATTTCATAGTTGTTTCCTCTCTGCTTTTTGTTTTCTATCGGGACTGTACTTCCGCTTCCACTGTCATCTGCGCATATCCTTCCGCGCCGCGGCTGCGCATCACAGTCAGGCGGATTTTCTGTCCGTTTCTGCAGCTCTGCAGAAGGGCACTGTACTGCTGCATGGTTTTCACCTCTTCGCCGTCCAGAGCCTGAATTACATCTCCTCTCTGAAGACCGGCTTTCATGGCCGGTGAATCCTCTTCCACAGATTCCACATACACGCCAACAGGAACTTCCGTACTCTCAGAGACGTTCTCACTGATATCCTGTCCCTGCACACCCAGATACTGGATACTCTCCGCATTGGAAAGAGTTTCAATCAGCGATTTCAGCTGAGAAACTGCCAGCGCTCTTACCATGGTTCTGGACTCATCCGAATCGCTCCCATAGTTCTGGGCAATCAATCCAATCACTTCTCCTTCTGTATCCAGAAGGAAGCCGCTGCCCTGTTCACTTCCGGGAATATCCGTGATCAGAAGATTGTATTCCGTGTCCGTGACCGCCACTTTGTTCGACACGGAGGTAATCGTCCCGAAATACACAGAGTCATTATAACCGGAAGGGCTTCCGATGGCAATCACCGGTTTTCCCTGCATAAGGCTGTAGGAATTCCCCAGCTCCGCCACACGGATGGCTTCCTCTGTCTTAGCATCCACATTTTTCTTGCGCACGGTTACCACAGCCAAATTGGTCCGGCTGTCGCTTTTTTTCACCGTTCCTTTGGCAATCGCCCCGTCACAGAAAGTCACCTGCACGGTCTCTGCCTTTTTCACCGCGGAATCCTGTGTCAGAATATAATAACTGCCGGCGTTCTCCACAATGATCATTCCCATTGCCTGTCCGCTGGTCAAAAGCGTGTTGTCCAACAGATCTTCCGCGTCTTCCTGCCCTACCACAGACACAATGGCTTTCCTTGGTTCCTGAGAAATCTGCAATGCCTCCTGGTACAGCTTTTCATAGCCCTCCATGGCGCTTTCCTCCGTCTCCTGGAACTGCAGCTTCGGCGTAGCCGTCGGAGTCACCTGCGGATCATCCTGGGGGATATCCACCTTTGGCGATTGTTCCTCCGCGTTTTTTTGCAGAAACCCCGGTGCCAGCGCGGCAAAGGTAATTGCCGCCGCAAGACCGAAGATCACTCCTGCCGCCGCGAACATCCCCGCGCGAGTCAGAAGTTTTTTCCTGTCCATCGGTTTTTCTTTTATAGTTTCTTTTATAAAATGATAATTTTTCTCTTCGCTCTCGGAAGTTTTTTTCTTTTTAGGATTCATTTTTTTATCTTCTCTCATAACGAACGTCTCCCTGAAAAATCCGATTTTCTCTCCGGAAAACCGTGGGGCGTTTGCTGGAAGTGCCCGGCGCCGCAAGATGAATTTTCCCGTCAAAAACCCACGTTACCACATTGAAGTTTATTTTAGCAAGAAGTTATGAACAATCTATGAATAAACCGGTAACAGTTCTGTATTTCTCTGTTCCCTTTTCACCCGCCTTTTGAAAAAGGAAGGCAACTGTAGTATAATAGCCGCGAACCAGGCGATTCCGCCTGTGCATGGAGGATTTTTGCGAAAATCCTCTGTGTATTTATCATGAAGTACGATGTCTGCAAAACGGACATCGTATCACAGACCGATCAACCGGAAAGGAGAACCCCCGATGACACAGAAACATTCCCATTACAGAGAATTAAAAATAGACCGGGAGGATATGCTTGCCCTGACCAGACGTATGACTGTAAAACGCACCTCCATCACCAGAATCGCAGGTGCCTATATCGACCCGGACGGATTTGTGGACGGTACGTTCAACACCCGTTTTCTGAACCTCTCGCAGACAGACAAAACCCGTCAGCTGGAAATCGCGAAAACCATCCCCTTCTCAGATACCAACCGGAATCTGAAGCGTTACCTCTTCCCGGAGGCTTCCATGGGAAAGGGAAGTCTCTGGCAGCTCCTCATGGGAGCGCGGACCTCCGGGCTGGAAAATGACGCCCTGCTGGATCTTTTCTATGAAATTTTCGCGGAACATTATCCATCAGCCCGGGAATATGGCGTATTCCTGTTTCACGACCGGTACGACATTCCCGCGAAAGGAGCGGATCACGAACGGCTCGGCGAATCTGAACAGCTTTTTGAGTATCTGATCTGCGCAATCTGCCCGGTCAGCGGAGATTATGAGCCGGAAACTGCGGAATGCGGCTTTCTGTTCCCGTCTTATTCCGAAGGCGGCGCACTGCTCAACGCCATCGATCTCTACCAGGCAGATCCTGAAAATCCTCATCCAAAACTTGCCCGTCTTCTGCGCTTGTAAACCTTGCTTTCATCTTGTATACTTAAACTAATCCGCCAAACCCTTTTGGGAATCTTTCCCGGATTCCGGGAATTCCCGCAAAAAAAGAAGGAGACATTATGAACGAAAAAGCACGAAAAGCCTTAGAATACGATAAAATCATTGAACAGCTCACAGCAAAGGCTTCTTCCCCCATGGGGAAACAGCTCTGCCAGAGACTGATGCCTGGCTGTGATCTGGAACAGATACAGCACATGCAGACACAGACTGCGGACGCTCTGTCCAGGATCTTCCAGAAAGGCAGCATTTCCTTTCACAAAGTAAAAGACATCCGCGGCTCCCTGAAACGGCTGGAAATCGGGAGCACTCTGGGCATCGGGGAACTTCTCTCCATCTGTGCCGTTCTGGAAAATACCGCGAAGGTGAAAGCCTACGGCAGAAACGAGCGGGAAGATCAGGAGGCAGATTCTCTGAAGCCCATGTTCGATCTGCTGGAGCCTCTGACGCCCCTGAGCGCGGAGATCAGCCGCTGCATTCTCTCTGAAGAGGAAATCAGCGATGACGCCAGTCCCGGTCTGCGCCAGGTCCGCAGGGGCATGAAAAACACCAATGAACGAATCCACAGTCAGATGAACAGCCTGCTGAACGGCAGTGCCCGCAGTTATCTTCAGGACGGCGTGATCACCATGCGCAACGGCAGATACTGTCTGCCGGTCAAGGCCGAGTATAAAAATCAGGTACCCGGCATGATTCACGATCAGTCTTCCACCGGATCTACTCTCTTCATTGAGCCTATGTCTGTGGTAAAACTGAACAACGATCTGCGCCAGCTGGAAATCCAGGAGCAGAAAGAAATCGAGGCAGTCCTGGCAACGCTCAGCGAAGAAGCCGCCCAATATCTGGATGTCCTCAAAGATGATCTGGACATTCTGATTCAGCTGGATTTCATCTTCGCCCGGGCCGGACTTGCCCTGGATCAGAATGCTTCCAAACCTGATTTCAACACCGAAGGAATCATTCATCTGAAAAAAGCACGCCATCCTCTGATTCACAAAAAACAAGTGGTGCCCATCGACATCCGTCTGGGTGAGGATTTCGATCTTCTGGTGGTAACCGGCCCCAATACCGGCGGCAAGACCGTCTCTCTGAAAACCGTCGGACTTCTGACGCTTATGGGTCAGGCAGGACTTCATATTCCGGCCGGAGATCATTCCAGGCTGTCAGTCTTTGAAGAAGTCTATGCAGATATCGGCGATGAGCAGAGCATTGAACAAAGCCTGAGTACGTTTTCCTCGCACATGACCAACGTGGTATCCTTTCTCCAGAAGGCCAACCGGAACTCCCTGGTTCTTTTCGACGAACTTGGAGCCGGAACCGACCCCACGGAGGGAGCTGCCCTGGCCATCGCCATCCTCTCTCATCTGCACGATCAGGGAATCCGTACCATGGCGACCACCCATTACAGTGAGCTGAAAGTCTATGCGCTCTCCACTCCCGGAGTCGAGAATGCCTCCTGTGAATTCAATGTGGAGACCCTGCGTCCCACCTACCGCCTCCTGATCGGCGTTCCCGGCAAGAGCAACGCTTTCGCCATCTCTTCCAAGCTGGGACTGCCGGATTTCATCATTGAAAAGGCAAAAGAACAGATCAGCGAGCAGGATGAGAGTTTTGAAGACGTCATCAGCAAGCTGGAATCCAGCCGCGTCATCCTGGAAAAGGAACAGCTGGAGATCCAGCAGTACAAGGCGGAAATTGAAAGCCTGAAAAAACAGTTGGAAGAAAAGCAGGAAAAAATCGACGCGAGAAAGGAAAAAATCCTGCGGGAAGCCAGCGAACAGGCCCATGAAATCCTGCGGGACGCCAAAGAGTACGCCGATCAGACCATGAAAACCTTTCACAAATTTGAGAAAGAGCATATTTCCACCAGGGAGATTGAACAGGAACGACAGAATCTTCGTAAAAAAATGTCCGGCCTGGAGAAAAATATGGCCGTTAAACAACAAAAACGGGCGCCTGGGAAGCGCCTGCGCCCTTCCGACCTTTCCATTGGGGATACGGTGCGTGTGTTAAGCCTCAATCTGAAAGGTACGGTCAGCTCCCGCCCGGACGCAAAAGGAAATCTCTTCGTACAGACCGGCATTTTCCGATCTCAGGTCAATCTCTCTGATCTGGAACTGGTCGATGAACCGGTGGTGACCGCGCCGAATCTTCAGAGAACCGGCGCCGGAAAAATCAAAATGTCAAAATCCGCCAGTGTTTCCACAGAGATCAATCTGCTGGGCAGAACTGTGGATGAAGCCGTGGCGGAACTGGACAAATATCTGGATGATGCCTACATCGCCCATCTGTCCAGCGTACGTATCGTACACGGAAAAGGAACCGGCGCCCTTCGCAAAGGTATCCATAACTATCTGCGTCGCCAAAAACATGTGGCTTCGTTCCGTCTTGGTGAATTCGGAGAAGGCGACGCAGGTGTGACCATTGTTGAATTTAAAAAATAAGGGGGCCTTACCATGGCAGCAAAACAAAAAATTCTGATTGTAGACGACGACAATAATATCGCGGAACTGATTGCCCTGTACCTGACCAAAGAATGTTTTGATACCTGCATCGTCAATGACGGAGAACAGGCTCTGCGGGAATTCGAACATTTCCGTCCGGACCTGATTCTCCTGGATCTGATGCTTCCGGGAATGGATGGTTATCAGGTGTGCCGGGAAATCCGCCACACCTCCGATGTGCCGATTATCATGCTCTCTGCCAAAGGAGAGACCTTCGATAAGGTCCTGGGACTGGAACTTGGCGCCGACGATTATATCATCAAACCGTTTGATTCCAAAGAGCTGGTGGCGCGTGTCAAAGCAGTTCTGCGGCGTTTCCATGTAAAACAGCCTGCGTCCCCTGCTCCCAACGAGAAATGTGTCACGTATCCGGATCTTTCCATCAACCTGACCAACTACTCCGTCATTTACAAAAACCAACGGGTGGACATGCCTCCCAAAGAGCTGGAGCTTCTGTATTTTCTCGCTTCCTCTCCCAACCAGGTTTTCACCCGTGAACAGCTTCTGGATCATATCTGGGGCTATGAGTACATTGGTGACACCCGTACGGTAGACGTGCACATCAAACGTCTCCGGGAAAAAATCAAAGATCACGACAAATGGTCCATTGCCACCGTCTGGGGAATCGGATATAAATTCGAGGTGAAGCCTTAATGCGCAGACATACGCTGTATTTTAAATTTATTCTGGCCTATCTGGTCCTCGTGGTCGCGGGGTTTATTCTGACTGCCACTTTGGGGTCGTATCTGGTGGAATCTCGTCTGAAAAATTCCATTGCGGATGATCTGTACCGCGAAGCCACTGCCATCTCCGAAGACTCCCTGGTTCAGAATAACACCTCCGCCAACAATCTGCTGACTCTGAAACAGTATCTGTCTGCCCTCTCAGACTACCAGAATGCGGAAATCTGGATTCTGAACAATCAGGGGCAGCGGATTCTCAGCACGAAAACCGGATACAGCTACTACGATCCGGTGACCATCCGCGGATTCGATCCCACCAAATGGGGCAGTTATTACCGCACCGGAAACTTCTATGGTTCTTTCGAGGAAGATATGCTCAGTGTTCTGGTCCCCATCACGGACCGGAACACCCCGAATATCCGGGGCTATGTAGCCATGCATTATCCTATGAGCAGCCTGTACACCCAGCGGGAATCTCTTTTGAGTGTCAGCTATATTCTCCTGCTTCTGTTCTTTCTGCTCTCCTTATCGATTCTCGTGCTTTTCACTCTGGTGGTCTACCGGCCTCTGCAGAAAATCACGAAGGGAACCAACGAATATGCCGCCGGCCACCTGGATTATGAGATTCCTCTCTCCTCCGGTGATGAGATCGGTATGCTCGCCGCGTCCCTGAATTATATGTCGGACGTGCTCAACCAGAGCGGGGAGTATCAGCGCAATTTCATCGCGAACATCTCCCACGATTTCCGTTCCCCTCTGACCTCGATCAAAGGATATGTGGAAGCCATCGCCGACGGTACAATTCCTGTGGAAATGCAGGGAAAATATCTGGAGATCGTCTCCATGGAAGTAGACCGTCTGGAAAAACTGACCAACAGCCTGCTCACCCTGAACAATCTGGAGGTCAAAAGCCGCACCATGAATCTTCGTTCTTTTGATATCAATAAAGTGATCAAGAATACCGCGGCTTCCTTTGAAGGCATCTGCACCTCACGGAAGATTCTCATCGAACTGATTCTGACTGGGGAGCAGCTCTATGTGAACGCTGACATGGAGCAGATCCAGCAGGTGCTCTACAATCTGCTGGACAACGCCATAAAATTCAGCAGTGACGATTCCACGATCACCCTTGAGACCACGGAAAAAGGCGGTACCGTTTTCGTTTCGGTAAAAGACCATGGGACCGGTATTCCAAAAGAAAGCCTCCCGAAAATCTGGGAGCGTTTCTACAAGCAGGACAGTTCCCGCGGAAAAGACCGCAAGGGAACCGGCCTTGGCCTGTCCATTGTAAAAGAAATTATCAACGCGCATAACCAGCACATCAACGTCATCAGCACAGAGGGCGTAGGTACAGAATTTATCTTCACTCTGGAGAAATCCAGATAACAAAACAGGGACTTTTCCAATTCATTGAAAAAGTCCCTGCTTTTTTATTTCCACTGGTACTTCGTAAGATGTCCTTCGGTCTGCATATGGTCAAAATTGTGCTGACGCAACGCTTCATAGAGTACAATCGCCACAGAGTTGCTCAGATTCAGCGACCGGATGTTTCCGATCATGGGAATCCGGATCGCCGTGGCCTGATTTGCCAGCAGGATCTCCTCCGGAATACCGGCGCTCTCTTTTCCGAACATGATAAAACAGTCCTCCTCAAAAGATACATCCGTATATTTCTGAGGCCCTTTGGTCGTGGCATAATAAATCTTCGCGCCCGGATTTTTTTTCAGAAAGTCTTCATAATCCAGATAAGTGGTCACATCCAGATCTTTCCAGTAATCCATTCCGGCTCTTCGGATCGCTTTCTCATTCAGCCGGAACCCCAGAGGTTCAATCAGATGCAGCCGGGTCCCCGTCGCCACACAGGTTCTCCCGATGTTTCCCGTGTTGGAGGGAATCTCCGGTTCATGAAGCACAATATTCAGTCTCGCCATCTTCTCATTCTCCCATCCGGTATATTTTATACAGTTCATCGCTCTGCGGCCGGTCCAGATAACGGATCTCCTCCCCGTTTCTCAGAATCCGGTCCTTTCCTTCCATTGCCTGCCCGATCACCACTGCGGGAATTCCCGCCTCTTTCAGCCGCCGGACAAGAATCTCGCCGTGTTCCGTTCCGATCAGCATGGAACCGCTGGACATCAGAAGATAAGGATTCAGTCCAAACTGTTCACAGACTTCTACGGTCTCCTGGCGGATGGGAATCTTCTTCAGATCAATTTCCAGCCCCACGCCGGCACCTTCCGCCATTTCCCAGAGCGCGCCGAAAATACCTCCTTCGGTCACATCATGCATCACGCTGACCCCGTGTTCCATGGCTGTCCGGCTCTCCGGCACCACGGAAAAGTACTGGTCAAACGCCTGCGCCGTACGGATGAAGGGTTCTGAAAAAACCTTCCTCAGTTCCGCTTCTTTTTCTTTCGCCACGATGGAGGTCCCTTCCAGACCAATCCATTTGGTCACCACCAGATCCTGTTCCGGCGTCAGCCTGCGCGCAAAGAGCGCGTCCTCCCGCTTCATCTTTCCCACTCCGGTAACCGACAGTACCGGCTGGCTGACCACATCGGTGATTTCCGTGTGGCCGCCGATCACTTCCATATCCAAAGCCTTACAGGTTTCTTCCATATCTTCCATGATCCCGCGAATCTCCTTCTCCTCCGTCGCGGGCGGGAGAAGCGCCGTCACCATCACCGCCACCGGATCCGCCCCGGCGGCCGCCAGATCATTGGCCGTGACGTGAATGCAGTGACTTCCCATATCTTTTGTCGTCCCTGTAATCGGATCGGAAGAAAGAACAAAAATCTCGTCCTTTCCCAGCTGCAGGGCCGCGCAGTCACGCCCCACCCCCGGTCCCCACAGGACTTCTTCCCTGCGGTGGGACACCTTTTTTAGCACCGAACGCACCAAAACCTGTTCCGGCAGTTTTCCTATCTTCATCCCAGTCTCCTCACCAGACAATCATGGACAAAATGGTCGGCACAACCATCGCCAGCACCAGAATTGCCACAATAATCGCTGTAAATATTTTTCGCTTCTTCGGATCAAACATTCCCATTCCCGACATTTTCTCACCTCTCTCGCCGTCCTCAGGGCCATACCCGGACTCTCGTCATTTCCGCGTTGTGTGTCAGCGGATCCCGGTTCTGATAATCAAACAAAAGACCGGTTCCGTCTTCCCGTACTTCCAGATGATTCGTCCTTGGTATCCGGTGTGTCCTCCGGTATGCCCAGATTTCCTGCTCGTATTTTTTCTGATCTGCCGCCCATCCGGGACGGCTCTTCAGATTTTCTCTCAGATACAGATCACAGATCATTTTCTCCTTCAGCGTATCCGCGTCTCCCCGGATAACGGTCTCCATAAATTCCAGCAGAATCTCATAGCGCCGCATTCTGGAGTGTGAAACCGTATCATACCCTTTTCGTTCATAAAACTCCCCAAGCTTATCATAAAAATCAAAGCCGCGGCTGAAATATTTCTCCAGCTCCGGGAGCGTATTGGTGAACTGACCACTATTATAATACACTTCCACCATGGTTTCCACCCTTTTCAGACGCAAAATATCCCCATAGGAAAGCCAGCGGGTAGCCAACACCTCATAGGGTTCCCGGGACTGATAAAGACAGCCGTAATCTCCGGTCTTTTCCTGCATATAAGAGCCTTTGAGCACTTTCAAAAATCCAAGCTGCAGCTGCTGGGGCCGCAGCGCGTATACCTCCTCAAAAGAATGCTGAAAGCTTTCAAAATCTTCCAGGGGAAGCCCTGCGATCAAATCCAGATGCTGGTGGATGTTCCCCATGGCCTGGATTTTTTTCACATTTTCACAGATCCTTTCAAACTCCACCCGGCGCCGGATCTCCCGCAGAGTCTCCCGGTTGGTAGACTGGACGCCGATTTCCAGCTGAATCAGCCCCGGACGCATCTGGCGCATCAGCTCCAGTTCCTCTCCGGTGAGAAGATCTGCCTCGATCTCAAAATGAAAATTCGTCACCCCGTTGTCGTGTTCCAGAATGTACTGCCAGATTGCCATGGCGTGGCTGTGCCGGCAGTTAAACGTCCGATCCACGAACTTCACCTGGGGCACCCGGTGATCCAGGAAAAACTGCAGTTCCCGCCTCACCAGGCTCAGATCCCGGAACCTCAGTGTTTTATCTACGGAAGAAAGGCAGTAGCTGCAGGAAAAAGGACAGCCCCGGCTGCTCTCATAATAAAGAATCCGGTGTTCGAAATCCGTCAGATCTTCATAGGCAAAGGGGACGTCACTCAGATCCATCACTGGCCGGTCCGGATTGGAACAAATCCTTCCGTCCCCGCCGCGCCAGGTGACACCCAAAATATCTTCCGGATCTGTTTTTCCATTGTCTGCCCAGAAAGCTGCCAGTTCCCGGAAGGTCTGCTCTCCTTCTCCCCGCATCACACCGGCTGCCCACGGATTTTCCTGCAGAAAATTCTCCGCGTCATAGGAAACCTCGGGCCCTCCCACCCAGATCGGCACCTGGGGGCAGATTTTGGAAAAGTCTTCCAGAAGGTCCCTCACAAAAGAAATATTCCAGATATAGCAGGAAAAGCACACAAAATCCGCTTCGCTTCGGTAAAGATCTTTCAGAATCTCATCTTTCTGCTGATTAATCGTGTATTCCCTTAAAAGAACTTCAGGACCTGTGTCTCGCACACAGGCCCTGAGATTATATACCGCAAGATTCGAATGAATGTATTTGGCGTTGCACGCCGCCAGTAAAATTCTCATATTCTCCGACCTCTCTGTCTGATGTACCGTGACCTGATTTTCTGTCTATCAGTATAACAGATCAGTCAGAAAAAACAACCTTCTCAAAACAGCAGGCTTCCAATCTGGTACACCAGCACCGCCGCCGCGTAAGCCAGCAAAAGCTGGAATCCGATCACAAACAGGGTAAACCGGTTGGAATTGCTTTCCTTTCGCACCGTGGCAATGGTCGCCATACACGGCGTGTACAGCAGGCAGAAAATCATCAGCGCATAGGCGTTCACCGGGCCGAATCCATATTGCCCCAGGGCTGCCGCCATACTGCTCATTCCCGCCGCGGAGTTGACATTGTTCACACCGAACAGCACTGAGAAACTGGACACCACTACTTCTTTTGCCGAAAGCCCCGAGATCAGAGCCACCGCAATCTGCCACATGCCAAGCCCGGCAGGCGCCAGAACCGGCTCCAGCCAGTGCCCCAGAAGCGCCCCGAAACTTTCACTGACATCTGTCACCATACCGTTCAGATTGAAATTCAGGATAAACCAGATGACAATAGACGCCACAAAAATCGTGGTTCCTGCCTTGGTCAGATAATCTTTTACCTTTTCCCACACATAAATCGCGATGGTGCGCGCGTTCGGCATCTTATATTCCGGAAGCTCAATCAGAAGCGTCCCGTCATTCTCACCTTTGGAAAGGATACTGGAGATTTTCGCGATCAGAATCGCCATTCCCATTCCCACCACATAGAGCGAAAACGCCACAAACATTGCCGTGTGCGGGAAGAAAATCGAAGCAAACAGCACGTAGATCGGAAGGCGGGCCGAACAGGACATAAACGGCGTCAGCAGCATGGTCCGTCTCCGGTCTTTCTCATTTTCCAGGGTCCGGGAAGCCATCACCGCCGGCACTGTACAGCCAAAACCCAGAACCATAGGCAGAAATGCTTTTCCTGACAATCCCACCTTTCCCATGATTCCGTCCATCACGTAGGCCACTCTGGCCATATAACCACTGTCCTCCAGGATTCCCAGGGCCAGAAACAGAATAAAGATATTCGGAAGGAACGTAAGGATCCCTCCCACACCGGAAATCACACCGTCCACCACCAATGAGATTACCCAGTCGGAAGCATGCAGATCCGTCAGCACTGTGGCCGTGAATCCCAAAAGATGATCCAGCCCGACCTCAAACACACCTTTCAGCGCGTCTCCGATGGTAAAGGTAAAGAAGAAAACCAGGGCCATAATTCCCAGAAATACCGGAACGCCCAGCACCGGATGCGTCAGGAGACGATCCACTTTGTCTGTTTTTTCTTCTTTATTGCCCCGGTAGAACAAAGTCTCCTCAATGACTTCTTCTATGTAATCGTATTTCTGATTGATGATTTCTTTCTCATAACTTCTGTCCGCAATCTCTTCCACATCGTTCAGAGGATACTGCTCCATGGTCTGTGGATCCTGCTCCAGATATTTAATCGCTGTCCAGCGGCAGAATTTCAGATCCGGATACTGCGTTTCGATCTGTTCTTCCAGCTGTGCAATCTTCTCCTCCAGCTGTAAAGAATACCGCACCACCGGTCCCTGAACCTCTTCCTCATAATGATGTTTTACCGCATGAAGCAGAACATTCAGGCCGCTTCTCTGTCTCGCTGATACCGGCACCACCGGAATCCCTCCCAGAACCTCCGGAAGACGGTGCATATCGATCTCCATTCCCCGTTCTTTCACGATATCCATCATATTCAATGCAAGGATCACCGGCTTGCCAAGCTCCAGAAGCTGCATGGTCAGATACAGATTTCTCTCCAGGGAAGAGGCATCCACCACATTGACAATCACATCAATATCATCTTCCATCACACAGTTCCTGGATACAGTCTCCTCGATGGAATAGGAGGTCAGGCTGTAGATTCCGGGAAGGTCCACCAGATTCATCTTCTGCCCTTTGTAATTGGCCACGCCGGTCTTCTTTTCCACCGTCACGCCCGGCCAGTTTGCCACCTTCAGGTTGGCCCCTGTCAGGGCATTGAACAGTGTCGTCTTACCGCAGTTCGGGTTTCCCACAAATGCCACCTGTATTCTGTCTTCAGTCATCCCTGCATTCCTCCACTTCGATTCCGCCTGCGATTTTTCTTCCCATTGCCCAGCGGGTACCGCGAACCTTGATGATCGTAGATCCGTTTTTCTTGTGATTCAAAATCTCCAGCTTTGTTCCTTCCAGAATTCCCAGAGCTTCCAGCCTGCGCTGCACGCTCTCCCACTCTCTGACCTGTACCACACGGTAGAGATTTCCTTTTTGTCCTTCCAGCAATGTCATTCTCTGCTCTTTCCTTTCGTATCTGCAAAGTACCATCTGTGATTTAGTCATAGCAAACTGTAATCATTATAAAAAAGCAGCCGAAAAATGTCAACGATAAGGCCGAAAAATACTCCCGGACGTCCGTGTTCCACCGACTGCCCGGGAGTTTATTTTTTCTTATATCCTGTCTGTTTCGCAGACATCCTACCTCGTGTTTTCCGCGCGATGAGTGATCATCCCTGCAGAGGATAGTGCTCCGTCAGGCCTTTGACGATCTCTCTTACCTTCTGCGCGTTCTCACGGCTCTCGATCATCAGGGCGATCGCCTCGGCAATCTGATCCATGTCCGCTTCGTTCATTCCTCTGGAGGTCACCGCGGCTGTCCCCAGACGCACGCCGCTGGTCACAAACGGAGACTGCGGATCGTTGGGAATCGCGTTCTTGTTACAGGTAATATTTACCTCGTCCAGGAGATTCTCCAGTTCTTTTCCCGTGATGCCTTTGTCTACCAGATCCACCAGCATCAGATGATTATCCGTACCGCCGGATACCAGCTTCACTCCGCGTTTCAGAAGTCCCTGGCTCAGGGCCTGGGCATTCTTCACCACGTTCTGCGCATATACTTTGAATTCCGGCTCCAGCGCCTCTTTCAGACACACGGCCTTTGCGGCGATCACATGCATCAGAGGTCCTCCCTGAATTCCCGGGAAAACCGCCTTGTTAAAATTAAACTCCTTCGCGATTTTGTCGCTGCTGAGAATCATTCCGCCTCTCGGGCCGCGCAGCGTCTTATGGGTCGTCGTAGTCACCACATCCGCGTAAGGAATCGGGCTTGGATGCTGTCCGCCTGCCACCAGTCCGGCGATATGAGCCATATCCACCATCAGATAAGCTCCCACTTCATCCGCGATCTCACGGAACCTTTTAAAATCAATCACGCGGGCATAGGCGCTTGCTCCCGCGACGATCAGTCTGGGCTTACATTCCTTCGCAATCTCCAGAACCTGATCGTAGTCGATGTAGCCTTCGTCATTGACGCCATAACTGACTGCGTGAAAATAGGAACCGGACATATTGGCCGGACTTCCGTGGGTCAGATGTCCCCCATGCGCCAGGTTCATACCCAGAACCGTGTCTCCCGGTTTCAGCATCGCATAAAAAACAGCCATATTGGCCTGTGCTCCGGAATGCGGCTGAACATTCACATACTCACAGCCAAACAGTTTCTTGGCGCGTTCAATAGCCAGACTCTCCACACCATCCACACATTCACAGCCGCCGTAATATCTCTTTCCCGGATATCCTTCCGCGTACTTATTCGTCAGAGTACTTCCCATGGCCGCCATCACAGCCTTACTTACCCAGTTTTCCGACGCAATCAACTCAATATGTGAATTCTGTCTCGCGGTCTCAGATTCGATCAGACCTGCGATCTCCGGATCAACATTCCGGACTTCCTCGATTGAATACATGTCCTGCTTTCTCCTTTTCCGTTTGTCATAATACTTTTCCTATTATAGCCACAATCCCTTTGATTGTCAATCCCGTAAAGACATTATTCCGTCTCAGAAAAACATATTGCGGATTTTTTCCCGGATTTGTCTCAATCTTTTTCCTTTTTAAACAAATAAAGTCTTGAAATTGATTTCAAAATATGATAGTATACTGGTTGTGGCAAAGCTGCCATGTTTGCCTAGTTAGCTCAGTTGGTAGAGCAGAGGACTGAAAATCCTCGTGTCTCTGGTTCGATTCCGGAACTAGGCACGCTGCAAAGGAGGCTGTACCGCAGTCTCCTTTGTGTATTTTGCATCAGAAATCCCACAACATGGTTGTGGGCTTATTTTTTATCATCAGATGGCGAAAGGCTCCCGCCTCTGCCAACGGTCACTCCTGTCCGCGGCGTGTGTTCCTCTCCCATCGGATAAATCAGAAAGAAAGGATGAAAATTATGAGCGATTACAGAATCGAGACCAAGTGCCTGCACTCCGGCTGGGTGCCCAAAAAAGGCGAGCCGCGCATGCTCCCGATTATCCAGAGTACCACCTTTAAATATGACACCACAGAGGAAATGGGGCGTCTCTTTGACCTGAAGGATGACGGATACTTTTATACCCGTGTACAGAATCCCACCAACGATATGGTCGCCGCGAAAATTGCGGACCTGGAAGGCGGCGTAGCCGCTCTGCTGACTTCCTCCGGACAGGCTGCGAATTTCTATGCCGCTCTGAATCTCTGCGAAGCAGGGGATCATCTGATTTCCACTTCCACAATCTACGGCGGTACCTTTAACCTTTTTGCCGTTACCTTTAAGAAAATGGGAATCGACTGCACCTTCGTGGACCCGGATGCCAGTGAAGAAGAGATTGCGAAAGAATTTCGCCCCAACACCAAATTTGTGTTCGGCGAAACCATCGCCAACCCCGCTCTGACCATCCTGGACATCGAAAAATTCGCGAAGCTGGCCCATGAACACCATGTTCCCCTTATCGTAGACAACACGTTTGCCACACCGGTTAACTGCCAGCCGATCCAGTGGGGCGCCGATATTGTAACCCATTCCACCACGAAATACATGGACGGCCATGCGGCTCAGGTGGGAGGCGTCATCGTGGACAGCGGAAACTTTGACTGGGAAGCCAATGCGGACAAGTTCCCGGGACTTACCACCCCGGAT
Source organism: uncultured Blautia sp. (assembly GCA_963927715.1). GTDB lineage: Bacteria > Bacillota > Clostridia > Lachnospirales > Lachnospiraceae > Blautia_A. The sequence continues at coordinate 645,044 of CAWVBU010000003.1, read as the reverse complement.
GAATCTTATCACGGCCTGATCTACACCAAGAGCTTCGGCAAAAAAGCCTACATCACCAAAGCGACGGTGACCCTGATGCGTGATCTGGGATCCATCCCGGCCCCCATGAACTCTTTTATCCTCAATCTCGGTCTGGAATCCATGCCCCTGCGTGTGGAACGTCACTGCTATAACGCCCAGCGCGTAGCCGAATATCTGTACGCCCATGAAAAGGTAGCCAGCGTCAACTACGCCGGACTGCCCACGGACAAATATTACGAGCGGGCGAAAAAGTATATGCCGAAAGGCACCTGCGGCGTGATCTCCTTTGAACTGAAAGGCGGCCGGGACGCTGCGGTACGTTTCATGGACAGCCTGCGTCTGGCTTCCATTGTCACACATGTGGCAGACGCCAAAACCTGTGTCCTGCATCCGGCAAGCCATACCCATCGGCAGATGAACGACGAACAGTTAAAAGAAGCCGGTGTTTCCCCGGGAATGATCCGTTTCTCTGTGGGAATTGAAAATATTGACGATATTCTCGCGGATCTCAAACAGGCCCTGGAAAAAGCCTGAAAAATTTCTTTCTTACAAAAAAGACAGACTCAATGGTGAAAAACTTCATCGAGTCTGTCTTTTTCTATTCTGCCTGGAAAACAGCGCCGGACTGCCGGCATCTGATTCCGTGTTTCCTGTATTCTTACTCCTGGATTACATATACATCTGTGTAGTACACGCCCAGATCCTGTGCTTCCTGATGTCCGGCCACATAGATATCAATGCAGTTGTCCACGATAGCGCCGCCGCAGTCCTCCGCCACATAAACCTGTCCGTTAATCACAACTTTGGATCCATAGGGGATCTGGCTCGGGTTCACCGCAATGGTATGATTGGTGGTGGCAGTCACGCCCGTGGAGGTAATTCCATTGGCCCAGGGACCGCAGCACAGACTGCACTGACAGTAATGCGTGATACGGAAAGTTCCCATGGGAACCAGCTTCGCGTCCGCGGACACCGGAACCGCTTCACCAACCTGCACATCTCCTACACCGTCTCCGGAAGCAGTCACTCCCGTCACGGCTTCCGCGAACAGGCTGTCTCCCGCGCTCTCATGGATCGTGCCTTCTTCCTGCGGCTCCTCCGTCTCTGTCTCTTCAGATTCAATATCCAGACAGGCGTTCGCCACAAATCCGGTCACTGTGCTCCCATCGATCTCCTGGTAAGTGACTTTACTCCACGCTCCATTACAGTCTCCCACACGGAGAACCTCATCTTCTTCCAGCAGTTCTCCGATCTGCTGTCCGTCCTTCATGCCCGGATAATCCCGAACCACACAGTCGTCGGTCACCCGGACCTCTTCGTTATCTACTTTTGTAATCAGAGAATTCTCATTCAGCGAAGTGTTGATCATATATCCGGTGGATTTCTTCCCGTCCTTCGTCTGGAACCTTACTTTGCTCCATCCGTTTTCGCAGATTCCTACCCGGTACACCTTCGTTCCCAGCGCCACAGTCTTCAGACATTTCGATCCTTCCTGAGGAGCTTTGCAGATCTGAGCCGTTCTGGCAGATACATAGACCACGTCCTGGTACTCCAGCATCTTCGTGCCTTCCACCGAGCCGTCCTTGACCTCTTCTGCCGTGAATTCCTTTCCATCCTGCTTATACGCATTCGTCAGATCCTCATAACTCATCACAGACGCCTGCGCAGCGGAAGCGGTCAGAAGCGTGGCGGTCAGAATCAGACTTCCCATCCATAATCGTTTCTTCATAATATGCCTTTATTTTCCTTTCTGCTGTATTTCCCCTCAAAGTATCCTGCAAATAACCTGTCGTTTTCTAAATCTTGTTTCTGTCACGCCCCTCATTATAGCATAAAAAAAAGGAACAGGCAATCCCAACCCCTGAGACTGCCTGCCCTCGATTTCTCTCTTTATTTACACAATTCTGCGACCACCTGATTGATCAGTTTGCCGTCCGCCTTTCCCTTCAGTTCTCCCATCACAGCTTTCATGATCTGCCCTTTGTTCTTCGTGGCAATCACATCCGCAAATTTCTCTGTGATAAACGCGCGGATTTCCTGCGCATCCATCTGTGCCGGCGCATACGCTTTGATCACGTCATAGCGGAACTGATATTCCTCCCGCAGATCTGCCCTTTGCTCCGGGCAGGTATCAATCTGCTCTTTCACCGTCTTTAATTCTTTTAAGATCACCCGATCCACCAACTCCGAAGAAATATCATCCCGGCAGCCTTCGTCAATGGCTGCTTTTTTCACTGCGGAAATCACAGAGGAAATCGCTTCCTTCCGGGGTTTATCCTTTGCTTTCATTGCCGCAACCATATCTTTTCTCAAGGTTTCCAAATCCATTGTTCATTCCTCCTGACTCTTTTCTCTTTTTTTATTATAGTCCCTTTCCTTTCAAAAACAAAGCCCGAATTTTTTCAAAAAAAGTGTTGACAAATCTTTTCCAATGAGATAGAATAGTCTTCGTCGCAAGGGAACACTCCCTGAAACAACAGAATATGCGGGTGTAGTTCAATGGTAGAACACTAGCCTTCCAAGCTAGATACGTGGGTTCGATTCCCATCACCCGCTTGTGCGATAGTGGCGTAGTTGGTAACGCGCGACCTTGCCAAGGTCGAGACCGCGGGTTCGAGCCCCGTCTATCGCTCTTGAAAACCTTTCGGATTTCATCCGGAAGGTTTTTTTATGTCAAAAAAACGCGCGCCAACCACACGGGAAACGTGCCCTTGACGCGCTGAATCTTTTCGTCTCTAGGACCTGAAAAAACATCCGGGGAGGAATTTCCCGGAAACCGGATCAGTTGTCCCAGTCCCAGACTTTTTCCATCTCCTCTTTCGGACGTTTGATCACCAGCTCCGGACTCTTGGCGCTCACCCTGGTATTGGCCGGGATGGATTCGGTGATAAACGTATTGCCGCCGATGGTACTGTTCTCGCCAATCACAGTCTCGCCGCCCAGAACAGAGGAATTGGAATAAATCGTCACATGGTCTTCGATGGTAGGATGTCTCTTCACGCCGGAGAGCTGATGGCCGCTTCTGGTGGAAAGCGCGCCGAGGGTCACTCCCTGATACAGCTTCACATAATTTCCGATGTTGGTGGTCTCACCGATTACCACGCCGGTTCCATGGTCGATGAAGAAATACTCGCCAATGGTCGCGCCAGGGTTGATATCAATCCCGGTCTTACCATGGGCGTACTCTGTCATAATTCGCGGAATGTAGGGAACATTTTCCAAATACAGCTCATGGGCAATCCGGTATACATAGATGGCGAACAGCCCCGGATAACAGAAGATCACCTCTTCTTTGCTCTTGGCCGCCGGGTCTCCGTCAAAACCTGCCTGCACATCCGTCAGCAAAGTTTTCTGCACTTCCGGAAGTCTGCAAAAAAACACTTCACAGATCTGCCGGGCCCGCTCTCCCACAGTCTCTTCCGTCTCCTCACCCTGGTAGAGAAGCGCCGTCTTCACCTGTTCCTCAAGTTTGTCGTATAATTCATTCAGCCAGAATCCCACGTGATAATCCGGCTGCACTCTCGCCATACTGTCGTCCCCAAAATAACCGGGAAATACCACCTGCTCCAGTTCCTGGATAATCTCAATGATCACATCCCGGTCCGGCAGGCATCGCCTGGCGCCGGATCCGCATCCGCAGGTCCCGGATTTTCCCAGAAAAAGCGCCTCTTTTTCATATACCTGTGTAATCTCTTTTACCGCATTCAATATAATATCTTTTTTCTTCTGACTCATAACAAACCCTCTCTATTCCTGGAACAACGCGGTGGAATAATAACGGTCGCCGGAATCCGGCAGTATCACCACGATGGTCTTTCCTTCATTTTCTTCTTTTTGGGCCAGACGGACAGCCGCGCATAACGCCGCGCCGGAAGAAATTCCCACAAGAATCCCCTCTTTTTTCGCCATCATCCTGCCTGCTTCCATGGCTTCCTCTGTCCGGACTGTGACCACCTCATCGTAGACACTCTGATCCAGAAGCTTCGGAATAAAATTAGCCCCGATTCCCTGAATCCCGTGAGGGCCCGCATGCCCCTGGGACAGCAGCGGAGATTCTTCGGGTTCCACCGCCACCACATGGATTTTCGGATTTTTCTCTTTCAGGAATCTTCCTGTCCCTGTCAGAGTTCCGCCGGTTCCCACGGCAGCTACGAAAAGATCCACCTCTCCGTCCGTGTCCTCCCAGATCTCCGGCCCGGTGCTTTCCAAATGCGCCCGCGCGTTGGCCGGATTCTCAAACTGTCCGGGAATGAAGCTGCCCGGAATCTCTCTTGCCAGCTCCTTTGCCTTCTCCACAGCGCCCTGCATTCCTTTTGCTCCCTCGGTCAGTACGATCTCGGCTCCGTAAGCTTTCAGGATATTGATTCTCTCCTGACTCATGGTATCCGGCATAGTCAGGATCATACGGTATCCCAGCACGGCAGCCAGCGAAGCCAGGCCAATACCGGTGTTTCCTGAGGTGGGTTCAATAATCACGGATCCCTCCTTCAGCAGCCCCCGCTCTCTGGCATCTTCAATCATATACTTGGCCGCACGGTCTTTCGTACTCCCCGCCGGATTCAGATACTCTAATTTCACAAGAACTCTCGCCTTCAGATTCTTTTCTTTCTCGATTCGGCATATCTCCATAAGGGGAGTATTGCCGATGAATTCTGTCACACGGTTGTATATCTTCGACATTTCCGTTACCTCCTGCTGTGCGTCTTTCCTATAGCATAACATATTTCACGGCTTCCTGCCTTCTTTTTTGCGAAAATCAAAGAAAGAATTGACAGTCCTTCCGGCTTTCGCTATAGTAAAATGTAGAAGAAAACGAGCGTCTCCGCATACCCGCGGGAACAAGGCGGAAGCTCTCAAAACACAGGGAGGTAAGGAATATGGAGGAAAAGAAAAACAGAAACACCGAGGAAGAAAAGAACACTGCCGAAGAGAAAACACCGGAACTTTCCCCCACCTGGGCGGAAGAAAACATTCAGGATCTGGACGATTTCATTGAGTCTCAGGGAATCCATATCCGCCAGTAAATCGCTCTTGACCAAACGCAAATTTACCGATATAATGGATTTGTTGTCCAGACAGCTGCCCATCGGGTGCATGGGTTCGGACACAGTCTCTGGAGATGTACTCAAGTGGTCGTAAGAGGTCGCACTCGAAATGCGATAGGTCCGCAAGGGCGCGTGGGTTCGACTCCCACCATCTCCGGTTCAAAAAACAGGAGCCCCTCATGTGATTGAGGGCTCCTGTTTTTATCGTTATTCTTCTTCCGGTTCCAGAATCTGAACGCCGTCCCGGATCTCTCCGTCCATGGCCAGATACAGATGCTCCTGTTCATCCGGATCGGTAATGCCGATTCCAATCTGATATCCTTCCCGAAGCTGATCGGAAAACGGAATATGATTCTCCGTCTCCAAGGTTTCTCCCGGAAGGAGCCGCGACAGGGACAGCTCCACCGTTTCCCAGTACAGAAGCTCCCCTCTCGCGTCATATACATACATCATCACCGGCCAGTCCCAGTACAGAGGGGCAAGACCAAAATTCTCCCAGGTCAGCCGCACATCCAGCCGGTTTTCCCCGAAGGAATACCGGGTGCTCAGTTCTGAGATATAGTAGCGGTAACCCAGTTCCTCCCGGATGGCCTGCGCCGCGCTGGTATCCTTCAGATTTCCGCTGGGACAATTGGGACCGAGAAACGTCATATGAGAATCCCGAATCATCTCCAGCGTCTGCGCCATCTGTTCTGTCAGAAGTTCCTCCATGGAGACGGAACTGGTGAATTCACCTCCGCAGGGCGCCTCTTCCCAGAAATTCTCCATAGGTACATATTCCAGCGGCCGACCGGCAGTCTCATAGCTTCCGCCGTCATGAATCCATTCCATCCACTGCTTTGTATCCTCCAGACTGCCGGTCATGTCATTATAAAGACCCATTTTTCCATCGGAAGCCATCACATAGTTTCTTCGCATGAGAAGCCGGGCATTGTGAAAATGATCCGAGTAATCCAGGACATACTCCCAGCAGATCTCCGCGTCCGGCATCGGCAAAACGCCTTCCCCGGCATTGGTGTGCCATTCTCCCCAGTGTCCCAGGCTTCCCAGTTCCACATAGGCCACGAAGTCATCCTGATTGCAGTATTCCGCCAGAGCTTTCACAGCCAGACTGTGCCGCTCCCGGAAAAACCGGTTCTCATAATCGGGGGAATATCCCTTTCCGTATTCTGTATCGTAAGCTTCCCCGTCGCCGGTCCGCTCATACAGCCACTGAGGAATGTCCCGGTGAGCATCCTCTCCCGGCACGTCGCAGAGAAACCGCAGAACCGCATGTTTTTTCTCTTCTTTCCACCTGGAGATGTGGTATTTTTCTTCCAGGGCATCGATCGCGTAAGTCCCCGGCGAAGGTTCCCATTCCTCCCAGGTCAGCCCGATATAGACCAGCCTGGAATCCGTGCACTCTTCTGCATTCTCGGCGGGAGGCGCGTAGCCGGTCAGCGGATTGTCCAGGGATTTGTGGCTTTTTGCAAATTCCACCGTCCGGTTCAGCTGATACCGGTAGGGGATGATGTAGACCAAAAGCCCTGCGATTGCCAGCGCCAGAACCGCCATCAGAAAATATGGAATCTTTGATCGTTTTCCCATAGCTGTCTCCTATCCGTGATACTCTCCATTGTACTGAATGAGCGTCACATCCTGCACACCTTCCAGCTCCTGGATCTGCTCCATGAAAACGGTGTTATCCGTACGGCAGACCAGTTCCATGGTAAGTTCCGTGAGTTCTCCCCGGATGGTCTTTGACTTCAGCTGATGTTTCGTCTTGTTCAGAATCCGCAGAATTTCATCCCCTGCCCGCTGTGTCCGGTAGTGAGCCACCAGAATGAAAATGGTTCCGTTTTTTCTCCGGTTATAGAAGAAGTGGACAATCCCGGTCATCAGAACCATGGTAGCCATCGCCAGAACCGAGAGACCGGCTCCCAGCGTGATCCCCACGGAAATCGACCAGAACAGATACAGCAGATCCATGGGATCTTTGATCGCTGTACGGTAACGGACGATGGACAGCGCACCTACCATACCGAGGGAGATTACGATGTTGCTGCTGATGGCCAGAGTCAGCATACAGCTGAGTACGGTCATTCCCACCAGCGTCACCGCGAAAGAGCTGGAAAACACCACGCCGCCGAAATAATGGCCATAAATCAGGTAGATACAGACGCCGAGAACTACTGCCAGCACCATGGCAATCCCCGCTGTCGTCACGAAATCCGCCGTCAGGCCCTGACCGCTCATGAAGGATTCCCAGACGGAATTTTTGAAATAATCTTTTATGTTCATCGCATTCTCCTCCTGTTTGTCTTTGAGATTCCCGCCAGTGCGTCTGTCCGGTAAAACATCCGGTCACAGCAGAGCGTATATTTTGAGATGGCGGAAAACTGCTGCCCGTCCAGCGGTAAAAGCTCCTTGATGACAGCAGGTATCATTTCTGTAAATTTCACTTCGAGAACCATCTGATTCGGTTCCAGAATCCCGGCAACCGGAAGATTCGGGTCGAAAATATCATAATGGAACACCCCGCCCCGCACATCCTGATCAAAGGTGATCCGCACATCCCCTTCCGCGCGGATCAGGGGCGTTCTCTCATAATCCACAATCACCTTGGGTCTTTGCAGCTTTACCATACATTCATAGTAAAACTCCTGACACAATGGAAAACGGCTGCTCAGCAGAAATTCATAATCTCCTGCCAGAATCCGGTCATACTCTTCTCTGCTCAAAGGAGCGGAATCTTTATGGATGTAATTGCCGTTTTTCTTCTTCCTCTCCAGTTTGATACTGGCATCGCTGTAATTGTAAATCCGGATTCTCCACTTCTGCCGGTCCTCCACACCCATAATTTTTTCTTCGTAGGCAGAATTCCAGTAATCGTCAAAATAGAGGCTTCGGATGGTATACTGTCCGTTCTTCGCATGGCTGTCCATCTCCATAAACGGCAGCAGCCGTTTTTTCAAAAGCTCTCCCTCCCACAGGGAAATATAATACTTCCATTCATTCCGATATCCTGTATTTTGCTTTCTCCGGTTTTCCATTCTCTTAATCATCCTCATGGTATCTCAGAGCAGCCACGCTGCCGTCCTCCTGCACGTAGAAACAAAGAGTGCTGCCGCACACGCTGTCCTCCTCCGTCCGATAATATTCATAGGCATCCTGAACGGTATGGTTTTCTCCTGACGCCCGGATCCGCAGAAAATACTGTCCGGCGGGAAGCGTTCCTGCCTCATAACTGGTTTCGGAAGTGCTGGTATCCAAAAGGCAGTCCGCGAAGGAATAATCCCTCGCCAGCTCTGCGGTATAGGCAGCCGCTCCGCCTCCGTACTGATAGGCTTCCTCCCACCGCAGGGTGACCGCTCCATCGGCAGCCGTCGGCTCCAGAATGTGGAAGGGCCACACCGATGTCAGGCTTTCCCGGTATCGTTCGTAGTTTTCCGCAATTTCCCCGGCCATACTGTCCACGAGAACCTCGTAATCTTCTTCTGTCACGCGGGCGAAGGTCCGGTCCGGGAGCTGGTAGAGATACTCTTTCACAACCGCCGCGTATTCCCTGATTTTCTTTTCCACCTTCTCCACGGTCAGAACATTCTGATACAGGTCCTCCACCGCCGCGTCCAGCGCCTGACGGCAGGAATCCTCCTGGAGGATCCGCCGGAAAAGGGCCGTGCCGGCATAGGTGAATATTCCGTAATTCCAGGATCTGTCGTAGGTCTGGTCTCTCAGAAATTCATAACCCTCCCGGAGTACCCCATCGTTGTCCCAGGAGATGAAATACCAGCGGTCCACCCCGCGGGGACTGTACAGATAATAGTTTCCGTCCAGCACATCCTGATTGCCCATCAAAATGTGAAACGCCATCCAGTAATAAAGATTCTGTTCATCAAAATACCGGGCCACCACATCTTCCATGGAAATCTTTGGATCATTGACCGCATCCAGCAGGTAAATGACTTTATCATGCTCCTTGGAACCGTCAATCTCCAGGTATCGCTGAAACTGTTCCTCGTTGTAATCCGGGTCTGTAGCCAGGCGGATGGCTTCCGGATGGCGTTCCCAGTCAAAATCTTTTCCTGCCTGATAGAGCTGTCCCTCCCGGTCCAGATTTCTGTTTTTCAGATAGGTCTTGTTCACCTGCTCCACCTGCGTATAGAGTCCGTAATCCTGGAACCGTCCTTCCTCCCCCTCTGTCTTGTCTTTTACATAGAGATGAACGAACTGGGTCCGGGCGCTCATCATCTGCGGAATTTCTTCCATCAGGGCATAGGACAGACGATTCTTGAGACGTGTCGGATCCGCCAGATGCTTGTTCAGAGAGATGGTCTTCTGCCCTCTCCAGTCTCCCTTTCCTCCCCGGATCTTAATCCGGTAACTCTTCTGCTGCCAGGAAGAAGCCCTCGTCCCGCGCAGCTGCACGGTGGCGTTGGCTGTCCTCTCCCCGTAGCCGAATTCTCCTTCCACAGGTCCCTGCTCATCTCCCACCTGGAGAACAGCCTCGCATCGATATGGCTCGATCCCGTTCTCCTCATAATAGGTCAGCGGGTGGCTGTTCACTTCCGTCCAGGTATGATCGGTTCCATCCTCTTTGTTGCCCTGTCCCACCGTCAGATACATGGTGACGACTTCCGGTTCTTCTTCGTACAGGGCTTTGTTGTCCTTCACCTCATATTCTTTCGAAGCGCTCTTCTCATAGGTCTCCTCCGCGCTGACCAGGTAATTCTCCTCTTCCCCGGACGCGCCGCAGCCGGCCAGGGAAAGAAATGCCAGTCCCAGAAACAAAAGACCTGTCATCTTCTTTCTCATAGATTCTCCTTGTCTGTCAACATCATTCTTCCGCCTCATAATCCGAAATGGTTCCGTCCTCATTCACATAAAAAGATTTCGCCCCATAGGCTTTTCCGCCGGCGTCCTTCACATAGTAGTCAAAACAGTCCTGCACATACCCGGACTCGTTCTCAGCCTGCACTTTGATGAAATACTGTCCCGGCGGCAGCAGATCAAAGGAAACCTCCGGCAGGAGGAGATCCTCCGCCTCATAAAGGACCTGGGTGAAATGATAGTCCGATGCCAGCTGGAAACGGTAGGTGATCTGCTCCTGATCCAGATCATAGGAGGCCTCCCACTGCACCGAAATCTTATCGCCCTCTCTCTGGGGTGTTCCCACATAGAAGGGCCAGGATTTCTCCAGACTCAGCAGATAATATCCATAATTTTCCTCAATCTCGCCGGCCATGGCCGCGGCCACCGTATCATAGCCGCTCTCGTCAAATACCGCGTGTTCCCGGTCCGGCTCCCGGTAAACATAAGGCTTCACCACCTGCGCGTACCGCTCGGTCAGGCTGCCCACTTTCTCCTCCGTCAGATAATTTTCCTTCAGATCCTCCACGGCCTCGGTAAGTCTCTGCCGGTATTCTTCTTTCCGAAACATCCGATTAAACAAAGTCATGTGCAGAAACTGCGTCATTCCCTGCTCCCAGGACTGCCCTTCCACATAATCGTTCATTCTCCAATGGGTTCGGGAAAAAGAAACGTCGTTATCCCAGGAAAGAAAATACCATTTCTGAGAATTCAGCGGGCTGTAGAGATAATAATTTCTCGCGCCCACGTCATAATTGCCGATCAGAATGTGAAACGCCATCCAGTAACAGAGGTTGTCCACATCAAAATGTTCCTCCACAATCTCCTCGATGGGAATGGAATAGTCGTTCACCTGAGCAATGGTATCCAAAAGCTTGGTGTGGTCGTCATTCCCTTTGATCTCCAGATACTCCTCGAAGGCCCTCTCATCGTATTCCGGATCCGTCTTCTGACGCACGGCGTCGTATTCCAGCCACTCGAAAAAATTGATCTTATACAGATGGCCCCGGTTATCCAGCCCGTGATTTTTCAGATAGGTCTTGTTGATCTGCTCCACCTGGGTGTAGAGACCGTAATCTGTAAAAACCCCGTTTCCTCCTTCTGTCTCATTCTTCACATAGAGATGGACGAACTGAGTCCGGGCGCTCATCATCTGCGGAATTTCTTTCATCAGATCGTAAGCCAGCTTGTTGCGGAAACGGACCGGATCTCCGATGTGTTTGTTCAGCGCGAGAGTCCGCTGGCCTCTCCACTCTCCCCGGCCTTCCTTGATGCGGATTTTATAATTTTTCTGTTCCCTTCGCGAGGAGGTCTGTCCGCGGATCTGAACCGTGGCATTGGCCGTATCCTCTCCATAACCGAACGCGCCCTGCGCAGGACCGTTCTCATCCCCCACCTGGAGGATGGCTTCGCAGTTATACCGGTCCAGACCGTGTTCTTCATAATAATACGTGTCATAAGTATTGATCTCCGTCCAGGTATGGTCCGTGTGATCCGACGCATTTCCCGGACGCACAGTCAGATACATGGTGACCACCGACGTCTCCTCGTCCTGGTCATAGATGGATTTCTGCTCTTCCAGGGTTTCCTCCTGCGTGGAAAGATCTTCCTTCGCCACCGGCGTCCCTTCCAGATTCTCTTCCGAAGTCTGCCGCGCCGCAGCCGTTTCCGCTCCGGCCTCTTTCTCTTCCTTCGTATAACCGCAGCCGGCCAGAAGCGCCACAATCAGTAGCATCAGGGCGGTTCCGGCAGGACCGCGATGATGTTTTTTCCATTTTTTCTTTGGCGCCTCTGCCTTTTTCCGGTCTCTCTCTTCCAGATAGTCGCAAAGCTTCGCGAACACACCCCGCTCTTCATTGGGCAAAAAGGCTTTGCGGCACAGGAGGAAATAGGGCAGTCTCCTGGTATACCACTCCAGCCGGAGCCAGACAATCAGATAAAAGGCCAGTCCGCCCAGGCCGAACCCCAGCCCGAAATATTCCACAGATCCGAAAAGATTCTGCAGTACTGTAACCGTCACACTGACTGCCGCAAAGGCAGACGTACCGGCCAGAGCTCCGGCGTAATCCTCGAAATACAAAAGAATCAGCATCATGGAATTTGCCAGAGCGTACAGCCCATAGCCCACACACAGAAGGCGGAAAATTCCCAGAGAGAGATCTGTGAATCCCAGAGAGGCCTGCCGCAGAACAACACTTCCAATCACCAGAAACAGAATCGTACTGATCAGCTGCTTGTGACCGCCAAAGGTCAGTTCCTGTTCCAGAATCCCCAGCATCTCTTTTTCCGCCTGCTCGATGTCCCGGATCGCCCCTCTGTCGTTGAACAGACTGTAATAATTCCGATATGCCGGATAGAACCGTACTTCCACGGACGTCACGAAGTTGATGGTGGTGATCAGAATAGAGAAAAAAGCGAACAGCGCCGGCACATCGTGGCTGGGAGCCCCGTAAAACAGCCCCTGCACCTGTACCTTCAGAGGGCCGAAATACATAATCACCAGATGGGCAAACAAACCGATATTGAGAAACCCTCCGGAGAGCGCCAGAGAACGGTACCGGTCGAACCAGCGCAGAAACGTATACCGGCTGCCCTCGCTCCTCGGAAAATAATCCAGAAGCAGCTTATAGTACCAGACCATCATCACTCCATAGGCAAGAATCACGCAGAGAAGAAGGCTCTCCACACGAACCCAGCCAATCACCACGAAGACCAGCGCCAGGAAAAACCCCAGCATCAGGCAGACCGCGAAAGCCAGCACAATCCCCTGGAAATCTTTCAGCGCGGTCAGATAGACCATTTCCATCCACACCACGATCAGAATCAGGGCGAACCACAGGCACAATACCTTCTGCAGAAAAGTAATCCCGGAAAACCACAGAAAGATTCCATACAGCGTGCCGCCCGCAGCCAGCAGGATCCCGCAGCTCCCATACAGGGAGGGAAGAATCTTCTCCTGCCTCTCCTCATACAGCATATCTGAAATATAGCGGGTCACCGCCATGTTAAACCAGCTGGTCACCGTCAGGGACACCAGAAGACAGTATGTAATCATAACGTTCAGAAGCTCCCGGTCATGGGCATCCATTCCCGCCAGCCGCGCGGCCAGACTCATTCCCACCAGAAGAATGACTCCCAGAATCATGGGACCGGCGCAGATGATCCCTGCGTAACCGTAAGCCCGGCACAGGGAAAATACTCCTTTTTTGCTGAACAGCCGTTTCAGGCTGAATCCGATTCCTGCCATCTCACAAACACCTCGTCATATACTTGCTGATAGTTCCGGATCATATCTTCGTGCCGGAAATACCGTTCCACCCGCCGTTTCGCTGTATGTCCCATCTCATACCTTTCCCTGGGATGCGTACACATCCACTCCATGGCGTCACAGAGTGCTTCCCGGTGCATGGGCGGTACACACAGACCGGCTGCTCCCAGATCATCCCCGGTCATTCCGCGGATCAGCTGTTTGCAGCAGCCCACATCCGTCACCACACAGGGCCGGCCGGCGGCAAAAGATTCCAGCACCGCCAGCGGAAGCCCTTCCGAGATGCTGCAAAGCAGGGTAAAATCAAATTTCTCCAGATATTCCAGGGTATTGACCGTCCCCAGAAAACGTACGTCTTCCGTTCCCAGCTGTTCCTGAAGCTCATAGCATTCTCTGGCATACTCCTCATCATCCGCAGGTCCCGCGATGTGAAGCCTCGCCTCCGGCACACGCTCTTTCAGCTGCGCGAAGGCATAGAGCAGCGTCTTCACATCTTTAATCGGAGAGATTCGCAGAATTGCCCCGATATCCACAAAACCATTCTCTTTCTTCGGAGGCACCGCGGAAAAACGCTCATAGTGAATCCCGTTGGGGATAAACCGGCACCGCTCCCTTCGGCATCCCATCTCCACCTGAATCTCCAGCGCCCGGTCAAACAGACTGGTAATCATGGAAGCTTTTTCGTAGGCGCCTCCGGACAGCATATAGAAAAAGCGCACCCAGAACCGTTTAAACGCCGGCAGTACCCACCTGGCCCGGATGATTTCTTCCTCACGCTCCCGGGTGTAAATTCCGTGTTCACTGATCTCATAGGGCACATGGTTGACATAACTTCCCAATCTGGCCAGAATCCCGCTGTAACCGGTGGCTATGGCGTGGTACAGATCCGCTTTTGGCACTTCAGACTGAATCACATAAAGTACCGGAAGAAGCATCGACCGCACGGTGTGAAAAAAATCTGAAAAACTGGTGTAAGGATATTCCTCTTTGCACAAATCGGTGAGAATATTCAGAAATTCCTCACTCATCAGAAAGTCCACCGGTGAGATCTGCTTCTCCTGATACATCTGAAAAAGGAGTTCCCAGCCGGGATTTCCACAGTTGATAAACTCCCTCAGCGTCTGAATCTCCTCCGGTGAAAAGCGGTGATGTCCTTTTCCCTGGCGCAGGGACAGCGCCTCATCCAGAAAGATTTCCCGCACTTCCACCACATTGTCCGGCAGTTCGTATTTAAATTTCCCCCGGTTCTTCGCGTCCGCGCCCACGGCCCAAACCACGAATTCGTGCTGGGGCATGGCCTGCATATACTGATGAACCCAGCTGGAGACGCCGCCTGTCACATAGGGATAGCAGCCCTCCAGAATCACACAGATTCTCATGTTCTCTTCCTTTCCATATTGCCGCGGCACAGCCGCTCATTCCAGAGTCAGATCCACCACATCTTCCAGGGCGTGCAGCAGATAAAGATTCCCTTCCAGCTTCTGCAGTTCGCCTCCCTGAATTTCCCCGAAAGTTCCCTCATTGATCCGAACCATCAGCCAGGCCTCCTCCTGGAATCCATCCAGGCGAAGGCGCAGTCCCTGCCGGGTATCTTCCCGCTCCACCTGCAGCTCATCATAGGTCTGCACTGCAGCCGCCAGCTCTGTCCCGGTCAGACTGCGGATCCCGGGAGCGGAAGTGTACAGCCATTCCAGGTAATCCGACAGCCGTCGGTACATCTCCTCCCATCCCAGCCTGGCTCCGCGTTCCTCATCCAGAATGTCATCCGGATGCTGGAAATGGGTATTCACATAATGAAAATTCAGCTCAGAAAACGCCATTAGCTGCATATAGTCCTCCAGAACATAACCGGAGATCACTCTCGGCGTCTCGATAATTCCATCTTTTGCCACCTCAAACTCCTGCACGTAAGCGATTCCGTTACCATCCGGCAGGTAGACACTGGCAATCGCCTGGATATCTGTCTCTTCGCTCAGCATACTTCTCCCTTCCTGAGAAAGGATGTTGGAAGGCGGCACATATACCCGAAACTCTTCCCTGGGAAACAGCTGCCCGCAGAACCGCTCCAGCTCCCGAATGGAAGCCTTCATATCTTCGTAACTGTCCCAGGTCTGATAGGAATCATATTCCCCTTTGTAATCAAAGCCTGTCAGACACAGAGGCATATGATTGTATCCGTGCAGGCCGATCTCGCCGCCTTGACCCAGCAGCATATTTCCAAAGTACCGGAACCGGCGGGTGTCCTCATTGGCCGCGAAGGGAGCCTCCGTCTCATCGGAATACTGCTCAATCACCAGCCCCGTATAGCGCAGCCCATACTGTTCAGCCAGATTATAAAGATCCTTCCACCACACATTGGTATAGAATTCGGAAATACTCATGTCATAATCCCGCCGAATATACTGACTGTCTCCGCCGGGCACCGGCGCGGGAAAATCATCAATATAAAATGTGGATCCATTGATGACCGGATAAGCGCAGACTTCTCCCAGAAGACTGTAGGAAGCGCTGTAGAATCCCCGGTATCCTTTCTCCAGATACCCCAGATTATCTACCACGACGGTTCCCTCCCCCAGCGCATAGCTCCAGATCAGAGGAACCGGATATTCCCCGGTGGATTCCAGATATACTTCACAGTCCTCTGACAGCTCCACAGCCAGCGAAGACTCATAAGGTTCCGTAATCACATAATCCTTTTCCTGTCCTCCCAGCATAAACGCCCGCGGAAAATGCAGGCCGGACACCACTGCGTAGTTATTCCCCGCCTGCGCGATTCCGAATTTTCCCGCAATACTCTGAAAACTTCCGTTCACCTCCGGCGGATACAGAAGCATCAGGCTGCCTCCCGTCTCCACCCAGTCAAACACCTTCAGAATCTCTTCTCCCAGTAAATTCACATGAGTCACGGACAGAACCACGGTACGATACTTTGACCAGTCTGTCCCGGCAGCATCCTGCGCCTGGCAGGTGTCATAAGGGACCTTCATCTGTCCCAGAACCGCTTCCATCATCGCAAGTCCGCGCTTTCCGCCGTCGTCCTCCTCCCAGAGAACCATACACTCCGCCGGCAGCGTCCTGTCCGGCTCCGCCGCCGTCTCCCGTTCCCTGGGCTCCATCAGCCGCTCCTGCCGCTCATAGCCCACATTGCTCTGGGCCAAACACAAAGCCACAGCCAGCAGGACAAAAACCAGAAGGACTCCCTGCATCCGCTGAAAACGAAAGGTTTTTAAAAAACCCAGTCTTTTCTTCAATCTTCCTGTGTCTCCTCTTCTTTTCTCCAAAATCGGACTTCTTCTCTTCCCTCCGGGGTCAGATATATTCCCCGTTCCCGGATCTGCCCAAGCATCTTTTCAATACCGGCGCGGTCTCCCATGGCCGCGCAGTACCGGATTTGCAGCAGGTAGCCGGTCTCTTCGCTGCTCCATTTTTTCAGGATATGCGCAATCTCTCTTTTTGCATCTTCATAAGCGCCGATCTTCAGATCTACCTTGGCCTTTTCCTGCCACAGACCCTTCCGGTCCGGCTGCTCCCGCAGTTTCTTCTCCAGCATATGGCTGTAAAGCTTCCGTTTCAGCTTCCGGTCGCTTCCTTCCGCGATTCCGCTGAGCAGATACCGCCGCAGCAGTTCCAGATACGCATCCACCGCTTCGCCATCCCCCGGATCTTTGTGCAGTCTCCATTCCAGTTTCTGAAACTTTGTCTCGTAATCTTTCTGAAGCTCCGCCAGAGCAGTGACCGCATAGTGCACCACTTCCGTATCATCGTTTTCCCTGGCCTCCTTCAGCTGCTCCACGTAGTCGTTGGGATCCGCGTACATGACTTCCATCAACAGTTCCCGGCGTGTGGCAGGGTTGTTGATCAGAAAAGCTTCTTCCAGAGGAACCACCCGATTCTCCACCGGATCCTCGTCCATCAGAATACTTTTATGTACCGCGTCGTTTATTTTCAGTTTCTCGATTCCCACTTCCTCATAAATTTCCTGACTGCCGCGAATCCGCAGTTCCAGAATCAGCAGCGCGGCCGCGCCCCATACCGGAACCAGACAGACCACCGGCATCAGGGTGCCTGTGCTCTTCAGAACCGATGCCCGCATCAAAAGATACAGAACCACACAAAAAATCACATGGCAAATCAACAACATCACAATCAATGATTCACCTGCTTTCCCGCCTGCTCTTCAAGGCTCTTTGCAATTTGGAAGCTCAGCCCCTGATCGCGCAGACGTTCTCCTACAATTTTCAAGTTCTCCTGGTTCATCTGCAGCAGAAGCAGATAAATCCTTCCCTCTTCATCGAAGCCAATCACATCGTTGGCGCGGATCATTCCCGCCAGTTTCTCGTTGACCCGGATTTTATTCCGGTCCTCAAACCGCAGAAGCACATAATCCGCGACTCCTTCTTCTTTCATTGCGGACTGGATATCCAGAATCTGCCGCAGACGCTCCGGATATACCAGGCTGGTATCCGGATAATAGATCTCCTGCTGCGTCAGCTTTTCATATTCCACCGCCCGCAGAAAAGAGGTCTGTACCAACCCGCACAGAATGCGGAAGATATTGACATAATGCATTCCATACTGATCCGGCTTTGCCTTCCAGACAGCAATCAGCAGAACTGTGAATTCACCCCGGTTGATTCCGCAGGCATACATGGGCATTCCAGGTATCATCTCTGTATTTTTCCAGATTTCACCTCGTCCCACAGCCTCTTTCAATTCCTTCATCTCTTCCATTCGGATGGATTTGGTCAGTTTTCTCAGCATAGAATTGGAACAGACCGACAGCCGCCCGTACTCACTCCAGGAATCCAGCGTGTAAATGGCAATGCTGTGATTCTCCAGAATATCTTCCATCACCCGGAGTCCTTCGAAAAAGATTTTCTCCGGAAGTTCACTGTCCAGTTTCTGTACCGCGTCAAAAATCTTGCCGAAACTGTCCTGGAATCCCAGGATCTGCTTCTTATAATCCTCTTTATTTTGTACTGCCCCGTGATAAACCTGATCCAGAAACAGATATTTGTCCCGCAGCAGAGAATACTCCTGTTTCAGATACCGCAGCGCGTCCGCCTTTTTGTTGGCCACATATCCGGTGATGGAGCCGGACATAAAATAAATGGCAAACGGAATCCAGTTCTCAATGTTATAAAACAGCACTGTGGCATTCATTCCCAACTGGAAATACTCCCGCAGCAAAGCCAGACATTCCAGGAACGCCGCCAAAAGCCCCATCCGCATACCATGCATGGTTCCCATAATCATAATATAGAACAGCCGGACATCCACAAACCGGAAATAGACATTATCCGAAGTAAACTGACTGATCCATTCTGCCGCCAGAAAAAGGAGAATCAACTCCACATACCGGAAGATTCCCTGGCCTGCCTTCGTGAAAAAGTCCTGAATTTTTTCTCTCTGTCCTTTTTTCGAACGGGCTGCCTCCCGGAGAAACAGCTGCCAGTACAGATCCAGATTCTCCATGGCATTGCTCTTTGGCACAAACCCGTAACGGCGCCGGAGCTTCTGGGAATAATCCGGAATTTCCATATAATAAGGGAGATTCTCATACTGCACATCCAGATCCGGACACTGTTCTCTCAGCTTTTCTTCCAGATCCCGGTAACGGCTGGAATAGCCGCTGGACACACAGTAGATTCCGCTCTCATCTTCAGTCTCCTCGCAGAGCATCAACATCAGCTCTGCCAGATCTGCCAGCGTCAGGAAATCAAGGGCGGCCTCCCCGTCATAAGGAAAAGACACCCGGTGTTCTTCGTACACATGGTGAAAAACTTTTCCCAGATAATTGCGGTCATTGATATCGTCTGCCAGATAAGGAAGCTGCAGAAGTATGGTGCAGACCTTGCTCCGTTTCATATAATAGCGGCACAGCTCCTCCATCTGCCCGGCCTGGAAGCAGCGGCTGTCCGCATAGACCTTCTCCGGCGCTTCCTGATGCCTGCCGTAACGCATGGTATAATTCCGGCTGTCCATCGTGGAGAACACCACCAACTTATCGGTTCTGGATTTTTCACAGGTCTCCATCACCTGCTCCAGCTGCTGCATCTCCCCGAAAAGGCCCTCTCCACCGTCCGCGAAACCACTGATATAGTAGACTGCACGAAAACTGTGCACTTCGAACAACTGATGGAATTTCTCCTCATCCGGCCTGGTCTTATAAACGGAGAGGTTCTTTTGCTTTCCGGAAAGCTCTGTAGGACCCGCGAGCACGACTCTGCACTCTTCTGTGAGAAGCGCAATCGCTTCCTCCGTGATCCACCCGGTGTTTCCACATATTAAAATTTCTGTTTTTTTATTCATATACATTTATGTATCAACTTCTTTTCCGCAGAAAACATTTTTTTCGTATCTGCCTAATACCCCTATTGGTAAAGCAGTACTATTATAATCATATTATCAGGTCATTTCAACTGCCATTTTGTACTAAAATGGTTTATTTTTGTTCTTTTTGTAAGCATTTCCAGATTTTCTGATTTATGTAAATTTTTTCTTTCTTTTTCGTAAAGTCTGTGCTATAATATCATGCATGGGGCATTAGCGCAGTTGGGAGCGCGTAACATTCGCATTGTTAAGGCCACGGGTTCGAATCCCGTATGCTCCATCTTTAACGGAAGCATAGCTCAGCTGGGATGAGCGTTCGCCTCACACGCGAGAGGTCATGGGTTCGAGCCCCATTGCTTCCACTAGCGTATTTGCAAGGTATAAAGCTGAAAACCCTTGTAAATACGCTATTTTTTTACCTTTTTGTAGAGTTTATATATCTGTTTAGATTACATAATTCTACTATTTTTTGTCACAGATTTTGTCACGGAGATGATACAATATTTTATCCCCCGGTGGCTGGCCGGGGGATTTTTTAGATATTCTTTTTTTACAGTGCGATCAAATCTTTCCATGTGTTTGCTCCGCAGATCCTGTCCACTTTCAGATAGCCATTTCTTGATTTCTGATATGATTCCAGGGCATACTGGACGTTGTCTCCAAACGACCGATCAAGTTCTAATTCTTTTCCATCCTTGCCTTTAAAACCTCTTGCTCTGAGTATCTCCTGTAGCAATAGTACAGATGTTCCAGTGCTCCCCTTCTGGATGATTTCTGGCGAAAATGTGTAACTCATATTCTGCAAAACTGCCGCCGTGTCCGGCCCATATTCTCCATCTACTGTTAATCCATGTGCTGCCTGGAAGGCTTCTACCGCCGCCTTGGTCCCGGATCCGAATTCTCCATCTGCTCCGCTTGATCCGCAGGAGAATCCGGCTTTGATCAGCAACTCCTGCATCTGGCGTACATCTTCCCCGCTGCTTCCGTATCTTAAAATCCTCATGGATGTCCCTCCTGATACTTCTGATCCGCCTGCATAGCGCAGTACACAATCCCAGGGATAATTTCGGTAAGACCGGATCAGGAATTCTCTTCCTGTCTGATCTCCGGGTTCTCCCCCTGTTGCCGTTCCCATTTCATTGATAGATGCCTCCACTTCTTTTCCGTTACCACAATACATGGCAACATGGTGGACGTGATTTAATAGCACATCTCCCCGTAAAAGTCCGCTTCCATTTGGCAGGCTTACTCTGCTGGTTACGTCCTGGAATCCCAGCCTTGTAAAGACATCATAAATATTCCCTGTATAAGTAGCTCCATTTGATTTTACTGGTACTCCGGCCATTTCCCAGGCTGTGATCACCGCAGAAGAGCAATCGTAATCTCCTTTTTCTCCCCATCTGTAGGTCTGATCATACCCGTGACTGCTGTCATTGGCCCAGTCCTCCATCTGTTTTGTGGCTGTCTCTATCGCACTCATGGTATCCTCCCCTCCTGTAAAATATTTTTTCAGAGAATTATACACAAACTTCTGCCTGGCCTTATATGCTCCAACCTGATTACCCGTATCTGTCTGGCAGGCAGCATACAGGTGATCCAATGTATAAGGCTGTTCCGTCTTTTTCAGGATCCGGGTAACTGCTCCATAACCGCCCTGATGACAGAAATTGGCACACATGGCCTGTCCCGCTGGATCTGTTACGCCAAGCGAGGATGCCTCTTTGACATACTCTGCCATCTGCTCGTCCATCAGGGAATCTTGACATCGGATCCCCACCGCCGTGCTGATCAAATTTACAATACACTTCGCTTTTGCAGATCCCTCTGAGATATTGTATCTGCTCCAGTCCTCTGTAACCAGATCCTGATAGATTCCTGCCGTGTCCAGCATCTTCCAGGTAGTTGGGTCCGCCTGATATATCTTTTGCAAGAGTTTCTTTGCTTCCGTAGCATACCATTGCCCTGCTCCAATCGTGATGGCGTGCTCCTCGCTGCTGTTTGTGTAAGCTTCCGTAAAATCGTTGTAGTCCTGGCAACCGTAGACCTGCCCTCCGGTCTCTACGGCGTATATTATTTTTCTCAATACCTCTTTTTGTTCCTTTGTCACGGATTTCCCTCCAAATAAAAAGAGAGCCTTTCCAGACTCTCTCTACCTATTTTATTAAATATTTCCTACTTTTTTCATTAATGCTTCTTGCAATACCTGGGAAAAATTGATATCTTCCCTTAAAGCCGCATCGTTTAACCATTGTGGGATCGTAAGCGTTTTCTTTACCGCCTTATTATCATGTAACCGTGCGTATTCCAGTGTATCACATGCTACATAATTAACAAAATCACCTTCTTCTTTTTTTAAATCCTCAATTTTTGATGGATCCGGTATTTCTCTTCCTTCTTTTTCGTAGTCATAAAGAACAAATGCTAAAACATCATTAGCCATAAATAATGCATCCTGCAGATCATCTCCGCATGTATAGCATCCCTCTAAATCTGGAAAAAATACGGAATATCCACCCTCTTCCTCTGGTGTAAAAATTGCCGGATAAACATACTTTGCCATTGTATCAACCTCCTATATTTCAAATGGCCGGGGCTTATTTCAGCCCCGCATCTTTTAGGATTCTCTCTGCCGTACCTTTTGGAATGTCTTTACTTGGATGTCTTGGGATTCGAATGTCTTTCCCGGTACGATTACTGTGCCATTTGTCGTGTTCCTTACCATGTTCTACGAAGAAACAATCATTTTTCTTTAACAACTTTGTTATCTCTGACGCTTTCATTGTTTCCTCCTTTCATGGTTTTATTATAACACGTATTCGCACGTATGTCAACAATTTTTACACATATTTATACGTGTTATTTCGGCTCATTATATGTAAGTGCTTGTTTGCTGTCTCCCACGCCTTTGGTAGTTGGGTCTGCCACAATCCCCAGGATCACCAGCACACTAAACGCGGCATTAACCACATCGATCAACTTGTTTCCCAGCTCTCCCAAGTCCAAAGTGTACCCAAATACAGCAGCTACTACCTGCACTAAAAGTAACATTGCTGGGATAATGGCCAGCCAGAATGATTTGTTTTTCAGCCTTACAGTCCAATTAATCATAATTATTTCTCCTTTTCTTTAACATCAGTTCGTAAGGCGATACGTCCGAATCGCATTTTTCTAATTCGTCGATTTCTTTATCCCATTCGATTGCAATCGAGTTTCCGCCAAGGGCTCTGTATACCACGAAAATATCTTTCCAGTTCTGATATTGCGAATAGCTGATCTTTCCTTCTATAGTATATTCTCCGTGGTATCGCTGCAGCATATAGCGTAACACCATCATGATCCCGTCCGAAAACGCCTTTTGCTTTGCCTCACTTGTTGCTTCTTTTTTCCGTTGCTTCTTGATTTGCACTCCTACCCACCCGATCAGGGCCGTGGCCACAACAGGGAGTAGAATGTAATAGGTTTGGAGCAAAATCTCCATGTTATCCCTCCACTACTTCCACGTAAATATCTACTAAGTCTGCAAGATTCTGGTAAATAGCCTGTCCAGTGTCACGATTGCACAGATAGAGTTTTCCATCCTCTGTATAATACTTCCCATTATACAGCTGCATCCCCGTGCTATAGGGAATCGGATCCTCCTGCGTGCCGGCATGCTCCTCGTCAATGACCTCCCACATAGCAGGAGTTTTGTCCGGTGTCCAATCGGCCTGTGTCGTGTGTGCCTGCCGACATTTATAAAGGAGACCGTTATACTGCCTGCGGTCTCCTTCTATCACATCTTCTCCTGCTTTCCATGGTTTTTGAAGGTCTTTCGTTTTCAAAGCCTCCTGATCTGTTAATTCTGTCTTTTGTGCCGCCAGGGCTACACTGACTCCGATCTGTCTCATTAATTCTAAATTATCCATAGCTCTCTCCTTTCCTACTCGTCCGTATAGTGGATAATGATCTGCCTTTTTCTGAATGATGACGGGATGTCACTTCCGTAGGTTAGATATACCGAATCCCTATAATGATAAAACCAATCTTGAGCATATCCTGTTTCCGTTTCTGATCCGTCAATGCAATAAGCAGTATACCCTGTTCCTGATGGGCAAAAAGAATAGTGCCCATCAATTTCCACTCCAACAATGTGGTATACCCCGGAAACTTTGACATAATAGGCACGGCCGAAGGATCCTGCCTCTGCCTCATCATAGGAAAATGTATATCCATCATAAGAATAATAGGCAAGCCCCCTATAAGCATCTAACGTATCATTATGCCACTCAAGATTCTGCGGCAGAAGTATTTGCTTCACCATTCTTCCAGCTCCAACTTGTCTCCCATCGTTGTTGTAAAAAATCATCCCTGTTGCTACATCATCCGGGGTGGCTGTCGCATCCTTGATACGTATACCCCCCCCCTGTGTTCCAGATACGTACACTCATATCCCTTTGTCCTCCTGTGACTTACAATACACTATTTGCACCTTCAATGATTGCGGCGTTTTGAGCTTCCAAGGTCTCCACTTTTTCTTTCAGAATTTCAAGATCAGATTTTGGAATGTCCTCAAAAATCGGCTCATTGGGTTCAACATCGACGTTCACTCCAACGAATCTCTTTCCCTCTGGGATTTCCACTTCCAGATAAGGAATCCCTTCTGGCGTTGGGAATCCTGTTCCCGCAAAATATACTGTGCCTTTTTTGTCGTATACTACTAACATATTTTCTCTCCTTTAAATATAATGAACCATGATCATCTTTCCCTCATAGCTCTCAGCATTATCAGCATCTATCTCAATACCTCCGTAAAATGCCCAAATTGCAGTATCGTTTACTCCTATGGTAAATCTCCCCAACCCTTTTCCATCATTGAATTGAGCATAGGCATTTCCTGATTCTATCGATTCCGGAATCGGCAGCGTGATCGGATGAAAGTCTCCATCGAAAGTAATCCCTGTAAAAACTCGGACATTTATTCCAGCTTGAGTAAAGTATGTTCGTCTGTTGTGCCATACGGGTTTGCATACTTCAAATCCATCCATCTTGTAATCCGTATTGTACATCATTAGCATATTCCTCTTTGCTGTCGAAGATGTGTCTCCTTTTTCTATTGCAATTGAAAAACTTTTTTCAAAATCTTCTATGCTCGGTTCCCAGATTCCTGTTTGCCGTCCATTTTGATTATAAAAAATCTCCCCCTTTCTCACATCTCCTGGAATAGCCGTTGCATCCTTCGTTCTATACCCCCCCCCCAGGTATTATGTATACTTACACTCATATCAATCACTCCTTTAAATGTAATAGACTGTGATTTTCATGTTGGATGGGGACCAGAATAAATACATTCTTTTTTCTTCTGCGTTATAGCAAAACCACTGGCCATACCCATCATCTTCAGGTCCTCCGCCCCCTCCTCCATAAAAGGTCCATGGTGGATCCGAATGTTCGTCATCAAACGGGAGAGATGAGTCATACATTCCTACCGAAGGAAGAAATTGAAAATTTCCATCATTAACTTGTAAACCAAGTATCCCGTTGATTCCCTCTACCGTTTTCCTGTAATTTACATACGTGAGATACTCCTTGATTTGTACATACCAATCTGGTCCATAGTCTCCATACCCGTATTCCACATAAGCGTATGCTTGCTCCTGTTTATTTGTTCCTTCTATTTTTGTTGGAAGCACCATCGATTTCATTTCAAAGGGCGGCTTCTGATAAGTTCCAACCTGACGTCCATCCGCATTATAAAATACTTTTTCGGCTGCTACATCAGAAGGAAGCGCTGTTGCATCCTTGGTCGATATCCCGCCGGCACTTGGAATGTATATTGCCATGTCAATCCCCCCTCACTATTACTGTGATTGGGATATCCACGGTGGGCTTGTCTCCCCAACTTTTAATTGTAACCTTGCCCTCCGCCTGGGATCCCAACATATAGGACAGGCCAAGCCATGCATCGATCTGATCTTCCGTAGAGGCCTGCGGGATGATATCCACATTGCTGGTAGCTGTAACTCCCTCGATGGTTAAATTAATGCTATAAGGCGCCGCATCACCGGTCCAACCGGCAGCTGCCATAGTCATTTGATAGGTCTTAGACTTGTCCGCTTTTTCTCCGATCACTTCTTCTGCCGCGTCTTTTGCGTCTTCCACGACTCCTTCCGCATCCGCTACGCAATTATGTAATGCTGTATCAATCTCTGTAACCATTTCCTGGAAATGCGCTACATCGAAGAAGTCTTCGTCCTCCGGGACTTTAAACTTGTAATAGGTTGTCTCAATCAAAAGCAACCACCTCATTTCTCAATTGATAATATGTCCTCGTCTTTAATTGTCCATAAGTAAATAGTTTCAAGTCTTTGTACTGATTCCACCGCAGCGCAATTGAGATCAAATAATCAAGGGGCACCATCTGTTCAAAAAGATCCTGGACGCTCTTAAACATGTTCTTCCTGGTCAGTTCGATCAGGCAGCTGATGGTTTTGTTGTCCAGGTCAATGGTAAGGACGTATTGACCCTGGCCTAAAACTGAATCTAGTTTTTGCCGCAGCGTCACCTCGGTATAAATTGGTGTATCATACCACCGCAAAAGCACTTCCAGCCTTCGGTCTTCCAGGCTGGCGGTATCAAGCGGCTTAATTCCAAGGATTTTTTCCCGTCTTGCTATTCCGGATTCTTCTGAATCCTTGATCGTGATGTTGTTGTCCTGTTCTTTGAGCGCTGCTTCCAGCTGTTCTCCAATCAGATCCCCAATTTCGGTCGCTGTCCGGATTTCCCGGATTTCCCAGACGGCCGGCGGATACCATACCTTTACAAGCATGTTACCTCTCCTTTCACCGGGACTGTCCCGTCTGAAATTTGCAGATTGCTTTCCGCTCCATTTAATTTGGTCCCGGATACGTCCAATATCCCTTCGATTTCCACAATAGCCGCTTCGATCTGAAGGATCCGGACAACAATCGTATTGGATGTTTCCCAAGTTTTCCGAAGTTCCAGAAGATAGTCTTCAATCGCCTGCAGAATATAAGACTGCAGGTCTTCGTAAGAGTGATCTCCATCATATGTGATTGTGGTTTCAATGTTCACCAAGGTTTCTTCGACACCCAGGATTGTTACTCTGTGTCCGATCGGCGCAAAGCCTTCTCCTTCCCCGGAATTCACGATCGGATCTGCCGCTGTCTGGACGGACTCGATCACGTCTTCCTCTGGTTTTCGGTAATCTTCTCCTATGATGGTAATCTTGATCCGGTCGGATGGAGCCTGCACCCGTTCCAGCTTGCACCCATATACGCCAGTCAATTCCTTGATCCGGCTCATGTAATATTCACGGTTTCCGGCAAATCCTCGGTAATTGTAAGTTCCCATAAGCCTTGCCCGGTACGCTTCTGTTTCTTCCATGTCCGTACCTTCTTGGATGCATCTAAGGATCTTCCCCCACTCGAAATTTTCTATAAATTCGATGGGATCCAAATCACCGAGGATATGATTCGGTTCGGCTCCAGGCGAATCGCATCCTAATCGATAGGTATGCTGCTCCTCATCAATGACACAGAAAACGGTGTAATTGTAATCTCCGCAGTTATATCGACTTCCGTCTGGGACTGCGCAGTTAAACTGTGCCTCAAATTCCGAATAGGTTGCCTGATTGATATAACACCCTCGGTCGTTTCCCATCCGGATCAGGTGATCAATATCTGCCGTATCTGCAAACATATTTTTTTCCAATCCACTTAGTAAAAGATATGCTTCTTCCAGTCGTACCGCCTGCTTGGCGCAGGCATTGAAAAGCAAAGATCCCTCAGAGGTGTCCACATCGTCCGGCATGTTTTCCATCATCTGTTCCATGATTTTTTCATAGGTCATGTCCTCATACACTTGTTTCCACCTCCTCATCTCCAAAATCAGTGATCATCATAAACTTTAAGGTTACGTGATCTTCTTTTTGTTCAAATTCAAAATTGTCAATATCTGTTATATAAGGGTTCACTGTCAGACACTCCCGCACCATCCGCTCCGCCTCTGTGGCCATATAATCCCTTGAGTATCCTTTCCCGATAAGGCTTTCCAAATCATGTCCATATTCCCAGCTGTAGATGTAATATCTTCTCTCTGCCGTCTGTAAGGCCAGATAGGCCCAGACTTTTAACGCTTCCAAACCTTCCACAATTTCCCCTGTCAGCTGGCCGGTTTCAAAATTCATTCCATATTCCCGTGGTGTGTAATAGGTTTGCTCTCTTTCTACCGTATCATTATCTACAAACGGAAACATCATGACGGCCTCACCACCTTTCCGATCAGGATGAATTTCTCTTCATTTTTCAGTTTCATCACCAGCACCTGATCTCCTTCCTGCAGGATGTTGGCCGTATACTCCTGCAGTGTTTCATTGTGTTCGGAGTCGGACAGATATTCTCCCGATGATGTTTTGCTTGTGTGGATATAATTTTTATTCCCGGCAAATCTCAGATTGCAATCCATCAAGTAATCATCTTTTTCCAAGGTGATGCTATCCAGTTTGATCTTTCCATCTGTTGCCATAATCCCGATTTCTGGCACTGGTGGATTGTGATAGGCTCCGCCCCTTCGGATTGCCTCGTTAATTCTCTCATATGCGTTCATAACGACCTCCTATGTCTGGATAATGGCGTATCCCATCCGCACACCCCAGTTGTTACACTCCGCTGCCGAACTCATCAATAGATCAAAATGATACACGTTCCCGGATTCAATCTGGATCGCCCCTCCCCGGTCCCTTACCCGGTAAATAACGTTATCCTGATTGGTCCCGGTCCCTAAGACCTGCACCTGGGCATCTTTGGGGACACTGGGCGGCGCTGCAATCACCTTGATTCCCTGGTTTGTCCAATTGGCCAGAGGTACACCAAAAGCATCCATAAAACCGCCCTCCATGGCATTGTTGGCCGGATAGTAGGCTGTAAATTTTGCTCTTACTCTGGTTCCACTTAACTGTGTTGTGGAAGTTGCCTGTGTCACTGGATAATCCACATAACAAAATCCGAGTACATTGGAGTGGGAAGTTCTACGTTTCACATCATCGCCATAGTTTCCTTCGATGGATACATAAGGATCGCCTCCACTTAAAGATTCCACAATCCCAATATGACCGGATCCCCCATAGATCACCATTGCCCCTTCCCTTGGTTCACTCCCCCACTTTCCGCGGGCTTTATACCAATCCATCACCGTAAAACAATAAGCTTCTTTCCCGCCGCCCATGAAGAGATCACCATGGCCACTTTGATTGAAAATGTACCACATAAACATGCAGCACCAGGCCGCATCGAAACCATAGGCCACTGTAACCTGGTTGTGGTTGCTTCCTGGCGGCTGTTCTCCCATCCCAATACACTGCCTTGCAACATTCAGTACATCTTCCAGCGCACTGCTTCCGCTGCCGCCGGCCGATACGATAACACTGCCATCTTCCAATACCTGTTCCTGCTCTTGGTCTTCCTCCTGGATATCCATGATGTTTTTAAAAGCAAGCTCTAAGGACATGGTGTAAGTTCCGTCTTGCCAAGTGTGTGTATCGTTTTCGATCCAATGTCTTCCGACGATTCCAGATCTGGTATCTTTGATTCCGACTCCCATTCCGGACACGCACCGGATATCTCCGATTGCGTTCAGGCTTGCTGTTTTTTCGATTCCAGTCAATTCGTTTTTTGCTTCCGTCTTCCCGTTTCCGGATTCTACGGAAATCGCATTCTGGAAAACTCCATATTTTTTTACCCAGTCTGCATTGCTGACACTGCCTATTTTTTTGTTGTTGGAATCGTAAATGTAAACTCGGTTTACCATATTGTCCAAGGTTTCCGAATAGGAGGAATCGGTAATTCGCTCTCCTTGGACTAGGTGGAATTCTGGAATGATCTTTCCTTTTTCGATCACATCCAGCTTGGTTCCGTTCATCTGAGCGATATAATTTTTCTTACTTTTCCGATAAGCCTTCGTGTAACCAGCCATAATGATTTCATAGTACGGCCGCTCCTGGAAAAATATCTTTGGGATATTGACTTTCGTCTTGGCCAGATTCCCGACTTTTACACCTACGTCTTTACAGACCAGCTGCGCAATCTTTTCCGGTGTGGTCCCGGTGAATTTATATGTTCCGCTGGATCGTAAGAGGTGGATCATCCCGTCCATGGCCGTGTAGGCCAATTCTCCGGCTTCTGACTTTCTCTCTCTTGTTGTGACCATCCCGACAAATTTTGTTTTCTTGTCATCCGGATATCCTGGATAAAAGGTGATCTGATCTCCGTTTTGGATATCCAGTACTTCCACATCCGGATCATCTGGACTATAGGCAACATTAAACGCCACCTGTCTAGCTGCCTGTTTTGCAGATCCAGACCAGGTGACGCTTGTCACATACCCGCTTATATCATTTTCTTTCCACAGTAGTTTCATGGTATCACCAACTTCGTTCCCGGAAAAATCCACCATCCGGCCACTCCTTGATTGGAACTGCTGGAATATCCATGCTGCTTGGCCGCTTTTTCAATGACGGATTTATTCGCGTTATATAATTTTGACATCTTGGATCCGGATCCATAGTACTTATAAGCCAAATCCCAAAGATTGTCCCCGGATTTCACCGTATAGGTCTTTTGCTTTTTCTTTGTCGTGTTGGTCTTTTTTGTTGTCGTATTGGTCTTTTTATTCGTAGTTGTGGTCTTCTTCGGTTTCGTATAAGTCGGCGGCCGGTATTCCTCCATGGATAGTGTATATTCCACGTCTCCTGTGGGATCCGGTTCCCCGTAGGAAAAAGACTTAACCAAGACAAGGAAATTGATGTTGGTGTCTGTGATTGTTAATTGGATGGGATCCTCGCACCAAGCTTCGATTTTTCGGATATATCCATAGGGTCCATACGGCTTTGGGTACGCCGCAAAGGGATAGGTTCGATCTGGAAAAAAAGATGAAAACTCTATCGTTTTCAGTCCCTTTTTACCCAGGATCGAAACATTTCCTTTCGTCTGCACGTTTACGGTTTGATGTCCATTGTCCATCGTAACCGTAAAAGACGGGGGGAGAATTGGGATCTGTATTGCCTTATCATCCTGTTTTAACCAAATTTCCCTTTTATCCCTCCTATACCATATTTAACTGTACTTTTTCCAATTTCTCTGCAATGGCCTCCGCAATGCGGTCAATGTCTGCATCTTCCCGCACGATAATCTGGTCTGCCAGCTTTGCAATCGTCAGAGAAATATGTCTGCTTTCATCTTGTTTGGCCATTTTTACAGATTCGTCATGCGGATAGACTCTGGACCCCTCCGGAAGATCGATAATCTCTCCGCCTTTTTCATGCACCTGGACAATACCGCCTTGCCAGTCATCGGTTCCTTTCGCCAGATTCGGAATCGTTGGAATATTAAGCCCCTGCCAGCCTTTTCCGCCAAGTCCTGGAACCCAGGCCGGTACTGTGAATTTGATTCCATTAATCCGGCTGATTGCGCCGTTCACTACATTGATCACGGCGTTGATGGGAACTTTCACCAAGTCTGCCAAAGCTCCAAATGCCGTAGATACAATGTTTTTCAGTCCCTCCCACAGGGAAGTCCATTTTTCGGTAAAAGTCCCAACTAGGAAATCGATAATGCTTTGGAATTTATCCTGTACTGCTTGGATCACTTCCAACACTCCATCCCGGAAAGAAGTGAATTTTTCCTTTACCCCTTCAATGATTCCTCCAAGGACGTTGGCCAACGTTTCCTGGGCATTTTGCACAAACTCAGTGATTCGTTCTGCAACTCCTGAAAGTGTTTCTCCGGCTGAGGTGGCAAAATTACTAATTGCTGTTCTCACTTTGTTGAATACTGCCACGATTTTATCCCAGTTTTTATAAACAACCAAAGCAATCGCTGCGATAGCTGTAATGGCAACAATTGCAATCCCCACTGGACTTGTTAATAAAGTAAAAACACTTCCTAACTTCTTCACCGCTCCCGCAATTTTTCCGACCGAACTTATAGTATTTCCAATTCCTGTTATCAGTTTTCCTAAAACCAACAATACCGGCCCCACAACTGCGGCAATCATGGCAAACTTCACAATATTTTTCTTGGTTCCCTCTCCCAGATTGTTCCACCAATTCACCAGCTCGCCGACCTTATCAATCGCTTTCTCCACGTACGGGATCAACATGGTCCCGATCGGCTGCAGCACATCGGTCTGGATTGTCCGCCAGAGTCCTCCCAAAGCTCCGGTCAATGTGTCATATTTGACATTCACCAGATCCTCCATGGAGTTTTTGGTCTTATTAATTTCGCTGCTTGACGTTGAGAGCGAGGTAACAACTTTGGGACCCAGGTCTTCCCACATGGTCCCGAACAAATTTACCCCTGCGGTGTTTTGCGCAATGGGGTCTTCCATGGATGCCAGTGCCTGGATCGTTTGATCAAATGCCTGTTTGGCAGTATCTCCTCCTGCAGCGAACTTGGCAGCCATGGAGTCTGCGTCCATACCAAGGGCCTCGAATCCTGCCCTGGTAGTGTCTGACCCGTCAATCGCGCGGATGGAAAACTCTTTGACTGCATCGCCGATCTTATCCAGGTTAAAGGCGCCATTTTGCGCACCGTTCGCAAAGATCGAGAACATATCCTCGGCATCTAGGCCCAGCTTCTGAAACTGAACGGAATATTCATCAATGTTATCAAAAAGTTCCCCAGAAAAATCTAACCCGCTCTGAGCGCCTTGTGCCATTAGGTTAAAAGCTTCCTCTGCGGTCACACCGAAGTTTTTCATGAGCATATCGGCCGCCCGTGTACTGTCCGCGATTTCCACTCCAAACGTATCTCTCAGAGCAAATCCGTACTCTGTGACCTGCTGCAGAGCTGCTCCATCCAGGCCAGACATATTCTGCTGGACTTTAGCCATTCCATCGGCAACTTCGTTGATGGAATCTCCGAAATTGCTTTTGTAAACTTCGTTTATGATGTCCCGGTATTGCCCCATTTCCTCTGTCGCTGTTCCGGTTGCGGCAGCATATTGCTGAAAAGCTTCTTGAGATTCAGAAGCAAATTTTACGGAAGCTGCCCCAGCGGCTGCCAATGGTACAGATACGCTTTTTGTGAGTCCCTGACCAACACTGTCAAAGATGGTTCCGACATTCTGGAACGTTTTTGCGGTCTCCTCAAACCGCTTTTCCATATCTTTTGCCTGTTTTACTACGGCCTTGGAAGGATTGCTAAACTGGTCGATTAATTTTACGACCGCCGCAACGGTCTTATTTGCCCTTTATCTCCCTCCATTCTTCTTCCTGATCCTGAATCTCCTGCTTCAAAAAAGCACGGGTCACCAGTCTTTCACCGGCTCCCATGCTGAAATATTTCGATGGCTCCCATTTTTTTAGTCTGAAAAGTGCGTAAGCAACACTTACATCACTGTCAGACTTTATGAGTTTTTTACCTCATCCTCAGAATCCTCTCCGACTCCGGAAAGTTCTGCAATTTCTCCCGCAATCTTCCCTGCTTCTACCTCAAAGAGGATGGAGGCCAATTCTTTCGGTGTTTTACACCCGAAATGCTCTAACAATGCCGGATCTCTTAGATTTGGTTCCACAACTCCGTAAACGCAGTACATCAGATTCATATCCTGCATTTTACTAAAATCTTTCTTTCCATTTTTGTCCATAATCATCTGGGTTAGATCATTTAAGCGTTTTCCGCTTAACTCCTGGATTTTAATTTCCGTATCTTCTCCCATGATTTTCGAAAGTCTTCTTGATTTGATGCTCTTTGTCTCTTTCTCCTGAAATTTTTCTTTGTCGATCCGAATTAATTTTTCTACTAAATTCATATGTTCCTCCTATGCTTCAATAGATTCCAAAATTTCAAAGTCCGAAAAGCTGAATGGAATAGACTCTTCTAAAAGTTTCCCAGCTTCCCAGTCTGCCAGTGTCAGCTCTGTCAAAACGCAATCATTCAACGAGATCCGCTCTGCTCCGAATGCTTCTGGATCTTCCAAGTTTGTGATGATCGTCATTCTGGTTGCTTTCCCGGCTTTTAAGTTATCAGCTACTTTTCTCAAAAAATAAGATGTCACCTTATTCAGTTTTAAGGTTCCATCCCCACTAATTCCGGTTACTTTATATCCTTTACTCAATGTCCTTGTCATGTTGACCTCGGAAGTGTCCAATTTGATCTTGGCTTCCAGACCGGTTGCCTCTGCCATATAATCATTGTCCACCCACACTTCTCCGAAAGTTCCGTTAATGACTCGATCTGGTGTATAGCTGTTCCTTCTGATCCCTCCTTAAACGGTGATGTTTAATGTAATGTCTTCCATCACATCAATGATTGTCACTGCTGCTCGCAAAAATACTTTTTCGTCTGTGTACTGCTTTTTGACTTCCGCATCTTTCATAGCCTCGGCAGTGTCCCTGGATACGCCTTTATATTCGACGATATAATCCCGGATAGCGTCCACATCAAAATCCACTTCGTAGTCTTCGATTAGTCCGGATCTTCCAATCTCATCCAGGTAAGCTCTCACCGCGGTCAAAAGCAGACACTTATTATCATAGGTGTTCTGGTATTTCCCGATGTAGTTGTCTTCTACCAGCATCACAAGATCGTCGTGCATCATATCCATGGTTTCCACGACCTTGATCTTTTTCCATGCATCTGTTTTTTCCTCGGATACTGTGGTCAGTGAATTTACTGCCCTGGCCACTTTTACCTTCTCTCCGTCATAAAAAAGGACGAACTCTCCTGCATCGATCGCTGCGTCCAATTCTGCCTTTTTCTTCTTGGTGCAGTCCGCCACATCTGTTAAAACAGAGTACGTCGCTCCCTGCTGAGAAGGTGTCCCTGCCAAAAGACCCGCAACCCGTGAACAGAATTTCTCCGCTGTATAGGTCTTTTCTCCGACCGTCACAGACTCGGTGGTGTAATTGACTACCCCCTCATTGTCTGCTTCCGTGTTTGGCAGTACGGCTTTGATTTTATTGCGCTCTTCCCGCTGTTCTTCCACCCAGGTTGCTACTGCTGTCGCCTGGGTATCTGTTTCCGCTGTCGGGCAGCATAACCAATTCACGTGGTTTAATTCAAAATAAGATAGCGCCGCAGAATAGTCTTCCGCTTCCGCCCCCAGCACATATACAACAACCTTTGTTGGGGCATTGACGTTTCCTTCTAGGGCAAGCGCAATCTGTTCTTTGTTTTCCGCACTTAACGTGCTTGGAATATCTTTTTCTTTATAGATCACCACCGGATTTGTTTCCGGCGCAGTGTCCTTGATAATCATTCCTACAGCTCCACGCTCCGATCTTTGGACGGATTCTTTAGCTGCTGCTGCAAAAATGATGTTCATTACCGGTAATCCCATCTCTTAACCTCCTGTTCTATATTTACTTCTCCCATCATTGGGGCCTCGTTCTTTTCTTTCTCAATTGCGCTCCAAAACTCCATCTCAAAAAGGAAGTAGGGAAGATTTTTGTTTTCTCCATCAAATCCTGTAGACAGGTTGCTGGTTGTTAAGTATCTATTCTCTGTCTTTAATTTCTGTCCAAACGCCCTCTCCATGGTTTCGAAAAATCTCATGGCTTCTGCCTCATTTGTGACTCTCTGGACAAAATCAATCTCCACTTCCACGTTTTTGTGTATGGCGTTTTTTGTGCTTTCCGAGAAAGTTTGTGTTACATAAACAAAAAAAGACGGCCTTTCATAGCCATCCACGGTGTCCGCTCCATAGACTTCATAGTCTGGATATCTCTTTCTAAGTTCTGTCGAAACTGCTTTCTTGATCTCTTCCAGCGTTGTCAAAATCCAGCCTCCTTTAAAATTTCATCCAGCAAGGCTTCTCCGATCATTTCTGAGTATTCAGATCTTTGTGCCATATATCTTGCCACCGTTTTCCTTCCATAGACTTTCCCGATTTTCTTTCCAGTTCCGGCTTTCCCCTTCCCGTACTTGTTTTTTCGGTTATGGCTATAAAGGTCATGACCTTCCTCGTAGAGATGATAATGCGGCGCGCTGGATGTGACTGCAACAGTATATTTTGTTCCGGATTTGATTACTTTTCCCTGTCGAAAGCTGTCTTTCAGCCGTTTTGGCTGGTCTTCTTCGTCGCCTTCATAATAATGATGGCCTTTTGCTTCGACCGTAACACGGTCTCCCAGATCTTTCGCAATATTCCTTGCTTCTTTTTTTAATATTGTCTCTGTGGATGCAGGGAATTGTTTGGCCGCTTTTTCCATTGATTGTGCAAGGTCTCCTTCTTTGATTACCTCTACATCAATACTCCTTGCGCTCAAACACCTCCTCTGCCTGGATCTCCAAAAGCTCATGAGTGTCATTGAGATCAATCGGCGGACCGGCAAGACTAAACACCCGTTTCCCAATCTGGATCCTCATGTCTGCCGTAATGTCCTCCCGGTATCGAATATAAAGTCGATGAGTCACATCTGGTTTTAATTTTCCAATAAAGTTGACCTCTGTGGATTTGATCGGCTTCACTGTGGCCCATACCGTCTTATATGGCTGATATTCGTGCTTGGTCTGCCCCATACTGTCTTTTATTTTTTCTTTTTTTAAAAAAGTGATCTTTCTGTTCAACTGTCCTGTTTTGATCCTTTGATCACCTCACAAAAAATTGACACAGTACATCCCCAGGATGGTCTCTGCCGTCTTATTCATAGTGTTTTTATCGACCTGCAGCTGCCGGTTATCGTAAAGATCCGCAATCAGCATCAGGACTGCAACCGTAATGTCTTCATGCTGATCTAGCTCTTCTTCTGTAAGTCCTGTATAGCCAATGCAAAATTCAACCGCTGCCCTTTTTAAGACATCTAACGCTTTGTTATCTTCATCCGTCATTTCTTCCGGAATCTCCCGAAGATGCTGCCACACGTCGCTGTTTTGCAGTTCGCTTACTTTCCTTGACCTCATCCTCCTTTACGATTTCCAGATACCCGCACTTTTCCAGGCTTTTGGCATATTCTAAATCCACTTCGGCTACCTGGCCAATATACATAGATCCCTGGGCACCGGCAAAATTTTCCAGTGCCCGGACTTTTACTCTATTCACTTCGATCAGCCACCTGCTTTCATGATCAGTCGTGCGATCTTCTGCTCGTCTTCCAACTTGGAGTCAATTTCCATCCATGCCACAACTCCCACTGCGTGCTGGGTTGCGTATTTTTCCCGCAGAACTTCAATGCTTGCGTCCTCTGCAACCTTTACTGCCAGCCCGGAGTAGTCTCCGTAATAGATTACAGTCTTTCCTGCTGCCATGGTTGGCATAGCATCCGAACAATATACATCTTTCCCCAACAGTGTATACCCCCATCTTGCGCTTACATCTCGGTTCAGGAGATAATCCCCATCGGAATCTTTCAGTTTTCGGATCGCCGTTCTGGTTGATTTGTTCATGATCCAACACGCTCCGGCCTGATATACATCTGGAATGGACTCCTGCAGATCAATTAACTCATCTGCAGTTACCGACGCTTCTGCTGCCGCCGTCACGCCTCTTGTCACTTTAGACAGTCCATCTGCTTTGTCTGCGGTCCCGATCAAGCATTCGTGTTCGATAAATTTCGCAATTGCCTTGCTCATATATTCAATAATCTTGTTCAGGACATCAAAGCTGCTGTTGTTAATCAGTCGCTTAGACAGGACCGTCAGTGCCCCTGCCAGAAATCCTGTCAGAGAGATGCTCTTGAAGCTTCCAGATGTACTGGTCAACTCTGTAAACTCATCCGCATAAGCCATAGTGATGGCTCCAGAAGACTCATCGTAATACGGAATGCTGATGGTCCCTCCAATGTTATACCGGTCTGCCATGCTGTAGATCGGGCAAATGTCCACGACTTTTTCGATGATCTTGTTTACAATGGAAGAAGGAATCACCGCTCCATTGTCCGTATAGGTCAGGTTGGTGGCTCTTTCCTGTGTCACAACACCCCGGACATAGTCTACAAACGTTCTTTCCTCTACGGTCATCTCATCCGGATCCACATTTTCCTCTTTGTTTTTTGGTGTGCTTAACTTTCTTGCCCGTTCTTTTGCCTCAATGGTTTTGTCAATGTTCTGGATTTCGCTTTCAATCTCATCAAATCTGGTCTGTT
Source organism: uncultured Blautia sp. (assembly GCA_963927715.1). Classification (GTDB taxonomy): domain Bacteria; phylum Bacillota; class Clostridia; order Lachnospirales; family Lachnospiraceae; genus Blautia_A. The sequence goes on along the minus strand of CAWVBU010000003.1, from coordinate 607,450 downwards.
CTTCTTCGCTCAGGGCCCGCACTTCTTCCTTGGCTCCATTTAAAATCCCTTCCATTTCCTCTACCAAGGATGCTCTTTTTTCTTCCAGACCTTTAATCTCCTCGGCCCTTACCTGTAAAAATCTTCTTACCTTTACTTTTTTCCTTACTTTTTTCCTCCTGTGATCTTTCTCATTCTTTCTTCATAGTTAGAATAATCTATGGTTTCTTTCTTTTCTGTCTCGCTGGATACCACGCTGGTTTCCAGAGTCCGTAATTCCAGGACTTCATCCCCATCTGTCCTCATCTCAATGGATGTGGCAGCATAACAGGGAATCTTTCGGTCATCCACAATGGATACCTCCCGCAGATCCATATCTTCTACAAATCGCCTTTTCATTCCATTTTCCAGTTCTTCCTCTGATGCTGTCCGTTCGATGAATCCAAAAGACCATCCTCTTAACTTTTTCTTCTTCGCCTTTTCGATTACTTCGGCGTCCGTGATCTCTGCGATCGCCCGCAATCCAATGTTGTCCTCGAAAAGCTGCAGATTCGTTTTTGTACTTCCCAATTCCCTGGCATAATCATGATTTAAGAGGATCTTTACTTCTTCGGCTCGTTCAATGGCTCGCCGAAAGGCCCCTGGAACGATTTGTTCGATGAATTTGTCTCCCCTTCGGTCCCGGATGGGTCTGCTGTCCCTGGAAACTGCGTTGACGTACCCGTCGATGATGACGGATTGTGCTCTAAGCTCGATTCTCCTTCTCCTTCACCTCCTTCTTTTGCTTTCTTTTTCAAATCTTCCAAATCCACCGCCTTATTGGTATTTAACACATAAACGGTCTTACTTTCCGGATCATATAACCCGTCCTGCAAACCTAATTTGATGAATTTCATACCAAGCGGCTCCATATTTTCTTTCCTTCTGACCTCATCTGTCTGCAGGAATCCCTTGTCGATTCCAATACTGTAGGCGTTATAGCGTTTATCGATATCACCTTTTGTCAGCTCCGATAAGTCAAAATCAAAATAGTGGGTGTCCTTTTCGCTTTCTAGTAACAAAGCCCGGTTCAGTGCCGTCCTAAATTCCGTAAACAGATTGGTCAGTTCATATTTGATAAATATTTTTTCGTCCTGCTCTGTGGAATTTCCGTTCAGGAGCGAAGGCGGCAGTCCTGTAATCTTGCAGATTTCATCTCCATTGCTTTTCTTGTTCTCGTTGAGCTGCATTTCCACCGAAGTATTTGATGCTTCCTTGAAATCCAACCCTTCGTTTAAGATCACCACGTTTTCGCTGTTGTTCGAATATAGCTTTCTCCAGGCTTCTTTAATTTTCGCTATCGCTCCTTCGGATAACCGTCTGGCGGATTTCAAAAATCCTTTTTTATTTCCTCCTGTGGCAACCAGGGTCTCTTCGAAAAGCAGAGATTGGTAAGCGACGTTCAAAAGCTTCTCATTTTCTTCGATGATGCTTTTTCCCTTCGCTCCATCCTCCGTATTTCTGAGCAGGCGAACAAATTGGTATGGTTTATAAGTGGATCCTTGCACTAAAATGTCGTAATCCTTAAAGATTACATCTGAGTTTTCCACAAAACTGATATTTTTTTCTGCCACATATCGCAAAGACCGCACTCTTTTCCCCACTTTATCCACATAGATATAGCCGCCTTTCCCCAGGAAATAGTCCAGGATCACCGCACGTTTCATCTGATAGGCGTCCAGTGTATCCCCGGTTTCATCGTTAAGCAGTCGAACCCGGTCATCCTTTTCCGCTTCTGTGATTCGGTCTTTCTCTTTTTTGTATAATCGGATAGGCACTGCTGCCACCGTTCCAGCAATTTTATTGATACATCCGGATAAAGCTGGAATGTTCATAGCTTTCCCCCGATTCATTTCTTCACCTGATAGCCATGCCCTTAAAATAGCTGCATCCACCTCTGTCTGTTGACCTTCAATCTCTTCTGGTTCTGCCCTTTTCTTCCAAAATGCCCTTCTCTCACCTCCTATGCGACTTGTGCTCCAAAATCATCATAATTAAGTAACTCCTGCTGCAGCAAATAAACTGCATTGATCAGAGCTACCACCATATCCACTTTTCCTGTGGATTTCTTTTTGTTGACATATTTATTTAAGTTGGTGTCCTCCGTGCACCTTGCGTTCTGGAAGTTAATTTCCAGCAAGCGGTTTCCATCGTACCGGAATTTCTTTTGCAGGATTTTCTCTTTCAGATACTTTGTTGGCATGTGGAGAACGGAACTGTGCTGCTTAATCTCCACACATTCATATCCTGCTGCTTCCAGCTTTTGCACAGTGGAAATTGCATTGTATCGATCATATCCGATCTGCATGATCTCTACGCCAAATTTATCTTCCATTCCCATGATATAATTCTCCGCTACGCTGTAATCAATCACTTCATCTCCGCAAGCAATACATTCTCCACGCTTGATCATTTTTTTATAATCCACATGTTCTCTCTGTCCTTTGATTTCCACCTTGTCCTCCGGAATGAACGCAATTACTTTTCCATATAGGATTCCGTCCTCTTCCGTAACCATGGCCACCGCCGTATTATCATCGGTCTGGGACAAATCTAGGCCAATCCATACCCGGCGGCCTTTCCACCAATCTGTATCCTCTTCCCATCTGCACAATTTGACTTTCTGGATATCGATATATCCCTCGACACCCAGACCTTTATAGAGAATGTTATTGTGTTTACACAAATAATTCTCTCGTTTATTTTCATAAAGAATTGCCAGGGTTCTCTTTTTCTTGATCTCATCGAAGATGTAATCGTGTGATACTGCCACCGGGTTGCTCTGGTAAATGGCCCGATCATCTTTCTGCCAGGCTTCCCCCTGTTTTAATTCATCGTCCGGCTCATATAGAAGAGCGAAATACCTTCGGTCTTCTATCAGCCCATCTAAGGTTTTCTTCGCAATGTCGATCTCATCGATCATCACGTTATCATCGTTCGGGTATTGTGTGCTGATGATGATCCCCAACCTGTTAAATAAGGTAATCTGGGATGATCTCATTGCTTCCACCGGGTATTCGTCCAACGCTCCGGCTTCATCCGCCAGGAATGCGTTTGCGAGCTTTCCGTCCATGCCGTCCTGGCTGTAGGCAAGCGGCGTGTATTCGTTGTCATTCAGTAAACACACGATCTGGCTGCGCAAAATCTTAAAAGCTGGCTCATCCTCATCAAACAAGGCTGGGCTCACCTTAATGATCTTCCGTATTGCATTTTTTAGCTCCGAAGACAGTGCTAAATCCGGCGCAACGGAAAAGAACCGGGAAAAATCCGGTTCTGTGAGCATTAAAAGGATAAAAATCACTGCAGAATTGAATGTTTTGAAATTTTTTCGTGCGATTTCTAACAAAATTGTGACGTAAAATCGGCTTTTTCTCTCTGCATTCCTGCAGTAAGTGCACAATCCAGCCGTGATCATCAGCCATGCATAGTCTTCCAGACCCTCATAAATACTGCATCGTAGATCTGGATGAACCATTAATTTCAGTAATTTGCAGACTTTTTCATACTCTTTTTCGTCTACAAAAGCCTCTTCATCTTCTCCATCCGCAATTTTCATCCAGTCGGCGGCCTGCATTTTAACATACTTTGGTACCTTTCCTTCCTGTTCTTCCACGCACCAGAGGGCGTATTGATAAGCTTTTCCTTCTTTTATCCTCCTAACGCCTCCTTAAGCGGATTCGTTTTCTTTTCCGGTTTTTTCGGGATGGATCGGAGAGAAGATGCAATGGTCATGACATTTTCTTTTTCAATATCGGCCATCATTCTTCGTTTGGCCTGCACCTGGCGGTCTAAAGAAATCAGATTCTTTTGCATGGAGTTTTCGATCTGATACAATTCCTTGTAAGTCATTTCTCCTTTGTCGATCAGCTCCTCCGCCTTTTCCTGAAACTCACAAAGCTGCTGGTAAAACCGTTCTCTTTTCTGTTCAAACTCTTTATTTTCTGCGTACAAAATGCAGTATCGATTGATCATCGCTCCGTATAGATCGTCATTTTTTTCGATCCTGGCCAAAAGCTTTGTGATCCGCAAGAATTCTTTATGTGCAATTTTATTTTCTCTGGTTTCTGTCGTTTCTCTCAACGGAATCCCGGTCAACAAAGCGCTTTCCGCTGCTTCCCGCTGCCGAAGCTCCCGTTTTGTTCTGTGTGATCTTCCTTCCATCCGGATAACAGAAACCGGTTTCGATGGTGTCGGCCTTGGCTCTCCCTCCTTCCCTTTCCAAAATCAAAAACCTGATCTGGGAAAATATCATAAATCATGGGGCATACGTGGTCGTGGGGGCCTAGAAAAAATAGGGGTTCTCCCCTCCGGGGGGATCTGAATTTTCTTCCTGCTGCCTGGCAATGGCCTGTATTACCCCTCTTGGGATCTCTCCACGCTCTGCCATCTCATGATGATACTCACATAGAGTGATCAAATTCTCATCATCTAGTCTCCTGTCATAGTCCTCTGCCACTGGTATGATGTGGTGTACCTCTAATCCCTTATCATTGTACTGCTGCTGTGTGTGATAGAGATTCCGTGCGCATACCTGGCACAGATAGTGATCCCTTTCCCTTATCTGTATGCTCTTATTCTTCCATGCATTGGTGCTGCGGAACTGGTTCTGCTCTGTCCGTATCTTCTTCCTTCTTGGTTTCTTTCCGCAGTCATATTTACTATCATGGATTTTCCCGCAATATTTACAACTCTTTAACATAGCTCCCTCCAAAATAGCGGGCCCAGGATTTGAACCTGGATCACCGGCTAAGGAGACCGGTCAGTTACCATTACTCCAACCCGCGTTAATAATGTGCACGGCTACAAATCTATGTTTATCAAGGAGGATAGGTGAGCGAATTCCAATGCCGTTACTGTAGCCGTGCACGAAGAAAGCACCCAGATTACTCTGAGTGCCTCCCTTTATTGGTTATTTACTTCGTCAATGAACTGCTGCATCATTTTTGTTAACTGATTTCCCATTGCAACGCCTTGCTTTTTGCAAGCCATCTGAAATTCCTCAGCAACTCTCTTGTTTACTTTGTAAGTCTTTGGAATCAGTCCCGCCTTCTCATCCCACTTATCTTGCGGTCTCTGCTTCTTATCTGCCATATCTACTATTCCTCGCTTTCTGAACGAAATAGTATACCAATTTTACCAGACCGATTACAATGAAAAATATTCCCAGTTTCCAAAGCATCCTTTACACAGATGAGCGTATATGATATATTTATTGTAAGGGAAGAGCTTTCGCCCCTCCCGGCTAATTTAATAGCCTGTCGAGAATCAATAAGATGATTCCGATGATTAAGTCCGCTATCGCTCCGAGCACCCAACTCTTCCAGTCGATATCGGGCTTTTTCTTTTGTTTGCTCATCTGTTTCTCACCTCCCTACAAGTATATAATACCATATACGTGTACGTATGTCAATAATAATTTAAACATATGTAAAAAGAAAGCACCCCGGAGGGTGCCTCTTATGTATTTTCTTGAGTCTTATTGTTATTGCAAATTTCATTTGTGCTTTTGCATATTTTATCTTCATCTATTCCAGATAAATGTAATGCCAATTTCACTTTTAATTCATCTTTTATTTTGGTGTCTTCTATGCCATTTGCTAATTTTATTGCTTCTTTTACATTTGCATCTTTTGTTAATTCAACAAAAAATTCTGTTATTTTTTCATTTGCTTTATTAGTCAAATGAAAAAATAATGCAGATACAGATTCTATTACAACACCAGATATTATTCCTGCCCATTCCGCTTGTCCCTCTGATACACCAATGTGTATATAATTTATAATCACACAAAAACCTAATACACATCCCCAGAAGCTCAACCTAAATGCCCATTTAGACTGTCCCAATCTCTGTTCGTGATAACTTCCCTTAGCTTTATCTGGTATCCAAGTTTCTCCAGATGACAATGATACCTTTGGTTTATATTGATTTTCAAGTATTCCTTCAGTTGGATTAACAATTACCGTGCTTTTTGTATTTTCATCCATATTTTACTCCTTTAGCAACCCTGTGGTTAAAGCATTAATAAAAATTGTATTTCCACAATTTTTACATGTCACCGGAATCACTGGAGTAATTGCATTGTTTGGTCCACCAAGCACTAGATTACCATCATTAAATTCTCGCAGTTCAAAAATTTTTTCTGTCGCATTCCATTCTTTGCACCCACACAATGGGCATGAAGCACCAGCCCATCTTTCATTAAGAAAATTAATAATTTCTTGTCCGTTTGGTTTTTTCATATTATATCTCCCGAAATACATTTTTATATATTTTATCACCTTATTCGTAGCTTTTCCAGTTCTTTCTAAATACACAACAAAACACCCCATATTTCTACAGGGCGTTTCTAAAAAAACGTATATAAAGGGGGAGAAGCGGCCAGCACGTTGCAATCATACCAGCCGCCAAATCGGAAAGCCTGGACTCGAACCCGGATCTTGCTTACCTCTGTTTATGATGGTCTTCGCTGCTTTGCCCGTTAAGCTACATTCCGAAATCAGCCGCCGGGCTCTGACACTCCGGCAGCTGCATCATCAAGGAATTTTGCATTTCTTCTTATGATAAATAATAGCAGACTTTTGGCGGACATGACCGGACATTTTTAAAATTTATTTTCTTTTTTCCAAATATCGGTCATGTTGTTTTCTGCAGCTGTCTTCTGTGTATTTGATTCTTTTCTCCGGGAACCTCTCATTCATTCTTATCGCCACCTGTGACCAGGTTAAATCATCCAGATAATAAAGCCGAAATATCATCCGCAATTTGCTTTTGGGTATTGTTGCGATATAATCGTCTACCTTATTGATCGCTTCCAGAAGATCGCTTTCTAATATTTCTAGTTTTGCTATTCTTTTCTTTAACATAGCTTTCGTCTCTTCGTATGCCGGGTAAGGAAATCCTGTGATTTTGATCGGCCCTATGGTTCCATCTTTTCTACTTCCTCTGACCGTATCTGAGACAACATATCCTTTTTCCTGCATTTTGCATAATTTGTTTCGATCACGCTCAATTCGGATCCGGAGATCTGCTGCCTCCTGCTTCATTTCGCAGTATTCGATCAGGATTTCCTTTGTCATCTCCATGTTGATCACTCCTTTACTCTCGGGTAATATTTTCGGTCTTGATGGTATTTTTCTACTTTCCGAATTTTCCCTAGCAGCTGCGTCATTTTATCCATTACCTTTTTATTTTGCGGATCTTCGAAAAAATTCACTAGATCTTCGGTCTCCTCTACCATGTCTTTGTACTTTCGTCTTTCTATCCGGCTTTTGTGGAGTTTTGTGCAGGCTTTATTCCTTTCCTTAGCCGCTGGCTCGAACTCAATTTTGTGAAGAAGATCTTGGAGCCTTTTATCTTCCTGCTGCATATTTTCTTTTGCAATCTTGTAAATTTCTTGAGTTTCCTTTACAAAGTCCAGAAATCTCTTCACCTCTTCCGATCTCACCGCCTCGCCCGCTTTCTTTCAAACGCCCACCAATCTGGGCTTTCGTAATAGCCGCCTGGCATCAAAAGCTGAATGTGATGCTCGTACACGCCCGCTACTCTTACTTTGATAATTTCATTTTTCTTTCTTCCGTGTTCTTCTTCAATTACCATTTTTGTTATGTAAATCTCTTCGCCTATTTTTACGTCATGAAGTCTCTCCAGGCGCCTTTGCTTGTCTGCATTGTGTACGGCCCGATCCGCTGTTGGATCCGGAACCCTCTCATGATTCATGTAACTCCTCCTGTATTTCTTCGTTTGTTAAATAAATCTCCGGTTCCAAATCTCGGCTGAATACTGCTCCAGGAATTGTGATCTTCTCGCAGCGTATCCACCGTTCTGCTTCCCTTTCCACTCCATCTATAAAGGTTTTGCGGATATGTAAGTATTTTTTACCGGGCTGTAAATTATCCTTGTTCATTCAATCCCACCTTTTTTGACAATTTCAATTGCATTTTTATAGGCCCTAGCTTCTCCGAAATTCTGTTCGCCGCCCGCCTCACACCACAATTCGTAAAAATCATCTTCACATTTCTGCAATTCATAAATCACCTTTTCCTTGTCAAAGGCTGTCGGCTGAGTGTCGATTAATCTTTGTGCACCATTTATTATGTCTATTGCAAATTCTGAATTACCTCCGAAGACTTTCTTGAAGTCTATCTTATCTGCGTCAATTAATCTCATTCTGTTTACCTCTCCTTCATTTCCGGCTGATTTTGGATAATAAAAAACCAGCCACCAATATTCAATTGTCAATGTACAAATTTCTTAAGCAAACCTTAGCTGCTCTTTACTGTCATCAATCCTCAGATTCGGTACTCTTTCCCCTACTTTCAAATATAGGCAGTTCGCTTCCACCAGCTTCTGCGCCATGATCGGCACCACACTGTTCCCGATCCGTGCCACCTGCTTTGCAATCGGATACGGCTTCCAGTTGTAATCCCGGTCGATTATGTAATCTTTCGGGAATCCCTGCATCAGTTTCAGTTCTTCTGGCTTCAACATCCGCAGGAATATATCTTTCAGGATGTACCGTTCTCCCGCAATCTCTATAATCACATTCACCAGCCCGAACCGCTCCTTCGTGGTAATGGTCCCCAGCGGATCATTTAAGCTACTACAGTTTTCTCCGGTCCCATAATATTTGATCAAGAATGCGGATATCAACCCGAAATGTCCCGGGGAAGTTGTGATCGTATGAATCGGTTCTTTGCATCCCTGTCCGATGCCAGTCTTGTAATATTTGGTTATGAATGCTGTCACAAGCCCGTACCGGTTGCTGGTGTCTATAGTTTTAATCGGTTCTGTCAAGAATTGCCCTCTTGAATCTCCCGCTTTTGTTTCTCCGTGATACTGGATCAGGAAAGCAACTGCCTCTTTATTTTTCACGATATATGGCTCCGGATTTTCCACGATGTATTTTCGGATTCCATTTGCAATCCTTTTCATGGTTGCATCTGCCAGAGGTTTTGGCCTATCGAATATGGATCTTCCCAGATCTGACCAGTCTACGTAATTGCCACAGGCCTTCCATCGTGGCTTCCGGTTCTTAAAATGTGTCGGCTCCGGCCATACGATTTCCCGGCCATCCCGCCGGAATATTGCATACCAGCGTTTCCTCGTTGTTGGTGCTCCATAATCTGCTGCTACTAGTTCCTTACAGTCGAATATATAACCGATCGATTTCATGGCGGTGATAAATTTCCGGTAATCTTCGCCCTGGCGTTCCTTGATCGGATGCCCTTCTGCGTCCAGCGGACCCCACTTCTGGATCTCTTCAACATTTTCCATCAGGATCACATCCGGAAGGATGGCCTGCGCATGCTTGTGCACCGCCCACGGAAGGATCCTCAGACCTCTTTCCCGTGGTTTCCCACCTTTTGCTTTACTATGGCTCGTGCAGTCCGGCGAGGCCCACATCAGGGCCACATGTCGGCCTTTTACATACTTCTTCAGATCCACTTTAAAAATGTCCTCTGTCAGATGAAGCGTGCCTGGATGATTTGTTTTATGCATCAGGATTGCATCCGGATCATGGTTGATGGCAATGTCAACCGGCCGCCCCAGCGCCATTTCTATCCCTACGCTCGCTCCACCACCGCCTGCGAAGCAGTCAATGATTAAATCGCTCATCCCATATCCCCTCTTTATTCTCCGTCAAAATTTCGTCTCCTCATTTTTCAAGCCCAGCAACCAATCTGCCGATACATTCATTGCTCTGCAAAATTTGATTAAGTTAATAGCTGTAAACATTTTGTCTTCGCATATGGTCTTTCTTAGGGCGCTGTAGCTCATTCCGCATTTTCTTGCTGCTTCTGAAATATCCAATTCGCGATCAAAAATCACTTTGCTTACTCTTTCCGAAAATTCTTTTGCTTCCATCTTTTTTCTCCTTTATGGTAATAATTCTGGATAATCCTGTATGGTCATCTGCCCTTTTATGGTTTCTGGATACGCTTCTTCCCAGGACATGTTGAAAAATTTGCATGCTATATAGTCTGGTTTCCAATCTGATTCATGGGAATCCATCTTGTAATCATAAAGGCTGCATTTATAAGTTGTCCTGCTTCCGTTCTTCTCTTCTCTCAGATTTTTACACTCCTGGCATGTATTCTGATAAGAAGCGCCGCCTGACCTTTTGTACATTTCGCTTATTTTTCTCATTGTATTGTCTCGTAGATTCCTTTCTTTTGGTTCCATTCCACGGCCACCGGCTGCCCACACTTTATGCAGGTGATATCAAATTGTTCTTCCTGTTTATTGGTTAGATATTTAAACCTTCCCCCGCATTCACAGTTCACATATAACGTTTTCAGGTCATTCAGTTCTGTCTTTTCTTCGCACTCGCACTTGTGATATCTCAGGCGGTCTTTGGTGTAAAATCCCTTTTCCTTCCCGCAATGGGCGCATTTTATATACAGGAATCCTTTATAACCTTCCTGCTTTGCCCCCCCCTCTTGATCCTTTACCATTTCTTCGAATCCTAAAATCTCTTTTACGATCTGATCAAATAGCCTTTCTGATCCTTCTTTTAATACAAATCTTCTTGTCTCTGTTTCAATTTTCAGCATCCTCTACCTCCACACTGTAAAATCTGTATTTGCTTTCATTCTCCCAAGATCTACCAGGACATCTTCCGCCTGCCAGATCTCTCGAAACAGTGACAGTCCAATTTCTTTTTTCTGATATGTATGTGTAAATCCCTGGTATTCCACTTCGATGATGTCTTTTTCTAAGCTGTCTGTTTCTCCTGTTAAAATTGTATAGTTTTCCCCTTTGCGGAAAATCCCATAGACTTTCATGGAGCCTCCTTTCCGGGGCCGACCGGCCCCTTTGTGATATATTTCAAATTCTCCTGGAATTTTGAAAAGCCTATAAGTAACTCTTTCCGAATATTTTCCGGAATTCTTCCCGGGAATGCGTTTCTTCAAACTTCTCCTGGGCGATTCTTTTTAGTTTCATGTCTGTATTGCGGTCTTTATGAACTGCATGCTCCCCTGTTTCGTGATGATTCAGGCATAGGTTGACTTTCAATCCATATTCTTCGGATTTCTTTCTGTTTGCAGTTCCGAAAAATACGTGGTGTTCGTGTAAGACATCGTATAATTGGTAGTTTCCCTCTACCATGCATAAAAAACAGTGCCGATCTGTTTCGTTTTGCAGGATACTTTTTTTGTGTCTTTTCTTCTTTTTTGCTCCTGTTTTATGAAACATGAGACCTTTCCCGTAAGTGATTTTCACTTTTGGATTGCGTTCCTTGTAACTATTTTTATCCACTTTTCAAAACCTCTATTTCTATTTGATGCGGTGTTTCTAAATCTTCTATTTGTTTCCACAGGTCTTTATTTTTGATCTCTTTTCCACCATTTCGCTTCCAATTTCCTTCTTTCCACACCTGCAGGTTATCGTGGCCAGTTTTTAAATACCCGGAAGTCGTGCGGATTGTGATCTGACTTGGTCTGGTCATTCTCTTTAAGGCTTCGATCAGGCAGGTAAGCTCCAGGCGGTTTTTTGTGGTGTTTTCCACGGACCCGGTTCCCTCTTTGTGATGGTTTCCACTTTCCAGGCGATACCAATAGTTTCCTTTTCTGCAGCGCGGGGATCTGGCCGAAGTCATAATTGTAATTTTGACCTGCACTTTTCCCTTCCTCCTTCCAGTTTCGTTAGGGTATACCTGCGACTTAGATATCCCGTGAAAGGATTGATTCCTTCCCAATATTCTTCCAGATAGTATCCTTTTTTCTTTGGTTCTTTTTTCCAGGTTTTCCCCAGCATGATTTCCTTTTTCGGGATAGGTACTTTCAGATTCCTGGATCTGGTGTATCTCTTTAGGCTTTCTGGCTCCCACTCTTCCAGGGGTTTTGCTATGTAGTCGGCCAGATCTTTAAATCCGCCCTCTTCATAGATCGGTTTTAAGAGAATTCCTCCGTGTGGCCAATATTTCGAAAAGATCAGATCGGTATCCTGGATTCGGTTGGCCAGGATATGTAGATGTGGCCCACCTCTTTCTCCGATTCCCATCCGTAAGATGTACTTTAGTTCGCTTCCTGACTTTTTATATTCTGAGCGAACTTTTCGGAGAAGCTTTTTCATGTCTTCTTTCATTTCTTCCACAGATGGCCGGGACCCTTTCCGATATGTAATGGTGATCCAGTAATCGTTTGCCCGGAAGTTCTCTTTGATCAGCCGGCGGATGTGGTTCTGCCTGTTGATCTGGTTCCGATTTTTGATCTCCTCTGGCGTTGCTTTCCTTTTTGGTCTTCTCTTTTCTCCCGGAGCACCATACCTCCCATTGTGGTATTCTTCCACCTCTATGCTTCCTGGGAATCGATACGTTTTTCGCAGATACATAATTCCTTGTCCTAACTTTAATATCCTGATCGAGTAGTAAAGGGGATCATTCCCCTAAAGTTTTCCCCAGGCTTTACCGCCTGGGGTTCTTTTCTAGTTCTTCGATTTCTCCGTAATCTTCATACCGGCCCAGCCGGTTCACCAGATCTCCGAAAAATACAATCTGCCCTTGTTGCTGCTCCATTCGGTTCGATCCGGCCCGGCTGGCCAGCAGCCGATATGTCCCACCCGGATTTTTAATCGTCATCCTCATCTTTTCGATCCCCTTGAATAAATAGTAAAAAATGCCACATTTCTTTCGCTCTCTCTATTATGTACGTATCAATCTTTCTCTTTCCTTGGAAGTGCAGGATCAGCTTCGCTGCCAAGATTGCGGCGGTATTCACGATTACTTCTTCTTTGACATTTCTCGCTACCTGTTCTTCACAAATTTCTTCTGCCGCAGCTCCAATCAAAATTCTTAATTCTTCATCTGTGGTAAAAATTTTCATTTTGACTTCTCCCCTTTCTTTTTTTATAATAGGGATAGGCGTAATGCCTATCGTTTGATTAGAGCCTTTTTGGGTGGCGGCCCATAAGGCTCATTTTATAGTTTAATAATGCTCACTTGTTCACCTCCCCTCTGCCCAGATCACAATTCCTCCCGCAATCACTATGGATCCCAGTATCACTGCAGCTAAACTTTTGATGGTGTTTATGTCGAATATTCCGGACAATACCATAATGATTGTGAGTAATCCGATCAGCATTATGTCGCGGACTGGATCTCTAAATAGTCTCTTCATTTTTACCCCCTCATGCATTTCAATATTTCTTCGTCCGAAAAGTCCAGCATTCTGAAAACTTTCACCAGTTCTGAATATTTGAAATTCATCGTTTCCAGTTTTGCTGACACTGCCCTTTGGCCTACTCCAAATTCCTCACCCATTTCTTTTTGCGTGATGTTGCCACGCATCTTATTTCGGATGAGGTTTTCTGTATCTTTTTTCATGTATCTTTCTTTGTTTTGGTGGATACGTGGCATCTAATCCCTCCCTACAACGTAATCTTTAAGATATAACAACCTTTAATTGTCTTGGCTTTCTTTGTTTGCAACTACCGTATCGGCCCCTGTTACTTCTACCCATCCATGTTCTTTTCTCGCCTCAGCTTCTGTCATACGGATAAGCTCATCTGTAATTGATTCCGATTTTAATCGGTTCGCTTCTGCCTCTGCTTTTGCGTTTGTAATAGTTACTTGTGCATCGGCTTCCGCTTTTGCTTTTGCTGCCTCTCCTTGTGCTATTGCTGTCTGTTTATCCAGCTCCGCTTTCTCAGCATCTTGCTTCGCTTGCTCTTTCGCCTGCACCTTCGCTTGGAGTTCTTCGTCAAGCTGCACATCAATAATTAGCGCCGATGAAATTTCCATTCCATATTCTTTTTCAAGTTTTTCATTCAAATACTCTGTGATAGCCTGGCCAACCTCAGCTCTCTTGTCCGAATAAATGTCCATGACAGAAAATTGTGGAGTGACTTCTTTTATGTACGCAAGGATTGAATTTTTCACTTTTGACTGGACAATTTCTTTCCCATCCATTCCGTTAAATTTTTCATATAAGTCTGTCACTCTCTCAGGAATGAAATTGTAGTTAATTGTCATATTCATTTTCACCATTCCGCCATCCGCCGGCGCATCAACATGTGTGTCCTGATCAAGCTCGTCTTTGTTGAAGTCTGCTGCATTGTTACTAAGAACAAGCTGCTGCTGTGCGACTGGATAATCCTCCACTTTGGCGAATGGCCCTACGAAATGAAATCCGGGTCCTAGTGTCTGATCCTGCGCTCCTCCATTCATTGAATACACAACGCCTACTTCTCCTTGTCCCACTCTTGTAAGCGACATTGCTGTATAGGTTCCCCCTGCTATTACTGCTAATGCAATAATGGCTCCTACTATTTTTGCTTTCATGATTTTTTATCCTCCTTGATTTCTTTTTGTATCTTTTTATGAGCTTCTTTTTCTATTTCAAAAACACTATTGTGTCTTTGGATATTGATATTGATTTTGTTCCAGATCCACCAAACTGTTAATCCGATGATGGACAAAGCTAATACTGCCACAATAAATATTAAAAATCTTCCCACTCTATTTCTCCTTTTTGTTGCCATCCTATATCTCTCTTTCTATAATGTATTTACAGGCTGCTGCAACAGCCGAGTAATCCAGAAAGGAGATGATCCAATGTCAAATTTTAAGAAAGACGTCCCGGTAACTGGGTACTGTGACTACCAGGGATGCGACTGTACTATTTACGCTACATACCAAAAAGTTCAAATTCTCGGAGAACTTCATGCGCACCAGCGTCTCACCTCTGTTTTTTGTAAACATTCTTTTGAGTGCGGTGTGCCAAGCCAGGAATGTCCTTTAATTCAAAAAGCCAAATTGTCAAATATGTGGTAGCTTTTTTCTCGGGGCATCGATCAGTTCTGCGTTATTATGGATACCGAGATAAATCCCTGTGTATTTCCACAGTTTTTCTCTTAAAATATCAATGTGCATCAACTGTTCTGGTGTCTCGAGTGCTGGCAAACATTCTTCCGAAAACGTACATCTACAGCAATTCCCGAAAATTTCGTCCCTGAATAGAACACTTTGTAGGATTTCTGCCATGCATATGTAATCTTTTTTACTGAATTCTATTTCCTCCAACTTATTTTCTCTCACTTACATCTCCTCTTTTTCTTCTAGGAAATACTCGATTGATACCCTGGAAGAATTATTAGAAAATTGAAATTTCTTTCACATTATGATAAAATTTCTACAAATATATCTGAAAGAAGGTTAACTATGAATTACGATTTTTCCGACATCTCCCCCGCTCTATCAGTACTGAAAGAACTAAATTCTATTGACATTGATGCTAATCTAAACCCAGCTTTAAAGGCTGCTTCGCAATGTTTTAATGCTTACGAAAAAATATTTCAGAATTCAGATGCAATGCAGACTGCGTTAAAAACTTTATCTAATACTTTGCAGTCATCTCCTTACAAAGATTTCGTTGCCTCATCTGGAATCTCGATACTTTCTTCGGTGACTAAGAATTTAAGTTCTCTTAACATAGCTTCTCTTGGCAAAACTGTATTGGATTCCGCCTCGATTCTGAACACAGAAAGTGATTCTCAGGATTTTATTGAACTGGACGAATCTCTCACCGATCTCATTAAAGAAATTGACGAATCTATCCAACTACCAACCTCGGATGATCAGAACAGCACAAGAATTAAAAAAACGAATGGCGAGTTGTTTTTGCAAGTAATTTCAATCATATTGGCAATAATTTCTATTTTGCAAACTGCATATTCTCACAACATCGAAACTGTATCTTCAACTCAGGATTATGCTAATTATGTTGAGTTACTTCAAGAAGAAAAAAAGCAAACACGTGAGGAAGAAAAGCAAACCACTGAAATGATAAAACAAACCGAGATTCTGGAGCAAATTGAAAATAATAATACTACTGATGCCACTTTGCAAGAATCTTCCCAGCTACCACGCGATTAGAATAGTTACTTTTCGCATTGCAGTCATAATAAAAATTGAAATAATCCATAACTCTATCGTTAGAATGTGTCTGCTAACATAGTCTTGTGGATTTTTTCCTTTCCTGCATTGCCATATTAACCATACAGCAACCGCTACATAAGCTAATATTGCAAGAATCAATGATAAATCCATCCAACTCATTTTCACACCACCTCCTCGTCTTTATCTGCTCCTGAACAGCCTTTAACCAGATAATCCATAGTAGTTCCGAACAATATGGCCATCTGTTTCAGTTTTTTACTTGGAACATCTCTTTCTTCATTTATCCAGTTATAATAGGTTTTTACGGAAACGCCGAGCTTTTCTGCCATTTCTTCCTTCGTGAATTGATTTCTCACTCTTTCAGCTTCGACATTTACTAACATCAAATACCCTCCTTTCTGCTTTACGTATCTGTTTTAGGTACCTTATGCTATATTTATACACCTGTTTCAGATACATGTCAATACTGTTTTTGAAAAAACGTATCTTTTTCAGATACGTTTTTATTGACTTTTTGAAATATGTTTCATATAATCAAGCTACAAGGAGGTGTGTGAATGAATTTCGGTGAAAGACTTATTAACGTAAGAAAAGAGCACGGATATACTCGAGAATCCCTCGCAAACGCTCTTGGTATCTCAAAATATACACTTAGAAATTACGAACTCGGAGCAACTGAACCCGGGCATACTTTTTTAAAACAAATTTCGGATTTTTTTCATGTTTCTATTGATTATTTGATGGGATTAACCAATGAACAAGAGATATTAGAATCTTACGAACTCAATACATTCGAAAAGAATATCATAAAGAAATACCGCCACTTAGACGATCACGGCAAAGAAATGGTTGACTTTACGCTTGAAAAAGAATATGAACGCTCTATTGCTCCTCAAATTCCAATCGCTGCGCATAATGACAATTCTGAGCCCGGTCAAATTGATTTGATGAGAGAAGATATTGGAGAATTGTAGGGAGTGATTTTTTGAACAAATACGAAGATCTAATCAATGAGGTTTCTTCGGATGTTATAATCGTAGAAAAATCTTTCAAATCGGATGCGAAAGGGCTCTGTAAAGGCAACAAAATTGGAATTCGAAAAGATATTGAAACAACCTCGGAAAAGACTTGCATCTTGGCCGAAGAGCTTGGCCATTATCATACCACTACGGGTAATATATTGGATCAATCCGATACTATGAACCGCAAGCAAGAATACCGTGCCCGTCTCTGGGGATACAATAAGTTGGTGGGTTTGAGAGGAATTGTTGACGCTTTCGAGCATGACTGCCAGAACTTATATGATATGGCTGATTATTTGAACGTAACGGAAAAGTATTTAGAAGAAGTTATCTTTTGTTACAAAAACAAATATGGGATTTGTGTAGAGATGGATAATTATATTATTTATTTTTATCCCAACTTAAATATTTTGAAAATCATTGAATGAAAGGGAATTAATTATGAAAAAGAAAATCGTAGGTTTAATGCTATTATTAACGTTTGCCGTATCTTCCGGCTGCTCTGGTAATACTGAAAATGATGTATCAGAACAGCAATCTGCAGATGCAACTTCTGTGTCAGCTACTCCGACAGTCACGGAAGCGCCTACACCGACTATCGTTGAAAAGGAAGATTCTTTAGCCACATTAGAGGAATATCTGCTTGGCTCCGGTTTGCTTTCCGGTGAAAGAACTGAAATGGCTGCTGATATGATTGGAGCTACGTCTGGTTTCAAATACGAAGACAGCTATGCGGAAATTTATGAGTTTGATGAAACCTCAGATACATACAAAAATTTGGTAGAAACAAATTCTGTCACTCTTAGTGATTTTAATATGACATTGTCTGCTGTATCTATTAATGGGAAATATGCATTATTCGCTTCTGGTGACGGTCAGCCTGGCCAAGAACTAATAGATGCCTTTAATTCATATAGCTTACTGTAAATAAAGTCCTCTTCTACACAACCATTGGAGAAATGCCATGATAGAATTATATAAATCCAGTATTTTAGGAAATACAATTGGAATAATCTCTTTGATAATAGGATTAATATCTTTAATTATCACTTGTAAAGTAAATCATACTGCAAGGTATATAAAAAGCAAAATAACTGAGACGAAATCAAGAACAATTGCATTAGTTAATTTAAAGCACATTACACCTACTATTATTACAAAACTTACAAATATAAGTTCTGCTATAGAAAATGTTCAATTTGTTTCTGGTCAATCATTACTGTCTCTATCAAAAAATTGTAGTTCATTATCTGAATATATTAAATATTTTAAGGAAAGCGACCGTATTCTTTTTAAAGATGCTAAAGCATATATTAATTCCCTAAATTCAACCGAAGACGCAAACACTTTGCGAGAACTATTGTACTATATTGAGCAAATCATTGATATATTAAAGAGAGGAGATTATTTAGAATGATAGGCGAACAAATGGATGGATTTATTTCAAGTTTAATACAAAAAACTGAAAATAATTCTTTAACTTGGAAACCTTTGACGCTTTTCTCAAAATATGATTCGTTCGAAAGAGAAGCAAGAGAATTGATTATTCTCTCTGAAAATGACTTCTTCAAGAGCATTTTACCAAGTTCTTCATATTTTTTAGAGTATAAAGAAGGTTATCTTGTTTTATGCAATATATTTATGATACAAAATGAAACGCAAATGCATTATAATAAATTAATATTATTTACTAAAATAAACCCATATATTCCCTTAGATGATTCTGGAAATTTTCCTCCATTTCAACCCAAATTAGAACATTTAAAATTACTCATAGAACACAATATCGCTTCTAATTACAAGCTTCCAGATGATTTGTATAACTTTTGGAAAAATATACTTGATTAACTACGGATATAATAATATGTGGCTTTTTAACTTATAAAACCCTCCTGGTGCTTCTAATACCGGGACCGTTTTATATTTGAAAATATGTTCGATATTTTACGCCACTATATAACATCATTTTAATAAAAGTTTTTATTTGTGTATTTTATTAAATTATTTTATTGTTTTTTTTAATATAATTTGTTATATCTTTTATATATTAAAATATTTTTTAATGCCAGAACTTTATTTTTCATATTACAAAAGAGGAGCTAAACATGGAAAATCGTGCAGGAGTTTTTATGAATCAACCAAGCGGTTATAAATCTTTTGTGCCAAAGAAATTACCGCCTGATCCAATGATTAATATGGATTTAGAAATGCTAAAATTGCTTTCTGACGCTGATAGAAAACTTGGACGCCTTGATGGAATTACACAAATTTTACCTAATCCTGAATTATTCGTTGCGATGTATGTGCAAAAAGAGGCAGTTCTAAGTTCGCAAATCGAGGGAACGCAGGCTTCTTTGACTGATGTCTTGGACATCGGTTCTGATGCGAGCAAGGATACAGAAATTCAAGATGTTGTAAATTATGTTTCTGCTATGAAATATGGATTGACACGTTTGCAAAGCTTCCCTCTTTGCCTTCGTTTGATCAGGGAAATTCATGCCGTATTATTAGAAAAAGGAAGAGGCAGTAATCGAAACCCAGGCGAATTTCGAACATCTCAAAATTGGATTGGCCCAGCCGGGTGTACATTGTCTAATGCAACATTTATCCCGCCAGCTGTTCCGGATATGAATAAAGCTTTGGGTGATTTAGAATCATTTTTTAACGAAGAAGACGATATTCCTTCTTTAATAAAAATTGCCTTAATACATGCTCAATTCGAAAGTATTCATCCCTTCTTGGATGGAAACGGACGTGTGGGGCGATTGCTTATAACTTTTTGGCTTTGTTCAAAAAAAATACTTTCTCAACCTTTACTGTATTTAAGTTACTATTTCAAACGCAACCGTATCGAATATTATGACCGACTAATGGAAGTTCGGAAATCTGGTGATTGGGAAGGATGGATAAAATTTTTTCTTCGAGGCGTCTCATCTGTTTCTGATGAGGCTACCGAAAGTGCCAAACTTATTATTCAGCTAAAGGAAAAATATTCTCAAGTGCTGTCTGAAAAAACCAACAATAATTACATTAAGCTTTTAGACCATTTATTCGAAACGCCTTTTATTAGTAAAAACAACGCAGCAGAATTTCTGCAAACTTCGTACCCTACTGCAAGTGCAATTATTGAGGAATTTGTTCGACAAAATATCTTAACCGATATTACTCCTCATCAGCAGCGTAATAAAAGATATTGTTTCGCTGAATACGTCAATATACTGAATCGTGGCACTGAATTATAATCCACAACAAGTATACTTGGAAAGTCAATAAATAAAACCGCCCCTGCGGCAACAGGAGCGGCTCGCGTACTATATCCCGGGTGGATACAGTAATACTTTGGTCGGTAATATTGTATCATCTCCCTGGATATGAATCAATCAGAACATATGTTTAAGGAGATGAGGATGTGAAAATCGAAAAATTAAAATCCGGATCATACCGCATCCGGAAAATGTACAAGGGTCTTGTTTACTCTGTTGTAGTAGATTACAAACCTACGCAAAAAGAAGCTTTGATACTGCTTGCTCACGAACTTAAAAAAGCTCAATCGCAGAAAATGCATATCACTTTTGAAACGGCAGCGAATAGGTACATTGAGATAAAAGATAATGTTATTAGCCCCTCTACGATTGCTGGATATGCATCACTAATCAATAGCATGTCTAAATCATTTAAAAAAAAGATCATAACAGACATTACATCTGTGGATGTGCAGGCAGAAATTAATCGTTATGCAAAAGGGCGCTCAGCAAAAACGGTAATGAATATGCACGCCCTTATTTCTGGTGTTTTGGGATCATATGTACCCGATCTGCAGCTTAACACGACATTGCCTATGTATATTAAACCAAAAGCTTACATACCGTCAGACAGTGATATTAAAGCTATACTAAAAGAGGCTAAAGGAAGTAAATATGAATCCGCATTGATCTTAGCATCGTTTGGTTTGCGAAGATCGGAAATATGCGCATTGACCGATGATGACATCAGCAACGGCGAAATATCTATCACTAAGGCACTTGTCCGAAACAGAAATAAGGAATGGGTGATCAAGCAGACCAAGACAGAAAATGGAACAAGAATTGTAAAAGTTCCGACCGAAGTTACGGATAGAATCAAAGAAGTAGGATTGTATGAGGGATACCCAGGCAGTATCTTAAAATACCTTAATCGTGCTCAAGACCGTCTTGGCATCCCAAGATTCCCTCTGCATAAATTCCGTCACTACTATGCATCGATCTGTCATTACCTAGGTATCCCCGATAATTATATCATGCTTTCAGGCGGATGGAAAACAGATAATATATTAAAAACTGTGTATCGCCATGCATTGGATGATAAAAGTAGTGAGATGGATAAGATCAGCGGAGACCATCTTAAATCTATCGTTCTTTAAAGAATTTGTCACGGAATTTGTCACGGAAAATAAAAACCCTTGTAAATACTGCATTTATGGACTGTTTTCTTATGGGTTCGAGCCCCATTGCTTCCACTAAAAAAGCATATCCGCAGATATGCTTTTTTTATTTCTGTTCTTTTCACAGCCGGGTGAAAATCTCTTCCACCGCATTCTTTACTCTGACATTTTTCACCTGAAAATCACTCCAGGAATGGTATGCGTCCTTTCTCTCTTCATAAATCTGAGACAACGGACGGCTCAGGGAAATCGGCCTTCCCTCTGTCTCCAGTTCTTTTAGATCTCTCTCCAGGAAAATCACCACGCCATTCTGCCGCAGAAGTTCCCGGTTCTCCGGCCGAACTACCACACCGCCTCCGGTGGCAATCACCTGGCCGCTCTCTTTGGTCACCTGGGCAAGAAGGCTGGTCTCCACTCTGCGGAATCCTTCTTCTCCTGATTCCGAGAAAATCTCCGGTATCTCTTTTCCCTCTCTTCGCACAATTTCCCGGTCAATATCCACAAATTTTTTGCCGAGGCGCCTGGCCAGCTCTCTGCCCACCGTGGTCTTGCCGCTTCCCGGCATTCCAATGAGGCAGACATTGCGCACATTCCGATACAGATCTTCGCGGATTCTCTCAATCTCTTCATCCGGGATTTCCTGATCCAGAAAAATTTCACAGGACTTTTTGGCCTGAGCCACCAACATGGCCAATCCGTCCATACAAGGAATTCCCAGACGTTCCGCATCCAGCAAAAAGCGTGTCCGCAAAGGATTGTAAATCAGATCAAACGCCGCTTCACAATGCGGGAACCGCTCCAGATCAACCGCTGCCTTCCCGTTATTCGGGTACATTCCCAGAGGGGTGGTATTGACAAGGATCCGTGCGTCCGCATGACGGGAAAGATTCTCGTAGTTATCCTCGCCCCGCCGGGAAATAATCACAATCTGACCTGCCTGTTCGTCTTCCAGCGCTGCGCGGACTGCCGGAGCCGCGCCGCCGTTTCCCAGAATCAGCGCCTTCTTTCCCTTCACGGGCACCCCCAGTTTTCTCACCATATAGCGGAAGCCGGAATAGTCCGTATTATCCCCATACAGGATTCCATCGCGGTTGGCAATGGTATTGATGCTCCCGATTCTTCCGGCAAGCTCTGAGATCTCGTCACAGAATTCCAGCACGGTTTTCTTATAAGGAATGGTCACATTAAGTCCCCGGAATTTCTTCTCCCGCAGAAAAGCTTCCACGTCTTCCGGCTTTTTCTCGATCAGCCCATACTCATAGGACGCCAGCTGACCGTGTATCTGCGGCGAGAAGCTGTGTCCCAGCTTCTCGCCCAAAAGTCCGTATTCCATCAGATTACCTCCGAATAGCTGCCCAGATAGCGGAAGCTCTCACAGATATGCTCCATATCCGCCAGTGACTGCTGCAGTTCCTTGGAATATACCGAGCCCTCCACATCCAGGTAGAACATGAACTCGAAATCTCTGTCCGGAATCGGACGGCTCTCCAGTTTTGCCAAGTTAATTCCCAGAGCCGCGAACTTGGACAACACTTTATTCAGACCGCCGGGTTTATGGCTGACACTTAACATCAGACTGGTCTTGTCTGAACCGGGGTAAATTTCCAGGTTTTTCGAGATACAGATAAATCTGGTATAATTGTTCTTCTGATCCTGCACCAGACGGTCCAGAACTTCCAGATCATAAAGTTCCGCGCAGCTTCTGGAAGAGATGGCCGCAATGTCCGAACGGTCCGAATTCGCCACCATCTTGGCCGCCACCGCTGTGTTCTCACAGACCGTGATTTTCGCCTCCGGAAACTGCTTCAGATACTCACTGCACTGATTGATCGCCTGTTCATGAGAGAAAATTTCACGGATCTCGGATCTCTTTATCCCGGGTTTCGCCAGAAGGCTGTGGTCAATTCTCAGACGCAGGGCACGGACAATATAAAAATTATACTTTGTCATCAAATCATAGATCCGGTTCACGGAACCTGCCGTGCTGTTCTCCACCGGAAGCACGCCATAACGGCACATTCCCTGGTCAACTGCCGCGAACACACCCTCAAAGTCGGTACAATACAGAATATTCGTCTTCGTCCTGAAAATTTTGTCCGCCGCGATCTGCGAATACGCGCCCTCCACACCCTGACAGGCGACAAACGGATATTGGGGCAAGGTTTTCTCGGTGGTTTCGATGGCGTTCTGAATCATAGCTGCCCATTCGTTGTGCGGACGAATCTGATCCTGCTGATATGCTTTGCTCAGATCCATGATCACACTGAACAGACTGCGGTTAAACTCTGCCAACTCCGGTTCGGACTGCTCAGTCACCGAAGCCAGCTTCTGTCTCTCTCTGGATTCATCCAGAATCGGAATCTCTTTTTTTCGTTTGTAATCCGCCACTTCCGCGCATATTTTCATCCTCTTTTGAAACAATTCCAAAAGCTCCTTGTCAATTCCGTCAATCTCCTGTCTCAAATAGTCCATTTCTCTCATCTCTCCTTTACTGCCGTTCTAACATCATATCATAAATGGTCAAAGCCGCGATGGCCTCCACGCAGGGAACCGCCCTTGGCACAATACAGGGATCATGTCTTCCGTGCACGACCAGCTTCTGATTGGTCTTCTCTCTCATGGAGACACTGTCCTGTTCCATGCCGATGGAAGAAGTCGGCTTCACCGCCACACGGAACACAATCGGCATCCCTGTGGAAATTCCTCCCAGAATCCCTCCATGACGGTTGGTGCGGGTTACAATCTCTCCATCCTTCACCTCATAACTGTCATTGTTCTGAGATCCTCTGAGGCCGGCACAGCCGAAGCCGTTTCCGAACTCAATTCCTTTCACCCCGGGAATTCCGAAAGCCGCCGCCGCAATCCGGTTCTCCATCCCTTCAAACATGGGATCTCCAATCCCCGCCGGCACACCGGTGATCACACACTCAATCACACCGCCCAGAGAATCCTGTTCTTCCTTCGCTCCGGCGATGGCCCGCAGCATCTGTTCCCCTTTCTCGTCTTCCAGCACCGGGAAAGGTTTCTCGCATACCTTCGCAAGTTCCTCCTGAACCGGATCCGCCATATTCACCGGCCGATCCTGGACATGGCCGATCCGGTAGATATGAGCGGCAACCCGGATCCCTTTCTGCGCCAGCGCCTGCATACAGATATTGCCTGCCACACACAGAGGCGCTGTCAGCCTTCCGGAGAAATGGCCGCCTCCGGCCACATCCTGGAATCCGTGGAATTTCACCTGTGCCGGATAATCCGCATGCCCCGGCCGCGGAACATCTCTCAGATTCTCATAATCCTGGGACCGGGTATTGGTATTGGCAATTACCGCGCACAAAGGAGCCCCGCAGGTGGTATCATTCACAAGTCCCGAGAGGAATTCCGGCTGATCTTCTTCCCTGCGCGCGGTGGTGTGCGCTCCCTGTCCAGGCACACGCCGCTTCAGAAATTTCTTCAGTTCTTCCATGTCCACAGGAATCCCTGCCGGCAGTCCGTCCATCGTCATACCGATCGCCTGGGAATGGGACTGTCCAAACACAGAAACCTTTATATTTTTTCCAATCACTGAACCCATGTCAGATCAAAACCACCTTTCCGCCTAAGTTCTCATAATCCTCAAAAAATCCGGGATAAGATTTCTTCACAGCCTGCGCCCCAAGAATTCTCACTGGTTCTCTGCAAACAAGGGCGGCCACCGCCGCCGTCATGGCAATCCGGTGATCCCTGGCCGCGTCGACCGTTCCTCCCCGAAGCGTTTCCTGCCCGTGGATCTCCAGTCCGTCATCCAGCTCCCGCACATCCGCGCCCAGGCGGTTCAGTGTCTCTGAAACCGTTCTCAGCCGGTCGCTTTCTTTCAGCCGCAGCCTTTTCGCATGGCAGATCCTCGTCGTTCCCTTGGCCACGCTGGCCGCCGCCGCAAGCACCGGAACCAGATCCGGGATGTCCGCGGCGTCAATCTCAATTCCCCGCAGAGCCTTCGGCTGTACATACACATCGCTTCCCTTCCAGGATATCTGCGCGCCCATCTCCCTTAACAGTTCCAGTATTTTCTTATCTCCCTGCAGAGAATCCGGGTTCAGTCCGCGAACGCCGACGGTCTTTGTCCCTATGGCTCCGGCTGTCAGCCAGAACGCCGCGTTGGACCAGTCTCCTTCCACGGTGTTCTCGTCTTTTACCCGATAGTTCTGTCCTCCCGCGATCCGGTATCCATCCTGTTCTTTTCGGATTTCGATTCCATATTGCCGCAGCACCTGAAGGGTCAGATCCACATAGTTCGCGGACTGCAGCGGCGAAGTCAGCCGCAGAAAACTCTCCCCTTCCAGCAGGGGCAGGGCGAACAGAAGTCCTGTGATATACTGAGAAGAAATATCTCCGGGAAGTTCATAAATCCCGGCGTTTAGTTTTCCTTCACAGCGCAGGGGGTTTTCTCCCTGGGGAGAGAGTCTGCATCCATGCCGCTCCATCTCCTCATACAGTGGTGAGAGCGGCCGTTCCATCAGACGTCCCTCGCCATAGAATTCTCCTGAAATCCCAAGGGCCGCCGCCACCGGAAGGAGAAAACGAAGAGTGGAACCGCTTTCCCCACAGAGAAACTCTGCCTTCTCTCCCTCTTTTTTTCTCTCCCCCGGCATGATTTCATAAGTCCCGTTTTCCTGACACACTCCAATGCCAAGAGCTTCCAGGCACCGCAGGGTTGCTTCGATATCCTCGGAATCTCCCTGACACTGGATTCGGGATTTTTCCCTGCACAGGGCTGCTGCCAGAAAGCATCGGTGTGCCATGGATTTGGATGGAATCGCCGGAACACTGCCATACAGGCCGGTTTTTTCAATTCTTGCTTCCATAATTCTCTCCCATGGCCCCAAATACAGCCGTTTCCATCTCCTGTATTTTCATCTTTTTCGAAAAACATTCCCCGATACGCCGCAGCAGGATAAAGGAGATGGTATCGCCTGCCCGCTTTTTGTCGCTTTTCATGGGCTCGCACAGCTGTTCCGGTGAATATTCTGTCCACAGCGGGAGATGATACCGCTCCAGCATCGCTTTCATCTCCTCCAGACAGCCCGCTTCACAGGCTCCCTGATCCAGCGACATCTTCACTGCCAGCACCATTCCCATGGCCACTGCCCGTCCATGGCTGACCGCATATTGGCTGTTCTTCTCCACAGAATGGCCGATGGTGTGGCCGAAATTCAGGTACTGGCGGACGCCATGATCGTATTCATCCTGCTGTACAATTTCTTTCTTTATGGTAACGCAGCGGGCCACAATCTCTTCGATCTGCGGCCAGATGGGTTCTTTCAGTTTTTCCCAGAGTTCTTCGTCCTGGATGGCTCCGTATTTGATCACCTCTGCCATTCCGTCGGCGAAAATCTCCGGCGGAAGCGTCTTCAAAGTCTCACAGTCACAAAGCACCAGTGAAGGCTGATAAAAACAGCCGGCCAGGTTCTTCCCTGCCTTCAGGTCAATGGCTGTCTTGCCTCCCACGGAGGAATCCACTGCCGCCAGCAAAGTGGTGGGAATCTGTACAAAATCCACGCCTCTCAGGTAGGTTGCCGCGGCGAACCCGGTCAGATCCCCCACAACGCCTCCGCCCAGAGCCACCAGCACATCGCTTCTGGTCACGGTTCTGGCGGCGAGGAATTCCAGAAGGGCCGCGTAATGCGCCATATCTTTGGAAGTCTCTCCATTCTCAATCACGAAGACCTCCACACAGAAGCCTTCTGCCTCCAGGCTTTGCTTCACAGGCTCCAGATACCATTTTTCCACCACATCATCCGTCACCAGGACCGCCCGGTTTCCTCGGACAACCTTTCGGATATAAGAACCGGCCTCTTTTAAAATCCCGGCCTCGATCAGAATCTCATAGTCCCGGGACGCTTTTACTGTAATCTTTTTCATCTTCCGTCTACCTCTACTTTACGTTCTTTTCCTTCTTTCAGCAAAGCCTTCAGAGATTCCCGGTCACCCTGTTCCAGCGCGTCCTGGTAATGCTTCAGCTCTTCTCTCAGAAAACGGATTTCCTCAATCAGGTAATCCCGGTTCTCCAGGAAGAGCCCGCTCCACATCTCTTCATTCAGCCAGGCTACCCGGGTAAGGTCTTTGTAGCTTCCCGCAGAATACCCGTGATGCATTCTGGCCGTAGGGCTTTTGATAAAAGCATTGGACACCACATGTGCCATCTGAGAGGTGAAGGCAATCATCTTGTCATGATTTTCCGCTGTGGTGACGGTGATCGTTCCGAAACGCGCCGGTTTCAGAAGTTCTTTGATATGCTCCAGCCAGGCCATATTGTCACAATGCTCCGGCACCAGAACCATAGCCATGCCGTCGAACAGATCGGCGAGACTGTACTTGTATCCCGCGTAATGTCTGCCCGCCATGGGATGTCCTCCCACAAAAGTAAATCCGTACTGTCTGGCAATTTCAAATCCTGCCTTGCAGATATTCCGTTTGGTACCCCCGCAGTCAATGACCATGGTATCCTTTGAGATAAAGGGAGCCTTTTCTCTGATATATTCGATAATGTCCTGCGGATAAAGGGCGATCAGCAGAAGATCGCACCCGGGAATTGTTGTTTCGTCTAATACACCGTCAACATCTTCCGCCAGCAATGCCAGGTCTAATATTTTTTTGCTTTTGTCATACGCATAGACTTCCCAGTCCCTGCTCTCGTGATATGCCTTCGCAAAAGAGCCGCCGATCAGACCTAAACCAACAATTCCTACTCGCATTCGTCCATTACCTCCTTAATTTTATTTACTTTTTTCATCACCTTCGCGAACTGCTCCGGAGTCAGTGACTGGGGTCCGTCGCAGAGCGCCTTCGCCGGATCGTTGTGAACCTCAATCATCAGTCCGTCCGCCTTGCAGGCCACAGCCGCGCAGGCCATGGGATCCACCAGTCTCGCCATTCCAGTCGCATGGCTTGGATCCACAATCACCGGAAGATGCGTCAGCTCATGGAGCAGAGGCACCGCCGCGAGGTCCAGCGTATTTCTTGTATAAGTTTCAAAGGTACGGATTCCTCTCTCACAGAGAATTACATTTTCATTTCCGCCTGCCATGATGTACTCCGCGCTCATCAGCCATTCCTTGATGGTATTGGCCAGACCTCTCTTTAAAAGAATTGGTTTCTGCAGTTTTCCCAGCTCTTTGAGAAGCTCGAAGTTCTGCATATTCCGGGCGCCTACCTGGATAACGTCCACTTCCTCGAACAGAGGAATATGATTGGCATTCATGATCTCCGTCACGATCGGAAGTCCGGTCTCTTTTTTTGCCTCCAGCAAAAGCTCGATGCCTTCCGCGCGCATTCCCTGGAAATCATAGGGCGAGGTTCTCGGTTTGAACGCGCCTCCTCTTAACATGGTCGCGCCTGCCGCTTTGACCCTCTGGGCCACTTCGATGATCTGTTCTTCGGACTCCACGGAGCAGGGTCCCGCAATCACAGCGAAATTGCCTCCGCCGACTTTCACTTTGGTCTCTCCCACTTCGATCACCGCGTCTTCCGGATGGAATTTGCGGTTTGCTTTTTTGAACGGATCCGAAATCCGTTTCACTGCATCCACCATATCCAGCATTCGCAGAAGATCCATATCGATATGGCTGGTGTCGCCCACCAGGCCGAGTACCGTCTGATAAAGTCCCTTTGAAACATGGACATCCACACCCTGTCCTTTGAGCCATTCAATCAGGTTCCTCATCTGCTGTTCCGTCACACCATGTTTCAGTACTACAATCATCTCTAAATCCTCCTATATTGAAATTCATTTCTCAGCAACGCAGTCTCCCGGGAAACAAAAAAACCGATGTCTGCTACGCAAACATCGGCTCATGAAACAATTTCACACATTCAGGTCGTGTCAGTTCTCCGGCAATGTTTTATCGTAGCAAAATAAGCCAACGCTTTTAAAAAAATAAAAGCCCTGGAAGTTAAAAAAGTAATATGCGTTTGTATTCATCATATTCACTTTTTCTTTTGCCATGATAAAGCATCCTTTCCTCGTTTTTTCTGATTTTACTCTTTTTGAGGGAAAAGTCAAGTCTCTTCCCTCAAAAAAATTGTATTAATTTTCGTGCAACACATCGTGAAATACCCGAAGCGCATTCCCATTCCACATTTTTTCCAGTACTCTGTCCGGCATTTTATGCCGCTTCAGCGCCTGCGCCAGGAGCGGAATCTGCTCACAGCCGGTCAGCTGCATTTTTCCGCTGGTACCGTCCAGATCACTGCCCAGTGCCAGCACATCTTCCCCTCCCACCTGATAGATATGGTGAATATGGCGAAGCATTCCGTTGATGCTGCTGATCTTCCTGTCACTGAGAAAAGACGGACAGAAATTCAGGCCGATCACCCCGCCGCTCTCGGCAATCGCCCGGATCATGGGATCCGTCAGATTTCTCGGATGGGCGGTCACAGCCCTGGCATTGGAATGGGACGCCACAAAAGGTTTTTTGCTCAATTTTGCCACATCCCAGAAACCGCCGTCTGACAGATGGGATACATCAATGATCATTCCCCTTTCGTTCATCTCCTCCACCAGTTCCCTTCCGAAAGGTTTCAGGCCCCGTCCCATCACCGATGGATCCTGGGAATTGGGAAATCCCACCGCATTCTCATAGTTCCAGGTCAGCGTGATCAGACGCACTCCCGCATCATAGAATTCCCGGAGTCTTTTCAGGCTGGTCCCCACCGGAACCGCGTCTTCCAACGTGAGGAGACTTCCCACACAGCGATTGCGGATACAGTACTCCACATCCCCGTATCCGCGGATCGGCTGCAGACGTCCCTGGGTCTGCAGTCTTAAGCGGTGATAGGCGCGAATCCGTCTCTTCGCTGTCCGGTACGCCCATTCTTCCCGCCGGGACGGCGGAAAATACCCGGTCAGAAAAAACACCGCGAACCCCTGTATCAGAGCGTCTGCTTTTTCCAGCCTTTTCACATCCACACCGAAAGAATTTTCCAACAGATTCCCCCGGTGTCCCCATAGGCCGTCCGCTCTGAACAGACGCCACAGGGTATCACAGTGCAGATCAATCATTCTCATCGTATTCCACCTCTTCATTCACATAAGCAGCCCCGGTAAGGTAACTCTCCAGCACCGGGCGCAGATTATCCACCACGTAGCCGCTGCCGCCCCGGTCTTTCACATCCTCCACCATGGTGACGATCAGGATGGGCTTCTCTGTTTCCGGATCTGTGGTATAAACCGCCATCCAGCCAAGCTCCGTTCCCTCCGTATCCTCCACGCTGTCCTTGATCTCCGCGGTCCCTGTCTTACCTGACAGTGAAACCTCATCCATGTGAAGGCCATAGCCGGTTCCGTTGGGATCATTGACCACCTCCGTCAGATCCTGGGAGATCGTCTGAACCGCCTGCGCGTCAAAAGCTCCTTCCATCCAGACCTCCGCCTGCGGTTCCTCTTCCAGCAAAAGTTTCGGTTCCAGCATATCCCCGCCGTTCAGAAACGCAGTGTAAATGCTGGCCAGATGCAGGGGGTTGATCAGAATCTGTCCCTGCCCGTAACCGCTGTCGGCCAGCTGAATCTCATCGGAAATGGTCTCACCGTCATTGGAATAAGTCGAAACCGTCATCCGGACAGGGAAGGGAAGTTCCTCCCCGAACCCCAGCTTCTCCAGATAATCCGTGAACGTTTCCCCGCCGATCTGAAGCGCTGCCTTCGCGAAATAAATATTGTCCGAATAGACAAAAGCGTTGCGCAAAGTCACGTCCTCTCCGTAATCGTGCAGAGTCGTCACGTAATAGGATCCCCAGGAGGAATCTTTCTGCCAGCTTGTGCCACTGTAACCCAGATTCTCATCCGCCGTCAGCGTACCTGTGCTCAGTCCGATTCCCGCCGTCACCGGTTTGAAACTGGATCCCGGAGCGAAAGTCTGCCGGAACCGGTTATACATCGGCTGATCTTCATCCTCATTGAGTTCCTCCCAGGTCTCCTGAGACATTCCCAGAACAAAGTCGTTGTTATCATAGGAGGGCGTGCTCACCAGAGCCAGAACCTCCCCGGTCAGCGGATTGAGCGCCACACTGCAGCTTTTGTCTTCTCGAAACTGCTCGTAAAGCATCTTCTGCAGTTCCAGATCAATGGTGGTGGATATCTCTTCCCCGTCCTGTTTCTGATCCGCCGCCAGCGTCAGCCGGACTTCTCCGTCCTCATTTACAATATTGATCCTGCTGCCGTCCTCCCCTTTCAGTTCCGTCTCATACAGGCTTTCCAGTCCGCTTTTTCCCAGCACGCTGTTTCCGTCATACCCCTGACCTTCCAGTTCCTCCAGATCTTCCGCGGTCACACTCTGTACGTAACCGACCAGATGAGCGGAGGTCTCCGCTGACGGGTAGACCCGATCCTCAGCGTCTGTCACCATAACCCCGGGGATCTCCAAAAGCTGCTCTTCCAGCTCGCTGTTGGCCCGCTCTCCGGCCAGGGTATTGGTCACAGAATTGTCTTTGGCAATCTCCTTCACGGGCACGAAAGAATCCTCCTTCACCCAGTCGGCGTCCAGCGCGTTTTGGATGCTCTCCGCTGAGATTTCCAGAAGATCTGCCAGTTTTTGAATATCTTCCTTCTGCTGGTTCGTGTCCACACTCATCTTTCCCGGCACCAGTCCCACCGAAGATACCACACCCTGTGCAGCCAGGGTCTTGCCGTTGCGGTCATAAAGGCTTCCCCTTTGTGCTTCATCGGTAATCACCTGTACCTTGTCGGCAGCCCGAAGTTCCGGAAAGATTACATTGTCCTCCCAGTAAAGTTTCCACCCCAGCCCTTCGCGGTGTACGCGGATCTGATTGTCAAAGGTCAGTTCACCCGCCACGGTATCCATAGTGGTGGTAAAAGCCGTCCATCCATTTTCATTTTTCTCTTTGGAAAATTCTAGTTTCAGATCGCTGGCTTCGATTCCTTCGTAGATTCTCTGATTTCTCTCGATAAACCTTTCCTCATCCACACGTTCCTGACTCTCAGAATCCAGCATCTCATACATGGCCTCATAATCTCCCTGCCCGATGCAGCTCATATACTCCCGGATCAGCTGCTTTGGACTCTGTCTGAGAAACAGATACCAGCCTCCTGCGCCCACCGCCGCCAGCGCCGCGAACAGACCAAGGGCCAGTCCGATTTTCTTCCGATTCTTTTTTCCCCTGTTTTTCTGCATTCGTTCCCTCCATTTTACACACTCAGGTAAGTCCCTGGGTACGCTTCACAGAACCCCTCTTTTCTCGTATCTCCTTCCTTTTATTTCCGCCTCAAACTTCGTTCATCTTAACAATTTTCCCTGCAAAAGTCAATTTTTTCACTTTTCTGAAGACAAATGGAATTCCCCTTCGTTATAATGGGTGAAGACAAAAAAGAGGGGAGGTGTTTTCGATCCAGCCGCAAGAACAACTTGAGCATCTGATTAACCAATATCAGAATCTGGTCTTTACCATTTGTTTCCGCCTGACCGGCAATTATTTTGACGCGCAGGATCTGACACAGGAGACGTTTCTCTCCGCATACAAACACCTCTCCCGTTTCGATGGCAGGAACGAGAAGGCCTGGATCACCCGGATTGCCACAAACAAATGTATCGATCATCTGAAACGGGCCGGCCGGAGCACCTACCCCACGGAGGAGGAATTCTTCCTGCAGCTGAAAACCCGCGGGCCCACCGTCGAAGAAAAGATTCTGGAGCAGGAGACCCGGTCGCATCTGCTCCGATGCTGCCATCTTCTGAAAGATCCTTACCGGGAAATCGCGATTCTCTATTTCTATGAAGAACTTGGCTTTGAAGAGATCGCCCGCAGAACCGGCCGAAATGTAAAAACGGTTCAGACACAGGTCTATCGTTCCAAAGCCATGCTGAAAAAAATTTATGAAAAGGAGGGATACAGAAATGGAAAAAAAGCCGCTTCCCCTGGATGAACTGAGAAAAATTACCGCGGATGATTACAGCGCCTGTATGTTCGCCGCCAGGATGGAACAGGAAGGACTTCTGAAAGCGCCAGAGAATCTGAAAGAAAGCATTCTGCTGCAGAGTCAGTCCCCTGCGGTCCTCGCGGAACGTACTCTGTACCAGACATCGAAAAGACTTTCTCTGTTTTACTACAGCCTGAAAGTATCTTTTGCCGTACTGAGCATGCTGTTTTTCCTCTTTGCCGGCAATTTCTTCCTGGATCTGACCCGATCCCCTGTTCCCTCTTCCCCGCCGGCACAGACCACCTGGGCGCAGCAGCTCTCCCAGCAGGCCAGAAACGCCGGGGAAAAGCTGCAGAATTTTTCAGAAAATTTGATGACATTGGAGGTATTTGATTATGACAAGTAAAAAAAGCGGATTCTGGACCTTTCTCTTCTCCCTGATCCCGGGAGCCGGCGAGATGTATCTGGGATTCCTGAAACACGGAGCCAGCGTCATGATTCTGTTCTTCGGAATCTTCGCCCTGACCGCCGGATTCAATCTGAATTTCCTGATGTTTCTCCTGCCGGTGGTCTGGTGCTACAGTTTCTTCCACACCCATGCCATCCGGTCCATGCCGGACGAGGAGTTCTACGCGCTGGAAGACCGTTTTCTCTTCCTCAATGAGGAGGATACCGATTCGCTTTCCCGCCGAATCTCCGGTTTTCTCAGCCATCACCGCAGCGCTGCCGCATGGCTCCTGATTATCCTGGGCGTGACCCTGCTGTGGAACAGTTTCATGGATTACCTGTACCAGATCCTCCCGCAGCCTCTGTACGACGCCCTCTACACATTCTCCTATCATCTGCCGCAGATCTTCCTGGCCATCCTTTTCATCGGCCTGGGATGTTATCTGATCCGCGGAAAGAAACGGGAGCTGGATGAAGAGGATCCGGACTGCTTCTATGACTCAGATCCGGAAGCATTCCAGGACCCGCCATCCGGTTACTGTGCGCCTTCCCAGGCAGAACTTCCGTCTCCTGTCCGCCCGGTTCAGGAACAGGAACCGGAGCCGGAGTCTGGGGAGAAAGAAAAAGATACGGAATCCTCTGAAATCACGGAATCTGCAAAGGAGTCTGATGAATATGACAAGAACGCATAAAGTGGGGACCCTCACTCTGGGAATCACCCTGATTTTCTTCGGAATTCTCTTTCTGATCCATATGTTCTTTCCAGCTCTGTCGTATCAGATGATCTGGAAGCTCTGGCCCTGTATTTTCATTCTGATGGGTCTGGAAGTACTGACCACCAAATTGCCCGACCGGGAAGCCCTGTTTGTCTATGACAAAGGATCCGTGTTTCTTCTGATCCTGATGACATTCCTGGCCACCGGCCTGGCCTTTCTGGACACTTTGTTCGAATACCAGAAAATTTTTCTCTGAAACTTTATTATGCTCCCGGGCAGGCCCCATTTTTCTGACCTGCCCGGGAGCCCTTTTTCTGTCACACAAAAAAGACCCTTTTACAGGAACCAAACCGCCCTGTAAAATGGCCTTTTTTCTTGGACTCTTTCCCTCACTTACAGGGAAATACCTGCTTTATTCTTCTGTCTGTCCTGCCGGAATCTGCGCCGGTTTCGCGTTCAGAATCTTCATAAACTCTTCTCCTGTGATGGTCTCGTTCTCATAGAGATATTTCGCCAGTTCATGAAGTTTTCCCATATTGTCCGTCAGGATCTTACGCGCTTTCTCATGCTGCGCGCGCACCAGTTCCACCACCTTCTGGTCAATCCTGGTCTGCGTCTCAAAGGAGCATGCCAGAGAACTGTCGCCGCCCAGATACTGGTTCGTCACATTCTCCATGGCAACCATGTCAAATTCATCACTCATTCCATAACGGGTAATCATTCCCCGCGCCAGCTTGGTCGCCTGCTCAATATCGTTGGAGGCGCCCGTGGTAATGGTGTGGAAGATCAGTTCTTCCGCCGCACGTCCTCCGGTGAGGGTGGCGATTTTATTTTCCAGCTCTTCTTTGCTCAGCAGGAAATGTTCGCCGTCCTCCACCTGCATGGTATAACCCAGCGCTCCGGAAGTTCTCGGTATGATGGTAATCTTATGAACCGGCGCCGATTCCGTCTGCTTCGCGGCTACCAGCGCATGGCCGATCTCGTGGTAAGAGACAATCAGTTTCTCCTTGTTGGAGAGCACCCGGTTCTTCTTCTGATATCCGGCAATTACCACTTCAATACTCTCTTCCATATCTGCCTGGGTGGCAAACCGCCGGCCGCTGCGAACCGCCCGCAGCGCGGCTTCGTTTACAATATTCGCAAGCTCCGCACCGGAAGCGCCGGCCGCCGCCTTCGCGATTTCCCCGAAATTCACATTATCCGCGATCTTGATTTTTTTCGCATGGACTTTGAGAATCTCCTCTCTTCCCTTCAGATCCGGCAGTTCCACCGGAATTCTCCGGTCAAACCGGCCCGGCCTGAGCAGGGCGGGATCCAGAGAATCCGGGCGGTTGGTGGCCGCCAGGATCACCACGCCTTTGGAGCCGTCGAAACCGTCCATCTCTGTGAGGAGCTGATTCAGCGTCTGCTCCCGCTCATCGTTTCCTCCGATCTGGCCATCTCTCTTTTTACCGATGGTATCGATCTCATCGATGAAGACGATACAGGGCGCTTTCTCATTGGCCTGCTTAAACAAATCCCGGACTTTGGCCGCTCCCATGCCGACGAACATTTCCACGAACTCTGAACCTGAGATCGAGAAAAACGGAACATTCGCCTCGCCGGCTACCGCCTTCGCCAACAACGTTTTACCGGTTCCGGGAGGTCCTACCAGGAGGGCTCCTTTTGGCATAGAAGCTCCAATCTCTTTATATTTTTCCGGATAGTGAAGATAATCCACAATCTCCGTGAGAAGCTCCTTCGCCTCATCCTCTCCGGCCACATCTGAGAATTTAATTCCCGTTGAAGATTTCACATAGATTTTGGCATTGCTCTTGCCGAACATCATAGCGCCCGGTCCGCCGCCCATGCTCTGAGTCAGCTTCTTGCTGAGCATCTGGCCGATGAACACGAAAATCAGAATCGGCACCACCCAGCTGAACAGCATCATCAGCAGCGGCGACTGCTGGGTAGGAATCTCTTCGGTGAATTTCGCTCCTGACTCATCCAGCCGGGTCACCAGATCACCGTCATCGGAGATTCTTCCTGTCTTGCAGACAATCTCTCTGCCGTTTTCTTCCACCGTATAGTAAATAACATTTTCTTCCAGCTGTACTTCCTTAATTTCTCTGTCTTTCAGTCCGTCCAGAAACTCCGAGTACGTGGTCTCCCGAATGCTTCCTTCCTGAATCATCGGGAAGACCAGCGAATTCAGGAGCAGAAGCACCACGGCTACAATCAGATAGTAAAACACCATCGGACGTCTGGGCTTATGTTTATCCTGTACATTCATATAAAATATCCTCCATATCTGATTAACAGTTATTCTTAATGTATCTCATTAATTGATCTTTGTCAACTATTGATCCCTGTCAATCATGTGAATTTTCTGTGAAAATTCTAAAATTTCTATTAATTGATACTTATCAATTATTGACCTTTGCAAACAATCCTTTTATAATGTATCCAGGAGGGAAAGCTATGACCAACGGTAAGAAAAGCAATCCGGATCCGGTAACCGCTCTGATGGAAGTATTTCCTCTCTGTCAGAGAATGATTCTCAATACTCTGGATTTCAAGGATCTCGGATTCACGAAAACCCAGCTGAGCATCCTGTTCGCGCTCACTGTCGAGACGCCGCTCACCATGTCCAAACTCGCCAATTATATCGTCTCCTCCAAAGAGCAGGCCACGCGCGCTGTCGCGCCCCTGGTACGGCAGGGATATCTGGAACGAATCCGGGATGAATCCAACCGCAAACTGGTATTGGTGCGTCTGACATCCGATGGCGCCGAGATTATGAAAAGCAAACAGCAGGAATTAAGCGCCGTCATGGCTGAAAAAATCAGCCAGCTTTCCAAAGAAGACCAGGAAGAATTTTTTCAGGCCATTGACACCACACTCCGGATCCTGAAAAAACTCCAAGGTTAAAAACAATTTCGGACAGAAAAAGTCCGGGGATCTGATTTTCCCAGATCCCCGGACTTTTTCTGCCTTCTCTCTTTACATTTCTCTCAGAAACGCCTGATATCCTCGGAAAGCCTCGTAGATATCCACTTTGCTCACCACTTCAAAGGGCGCGTGCATGTTCTGAACCGCCACGCCGCTGTCAATCACTTCCATTCCGTAATTGGCAAGAATATAAGCAATGGTGCCTCCGCCTCCCTGATCTACCTTACCCAGTTCCGCGGTCTGGTAGGCAATGTCCGCCTCATCCAGAACCCGGCGGATCCGGGCAATGTACTCTGCGTTGGCATCGTTGGAGCCGGATTTTCCCCGGGCTCCGGTATATTTATTGAAGGTCAGTCCTTTTCCAAAATAAGCGCTGTTGTTTTTCTCCATCACATCGGGATAATTGGGATCAAAAGCCGCGCTCACATCGGAGGAAAGCATGCAGGAATTCTGAAGAGCCCTGCGGACCTTCAGTTCACTGTAGGTTCCCGTACTGTTCACCAGCTCCGCGACCGCATTCTCGAAGAACCGTGACTGCATGCCGGTAGCACCTACACTGCCGATCTCCTCCTTGTCCACCAGAAGGCAGACACAGGTTTTCTTCGTCTCCTCCAGTGTCAGAAGCGCCTGATAAGACGGATAGGCACATACCCGGTCGTCATGGCCATAGGCAATGAGCATGCTCCGATCCAGACCATAATCTCTGGCTTTGCCCGCCGGAACTGCTTCCAGCTCCGCAGACTGGAAATCTTCCTCACAAATTCCGTATTTCTCCTGCAGAATTTCCAGAATCCGTTTTTTCACAGGCTCTTTCTCTTCCCCTTCCAGAGGAATGCTGCCCACCAGAATGTTCAGGTCTTCTCCTTCCACTACCTTCTCCGCGTTCTTGGCCATCTGCGTTCTTCCCAGATGCGGAAGCAGATCCGAGATCCCCAGCACCGGATCCTGCGGGTCTTCCCCCAGCACCACCGGAATCACACTTCCATCCGTCTTCGCCACCACGCCGTGCAGAGCCAGAGGAAGCGCTACCCACTGGTATTTCTTCACGCCTCCATAGTAATGGGTCTCCAGCATCGCCAGATTTCCATCCTCATACAGAGGGTTCTGCTTCAGATCCAGACGGGGAGAATCGATGTGCGCCCCCACAATATTCATTCCCTCTTCCAGCGGTTTTCTGCCGAGATGAAAAAGAGCAATGCTCTTTCCCATCATCGGAAAATACACTTTGTCCCCTGGTTTCAGGGTTTTCCCGCTGGCCGCCGCCTCTTTGAAATCTACATATCCGGCAGCCCTGGCATCCTCGATTACCCGGCTGACACATTCCCGCTCTGTTTTACACTGACTCAGAAATTCCCGGTATTTCTCACAAAACTCAAAAACAGAATTCCGTCCTTCTTCATCATATTTCAGCCATGCGTTTTTTCGTTCCATTTTAAAAGAAAGCTCCTTTCACTATTTAAGTCTCCATTCCATGTGCAAGTTCATAATTCAGGATCTTTGTCGCGTTCTTGATCTCCAGTGTGCTCAGCGTACTCTGATCATCAAACTGAGCGGCAGGTATCGACGGCACGTACCAGCTCTTGCTGCGGAAATGAGCATCCAGCTCCGGCGTATCGAACATTCTTCCATGTCTGGCATAGATTTCATTTCTGGCAACCTTCAGCTCCCATTCGGTCTTGTCCGCAAATTCCGATTCTGACAGTTCCCGTGTGGAGCTGTCCGGAAAGATATAATCGTTATCCAGATATCCTCCGGATGGAGCGCTCTGCGTCTGGGGAGCCGGCGCAGACGTTGGAACTGCCACGGTAGCCGGAGCCTCTTCCGGCACAGAAGTCGGTGTCGCCTGAGGCACTGCTTCCTCTGTCTCCTCCGGCACCTCATCCAGATCGTCTGTTTCCTGCTCTTCTTCCTCCTGGCTGTCTGCTTCCGCAACGGTCTCCTCTTCCTCAGATCCCAGATCCAGAATGGTCTTGACCTCAATTCCGATAAAGACCACAAAAAGCACGGCTGCCACGCCTAAAACGGCATACAGCCAGGGTTTATGATTTTTCGGCTGCCGGGAAGGCTGCTGCTGGTAATAATCCTGACCATAAGACGGATTTCCGCCAAAATCTCCTTCCGGATATCCTCCGTAATATCCCTGGTCTCCGTCCCGGAACGCCGCTGTCCGGTCAGAATCCTCGTGGTACGCCATGGTACGTCCCTCATCCTCATGGTACGCCATCGTGCGCCCTTCGTCCTCATGGTACGCCATCGTGCGTCCTTCGTCCTCATGGTACGCCATCGTACGTCCCTCGTCCTCATGGTACGCCATCGTGCGTCCCTCGTCCTCATGGTACGCCATCGTACGTCCCTCATCTTCATGGTACGCCATCGTGCGTCCCTCATCCGCAGACTGAGAGTTCTCTCTCCCCTGCTGTCCTCCGCCAAACGGCTGAGATGGAACCGGTGCTCCGCAATTCGGGCAGAACGCGCTTCCTTCCTCAATTTTGGTACCACACTGGTCACAAAACATGTCCTTCCCTCCTCATTTTTCCTTTTCTTTTATGTTCTCTCTGCCGTGCCACAACCCGGATTCCTATCCGGTTTGGGCACATAATCCAGTGTCTGAACACTTTTATTCTAACACTTCCACGGCAGAGACACAAACACTTCCTGTACCGTTTTTTTCTATTCGATATAATTTTCAAAATCAGAAGATTTCTCCGCCACGCTGGGAATTCCATAAGAGGAAGTTCCTGCCAGCTCGCTGGTCAGCGAGTAAATCTTCCAGTCTTCCCCATAACGGTCCAGCGTAAAACCCTGGATGTAGGAGGTCTCTCCTACGGTAAAGAGCGCTGCGTATTCCCTGCGCTCATCCGCGCCATAGACGCCTGCCTCCTCATTCAGCTTTTCCTGGGTTTCGTCCTGGTTCTGCTTCTCCTGTACCGCGAGCTCCACCCGCTCCACGATGAGTCCTTTCAGACTGCCGCTGTCCACAGATTCTATATAATCCTCCAGCTCGACTCCCAGAGTCTGCCAGGGACTGACGCCCTGCGCACTTTGTTCTCCCACGTCCTCTCCCAGGCCGATCACCCGAAGAGTGGAAGCAATCTGATCCGCCGCGCGCCCTTCCAGCTTCCGCTGGTTCACCAGCTGAATCTTATCATCCTGTGCCGGAAGCAGTGTATCCTGATCCTCGGAATCATAGAAATCCACATACTTTTCATAATCGAAATGCTCCGCCGCTTCCTCACTGGAAAAGCAGGCAAGTGCGCCTTCCATATCCTTCTCTTCCAGCTTTTCGTAGAAACTGCCCACGATATTTTCCGGAGAACTGGTGTCCACCCCGTCACTGGTCAGTGTCATCGCGAAAAGAACCAGAAGAACCACCAGAGCCACCGCAATCACGCCAAATACAACCGTCAGAGGAATCACGCTCCGGGGCAGTTCAAATCTTCCGAAAACTTTTCTTTTTTCCCGCCCCGTTTTCCTGCTTTTCCCTTTCTTACCTGACGAAGAACGGCGCCCTTTCTTCTCCTCCGGTTCCGGAACCTCTTCTCCGCCCGGATGTGGTTCCCACTCTTTGGACACATTCTCATCATGAGAATGCTGCCAGGGCTGGTTTCCGTAAGAATCCTGAGATCTGCCGTTTATCCGTCCATAGGGATCCTGGAACTGCCCGCCCGTCTGCCCATAGGGATTCCAGGATTCTCCGTAAGAACGGTTCCCATAAGATTTTCCGGACTGGCCGCCCGTCCGCCCATAGAGATCCCGGGACGAATTGTCCATCCGCCCGTAGGCGTCACGAGGTTGACTGTCCCTCTGACCGTAGGCGTCACGGGACGAATAATTTATCCGCCCATAAGGATCACGGGACTGGTGATTCCTCTGCCCGTAAGGATCACGGGACTGGTGATTCCTCTGCCCGTAAGAATCACAGGACTGGTAATTCACCTGCCCATAAGGATCACGGGATTGCCCTTGCGCTCCTCCGGAGGAATTATTTCTGTGAGAAGCCTGCGGCTGGCCGGGCTTTTTCCTCTGAGAAAGATTTTCCACACGCACAGGCTGCCCGCAATTTTTGCAGTATTCCATTCTGTCATCCACCGGTGCTCCGCAATTTTTACAATATTTTGCCATACCTCTCTCCTCCCATATTTTTTTCAATTTATTTTCTATCATTATAACATAGTCAGCCAGTCTGCAAATTCACAAACTGAAAATATTTCTATTTCTTCTCCAGTAAAAGGCTGCCGCAGCCGGATCCGTTCCGCGTGAAGCCCCAGCTGCCTGTGACGGCCGTCCGCCGGAGAGATTCTGCTCTCCAGCAGACTCCCAAAAGGATCTGCATCCCCTGCTCCGTAAATCCGGTCGTTGACCAGCGGATGACCGATACTGCACATGTGTACCCGGATCTGATGCGTCCGCCCGGTTTCCAGCACACACCGGACCAGGGAATATCCGCCGGCGCATTGCAGCACCTGATAATGGGTTCTGGCCTCTTTTCCGTTTTCACAGACACACATCTTCCGCGGGTGCTCCCGCAGGATGCCAATCTTTCCTTCTATGACACCTTCCTGCTGCCCAAAAGCGCCGTGTACCAGAGCCAGATATTCTTTTTGCAGGATTCCCTGCTCTCTCTGCTCTGCCAGACGTGAGGCAGCGATCTGATTCTTCGCCGCAAGCACAATTCCGGAAGTGTCCACATCCAGTCTTCCCACGATCCGGATCACGGCGCCGCCCCTGGTGCGGCGGAAATACCCCGCCAGCTGATTGGCCAGAGAATCTGCGTAATGTCCCCCGGAGGGGTGACAGATCTGTCCGGACCGCTTCTCTACAGCAATAAGATCCGCATCCTCATAAAGAATCTTCAGGAAACCTTCCTGTTCTTCCAGCTGAGCGGAATCCTGCTCCTCTTCCAGGCAGATTCTCAAAAGATCCCCTGCACAGAGCCGGCAGGTCACTCTCTGCCGCCGGCCGTTGACACAGATCCCGTCTTCCCGGAACTTGATCCTGCGGATCTGCCTCTTTCCCAGCCGTAGTACCTGTCTCAGCACCCACTCTACCGTGTGCCCCTGCTGGGATTCTGTTACTTCATGATACCACATTCTTTTCATTTTCCGTAAAACGCCCTTTCCCTCTGTCTTCGCGCCGAAACAAATGACAGGGATAAAGTCTTTCAATTCATGTTTTTTTAGATATTTTAAACAATATATTGAATTTTTAAAACCCCTATGCTATAATAAATTCACAGAAATATTAGAGCAATCTATATTTTATATGTTCATTTCTTCCTATATGTAGGAAAAAGGCTTCTGTCAGTGAGATCCATGATTCTCAAAAGCAGAAGCCTTTTTCTATTTTCTCCGGGTTCCGGTACCAAATTCTATCGCTGTCACCGTCTGAACCGTAAAGTTCCGCATCCACTGGATCAGTTTCGGATATCGAATCAGCCAGCGCACCAAATCCAGAAAATGAGAGCACAGCAAGGTCACGATCACCAGCACCGCCTCAATCAGCAGCGCGTGGCCATGGGAGTAGAGCCACCCCTCAAACCAGATTCCACGGAAAAAGGTATGGATAAAAAACATATCTCCGGAATGGTTTCCCAGATAAATCAGCACCGCGCGGA
The DNA here is from genome assembly GCA_963927715.1 of uncultured Blautia sp. GTDB lineage: Bacteria > Bacillota > Clostridia > Lachnospirales > Lachnospiraceae > Blautia_A. Next base: position 564,472 of record CAWVBU010000003.1, on the reverse strand, counting down.
TCGGTGGCAGATGATCCAGAACCGAATAGGCAAGCAGGATCACAAGAAACGCCACCACTGTCACCAGCGGATACTCCAGATATTTCACACCCCAGTCCGTCTTTCGGATATACATGGCGATAATCAGAAAAATAAATGTCCAGATCACTTTCAGCGACCCGTCCAGAGACGGCTTCCCGCACCAGGACCATTTCTTATATCGCTCCAGGAGTCCCTGATCCGCACAGAAAATCGCCAGGGGAATACACAGCAGAAACCGCGCCATATTTTTCCCCGTATCCAGCAGCATCGGCGGGAGGAACAAAAACAGTCCGAACAGCAGAACGCTTCCCCATCTCCGATACCAGGACCACAGAAGCGGCAGAAGGACAATGGTCAGAATCGCCAGACTCAAATACCACCAGGTTCCGATATGCTTGGGCGTACCGAAAAATTCACTGAACCCCAAGGCCTCCACCGCCATGCTCGCGGCCACCTTTCCCACCGTCGATCCGTAAGCGGAAAACGAAGACGGATTGAGAAACAGGGAGACCACCTCACAGAATAAAAAAGGAACCCAGAAGGAAGACATCAGTTTAATATAACGGTCACAGATAAATTCCGTACACTGTCTGGCCTCCATCCGGTATTCCGGATACTTCTTTTTCGCCGATATGGTCATACCATAGACTGAGAGAAACAGAAAAATCGGCACACAGATATTCAGCTGTGCGCAAAGATAGACGCCGAACTGTGAGGGGAACGGAAAGAAACTCACATCCACTCCCTGCATACGGTCATACGTAGAAAAACAATGGTACGCAAACATAAAAAGAATTGCAATTCCTTTGATCGCTGAGGTATCTTTCTTTGAAAAACTCATAACTTTTCCTCTCTGAAATCTGTCTTGCGCAGATACAGATTCTAGTATACCATCTCTATTTTGGAATTGCAATTCTTCGTTGTTTATGCTTATGCCACTTCCAGTTTGTTGGTGGCTTCCGTTATTTCCTCACCGATGTTCAGAAGGTGATCTCCGATTCTCTCAAAATCCGTCAGCATTTCTGAGTAAATCACACAGCCCTCATCCGAACATTTTCCCGTGCGCAGCCGTTCCATCTGATGTCCCCGGTAGCGCTCCGTCATATCGTCAAACTCCTGCTCCATCTCCGCGATACTGTCGTATTTTTCCTTGCTGGGATGCGCGATGCAGTCCAGAAGTCCCATGGCCTGGAGACTCATCTCATGCATGGCGTCGATCTCGCCTCTGGCTGTCTTTGACAGGTCGATTTTCTTCGATTTCAGCATCTGGGAATACTCACACAGATTCATCGCATGGTCTCCCAGCCGCTCCAGATTCGCGGAAATCTTGAAGTAGGCACTGATCAGACGGGAGTCTGACTCGTTGGTCTCCTTGACAATCACCGTGGAAATATATTTGGAAATTTCCTTGTTGAGGAAATCAATGTATTCCTCTTTCTCAGCAACTTCCTTCATATACTCCGGCTCCTCTTCCTTCACTGCCTGGAAGCTGAGATCCACATTCTCTTTCACCATATCCGCCATTCTCATCAGTTCTTTGCGGATTCCGTTGATCGCCATGGAAGAATTACCGATCTGGCGGTCGTTATCCCTATAGGTAATGTATTCCAGATGCATTGCCTCGTCTGCTTCGCCTTTCTTCTCCGGAAGAATCTTTCTGGCAAATTTGGCCAGATAAATTCCAAAGGGAGCCAGCAGAAGCGTTGTGACAATATTAAACAAGGTATGCATATTCGCGATCTGCGCCGCCGGATTTCCCGGAGTCAGATTCTCGATCACATTTGCCAGCGGGAACAGGATGCAGACCACCGTAAACACAATCGTACCAATGATGTTGAAGGTCAGGTGAATAATCGTGGTACGTTTCGCGTTTCTGCTGGTTCCGATTGACGCCAGAACCGCCGTGATACAGGTTCCGATGTTCTGTCCGAAGAGTACGAACACCGCGCTGGAGAAATTAATCGCTCCGCTGGTAGCCAGCGCCTGCAGAATTCCCACAGATGCCGAGGAAGACTGAATCAGCGCGGTAAACGCCGCACCGGCCAGAATTCCAAGCAGCGGATTGGAGAATTTCGTCATCAGACTTACAAATGCTTCTGAGTCACGCAGCGGCATCATTGCGCTGCTCATCATATCCATACCGATAAACAGAATACCCAGGCCCGCGATAATCATTCCAAAATGATGAAATCTGGGATTTTTCAGAAAGACTACCATCGCCACGCCAAGAAACGCGAACAGCGGCGCGATGGCTCCCACATCAAGCGCGATCAGCTGACCGGTGATGGTCGTACCGATGTTGGCGCCCATGATAATCCAGACCGCCTGCTCCAGACGCATCATACCGGAGTTTACAAAGCCCACCACCATAACGGTTGTCGCGGAAGAAGACTGAATCACCGCAGTAATTCCGGCTCCCACCGCAATTCCCAGGACACGGTTCGCCGTCAGCCTCTCCAGAATTTTTTTCATTTTGTTGCCGGCTGCCGCTTCCAGTCCGTTGCTCATCATCTGCATTCCGTACAAAAACAGTGCCAGGCCGCCCAATAGACTTAAAATACCTGTGATATCCACCCTTTTTCCCTCCATGTTTCTGTTTGATAACATTTCTCTTAGGATTTCCATCCTGCGGAAAATTATTTGGCCGCATTGATTTCATCATATCATCCCATTTGGTTTCGTCAATAGATTACACATAGATTTTACATAGAATACCCTTTTTCTTTACGTAGCGGAATTTTTCTATATTTAAGGATGTTTTTCTCCTATATTTCTCCTTATCTTTCTTTCTACTTTTCCGCTTTCCCCCGTGCAACCTGCGCTTATGTAAACTCTGTAAGTATTCTTCGTAAACCGCAGTTACCAAAATCAGACCGTTTTTTTGGAGGGGGCTCTGTCACATCGCTTCCCGGATCAGCCTTTCAATCTCACGCATTACCCTCCTGCGGGTCTCCACCGGCGTCCAGGCCATATGAGGCGTGATCAACAGACGGCTGCTGTCCTGAATCCGAAGCAGAGGATTTTCCGGATCCATGGGTTCTTTCGCCAGCACATCCAGTCCCGCCGCCCGAATCTCACCCGCTTCCAGCGCATCCGCCAGATCTGCTTCCGCCACAATCGGTCCCCGTCCCACATTGATCAGGATCGCCGTCTTCTTCATCTGACGGAGGGCCTCCCGGTTGATCAGCCCTTCTGTCTGCCCATTCAAAGGAGCATGAATGGACAGGATATCCGCCTGTGCCAGAATCTCCTGGAACTCCACACGTTCATAGGGCTGATCCGTATTCCTGCCGGAAGTGGAGTAATAGATCACACGGCATCCGAAACTACGCGCCAGCTTGGCCACCCGGCTTCCGATGGCTCCCATACCGATGATTCCCCAGGTCTTTCCCTCCAGTTCAAACAAGCCCCGCTCAAACTCATAGAGGCCTTCCTGCCTGCAGTACTCTCCGCTTTTGACGAAATGGTCATAATAACAGATCTTATGGATCAGCGCCAGAGCCAGGGCGAACGTATGCTGTGCCACCGCATTGGTAGAGTACCCCTTCACATTGGACACTTGGATTCCTCTGGCATTCACATAATCCCAGTCGATCATATTGGTTCCGGTGGCGGTAATGGCAATCTGTCTTAACCGCTTTGCGTTTCCCAGAGACTCCCCGTTCATGGCAAGCCGGTTGATCACCACCACATCCGCGTCTTTCACCCGTTCCGGTACTTCCTCCGGAAGGGTACTGTCATAACTGACCACCTCGCCTAAATCTTTCAGCATGGAAATATCCACATCCATTCCCTCCGCAGCCCGCTCCAGCAGAACAATCTTCATCACTTTCTCTCCTTTCCTCGATCAGAATTCTTTTTTTCTCATCACTGCCAGACTGATCCGATAGGAAATCATCAGAATTCCCGCCAAAATCAGAACCGCCAACACCACAAGCACCGGGAGTCTCCGGCCAAGAAACTTCGCTGCGCCGCCAAAATCCAGATTCGCCCACGCTGCTGCCTGGGCCAGAAGAAGACAGGCCAGAATTCCACCCGCCACAGCAACCATAACCGCGATTCGTCCCTTATCCCCTCCGAACCGAAGCTGAACGGGAATCATCAGGCTCAGAAGGATCAGCAGGATCACCGCGTAAATCAGGCAGGTTAACAGAAATTCCAGACGGATCTCTCTGCCGCGGGCCAGCACCAGAGCCCCGCTCGCCATAGTTGAAATCAGCCAGGTCCCCAGTCCCAGAGAAATTCCCAGCAGATATTTCTCCTGTACATAAATCTTCCTGGTCACCGGAAGCGTCATCAGATACTGAATCCCTTTGCTGGTCTCATCCTGCGTCAGTGTGGCAAGGACCACAAACATTGCCACAAAAGACAGGTAACTGACCACAAAACCCTCAAAACCGTCATTCAGCAATAACAGCGCCAGGGCAACCGCCAGGATCACCGCCGCCATTCGCTTCATTTCCATCAATATATACAAATCCTTCTGAATCAGTCCTCTCATACGCGCTCTCCTTTCACCGCCATCATCATGACTTGATCCAGGGAACCGGACTCGATCACAATCTGCGGATAATTTTCCTGATAAAATTGCTTTTCCTTTGTCAGACAGCTGTACCCGTAGTTTTCCTTTTTCCGGTATAACAGATATTGCTTTTCCAGATCCTGATACTGGTCCTCCCGTACTTTCAGAACCGCGTAATCGCTCATCAGGACATCGGTCTCCTCATGGAGAACGATCCTTCCGTCCTGGATCAGGTAGAAATCGTCACACAGCCTCTCCAGATCGCTAGAAATATGGGAACTGATCAGTACCGAGCGCTCCCCCTCCTCCATATATTCACGGATCATATCCAGAATTTCCTCTCTGGCCACCACATCCAGCCCTGCCGTTGGTTCATCCAGAATCAGGAGCCTGGGATGGTGGGCAAAAGCGCACAAAACTTTTAATTTTACTTTCATGCCTGTAGAATAGTCCCGGATTTTTTTATCCAGAGGAAGCCCGAACCGTTCACACAGCCCCAGAAATTCTTCTTCGCGAAAATCCTCATACATCTTTCCCATCACTTTTGCGGTCTGCCGTGGATTCATCCCCTCATAAAAGCCGCTCTCCGAGAGTACCACACCGATTTTCTCCTTATCCCGGACGGTAATCTGCGGCAGTTCTTTTCCGAAGATGGAGATTCTCCCGCCTTCTGCGGCAATCAGATTCAGAATTGCCTTGAACGTGGTCGTCTTTCCCGCGCCATTGGGCCCGATCAGACCGGTAATATAGCCATCCGGAACTTCCAGGGAACAATCCAGCCGGAAATTCGGATATCTCTTTCTCACATTTTCCAGTTTCAGCATTTTATTCATCCTCCATAATTAATTGAAACAATTCTCGGATCTCATCGTCATCCATGCCGCTGGTCCGCGCCTTCCGGACGGCCGCTTCCAGATCGGCTTCCACTTCTTTTCTCTGTTCTTCCTTCAGCAGCTCCTGATTCGCCCCTGCCACAAAGCTTCCTTTCCCGTGGACTGTGGTCACAAATCCCTCTCCCTCCAGACGGTCATAGGCCTTCTTGACCGTCAGAGCACTGATCTTCAGCTCTTTGGACAGGGTTCGGACCGATGGGAGGATCTGATGTTCCGACAGCACCCCTCCGATGATCAGCGCCTTCACCTGTTCCACGATCTGTTCGTAAATTGGCTGCTGAGAATTATTGTTGATAATAATTTTCATGGTTCTCCTCCTGTTAATAAACAGTATATAACAGTATATAACACTTGTCAATCCTTTCTTTTCCGGTACAAAAGCAGGGCAGCCCATCCCTGGGGATGAACTGCCCGTCTGCTGCTTTTTTCGGTATTTTTTATTTTTCATGAACCGCCAGGCGGTTGATCTGTGTTGCCAGATATCCCGCCCCGTATCCGTTATCAATATTCACCGTGGCGATTCCGTTGGCACAGGAATTAATCATGGTCAGCAATGCGGAAAGCCCGTGGAAATTCGCTCCATACCCCACAGAGGTCGGCACCGCGATCACCGGCTTGTCCACCAGGCCTCCGAGGACACTGGCCAGGGCTCCCTCCATACCGGCCACCGCCACAATGCAGTTGGCATCCTGGATCACATCCAATTCTGCCAGAAGACGGTGGATTCCGCTGACACCCACATCATAAACACGCTCCACCCGGGTTCCGAAATACTCCGCCGTCTGGGAGGCTTCCTCAGCCACCGGAATGTCCGCAGTCCCCGCGGTGCAGACAGCCACATGACCGATCTTCTCCTTCCCCGGTTTTTCAATCTTCACGATTCTGGAAATCTCATCATACTCCATCTGCGGAAACCGTTCTTTCAAAAGCTCATACTGATGTCTGGACGCTCTGGTCCCAAACACTTCCTGATTCTTCTCGTAAAGCTTTTCCGCAATGTGAAGCAGATGTTCGTCTGCCTTTCCGCTGCAGTAAATCACCTCCGGGAATCCGGAACGCACCTCCCGGTGTGTATCCAGTTTCGCATAGCCCATTTCTTCAAAGGGTTTCTGCCGAAAATAATGTTCCGCCTCCCTCACGGAGATTTCTCCTTTTTTCACTTTTTCCAATATTTCCCGAGTCTCCATGTCTCTGTCTCCTTTTCCTGTTCTTCTCTTCCGTCTTTTCCCTGCTCACAGGATCTATTTTTCCAGACTCTCTTCATCGAAAGCCAGAGGCAGCAGTTCCCGGATATCTGTTACCTTTTCCTCCTGCATGCTGCGAAGATAGATCGGCGTGTCCGCCTCCAGCAGCTCGGCCAGTACCTGCCGGCATGCGCCGCAGGGCGTCACCAGCGTTCTTCCATCGCTGACAATCGCCAGTCCTTTGATATCTTCCTTGCGATACCCCCGGGAGTAAGCCCCGTAGACCGCATTGCGCTCCGCGCACATACTGGATCCGTAAGCCGCATTCTCCACATTCGCCCCCGGAATATAGTTCCCATCTTTCAGTTCCACGCAGGCCCCCACATGATAGTTGGAATAGGGAGCGTACGCATGTGCCATCGCTTTATAAGCTTCTTCCAGAATTTTCTTCATCTTCGGATTTCCTCTCTTTCCTGGCTGTGGGAGGAATCCTCTCGGATCAGGATCCGGATCGCCTCCACAGCCGTCTGAATCGCCTGATCCGTATCATGAACCACCGGATTCGGCAGGCCCAGACGTTCTCTCTCCTGATTGGCCATGGTCAGAAATACTGCTCCGCAGCGTACGCCGAGCGCCGCGCCCACGGTAAACAAAGCCGCGCCTTCCATCTCAGAAGCCAGACATCCCAGCTTCTTCCAGGCTTCCCATTTCGCTGTCAGCTCATAGCCCACCGGACTTTTCTCCGGCGAATGCTGTCCGTAAAAAGAATCTTTGCTCTGGGCCACGCCCACATGATAAGGAATCCGCAGTTTCTCCGCCGCCTGTACCAGGGCGGATACCACCTGATAATCCGCCACTGCCGGAAATTCAATGGGCGCGTACTCCCGGCTGGTTCCCTCCATACGAATGGAACCGGTGGCGATGACACAGTCGCCGCTTTTCACCCGCGTCTGCATGCCGCCGCAGGTTCCCACCCGCAGAAACGTATCCGCTCCTGCCTGAACCAGTTCTTCCACAGCAATGGCCGTAGACGGCCCTCCGATTCCTGTGGACGTCACGCTGACTTTCACGCCATCCAGATACCCGGTATAAGTGACAAATTCCCGGTTGTCCGCCACGAATCTGGCATCCTCGAAATATCCCGCGATCTTTTCGCACCGTTTGGGATCTCCCGGTAAAATCACATAGTTTCCCACATCGCCCGCTCTTAATCCAATATGATACTGTACTCCTTCTTCTGCGTATTTCATGCTCATCAGCCACCTTTCTGACAGCCAGCGGATCTCATCCCCGGCCAAATTCTCCCTGCTCTGGGGCAAAGGGTTTCTAATCCCGCATCCGTCCGGAAACCGGGATGCAGATACACACCCTGTGTCCGTTTTCTTCGATACGGACCTGCCCCTGATGCGCCCGCACGATCTGTTTCACGATCCGAAGCCCCATCACATGCTGCTGCGGTTCTCTGCCGCCGAAGTTAATATACTGACAAATCTCCCGGGGAATTCCCTTTCCCGTGTCAGACACGGCCACCTCCATCTGGTCTTCTTCGCATCCTGCCTCCACGAGGATCCGGCATCCGTTCTCATTATGGCGCACCGCATTCTGAATCACATTCTGGAAGACCCGGGTCATCAGTTTCTCATCCATTTTCATCCGAAGCGTCTCGAATTCCCGGGAAAAACGTACCTGCAGAGTATAGCCCCCTTCCTCCACAGCGGCGGAATTCAGAATGTCCGCGATCACCCGCCGCAGAATCCGTGCCGGCTGAATTTCCTCCAGCCGCAGCGGCTGCCGGCCATATTCCAGTTTTGACGTGAGATTCAGATCCTCAATCAGATCCCGGATCCGCAGACTTTCCCGGCGGATCAGAGAGGCCTCCCGGCGAAAAGTTTCCCTCTCCCCGGCCTGTTTTTCCAACAGATCCGAATACCCCAGTACCAGTGACAGCGGAGTACGGATGTCGTGCGACACCCCGCTGATCCACTGGGTTCTGGCTTCATCCCTCTGATCCAGGATCTCTCTCTGTTTTTTCAGGCGGTCCGAGGTCTGATTGATGCTCCTGGCGATCTCCCCCATACTTCCTCTCTCGGAGAGAACTACTTCTTTCCCCTCTGCCAGATCTTTTATCGCGCTGGTGTAAACCCGTACTTTCCGATAGGAACGATAACCCAGCCAGATAATAGCCAGCACCGTCAGCCCCAGAAGAGAAAAGAACGACACGGTGAGAAGCTGCAGGATCCCATGAAGCGTATCCGTATCCTGCCAGATATTATAACGCCAGAGACTTCCCCTGGGGTACGCCGCCACCAGAAGATGCTCTCCCTGTTTCCAGGTCATGACCGGATAATCGTCCAGGTACCACTGGACAAAGGAAGACACCTCCGCCACGGTATAACGGCGGTTCAGCTTTTCCGGGATCTGATAATTCCAAACCACCTGGCCCTCTTCATCCAGAATCATGGCAAAGGCAAGTCCTGCCTGACGGGCCGTCTCTTCAAGCTCCGATCCGTTTTCCACCTGGCCCTGCGCGGAAATCTGCATCTGATCCCCCATCTGACGGACCTGGCTTTCATAACTTCCACTCCCTTTTTCGAAAATCCGGTCGGCTATGGTACCGGTAATGATCAGCTCCGCTGCCAGAAAGAGAAAGATCAGTCCAATGGCGCCGCCGATGTATTTCAGATAAATTTTGATCAGACTTTTCATTTTTTTCTCCGTCTTATTCTTTCTCCAGCCGGTACCCGAGCCCTTTCACTGTAATCAGATATCTGGGACTGGACGGGTTTTCCTCGATTTTCTCCCGCAGTTTCCGGATATGTACCATCAGAGTATTCTCATAACCGTAATAATTCTCTCCCCAGACGGACTCAGACAGAAGGTCAAAGGTCAGGATCCGCCCCCGGTTCTCCAGAAACAGCTTCAGAAGCTGGAACTCTTTATGGGTCAGACTGATTTCCCGGTTCTTATCTTCTCCCGGGATTCTCACCACGCCGGCGGCCAGATCCACCTCCCGACTTCCGATCCGGTATTTCAGTTCCTCCCAGCCGTTCTCCTCCCGGTAAGTTCTGCGCAGAATCGCCGCCACGCGCAGTGTCAGCTCCCTGGGCAGAAAAGGTTTCGTCATATAATCGTCCGCGCCCAGCCCCAATCCGGTGATCCGATCCTCGTTGCCGTCTCGCGCTGACAGAAACAGAACCGGAAGATCCATCCGGCTTTTCAGTCTCTGAAAGAAGGAAAAGCCGTCCTCTCCCGGAAAGTTTACATCCAGAATCATCAGATCCGGCCGTTCCTGTTCGATCTGACGCCAGGCCTCCCGGCAGCTGTAAGCCGTCCGCACATCCCGGTACCCCTCTTCGGAAAGAATCCGGGTCAGAAGCCGGCACAATTCTTTATTATCATCCGCGATCAAAAGCTTTGCCTGTTCAATCATGGTCTTTCCCTCCGCTTTTGTTTCTTTCGCTTCTATTATTATAATACATTTCCTTCTCCCGAAAAATCCTTTTTCCCGGAATTAAGGAAGAATTAAGGAAGACCTCAGGAAGAGTTAAGGAACCTCCTTCATAATAGAATCCAGAAAACAGACAAAGGAGGAACCATTCATGTCCGAGTTTATCATCGAAACCAGAAATCTCACCAAATTCTATCACAGCAAACCTGCCGTCAATCAGATTCATCTGCGGCTTCCCCAGCATTCCATCTATGGTTTCCTGGGGCCTAACGGCGCCGGCAAAAGCACCACCATGAAAATGCTTCTCGGACTGACGGCGCCGGACCGGGGATCCATACGGATCTTCGGCCAGGAAATGACCGCTTCTAACCGGATCCGGATTCTCGCCCGCATAGGATCCCTGATCGAGTCCCCCTCCTACTACGGGAACCTGACCGGCTACGAAAATCTGAAGATTTCCTGTACTCTGCGGAACCTTCCCGTCTCCGAGATCGATGACGTCCTGCGCACAGTGCGGCTGGACAGCCAGAAGAACAAAAAGACCTCCCACTATTCGCTGGGAATGAAACAAAGACTGGGAATCGCCAACGCTCTGCTGGGACACCCGAAACTTCTGCTCCTGGACGAACCCACCAACGGACTGGATCCTTCCGGCATTCACGAAATGCGCGAACTGATCAAGGAGCTCCCCGCCCGTTACGGCATCACACTCCTGGTATCCAGCCATCTGCTGGCAGAGATCGAACAGATTGCGGATTATGTGGGAATTATCGCCAGAGGGAACCTGATCTATCAGGACACGCTTTACCGTCTGCAGTCCAAAAATCCGCGCCGGATTCTTCTTCGCACCTCGGATGATTCTCTTGCTCTCCGGCTTCTCCAGGAAGCCTTTGAAAAAACAGGGCAGATACACCCGATTACCCAGATACCAAACGGTCTGCTGCTTCCCTGGGAAAGTGATTCGGTTCTGGGCGCGCATATCCGTCTGCTCACCTCCGGCGGCCTGGATCTCTACCGCATCGAGGAACAGACCGGCAACCTGGAGGATATTTACCTGCAGATGGTGCAAAAGGAGGTGAGCCTGTAATGAAATATCTGCGAACAGAATTCATGAAACTGCGCCGCCGGCATCTGTGGCTTCTCTTTGCCGCCGACCTGGGTATCACTTTTCTCTGGATTCTCTACACACTGCAGGATCTGGATCTGTCCAGATTGACTGGCGTCACCGGTATGCTGGGCTCCAATCTGCTTCTGATCAACACCATCCTCACACCTCTTCTGATGGCTGTGGCCGCCAGCCGGATGTGTGATATGGAGCAGGCCGGCAATACCTATTCCTGGATTTTCACCATGCAGACGCCGGAAACCTTCTGGAACAGCAAGCTGGCCGCCGGCGGAATCTATCTTCTGTTCCTGGATCTGCTCCAGACGCTTTTTTACGCAGCTGTGAACCAGTCCTTCGAGCCTGGATGGCAAATCCATTACCTGGAATTTTTCATCACCGTTTTTCTGGTTCATCTGTTCCTGTTTCAGCTGCAGCTGCTCCTGTCCCTGCATTTTGAGAATCAGCTGCTGCCTCTGTTCGTCAGTATCGGAGGTACCTTCGCAGGTCTGTTTTCCTGGTTTCTGAATCAGATTCCTCTGCGTTATCTCCTGCCCTGGGGATATTTCGCAGCCCTGTGCAGCATTCAGATGAACTACGACCAGGCCACACGCTTCTCCCGGTATTATTATCTTTCTTATCCATGGCTGTGGCTGACTGTCCTGGCCGCGGCCACGGTGCTCACTTATCTTCTGGGAAAACATCTGCTGCTGCGAAAAATCGCTAAAATGTAAGGAGGTAAAACACTATGTTAATCAAAGCGATCCACTGTGAACGCATGAAATGCGCAGGCACTCTGGTCTGGCCGGCCTTCGCGCTCATCCCTGTCATCCCCATAATCATGGGAACCGGAAATTACCTGAGTAATCTGGGACTGCTGAAATCCGAGTGGTATTCCCTGTGGACACAGGTGAGTCTGTTCTATTCCAATTTTTTCTTCGCGCCCCTGATCGGCGTTTACTGTGCCTTTCTCTGGCGGTTCGAAAATTTTCACTCCTGCCGGCACACACTGCTGACACAGCCGGTCTCACTGACCGTCATCTACAGCGCCAAATACGTTATGGTCTGCTGGATCACCCTGCTCACCCAGATCTGGTTCGCCCTTCTCTATCTGCTCTGCGGAAAAATAGTCGGACTTTCCGGTCTTCCTCCCGCAGACATCTTCGGCTGGGTGGCCCGCGGAACCCTGGGCGGCTTCGTCGTCGCTTCGGTTCAATATCTGGCCGCCTCCCAGATCCGCAGTTTCGCGGTTCCCATCGCCATCGGACTTTTCGGCGGTGTCTCCGGGCTTCTCGCTGCCAACACTTCCCTGGGACTTTACTGGCCGTATTCTCTGATGCTGCTGGGGATGAACGCCAACCGTTATGAAGATATGATCGCCTCCCGGCTTCCGCTGTTTTTCCTGCTTGCGGTTTTCTATCTGCTGTCCTTCCACCTGCTTGGAATCTGGCTGCTGCGAAGAAACCGTTCGGATTAAGATTTTGCGAAAACGTATTTGGGACCCAGACAGAATCAGAGCTGTCTTATGACAGCCCTGATTCCCTCTATGTCCTCTGTTTTTCCAGGCAATGGCTCACGCGTGCCGGATATTGGTGAATTCGCTGATCTCCCGGCTGATGGTGCACAGATCTTCCGCGGACAGATCATGAAGTCTCTCATGACCTGTGATTCTGGCAAACGTCTTCAGCTCCTCCAGTGAGACGTTCAGAAAATTCGCCACCCGCATTGCTGCCGCATCCGGCTCCAGACGCCGGCGAAGCTCCTCGTTTTGTGTGGCAATCCCCATCGGACAGTTCCCGGATCCGCAGATCCGGTACTGCTGACAGCCAAGAGCCATCAAAGCCGAGGACGCAATCGCCACCGCATCCGCTCCCATGGCAATCGCCTTGGCGAAATCGGAAGACACTCTCAGCCCGCCGGTGATCACCAGGCTGATGTCCGATCCGATTTCATCCAGGTACTTTCTCGCCCGATAAAGCGCGTAAACCGTCGGCACACTGGAGGCATCCCGCAGAAATTTCGGCGAAGATCCGGTGGCGCCTCCTCTTCCGTCAATGGTAATGAAATCCGGCTCTCCGTAAACGCAGAAGGCCAGATCCCTCTCAATGTGTCCTGCCGCGATTTTGACGCCGATGGGCCTTCCCTCTGACGCCGCGCGCAGCTGCGCAATCAGTTCTTTCAAATCTTCTTTGTTCTCGATTCCCGGAAAACGGGACGGCGCAATCACGTCTTCTCCCACAGGCCGGCTGCGCAGGCGCGCAATCTGTGAAGTGACTTTCTCCCCTGGAAGATGACCTCCCATTCCCGGCTTTGTCCCCTGCCCAATCTTAATCTCAATCGCGTCTGCGTTTTTCAGATTTTCCGGCGTGACACTGTACCGGTTTGCCACATACTCAAAAATATATTTATCCGCAGCTGCCATTTCCTCCGGCAGGATGCCTCCTTCCCCGGAGCACATGGCACTGTGAGCCATGGCACTGCCCCGGGCCAGAGACACTTTCGCTTCCTGAGAGAGCGCGCCGAAAGACATGTGTGAGACGTAGACCGGATTTTCCAGAATCAATGGTTTTTCCGCATGCTTTCCGATGATTGTCGTCGTATCCACCGGGGCATGTTCTTCCAGCGGCATAGGATCCAGCTGTGCCCCGAGAATCAGAATCTCGTCCCATCCCGGCATAGGCAGCCGGGTTCCCATCGCCGCGGAAATCGTTTTGCCTGTGGCTGCCATCTCATGGATTTCTTCCATATAGCGGATACTCTCATCGTGACGCGCATACTCCCTCAGGGCATCCCTGGATTCTTTTGCCGTTTCCTCCTTTGCGTCTGTCTCTTCCTCCAAAAGCACAAATTTCGCCGCCGGCTGATGACAGACCGGGCATTCTTTCAGCTCAGAAAACGGGATTTTCTCCACCGCCTCATCATAAACATACCCACATACCGTACATTGATATTTCGCCATATTTTCTCCTCCTGTTGCCCTTTGTTCCTGGTTACCTTCTCTCACATCAGGCAGATCATTCCTGTCTGTTTTTTTGTTATTATAGCAATCAGAGGACAAAATGTCAGTATTTTATTGGATATATATTTTAATTTCTCATTATTTCTCCGGTATTGCCGAAAAAAAGGAGCCGCTCTCACGGCTCCCTTCCCACGTTTTCTTTATGTAACCTCTTCCGCCTCCATGCTCTTCACATGGCTGTCCTCATTTCCAAGATCATATTTCTGACTGTACTTGGTATAATAGGAATAATATTCCATGCCTTCTCCCGCGTAGACCCTGGAATCATGGATATGGATATCCTCATCGCTCTCCCCGCTTTTCTGCATAGCGGACATGACACTGGCGCAGTGCGCGGCAATACGGGTAAAACTGTTCAGAATATCATTGAAGATGGTTCCCTGTTCCAGTCCGCAGTCGCCGCTTCCAAGCCGTATCACATGGTTGTGCTTCAGTTCATCACACAGATTGGTGATCACCACGCCCAGAGGCGCCACCTTGTTCGCTTCATCCAGATCTTCCTCCATGAACGCCTTGGCGGTAATATTCATGATCTCACGCACGGCGCCCATTACCACATTCAGTTCGTCCAGAGCCTCCTCGGAAAAGCTCATCTTGCTCTCCTGCATCTCCTTGGACATATAAGCAATATAAGCCGCATGATCGCCGATTCTCTCAAAGTCACTGATGGTACTCAGATAAAGCGACATCTGCCTGGATTGCGCCGTGGTCAGCTCTTTTTTCGTCAGGCGCATCAGGTAAGCGCCAAGCCGTGTCTCATATTTATCAATCAGATCTTCCTTGCGCTGTACCTTTTCAAAACGATCCTGCTGGTAATCGTTCAAAAGATTCATGGCACGGTTTACATTTTTCCGCACCTTTTTCGCCATTCCGGATATCACTCGCTGACACTGTCCCATTGCAAGCGCCGGATAGATAACCAGACGATCCTCCAACAGCTCCAGGTCTGCCTCTTCTTCCATCTCTTCTTTCGTATCCTTCACCAGCATGCAGACCAGCTTCTCCAGCTTGGGGATAAACGGGAACAGCACACACACCGTTGCCACACGGAATATCGTATTGATAAAGGCCACAGATACCGGTGTCATGATCTGGTCCATGAAACCAAAATGCAGAATCCCATTGGCCGCATAGAAGACAATTCCCCAGAAAGTCATACCGAACAGATCATTCAGAAGATAGATCAGTGCCGTCCGTTTTCCGTTCTTATTCGCGCCGATGGAAGAAATCAGAACCGGGCAGGCCGCGCCCACACCGATTCCCAGCACAATGGGAAACGCGCTGGCGAAAGTCAGGATTCCCGTCACGGAAAGTGCCTGCAGGACACCGACTGCCGCCGAAGCGCTCTGCAGCACCGCGGTAAAGGCAATTCCCACCAGGATTCCCATCAGCGGATTGGAAAACATGGTAAGCATGCTGATGAAAACTTCATTTTCCCGCAGTGGCTCCACCGCCCCGCTCATGGTCTGCATTCCCATCATCAGGATCGCGAATCCCAGCATAATGTTTCCGATATTTCTGTGCACCGAACGCTTGCTGAACATCCGGAGCACAATACCCACAACGGCCACAACCGCTGATAGGGTCGCCGTAGACAGGATGGTTGCCAGGCCTCCGGAACCTTCGATATAGGACAGACAGAGAATCCATCCCGTGATACTTGTCCCGATATTGGCTCCCATGATGATACTGATCGCCTGCCGCAGCTTCATCATCATGGAATTCACAAAGCCGATCACCATCACCGTCGTAGCAGAGGAAGACTGAATCACACAGGTCACTCCTGCTCCCAGCGCAACTCCTTTCAGGGAGGTGTTGGTCATCTTATACAAAAATTTTTCCAGCTTATTGCCGGCCACCATTTTTAATCCGTTGCCCATCAGAAGCATACCATAGAGAAACATTGCTACGCCGCTTAAGAGAGACAGAATCATTGAAAATATTTCCATATTTTTTCTCTTCCGTTCTGTGTCCCCCCGATCCGGGAACACAAATCAAAAGAACCTTATCCGCAGAAAAATTGCAGATAAGGTTCTTCTCAGTCTCTGTTACAATTGTGCGAAACGCTTACATTCCCATCTGTTTTGCGACTTCTTCTGCGAAGTTCTCTTCTTTCTTCTCGATTCCTTCGCCGGTCTCCCAACGTACGAATCCTTTGATGGTGATCTTAGCATTATTCTCTTTCGCTACGCTCTCAACATATTTGCCAACCGGCTGTTTGCCGTCTTCTGCTTTTACATATACCTGATCCAGCAGACAGATTTCTTTGAGCTCTTTGTTGATACGTCCCATAACCATGCCGTTGATGATCTTGTCATTGGCATCCGGCTTCTCGTTTTTCGCCTGTACCATCAGGATCTCTTTCTCATGCTCGATATAGGAAGCATCAACCTCATCTCTGTTGGTATACAGCGGCTTCAGAGCTGCACACTGCATTGCCACATTCTTTGCCATCTCACGAACAGCGTCATTCACCACATCGGTCTCAACGTCAACCAGAACGCCGATCTTTCCGCCCATATGAGTATAGGAAGCAACGAAACCGTTCTCCTCGGATACTTTCTGGAATCTGCGGATGTTCATGTTCTCGCCGATAACAGCGATCTGTCCGGCCAGAGCCTCGTTCACCGTCTTGGTGGTATCGAATTTCCACGGCTCAGCCAGGAATGCTTCGATATCCGCCGCGCTGGTATCCATCGCCTGCTCAGCAACCTGAGCCACATAATTCTGGAATTTCTCATTCTTCGCAACGAAGTCGGTCTCTGCATTTACCTCAACGATCACGGCTTTCTTGTCATCGTCGGATACCAGAACTTTCACCAGACCTTCTGCTGCGATACGGCTTGCTTTCTTCTGTGCGGTAGCCAGTCCTTTTTCTCTCAGGAACTCTACTGCTTTATCCATATCACCTTCTGTAGCTGTAAGCGCTTTCTTACAGTCCATCATTCCGGCGCCGGTCATTTCTCTTAACTCTTTTACCATTGCTGCTGTGATAGCCATTTTCTATTCCTCCTGTTATCGTTCTTCTTACTCTTCCTCAGCCGGAACTTCCTCAGCGAAGTCCTCCTCGGTCATTTCCGCAGCTTCCTCAGCCACACCCTGATTTGCCTCGATTACAGCATCTGCCATCTTGGAGACGATCAGTTTCACGGCACGGATTGCGTCGTCGTTTCCAGGGATTACATAATCCAGCTCTTCCGGATCGCAGTTGGTATCACAGATACCGATCAGCGGAATTCCCAGGCTGTGAGCTTCCTGAACACAGATTCTCTCTTTTTTCGGATCTACAACAAAGATCGCATCCGGGATCTTCTTCATCTCTTTGATTCCGCCCAGGTTCTTCTGCAGTTTGGACATCTCTTTTCTCAGAGCGATGACCTCTTTCTTAGGCAGAACATCGAAGGTTCCGTCTGCTTCCATAGCTTCGATTTCTTTCAGTCTTGCAATTCTGCTCTGGATGGTCTTGAAGTTGGTCAGCATACCTCCCAGCCATCTCTCGTTAACATAGAACATACCGCAGCGCTCTGCTTCGGTCTTGATAGCATCCTGAGCCTGTTTCTTGGTACCAACAAACAGAATGGTTCCACCGTTTGCCACGATATCTGCCACTGCATTGTAAGCATCGTCTACCATTCCCACAGACTGCTGCAGATCGATGATGTAGATACCGTTACGCTCGGTGTAGATGTACGGAGCCATTTTCGGGTTCCATCTTCTGGTCTGATGTCCGAAATGAACACCTGCTTCTAAAAGTTGTTTCATTGAAATAACGCTCATTTTACTGTTCTCCTTTTGGTTTTTCTTCCGCGCGAATCTCATTTTTCCAAAACCTGCCGAATTCTCACAGGCACCGTTTGTCAAAATCCTCGCGCGTGTTTATTTTTTTGCGACTCTTGGAGTATAGCACAAATGCCCTGCCCATGCAAGGGATTTTCTCGAAAAACCGCATAAAATCCAGTGCTTTCACCGCCTACTCTCCGAAAAGCTCCCGGCTCTTGTCCAGCGCGATGCTGTAGTTATACTGCCGGTTCTCCTGATTTTGTGCAAAGTCTTTCAAAATCACTTCCGCGTCTTTGGTATTGTCCCGCACCTCTCCCCATGCGGTCCAGGTGCCGGGAAGCAGCAGAGACGGGAGAAGATCCCGGATCTCCTTCGATTCTGTATATTCTTCCTGTACTTCCTGCTCTCCGGTCCTGTCATCCCAGGTATAGACTCGAATACAGTCCACCTGCGAAGCGTCGATCTGAATTTTCGGAGGAATTCCTTCCTTTTCCAGATAAGCGCAGACTCTCTCAAAGCCCGGATAAATCAGCAGCCCTTCGTTTCCATAGGCCGTCCAGGCATCCAGCCCGCCATTTTCCATTTCTCCGCTATAACTGACATTCAGAATCCCCACCGGATCTTCCCGGAAAACCGCCTCATCCGCGTCTGCCACGTCCTGCGCCAGCAAAGTCAGGATCTCGTTTTTCGTGTCCCCGGGAACATATTTGGGGTTGTAATACAGAGTATAATTGTCTCCGTTCTCATAACCGATATCCGTCACGTAGGCGCTCTTCTCTTCCAGCTGCGGGTAGAACACCTCTTTGAAATTCTCCACCTTCAGAATGCTCTGGGCTGCCTCACGCAGCTGCTCCAGATCCACCATATAGTTCCGGTAAACCTTCTTCCCGCTGTGCAGGGAATAGCGGATGTTCAGGGAAGTCACCGAAGCGCTGTCTTCCTGCTTCTGTCTTTTTTCCTGCGTTACCTGTTCCAGCAGCGTATAGAATTCACTGTCCGGATCGAGTTCCAGAAAATTATCATCCTGATTCTGATGGCCATACTCAAAGCTGACCTTGCCATTGCTTTCCCGCAGGTACGTCTGATACGCTCCCGACAGACTGTTTCCCTGTACATCCAGACTGGCCAGGGCACTTTCCTTTGGAAGATACCGGTCGTATCCGATGAGATCCGCCTGATAAACCAGACTGACCACAGCGACCGCCGCCGCAGAGAGCGCCAGCCATTGCGGATGGGCGAAAAATTTCCGAAAATCCGCCTGATAGATGACCTCAATCACACCGTGAATCACCACAATTCCCAGGATCATGGACACCACCCACCAGACGGTGGAATGCTCGGTCACCAGGCCATGTCCCACCAGACCAACCGCCAGAACTGCAGGAATCTCCATCAGAATCTGAATCACCAGGGCCGCACGTCCAAACGCCATGGAACGTCCCGCGGCCTCCGTGCTCCGCTTCTGATAGATCCAAAGATTGATAAACAACAGAAAAATCCCCGCTGCCAGACCGCCCAGGACTGCCAGCGCCATGAATCCCTGGCTGTATTCTTCGTTCATCAGACTGATTGCCCAGGAACCCGGGGAGCCATAGTGATCCATAGAATAAACAATACTTCCCGGCTCCGCCGCCATATCGGCATAGGTCGCGAAAAAGGTCTGCGCGTATCCCCGCAGCACCTGAATCACCGCAGGCACATAAAGGAACAGCACGCCCATTCCCAAAATGCCTACCAGAATCCGTCCGGTGAGCATCATGGCCAGCACACACAATCCGTACACCAGCAGGAAATAAACGCCGTATACCGCGAAAGCAGACAGCGCGATTTTCACGTAGCGAAGGCTGAAATATCCGTGGGAAGCGCCCACACAGACGGCCAGGAACAGTGCCATCCCGCAGGCAGCCGCGAAAAGCAGCAGACTACTCCATATTTTCTGCCAGTAGAGCAAAGAACGCTTCACCGGAAGACTGTGGAAACAGTCCAGCTTCCTGGAAGAATGCAGATATTCAAAATTGACCGCCGCGCACAGCGCCGCGAATACCGTGATCACCGAAAACCGGACGGAACCATTCTCCTGGATATTCAGAAAATACGCGTAACCGTTTTGTATTTTTTCATAGGCATAGCCATAGTTTTGCCATACATCAAACTGAGTCATAAGCAGAATCGGATACAGGAACAGAAGCGCCAGAAAGGCCAGTCCGAAAATCCAGATCTGCTGTTTCAGGTTTTCTTTTATCATACTAGAAGAGAAGATTTTTGACTTCATAGCCTGCCACCTCCGTTTCACTGATGAAAATTTCTTCCAAGGTCAGCGGAATAATCTCGCAAAACAGCGGATTCTTGCTCTGTACTCTCTCCAGAATCTCTGTCCGCGTTCCCCTTGCCGTGATCATCAAAAGCGATCCCTGGTGTTCACAGGCAAGAACTTCCAGCTCTTTCTTCAGCTGCGCCTCTGTCTTTTCATCTTTCAGCACGCACTGTACTTTATGAATATGAAATTTCATATCCTCCAGATCCCTCGATAACAGGATACCGCCCCGGTGGAGCAGCCCTACGTGATCGCAGATGTCTTCCAGTTCCCTCAGATTATGGGAAGCGATCACCGGCGTAAAATTCCGGTTCAGAATTTCAGACGCCATAAGACTTTTTACTGCCTGGCGCATCACCGGATCCAGCCCGTCAAAGGTCTCATCGCAGAGCAGATATTTGGTATTGGCGCTCAGCCCCAGAATCAGACTCAGCTGTTTCTTCATTCCTTTGGAAAACGTGCGTATTTTCCGTTTGCTCTGAAGTCCGAACTGAGACAGCATTTTATAAAACCTGGCAGAATCAAAAGAAGGATAGTATTTTTTGTAAAATTTCTCCATCTGCTCCGGCGTCCCGTTGGGCGGATAGTAAGCGTCATCAGAAATATAGAACACCTGGCTTTTTCTCTTTGGGTTTTCATAGATCGGATCCCCATCCACCCGGATCTCCCCGGTATCCGGTTTCAGCACACCGCAGATCATCCGCAGAAGCGTGCTTTTTCCCGCTCCGTTGGTGCCCACCAGACCGAAGATTTCTCCTTCCTCAATTTTCAGATTCATTTTTGAAATCGCCTGCACATCCTCAAACCTTTTGTTCACTTCTTTTATCTCAATCATACGTCGTCCTCCTCATAGAAGGATGCCGCCTTCTCCAGCAGCTCCTCCTTGGTAATTCCCAGTTTTCTGCACAGACCGATCACTTTTTTCAGATCCCGGAAATACAGTTCCTTCTGTCTCTGAATTAATTCCACATCCGGCGACACGAAATTCCCCCTGCCTTTTACCGGATAGATAAATCCCTGCTGTTCCAGCTCCGCATAAGCCCGCTGAATGGTATTCGGATTGATCGAAAGCTCCATCGCCAGCTTTCGGACTGACGGGAGCTGACTGTTCGGCGCAAGCACTCCCCGGACAATGAGGAGCTGGATTTTTTCTACCACCTGCTCATAGATCGGGCGCCGATCCTGGTAGTCCAAAATAATCATGGCATAGCTCCTTTCCTTTGCAGCATTTACTTCGGTTCTCTTTCCTCATGTGTTTTAAGTGTATTATTTATCTTAGTACACTCATTATAGTAAGATTCCTTTTTGGTGTCAAGGAAGAAAGTATGAAAAAAGAATAAAACCTCCGGGACTTTCCCACAAAAATACAGCCCGGTCACAGGAATACCATGACTGGGCTGTATTTTACGATTCTTATTTTACAAACGCGTTGTAGATTGCCTTTGTGGCATCGTTGAAATCCCGATCCTTCACACCGATAATGATGTTCAGCTCACTGGATCCCTGATCGATCATTTTCACATTGATATGGCTCTTGGCAAGCGCCTCAAAAATCCGTCCCGCGGTACCGCGGCTGGAACGCATGCCCCGGCCAACCACCGCGATCAGAGACAGATCTGATTCCAGCTCGATCACATCCGGCTGTACCGCCCGGTGCAAAGCCGCGATGATCTGCTGCTCTTTCTTCTCAAAATCCTCCTGATTGACGTAGACCGTCAGCGTATCGATTCCGGAAGGCATATGTTCAAAAGATACTCCGTAATCCTCGAATACCTGAAGCACTTTTCTGCCGAAGCCGATTTCCGCATTCATCATGGATTTGTCAATATTGATGGAACAGAAGCCTTTTTTCCCCGCAATGCCTGTGATGATATATTTGGGCTTTTTACAGGTGCTCTCCACAATCAAAGTTCCTGGATCTTCCGGCGCGTTGGTATTGCGGATATTGATGGGAATTCCCTCCCGGCGCACGGGGAAGATCGCCTCTTCATGAAGAACCGTCGCTCCCATGTAGGACAGCTCCCGCAGCTCCCGGTAAGTGATGGTTTCGATCACTGCGGGATTGGACACAATTCTCGGGTCCGTCACCAGAAATCCGGATACATCGGTCCAGTTCTCATAAAGATCCGCATGAATGGCGCTGGCTACAATGGAACCGGTCACATCGGAACCGCCTCTGGAGAAGGTTTTGATGGTACCGTCCGGTTTCGCTCCGTAAAATCCGGGAACTACCGCGCTGGTACAGGACAAAAGCCGTTCTCCCATTTTTTCCTGAGTCTCATCTGCCAGGAAATTGCCGTTCTCGTCAAAACAGATTCCTTCTGCCGGATCCACAAACTCAAATCCCAGATAAGCCGCCATAATCTTTCCGTTCAGAAATTCTCCCCGGGAAGCCGCGTAATCCTCACCTGCGTGATTTTTAAAATTCTCTCCGATGGTTTTAAATTCCTCGTCCAGAGAAAAATCCAGCTTCAATCCGTCAATAATCTCATTGTATCTCTCCTGGATGGCTTTCAGCTCGCCGGAGAAATCTTCTCCTGCCTCAGCGGTATGGTAGCATCCATACAACATATCTGTCACTTTTATATCATCTGAATAACGTTTTCCGGGAGCAGAAGGCACTACAAAACATCTGCTCTCGTCGCTGCGGATAATGGCACCGACTTTTTTGAACTGTTCTGCGCTGGCCAGAGAGCTTCCGCCGAATTTTACCACTTTTCTCATATTCCGTTCCTCCTATTATTTCTGTCTCAGGACTCCTTCGCGAACCCTGGCGTGGGATTTTCCTTCCGACATCCGCGTTATGCGGCCGTCCTGTTCCGGCAATCCCTGCGGTCTAATAAATTCTATCTTAGTGGGTAATCCGGTAAATGTCCAGTAAATTCTTCTCTTTCCGCAAAAATTTTACAAAGCGTCCCCGCCGCGAGCGGTTTCTTTCCGCAGGATTCCCCTGCGGATTTTGTCTTCCCGGCAGGTCCGTTCCCGCGCAAAAAAAAACCCCGAAAGAACACGCTGCCGCCGTTGCGGTTTGTCTGAAAGTAGCGTAGAATATCTCTGTAGCCCGCTATAATTTCAAAACCACAGGAGGAATCTTTATGAAGCAAAAGAAAGCACGGAATCTTTGCATTGACATCCTGACAGACATTGCCGGAGGAATTCTGATCGCTGTCGGTGTGTACAATTTCGCCGCGAACGCCCGTTTTCCCATGGTTGGCTTCAACGGCATCGCTTTGATTTTCTATCAGCTGCTCGGCACCCCCATCGGAGCCACTGCCCTGCTCCTGAACATCCCTGTGGCTCTCGCCTGTTTTCGGATCCTCGGACGGCAGTTTTTTCTCCGTTCCATCCGTACCATTCTGATCACATCTGTTATTATGGATGTGATTGCTCCTATTTTCCCCGTTTACCATGGCGACCGTATGCTGTCAGCCATCTGCTGCGGTGTATTGTCCGGTCTCGGATACGCCATCATTTATATGCGAGAATCTTCCACCGGAGGATCCGACTTTATCATGCTTTCCATCAAGGCGAAATTCCCCCACCTGTCATTGGGAAAGATTTCTTTTGCCATGGAAACCGCGGTTGTCCTTCTCGGTACCGTTCTCGTCTCCCGGGATATCGACAGTATGATCTATGGTATGCTCATCAATTTTCTTCTGTCCGCAGTCGTTGACAAAGTCATGTACGGAATTGATCAGGGAAAACTGGCCCTGATTGTCACCGACCACGGTTTCGAGATCTGCCGCCGTATCGACCAGGTACTCGGCCGGGGCTCTACCATCCTGAAGGGAGAAGGCAGTTACTCCCGTCTCGACAAAGACATTGTCATGTGCGCCTGCAACAACAAGCAGATGTTCGGAATCCGAAAACTGGTCAAAGAAATGGATCCCAAAGCCTTTCTGGTCATTATGGAATCCAATGAAGTCATCGGAGAAGGGTTTAAGGAATAGCGTAAAACGCCTTTGATTTGTGAAACAAAAAAGAGCCTGTAAATACAGGCTCTAAGACGTGCCGCAGACCGGAATCGAACCGGTACGAAGTTTAACCCTCGCAGGATTTTAAGTCCTGTGCGTCTGCCAGTTCCGCCACTGCGGCATCTCTTGTGCTTTCTCAGTCTCGCGGATGGCATTGCGCACTTGGTACTGTGCCACCTGACCTCACACAACTGGATGGGGGTGGATTCGAACCACCGAAGCAATTTGCAGCAGATTTACAGTCTGTCCCCTTTGGCCACTCGGGAACCCATCCATGGAAAAGCGAAAAAGCTTCGCTCTCACTGACGGATACTATTATATAAGATCAAACTTGAAAAAGCAAGTATTTTTTTACTTTTCTTTTACCTGGCGTCATCTTTGTGGTAGAGCACCAGGGCGCTGAACGGAGGAAGATTAACTCTCAGACAACCCGCCACTGCCGTATAGGATCCATTCTCCTCCTCATACCCCTGACTGGTCGTCAGCAGCAGCTGCTTCAGCTCCATATTGTAAAACCGGGGAATCCCTACCTTCCACACCGGAATCTCAATCTCCTGTTCCTGCTCATCGTTGTTGATGGAGACAATCACCTGCTCCTCAAAGGAAAATCTGCCGTAAGACAACGTCTGATAACCATTCTGCAGAAATACCAGCGAGCCGTAGCGGAGCACTTCGTACTTCCTGTGAATTCCAATCATCGCCTTGTGAAACGCCAGCAATTCCTGATTCTCATTTCCCCATGGATAAGAACGCCGGTTATCCGGATCGGTAAACCCGCATACCCCCGCTTCATCTCCATAATAAACCGTGGGAGCGCCGGGCCAGGTCATCTGCAGAACGACCGCTTCCCGCATTACGGCAGGATTGACCCCTTCTTCCGCCGCGTGATGTCCCAGATGCTGCACTCTTCCCACTTTGCGGTTGGTTCTGGTCAGAAATCTGGAATGATCATGATTGGACAATTCGTTCATGGCGGTCTGCAGAGAACCGGTGTAAAAGTTTGCCATATGCACTCTCATGGCACCGATAAAGGCGTCACTGTTTCCCAGCAAATCATGACGGTACTCATCGCTGTGTTTCTCCATACCGGTCAGAAACCAGGTGACCGGTTCCATGAACGCGTCATAATTCATGATGGTATCCCACTCGTCTCCTGACAGCCATCTTCTGGAATCTCCGTAATGCTCCGCCAGGATAATCGCCTCCGGATTCGCGCCTTTCACCGCCTCCCGGAAGTCCTTCCAGAACTGATGGTTGAATATGTTGGAATAACCCAGATCCGCCGCCACGTCCAGTCTCCAGCCGTCTACATTATACGGCGGGGAGACCCATTTTTTTCCAATATCAAGGATATACTGATACAACTCCGGAGAATTCTCGTAGTTCAGCTTCGGCAGCGTGTCAAAAGCCCACCATCCGTCATAGGTCGCGTTATAAGGCCATTTACTCTCATCAAAAAATTTGAAATAAGATCGATACGGACTGTCGGAAGAGATATAGGCTCCTTTGGGATAATTTTCCTGTCCTTCATAGATCCGTTCCCGGTCCATCCATTTGTTAAAGGATCCGCAATGGTTAAACACGCCGTCCAGAATCAGGCGCATTCCTCTTCTGTGAACTTCCTCCACCAGCTGAATCAGCAGCTGATTGCTGGCTTCCAGATTCTCCCGGGCGGTCACCCTCTGAATATATTTTGTCGCCCGGCAGTTCTCCCGGTCGCCCTCATGGAGACATTCGCCCCCGTCATGGACGATTTTTCCAAAATGAGGATCCACATAATCATAATCCTGACAGTCATATTTGTGATTGCTGGGCGAGACAAAAATCGGATTCAGATAGAGCACTTCCACACCCAGATCCTGCAGATAATCCAGCTTATCCATAACTCCCTGCAGATCTCCGCCGTAGAACTCCCGCACTCCCATCATGGCCGGCAGCTTGTTCCAGTCCTCCACACGGACACTGTAATCCCCGATATAAGAATATTCCCTCGTCTCCACATCATTGGAAGGATCCCCATTGCAGAAACGGTCCACGTAAATCTGGTAAAAAACAGCTCCCTTGGCCCAGTCCGGCGTCTTAAAGCCCGGACAGACCATAAAAGCGTTTTCCTCCTGCGGTTCCAGACAGACGCCCTGGCCATTGTAATAACAGGTCAGCTGACCGGTATGGATTTCGAAATAATACCGGCATACATCTTCTCCCAACTGAATCCTCGCCGTATAATAATCGAAACCTTTTTCTGTAAACTCCACCTGCATCTCCGTGATTTTTCCATCATGAATCAGGTAAACACTGTCCACATTATTCCGGAGGGTACGGAAGCGGATTTTCACTTCCTCTCCTGCCTCCGGTTCCATGGGAATCCGGTAATACTTGCTTCCATCGCTGAATAAAGCGTCCTTGTTAAACACAGGACGCATCTGTAATATATATTGCTGCGTGATAATAGGTTCCAAATCCCTCGCGCTCATAAAGCCATCCCCTTAGATTATCGTCATTATTTCTCGAAACTCAGCCGACCGCCTGCCGTCTGCAGCGGCAATCGCGGTTTCCTATCTGATATATTCTATCTTAATCCCCAAAATTATACAATATTTTTCCCAAAAAAGAAATTTCTATTTCCCTACTTATAGTATATAACGAATCCCAAGAAAAAAGACAGCCGATTGGCTGTCTTTTTTGGAGAAGGTATTTCTTCTTATGGGGTGTAGCAAAAACTATATAATGTATTGGGGGGTTTTTACGATGTTTATTATAGCAATGGTCAAAGGAAAAGTGTGCATAAATATCACAAATATTTTGCTTATTTTTTGTGCATCTTTTTTATTCCTGAGAAACTGTACTATTTTCGTCTGTGAAAAGTGCCTCAAATTCTTCTCTCTGGATCTTTTCCTTCTCAATCAAAAGGGCCGCGCATTTGTGAAGCACCTCTTCATGAGACAAAATCAGTTCCTTCGCCTTCTGATGGCACTGTTCCACAATTCTGTGGACTTCCGCATCGATGGTTTTTGCCACTTCCTCACTGTAACCTCTGGTATGAGCCAGATCACGGCCGATGAACACTTCGTCCCCGTCGTTTCCATAGACCACCAGGCCCACTTTATCTGACATTCCATACTTGGTGACCATGGCATGGGCGGTGCTGGTTGCCCGTTTGATATCATTGGACGCCCCCGTGGTGACGTCTCCGAAAATAATTTCCTCTGCCACCCGGCCGCCCAGAAGAACCGTGATATCTTCCATCATCTGTTGTTTCGTATTGAACATCTCATCGTTCTCCGGAAGCGGCATGGTATAGCCGGCGGCTCCCATTCCTGTGGGAATAATGGAAATCGTATATACCGGTCCCACATCCGGGAGTACATGAAAGAGAATCGCATGGCCGGCCTCATGATAAGCCGTAATCTTCTTCTCTTTGTCTGAAATGAGCTTGCTCTTTTTCTCCGCGCCGATGGCCACTTTCGTAAAAGCGCCCTTGATATCTGCCTGAACCACATAACTCCGGCCCTGTTTCGCGGCAATGATCGCCGCTTCATTCAGCAGATTCTCCAGGTCCGCTCCGGTGAAACCGGCGGTCGTCTGCGCGATCTGCTTTAAATCCACATCATCCCCGAGAGGTTTGTCGTGGGCATGTACTTTCAGAATTTCTTCCCGTCCCTTGACATCCGGACGTCCCACGCCGACCTTCCGGTCAAAACGTCCCGGCCGCAGAATCGCCGGATCCAGAATATCCACCCGGTTCGTGGCCGCCATGACGATGATTCCCTCGTTGACTCCGAATCCGTCCATCTCCACCAGGAGCTGGTTCAGCGTCTGTTCTCTCTCATCGTGGCCGCCGCCCATACCGGTTCCTCTCTGTCTGGCAACCGCGTCGATCTCATCGATAAAAATGATACAGGGCGCATGCTTCTTCCCTTCCTCAAACAGGTCACGGACACGGGAAGCGCCCACACCTACGAACATTTCCACGAAATCCGAACCAGAAATGGAAAAGAAGGGGACTCCTGCCTCTCCTGCCACAGCTTTGGCCAGCAGCGTCTTTCCGGTACCGGGAGGTCCTACCAGGAGGACTCCTTTGGGAATTCTCGCGCCGACCCTGGTATATTTCTGCGGATCTTTCAGGAAATCCACAACCTCCTGCAGATCTTCTTTTTCTTCATCCAGACCGGCTACATTGTCAAAGGTCACCTTTTTCTCATCCGGGCTGGTCATCCGGGCGCGGCTCTTGCCGAAATTCATCATCTTGGCATTGCTGCCGCCGCCACCGCCGCCAGCCATCTGACGGTTCATCCACATAAAGACAAAAACTACGATTCCCGCGATCAGGAGGGAAGGCAGGATGGACGACATAAACATACTGTCCTGCGGAACGTCTGAGATCACC
This sequence comes from uncultured Blautia sp., assembly GCA_963927715.1. GTDB lineage: Bacteria > Bacillota > Clostridia > Lachnospirales > Lachnospiraceae > Blautia_A. The sequence goes on along the minus strand of CAWVBU010000003.1, from coordinate 535,828 downwards.
GGATCCAGGGAGTAATCCCGGACGATCTGCTCCACTTCTCTCACATCCGTCACATAGAACTGCCTCTGCTCCCCGCTTTTCAGCTCTACACTCACCCTTCCGGTAGGAACCTGACGGTTCTGATGGATGACAACATGAACGACTTCCTTGTCCTCCAGCGCCTGTTCCATCTGTTCCAGAGTATAACTGCTCTGGTCATTGATCTGTTCATTTAAATACAGGTAGCCCGCAATCATCATAATAATCAAAATGAGATAGAAGCCTACTCTGCCGGATTTTCTGTTCACTTACTCTAAATCTCCTTTCATCTGCTCTCTACCACGCCAATAAAGGGAAGATTCCGATATTTCTGCGCGTAATCCAGACCGTAGCCCACTACGAATTCGTCCGGAATCTCAAAACAGCAGTAATCCACCTTCACATTTTTCACACGGCGTTCCGGTTTATCCAAAAGCGTACAAAGCCGCATGCTGTTGGGATTTCTGCTTTCCAGAACCTTCAGCAGATAACTCAGGGTTCTTCCGGAATCCACGATGTCTTCCACAATCAGTACATCTTTCCCCTCCAGGGGCTGATCCAGATCCTTAACGATCCGCACCACACCGCTTGACTTTGTATCGTCTCCGTAACTGGAAACCGACATGAAATCCAGACTCACCGGTACGGTGATCCTCTTTGCCAGCTCACAGGTAAAAAAGACGCCGCCTTTCAGGACACAGATCAGATGAATGTCTTTCCCCGCATAATCCCGGCTGATTCTGGCCGCGATTTCCCGGATTCGTCTGTCTACCTCTTCCTCACCTATCAATATTCTGATCTTCTCACTCACTTCTCCGTCCTCCTTGGTATTTTACCTCCAAAACTCTTCTGGTCGATTCTGTGATTTTATAAGCTTCGCTGATCCGCATTCCCACAATCCAGAGAATCTCCCGGTCTGCCGCCAGCAAAACCAGGTTTTCCCTCTCCTTGCGGGGAACTTTCTCGTCAATCAGATAATCTTTCAGCTTTTTTCTTCCTCCCCGGGCATTTACCACCAGGTAATCTCCGGGTCTTCGATTTCGAATTTGCAGAGTCGTTTTTATTCTATCATAATCAAACCATTTCGTATATGTTTTTTCCGGAATCTTCTGGAATTTATACTCGAAAATCCTGGTTTCCCAACGATCTTCCCCACAGAGGATCTGCCCTTGCACCGGCAGTTCCCACATCTGGCTCCGCGAAAGGACCTCCTTCTTCTCCCGGATTTCCAGGACAATCCCATCATAATCTCTGCGCGCGTGAAGTTCTGCGTGTACCGGAATCTGCTTTCCCGTTTCCCTGGAAAACAGCCCCAGGATCTGTTCCAGGCGTTCTCCGGACAGATCCTTTCTTAGACCGCACAGCTGTTCCACCGCTGCCATCAGCACATAAATCTGCAGGATATGAGGTTCTCCCTGAAGTCCGGACAGAATCCGGATTCCTCCGGGGAAGCTCTGTCCCCAACGACGCAGTGTTTTTTCCGCCTGCGCGCTCAGGTACGCGTCCGCCTCGGCCGCGATGCCCGCGGTTTTCGCCAGGTGCTCCACGGCCGCGGAGTTCACATGGTTTTCCAGATAATCCACCACATGATTCCGAATCCGGTTGCGGATATACCGGTCTGACCGATTCGAACTGTCCGTCCGAAACGGAATCTGATTCTCACTTAAATAATGGTCAATTTCCTTTCGTTCTATGCACAGAAACGGCCGGATCACCCTGCCCTGCACCGGCAGTATCCCGGCGATTCCCCTAAGTCCGCAGCCCCTGGCCAGATGGTGAAGCACCGTCTCCGCCTGATCGTTCTTGTGATGGGCCAGGGCAATTTTCGTTCCTTTCCAGTCCCGCATCACTTCCCCGTAGGCCTTATGGCGCATCTTGCGCCCTGCTTCCTCCTGACTCCATTTCCGCTCCCGGGCAATTTCCGGCACCGGGTAGTGAAAACTCCAAAAGGGAATCCCCTGACCGGCGCAGTAGCTTTCCACCAGCTGTTCATCCAACGCCGCCTCCTCTCCCCGGATTCCGTGATTGACATGGACCGCGCAGAGGGCAAAACCGCAGCGTTTTTGCAGTTTCTGCAGCAGAAAAAGCAGGGCCATAGAGTCCCCGCCGCCAGAGATACCGGCCACAATCCGGTCTTTCTCAGTTATCATCTCCTGTTTCTGCATAAACTGCCAGACTTTTTCCTCCATCTTCTCTCCTACTTTTTCCATATCCCCGCCACCAGGACGGTCATATCATCCCGTGCTTTGTAATCACTGTACGCCAGTACTCTCTCGATAATTCCACGGCTCATCTCCCGCGGCGCCTCCTCGTGAACGTCCATGATGATTTCCTTCATGGTCTCCTCTTCCTTATCCTGCGGAAGCGCGTCCAGAACTCCATCCGTCACCAGAATCACATAATCTCCATGGTAAAGCTTCCTGGCTGTGGTCTCAAAATCGGTCTGCTGCAGCATCCCCGCCGCCAGGCTGGTGGAAGTGATTGCCTCCACCCAGTGGTCTCTCTTGATAAAAGTCGTCGCGGCCCCTGCCTTCAGAAAGCTGCACACACCCGTATAGAGATCCACACTGCACAGATCCACCGTGGAAAACATCTCATCCTGTCTCTGCAGCAGCAGCGCGCAGTTGACCATTCGCGCCGCTGTCTCCTGGGAAAAGCCGGAATTCAGGAACTGTTCCAGCAGTTCCACCACTGTCTCGCTTTCTTTGCAGGCATCCATCCCGGAACCCATTCCATCCGACAGACACATGAGAAATCTGCCGTTCTCCCCCAGACAGCAGGAATAATTATCTCCGGACACTTTTTCCTTCTCCCGGGTAATTTTGGACGCGCCGTAGAGCACCTCATAACTGACATCTTCCATAAAATGCACCGTATGGTACTCCCCGTTGACAATACATCGGCTGTCCTTAACCGGAGCCATGGCCATACCGCAGACTTCTGAGAGCAGCTGGGCCACTTCCGTCATCGCCACACATTGTCCGCCTCTTGCGCGCATATCCAGAAATATCTGACGCCGTCCTTCTACCTTATCCATCACCCAGACATTCTGCAGAAGAATCTGTTTTCTCTTCAGCTTCTTCTGCAGTTCTTCCTGGAAATCCGGTTCCGCCTGCGTGATATCATAGAGTTCATCCGCCATGGTCTGCATAATTCTGGAGACCTCATCCAGCTGCTGGGCCACGGCCAGCCGTCCTTCGATCATCCGGTTGTTCCACACCAGATTCTGTTTTTCTTTCTGAAAGTACTGACAGGCTTCCTCATAGAACTGTCCCGCTCTGGCGCACATCCGCATCCATTCGGTTCTGGATTTCCTTACTTTCTCCTCCTGCCCGTCCTCGATGGCGCGGATCAGGGAACAGGCGCCTTCGTACATTTCCTGCTTCTGTTCTCCCCAGCAGATTTCTCTCTGATAACATCTGGAACAGATCTTCCCACTGGCCTGACAGAACACCTGATCCACCTGGCCCGCGCTCAGATAGTCTTTTCGGAAAGGCATTCCGTAAAACGTATCCGCCAGCTTCTGAAAGGACTGCGCATACCGCTCTGCCTTCTCCTTCTGCGGATGATTTTCACACAGCGCAGTCAGAGCTTCCTCTTGGGATGCCCGGCGCGACAAGATAGTTTTTGCCATGTCCCGCAAAATTAATAAGCTTATTATTGCGAGCATGGCAATCATCCATTCCTGCATATGTTCCCCTCCCCCTTCGAATCTTCTCATCAGAAGGGATTATAAGGGATTTTCTTTAAAATCTTTGTCAAATCCGCAGACCTGACACAGAAAACTTTCAGACAAAAAACAACTTATTCTTCCTCTTCAAAGACGACCTCGTTGTCTTTGACCAGGCCCAGCTTATTTCTCGCCACATCTTCCGCGTATTCATCTGTCTGCATATATTCTTTCTGTTTGTCGATCTCTTCGGTTCTCTTTTGCTCCGCTTCAATCTGCTGATTCAGATTCTCTTCCCTATCCTGGTAAAATCTAAGCTGGCTGCGCAGACTCTGTCCCTCATAAAGAAGAGCTCCCAGCAGAATCACTGCCACGATCCCGATGCTGAACATGCCCATGCGGATTCTTTTTCGAACGCCCCGACTGTTTTTCGCCTTTTCCAAATCTATGAACCCTCTTATTATTCTTTCGGCTTTTACGTTTATCAACAAAAATTTTACATCTTTTCCAGAGAAATAGCAACCTTTTTATCAAAAAAAACATTCCTCCGACAGGAACTTTCAGGATTCCTGTAAAAGCATTTACGAAAAAGGAACTTATTGTCGCATGGTACCCCGCCGCTCCCGCAAAGATTCCCAAAACAGCGTAACTTCTTATGGCTCCGTCACATCTGAGAAAGATCTGCCCGAACAGAAAACAGCCGCAGAAAATCCAGTAAAGAATGTCTTCCGTCCCTGTCACGATGCTGCTGTGGGGAATTACCCTCCGCAGCGCCTTCAAAATATCATAGGCAACCGCAGCCGCCACCCCGCACAGGCAGAAAAAAAACAGCGCCCAAAGTTCATAATGGATATATGCACTCATAGGCACTCACTGAAACAATCTGGCCAGAAGGGATTCCCCTTTTTGCCCCAGAGTTTTCTCTTCCGTGTAAACCAGACTGTCAATCTTTCCGGTGAGCTCCACCTGCCCCTGTTCCAGATCCAGCTGTTCCACATGAAGATTCTCTCCCTTGATGGTGACCACGCCGCTGTCCGTACGCAGAACGATCAGCTTCTCATCGAAGGACCGCACATCGAAAACTCCTGTGATCCTCCCATGTTTTCTCTCTTCCAGACACACACTGTGCGTACGGCTTTTCTTCTTTTCTTCCAACTTTTTCTCTCCCGGCCTCTTTTATCAATATTCTATGAGACCCGGAAAAAATCTATGCCTGACGGGTTTACAGATAGCGGTACAGACTTTCCACTTCTTCCTTGCGGACGGTCTCCCGGACCTCCAGCACTTCCACCTTCACATTGCGGCTTCCGAACTGAATTTCGATGATGTCTTGGGGCTTCACTTTTACAGACGCTTTGGCCGGTTTCCCATTTACCAGGACACGCCCCGCATCGCAGGCCTCGTTCGCCACGGTTCTTCTCTTAATCAGTCTTGATATTTTCAAAAATTTATCTAAACGCATCTTCTGCTCCCTTTCTTCCGGTCCGCAGGAAAAACTCCGGTCCGGCGTTTTTAAAAAAGACTGCCGCGGAAACATCACATCTCCGCAACAGTCTTTTGCATGATTACTCGTTAATCATATCTTTCAGCGCTTTTCCTGCTTTGAATTTCGGAGCTTTGGAAGCACTGATCTGCATGGTCTCACCAGTCTGAGGATTTCTTCCCTCTCTAGCTGCTCTCTCGCTTACCTCGAAAGTTCCAAAGCCAACCAGCTGTACTTTTTCGCCCTTCTTTAACTCTTCCGATACCACGTCGATGAATGATTTTAAAACAGCCTCTACATCTTTCCTGGCAAGTTTTGTCTCTTTCGCCATAGCTGCAACTAATTCGGTTTTGTTCATGGTGTTTCCTCCTCTAAATGTTGTTCTCACGCTTAATTCCGACTCTCTGAACCGCAGAGAGCCCTATCATTAATATATATACCCTTTCCCTGGGTTTGTCAAGGATTTTTCTCCTTTTTCGGGCATAATGAACGCACTTACGGTTTTGCCTTCATCGCCTTTCTCCGTTCTTTCTCTTCCCGCTCCAGACGCTTGATTTCTTCCCAGTCAGGAATCCCCTCGCAGTCCTTATATAAATCAGATTTTCCAAAGATATGAGGATGCCGCCGGATCATTTTTCTGGAAATTCCGTCAATGACATCATCCAGGGTGAACAATCCCTCTTCCTGGGCGATGACGCTGTGCAGGACAACCTGCAGGAGAACATCTCCCAGTTCTTCACACAGATTTTCTCCGTCTCCGGTCTGCTCCAGAAGATCAATCCCTTCCAGGACTTCTTCCGCTTCCTCCGCCATGCACGGCTTCAGACTGGCGTGCGTCTGTGTGCTGTCCCACGGACATCTGGAACGCAGTTCTCTCACAATCCCCTCAAACTCTTCAAAGGTATAGAGGCTTTCTTTCTCTGTCATATCAGATCATCGCGTGGACCATGTTCAAAACTTCTTTGCCCATTGCCTCGGACTTCTGATCCGCGTCTTCCAGAGAGGTTCCCTTCACCCCGTAGTAGAATTTCACTTTCGGCTCGGTTCCGGAAGGTCTCACGCACAGCCATGCGTCGTCCGTCAGTTCATAGTACAGAACATTGGAAGCCGGCAGCCCGGTCGGTTTCACTGCTTTTGTCTTTACATCCGTGATGGTATCGTTTTTGTAATCCCGGACTGCAGTTACCTGATAGCCCGCGATCTCCACCGGCGGTTTCTCTCTCAGAGTATTCATGATATCCTGAATTTTCTGCAGACCCTCGATTCCCTTCAGGGTCACGGACTGGATAGAATCTTTGTAATAACCGAACTCTTCGTAGAGATCAATCATCGCATCCCAGAGAGTCTTGCCCTGGGTCTTATAGTAAGCCGCCGCCTCGCACAGCGCCATCGTTGCCACAATCGCGTCTTTGTCTCTCGCGTAAGTTCCGATCAGACAGCCGTAGCTTTCTTCGAATCCGAAGAGATAGGTGCCTTTTCCGCTCTTTTCAAATCCGAGAATCTGCTGTCCGATAAATTTGAAGCCTGTCAGTACCTCGATCAGATTGATTCCGTATCCTTTCGCAATCGCGTCCGCCAGGTTGGTGGTAACAATTGTCTTAATCAGCGCTCCGTCTTCCGGAAGCCCGTACAGTGCTTTCTTCTGACTGATCTCATAGTTAGCCAGAAGGCATCCGGACATGTTTCCGGTGAGATCGTGGTAAACGCCGTCTTTGTCTTTGACACGCACGCCCAGACGGTCTGCGTCCGGATCCGTCGCCAGAACCAGATCCGCGTCCACTTCTTTCGCCAGCTTCAGGCCCAGTTCAAAGGCTTCCTCCGCCTCAGGATTCGGATAGCTGACCGTCGGGAAATCTCCGTCCGGCAGTTCCTGCTCTTTGACCACATAGACATTTTCAAATCCCAATTCTTTCAGGATCCGGCGCGCGGGGATATTTCCGGTTCCATGTAATGGAGTATACACAATTTTCAGGTTTTTACTCTCTGCCTGGATGGCGTCCATGTGCAGAACCTGTTTTTTCAGCTCTTCCATATAGGCATCGTCAATTGCCTGTCCGATCACTTCGTACATGCCAGCCTGAACAGCCGCTTCTTTCTCCATGGTCTTCACGTTGTTGTAATCGGTCACTTTCTTCACTTCCGCCATGATTCCCGTGTCATGAGGCGGTGTGATCTGGGCGCCGTCTTCCCAGTATACTTTATATCCGTTGTATTCCGGCGGATTGTGGCTGGCCGTGATGTTGATTCCGGCCGCGCATCCCAGCTTTCGTACAGCGAAGGACAGCTCTGGTGTGGGTCTGAGAGACTCGAAAATATAAGCCTTGATTCCGTTTGCCGCCAGGCACAGAGCCGCCTCCTGAGCGAACTCCGGTGACATATGGCGGGAATCATGGGCAATCGCCACACCCTGCGCTTCCTTTCCCACGGACAGGATATAATTTGCCAGTCCCTGTGTCGTCTTGCGGACCACATAGATATTCATACGGTTTGTACCTGCGCCAATCACTCCGCGAAGACCTGCGGTTCCGAATTCCAGATCCATGTAAAAACGTTCTTTAATCTCCTGATCATTTCCCGCGATGCTCTGAAGCTCCGCCTTGGTGTCTTCATCGAAGTATGGGTTTTCCAACCATTCCTGATATACTTCTTTATAATCCATGCTGGTACCTCCTATGATAATTGTTCTTGGTAACTTTGTCTCGTCTTCTGATAAATCCTTATGCCTTTCTAATTATATAACAAATACAGCAAAAAACCAATTAGATTTCCCAATTCCCGAAACATTTTTTCTCAAAATCCCGCCACAGATCTTTCTGAGACGCAAGCTTCTGTATTTTCTCTATGTTTTTGCCGGACACCCAGCTTTTCCGGTGAGTAAAATAATAGTTTCCAAGCTTCCAGTATTTTTCCGGATAGGAAAAACGGATCCGCAGATTTTCGATCTCCTCCCAGCTCAGTTTTCTCTGCCTGTGATACGCCCGGAGCATCTCCCTGGCCAGCTGAACATCCCAGTTATTTTTTTCCAGGACTTTACGCATGAAACGATACAGATCCGCTGTCGGCACGTCAAAGGACCATTTCTCAAAATTTGTCACCGCTGTACTGCCGCGCAGCATCAGAACATTGTGCTGATTGTACTCCCCGTGACAGACTGTTCCCTCCTCGATCGCTGACCGGCGCAGATCCCGGTAACCGGACCGTTCCAGATTTTCCGCCGCCTGCCTTCCCCTTTCCAGGAACCACTCCACGCTGGAGAGATAAATCTGCTCAAACTCATTCTCCACGCCTTTTTTCCGGATAAATTTCTGAATCCGGCGAAGCTGGGCATTGTGCCTTTGATATTCCTGATCCAGAGATTCTGCCAGATACATTTCGCAGACAGGCAGTTTCATGACATTATGTAATCTCGCCAGTGCCTCCACACTTCGGATCACATCCTCCCGGCACCGGGTATCGCATTCTCTTCCCTCATACCATGTCTTCACAATATAGGGAATCCCCTCTTTGTCCACACTGATCAGCTCCCCGTCCTGATTGACCAGAATCTGATCCACTTTTTCCCTGCTCTGCCTTTGTACCTGCAGAAGAATCTCTCTTTGTTTCTCCAGCCTTCTGGCAGATCCATGAAATTCCCGCAGAAGCAGCAGTCCTTTCTCTGTCTGACACAGCAAAGCGCCTCTTCCCCGGTAACTGCTCTTTGCCGTCAGACTATACTGTTCCAGTACGCTCAGTCCCCGATCATACAAAAGCAAATCCCCCTCACATTTTTGTACCTTCTATCTTATGAGGGGGACTGGTATTGTATGCCACTGCTGCCAGGTCTCATCGGCCGAGGCTTTCGAGCCGGCGTCTGGCCAGTGTCATCAGATATTCTTTTTTATTATAATCCGGTTCATCCAGAACCTTTTCCAGAAGGAAATCCAGCATCTCGCCGATCTCTCTGCCCGGCTTCATTCCCATGCCGATCAGATCTTTTCCGGATACGGCCAGCGTGTGCAAAGAGACACACTGCTGTTCCTCCAGAATGTTCTCATAGATTTCCTGAATCTCAGAGAGATACTTCAAAGTCTGTTCCCTTACCACCGGGCTTTTTGCCATGGCGTCCGCTCTCTGAACCTGCAGCAGCAGCGGGAAGAGGTCCTCTCCCACTTTGTTGATGGCCCGGCGGATACTTTTCGCCACATTCACCGGACGGTAATCATGCCAGCGAATCAGCCGTTTTACCGTTGAAATGGTATCATTATCCAGCTTCAGCCTTCTCAGAATCTCACCAGCCATCCGTTCACCCAGAACATCATGGCCTTTAAAATGATCTCTGCCCTCCGCGTCCGTCGTACGGACAACAGGTTTTCCCACATCATGGAGCAGCATGGTAAGGCGCAGTACCTTATTCGGCGGAACTGCCCGCAGAGTTTCCAGGGTGTGATGCCCCACATCGTAACAGTGATGCGGACTGTTCTGCGGCGTCTCCATCATAGCGTCAAACTCCGGAAGAATCACCCGGGTAATTCCGGTCTGCCAGGCAGCTTCCAGATATTCCGGATGCTCCGACAGCAAAAGCTTGACCAGTTCGGTCTGAATCCGTTCCGCGCTGATGTGCACCAGACTGGGGGCAAGCTCCCGCAGCGCTTCGTAGGTCTTCCTCTCAATGGAGAAGCCCAGCTGGGCGCTGAAACGGACCGCCCGCATGATGCGCAGCGCGTCTTCCGAAAACCGTTCTTTTGGATCACCGACGGCCCGGATCACTTTTCTCTGCAGATCTGCCATACCGCCGAAGAAATCCACCAGCCCTTCCTGCCGGTTGTACGCCATGGCGTTGATGGTGAAATCTCTCCGCTTCAGATCCTCCTGCAGACTGGAAGTGAACGTCACTTCCCTGGGATGACGGGAATCCTCATACTCTCCATCCAGACGATAGGTTGTCACCTCAAAGCTTTCCTCCCCGAGCAGGACTGTGACCGTCCCATGCTGCAGCCCCGTATCTACGGTTCTGCGGAACAGGCCTTTGACCTCCTCCGGGTTTGCAGAGGTGGTAATATCCCAGTCGTCCGGCGTGCGGGCCAGGATGCTGTCCCGCACACAGCCGCCCACCGCATAGGCCTCATAGCCATGACTGTGGAGAATATCCAGAATCTCCGATACTTTTGGGGGAATGGTCAGTCTCATTTAATATGCTTTTCCCCAGTAAACCATCTTTTTCGCAGGTTTTCCGCAGCAGACACAGCGGTCGGAAAGCTGTTCCTGGTGGAATGGAATACAACGTGAGGTCGCCTGTGTATCTTCTTTAATCTTGTCCTCACACTCCTGGCATCCGCACCACATCGCTTTTACAAAACCAGGTTTCTCCTCGATGGTCTTTTTAAATTCTTCATAATCTGTCACTTCATAGGTGTGGGCATCCCTATGAGCTCTTGCTCTCTCCAGCATATCATGATGGATCACATCCAGTGTTTCTTTCACTTTCTCTGCCAGCTGCGCGAATTCCACCGGAATCTTCTCTCTGGTATCTCTGCGCACAATCACCGCCTGCCCATTCTCGATATCTTTGGGGGCCGCACTCGATCCGAACCGGGATTCCTCTCATCTCCTGTTCGGAGAACTTCCATCCCGGACTCTTATCACTGTCATCCAGTCTCGCGCGGATTCCGGCTTCTTTCAGAACCGCCTGCAGCTCCCGGGCTTTCTCCAGCACGCCTTCTTTCTTCTGCTGGATCGGAATCACCATTGCCTGAACCGGAGCGATTCTCGGCGGCAGCACCAGGCCGCTGTTGTCCCCGTGAACCATGATGATCGCGCCGATCATACGGGTGGTCATTCCCCAGGAAGTCTGATGAACATATTTCAGGGTATTGTCTTTGTCCGTATACTGAATTCCAAACGCTTTGGCGAATCCGTCCCCGAAGTTATGGCTGGTTCCGGACTGAAGCGCTTTTCCGTCATGCATCAGGGATTCGATGGTGTAGGTTGCCTCCGCGCCGGCGAATTTCTCCTTGTCCGTCTTGCGTCCCTTGATTACCGGGAATTGCCAGAACCTCCTCACAGAAATCCGCATATACATTCAGCATCTGAATGGTACGTTCCTCAGCTTCCTGAGCAGTTGCGTGGGCTGTATGCCCCTCCTGCCACAGGAACTCCCGGGAACGAAGGAACGGTCTCGTGGTCTTCTCCCAGCGAACCACAGAACACCACTGGTTGTATACCTTCGGCAGATCCCGGTGAGAATGAATGTTTCTCGCGTAAAAACACGCGATCTAGTGTGTCTCTGAAGTCGGGCGTACACAAAGTCTTTCCTGAAGCGGTTCCAGTCCGCCGTGGGTAACCCAGGCCACCTCCGGCGGCGAATCCCTCCACATGATCTTTTTCTTTCTGCAGCAGACTCTCCGGGATGAACATCGGCATGTACACGTTCTCCACCCCGGTTTCTTTGAACCGGCGGTCCAGTTCATGCTGAATGTTTTCCCAGATCGCGTAGCCGGCCGGCTTGATCGCCATGCAGCCTTTGACGCTGGTATAGTCCACCAGCTCTGCTTTCTTCACCACATCTGTATACCATTGCGCGAAATCTTCCTCCATAGAGGTGATTGCCTCAACAAGTTTCTTTTCCTTTGCCATGTTCTCTTCTCCTTTTACCAAACTGTTATTCAGATCTTTCCCGCAATAAAAAAAGCCTTTGATCCCTCCATCGAGGGACCGAAGGCTTTCGGCGGTACCACCCTGATTCACAAAAAGTTCTGCCTCTTTGTGCTCTTATTTTCCCGTTATCGCCGGTGTACGTCCCGCTTTCACAGGAAGGCTCCAAGGCCGGTTCCACTGCCGCTCACAGGACTCTCACACCAGATGAATCCCTCTCTGAAGATCACGGACAATGTTCTATTCTCTTCATCGCCTCTGACTTATTACGTTAAAGATCATTCTATGAAAAAACTTTTCAAATGTCAAGAATAATCTACAAGGTAATCTCGATTTTCCGCCCTGTTGCGTTGTACTGATAGTATCTCACCCCCGCGGCGTCCAGCATTTTCTTGGACGCGATCACAGACGCGGTTCCGGCGTATTTGTCATTGGCGTTAACGATGGTCTTAATGCCCGCCTGGATAATTGCATTGGCACATTCATTGCAGGGGAAAAGCGTCACATAAAGTTTGGCTCCCTCCAGACTTCCGCCACGGTAATTCAGAATCGCGTTCAGCTCACTGTGGGTCACATAGAGATACTTGGTCTCCAGCGGATCTCCTTCCCTCGCCCAGGGAAAGTCATCGTCAGAACAGCCGATGGGAAATCCGTTGTATCCCATGGAAAGAATTTTATTGTCCTGGCTCACAATACAGGCCCCCACCTGGGAATTGGGATCTTTGGAACGCATGCCGGAAAGCTGCGCCACCCCCATAAAAATACTCGTCCCAGGTAATATAGCCGGAACGCTTTAAAATTTTTTTCGCCATAATCCCTCTCTCTGTCTTCTGTCAACGGTCAGTCTTCTTCCATCATGCGGATTCTGCGGACATGTCTCTCATCGCCGGAAAAAGGAGTGTCGAGAAACGTATCCACAATCTTGCAGGCCAGCCCCGGACCCACAACCCTTCCCCCGAGGGCAAGGATATTGGCATCGTTGTGCTGACGGGTTGCCTCCGCCATAAACAGTCGGTACACAGCGCCGCGCGGATCCCTTTCTGTTTGTTCGCGGGTGATGGAGATGCCGATCCCCGTACCGCAGATCAGAATCCCCTGATCACACACGCCCTCCTGAATCGCACGGCACACTTCTTTGGCATAAAACGGATAGTCCACAGACTCTGTGCTGTGACAGCCGAAATCCTTCCAGGACGATGCCTCTCTCATCCAAATGTTTTAAAATTTCCTGTTTCAGTTCAAATCCACCATGATCACAGCCGATTGCCAGCATTGTCATATCCTCCTTATGTTCTCTATTCTTCCGCCCGGACCACCCGGTGTCCGGCGGCTTTCAACAGACGGTTCATGATTGCCTGCCCCATTTTCGGGTATCAAAAGCCTCTGAGTAAATGGCCTCCACATCGTACTGATCGAAATCCCGGAGAACTTCATAAAGGTGCAGCGCAATGCTTGCCTCATCCTCTCGGCTTCCGATACACCGCACCAGTCCGCTCTCGTAGAGAGAGACCGTCTCACTGGTCCCGATGATTCCGATCTTCTTTCCGCGCCTTGCGGCGCCCCTGGCTTTCCGGTTAATGTAATCCACCACCTGGCCGGTACTGCCTTCCACAATCGTCAGCTCCGCTTTCGGCGCGTAATGACGGTATTTCATACCGGGCGCCTTCGGGTGCTGACTGCCGTTGTTCTTCAGAAGCCCCCGGTCCATCTTCACTCGCCAAGCTGCTCCCGCAGCATCTCCAGAGAAATATACCCCGGGCCTCAGTACGGTAGGCACCGTCTCTGTGAAATCCACAATGGTGGACTCAATTCCAATTCCCACCTGGCCGCCGTCCAGGATCATGTCCACCGCTCCGCTCAAATCCTCCTCCACATGAGCCGCCGTAGTGGGACTCGGCCTGCCGGAAGTATTGGCACTTGGGGCTGCCACGAAACCGCCGCCTGCCAGAATCAGCGCCTGCGCCACCGGATGGCTGGGATAGCGGAGCTGCCACGCTCTCCAGCCCCGCCCCGTCGTCTCATACGGAACCGCGGAAGATTTCGGAAGAATCATGGTCAGCGGCCCCGGCCAGTATCTCCTGGCCAGGATCCTCGCCTTCTCCGGCACAGACTGCACAACCCGGTCCAGATCTTCCATGCGGGCAATATGTACAATCAGCGGATTGTCCGACGGTCTTCCTTTTGCGCGTATATTTTTTCGGAAGCTTTCGCGTCCAGCGCGTCGCCGCCCAGTCCGTAGACTGTCTCCGTGGGAAACGCACCAGACCGCCTCTTCGAGTATGGCCCCCGCCTCTTCAATAATCTCCTTCTGGGGATGTTGTGAATCAATTCTTCGTATGATCGTCTTCATCTTATCTCTCCTGTCTAAGCCGTCTGTCTACTTCGTCTCTTATTCTAACCCATTTTCTCCGCCCCGGCAAAGCCCTGAAGACTGCGGCCGCCCGCAGAGCAAAGCCGCGCCGCGTTTCCGCCTCACCGCAATGCATTCCTTGCAAAGTGCCGTTTCTATGTTCACAGGAGCACGGTTTCCCGCAAAAAGAAAAGGCGTGCGCCGCGGGGAAATTCCCCGCGTGCCGCACGCCGTCTCAAAATCTGTTCTCAGGCTTTGTCGATAGAGCCGAACAGTTCCATTTTTTCTTTTACTGTTGCTTTGATTGCGTCAAATCCAGGAGCCAGAAGTTTACGGGGGATCGTAACCTTTGCCCTGCTGATCTTTTCCCGCCTCGATGTATTCACGGGTAGCAGCCGCAAATGCCAGCTGACACTCGGTATTTACATTGATCTTCGCAACTCCCAGGAGATCGCTTTCTTGATCATATCTGCCGGAATTCCAGTGCCGCCGTGAAGAACCAGAGGAAGCTCTCCGGTCAGTTGCTGAATCGCATCCAGTGTCTCGAAGGAAAGCCCCTGCCAGTTTGCAGGATATTTTCCGTGAAATGTTACCGATACCTGCTGCCAGGAAATCAACACCCAGATCCGCAATCGCCTTTGCACTCCTTCGGATCCGCGCATTCGCCCATTCCCACAACGCCGTCTTCCTCTCCTCCGATGGAACCAACTTCCGCCTCGATGGAGATGCCTCTTTTGTGTGCTTCCGCAACCAGCTCTGTGGTCTTTGCAACATTTTCTTCGATCGGATAATGAGATCCGTCAAACATAACAGAGGAGAATCCTGCATCCATACATTTATAGCAGTGTTCATAGGAACCATGATCCAGATGAAGAGCAACCGGAACCGTAATGTTCAGTTCTTCCAGCATACCATTCACCATGCCCACTACTGTTTTATAGCCGCCCATATATTTTCCGGCGCCCTCAGAAACACCCAAAATCACCGGGGAGTTGTTTTCCTGAGCCGTCAGAAGGATGGCTTTTGTCCACTCCAGGTTATTGATGTTAAACTGTCCCCACCGCATAATGACTCAGCTCTTTGCTTTTTTTAACATTTCCGTAGCAGATACTAACATAACGTTTACCTCCGTTTTCTAAAAATTATATCGGTGACTCCATTATACTCCAATTTCCAGAAACTGCAAAGCCTATTTTCCCCGCAGACCCGACAATTTCGCCAAATCCAGGTAAAAATCACGCAAAATCAGGCGTCACCTGTCGACTTTCACGATATAGGTTCCGTAGGTTTCATCCTGAAAGACCACCGTTCCCAGACTTTTCAGTTTCTCGTCGTTGAGTTCCTCTCCATATTTCTCCCTTTCCTTACTCCCGACGAAAATATAGGACACTCCGTATTCTTCCAGAAGCTTTGGCACCCTTGACTCCGTCGAAAACGTATAGATGACCCGGATCTGGGCGCTTTTCACATTGAGATCCTCCCAGTCATCGCCTCTCCAGAGCTGCTGATGCGTATACCACCCCAGAATCGTATGGCAGCCCGGTCATCGCGGACACCCGCGCGTAACCGGTATAACTGTAGCCGTCCGCTTCCAGTACCACGGGACTTCCTGAAATATTCTCCGCAGCCAACGGATAGCCGCGGCATCCTCCGGAAAATCTGTCTCCAGAAACCGTGTGGCATCCATTCCCTCGTAAAGGGATGGATCCCAGACTTGTCCGAACCAGTTGCGCACCGCATTGCCGAAATATCCGGTTGTCATCAGAAGAAGACTTAAGCCCACCACACCGGCCGCCTTCCATATTTTTCTTTTGCACACAATGATCAGCCGGAAAATAATGTATGCCATGCTGATCCGCAAACATCAGATAAGCCTGATAGGTCAGTTTAAACATCGTATTGGACCGTGCGCTTCCATTCTCATAGATATCTCTCACGTAAACCAGTTCCGGAATCAAAATCAGTCCCAGCGCACAAAGTCCGAGAACCAGGATGTAGAGGTCCGGCGCCGAAATCCCCCCAGGATCCGTGTGAACCTTCTGCCGCATACGCCCCCACAGCAGCTGAATCACATAGAGCAACACCAGAACAGACGGCAGGCCCCAGAGCACACAGAGCTGATAAAACGCGGAATGGTTCTGTGCCAGAGCAACTCCCTTTGTCATCGATTCAAAAGTCAGCGTAAACGGCAGCGCAGTCAGCATGGCTGCCGCCATCACTTCCACGGCCTGCAGAAAAGTCACCGTCAGCACCTGGCGGATTTTTCCGCGGTAAGTAATGATGTTGATAAAGAGAACGCATCCCCCGGTAACCACATAGTAGATCACAAAATCCCAGTAATTGGTCCACAATAGATATACGTATAGCATGAGAATCCCCGGCTGCAGAAGCTCCCGGCAGATCTGTTTCTTTCCGAACACTTCCAGTTCCCTCTCCGCCTGCGATTTTCGCCGCCGCATCCAGGCATAGAGAATGCCCAGCAGCAGAATCACAAAAATCAGATTGATCATATGCGCGTGCAGATCTCCCAGCACAAAGGAATAACAGGGAAATTCGTGGATGGTCTGGTCCGCAGTCTCCGGATCGTGTCCGATATACCGAGTCGCGTCCGGAAACCAGTAATCTGCCCGCTCTTCCACCAGACCACGATCTGCCAGCCACGGCCAGATCCAGGCATAAATCACATAATGCATATTTCCTGCCAGACTGACCGCCATTCCGGCCAACAGCCCTCCCAAAGGAGGCACCAGACGTTTTTTCCCTTTGAAATCTCCTCCCAGCCTGTCCCTCAGAAGCTGACAGACCAGAGAACAGGGCAAGGCAAACATCAGACCGGCAATCAACGTCCGCATCAGATTATAAGTCACCGCCACCTGTGTGCCTGTCAGTTTCGTCAGAAAGACCGCGTAATACTGCCCTCCGTAATAATAGTTTATATTTTCCTGGGAATACCAGAGATCCCGGGCCGGAAGCGTTGTGCTTCGCATCATCGCCTCCATGAACCCATAGTCCATAAACTTCTCCGTACCGTAGGCTTCCGGATGAAAACCGGCCAGATAAGTCCACATCAGGAAGAAAAACAGGAAAAGGATCTCCTCCCAACAGACCAGACTCCACTGTCCTTCCGGAAATACGGATGTCCGCTCTTTTGCGTCCCGGAAATTCAAAATCAACATCAAAACCGCCCAGAATGCTGTCACGCCCACACAGACGGCGCCGGTAAAAGGCAGAACCCCTGCCACCACAAGAACCCAGGTGAGATACCCGGGAATCAAAAAGCCCAAAATCTTTGAGAACATCCAGCCCCGATCCGCGAATCCCGCAAACAGACGGCCCGTCAGCGGCTGCGTCAAAAGCCCCAGTATTCCCACCATCAGCCACCAGACAAAGAAGCTGAAAAAATCTTCCCCCAGCAGTCTCCAGGCTGCCGCCAGTATTCCTGCCGCCAGTATTCCCATGGCAATCCATTTTTTTCTCAAATTCGTTCCTCCTCATATCTCCTTGCTGATTTTTCGGAAATCTTTGACCGCCTGCCAGCCGATCCCGCAGATTTTCTTCAGGTTGATGGAATTCTTTCCGCCCTGCCTGGGATGGAACGTAATGGGATAGTAGGTGACCGCCTTCTTCTTCTCATAAATCACCGTCATAACCACATTGGACAGATTAAAGCCTTCCGGGATTTTTTCCAGGACCTGCCGAAGCTCCCGCGTCTCCATCAGCCGGAAAGGTGTGTTGGCATCCAAAGCCCAGACGTGAAAACACAGAAACAGAACCAGCCGCAGAACCCTGGTCACAAAGATTCGGGAAATCCCATCCTCTCTGGCTTTCCTCTGTCCGATGTGCAGACCTCCCTTTCCACGGTTCTCCCACAGCGCCCAAAACTCTGCCGGGACGGTCTGTCCGTCCGAGTCGGTCTGAAAGACATAATCCGCGCCGTGTTCGATTGCGTAATGATAGGCTTCCAGAACCGTCGCCCCATGGCCTTCGTTTTTCTTCGTCACTCCCAATAACCGGGGATAGCGTTTTTCACATTCTTTCAGTTTTTCAAAGGTATGGTCCCGGCTGCCGTCATCCATGACCAGCAGCCGGCTTTTTCCGCCGATTTTTTCCACAACAGGATGCCACTGGGCAATTACCCTTTCAATATTGGCCTCCTCATTATAAGCCGGCATAACAATATATAAGATTTCTTCGCCCATGATTTTCTCAACTTTCTGTCTGATAAATCCGGAGAGTTCCATCTGCCGAAGTATAGACCAGCGGGTACGTTTCCCGTATGGTTTCTTCCCTGCATACTTCTCCTTCAATCGTCATATTTTCTTCATATATAATAAGGGTAATCCCCTCCTGCGCCACCAGATCTCTCAACGCTTCTTCTTCGGTCTCCTGGTAAATACGAACCGTCATCTCCTTCCGGCAGTCCGTGGGATACCCGGCGGACCAGGCATAATAAGGCCACCCACAGTACATCATCACGCCGGATAGTGTCACCCTTGTGAAACTGTATTGGGGCGTGAGAACCAAATCTTTGCTGTCGGTGTGTTCTTTCAGCCAGAGGGTCACATCGTCCTCCTGGGAAATCTGAAAACTATGCTGCGTGTCATTGTCCTTCCAGATCACTGCCAGATCGTAAATTCCAGTGGCCGTGAGCAGAAAGACAAGGCAGACCGCCGCCGCTTTCCCGACTGCTTTTCTTTGAAACAGGTTCCACAGGGCCCAGGCCAGAAAAATCCCCAGAAAAATCATGGCGATCATGACGTATTTATGATTCACTGCAATATCCGGCGTCATCGATACGGAAAACGCGAAAACAAGCGGCAGCGAAAACGCCAGCAGCAGACATCTGCACAAACGGTCCAGATAAAAAGCAGTCACCAGCAGCATAGGAAAAAAAATCCCGAACAGAGCCAGTAAATAATCCAATATTCCCGGCAGCGTGGCGGAATCCGCCAGAAAACCGAACCGAATCTGGATGCCCACGCTTTTTCCTTCCATGAAAAAGGAAGATTCCAGCGCAGACGCCGCCAACGTAATCCCGGCAGTCAGCGCATAATCCAGTTTGGCCCTGGAAAACAGTCCGGCTCCCGCCAGAATCAGAAGCGCTCCGATCACAATCGCGCCGTTCCAGAAGACGCAGGCGCCCAGAATCCCTCCGGCCAGAACCGCGCGTTTCCAGTCCTGGCTTCTCCAGGCCTCCGGGCTCAGCCAGCATTTTTTCAGCCAGGCCGCTCCCTTCTCTTTTCCCTCACAGACCGCGCTCAGATCCGGCAGATACAGCAGCAAAACCAGACACAGCGCGCACATTCCGAAAGCCAGATGTCTCTGGTTAAGATAGACGTTCAGGTTCCAGAGACCCCAGTTTTCATTGGCTGTGTAACCGATAAATTCCGTATTGGATCTCAGAGTTTCCCACAAATCTCCTGCCTGGAGATGTTCCCACGCAAAACGGAAAAAGGAGAACGAACTGCGGAAACACAGAAGAACCACGGCAAGCACCCCCACCGAAAATGCCCCGAAAATCCACTGCGCCACCAGATAGATCAGAATCGCCATTGCTGTGAAAAACAGTGTTCCCAGAAGCCCGAAACCGATTTCCATGGGAATTCCCAGGTATTCCAGATTTCCTGTCAGAAACTGAAACAGGAAATGATACTTCACATCTTCCCCGCCGAAATACGGATACTGGGTAGGAAAATTGTTGCCCCAGGAAAAAGAACGGATCATCGCCGTGTGGGGTGAAAAATCGCTGAAAACCGTATAGCCTGTATACAAAATCCCCTCTGCGCTGTGGAACACATACCACATCCACCATCCGATGAAAACAGCGGTCAGCAAAAAGAATACGCTTTCTTTGCGAAATTGTCTCCCATCGGTGATCCACACCCGCGGCTGTTTTTTCCCTCTTCTGCGCCATTCCAGGATTCCTGCGGCCAGCGCCAGCACCGGAAGCACAATACCATTGCCGTACGCCAGCGGATGCCGCTCCCCCTGAAACAGCCAGGCCGTCAGATATACCAGCCAGGTCACGCTCAGAAACCCCAGAAAAATCCAGCTCACCAGCCGGATCCAGGCAGGGTTGACGATCCGCCGGTATACCGGCGCAAACAACGGTTCTGCCGCCTCCGTCCATATTCTTCCCACCGCGATACACACACAAATAAAAATGATTCCCAGCATGAACCTCTCCTGCAATCATAAAAGGGCTGATCTCTCCTTCAGCCCCTTCTCTTTTATCCCTGTCAGTATACCAAAAAAATCTTATTTTGAACAGCTTATTCTGTGTCCAAATACTGAACAATTCCATCCGCGACCGCCCTGGCGATCTGCTCCTGATACTCCTCTGTCTGCAGTTTCTCTGCCTCCTCAGGATTGGTAAGGAATCCGCACTCCACAATGTTGATCACACCGTCTCCTTTTTTCAGCAGATAGTAGGCGTCATTCCCCCTGACGGCGCGGGGGCGTTCCACCTCCAACTGTGTGTTCAGCTGTTCCTGGATACAGGAAGCCAGCTTCTCTCCCTGAACAGAATGCTCATAATAAAACACCTGCGGTCCCTTCACATCCGAATCGCTGTAACTGTTCTGATGAATACTCACAGTCAGCGCCGGCTGTGTCCGGGCAATCAGCGCACAGCGATTCTGCAGATCCTGCGCCTTTCGATTCCCGGCATTTTCCTGATAGAGACCTTCGTCAGATTCACGGGTCATCACCACCTGATATCCCCGCTCTTCCAGATTCTCCCGCAGCTTCACAGCAATGGCAAGGTTCAGCCCTTTTTCCTCCAGCCCATCTACCCCCACCATGCCGGGATCCCTCCCTCCGTGACCGGCATCCACGACAATCACTTCCCTGGCCGCCTTCCCGGTCACGAGAGCCGCCTCTCTGGAAAGCGCCAGAAAACAGAGCAGCAGGAGAATCCCCATCCCCAGTTCCAGCAATTTTTTCTTCAATTCAAAAAACACCTCTTGGGTCTGTTCCATTCAGTATATGACCCAAAAGGTGTCTTTAGCATGTTATACTTCTTCGCTTTCCGGTTCTTCCTCACATTCCATATCGCTGAGGGACTCCGGCATGGTATTGATGATATTATGAACCTCTTTGTAGGACGCCATGAACCTCTTCTGCGCCTGATTGATCAGCTCCACGATTTCATTGAGCTCGTTCTGTACAGCCACGTAGCGCTTTTTCCCTTCTGCCAGCTTATCATCCACTTCCTGTTGAATGGAATCGATGGTTCTGCGTGCCTCTTCCTCCGCGTCTTCACGGATCCGGCTGCACTCCGCCCAGGTTTTCTTACGCATTTTGTCGCACTCTTCCGTTGTCTTCTGCAGCATATCGTCCGACCGTATCTGCGCGTCAAACACCAGCTTTGCAATGCTGTCATACTTGTCAATGTAAACCTGATATTTGTTCTTGATTTCCTCCTCCATGCGTTCCTGCTGCTGTTCTTTCAGCTCCAGACGTTTGTTCAGTTCCGCAATCCGGGCATCTTTCTCCGCAATGACCCTCTTTAACCGGGCCTGCTCGTCCATTGCTTCATCCCGCATCCGCTGCATCTGCTCCTGCACGTCGTCTTTGTCGTAACCGCCCATCAATTTCGTCTTAAATGCCTCTTGTACCATGATTAACCCCTTTCTTCTCTTTACTCGGCTTTTAGATTTTTCGTGATCACCTTCCAGATTCCGGAATCCTCAAAGCCCAACTTCCAGGACGCCACACCGGCAAGCTGATACTTGGGCACCAGCTGCACTTTCTCGGCAATCGAATCCGCATCTTCCAGCCAGATTTCATATACATCGTTCCCATCTTCATATTTCCCGTAGTTCTGATGCACTTCTTTATTCCAGTAAGTCTCTACGTTATGAACTTTAATTACCTCTTCCGCCTGTGTCATGGAAATCGCTTCGCTGGACACAATGCCTGCCCTGGTTTTCCACAGTCTCGTGTAGAAAGGAATTCCATGGATGATTTTCTCCGCCGGCACTTCTTTCAGTGTATCCTCAAGACCTTCCACCACCCAGGGGAGGGAGGCCACGGATCCGGCAGTCTCCGAACCGTTATAGTGTTCGTCATACCCCATCACCACTATATAGTCCGCCACCGAGGCCTGCTCTTTGCGATTGTAATAGGATGTGTAATCCTGAGGCGGCGGATTGTCTACGGACAGAACCAATCCTCTGGTCCGGCATTCAATGGAAAGCTCCCGCAGGAACTCCAGAAAATGCGGAATGGTTTCCTCTGTCATGGTCTCGAAATCCACATTGATTCCATCCAGCCCGCAGTTTTCAGCCGCTGTCATAAGCTGCCGGATCACCCGCGCCCTGGCGGCAGAACTGGACATCACATCCAGCGTACTGACGTCTTCATCGAAATTATCGATCAATCCCCACACTTCCATATCCTTTTTATGAGCTTTCTGCACATAGGATTTGCTGGTATAGGATTTGATATCTCCACGGTTGTTGGCCAGGGAAAACCAGGTGGGAGAAACTACGTTGACTCCCGTCACCTTCGCCATATCTTTGTCAAAGGACGCATTGGCCGCTCTTGAAGTCACCTGATGCCAAACCATGTTGATGGTCTCTTCTTTTTGAATATTGGTATAATCTTCCTGGGTATCCCGTACCTCCCGGCCGGACTCTTTTGGCTCGCTCAGGATCTTTTTCGGAACATAGCCAATGTATCCGTCGGCTGTGGCCACCTGGCTCCAGTTCTCATATTCCTCCATCAGCCACATCTCATCGCCGGGCTGGACAGAAGTCAGAATCTCACTCTTGATTCCGCCCTGATACCGGACGAAATCTTCTTCCTTGGCCGTCACAACCGAATGGTCAAACCGGTAATTGACAACCAGCCTCTGGGGATTTTCATAAAGCTGCGCGTCCATATCGGTATATTCCTTCACAAAATCCACAGATAAATAAACCTGGTCCTCATAGAGGAGCACTCGTCCGTCTCCATCTTCCGGTGAAACCTTCTCCAGCTCCTCAGGATGCGCGTAAAAGATCTCCTGCTCATCCTCGGCCCAGTAAAATTTCAAATTCAGATACTGATTCACCACACTCAGCGGAAGATAAGCGGTTCCATCCTCCAACAGTCCCCTGGTCTCCAGAATCTCTGTCTCAAACACGAGAGGAAGCTCATTCTGAGCTGTGATCCCGTAATACTCGCTCTTATCCATCTCCTCCTTGGAAGGAGTATGTTTTTGGATGTACATCGTTATGACGCCTGCTACGCCGACCACAAAAATCAGCAGCAGAACAATCAAAATCGGTGTCCCTTTTCTTCTCATGATTTTACCTCCTGGTGTCATAACTGCGCTGCAGGTATAATCTCCGCATAGCGGAGCAGCCCATTGGGCTGGATTGCATACATGTGCACTCATTATACCATATTTTTCGGTTTCGTCAGCATGAAATTTGTCATTTTATCGTTTTTTTATATATTTCTGTCATTTTTTTGTAACTTTTTCGTAATTTTTATGCCGTGCGAAAAGCCCGCAAAGGGGTCATGTATCAAGGGGACTTTACGATCCTTTGCAGGCCTTTCTTTGTCTTATTTTATTTCTTTTTTAATAAAGTCAAATTTAATCCCTTTTATCTCTCCTTTCTCGTCCTCCACATAATCTCGCATGTATACCCCGTCTTCTGCGATCCTGTGGGCCTTCACAATCTTTTTCGGTGTACTCGGCCGCCCGTCAAGCCACAGGGCGACACCTGCCTCCTGATAACTTTCCAGTTCTTTTTTCAGAGGCTTATCCTGTTTTCGTGACATATTTTAAATGAAAAGACCTCCTTTCCCGGAATAATGATTTAGAAAACACTGCAGGTTCCTGAAAAAGATATGACAAAGCGAAAAATAAAATGGGGAATTTTATTCACAGTAAGAACACTGTAAGAAATTTCAGAGATTATTGACCGGGAATTCGAAGCTTCCCTGTCAGATATGTTTTGGAATGTTTTGATGTATTATTATGCAACTTTGATGTTTCTGTTTTCTTCTCTCCGCCGCATCACATCTTTTTCTGAATTCCATTATACTCGGATTTTTCTGTATTTCAACTCTTTTATACAATTTGTGCAAATTTTTCCGGATTCTTTCCATTTATTTTATAAATTGGTTTCCTGATTTACTTTACATCCAAAAGATATGTGTTATATAATAACAGTGAGATCCCATAACATGAAAGAATTGTTTCGAGTCATGGACTAAGAACAGGATGTGATGTTATGAAAATAGAAAAAGTGAATGACAATCAGATTCGCTGTACACTGACCAGAGAAGACCTGGAAAACCACCAGATCCGTTTAAGCGAGCTGGCTTATGGAACAGAGAAAGCAAAGTCTCTCTTCCGTGATATGATGCAGCAGGCTCATGCCCAGTTCGGTTTCGAGGCGGATAACATCCCTCTGATGATTGAGGCGATCCCTCTCAATTCCGAGACCATTCTCCTGATCATCACCAAGGTGGAGGATCCGGAGGAGCTGGATACCCGTTTTTCCAAGTTCGCTCCTTCTTCCGGCGCCAACGATACAGTCCTTCAGCTGGATGGTGCAGACAGCATTATTGATATTTTCCAGAAACTTTATGAGGCCCGGACCAAGAATGCCGGCAAAAAGCCGGAAGCAAAGAATGCTTCCCAGGCAGCCGCTCCCAAGGAAGAAGCTTCGCCGGTTAATCTGGTCTACCTCTATCAGTTCCCGGATCTGGACGTGATCATAGAGGCCGCCCACAGTCTGGGACAGTTCTACGAGGGCGTGAACGCCCTTTACAAAGACAGCCAAAGCGGCTGTTACCAGCTGGTACTTCACCAGTCTTCCAACACACCGGAAGAGTTCAACAAAGTATGCAACATTCTTTCTGAATATGGCAGGGGAAGAGTATTCTCCAATGCCGGAGAAGCACATCTGATGGAACATGAGGAAGTAATCCTCTCCCAGAACGCTCTCCAGCAGCTCTCAGAATTATAGTCCAGACTCAAACACAAAGGGCAAACTGCCGATGGCAGTTTGCCCTGCATATTTTTCTGCTCTTATCTGTTGGCCAGAAAATCATTAATCTGTGCCACAAGAACATTTACATCCAGACCGTGAACCATAGCCGCCTCTTCCAGAGACTCCATCTGAGAAGACGGGCAGCCCAGGCAGTGCATACCGGCGCGCATCAGAATCGGCGCAACGTTCGGATCCACACGGAGCAGTTCTCCGATCAGCATATCTTTGGATACCTGTGCCATGATCGTTACCTCCTTTTTTGTACAAAAATAATCAAATATGTCCGTCTTATTATATAATCTTTTCCGTCAGGAATCAAGTCATCCTTGCATTGTTTTTCGTACACTTTTTCTGAAAATTCCCCTTGTATTCTGATCTTGGATATATTAGAATGGGATTAGCCAAGAAGGTTAATAAGTTTTAAAAAAGGAGGATATCACTATGGCATACGTAATCACTGACGAATGTGTAAGCTGTGGAACCTGCGAAGCAGAATGTCCATCTGAGGCTATCTCCCAGGGAGAAGACAAATACGTGATCGACGCTGATGCTTGTGTAGACTGCGGAACTTGTGCAGACGCATGTCCTACCGAGGCAATCGTTCCGGGCGAATAATGAGAAAAGCAGACGGCTGCGCAAAGCAGCCGTTTTTGCGTGGAAAAAAGAGGCTGACTCACCGCAGGTGTCCAGCCTCTTTTTCTATTCCGCGGATTCTCTGCGCGTCAGCCTCTTCCGGCTCTTCTTTTCCTCTGTGGCCGCAGCCTCGCGCCTTGCCTTCTGGTGCGAGCGGATCGATTCGTCCAGCCTTCGGCAGCGGCTTTCCTCCTGGTTCTTCTCCTGCAGGCCCAGGGTAATCAGCTTGTCCAGAATCATCTGAAATTCCTGCAGACGATCCTGTGTTATCTGCGCCTTTGACAGCACGCTTCCGGTTTCTCCCTCTTTCGCGGTCGTCAGAAGCTGAATTCTGCTGTAGGGGCTCCCCGGAGCCTGATGATAAATACGGGGGATTACCTCACGGATCGCCCGCAACTGTAATCCCCTTTTCTTTAGCTCTTTTATATTCAGAAATAATTGAATATCGTATCGTGTGTAGTAACGATGCCCCATCTCATTGCGGGCGATCCGCAGGTTCAGTTCTTCCTCCCAGTATCTCAGTACATAAGACTTTACACCCGCCAGCTCCGCCGCCTGTGAGACCGTGTAACGCTCTTCTCCCATACGATCACTCCTCAGGCAATATTATAACAAAGCCCGGGGAGATTGCAACGAAATCTCTTCGACAAATTCTCTGTCACTTTTTCATATTGACGAACTGTGTATACTTCGCAAGCCATACCAGCTCCACCGTTCCGATGGGGCCGTTTCGCTGTTTGGCAATGATGATCTCCGCCACGCCCGGCTTCGCGGTATCCTTGTGATAGTAATCATCCCGGTAAATAAACATCACCACGTCCGCATCCTGCTCAATGGCTCCGGATTCACGAAGATCCGAGAGAATCGGCCGGTGATCCGTCCTCTGCTCCACGGCACGGCTCAGCTGTGACAGGGCCACCACCGGAACATTCAGTTCTCTGGCCAAAGCCTTCAGGGAACGGGAAATGTCCGAGATCTCCTGCTGTCTGGAATCCGTTCTGCCGCTTCCTCCCATCAGCTGCAGGTAATCGATGAAAATAATACCGAGATTCTGCTCCAGTTTGTATTTCCGACACTTGGATCGCATCTCCGCCACAGAGATTCCCGGCGTATCATCGATAATCAGATTGGAACGTCCGATGATATCCGCTCCTTCCACCAGTTTTGTCCAGTCCTCATCTTTCAGATTTCCTGTCCGCAGAGTCTGGGAATCCACTCGGGACTCACTGGCGAGAAGACGGTTGACCAGCTGCTCTTTGGACATCTCCAGACTGAAGATCGCCACGGTAATATTCTTTTTCACCGCCATATACTGCGCGATATTCAGCGTAAACGCAGTCTTTCCCATGGATGGCCTGGCCGCGATCAGAATCAGATCCGAGTTCTGGAAACCGGATGTCTTATAGTCCAGATCCACAAATCCCGTGGGAAGTCCTGTCACATTTCCTTTGGTCTTGGATGCTTTCTCAATGTTGCTCACCGCATTGAGCACAATCTGCTGAATCGGCACGTAATCGCTGGTCGTCCTGCGCTGGAGAAGGTGAAAAATCTTCTTTTCCGTCTCCTCCATGATTTCTTCTGTTCCCTGTTTATCCAGATAACAGGTATTGGCAATCTCTTCGCTTACTTTGATCAGCCGGCGAAGCATCGCCTTTTCGCTCACGATCTGAGCATAGTATTTTACATTCGCCGAGGTCGGAACCGATTCCAGCAGATCCCTGGCGTATTCCATGTCACTGATATCCGGAGGCAGATCTTTTTCCCGGAGGCGGTCCTGAAGGGTGATCAGGTCTACCGGTTTCCCCTCATTGCACAATTCCACAATGGTATCGAAAATAATTCCGTACTGGTTCTGATAAAAATCTTCCCCTGTGAGAATCTCCGAGGCAACCAGAATTGCCTCCCGGTCCATGATCATGGATCCGATCACCGACTGTTCCGCTTCCGGGCTGTTTGGCAGTATTCTCTTGATCAGAGCCTCTTCCATACAGCCTTCCTCCTACTCTTCTATGCTTCTTTTACAAAAACTTTCAGCTGTCCGGTAACCTTCGGATGAAGTTTCACCGGTACCTGCGTCACTCCCAAAACTTTAATCGGTGAAGGAAGCTGAAGCTTTCTCTTATCAATATCCAGGTTCAGCTGCTCTTTCGCGGCTTCGGAAATCTCTTTCGTAGACACAGAGCCGAAAATCTTTCCGCCTTCGCCCACTTTCAGTTTCACCGTCACTTCTTTATCTTCCAGATCTTTTGCGAACGCCACTGCCGCCTCATAATTTTCCTGGGCGATTTTCTCCTCGTTGGCTTTCTTCAGCTTCAGATCATTCAGATTCTTGGGAGTCGCCTCCACACCCATCTTTTTGGGAAGAATCATATTTCTCGCATAACCGTCGCTCACATTTACAATATCTCCGGCTTTCCCCAGAGATTTCACATCCTGCAGCAATATTACTTTCATTACAGTTCTCCTTGTCCTTGCATCTCATCAATAATATTTTTTATCATGTCCAAAGTTTCCTTCATGGTGTAGCCGCTGACCTGGGCGCCCGCCACATTCATGTGTCCGCCGCCGCCCAGTTTCTCCATGATCACCTGGACATTGACCTCATCAATGGATCGCGCGCTGATATAAATCACATTGTGATAGCTGGTCAGTACAAAGGATGCCTTGATTCCGTCCACATCCAGAAGTTCATTGGCCGCCTGAGCGCCCACCACCGTCGGGCTTGTCAGCCCTTCGCTGGGGCAGATTCCCATGACAAAACTGTCTTTATAAATCTCCGCGTTGCGGATCGCCGCAGCCCGCGCCTTATAGGACGCCAGGTCATCCCGGAGCATCTTGCGCACCCGCGTCACATCCGCGCCGCATCTGCGCAGAAACGCCGCTGCCTCGAAAGTTCTCACCCCGGCTTTCGACAGGAAGTTGTTGGTATCAATGATAATTCCCGCATACATACTGTCTGCCTCCAGGCTTCGGATCCGAATGCCATCCGACATGTACTGGAGGATCTCCGCAACCATCTCGCAGGCAGAGGAAGCATAAGGCTCCACATAAGACAGCACCGCGTTTTGAATCACCTCGCTGCCTCTGCGGTGATGATCCAGAACCACAATCGTCTTCGTCATATACAGCAGATCCTCGCACTCGGTATAACTGGGCTTGTTGGTATCCACCACCACAACCACCGTACTCTGATCCACCATCTCTTTCGCTTCCGCGCTTGTGACAAACATATCCGGCTCGTAATCCTGATTCTCCAGATAACCGGCCATCAGCGGCCGGATGGATGTCGTGGGATCATTGACGACAATATGAGCCGGCCGTCCAAGCGTTTTGGCAGCCCGGTAGATTCCCACAGCCGCTCCGAAGGCATCCACATCCGTGATCTTATGCCCCATCACCACCACACGTTCCTTGGTGCTGATGATCTCTGAGAGCGCCTGGGCTTTCACACGGGCCTTCACACGGGTGGCCTTCTCCATCTGCTGAGTCTTTCCGCCGAAATAGGTGATATTATTTCCATTCTTAATAACCACCTGATCTCCGCCCCGACCCAGAGCCATCTCCATGGCCACTCTGGAATACTCGTAACTCTGCCCGTAAGTCGCGCCGTTGACGCCGATTCCAATACTCAGGGTCAGCGACATCTCATTGCCGATGTTGACCGTCTTCACTTCATCCAGAATATGGAACCGCTCTTCCTGCAGTTTTTTCAGCGAAGACATTTTCATGATCAGGAAATATTTGTCTTTCTCAAGCTTGCGCACCAGCCCGCCGTAATTCGCGAAATACTTGGTGATCTTCCGGTCAATCAACGCGATCAGCAGCGCCCGGCGTACTTCCTCCACACTTTCCAGAGCCTCGTCATAATTGTCCAGATAAGCCTCGGCAATCACCAGCCTGTCCTCTTCGATCTTTTTCTTATAAGTACTCAGTTCCGTCACATCGAACAGGTACATGGCGTAAATGAAAGGCTTCTCTCCCACCGCCTCCAGAAAGCCGGTCTTATTCACCAGCTCTTCCAGAGAAATCTGGTGCATTACGGCATTAAAAATCCGTTCCTCGTAGGAAACCTCGATCTCGGCACACTGTTTTCCCTGGGGCAGATTGTCCTCGGTGATCTCCGGGAACAGGTAAGTCAGGCTTTTCTTCACCTTGTCCTTTCCCAGCATTTCCATGAGTTTGACATTCCCCCACAACAGCTTTCCCTCTGAGTTCACGAGACCGTAGGGAACCGCCAGGTCTTCCAGCATTCTCTGTTCCAGCTGATCATACTGATTGGCGAAATCAATCAATTCATTGAGGATGATTGGTTTGTTATAAAAGAACAGGGCTGCCGCAATGGCAATGTAGATCAGCACAGCCAATGTGACCAGAATTCCCGCCCTCACATCCAGAAAATATACGCCCAGATTCACGCCGATGAGAAGAATGGACAGAAACACCGGCCAGCGCATAAATTTCTTCAACTGTCCTCGTAATTTAAATTCATTTTTCATACTTTTCCCACACTTCAATACCTTAAATTATCGCATCAGTAAAATCCCATATATACAGCTCATTATACCAGATTTCTCTCATGATTGCAAAAAAAATACCTTTGTTCCCGTAAAAACAAAGGTATCGCTCTTATTTTTCCTCTGACTTCAGGAGTCTTTGCTCCTTAATCAGAGATTCGCTCACGTGCTGCTTCATCAGATCCATCGCTTCGTTCACGTCGCCCTGCTCGTAAGCTTTAAAAATCCGGTCGTGAAACTGGCAGATCTGCTCCTGCAGGGTCATAAAATTTCCGCATTGATTGCTCACAATCGCCAGCTGGCTTCGCACACGCTCCGCCGCTTCCACAAGCCTGGAATTTCTGCTGTACTCCAGGAATAACATGTGGAACTCATTGGTTTTTCTGTTCCAGATCTCCGCGTTCTCCTCGCCCATCAGTTCTCTGCCTTCCCGCAGATTCTCTCTCAGCCGCTCGATCAGCTCCCCGTTCTTCGGATGGCCGGACGCGTACCGGATCGCCAGACTGTCGATATCTCCCACAAACTCATAAAGTTCCCGTATATCATCGTCCGTCAGCTCAATCACGCTGGCTCCCACATTCGGATGGTAAGTCACCAGTTTCTCCTGGGCAAGACGGACCAAAGCTTCCCGCACGGGAGTGGCGCTCACCTGAAAACGCTCCACCAGCATTTTCACCGTCATTTTCTCTCCGCACCTGATTTTCTGATGTACAATATCTTCCCGGAGCATTTCATAGATCTGATCCGACAAATTTGCCTTTGCTAGACCCATCGATTTCTCCTCCTTTAATACATTACTTTTTTATTGTAACCCAGAACCATCCCCTTTTCAAGAGAAAATGACGGCGCAGCCCCTGCACCTGTACGTTTTTAGTCTCTGTATCGCTCACCAAAGTCCGTAAAATCCGGTCTTACTCTTTCACAGCATCCTTCATTTTCTCGTAGCCTCCGCTGTTCAGCAGCGCCAGCCCGATCACCAGACTCGCCACTTCAATCACGGTACACACCACAAACGCCCAGAAATAACTTCCGTTCCAGTCATAAATCAGGCCGGACAGAGGCGGCATCAGGATTGGCCCCAGGAAGGTAAAAATTGTGATGGTGCCATAAATATTGGCGAAATCTTTGGAACCAAAAGCATAGGTCGTCACAAGCGGTGAGAGCACAAACGGTGACGCCATGGCAAACCCAAAGAGGAAAGATGCCACAACCGCAATTCCGCCGCTGGTGGCAAAATTCAGCAGAATCATCCCCAGAACTGACAGCCCCACCAACAGGGCATAGCTTTTCTTCAGACCGATTTTATCATTCAGCCATCCGGCTCCCACTTTGCCCACCGCCAGGGTAAAACCGATGATACTGATGAAGGAAGCGGCTTTTACCTGTCCGAATCCCACATCGGTAAAGTAAGCCATCAGATGATTGTATAAGCCCTGGCAGGTTCCGCTCAGACCAAAAGCGATAAAACACACCGCATAGAATTCCGGCCGCCGCATGGCCTGGCTTCTGGTCAGTCCGGTGACCACATGAACCGCTTCTTCGTCTCCTTTTCCGGCAGTCAGCCCTTCCACGCCCACCGGCTTCATCCCGATCTCAGAAGGCTGATAACGGAAGGCAATCATGTACGGAAGCAAAGCCAGGATGCAGATCAGTCCCAGCCAGCGGTAAGCCGCCTGATACCCGCATTCCACAATCAGTTTGCTGGCAAGTGGATTGAAAATCATACTTCCGATTCCGGTTCCGGTCAGGGCGATTCCCATGGCCGTGCCCTTGCGCTCCACGAACCAGTTGTTCATCAGAATGCTCACGCAGACCATTCCAGTCAGCGAGGAGCCGGTTCCGATCAAAAGGCCCAGAATATAGAAGAAATAAATATTCGGCGCCACAGAAAGTCCCAACCAGCAGCACACCATCAGAAGGCCGCCGAAAACCACCACCCGTTTCGGCGGAAACTTACTGAAAATTTTGCCGATAAAAGGGCTCACAATCATCGAAGTAATCGAGAGACAGGAAATATAGAAAGAAAACTGTCCTCTCGAAATCCCGAATGCCTCTGTGACCGGTTTCAGGAACTGATTCGCCGCATTGATGACAATGCCCGCCCCGCCGGTCAGCATCAGACAGCTGGTAAAGCACAGAATCCAGCCATAGTGTAATTTTTTTGTTTTATTCATCCCTCTTTCATCCTTTTCCTAAAATTCCAAATCCGTTCACAGGACTTTTCGCGGAACTCTTCTTTGCCTGTGAATCCGAAAAAGCAAGATTGCTGAGTCTTTGAACCATCTCAAACAACTCAGCAATCTCTTTACCCCTTAAAATACCTTCTTTATTTTAAGAATCTGATTCTCTCAGCCTCTTAAACACAGCCGCGGATCAGACCTTCTTCGCACGATCCTCTACCATCGGGCATTTCTTCGGATCCATGGAGCTTACGATTACCAGAACAACCAGGCCCGCAAGATAAGCAATGAACAGGCCCATGTCCGGATTCATAAGACCGGACAGACCGCCCACGAAGGATACGGTACCAATCGCGCCGCCCACGAACATTGCCGCGAAACAGCCTTTTACGGTAGCGTTGCGATAGAACAAAGCAGCCAGCAACGGGATCAGAACCGAACCCATGTATGGATAGTTAAACAGAATGATCGCGTCCAGCAGGTTGTCGATTTTAAAGCTCAAAAGCGTACCTACGATACATGCAACCACAACCGTCACCTGAGCAACCGTCTTCGCCTTTGGAAGATCTTTCATCTGTTTATCCGGGTGCATAACGCCCTTATAGAGGTCAACGGAGAAGGAACTGCTCAGACCGATCAGCAGGCCGCTTGCGGACGACATCGCCGCTGCCAGAACTGCCACAACCACTACGGCTGCGATCAGCGCCGGAAGCACTTCACCTACAGTGAAAGCGAAAGTGCTGTCATAGCTCTGGTCTGGGAACAACTCATGTCCTGCAGTACCTACGATGGATGCCGCGGTACCTACAAAGATTGTCATGAGACCACCCAGGATACAAGCCCATTTCGCAGTCTTCACATCTTTTGCAGCCTGATAACGCAGGAATGCGTCGTAGGATACAGAGATGGAAACCAGCATCGGAGTTACCTGATAAATAAAGGTGGTAAATAAT
Organism: uncultured Blautia sp.; assembly: GCA_963927715.1. Taxonomy (GTDB): domain Bacteria; phylum Bacillota; class Clostridia; order Lachnospirales; family Lachnospiraceae; genus Blautia_A. The sequence continues at coordinate 502,403 of CAWVBU010000003.1, read as the reverse complement.
CCATCCGGAATAAACGGAATGGAGAAAATCTCACCCACCGGCACACCGGCGTTATTCAGGTTCACCAGAGTCATAATCGCCGCCACCGGAATACCAACCATGATGATCAGCATCTGGATGGTATTTCCAATCGCTACAGACCACATACCGCCCATAACCGCGGAAACCAGAACTACCAGCGCACAGACAACGATGCTTGCGGAGAACGGAAGACCGAACGCGGACAGGATACTTCCGCAGGCAAGGATCTGAGAAATGAAGATACCCAACATGGAAGGCACATTACTTAACCAGGCCCATCCACGAACTACTTTGTATTTACCGAAACGCGCCTCGAAATAATCCATAGGCACCACGCCCTCGATATCTCTCATGCGGCCTGCGATGAAGATACCTGCCACGATACATCCAAGGCCGCAGCCCAGAGAATAATACATACCGGGCCATACGCCGTGTTCCGCGCCGGTGGTCGCGCCGCCGACGATAACGCCGGCGCCTACCTGTACGGCAGCGATGGAGAACGCACCTACCCAAAGGCCCACGTTACGGCCGGCCACCAGGAAATCGTCTACTTCTTCGTTCTTGTTCTTGGTGAAAAAGCCGATTGCCAACAAAGCAATAAAATAAATTGCAACCACTATAATAATAACTGTCTTATGATCCATATTCTATTCTCACTTTCTTAAAAATATGGAATCGAGTCGCTTAATCCTCCTCAATTCAGCAACAAGTTACTAAATCTGTAAAAACGCCCCATTCCTCACTTTTTTATACCTCGTGTCCGGCAAACACAGCTTTGATCTTGCCTGCCAGTCCAGGTACTTTTCCGGTGGGAACCGCACTCAGAGCCAAACGGATTCCTTCTTTCAGCGGAATTACGAAAATGTTCTGATGTGCCAGTTTGTCTGCCAGTACTGCGGAATCCTTTGCGGGAACGGTAATGAAAAATCCAGCCTCATAAGGAAGAATATGTAATCCAACTTCCGCCGCTTCTTTCACGAAAATCTTCGCGCGGTTTGCCAGCATCTCGCTGAACTGAGCGCGCTCTTTGTTAATCTGCTCTTCCAGCTTGGGATCTGCCATGATATTCGCCAGCATCTTCTGCGCGCCGCGGCTTCCGTTGGACCAGGTAGCGCGGTTGGAGAAGGTATTCACGTTCGCGAACTCATCTGCCACTTCTTTGGAAGAAGATACTCCGATCAGCGCACCGGAACGCATACCATAAATCAGATAAGATTTGGACATACTGTAAGCCACTGCCAGCAGAATATTTTCCGGAAGATCATTGAAATATTTCAGGAATTCTCTCACTTCATCCGGATCTCCCGCGTAATCGGTATAAGCCATATCCCAGACGATAATAATCTTCTTGCCCGGACGTTTCGCGCACTCCGGTAGAAGTTCATGATATCTTCCCAATCCTCATTGGTCATGGTATAACCGGATGGATTGTGAGCCGGAGTATTGAAAATCGTCATAACACTGTCCTGGGTCTCCAGAAGTTTCAGCACAGCATCTTTCAGATTCTGTCTTGAGAAGTTGTTGTTCTCATCAAACATCTGATAGATTTCCCATTCTCTTTCGTTCTCTTCCGCGATCTCACGGTAAGGTCCCCAGTGCCAGTTCGGGATCACGAATTTCTGGCCTTTTTCCACATAGTTGAAAATCATATGGTGGATTCCGCCGGTACCGCCCGGGGTAGCCACTGCTCCCGTGTAGGTATTCTTCGGCTGATGTCCGCGGAACGCACTTTCAATTGCCGCGTCCAGGAAATCTTTCAGTCCGGGAATCGGCGCGTAATCCATCAGTTCATTGGCAGGAAGCTCACGGTAAATTTTGTTTACTGTGGGCATTGCCAGGAAATCTCCGTTCTCATCTTTGAGCACACCCAGTGTCGCGTCTGTCACATTTTCTTTTCCATATTTCGCGATCGCGGTTCCGGCATCGCCGGCGGAACTGAAACTGGGATCCGGTTTTCCTTTTCCGGTCGCATTGGATGCTGTCATTGTAAACTCAGCCATTTTTCATTCCCCCTGTCTTTTGGCTTTTTTATTTATATTTCACGATCAACGCGTCTACCGCGCAGACTCCTTCACCTTCCGGATATACAAATACCGGGTTCAAATCCATTTCTTTGACTTCGTCCTTATGCGCGTAAGCATAGTCGGAAATCTTCACCATCATATCGGTCAGCGCATCCAGATCGCAGGGTTTCGCGCCCCGGTATCCGGTCAGCAGTTTGTAGCTCTTCAGAGATTTCAGCATGTTCATCGCCTCGCCTTTGTTCAGAGGCACCGGATACAATGCCGCATCCTTGAAGACTTCCACATAGATTCCGCCCAGTCCTACCAGAAGCATGGGACCGAACTGCTTGTCATTGGTCACACCGATGATGATTTCCACGCCCGGAGCCGCCATCTCCTGTACCAGGATACCGTCGGTCTTCTTGCCCGGGTTGGTTCTCGCCACATTCGCCATGATCTCATCAAACGCCGCGGCAGCTTCTTCCTCGTTCTGGATGTGCAGCTTCACGCCGCCTGCCTCTGTCTTATGCAGGATCTCAGAAGAGTTGATCTTCAGCGCCAGAGGATATTTCATTCCTTTGACCGCGCCACGGATTTCATCCACGCTGCGGGCAATTGCCTGTGCAGGCACCGGCACACCGTAAGCTTTCATCTCTTCCTTGCTGTCAAACTCGGAAAGCGCATAGGTCTGTGCTCCCTCGTGATCCTTCGGCACACAGGATTCCAGATTGTGCTCTTTGTAATCATAGTCCGCGAAGTTCAGAAGTTTCTTCAATGCGGTAAAGGAAGTTCCCATGGAGGACATTAACGGAACTCCCGCATCCTCCAGAATTCTTCTGGAACCACGGTAACGATAACCTTCCAGAGACGGAATCGCCACCACTGGTTTTGTCACGCCCAGCTCCTTCGCGTGGGCGATGCTCTTGCACATATCCGCAGTCGTCAGATCATCGTCTTTCTTCACATTGACGCCCACGGTGATCAGTCCCACCGCCGGATCATCATTGAATGATTTCAGGACACCTACTGTCTTCTCATCCTGATGGAACAGAGTCGTGGTGGCATCCAGCGGGTTCTTCGCAGACGCGTAAGCCGGTATATACTTTTTCAGATTGTCTTTGGTCTCCTGAGAAATCTCAGCCAGCTCTACGCCCACTTCCTCCGCGATATCCGCGCTGAGGGTGCTCTCGCCGCCGGAGAAGCTGATCACAGCGACTTCCTTCTTGGTCGGGAAATTGCCGTTCAGGACGCTTAAGGTCTGAGCCAGACACATGAATTCCTCCAGAGTCTCTGCTACGATCACACCGTATTTCTCGAAAATACTCATATAAGACTTGTTGGATCCGGCCATACTTCCGGTATGGGAAGCCGCGGAAATAGCGCCTCTCACAGATCTTCCGGATTTCAGGATCACAACCGGTTTTCTCATCTGTGCTGCCTTTTTCAGAGCTCTTAAGAACCGCTCAGAATCACGGACACCTTCCAAATAAAGGGCGACAACAGATACGTGTTCGTCTTCCACAACAAATTCCAGGAACTCTTCCAAAGTCACAATATTTCCGTTTCCGGAAGAAACCGCATAAGAAATATTGAAGAAATCTGTGTTCAGAATTTCCGCACAGATGAAACCGCTTTGCGCAATGATCGCGATGCCGTGGGCATCGTCTTCCAGATCCCAGTGGGTATGTCCGCCCCAGAGATTGATTTTGTCCACGTTATTCAGCATACCCATGCAGTTCGGTCCGCAGACACACATATCATATTTTCTGGCAATCTCTTTGACCTGCTCTTCCAGGGCAATTCCCTCTTCGGTGTTTTCCTCAGAGAATCCGCTGGCGTAAATCACAGCCGCCTTTACTCCGAACGCCCCCGCTTCTTCCAGAAGCCCCGGGATGGTGTGGCAGTTCGTCGCCAGCACCACACACTCCGGTACTTCCGGGAGGGAAGAAATATTCGGATAACACTTTTTACCAAAAAGCTCTGTCTTCTTCGGATGTACAAAGTACGCATGTTCCACGATCCGGCTGTTCAGCGCGCCCTGTGCGGCGCCCCGGCCAAATCCAGGTTTGTCTGTCACGCCTACGACCGCGATGCTCTTCGGTTTAATCAGTTTCTGTATATCCATGTCATACCTCCGTCACATTCTCTTACTGCACGTAATCAAATCCTGCGTTGAATGCCGCCTCATTGGCTGCGGTAAATTTTTCTTTACCTTTGTCTACGAAGATCTGTTTCAGGACTTTTCTCGCCAGATCCGGCTCAAACAGTCCGCATTTTTTAATCAGCGCTCCGATGGCAACGATATTTGCCGCTTTGGGATTGTTGGCTTTCATCGCCAGCTCCATGCAGGGGATCCGAACGATGTTAAAGTTTCCTTCCACTGTCTGGTCATCTGCCACCTCATCGCTGTTGATAATCAGAGTGCCGCCTTCTTTCAGATAAGCCGTATACTCCAGCGACGGTCCGTTCATCGCCACCAGAACATCACTTTCCTCGATATCCGGGCCGCCGATCACGCCGTCCATGTATTTCACCACGCTGTATGCCTTGCCGCCTCGCATGGCAGGACCGTAAGTAGGCATCCAGGTTACTGTTTTGCCCTCTTCCAGGGCCATCTCAGCCACGATCATTCCGGAAGTCAATACTCCCTGGCCACCAAAACCTGCGAATACTAATTCCATACTTACTCCCCCTTCCTTTCTCTCAACTCACCTAAGGTGTAGTAATTGGATACTTCCTCTTCCATCCACGCAAGCGCTTTGTCCACCGGCATTCCCCAGTTGGTCGGACATGGAGCGAGCACTTCCACCAGAGAGTATCCTTCGTTATTCAGCTGTGCTTCAATGGCATTTTTCACATATTTGCGCAGCTTGCGGATTTCTTTCGGGCTCTGTACGGATCCTCTCGCCACATAAGCCACATTCGGCATGGAAGCGATCATCTCCGGCACTTTAATCGGCATACCAGTCCAGTCTGTATCTCTTCCGTGAACACTGGTCGTCGTCTTCTGATTCGGCATGGTCGTCCAGGACATCTGTCCTCCGGTCATACCAAAGTTGTTGTTATTTACCACGAATACGGTGATATTCTCGTTACGGTAAGCTGCGTTCATGGTCTCTGCCAGACCGATTACGTAAGCATCTCCGTCACCCTGATAGGCGATGGACAGCAACTCCGGTTTCGCGACTTTCACACCCATGGCGGTGGAAGCGCCTCTGCCGTGAGCGGTCTGAATCTTATCTCCATTCCAGCTTCCGTTCATATTACAGGAACATCCAACACCCAGGGTGAGGATGGTTTTGTCTTCATATCCGTTTTCCTCAATTACTTCTGCAATCAGACGGTTCAAAATTCCATGTCCGCATCCGGGGCAGAAACTGTTGGGGATACTTACCATTTTCGGTGTTTTTCTCAACACTGCCATTTAGAACACCTCCTTGATCTGTCCGGCTTTCACCTGCTCATAAAAATTCACGACTTCTTTTGCCTTCGGAATGTGCTGATTGGTAAACTGTCCGTATACCGGCACATTAAAACGCAGTTTCTTTGCTGCCAGAGCAACGTCTTCGATCAGCTGTCCCGCATCGGTGGATTCCACGGAAATAAATCCTTTTACGTCTTTGTTTACTTCCGCAAAGGCTTTATACGGGAACGGCCATACTGTGATCGGACGGATGATTCCCACTTTCTCGCCCTGCTCTCTTAAGATATCCACTGCGTTCTTCGCTGTTCTGGAAGGAAGTCCGAATGCGACAAACACATAATCCGCGTCTTCTACTTTATAAGTCTCGTATCTCTGCTCTTCCGCCTCGATTTTCTCGTATTTCGCTTTTGTGAATCCTGGTTTGTCCGGGTTCGCAAGTCTGCCGTGATCCCGGTTGGTTCCGTCCCAGGTCCATCCGAGATCTTCTGTTCTCTCTTTGAACTCAGGGAATTCTACCGCTTCCATCATCTGTCCGAGAGCTGCCTCCGAGAGGATCTCCACCGGATTGCGGTATTTTTCCGCCAGATCAAAGGCAATGTAGATCAGATCAATCGTTTCCTGAATACTGTTTGGGGTCAGCACAATCACGCGACAGTCTCCATTGCCTCCGCATCTGGTATCTCTAAGGTAATCGGTCTGAGAAGAATCCAAGGTTCCCAGACCAGGTCCCCAGCGCTGAACATTAACCAGCACAGCCGGATAGTTATTCGCACACATATAAGAAAGGCCTTCCTGTTTCAGAGAGAATCCAGGACCTGAAGAACTGGTCATAGACCGCATTCCACAGGCATAGGCTCCAAAAATCATATACATTGCAGACATCTCATTCTCTGCCTGCAAAAACGTTCTAACACGCGATCTAGTGTGCCAGGAAAGATACTCACCCACTTCTGTCTGCGGGGTGATCGGATATCCTGCATAAAACTGACAACCTGCGCGCATCGCTGCTTCACCGATCGCATGGTTGCCTTTCCACATTTTCTTCATAGTCATTCACTCCCTTTCCACTACTCAACAATCTCAAAAACGTTGTCCGGACATACCAGATAACAGGTTCCGCATTTCGTACACGTATCGTCATCCACCTTCACGTAATCATAACCTGCTGCATTGAGCTTCCCGGACAGAGACAATGACTTTGTTGGACATACTGAAACGCAGTATTTACAGCTTTTACATCTTTCCGCGCTAATTGTAAGTTTGGCCATAATGCCCTCCTTTCCATCTGCTTTTTCCTTGGTCATCCCTTTAGAATCCAGAATTTATATTTTTTTAAGTTTTCTATGTCTCAAATTATATATTATATATAATATAGAATCAATAGATTTCGTGATATTTACCTATTTTCAGCGATTCTAATCATTTTTTTTATTTATTTTTGTCTATTTTTTAATGTCAATTTACATTGACATGATTTCGTCAATAAAAATTTACTTTTTGTTCAGAATCCGACATTCCCCGCCCGATTCATATAAAAATGAGCATAAAAAAAGCAGCGGACCGAAATCCACTGCGTTTTTTATGCTCTGCTTAGTCCTGTACGTAAGGCATCATAGCCAGATGACGTGCTCTCTTAATAGCAACTGTCAGCGCTCTCTGATGTTTTGCACAGTTTCCGGTGATTCTTCTGGGAAGAATCTTACCTCTCTCAGATACGTATCTTTTCAGTTTTGCGATATCCTTGTAATCAATCTCATTGTTTTCTTTTCCACAGAATACACATACTTTTTTTCTTCTGCGGCCGCCTCTTCTCTTCATCGGAGAATCCGGTCTCTCACCTCTGTTATATGCCATGAAACACGCGATCTAGTGTTTCTTTCAGATTTCTACACTAATTGTCCTCTTGCCTAGTTAAACGGCAATTCTTCATCGATTCCATCCGGAATGTTCATAAAACCATCGATCGAAGCCGCGGTATCCGGTGCAGCCGGCGCTTCCGGAGCCGGTGACGGAGTTCTCGGATGAGAAGCCGCATAATTGTCACTGGCCGCTTTGCTCTCCGCAAATTCCTGCTCCTCCACAATTACCTCTGTGGTATACACTTTCTGGCCTTCCCGATTGGTATAGCTTCCGGTCTGAATTCTCCCGCTGACCACAATCCGGATCCCCTGATGGAAATACTTCTCTGCAAACTCTGCTCCACGTCCGAATACCACACATGGAATAAAGTCTGCCGTTGCCTCTCCATCCCGGCGGAATCTGCGGTCAACCGCCAGCGTATATCTGGCAATCGCCAGAGAATTCTCTCCTGCCGAATATCGAACTTCTGGATCTCTTGTTAAGCGTCCCATTAAAATTACTTTGTTCATTCTTCTACCTCATATCTTTCCTAAAGATCGTCATTAATGGTGCTCTTCAATATTCCAGGAATTTTATGCGTCTTTGCGAACGACTAAGTATCTCAGTACATTGTCCATGATACGAACGTGTCTTTCCACTTCTGCCGGACAATTCGCGTCTGCTTCAAACTGAATAAAATAGTAGAAGCCTTCATGCATTTTCTGAATCTCGTAAGCTAATTTCTTCTTACCCCATTCTTCTACTTCTGTGACTGTGCCGTTGTAACGGGTGATGTAGCCTTTTGCTTTTTCCACAACTGCGTCGCGTACTTCATCCTCAACCTTGGCACTCACAACCAACGCCAATTCGTACTTATTCATGCTTTCTTTACCTCCTTACGGTCTTTTGGCCCCCTGGCTTTGCAGGGAACAAGGATATTTAAAATATATCACGATTGGATATTTTAGCACAAATACCGCGCTATGTAAAGCCTGAATGTTAAATTTCTTCCTTTTTCTTCAGCCCCCGGTCATTCTTCTCCACCAGCCTGCGCGGCATCATAACCTGATGTCCGCAGCCCTGGCATTTCAGCCGGAAATCCGCTCCTACCCGAAGGATTTCCCACTCCCTGCTGCCGCAGGGGTGAGGTTTCTTTAGTGTTACGACATCTCCCACCTGGTACAGTTTTCCCATGACCTCATTCTCCCTCCACATGAATCTGTGAAAACACCTGCCCGATCGGCTGCTGGATCAGAAGATCCGCGTACCGGTCCCGAGGCGTTGCCGATTTGTTAATCACCACCAGATGATCTCCACGGAAATAATCGATCAGGCTCGCCGCAGGATACACCACCAGGGATGTGCCGCCGATGATCAGCAGATCCGCCTGGGAAATCACCCGCACGGATTCCGACAGCGTATTCTGGTCCAGAGCTTCCTCATAGAGAACCACATCCGGTTTCACCCGTCCCCCGCAGCTGCATTTCGGCACTCCCTGGGAATGCTTCATGAAATCAAAATCATAAAACTTTCCGCATTTCATACAGTAATTCCGATACACAGAGCCATGAAGTTCCAGTACTTTTTTGCTTCCCGCCATCTGATGCAGATTGTCGATATTCTGCGTGACCACTGCCTTTAATTTCCCCGTGCGTTCCAGCTGTGCCAGCTTTTTGTGCGCTTCGTTTGGTTTTGCTGTGTCACAGAGCATCTTGTTGCGGTAGAAGCGGAAAAATTCTTCCGGATTCCGCATAAAAAAACTGTGGCTCAGGATCGTCTCCGGCGGATAATCATACTGCTGGTTATACAGGCCATCCACACTGCGAAAATCCGGGATTCCACTCTCCGTGGACACTCCGGCGCCTCCAAAAAAGACAATGTTGCTGCTGGTATCAACCAATTCCTGAAGTTTCTCGATTTCCTTCTCCATAACAAACTCCTTTCCGGTGTCAGTTCAGCCTTTTTCCCTGCACCACATAACGCGTGGAGGAATCACCTGTACAGGTGGACAGGGTCATTACCTTATCCCCTGCATCCAGACTGATCTCTCCGGTATCAATGGCTGAATTACTCTTCATTTTCGTCAGCCATTCCTGAAATTCACTGCTTGGTCCTTTAAATAACGTATAAGTATCGCTGTTCACAGCCGTCACATAGGCGGAGAAGATTTCATACCGGTAATCCTTTGTGGGGGTCAGCATCCAGAAATAATGGCTTTTTTCATAAGCATCCCCCTCGGAAAACTGCCGCAGCGTTCCGAACATGGATCCGTTTTTCATATTGTGCCCGTATACCAACGTGTTGCAGTCACTGAAATCGTCTTTATTCTCATAATCTGTGAAAATAGTCCCCGCGAAATTGTACGTTTTCTCATAGGTTCTGTGAAGATAGTATTCGTTGTCAATCCCCCGTACCACCGGATAGCTGATATCCAGGCCCTCCACATAGATCCATCCGATCACATCTTCGTTAATTGCCCGCAGCGCCTCGAAATCCACCTGAATCGGCGGCTGCGGTTCTTCGCCGTCCCCTCCTTCTTCCGCCTGCGGCTGATCCGGATCCCTCTCCGTCACCGCCATCTCTTCGATTGCATTGTACTCATCCGTTCCTTTTTTATACTCCAGATAAATACTGACCAGATTGTACGCCGCAAACAGAAAGACGCCGATGGCAAGAATCAAAATCACCGTCAGCACATAATCGATCGGTCTTTTCTTTCTCTTTGTTCTTCTGCTCATTTTATTCTCCTATGTCAGATTGTCATAAAAGGATTCGTAATCTTCTGTCGTAATCCCTTCGCTTGGAGTCAGCCGCACCCGTGTTTCAGAACTGACGGTTACTCCTTCCGGCAGAACGACATTCTTATAGGAAGTACTGTATTCCGGATACTCCTCCGAAATCTCAGAATCCAGCAGTGCGTAGAACGAAACCGGATAGGCATCCTCTCCGTCTCCCATCTGGATCTCATACTCAAAGAACGCGGACTGATCCTCTGCCACTTCCACATCATAAGTTCCTGCCGGGAAATCGATTCCTGCCACAGCGGTATCCGCGAACTCATAAGTCTCCGTCAGCGGATTACTCTGTCTGGGAGTCATATCTGCAGTCTGCCCGTTTTCTGTCTCAAAAATCATCGGAGTGCCCCCGTCCACGTTGAGCAAAGTCCCCGCAAGCAGCTTGGCCCCCTCTCTTGATCCGTGGATCTCATAGTCTTCGGGGCCAAAATATTCTGTTACCGAGAGACTATGTTGGGCATTCCAGATGTGATAGGAATTTCCCTCCTCGCCGGTGATGGTATATTCGCCTTCCGGCAGATCCGCTCCTACCACATACATTCCTGCATCCAGGCTTTCCCGCCAGTGCTCTCCTTCCGGATTCAGCTGTGCATCCACATAATCATACGGATCCCATTCTTCCTCGTTGTAGGTCTCCTCCTGGCTGCTGCCTCCCAGCCAGCTTTTCACATAGGCAACCTCCCTGTGCACGAACTCATAAAGGCTCTGCCCAAACCAAAGCACCAGGATAATCACCAAAATCCAGAGAAGCGTTCTTTTTTTCTTTTTCTCTTTCCCGGAAGAAACCGCACCCTGACGGCTGTATGTACGAGACACTTTTTCCCTGGGAACCGCTGTTTTGAAACCGGTACCGGAATTCTTTCTCACTGTTTCGGACCGGGCGGCACGGTTCCGTGAATACCAGGCCTCTTTCTTCTTCATCGCCTTCTTCCTGGCTTCTTTTTTCGCCTTACGGAAAGCATGTGCCTTTTCTTCGTTTTCCGCCTGATGGCGGTCCAGAATTTTCAGATACTGCTCATCGGTCTTCCGGTTATCCATTCCGCATTCACTGCAAATTCCATTTATGACTTTGCCGCCGCATAAAATACATCCTCGTTTCATATCACACCTTCTTTCTGTGTGGTATTCGTTCACATTCCATTTCTATTTTAACACGATCCGCCCTTTTTTTGAACAGTAAAAAAAGAGCTGATCTCTGTTCGTTTCAGCTCTTTTCAGTAGCGGGGATAGGATTTGAACCTACGACCTTCGGGTTATGAGCCCGACGAGCTTCCAGACTGCTCCACCCCGCGTCATCTGTTTCTATTTTATGTCACCTACAGGTAAAGTATACCTCCTTTTTCAGAAATTGTCAACCTACAGTCCTTTCCGGTGTATTTTGCGCGGCAGAAACGACATTTTTTCCTGTATGACACCAGCAGCCCCTGGGCTGCCGGACAGGAAACGCCTGTATACCTGCCGGATCCGGCAGGCATACAGGCGCAGTCTTTACATCTGATTTAATTCATCCTGACACATCGGACGATAATTTCTGGAAGTGAGAGCTTTAATCGCTTTCTCATTGTCTTCCACGCGGAATATCACGTAAGCCACATCTTTCTTCTTCGTGATAAAAGCATACATGTATTCAATATTAATTCCGTTATCTCCCAGCGCCCGGATCGCTCCGGCAAGGCCGCCCGGATTATCCGGAATCTCAACCGCCAGCACTTTTGTAATGGAGCAGATATAGCCCTCTTCCTTCAGTACCGTGGATGCTTTATAAGGATCATCCACAATCAGACGGATAATACCGAAATCGGTCGTCTCCGCAAGCGACAGAGCCTGCATATTGATGCTGTACTTCTCCAATACATTGGTCAGCTCCTGCAATTTTCCGGGACTGTTCTCCAGGAAAATGGAAATCTGTCTAATAGTCATCGCTATCCCTCCTTGTACGGTACTCAATACAAATGACGTTTGTCAACAACACGAACGGCTTTTCCCTCGCTTCTGGCAATGGTCTTCGGCGCGACAAGTTTTACTTTCGCGTAGATACCCAGCATTGCTTTCAGAGCCGCTACCAGTTCCTGCTCTCTCTTCGACATCTGTTTCAGACTGTCAGAGAACATTTCCGGTGTCATCTCTACCTGTACCTCGATGGTATCGCTGTTGTTCACACGATCCACAACAATCTGGTAATTTGCCGGATATCCTTTGTTCATCAGAACGGTCTCGATCTGTGACGGGAATACGTTGACACCCTTGACAATCAGCATATCATCACTTCTGCCCATCGGTTTGCTCATTTTCACATGAGTTCTTCCACAGGAACATTTTTCTCTGGACAGAACGCAGATGTCTCTGGTACGGTAACGAAGAAGCGGAAATGCTTCCTTAGTGATACTTGTGAAGACCAGCTCGCCCTTCTGTCCATCCGGAAGAACCTCTCCGGTAACCGGGTCAATGATCTCCGCGATAAAATGATCCTCGTTGATGTGCATTCCGGACTGCTCACTGCACTCGAAGGAGACTCCCGGGCCTGAGATCTCTGTCAGACCATAGATGTCATAAGCCTTGATTCCCAGTTTCTCCTCGATGTCATGACGCATCTCCTCTGTCCAGGCCTCCGCTCCGAAGATTCCTGCTTTCAGTTTGATCTGATCCCGCACGCCTCTCTCGATGATACTCTCAGCCAGATACGCCGCGTAAGACGGGGTACAGCACAAAATGGTAGATCCCAGATCCGTCATGAACTGAATCTGACGGTCTGTATTTCCTGAAGACATGGGAAGTGTCAGGGATCCGACTTTATGGGAACCGCCGTTTAATCCGGGACCTCCGGTAAAAAGTCCATATCCATAGCAGACATGCACCACATCCTCTTTGGTTCCTCCTGCTGCCACAATCGCTCTCGCGCAGCATTCATCCCACAAATCAATATCATGCTGGGTATAAAAAGCGACCACTCTTCTTCCTGTCGTTCCACTGGTGGACTGAATTCTCACACAGTCTGAGAGGGGTCTCGCCATTAATCCATAAGGATAAGCTGTACGAAGATCCTCTTTGGTCAGAAATGGAAGCTTGTACAAATCGTCCCGTGACTTGATGTCCCCGGGCTCCACCCCGATCTCCTTCATTTTGTTTCGGTAATACTCCACATGATCATATACATTCTGCACCTGTTTTACCAGACGCTCATCCTGCCATGCCCGTATCTGATCCTGGGAAGCACATTCAATTTCCGGCTGATAATATCGTTCCAACCGCATTCACTCCTTCCATTCAGCGTGTTAAAGTCTATGATAAAATATCATAGCTTAAAGAATCGAAATATGCAAGAACTAACTTTCAAAAAGGTCTGAAATATTTCTATTTTACCTGTTTTGTCTATTTTTCCGTTTTCTTCTTCCAAAAACTGTGATATAGTTTTGAGGAAAAATAAGTTTGGAGAATTTATGAATATGAATAAGAAAAAGAACCTGATCGTCGGCCAGTCCGGCGGCCCCACCGCTGTCATCAACAGCAGCCTTTACGGAGTGGTAAAAGAAAGCCTCTCCCACAAAGACGAGATTGAGAAAGTCTACGGAATGGTCCATGGAATTGAAGGCTTCCTGAAAGATTCCTTTCTGGACTTTTCCGAAACTATGTCCGAGGAAGAGCTGGAATATCTGAAAACGACCCCCGGAGCCTACCTGGGCTCCTGCCGTTACAAACTTCCGGAAGACCTGAATGACCCGGTCTATCCGCAGCTCTTCGAAAAATTCGAACAGATGAAGATTGGCTATGTCCTTTATATCGGCGGAAATGATTCCATGGACACGGTCAGCAAACTGTCTCGCTATGCCGAAAAAACCGGCAGCGATATCCGGGTACTTGGCGAACCGAAAACCATCGACAATGACCTGATTCTGACTGATCACACACCCGGATTCGGCAGCGCCGCGCGCTACGTGGCTACCACCGTCCGTGAAATCATTGCCGACGCCAGTGTTTACGAACAGAAAGCCGTCACTGTCGTGGAAATTATGGGACGTGACGCCGGCTGGCTGACTGCCTCCAGCGCTCTCGCCCGAAAAAACGCGGAGGACAATCCTTTCCTGATCTACCTGCCTGAGACGGACTTTGACGAGGAGCAGTTTCTGCGGGACGTGGAAGCCTCTTTTCGCAAGTCCCCCAGCGTGGTGGTCTGCGTGTCCGAAGGAATCCATGACGCACAGGGCACACTCATCTGTGAATACGACCGCAGCGCAGGTCTGGACTCCTTCGGCCACAAAATGCTCTCCGGATGCGGAAAATATCTGGAGAACCTGCTGCGCAGCCGCCTGAATGTCAAGGCCCGTTCTGTAGAGTTGAACGTCTGCCAGCGCTGTTCCTCCATGATTCAATCCTGGACAGATCAGCAGGAGGCAGTCATGGCCGGCCGTTTCGGTGTAAATGCCATCTTAAACGGCGCAACCGGAAAGATGATCTCTTTCGTCCGTGAAAAAGACCATCCTTATCAACTGACCTGCCGCCTGGAAGATGTCAATCAGATCTGCAACCAGACCAAATCCGTACCCGCCTCCTGGATCGCGCCCGGCGGTGCAGACGTAACCGAAGAATTTCTCGCTTATGTCCGCCCACTGATTCAGGGAACTGTGGAAGTGCCCATGGATGAAAACGGTCTTCCGCTGTTTCTCTGCCGCTGATCCCTTCGCGGTAATCGAACAAGGCTGCCATGCGAATCCGCACGGCAGCCTTGTTCTTGCACTTCATTCTTCACTGAGAATTTCTTATATTATCCAATAATTTCATCTTTTACGCCAACAATTCAAACACTCTATACAGATCCAGCTTCCCATATCCCCAGTCTTCGTTGGGATAGCTTCTTTCCGGATCTCTCGCGGCTCCCCGGGTCAGATAATGCTTGGCACTGGTTCCATTCAGATAAGGCGCATTGCCCCGCACCACAGCCCATTCCAGCAGAAGGGCCGCGGCACCCGCAGTCAAAGCTGTGGCCACGCTGGTGCCTGAACGCTGAACATACCGTTCTTTCGGCGCCGGACCTGTCAGCATCACGCCCGGCGCCGCCAGATCCGGTTTCATATATCCGTTCGACCGGTATCCCCGGCTTGCCTCCAGATACAGACTGCCGTCCCGGTCATTGTAAGCTGTCACAGTGATGGAATCCTGAGAATCTCCCGGATTCACAATCGTATTATACGGAGAAGACTGCAGAAAATAGGTCTCCGTCTGAGAAGCAGTGCGTACCGGCAGCCACATATGAAATTTTACGGCCTTCGGAAGAACTTCCTGACTGCTCACCAGAAAACGCCAGATCCCGGCGACCGGCCGGAGAAACCGAAAGAAAATCAGCGTTCCTCCTGACTGAAGCTCGATCTCAGAATATCCCACTTCCACTCTGGTTTCCACAAAAACGAAAGACAAGGTCTGCGTCCCGGTTCCCCTGGCTGTGCTGACCTCCAGTTTTTCTCCGGACGGAGACTGAAGTTCCATCCGATAAAGATTCAAAGAACTGGCCCAGAACTCCACGAAAAATCCTTCTTTTTCCTGCCCCACCCGCATTTCCGCCACTGTGGGCTCCTCCTGCCCGGGCCGCAGCGTTCCCTCATAATGACGCCGGGCATTTCCTTCATTTCCCGCCGCTGCTGTCACCACCGTCTGCGGATTCCTGGTGACGCTGTCCAGCGTCAGCGCAAGAGGATTTTCTCCCCGATGGGCGCCCTGATTGTTTCCCAGGCCGATACAGATCACCAGAGGCATCCGCAGCCGCTTCGCGCAGCTGATGGCATAAGAAACCGCGAACATCAGATCATTTTCCTGATAAAAATCCACCTCTTCCGGCAGGAAATAAAACTCACGCAAATATTTTTTTACCTTTTTCAGTTTGACTATAATCAGACTGGACCGGGGCGCCGCACCGGAAAATTCCTGTCCTGGCTCACCGGTTCCCGCCGCAATTCCCGCCAGAAAAGTCCCATGCCCATTCTCATCCCTGGATGGAATTCTCTCCCAGGGATTCTCCATCTGTAACGCTTCATCAATCTGCTGCCTGGTATACTCGCTCCCGTAGGGGACATCACCGCCGGCTGACGGAATGGACTGATCCCAGAGATAGGCAATCCGTGTCCTCCCGTGATCCAGAAATGCGGGATGTGTGAAATCGATTCCAGAATCCAGAATGGCAATCGCCGTCCGTTCTCCGTTCAGATTCAGATAAGGATGATTCTGCAGATTCACAATCTTTGAGGCAATCAGAGCCTGGGAATCCATATACGTGTAACAGTTGGGGATCGTATTATAAGAGTAGCTGTCTATCTCCACACCCCGAATCTGCGCCAGAGGCACGTAGAGAGCTGAGTACGTCTCATTAATCATCTGTATCTGCTCCGGGGGAATGTCCTCCAGCACGCCTCCCACATTCTGGCTGTGCCGCACGATGAAATCCGCATATTCTTCATTCAGCGCCGGAGGCAGAAAATCCATAGACTGCAAGGTCATTTTGTTTTCTCCGTTTTTCACTAATCTATGCGTTTCTCCCTCAGGCTATACGATCTGTGTACTGCATTTTCCGTGACAGGAATCCGGATATTCTGTTAATTAATAGACGTTTGTTGATTTTTATTCGTTTTTCCGTTATGATAAGAATAAACAAGACGAACATTGCATTTTCAAAGGGAGTCGATGACTATGGAACGTACAAAAGTAGACCGCCGTGTGCGCAAAACAAAAGCCCTTCTGTTAAAAGGGCTGACCGAACTTATGGAGCAAAAAGACGTCAATCATATTTCGGTCCGTGAACTGACCGATCTGGTAGATTTGAACCGCGGGACTTTCTATCTCCACTATCGCGATATTTTTGACATGGTAAACCAGGTGGAAGATGAGCTTTTCCAGGAATTCGATAATCTCTTCCGGGAACCCCTTCCGGGGGATTCTTCTTCTCCTTCCACGCAGACGGTACTGACAAACATCTTCACCTTTTTGGCTGAAAATGAAAAAACCGTGAGAGCCTTCATGGGGCCTCACGGAGATCTCACTTTCATCAACCGTCTGAAAAATCTGGTAAAAACCCGTGTCCGCAAAGCCTGGGAAGACCGCGGAATGGATCCCTCCAAATTCGAGTATTTTTTTGCTTACACCGCCTCCGGCTGCATCGGCCTGATGGAAGTGTGGCTGAAAAACGGATTTCAGGAATCCGCGGAAGAAATGGCACGCATGGCAGACTCCATGCTTACGAATGGAGTTCAGGCTCTGGTTCCCTGATTTTCTTTCGTCCCAGACCGAGAACCATCAGGATACCTGCGGCTAATGTGAAAATAGCGATAAACTGAGAGGTGGACAGCATACCTATGCTTCCCCTCTCCAGGTCGCCCCGGAAAAATTCCAGTACAAAGCGTCCCGCACTGTAGAATATCAGATAGAATCCTGCCACCTGGCCATCCGCTTTGCATTTTCGGGCCAGGAGAAGCAGTACGCCAAAATGGATAAAGTCCAGCGCACTGGAAATCAGCTGTGTCGGAATCAGCAAAACTCCGTTGGGCGCAAACTCCGAATGGGTGAACGTAATTCCAATGGGACTTTCCGTCTCCCTTCCGTAACAGCATCCCGCCAGAAAGCATCCAATCCTTCCAAAGCCCTGTGCCAGCGCAATGGACGGCATCACCAAATCAAAATACTTCAAAAAAGCAAGTCTGCAAACCCGGCAATAAATCCATCCGGCAAAAATACCTCCGAAAATTCCCCCGTAAACCACAAAACCGTTGACCAGATCCGAAAAAATCGTGGAAGGGTCCTGCAGGATTTCTTTGTACTGTGTGATCAGGTAAAGAAGCTTTGCTCCCAGCATTCCTCCGACAACACACCAGAGAACCAGGGAAAAGATGGTATCTTCTTTTCCAAGATTTCTTTTCCTGGCCCGGTATTCAGCGGTCAGATAGGCCGCTATCACTCCAATTCCTATCATCAGGCCATATCCATGTACCGTAAATGGCCCGATTGTCAGCAACTCATTTTTCATATCGGTAAGTCTCCCTCAAATCAGCTTTTTTTGATGAATTTCGTGTGACATTTCGGACAGGAAATCTCGACCTTTCCTTTTCCCCTTGGCATCCGGATTTTCTGTCCGCACTGGGGACAGGAATAGATGTGATACTCTTTTCTCTGCTCCATTCTGTATTTCTGACGTCCCCAGCTGCTTCTAAGTTTTCCGGTCAGCTCAAGAAATTTCCGGTTTTCCTCATACCGCCGGCTGTGATCTTTGGAAAACGCCCGGTAAAAAGCAAAAACAATCAGCAGCCATCCCGCCAGAAGAAATACATAGGGAAAAATCACATTGGATAAAATGACAAAAACCGCTCCTGTAATCAGCAGTACCCGGTACAGCTGATCGACCCCATATCTCCCCTGCATAAAACGTATCCATTTGTCTCTCATCCAAACATCTCCTCTTTGTCTTTCAACGTAGTTTCATATAGAAAGTATCTTATAACACGATTTCCTTCCCGTCAACTGCCTTTTCACTTCCCTGGGCCTCCGCTTCCATTCTCCGGCCGAATATGTTAAAATCGCAGTATGAAAACACTGAAAAAAGGAGGATCATTATGAAAATTGTTCTTTTAGAATCTCTGGGAATCTCCGAAGATGTTCTGGAATCTTATGCCTGTGCCCTGCGTTCACAGGGACACGAATTTACCGCTTACGAAAGAGATCTCTCTCCGCAGGTACAGATTGAACGGGCCAAAGACGCCGATATCCTGATCATCGCCAACATGCCTTTGTCCGGAGAGGTGATCCGCAGCTGCCCCCGGCTGAAATTTATTGACGTGGCTTTCACCGGTGTGGATCATGTGGATCTGGATGCCGCGAAAGAAGGCGGTATCGCCGTGAGCAATGCTTCCGGCTACTCCAACGAATCTGTGGCGGAGCTGGCTCTTTGCATGATGCTCTCTCTTCTGCGGAATGTGCCGCAGGTAGAGCAAAGATGCCGTGAAGGTTCCACAAAAGACGGTCTCGTCGGACAGGAACTGAAGGGAAAAACGGTGGGAATCATCGGTGTAGGCGCCATCGGAACGAGAACGGCTCAGCTTTGCCAGGCTTTTGGCTGCAAAATCCTGGGATACTGCCGTCATCCAAAGAAAAATCCCGTCCCCGGCATCACCTACGTTTCTCTGGAGGATCTGCTGCGCCAGTCAGATATTGTCTCTTTGCACTGTCCGCAGACCCCGGAGACCATCGGCATGATAAACAAAGAGCGTCTCTTACTGATGAAACCTTCCGCAATTCTGATCAACGCTGCCAGAGGGCCGATTGTGGACTCTCAGGCTCTGGCGGATGCCCTTGAGGAAGGCAGACTGGCCGGCGCCGGAATCGATGTCTTCGAGCAGGAACCTCCTCTGAACACCGACCATCCGCTGCTGCACAGCAAAAACACCATCGTGACTCCCCATGTCGCCTTTGCCTCCAGAGAATCCATGCTCTCCCGGGCAGAGATTGTCTTCGACAACATTCAGGCATGGCTAAACGGAGCACAGAAAAATATCATTACCGACGGCAAATAACTCAGAACAAGGGGAAAACATGTCAGAAAATCACAAACGTGAACTATTACTGTTGGAAGACGGATCCTGGACCGAAGAAGAAAATCTGAAACCGCTCGCGAAGATCAGCGGTTTCCCGGTTCGTCCCGGATTTTATGAAATGAACGGCGCCACCGCCTTTCCGAATGGAGTCAATTTCACCATCATCACCCATTCCGGCACTGCCTGTGAACTGGTATTATTCCACAGGCAGCAGTCTGTCCCTTACGCTGTCATCCCGTTTCCGCAGGAATACCGGATCGGCAGTGTATATTCCATGTTTGTCTTTGGGCTGAACATCAGCGAGTTCGAATACGCCTACCGAATCGACGGCCCGAACTGCCCGGAAAAAGGACTGCTTTTTGACAAGACCAAATACCTGCTCGATCCCTACGCGCGGGCAGTCACAGGGCAAAGCGCCTGGGGGAAAAAACTTTCCCCCAAAGATTTCTACAAAGCCCGTGTGGTTCACAACAACTTTGACTGGGGAGAAGATTCCCATGCGGCTGTCCCGCTGAAGGACAGCATCATCTATGAACTGCATGTCCGCGGTTTTACCAAAAGTCCGACTTCCGGCGTCCGCCATCCCGGCACCTTCGATGGCGTTCGGGAAAAAATCCCCTATCTGAAAGATCTGGGGATTAACGTGGTGGAGCTGATGCCTGTCTTCGAATTTGACGAGACCCGAAATGCAAGAGACTTCGGCGGGAAACATCTTTTGGATTACTGGGGCTACAACCCTGTCTGTTTCTTCGCCCCGAACACCAGCTACGCTTCCGGCCGGGAATACAACCGGGAAGGATTGGAATTAAAGTCTCTGATCCGGGAATTTCACCAAAATGGGATCGAGGTCATTCTCGATGTGGTTTTCAATCACACCGCGGAGGGAAATGAAAACGGCCCGGTCTTCTCCTTTAAAGGAATTGACAACAACATCTACTATATGCTCACTCCGGACGGCTTTTACTACAATTTCAGCGGATGCGGAAATACTCTGAACTGCAATCATCCTCTGGTGCGTGATATGATTCTCAACTGCCTGCGTTACTGGGTCTTCCACTATCATGTGGACGGCTTCCGTTTTGACCTGGCTTCCATCCTCGGCCGGAATGAAGACAGTACCCCTATGAACAAACCGCCTCTGCTGGAAAGTCTTGCCTATGATCCTATCCTCTACAGCGTCGATCTGATCGCGGAGGCCTGGGATGCCGGCGGATTGTATCAGGTGGGAAGCTTCCCTGCCTGGAATCGTTGGGCAGAATGGAATGGGAAATACCGGGATGATCTGCGCAGCTTCCTGAAAGGAGACGATGGTTATGCCGCGGCAGCCGCGCAGAGAATCATCGGATCCCCGGATTTATATCCGCCGGACAAAAGAGGGCACAATGCCTCCGTCAATTTTCTCACCTGCCACGACGGCTTTACCCTGTATGATCTTTATTCCTACAATCAAAAGCATAACGAGGGCAACGGCTGGAACAACACAGACGGCACGGATGACAACCGCAGCTGGAACTGCGGTGAAGAAGGACCTACGGATAACCCAGAGATCCAAAAACTTCGTTTTCAGCTGATCAAAAATGCCTGTCTTGTGCTGATGTGCAGCCGCGGTACCCCCATGTTCTTCGCGGGTGATGAATTCGGGAACACACAATTCGGCAATAATAACGCTTACTGTCAGGACAATGAGATTTCCTGGATTGACTGGTCCCTCGCCCGCAAAAACCGGGAAATTCTGGAATTCTTCCGGTTTGCCATCCATACACGGAAAAAACATCCCATTCTCCGTGAAGATACCGCCCCATCCTCTCTTGGCTTTCCCTGTATCAGCCTCCACGGAGCGGTTCCCTGGGATTGCGGCTATAAGTGGGACACGAAAACGATCGGCGTCATGTATGCCGGACAAAATCCACAGACACAAGGAGACGATCTTCTGTATCTGGGAATCAACACATACTGGGAACCTGTGGAAGTCACACTTCCAAAGCTTCCGGATTCCTGCCGCTGGATTCCCATCGCGGACACCTCCCGCGGGGAATCTGCCGTTATTCCTTATCCGGAATACCTCTATCAGGGATCTTACATCATGAATCCACGCTCGGTCGTACTCTTCCAGATGGTTTCCTCCCCATGACGAAAAGCCGGCTCTGTGATTTTTCACCACAGAACCGGCTTTTCTTATTCTTCTTTTTCTGAAAAATGTCTGGCAATCCATTGTACCTTCCGACGGTGCTGCCGCCGGGAGAGATGAAAGGTCTCGGCCGCCGCGCAGATTTTATCCGCGAAGCACACAATCCAGGCTTCCCGGCACGCAGGCGGGATCCCTGTCAGCGGAAACATATGCCGGAGAATAATATTCTGAACTTTGTCTGACAACAGGAAATCCTCCCGGGCATTTTCCACCGCTTTCTTCGCATGATGGAAACCGTGAAGAGAATGGCTCCGATCCTTTTCATGCCAGTCATAAAGGAAATAATCATGCAGCAGCGCCCCTTGTATCAAAGCCGGGTAATCCACCTTCAGACGCAGGCTCCGTGCAATCCGAACGCTCAGGAAAGTCACAGAAATACAATGCTCACAGACACTGATATCTCCATGCTGCATGAACCGGATGGTCTGCGCAAACCGTCCGTTCTCACAGAGATTCCGGATCTCTCTTCGAATTCTCACTCTGTCAGATTCTCTTCGTCTCATCTTATGATTTCTGTCTCTTTCTGATGAAAATCGTTCCTGCTGCCGCCGCTCCGAAGATCAGAAGGGCCGTCCACTGCTCCACAGGACTCTCATCTCCTGTCTTGGCGGAATCTTTTTTCCTGGAAGACTTTTCTTCGGTATCTTTCACTTTGGTGGAAGGTGTCGGCGTTGCCGCAGACACCTTTGAAGAATTTTTCTTCGGTGTCGCTGTCGGACTTGTTTTCGGCGTCTGAGCAGGAGTCGGTGTCGCTTCCGGCTTCGGCGTACTCTCCGGAGTCGGTGTCGGCGTGATGGATGCCCGTTCATCCTGAATGGTCACCATAATCGTATCGCTCCTGGTCTCATCCGCGGCGCTCACAGCTGTGAGGGTAATGGTTCCCGCTTTCTTTGCCGTGAACAAGGTCAGCTCCTCCCCGCTTGCGCTGCGGACTGGCTGCTCCGATGGTTCAATGCTGTCCAGATCCCCGGTCAATTCCCAGGTAATCACATCTGTGGCCGCCACATCTGTGGACAGATTCGCAATGGCTGAATAAGTAACCTCCGGCTGCTCTTCGGTCAGAACAATGGTCTTCTCTCCCTGAATTTCCAGATCCAGCGGATAACTGTAGGCAGCATTTTCATTTCTCAGGAGGATACTCTCTGCGGATCCCAGCGCTCCAAAGGTCCAGCAGGCTCCCAGATCATACTGATCCCGCACCGGAGTTACCGCTTTGATCTCTCGAAGATCAAACTGCGCGGGCAGGCCGCTGATCGGCGCCTCTTCCTGGGACACTTCTGTTTTCAGTCTGGCCTCCTGCGCCCCCAGCGCTTTTCCGTCTTCTGTCATGGGAGTCTCCTGGGTTCCGCTGACACTTTCTTCGTCCACCAGTTCTACCGTCTCGAGGGCTTCCGGATGAATCTCCCTCGCCGTACCCTCATTCACATTCACGGAAGCTTCCACACCTTCTGAAAAAGTATTTCCCTGGTCGCTGTTATAGGTAAACGCTTTGATACAGGGATTCGCCTGCACGGTATAGAGATCTTCCCAGTTTTCTCCGTCATCGGAGATCCAGCTGATTCCCTCTGCGCTTTCCGCTTTCTCACTGTAGCCTTTCAACGGATATTCCAAAGGCATGCGGACACGTTCTCCGTCACTGCTGAATTTCAGAATCACCTTGAATTCCTCCCCTTTCTGAAGGGAGATTTCATTCTGCAGACGAACGGTCTTATAACCGGCATACCGCACGCTGCCGCTGGCCACTTTCTGCTGCACGCCCTCTTTCTCCACATAGAGTTCGTAATTAACATTCTCCATGTTTGACACAAATCCGATAGCCCGCAGAACCTCATCGGATTTTGCTGTGAACACATTGGCGCCGTATATTTCCCCGGTTTCCTCTTCTGAGACAGAACCTACGTAACCCAGCGGGTCATACTGATAAATGGTGTTGTAATTGTCCGCTCCTTCTTCCAGGAAATAGAGGGCTCCCGGATTGAGCAGAAGATCTGCGGAGTAATAGGAAATATAATAATATCCTTCTTCTCCGACATCGGTTCCCCAGGTATTTTTAAAGATAAAGGCACCGTCCGCCGGCGGCTGCTCCGGTCCGAAATTTTCCCGCGGATAATTGTCGTCCCATCCTACAAGTGTAATCTCATGTCCGTTTCCTCCATATTGACGAACCTCTTCTTCACTCAGCTTCGGTACATAAATCGACGCGGTTTTCTCATTCCGGAATCTCGATACTTCCAGATAGTACGCGTCCACACCGCCGTAGGTATAAATCGCGGACTTAATATAATCGTTGTCCTGAGCGTCCGCCCGACTCGGAAGCCAGATTGCGTTCTGAAGATGATATTTCGGCGTCAGCTCTGACAGAAGTGACAGGTCTTCCACCCATGGCGTGATGGAACCGTTTTCCCGTGTATATTCCGGATAGGGATCCTCCTCTTCCAGAACCGGTCCGCCCCATCTGGTAAAATAAGCGGACGACATCAGATAATTTCCTCCTGCATTCAGACTTCCCGCGGAGGAGAAGGCCACCGATGAGTCTGGATGGAGCGACTGCATCAGCATGTTCTGCTCGGAGAAATCCAGAGAAGACGCCGCAATCCTGCTGACCCTCAGCGTATATGCCTTTCTGGAATACTGTCCGTTCAAAGAAGCAATCCGGATATAATAAGTGCCTTTGTCCAGATTCTTCACAACCGACTGATCCAGATTCATCTGAGATTTCTGAATCACCTTCTGCTCACCGTCATAAAGCACCAGATCATAGTAAACGTTGAAATCATCCGGCTGAGTCAGACGAATATCAATCCGGTCTCCCTCGCCCAGGGTAAATTTGAAATAATCCGCATCTTTTCCGGAAGAAATATAACTCTCTGTCTTTGAAGGCACACGGATTTTCACCGCGGTTTTCCATGTATCATTTGGTTCCAGCCGGTCTTTTTCCCATTTCGCGTAAAGGGTAATATCCCGGTTCGTCCCGCTCTCAATCTCCTCACAGGAGGTCTGGAATTTCTCATCCAGATACCATCCCAGGAAACGATATCCCTCCCGGGTCGGATCTTTCAGATAGACAGGATCCGCATTTTCCTGATATTTCTCCGGATTATCCGGGTGGTTTTCACCGCCGTTCAGCACGTAGGTGATGCGGTATTCCTCAGACGTACCCATACCTTCCAGGAAAGTCAGCGCCGGAAGCTGCGTAGAATCCTCCTGCAGTCCGTTTCCGGAATAATTATTGACATAGACTTCCTCCTGCCCGTTTTTCAGACTTACCGCGTGAGGTCCTTTTTCAAGCGTCACCGTGAGGATGCCCTCTTCATCGGTCTTTGCCGTACCGCTCTGCCCCTCCTGGGTCTGGTAAGACAGTTCCTGATTCTGCACAGGATTTCCCTGCGCATCTGCAATCCGGATTCTGGCCTCATATTCCTGCGGTGAGCGATCATTGGACAGCCAAATCCGATCTCCCCGGACAGGATATTCCTCACCCAGGCCGTCCGGATAATTCTCGGCCAGATAATTCTCCACCGTCTCCAGCTCTCCGCCCGTCTCCGCTTCCAGAGGCAGCTCACCCAGCATGGTATACTCATTTCCTCCTGTCATAATAAAACTGTTGGAAATAAAGTGGATCTCTGTCTGTGTATCGCTCCTGGAAAGCTCCGTATATTCCCCGCTTTTCTCATTTCTGATCTGGATAGACTGGACTTTTGATCCCACCGATGCGGAAGGATCGTAACTCACCCGGAATCCGGATATCTGCAGATAACCTCCGGACGCTCCTCCGGTAATTCTTCCGGTTCCCTCTTCCTGTCCGCTTTCCTCTGAAACAGAATTTTCCATTACCGCGTACAGAACCTGCGGCGTGATTTTCTTAAGCATCAGGGTATTGGAGAACGGAAAAACGGTAACCAGATCGCCTTTTGTAATCTCTCCTTTGGTGAGACTGGCACGGACACCGCCTCCATTTACAGCTCCCGCCACATAAACGGGATCTTCTCCCTGCTGGAGCAGGTAATCCAAAGCCGCGCTCCGGTAGGCATCCGCTGCCAGATCTCCAAGATTCGTCTCATAGATTCTCGCTTCCGCAATGTTATTAATATAACCTCCCCAGAGAGAATTCTCTGTCTGCGAAACTTTCTCTGCCAGAACCGGCTTCTGCTGTGCCTGGATCTGTTCAATCTTTGACACCACTTCCGCATCCGGCTCCACCTGAGCGAGATCCTGCTGCGTCAGAAGTTCCCCCTCGGCTTCCACCTGTTCCTTCTCATCAAAGCGAAGCGTCACTTTTCCGAGACTGGAAAAACTGCTTCCTGTCTGCACAATCAGAACTCCGTTTTCCTCTGTGTTTTCCTGTGTATGGCTGTGACCATCGATGATAACGTCCAGCTTATCCTGATAAGCGCCCGTCAGGGCATTCGCCAGCTGTACGCTGGTGCAGCCCACCACCGGCTGATCTCCCATGTGGCACAGCGCCACGATGGCGTCCACGTCCTGGCTCTCCAGCTGATCGATCTGTTCCCTAGCCGTCTCCACCTCATCCCGGAATTCCAGCTGACTGACTGCTTCCGGATCCGTGGAAGTCCGGGTATCCGCTGTAAGCAGACCGAAAAAACCGATCTTTTTATCGCCCACCGTAAGCACAGCGTTTTCTCCATTGTTCTCCACGGCAGTGCTGCCTGCCAGGAGCGGCGCCCCATCCCGATACACATTCGCTGCCAGAACCGGGAACTGTGCCTGTTTAATGTTGGAAAAAAGCTGATCCAGTCCATAATCAAACTCATGATTTCCCACTTCCATCAAATCATACCCGGCCGTATTCATCAGTTCGATGGCCGAAGCGCCTTGACTGAGAGACACCAGGGGAAGCCCCTGTGTGGCATCCCCGGTATCCACGAGAAGCGCATCTTCCGTCTCTTCTTTCAGAGTGGCCGCTTTGGCGATTCCGATGCTGCTTCCTTCCGCTTCCGCGAAAGCTCCGTGAATATCATTGGTGTGAAAAATCGTAATCTCATCGACGGCTTCTTCCTGGCCGTCCCTGGAATCCGCTTCCTGGACCTTCTCCTGAGCCGCCGGTTCCGGCGCCGCGGATTCGGGCTCCTCTTCCTGAGATTCTGTCAAAATTCCCTGAATCGGTGCGGAAGATTCTTCCGTCTCTTCCCCGCTTGGATCCTCCGTTATCTCCTCTTCCGTCTCTTCCTCCGAAACATCCGGAATATTTCCGGAATCTTCCGTTTCGCCGACATTCTCCTCTGTCTGCCCCGCTGCCGGTTCCGCCTGTACCAGAGCCAGGGTTCCCGACGGCACAAGACTGATAACCATCATCGCCGTCAGCACATAGCATACTATTTTCCTTTTCATTTCTCTCCTTTCTTGCAATACAGGCCCAATAGTACCGTCCCCGATACCATTGGGCCTATATGCAGTAAACTTCTGTCCGAAGACAGAAATGTATCTGATATGCAATGATATCAGTCGTTCCAGAAATCTGTCTTTGTCGTTAAACCAATGTCTTTCTTTTTAAATACAGGATTCTTTCCTGCCTTTTTCTGTTTCACATAATCCTGCATACACTGAATCGCCGGTTTGGCCAGAATCAGGATGACCGGAAGATTGATCAGCGCCATAAGTCCCATCAGAACATCCGCCGTATCCCATGCAACACTGAATTCCATATTAGCGCCGACACAGACAATCAGGGCCGCAGCCACACGGAATACATTCAGCAGGGTTTTTCCCGGAGTATGATCACAGATATATCCCAGTCCCATCTCCGCATAGTAAAAGTTTCCGATCAAAGTCGTAAACGCAAAGAGGAACAAAGCCACTGTGATAAACAAGGTACCAAAGCTTCCCAGAGAATGACGGGCCGCTTCCTGTACATAAGGCATTCCGGCAATATCTTCTCCCGGCGCAACGCCAGAACAAAGGAGCATAAAACCAGTCGCGCTGCAGATCACAATCGTGTCAATATATACAGACAGCATCTGTACCAGTCCCTGTTTTACAGGATGGGAAACTCCGGCGGAAGCTGCCGCGTTCGGTGCGGAGCCCACACCTGCCTCATTGGAGAAAAGTCCTCTCTTGATACCCTGCATGATCGCGGATCCTGCAAAACCGCCGAAGATCGCTTCAAAATCAAAAGCGCCTTTCACAATGGATACGATCACTCCCGGAAGCAGATTTATGTGGGTGATCACGATGAAAAGGGAAACCGCAATATAAAACATTCCCATCACCGGAACCAGCACACCTGTAATTTTAGAAATCTGTTTGCTTCCTCCGAAAATACAAACAGCGAAAACCAGCGCCAGGATCACTCCTACAATCAGGGGAGTGGTTCCTTCCTGATAAAAACTGTAGGCACGGAAAGAATCCGCGATATTGAATGCGGCCACCATGTTGAAACCGCCCATATAAGTGACAATCAAAGTTCCCGCGAATAAAATACCCAGCCAACGTTTCTTCAGCACTGCCTGAATATAATAAGCCGGACCACCGTAAGAACTTCCATCATCGGCACGTCTCTTATAAATCTGTGCCAGAGTACTCTCGATAAACGCAGAGGCGCTGCCCAGAAGAGCGATCAGCCACATCCAGAACATGGCCCCCGGGCCGCCGATACACAACGCGGTGGAAATTCCGGCGATATTCCCCGTTCCCACGCGGGATGCGGTAGAAACCATCAATGCCTGGAAAGAAGAAATCGACTTACTGTCCGCCTGAGGCTCCGCTACCACCTTAATCGCCTCACGCAGAAGCCTGAACTGCACGAATCTGGTTCGAATCGTAAAATAAATTCCGGCCCCTATCAATAAAATAATTAAAATGTAACTGTACAGCCAGTTACTCAGCAAACTGATAATACTAGCAAACACTGACCTGTGACCTCCTTATTTTTATTCTTTTCTTTTTCCCTTTCACCTTGGAACTTTCCGCCCCACATAACTTTTCTCAGGGAGTGCGCTAAGTCTTTAGACATTTTACCACAAAATTGCTTCTTTTGACAAGCAGTCCCTGTATGTTTAACGGAACGTTTTATCTATTGCCGAAGCTCTGTTTCCACAAAAAAAAGAAAAAAGCTTCGAAGAAATCTCCGAAGCTTTCAGAGGCGACAGCCGGATTTGAACCGGCGATAAGGGTGTTGCAGACCCGCGCCTTACCACTTGGCTATGTCGCCATAATCTCTGATTTTATTTATCATTTTATTAAAAAATGACTCCAAGGGGATTTGAACCCCTGTTACCGCCGTGAAAGGGCGGTGTCTTAACCGCTTGACCATGGAGCCTTACCCTTCTAGCCAGGCAGCTCCCGCTGGCTCCGGCTTGACCTCCCCCTGTTGGACTCGAACCAACGACACTGCGGTTAACAGCCGCATGCTCTACCGACTGAGCTAAGGAGGATCATCTCTTTCCCCGTACCTTCAAAACTGCACACACAAAACTTTTATCCTCTCCTTGGAAACTTGGCTGCCGGTTCTTGATTTCTCTCACCGGCCCTTGGTCAAGCCCTCGACCGATTAGTAGCAGTCAGCTCCATACGTTGCCGCACTTCCACCTCTGCCCTATCTACCTCGTCGTCTTCAAGGGGTCTTACTGCTTTCGCATGGGATATCTCATCTTGAGGGGGGCTTCACGCTTAGATGCCTTCAGCGTTTATCCCTTCCCGGCTTGGCTACTCTGCCATGCTCTTGGTAGAACAACAGATACACCAGCGGCCAGTCCATCCCGGTCCTCTCGTACTAAGGACAGCTCCTCTCAAATATCCTCCGCCCACGCCGGATAGGGACCGAACTGTCTCACGACGTTCTGAACCCAGCTCGCGTACCGCTTTAATGGGCGAACAGCCCAACCCTTGGGACCTACTACAGCCCCAGGATGCGATGAGCCGACATCGAGGTGCCAAACCACTCCGTCGATGTGAACTCTTGGGAGTGATAAGCCTGTTATCCCCAGGGTAGCTTTTATCCGTTGAGCGATGGCATTCCCACTTAATACCACCGGATCACTAAGTCCTACTTTCGTACCTGCTCCACCCGTCGGTGTCGCAGTCAAGCTCCCTTCTGCCTTTGCACTCTTCGAATGGTTTCCGTCCATTCTGAGGGAACCTTTGAGCGCCTCCGATACCCTTTCGGAGGCGACCGCCCCAGTCAAACTCCCCACCTGACATTGTCCCATGGCCGGTTCACGGCCTCTGGTTAGAAACCCAATACCGCAAGGGTGGTATCCCAACAGCGGCTCCATGAAGACTGGCGTCCTCATCTCTTCGCCTCCCACCTATCCTGTACATGCAATACCGAATCCCAGTATCAAGCTGGAGTAAAGCTCCATGGGGTCTTTCCGTCCTGGCGCAGGTAACCAGCATCTTCACTGGTACTTCAATTTCACCGGATGCATTGTCGAGACAGCGCTCAAATCATTACGCCTTTCGTGCGGGTCGGAACTTACCCGACAAGGAATTTCGCTACCTTAGGACCGTTATAGTTACGGCCGCCGTTTACTGGGGCTTCAATTCAGAGCTTCGTTTCCTGACTCCTCCTCTTAACCTTCCAGCACCGGGCAGGCGTCAGCCCATATACCTCACCTTTCGGTTTCGCATAGACCTGTGTTTTTGCTAAACAGTTGCTTGAGCCTATTCTCTGCGGCCTCATCTCTGAGGCACCCCTTCTCCCGAAGTTACGGGGTCATTTTGCCGAGTTCCTTGACAATGCTTCTTCCGCCGGCCTTAGGATTCTCTCCTCATCCACCTGTGTCGGTTTCCGGTACGGGTACTGAGTAAACAATAGCGGCTTTTCTTGACACATGGCTTACGCTCTTCCCTACTAACTTTCGGTCCGCATCACGCATTCCCATTGCCACGCGGATTTGCCTACGTGGCTGGTACCCCGCTTGCGCCGGGCTTTCCATTCCCGGCTCGCGCTTACCACATGTGTCCCCACAGTTCTGTTACCCAGCAGTGCAGGAATCTCCACCTGCTGTCCATCGACTACGGCTTTCGCCCTCGCCTTAGGCCCCGACTTACCCAGAGCAGATCAGCTTTACTCTGGAAACCTTGGATATTCGGCCATAAGGATTCTCACCTTATTCTCGCTACTCATTCCGGCATTCTCTCTTCCATACAGTCCACGGCTCCTTCCGGTACCGCTTCGCCCCGTATGCAATGCTCCTCTACCAACCTTTCGGTTCCTCAGCTTCGGTGTCGTGTTTCAGCCCCGGACATTTTCGGCGCAGGACCTCTCGACTAGTGAGCTATTACGCACTCTTTGAATGCATGGCTGCTTCTAAGCCAACATCCTAGTTGTCTTCGAAATCCCACATCCTTTTCCACTTAACACGCACTTTGGGACCTTAGCTGGAGGTCTGGGCTCTTTCCCTTTTGACTGCCCAACTTATCTCGTGCAGTCTGACTCCCGGTCATCAATTACACGGCATTCGGAGTTTGATATTCTTCGGTAAGCTT
Organism: uncultured Blautia sp.; assembly: GCA_963927715.1. Taxonomy (GTDB): domain Bacteria; phylum Bacillota; class Clostridia; order Lachnospirales; family Lachnospiraceae; genus Blautia_A. The sequence goes on along the minus strand of CAWVBU010000003.1, from coordinate 471,123 downwards.
TGACGCCCCCTAGGAAATTCAGTGCTCTACCTCCGCAAATCTAAACCGAGGCTAGCCCTAAAGCTATTTCGAGGAGAACCAGCTATCTCCGGGTTCGATTGGAATTTCTCCCCTATCCACACCTCATCCCCACCCTTTTCAACGGATGTGGGTTCGGCCCTCCATTGCCTTTTACGGCAGCTTCAGCCTGGACATGGATAGATCACCCGGTTTCGGGTCTACTCTTACTGACTCTGGCCCTGTTAAGACTTGGTTTCCCTTCGGCTCCATCCCTTTAAGGACTTAACCTTGCCAGTAAGCGTAACTCGCCGGACCGTTCTACAAAAAGTACGCGGTCGCACGCATAAGGTGCTCCCACAGCTTGTAAACACAGGGTTTCAGGTTCTCTTTCACTCCCCTCCCGGGGTCCTTTTCACCTTTCCTTCACAGTACTATCCGCTATCGGTCACTAAGGAGTATTTAGCCTTCGGGGGTGGTCCCCCGGACTTCCCGCAAGGTTCCACGTGTCTCGCGGTACTTTGGATCCTGCTCGGTCCCCTCGGTTTTCGCGTACAGGGCTTTCACCCTCTCTGGCCGGCTTTCCCAAAACCGTTCCGCTAACCTTAAGGAATCCTAAATGCAGTCCGTAACCCCAGAATGCACGCACTCTGGTTTAGGCTCTTCCCATTTCGCTCGCCGCTACTTTGGGAATCGAGTTTTCTTTCTTTTCCTCCGGGTACTTAGATGTTTCAGTTCCCCGGGTTCCCTTCCATACGTTATGGATTGGCGTATGGATGGCAGAGGTCTGCTCTGCCGGGTTTCCCCATTCGGACATCCGCGGATCAATGGATATTTGCTCCTCCCCGCGGCTTTTCGCAGCTTATCACGTCCTTCATCGGCTCTTAGTGCCAAGGCATCCGCCCTGTGCTCTTTTTGCTTGACCATCTGCTGTTCTAGCGTAAACAGCATGGCCTCGTTTCCTCTTCTATCTGATGATAACTATCATCGATGTCTCGTTTTTTCCTATCTCTGCGTGTTACCAGTTCCCTGGTAACTTCAGCGTTTCTTTCAAGGATCTTTTCATGTATGCAGTTTTCAAGGTACAGGTTCCGGCAGATCTTACTGCCTATGGAGATGAAGAGAT
>CAWVBU010000003.1:0-467500 GCA_963927715.1 uncultured Blautia sp. | reverse complement strand
CGGACAAACGGTTTTCAAGACCGCCTCGTTATGACCACTTCGATACCTCTCCATTCTCTGTCATAAACGCGCCGCCTTTGTCAGCGCAAGAAATATACTATCATCAATCCTCATTTCTGTCAATATGATTTTTTCAAATTTTTCTATTTTTCTCAGATTTCCCGTTTGTTCGCCGAATGAGAATGAGCTTATTCTTTTGCAGCCCTCATCTCCAGAATAGATTCCGCCAATCGCAGATCCTCTGGAGTAGTGATTTTCAGATTCTCATAGGAACCTTCCACCAACTTTATTTTGCAGGAAGTCTCCCGTTCCACAATACCGGCGTCATCTGTGATTCCGTCCATTCCTTTTTCCCTTAGCGATTCATGAGCCTCTTTCAATAAGGAAAAGGAAAAAGCCTGCGGAGTCTGAATATTCCAGACCCGTTCTCTGGGCGGCGTCTCAAGCACGCATCCGTCTTCATCCGCGATTTTTATGGTATCTTTCGACGGCATGCCAGCGACACACGCACCGTAAGCCCGGACTCCCGCCAGCGTCCGTTCCAGAATCTTCTGATCCAGCAGAGGCCTGGCCCCATCATGGATAAATACATAATCCGTGTTTTCACATTCCCGCAGGCCCGCATAGACGGAATCGTAACGTTCTTTGCCGCCCGCGAGAATCTTTCTCACTTTCGTCAGATGATAACGGTCGGCAATCGTCGCTCTTACATAATCCAGATTCTCCCGGTTCGTAACCACAAGGATGTCCTGGATCCACTCGCACTCCTGAAAACACTGCAGGGAATAATACAGCACCGGATGGTCCCGCAGCACCATAAACTGCTTAGGCACTTTGCTTCCCATCCGCCGCCCCTGACCTGCCGCCAGTACAATGGCTGTACATTTTTCTCTCATTTCACCGTTCTCCCAGTTTCAGATTCGGAACCGCGTTCAGATCCCAGCCGTGACGTGTTCCTTTCTGGTATTCATAATAAGCCGCCACGCCGATCATTGCCGCGTTGTCTGTGCAGAAAATCGGAGACGGATAATAAAGCTGAAAACCATTCTCTTCACAGGCTTTTCTCATGGCTGCTCTCAGATGTTCGTTGGACGCGACGCCTCCCGCCATGGCAACTTTCTTCATATTATAATCCTTTGCAGCCAGCATGGTATGTTCCACGAGAACTTCCACCACAGATTTCTGAAAGGATGCCGCCAGATCCGCCGGTTCGACTTCCCGCCCCTGCATTTTCGCCTGATTCAGGTAATTCAGGACTGCTGATTTCACTCCACTGAAACTGAAATCGTAAGGCGCATCTTCAATTTTCCCTTTTGGAAACACGATAGCGTCCGGATTGCCCTCCCTGGAGAGTCTGTCAATTTTCGGACCGCCCGGATATCCCAGCCCGATCGCACGGGCAATTTTATCAAAAGCTTCCCCCGCCGCGTCATCTCTCGTCCGGCCAAGAATCCGAAACCGCCCATAATCTTCCACAATCACCAGATGGGTATGTCCCCCGGATACAATCAGACACAAAAACGGCGGTTCCAAATCCGGATGCTCGATATAATTCGCAGACACATGGCCTTCGATATGATGCACGCCAACCAACGGCAGCTTCTTCGCATAGCTGATCGCCTTCGCTTCCGCCACACCGACCAGCAAAGCTCCCACCAGCCCCGGTCCGTAGGTAACGCCCACCGCATCCAGATCATCCAAGGTAACTTTCGCATCCGCCAGCGCCTGTTCAATCACCTGATTGATTTTTTCAATATGTTTTCTGGACGCAATTTCCGGAACAACTCCGCCATACAGTTTATGGAGTTCTATCTGGGAAGAAATTACGTTCGACAGTACCTGCCTTCCATTTTTCACCACAGAAGCTGCAGTCTCATCACAGGAACTTTCAATCGCCAGAATCAGAGTATCTCTCTCCTCTTCCCCGGCTCTCTTTTCTCTCTCCATTTTTTCACCCTACTCTTCAAAATTTAATTCGACACTTTTTCCATCTTTTCCCAAAAAAGCGTTGGGGAAAATCGCCTTTGCCTCCGGAAGGAACTCTTCCGGCCAAGCCAGAGACGGGCTGTAATGAGTCAGCCACATTTCACCGACTCCCGCGCGTTCCGCCAGGGCTGCCGCCTCTGAAAAAGTCATATGTTTGTATTCTCTGGCTTTCGCCTCTTTGTCTTTGCCCCCGTACATTCCTTCACAGATAAACAGATCCGAACCTTCCGCGTTTCTACTGATGGACTCCGTCGGCCGGGTGTCCGTGGTATAGGTCACCTTGATTCCCTTTCTGTCAGGCCCAAGCACCATATCTGGTGTATAAACCCGGTCTCCATCGACAACGGTCTCTCCTTTTTGCAGAGGATTCCAGAATTTCTGAGGGATCTCCCATTTGTGGGCATTCTCAACGGAAAACTTTCCTTTTCGCAGAATCTCCAGCGTATAACCGTAGCAGACCACATTATGATTGACCCGGAACGCCGTGATTTTATACCCGTTCAGTTCCAGGACTTCTTCGGGTTTGGTCAGTTCCACATACTGTATCGGAAATGGAAGTTCCGGCGCAATCACCCGGAGCGCATTCACCACACGTTCCAGCCCCCTTGGCCCGATCAGCGTCAGAGGCTCTGTCCGGTCCGCATTTCCCATGGTAAGCAAAAGTCCCGGAAGACCACTGATGTGATCTCCGTGAAAATGCGTAAAACAAATCGTATCAATGGGTTTGAAACTCCACCCTTTTTCCTTAATCGCCACCTGTGTTCCTTCTCCGCAGTCAATCAAAAGACTGCTTCCGTTATATCGGGTCATCAAAGCGGTCAGCCACCGCCGCGGCAGCGGCATCATCCCCCCGCATCCCAGCAAACATACGTCAAGCATTTCTTTCCCTTTCTTCCTGCTTTCTGCTCATCAGCAGCGCGTTTTCCACAGGACTTTCATAATAGTCCCTGCGAATCCCATCTTCGGAAAATCCCATTTTCCGATACAGCGCAATCGCTGAATGATTACTCTCTCTCACTTCCAGATGAATAGTACGGATTCCTCTCTTTGACATACGCCGAAAAAGCTCCTTCATCAGCGCGGTTGCGACCCCCTGCCCCTGATATTCCTTTGACACAGCCACTTTGACAATATCTCCTTCGTCCAGCACCGTGACGATACCGCAGTATCCGATCCGTTTTTCTCCATCCAGAGCAACCAGAAACGTCACATCCTCCCGGAGAAAGAAAGAAAAAAGTCCATTCAGCGACCAGGGCGTCTGAAACAGTTCTTCCTCCAGAGCCGCTGTCGGCTCCAGATCTTCCATTTCCATCTCTCGAATTTCCAGCATCACGGTCTCTCCTTCTCTTTGCTCTCCCGCTGTAGCCTTTCCCTCTCCGCCTGCGACAGGCGAAGATATTCCGGCTGGTGATCCCTGGCGTTCTGAAGCTTTCCTTCCTTATAGTATAGCACACCCAGAGCCGCAACCGCAGCTGCTCTTTGCCGGTTCACATGGGCAGGCGCGTAGGTATGCGGGACACGGCATTCCTTCTCGATCACCTCACGGAAAACAGGAACCCCATCCCCCAGAAAAACCGTTTCCCGGTTCTGTGCGTTTATTTTTCCCAGAATCTCTTCTATCCCCACAGCCTCCTGGGGACGGATTACTTCGAACCTTCCCCTCTCAAAACCATACAAACCTGTATAAACCTGGCCTCGCCTTGCATCCATCAGCGGACAGATAATCCCCTGTGTCCCATACAGATTATAAGCCAGCGCGTCTACTGTGGGAACTGCAATCAAAGGCTTGTCCAGAGCCAGCCCCAGTCCTTTCGCCGTAGCAGACCCGATGCGAAGGCCCGTGAAAGAGCCCGGACCCGCCGCCACCGCAATGGCATCCACTTCCTCCAGGTTCAGTTCAATCATACGCGCAATCTCGTCCAGCATGGGGAGCAGCGTCTGTGAATGTGTCTTTTTATGATTTACCGTATACTCACTCAGCAGAACATCCTCTTCCACCACCGCGACAGAAGCAACCAGCCCTGAACTGTCCAATCCCAAGATTTTCATTCCTGCTCCATCCCTTCTATGGTAATTTTCCGATAATCAAAACCACGGTCCAGATCCTTCTCGATTTTCACAGAAATCACGTGCTCCGGCAGAATCTCCCGAATCAGATCTGCCCACTCAATCAGACAGACTCCTTCACCGAAGAAATAATCGTCGTAACCGATTTCTTCCATCTCTTCCACATCACCAATCCGATAGACATCGAAATGATAAAAAGGAAGTCTTCCCTCTTCATACTCCTGAATAATCGTGAAAGTCGGACTGCTGACAGGTTCTTTTATGCCCAGACCGTCAGCTACCCCTTGTGTGAAAACCGTCTTGCCCACACCGAGATCTCCCTCCAGGGTGTAGATCTGGCCCTTTTTCGCCCGAAGGCCAATTTCACGGCCCAGTTCATAGGTTTCCCGGGCGCTGTTTGTCTCATATATCATTCTCATCATCCTTATCGTTTCTCTTCAATTTGGCATTATAACATCACCGGGAAAAATGTTCTACCTTTTTCTTGCAGGATTTTCTCCTACATATTATAATAGAGACTGGTTTGATCTTTCTGTGCTGCGCAGACGGACAAAATTTCAGAACATAAAGGAGAATCATTATGGCAAATCCAGTTGTAACCATTACGATGGAAAACGGCGATATTATGAAAGCCGAATTATATCCTGAAATCGCGCCAAATACAGTGAACAATTTTATCAGCCTTGTCAAAAAAGGCTTTTATGACGGACTGACTTTCCACCGGGTCATCAACGGTTTTATGATCCAGGGCGGCTGCCCGGACGGAACCGGAATGGGCGGTCCCGGATACTCCATCAAAGGAGAATTCACACAGAACGGCTTCGTCAACCAGTTAAAACATGAGCCCGGCGTCCTTTCCATGGCAAGAGCCATGCATCCGGACTCCGCAGGTTCTCAGTTTTTCCTGATGCACAAAACTTCTCCGCATCTGGACGGAAGCTACGCCGCTTTCGGAAAGGTTACCGAAGGCCTAGAAATCGTAGATAAAATCGCCCAGGTACCCACCGATTACCGTGATAAACCGCTGGAGCCTCAGGTAATCAAATCTATGACCGTGGAAACTTTCGGCGTTGATTACCCGGAACCGGAAATTCTCCAGTAATCATTCAAAAGAACAAATACCACATTTTCAAAAAGGACTGCCCGCAAATCCGGACAGTCCTTATTCTTTTACTCTTCATACAGAAGGTATCTGCCGTCTGCCAGGGCAAAATAAAGCTCCTTCTCCCGAACCATCTTTGCCTTTCCGCTGGTGCTCTCCGTCACCGCCTTTTCTATTTCCCCGATCTTTCCTGCCGGAACCAGAAGTTTTAAGACCACTTTCTCCGTATATTCTGCCTCCTGAATGGGAATATTCCTCTCTCCCGCCAGATACTGAACCTTCCCCAGACCGTTGTAATCCGTCTCAACAGACAGCAGAATCCCGTGTTTTTTCTCAATAATGCAGCTGTTGGCCAGCCCTTCCTGAACCGCTTTGGAATAGGCCCTCACCAGCCCTCCGGTTCCCAGCAGAACGCCTCCGAAATACCGGGTCACCACAACCGCCGTGTTATAGAGTTCCTCTCCCAGCAGCACATCCAGCATCGGCCGTCCGGCTGTCTGGCTTGGTTCCCCGTCATCACTGCACCGGGTGCATTCTCTGTGCTCTCCGATTACATAAGCCGAACAATTATGCCTGGCATCCCAGTATTTCTTCTTCATCTCCTCAATGAATGCCTGCGCTTCCTCTTCACTTTTTACCTCACGGACAGTCGCGATAAAACGCGATTTCTTCTCTGTGATCTCACCTTGTCCGCCCCGGTAAATCGTCTTATAACTTTCCAGCATGTTTTCACCTCTGTTTGATTTCCTTTTCCCATTCTAACATACTTTCTTCCAAAAGTCTTTGCCCCTTGTCCAGGAATCTTCATAAAATGTTTCACGGAAAATGTGAAGTTTTTATTAGAGGGGTTTATTTCGCTTTTTTTATTTGCTATAATAAGTAAGATTATAAGGAGGAGTGTTATGAATTACGGAAAAAAATCGACTTCCCAAAAGCGCAGGGCTTTGACTTCTCGATCTTCCATGATAGGTAAACGCGCGCATGTCTCCGCTATGCGGGTTTTATTTATATCTCTGATCACCTTCTGTGTTATTCTTCTGTTCGGAGGTATCGGCGCGTTCCGCGGAGTAATCGACAATGCGCCCGACGTGGATGAAATCGACATTATGCCTCTTGGCTATGCTTCTTTTTTGTATGACGGTGACGGCAACCAGATCCGTAAACTGGCCGCGCCCGATGCCAACCGTCTGCCGGTCTCCATTGAGGAAATCCCTCTGGATCTGCAACACGCGGTAATTGCCGTCGAGGACGAACGTTTCTATGAACATAACGGAATCGACGTACGCGGTATTCTCCGTGCCTTTGTCAAAGGCGTCTCGGAAGGCGGTTTCAGCGAAGGCGCGAGTACCATTACGCAGCAGCTGCTGAAAAATAACGTCTTCACAGACTGGACCAGCGAGTCCACATGGCTGGAGAAATTCACCCGTAAATTCCAGGAACAGTACCTGGCGGTTGAGGTGGAAAAGGTTTACGACAAAGATGTGATCCTGGAAAATTATCTGAATACCATCAACCTGGGAGCAGGTTCCTACGGCGTACAGGCCGCGTCCCAGCGTTATTTCGGAAAAGACGTGGGAGATCTGAATTTATCAGAATGCGCGGTTCTCGCGGGAATCACCCAGAACCCCACACGATATAACCCCATTACCAATCCGGAGGACAACGCCGCCAGACGCAAGGTGGTTCTGGACCGGATGCTGGAACAGGGATATATCAATCAGTCCGACTATGAGGAAGCCATGAGTGATGACGTCTATTCCAGGATTCAGCAGGCGGAATCCCAGCAGACGACCACAACTTCCGTCTATTCTTATTTCGAGGATGAAGTGATCGATCAGGCTATCGACAGTCTGGTAAGTGTAAAGGGCTATACAGAAACGCAGGCCCGGAACATTCTCTACAGCGGCGGCGTAGATGTCTACACCACTCTGGATCCGGATATTCAGCAGATTCTCGATGAAGAATACGCGAATCCGGAAAACTTCCCGGCTTATACCCAGTACGCGCTGGATTACGCGCTAACTGTGGAAAATCCGGACGGAGAACAGGTAAACTACAGCAAAGAAATGCTGACCCTTTATTTCCAGAATCAGGATCCGAACTTCGACCTTCTGTTCGATTCCCCGGAAGAAGGACAAAGCTATGTGGATCAGTATAAAGCTTCGATTCTGGCCGACGGCAGCGAAGTCATTGCCGAGCGGGTAAGCTTCGCTCCACAGCCCCAGTCTTCCATGAGCATTATCGATCCCAGTACGGGGTATGTGAAAGCTCTGGTCGGCGGCCGCGGAGAGAAAACAGCCAGCCTGACCCTGAACCGCGCCACGGACACAACCCGTCAGCCCGGTTCCACGTTCAAGCTCCTATCCACTTACGCGCCGGCACTGAATGAAAAAGGCATGACTCTGGCCACCACCTTCGAGGATGAACCTTACAATTATCCCGATGGAACTCCCGTCCGTAATTCCAACGGCAGTTACGGCGGTGAAACCACCATTCGGAAGGCGATTCAGAACTCCGTCAATGTCGTCGCGGTAAAATGCCTGGAAAAAGTCACACCGGAATTCGGTCTTGAATACCTGGACAATTTCGGATTCACAACTCTGGCTCACGGCGACGCTTCTGACACAGACGCTTACGGCAATGTTTACTCGGACGCAAACCTTCCTCTGGCTCTGGGCGGCATCACCTACGGCGTCACCAACGTGGAACTGAACGCAGCCTATGCGGCCATCGCCAACGGCGGGAACTATATCAAACCGATTTACTTCACAAAAATCGTAGACCGGGACGGAAATGTCCTGATCGACAACACCCCGGAAGAAACCGAGGTTATCAAGGAAAGTACCGCCTGGCTTTTGACCAGTGCCATGGAAGATGTAGTCAAATACGGTACCGCAACCAACTGTCAGCTCAGCAACATGGCTGTTGCCGGCAAGACCGGTACCACAGATACCTATAACGACCTCTGGTTCGTCGGCTACACACCTTATTACTGCTGTGCGGTATGGTCCGGCTATGACAACAACGAAAAGATTCCGGATGATTATATGTCCCGGAACTTCCACAAGCTTCTCTGGCAGCGGGTAATGTCCCGAATCCATGAGAATCTGGAATACAAAGACTTCGAACAGCCGCCTACGGTGGAACGGGAAACCGTGTGTTCTGAAACCGGAATGCTTCCAAGACTCGGATGCCCGACCGTCACCGAGTATTTCGACATCACGTCTATGCCGACCGAACGCTGTGACAAACATTATTTTTCTTTCACGCGTCCAAGCTATCAGGACGATGATGATGATAACTCCGGCAGCAGTTCCTCACAGACGAACTCGTCCGGAAACAGCAATTCCGGCGGCAATTACTACGACTCCGATGACGACGATGATGATTACAACACTTCCGGCGGAGATTATGATACTTCCGGAGATGATTCAGATACCTCAGGAGGTGATTCCGGAACCGGCGATTCCGGAGATACTTCCGGAGACAGCTCCGGCACTGATGATTCCGGCACAGACTCCGGCACCGATGATTCCGGCAGCTCCGGAGATGACTCTGGCGGAGACAGCGGAGAGTACGAAGAATAAAAGGACAGAAAAAAAGATGTGCCTGGCACATCTTTTTTTCTGTCCTGATCGGCGGTTCCGACTACAAAACTGCCTTCTTTTCCTAAATAACCATTCTGGCCGCTCCATAGATTCCCGCATCATTTCCAAGCGCCGCGAGAATAATAGGGGTCGTCTTACATGGGGAAAACGCATATTTCTTATAATACTTTGTTACACAGTCAATCAACGGCTGTCCTGCTTTGGAGACACCGCCGCCTATTACAATCACGCTCGGATCCGTGACACAGGCGATGGCTGCGATCGCTCCTCCCAGATAATCTCCAAATTTCTCCACCACTCGCACGGCCAGCGGATCTTCTTCTTTGTAGGCGTCAAAGACTGCTTTGGCCGTCAGATCCGACTTTCTCAGAACGCTGTCCTCTTCGCTGCTCTCCAGTGCTTTTCTGGCAAGCCTGACCACGCCTGTGGCAGAAGCCATCTGTTCCAGGCAGCCCTTGTTTCCACAATTGCAGGTATCTTCCTCATTGTGTTCCACATTGATATGGCCGATCTCTCCGCTGGAACCATGGGCCCCGGTCAGAATCTTCTCGTTGACAATAATTCCGCCTCCCACACCGGTTCCCAGCGTCACCATCACCACATTCTGAGCTCCGGCCGCCGCGCCTTTCCACGCCTCTCCAAGGGCCGCCACATTGGCGTCATTCTCTGTCTTCACAGGGATCCCTGTCATTTCGCCAAGTTCCCGCGAAACTTTTTTGAATCCCCAGAAAAGATTTACCGCGCAGAGCACATCTCCCTCCGCGTTCACCGGCCCCGGAACTCCGACGCCGATTCCGGCAACTTCGTCTTTGGGAATTTCTTTCTCCCGCAGTTTCTTCTCGACCTCCCAGGCGATATCCGAAAGAATCCTCTCTCCTTCGTTCTCTGTATGGGTCGGCACTTCCCATTTATCCATCAGCACGCCATCCACCTGAAACAGGCCGCACTTGATGGTTGTTCCCCCGACATCAATACCAAAGCAATACTTTTTCATCGCAATTCCTCTTTTCTAACGTTTTCTGGCTATATTCTCCTGAACTCTGCGGTACAGTTCTTCCGCAGCATTATATCCCATTTTCTTCTGTCTGTGGTTGACCGCGGCCGCCTCAACAATCACCGCCAGGTTTCTGCCCGGCCGTATCGGAAGAGAATGGCAGACCACTTTGTTGCCCAGGTACTCAATATACTCTTCATGAAGCCCCAGACGATCATACTCTTTTTCCTTGCTCCATTCTTCCAGCTTAATGACCAGATCCACGGACTGAGTATTCTTCACGCTCTCAACACCGAACAGGGTTTTCACATCGATAATTCCGATTCCGCGAAGCTCAATGAAATGACGGGTAATATCCGGCGCGGATCCCACCAGGGTAACATCGCTGACTTTACGCAGCTCCACAACATCATCGCTGACCAGACGATGTCCTCTCTTGATCAATTCCAGCGCGGCTTCGCTCTTACCGATTCCACTCTCTCCGGTAATCAGGATTCCCTCGCCGTAGACGTCAACTAACACGCCGTGAATCGTGATACAGGGCGCAAGCTCCACACCGAGCCAACGGATAATCTCCGCCATGAAGCTGGATGTGGTCCGGCTGGTAATGAAAGTGGGAACTCCATACTGATTCGCAAGATTCAGCATATCCTCCGAGGGAGTTGTCTTCGTGCTGAAAATCACACAGGGAATTTTGCTGGAGATAAAGCGCTCATAGGTAAAATGCCGCTCTTCCTCTGACATTTTCTCCAGATACGTGTATTCCACATATCCGATGATCTGTACCCGTTCATTGGCAAAATGTTCCAGATATCCTGCCAGCTGCAGTGCCGGTCTGTTGATCTCTGATGTGGTCAGCACCCGGTCCGTCATGTCAATATCAGGAGTCAGATTTTTCAATTTCAGCTCCTGCATCATTTTCGTGAGTTGTACGCCTTTCATATGATCTTCTCCTTCTAAATTTATCCTTTCATTCACAGATCTGTATTTTGTTTTTTATTCTATCACAAGTCCTAATCTGCCGCAAGAAAACCGCCGGGAATTATGAATTCTCCTCCTTTTTTTCCTCGTGGAAAAACTGATATACCTGACGGGCACTCCTCTCATTCATAGATTCCGTCTGGGTCAGCTCTTCCAGGGAAGCGCAGGCAACCGCTTCCAGCGATTTAAATTTTCTCATCAGCGCTTTTCTTCGGGCCGGCCCGATTCCCGGGATATCATCCAGCACCGAATGCACCTGTTCCTTGCTGCGCAGTGAACGGTGGTATTCGATGGCAAACCGGTGGGCCTCATCCTGGATTCTGGTAATCAGACGAAACCCTTCACTGGAAGTGTCAATGGGAATCTCCCGGTTCTCATAGTACAGTCCCCGGGTACGGTGATGATCATCTTTTACCATCCCACAGACCGGAATCCGCAGATTCAGCGCTTCCATCACTTTCAGCGCCACATTTACCTGGCCTTTTCCGCCATCCATCAGAATCAGATCCGGCAAAATCGAAAAACTGTCGAATTCTTTACTGCTCTCATGGGTAAAACGCCGGGTCAGAACCTCCTCCATACTGGCATAATCGTTGGGTCCCTGCACCCATTTGATCTTAAATTTCCGGTAATCACTGCGCTTGGGTTTTCCCCGTTCATAGACCACCATGGAGCCCACTGACTCAAAACCGCTGATATTGGAAATATCATAAGCTTCCATCCGCTGAATTCCTCTCAGCCCGAGCCACTCTTCCACCTCCCTGACCGCGCCGATGGTTCTTCCCTCTTCTCTCTTGATTCTTTCCTTGTCTTTTGCCAGAACCATTCGGGCATTCTCCGCCGCCAGCTCTACCAGTTTTTCTTTCTGTCCCTTCTTCGGCACTCGCAGATATACTTTCTGTCCCCGCCTTGCGGAAAGCCACTCTTCGATGATTTCTCCATCTTCGATCGCGCTCTGCAGCATAATCTCCCGGGGAATAAACGGTGTCCCGGCATAAAACTGTTTCAGAAAACTGGACAGCACCTGCTCCCTGCTGTCGCCGGGGACTACTTTCAGATAAAAATGGTCTCTGCCGATCAGTTTTCCTTCCCGCACGAAAAATACCTGAACCACAGCATCCTGTCCTTCCATCGCCATGGCAACCACATCTTTGTCTTCCTCTCCATAGCTGGTAATCTTCTGCCGTTCTTTGATTTTGCGGATACTCCCGCACAGGTCCCGGTATGCCGCAGCGTCCTCGAAACGCAGTTCCTCCGCCGCCTGGCGCATTTTTTCTTCCAGTTCCCGCAGAATTTCATCCGAATTTCCATTTAAAAACTGCAGTGCCCCCTGGATCTGCCGGTGATACTCTTCCTGGCTCACCTTTCCCTGGCAGGGCCCATGACACTGATGAATGTGATAATAGAGGCAGGGCCGCTCTTTGCCGATATCCCGCGGCAGGCTTCGGTTGCAGGTACGGATGTGATACAGCTTCTGTACCAGTTCAATCACATCCTTCACCGCGCCTGCGCTGGTATATGGCCCGAAATATTTCGCCTTGTCCTTGCGCATGCGCCGGGCAAACAGCACTCTGGGAAAGGGTTCGTTAACCGTCACCTTGATAAAAGGATAACTTTTATCATCCTTCAGCATGGTATTGTATTTCGGCCTGTATTCCTTGATCAGATTGCACTCCAGCACCAGCGCTTCCAGTTCCGAATCTGTCACAATATATTCGAACCGGGCGATCTGAGTGACCATGCGCTCAATCTTCACACCTTTGTTCCGGCTGGTCTGAAAATACTGACGTACCCGGTTCTTCAGACTGACCGCCTTTCCCACATAAATAATTGCGTCTTTCGCGTCATGCATGATATAGACTCCGGGACGTGCCGGCAGTTTTTTCAATTCTTCCTGTATATCAAACGCCATATCCTTCTCCATTCTGCCATCTCAGACGGCAGTGCAAACAGTTTCCATAGAAAAAAGCTGCAGAATCATTGAATGTTTCAACTTTCTCCAGCTTTTCTTCTGCAAAACAAAATTATTTCATTTCTCCGGAAGCCTGCTCATCTTTTGTCTCCTCACTGCGCGGCAGTTCCTCTTCAAAAACATCCTCCGGCAAAACTTTGGACGTATGCCCGGAGGTATCCTCCTGATACTGCTCCGTCACATCCTCCGAAAAATCCTTCTGCGCCAGACGGTTCTTCTGAGTCTCTTCCGGTACCTCCAGGCGGTCAACCGCATCCGGATCTTCCGGGATCTCCATTCCCATCTGCACTGCCCGGAAAATTTTCATAAATTCCTTGCCGGTGATGGTCTCTTTCTTAATCAGGTACGCAGCAATCTTATCCAGCGCTTCCCGATTCTCACCGAGAAGCCGCTTTGCCTCCTCATAAGAACGATGGAGCAGCAGCATAACTTCATGATCCACTTCTGTCGCCGTCTGATCTCCACAGTTCATCACCAGTCTTCCCTCCAGATACTGATCCTGCCTTGTGGCCAGGCCCATCAGTCCGAATTTCTGAGACATTCCATACTGAGTGATCATGGCACGGGCCACCTTCGTTGCCTGCTCGATATCATTGGCAGCTCCTGTGGTAACCGTATCAAACACCAGCTCCTCCGCAGCCCGGCCGCCCAGATATCCCACCAGCATGGCTTCCAGTTCCTTCTTGGTATTCAGGTATTTCTCTTCTTCCGGCACCTGCATCACATAACCCAGAGCTCCCATGGTTCTCGGCACAATCGTGATTTTCTGCACCGGCTCCGCATCTCTTTGCAGAGCATTTACCAACGCATGTCCCACCTCATGGTAGGAAACAATTTTCCGCTCTTCCATGCTGAGAATCCGGTCTTTCTTTTCTTTTCCGACCAGAACCACTTCCACGGCCTCGAAAAGATCTTTCTGGCTCACTGCGTTTCTTCCGTTTTTCACCGCGAGAATCGCCGCCTCGTTTACCATATTCGCAAGATCCGATCCCACTGCGCCGGAGGTTGCCAGCGCAATCGCGTCGAAATCAACGGTATCGTCCAGCAGCACGTCTTTTGCGTGTACTTTGAGAATCTCCACTCTTCCTTTGAGATCCGGACGATCCACAATCACACGCCGGTCAAATCTTCCCGGACGCAGCAGCGCGGGATCCAGAACCTCCGGCCGGTTGGTGGCAGCCAGGATCAGAATTCCCTTGGAAGTATCAAAGCCGTCCATTTCCGCCAGAAGCTGGTTCAGCGTCTGTTCTCTCTCATCATTTCCGCCGTAACGGGAATCACGGCTCTTACCGATGGCGTCTACCTCATCGATAAAAATGATACAGGGAGCGTTCTTCTTCGCTTCCTCAAACAGGTCACGGACACGGGACGCGCCCACACCCACAAACATTTCCACAAAATCAGAACCCGAAAGGGAAAAGAACGGTACGTGCGCCTCACCGGCAACTGCCTTTGCCAGCAGAGTCTTACCCGTTCCCGGAGGGCCGACCAGAAGAGCTCCTTTGGGGAGCTTCGCGCCGATTCCGGTATATTTCCCGGGATTATGAAGGAAATCCACCACTTCCTGAAGGGATTCCTTCGCCTCATCCTGCCCTGCGACATCTTTGAAGGTGACGCCGGTTTCTTTCTGAACATAGGCTTTGGCCCGGCTCTTCCCGACACCCATCACACCGCCGCCTTTGTTCATCTTCTTCATCAATATCATGAACAGACCGAACAGAAGCAGAGTAGGAGCTACAATACTGATGATCATGGAAAGGATGCTGGCCGTTGGATCCGGCGGTTCTTTCTTAAAATGAATTCCGGTTCCTTCCAGCCTCTTTACCAAATCCGATTCATCCTCCACCAGAGTCGCACGCCGGGTCCGGTTCCCATAAGCCACCTGACCACTGTGGTCTTTCAGGGTGATGGTCAGTGTATCGTCCTGAAGCACCACTTCTTCGACCTTTTTGTCATCCACCAGCTGGATAAATTCGTCGTATGTAATTTCTTCTGATGAGCCCCCTCCGAGCATATTCGTAAAAAAGCTCAGACAGGTCAATGTGAGAAGCAGACAAATCAAAAACGCGAAAATGGGCTGCTTGTTTTTCTGACCACCAGGATCCTGGTTCCCATTTTTCCGATTGTCTGGTTTATTTTCCATTTTATTCCTCCTGTTATCTAATCTACAGCAACGCGTTTTCCTGTTGATTATTCACCTGCGCTGAAGATTTTATCTTCTCTATTATAAATATCCTTTTCAAATAAATCAACTGCCAGTTCCCGCAATCCCCTGCGTTTTTCTTAAACTTTTGTAAATTTTTTTCCACAAACGGCACATTTTGTAGTATACTTCTTCTGGTATACTCTTTGGAACATTTCAATCTCCGGCCGCTGCCGGTGTCTATATTACTAAACACAGAAGGAGAATTGTATCGATGAAAATAGGGTTTGACAATGAAAAGTATCAGATTATGCAGTCGGAACACATCCGCGAGCGGATCAGCCAGTTCGGAAACAAGCTGTATCTGGAATTCGGCGGTAAGTTATTCGATGATTTCCACGCTTCCCGCGTGCTGCCCGGCTTTGCTCCGGACAGTAAGCTGCGAATGCTCAAGCAGCTCTCCGACCAGGCAGAGATTGTCATTGTCATCAGCGCCGGGGATATTGAAAAAAATAAAGTCCGCGGAGATCTGGGCATCACCTACGAAACAGACGTACTCCGTCTGATTGATGCTTACACCGAAGAAGGCCTCTATGTCAGCAGTGTCACCATCACCCAGTATTCCGGCCAGGAAAGCGCGCTGCTCTTTAAACACCATCTGGAAAAACTGGGCATCCGGGTTTATCTGCATTACTCCATTCCCGGCTATCCCAACAATCTCTCTCTGATTGTCAGCGATGAAGGCTACGGAAAAAATGAATACATTGAGACCACCAGACCTCTGGTCATCATCACCGCTCCCGGACCGGGAAGCGGGAAAATGGCTACCTGCCTGTCTCAGCTTTACCATGAACACAAGCGGGGAATTCTTGCGGGATACGCAAAATTCGAAACCTTCCCCATCTGGAATATCCCGCTGAAACATCCGGTCAACCTGGCCTATGAAGCGGCCACTGCCGACCTGAACGATGTCAATATGATCGACCCCTTCCACCTGGAAGCCTACAATATCACCACCGTCAATTACAACCGTGATGTGGAGATTTTCCCGGTTCTTCAGAAAATATTCGAAAAAATCTACGGAGAATCTCCTTACAAATCTCCCACAGATATGGGAGTCAATATGGCGGGCAACTGCATCATCGATGATGAAGTCTGCAAAGAAGCCGCGCGCCAGGAAATCATCCGCCGCTACTACAAGAGCCTGAATGCCCTGGCACAGGGCACCTGTCCGGAGGAAGAAACCCGCAAAATCGAACTCCTGATGAACCAGGCTCACGCTTCCATCGAAGACCGCAAAGTCGTAAAAGAAAGCCTTGACTGGGAAAAGAAAACCGGCGGGCCGGCAGCGGCTCTGGAACTTCACGACGGACGCATCATCCATGGAAAGACTTCGGATCTGCTCGGCGCTTCTTCCGCGCTTCTCCTAAATGCTCTGAAAGCGCTGGCCGGAATTGATCACGACTCTCATGTGATCTCCCCTTCCGCCATTGAGCCGATCCAGACACTGAAAACTCAGTACCTGGGCAGCAAAAACCCCCGTCTTCACACTGATGAGACTTTGATCGCTCTGTCAATCAGCGCGGCAAGCAATCCGGAGGCCCGTGCGGCTCTGGAACAGCTTCCGAATCTGAGAGGCTGTCAGGCTCACACCTCCGTCATGCTTTCCTCTGTGGATATCCAGGAATTTATGAGACTTTCCATGGACGTGACCTCCGAGCCCAAATATGAGCACAAAAAGAATTATCATTGATTCCGTATTTTCGCCTCTTTCCGGAATAAAATCCGGGAAGAGGCATTTTTCTGTCCCAAAAAGCCCTCTTTTCTCTGCCTCACTTCAACCTTTAAAATATTCAAATTACTTTCCATTACTTTTTTTCGCAGGAAAGTACTTTTAGAAAAAGGCAGATAAAATCCTGGCTGCCCCTGTTTTTTCCCATTCTTATTCAGTAATCATTCTATTTTTATAATATCATTGTATTTCTGTTTTATTCATGTTACATTAAGTTCAGAAATATTATCAATATAATGCATAAAGGGGAAAAGTATTATGAAAGTGATCAAAGCCAAAGATTACGCAGACATGAGCCGGAAAGCGGCAAACATCATCTCCGCGCAGATTATCCTGAAACCAGACAGTGTACTGGGCCTTGCCACAGGCTCCACTCCGGTAGGTACCTATGAGCAGCTGACCGAGCGCTGCAATCAGGGCGATCTGGATTTTTCCAAAATCCATTCTGTCAATCTGGATGAATACCGCGGACTGGACGGAAGCAATGATCAGAGCTACCGTTATTTCATGAATCATCATTTATTTCAGAACGTTAACATTGACCTGGCCAACACCTATGTACCGGACGGAAATGAACCGGACAGCGACAAAGCCTGCGCTGACCACGAAGCGATTATCCAGCGTCTGGGCGGCATCGATCTTCAGCTTCTGGGCCTTGGCCATAACGGGCACATTGGTTTCAACGAACCTGCAGAAGATTTCGCGAAATTCACCCACTGTGTCGATCTGACCGAAAGCACCATCCAGGCCAACAAACGATTCTTCGAGAAGGAAGAAGACGTGCCAAGACAGGCTTACACCATGGGAATCGGCACCATCATGGGCGCAAAAGCAATTCTGGTTGTTGTAAGCGGCGCAGATAAGGCAGAAATCCTGAATGAAGTCATCCATGGACCGGTTACTCCGAAGGTACCTGCCTCCATTCTTCAGTTCCATCCGAATGTAACCATCGTTGCTGACGAGGCTGCACTTTCCAAGACCGCATTATAATTTTTCATACACTCTTCTTAAAGACATGAGCCGGAAGATCCTGGGATTTTCCGGCTCGTGTTTTTCTCATATTCTTTTTTGCCTCTGCAGATAATTCCAGAATCCCTCGCAGCCTTCGCAGACATCCTGGTAAGTACTCTGAAAATCTCCCGTATACCAGGGATCCGCAATGTCTCCAGGGCGTTTGGTAAAATCCAGAAACTTGTGGACCTTTCCCTCCGGATCCTGGCGGATAATCCGCATGATATTGGAAATATTCCACTGATCCATCCCGATCAGATAATCATATTTCTCATAATCCTGTTTTGTCATTTTTCTGGCCCGTTTTTCCCCGCAGGGAATCCCCAGACTGTCCAGAATTCTCCGGGTTCCCCGGTGTACCGGATTTCCGATTTCCTCGGAACTGGTAGCGGCCGACGCGATTTCAAACTGATCACCCAGACCCTTTTTTTCCACATAATCACGGAACAGAAATTCCGCAAGAGGCGACCGGCAAATATTGCCGTGGCAAATGAATAGTATTTTTATCATATCTTTTAAACTCCTTTAAAATGCTGATTTTACTCCACTTTCCAGTATTTCTGCGGCAGAGACATTTTTGAATATTGCGGTGCGGCGAAGCCGTCAGTCCGGTGCGGCGAGCCCCGGAATAATCACAGAAACACTTAAAGATACAAAAAGTACCCTAATATAATGATTCTTTGTCTCTTTAACCTCTTTCATAACATTGTTATCATAGCCCGGCTTTTTCTGTCATGCCGGTTATTTTATCACGTACTTTGTACCTCTTCCTTTCCCTTCAATTTTTACAACACCTTTTTCGCTCATTTCTTTCAGTAACTGTGTTGTCTTTGATTTACCAAACGGAGCGTAAGGAGCAATTTCGCTGATGGATTTCAACATTGTCCTGCTTAAAATTTTATATATATTCCTTTCGTCTTCTGTTAAGTTCAGGTCTTTCTCAAAAACCGGGAGCACAATCTTAATTGTATTTTCCGACACTTCAAAGTCTGGTTGTTTTATTTCCTCTTCATAGAGTTGTTTTATTCGTGTAATTCCCATACCAAATATTTCGACAAATCCCAGCCTGTAGAATACATTTGCAAGATTTCGGTTTCTTAAAACGGAAAGTTTTCCTGATAAATACTCATCTTCTGTTATTCCAGATGGCAATCCTCCCGGAGAAATAATTTCTATTCTGTCATCAAACATGGAAACTTTTATTTGTGACTCCACATCCCACACCCTATGAATCAATGCATTTGCAATGGCTTCTCTGAAGGCAGCCTCCGGAATTTTTTCTACCTTTTTCCTGTCGGCGCCTTGTATTTCTTCGTATTGATAATAATCTTTGAATATCTCTAATGCTTTTTCATATACTGTCAAAATGGACATACTATCGAATGTTGCCCTCTTATGAATCACGCTGATGTTCTCCCCGAACTTCACAATATCAATTCCAGGGAAATGATTTTTATCTGCCAATATACCAGCAGCATTATTGTATCCAATGCTGCTGTTATATAAGTTCAGTGTTTTTAAAGTATCCTGATTAAAAGTTTCAATCTGAATACATTCTTTTAATTTTCGGCTTAAAATATCAAACGTCAATTCCTGATCTGCACATGGTAATTCTTCAAATCTGATATTTTTTCCTTCCAAAATCAGTCTTGATAATTCCAGTATGTCAACCTCTATGGTTGCGGTATCATTTCGTTTGTATGCTTTTGATTTATATAAATATGGCTTTTGAAGCCCACTTTTTATAGTCAGTTTTATCGTTCTGTCATTATTCTGCAATTCCAGTGTATAATCAGGCTGAGGAGTAATGCTGTCATTAATTTTGTTCTCAATATCCAGGCATGCTTGTTTTACATCCGTCAGTCCTTTGATATTACCGTTGTCATCAATGCCAAAAAAAATTTCTCCGCCATCGTAATTCGAAAAGGCGCTGACTGTTTTTAAAAATGTATTTGTAATCTTTTCTTTGAACTCTGTTGTTCTCGTTTCACGCATACATCATGCTTCCTTTCCAATTTTACTGTTTATATTATACGCAAATGCAGGCAGAAAATCAATCGTAAAAAAATGCGATTGATTTTCTGCCTGCATTTGGTCGTTAGATTTAAAAAATACGTCATATTTGCTTTTCCCGTCAGTCGAAAGTCCCGAATACCTGCTGCTTTCCATCCTGCATCATTATCCTGCCTTTTGCCAGAACCGTCCGCAATTCCAGAGTATCTTCCGTCAAAAGGCAAAGGTCCGCGTCATATCCTTCCCGGATATGGCCTTTTCGCTCAAGTTTCAGGACTGCCGCCGGGTTGGATGTCACTCCCCGCACTGCGATTTCCAGCGGGATCCCCTCCTCTTTTACGCATGCGCGCACCTCTTTCAGAAGACAGGAGGATTTTCCGATTCCAATCCCCTGATATTCTCCCTTCTCGTTAAAGACAGGAATGCTGCCCTGTCCGTCGGAAGAAATCGTGAAGCGATCTTCTGAAATTCCCGCATCCAGAAGCTGCCGGATTCCCGCGCTCACACACAGGCCATCCCCGGATGTCTCCCAGGAGCTGACGCCTTCGCTTCCTGTAAAGTCAATGAATCCGCCTTCCCGGGCATAATCCAGGCTGGCATCAAAAAGTGCCTTGCTGCGGTTCACATGTGTCGGAAGAAACTGCGCATACGGGATCTCCGTTTCGTGAACCACCCGCTCAATCAGATCCATTTTCCCCGGTCCGTCTCCCAGATGCACATTGACAATCCCCGCCTTCCCGGACAGCATTCCCGCCACCCGGGCGTCGGCCGCAATCCGGGCAAACTCCTCAAAGGTCGGCTGGGAAGAACGATGATCCGAGACGGCCACCTCTCCCACGCCAATCACTTTATCCAGCATCATAATATCTTTTCTCACGCTTCCGGTCATGGTATCCGGCGGAATATGGTATGACCCGGTATAGGCGTATGTCGTGATTCCTTCTTTCTCCAATCCGTGCGCCTTAGCCAATAAGGCCGTCAGATCCCTGCCCACGCCATCTGTTCCGATACATCCCACCACCGTGGTAATTCCGCTCAGAATCAGATCTGTGAGAGAAACCTCCGGCGTCCGGGTATGGAAACCGCCTTCTCCTCCGCCGCCCAGAATATGTTCATGACTGTCAATCAGTCCGGGAACCGCCGTGAGACCGTCCCCGTCCATCTGCTGCACATCCACCGACCCGCCGAAATCTACTCTCAGATTTTCCGCGACTGCGGCAATCTTGTCTCCGAGAACCAAAATATCTTTCCTACCCGCATATTCCGGCTGGTATACTTTCACATTTCGAATCCACGTCACCATTGCCATATCCATCTCCGCCTTTCTGCATTCTTTTTCTTTTCACGGCAGCACCAGCGCCGGGTGAAAATTCAGATAATCTCCGGAAACCAGAAGATAGGGAATCCCTTGAAAAGTTCCGCGGATACTGTCTCCGAAACGGCTCTCCCCATGACAGTGGGAGTATACCACTGCCGCGGCTCCATATTCTCTGGCAATCTCTGTAAAAGGAGAAGTTTTCTCCAGAATATTCGTCGGCGGATAGTGAAGAAACATGACAAACTTCTGATATCCGGCCTCCCGGGCCATCCGGAAAGACTCCCGCAGCCGGACCATTTCCCGGGCCACCAGCTTTTTCGCCTGTTCTTCCCGCTCTTCATCCCATCCAATTACCATCCCCCGGCGGTTCAGATAAAACGGTCCCTCAAAGGTAAACCCCTTCGTCCCCACCAGCGCGTAATCCTCATAAACATCAAAATTATTCTGCAGAAAAAACAACCGACCTTCAAATTCCTCATTCAGCTGCCGGGTCTTTTTGACATCCCAGAACATGTCGTGATTCCCGCGAAGCAGGATTTTCTTTCCCGGAAGGCGCTCAATAAAAGCCAGATCCTCCCTGCACTCTGAAAGTTTTCTGCCCCAGGAATGATCTCCGGTGAGGACAAGCGTATCCTCCGGTCCCACCAGCTGATTCACATATTTCTCAATCTTTCGCTCATGGTGTTTCCACACCCGCCCAAAGGCATCCATCGGTTTGTCTGCCTGAAAACTCAGATGCAGATCTCCCAGTGCGTACAGTGCCATTCTTTTTTCCTCCTGACGGTTCGAATCCTGTGTCTTAAAGAAACCATCCCCTGCAGGAATACCGAAAAACTTATCGGTTTTCTATGGTCTGCTCTCCGCATCCATCATCGTCTTCCCGGCCAGTTCCCGCAGATATTCCATCACCATCTCATACAGCTCCCACATCTTTTGTTCCGTCCCGGGGTTGCGGTAAGGAATTCTGCGAATCATCCGCTCCACATAATGGTTCTCCAGAATCATCTCACTGGACGCCGGATAATTGATATCAAAAAAATAAGCCAGGTAGGACACCCAGTAATCCATCCGGGTAACCCGGTTTGCGGAGTGCACGGACCTGCGGCCGGCACACTCTTCCCAGGTCTGCGGGGAAATTTCCTGTTTTCCCGCTTCCTCACCGCTGCATCCTAACAGCACCTCAATCCGGTCTTCCAGTTTGACCCGGCAGTTATCCAGTTTATCCGCGTCCCGGATCAGACGGGCATGCAGAAGCTGCCGGGGACTTAACCCATCTCCCACCGCGTAATCGCTGTGCCGCGCAATCGCCTCCCGGATGATCCCGTCCCAGGTATCTTCCCGCACAAACTTCCGAATCCCCTGGGATTCTCCGAACAGCAGCTGAACCCCATAGGCCGCGTGATCCATCACAGAAGGCTCAAAACTGTCAAACCTTCTCACCTGCTCAAAACGGCCGATATCATGAAGCAGCGCAATCAGCTGCGCCAAGGCCGTATCTTCCTCTCCCAGACGCATTCGCCGGCCAATCTCAGACGCGCAGCGGATGACGCCTTCCGTGTGTACTATTTTCAGTTTTATCTTCTCATCTTCCCGGCAGAACTGACTCAGATATTCGTCAAAAACGTTCCGGGCACTCTCTAAATCTATCATGGAATCGCCTCATTTCACAGAGTTCAGCCCAACAGCCGCCGCACCATATCCCCGTCAAAAGATACGGATTTCACATGGTTCACCTCGATCTGGTAGAGAGCGTTGGCCGCAAGGTGCTCCGCGGCCTGCTCCAGATCGCGGATTCCACTGGTATTTCTGTGCAGGTCAATCACCGCGTCCAGCCCGTCCGGCGTCAGCACACATTCCTCTTCGCGCATACCGATCCTTTTGCGTACCTTTGGAAGCGCATATCGGGAGAAAATCACTTTCTTCTCTTCCGGCGTATAATCCGGAAGTTCAATCACGGCGAACCGGGACATCAAAGGCGCGCTGATCTGACTTTTGTCATTGGCCGTCGCGATGGGATATACGCCTACCGTGGGAATCATGCATTCAATATAATTATCCGTAAATCCCAGATTGTCCAGCAGAGTCAGAAGCACATCGGCAGGATTCCCCTTTCCGTTTCCGGAAGCCGCCTTGTCCAGTTCATTGATGATAAATACCAGGTTGGATTCTCCCGCCATCGAAAAAGCGTCCATAATAATCCCTGGTTTGGCGTTGGCATAGATTCGGGAGCTTCCGGTCAGCTGCTCCGGGTCATTGATGGAACTCATATCCAAAGTCGTCCAGGGCAGTTTCAGAATCCTGGCAACCGCATAGGCGATCTGAGACTTTCCGGTTCCGGCAGGTCCCACCAGAAGCAGCCCATATGCCGGCAGGGTATGCGTCCGGTTGATCTGGATAATGGTCTCGATAATCCTCTGCTTCACCTGTTCCATTCCGTAAAGTTCTTCATCCAGAATCCGTCTGGCCTCCTCCGGGTCAATCGCCTGGAAATAATTCCCTTTCCAGTGAATATTCAGCATGATGGAAAGCGCCCGCTGGGCATGCCTGCGTTCCTCCGCAGACACCTCATGGGAACGGGCCACCGCCAGGTTCCTTCTGGCCCACAGACGGACGTTATCCGGCAGGGTCCTTCCCGCGCAGTTGATAAAATCCGTAATGCTCTGAATACTGGTCAGCTTCATGCTGTCTCCGGTCTCCTCCTCATCCTCATCGGGTAGCTCTTGCGAAGGCGCGTCGCTTGAGAGAAGCCGCTCAATCATAAACTGCAGAAAACCGTCTTCCGCAGACAGTTTCAAAGCACCGCCGAAAGCGGTCTCACGGATTTTGTAAACCGCATAGCCATCTTCCCGGACAGCCCCCGAAAGCCGCACGGGAATATGGTTCTCCCCCAGCCAGCTAAGAAGGCTTATAAACCGGGCGTCAATCTGCAGAATATCCGCACTGATCATTCCCTCCGTACCCTGAAACTCAAAAGCGGTACGCTTGATGGGATTGGTAAAGACGCCGTTGGAATGATGTCTGAGCTGCCCTGCCTGATTGTCCAGGACGAGAATCGGATTCTGGGCAGACGGCTGCGCATTGTCAGTATAAAAAACGGTATACGTACACTCCGGAGTTTTCGACTCCGCCGGTGAATTTTTAAAATCAAAAACTGGCATATTCTTTCTCCTGTTTTTCGTAATCTTTTTCCAGATATATGGAGAAAAAGAGAACTCTTTTCTCCATGGTTTCGTCTTCAGTGTAGCATAAAAGAAGCGAAGTATTCAAGCCTGCCGCAAATGACCTCTCTGATTTTCAGAAAACCAGCTGCACCAGCAGCATGTAGCAGACTGTCCCTCCGGCAATGGAGAGAATCATCTGCCGCTTCCAGCGGTGCAGAAGGATCACCAGAATAATCGCGATCAGCTCCGGCAGTCCGTAGCTGTACCGCGTGACCGAGACACTGCGCAGACAGTAGACCACCAGCATCCCGAAGACCGCGCCAGGCAGCACAGCGCCAAGATACTGAATATACCTGGGCGTGGGACGGTCAGACCGGAAGACCAGGAACGGCAAAAAACGGGTGAGTACCGTCCCGAGAACACACAGCCCGATGGTAAGGATCTGTTGGGGAATCGTCATCACGCCGCCTCACCTTCCTTTCTCTCAATCTTTCCGCGGAACACCGTCAAAAGCACCAGGATCGCGATCATGGTGGGGATCAGGAAATTGTCCGGTCCAAAAGCCACCAGACACCCTACGCTGGCAGCCAGACCGATCCACTCGCTGGCATGGCGTTTTTCTTTCATCCACTGTTCCATAAAAATAACCACAAACATGGCAGTCATCACGAATTCCAGCCCTTCCGTGTCAAACTGAAGCAGACTGCCCAGAAGTCCTCCGATGGTCGCACCGCTGACCCAATAAAAATGGTTCAGAAGCGTGACAAAAAAATAGAACCATCCTTCATCCACGTCTTCCGGAATCCGGGCGGTATAATTAATGCTGAATGTCTCATCGCACATTCCGAAAATCAGATAATATTTCTTCCATCCCATTCCCTTGAACCGGTCCAGCATCGAAATCCCATAAAACAAATGTCGGGCCTGAATCAGCAAGGTCATGATGATCGTCTGTACCGGCGCGAACGGGCTCATCAGCATTTCCACCGCCACAAACTCCAAAGATCCGCCGAAGACGATCAGACTCATAATCATCGGATACACAAAGGAAAAACCGGATACATTCATATAAATTCCGTAGGCAAGCCCCAGAAACCAGAAGCCTGCCAGGATCGGAATGGTATAGGGAAACGCTGCTTTCAATGCTTTTCTTCTCATGTTCTTCTCCCCTTTACTGTTTGCTGTTTTTGTCTGAAAATCAAGTATTTTCCTGATCCTGCCGGAATCAGGAGCAAACCCTTATATCTGTCCCCGTAAATTTTTCCCGGCGAAGAGATAAACCAGGAACACCGCCGGCACGGTAACCAGGAACACCGGATAGAACCACCGGATCTCCAGGCCGCCATACAGAATGCCCCCCAGGATCGGTCCCAGAGTCATTCCCAGATCCAGACCGACATAATACGTACTGTTTGCCAGCCCTCTCTTTTCTTTTCCCGCCAGCAGGATCGCTGTCGACTGGCACACAGAGCACATAATCCCATATCCGCCGGCCATGAAAAAGGCAGCCAAAAACATGCGGATGTTGCTTCGCATCACTGCCAGAAGCAGAATGGAGCAAAAGGCGCAGACTGCACTGGCCGTCAGGAAAACCCGAAATGGAAGCTTGTCAAAAAAATCCTTCAGCGAAAGCCGCAGAACCAGAAGAGCCGCCGCGTAAACCGGGAAGAACAGACTGACGGTAACCGACAGTTCCCTGGCTGAGACATAACTCACCAGGAAAGACTGTGTGGCGCAGTAGGGAACCGCAAACAGCATAATAATCACCGCAATCGGAAGTACTTTCCGGTCCACCAGCTGCAGCGCGTGGCCAAAGTTCGGTTCTCCGTCCGTTTCTTTTTTCTCCGGCTCCCCTTTGTCTCCCACAAACTGAATCACAATCCCTACCGCAAGAGCGAAAATCAGGGAAATCACAAAGGAAGCATGGTATCCCAGCCTCTGGTAGACGCCAACCCCGATCGCCGGCGCAATCGCCATGGCCAGCGCGTTCATAGTTCCATAAAGTCCCATACCGGAACCGACCTTATTCCTGGGAAGCAGATTGGACATCCAGGTAGTCATGCACACGGAACAGCAGGCAAACCCCACCCCGTTGACGATCCTGGATCCGATCACTGCGATTTCATTTTCCGCCAGAATATACCCGACACAGGCAGCCGCCATCAAAACCGCGCCGGCAAAAGAAAGCTTGTATTTGCTGATCCGGTCCGCCAGGTTTCCGGCAATCGGACGACAGACCAGAGAACACAGATTCATCAGACCGCCGACAATTCCCATTACACCTGCCGAAGCGCCCAGACTCCCGGAAAATCCGGCAATCAGCGGCGTCACCAACATGGAACTGGCCATGAAGAAAAAACCGGCGGAAAGGATCAGGCAAATATCTCTTTTGTTTCTATTCCTTTCCATAATCCGCCTCAATTTCCTTGATTCGGCTGTACAAAAACTGGTTGGCCGGCACTTCCAGTCCATATTTCTCCGCCAGGGAAAGAACCGTTCCTGAGAACATCTCCACTTCCGAATACCGGCGTGCCACTGCGTCCTGCCTCATCGACGGCATTCCTTTCGGCGAGAGCGTTTTGAGCAGTTCCACGTAATCCTCCAGATCTTTTTCCGTCAGAGCGATTCCCTCTTTATTTGCCAGCACAATCACTTCCCGCATGGCGGCCAGAAGCGTCCGGTAAGCCTCGCTTTCCGGCTCCAACGCCCCTCCGTAGTTTGTCTCATAGGCCATACAGGTCTGGTTAATCCCCACATTCAGCATGAATTTTCCCCACAGACGGCGGCGGATATCCGCCTCTGCGGCAAAGGGCATATGGATGGCGTTGAAAAACTCCTCCACCTTTTCCAGACTTTCCCTTTGCACTTCCTGCTCAATGCCAATGCGCAGTTCCCCCATCTGTGTGTACCAAAGCCGGTTTCCGGTCTTCATGGCATCCATTCCCTGCGCCACTGCGTCCACAATATGCTCCCATCCAAACCGCTCCGCCAGGATTTTCTCGCTGACGATGCCGTTCATCACGGAAAGGATCGCCGTATGCTCCCCCACGCAGTTTTTCATGGTATCCAACGCATCCTGCAGCCCGTTATACTTGACCGCCACAATCACCAGATCCGCCGGCGCGGCTGTCTCGCAGGATTCCATATGGAACCGCCGCTTCGTTCCGTTGCAGTCGAACTCCGTTCCCCTGTATTTTTCCAGTCTCTGCGCATCCATCACGAAACTTACCGCATCCATGCCCAGTTCGGACACAATCTTGTTTCCATAGAGCAGGCCCAGAGAACCCATTCCGATAATCGCTGTCTTTTGTATCAAACTCCTTCACCCCTTCACAAAATCTCTGATAAATCAGAATTCACACTTTACTATTCTAGCACATCTGTGTCAAAAACAGAATCTCCTTTTTCCTGGCGCAGAATTTCCTTTTATGATACGATAAGCGCAAGCCACCTGGCCAGATCTATGAGAGGAGAGATTTTATGTTCTATACCATTCCTGATTACTACCCCGATTTTCGGTGTGCCGGCGGCGCCTGCCCCAGTACCTGCTGCGGCGGCTGGCAGATCTCTATCGATCCTGCCTCCCTGAAGAAATACCGCCATGCGCGCCAGCCTCTGCGCAGCCGTCTGGAAAATGAGATTAACTGGAGCCAGGCCTGTTTTCGCCAGTATCAGGGTCGCTGCGCTTTTCTCAACGAAGAAAATCTGTGCGATCTATACCTGGAAGGCGGAGGAGAATCCGCTCTTTGCCGGGCCTGCCATATTTATCCCCGCCATGTGGAGGAATTCGCAGACGTACGGGAATTCTCCCTCTCGCTCTCCTGCCCCATTGTGGCAAAACAGCTGCTGCACCATGAAAAACCGATCCATTTTCGGACAAAAAAAGACAAACAGGAAAAGCTCTGTAAAAACTTCGACTTTTCTCTGTTTGCCCATTTAACCCGCACACGAAAACAGATGTTCCAAATCCTCCAAAACCGGACGAAGCCCTTCGCTTTGCGGGCCGCCATTGTCCTCAGTCTGGCCCATGATCTTCAGCAAAGAATCGATCGGAACGCCCTGTCCGACACGGGCCGTCTGCGGGACCGTTATCGTTCGCCGCATGTCTGGTCCTGGTTCGAGAACCGGCTGCGCGCGCTCTCCCCTTCCCGGGAACAACAATTTCACGCACGCAGGGAGCTCTTCTCCCTTCTGGAGCAGCTTCACCCTCTGCGCCGGGACTGGATTCCCTACCTGAAAAACGCCAGATCCTCCTGGGAAGCCCCGGGGCTCCAAAGCCCAAAGTCCGATTCCCGTTTCCGGGAATTTTTCACGGAAACCATGATGGAACAGCTGATGATCTATTTCATCTACACCTATTTCTGCGGCGCGGTCTACAGCCGCGACGCGTATACGGAGACGAAATTCGCCTTCGTCAGTGTCATTCTCATCCGGGAACTTGCCCGTGCCGGCTGGCTTGGTCATCCTTCCGACGCGTCATCGGATCTCATTGCCGAAGCCGCTTTTCGTCTCTCCCGGGAGATCGAGCATTCTGACCAGAACCAGCTGAAAATGAAACAACTTCTGGCCAGGGAAGACCGGTTCGGTCTGGAACAGCTATTCTGCCTTCTGTGACCTTCCGTCTTCCTGTTTCTTCTTCGGAAGAAACAGACTCAGAAGCAGCGAGACCACAAAGACTCCGGCCACAGCATTTCCATTGAAGACATCTCCCACTTCCTGCGGAAACGCCGCAAAGAAATTGCCGGAGGTCTGCGTCAGCCCTACACCGATACAGAAAGCCAGGGAGACAATAATCATGGTACGGTCGTCAAACTCACACTCTTTGAGCATCTTTATGCCCTCATACATAATGGAGCCGAACATCATCACTGTGCAGCCTCCCAGCACTGCCTGGGGAAGGGAGTTAAAGAAAGCTCCCAGCGGAGGGAACAAAGAGGCCAGGATCAGAATCAGCGCTCCCATCAAAATCGTGAAACGGTTGATCACACCAGTCATGGTGACCAGCCCCACATTCTGGCTGAACGAGGTCAGCGGCGGACATCCGAAGCAGCCGGAAATCGCGCTGGAGAAGCCATCCACCGCCAGGGATCCCCGCAGTTCTTCCATTTTAATATCACGTCCCAGCGCGCCAGTGCAGACTGCGGTGGTAGCACCGGTGGTCTCTGCGGCGGAAACCAGAAATACAATCGCGATGGTAAAGAATGCTCCTATGTCAAAAACCGGCTTATGGCTGGTGAAAAATACCAGTTTCGGCAGGCTGAAAATTCCAACCTCCTCGATGGTCTGGGAAATATTCGCGAAATTCACCATGGGGGCAATTCCTGTCACCGTAAACACAATCGACAACAGATAACCGATAATCAGTCCCACCAGAATATTCAGGTTCTTATAGACACCTTTCAGCAGGTAGCGGGCGATCAGGCATACAACCAGAGTGAATGCGCCTACAAACAGGTGGTACCAGGCGCCGAAATCTTCTACACCGCTGCCTCCTCCCCAGGAGTCCATTCCCACAGACAACAGGGAAAGTCCGATGGCAATCACCACACAGGCAGAAACGACCGGGGTCAGAAAGCGCTTCCAGTACTTTGCGCTTAATCCCACAAGTCCTTCGAAAATTCCTCCCAGAATCACCGCTCCGATCATTCCTTCATAACCAAGATTCGGATTCGTACAGATAATCAGCAGACTTCCCAGAAACGTAAAGCTCACGCCCATCACAATGGGAAGCCGGGATCCGATCTTCCAGATCGGATACAGCTGCAGACAGGTTCCGATCCCCGCGGCGAACATGGCACACTGAAGGAGCTGTGTGATCTCCGCGGAAGTCAGATTCTCACCGGTCCCTCTCACCAGCGCCGCGCTGCACACAATCAGCACCGGAGCCAGATTCGCCACAAACATGGCAAGCACATGCTGAAGTCC
Organism: uncultured Blautia sp.; assembly: GCA_963927715.1. Classification (GTDB taxonomy): domain Bacteria; phylum Bacillota; class Clostridia; order Lachnospirales; family Lachnospiraceae; genus Blautia_A. The sequence continues at coordinate 437,427 of CAWVBU010000003.1, read as the reverse complement.
GAATAGAATTGCTTTTTTCAACGGAACCCGGCCGTCCAGCCGGTACAGGTTCTCGGTACTGACCAAAACCGTAGTTTCTTTCTTGTTTTCCATAGCCAATAACCTCTTCTTTTGCTTTTTTCTGCGCCAGATCTGACGCAGTCGTTTTTACATCGTAACATATCCGGAAAAGAAATACCAGAAATTTTTCCGCGTTCCTTCTATCTGCGTCCCAGCTGCCAGAAGGTGACCGCGCTTGCCGCCGCCACATTCAGAGAATCTACCCCATGGGACATGGGAATCCGGACGGTATAATCGCAGCGCGCTATGGTCTCCCCCAGTAACCCTTCCCCTTCCGTTCCCAGAATGATGGCCAGCTTCTCGATTCCCGAAAGTCTGGGATCCTCCAGGGACAGGGAATCCTCCCGAAGAGCCATCGCCACAGTCTGAAATCCCAGTTCCCGCAAAGCCTCCATCCCCTGTCCCGGCCATTCGAGTCCTCTGCCCCAAAACGTCCAGGGGATCTGAAAGACCGTTCCCATGCTCACCCGGATTGCTCTCCGATATAAGGGATCGCTGCAGCCACGGGTCAGAAGAACCGCATCCATATTCAAAGCCGCGGCAGAACGGAAAATCGCGCCCACATTTGTGGGATTTACCACTTCTTCCAGAATGACCATCCGCTTTGCCTGACGGGAGATTTCCCGGAAATCCATAAGCTTTCTGCGCCGCATGGCACAAACCATCCCGCGGGTCAGCGGATATCCGGTAAGTCTGGTCAGAACCTCAAAGGGCGCCGTATAGACAGGGATGTCCCCGCAGCATTCCAGAACGTTTCGCTCCTCCCCTTTGATCCGATCTTCTTCCATCAGACAGGAAATCGGTACATACCCCGCCTCCAGCGCCCGAAGAATCACCTTGGGACTCTCAGCGAGAAAAATTCCTTCCTTCGGTTCATAGAAACGGCGCAGCTGATTTTCTGTAAGTCTGGCATAAATGTCAAGTTCCGGTGCCGAAAAGTCTGTAATTCTCCTCACATCAGGCATAAAACACCTCCTGCCGCCTGCTAATATTCTTTGGTAATCTCTTCTTCGATCTGATATCTCTCCCTGAATTCATCCAGATCTCTCTGGTTTCGGATCAGCATCCGCTCACTGAATTTTCCTGTCTGTATCTCCTTGAATCCGGCTACTTTCTCACCGGTACAGATACTCACGTGAATCACCGGCTTCTCCCTGGTCCGGTCATAGCTTTCCTTTTGCGGTTTCTTTTTTCCAAACATTTCCACACCTCCCTGGTTCGCAGTTTCTATTTTGGCAAATCACAGTACCCTGATCAGCAAAACAACGCTGCCTTTCTCAGGGAACACACGGCTCAGATCACCTTGTGCGCCAGCCATCTGCGGCTCTTGAAGCGGATGGTATAGATCATGCAGCGCACGGTCCAGTCCGTAAACATACCGATCCATACAGCCATGGGACCCATCCCGAACACTCTCGCAAGCACAATCACAAAAGTCACCCGGCAGACCCACATGGAGACGACGGAGACAATCATGGTAAATTTCACATCTCCTGCCGCACGGAATCCATAGGCAGGTATGAAAGACATCACCCAGACAAGCGGTTTTACGACGGTAATCCAGCTTACCATGAAAATACACATCCTGGCACTCTCAGGCTCCATTCCGCCGAAATAGGTGATCGGGCGTACCAGCCCATACATCACGAGGCAGGACAGAACCACCACAACCTCCGCTATGATACTAAGCTTTTTCACATAATAGATGGCTTCTTCTCTTCTTCCGGCTCCCAGAGTCTCCCCGACGATGGTCATCAGCCCCACGCCAATGCCCAGGGCGAGAATTCCGTTCAGATTCTCGATAATATTCGTCATTCCCTGCGCCGCGATGGCTGCCGTTCCCATCAGGGATACGGTAGACTGGATGGCAAGCTTTCCAAACTGAAACATCCCGTTCTCCACACCGGATGGAATTCCGATATTCAAAATCCGGCGGATTTCGCTCCAATCCGGCCGGATCGCCAGATAATTCTGCAGGGTAATCTCCAGATCTTTTCTTCTCAGCCGGATCATAACCACTACCATGGAAAAAATTCTGGCCAGAAGCGTCGCGAAAGCAGAACCTGCGACTCCCAGATGCAGTCCCCACACAAAAATCAGATTCAAAACCAGATTTACAAGATTGGCCGCCACAGAGACCAGCATGGGAAAGCGGCTGTTCTCCTGGGCCCTCAGAATGGAAGCTCCGTCATCATACAGAGCGATAAACGGATACGAAACCGCGGAAATAAAAAAGTACTGTTTCGCGTTCTCCATCACCACGGATTCCACTTCTCCGAAGATAAGTCCCAGAATCTGCCGGTTAAAGATCAGGCAGAGCACCGTGATGAGAACGGACAGGAAAAATGTGATAAAAACCAGCTGCCCCGCGGCACGGTTGGCGTGTTCTTTTCGCCGCAGCCCGAGATAATGGGAACACACCACAGTTCCTCCTGAAGCCAGGGCAAAGAACGCCTGCACGATCAGCACATTGATGGAATCCACCAAGGATACCGCGGAAATCGCCGCGGATCCCAGGTTGCTGACCACAAAGGTATCCACGCTTCCCATAAAAGAATTCAAAAGCTGATCCAACGCCAGCGGAATCAGAAGCGCAGCAAGTTTCCGATTGTCAAACAAAAGTGTCTGTTGTTCTTTTTCCACGATACCCATCCCTCTCATATAAAAGAACGCCATTGGCGGCGTTCCCAGTTCTTCTTTTATTCATCTTCCAGTTTCCATCCGGACAGCCATTTTCCAATCTGTTTCGCTGTCAGTCCCACCAGAACCGCGGCAGCCACAGTACCTTCCCGCACGCCGTGCAGTCCGCCGATAAACACAAAAGACAGTACACAGGCCGTCAGCACCAGGGTCACATCAAATCCCACTTTCATATAACCGAATTTCACTTTCGGCAGCACTTTGCAGATGGCCAGCACGACTCCTTCTCCTGCCAGAACCACCACGCCGGCTTTCACTTCCAGACTGACACCGATGGCAACCAACAGAATCCCGATCAGGCACAGAATCCACTGTTCCCAGTAGGCGCCATAAGAAATCCTCTGGACGGCCCATACGCCAAAGTCCGTGAGGTAGCCGAAGAAAACAGCCACTGGAAGCTGCATCAGCTGAATCGGATGATATCTTCTGCGCAGAATTAAAATCTGCAGAGCGATAAACACACCGTGCATGAGAATGGTTGCCGTCCCAACAGTTAAATCGGTAAACATACTGACCACGTATGGCACACTGGAGATCGGCGAAGTTCCCAGGTTCGCCTTAATGGAAAACGCAACGCCGAACGCCATGATCGCCAGTCCGATGAGCAGCAGCAGGTACCTCTTTACAATGTAACGGGTTGTTTTGTCCAATTCTGTCAGTCCTTTCCAAATCCATTTTGTCCGTTTAAAATCTGATCGATCATGCGGGAAGCCTCGCTGCGCGTAATGGTCTGCGGATCCCATTCCATAGAAAGGTGATTTTTACGGATCAGATTCGTCAGAAAGGAAATTTGTCTTTTGGTGGCCGGATAACGCTTTTTCTGCTTGTACGCCAGCTGCACGGGCTGGAACACTTTCGGCTGTGTTTCTTCAAAATAATGTGCCAGCGTCTGGTACAGCTTCGCGGTCGCCAGTGCGTCATGGTAAGCTCTGTGAGCGGATTTATTTTCGATATGGTAATATGCGCACAGCCGTTCCAGACTTTTGGAGTCCAGCTCCTGATGTACTTTTCGGGCAATCTTCAAGGTGTCAATTCCGAATTTTTCAAATTTTTGTCCAAGCCCTGCAGCCTGGACTTTCATAAAACTGTAATCGAAAAGGATATTATGACCGATCAGAACATCCTCCCCGCAGAAATCCAGAAAGCCGGGGATCACCTGATCCGCAGTCCTGGCGGTTCCCACCATCTCATTGGTGATTCCCGTGAGTTTTTCGATTGCCGGCGAGATCCTCTCCCGGGGCCTGATCAACTCCATAAATCTTTCCCGGACTTTTCCCTCCCGTACTTTCAAAGCACCGATCTCAATGATCTCGTTCTGCTCCGGATCCAGGCCCGTTGTCTCCACATCAAACGCCACATAAGATTTCAGCATGGTCTTTTTGCTCCTTTTTCTCAGGTAAAGCAATTTCTATAGTAATAATAACCACAAAAGATTCCTTCTGTAAAGAATTTCTTTTCTCCGCTTCCGTGAATTTCTTACTTTCCTTTTACGGTTTTTTTACCTGGATTTGGTGTTTCTTCCTTTTTTCTGCGCTACACTTAATGTGCAAATCGTTTTTTTAACAAAGGAGTATGTCTATGGCAAAAGTATATATTCTGGATACGAATGTTCTGATACAGGCGCCGGATGCCTTTCTCCGCTTCGAGGAAAATCTGGTCATTCTCCCCATGGCGGTACTGGAAAAACTGGACAAACTGAAAAGAGCCGAGGGGGAGACCGGGGCCAATGCGCGCAAAGCCATCCGGCTTCTGGAACAGCTTCGACTCAAAGGGGATCTGTTGGCCGGCGTTCCTCTGGAAGGCGGCGGAACCTTGCGGGTGGAAAAGAACTTTATTCATATTGAACTGCCCCAGGATCTGCCGCGCAATCCCACCGACGACCGCATTCTGAAAGTCTGCAAAGGCTACATGCAGACCCAGGACCGTCTGGTAGTCCTGGTCACCAAGGATCTCGTCCTCCGTATGAAGGCCCAGATGATGGGCATCCGTGCGGAAGATTTCGCCGCGGAACAGGCATCGGACTGGGAACAGCCCTATCTGGGAAGAATCGAGGTCTATGTCCCCGAATCGGATTTCAAAGATTTCAAGAAAAAGGGCATTCCCCTCGATCTCGCTTATACGGTCAATGACCAGGGAACTCCTCAGAAAACCTCTCTGACGGAGAATGAATTTGTCATTGTCAAAGCCGATCAGTCGAACAAAAAAACCATCCTGGGCCGTGTGGAGAATGACCGGATTCTCCCCTTAAAATACAAAAAAGTCAAACCTTATGGAATCACTCCGCGCAATGTGGGGCAGTATTTTCTTCAGGAAGCGCTTATGCAGCCTGCCTCAAAGGCGCCTCTGGTGATCGTCAAGGGAATGGCCGGTACCGCCAAAACCTTTTATTCTCTTGCCGTAGGTCTGGAAAAACTGCTCAACAACCCCACCGGGGAATACCGCCGGATTCTGGTCAGCCGTCCTTACGCTCAGTTTGACACAGACATTGGTTTTCTGCCGGGAGATGAGCAGGAGAAGATTTCCCCTCTCATGCGTCCCGTGATCGACAATCTGGAACAGCTCATCGACTCGAACGAAGAAAAACGCTATGAGGACGAACGCGCTCTGAGCGGAAAAATTGAAGAAATCTTCGACCGAAAACTGATTCAGGCCGAAGCCCTGAATTTCATCCGCGGACGTTCCATCGTCAAAACCTATCTGATCATTGATGAGGCACAAAACATGACGCCCAACCAGGTAAAAGGGATCATCTCCCGCGCCGGAGAAGGCACAAAAATCATTCTTCTGGGAGATCCGGCACAGATTGACCGCCCGTTTCTGGATGAGCGGACCAACGGCCTGAGTTACGCCGCGCAGTATATGAAAGGCAGCCCTCTGTGCTGGCAGGTAAGTCTGACCGCCGACGAATGTGAACGTTCTCCTTTGGCCATGGACGCTGTCAAAAGACTTTAAACAACAAGAAAAAATAGAAGGGATTCAAAATCATTGAGTATGCAGGAAAGAAAAGGACTGACTTATAAAGAAATACGAAAAAATGAAGAAATTAATCTTCTGATTGAAAAGGGCAATGACGTCCTGGGGGTACTGGGCTACACCGATCACTCAAAAAAGCACGCGGCGAAAGTCGCCGTCACCGCCGGAAAAATCCTGAAAGACCTGGGATATGACAAACATCAGATTGAACTGGCGAAAATCGCCGGTTACATGCATGACATCGGCAACAGCATTAACCGGACGGATCATGCCCACAGCGGCGCGATTCTCGCCTTCGAAATTCTGAAAAAACTGGGAATGCCCCTGGCCGATGCCGTGACCATCGCCACAGCGATCGGTCATCATGACGAAGACACCGGCGCTGCCGTAGACGTGGTCAGCGCTGCCCTGATTCTGGCAGACAAAACGGACGTCCGCCGCAACCGGGTGCGCAATCCGATCATCTCGAACTTTGACGCCCATGACCGGGTAAACTACGCGGTTCTCTCTGCCGCCGTCAAAGTCAACAAAGAAAAAAAACAGCTGCAGATGGATCTGGAGCTGGATGACACCATGTGCACGGTAATGAATTATTTTGAAATATTTCTCCAGAGAATGATGATGTGCCAGCGGGCTGCGGAAGTCCTGGGGCTCAAATTCAAATTGATGGCCAACGGCAGCAAAATGTGCTGACCGGCAGATTCTCCCGAAAATCCTGATTTTTTAAAAGAATTGTTTGCACTCTGAAAAAAAAAGTCTTATAATGTGAGAATAGTAATACACTGACGTGTTACTTTTGCGAACCGGACACTCCCGGTGCCGCAATCACAATATAAAAACACCGCTTCTTCTGGCGGCAGATTGGAGGATATTATGGAGAAAAAGAACATCGACTGGGGAAACCTTGGCTTCGGTTATATCCCCACCGACAAGCGTTACGTATCAAACTACAAAAACGGAGCCTGGGATGAAGGCGCTCTGATTGATGATCCGATGGTTCAGATCAGTGAATGTGCCGGCGTTCTTCAGTATGCCCAGACCGTCTTCGAAGGTTTGAAAGCCTACACAACGGAAGACGGACATATTGTCACTTTCCGTCCGGACCTGAACGCAGAGCGTCTGGAAAGTTCTGCCCTCCGCCTTCAGATTCCGCCGTTTCCAAAGGATCGTTTCATCGACGCGGTAACCCAGGTTGTGGCTGCCAATGAGGCCTATGTACCGCCTTACGGTTCCGGCGCGACCCTGTATCTTCGTCCTTATATTTACGGAAGCAGCGCTGTAATCGGGGTAAGCCCGGCAGATGAATATCAGTTCCGTCTGTTCTGTACTCCGGTCGGACCTTATTTCAAAGGCGGCGCAAAACCGATCACCATCCGTGTCTGCGATTATGACCGCGCGGCGCCGCATGGAACCGGACACATCAAAGCCGGCCTGAACTACGCCATGAGTCTGTACGCAATCACAGAGGCACACGAGCAGGGTTACGATGAGAATATGTATCTGGACTCCGCGACCAGAACCAAAGTGGAAGAGACCGGCGGCGCGAACTTCCTCTTTGTGACCAAAGACGGAAAAGTACTCACCCCGAAATCCAGCACAATTCTTCCTTCCATCACCCGCCGTTCACTGATTTATGTGGCAAAAGAATATCTGGGACTGGAAGTTGAAGAACGTGAAATCTACTTCGATGAAGTCAAAGACTTTGCCGAGTGCGGTCTGTGCGGAACCGCCGCAGTGATCTCTCCGGTAGGAAAGATTGTAGACCACGGCAAGGAAATCTGCTTCCCAAGCGGAATGGAAAAGATGGGACCGACCATCCAGAAACTGTACGACACACTGACCGGCATCCAGATGGGCCGCATCAAAGCTCCGGAAGGCTGGATTCACGTAATCAAATAAAAATTCCAAAAAACGCTGTACCTGCGGAAAACTACTCCACAGGCACAGCGTTTTTCTTTGAATGCGTAAACCGGCAGGATTCCCTGCCGGCAGAACTCTGTTTCTTAATATTTGCGGATCTGATCGCTTCCATCGTCATGGGTATTTTCGATGGAGCGGATCACCACATAATAGCTGTAATGATCATTGACCTTCACTTCCACACGGTCTCCCGCTTTTTTTCCGAGAATCGCGCTTCCCAGAGGGGATTCCGTACTGATCAGCCCCTTAAGGGAATTTCCCCGCACCGATGTGACCACTTTGAATTTCTCTGTCTCATCATCTTCCTCGAAATACAGCTCCACCGTATTATAAAGGCCTACCTCATCCTCTTTCGATTCATCCGAGATAATCTCGGAAGTTTTTAACATTCGCTCCAGATAGCGGATCCGGCTCTCATTACGGTTCTTGTCTTTTTTCGCCGCATGATACTCAAAATTTTCACTGAGATCTCCCTGCGCCCTCGCTTCTTTCACTGCTTCCAGAGCCTCTTTGCGCACCACCAGTTTCCGGTACTCTATCTCTTCCTCGATTTTCTCCACATCATTTTTCGTCAATTGATTTCGCATAGCTATCCTCCTCATTTCCTGCCGTCCTGATTTCGATCAGCCATGAAGTATTATACTCTCTTTTCCCATTCTGTGCAAAGTCTTTCCTGCCTTGCCTTCCCAAACCGGCAGTGCTATAATAAATCTGAATTTATTTTACAGACTGCCAGGAGCAGTCCAAACGCATCCAAAATCTCAAAGCGACAGGAGGCAGAACATTGACAAAAGCAAGCGAACGCACAACACAAAACACCCCTTTGCAAGCTCCCGGGAAAGGACACCTGCTGAAAGAAAGTTTATTAAGTGAAAAAGAACTGGGCGAACACTGCCGCATGTTCTCACGGGTTACCCTGGAACCGGGATGCTGTCTCGGCTATCACGAGCACCACGGAGAAACGGAAACCTACTATCTCCTGGAAGGAAAAGGCGTCTACAATGACGATGGAAAACAGTTCCCGGTAGAAGCCGGTGATGTCACCTTCTGCGAGGACGGCCATGGACACGGCATTGAAAACACCGGAGATTCCAATCTGGTATTTGTGGCTTTGATCTTAAAAAAATAGCCCGAAATTCAGGCAGGGAGCGGACTTTTTCAGCGCCGCTCCCTTATTTTTCCCCGGTTATTGTTGTAACCATAGCTTTCGAATATTGATAGAAGGGCGCATGAACGCCCATACACAGCCCCAACGCAAAGTTAAACTCGGTCTCCTGCTCATTGAGTATGGCCGCCTGCAGCAATCCATCGGACCGGCACATGGCTGTCGCTACATGAAAGCCGTACCGGTGCAGAACTCTTGCCAGAACTTTCGCCTCTTCCTGCCACTCCTCACAGAAAGTGACTCCAATCTTCCGGTAATTCATTCTTCTGCAGAATTCCATCGTCTCACAGAGACGCCGCCACTGAGCACTCTGAAGCTTTCCCAAAAACGGGAATGCCATATATACATCCATTTCCCTCTGGTCTGCCCTGTAACTGTTGATCATGTATCTTTTCTTTCCTCCTTACTTTCCCTGATTCCCCCTCTTCTTTTCTTCTGTATTCCGCCTTTCTCATTATAAAAAGGAGCCTCTGTATTTTCAATCCGCTTTTCACCGCAACTTTCCCCAATCCACGACCGTTTTCTCTTCCGTAAAATCTGTCTGCAAATCTTTGCCGCCTTCCCTGCAAAAGAAAGAAATCAGGGAGGTTATCTCCCTGATCTTAAGTAACGGCGCATGAATTCATATTCTTCCTGCTGCTGTCTCATCTGAAGTTCTCTTCTCTTTCTGCGGTATGCCAGACGGCGTCTTTTCCGTCTGCGTTCCTGGGCTTTCTGGTACAAATGCACAGCTGCCACAATAATACCGGCTGCCACGCATCCTATGATCTTCAGCACCGGCGGAATTCCTGTTGATTTCTGTTCCATCTCCTGTATCTGCGGCTCCTCCGCAGCTGCCGCCGTATGGCTTGCTGCCTGCTCTGCTTCCGCAGCCTGCAGATCTTCCTCTTCTTCCTGCGGCTTTACCAGAGCATCCACATTCGCGAACCCGTATTTCAGCAGATTCCTGGTATCAGAATAATGGGTCATGTCACTGTTCATGACAACCGCCACCAGCTTCTTTCCATCCTCTTCCACATAAGTCACCAAGGTATTTCCCGCCATCGAGGTGTATCCGGTCTTTCCGCCTACGAAATCCCATTGGGAGTCCGAGGTTTCCTCACCATTGATTAGTTTATGCTCCATCTGCAGGAGATATCCCTCCGGCTGATTTAAGGTAGGAGGTAATTGATACCTCTGCGCGGAACAGATCTCCCGCAAATCCTCATTTTCAAAAACCTCGCAGGAGATCAGCGCCATATCGTATGCGGTGGTCGTCTGCGTCTCGTCATTGAGTCCGGACGGATTCTGAAATCTGCTGTGTCTGCAGCCAAGTTCATCCGCCTTCTCATTCATCTCATATACAAACCGGTTGATACTTCCGCTGGTATGCTCCGCCAGCGCGTTTGCCGCAGGATTGGAGGATTCCAACAGCATCGCGTACAGACATTCTTCCACCGTCAGCTTGTCCCCGGCCTCCAGGCTCTGATTGTTTCCGCTTCCGGATTCCACATCGTAAACTGCGTCATGGGAAAAAATCACAGTCTCATCCAGATCACAGTTTTCCACAACCACCAAAGCTGTCAGAAGTTTTGTGATACTCGCAGGATAATAGGTTCGCTCCCCATTTTTCTCATACAATACCGTCTGGGTATCCAGATCCATAACCAGGCCGCTTCCGGATTCCACCCGGACCTTCTGTTCTTTCTGGGAACGTCCCTCTGTTTCCAAACCGGAGGATTCCTCCGTCCTGACAGATTCTTCTCTTTCCTGCCGCACAGCGGATTCCCTCATATCGGCGGACTCTGCCCCTTCTTCCCGGCCGGCGGATTCTTCGGATTCTCCGGACTCTTCTCTTTCTCCCCGTGTGCCGCTCTCCTGCATCTCCTTTGCATACTCTCCCTGCGGCTGAGCCAATACTGCCTGCCCCGGCAGACTGCTCAGAAAAACACATGCCGCCAGCACGCCGATCCATTTCTTCCTCATGATCTTATATTCCCTCATTTATTCAGAACTCCTGATAAACTGCCTTTTCCCCTCCTGACAGTCATAACCGGTTCCAGACTCCCTGCATGATGCCGAACAGGAAATCCTTCCCTGTCACTAGCGTTTTGCCTGCTGCCCGCCTGTACCGGCAGGCACCATCTTGCTTTCCATATATCACACGGCTGTGTAATATATGTGAAATAATTTCATAATATTCGTTATAACTCTTTCATATTTATCGTCAGATAAAACTCCACGCCATCTTCCTTGTTCTCGGCCCATGTCCTTCCGTGATGCGTCAGTGCAACCTCTCTGGCAATTGCCAGACCGATTCCGCAGCTTACCTGCTCTCTGGTTCTGGCCTTATCCGCCTTGTAAAAGGCTTCCCAGATTTTATCCAAATCTTCTTCCGGAATATGACTCTTGCTGTTATAAACAGAAAAGACCACTTCTTCCTCCATTCTCCAGGCTCTCAGCCGGATCATGCTGTCTTTCTGCCCGTGAAATACAGCGTTTTTCACATAATTGTAGACTGCCCGGTGAAGCAGCTGGTAATCTCCCTGCACATTTCCCGTAATCCGGTTTTCCACCTGAATTTCCCTGGACAGCTCTTCCCTTGCTTCCTCCTGCAGTTCCCGAAGAAACTCTTCCGCTGAAAAAGTCTGCAGCTGAATACTCTCCCTGCGATTTTCGTAGTTGCACAAATCCAGAATGTCCTGGACCATGTCATTCATCCGGCCGCATTCCCTGCTGATCACTTCCAGATATCTGGGAAGCTTCTGCGGCTGATTTTCCGCAATATGCGCGGCGTATTCCGCATAGCCCCCGATCACAGCAATGGGAGTCTTCAGCTCATGGGCAAGGTTTCGAACCATCCCTTTTCGAAACTCCAGTTCTTTCTGAAGTTCTTCCATATTTTCCCTCAGCTGGTCTGACATGGAGTTGATGGACGCCGCCAGAGTTCCCAATTCATCTTCGGAATCTACGCGGACGTATTCCTGGAAATTCAGGCGCGCAATCTGCTGGGTCACCTGATTCATATCTTCCAGAGGCTTCACCATTTTTCCTGAAAACCGTATGATGACCACGCTGCCTACCAGCAAAGTCAGAAGACCGGAGAAAATGGAAAACAAATCCGTCAGCATCCGGTTTTTCTGAATTCCCAGAATCGATGTCCGCACAACAATATATCCCTGATTGCTGATTTTTTTCGCGTAAATCAGATAGGAATAATTGCTGGATTTCGCTTTCTCCTGATTTTCAAAGTACTCCCCTTCCTGGTCCAGAACTTCTGAAAGTTCTCTCAGTCTTTCCGCGATCTTGATATTGCTCTTTCCCTCGCTGTGAAGATAGGACTGTGTGGTGGCAAGGAGCTGAAATTTCTCATCAAAAACACTGATTTTCACACTCTCTTCAAATCCCAGCTCTTCCACATCTGCCTGCAGCTGCTGCGGATCTTCTTCCATCCATTTTTCAATCTCTCCGCTGATCCTGGCCATTTTCCGGTGATTCTCCCAGATCAGAAACGGTTCCTTCAACACACTGTTGAGGAACAGCGAAAGCAGCAGAAAAGCGAGAATTAGTCCCATCCCTGTCACCGCGTATTTTTTTCTCAGAGAATTTCTCAACTTATCCCTCCACGCTCAGAATGTACCCCATCCCACGGACGGTCCGGATATAATTCCCGCAGCTTTTCAAATCCATTCGCAGCATTTTGATGTGTGTGTCAATGGTCCGGATATCCCCCTCGTAGTCAAATCCCCAGATTTTCTCCAGAATCTGATCTCTGCTCAGCACAATATCCCGGTTATGCATCAGATAGATCAGAAGCTGATATTCTTTGTGGGTCAGACTGATCTCCTCGTCTTTCACAAACACCCGGCGACGGTTCTGGTCCGCGACGATTTCTCCCACCTGGAGATATTGTCTGGCATCGTTGTGAACCATCCGCATGAGATTTTCCGCTCTGGCCAGCAGAATCTCCGGATGAAACGGCTTGGCCATGTAATCATTGGCGCCGCCCTGAAATCCCTTCAGTTCATTGGCCGAATCTCCTAACGCGGTAAGTACCAGAACCGGAATCTGTGACTGCTGCCGAATCTTTTTCAGTACTTCCATTCCACTGAATTCCGGCATCATGATATCCAAAATAATCAGCGAGAGATCCGGATTCTGATAAAAGAGTTCCAGAGTCTCTTTCCCGTCACGGGCTTCCAAAACTATATAATGTTTTTCTTCCAGAATATCTTTAATCAGATCTCTCAGCAGATAGTCATCGTCTGCCACCAGAATTTTTTTCATTCGCTTTTTCTGCGTCCTCCGTTTCTCTTTGCATTAAATTAGATTATAACAAGAACGCCTATAATATTAAAGTTTTTTTAACAAAATTTTAAAATATTTTTCAGTGCCAAAATCCGTGAATTTATTTTCCACAGAAACCTCCTGACAGAATGCCCGATCTTCTCTATAATGAATATGCAAAAACCGTGATATACATCACAGCCAAAAGCGCTTGCTTACTTTATACTGAAATCAGGAGGAAGTTATGAAAAATTCTGTTTACCAGCAATTACCATCTTCGGCATTTTTCAAAGAACTGCCGCCGGATGTGATTCAGACGCTTCTGAACCTGGGCACCCTTCACCACTATTTCCGCAGAGAAATCATTTTTCACGCCGGCATCTACGAGGAACAGGTCTATCTGCTTTTGAACGGCGAAGTAATGATCTATAATCTTACGAAACATGGAAATAAGAAAATTCTGTTCATCCTGGGTAAAGGGCACCTGCTGAATCACAACATCATCAGCCAGAAACCCGTCTCTATCTTCTGTGAAGCTCTCCAATACGCTGACGTCCTGCAGATCCCGCTGAAGCATTTCGTCTGCCTGATGTCCGAACACCCTATCCTGACACATGCTGTTATGAAAGAGTATGAGCGCTATATCTGGCGTCTCAGCCACCAGTTGAAAAACACCAGCGGCAATCTGCTCATTGAGCGGAAAATTGCCGCAAAACTATGGAAACTGGGAAGGGATTTCGGTCAGAAAGGTTCGGAAGGGATTCACATTCAGATAAAGATGACCATGACGCTGCTGGCAGATTTTGTGGGAGCTCCCAGAGAAAATGTCTCCCGCGCCTGCAAAAGTCTGTCCAATCGCGGCCTTTTGCTCTACCGCGACCAGCACTTTATTCTCCCTAATCCCGGAGAACTGGCAAAATTCTATAAACAAATTTAAAAAGGAGAGTGTTATGGGAAATTATTTTGACAAAGAGACAGCTGCAAGCCTTTTCCAAAAGCTGAGAGAAGAGTATGACGTCTTCGCGCCAAAGCTCTTTCCCGGCGATGGCTGCTTCTCAGACACCGACACCGTCCGCTATGGCATCCTGAATTCCTTCGATGAAATTGTATGGAATCAAAAATCGGATTACAGTTTCAAGGAAACGTTGCTGCCTGTCTCAGAAACAATCATGTATTTCACCGAAAACAGCACCCGTCTTCCGGAACCAAAGAAGAAACGCCTGATTTTTCTGCGTTCCTGTGAAATCCACGCTCTGAAGCGTCTGGATGAGATTTATCTGAGAAATGGATTTGAAGATTCTTATTACAAAAATGTTCGGGAGAATGCAAAATTCGTTCTCATGGGATGTGAATCCTCTTTCCCTTCTTGCTTCTGTGTAAGTATGGGAACTAATCAGACAGATTTCTGTGATGCCTATGCGCACCCGGAAGAGGATGGCCTTTATCTGGAATTTGAAGATCCGGATCTGAAAAAAACCGCCCATGGACTGTTTTCTTCCGACAGAGTATACGCCCGAAAATTTGTCACCGAAAACGAGGAGTCTGTCCGTCCGCCTGAACATCTTCCGGAGGATATCGCGCAGAATGACCTTTGGCGGGAATACTCCGGACGCTGTATTGGATGCGGACGCTGCAATTTCGTCTGTCCCACCTGTACCTGTTTCACTATGCAGGACATTTTCTACCGGGATAATGAAAACGCCGGAGAACGCCGGCGGGTATGGGCTTCCTGTCAGGTAGACGGCTATTCGGACATTGCGGGCGGCATCAGCTTCCGCAAAGATCAGGGAGAACGGATGCGCTTTAAAGTTTTGCACAAAATCTACCATTACAAAAACCGTTTCGGTTATCACATGTGTGTGGGCTGCGGACGCTGTGAAAACATCTGCCCGGAATATATCTCTTATATCCGCTGTCTGCACAAACTCTCAAAGATCGGAGGGCCGGAAGATGATCAATGAATATATGCCTTTTTTATCTAAGATCAAAGAAGTTATTCCCCACACAGACATCGAATACACCTTTCGCATGAGTTATGTAGGTGAAGTCAAACCGGGACAATTTTTCGAAGTATCGATTCCCAAATACGGAGAAGCCCCTATCTCTGTCAGTGGTATTGGAAAAGATTATGTGGATCTCACCATCCGCAAGGTAGGCAAAGTTACCACGGAAATTTTTGAAAACCAGGTCGGAAAGAACCTGTTCATGCGCGGTCCTTATGGGAATGGATTTGAATTTTCCGATTATCAAGGTAAAGAACTGATTATCATCGCCGGCGGTACAGGCGTCTCTCCAGTGAAAGCAGTCATCGACTATTTCGGCAATCATCCGAAAGAAGTCCAGTCTCTGACCACCATCGTCGGTTTCAAGTCTCCCGAACATATCCTGTTCCGGGAGGAGCTAAAGCGCTGGGAAAAGCAGATGAATCTCATCATCACCGTGGACGCTGCCGGGGAATCCGGATATAAGGAAGGATTCGTAACCAAATATATTCCAGATCTGGAAATCAAAAATCGGAATCAGGTGGCTGCCATCGTAGTAGGACCTCCTGTGATGATGAAATTCGCCGTAACCGAACTCCAAAAGCGTGAAATAAGAGACGAACAGATCTGGATCTCTCAGGAACGGAAAATGTGCTGCGGCCTGGGCAAATGCGGCCACTGCCGTATGGGTGACACCTATATCTGTCTGGACGGCCCGGTCTTCAACTATACTGAAGGCAAAAAATTAATGGATTAGGAGGACTTCCCCTATGTATCTGGATGTTAATACGAAAAAATTAAAGAAAAATGCTTTTCGCGTTTCCAAACACCGCGGAGAAACCGCCTCCCGGGTTCGGGTTCCAGGCGGAAAGTGTAATGCCGATGTTTTGGCCAAAGTCGCTGAGATCTCCCGCAAATACGGCAACGGCAATGTCCACCTGACCACACGCCAGGGGTTTGAGATTGAAGGAATCTCCCTGCGGGATGTCGATAGGGTAAATCAGGAACTTCAGCCCGTTATCGAAAATCTGGGAATCAATCAGGCGGAACCGGGAACCGGCTATCCAGCCTCCGGTACCCGTAATGTCAGTGCCTGCATCGGAAACCGCGTCTGTCCCTTTGGAAATTATAACACCGCTGCTTTCGCCAAACGAATCGAGGATGTAATCTTTCCCAATGACCTGCACTTTAAAATTGCACTGACCGGCTGCGCCAACGACTGTATCAAAGCCAGAATGCATGATTTCGGCATCATCGGCATGACTCTGCCCCAGTACGATCCATCCCGCTGTGTGGCTTGCAGTGCCTGTATAAAAGGCTGTGACAAACTATCCGTAGACTCTTTGAAAATGGAGAATTACAGAATCATCCGCAATGAGGAAAAATGCGTCGGCTGTGGTGTCTGTGTCACCAAATGCCCCACCCGTGCCTGGACACGAAGCCAGAAGAAATATTACCGCCTGACTATCATGGGAAGAACCGGAAAACGAAATCCCCGCCTGGGCGAGGATTTCCTGGTATGGACCGATGAGGATACCATCATCAAGGTTATCAAAAACACCTATCGGTTCGTAGAAAAATACATTGATCCCTCGGCTCCCGGCGGAAAAGAACATGTGGGCTACATCATTGACCGGGTAGGCTTTACGGAATTTAAAAAGTGGGCCCTGGATGAAGTGGAACTTCTTCCGGAGACTGTCGTCAAAGACCCTGTCTACTGGAACGGAATTCACTACCGCTGACGGGAATTGTCTGTTAATTTACACACTTTCCGGTCGTAGGTATAAATTCCATTTACCTCATCCTCAATATCCGAGACCTGCGTGTATACTGCCGCGGAAAGCCCTTCTGCGCAAAGCTGATGAATCTGCTTTTGCAGCTGATGATATTTTTTCTGCAGCTCTTTGCGGGATTTCAGCTTTTTGTAACCGTAAATCCGCTCACTGGACCGGTGGTTCTTCAGCATCAGGCTCAGACCGCCGTATTCCGAGATCACCAGCGCGCGTTTTTCTTTTCCTGTCTCCCTGGGGCAGGTCAGCCGGTCAAAATACGTGTGGACACTTTTGATATCTCCGCATTCGCAGTCGAACCAGCCGCTGGCAGAATCCACCGGTCTTGTGGGATCCGCCTTTTTCACCAGGCGGGTGACTGCCTCCGTGGCAAACTGTCCCCAGCCTTCATTGAAAATCGTCCAGGCTCCGATACAGGGACAGCTACTGAGCGCCTTTATAGTCTCTTTGCATTCTCCCAGCCATTCCTGGCACCCTTTGAGGCTCTTTCGGCCGGAGGCAGCAACCGACCAGCCCTTTCGGCCGGTAAGACCGGAAAACATTGTGGGCAGATAACAGACTCTCTTCATATCATAGCTCTCGCCGCCATTCACCAGATCCTGCCACACCACCATGCCAATCCGGTCACAGTGATAATACCAGCGAAGCGGCTCGATTTTACAGTGCTTGCGCATCATCCTGAAGCCCAGCTTTTTCATCCGGATAATATCCGCCCGAAGCGCCTCATCTGTGGGCGCCGTGTACAGCCCGTCCGGCCAGTATCCCTGATCCAGAACGCCATTCAGAAAATATGGCCGATGATTCAGACACAGCCTGGGCACCCCATGGATATCCTCCTCTTTGGTGAAAATCCGCATGGCAAA
Organism: uncultured Blautia sp.; assembly: GCA_963927715.1. Lineage (GTDB taxonomy): Bacteria > Bacillota > Clostridia > Lachnospirales > Lachnospiraceae > Blautia_A. The sequence goes on along the minus strand of CAWVBU010000003.1, from coordinate 419,708 downwards.
ATAGCTGAGAACCAGATCTTCTCCCATTCCCACTCTGAGCTCGTAGAGAAACGGGTCTTCCGGCGACCATTTGCGGAAATTTTCGATTTTCAGATGAACGGTCACCGGATCCTGTGCAATCTGCGCCTCATGTCTGCAGATTCTCCGATCCTGATCATAAATTTCCACCCAGAAAGGTTTCACCCCATCTGGCTTGCTTCCTCCTGGAAGAATGCACAGATCCAGCGCGCTTCCATCGTAGTCCGGCATAATCTTCAGCTCCCGGATGTAGAAATCCGGAACCCATTCCATCCACACCGTCTGCCAGATTCCACTCTGCGCTGTATAGAACATTCCTCCCGGCTCCAGTTTCTGTTTCCCCCTGGAATGCCATCCAGTGTCACTCTCATCCTGGCAAGCCACCAGAAGCTGATTCTCTCCCTCCTTCAGAAAGCGAGTCACATCCAGGGTAAACGGGAGATACCCTCCCTGATGTCCTCCTGCCAGTTCTCCGTTCCAGTAGACCTTACATTCCTGATCCACTGCCCCGAAATGGAGAAGAAGCCGCTCTCCCGCATGTCTTTCTAAATCTACGGGAACCGTCCGTTCATACCAGAGCGTCTCTCCCGGCTTCAGCTGAAACCCAGCCCCGGACAGAACACTTTCCGGTGAAAACGGAACCAGAATTTTCCCTTTTTTATTTTTCTTTGCCGGGATCTCCCAGCTCTTCCCCTGGACAACCTGATACTTCCACCATCCGTTTAAAATCCGGCAGTGTTTTCTTCGCATCTGCGGCCGCGGGTACTCCTTCCATGGCACATAATCCGATTCCCTGGATTCTTTTTCCACACGCTCTCCCCAACGCGTATACAGAACTTTCAGATTTTCCCTCTTTTGTCCGAAAGATAACGTAGCAATCGCATCCTTCCACTGCATTTTACATCCCCCTTTTCGTTGTTCCATGCAGGCAGACTGCCTTCCGGCAGTCTTCTTTCCCTCATCTCTTCAAAGGTTCCTTTATTCCAGCTCTCTTCTTCCCAGTCTGACATCTTCCACATAATCTGCCAGATCCTCTTCCAGATGATCAAAAAGATACTGTCTTCCTTTCTGACGCTTCTGCTCCGCTTCCTGGCGGATTTCCTCTCTGGCCAGTTCAATTTCCTCCCGCAGCTCTCTCGCCGAGAGAAGAGCCGCTCCCTGTCCGCGGATAATCACCTGCTCCAGGCCATCCGAAGTGGCCACAGTCACATGATATTTTCTTCCTATCTCATGGACTGTCTTTTCGATGTACTGGTCTGCGGTCTCCGCTTCCGCCGTATAAACCACATAGATGTTATGATATTTCGTAATCTCGCACCGATGCCCTTCTACTTTATAGGCGTCAAACACCAGAATCAGCGTGCAGTTCCGAAACCCCTGATAATTGCTTAAAATATCCATCAGCTTCATCCGGGCGCCGTCAATACTGACCTTGGCCAGATCATTCAGGTCTTCCCAGGCGAAAATAATATTATAACCATCCACAAGGAGATACTCTTTTTCTTTTTCGGGCCCTGCTTTCTTTCTCTCTGGACGTTCTGACCGTCCGGCATCCCCGGTGATCCGCTGCTGCTTGGGAGGAGCTTTCTTTCTTTTCACCGGACCGTAAGTCCGCTCGAAGATGGCTTCCAACTCTTCCGTATCCGCGCCAAATTTCGCCCTGCCCGGATCTGCCGCAGCCTTTCTCTGCCGGATCTCCATCAGATCCTCTTCATAAGAATCCCTCTCTTCTTCCAGATGATTCTCCAGATGCATGTACGCTTCCACTTCATCCCAGGGAACTACAAAACCAGCTCCATGGGCACAGAAAACAGAACCTGTGGGATGATCCGGATCCCCATCCGGATCATAACCGATCTGTGCCACAATCTCTTCCTGATTGTGACAGGGCTGGTATCCTTTCAGAACACAGGAGAGTCTTCCTCTTCCTTTTGTATAGGACACCACTTCTCTCTGATAATTCTGCATTGCGGATACCGGAACTTCCCCGGTCAGGCATGTCATCTCACCTTCCGGCACCGGCGGCTGAAAACTGCCGTTCATCCGCTGGATATCTGACATTGCCCGTCCCACATTCTCGGCGGGTACTTCCAGGCTGAACTCATAATAGGGTTCTAAAAGGATGCTTTTCGCCTTTCTCAGGCCCTGGCGTACCGCCCGGTACGTTGCCTGGCGGAAGTCACCGCCTTCTGTATGCTTGGTGTGCGCTTTTCCGCTTACCAGTGTAATTTTCATATCGGTAATCGCGGATCCAGTCAGCACACCCAGATGCTCTTTCTCCGCCAGATGCGTCAGAATCAGCCTCTGCCAGTTGCGGGCCAGCCGGTCCTCACTGCAGGCGGTATCAAAAACCAGTCCGGTTCCCCTCTCCTGGGGCTCCAGGAGCAGATGAACCTCCGCGTAATGACGCAGCGGTTCAAAATGTCCCACGCCTTCCACCGGTTCTTCGATGGTCTCTTTGTATACAATATTCCCTGTTCCGAAATTCACCGCGATTCCAAACCGCTCCCAGATCAGCGTTTTCAGGACTTCGATCTGTACTTCTCCCATCACATTGGCGTGAATTTCTCCCAGACGTTCGTTCCACACCAGATGCAGCTGCGGATCTTCCTCTTCCAGCTCTTTCAGCTTTCCAAACGTCCGGTAAGGATCGCAGTCCTCCGGCAAAAGGATCTGATAATTCAGAACCGATTCCAGCACCGGGGACGCGGAATCCTTCTCTATGCCCAGTCCCTGTCCCGGGTAAGTATCATTCAGCCCGGTAACCGCACAGACGGTTCCTGCTTTCGCTTCTTTGACCATCTCATATTTTGCTCCGGAATAGATACGGATCTGGTCCACCTTTTCCTCCCAGACCTCCCGGGAATCTTCCTGGTTCTCCCTGCGGTTGGTCAGCAGCATTTTCACTTTCAGGCTTCCGCCGGTGACTTTCAGATACGTCAGCCTGCAATCGTCTCTTGCGATCTTGTAAACTTTTGCCCCGAATGCATCCGGGTAATTTTTCTCCCTGGCGTAACGGCGGATTCCCTGGAGAAATTCCTCCACCCCGGTCACTCGCAGCGCAGAGCCGAAATAACAGGGGAACACCACCCGGTCCTGAATAAGTTTGGGGATCTTCTCCTCCGGAATGCTTCCTTTCTCCAGAAATTCTTCCAGCATCCGTTCTTCGGTCATAGCCAGTTCTTCCATCCAGGAATCCGGATCCTGCCCGAAATCAATGCAGCCCTCATCCAGCTTCGCCTTCAGCTCCCGCATCAGACAGGCGCGGTCCGTCCCTTCCTGATCCATCTTATTGACAAACAAAAATACCGGTATCTCATATCGTTTCAGAAGCCTCCAGAGTGTCTGGGTATGTCCCTGTACTCCGTCCGCTCCGCTGATTACCAAAATCGCGTAATCCAGCACCTGCAGGGTTCTCTCCATCTCTGAAGAAAAATCCACATGTCCCGGCGTATCCAGAAGTGTTATCCGGCAGTCTTCATACTGGAGCACTGCCTGTTTGGAAAAAATGGTAATTCCCCGGTCTTTCTCCAGATCGTAAGTATCCAGAAACGCGTCCTGGTGATCCACTCTTCCCATCTTCCGGATGCTGCCGCTTACATACAGCATACTCTCGGACAGCGTTGTCTTCCCCGCGTCTACATGGGCCAGAATTCCTACGTTTAAATTCTTCATATCTTTTCCAGCCTTTCCTGTCAGAATTCTGTGATAAATCCCGATGCGGTCCGCTCTTTCCCGTACCGCCCTCTCATTATAACACAGATTCTGTGACAAAAGAATGTCCATCCCCTCCGGAATTTTCCCCGAACACTGCCAAAAGCCAGAACCATCCCGGATTTTCCCTTTAATAAAGAGAACCTCTGCCAGACTTCTGACAGAGGTTCCCCTCGTTTTCCTTCATTCTTTATAATTCTTTTTCCGGTGTTTCACACATTCCGTCAGCAGATACTCAATCTGCCCGTTGATGGAACGGAAATCATCCTCCGCCCACTGGGCAATTTCCCGGTACAGGCTGGCAGATACCCGCAGCGGAATCTGCTTTTTCGCTTTTTCTTTCGTCTTTTCTTCCGCCATCTGCCAACCTCCCTTTTCTTTTCATACGGTTTCAAAGTCAGACACGCACTTTTGCACGGAACTTTGATGTTCCCCTCTTAATTGTTTTAATAGATGGTGCCGCTGTTTACAATAGGCTGAGCGTCTTTATTTCCGCACAGTACCACCAGAAGGTTGCTGACCATGGCTGCTTTACGCTCCTCATCCAGATCCACAATCTGATTCTCGTTCAGCTGGTTCAGAGCCATCTCTACCATACCTACAGCTCCCTCCACAATCTTCTGACGGGCGTCAATGATGGCCGTCGCCTGCTGCCGCTGCAGCATGGCGGAGGCAATCTCCGGCGCGTAAGCCAGATGTGTAATCCGCACATCCATAATCTCGATTCCGGCATCTTTTACTTTCTCCTGCAGCTCCTTCTGCATAATGCTGGCAATCTCCTGGCTGCTGCCCCGCAGAGTTTTCTCATCCGACTCATCGTTGGTATCATACGGATAATTCCGGGCGGCATTTCTGGTAACCGCGTCGCACTGGATGGAGAGATACTCCATATAATTTTCCACATTCAGAACGGCCTGTGTGGCGTTCTTCACACACCAGATCACGATAATTCCAATCTCCACCGGATTGCCCATGGCATCGTTGACTTTCTGTTTTTTGTTATTCAGGGTCATCTTCTTCAGAGAAACTTTTTTCGAAGTATGCGGAATTCCTTCCAGAGAGATATCACCGCTGCTCAGTGTATTACTCTTCGGTTTCTCAGGCATTTTGGAAACGGCTGTGGGGTTCACAGCCTCGCAAAATGGATTCACCCAGTAAAATCCCTCATGATATAAAGTTCCATAGTATTTACCAAAAAGAGTCAGAACCAACGCCTCATTGGGCTGCAGAATTTTCAGCCCGCAAAATACCACGACTGCCGCCAGAATAAGAATCACACTGATCACAATACTCTGTGCCAGGAATCCGTTTCCAGCGCCTGCGAAGATCAGGGGCGCTGAGATCAAAATCAGGACAATTCCCAAAATCAGCATTCCCATACCCGGCTTTGCCTTCAATTTTTTTTCTTCCACCTTATTCTTTTCTTCCATGATCCTTCCTCCTCCCAAGGACAGATGATATTAATTTGATATCATCATAATAGCATTTTACATCATGCTTGTCAATAGTTTTTCAGAAAAGACGGAAGGTTCACAGCCCTCTTCCGCACGATAATTCTTTGCAACAAAAAAAGAATCCGCAGCCGCCCTCTCCTTGGGCTTCTGCGGATTTCGTCGTCAAAAAATATATTTTTTCCTTCTGTTTCTATAAGAAAGGATACAGGTACACCACCAGCGGAATGGTGACAATGGATAAAATCGTAGACAGAAGAATCGTATCCGAGCAAGGACCGTCCGGAATTCCCCGTTCCACTGCCATAATCTGAGGCATTGTCCCCACAGGCATGGCAGCGAGCACTGCGTAAATCTGGCACATGTCTGCCGGTATGGGAAGCTTCTTGAGTAAGAAAATCTGAAGAACCGGAACAAGCACCAGCTTCAGAATGCAGAAAATATAAGTACGAATGTTCGTGAATATGGACGCCAGCTTCTTCTGCCCCAGATTTACTCCGATAATAATCAGTGAAATCGGTACCGCCGCGTCCCCCAGATAGTCCACCGTGGAGTTCACCACCTGAGGCAGCCGGATTCCGGAGAAAAACAGGAACAGGGACAGCGCGCAGGCCAGGGTTCCCATATTCAGCATAGGTTTCAGATCCTGTATCTTCCAGCTTTTTTTCTGATCATTCAGAAGTGCGTACCCATAGGTATAAATCAGCACATTAAATTCCAGGATAAACACCGCCACATAGATCAGATACTCGGCCCCGAAAAGAGCCCGGATAACGGGAATCCCGATAAAACCCACATTGGAAAAAGCAAACATCAGCTGATACAGCCTTCTCTCCAGATCAACGCCCGTCAGCCACCGGCAGACCAGCGCCGCGATCAGAATCGTAGTAACCTGAATGGACGCTGCCACCAGAAATGCCATGCCAATGGAGAGCTGTTCTCCTGCCGCATTTCCTGTCATACTGGACAAAATGATGGCCGGGTTGAGGACAAATACCATCAGCCGTGACAGACATCGGTTATTCTCATCGCTGATCAGCCCTGCCTTTCTGCAGGCAAAGCCCACCAAAATCAGAAAAAAGATAATTACCATCTGAAAAAAAGTCACTTCCGCGCTCATCTTGCGTTTCCTTTCCTGAATCTATCTATCACGTATATGAAAATCCTACGCCTGGGGAATCGCCTTAAAGCCCTTTTGGAAACCCCTGACACAGTTCTTTTCTCAGCTCACATAGCTGTGCTCCATCATAATCACACAGTTGTAACGGCGGTCTTTCTCCCGAAGCCGGGCGGTCAGTCTCTTCTGAAGTTCCTTTTCCTGCTCCTGTGTATATTCAAACGGAACGACCATGTCAAAAATCAGATTTACCTGGTTTTCCCCATTGACTGCACGAAAATCATGAATGCTGCATTTATCATCCAGCTGTGCCAGGGCTTCTTCCACCTGTCCGCGCATGCGGATCACCTGCTCGTTCTCCATTTCCACCGGATCCATGTGGATGACCAGCATCATCCCCAGTTTCCTCGCCGCATCCCGCTCAATCTGGTCAATCAGTTCATGGGCCTCCTCGATATCCGCATGATTGGGAACCTCCGCATGGATGGAGGCCATATTTTTATTCGGTCCATAGTTATGGATAATCAGATCATGGGTTCCCACAATCCCATCGTAGGACTCCACGAAATTCTTAACTTTCTCATACATCTGCGGATCAATCGCCTCGCCGATCAGAGGCTCCAGCGTATCCCTGGCGATGCCGATTCCTGCCCAGATTACCACAAGAGCAACGCAAAAGCCCACCACACCGTCAATGTTGATCCCTGTGAGACCGAAAAAAACGACGGAAAGGATTGTCGCGCCGGTGGTAATTACATCCCCGATGGAATCGGTAAATACCGCCATCATCACCTTAGAGTCAATCTTCCTTCCCAATTTCCGGTTAAAAATTCCCAGCCACAGTTTTACACCCACGGAAAGCATCAGAATCACCACGGAAAGGATCTGGAAATTCAGAATCTCCGGATGACGAATCTTTCCAATGGAATCTTTCAGGAAGGTGATCCCTACCTCAAGCACAAGAAATGATACCACAAAAGCCGCAATATATTCGATTCTTCCGTGTCCGAAGGGATGCTCCTTGTCTGCCGGTTTTCCAGCCATTTTAACTCCGATGAAACTGATCACCGAGGAGGCCGCATCGGATAAATTATTAAAAGCATCCGCTGTGACAGACACACTGTTCAGTACCAGCCCAATCACAAATTTAACAAGAAAAAGGAAAGTATTGCAGAGAATCCCCACAATGCTGGCAAATACGCCATAGGCTGTGCGCACTGCGGCATTCTCCACTTCCTGATAATCCTTCACGAAATGTCTGACCAGAAATTCTGTCATACTTACATCCCCTTTCCGCTCCGTTTTCATCCTGCCTGATCCGCAGGCCTGTCAGCGCCTGCCCCGGAACACCTGTACTCCATCTTAACAGAATTGAAATCACAAGTCCAGTCTAACCTTTTCCCTTCTGCCCTGACTGCGCCCTTGACAAATATGGGAGAATTGCTATAATGAAAAAAACTGTTGACGCAGAAAAAAGACGGATATGTACTCCCAGCGAGCATAGAAGGGTGGAAGCTATGCAGTGTCAGCCGTGTAATATGGACTGCTGAGGGCGGCACAAAATATGCCGACGGTTCGTGCACCGTAGAACGCACAGGATATTCCCGTATCCGAATGAGGGTCAGAAATGACTGAACAAGGTGGCACCGCGTATTTTACGCCCTTGATCATGAGATCAGGGGCTTTTTTATTTATAAGGAGGAGAAAAACAGTGGCAAAAATTATTCTTACCGGCGACAGACCCACCGGCAGACTGCATGTGGGACATTATGTGGGTTCACTCCGTGAACGTGTAAAACTCCAAAACAGCGGAGAATTCGACAAAATTTTTATTATGATTGCAGACGCACAGGCATTAACCGACAACTTTGACAATCCGGAGAAAGTTCGCTCCAACATCACCGAAGTAACTCTGGACTATCTGGCCTGCGGCCTGGATCCGGCGAAATCCACGATCTTTATCCAGTCCCAGATTCCACAGCTGACAGAACTGACCTTCTACTACATGAATCTGGTGACTTTGTCAAGACTGGAGCGGAACCCCACCGTAAAAGCGGAGATCAAACTGAGAAATTTCGAGATGAGCCTCCCTATGGGCTTTCTCACCTATCCGGTAAGCCAGGCTTCCGATATCACAGCCTTTATGGCTGACACTGTTCCCGTGGGAGAAGATCAGCTTCCTATGATTGAACAGACCAGAGAAATCGTACGAAGCTTCAACCATCTGTATGGGGAAACCCTGGTAGAGCCCAAGGCGGTTCTTCCCTCCAACAGCGCGAGTCTGCGTCTTCCCGGTACCGATGGAAAGGCCAAAATGAGCAAATCCCTTGGCAACTGCATCTATCTGGCTGACCAGCCGGACGAGATCCGCACCAAGATCATGGGCATGTACACCGACCCGAATCATCTGAAAGTCTCTGACCCTGGAAACACCAAGGATAATCCGGTCTTCCTGTATCTGGACGCTTTCTGCACCGATGAGCATTTCGAGAGATACCTTCCGGAATACGCGAATCTTGCGGAATTGAAAGCACACTATGAACGCGGCGGTCTGGGCGACGTAAAGGTGAAAAAATTCCTGAACAATATTCTTCAGGAAACCCTGGAACCGATCCGTACCCGCCGGGAAGAATACGCGAAAGATATTCCCTACATCATGGAAATTCTCCAGAAAGGCAGCATAGAAGCGGAAAAAGTGGCTGCCGAAACCCTGCGCAAGGTACGGCACGCCATGCAGATTGATTACTTTGGAAAATAGAAGCGGAAACAAAAACAGGCTGACCTGTGGTAGCAACTTTACCATAGGCCAGCCTTTTTTCTCATAAAAAGGATTCTCCTGCCTGCGGAACCGATCAGAACGGACCGTATCCGATTCCGTAAGAAATCATAATCAGGATGAATGCACTTACAATAAAAGACAGATAGGTTTTCCAACAGAACTTAATCCAGGCGCCGTAATCCACCCCGCACATGGACAGCTGAACCAGAGAACTTCCCGGCCAGAAACTGTTGGTAATTCCATCCCCATACTGATATGCCAGTACCAGCACCTGCTGATTGATATTCAGAATCTTCCCCAGAGGCTGAAGAATCGGCATAATGATCACCGCTTTTCCGCTTCCGGATACCACCAGGAAATTAAACAAGGTAACAAACACAAAAATAATCAGAAGAGCGAAAACAGCTCCCTTATTCTCCAGAAGCACAGACATGCCGTGAACAATGGTATCCATGATGCAGGCCTGATTCATCAGCACCACCACGGACTGGGCCAGACCCACCGCGAACGCCGCCGCGAAGACACGGACCGCGCCCTGGCAGAACAGCTGACAAGCTTCACTGGGGCCAATACGAAAAATAACCGCAAGTACCATTCCGAAAATCACATAAAGTGCCGCAATCTGCGGAAACGACCATCCCAGACGGATACATCCGTAACCCTGCACCACAATCACCGCGAGAAACGCCAGAAGTCCCAGGATTCTGGGAAGGGTCATCTCTTCCTCATAACCAGACTCCACCTCCGCAGCCTGATTCAGATATTCCTCTCGCACCAGACTGCTCTCGGGATTTTTCTTGATTTTTCTGCAATAGCGGTACAGTCCGAAAAGCCCGATCAAATAGAAGACCGCCAGGCCCACCGCCCGGAATCCGATTCCGGAAAACATGGGAAGTCCCACAATCTGCTGGGCAACTCCCGTGGTAAACATATTCATCAGACCGGAAGTAAATCCCACCGTACTGCCGATGATGGCAAGTCCCGTTCCCACCATCCGGTCATACCCCAGGGCAAAACCAATGGTGACTGCCAGCGGATAGAAAGGATATGCGGCCTCTCCGTATCCGAGGACACCGAAAACCACGAAAATCGTATAGAAAATGCAGACCACAGAGAATTCTCTGCCTTTCGTCTTTTTCAGAATCACAGAGATTCCTGCTCCGAACGCTCCGCTGACCTCCAAAAGATAAATAATACCGGAACTGATAAACAGCGTCCCCATAATGGTGGCTCCGTTTACGAAGCCCTGATAGACTGCCTCAAAATAATCCAGGAAGGTAATCGGCGTCTCATTTTCCACATAAGTGAACGTCTCCGGATTCACAACAGAAATACCGGTCGCCTCATCCGTCACACGCTCATAGGACCCGCTGGGAATCACATAGGACAGAACCACTACAAACAACATAATCAGCAGCAGGATGATAAACACATGAGGCATGTGAAATCCTTTTTTTGCTTTTGCTTTTTCACTCATTTTTCTTTTCTCCTTCGGTTTGATGTTTCAAAAGCCAGGACACCGCCACATTGGCATAAATTGCCGCTCCCTGCCCGAAGACACGCTCATCCAGAATCATATGCGCGTTATGAAGAGGCGCGTTTCCCGGTTTTCCTGCTCCAAGAAAAGCAAACATCCCCGGAACCTGTTCTGTGAAATATCCAAAATCTTCCGTTCCGGACATAGGCGGAATCTGTTCCACCTGTTCTTCCCCAACAATCTGCGCCACTGCCGGAACCAGTTCCTCGCATAGCCCGCGGTCGCTGTAAGTACAGGGGGTATGGAACGTCGTAATCTCATACTCTCCCTGCCAGGCCTTCACATAATGATCGATCACTTCCGGGATTCTCTTTTTCAAATGAGCAGCCGCTTTCACATCCAGAGTTCTCACTCCGATATGCAGTTCCGCCGTTTCCGGTATAATATTGACCGCGCTGCCGCCTTTTGCCACCCCGCAGGTCAGGGCAACCATAGCTGCCGGATCCGTCTCCCGGGTAACAAGGAGATTCACCGCCTGATAAACCTGATTCATGATCATCAGAGGGTCCACACAAAGCTGCGGCTGGGAACTGTGTCCGCCTTTTCCCTGGATCTTCAGAATGAAAGTATCCAGGGAAGCCGAATTGACTCCTACGGAATAACCGATTTTTCCAGATTCCTCCACGGACTGCACATGCATGCCGAAAGCCGCGTCCACTTTTGGGCTTTCCAGTGCACCGTGCTCCACCATCATTCTCGCGCCGGCTCCGGTCTCCTCACCGGGCTGAAACATCAGTTTTACAGTGCCTGGCAGATCTGCCTCCATCTCTTTGAGAATCTGCGCCGCACCCAGCAGCATGGCAACGTGACTGTCATGGCCGCACATATGGCCTGCTCCATTGCAGGATTTAAAATCCAGATCATTCTCTTCCCGGATCGGGAGAGCATCCATATCTGCCCGCAAAAGGATGCAGGGACTGCCGCTTCCGATCAGCGCCGTCACCCCTGTGGCACGCTCCATTCTGGGAAATCCTGCCTCGACAAAATCCTCGGTCATTTGCTTTGGTACTTTCCCGCCGCAGTCTTTCCAGGGAATCTGCATCTGCTGCAGTCTTTCTTTAATATAAGCGCTGGTTCTGGGAAGATCCATGCCAATCTCCGGAATCTGATGAAGGGTTCTCCGGTCTTTTACCATCTGTTCCTGGAGCTCCTGCGCGCGTTTTTTTATTTTTTCTGAGAGTTTTCTCATATCGGTTTCCTTTCTCGTCTGTTTATCAAAACCCCTTGTTTTCTCTTATTTTTGCTCATATTTATTCAAGTGAAATGTATAATTATGCTACCACTTTTCCCGGGAATATGCAACCGCAAATCCGATTCTTCTTTTTTCCCGAAAACCTGATATTTTTGTGACAAAAGGACTGTAAAACCCTGAAATTTTCTGCTATGATGTTAGGAAAGGAGCGTGTAAAATGAACCATTCAAACCATCAAACTATTTTTGTCAACGGCAAATTTTTTACAGCGGACGACGCGAATCCATACGCGGATTCTATGATCGTAACCAACGGAATCATTTCCTGGATCGGCAGACAGGCAGACTGCCCCGCCAAGGAAGGAACCTTCATAGATTTGAAAGGAAAACGGATCATTCCCGGTTTTGTAGACTCTCACATGCATCCGGTCATGCTGGCGGATTTCCGCAAGAAAATCACGATCATGCCTCCGGCAATTCAGTCCATCGAAGATTTGATCAAGACAATTCAGGACTGTCGTGAAAAACAGGGACCCGGAAAATGGATCGAAGGATGGGGATACGATGAACAGGGCTTCTCTGAGAAACGCTCTCCCAACCGCTATGACCTGGATCGCGGCTGCAGCGATTCTCCAGTTTCCATTATGCGGAATTGTGCCCACATCCGCTGCGTCAACAGCAAAGCACTGGAAATCGCCGGTATCGACCGGAATACTCCGGATCCTCAGGGCGGCGAGATTGAGCGGGATGAAAACGGAGAGCCCACCGGCGTTCTGAAGGAAAACGCCCGAAATCTCCTGGCGCCTTTCCTTCCTGTTGAGGAAGAAGAGCAAAAAGTACAGAACCTTCTGGATCTGGGCCGCCTTCTGAATTCCCAGGGAATCACTGCCATCTGCGACATGGGAAACCTGGACCCCAGCGACAACATTCCCATCTACGAGAAAGCCGCCAGACAGGGGTTCGCCCAGAGAGTCGGCGTCTATTATATGTGGGATTTCTTTGCGGACAATCCTGCTTTCGATATCCCGGCCGAAGTCATGGATAAGAATCGTCAGATTTTCGCCGCAGGCCTGAAACTGATCGGAGATGGAAGTATCTCCGGCCGGACCGCCTGGATGAATCGTCCCTATCAGGGCTCCCAGGAGGAGTATGGTATCTCCGTCTGCAGCGACGCGCTGATGGAGTCCGCCATCGCCTTCTGCAAATCTCACCACTGCCAGTTATCCATGCACGCCATGGGCGCAAGAGCCATCAGCCGCATGGTAGACCGTGCCAGCCAGGAACCCAAATGGACATCGGATGAGACTCCTTATGTGCGCGTAGAGCATGTCACGGATCCCACCGAGGACAGCATTCAAAAGGCTGCGAAACATGGAATTGCCTTTGTGACACAGCCGATATTTACCTATGCGGAAAGTGCCAGCTACCGAAAGAATCTGGGACTGGACTGGCTGCGGCAATGCTATCCCGTCCGCCATATCCTGGACCGCAAAGTAACGCTTGCTTTCTCCACGGACGCACCGGCAACTTTCTGGGCCAACCCTTCGGATCCCTTCCCAGGACTTAAGGAGGCAGTCACCCGCAAAGCATATGACGGCACAGACTGCGGAGCAGAACAGGCGATTGACATTGAGACCGCAGTCAAGCTTTACACCAGAGAATCTGCTTTCGCTGCAGGCTTCCATAACCTGGGAATGCTGAAAGCGGGATATCATGCAGATTTCGCTGTTCTCAGCGAGGATCTGCTGCAGATCAACCCGGAACGCATCGATGAGATCTGTGTAGAACAGACTTACATAGACGGGAAATGTGTTTACCAAAGAGAATCCGAATAAATACCACGCGGATTTCTCCAAAGCGCAGTCTACCGCAGAATTTAACGCGGCAAAATAAAAAAAGAAAAGAGGTAGAATATGTTTCAGTTACCAAAATACAGAGAACCCGATTTCAGCAGCCCTAAGTTTACTCAGGCGCCGGACGCTTCCTGGACCAGCGTCGTGATCGACGGCGTAGCACCGGAGAATTACCACAGCACTTCCATGTACCCGGAATATTTTAAAATCAATGGAGAATGGAAACTGGCCAAAGAGAGCCGTATGGACTCCAGCGTGGTGCTTGGAGAAGACGGCGAACTGTATGTTGTGGAAAATCGTAACCTCAAGGTCGGTGACAAAGTCATTCTGGGCCGTACGGAAAACGCAGAACAGGGAATTTATCTGCACAGCACCGGTTTTGAAAATCCGGAGGATAACCTGGATGACCAGTTTGTCTTCCGCCAGGGACGCAGCCGGGAAACTTCTTACGCCAGAGACTATGATCGTCTCTTTGAGCTGCTGAAATATGAGAGAGAACACGGAAATATCGTGTGGGTAATGGGACCGGCTTTCGCTTTCGACGCAGACGCCAGAAACGCCATGCAGGCCATGGTGGAACACGGCTACGTGGACGGCCTCATGGCTGGAAACGCTCTGGCTACCCACGACCTGGAAGGCTCCATGTTCCACACAGCCCTGGGACAGGACATCTATACTCAGAAATCTCAGACAAACGGCCATTATAATCACCTGGATGTAATCAACCGGGTGCGCCGCAGCGGTTCCATTCCTAAATTTATCGAAGATTATAAAATTGACAACGGCATCATTTACAGCTGTGTCAAAAACCAGATTCCTTTCGTCCTGACCGGTTCCATCCGTGACGACGGCCCCCTTCCGGAAGTGATTGGGAACGCCTATGACGGCCAGACTGCCATGCGCAACATGGTAAAAAAAGCCACCACTGTCATTTGTCTGGCTACCATGCTCCACACCATCGCCACCGGAAACATGACTCCGTCTTACCGGGTTATGGAGGACGGCACAGTCCGTCCGGTCTTCCTCTATACGGTAGACGCTGATGAATTTGTCGTGAACAAATTACTGGACCGCGGAAGCCTGTCCGCCACCACCATCGTCACCAACGTACAGGATTTCATCATGCTGGTAGGCCGCGGCCTGAAAGTGATTTAAAACACACACTTTCTTCCGGGAACTGTTACTGTTCCCCAAAAGCCAGTGCTTTCCTGACATAAATCTTTTTGGAAATAAACAAATCGGGCAGCTTTTCCGTACTTTCATGGAGAAACTGCCCCGATTTTTTATGATACCCCTATCAACAAGAAAACGTTCAAGGAGGATTTTTCAATGAAAGAACTCTTATACGGCGCAGCTTACTACGATGAATATATGCCTTATGACCGTCTGGAAAAAGATGTGGAACTGATGAAAAAAGCCCATGTAAACGTGGTACGCATTGCGGAGTCCACCTGGAGTACCTGCGAACCCCAGGAAGGCGTCTTTGATTTTTCCCATGTAGAACGGGTTCTGGACGCCATGGAAGCAGCCGGAATCTCTGTCATCATCGGCACTCCCACTTACGCGGTTCCCACCTGGATGGTGAAATCTTATCCGGACGTACTGGCGACTACCGTAAATGGCCGGGGCATCTACGGTCCGCGTCAGATCATGGACATCAGCCATCCGGTTTACCGGTATTTCGCCGAGCGGGTTATCCGCCGGCTGATGGAACGAACCGCCCACCGCAGATGCGTGATCGGTTTTCAGCTGGACAATGAAACCAAGTATTACGGCACTGCTGGAAAAAATGTCCAGGAAGGTTTTGTAAAATATCTGCGGCAGAAATTCCAGAACAACCTGGATGCCCTGAACGCAGAATTCGGGCTGGACTATTGGAGCAACCGCATCAATGCCTGGGAAGATTTTCCTGATGTACGGGGAACTATCAATGGAAGTCTAGGCGCGGAATTTGAAAAATACCAGCGAACCCTGGTGGACGATTTCTTAAGCTGGCAGGCGGCGATTGTCAACGAATACCGGCGGGAAGATCAGTTTATCACCCACAATCTGGACTTTGAATGGAGAGGATATTCCTTCGGCGTACAGCCGGACGTGAATCATCTGCACGCTTCCCAATGCCTCACCATCGCCGGAACCGATATCTATCACCCCAGTCAGGATCAGCTGACCGGAGCAGAAATCGCCTTCGGCGGAGACATGACTCGAAGTCTGAAAGGGGACAATTATCTTCTGCTGGAAACAGAAGCCCAGGGATATCCCTGCTGGACACCTTACCAGGGCCAGCTGCGCCTCCAGGCTTACAGCCACATTGCTTCCGGAGCAAACAGTGTCATGTACTGGCACTGGCATTCTCTCCACAATTCTTATGAAACCTATTGGAAAGGTTTACTGAGCCATGATTTCCAGGAAAATGAAACTTATCGGGAGGCCTGTATCATCGGGGATGAATTCCATCGAATCGGCAGTCACCTGGTCAATCTGAAAAAGAAAAACCATGTGGCCGTTCTGGTCAGCAATGAAGAACACGCGATCTAGTGTATGGTTCGGTATCCAGGCTGTCTCCGGAGACAACGGAACCCTAATGTATAACGATGTGGTCCGCTGGATCTACGATACCCTGTACAAACTGAATATTGAATGTGACTTCCTCTGGCCGGAATCCGATCATCTCAACGACTATTCCATGATCGTAGTACCTGCGCTCTACGCCGCGCCGGATGAACTGCTGAGGAAACTGGACCGTTATGTGAGAGACGGCGGCACCCTGGTCTCCACATTCAAAACAGGCTTTGCCAATGAAGATGTGAAAGTCCATCACGAGGTGCAGCCATACCTTCTCCGGGAATGTATGGGATTTCGCTATGATCAATTCACATTTCCGTCCGATACCCGGCTGCAGGGCCCTCTGGCAGCTTCCGATCGCTCAGACTGTGCGGAAGTGTTCATGGAACTTCTGATCCCGGAAGGTGCGGAAGTTCTGGCTTCCTATGATCACGCCAACTGGGGACGCTATGCCGCTGTGACCAGAAATCACTGCGAAAAAGGATGTGCTTACCATATTGGCTGTATGAGCAGCGAATCTTTCCTGAGGAAAGTACTTCTGTCCGCGCTGGCAGACGCCAGCCCTTCCGAGGGAAAGCGAATTGGAATTTCCGCTGATCGTCCGTAAAGGTGTCAACGATTTCGGAAAAACTGTCCGCTTTTACCTGAATTATTCCGGGCAGATCCAGGAAAACATCTCTGCCTGCACAGCAGGACGGGATCCGCTCTCAGGGGAAACCATCGCAAAAGAACAGAAATTCTCTGTTCCCGCATGGGGCCTGAGAATATTGGAGGAAGACTGAAATCGCGGGCCAATGCATTTCTCACATGCATTGGCCCGCTCTTTACATTGTATTTTCCCCTTTATACCTCTGAATCAAACAAACGCTTCCGCAGATATTTCCTGTGATTTAAAAACTCGCAGCGGCATTGCAGAAACTCTCCGCACGGAGAAAATATCCCCCGCTATTTTTGCACACTCCCCGCGAGATTGTGACAACATCAGAAAGCTCCGAATGTGAATCCTATATAGAAAAGAATAATTCCGACTCCTCCTTCTGGATGCCCTCCTCGAACTTACCGTTTCAGAAAATCCGGATTTTCTATGAACCTGCGGATTTTTTCTTTTTTCTTTTCTGATACGGTTACGATTGATTTTTTTATCATTTCGTCTGTGTCTATTAGCGCTGTCATACGGTTATTCCACCTCTTTTCGATTAATAACCGTATATTTTTGATTGAAATACAGACTAAAATCAAGTTTCGCTTATATAACCGTGTATTTCTAATTGAAATACGGACTAAAATCAAGTTTTGCTTGTATAACCGTGTATTTTTGATTGAAATACGGACTAAAATCAAGTTTTGCTTGTATAACCGTGTATTTTTGATTGAAATACGGATTAAAATCAAGTTTCGCTTATATAACCGTGTATTTATATGGTTCGATACGGTTAAAAACGTATTTCTAAAAACCAAACCGTATTTGCATGAAAAAAGTACGGTTAAACAGATCATATTTGCATCTCAGCAGTATCTCTCATAAATTTGTAAACTTCTATGCTAGCGTACAATTATTATTGGAAAACGTAGGAATTATTCCTAAATCGAGGAGGAAGTGATTTGCCCAGGGATTCGTCCCGTGCGCCGCCCCATCTCTTTCTTCTATAGCAATTCCAGATAATGCATAACTTTTTTATCCCGAAACTTCTCTTTTAATTTAGGAAGCGCCGTTGGTTCAAAGACCACAATCGTCCCAGCTTTCGCCCTCTCGATATCTTCATATGCATCCTGTTCTATCGCCTGAAGCATATCTTTTTTTTCCACAAAACAGCTTATACTCGGCTCCGAAGGTTTTTGCCAGATTGTCAGTTTATTGATTCTTTTATCTCCCTTCAGAATTGGAATAAATTCCTCATTGCTTGCCTCCTGAATTTCTGATTCGCTGGGAATCAGCCTGCCAAGCAGTTCTGCGTTGAGCAGATAACGAAGATTAAAACTTCCGGCATACACATAGGTTTTTTCTTTCACATCCATCGGCTCTAACCGTTCCGGCAGATAAATCACCTCGAAAGGAACCGTTATCTCTGCCTTAGCAGCCAATTTCGTAAGCACATAGGCAGTCTGAGCAGACAGTACCCATACCTGATGAACCTTCATTTTTGCTTATTTTTCTACTAACTGTCTGAGATGTTCGATTCCCTCTTCCACCAGTCCATAGGCAAAATACTCAAAGCCGACAAACTCCGCATCCGCGCAGTTGACAAAAGAAATTCCCTTCTGATTCAAATATTCTCTCAAAGGCCTTTCCCCGGCCTTTGCTTTCTGCGCGGTTTCTTCGTCCAGCAGAATTGCCTTATCAGACTTCTCATCCACTGGCAGCTTCCAGGAAATTTTTTCATACAGACGTCCCTCTTTAGTCTTTAAATTTTCCAGAAACTCTTTCACTTCCGGGGATTGATACCCTTTTTTCTAGCAGCATTTCCCGGCAAAGCATTGTGACGTCAGTGCAATCCTCCGCACACTCCCGGAAATTCTGCCAGCGTTCTCCTTGCCTTGACAAAATGCTGGAAAAATTGATCTCACCAATATAATCTGAAAGCCCGATTTCCCCCTTATACACAGCTCTGGCAAGCTGCAATCTTCTGGATGGATAATCGTGCATCATCTTTGTGGCACGAAATTCGGGACAGTAACAAACTGCCTGATCCATATGGATAACCTGATGATTCAGTTGATGTTCATAGTGTTCCAGTTGAAATTTTCTCATAGACCAAGCACTCCTTTGTTCAGTAATCCTTTGGGGTCCAAAGCGTCCTTTATCTTTTTCATCACTTCGACTCCTGCTTCCCCATGCTCGTCCGCCAGATAAGCAGCCTTCGCTTTTCCACAGCCATGATGATGAGAGATATTCCCACCGTATTTCAGGCTGGTTCTGATCGCTGTATCCAGACACTCCAAATAGCGTTTTTCGCCGTCATAATCATCTCCCTTGGTGTCTGCATGGAAAATTACATATACGCTGGCTCCCGTATGATAGACATGAGAGAAATGACAATCCACCACTGTACAAAGAGGTTCCAATGCTCTTCTCATCTCTCTCCACACATTCGCAATGCAGTCCCATGGCGCCGCAACCTCAATGGCATCTGCGGTTCCGCCTTTCGTCGCGTCATAATCCAGCATCTTCTTTGTGGAGAAACGAGTACGGAACCAGGCTTCTCCCGCCTCAGTGCCTTTATTTACTCCACCGTTTTTTACACAGTATTCATTCACCAACTCACGTTCTAAGTCCACCTGTCTAGCCAACCCCTCATAGCCAATGATCAGCAGCACCTGATCTTTCTCATAGTGAAATTCTGCCAGCTTTGGAATAGCCTCTTCCTCATCGTACAGCCTCACTACCGCTGGATTCACATGGTTCTGCACAAACTGACGGATCGCTTCTAACGCATCCTCCGTGCGCTGGAAGGTATACGCTTCGAAATAGCGTTTCTCTGCCACTGGATATATTTTCATCTCTACCTTTGTCACAACGCCATAGGTTCCTTCCGCTCCCAAAAACAGCTGATCCAGCTCAGGGCCTGTGGAAGCTTTTGGGCATTTATGACTCTGATACACATGACCGTTGGGAAGTACCACTTCCAGAGAATTCACCATATCATCCATTTTTCCGTACTTGGTAGAAAAAGTTCCAATTGCTCTGGTGGACACCATTCCTCCAAGCACCGCGCTCTGGAAAGACTGAGGATACTGGCCGCAGGTGTATCCTGCATCATTCAGCAAATTCTCAAACTCCGCTCCGGTGAGTCCTGCCCCACCAATGGCAGTTCCATTTACTGGATTGATCTCGAAATCTCTCAGACGCTTCGTATCAATCATAACTTCTCCGTCCTCTGGTATAGTTCCGCCTACAATTCCAGAACCACCGCCATAAGGAATAATTCCCACCTCATATTTCTGTGATAACTCTAAAATTTTGCTGACTTCCTGGGTACAGTTTGCCATCAGAATAGCAGACGGCAGATATTTATAAGTTCCCTGCAGCAGCCATTTATATTTCCTTGGATAACAGCCATGTGCATAAATCAAGCGTTCCTCTTCTTTGGTCAGCACCGTGACTTCTGGCATTGCCTTCATAACTTCATCCAGAAAAGGCTTCACATTTTCTTTTTTCATACGATTTTCCCTCTGTCTATGATTATTTTTATTTCTGATGAACAATACTGCGGAAACGTTCCAGCGCCGCTTTCGGATCGTCAGACTGATATACATTTCTTCCAAATACAATACCACCTGTGTTCGCGGTAACAGAAGCTTCTGCCATCTTATCCGCAGCGTCGTCCGCAATCTTAGAACCTCCTGCCACAAGCAGCGGTGCCGGGGAGATATCCTGTAATTCCTTCAATCTTTCTGGAGTATCCGGATATTTTACCTTGATAAAGTCCGCACCAAGCTCAGCCGCCATTCTGGTGTGCACTTTCATCAAATCTAATTTCATAGTTCCGTCCTCATTTGTCTCCTTGCTCTTGACCACGCGGGGTTCTATGATATGAATCAGTCCATATTTCTGGCACAACTCATTCACCTCATAATTACGACGCATTTCATTGGCCTCTCTCAACGGATCGTCAAATCCAATGAACAGATAAGTCATCACACCGATGGCTCCGCTGGCCAGGACACGGTCAATTGTGGTAACCGGTTCAATAGCCCCCTCTGTATAACCCAGCTGACTTTTGGAACGGCTGATGCTCTGCCAATCGTAGAGAGCGATCATCTCCGGAGCGTTTTTTCCGGTAAAAAGCTCCTGACAGGACGGCAGAAAACCCATCGGCATCAAAACCGCATCTGCGGCCTTTAAGGTCTCGTTCTGCCTTTTAATCTCTTCATTAGTCTCCATGCCTGCAATCACAGAATCTCCGGACCCGATCGGATTCACTGCATCGATTTGCGGCACAGACACCCGATAAAACGTATCCCTTTGTTTTACCACAGCCCCAGAAGCTCCTAAGGATACCACAACACATTCAATTCCCTGAAAAAGCTCTGAGGACAGCACCTTCTTGATCGCAGCTTTATCCTGAAGGCACAGCTTCTGACCAGTCAGTTCTTCCAGTTCTTTTTCATTTGGCTTAATCAGGAAAGGTTTGTATACCGAATGAAGGCTCTCTCGCAGACATTCCCCGGACGTATCTAAAATTACTTTTCTATTTTTTTGAAGTGCAATTTGCACCAGACTGACGTAAAAGTCAGATGCAGCTCCCTGCGGAAGACTTCCTGACAGCACAACAGTACCTGCATCGTCAAGAAGTCTCTCATACTGTTTACAAAATCTCTGTATCTCTTCTTTCTGCACTTTTTCTCCGCATTCTAGTATCTCAGTGAAATGCTTTCCATGAATAATAGAAATATTATTCCGGGATTCCGCGATTATTTCGCAAAATTCACAGGGAATCCCCTGCCTCTTTAATTCCCTTTGGATAAACTGCCCATTGCACCCGCCGGCGAGTCCTGCAGCAGTCACATCTGCGTGAACCTGCTTCAGTACCCGCGCCACATTTAGTCCCTTTCCTCCTGCCGTCTTGGTCACATTGGCTACACGGTTGGTCCCGTCTGTCTTCAGTTCATCCATAACATAGGTGATATCCACAGACGCATTCATTGTGACCGTCAAAATCATGCCTGGGCCTCCTCTCTTGTCATCAAACATTCCAGTTGTTCATAAAGTCTCAGATACTTGGCATATCCTTCATCGTATATCTTCTTCACTGCCGCATTCGGGGAATAGACCTTCTGCACCTTATTTGTCGCATTTCTGGCGTCCTCATAATCCTGATAGACACCTGTCCCTATTCCAGCCAGTATTGCCGCCCCCAACGTGGTAGCCATATCGGAACGGGGCACACGTATGACCTTTCCTGTGACATCGGCTTTGATCTGCATGAACACCTGGCTGTTGGCACAACCGCCCATACCCCAAAGTTCTGTCACCTGAGCACCCGCCTGTTCTGCAATATCCAGATTGTGTCTCAGAGAATAGGCCACCCCTTCCTGGGACGCGCGGATTAAATGGCCCCTTGTCTTCTCGAAATCAATTCCATAGTATACGCCCTTTGCCGCAGCGTTCCAGATCGGAGATCGTTCCCCCTTCATATATGGGAGAAAAATCACGCCGTCCGCCCCTGCCGAAACCGCTTTGGAGAGCTCATCCATCTCATAATAGGTGTTGGTTCCCTTAATCTGTACGTTTCTTTTTTCCTCGTAACAATAGGTATCCTTGACCCAATCTACGACACCTCCGCCGCCTACGGTTCCCCTTTGCAAAAGCCAGTGCCCCGGCACTACATGGTGCCCCATAATCAGCCTGGGATCAGCGATGTATTCCTTCAGACAGATGCTCATTCCCTCTGCCTGTCCACCTTGTTCCTGAGTTTCCCCGTGAGCGATCACACCGGCTCCCAGCGCTCCGCACGCTGCATCCAGGCTCCTGCTACAACCGGAGTTCCTGCCTTTAGTCCTGTAAGCTTCTCTGCTTCTTCCGTCACACAGCCTACGATCTCGTCTGAATTATAAATCGGCGGAAGAATCCTCTCCGGTATCCCAAACAGAGAACACAGCTCATGATTCCAGATTCCTCTTCTCATATCAAAGCACTGAAGACCATAGCCCTGGGATATATCTTGGGTTCTTTTTTCCCGTCAACCTAAATACTACAAAACTGTTCGCCTGTAGTACCACATCGATCTTTTCAAAAATCTCCGGCCGGTTTCTTTGCAGCCAAAGTATTTTGGGCAGAGCATAGGACGGTTCCAGAGAGTTTCCGCTGATCTCAAAAATTTTCTCTTCCCCTATTTTCCTCTTGTATTCCTCGCACAAATCGGCGGCGCGAGTGTCCATCCAAATCGGATTTCTGCACAGCACTCTTCCCTCCTTGTCAATAGGAATCATGGACCACCCTTGCCCGTCAATACCAATTCCTTTTATATTCACTTCCTTCATTTTGTCATCTGCCATCATTTTTGAGACTGCCGCGCAGATGCACTCCCACCATTCCTCCGGGTCCTGCTCCACCCAGCCATCCTGAGGATAGTAGACGGGATATTTTCTCGTATCCGTCAAGATGACTGTTCCATCCTTACGAAAAACGGTTAATTTACAACTGGAAGTTCCAACATCAATTCCCATCAAAGCATCCATCATTTTTCCTCGCCTCCAATTTCGTACAGAATTTTTATATGTCCGGAATCTTTTTTTCTCAGTTCCCAAAACGGTTCTGCCTCCGCTTCCAGCGGATAAATTCCAGTAATCATTTCTTTCAGATTAACGTTCCCCCGCTCCATATATTCGAGAGCTGTCTTCCACTCATAACCTGGAAACGGAGCCGAGTAAGACATCATATTACCTGTTATCAATAATTCTTTTCGGAAGATCTGTTCAAATTCCTGCGGCCGGAACGTGATATCTCTGTGGCTGGTTCCCACATAAATAACCTTTCCGCCTTTTCCTGCCAGTGTAATCGCCTGCACCTGAGTTACCGGATGCCCTGCCGTCTCAAAGATCACGCCGACTTTCTCATTCTGGCTAAAATATTCCTCCGGCTTCACCTTCTCCGGGTTCAGTGTCACATCCGCGCCGATTTTTTCAGCAAATTCCAAGCGCTGCTCATTCATATCCACAACGTAGATCTTCCCCGCACCTCTCGCTCTGAGTGCGGCCACGACAGCCAGACCAATCGCTCCAGCCCCCCAAATGAGCGCCGCCTCCCCTGCTCTGAAGGGAAGTCTTTCCACCGCATGAAGGCCTACTGTAAACGGTTCTACCAATGCGGCCTCTTTGAAACTCACCTGGTCAGGCACCTCAATAATATTCTCTTCCGGCACTGCTACATACTCGGCAAACGCTCCCGGCTGATGGGAACCAATAAAACCATACTGCTCACAAAGCTGCGGCTTTCCTGCGCGGCAGGAAGGACACCTGCCGCAGACCATCAGCGGCGCGCCAATCACTCTTTGTCCCAATCTATCCTCAGATACTTCTTTCCCTGTCTTTACAATCATCCCGGAAAATTCATGTCCCAATATCGGCGGAAAATTATGTACCGCACCATCGAAGAACCTGGGAAGATCAGAGCCGCAAATTCCGCAGTACGCCACCTTCACCAGAACTTCCGTATCTTTTAGTTGTGGCACCTCTGTCTCACATAAACGCATTAATTGTTTTTCTTCCACTGCCAACGCTTTCATCAAATGATAACCTCCTATTTTCTGCAATTATTCAGCCAAAATAATTACAGTTTTCTCCATGTATTCTATAAGTTCCATTACATTAGATTGAATATACGGACCAGCAGCCACATGAGAAGATTGCCGCCCTCGTCCCAACAGCTAACGAGTGTTCCATCCGCTACATTGCTTCCTAGAATATTGGTGATTTCCGCCGCTCCCGTAGTCAGCGGAGCCAGATAGGTAGCCGCCAGCGTGGTAGGAATAATCCAAATCGTCGCCAGCAAAACGTTATAGACAATGTTTCCCTTGGTATAGGGCGCGATACCGCCGATCAAATACGGCAGAGCCGCCAGGCTCGCCACCGGCAGAAAATTATTCCCCGGTAAAAATGCGCAGATGAAAATCGAAATCGGGTACATAATCACAACCGACGACATCACAGATGGGTCCGAAAGCAGCATGACCGGGTCGACCGCAATATTCAGCTTTCGTCCCTTAAACTTTTCTTTCATAAAGTTTGAAAGGTTCTCAGTAATCGGAAGAATACCATCCGCGACGAACTGTAACATCGCCGGGAGGATAATCAGAATCGCCGCCAGCTTAATCGCTAACTGAATCACACCTGCGGAACCGATTCCACTGATTATTCCAATCACAACTCCCAAAATCGCCCCTATGACGCTGCTCTCTCCGAAAATTCCAAACTTCTCCTTCATATCCGTTGAAGAAATTTTAATCTTATTCAAGCCCGGAATTCTGTCAACGATCTTCATTGCAAAAAATGCAAAGGTGGCAGGAAATGTCGCAGAAGGCGCGGGTACTGTAATTCCTTCCAGGTGATTAAATTCCTGAAATTTCTTTGCATGAAAGTCTCCCAGAAACATGGAAATCGCCAGCATTCCGACCCCGCCTGCAATTCCGATCCACAAGTTGCCGCTGAATACATAGAACATAACGCCTAAGGCCTCACCGTGCCAGATATTCCACATATCCACCCACAGTGTCTGCGTTAATTTGAGTGTCACACAAAGAATATTTACTGCCAAAATTCCCAGAATCACCCAAGGTACTCCAGCCCAGCTCCAAGCGGCCGTACAACTTCCATAACCAATATCTACTATGGAAAAATCTGCATTGAGGCGCTGGGAAAGTGCATCTGTCACTGGCTGCATCGCCTGGACGCAAAAGTCTGTAATCATATTTAAACCTGTCAGGCCGATTCCAATTTTCAGAGCACTCGTAACACTTCTGGAAATTCCTGCCCGGCATACCAATCCGATGACCAGCATTACAATGGGAACAAAATAAGTTCCCCCAAGTCCAATAAACCATGAAATTGCATTTTGTATAATTTCCACAATATCCTCCTTCGTTCTGTGAAAATTTCAAACTTCTCCGGATAATTTTGAAATTTGTTATTTGTTCTATATTCAGAATACTGTATTATATACTTTTGTCAATTCCTTTCTCTAGACTAAATTCTTTTTATCTATTTTCAACAAATTTATTTCTTTCAATTTATGTAAAATACCTTTATATTTCGTAAACCTCTTTCTTGCCACAAAATCAAATGAGCGGGCTTCCAGATCCTCAAACTCTGATCACAAAATATAGTGGGCAAATCACTTCGACTCCCTGTCCCCCTCAATCTTGAGAGCACACTGCCTGCGTCCGCCACCTCTTGTGCGAGTGCGCATCCCTCACGGAGCATTTATATGATAGGAAAGAACTTTCACACATCAACATGATAAGGTCTTTCCTGTTACATAAAAAATATTCCTGAAGATATCCTCATACAGAGGAACACTTCAGGAATATTTCTATTACCCTTAAAAAATTGGCTCTATCTCTCGATTCAACACTTTTTTCTGAATATCAATTACCTTTTTCACATCAATGCTTTCCATTATTCCAGTCATCAAACGGTTATTACGATTGATGCTTAACACTGCTTCACAGATGCTGTCTATATCAAAATCAGGAATCACCGATTCAAATTTCCGTGCTTTTATCATGTCTTTCGGAAAATGCACAGGTGTCGTCTGATGCCAAACCACCGTATCCATTTTCCCAGACAGGCTCTCAAAGGGAATCTCTCCATATCTGACATCGACATAGTCCGCATCAGGAAAGGCAGCCTGTGTCAACAGCATGTGATCGTAGGAATTATAGTCTATCCCGACTATTTTTTTTCTCATCTCCTTATCTTCGCTTCCGATATTGTCAAGGATTACCAATGAGTCCGCAGCATAAAAAGAATTCGCTCCAAAACGAAGAGAAACTGCCAAAGCCTCGTCATCCTTCTGCCGATGCCTCGCGGACTCCAACGATGATATCACAAAGTCCTCCCGCGTCGGCCGGTTCACAATCCTGTCAAACCGCACCTTTGAACCATATCCATAGACGATGACCAACGGTATATCCAAATCATCCATGGCCTCCCTCAGTCCCATGGCCAATCCCCTCATCTCCAAACTTAGAGGTTCCGGAAACAGGCCAACCACATAACGCTTCGAGAGAAATTTCCATAGTTCTTTCGTACTTTTCCCTGTCAGTATCGTTCCATACCTCTGTTGAGCCTGTAGCTGAATAATCTCGTTCATTTCCAATTCTTTTATCGCCGTCTGGATGGTTCCAATTCCAACCTTTAATTCTTTCTGCAAATCAGTAAATGTAGGGATTTTCTCTCCTATTCCGCAAGATAAAAAAATTTCCGCCAGCTTTTGCTGCGCAATACCCTTTTGATTCAAATACACAAATCTCACCCTCTAAACAATGCATAATAGAATCACCACGGAAACACATCCCCCTCTCACTGGGATGCCTCTGTACCGTTAAAACAAAAAGCCTGCTTGAATTCCATATGCTAGCCTTTCTCTCTTTATCATATACAATATACTGTATCAAATATAAATTAATTTTGCAAGATCAACTTTCCCTGGTACATTTTTACAAACTTTCCCTGGTACATTTTTACAATCGTATTCAGACTTTCATTTCAAGGCAAATTTGATGTGGTCATTGGATTTCTTCTACCGCCAGCTGTTTTCAGCTATCTTCCAGACTATACATCCCCATATGTTTGTCAAATCTCGCTTCATCTTATTCCCAGCAGACGATTGGTAAACTCAGATCTATTTATTCTCTCAATAATGCAGCCATTTTCCTTACATTTCCAGAATGATAATCCCCGGTTGAAATGATATTTTATCTGCATCCAATTTACACAATTTCATTCCCTCACTCCGCAGGTCTTTTTAACGTCATAAAAGCTTTTATAGCAAACTGATATCAAACGTTCTAATCCACAAAGCAGCTACAACAAATATCTCTCCACCAGACTCTTGACCATTCTAATATCCAGGATCGTTCTCTCTGTTTCAAATGTCAGAATCAGCTGCTCTCCGGGATATATGCCGTTTTCTTCATATGCCTGTATTTTTCTGACTGCGTTCCGCGCATATGCCGGATCATCCATTCTTCCATCATGCTCCCAGTATATTTCTTTTCTGGTTTTTCTGGAAAGAAAAGTAAAATCTGGATGTACCATCCCAAATCCTTTCAAATACAGAAGCTTTTCATATTTGTAAGGGATCTTGTTCTGATTAAAAAAATCTGCCAGGATCTTTTCCGATTTTGAGCGGACACGTTCCCCTTTTTGCGTCAGAATAACAGCAGTCCCTTCCCGAAACTCTTTGCTCTGATATTCCTGTGCAGCCCACCGTTCCACCTGCTGTTTCCAGATAGTCTCCACTGGATCAATCAGTTTCTGCCTCTCTGCATGTTCTCTCAGATATACACTTTCAATTTCGTCTTCGTTATAGTCTTTTGTCAGCTTTCCTATCTGAGACAGACGTCTCTCTGCTAATCGTATAATCTTCTCGTCATATGCTTTCTGTGCCAGACTGCGGATCAATCCCATTTGTTCCTTTGGAATGTAAGTGCCGTTTTTTTCTGTCCCCGGCATACAGTGATAATACTGAACATTTTTTCTGCAGCTGGATAAGCGTAGTGTCCCTTCAGGAGCATCCTGCAGCCGTTCTTTGGCCATTCCCAGGATTCGCTCCAGTCTTTCCTGCTCCTTCAGCAGCATTTCCTTCAATGTTTCCATAAAAGTCCTCCTTTTTCTTTTCTGATACGGTTACGATTGATTTTTTATCATTTCGTCTGTGTCTATTAGCACTGTCATACGGTTATTTCACCTCTTTCCGATTGATAACCGTATATTTTTGATTGAAATACGGACTAAAATCAAGTTTCGCTTATATAACCGTGTATTTTTGATTGAAATACGGACTAAAATCAAGTTTTGCTTATATAACCGTGTATTTATATGGTTCGATACGGTTAAAACCGTATTTCTAAAAACCAAACCGTATTTACGTGAAAAAAGTACGGTTAAGCAGATCATATTTGCATCTCAGCGGTATTTCTCATAATTTTATGCAGCTTATATTGGGAATTTGATTTTTGGAACCGTATTATCTACGGTCTGGATTTGAAAAGGTATTAGAAAACCGTATCCGATTGCTTAGACTTGCCATCCATACGGATTAAAAGATATTTTCTGATGGAAATAGATGGATGAAATATTTGAAAAATCCCGGAAGTCGAAACCTCCGGGATAAAAGAATTCTTTGAATTGTATCCGATTAACGTTTGGAGAACTGCGGAGCTCTACGAGCGGCTTTGAGGCCGTATTTCTTACGCTCTTTCATACGCGGATCTCTTGTCAGGAATCCAGCTGCTTTCAGAGCCGGTCTGTACTCGCTGTCTGCCTGAAGCAGAGCTCTTGCAACGCCGTGTCTGATTGCACCAGCCTGTCCGGTGAATCCACCGCCGTGTACGTTCACCAGTACGTCGAATTTTCCTTCGGAATCCGTAGCAACGAGAGGCTGACGAACAACCACTTTCAGGGTTTCAAGACCGAAGTACTCATCGATATCTCTTTTATTGATTGTAATTTTACCAGTACCAGGTACCAGATAAACTCTTGCGATTGATTTTTTTCTTCTTCCAGTTCCGTAGTATTTTGCGCTAGCCAATTTGCTCTACCTCCTCACTTAAAATGTTATTGTCTCTGGTTTCTGAGCCTCATGTTTGTGCTCCGGTCCAGCATACACGAAAAGTTTCTTAAGCATGGATCTTCCCAAAGGTCCTTTTGGAAGCATACCTTTTACAGCCAGTTCAAGAACTTTTTCAGGTTTCTTTGCTAACATTTCTTTCAATGTGGTCTCTTTCATTCCTCCCACATATCCGGAGTGATGGTAGTAAACTTTCTGATCTAACTTTTTACCGGTTACTTTGATCTTCTCCGCATTAACGATGATCACATAATCACCGGTATCAATATGAGGTGTAAACTGCGGTTTGTTTTTTCCTCTTAAAATTTTAGCTACTTCAGATGCCAGACGGCCTAAGGTGCAGTCAGCAGCATCTACAACATACCATTTTCTCTCGATTTTATCTGGATTAGCCATATAGCTCTTCATGGTTTTCCCTCCTGGTTTACTCTGTATTCAAGATTGACAAGAGACCTCCGTCTCTCTTCATGTAAGCATCAAGAACGCATGGCGATCAGCAGAAAATGTCCGAAACTGCTATCTGAAACATCCTCGCCGGGGCTTTGGCTTAGATATTCTCGCACTACGTCACATTGAGTAATTATATTATAATGC
This sequence comes from uncultured Blautia sp., assembly GCA_963927715.1. Taxonomy (GTDB): domain Bacteria; phylum Bacillota; class Clostridia; order Lachnospirales; family Lachnospiraceae; genus Blautia_A. The sequence goes on along the minus strand of CAWVBU010000003.1, from coordinate 389,598 downwards.
CTCTTCTGTGTCAATCATTTTTTTACAATTCCTTCTAAAACCTTCTAAAAATTTTGTGTCTCATTTTCCTGCCGCTCACTCAAACTGAATTCCCAGCAAAGTCAGTCCCTTGGCCGGCGCAGTCGGTCCCGCCGCTTCCCGGTCGCAGGCATCCAGAATCTTCTTCATTCGCTCCGGCGGATACTGTCCGTTGCCGATCTCAATCAGAGTCCCTGCGATAATCCGAACCATATTGTAGAGGAATCCCTCTCCGCTGATCCGTATGGTGATCATATCCTCATACCGCTCCACTTCTATAGAGCGGATCGTCCGGACAGTGCTCTTCACCTGAGCGCCGGATCCGCAGAAACTGGCGAAATCATGCCGTCCGATCAGATAAGAAGTGGCTGCTCTCATTTTCTCCACATCCAATTTATAATGGTAAAAATAAGAATACAGCCGTTCCGTGGGAACCGGAAATCTCCGGTTCAGAATCCGATATTCGTATGTTTTCACGCTGTCGCAGTATCGCGGATGGAAATCTGGCGGCATCTCTTCTGAAAGCTGAATCCGGATATCTTCCGGAAGTCTCTGATTCAGTGCGTAAGAGATTTTCTCTCCAGGCATTCGGGTATTGGTATCAAAGACTGCCACATTTCCCATGGCATGCACTCCCGCATCCGTCCGGCTGGCTCCAATGGTCTCGATTTCTTCTCCCAGAAGCTCACTCAGACACCGGTTCAGTTCCCCCTGGATAGTAATCCCATTCGGCTGAATCTGCCAGCCGCAGTAATTGGTTCCGTCATATGCGACAACTAATCCTATTCTTTTCATCTCATATCCCTACAATCCGAAAGACAATACTGACTCCCAGATACAAAAATACAACTCCATAGGCAACATAATCTCTGCCATGATATTTCAGCGGCTTCATCTGCGTCCTTCCCTCGCCGCCATTATAACATCTGGCCTCCATGGCCATCGCAAGATCATTGGCGCGCCGGAAAGCGGAGATAAACAGCGGCACCAGCAAAGGCACCATATTTTTTGCCTTCTGGATCAGGTTTCCTGTCTCGAAATCAGCCCCCCGGGCGATCTGCGCTTTCATGATTTTATCCGTCTCTTCCAGCAGAATCGGGATAAAACGCAGCGCAATAGACATCATCATGGAAATCTCATGAACCGGGACCCGGAGTTTCTTCAAGGGTCCCATCAGGCTTTCCAGCCCATCCGTCAGCTGATTCGGTGTTGTAGTCAGGGTCATAATGGAAGACCCGATGACCAGATAAGTCAGCCGAATCGTCATCTTGCCCGCCATAACCAGCCCTTCTTTTGTCACTTTCAGAAAGCCCAGCTTCCACAAAACTTCTCCCGGTGTCAGGATCATATTAAAGATTACCGTAATCAGTAAAATAATAAAGATTGCCTTCAGGCCTTTAAACATAAATTTGACCGGAACTTTTGAAATCCCAATCATTGCCGCCAGAAAAACGGTGGCCACCCCATATCCGGGGAACGTATGGAACACAAACACAGATATGATAAACAATAACGTTCCGATAAATTTGACACGAGGGTCCAGTCGGTGCAGCACGGAATTTGCCGGATAGTACTGGCCCAGTGTAATATCTCTAATCATTTGACTTCCTTCCTGTTCAATGATCGTCTGTCATTTTCTTCGCATTTTCCGGCCGGAAAGTTTTCATGGCTCTTAAAATGCTGGTTTTGGCCTCTTCCACCGTGGTCGCCGTCACATCCACATCCATCCCCCGCTCTTTCAGGGCATGCATGACATAGGTAATCTGCGGCGCCGCAAGGCCCATTTTCTCAAGTTCCCTGTAATGTGAGAACACACGCTTGGGAATATCGTCAAAGGCCACTCGGCCTTTATCCATCACAATGATTCTCTCCACATATTTCGCGATATCTTCCATACTGTGAGAAACCAGGATAATCGTAATTCCTCTCTTTCTGTGGAGATCCGCAATCTCATCCAGAATTTCATCTCTTCCTCTGGGATCCAGTCCGGCTGTCGGTTCATCCAAAATCAATATTTTCGGATTCATAGCCAGCACACCCGCGATTGCCACTCTTTTTTTCTGTCCTCCGGATAATTCAAAGGGAGACTTTTTATATAATTTTTCCGGAATTCCCACCTGTTCCAGCGCTCTTTTTGCCTCGCGCTCGGCCTCTTCCTGGCTCAGTCCCTGATTTTTCGGTCCGAAACAGACATCCGAAAGTACGTCAATTTCAAATAGTTGATGCTCCGGATACTGAAAAACCAGCCCGACTTCACTGCGCAGTCCTTTCAGATTATACTTTTCCTGCCAGATATCTTCCCCATTATAGAGAACTCTTCCCTGAGTCGGCCGGATCAGGCCATTGAAATGCTGAATCAGGGTTGACTTTCCGCTTCCGGTGTGACCGATCATTCCGATAAACTGATGATCCGGTATCTCCAGATTAACATCTTCCAGCGCGTGAATTTCGTAGGCCGTTCCAGGGCTGTAAGTATAATATACATGCTCTAACTTCATCGACATAAGGCATCCACCAACTCCTCTGTGGTCAATATTCCGTCCGGAAGATCCAGCCCGGATTTCTTCAGTTCGTAAGCCAGCAGCGTAACCTGCGGAACATCCAGTCCATAGTTCTTCAGAGTTTCCACCTGAGAAAATATCTCTCTGGGCATCCCCTCCAGCACAATATGGCCGGAATCCATCACAAAAACATGATCCGCAAATACTACCTCTTCCATATAGTGGGTAATCAGAATTACTGTGACGCCCTCCTTCTGGTTCAGCTCCCGCACAGCCTTCAGAACTTCTTTTCGGCCGTTGGGATCCAGCATAGCCGTCGGCTCGTCCAGAACAATACATTTCGGCCGCATAGCCATAACGCCGGCGATCGCCACCCTCTGTTTCTGTCCTCCGGACAACTTGTTCGGGGAATGATGGCGATAGGCCACCATATCCACCGCTTCCAGGCTCTCATCCACCCGTCTCCAGATTTCATCTGTGGGAACCCCTATATTCTCCGGACCAAATCCCACGTCTTCCTCTACCACACTGCCGATAATCTGATTATCCGGATTCTGGAAGACCATCCCGGCTTCCTGCCGGATTTTCCAAAGATCTGACTCCGAGGAAGTGTCCATCTGATTCACCCATAAAGTTCCTTCTGTCGGAACCAGCAAAGCATTGATGTGCTTTGCGAGGGTGGATTTTCCGGAACCATTATGTCCAAGTACCGCGATAAACTGCCCGGCCTGAATATCCAGATTCACATCATCCACCGCGCGGCTGGCCTGTTCTACGTTTCCGTCATCATCATATTTGTAATAATCAAATCCCAGTTTGCTTGCTCGTATGATTCCCATACTGTTCCTCTCTTTTGGATTCTCCATCCTTTACAGCGTCTCTGTCTCTCCCAATCCGGTCAGCTGATCCATCAGCTCCCAGATCTCCTCCCGTCCCTGTCTGGAAACCGCGGAAAAGGGGATCACTTTTGTGCCCGGGCGAAGATTCAGTCCCTCCCGGACCATTTTCACATGCTTCTGTATCTGGCTTCGTTTCAGCTTATCCAGCTTCGTCGCTATAATAATCGGTTCATATCCCTGGGCGACAATCCATTCATACATCTGCCGGTCATTGGCCGACGGATCGTGCCGGATATCAATCAGAAGAAAGACTGCCCTTAACATCTTCGAAGTATGCAGATACCGCTCAATCAGTCTCCCCCATTTTTCTTTTTCTTTCTGGGAAACTTTCGCGTATCCATACCCCGGCAGATCCACCAGATACATACGGCTGTTGATATTGTAAAAATTGATCGTCTGCGTCTTGCCTGGCTGCGAACTGGTTCTTGCCAGTGACTTTCGATTCATCAATACATTGATCAGCGAGGATTTCCCCACATTGGACTTGCCGGCAAAAGCGATTTCCGGCCACTGATTTTCAGGAAGCACACTGGTCACTCCACAGACAATATCCAAAGACACATTTTTTATTATCATACTGTTCCTCTCCTAACGATTCAACGCCTGGGAAAGTACCTCTCCCATATTGCTCACCAGGTGAATATTCAGCCCTTCTGTGATCTCCTCTGACATTTCTTTGATATCGGATTTGTTCTCCTTCGGCACCAGAACCGTCTTGATTTTCGCGTATTTCGCCGCCAGCAGTTTCTCCTTCAGACCGCCGATGGGCAAAACCCGTCCCCGAAGAGTAATCTCTCCGGTCATCGCCACTTCCGCGCGCACCGGAGTTTTCGTGATCGCGGAGAGCATCGCCGTCGCCATGGTAATTCCCGCAGACGGCCCATCCTTGGGGATCGCTCCCTCAGGGATATGTATGTGAATATCGTTTTTCTCAAAAAATTCCGGCTCAATGCCATAATCGGAGGCAACCGAGCGGATATAACTCAAACCGGCTCTTGCCGACTCCTTCATCACGTCGCCCAGCTGGCCTGTGAGAACCAATTCTCCCTTACCCGGCATCACATTCACTTCAATCTGAAGGGTATCCCCGCCTGCGCTGGTCCAGGCCAGTCCACGGACAATCCCGACTTCATCCTGTTTGTTCGCCATCTGGAAAGTATAACGTTCCTGGCCCAGATAATGTTCCAGATTCTTCGTGGTGACAACCACTTTTTCCTGGCCCTCTTCAAGGACTTCCCTGGCAGTCTTACGGCAGATCTGACCGATACAGCGCTCCAGAGACCGTACGCCGGCTTCTTTTGTATACCCATTGATGATTCTGCGGATCGCAGCCGGCCGAATCGCAAGCTGTTTTTCCTCCAGTCCATTCTCTTTGATCTGCTTGGGAATCAAATGCTCCTTCGCAATATGTTCTTTCTCATTTTCCGTATAACTGGACAGCTCAATCAATTCCATACGGTCCAGCAAAGGTCTTGGAATTCCCTGAAGGTCATTGGCCGTAGCGATAAACAATACCTCAGACAAATCAATGGGAAGATCAATATAATGATCGTTAAAATGACTGTTCTGTTCCGGATCCAGCACTTCCAGAAGGGCTGCGGATACGTCCCCCTTATAATCGCTGCTGGTCTTGTCAATCTCATCCAGCAGCATCAGAGGATTCCCTACCCCTGCCTGCCGCAGCGCCTGCGCAATTCTTCCAGGCATGGCGCCAATATAGGTTCGTCTGTGCCCCCGGATCTCTGCTTCGTCGCGCACTCCTCCCAGACAGATTCTTACATACTTTTTGTTCAATGCTCTTGCAACGGAACGGGCAATGGATGTTTTTCCGGTTCCGGGCGGCCCCACCAGACACAAGATCGGACTTTTCCCTTTTTCTGTCAGATTTCTGACGGCCAGAAATTCCATGATCCGCTCTTTCACCTTTTTCAGTCCGTAATGATCCTCCTCCAAAATCCGAAAAGCAGCTTTCAGATCCTCAGAATCTTTGGACTGTCGGTTCCAGGGCATATCCAGCAATGTACTGATATAGTCTCTCGACACATTGCTCTCCGCGTTGTTGCTGCTGAGAGATTTGAACCGCTCAATCTCTTTCCCGATTTTCTCCTTGATTTCGTCCGGCGCATCCAGCACTTCCAGCTTTTTGCGGAACTCTTCCACCTCGGAGACGGTATCGTCCTCTCCCAGTTCTTCACGGATCAATTTCATCTGCTCCCGCAGAATATATTCTTTCTGATTCTTGTCAATCCGTTCTTTTACCTTTCTCTGGAACTCTCTTCGAAATCTCTGAATTTCAATTTCATCCTCCAGCATACCCTCCAGAATGGTATATCGCTCATAGAGGCTGACTGCGTTCAGCAGCTTTTGCTGATCCTCATAAGAAAGCGGAAGATTGATGCAAAGCTGATCCACCAGGTGCTTCGCGTCGTCAATCTGCAGAATCTGTGCCGCGAGATCCTTGCTGATACGTCCGCTCTCCACACAATATACATGGAATTTTTCTTTGATATTGCGCAGAATCGCTTCCTTTACATTCTTATTCTCGATATCTTCTTCCTCGAAAATTCCGATCTGCCCTTCCAGATAAGGATTTTCCCTCTCCAGTCTCAGCAATTCTCCGCGGCTGATTCCCTCCACCAGCACTCTCAGAAGATTATCCGGTAATTTGACAATCTGTTTGATGTAAGCAACCGTTCCGACTTTATGCAAATCCAGAAGGCCTGGATTTTCTTTTTCCAAATCCTTCTGTGTCACCAAAAAAACTTTCTGTTCTTTCAGCATTGCCGCTTCCACAGCTTTGACAGAACGTGACCGGCTCACATCAAAATGAACGATCATCTCCGGCAGAACCGTAGTTCCCCGCAATGCCACAACCGGTAACCCGTATATCATTTCTTTCATCTTTTAACCTCCCTAGTCTCAGGCGGTCTCCGGTTTCCCTTTCCGGGCTTTACGTAAATTTCTGCGCCCCTGCTCCGCATTCTCTCCATAGACAATCTCAGGATCCGCAGTTCCCTCCACCGATTCTTTTGTAATCACACACTTCTGAATCCGTTGGTCAGAAGGAATCTCATACATCAAATCCATCATCGTCTCTTCCATAATCGAACGCAGGCCTCTGGCTCCCGTCTTTCTCTCCATCGACTTCTCTGCGATTAATTTCAAAGCGTCATCCTGGAAATCCAAATCCACGCCATCCAGTTCGAACAATTTTCGATATTGTCTCACCAGAGAATTTTTCGGTTCTTTCAAAATCCGGATCAACGCCTCTTCGTCCAGCGCATTCAGAGAAACCACCACCGGAACTCTGCCGATAAATTCCGGAATCAGACCGAATTTAATGAAATCTTCCGGCATAACTTCCTTCAGCAGCTCTCCCACATTCTGATCTTTCACATTCCGCACATCCGCTCCAAAGCCAATGGCTTTCTGGTCTTTTCTGGACGCGATGATTTTCTCGATTCCCTCAAACGCTCCTCCGCAGATAAACAGAATATTCGTGGTATCAATCTGGATAAATTCCTGATGCGGGTGCTTTCTGCCTCCCTGCGGCGGCACACTGGCAACCGTTCCCTCCAGAATTTTCAGCAATGCCTGCTGAACGCCTTCTCCGGACACATCCCGGGTGATGGAGGCATTTTCTGATTTTCTCGTAATCTTATCAATTTCATCAATATAAATAATTCCATACTGGGCACGCTCGATGTCGTAATCCGCAGCCTGGATAATTTTCAACAGAATATTTTCCACATCCTCGCCTACATAGCCGGCTTCTGTCAATGTGGTGGCATCCGCAATGGCAAAAGGAACATTCAGCAGTTTCGCCAGCGTCTGTGCCAGTAAAGTTTTTCCGGATCCGGTAGGTCCAAGCATCAGGATGTTGCTCTTTTGCAGTTCCACATCCAGGCTCTTGGGCGCCATGACTCTTTTATAATGATTATACACGGCAACCGAAAGCGCTTTTTTCGCCTCGTCCTGTCCGATTACATAATCATCCAGGAAATTATGAATTTCCTGCGGTGTAAGCAGGTTGATATCTGAGGTCAGCATATCCTCATAAATCAGACCTTCTTCCTCTATAATTTCATTACAGATCTCAATACATTCGTCACATATATATACACTTTTATCCAGACTGGAGATCAGTTTCCGAACCTGATCCTCCGTCTTATTACAAAAGGAACATCTGACCTTTCCTTCTTTTACTCTATCTGCCATGGAAATCTCTTCCTATCCTTTCTTCTCTATAACAGCTATGCAAGGTAATGTATGGGGCCTCACAGTCCCATACATCCCTTGCATACTTAGTTATCTAAGACTCCTTTGATCCGAAGTCTTATGCCCACTCTTTATCTGTGTGTAATGATCTTGTCGATCAGGCCATATGCCTGTGCTTCCTGCGCTGACATATAGTTATCTCTGTCGGTATCCACCTCAATTACTTCCAATGGCTGACCGGTATTCGCCGCCAGGATCTCATTCAACGTTCTCTTGGTTTTCGCAATGTGATCTGCTACAATCTGGATCTCTGTAGCCTGTCCCTGGGCTCCTCCGGAAGGCTGATGAATCATGATTGTCGAATTCGGCAGAGCAATTCGCTTGCCCTTCGTACCTCCTGCCAGAAGAAAAGCTCCCATGCTGGCCGCCATTCCCAGACAAATGGTAGATACATCGCACTTGATATACTGCATGGTGTCATAAATCGCCATTCCCGCGGTTACAGAACCGCCCGGACTGTTGATATACAATTGAATGTCTTTTCCTGTATCTTCCGATTCCAAAAACAGAAGCTGTGCCACCACCAGACTGGCAGTCACATCATTGACCTCTTCGCCGAGGAAAATGATTCTGTCTTTCAGCAATCTGGAATAAATGTCATAATTTCTCTCTCCCCTGCTCGTCTGTTCAACGACATATGGTACTAAACTCATAATCTGCGCCTCCCGTCATTCGGCTGGATAAGATCGCTCAATCAGACTTCCTTTGCTGCATCCGCAATAAAGGTTACCGCATCCTGAACAGCCATGTCTTTCTTCATCTGTTCCAGTTCGATCTCGCCAACCAGCTCTTTTAATTTGTCTTTTTCCATTTTATACATCTCAGCCATCTTGGTGAATTCCTCATCCATTCTCTCCTCAGAAGGCTGAATATTCTCCACTTCCGCAACTTTCTCCAGAACCAGTCTGGTCTGAATTCTTCTCAGTGCCTGCGGTTTCATCTCTTCCATCAGTTTGTCCAGAGTCATTCCGGTGAACTGGAAATACTGCTCCATGGACAGTCCCTGGGACTGCATTCTTCTGGAGAAGTCGTCTACCATCTGGTTCACCTGAGTACGGATCATGGCATCCGGAATCTCCATGGAAGCATTATCCACGGCTTTCTGTACTGCCTCGTCTTCTCTCTGACGTTTTGCGTCCGCTTCTTTTCTCTCTGTCAGATTTTTTCTGATGTCTGCTTTGTACTCATCCAGAGTATCAAACTCAGATACATCTTTTGCGAACTCATCATCCAGCTCCGGAAGCTCTTTCTTCTCGATTTTCTTCACTTCACATTTGAACACTGCAGCTTTTCCTGCCAGTTCTTTCGCCTGATACTCCTCCGGGAATGTCACATTGACATCACGTTTCTCTCCGGCGTTTGCTCCGATCAGCTGCTCTTCAAATCCCGGAATAAAGGTATTGGACCCAATTGTCAGCGGATAATCCGTTCCTTTTCCGCCTTCAAACGGAGTTCCATCCACAAATCCCTCAAAATCAATGGTAGCGATATCGCCGTCTTCCACCGCGCGATCCTCTACCAGGATGGTTCTGGAGTTGTTCTCCTGCTCTCTTCTCAGCTCAGCGTTGATCTCCTCATCCGTCACTTCTACTTCTACTTTTTTGATCTCCACGCCTTTATACTCGCCCAGGGTCACTTCCGGTTTCACAGCAACCTCTGCGGTGAAAATGAAGGGTTTTCCCGCTTCCAGCTGGGTGATGTCAATCTCCGGCTGGGAAACGATTTCCAGATCACACTCTCTCAGAGCGTCTGAATACGCGGACGGAATCAGCGCGTTGGCCGCATCTTCCAGAAATACGCCTTTGCCGTACATTTTCTCTATCATTACTCTCGGGGCTTTTCCCTTACGGAAGCCCGGCAGCGTAATTTTGTTCTTGTTTTTCTGGTATGCTTCCTGGATTGCCTTTTCCAATTCTTCGGCTGAAACTTCAATCGTAAGTTTCGCCATATTTTTCTCCATTTTTTCTACCTGTAAACTCATTCTTGATATTTCCTCCTTATTCTATATGTAAAATGGAAAAGCGGCATACCTCTCCATATTCACAATCATTACGATAGTATAGCATACAATCGTTAAAATAGCTAGTCATTTTTTTGTTTTGGAGCTTTTTTATCCTAATTCGTTCCTTTTTCGTAAACGATGGACTTTCGAATCTCTTCCGCCTTCTCTTTTCCGCACAAAATCCGGATCAATTCCAGTCCCATATCGATTGCCGTTCCAACCCCTCTGCTGGTTGTGATATTACCATCCGTCTCCACCGGATTCTCCGTCACAGAAGCTCCTCTCAGAAGATTCATCACCGAGGGATACGACGTCGCTCTCTTCCCTTCCAGAAGCCCCATTTTGCCCAGGATTCTCGGGGCCGCGCAGATTGCGGCAATTTTCCTGCCGGCATCCGCAAAACTTTGAATCACTTCCCTTACCTTTTCGTTCTTCTCCAGATTCTCTGTCCCGACGCCTCCTCCCGGCAGATAAATCAGATCAAACTTCTGAAAATCTTCCACCTCTTTCATCAAAGCGTCCGCACAGATACGGAAGCCATGGGAACTCTGAATTTCCAAGGTATCCTGTATGGAAACCGTCGTCACATCCACCTCTGCTCTTCTGAGAAGGTCCACCACGGTGAGCGCTTCGACTTCTTCCATCCCATTTGCGAAAAACGCGCATACACAACTCATGTTTCCTACCTCCCTGTTTATATTGTGAATATTATAACATTGCCAATTCCGCATGACAACGCAAAACTTCCGTTTTTTCGAGGCGCGCGGTCCCGGAAAGCCCTCTGTTTTCCGGATTTTTATTGAATATTTCTTCCGCAGCACGTATACTTATCTGCAGAAATGTCTATGATGAAAAGGAGAGAAATTTTATGGAAATTGAACGCAAATTCCTGATTCGGCAGCTGCCGGAAGATTTGGATAAGTATCCTTCTCACGAAATCGAACAGGGCTATCTGTGCACCAACCCTGTGGTCCGGATCCGCCGGGAAGACGACTCCTATATCCTCACCTATAAATCCCAGGGGCTGATGAGTCGGGAAGAATACAACCTTCCGCTCACCAAGGAAGCCTATCTGCATCTGTGCACAAAAACAGACGGCATCTTCATCAAAAAGACCCGCTATATCATTCCCGAAAAGAACAATCTGAAAATTGAACTGGATCTCTTTCACGGAGCACACGAAGGACTGTTCCTGGCGGAAGTGGAATTTCCGGACGAGCAGACTGCGCTGGCCTATCAGCCGCCGGAATGGTTTTCCGAAGACGTCACGTTTTCCTCCCGGTATCACAACAGTTATCTGAGCCAGAATCCCTCTGCACCGGCTTTTCTTAAGCCGCGGCAGTAAGTTAAAAGAATCGCTTATATGCTGACCTCTTCCCGCATATTTGTATTCATTTTGTTGCCCCTTAAGTTTTTTGATACCATTCTTGCTATAATCATAAAGAATAAAAAATAAGAAACGAGAGGATCACGGGTCAGTATTCTATGGATATTTCGGATTTTTCCAATAATCTCCGGATTTTAAGAAACGCCAGAGGTTATACACAGGCTTACATGGGACAAAAACTTCATATCCAGCGTCAAAGTTACTGCAACTATGAAAATGGACAGCGTACTCCTTCCCTGGAGATCACTTCTTCCATCGCGGAAATTCTCGGTGTGGACTTAAACACTCTGATCACTGCCCGCCTGTCATCCGATGTACTTACCCAGGAGACTTTGTCTGTATTGGAAGACTATCACAGTCTCTCCCCGCAGAACCAGACGAAAGTCCGTCTCCTGATCCAACAGTTAAGAACCGATTCCGACTAAAAAGGGTATGACCGCTTTCGTGCCATACCCTTTTCTCTTTTACATTTTCCGGCTGATCTGTGTACAAGCCTTCATCGCTTCGATAACAGAACTTCGAAAACCATTTTTTTCCAGCTGGCGCACCGCTTCAATGGTTGTCCCGCCTGGCGAACAAACCATATCTTTTAATTCTCCGGGATGTTTTCCCGTCTCCAGAACCATCTTCGCGCTTCCCAATACTGCCTGGGCGGCAAATTCATATGCCTGACTTCTTGGCATTCCGTCCGCCACCGCGGCATCCGCCATCGCTTCAATGAACAAAAACACATAAGCCGGGGAACTGCCGCTGACCGAGACCACTACATCCATCAGAGATTCCGGTACCATCTCATATTTTCCAAAGCTGCTTAGAATCGCCTGGACGCCCGCCATTTCCACCTCTTTTACATAAGGATTCGCGCATACGCCAGTCATTCCTTCTCCCACCAAAGCCGGTGTATTGGGCATGGTGCGTACAATTTTCACAGGCTTACCGAATTTTTCCTCCAGCCATGCCAGTGTTTTCCCTGGCGCGATGGAAATGATCACATGTTTTCCGGTAACCTGATCCCGGATCTGCTTGATCACTTCTTCATAATACTGCGGCTTCACGGCAAGAACAATGGTATTCGCCTCCCGTACTACTTTTCCGTTATCCAGCGTGACATGGATTCCCAGCCGTTCTTTGCTTCTTCGGTTTCCTTCCTCTGTACGGTTGGAGGCAATAATTTCCTCCCTGTCACAAAGTCCTTTTCTGAGAATCCCTTCAATCATCGCCGATGCCATGTTGCCGCATCCAATAAATCCTATTTTCACTTTCCTGTCTCCTTTGCTGTTTTTCTCTCAATGCTTCGGATCTGTACGCGCCGAAACTCAGTCCTTCCGCTGATAAAGCTCGCGCAGCGGCCGTACCGCCTGATCTAAAGTCTCAGCCACTCCATCCAGCTTCTCAATCGCGTGATTTAAAGTATTCGTATCCAGATCTTCCAGCGACTCATTAATCTGTTCCAGATTCTTATTCAAATCTGCCTCCAGGTCTTTGATATCCACCTGATTCAGTTTCTCTGTAAGTTCATTCAGATTCCGCAGCACGCCGACCGCCGGCGGAATGACCACGATCGAAAAAATAAGGAGAAAAATCACAATGGCAGAGCAGGTAATTCTGGAATAAAACAGTTGCTTTTTCAGTAATTTTATCTGCTGCGTTTCCGGGCTGGTTTTCCGTTCCTGTTCCATCACTTACAGCACCAGAGAGGGTGCGGCGTACACCCGTCCTGCCAGTTCGTTGTCCAGCATATAAAGCCCTTTCGGATCCGATCCGAACAGCTCCATTTTCTTTACCAGCTCGCTGGCATTGGTCTCCTCTTCTCCCTGCTCTTTCACAAACCAGTCCAGAAACTGCATGGTGCGGAAGTCCTTCACAGAATAGGCAGCCTCATAAATATTGTTAATCAGGCTGGTCACATACTGCTCATGTTTCAGGCCTTCTCTCAGAGGATCTATATTCTCCGTCAGCTGTACCTCTGGTTTATCGATGGCATCCAACTCCACTTCAAGATCATTATTCTGCATGTACTGCAGGAATAAAAGCGCATGGTCCCTCTCTTCCTGCGCCTGCACCTTGTACCAGTTCGCGAAACCGTTCAGTCCTTTTTCCACATAAAAGTTTGAGAACGCCAGATAAAGATAAGCCGAATAGAACTCATCGTTAATCTGCTGATTCAATAACTTTGCCACTTTCTCATTCAACATAACACACATCTCCTTTCTTGGTACTTACTGCATGTATCTGAGTCCAGTATAATACGATACTCTCCCAAAATGCAATGAAAGAAATGAATTTTTTGACACTTTTTTCGATCCCGTAAATATATTAGAATTGTGTAATATTTTTAGGAGGATTTTATGAAAAAGAAATTATTCTCTTTGATTTCCCTGGGCTTTCTCTGCCTGGCTGGTCTCACCGCCTGCGGCACCGAAGAAGCTTCCGCCCCTTCCGCCGACCAATCAGATGCCCAGACTGAGGCTCTCACCCCTGTCACCCTGAACGAGGTAGCCCATTCTATCTTCTATGCTCCTCAGTACGTGGCCATTGAAGAAGGTTATTTTGCAGAAGAAGGCATCGATCTGACTCTGGTAACCGGTTTCGGCGCCGACAAAACCATGACCGCAGTTCTCTCCGGCGAAGCCGATATCGGTTTCATGGGGCTGAGGCCTCCGTATATGCCTATCAGGAAGGCGCTAACGATCCCGTCGTGAATTTCGCCCAGCTCACCCAGAGGGCCGGCAATTTCCTTGTCGCCCGCGAAGAAATGCCGGATTTCACCTGGCAGGATCTGATCGGCAGCGAAGTCCTCGGCGGCCGAAAAGGCGGAATGCCGGAGATGGTTTTTGAATATATTCTCCGGCAAAACGGTATCGATCCGGAAAACGACCTGTCCATCGATCAGAGCATTGATTTCGGATCCACTGCCGCAGCCTTCTCCGGCGGACAGGGGGATTTCACCGTTGATTTACATAATTTCATACACCTGTATTTCTACCTATTATAGTATCATGTCTGGGCGTAGAGATAAAAAAGAAAAGAAGAAGCGAGCAGTAAAAATAACACCCCGGAGCCGTAAAGCCCCGGGGTTCTTCATTATTCGATGGCGATCAAGTCTTTCCAGGTCGCCGTCCCGGCGATTCCATCCACCTCTAAAAATCCATTTCTAGATTTCTGATAGGCTTTAAGGGCATAGATCGTATTTTCACCGGCTGACCGGTCAAGGCCCAGCTCTTTGCCGTCCTTACCCTTAAATCCTCTCGCTCTCAAAATTTCCTGCAAAAGTAATACAGACGTCCCGGTCGATCCTTTCTGGACGATTTCGGGGTTAAACATGTAACCACTCCTTCCTGGTTTATTCTCCGGTTTACTCTCTGCTGCTGATCCGGATCCGGCGTAATCGATCCAGACATATCCGTCAATGTCAGTGTCATTGCGCTTATAAACTTTGTCTGCCACCTCCCCGCCATTGGGGATCACGCCACCGGCTTTGCTGGTATTGCCCTCATTGGTAAAAATCTGGGCGTTGGTCACTCGGGTCACTCGCCCGATGTGGGCGGAATTCCGGAAGATCACCAGAGCGCCTAGTTTCGGTTCGGTGCGTCCGTGCCAAGTGCCTTTTGATTTTGCGTGATTTTTTACACTTGCGCAATTATAAAATCCGGATCCCATAATGTCCAGGGCCTTTTCTTTGCCAAAGATTTTCCAGCAGATCCAGAATTGATATGTTGCGCACCAGGGCTGTCCCTGACATCCGGGCAGTCCGAGGTTGTCCACGTCCCGGCTGTATTTAGTGTAATTGTTATTTCCAGCATTGCCGGTCTTACTGTCCAAATTGTAATTTGACGCTTTTTCCAGGTATCCAGACTGCGCAGCCATCAGCTCCGCCGTCTGAGACCACAAATCTTTTGCCACTGTCTCTCCCTCCTTATAGTCCTTATAAAATACATCCCGATCGACATATCCATCGATTCCCGGGATTTTTGCTTTGCTGCTGTACTGCCATCCTACACCAAAGTCTGGCCGGAGCCGCTCCTGCAGCCAGCCGTCATCATTGTCCGGATGCTGGGCGACCCAGATATCATATTTACTGACGTCCGGCAATACATTCTCGATCCAGTCCGGATTGCTGTAGATCCCGAATTTGTACCCAGCCGCTGTCACGACCGACCAAAATGTCTTAATCATTGTGTCCAGAGTAGATTTCGACAAATTTCGCTGATCTTCATGCTCCAGGTCTAAAAAAATTGGGAATTGTAATTTCCTTCCATCCAGGGCTTCAACCACCCGGTCGGCTTCTTTTTTGATCTCCGATACCGACATTGCGTAGCTGTATTTGTAGACGCCCACGGGGATTCCGTGCTCCATGCAGCCGGAAAAATTATTTTCAAACTGCCCGTCAACCACATTTCCCTTTTCTGTGATCCGCAGGATGGCAAAATCCATTCCGTATTCCGCCACGGTCGGCCAGTCGATCTTGCCCTGATGAGCTGATACATCAATTCCTTTAATCTCCATCTGATCACATCCTTTTCTTAAGCATCTCTTCATACGGGCTTACATCAGACTCGCATTTATCCAGATCGTCAATTTCATGATCCCACTCGATTGCTATCGAATTTCCGCCAAGCGCACGATAGACCCCAAAGATATCCTTCCAGTTCTGGTACTGGCTGTAGCTGATCCGTCCCTGTATCATATATTCCCCGTGGTATCTTTGGAGCATATACCGCAGGATCATCATAATACCCTCTGATAATGCCTTCTGTTTTTCCTCTCGGTCAGTGTCTTTTTTCTTCTGGTTTTTGAGCAGTATTCCTACCCACCCCACCAAAGCCGTGGCAATGATGGGGAGTAGGGTGTAATAAGTCTGCAATAAGACTTCCATGCTATTCCTCCGCTGTTCCTGAATTATCGGTCTTTTCAACGAATTTTGTAAACGCCTGATGCAATCCGGTGGAAGCCAATCCCATTAAGGCACCATATACCACAGATTCTATAGACGCTCCACTCACAAAAAAATTGAGGATTGCGCCTAGTATCGCAAGGATTGTAGGTATGTATTTATTGGGGATCATCGTAAAAGTCTTTTTGATGAGATACCCCACAATCAGGCACGCTACCACTACTACGACTACAAAATATTCTGATAATGCACTAAAATCCATAATGATTACCTCCGTTATTCTACTGTTTCCCACGCCTGCGGATATTCCTCCGGGCTGAAATTGGTATCCTGAATACACTTTTTATTTGTTCGTTTTAACAACCATACAATATACCCTAAAACAATAGGAAGTGCTATTGTATATGTGTCTAATAATATTTCTTGCATCAATTAATCAGTCCTTCTTTCCTATTGTTTTAGGATAATTATTTTATGATACTCTTACAAAATCAAAGTAAACATTTACCGCATCTTTCGGAGTAAGGTCTAACCGC
Source organism: uncultured Blautia sp. (assembly GCA_963927715.1). Classification (GTDB taxonomy): domain Bacteria; phylum Bacillota; class Clostridia; order Lachnospirales; family Lachnospiraceae; genus Blautia_A. The sequence goes on along the minus strand of CAWVBU010000003.1, from coordinate 373,083 downwards.
TGTCCTTCTTCCGGCAGTGTATCCCTTGCTTTGTAAATCTGATTATCAACAGGATCTTTATAATACAGATTAGGCATATATAACATACCTGCATATGCTGTAATCGGATCAAACTCTGTTCCTGTTGCTCCGGTATCAGGTTCTGGAACTTCTGTTCCTTCCTCTGATAATTTCTGACGGATAAGTTTGATATCCTCTTCATTTTTCTTAACACGCTCTTCCAATGCCTTGAATGAATTTCTCCACTCTCCATCTTCTGTATTTGCACTCAATTCTGTTGCACTATCCATTAACTCATTATACTCTTCATTTGATAACATCTTTTTTGCATATATCTGAGTCAAAATATTTTTCGCTTCAAGTTCAGTGTATGATCCTTTCTGAATCTCTGTTTTCATTACCTCATATGCTTCACTGTTCATATGCATTACCTCCTAATATCACATTGTTGCAATTTGTATAACACCCGATATATTTTGTTCCAATTGTGTTACCCTTTGTTCTAATGTAACAGGTTTTTCCTCTTCCACATCTTCCACCAGAACCCAACTCTGCGTGATTGTGTCACCGGTGTCGGAGTATGTAGGCTCGTAATGCTGGCCTTCCGGGGCATCGTCCGGCATTGGTGTCTCTGTGACCAGCTTATAGCCTGCCTGCGTCAGGTGATCCGGCGTGGGATTGAATATCTGCATACCGGACAGGACAATCCGGTGGGATGCCGGGATCAGGGTTCCGTTTTCAATCTTTGCGTACATCAATTCATCCCCTTTCTGGTTTTGTAAGTCAGTGTCATATCGCAGTCCTGCTGATTGCTCAGGACGGTAGTCGGGCGGTAAGTGTACAGGGCATTCATGGCCTCCTGCTCGGCGGTGGTGAGGGGGACAAAGGTTTCGGTGTCGGTTTCATACCACACCTGTGCACCGACAGACAGCTGACCGGTTGTGGAAAAATATTCTCCAGGTACGCTTTCATCCGTATAAGATTCGATTTCTTCCGACTTATACACCCACCCCCACTGACCATTCCTCTTCTCCAGCCTGTCCCATTTGGTGAGTGGGCGGTCGGATTGAAGGGTGATGGATTGTGGGGTGTGGTATGGTTGGTATGGTAAGGCGGTAGAACTGATGTTGAGCATGATTCCATATTCGGCAAAAATACTTTTTGACACTTCCATGCTATTAGATCTTTTTGCATCATATATAATAAGCGTATCTCCGCTTCTGATTGATATTGTTACAGTATTTATTTTTACATCTGTGACAATATATTGTATCTTGTCATATTCTCCCGAACTGTTTTTTACATTTGCATACAGATAACCAATTGTACCTATTGTTTTTTGCTTTGTACTGATTGTATATTGTCCGGGTTTAAGTCCGGTTATCTCAAATCCATTTCTTTGAGTCCCTTCCGAATCAACGGAAACGACCTGTATATCCGACTCATCAAACAACTGCGCCCCGGCCATATTGATCTCATATTCCCACTTCTGCGCCGTCTCATCCCAGCTCCCAGAAGAGACAATCTCCTGCGGGTAGTCCGGTGATGGGGAGGGTTGGCCGCCGGTGTAAGGTTCGTAGGGCAGAGCGGTGGTGCCCTCATTGAGCATAATATCGCTACCAAATGGATAATTTGATTTTTTCAAATTTAGACATACATAATTCGCATTTTCAGGAGTTACAAAAGGGTTTTCCTCTTTAAAAGTTGTGGTTATTGGTGTATCGGCATCAGAATAATAAGCACCGAAAGCATTAGCATTTATAGTATATGTCGTGTTCGGTTTGACGGGTATTTTTCCAGTAATCCAAAATCCATCATTTTGTACTATGGAAAAATCATTAGAGCTTATATCAAAATTCTGATATTTATTATCTTCCGCTAATGACCGGTCAAACAACTGTGCCCCAGTAGTCTTCGCCTGCTCCGTCCAGCCCTGCATGGTAATGCCCGGATACATCCGCGCCAAGCTGTCTATAGCAATCGCCGGATTACCCTCTACAGTCTTTTTAAAGGTATCATCCAGCAATCTGCGTCTTGTCATGCTCATGCGCTCACCTCCACCGGCCAATCCCGGAAGGTCATGTAATTGTCGATAATAGAGCACTCATAATGCGTGGACGGCTCTACGACAATGTCAGTCTGGATGCTCTCCGGCAGACTCAGAGTCGTGGCCGTATCGCCGCTGTCGAAGGCAAAGTGATATTCATTGACCACGCCGGTTGTCTCCGCCGCAAGAGTCAGAGTCAGTACTGCCACTTCTCCCCACGTATGGTATTGATTCGCCGGCAGCGTAAAAGTAGTGTCTGCTGTCCCGTGGTCGGTCTGGGTGGTCTGGGACTGGATATTGAGGTCTGCGGAGGTTTTATTCCCTTCCAATGTCATGCCGTTGATACTGGGCTTATTTTGCAGGTCGTTGTAATTGGTGGTGCCGCCGGAGCCGCCGCCTTGTCCATTGACGCAAAGATAGTATAGATACTTTTCTTCCCGGGTTATCGGCTCTGGCAAATAGCTGGATTCGCCCGCCATGTATGAATAATATTGCTCTTTTCTTGTTACGGGATCAGGTAAATTCGCCATTTCCATTCCTCCTCTCAAGTCGCTGCGTAATAGCAAGCGTGGATAAAAATTGCCGTGGACGCCGGTATTGCGGTATACCCAGCGGATCCGGCATCCGTCGCCCGGGAAGCTGTGATGGTTCCGTCCGTATTGACTCGCAGCTGGAAAAGTCTTCCGTCCATAGTCGTCCCGGTCGTCACCACCATTTTGCTGGGACGGTATTCCGGATCAAGGGTCATTCCCAGGGTGACCTCTGTGGTAGATCCGCCGATCATATTCGCTGTATTCCTGACCGCCCCGGACAGCTCAATAAAGTTTCCCACCTTTTTTACCCGCATGGGGTGAGCAGCAACGCTTTCGTAATTTCCAGTTAGGCTAAGTGTTACCCAACCAGTATCTGACGGATTCTGGGTACTGGTAATCAGCTCCCAATCTAAAAATTGGCTTGTGGTAGAGCTGAGCACCCGCTTATACATCTCCCCGGCCGTATTAATCACCATCTGCACAATGACATTCCCGCAGACTGGGAGGACATAAAGAGTAAAGCCATTTGTCACCGGGGCGTGCTCCATACCGGTCGTATACGCCGTATTTGGCGAAAAATACATACCAGGCATCTGAATATCATCCAGATCCGCATTCTGTGGGAGAAGCGTTGCGATTCCGAAGATGCTGTCCGGAGAATCATAAAGCTTTGACTGATCGAAATAGATCTCCGACACGCTAAAATAGGTCTGCCCGCCGAACATATAGCCCACGTCGCCGATCAGAGCGACAAATTCCGGTTCATCTGCATTTCCACGGGGACTGTACTGCGCTACTGTCTTCACTTCGCCGGTCTCATAATCAATCATCTGGAAATAAATTCCAGAGATACTCTGGGAAGAGCTTACAATCTCCCGGCAAAAGTAAAGAGCTATAAAATTACCACCATAGCAAAAAGAGGACTGCGCCGTCATGTCGGCCGGACCTGCGTAGTCGTCAGCATAGGTGTTTGAGTACTGTTTAAGCTGCGACCATTCGCTGTCATATACCGTCAGATAGTCGGTATCTAGGACATAATACCGGTCATTGACCGTGTCGTAAGCGCACAGCCATTTCGGCCTGCTATTTCCCAGATCCATCGTGGTTTCCAAGGCGAAAGTGGTTCCGTCCAGCCTGGCGATCTTATTTGCGTTTGTTCCGGTGCTCCCGGTTGCCACGTAAATTTTATTCGTTGTCGGATTGTAGGCAAGATCGTTGGCATGTCCAAGGTCAATCGCAGAGGACCGCCGAACCACGGTCTCATAATCTTTGTTAAGCTCTACGAGAATGCAGCTCGTGTTGTCGCTATTTACGATTGCCATCAAAAAGTGCTCTGTGTTGGACAGATAGCATCCGCCCTGCAGCGTAGTGTAGCCCGAATCGCCGGACAGATCCTGTAAAGCCTGTCTTTTCCGGTAGACGTCTTTTTTTACCGGGCGTTCCACGCCAAAAATATTTTCTCAATCTCATCAGTCAGCTGCGTCTTGAGCTGTGGCACCGTCGTATTAAGCTCGGACACGTCCCTGCTGCATCTGCTGATATCCCTCCGGTGTAAACTGCGCAGCATCTTCCGCGGCTTCTTGTGCGGCCTGCGCTGCTGACTGGGCCGTCTGGGCATCCTCAGCAATCTGAGCGGCCAGCTCATAAAAATCAGGCAGATCTGAATCCGATAAGTCCGTCCCATCCGCAAAAGCGGCCGGCTTGACCATCAAAATAAAATTCGCCGTCATGAGCTCCTGCTCTCCGCTGGTCAATTTCCACCTCACAGTAGACTCTCCCTGATATCGCCGTCATATTTTGAGTGACGTCGCATGTCACGGTATCCCCGACAGTTCCGCAGAATAATCAAAGCCCTTATTACTCTTTTCGTTCCCCCGGATCTTTGCTGTCGCTCCGGGCGGGATTTCAAATTCCCCTGCACTGGCGTATAGATGGATCACCAAAGTCCTGGATCCGGAATCAAATTGAGAGACATGGACAACCCGGCGGAAGACCGCCGGGGACCACATCCAAGTACATTGTGTGAGTTAACATAACATTCCTCCTTTAATCAAGGAAAAAAGAATAATCAAAAGACAATTTCTCAGTCACTGGGCACGGGATGTTTTCCGAAGACCCGTAATTGGAGAAAGTAACTTCTCCTTCCATCTGATCCCGAGGGTCCACCGGTTCATTCCAGTCCCTTCTTCGGTGACCAAAACGTTTCTTGTCGGTCGGTATCCGGCTGGGAGCGTGAAGATCGAAGCGGATCCAGCCGGGAGCTCCGAAGATGAGAGATAACCCCACGATTTCCACCCGTCCGTCTTTTTTCCGGTACTGTACCGGATTATTGACATCAGCCAAAAAAGAAGGATCCAAGGAAGCATATAGCCACCCAGATCCCTCACCCATCTGGCTGATAGAAGTCGTAGACTCGTCCACTTCGGCGGATTCCACCACATAGTTGTCCGACTTGATAAGATAATCCCCAAGGGTTACCGCAAAATATTTCTCCCCCTCCCGGATCTCAAGCTTTAAGACACGGCTTTCCAGATAAATTCCGCCTGAATTATCAATTACGTAGACCGTATCGCCGATCTCAAGACCTTCCGGCACTGTAGCCAGGTCGATTTCGTAATTCTCCTCGATCTGGCTGGCCTTTTTCAGGGACGCGATTGCCTGGAACAGAGAGTCTTCTGATTCGTTGACGTCCCGGTAAAGATCTTGCAGATATACCCGGCGTTGACGCCTTCCTCTGCATATCTCCGGCTCCAGATTTTATTCGCTTCCCGGCAAAAAAGGTAAGACCCGGCCACATAAAAATTGCCATCATCGTAGGTATATCCATGCAAGGTGATGGGATCGCCTTCTCCCTCCGGTGTCCCGCCGATCACCTTATAGCCGGTGGCTAGGTTCGCGATAGATCGCTCACGATGATTTTGTTGATTTCCCGGTTCATCCGAAGCTCTACCCCAGAAATCTTTCCACGCTGCTTATAAATGTTGATATACCGATGGGTCAAGGTAAGGGCCCTCGATCTCAAAGGAAAAGCCCAATTCCGCAGAAAAGGAAGCCGCAATGCTCAAAAGCCTTCTGCCGCCGTGGAATCCGTATCCCAGGACAGCGTCCGGGTATTGTTCGGCAGCTCATTGATATGGATCTCAAATCCGCTGTCTTTCGAAAACCGCTCAACATAAAATTGGATCGTCTTCGGGCCGTCCGCCGTGTAAGCGCCGTATACGTCATTCAAAAGATCCAGGCCGGCGTCCTCGGCGTAAATGTAGATTGTATTCTTGGCCGTGTCCTCTTCGGAATCGATGATGGTGTAACATTCCCCCTGGTCATTGTATTGCCGGAGAATGTAATTTCCGACATAGGCCATCTCCCTGGCCTGCTCCTGCGCACTCTCGTCATATTTGAGCGTAAAGGACAAAGTCGCAGAGGCGGAATCAATCTCCTCGGTTTTTGCGTCGTCAAAAATTCGGAATCCTTCCGGAAGATCTGAGCTTGCCTTGTCGATGATATTTAAAAATCGATCTGCAAAATAGACGATCATAGAAATACCTCCCTGTATCGGAGCGTAATCGTCGGGGGATCCGCCCACTCGGAATAATAGCAGGCGATGGAATTTTCCCCAGGCGTCAGCTGGAATCCTTCCCAGTCATTTCCAAGCTCCCCAAGTCCCGGCATTGGCTCTTCGTCGATCAGGATCTCCCCGGACTGGCAGTCAATCGTGACGGTATCACCCTCCGAAAATTTATTCGGGATGTCTGCCCATCCATTGACGTTGTAGGCGTAAAATTTTACACCAATCAATGTGTTCCTGACCATCGCCGTCCCCGATCCATATTTTGCAATGTAAAGATCTACCTCGATGCCTTCCGCATCCGCCAGGTCGTCGTTGGAATATTCGTAAACTTTTCCACCCAGAGTAAACCGGAAATTCCCTTCGAATTTCTCTACGGTCGGATTCGCGGTCTTGGATCCGGATATTTTACTCGCGGAATCACATCGATAAGTGATTGATTTCATGATCTGATCGCCGACACGAAGCTCCGCAATGGCATTCAAGGACGATCGGGAGTTCTTCACAAATACGATTCCGGCGAGTGGTTTTTTGACGGATCCGTCCATGTAGGACACGACAAATTGAGCCATTCCAAGCTCCTTCGCGGACAGGGATCCGAAATAGTTTTTCCACTCCAGACCCCAGTTTTTCTGCCCGGTTTTCCCGGTGGAATCTTCCGGGACGGCCCGGTGGAGCCCGATGCCGTGCCAGGAATCACCGGTTCCCCAGTTATCTCCGGTCACGCCGTCTCCCTTTGCTGTCTCCTGAATTTTCAGGGTTCCGTTTTGGACTTGATTTCCATAAGTGACCGCTTGATTCAGGATCCACGCGCCTTTTCCATTGTAAAATCCTTTATTTATCAGCAATTCCGAAGCGTTATCCACGTCTTCCCCATCCACCTCGGTCTCGTCCCCGGCAATGATCGTAGATCCTGTCCTCTCGAGGATATAGGTGAGATAGCCCATATCACTATTCATGACTGCGTCAATCGCCGGATATGCTGGGTAAGTCCCGCCGTAATTGACGTTTATCAAAAAATTCTCATCCGGATGGGCTGTGAATTCCTGGACGGAATATTTAAATGGATCCGTACAGTAGATCTCAATTTCTCCGGTTACAGAATTTGTCCCGGACGGGATGTCGTCCAGCTTGGTTTTTGTCCCGATGTAATATTTGTCCAGTTCATCGTTAAAAGAGATCTGGACTTGCTGCGCATCGAGAATTCCATTCAATTTGTTAAATGCCTCCCGGAAAGCCCAATTATTCTCAGCAATCAGCTGATAGCCGACTCGGATCGTCCTGGGCTCATAGCGCCGGTATTCAAAAAGAGCACCATCCGAAGTCCCTACTTCCGAGCTGCTGATCTCTGCGGCCAGAGTCTCCCGGCCGGACACGTAAAGAGTCCGGTATCCGGGAATTTCTACTTCCAGCCATTTTCCGTTAAATTGCATCGCCTCAGAAGGGAGCTGGGGAAGCCCCTGAGCCTCATTGATGTCTATAAATTTATACTGCATCTTCTCCCTCCTTACGCTTTACCCATGAGCCTACGGCCCCGGGTCTGCAATCTGCTGATTTCATCGTCCATGTATCGTGCCTCGGCTCTGGCAAATTCTCTTCCGTCGATGCCAAGAGGCACGATAATCGTAATGCTGCGATTGTAAGAGTAGGCCTCGCTCAGCTGACCTTCGAATCCACCTACTCCTGCCATGGCAATATTCGGAATATTTACCAGGTCTTCCGACGTATTCCAGACCCGACCAATCATGGATTTCAGGCCGTTTACAAGGCCCTCTCCCATCCAGCGGCCCTGCTCATAGGTTACCTTTGACGGACTGCCGATTTTGGCTTTTGCAGCAATGGCCCGAGACGCTGCCGCTGCCATCTGGGACGCGATAGACTGCACACGCCCAAGACTGGCAGCCATGCCATTCGCAAATCCAGCGCCGATATTGTATCCGTGAGAATATGCTGATCCGGAAGCCGATCCCAGAGCTGCCACGGCGTTGGAAGAAATTGTTCTTGCCGCGCTGATCGCCGCAGATCCGCCCTGATTTAATCCGTTCGTGAAGTTAGACATGGCGCTTCTTGCCACCTGCGGGAGTGGGTTCAAGCCGCTCTGGATGCTGTTTGTGATATTTTTCGCCATGCTCTTCGCTTCGGAGGTCGCCTGATTATTCCCGCTCTTGAAAGAATTTACGAAGCTGTTGATCGCTGATTTTGCTGCGCTTTGCAGAGCATTAAGTCCGCTCTCCACCACATTCACGGAGCTGACCATTGCGGTCAGGGATGCCTGCGCAGACCGGGCGTTATTTGCGATAGACCGCATGGACGTATTTACCAGCGTAAGGGATGCTGCCAAGAGGGCTGCCCCTGCTGCGCTGACCGTAATTGACGCCGCAAAGGCCACAAGGCCTGCAGATGATACAATTAAGATTGCCGAAAACGTTGTGGTTGTTGCTGTCAGAGCCAACATAATCGCACTCAATGCCGTAGCACTAGCTAACATAGTTGCCAAACCAGCCGCTGCCGCTGTACCTCCGGAAGCCACCAAAGGCAATCCAGCTCCCAGCATCGTCACAGCTGCGCCAGCTATCAATAATCCAGCTCCCAATGCAGTTGCCCCGGCCGCCAAAAGAGTAACACCTGCTGCAGCAACTAAAGCTCCAGCCCCTACTGCCAGTAATCCAGCACCCAAAACGATACTTGCCGTTCCGGCTGTTGCTGCTCCCGCCGCAAATACGATCATAGCCGCACCAAGCTGGGCAATCGCCACAGCCCCGGAAGCTCCGTACTGCGATACGGTCGGGAGCACGCCAGCCACTACGGCCAAAGCCGCTGATCCGATCAGAGCCGAGGTTGCCACCAGCACCAAAGCGGCTCCGAAAGCCAGCATACCGACTGCTCCAGCAGTCAGTGCCGGGCCAAGAGCTGCAGCCAGGGCCATCAGGCCGGCCAGTGCTACCACCATGCCCGCCATTACCGCGATAGCTGGTGTCCCTGCATTTACAAGGTTAATACAAGCCGCAGACATGAGAGCCATGCCTGCACCAGCCAGAGCTATCGCTGCGCCGAAAGCCACCATTCCAACAGCAGCCGCACTGAGCTGACTGCCAATCATTGAGGCGCCGTAGGCCAGTCCTGCGATCGCCGCTACCATACCGGCCATGACTGCCACAGCTCCAGGGCCTGCCGCTGCAAGCTGAATGGCCGCCTGCGCCATTGTGGACAGTCCAACCGCTGCTAACGCAACACCAGCCCCGAAGGCTATAAACGCCGCCGAGGCGCTCAGCATCTGCTTACTGCTCGCCGCAGTGCTCTGCCCGACAGTCTTTGTGGCATTTCCAATCCCCAGTAGTTTTGCGGCCAGTCCAGCGACCCCACTTCCAGCCATTTTCACTAGAGCCCCGGCGAAGGTAAGCATACCGGGAGCAACTGCCTTTACAGCTTTAAAAGCCATGTAGGCCGCAAGGAGCTGCGGTAAATGACCGATAAGCTGCGCAATCAAAGCGGAATGCTCTTCCAAAAAGCCTGCAAAAGTGATAAAAACATCTCCGACGGCGCTCAGTGCGTCGCCGAAACTCGATACACTCTTTGCGGACCCGAAGCTTCCGTTGAGCTTGGCCATATCACCTGCGATAGCTTTTACTGCACTCCCGAAAGCAGATCCTACCTCAGTCGCTACACCTACGATCTCATCCCAATAAGGCTTGATCTTATCAAGGCCAGATGTAAGTTTACTTGCAATGGCGTTACCATCCAGCCGTCCTACCCAATCAATTAATTTACTGATTGCACTGATTCCAATTTCGGATACTGCTTCAAAGGCTGGCTGTAACTTATTTGACGCCGTTTCGGTGAGTCCGTCCATGGCCTGATCGACGGTCTTATATTCAGTCGCCAGTTTTGTAAAGCATCATTGGTTCCTACGGTTGCGATAGCATCGAAGAAATCCTCTGTAGCCACCTTACCGTCCTGGACATCCTTGATAAGCTGTTGTGTAGATCGGCCCATCTGCTTCGCCACTGCGGCAATAACACGCGATCTAGTGTCAACCATCAGCTTGAAATCTTGCCACTGCACCATCGGCTTTGCGGCCATCTGCGTGGCCTGCTGGCTCAGCGTCTTCATGGCCTGCGTCGGGCTTTCCGCTGCAGCGGCCAAACCTCCGAAGCCCTTTACCAAATTCAAGGTGTTCTTTGTTCCGACGGCGTCCAACTGAGCGAATGTGGAAGCCATATCCGATGAGCTGTAAATGGTCTGCTCCGCGAAAGACTGCAGCTCACTCTTTAAGCTCTTGATCTCGCCCTCGGTCTTCCCATTCATTTCCATATTGCCCTGGAAAGTTTTCCAAGCTTTGCTGGCATCATTCATCCCGCCAATGATGTCCGTGACCCCCGATGAGATAGCGTCAAAAGCTTTCGATCCAGCTCCAGCTAAAACGCCAAAAGCAAATCCTCCAGAGAGGAGGACTTTAAATTCGACACCGAGGACTGCGCTGCCTTCATGGCAGACGTAAATCCTTTATCCGCAGCGGATAGAATCGCTTTGACGCTAAAAGAATCAGCCATTCTCCCCACCTCTCTTTCTCCTTAAAAATTGAGCAACCCCGGAAAGCCGGTTCACAGTTTTTCCTCTTGCCCGGTCCACTGCCGCCTCATAATCATAAAATTTATGGAAGCGGTCATAAACCGGCTTTGTCTTATTCTTTCCATACTTTTTCTGGGCCTGTACAGAGTAATTGAGAAAGGCCTGCAAGTGATTCCGGTAATCCTTGTCCACCTCTCGGAGCTTCACGGCTTCCATCAGGAGGTTGTATTCCGGGATGGTAAGCCGATCCACTTCCGCAAATGATTTCATATCCAGGTATCGGAAGCAATTTAGGGCCGCCTCCTATATTGATCCTCAAACGTCAGCTCCGACTTGCTCTCATCTCTTCCACTTTTTTCAGGAGATTCGTGGTCATCATCCTGGTAGCATTGGTTTTCGATAAAAAATCCAAAGTGCCAGAGAATAATTCGTCAATATCGGTATTCGGGTCGTCAATATAAGAATCCAGGAGATCCCGAGTCAGCCTTGGGTTCTGCCCTTTATTCGCCAGAAGCAAAGCATTCTCCAAGTCTTCCACATCCCCGTCGATAAGACCGGCGACCATATAATTAAGTCCGGCGTTTTTCTTTACCCCGGAGTCTTTCACGGTCTCAACAACGAGCTTATTCGCTTCTCGAAGAAATCCCATCCCGAAATGAAAAGAATATACCTGCCCGTTGATCGTCAATTCCATCATGATTTATTTTCCTCCTTGATTTTTGATTTAGCCGGCTTTCCGTGTGGTGTCTGTGAATACGTAGGCCGCCACTTCCTGCTGCTCTGCGGTTACGGTCACGTCTCCGTCCGCTCCGGAGCCGTTGATTCCGAAGGTCAGGGACACCTCAGTAAAATCCTCCGCGGAAGAGGTCTTTGTGATCTCCGTAATGTAGCCCTGGAAATATTTCCCGACAAATTTGTTATCTCCTTCTTCCGCCGGATCATCCAGGTTTGCTTCCCAAATCTCGATCAGAGCGTCGTCATCCATGGCCTTTTCCAGCTTATTGATAAAAGTGTCACCTTTCGACAAAATAGAGGTCGCCGTGATCTCGATCTCTGCGGTTCCAGGAGTCCGAATTGACCCGTCTTTTGTGGCCGTGGAATCCGCATCTTTGCTCTTCGTCCGCTCATTCTCAGTCGTAAAAGCGATCTGAGATCCGGCGGTCGTAGTCGCCTCGGAAAGAAGGCGATACAGATACACAATTCGTCTGCCGCTGACCGCTTCCGCGAAAAGCTGCAGACCAGATTTTAAATTCTTCATAAACTCTTTCTCCTTTCATGAAAATTTAAATTGCACATCCAGAACCCCGTGTAAAAGCGGGATCGCGGTTGTGGTATCCGGCAAAATCCGCTGATCCACCCCGCGGATGTCCCAGGCAAAGTTTGCCGTGTTTTTTAAGCTCGTAACAAAGCTGTTTGATTTCCAGCAGTATTTTCGACACAGTACCACGCTGCTTTGGATTGTTATGCCACACATGGATAGTCTGGTACACATCTCCGAATACTGCGCTTTTATTCCGATCATCAATCTGCTGGCTATCAGCCAAAAAGATAAAGGGATACGGCGTGTCCTCTGGCGGGAGCAATGTGTCATACACGTCGTATTCCATAGCTTTAAGCTTCAGTAATAACTCCGTGAAGAGTTCCTGCTGCGGATCAATCATTTCACCAGTCCTTTCATGTCTTTTTCAAATTGCTTACTCTGCTCTTCAAAGGCCGGCTTCATATAAGGCTGGGCTGCCATCTTCCGCGTTCCGTATTCTACGTAGGCGGCATACTCTGTATGAGGCTCCACCTCGGCGGCCATCCCCCCGTCCGTAATTTCCAGGGTGATGCTACGTTTCAGGGTTCCAGTGTCCACAGGAACATATTTCTGAGCCTTCTGCTGCATTTCAGATCCATTCACCCGGACAACTTTTTTTACTTTATTGATATCCAGATTCTTGGTCAGCTTTTTGCCCAGCTGATCCAGGCCAATCACCCTGATAAAATCGCCCATCACTGTACCTCCGAGACCACAAAAGTCTGCTTTACCCGCAAACGCCGAGTATAGTCTACTTTGTAGGCCTTGTTTCCGACCCGGATCCGGTCAAAAGGATCGGTGTAATGATTCTGCAGCTGGATGGTAAGGCTCCCCTGCATCGGCCCGTTGTAGACCAGCCGTAGCATTTCCGATCTGGTGTCCATCACCGAAGCATAGACCTCAGTCTCCTGGATCGTGTCCTTTCCGTAATCGCCGGTGTTCGGGTCGTATTCCCCGGACGTGATTTTCTGAAAATAAATAGGGGTATCATATCTCATAGAAATCGAATCCTCCCCTTTGTGGCATTTTCCTGGGCGTCAAGATAGCCCTGGATATCATCCATATAAGCCGCGAAATCATTGTCCATGAAATTCATGGACTCACCCTCTACGGAATGAGAAGAAAGCCCCTCCGATCCGATCCGATTAAATCGGATTACCGATACACCGGTAATGATATAGCTCAGCTCCTCCGGCGGATCCTGCCCGCCAAGAAGAGCTTTCAGCCGCTTTGTCGATTCGGAAAGAATCAGATTCAAGAGAGAATCCCGGGACGTATCGTCCTCAGAAATCCCCAGTAAGGTTTTCAGGTCTTTTAACATCCCGGATCACCTCCTTACGCTTTCACATTGGCCACAACGTCTCCGGACGCTACAGCTTTGTAGGTCGGATCCGCCTCAACCACGGTTACGTGATATCCGCCAGTAGTCGCAATTTCAGACTCTCCGTCCCATCTCGGCCAGGACTGGACATTCATTCCGTAAGTAACATCCTCTGCCTGAGAAGCGTTGGTTTTATATTTGTACACGTTGTTGATGCTGGACAGGCCTGGCTCAACAGACAGCCGGGTCGTGCCGGATACAGATCCCTCCACAGAAGTCACGGTCAGGTTGCCGAGGGTCTGAGTGTCGGAAGATCCTACAGCGATATAGGCAATAGCGTCCTGGTACTCTGCAAAGATCCGCAGGCCCATAATGGCGTCCATTTCGGAAATTACCCGGTCATAATTGCCCTGGGTGTGGAATCCGATAAATCTGGTAGTCGGATCCGTGGTGTAAACCAGCCCAGCTCTTGCAAATTCGGAATCGGAAGGATCTACGTAGTAAGCAACCAGGTTATTCAGCGGGGTTGCGATAACCACATTCTCTGGGATCTGGGAGCTGATAAATACCACATCAGCGCCAAGGAAATTCTGGACATAATTCATTCCAAAAGCGGTCTGCATAGAAATTTCCGCAGCGCCAAGATATTTGTAAACGTCCAGGGTGTTTACCCAAACAGCGGTTCCGGTTGCAGTCCGGCCCATAGTTTCAAATTTATTCCGGACTTTCCCGATTGCCATAGATACCGCCATCTGCCAAGACGTCTCATGGCCAACCAGGGATCCGGCTTTCAGCTGATCGTAGAATTTATTCAAAACCACGTTCTGCAGGTCGGAGCGGAATTCCTCATCGGTCATGGCAACCGCAGCTTCGTAGCCTTTTTCCGCAATGGCCTCGATGGTCACGCCCTTTTTATATTTCAGGATTTTGATCGTATCGAAATCTTTTTCAGTTACTTCATATTGAGATAGCGGAACAAGCTCTCCCTCCGCTACTTCCCCAGACTGTAGCGTACCGGAAGCCGTTCTGACTCTCAGCTTGGATCCATTTTCTTTTCGGATTGCTCTGGAAATCCCCATCACGTCCAGCAATGCCTGGAAATTCCGGCCGAAGCTGGTTACAAAATCGATTTCTCTGGCCCTTACCTGGATCTGGGCAGTGCCGGTCTGATTATCGAGAGCTGCGAAAGCCTGCAGCCCTAATTTTCCAATGTTGTTGTTGTGCATACTCAATCTCCTTTACTCAAATAATTCCAAGTGCTCTGCAATCAATTTCTGACGCTCAGACGGATTCTTGATCGCCAGGATCTGTTCCTTCGTCATAGACGGCTTTCCGCCTCTCTTTGGCGGTGCGCCTTTTAATTTGTCTGTAACCGCTGCCTGGACAGCCTCTTTAAATAATTTCGCAAAAGACTGGACAGCCTCTTTGGTCTGCTCTGCGTCGGTCGTGACCAGATTCCCAAGCAACTCATCCGGGATATTGATCTCTTCGTCCGCCAGAATCTTTCTTGCTGTCTTGGACATTTCAGAGAGGGTGTCTTTCTTTTTCAGCTCTTCCAGCTCTTTTTCCAGCTGATCTGCCCGGTATTTTTCTTTCTCCGTGGCGGTCATATCGGCGAGCTTGGCAGCCTCGTCCACCTTCGCCTGCTGCTTTTTCTCCCACTCTGCGAATTTCCGATTGATGATCCGATCCACATCTTCATCCGTGTATTTCGGCTCTTTCTTCGGCTCTTTCTTTTCGTCCTTTGGCTTTTCCTCCTGTACGACTTCCGTCTCTGCTGGGTCTCCCTCCGGTGCTGGATCGTCAGCAAATAACTGCAAATACCACTTTTTCATTTCTCATTTACCTCCGTAATTTATAGATTTCACGCCTATCTTATCCGTAGCTTTTATCGTGATCCACGCCTGCACATCCGTAGCTTTTTATGACCTCCACGCCTGGTCATGGGCCTACTCGATCCGGACACGGTCTGGAAATTCGTCCGCAATCAGGCAAACACCAATAAAAAAAGAATCCACCAGATCCTTACCCTGATCTGAGAGATTCTTAAATTTCACATAGGCCCTTCCGGGCTCTGCATTGTATTCGATTTTATCCCTCGTGAGATCCTCTATGGATTTGACAAGGGATTGAAAAAGCGCCGTCACACCGGCGCAAACAATATCTTTTCCGGGATCCGCATAATTCGCATGGCCCGCAATATGGATTCCGTCCTCTCGGACGCTCACCGCAATCAATCACACCACTCCTTTTCTGTCCCGGTCATTCCCCGCCGGAGGGAGATATCTGGATCACCGCCTCTCTACTGACAACCGCTTACCATCAAATGATATCGTGTCTCCAATTTCAGCAATCTGACCATCAATCCTCACCCCTTTCAGCTTCTCAGCTCCGTCTGCCAGATAGTACACAAACTTTACACTGGTATAATTAATGCGGGCAGCCAGCCAATCAGGAGCCAGCATGTCCGCGTCCTTGGTTATGGTATACTTTTTCATATTATTCGATAAATTCAACCTGTTTTCCGCCTGTAAGAACTATGATTTTATCATCTCCTTCACTTGCTTTGGGGAGATATCTGGTATCAACACTGATCTCTACAACTTCGCCCGGAGTCAAATCTATAGAAATATATACACTTCTCTGAAAGTCATAATCTCCGGCTATTTTCTCCGCATTTTCGATAAGTGATTGTCCACAATCCTTGATAGCCTGTATCCATTTATCCTGTATCTTTTTCGATACACTTCCCATATCTTTCACCTTTCCTTTCTTAAAAATGGGCGTAAAAATACCACCGGCCATTATGACTGGTGGTATCTATGATACTTTTTCCCAAATATATCCGCCATATCTCCATCCTTTACGAAGTCCGATAGATATTGACTGACTGCAAATACCAGTTTGCCTTTCGGCCTCTCTTATACTCGGATACACAGCAATCAATTTCCCGTCAAGAGTTAATTGTTTTACTACTATTGATCCCTTGCAGTTTCTTCTATGCTTTTCATCATTTAACCCTGTTTTGTAGGCATGGATATTGTTTTCTTGATATGTATTCCACTCAAGATTTTCTGCTCTATTATCATGCTTATCCCCATTTATATGATTAACTGTTTGCTTATTCTCTGGGTTCGGTACAAATGCTTCAGCAACAAGTCGGTGCACATAACAATTCTTTCCATTGTTGTTTTTATAAAGAATTGTCACAAGATACCCTGTCTGCTTTCCTTTATCTATTCTTTCATGCAGTGTCTTTATTCTTTCCGGGATATACTGTAATTTTGAGTGATTTTCCTTATATCTTCCAAGACTTTTAACTCTCCCAAAATTACTCACTTGATACGACCCCTCATATCCTCTAACATCCTTCCATATTTCTTTCATTTTCATTACCGCCTTTTCGTAATAATTGCCTTATTAATGGCGCCGAAACAATTAAGGCATATTGCTTTCGGGAGCTACCCTATCGACGCCAAGAGCAAAAAAATAACGCCTTGCAAAAACAATGCGTTAAAGTCCATCTATTGTTGTATTGTATTTTCGCTCGATTTCCGTTTGGCTTTTAACCTGCTCCATTCATCGGTTGTGCTACCCTTACTAAGATAATCCAGCTATTCATCATAATCTTTTCTATCATCATAACCAGAAACCGAGCATCGACAAAAGGGTGTAATGGCGGAGCATTCGTCCCAGGCATCATCTTCTTTACTTTGAAGTGTTTTCCATCCAAAGCTTTGCAGATCGGGCAGGCATTGCCCAATGCAAGGAATGTGTATTCGTCAAATCCGTTCCGCTCAAAGGACTGCTTCTGCGCCTCCGTCTGCACTCTTGCAAGCTCCGTAATCATAAGACGTTCTGCGTTAAATTGGCTCACCCCAAATCGCTTCCGAAGATGGGAGGCAAGCCTTCTGGGATTTTGTCCCTGTATGATTCCATTCTCCAAAAGGTTGGCCAGCTCATTTTTGAGCATAGCTTGGTACATCCAAATCCGGTCTGAAAATGTCGCATTGTAGAAAGACGAATCCACAATAGCCGCTGCATTCTTCTCCACATTCCGGACGGATTTCCCGAGGATTCCAGCCTGCCGCTCAAACTCCGCAAGCGTCTGATCCGTCAAAATCTGCTCAAAAAATTGCTGCAATTCGTTGAATCCGGACACCAATTCCAGGCCGATCTGTGCCTTTAGCATCTCAAGACGATTGACTTTCATGGTGAGATTGTAAAGCCTCATCTCCTCATTGGCTTGGGCGGAAAAATTCTTTTCTTTGACATATTTCTTCGCCTTTCTTTCGTAGGCTTCGATGTCCAGCTTTGCCACCTTGCGCTTCGCTTCCGCCATGGTGATTCTTTCTTTTTTGGCGTAGCGGGCGTAAAATCCATCGATCTGTTTTTGCGTCTCCTCCATCATGTCCCGATAGATTTTTTTTATTTCTTCGGCGTATTCTTTTTGAGATCTGACATTACGTCTCCGATTCTCTTCCTCCCTCTTCCGCCAGTATTCCCGGCTCGTCGGCATCTTCCTCACCTCCGAACATCTGTCTCATAACGGGATCTTCTTCCTCCGCTTCCATCCGCTCAATTTCCTGTTGTACATTATCCACAACAGATAATACCTTAAGCTGTGTTTCCTGGCTTACAATTCCAGATAAGTTTCCTGCGATCTGAGACTCTTCCAAAAGATTTGCGGGATAATTCAGGGTAAATTGATAGCGGATCTTTACCCAGTCGTCTTTTTTCATTCCGCTGACTGGATTGGAAAAGATCAGCCTATATCGTCGGTTCATCCCGGACGTAAATTTCCGCTCCTTGGTCTTCGCCAGATTACTCATTGCCAGCAACTTATATTTCAAAGCGATCCCGGAAGACGTTCCGAAATTCTCGTCGGAGATGTTCGCCACCATGCTGATCTGGAAGATCAGTCTTTCCAGGCGATTGATTAAATTTTCTTGTGTGGCGTCGCCATTCGGCTTTTGAAGGAATTCCACGATCATCTTATCTGCATCTCCGTCGAAATTAATCACTCGGTCATCACGTATATGAGCAATTTCCTTCTCGTCCAGAAAAGTGCCTAAAACTTTCAGATAAGCGTCCGCAAAATAATCTACATCATTGGCCTTTTCAGAGATTGCCTTATTGTAAGCATTTATCATAGACAACGACGGTCCAAAGATGCTCTGACATTCCGCATTTTCTCGGTATTCCGTCGCCGGTACGCCATCGAATCCGTGCAGTCTCTCATAATCATCGAGAAACTGAATCTGTCCTTTGAGTACAAAATAACGGACTCTTTCTTTGTCCGACACACTGCCGTGCAGGACATTGTCGGAATCAATATATGTCCTGATAAAATACCGCGGATTTTCCAGGACGGAATCGTCATAGATCATAAAAGCATCGATCGGATCCAAATATGTGATTCCGATTTGCCCAGCATCGTCCACATAATACATCTCATAGCCCAGGCCATAAATGCTGCAAATCTTTGATAATTCCGCATTGGAGTCGTCCATATCATTGTATTGATCCAACAATTCCAAATAAGCTGCCACTTTTTCGTCGTCACACTGCAGCTTGATCGGATTCCCGAGAAAAAAGCCATTCATGGTGTCGACAATGTATTTCGCGAAATTCACGGCGATCCGATTGTCCGGCTTATATTTGGGCTTTGGGGCCTCATGGAAAATCGGATAATCCGTCATATAAGCTTCGATCAGAGGCTTATATTTCAGCTCTACTTCCGCAGCGTGTTTCGTCAAAAATTCTGAGAGTAGATTTTCATCTAAAGTTTCATCATCCGCGATTCGAAACATTAAATCCCTCCTTCCACTCTGTTGTAATAAATTCCACTGATATTTCTCTCGATTGTATATTCAAAAGCATCCAATGTATCAATATCCGTGCTACCATCGTCCAGACGCTCTTCTTTCAGCGCTTTTCCGTTGTATACTGCTTCTTGCAGTGCTTTTTTGAGTGTCTGGCAATCTTCCGTAATAAAAAACCGCCCGGCTCCCATGAGTCGAACGGTATAATTAATTCTGTCATTTATTTTTTTCTTTTCTGCCGGCATTACATGGAGAAAGCTATATTTATACCGGCACGCGTTTTTTATACTCTGTCCAAGTACTGTCTCCGCATTGTCCCAGTAAGCTACTCTCGGATTCCCATATTTTGCAATCAAATTATCTACAAATTGCAGAAAAAGTTCCGACAGCTTATTGGCATCTATCCCTTGCGGAAAGTCTTTTTTCATGTGCTTTCGGCTCATGACCGGGTGTATATTTCCATTTTTGGTTATTGCCGTTGCCACAAAAGAATGACCAGAACCATTTCCACCAAAGTCGATACCGATTCTGATTTCTTTTATATCGGATTTTTTAATTGGCATTATAAATCTTTCCGGATTATCCGCAAACACTCTGTATATTGCGCCTTCTGCCCGTTTCCATTTTCCTTCGATCAATCTGTCATAGTAAATCGTACCCGAGTATTCCTTACACAGATTGTCCACATACTCTTTTGGAAGAAAAGGATTGTCGAATAGTCTGTACTGCTGCAGATAAATATCTATGTCTGAATCTATAAACTCTTTCAGCCAATGAGTAGGATTTTCCGGGTTGCAAGCTCCATCAAAACAGGAATAGGACTTATCGAGACGGGATTTTAGCATCTCGAATACTTCTCGGTTCCACTTTGCAATCTCATCTCCGTAAGCGTATTTAATCGATGACCCCTGTACTTTAGCGACTTGACTTACTTTTTCCGCGCCAAGGCAATATACATTTTCCCCACATACTCTTGCAATGTTTCTGTTATTTATAATTCCTATTAATCCGGGACCATATATCTCCCTCATGGGCTGCAGCACGTTTCTTTCGATCGTGTCCCTGGATACCCCGAATATAACAGTTAATCCCGGCTTTCCGATTCTCTCTCGGATTCTTGCCGGGATCGTGTATGCTGTATCGACATATGACTTACCGGATCGGACAGCCCCAGTCTTTATATTCCATCTATGAGTAGCGTTCTTGATATACTCATTCTGCTTACTTGTGAGTTGCATTGTCTTTTAACCCTTTCAAGATATCATCGAGTTTATCAAGTTCGCTTGTATCCTCATATGCCGGTTTTTCTCTCCATTTATCCGGCTTCCTGTTTTTAAGCCAGAATATCTGTGCTGTCGTATTTCCTTCGATGGCATTTTTAAATAAGGCATTTTCCACCATTCTGTCAACAACGTCTTTGGACTTCTTTAGGGTATCAGACAATTCAGGAAATTGTTTTTTCCATTCGTACAATGTTGCTTGAGATATTCCAATATTGTGTGCAATCTGCTTATCTGTTAAACCATCTCTCGCCCATCCCTCAATTTTAAGTAAGCCTTCTGGCGTAATCCATTCGGCGTATTTCCCTTTTGCAGCCATTCAGGCTCACCTCCTACATAACATCAAATTTATCAAATCGTCTTAATTACTTTTTTTACAGCGGCCACATAAAATATATAAAAATACAGAGGAGAAATTATAACAAAAACGAGAAAATTCAAAAACTCAAAATCAATGCAATTTACAAGAAATATCGTGACCGCTGTTATAGAAAAAGCCCCAGGAAGAACATGAAAAACCTGGAGCTTAATCTGTCGCATATTTAGGGGTTGGCCCACACATAGCAATTGTGCAGGCCTATGTCAAGGATTTTGCAAATTAGAAGGGGTATTTCCTTTGCTTTTTTTGACAATATCATAATATCATAAAAGTAGGTCGATTTTATCACCATTTTTCAAAAGATCGAGATAATGATAAAATAATCTTCGGTAGCCATAAAACTCATTTACCCCTACTGGTATCCGCCCTAATTTCTCGTCGTACTCGATAAACTGGAACGATAGATCGTTAGTTACACTCTTGATTATGTACGGATATATCTCCGATGATGCTGCAATAGCTGCCTTTTCGATCATCTCACAATCTTTTTGGTATGAGACATTTCTGATTGCGTTATTTTCCAAGGGATTTTCTTTATAATTGCTTTTTGGCATCCCATCATTAATGACTGCACCGACACTACGATTGATCTTTGATTTCTTTTCGTCGTATTGTAAGCAAAAAGCTTTTAATTCGTCATATCGATGTTTTGATATACCGTAATCATCCCATGTCATATTTCTGAGCCTTTTATTCATTTTGGTCAGCGTCCCATTCCTCCTTATCCCAGTATTTTCCAGTTTCTGTACCCTCCACAATGATGCAGACTCCATCTTCCTTTTTGTTTTTCCAGTAAACGTCTTTAATTTTACGATCCATAATAGGTGTAAATGTATCAAGATATTTTTCACATTTTTTATATAGACGATAATATTTTTTAAGCTTTCCAATTGCTTCGACACGCTCTTTTGTCGCGCTCTCATGCCGGATTAAAATTTCGATTGCGTTTTCGATCAGGCTTTTATATCTCTCCATTAATCCTCTGTTGTAGTCTACGAATTTTTCTGATATATCGTGGATTTTAGAAAAATATTCCGCTCTTGTACCGATAAAAAAGAACGCCGATGCAGAGCCAATATTAATAATTAAATTATCATCAGCCATACTGATAGCATCATCAAGCTTTTTCCCAATTAGTTCTTCTGAATTTACCGAATTTTTTCCAAACATTAATCATCCTCCTCAATCATTCCACTGCGCATACGATCAAACGCCCACCAAGTATAGGACTCTACGTAGCCCCACGGCAGCAGACATCTCACGTAATTTTCATAAAGTCCTAAGATTACGATTTTTATTTTCTTCTTTTTTGCGTAGTTTTTCTTGCCAATTCCTTCATCTTCGTTTTTACACTGCCATATGGTTATGCTTTCACCCACCTTGACGCCGTGAAGCTTTTCCAGTCTCCGCTGCTTGTCCGCATTGTAAATAGCCCGGTCCGCCGTGGGGTCTGGTATCTTTTCATGATTCATACAACTCCTCCTTGATCGTATTGTCGCTTAAAAATTCCGTCACTTCCATGATTCTTGATTATATTTTACCGAATGTGGGGTGGTGTCGTTGTACCCATATTTTATTGTTTTTCCAACAGTTCCGGGTTGTCAAAAATGTTTCCTATGACCTTTACTTTATAATTATAAATTACATTTCCCGTAATCATAAAATGAATGGATCTATTCCTCAGTCGATACCCGTAACTACTACCGGTATTGATAAATTCAACCACATAACTTCTTTTGTATCTTATTGGATCTGGTAATAACGGATATACTTCTGATGGATTATCTTCGGGATATTTTGCGTGCTCGCAAGACACAACATCATTCTCCCAGATCCGATTTCCGTTCTTGTCTTTCAGTCCGGTGAACCGACATAGGGTTTCTGGATCAATTTCATAATCGCACAGTGAATAATCAATTCTTCTGTCATTTATACAGTTCGGACACACAAGCTGGTTTTTAAAAATGAAATGTGCATTATGAGCACAATCATAAACATAATATCCATTTACCCACTCACCGTTATCTGTTCGTTTTCCCCGGAATAATATTTCTCTCATATATCCACCTCACACAATCTGTTTCCCATTCAGCATCATATACCTGTTATACGTCTCTATCGTCTTCCGCCGGTATCCCTGGAAATCCTTCCGCTGCATCGGGATGTTTCCCATGCGGTCATAGCCCAGACCGGTTGTCAGGTTCAGGAAGAGATACGGAGCAATTTCCGGATATACCTCTTGCGCCGCCTGGAGGATAAGCTGCTGCTCAAATCCTTTCGCTTTTTTACAATATTCTGTGATTTTTTTCGAATCATCTTTTGTCATTCCGTAATCTGGTAAATATGTATCCCTAACAGACAAATATATCACCCCTTTTCTCTGTCATAATCATCTTTTCCCCAATATTTCCCATTCTCTGTCCCTTCGATCAAAATGACGATTCCATCTTTTTGTATTCTCCCATAACAATCCAGAATCCTTCTGTCCGATAAAGGCTTTAAATTCCCTTTCCGATCATCTATTCTATCGCAAAGTCTATTGATTTTTCTTATTGCCTCCCTTATTTCGTCAATTCTTCTTTTTCTTATTCCAATTTCATCCGCTTCTTTTCTTATTTGTCTGACCTGCTTTGCAATTATTTTTACTTCCTGATTGATTAGATATTTATTTATTTGTTTTTCATCTTCCAGGAACTTTTTTTGGTTTCCTACGAATAAAAATCCAGTCCCTGATCCGATATGTAAAATTTCATTTTTGTGGATTTTCCCCAGAGCGTCTCCGAGTCTCATCCCAATCAAGTATTTTTTCATGGTTGATTCAATTCCTCCTCTATCGCCCTATTATTCAAAAATTCTGTTACTTCCATAATCCTCGAAAAATATGCACCGTCCGGCGTAATTCCGACACATTTGACCCAGCGCTCAGCCTCTCTCTCGATACCGTCAATGATAGTCTTTCGTTTGTGAAGATATTTTTGTCCGATCTGTAATTTATCTTTTTTCATTCAATCCCGCCTTTCTCGACAATCTCAACAGCTCTATCCTTTTTGATGTATCTCCCTGGATATAGCGGATGTGTTACACACAACTCAATTTCACCTTTTAATTCCTCAATGACCTTTTCCTTGTCAAAGGCTGTCGCCTGTCTATCAAAATCTTCAAGTGTTACAATTTCTCCAACATTTTCTTCCCTGTTTTCTTCTGTATCTTCCAGCCCTAAGTATTCCATAAATGCTTTCCGGCTGATTAAATCATCACTCATTTTCCGTTCTCCCGTTCTATAACCTTATTATCAGATTCTCCATACACGTGCCAATCGTGACCGTCATCTGGAATTGCCAACTGTACCGTCTTGCAAATGTTCGTGTATGAATATTCTCCAATTTGATACGGCGCAGATAGAACTACGTCAATTATTTTTATTTTTCTACTCATTCTGTTCACCTTCCCTTCGGTTCTTTACAACTGTTGCAACAATAGATTCTTCCGCTTTGTCTATGGCGGTATCAATTCTTTTTCTTATTTCGGGGTTTTCGATCATATATTTGAAAATTCTATCGGCCACCAAATTTGCAACATAGTTTTTGAATTTATCATAAGGCGTGTAGCAACCCTCATCTGGAATATCTCCGTAAAGCTTAAATTCCCGGCTAATTATCGTATTGGAGATTCTTTCAACAATGCTTGCTTTTATATCGGATTCTTCCCAAGGTTCCAATTCTATTTTAATCATTCCATTCCCTCCTCATATTGATCGCAATATCCTGCACATATCTCATTCCCCAAAGGACAATTATCAATATCTAATGGGCTTCTTTTGTATTCATCGGCTTTGCATATTGCTCCATCTGGTAACACATATACCGGAACTCCATCTTGATACATTTCCATTATTTTTCCATTCCCTCCAAATTCTCATCAATGGCCTGTCCGCAACATCCACAATATTTTTTCATATGCCCCCATTGGATTCGATTTCTGTCAATCAACATCATCTCAGCTCCGCAGTTTGGACACACATATGATGTGCCGCCTAAAAACTCATTAGTAACTATGTTCGGTTTCTTCGCCTTCTGTTTCTCCACCGCTTTTCGGCACTCTTCCACTGTTCCGATTTCCTTATATGCGTCCAATTCACTACACTGTCTGGAATACACGTCTGTCGGGACTAGACATAGTTTATTATCTTTGTAAAGCCGGATTTCTTTGAGGGCGGAGATTGCCACGTCAAAAGCTTCTTTTCTTTCGGTATAGTCCTTCAAGGAAAGTTCCGCCCGCTCTTTGTCATCATCAAACTCGTCCTCTTCCGTTTCGCAATCGGCTATAATATCTTTACAATGCTCAATCCAACAATCCAGAATGATTACTTCGTTTTCAAATATTTTTAATACTTCACTCTCCGTCATGGTTATCGCTCCTTTCCGGGCGGTATGGCTCTGGTTTTTTTTTCCATGCTATCACCCGTTCTGATAAAAACTCATTTATCGGTTCTCCTCTGTAGTTGTCTGCCCAATAATGCACTCCGTCAACATAATGCTGCTGGCCAGATAAGTGGACTCCGCTTAAGAATTCCCATCTAACACTGACGTATTCCCCACGCCCGTTTATGATAGTTAAGTCATATATTCCTTCTTCTTTTGGCAATCCATATTTCTCAACCAGAATCCAGCCGTCATTCATGTGCTTGCGGATAAAGTCTCTGAGATATTCAATATCCCGGTTAAAGTTTGCGATATCCTCATCCTGCACATCTCTTGGCTTATCGTTCCACAGTTCTCGCCCCGCTCTCTGGCCGCCGAAGAATGAGAGCTTATCAAGTATTTCAATAGCTTTATCTAATTCCTGCATACTAACTTCTCCCTCCCAAAAACGTCCGGAGTATCCGTTCACGGTAGTCACTTACATTTCTTTTCGACTGGATCCTCTCAAGCTGCCTGTCGAGCTTATACCACATCTGCCCTAAAACGGTGTCTTTTCGGTGATGCTGTATCATTAATTGGGCAGTCATGATATTGACATCCGCAATTTCTGACCATGTGTTTTCTGGCAAAACAATCTCTCCATTAATCTCAATCGCGTTATCCAATTCAGCAAGCAGTTCTTTTAATTCTTCCTTGCATTTTTCGATCTGATTCTTTTTGCTGTAATGCTTCGCAAGATATTCAATTTTTCCTTCCAGTGTCTCCATCGACTCGATCTCACTCATTCTGATCTCCTTCCTTGCTTAAAAACCCCTTCGTAGCTTCGGTTTTTTCAATTTTCTCATCGTCAGTGATAAATTTATCGTCTTTAGGTCTTTTACCCATTCTATACGGGTGTAACGTGCAGGTTTTTACGTCACACAGCCGTACTTCCTGTGCTTGTCCACAACAACAATCTAAACATTTTTTCTAATAGCTTTTAATGGTGTTAATTTTTTCATTCCATCCTCCTCATGGCCCATATATTTTAAATAGATCTTTATATCGATCATCCATTTTCATTCTCGACACTTTTTCTGCCTGAACACACATCTCCGTCATAGTCACTTTTCCGGCATTGTAATCTTTCATGTATTGATTCGCAGCAGAAAATACTTTATCCAGGCGGTCGTGTCCAAATCCGTAAAGCCTATTAAGAGCCAGAATAAAGCAAATTCCATTACAGGCATTCGACCAATTCTGAGCGTCTTTGAATCCTGCTTCAAAACCATCTCCGAAGCTTTTTTCCTCAAGCTCCTGAAGCTGCTGCCGTGTAGCCGCCAGTTCTCTTCCGAAATGCTGCGCAGCCATATTAGAGTAGGGCGGACGGAACTTGACCTCTTTCGATTTTCTTTTTAGCTTACTGCTCACATAGAACCCCTCCTTGCTTTTTCTTTACGGTATCTTCCTTCGATGTCGTTTACGCAACACACAATCAATTGATTAAAATATTCATTATTTTCGTATTTCACAGCTAAATTATTTGCATCATTGCACAAACTTTCCCAGTATTCATCGTTGTCTTCAGGAACATAAAATTTTTTTCTAAACGACCAAAAATCTAATATAAATTTATGCTCTTCTTCTCTTTCTTTATTGCGTATTTCCGACAACTTATCATCTCCTAAAATGGAATCTCATCTTCATCTACAGTTACAAATTCATTTCCATTTTCCCATCCAAGTTCCCAATCAAATATCTCTGAATTTTCTGAAATTCTTTTGGAAGATTCCTGAAAATATAAATGTATTCCATCCCTATTTGTCCTTCCGTTTAAACGATTTTTGTATACACTCAAAACCCTCTCATTGCTGTCCTGATTGGCATCTTTGACTTTTCCGTATCTTATAACCAAATCTACTAAATTTGTGATATTAGAACTTCCAGCCACATCGTCATTATCAAAGATTGTTCCGTTCGACTTCCGTGGATGCACAATCAGAAATATCAACACATCATATCTTTTTGCCAAGATTGTTAGAGACTTTACAAATTTGTCTGCATCCGGTATAGGTCAGACGAAAGATCATCGGATATTGCTGTCATTAGATTATCAATACCAGAACACGACAGCCGTATTGTTTAATTGCATTTTCCAATGTTTCCAGGAGTGTTTCTTCTTCCGTTTCATCATCTGTCATAATTCCGTTGTCATAGATATAAGCTTTTCCAGAATACCAGTTTTCGATCTGGCGCAACTTGTCAGCTTGTATGGAATACGACTTGTAACCGAAATTTGAAACCAATGTATTAATATTCCGATCTCCTGCTATTTGATATTCAATCCATGCCTTAAAATACCAATCCATCAATTCGCCGCTGTAGAAAAATACTGGATATCCTTCCGAAATCGCCATTGTCCCAAACTGCGATACTAGCGTAGACTTTCCGAATCCCCTTTCTCCAGTTACAAGTATTACCTGTCCGAAATAAAACCCACCTGTTAGTTTGTCTAACGCATAAATTCCAGATCTAATTTTTTCCATGGAGTTCAAATCAACTCGCTGTACTTCTTCCAATGGTTTTATTTTGGGGTTCTTGATCGGAACTGCATTCTCCACACATTTCCGTAAATATTCGGGTCCATATTTTTGCAAAATTCGTTTGCGTCCTTGCAGTCTTTATAATCACCCTCTCTAACGTGCTTAACAGCCCCGTGGAAGCGTTTTTGCATCTCAGGCAATAAAGATATCGCCTTATGCTCAAAATCGCCGAATATGACTAAATTAGAGTACCTAGATAGGAAGTCCCAGCAATAAGGTATCCAGGTAAATCCTTTTGCCCCGGTCGGGACACTCACAGCGTTTTTTATTCCAGCTTCCGCACAAGATAGAGAATCAATCTGTCCTTCCGTCAACACTAACGTTGGATTTTCCGGATCGCAATGATTCATTCCGAACAAAATCGGTTTGCAGTCTCTCTCGCACCACTCTTTACTTTTATCTTTCTCTTTGTTAAAATCTGTCTTGCGGTATTTTATAAATTGCAGGATGTTGTTTTCATCATAAAACGGGAATACAAGGATATTGTCGTGGTCTCGCTGTGTGGTTATGCTGTATCGTTCTGTGACTTCAGAACTTATGCCCCTGCTTTCCAGGTAAGAAACTGCTGCGGGCTTTGTTTGCAGTTTTTCTTTTCTGTGGATATTGCGGAATCTTTTTTTTTGGTTGTAATATTCATCCACATCTGTGCCAAGAGAAAAATTAAAATCCCTGGACAGCGTAATCATATTTCCGTGTGCATTACAGGAGGCCCTTAAGCATTTAAACTGTCCGGTTGTAAGATTGATGGAAAATGTCCCACGATCTTTACCAGAATGTCCACCTAGGCAATAGGGGCATCGGTCAAACTGCATCTCATTGCCCCTTATCTTAAACTTAGCTTCGATCTCCCGCCCAAACCTAAAGGCATCTTCTCTGTCAAACTCATATATGCCCATTCCTTATCGCCTCCTCCCATGCAGCTTCGTCATTCCACAAATCTATGCCATTTTCATTGTTTTGTGATGCGGAAGAGGAAAGCGCCGCAGGCTCTTTTTTGTTTACATTGTTTACATTGTTATCATTGTTATAATTGTTTACATTGTTGAATGGTGTTTCTGTGATGCTTCTGTGATGCCTGAGTGATGCTTCTGTGATGCCTGAGTGATGCTTCTGTGTCGTTTCTGTGACGTTTTATGTGATGTTTTCTCTACAGCCTCAATGCTTCCAAATCCTTGATACTGCTCGTATTTCACGATTTTTATGGTGGTTTTTTTTGTGTCGCTTTTTTGAACTAACATTCCAACCTTTTCCAACTCGTTAGAAACTTATTTACCTTAGAATTTGACCATCCCCATCGATCCCCTAATTTTCTCTTACTGGTGATAATTTGGCCTTTTTCAACCGGAAGCATATCACCATCAAAATAAAATTCGGTGTCCTTATGTGATGCTAAAAGGATCATATCTATCCATGCCTGCCCCCTGGAAAAAGGCTTATCTTCCCATAATGGGTTATCCATTATGCTTCTGTATATTACAACCCATCCTTTAGCCATCAAATTCACCTCTTTCCAATCTTTCTTTTAAATCCCGATATAAAATTTCTTTTATCAGCCTTCCGGAAGTCTCTTCTTTGCAAAAAAGTAAGCACAAATTATATCTAATTTCCCATGCGATCACGGAAGCCATAAACGCTTTTGGATTAAATTTGCTGCGGTATTTTCCGTTCAAAAGATTTTCCCAATTTGCATTTTCACACAGCAAAAATATCCTAGATTTATTGCCTGAAGCTCGTTCAAATTCTCTCTGGAATCTCTGGCGGCCGTGCGTAAAACAGCCTGCCAGTTCGTCCAGATTCATCTTCCTTTCGACCGCACATAGAGGCTTTATTGTAGTGGAAATATCATGTAATTTCTTTCCATTTGGGAGCATAAAATTATATGTATAGTCTCCAAATTCTAACGTTGCCTTGCTGTACGGAACACCAAAAGAACCATATCTTTTTCTGGATTTTTCTGTGTTTTGCTCCCTAGTATCTACCAATATTTCGAAGCTTTTTAAGGCTTCTTTTTGCTGAAAAACATCCATTTTAGAATGGCAATTCATCCTCTGCTCCTTCTGGAATACTCATAAATCCATTGGAATCTGTCCGTGGTTTTTGCTGTTTAGAACTGCTTAGAGGCTTGTCTTCTGGAACCCTAAACTTACCACTTCTGATCTTTTCTATAGAGCAAAATTGTGCCAAATTTATGTATTTTCCAATGCTCCCATCGTTCTTTTTGTACTCTCTAAAATTAAATAAACCACCTACTAATTTACCTTTAAATTTCTGTTCGTCCCAATCAAAATGGTATCCATTATTGCTTTCTTCTAGTGCTTCTGTAAATGTTTTAAACCGTCTTTTTGTCCATCCATCTTGCTGTGATCCATCATCATTCGGGACGTTTAAAAGGTAGTTACAGTGCCATTTTTTGTCCTCAGATTGCTGTGTTTATAATCATTTGTAAAGAACCCTTTATAGTCCCCCTCCGCAATATCACAACTAATTTTTACATACTGTCCAATACTATTCTCATTGAGTTCCACACCTAAAATTTTGAGCACATACCCTCCTTTTGGAAGCTGCTGAAAGTCTCCATAACCCTGTGTTTGTTCGTAGTCGTTAAATCTTTAATCGCCATTGTATTGACCTCCTAAAATAGATGTTTTTAATACTACTTCGCCTTTATGCCTCAGCAAATATCATATTGAATGAATGCCCACATTCATAATTTATAGCGACTTCAATACCATCATTTCTTGTTCCTGTTTCTATGCTTCTGCAAAATACATGGGAGTAATTGCACCCGCATACAGGACATCTCATTTTTACGCACATATTGATTTGCGGTTTATCATTTAAAGCATTAATAAATTCATTCATTAAAATTCCTCCATAACCTTAATCACTTCTGTGATATCATTTGGAATATATGGTTCCTTAAATGCATCTAGAGGCGTTCTGGCTGTAGAATTATGCGCTGTAGTCTCAAATAAATACTTACCATCCTGTTTTACGGATCGAAGCAACCAATTAAATTTACTATCGATGTTATTTTTTTCTGTTTTACGTCCGTTGGTCTTGATCGTGTGAATTCATACCCAAAATCTGTCATTTCTGTTTGTGTATGAAAGAGTAATACCACTGTCAAATCGTCCCCTTAATTGGGATGGTAGATCAACCAAATCCCATATGCATGCAGCTAAATCCATCCATTTATCATATCCTTTTTCTCTACACCTTCTCATTTCGTCCGATACCATCAAATTATTTACTGTATCTACAACAAAATAGTGAATATGTGGAGCTTTTTCTGCTACATTCTGAAGATATTTAAGAACAATTTGCGGAAAACTTGTCTTAACATAATTCTTTTTTTCTACGGAATACTGTTCTCTCCACCCTCTCCAATTCAGTCCTTTTCCATCACAATCACAATAAAAGGTTTCGTTTGGATTTAAAGCTTTCAGAGACGTGCTCTTACCTGTTCCTGGTTCCCCCATGATTCCGATTAATCTAGCGATAGGTCATCCCTCCATTCTTTAAATACAAAACCAAAAGCAGTTTTTTCTTCTCCGTTAACACACTTTCTAATACACGAAGACGTAGAAAACCCATATTCTCTCGCACATTCTGCAGCACTATTCCATCGCTTTAAAAATATCCCGTCTTTGGTGTATTGCGCAATTGGCTTACTAACTGCTTTTATTTGATTTGTATTATTAATTCTTCTCGCATTGTAATCAGTGTTTGACACTCTTCTATTAATGGCAGATCCGTAATTACAATTATCAATATGTGAAATCCATTCCAAATTACTTACTGCATTGTTGGTTTTTATTTCGTCTTTATGATTTATAAATGGCTTTTCTTTTACTTTAGGAATAAAAGCATTAGCTACCAATCTATGAACATAATAATTTTTACCAATTTTATTTTTGAACAATTGAACATATAAATATCCGTTATTTGTTAACTGTGGTTTTAATATCTTTTTATATCTATATAAGCTTCTCACTTGTCCGAGTGAACTTACTTCATAAAGCCCTTCATATCCGGGACTTTATGCCAAACTTCACAGATTGCTTCAGCCATTTTTACCCCTTTCCAATGCATTTTTTGCATCAATTAAATTTTTAATTGCTTGCGTATAATTTGCGATCGATCTACTTCTATATTGTTCATAAATCGGATTATCATCTTGTTCTGCCAATAGATCATCAATCAATGCGTAAATCATTAAAATCCTATCTTTATTCATGGCATTCCTCCTCGATCGATTTTATGTAATCTCTAATGCAGTCCTCGCAGATGGTAAGATCATTGACTCTGTATAAATGGTCTCCCTCCATTACATTGTCTGCTTTATAGATTGGCCCATGGCAAATATCGCAATCGATATGTTCTCTCTCTATAGAGTAATGGTCTTCCATGTCCCTTACCGATCATTCGTAAACATTTCTTTCACCCCCACTATCTGCAAAATTTCGTCTGAGATGTATTTTTGACTCTTAATTAATTTTGTAAGTATCTCTAACTTTTCCGATCTTATGATCAGTTCCGTGTACTCCTTTTTACTTATTTCCATTGTCTGCCCTCCATTTTTGTGCTATTATAGCTATAGGCATATACCTATTAGCTTTTCTTTTTACCCCTGTGTTTGGCGGAGCATAGGGGGGCTTTACTTTTCCAAAGCCAAAACCAATCCTGCGCTTAACACTGCTGAT
Organism: uncultured Blautia sp.; assembly: GCA_963927715.1. Lineage (GTDB taxonomy): Bacteria > Bacillota > Clostridia > Lachnospirales > Lachnospiraceae > Blautia_A. The sequence continues at coordinate 340,555 of CAWVBU010000003.1, read as the reverse complement.
CCGAGCACAACTGCTGCCAGCGTCTTGACGGTTCCCACATCAAATATCCCAGACAGCGCTGCCACCGCAGTTAGTGATCCGATCAAGAGCATGTCCTTAACTGGGTCTTTAAATAATTGTTTCACTGCTTGTCCCTCCTTTCCCGCTTACGCGGTTTCATCTTCCTGGTCTTCAATTTTTCGATATTCAAACGACTCTCCGTATTGATCTTCCAGTAATCTCGTGATAGTCGCGATAATATCTTCTTCGCTAAGCATAGAATCGCCTCCCTCTACATTTTATGTAGTGCTGGTTGTACCCATTTCCTTCGGTTTATTCATTTTGTAAGTTCATTGTTTTGAACTTCCGGCGTAAAAAAATATGATGGGATGTCCTCATCGTTTAATCCCAATAGATTGATTGCCCTGCATATGTCAGACTGCCGCCACGCTCTTCTACTATTCATTTTTAGTGATAACGTTCTCTCTGACCAGTCCATTGCCTCTGCAAATTTACGCCTGGTCCCAAAAACCTCTACGATCTTCCCGCCGAGCTTGCTGTAATCAAAAGCCATAACTGCCCTCCTTTCTTGTTCAATGTTTTGAACTATTTGTATAATACCACCGACTTATGCTCTTGTCAACAAAAAATTCATTTTTTTTAACTTTTTTGGTTTTTATTATTGAACATGTGTATAATATATGATATACTCATGCCAGAAAGGCGGAACATAAAATGAAGAAGGAAAACACAGCTATACGATTAAAAAAAATCATGTCCGATAGAAGCCTGCGTCAGGTAGACATATTGAATTTGACAGAGCCATACTGTAAGGAGTATGGTGTGAAAATGAATAAGTCAGATATAAGTCAGTACTGCTCTGGGAAGACGGAGCCGAACCAGGACAAGCTTTTTATCCTCGGTGTCGCCCTTGACGTAAGTGAGGCCTGGCTGATGGGCTATGATGTACCGATGCGGCGTAATGATTTTAAAGATGCCGCAAAACCTCGTCAGTCATTTTCCAGTGCGGAGAAATTCAAGGCAGCCTACGATAAGAGTAAATATCGATCTGATAGATTGATGTCTTCCATCATCGAAAATGCGGAAAAATTAAATAATGATGGGAAGAAAAGTCTCCTGGACTATTCCGGGATCCTTCTTGGGAATCCGAAATTTGTCAAGGAAGAGGTCGAAAAAGAGGCCGAAAAAGAGGAAGCGCTCAAGGCTGCTCACGAGCGTACTGACGTAGAGGTCACAAAAGAAATGAAAGATCATGATGATAGGATCATGGAAGATGATTCGGAATGGGAGTGATCGATTGACAAAATATGAGTCGCTGACTGACCAAGCCGCCCAGATGGGGCTTACCGTGAGGGAAAAGCCCCTGGCCGGATCAGACGGAAGGATTTATAAAAACAGGATAGCAATCCGAGAAGGGCTGACAGAGCCGGAAAAAGTCTGCGTCCTTGCGGAAGAGATCGGGCATCATAAGACGTCCACCGGGGACATCCTAGATCAAGAAGATGGGTCAAACCGGAAGCAGGAATACCGGGCGAGGCTCTGGGCCTACAATCACGTCATAGGTCTGATCGGAATCATCCAGGCCTATGAGGCGGGCTGTAAAGATCGCTATGAGGTGGCTGATTATTTCGGAGTATCCGAGGAATATCTGAAAGAATGCCTGGATTGCTATAAAAGCAAATACGGAATCTATAAAATCGTAGGCAATTACATCTTGTATTTTTACCCGTATTTACGTGTCGTAAAAATTATCGATTAATCCGCTTTGCGTATTAATAAAAAAATCAAAATAGGAGGATCATTACTATGAAAAAGAAAATGATAATGCTGCTTTTAGCCCTGTCTCTGAGCGCTGCTGCTATCGCCTGCGGCGGATCCGAGGATACGGCAGAAGACTCTACGGAGACCACCACAGAAGATATTGAGGACGCTGTAGAGGAAGCTGACGAAGCGATCCAGGACGCTGCCGAGCAGGCAGACACGGACGTGACTACCGTGGATGAGGCCACAGAGGCCATGGAGGATGTGGCAAAAGGCGGCGGGCCTGCTACGATGGACAAATACACACAGCTCGAGAACGGGATGACCTATGACGAAGTAAAGGAAATCATGGGAGAAGACGGCACGGAATCCGTCGCTGCCGAAAACGACGCGACAAACATCGAGATTTATCAGTGGGCAGGAGAAGCCCCAGGATCAAATATAACCGTTACCTTCCAGGACGGTGCGGCAACCACCTTTGCCCAGGTGGGGCTAGAATAAATTTAACCGTATGTAAATACATACGTATAAAAAAAAACCGCCCCTGCGCCAACAGGAGCGGTCACGCTGTACCCGGGTGGATACAACACTACACCAGGCATATTGTATCACCCCAGGTCAGCCAGCGCAAGCGGAACACCTGTTCTCGCTGGCTGTTATTTTTATACCTATTTTTACATAATTTTAAGAGGGTGATGAATATGAGGAAAATCCGATGCGCAATTTATGACCGTGTGTCTACAGACATCCAAGCCGAATCCGGCCTGTCCCTGGACACACAAAAAGAGCTGCTGACAGAATATGCCCGATCTCACGGATATGAGATTGTGGATTATTATGTGGATGAGGGCCTGACCGCTCGGAAAAAACTACAGAATCGAAAAGACTTCCAGCGGCTTCTCGCCGACGTGGAAAAAGATAAGATAGACCTTATCCTCGTGACCAAGCTCGACCGGTGGTTTCGCAATGTCCGGGACTACCACAATACCCAGGCAGTCCTGGAAGCTCATCATTGCAATTGGAAGACGATCCTGGAGGACTACGACACTTCCACCGCTGACGGGCAGCTAAAAATCAACATTATGCTCGCTGTGGCCCAAAATGAGAGCGACAGGACGTCTGAGCGTATAAAAGTAGTCTTTGACCACAAACGCCGCCAGAAACAGCATGTAACGGGCGCAGCGCCCTATGGGTACATCCTACAAGATAAGAAGCAGGTAAAGGATCCCCTGACAAGGGAGATTGTTGAGGACGCTTTTGACTACTATTTTACGACATTTTCTAAGCGCAAGACAATTAATTACATTTTAGATAAATATAGAGATCACGAAAAGCCGCCGACCTCTTACCAGATCAACCGCCTTCTCACTCACGAGGGATACGCCGGGATCTACAAGGGCGAGGAGGGTTATTGCGAGGCGTATATCACCCCGCAGCAGCATCGGAGAATCAAATCAATGTGTGACTCAAAGACCTATTCCGGAAAGCACGAACCCTATATTTTTAGCCAGCTGATCCGCTGCCCAAATTGCGGCACGATTATGACGGGATTTACCAAAAAGCAGAAATTAAAAAATGGGGAGATAAGCGAATACCGCCGGTACCGATGCGCAAAAAAATTTCGGTATCACGGCGGCGCAGTAATTTCCGAATCCATCGTAGAGGCCTACATGATCTCCAATGTCGCTCTGATCCTGGATCGCAATATTTACGAAATTAAGCAGGCAGAAAGAAAATCTGTCCGGAAAGATAATAGCGGAAAGATACGGGCCGAAATGGATCGGCTGAATATCCTATATCAAAAAGGCCGAATTACAGATGATTATTATGACTCGCAATACAGCCTTCTGGAAGAGAAACTGAGGGAAGAAAAAGAAAGGAATCAAATCGTATCGGTCGAAGATTATCAGCCGATCATCAAGCGATTTTCCGGCGACTGGCAGGAATTATATTCCCGTCTCGACTCTGAGCATAAAAATATGTTCTGGCGGAAATACATAAAAGAGATCAATATAGACCAGGAGACCCACAAGCTGTGCGGGTTTAAATTTATGCTTTAAGGGTGTAGGAAAATACAAAAAACTGTTGAATTCGAACCAGGCGCCACCAGCCTGGAATCCGAGGGAAAAGGCTATGTCGTCGCGTCTCTGGGCGTAGACAGCGGTTATGTGCCTTACACCGCTTTCTCAGCCAAACAGAGTTATCTGGAGGAAAATCCGGATATTGTTCAGGGTTTCACCAACGCCCTGCAAAAAGGTATGGACTATGTACAGACTCATACCCCTGAGGAAATTGCCGCAGTCATTCAGCCTCAGTTTACCGACACCGATTCCGACACGCTCACCACGATTATCACCCGCTACTATGAGCAGGATACCTGGGCAGAGAATCTGATCTTCTCCGAGGAAAGTTTCGATCTGCTGTTAGACATTCTGGAAGACGCCGGAGAACTGGAGGAACGCACTGCCTTATACCGATCTGGTCAATACCGATTTCGCCAGCAAGGCCGCATCGGGAAGGGAAAACTAACCTGCGCCGCCAGGCGCACAACAGCAAAGCGGCTCTGTACGAAACAGAACCGCTTTGTCTTGCAGGAACGAATTTTATATTTATTTCGCGTCAGCCGGTACATAAACCACTGCTACCGGTGACAGATCTTTGAAATTCTGAGTGATCGCATGCTCTTCAAAATCGATTTTCTCCGGTTTGAGAATCTCCCATACGTCTCTTGTCATGCTGAAATGAAGGACACGAATCTCTCCGATTCCCTCGGTCAGGCTCGGAACTTCCCAGGTAAGCGTCACATTCTCGAGATCCTTCGCGATCTCTCCGGTACGCTGATCTATAATGGACAGATCCTGAATCTGGGAGAGCAGCTCCAGCTTCTCCACGTCAATATCGTCATCTTCATCTACAACCAGTTTGTCATCTGTGAGAATCTCTTTCAGCTTCTTCGGATTCTCATTGATATCATTAATCAAATCCAGAACTTCTTTTTCAAGTCCCAGGTCTTCCAGTTTGGTCTGAAACTCCGCCTTGTACTGGTTCGGATCCGCTTTCACACCATTAATGGTAAACTCCTGAGATACCGCGCCGTTTTTGGTAGGACTTGGCGCGGCCACCACAGCCGCCGCAGTCATAACAACGGTCAGACATCCCGCAATCAATCTTATTAATCCTTTTTTCATCGTTGTGCCTCCTCTTTTATTGTTCTTTATAAAATACTTCCAGTATCAAATCCTGCAGCTTACTCTCATCGATGTGGTACTCATCATGAAAAAGGCCTTTTTCCTGCGTGCCTTCCACGACTATGTAATCCTCATCCGCTGAAAACTCATAATTCATCAGCATTTCCGCGAAATCAGCTACTTCGTCCACTGAGATATTAGATACCAGCTGCGGCAGCAGCGCTGACGCTCTCGCCACCGTTCCCTGAAAATCTTCCTGCAATTGCCCTCTCAGCGTGTTGATATACCCTTCGATATAAGCTTTCTGCCTCAGCATACGCGTCGTATTGGAAAAATCCGCGTCGGTGTCTCTGTACCGGACAAACTGTTCCGCGTTTTCTTCTGTGATTGTCAGCGTACTGCCTTTCTGATACTCTGCTCCGAGACTTGCCAAACTGTCATCCGGGACCACCACGGTGAAATCCCCTGCCAGGCTTTGAAACTGGTCGAATGCTGACAAATTTGCCCCCGCATAGTACACAATCGGGATATCCCACATCAGTTTGGAAACCGCCTCGCAAGTCAACAGACAGCCCCTCTCCTGCGTGGATCCATAGGAAGACGCCAGCGCAAGATGCCCTTCCTCCCATCCCAGTGATTTTCCACCGGCATCGAAGATACGGATGGGAACCATGGCGTCACGGGAAATAGACAAAATCCTGATTTTCTCCTTTTCCCGGTCCAGAACCATCAGATCAATCACATCCGACTGGGCAGCTGACTCATCCGTCGTGTCAATCCCCATGCACAGCAGCGTGAGTAAATTGGTATTATAATCAAATTGTCTGCCGTCAACCTCTACATGTCTGTACGCGCGCTCATTACTCTGGGAGAGTTCCGTCTCTTCCTTCTCAGGCCACATAACCCACAGCGCCGCAGCCACTGCGATAGCAGTCAGCAGGACAACACCAATTTTGATTCCAAATCGCTTATTTTTTTCCATATTCGTAATTTTGGTATTTTTTATAGTAATAAGAGCCTTTCTGATTCCTCTTCACCCGGTTCAGAACCACTCCCAGAACCTTGCCTCCGTTCTGCTCAATCTTCTGCTTCGCCCTTTTTGCCTCTTTGGTCTTCACAAAATCATTTCGGATTACCAGAAGCGTCCCGTCCGCGTACCTTCCGATGATCGTTCCGTCCACCAGGCTCCCAATAGGCGGCGCGTCAATAATAATATAGTCATAAGCCTCTTTCAGAGTCTCCAGAAGCCCTTCAAACCTAGCTCCTGAGAGAAGTTCGGAAGGATTGGGCGGACAGTTTCCGCTGAAAATCATGGACAAATACGGTTCCGAGGTCCGATATACAATCTTCATACTCTGTTTGGACAGGTACTCGCTGACCCCTTGCAGTTTCTCGCTCACGCCAAGCCGGCTGGCGAGATAAGATTTGCGCATATCACAGTCCAGCAGAATCGTATTTTTCCCCAGAGCGGCAAAGCTTTTCGCCAGTTCCAGTGAAATCGTAGACTTTCCTTCATTCGGCATCGTACTGGTCAGCATCACCGTCTTAACATCCTCGCTGTACAGAATATTCGTCCGCAGTGTCTTAACCGCTTCCGCTGCCTCGTACTCCAACTCCACACTCGGTAATACAATCTTCGCCTGCATGTTTTCTATCCTTTCCTGCGATTTTTTCCGTGATCCCTAAAAGACATGCTGTTGTTGTCCGGTATACTTCCAAAAACCGGAATGCCAAGAGCCTTTTCCACATCGTCTTCTCCACAGATGCGGTCGTTGGCGACATAACGAATCACCAGAACCGCTCCCACAAGAAAGGCTCCGGCCAGCGCACCCATTGCCAGATTCTTCGTCTTGGACGGAGATACCGGTTCTTTGTCCGCAACTGCCTCCTCGATCAGATAGGGCTCTTTCGCGTCGATCTCTTTGACACTGTCCATTCCCACCTGCACGAGGGTATTCACAATCTCACTGGCTCTCTTGGGATCCTCGTCTTTAAGCTCGACTCTCAGGATTCTGGTATCCGTGGGATTGGTAAGCTCAATCCGCTCCTGCAGATCCTGATAGGTCATATCGAGATTCAGTTCCCGGATTACCTCCTCAAGAATCGGACGGCTGGTAAAAATCACCTCGTAATCGTTGGTGAGCTCCGCCCCGATCTGCAGATCCTGAATAGAAGTAATGGTATTTCCCGCTCCCCGCATATAGATCATGGAAGAAGCCGCATACATAGGATTCACAATCTGGAACGTATAAATTCCCGCGAAAAGGATCCCCGCCAGAAGTCCCAGCAAAATCATCCACGCCTTCCTTCTTAAATAAGAAAGAAGATCTATCAGGTCGATCTCCAATTCCTCGTTTAAGTTCTCTGTCTCCATATGAAATTTTCCCTTTGCGTCTCTAGAAATTATAGTAAAAATATAAATTACTCAATGGAAAAGAGCTTTTCCCTTGAGTTGTGAATATTGTAGCATTCGTCAGAAATCAAGTCAATCAATCTGACCTGCGAAGTTTTTCCATAAAATTGTCTAAATATTGCATTTGTACATAATCCTTCCAAATTTACCTCTCGCAGGCCCTCGCATAACGTCATTTTCACAAAAAACCTTTGCATTTTTCAATGCTTTTCTCCTCGAACTTCCTTAATTCTTCCATCAGTTCCACCACTTTCCTGTCTGCATCCGGATAATCGTGAAGCTTTTTCAGTGCCTCCGTCACCCCCATGGTGGACCCCTGAATCAGCATCTGAGCAATATGGGATTCGCTTTTATCCATCAGAGTCTGAACATTCATCATCAGATCCGTCTTCATCTTTTCCATACCGCTCAATTCCTTTTCCCTGCATCCCTGTTCATGAAGAAGTTCCCCCGCCCGTCGTTTGAATTCTTCATAGCCCTTCAGCTGTTTTTCCAGATGTCCGCGAAAATCCGGATCCTCCACCAATTCCAGAAGTCTCGGAATCGTCTCGATTCCCATCTGAGAATTCTGTACCGCATAGTTCAAAAGTTCCGCGTTTCCATTCATAGCGCATTCTCCTCTCAATTTCCTGATATTAGCATCTCTGAATTCAGAAAAAATATACCAGAACTTTCGATTGTTTTTTCTCCCTTGTACAGATGGATTCCTGTATAGTATGATAAGAAAAAGAGTTCTGCCCTGGATGAGGATGCGATGAAAATAAAAGCCAAAAAAACGAAAGTCAAAATTCTTCTATATTATATGGTGTTCCTGCTGGCAGCCTCCGGTATCTTCTGTATTTACAATGCCGTTTACCGGGGACGAACAGAACCCGACTGCCTGGAATTCAGCACCAACACAGACGCCGCGGTATATAATTTTTCACAGTTTTGTGAGACCGCCTGTGAAAACTCCATCCTGGAAGACTGCGGAATCCGATATTACAGCCAATCATCCGAAAGCGAAACCTATGTCATTCCGGGCCTTCTGCATACACGGACCTGCCTTCCAACCGGTGCCGTGGATACCTGCACTTCCATGACCCCTCAGGGTCTGGCCGTCACCGGGGATTATCTTTTCATCAGCGCTTACTGCCACACTGGCAGGCATCATTCCGTTCTCTATATGCTGGATAAACATACCCATGCGTTTCTGAAAGAAATCGTCCTTCCGGACCGCAGCCATGCCGGCGGGCTGGCCTATGACCCGATTCACCGAAACCTCTGGGTCTCCGGCAGGGAACGTGGCGTGGCACAGGCCAATTACTATTCGCTGGAAGCGCTGGAAGCGTATTCCTTTTCCGCTGCCCTGTCCCCGCTGGAATATACCGAAAAGTTTTTTCTGTACGGCATCACCCGGGATTCTTTTCTTACTTACCATGATCAGGCGCTCTATGTAGGTTTTTTCACCACCGATGCCGACAGCGTCATTGAGAAATTCGCAATCAACCCGGAAGGCGGCCTGGTGGAAACTCTGGACCGGGAATGGGGTCTGAATATGACCGTCCCCATCGCCGAAGACATCTTTATGATTTCCGGAAAAGCGCAGGGAATCACCTTCTGCGGCAATCAGGTACTGATCTCACAGTCCTACGGGATCTTTCCGTCCAAACTGCGGATTTTTGACAATCTCTCTTCCACTTCCCTGAGAGATCATCACGCAGAATACAGCTTTTCTTTTCCCTGTCAGATGGAACAGATCTGCGCAGACAACGATGACCTGTATCTGCTGTTTGAGTCAGCGGCCTACAGCTACCGCGGTTACGCTCCCACCGTTCTTGACCGTGTAATCAAAATCCACATGGATTTTATCCCGGACTGATCCTTTCAGACCAAAAAGAACTCCGCCCCATAACAGCCGCCTGACGAACGTATGGCACAAAAAAACTGCGCATTCCAAAATGGATGCGCAGCTTTTTTCTTCTTTACAATTTGGTGTAGCCGTAGCTGTTCACCAGGGCGTCGATTTTCACCCGGCTTTTACAGAGCTTGCAGTCTGTGCTCCTATAGGTGCAGTAGTTGGGAACGTCTTTTTGCTGGAAAATAGAGTTCACTTCCACGCCGGCCACTTTGCTGACCGCGCTGAAAATCGCGGACACGCCCTGGATCACACCGCCGTAATAGAGAATACTCTCAATTCCGCTCTGCAGAGTCTTACCCGTCGTAATAGATCCCATAAGAATAATACAGTTCTTTCCCCGGATCATGGGCTGCAGATTGTCACGAAACAGAATCTGCCCCTGGTTATTGTACTCCGGAGACGTCACATACATGGTCTGATGGGCATTCATGGAATGCACCCCGGCATTCGTCAGCTCTTCCGCCAGAAATCCGCCCACCACTTCCAGACGATCCATACACACAATGGTATCCACAGGTGTGGAAACCTGGTATTTTCGTGCCAGTTCCCTGGCCACTGCCTGCGCCTCCGATACACGGGAACGCATGGTCGTCATATCAAGATAATGGGTGATATGCGACTGCGGAGTCGCGAAGTGTCCCGGAATCACACGAAGGATCAAATTGGGGTTCCCTTTTGCATAAATTTTTACCGTCTTTGTTTCCATACCAAACCTCCCTGTACATATTTGCTGTGTCCATTATAGCATTGGATTTGGTTTTTCGTCAAACTGACAAGAAACAAAAAAAATCTTTGTCACTTTCGAATCTAGATTCCTTGGCCAGTGTCTTATATACTAGTAGCAGATGTTAACAGAGTACTTATTAAGTATCAAACAGAAAGTTATTGGAGGAACATAAAAATGGCAAGTTTATCATTATCCCACATTAACAAAACTTACCCGAACGGCTTCGAAGCCGTAAAGGACTTCAACCTTGAAATCGAGGACAAAGAATTTATCATCTTCGTAGGACCGTCAGGATGTGGTAAATCCACCACACTTCGTATGATTGCAGGTCTGGAAGATATCACCAGCGGAACCCTGAAAATCGGTGACAAAGTAGTCAACGATGTAGAGCCGAAAGACAGAGATATCGCCATGGTATTCCAGAACTACGCTCTGTATCCGCATATGACTGTATATGACAATATGGCATTCGGTCTGAAACTGAGAAAAACTCCGAAGGATCAGATTGATAAAATGGTTCGGGAAGCTGCAAGAATCCTGGATCTGGAGAAACTGCTGGATCGTAAACCGAAGGCTCTGTCCGGTGGTCAGAGACAGCGTGTTGCTATGGGACGTGCGATCGTACGTAACCCGAAAGTATTCCTGATGGACGAGCCGCTGTCAAACCTGGATGCAAAACTTCGTGTACAGATGCGTATCGAGATCTCCAAACTGCATCAGAGACTGGGCACCACCATCATCTATGTAACCCATGACCAGACAGAGGCTATGACCCTGGGAACCAGAATCGTTGTTATGAAAGACGGTATCGTTCAGCAGGTTGATACTCCTCAGAATCTGTATCAGAAACCCGGCAACCTGTTCGTAGCAGGATTCATGGGATCTCCGCAGATGAACTTCCTGGATGCAACCCTTTCTCAGAAAGGTGAGGATGTATACGCTAAGATCGGAACTCATGAAGTTCTGGTACCGGTTGCAAAAGCAAAAGTTCTGAAAGACAAAGGCTACATCGGAAAGACCGTTACGATGGGTATCCGTCCTGAGAATATTCATGATTCCGAAATGTTCCTGGCTTCTTCTCCGGGAACCGTAATGGATTCTACCGTTAAAGTATACGAGCTTCTCGGTGCCGAAGTATTCCTGTACTTCGATATCGACGGCACACAGGTTACCGCCCGTGTAGATCCTCGTACAACAGCAAAAACCGGTGATCCGATCAAATTTGCTCTGGATATGGAGAAAGCTCATTTCTTTGACAAAGAGACAGAACTTACTATCACCAACTAATTATAAGCATTCAACAGGGCTGCTGCATAATTGTGGCAGCCCTGTTTTTATCTTGCGCGTCCCGTGCGCGGGAACTTCTCTGTCACACAGAGATAACATGGATAAGGATTGCAAATGAAAGGATGTGCTTTTTTGAATCTCTATCAGATTTTACAGAAAGTCCTGAATGACTGGAGCGAAATCAGCCGGCTGGATTTCTGTCTGCTGACCCCGGATCTGGAAGTCTATCTTTCTACCACAGACCGGAAACTTCCCGCGAGACAGAAAATGGAAAGCTTTCTGGAAGACGATTTTATGGTCAGCCTGGCGAACTCTTCCCTTCATCTTTATAAAATTTACTCCGGAGACACGCTGGCCTATCTTCTCATTGTGTGGGGCGGCGGAACTTCTTCCCATACCATCGGTGAGCTGGCAGTCTGCCAGATTACTTCTCTTGTGGAAGCCCACAGAGAAAAAACCGACAAAAACATTTTCATGCAGAATCTTCTGCTCGGGAACTATTCTCAGATGGATGCGTTTAACCGGGCAAAGAAACTTCACATTTCCACCACCACTTCCCGCGCGGTTTTCCTGATTGAGACCAAGCAGGCACAGGGAGAAGATGTGATCGCGATGGTCAAGAATATTTTTTCTGCCAGGACAAAAGATTTCATCACTTCCGTCAATGACCAGAACGTCATCCTCGTCCGTGAATTCCAGCCGACGGACTCTCCGAAGACACTGGAGGACACGGCAAGAATGCTGGTGGATATGCTGAACACCGAAGCTATGACAAAGGCCTGGGTTTCCTACAGCACCCCTGCTGCTTCTCTGGAACAGCTGCCGAAAGCCTATAAGGAAGCTGCCACTGCCCTCGAGGTCGGCAAAATTTTTTACAGTGAGAAAAGTACCTTCGGTTATAACCAGCTGGGAATCGGCCGTCTGATCTACCAGCTTCCCATCCCGGTATGCGAAATGTTTATTGAGGAAATCTTCAAAAAGCAGACATTGGATTCCCTGGATGAGGAAACCCTGGTGACCATCAAAACCTTCTTCGAGAACAATCTGAACTTGTCGGAAACCTCACGCCAGCTGTATGTACACCGAAACACTCTCGTGTACCGGTTTGAAAAACTGGAAAAAAATTTTGGTCTGGACATCCGCACCTTCGAGGACGCCCTCACCTTCAAGCTGGCTATGCTGGTATGTGATTATATCAAATCGAAAAAGAATGCTTAAAAAAATGCAGGTCTCCGGTTTCAGGAGCCTGCATTCTCTTTTCTCACATAGATTTTCTTTCGGCAATCTCAGCCATCTTCGCGTCATTCAGCCGGGTGTCTCCATGGACACGGCTGTAGGACAGATACCCATTCATACGGTCGATTTTCGTCAGATTTCTGGAACCGCATACCGGACACACATCCATATCCAGTTCCTCATGTCCGCAGTCATCGCAGTAAGCCAGGGAAAGATTCACACCTTCATAATATCCCAGCTTCATTGCCCGGCGGATCAGCGTGCGGATCGCTTCTTTGTTGTAGCTGACCGGATAGCGCACATACTGGATTTTCCCTCCGTTGCACAACTCCCAGAATCTTCCTTCCAGATCCTGTTTTTCAATGGGAGTAATGTCCTCCGTCACATGACAGTGAAAACTGTTGCTCACATAAGGCCGGTCAGACACGCCCTTGACGACGCCGTACATTTTACGGAACTGCTCGATCTGAAGCCCGCACAGACTCTCCGCCGGTGTTCCGTAAATCGCGTACAGATTTCCATCCTCTTCTTTGTATTGATTCACTTTGTCATTAATATAGCGGAGCACTTCCAACGCAAACTGTCCGTCCTCACGGATCGACTTGCCATTGTAGAGCTCCTGCAGCTCATTCAGAGCGGTGATCCCGAAAGAAGCGGTCATTGGCTTCAGGATTTTGCCGATCTTCTCATGCGGCTGCAGATGTCCTCCATAGAAGCCGCCCTCACAGTAGGCCAGCGGATTGGTGGACGCCCGCATCTGCCCCAGATACTCATAGGTGCGGATATGAAGATTTCGTATCATCTCCAGATAGAAATCCAGAACCTCATAAAAATCTCTGCTCTCAGATCTGGCCTTGGCAAGAATCATAGGCAGGTGGAGGCTTACCGCTCCGATATTAAATCTTCCCACAAACACCGGCACATCCTCTTCATCCGCAGGTTTCATTCCTCCCCGCTCATACCAGGGACTCAAAAACGCCCGGCATCCCATGGGACTGATGACTTTCCCGTATTTCTGGTACATACTGGCAATATATCCTTCTCCTGACATGGACAGCCAGTCCGGATACATCGTCTTCGCGGAGCAGGCAAGTCCTGCCTCGAAGACATCCTCACAGCATTTTCCTTTTCCGTGAATATTCTCATCGTACAAAAAGACAATTTTGGGAAACAGCACCGGTTTTTTATGTCCCTGTTTTCCCTGGCCGCCTTTGTGCACCTCCAAAAGCGAGATGGAACACATCTTCTCGAAAGGCTCTGTACCAAGCCCCAGAGTCACCGTCACAAAAGGATAATCTCCACGGGAAGATCCCACCGTGTTCAGCTTGTACTCAATTCCCTGCCAGCCCTGATCGTACTCCCGCTTCACTTTATCAAGCGCGTACTCTATGGCCCGTTCCTCTCTGCCTTCCCAGGTGGGTTCCGCATATTTCAGAAACTCTCTGACATACTTATCATAGCTTTTTTTCGCGTAGGGCGCCAGGATTTTATCCACCTCCGGCACGGTAAACCCGCCATACTGCTGCGCTGCTGTGCTGAGAATGATGTCTCCCATCACGTCAAACGCAGTATCCAGTGTCTTGGGTTCATTATACCAGACATTTCCCATCTCAAATCCGCCCTTGAGCACGGCTGCCACGTCAAAAAGACAGCAATTCATGGTGTCCAGTCTCGCTGACTGATCATGGATATAAATATATCCATCCTTGCACGCCTGAAGCTCATTGCGGTTCATGAAAAATTTCCGGTAAAGCTCCTTGTTCAGCTCATTAAAAATCAGGCTTCTTTTCGTCGCAACCAAAGCACTGTCTGTATTGGCATTGCTTTTATCACCGATGTAACGAATCGCCTGACTTTTGGTATATACATCATCCATCATATGGATGAAATCCAGTTTGTAATTCCGGTAATCCCGGTAGCTTTTCGCCACCGCCGGATTCACCCTTTCCAGAGCACCCTCGACAATATTGTGCATATCCTGAATGGGGATTTCCTTTTTTCCAAGGGATTCCGCCTTCTCTGTGGCAAATTTGCAGATGAATTCTTTTTCCTCATCGGAAAAAGTATAAAGAATCCGGGCAGCTGACTTATTCACCGCCTTCACGATTTTCTCAGCGTTAAACGGTTCCCGCGTCCCGTCCTTCTTGATAATGTAAATCATGGTTTCTCCTTTCAAAACACAATATCTAGGACTCCCCTTCCTACTCCCTTACAATATCTTGTGAAAAAGAGTATACCACATCCCTGCGCAAATGGAAACCCCTTTTTTTCTTCGGCCGTCTTTCCAAAAGACTCGAAACCCATGATAAAATCCCAGAAAAGTTTGCTATCCCTGAAATTTCCTGCTATAATAAACCCATTATGAAGATGCCGGGCATCTTTTGACCTTAGCATCATTACAAAAAATAAGGAGGGTTTCTCAATGTCAAACTTCATCATTCCTGAAGATTATCAAGCACAATTGAATTTGCATGATACCCAGGTAGCGATCAAAACGGTCAAAGACTTTTTCCAGCAGACGCTGGCACAGCGCCTGAATCTGCTGCGGGTATCCGCGCCACTTTTCGTAGATCCGCAGTCCGGCCTGAACGACAACCTCAACGGCGTCGAGCGCCCGGTCAGCTTCGATGTCAAAAATATTCCCGGCCGCACCGCCGAAATCGTTCACTCTCTGGCTAAATGGAAACGTTATGCCCTGAAAAAATACGGTTTCTCCGTTGGCGAAGGCCTTTACACAGATATGGTGGCAATTCGAAGAGATGAAGATATGGACAACATCCACTCGATCTATGTGGATCAGTGGGACTGGGAAAAAATCATCGCCAAAGAAGACCGCACAGAGGAAACTCTGCGTGAAGTGGTACAGTCCATCTACAAAGCTCTCCGGAAAACAGAAAAATATATGGCCATTCAATATGATTATATCGAAGAGATTCTTCCCAAAGAAATCTTCTTCATCACCACACAGGAATTGCTGGATCTCTATCCGGACTGTACGCCGAAAGAGCGGGAATACCGCATCACCAAAGAAAAAGGCGCTGTTTTCCTGATGCAGGTCGGCAAGACTCTGAGCAACGGAGAAAAGCACGATGGCCGTGCTCCGGATTACGATGACTGGGAACTGAATGGAGATATCCTGGTATACTACCCGGTTCTTGACATCGCTCTGGAACTTTCCTCCATGGGTATCCGCGTGGATGAGGACTCTCTGGACCGCCAGCTCACTCTGGCAGGCTGTGACGACCGCCGGGAACTGGATTTCCAGAAAGCAATCCTGAACCGGGAACTGCCCTACACCATCGGAGGCGGTATCGGACAATCCCGTATCTGTATGTTCTTCCTGCGCAAAGCGCACATCGGAGAAGTCCACGCCGCCCTCTGGCCGGATGACATCCGCCAGACGGCTGAAAAATATAGTATTCCGCTGCTGTAACAGCCAAAATCCACATCAGGATTTATACTTATCCCAAAACAAAACGCCCGTCCAGTTTTGCCAAGAGCTGGACGGGCAGATTTTTTATGGAAGCGTATAGACCAATACGCCTGTCATAATGATCAGATTCCCGATCACTTTTCTTTTTGTAAATTTTTCCCGGAGCAAAATCCAGGACAGAATCATGACAAACACATAGCTGAAGCTGTCAATCACCGCTCCATATTTCATATCGACCTTCGTGTAAGCATAGGTATTCACCAGCAGAACGCCGAAGAAGATCCCATACGCCAGAAGGACCTGCCAGTTCAGATACTCCTCTATCCACCTGTCATAGGTCTTATTGGCGCTCTTTTTCAGCAGAACCTGAGAGATGCCGGTCAGAAAGGTCATGGCAAACATCAAAAACATATAGGAATTCATGCCCTCCCCTCCTTCCTGGTCTCTGACACGGAATCCGTACTCTGCGTACTCACAATCATAACTCCGACAAAGACGATCAAAAGCCCCAGGATATTGCGGATTGTGAGATTTTCATGAAAAATCACCACTGCCCACACCTGGCTCCAGATCAGGTAAACGGTCCGGTTGGCATAAGCCACATTCAGTTCAAATTTCCGGATCACCTTCTGCCAGGCCAGCGCATAGATGAAACAGTTCAGCAGCATAAGAAGCAGAAACACATACAGAGAAAAGCTCCTCAATCCTTTTTCCGCAAACTGTGTGGACGCAAGCTTCGAAAAAACACTGGTAAAGGAAAACAACATAATATTTAAATGAAGCAGAATGTAATCTTTTATTTTTTTTCCCATAATTCCTCCAGTGAACGGTGGTTAATCTCTATACATCTTTCCACTTCCCGGATCATCCCGTCCAGTTCCTCTTCGTTTCGGCATCTGGCAATCACATGCCCGATCCGGTCCGTCCCGTTTTCCATGGCAGATACCTCATGTCCCTGCGGATAGTCCAGCTGAATTTCCATCCCGCCGGCACGAAGAGCCTCCAGCCGTTCCTGGAAGATATTGGTAATTCGTCCGTTTACGGGACTCATCAGAAGTTTCGCCATACAGGGAGTCTTTTCCTTTTCTTCGAAAACCACTTTCTGCCCCAGAGCGTTTTGTATCATTTTCTCATAAAAGTCAAATCCATAGTGAATCCCGATCAGTTCCGGTATGCAGGTAGCTCCGGTTCTTCCCCCGATCTCAATGATCCAGGCCTTCTGATCCTTCACAAAGACATCCGCATTCACCGGACACTGATCCAGTCCCGCCGCGTCCACCGCTCTTTGCATCTGGCGGGCAATCTCTTCCAGCACCGCAGGCTCTTCCCGCAGGGGAAACCCGTGCCCCATGGGGACCGTGATTTTCTTTCCGCGATAGACAAACTTTTCATGGGGAGCCAGAAAGACCAGTTTTCCATCCTGCACAAAGCCATCCACGCCAATCTCTTTTCCCGTGAGCGCTTCTTCCACCAGGACATAAGGTCTGCGCGACCCCGCAAGGGCTTCTGAAAAAGCAGCCCGCAGCTGCTCCTCGGACGCCGCCTGCGCGATTCCCCGGCTGCCGGAACTGTCCACCCGTTTGATCACCACCGGATACCCGATCTCCTGTGCCGCCCGGAGGGCCTCCTGTACAGAAAAAACCTTGCGCCAGTGGGACGCCCGTACCTGCTTCTCCTGAAAGGCTTCTTTCATCAACGCCTTATCCGTGACAATCCGCGCAGCGGAAAAGGGAATCCCTGGGAGTCCCAGTTTTTCGCAGACATAGCCAATGGTTCTCACTGCCACATCTGTACCGGAAGTGCAGATCCCGTCGATCTTCTCTCTGCGCGCCGCCTGCAGAATCCCCTCCCGGTCTCTGGTATCCAGCTTATAAACCCGATCCGCAAAAGAAAATCCGGGATACTCTCCGGGGACACTCACCACAAGGGTTTCAAGCCCCATCTCTTTTGCTTTTTTTATCAGAGGAACCTGGTATATGCCAGCTCCCAGAATCATCAGTTTTTTCAATTCTTCCCATCCTTCTTCTCAATGTTGACCGTTTCCCGGATAATATACTGCGGCGTGTTGTTCAGCGACAAGATGATTTTCCCCAGGTACTCCCCGATAATTCCCAGAACCATCAGAACCAGTCCGAAGAAGACCACCATAATACAGATCGTGGAAGACCATCCTACCACGATACCCGGATCCAGAATTTTTCGTATAATGATGAACAGCGCCGCCAGGAAACCGCCGCAGGCGGAGAGTCCGCCTAACACGGAGGACACACGAAGGGGAATCACCGAATAATTCCAGTATGCCAGCCAGAGCCGGATCAGCTTCTTCAAGGTATAATTCGAAGTGCCCACTTCCCGTTTAAAATGCTCCACTTCCACATTTCCGATATTGTGGGTGGTCCGGTAAAAAATCCCATCCACATAAGGATTGTAGCTGGTATATTTAATCACCTCATCCCGCACTGCTTTTGTGATCATCCAGAAGTTGCTGGACACAATATCCTTCGGCCGGTTCAGGAGAATCCGGGAGCTGATTTCATTCAGTTTGCTGGAGAAATTTTTCAAGAATGAATTCTTTTTCTGGGGATAGCATCCATAGACCAGATCAAAGCCCTCTTCCATTTTCTCGATCAGCTTATGAATCTGGGAAGGGTGGGTCTGCATGTCGTCATCCATCCCCAGCACGTAATCGCCTACGGCATAATTCATCGCCGCCATCAGCGCATTGTGCTGTCCGAAATTCCGCATCAGATTAATCCCATGCACCTGGGAATAATCCCGGGCGAGACTGCAGATTTCCCGGTAAGTACCGTCACGGGAGCAGTCGTTGACCAGAACGAATTCACAGTCATATCTGTCCATCTTCAGAAATTCCTCCATGACCATCTCCACCACCTTGCGAATGGTGGCTTCCGAGTTATAGCATGGAATCACAATCGACACCAACATCTCACATTTCCTCATTTCCCAGGCAGTCATAGAATAACGGAGTCCCTCCTGTGTGTATGAACAGAATCTGACTGTCTGTAATTTTTTTCTCTTTCAGATACTCTTTCATTCCCCAGAACGCCTTTCCGGTATAGGTGGGATCCAGAGGAATTCCGTTGCGGCAGAACTCGTCCCGGATTACCTGCAGAATCTCCCCATTATATCTTCCATATCCGCCTGCTTTGTACTGACACAGCAGATGGATCTCTCCACGGCTTCTCTCATCCAAAGGGAGTCCTTTTTTATGGAAATAATCCGTGATACCCTGCCAGATCACGCGCTCTGCCCGGTCATCTTCCCGGGAAGAAATCAATACCCCCAGAATATTTCGCTGATCCTTTCGCAAAAGATGTCCGCTGACCAGCCCGCTCTGCGTCGCTCCTGTTCCAGATGGAAAAAAGATATAATCGAAATGGATTCCCTGTTCTTTTTCATAGGCGCAGATCTCTTCGTAGGCATCCACATAGGCCTGCACAGGGACCCATTCATTCCCGGTCCCATATTGATTTCCGTAGATATAATAAGGATGGTATCCTTTTGCCCTCAGCATGTCCATGGTTTCTTCCACTGTCCGGGCTATCTGTGATTTCTCGCAGGGAATCACCTGTGCCTGAAGCCATCGCATCAGCCTGCTGTTGTTCGTCTCCTGGCGTTCCACGCCCTCTTCCCTGGAGCTGATCATATAGCAGGGGATCTGCCTGGAGCAGCATAGATTTGCCAGAACCCGGCACAGGTTCGACCGGCTGTTTCCATAGATTACCATACAATCCTTTTTCTGCCTGAGCATATCTTTGAAAAATTCCCGGCCGATTCTCACCTTATTCCCTCCCAGAGAAAACGGGAGCAGATCTTCTCTCATCATATACACCTGATTCTCTCCCGGTTCAAAATAACGCAAAGGCTCAATCCTGCTTTTCATCTTTCCATCCTTCCCATCCGTTTTTCCTAACTATTATATGAAATTTTTTCCGCGTATGCAAGAAAGAATCCTCCCTTGCGGAGGTACAAAAAAAGCTTCGGCAGCTTCAATTGCCGCCGAAGCTTTTCTATTATCTTTTACTGTACTGCCGGGTCCGTCGGGTCATAATTCTGAGATCCCGGAATCCAGATCCAGCCAGGTTTGCCAAACGGATCTTTCAGGTTATCACCGATTTTAATCTTTGCTCCGTTACAGTTATTCCATACCCAGAGGGCATCTCGTACACAGGTACGGATACATCCGTGGGATGCCGGCTGTCCGAGAAGGTCAAACTCCGCTGCCGGGAGGCTGTAACTGTTCGGTGCGGAACCTGCTACGGAATGGATAAAGATTCCACCCTGTCCGGCTCCTACCACATGACTGGCGTACTGTCCGTAAGACGGTCCCATCAAAAGCTGCCATCTTCCCGCGCGGCTTAACGTATAGGTTCCGGTCGGGGTCGGGGTTTCCGGTTTTCCGACGGATACACGAATTGCCTTCACAGGAGTGTCGCCGCTCTTATTGTAGATGGTCATGACACAGGTCGTCCGGTTTACCGTCACATAATACGGTCCTTTAATCTCATCGGTAACGTCCAGCTTCAGCCAGCCGTCCGCTTTGAAATGGAATTTCATACCGTCAATGGTCTTCCACTGATTCTTCACGAATTTTCCTGTGGTGGGATCGATATAACGGAATCCGTCTCCTTCTTTCTCACCCAGGTAGGTTTTCACCCATCCGGTCTGCCATGCGCCGGTGCTGTCCGCGTAGCCCCATTTTCCTTTGTACTTGCTGTTGGAGCCTGTATACTGACGGGACTGATTCTTCATCATGGAGCCGTCCTCATAGATGAAATAGTAAATCTTTCCGCCGATGGTATGCCAGCCACGGTAAAGCTTTCCGGAAGGATATGCGTAGTATTTCTTGGAACCGCTGGTAATCCATCCGTCTTTCACCATGGTGCCGTAACATTTTGTCTTTGTCGCCGGCTTGAAGTAATACAGGGTATTTCCGACTTTATACACGCCCATTGCCATCACGCCATTGGGTTTGATGTAACGGGATCCCTGCCAGCCGTTTTTCTTCATTTTACCTTTGTTCGCGCCGCTCTTGTAGTAGTAAGCCCAGCAAACACGGTCCGGATCGTTCGGCAGGTCAATGCTCTGCCAACCGGTCTTGATATATCTTGCGTAAGTGTTGTCAAAATAATACCAGTCTTTGGTATCCGGAACCATATACCAGCCGTTCCGGTAATTGCAGCGCACGCCGGATGCGGAGAAACAGTAGGCTCTCACTTTTCCGGAAGAGTTCTTCACTTTCGCCAGGGTGCTGCGGTACAGGTGGCCTTTGTTGTCCACACCATAATATTTTCCGGGACGGTTAAAGGTTCCCACCACCAGCTTATCATGTTCCACATAACCATTCTTGGTCAGGAAATACCAGGGATCTTCTCCCATATCTCTGTCCGGTGCGTTCACACAGGACTCAATCTGGCGAAGCTCATACATGGTCTGATTCCACATATACTCCGCGCCTTCATAGTACTGGCCGTCTGTCTGTTTTTTCAGCTCCTCGCCGCTGAGGCTCAGTCCGAAATACTGATATCTGGACGCGATGGCTCCGCTGGACACTTTTGTCGGCAGATAAACCCAGCCTTTCATCAGATAGCCTTTATGGCCATCCGCGGTCTCTTCCTCGCTTCCATAGAAATAACTTTCAATTCCATTGTAAGGATTCGCTGCCGTGAATCTTCCAGTCTGCGGCACACAGTCATCCGCAAGCGCATAGTACTTCCCGCCAATCAGGAAAATCGTATTGCCCGGGTCCGCCTGCCGTGCTGCCAATTCCTCCAGCGTCAGTCTCTTTCCGCTGGTCTCATCGTAATAATTCCATTTGTCATTCTGCCATACCCATTTGTCAGTCTGAATGGTTCCCACCAGAGAAGTCTCCGGAGACTCTTCCGCATCCAGAGTCATCAGCTCATTCTTTTCGATCACTTCGGAAGAATTGTCTTCCCCTGCTCCCAGGAAATAGTAAGTTCCATCCTCTTTGGGAAGGCCCGTCTCAGAAGCCTGGATTTTCGCCTCGCCGGTCACCATATAGCCATTCTGATCAAAGTAATAATAGAATGTGCTTTCCCCGTTCTGAATGCCGATAATTCCATCATCAGCCGTGAAATACGCGTTTTCACAGCTGTCCGCATGACAGTAGAGACGGTATCCGCCGTTTTCTTCCTGTACCCATTCCACCTGGTCTGCCGGCATGATACCCTTGCTTTCAATCAGATGAGTATGTACCACACCTTTCGTCTCAATCTGAGTGGTCTCGTCCTTTTCCTCCGCGGAGCCATCTTCTTTGTTCTCGGAATCCTCAGCCGAAGCCCCATCCGCGTCATCAGTCAGAACGGTATCTTCTGCTTCCTGCTCTTCTGGAGTTTCCTCGGTATCCCCGGTCTCCTGCGTATCTTCTGTATCCTGTACCGCTTCAGTTTCCTCTGTATCTTCCATGTCTTCGGATGTCTCCGTCAGCTCCTCCTGATCCAGAGTTTCTTCTGTGATCTCTGACGCAAGTTCCTCCGGCTGCGTATTCACAGCCGCAGCTCCTACTTGAAGCACCATGGAAGAACACAGCGTCAGACTGAGCGCCACACATAAAACTTTTCTTTTCATTTCTTTCCTCCTGCTTTACTCCTTCTGTTTCGCCGCATATGAATTCCGGTTCCGCGTGTTACTCACCGAGCCCGGCTTCGATATATCTGGTCAGATTCTCTATTGCTTCCTGTTCATCCTCTCCTTCACAAATCAGCTCGATTTCATCGCCGCATTTCACACAGGCAGCCAACACGCTCAATACACTCTTCGCATTGGCAGTACCATCTTTGAACTGGAAGGTAACCATTGATTTATATTTCAACGCTTCCTTACATAAATTGCCTGCCGGGCGCAGATGCAGCCCTGTCGGATTCATCACCCGTACTTTACAACTTTTCATATTTCCACCTCTGCTTCTACTCGGCCGTCACTTCTGTGGTCTCTGACAACTTTACGTCCGCTTCAACGGTACTAACTAAACTATACCCCTCCGGAAGCGTAATTTCAACCGGTATTTGATAACTTCCCGCATCTTTTCCCGTCAGATCGATGGAAGCCTCAATGTCCCCCGCATCCAGTTCTTCCAGAGAACTGCCGTTCTCCTGTACCCGGATCTCAATCCGGTCTGTCTCAAACACAACTTCCAGATCCGACGGCGCATGCTCTACCGTGATATCTTTTGTGGAAATCGTATAGGACTGACTGTCCAGAGGCAGAATCTCCGCCCGTATGATCAGCGTCTCGCTGGTGCCGGTCGTCAGCTCAAGACCTGCCGGCAGGAAATCGGTGAGATTCACTCTCGTATCAAAATCACCATTTTTGCCTGTCACATCCACCTGATCCGCGGATATCTGAATCTTGTTATCCTGCGCCTCCAGCTGCTCCAGAGCCTCGTCACTGCCTGCCACACTGATCTCCCCGGGAGTCAGTGACAGTTTATCCACCTTATATCCGGCCGCGGGCGTTCCCACATAACCGGCTTCAATTTCAACGTTTGATTTTACTCTCCAGAGATCTATGGTAACCGAAACTTCCGGAGACAGGATATCATATTTCAGATAGTTCATCTGATTCTCCGTAAGCTTTTCCTGGTTCCTGTCGATAATCGTCAATTCCGCCTGTTCTGTCGTATCCGCAGTGATTCCTTCCACATCCACCGTCGCAACCACGCGGTCAATTTTCTCGATCAGGGACTGCGGACCGGTAATCCGGATTTTCTCCGGGTTGGACTCCAGGGCTCCGATCTCGTAACCCTTTCCCGGCTGTGTGCCGGCGGTATCCACCGTCACGATGAACTCCTGTGTCATCATCTCCTCAATCTGGATTTCCATATTTCTGGGAACGGACTGTGCGTTATTCGGATCCACTCCGGGACAGGCTACCACAATCGGAACCATCACCGGATCGGTTCCCAGATCTACCACCTGTTTCAAATCCGCCGTGGCAGTTATATCACTCGCCTTCAGATTTTCGACGGTTTTTCTGGTCCCCCGCACGGTTACACTGACCGTATCCTGATCCTCCGGAATCAGACACATCATGCCGCCGCTCTCAATATAAGCCTCGTTGAGCACCTGAACCGGTACGTTGGGAATGGTTCTTGTCACAATCGGATTGTCCACATTTACGATAATCAGCCAGATCAGGATCGCCGCTACCACAGACATGATCTTCAAGGGAATATTAGTGGTCAGACTTTTTTTCATATTTTGCCCTTCCCTTCCATAAATTGATCAGTTTACTGTTGTTGACAACTTTTTTATTCTGAACCTGAATCAGCTGCTCTTTCAGCTGTTTTTCCGATATATTCCGTCTCAGCTTTCCATTCAGCGCTGTGGACACTTCCCCGGTCTCCTCTGAGACAATGATGGTCAGGGAATCGCTCACTTCGCTGATTCCCACACCTGCCCGGTGCCTGGTTCCCAGCTGTTTGCTCAGCTCCATGTTATCCGACAGGGGGAGATAGCAGGTCGCCGACACAATGCGGTTGCCTCTCACGATGATCGCGCCGTCATGAAGCGGTGTATTGTGTTCAAAAATATTGATCAGCAGCTGGCTGGTGATCAGCGAATCCAGCGGAATTCCCGTTCTCTCGTACTCAGACAGCACAACCTCCTGCTCAATCACAATCAGCGCTCCGGTATGAGCCTCTCCCATATCAAAGCAGGCTTTCACTATCTCGTTCACTGTTTTATCTGTGAAACGCGCCTGCACCTCTTTTCCTCTGTCAAAGGGAATGACCGAAGCGATCACATTCTTCTGGCCCAGCTGTTCCAGAATTTTTCTGAGTTCCGGCTGGAAGATAATTACCAGCGCCGTCACCATAACTGCGGCCACATTGTTCACAATCCAGATCAGTGTATTCATCTTAAACACATAAATGACCACCACAAAACACAGAATCACCATGATTCCCTTGAGCAGGGCATATGCTCTGGTCTGCTTAATCCAGATCATAAACTGATAAAAGAAAACGGAGATGATCAGAATTTCAATAATATCAATAATTCCCACATGCGGTAAGGAAATTTTCAGTATATAGTTGTCTAAGAATTGACTGACACTATTCATTCTGCCCTCCTTGTTGAAAAATTCTTCTCCCGCCTATTCTCAGGCATCCTCAAAGATCTCTCAGGGATTCCTCCAGTTTCTTCTCAAAATCCACTTCGGTACGTTCTTCCAGAGGAAGCGCCTCCTGAGCGGCTGTCTCTGGCTCGGGGGAAGCCTCCGCGTCCGCTTCCGCGTTCTCTTGTGTTTCCCCGGTTTCTTCTATATTACTACTCTGCGGAACAATCGGCTGTGCCTCCCACTCCTCTTTTTCGTGAGACACCACATACTCCGCTCCGTCCCTTTTCACCGGCTCCTGCTCTGCCGGGGCCGCGTTGATTTTCTTGATATTTCTCTCGGAAGTAGCCACGGTTGCCTTGGGAACTGCTTTTACATAATAATAATACTCATCGTCCTCATACTCCAACCGCTCGGTTCTGGTGTAATCTCCGCCGAACACGAAAAGCTCCAGAAGCAGTCCAATCAGAATTGCCACCACGGTAAAAATAATCAATTCCACAATGGAAATCTGAATCCCCAGAAACAGGCTTCCCATCAGCATCAGGAACACATAGGTCACGCCGCCTGCCACAATGGAAACTCTCCATGCATAATCAAAAAATCGCGTCCGGATCATATAGACCAGAAGAATCGCCGCTACAAAAGCAACCGCGGTAATCCACATTTCCTGATTCCGTACCAGGCCGTCGGACAGAAGTTTTACTTTCTGCATAATCTCCGTGTCCTGATTCTGAAGAACCGCGGAC
This sequence comes from uncultured Blautia sp., assembly GCA_963927715.1. GTDB lineage: Bacteria > Bacillota > Clostridia > Lachnospirales > Lachnospiraceae > Blautia_A. The sequence continues at coordinate 314,762 of CAWVBU010000003.1, read as the reverse complement.
TGTTCCCGCACCAGCTGGATAAAATAGTAAAAAATCACTCCGCATCCGGCTGGAATCGCAGAGAGCGGATTCGACAGCAATCCGCTTCCGATTGGGAGAAGCGCCGGGATATGCAGTCCCATCGCCAGCGGAGTGAAAATCATCACCACATTGGCTTTGCTGCTGAAACGCAGAAACAGCACCAGCAGAAACAGGACCAGAGCCAGCGCGAATGCCGCCACCTCAATCCCCACACTGTAGCAGTGACCGATCACCAGGGCAAATCCGATGTACAAAATCAGATTGACCGGCAAAATAGAACAAAGCAGCGCCAGAATCAGAACCACAAACGGATTGTTCAGGGCCGCCGTAAATCCTAACGTCGTGTTAATCCATACAAAACTGACAAGAGCCAGGATGAATTTCAAAACCGGAACAATATATATTTCGTACTGTCCGTAAAAATTTTTAATTCTCTGCTTTATTTCTAAAAACGCTGTCATCGCAAATTCCTCCTGCCTGTCTGCCGGCTATTGTTTCTTCTCTCATTTCTGCCGTACATTCTCTCAAGTTTCGTGAGCTGAATATAATACTGCTTCACGCTTTTTTTCGCCCGGTGGTACCGAACCGAATATTGAATATAAGTCAGAACCGTGTAAACGGCAAGCAGGACCAGATATCCGATCACAATCACGCCGCCCAGTGACATCAGATTCATTTTATGAATATTATCCATCAGATATTCCGAATAATACCCAAGGACAACTGCCACCAGCAAAGCGTACCCGATGGTAACCAGGAAAAAATTCTTGATCAAAGCCAGTCCGATAAAGTCGCTTCGATAATATTTGCTGATCGGAAGATAAGTCTTTCCGGCATGATTCTCATACATTGCCAGCTTATTCATCAGCTTTACTTTTTCTAGATTCAGCATCTGAAAACCTCATTTCACTTCGTTTCTTCTGTATCTACGCAACATAGTTTGCATATAGAATTATTTTAGCATAAATCAAAGCCCATGAAAAGAGCTTTTTCAGTTCCCTTTTCCTACGCATACCGTCAGAAAAAAGATTTTTTCCACTCCATGGCGCCGCGCCTGGAAACTCACCGCGTCCAACGTACTCCCCGTGGTGTAGACATCGTCAATAATCAACAGCCGGCGGATCCCCCAGTCTCCGCCGAGTCCCTCAAAAGAATGTCTGAGATTTTTCCGCCTCTGTGCGGCTCCCAGATTTTTCTGCGGTTTCGTCAGAACCGTCTTCTTCATATAATTCTTCAAATATGGAATCTGCAGCTGTGCGGCGATTTTCTCCGCCAGATATTCCGCCTGGTTGAACCCCCGCATCCGCTGTTTTCTCGGGTGAACCGGCACAGCCAGCACCGCCTGGGGCTGCCACCGTTTCAGTTCCCGCTTCCCGTAATGCAGCATCGCCTGGACATAAAAGTCTCCGTATTCCCGTCTTCCGCCATCCTTGTACCGCAGAATCGACGCCTTCATTTTCGCGTCATAAGAAAAAATCCCGCGTCCTTCGTCAAATTCATGTTTCTGCCTTTGACAGTCCAGACAGAACTCCGCCTCCTCAGACTCTATGCTTTTTCCGCATTTTTTGCACCTGGGTTCCGATATCGGCTTCTGTTTTTTCCCGCATTCCGGACAGATCAGCCCGTTCGGATCCCTGAGGATCCGGTGACAGACCGGACACCGCCGGGGATACAGAAGATTCAGAAGTCTTTCTCCATATTTCCCGGCTTTGCTTTTTTCTCTTATCATCTCATCTCCTTGAATTCCCGGATACGAATATCCAGGGAACTGTATCTTCTCTGCTGCCTCTCATTCTGGATCATCGCCTGAAAAGTCTCCTCGCTTCCCACAATCGTCACACACTTTCTCGCTCTGGTGACCGCCGTATAGAGCAGATTGCGGTTCATCAGCATCCGCGGTCCGTTCAAAAGCGGAATCACAACCGCCGGATATTCGCTTCCCTGAGATTTGTGAATCGTGACCGCATAAGCCAGTTCCAGTTCGTCCAGCTGTTTGAAGGAATACTCCACAAACTTTCCTTCTTCGAACTCCACCGTCATCATCTCCGCGAACTCATTAATTTCCCTCACAATTCCCACATCACCGTTAAAAACTCCAACACCTTTGTCCACAGGGATTCCATATTTTCCGCGAATCTCCCATTCCAGCTGGTAATTGTTCTTTACCTGCATCACTTTATCTCCCTGCCGGAACAAACCGCCGGAAGTTTCTTTTTCCTTTTTTTCCAAAGCAGGAGGGTTCAGATAATGCTGAAGAATCTGATTCAGCCGTTCCACGCCCAGCAGGCCCTTGCGCATGGGAGTAAGCACCTGAATCTCCGAGGAATCCGCCTGCACATAGGGAGGCAGTTTTTCCTGAATCAGGGCAATCAGCACCCTCACAATGATGTCCGCGTGATATCGTTTCAGGAAGAAGAAGTCCCGGCTCTTGTTATCCAGAACCACTTCCTGTCCGGCATTGATTCTGTGCGCATTCACCACGATATCACTCTGGCTCGCCTGCCGGAAAATCTTATTCAGCTCCACAACCGGAAACGCCTGTGAGAAAATAATGTCCCGGAGAACATTTCCCGGCCCTACGCTGGGCAGCTGATCCACATCTCCCACCAGAATCAGGCGGGTTCCCACCACAATCGCGCTCAGCAGGGAATGCATCAGATGGATGTCCACCATGGACATTTCATCAATGATGATCACGTCCGCCTCCAGAGGGTTCTGTTCATTCCTCTCGAAATGGACTCCCTGATCTTCCTGTCCCATTCCAGACAGTTCCAAAAGCCGGTGAATCGTCTGCGCCTCATGGCCCGTTGTCTCCGTCATTCTCTTGGCAGCCCGCCCGGTGGGCGCTGCCAGCGCGATAGTCAGTCCCTCCGCCTCAAAAAATCTTATGATGGTATTGATCGTCGTCGTTTTTCCGGTTCCCGGGCCTCCGGTCAGAATGAACAGACCGTTCCCCGCAGCCTGACGAACCGCCTCTTTCTGCATCTCGTCCAGGACAATCCCTTCGGTCTGTTCAATCCTTTCGATGTTTTTCTCCACAAGAACCGGATTTTCCGGACAGCGTACATTCAGCTCGGTGAGCATCCTGGCAGTGTTCAGTTCCAGATAATAGTACTGGCTTCCATAGACCAGCTGCCTGTCTTCTTCCTCTTTGATCACCACTTTTCTCTCGATGGCGAGATCCATGAGATGTTTCTCCATGTAAGAGGCCTCCACTCCCAGTATTTCTTCTGCCCTGGCCAGCAGCTGCTCTTTGGGAAGATAGACATGCCCCTCCCCCACCGACTGAAGCAGTGTGTAGAGCAGCCCGCTCCGGATCCGATAGTCAGAATCCGTGTGGATCCCTATCCGCGCGGCGATTTCATCCGCGATTTTAAATCCCACACCTTCAATATCTTCCGCCAGACGATAAGGATTCTCCTGCAGAATTCCGAACAGGCCCTGCCCGTATTTCTGATAAATTTTCGCCCCGAGATTCAGAGAGATTCCATATTTCTGGAGAAACATTATCGCCTGTCTCATATCGGCTTTCTCTGTCACCTGCTCCGCGATCTCCCTGGCTTTTTTCTCACTGATCCCTTTCACCTCTGCCAGGCGCTCCGGCTCTTCCTCCACAATCCGGATGGTATCCTCCCCGAATCTGCGGACAATGCGGGCAGCCAGCGCAGGCCCGATCCCCTTGATCGCTCCGGAGCCGAGATACCGCTCCATTGCCAGAGAATCCTCCGGCGCTTTTATCTCAAAAGCCTCCACCTGAAACTGTTCTCCATATGTGGGATGACTGACAAAACGTCCGCTTGCCTCAATCATCTCCCCCTGGGAAATATACTGAAAATTGCCCACACAGGTAATCTCTTCTTTTTCGCTCACCAGAGATAAAACCGTATAACCATTGTCCTCATTCCGAAATATAATATGATCGATATATCCGCTGACGGTCTCCTGCATATTCTCCTCCTTATGCGTTTGTCTTTCCATTGAAACACAAAACTGGCTGCCGCGGATCCAGACTTTCTCCGCAGCAGCCACTCTCTTCTCTCACATCATGCGGGACGCAAACTCCGCATATTTTCCGGTTCCCTCCGCTACGACCAGCGTAGGATTTTCCGCAATCATCGTATTGATTCCGGTCTTCTGTTCTATCAATTCTTCCATACCGTGCAGCAAGGCCCCTCCCCCGGTCAGAACAATGCCGCGGTCCACGATATCCGCTGCCAGTTCCGGCGGAGTCTTCTCCAGCACGCCATGCACCATCTCCACAACCGCGGAAGTCTCCTCCTGGAGAGCCGCGCGAATTTCCTCTGAAGTTAAGGTCACCACTTTCGGCAGTCCTGTGATAATATTTCTTCCCTTCACTTCCATGGAAATGCTGTTGGGACGTCCGATGGCCGTTCCAATTTCCATTTTAATTTTCTCCGCGGTCTGTTCTCCCACAAAGAGATTGTGCATGTTTCGCACATAGCGGATGATCGCCTGATCGAAACTCTCACCGGCCGACTTCACGGTACTGGATTCCACCACGTCGCCCAGGGAAATAATCGCCGCGTCCGTGGTTCCTCCTCCGATATCCACAATCATATTTCCAAAAGGCTTCAGAATGTCAATTCCGGATCCAATGGCAGCCGCAATCGGTTCCTCGATCAGATACACTTCCCTGGCTCCTGCCTGGTATGTCGCTTCTTTGATCGCCCTGCGTTCCACTTCCGTGGCCTGGCTGGGAACATTGATACTAATCCTCGGTTTTCGGAAAACCCGTGTGCCCATTGCTTTGGATATAAAATACCGAAGCATCTTTTCCAGCATAAGATAATCCGTGATCTCTCCCCTTCGTATCGGGCGGATCGCCTCGATGTTTCCGCCTGCCCGGCTGATGATCTGTCTTGCCTCTTCGCCGACCGCTTTGATTTTCTCTGTATCTTTATCGTATGCCACAATCGATGGCTCTTTTAATATAATCCCTTTTCCTGTGGCGTAAACCAACGAACTGGTTGTCCCCAGGTCGATTCCAATATCACTGGCAGGCATGTAAATTCCTCCTGATTTCTGCAGTTTCTCTGTCTGTTTTATTATATACAAAACTCATCCTCTTGGAAAGAGGCATTTTTCTGCCGATCTCACGGAATCATCCGTTCCAGGCGCCCGGTTATTTTTTCAGATATTTCGCCACATACTGTCCGGTGTAGGAAGCCGGGTTCCCGGCGACCTCTTCCGGCGTACCCGTGGCAATCACCTGACCGCCTTTGTCGCCGCCTTCCGGCCCGATATCAATGATATAATCCGCTGTTTTAATCACATCCAGATTATGCTCGATTACGATTACGGTATTGCCGCCTTCCGCGAGCCGTTTCAGAATCTCAATCAATTTCCGCACATCCTCAAAATGCAGTCCGGTGGTAGGCTCATCCAGAATATAGATGGTCCTTCCGGTACTTCTTTTGGATAGCTCCGTGGCCAGCTTGATTCGCTGGGCCTCTCCGCCGGAGAGCGTTGTGGACGGCTGCCCCAGACGGATATAGGAAAGCCCCACATCATACAACGTCTGAATCTTTCTTCGGATGGAAGGAATCGGTTCAAAAAATTCCAAAGCCTCCTCCACCGTCATATTCAGGACATCATAGATGCTTTTTCCTTTATACTTCACTTCCAGCGTCTCCCGGTTATACCGCTTCCCATGGCACACCTCACAGGGAACGTAGACATCCGGCAGAAAATGCATTTCGATTTTCAAAATACCATCACCGCTGCAGGCTTCGCATCGGCCGCCTTTCACGTTAAAACTGAACCTTCCTTTTTTATAGCCTCTGGCCTTCGCGTCCGCAGTCGCCGCGAAGAGATCCCGGATCTGATCAAACACACCTGTATAGGTGGCAGGATTGGAACGCGGAGTCCGCCCGATAGGAGACTGGTCGATATTGATCACTTTATCCAGCTGTTCCATTCCCTGAATTTCTTTATGTTTTCCCGGAATCGTCCTGGCCCGGTTCAAATGTTTTGCCAGACTTTTGTAGAGAATTTCATTCACCAGGGAACTCTTGCCGGAACCGGATACTCCGGTCACACAGGTCATCACACCCAGTGGGAAGTTCACGGTAATATTCTTCAGATTATTCTGCGCGGCTCCTCTTACCGTCAGCCATCCGTTGGGATTTTTTCTTTCTCCGGGAACCGGAATGGTCCTGCGGCCGCTTAAATAATCACCGGTAATGGAAGCCGGATTGGCCATCAGTTCTTCCGCTGTTCCGATTCCCACCAGTTCGCCGCCGTGTTCTCCCGCTCCGGGGCCGATGTCCACCACACAGTCCGCCGCCCGCATGGTATCTTCGTCGTGTTCCACCACAATCAGGGAATTTCCCAGATCTCTCAGATGCATCAGCGTCCGAAGCAGCTTATCATTATCCCGCTGATGAAGCCCGATACTCGGCTCATCCAGAATATAGGCTACGCCCACAAGCCCGGATCCAATCTGCGTAGCCAGACGGATTCGCTGGGCTTCTCCTCCGGAAAGTGTTCCGGTGGCTCTGGACAGGGTGAGATAATTCAGCCCCACATCACAGAGAAAACCGACTCTCGCCCGGATTTCTTTCAGAATCTGGTTTCCGATCAGCTGCTGCTGTTCCGTAAGCTCCAGATGGTTCAGAAACTCCCGCAGATGATCCGCGGTCAGCGAAGTCACCTCGTAAATATTCTTATCCCCTACGGTCACAGCCAGAGACTCTTTCTTCAGACGCTGCCCCTTACACTTCGGACAGGGTGTGATTCTCATAAAGGTCTCGTATTCCTGTTTCATGGCGTCAGACCCGGTTTCTTTATATCTCTGCTCCACATTTCGGATCAGCCCCTGGAAAGCCACGTCATAGACGCCCTCTCCCCGCTGTCCTTTGTAATGAACCTTCAGAACTTTTCCGTTTGTTCCATATAAAATGACATCCTGAATCTCCTGAGGATACTCCTCAAAAGGAGTATCCAGGCTGAAATGATAGGTTTCACACAGCGCGTCCAGAATGGCCCTGGTAAAACTCCCCTTATCCGTGCAGGACTGCCAGCCCATTACCACAATCGCGCCCTGGGAGATGCTGAGACTGCGGTCCGGAATCATCAGTTCCGGATCAAATTCCATTTTATAACCCAGTCCCAGGCACTCCGGGCAGGCTCCAAACGGATTGTTGAAAGAGAAACTTCTCGGTTCAATCTCATCAATGCTTACTCCACAGTCCGGACAGGAAAAACTCTGGCTGAAATTCATCACGGTTCCGTCCATCTTATCCACAACCAGCAGCCCGTCCGCCAGTTCCAGCACATTCTCGATGGAATCCGTCAGTCTCTTTTCAATTCCAGGTTTTACCACAAGCCGGTCCACCACAATCTCAATGTTGTGTTTAATATTTTTATCCAGCTGAATCTCTTCTGAAAGTTCATAGATACTCCCGTCCACCTGCACGCGCACATATCCGCTCTTTTTCGCCTGGGCCAGCAATTTCGCATGGGTTCCTTTCCGGCCGCGCACCACCGGCGCCAGCAGCTGAATTCTGGTTCTCTCAGGGAGCTCCATGATCTGATCCACCATCTGATCTACCGTCTGCCTGCGGATTTCTTTTCCGCAGACCGGACAATGCGGGATTCCGATTCTCGCATAGAGAAGCCGGAAATAATCGTAGATTTCCGTCACCGTTCCCACCGTAGAACGCGGATTGCGGTTGGTGGATTTCTGATCGATAGAGATCGCAGGCGGAAGTCCCTCGATGCTCTCCACATCCGGTTTCTCCATCTGTCCCAGGAACTGTCTTGCATAGGAAGACAGAGATTCCATATACCTTCTCTGGCCTTCCGCGTAAATCGTATCAAATGCCAGGGAGGATTTTCCGGAACCGCTCAGCCCGGTCAGCACCACCAGCTGGTTCCTGGGGATATCCACATCCAGATGCTTCAGGTTATTCTCATTGGCTCCCCTGATTTTAATAAACTGTTTGCTGCTTTTCTCTGCTGCCATTTATCTGATTCTCCTTTGGATTTGTATCCGTTTGCTTTTTCAAAGACGAATATACTACAAAAAAAATTAGATTGCAATCAATAACCCGCAGAACTTTCCGGCATCAGGTTTTTTCGAACTCCGTCACATCCGTCCGGTACCTCAGAGGGAAAAGATTCCTCTGGCACCGGGGATTCTTCCTCTGTTCAATTCCGACTGCCTGAAAAAAGGATTTCCACAGTCCCACATAGGGATCCGTCTTCTCCCGGCTTCCCTTCATGAAGTAGAGTTCCTCTTCCGTGACAGCCGTCAGATAAAACGCTTCCTCCGGCGGGTGAACCACTGCCCTGCGCCTCCCCTCATCCACGATCATCCAGGCCTCCGATGGCATCCGGTCCTCAAAATGAGGGGCAAGAAGCGTCAGCACATCACATTCCGGCCGGATCCCGGCCCAGAGAACCTTTCCTCCGGATATGCTGGAAAAACGTATAAATTCCTGAAAATGGTGAGCCTCATTTTTGGTTCTGCGATCCAGACAAAACACCGTATTCACACAATCTTCCCCCAGAAAATCCGTCACTTTTGGCCCCACATGAAAGCCCAGCACCAGAAAACGGTAAATCGCGTCCAGTTTTTCCTTCCGGCAGGACATGGCGGCGCCGTACACCATTTCATAGGCCAATCGGGATATCTTGTTTCTCACAGACCGCACAACTTTTTCCGCTTTCCGGGGATCTGCCTCCACATGATGATAGCTGCAGAAAAGCTCCGGCTGCAAGACCGGCTCCAGCATCAGACGCAGATTGGAATGTCCGGCTTTCGACGCCCAGGCATCATAAATGCAAGTCATCATGCTCTCAAATTGATCTTCACAGGTAAATATCTCCATATTTTCTCCTTTCACCGCAGCGGCGTTTTCCATGCCCGGTCAAAACTGTCCCAAAATGGATTTCTTCCGGTCTTCCACGGTGGGCGGAATTTCCACTTTCATATCCTCAAACAGGGAGAGCTGCCGGTAAGTCTGCGGATGCGCGATCTCCCAGTTCGCTCTGGAATCTTCGCCCGTCAGCTGCCTCGTCAGAAAATTTTCTTCGATGGGTATGGAATACATCATCTTTCCCTGACAGGTAATAAAATATTTCGCTCTTTTCAACACCACCCCGATCTTTTTCAGTCCATCAAAATCCAGTGTGGTCCCCTGCCTCGCCCGCACAATCCGCATGGCCGACTTCACACCAACGCCGGGCACCCGCAGAAGCTCCTCATAAGAAGCCTGGTTGATCTCCACCGGAAACAAGTCCAGATGCCGAAGCGCCCAGTCACACTTGGGATCCAGCAGCACATTGAAATTCGGACGCCCGGGGCTTAGCAGTTCATCCGCGTGAAAGCCGTAAAAGCGCAGCAGCCAGTCCGCCTGATACAGCCTGTGCTCCCGCAAAAGAGGCGGCGCTGTTCCCGGCTCCGGCAGCAGCGGGTCCTCATTCAGCGGCACATAAGCAGAGAAGAAAACTCTCTTCAGGTCAAACCGCTGGTACAAAGCCTGGGTCACGGTCAGCAGCTGATAATCATTTTCTCCGGATGCTCCGATAATCATCTGTGTGCTCTGTCCCGCAGGGACGAACGCTTTCTTCTTCTCCGGACGCCCCGGCAAAGTTCCAGTCGTCTCTTGGGAAATCCTCTGAGGCGCCTGGGAAAAGATATTTCCCGCCAGGTGTCCGTTAATCCGATGCCGCTCCATCCGAAAATCCCTGCCCACCGACAGGCGGTACTCCCCGATTCCCTGCTGGATCTGACGCATGGGCCTGAGAATCTGGCTGTGCTTCTTATTGGGAGCCAGCTGCCTCATCCCCTCTTCGGTTGGGAGTTCCAGGTTCACACTCATCCGGTCAGCCAGATAGCCGATCTTCTCAATCAGTTCCGGCGCGGCCTGCGGAATCGCCTTCACATGAATGTAGCCGCGGAACCGATATTTTTCCCTGAGAAGGTACAGCGCCTGATACATCTGTTCCATTGTGTAGGTAGGGTTCTTCACCACACCGGAACTGAGAAAAAGCCCTTCGATATAATTTCTCCTGTAAAACTCGACGGTCAGCCTGCAGACCTCCTCCGGAGTAAACGTCGCTCTGGGCTGATCATTGGAACGTCGGTTCAGACAGTATCTGCAGTCGTAAACACACTCATTGCTCAGCAGAATTTTCAAAAGGGAGATACATCTTCCGTCCGAAGAAAAGCTGTGGCAGATTCCCGCCGCGCAGGAATTCCCCAGGCTTCCCTTCTCCCCTCTCCTGCTGACGCCGCTGGAAGTACAGGCCACATCATATTTGGCGGCATCCGCCAGAATCGCCAGTTTCTCCTCCAGACTTCTCTCCCTTTTCCAGTACAGACTTCCTTCCCGCATATTCACTTCCTCCCCTCCTCAAATCAGAACTTATGTTCGGAACGTATGTTTGCTTTATCTTAGCACAAAGGTTACGGAAAAACAAGAAGGAACCGGAAAATTCAGAGAAAGCCACACAAAAAAGGAATCCCTCCCATGGGATTCCCCTGTCTCTTAAGGCTTCCTTCCAAACCTCTTCCTATTCCATAAAATCCACAAAAACCTGATTGCTGACACTGATACCCTGCTTCGTGAGTCTCAGCCTGCCGCTGTCCCGTTCCAAAAGCCCCAGTCTCCGGTGTTTCTCAATCACTCCACCGTAAACTTCGTCAATGGCTTTTCCAAAAGAACGTTCAAAATCCACTTCCCGGATCCCCTCTGTCATCCGAAGTCCAAGAAACAGAAATTCCTCCATCTGATCCCGCAGCGTAAGATGCAGTTCCTCTCTTCGCAGCTGCTCCGGATTCCGGCTGTCCCGCAGATACTCTTCCATATTCGCCGTATTGCTGTAACGCAGGTTTCCTCCAAGCAGAGAAGCTGCCCCCAGTCCCATGCCCAGATAAGAAATCCTCTGCCAGTATCCGACATTATGCAGGCACTCTCTTCCGTCCCGGGCATAATTGGAGATTTCATAGGGATGATAACCATATTCTCTTAGAATCTCGCCGGTCATCTCATACATTTCCCTCTCGCTTTCCTCATCCGGCAGATCCAGCTGCCGTTTCGCAAAAAGAGTTCCCTCTTCCACAATCAGACTGTAAGCGGAGATATGTTCCGGGGCAAGTTCTGCCACCGCTCTCAGATTGCTCTCCCAGTCTTCCACCCGCTGTCCCGGAATCGCTGACATCAGATCCACATTCAGATTTTCAAATCCTGCCTCCCGGGCCATCTCATAAGACTCCAGGAACTCTGAGGCCGTGTGAATCCTCCCAAGCCTTCTCAGCTCTTCATCCTTCATGGACTGACAGCCGATGCTCAGCCGGTTCACACCGCAGGACCGGTATCCGTACAGATTCTCTCCTGTAAGCGTGCCGGGATTTGCCTCCATGGAAATCTCCGCATCCTCACGCAGAGAAAAACTCCTGCGAATGCTGTCCATCAGCCCTGCGATTTTCTCGCCGTCCAGAAGCGAAGGCGTCCCTCCGCCGAAAAAGACGGAACGGACTTCCCAGCCTTCCGGCCTGTGCCGCTCTCCCAACGCCTGAATCTCCTCCGCGAGAGCCCGCACATACTGCTGCCGGATTCCCGCGTCCCATGGGCCGGAGAGAAAATCACAGTAATCGCACTTTTTCACACAAAAGGGAATGTGCAGATACAGTTCCAGCTCTTTCCCGCTCTGGAGCTGCTCACTCTTCACTGGTCTCATCCTGATAATCGGTATCCTCGCTGTCTTCCCCGGAGCCGTCCTCCAGGCTTGTGTCTTCCCCGGTTGTCTCCTCCATCTGGCCGTCTTCTTCCCCGGAGGCAGTGTCACTTTCTCCTGCTGCAGAAGAAGAGACATTCGGATTGTCCGAAATAGAGGGAACCTCTCCGGCTTCCTTCTGGTTCAGATAATCATTGGTCATCGATACCCCATCGGTCGTCTCCGTGTTCTTGGGATTGTCCGCTTCCGGCTGAACCGTGGGCGTCGGCGTTCCGGTGATCAGCTGCTTGATCTGATTTTCCTCTTCGCTCTTTTTTCCGCAGCCTCCGGCCACAAGCACAGATGCCGCCAGAATACCGCACATAACTATTGCAGGAATTTTTTTCATCTTTGTTCTCCTTTTCCGGATCGTCTCTTTCTTATTTGTCATCCAGTTTCAACACACTCATAAACGCTTTCTGCGGGATCTCCACATTTCCCACCTGGCGCATTCGTTTCTTTCCTTCTTTCTGCTTCTCCAGCAGTTTCTTCTTACGGGTGATATCTCCGCCGTAACACTTCGCCAGAACGTCCTTCCTCAGCGCTTTTACCGTCTCTCTGGCAATAATCTTGCTTCCGATGGCCGCCTGAATCGGAATCTCAAACAGCTGCCGCGGGATCTCTTCTTTCAGTTTTTCACACATCTTTCTTCCCCGCTCATAGGCAGTGTCCGCATGGACAATGAACGACAGCGCGTCCACTTCCTCTTTGTTCACCAGAATATCCAGCTTCACCAGCTCGCTTCGCTCATAGCCGCACAGTTCGTAATCCAGAGAAGCATAGCCTCTGGATCTGGATTTCAGCGCGTCAAAAAAGTCATAGATAATTTCATTCAACGGAAGCTTATATTTCAGCAGCGCACGGGTTTCTTCCATATATTCCATTCCCTGATACTGCCCTCTGCGCTCCTGGCAAAGTTCCATAATGGCTCCGATGAACTCTGTGGTCACCATGATCTCCGCGTCCACCATCGGCTCTTCCATATACTCAATCTCCGAAGGATCCGGCAGATTTGATGGGTTGGTCAGTTCGAACATTTCTCCGCTGGTCTTGTACACTTTATAGATAACACCGGGAGCTGTGGTCACCAGATCCAGATTATACTCTCTCTCCAGACGTTCCTGAATAATTTCCAGATGCAGAAGTCCCAGAAATCCGCAGCGAAATCCGAAACCAAGGGCCACCGACGTCTCCGGCTCATACTGCAGGGCCGCGTCGTTCAGCTGCAGCTTCTCCAGCGCGTCCCGCAGATCCTGATACTTGGCCCCGTCTGCCGGATACATTCCGCAGTACACCATAGGATTTACCTTTTTATATCCCGGCAGCGGTTCCGCGCATGGAACATCCCGATTGGTAATGGTATCGCCCACCCGGGTATCCCGCACATTTTTGATGCTGGCTGTGATATAGCCGACCATTCCTGCGCCTAATTCCTCACAGGGGATCAGCTGTCCGGCACCGAAATAACCGACTTCCACCACTTCCGCCGTGGCTCCTGTCGCCATCATGAGAATCGGCGTACCTTTTCTCACGCTTCCCTCCTTAATCCGGCAAAAGACAATCACGCCCCGATACGCGTCGTAGACCGAATCAAAGATCAGCGCCTGCAGAGGCGCAAAAGGGTCCCCCTGAGGCGCCGGGATTTTCCGGACAATCTGCTCCAGCACTTCCTGAACATTTTCTCCTGTCTTCGCGGAGATCCTCGGAGCATCTTCCGCCTCAATGCCGATTACGTCTTCGATCTCATGAATGACCCGGTCGGGATCCGCGCTGGGAAGATCAATTTTATTAATCACCGGAATCACATCCAGATCATGATCCAGGGCAAGATACACATTCGCCAGAGTCTGCGCCTCAATTCCCTGAGCCGCGTCTACCACCAGCACAGCTCCGTCGCAGGCAGCCAGACTTCTGGACACCTCATAATTAAAATCCACATGTCCCGGAGTGTCAATCAGGTTAAAAATGTATTCCTCCCCGTCTTTTGCCCTGTATACAATTCGAACTGCCTGAGCCTTGATGGTAATTCCGCGCTCACGCTCAAGGTCCATATTATCCAGCACCTGAGACTGCATTTCCCGGTCTGTCAGCAGCCCCGTCATCTCTATAATCCGATCCGCCAGGGTAGATTTCCCATGGTCAATATGAGCAATAATACAGAAATTTCTGATTTTACTTTGATCTATTGTAGCCAAAAATCGTCTCCTCCTATATTCCATCTTCGGTTCTTAACGATTTATTATAGCACAGCTCTTTCGACTTTGTCATTCCATCAAATAAAAAAAGAATTCTGCCGGACAAAATTCTTTTTTTCACAGGTTTCAGGAACCCTGTCCGGTCAGCACCCGGTTCAGGATATCCGCGAAAGGTTCCATGGCATTTTTCACTTCCTCCACCGAATTCGTCTGTGCCCCGGCTTCCAGCAGAATTGCCTTTGGTCTCAGGTGCAGATTATAACGCAGTCCTGCCAGATAAATTCCCCGGTACAAATCGGGATAGTACTGGGCAGCCTGGTATTCCAGCTGAAAAGAAAAAGCCAGATTGTCCTGAATATAAGGATTGGGCAGATAATCCACAGGGCCGTTGTTCACCGTATAGCTGAGCCCGTTAAAACACATGATCTGCGCCGTCGGTTTTCCGTTAATCTCCGTCACCAGATGACGGTCTTCCGGCACACCATCACGGTGCAGGTCAATCACCACCTCTATGGAAGGATTTTCCTCCAGCACCTGTTCCACTTTCTCCCTCGCGAAATCGTAAGCCTGGTTCCGATCCAGCCTGCCATCCACGATATCAAAAGAATCCGTGATGTGAATCACCTGATAACCATATTGATTCTGGAGAAGTTCCGTCAGATAATCTCCCACTCCCACCACGGTCGTGCCGGGATCCCCCGGGACGGTATCTGTGAAATCCTCCTGGGAATGACTGTGATAAATCAAGATCTGCGGTTTCGAATTATCCTGCTTCATGGTAAGATCCGCAGCCAGAAAACTGGCTGCGTTCAGCTGCTCCGGGCTGGTCTGCGTATTGGGATCCAGAATAAAGAAATTGCTCATCAGATAATTATAATCCGCCAGCGCCTCCGCGGACAGATCCAGAACCGGATGGGGCGTCACCGCTGCCTGAACCGCCTCTTCCCCGGACTTCTCTTCCCGGGCTTCTTTTGAAGCTTCCGCTTCTGTCTCTGACGGTTCCTCCTGCCCGGAAAGAGAATCCTGATTTTCATTCAGGACCTTTCCTTCCAGATACGCTTCATTGGCTTCCACGATCTTCTGAAACGTCTCAGGATCCTCTTTCTCCGGCTCCCATACCGCTCTTTCCTGCAGATATCCATAAATCGGAAGACTTTTCCAGAGGCGTTCCACTTCTTCGCTCATTCTCTGTGGTATCAAAATGAAATCCACTTTTTTCGCTGCGGGAATCCCCGCCAGACTCAGACACAGAATTACACAGAACGCTTTTGGGAATCTCTTCACTTAACCACCTCTTAGAATGTATATGATGGTCTTCCCGGCAAAAGTCCTCTATACTTGCGCAAAGACCATATTCAATCCCTCGGAAATCGTATAGCCCAGTCTTTTTATGGTCTCATCCACATCTTTCGGCGTTACAAAAAGGCTGTGCAGCTGAGGTGAAATCATTTCTTCCAGAAATTCTTTCTGCTCCGCCTCGTCCAAAGCTTCCAGAAGATGTGCCATGGCATCGTGGACAATCGTCGCCGCGTCCACAACCGTGGGGATCCCGATTCCGATCACCCGCACCTGCAGATTCTCCTCATTCAGCCCTTCCCGGTGATTCCCCACGCCAGATCCCGGATTGATTCCCGTATCCGTGATCTGAATGGTCCGGTTCAGCCTTCTGGTACTCCTGGCCGCCAGCGCGTCGATGGCAATCACCACCTCCGGCTTCGTCTCTGTCACAATTCCCTGGATGATCTCCAGGGTTTCCATCCCCGTCTGCGCCATAACTCCAGGCACAATCCCGCTGACCCGGTGCACTTTCTGTACGCCCATTCCTGAAACGCCGTATTCCCGGATAATATGCCGGGTCATACGCATATTGTCCACGACATGAGGCCCCAGAGCATCCGGCGTGATCTCACGGTTCCCCAACCCCACCACAAGAACTGAAGTCTCCTCCTGCAGATTCAGAAGCTGGCGAAGATGACGGGCAATTTCCTCTGAGACCTCCCGGTGATAATCTTCATCCGGAAGAGACAGATTCGGCGCCTCGATGGTAATATACGTCCCCTGAGGCCGCCCCATGGCTTTTGCTCCGTTTTCAGTCTCAATTTTCACCACTGTAGTACGGATATCTTTCTCCTCATCATAGCTTTCACGGATGGCTACGCCCCGGATCTCCACATCTTCTTCCCGGAACCGCTCCGTCGCTTCCAGCGCCAGATCGGTCCGGACTCTGTAATTTCCCAGCATTTTTCTCCCTCCATCATTTCTACCGTCAGGTGTTTTCTTTTTGTTACTATTTTTTACAGATTTTCTGGTTTTATGTATTGACAAGCCCAGGGACTTATACTAAACTATATAAGCATGTTTCCATAGGAATGTCCGTGTCTGTTCCTTGGAATAAAACAAAAAACAAAGAACCGCAAATAAATTGGAGGTGTACAAATTGGCTAACATTAAATCTGCTAAGAAACGTATTTTAGTAAACAGAACAAAAGCTGCGAGAAACAAAGCAATCCGCTCCGCGGTTAAAACTTCCATCAAAAAAGTAGAGACCGCAGTGGCACAGAACGACAGAGAGGCTGCAAACGCTGCACTGGTGAACGCGATTTCCACCATCAGCAAAGCAACATCCAAAGGTGTTTATCACAAAAACAACTGCGCAAGAAAAATTTCTCGTTTAACCAAAGCCGTTAACAGCATCGGCTAATAGATTTATAAATTTCAAACATGCAAAAAGACAGCCATACCGTCAGTGGCTGTCTTTTTTATTTTCTACTCTGTTTTCTCAGGAACTGTATTTCACAATCAGCATTTCCACACTCAGCACATCCCCGAGTCTTCCCGTCTTCACCAGCTCTTCCGCTTCCGTGAAATCTTCCACCGCCTGCCGAAGCTGGCTGGAACGGTAATTCCGGACAATCTGCAGATTATTTCTCACCGCAAACGGCGGCACGCCCAGATGACTGGCGATCTCCGGCTGGCCATACCCTTTCTGCGACATTTCCTTGGTCACCAGCAGCTGGTTAAACTGTCTGGCCAGAAGAAAAAGAATCCGCATGGGCGGCTCCCGCAGGGTCAGCAGGTCATTGTAGAGATCCAACGCTTTTTTCTGATTCTTCTCCGTCACAGCCCGCACCATATCAAAAATCTTATTGGCAGTCTGGGAAGTACAGACCGCTTCAATATCTTCTCCCGTCACCACATCGCGCCCCATGGTGTAAGCGAGCAGCTTTTCCAGCTCCATGCGGATATTTCCCATATCGGTTCCTGTTTTCGTGAGAAACAGCTCCATATTTTTCTGCGTGATCTTTTTCCCCTCGCGGCTCAGCATCTGCAGAATCCATTTGGTCAGCATCTGGACATTCTGGACCGTGAACTCTGTCACCCGGCCGGCTGCCTTCGCCGCCTTGTACATTTTGCTTCGTTTGTCCACTTCCGTCTCCACGAAAATCATACACAGATATTCCGGAAGCTGTTTCAGATATTCCGCGAGTTCTTCGCATTTATTTTTGAAAAAGCCGGTGTCTTCCAGAAGGATGACTCGCCGCTCCGCGAAAAAGGGCATGGTCTCCGCCAGGTCAATCACCTCTTTGGGCTCGATTCCCTTTCCTTCATAACGGGTGAAATTCATGGTGTCTCCCTCCGGAACCAGAGCCTTGAGCAGCATCTGTTTGTACTGCTGCCGCAGATAGGCCTCCTCGCCATAGAGAAGATAAACCGGCTGAAACTCTCCTTTTTTGATGTCTTCTTGTATACTCTTCACCGCATTTCCTCCGTCATTGCCAAAATATATCTCCAATGCTGACGCACCGTTTCGGTCATTATAGCACGGACTTCACCCGTCCTTCAAGTATCCTTTCACCCTCATTATCTGCCCGTCTGTCCACACCTGAACGGCTCCCTCTTCTTTGGTCATATGCAGCTCTTTGCTCCATTTTTCAAGCCGCCGGACCGCATCCGGATGCGGATGGTTATACAGATTCTTCTCCCCCACAGAAATCACGCTGATTACCGGGTGAATCTTTTCCAGAAAATCTTCACAGCTGGAATTTTTCGAACCATGATGGGCTACTTTGAGAAACGAACAGGGCTGCACCTGTTCCAAAATCAATTCCTCCTGTTCCTCTCCGATATCCCCGGTAAAAAGTCCGCAAAATTCCCCATACTCTGCCTGCAGTACGATTGAGCCCCCATTTCCATCTTCCTCCTCGAAATCCGGACCGGGATTCAGTACAGACAGGTTCAGCTTCCCGGATTTCAGCCTGTCCCCCGCCTTCACATAGGTGATCGGTACCTGCGCTTCTATGGCCAGCGCTTCCAGCCGCGCGTAAGACTCCGGTTTCTGTTTCCAGGCAGGCAGAACCAGCCGCTCAATCCTGACGGAAGTCGTATACGCCGTCTGAGCTTCCAGTATTTCCCGGATTCCGCTGCAATGGTCTTCATCTGTATGTGTGACGAACGCCGCCTGAATTCTGGAAATCCCCCTGCTTTTCACATAAGGAAGAATCCGGTAACTCCCCACCATAGACTGACTGCTGCTGCCTCCGTCCACCAGGAAACAGGATCCGTCTTCTTTTTCCCAGACGATTCCATCTCCCTGTCCCACATCCAGCACTGTAATCCGCAGGCCACTGTGATCCCTCCAGGAGAGCACCGCCAGGGAAAACAGATAAACCCCGGCCAGAACTCCTTTCCCGCATCTTTTGAGCGGCTGTTCTTTTCTTTTGGTCCTGCGCAGAACTTCCATCAGCAGAATCAACAACAGATAGTAAAGCGCCATCTGCCAGATTTCCGGTTTTCCGCCCACCCAGGTGCAGAAAGGGAAACGGCAGCACAGGGCGCCAAGGCCATTGTAAAGTGCCAGAAGGCACCGCCCCGGGAAAATCAGAATTTTCCCCAGAAGGGGAATGCAAAGCCCTGCAGCCGCACCGGCCAGTCCGCTGACCAGAACCCCCGAAACCGTGGGAATCACCAGAAGATTCAGGAAAATCCCGAGAAGTGAAACTTCGCTGAAAGAGTACAAAAGAAGCGGAATCATAACCAGATGCACCGCAGCCGCGCTCAGAAGCGGCTCCAGCTTACGGCTGCCCCCGAAACTCTCCAGCAGAATCGGAAGAATCCATCCAAGGCCGAGAACCGCGCCAAAGGACATCTGAAAACCGCTGTAATACAGACAGGCCGGACAATCCAGAAGAATCAGAACCGCCGCCACCGACAGAGACGACAAAAGATCATAGCTCCTTCCGGTTATCCTGGCTCCGATCCCGATCAGAAACATGATCACTGCCCGCATGGTCGCCACACTGCCGCCGGTCAGCACCCCATATGGAATGATCACACACAGCGCCAGAACTCCTGCCAGCCCGTTTCCGGCCCCTATCCGTTTCAGAATCTTGAAAAAACCGGTTCCCAAAATGGACAGGTGGAGTCCCGAGATGGCAAGAATATGCACAATCCCCGCCATCTGATACTGGCTGCGGATCTGCGTGTCCAGATCGGTTTTATCTCCCAGAAGTATCGCCTGGAAAATCCCGGCATGTTTTCCGCTGATCTCTTCCAGACAGTCTGCCAGGCTCTCCCTGACACACTCCAGAAGCCTTCCGTACCAGTGCGGATTTTCCGAATACCCCAGAACCTTACCTTCTGCCATGGTATAGTAAATCCCCTGGGTCTCATAATAAATAGGATTGTCAAATTCCCCGGGATTTCGCGGTGTCTCGATTTCATGGAGTGTCCCTCGCACACGCAGTCTCGTCCCTCTTGGAAATGTGACTTTCTCGTCCATATAAATTTTTGTATTTTCAATTGGAATGGTTGTTGACTGAAATGTCAGAATTGTACGATCCAGATAAACAGAAAAGCTTGTATCTTTCTCTACCTTCTCCCGCAGAATTCCTTCTGCGATCACAGTTTGTCCCAAAACCTGTGATTCCTGGCCGGCTGTCAGCGGCCTCTCCCGGAACCAGGAAAGGCCGCACAGATCCGCCGTCCCGATTGCAGCCATCAGGAGCAGACAGAGGATACACAAAGGTCTCCTTCTCAATTACTCCTCCTCTTGCTGAATTAAATCCTCGTTTTTCTCATAAAACTGATCCAGATTCATGGTTTCGCGGAAAATCATTTTACTCTCGCCTTCCACAGAGATTTTCACCTGCTTGATGCCGCAGGAATCCACCAGGGAGTTCACGATGGAATAGATCGGTATACTCTCCTGAACCGGAAGCGCGCTGTCCACAAAAGACTCTCCGAAATTTACATAACAGATCCCGTCGGAAACCGTTACGCTCAGTACATTCACTTCTTCCGACAGCGTCCGCTGCATATCCGTCTCCCGCGGACCTTTCAGCAGCTGTTCCATTACCACACGTTCCAGGGGAAGGTTGCTGCTGTAATAGACATTACGCTGTTCCGGCAAAAGCTTGTCGCCGGCCTCATTGGTGAAATACAGCGTCAATGTCGTATACTGGTAATTATTGATATCCGTGCCGGTATATTCCACAAATGTGTTCGCGTTCATCTCGCCCACCGGATCGCCGTTGGAATCCACCACCGCTTCTCCATCCACGGTAAACTCCACGTTCTGGATTTCCGGCGCCTGGATTAACGTCTTCACGATGCCGGCCCGCGCCAGAAGTTCCCGGACAGTTCCCATCTGCCGATAATTTTTGTTGAAATCAATCACCACGGAATTTTTCCTGAGCGCATAGGAATTGATATCCACATCCTTGGGAAGCAGGGCAAGCATCTCATTCTTCGGCTCTTCATTATCCAGCCGTTCCAGCATCTCCTGCACCAGAGCATCCGTTTCCTCCGACTCCGGCTTGAAAGTCTCCCTTTCCAGCCCGGTCTCATCCACATTCATATAATAAAGCAGATAGGAACCGTCTTCCACATTTTCTGTCTGTTCTTCTTTTTCCGCGCTGAGTGCGCCGCATCCCCCGAGACACAGGACAGCCGCCAGCAAAAAAAGCATCCATTTTTTCATCACGGTCCACCTCCTATGACGGGATATAGGACAGAGGAATTCTCACGGAAAATGTAGTTCCCTCGTCCTCCTTGCTGAATACTTTGATCACTCCATGATGCATCAGAACCGCGCTCTTGGTGATCGCAAGGCCAAGTCCTGTGCCGCCGATTTCTCTGGAATGAGATTTATCTACGCGGTAAAACCGCTCGAAAATTCTCTCGATATGATCCTCCGGAATTCCCATTCCGGAGTCCGCCACCGTCACATAGAAATACTTGTAATCCGCGTCCAGGGACACACGTACCCAGCCGTCATCCACGTTGTACTTGATGCCGTTTTCCACCAGGTTGCTGATGGCAAGTGTGAATTTCACCTCATCCACGTCCGCGTCCACCGGACGGAAACTGTCCAGAATCAGATCAATATTCCGCTTGTCCGCGATGGGCCGCAGCCTTTTCAGAATCGCTTCCAGAAGATCATTGATGTTCAGATGTTCCACATTCAGATCCGAAGCTTTCTTATCCAGCTTCACCAGGGACAGAAGGTCATTGATGATTTTGTTTTCCCGGTCAATCTCCACCGTGATATCCTGGAGAAATTCCTGATAGAGCTCTTCCGGAACATTCTCCTGGCCCACCAGGGAATCCGCCAGAACTTTCATGGACGTCATGGGTGTCTTCAACTCATGGGACACGTTGGATACGAATTCCTGCCGGGAATCGTCCAGCACCTTCATGCGGCTCAGCATCTTGTTGAACGCGTCTGTAATCAACTCGGTTTCCGTATAGTCCGTCACGGAGATTTCGTCTTTCTGGTAGCCATCCGTCAGATCCTCGATGGCTTTGGTCACCCTCGCCAGCGGCCGGACAAGAATCGCTGAGAGCGCATAGCCGAGAACAATCACCAGAATCGAAATGATTCCCAGGATCAGAATCGCCCGCTGTTCCAGCACATCAATGCTGGTGGCAATCTCATTGGTAGAGGCACTGACAAACACCACGCCGTAGATCTCGTCCTCCTTTTCCCCCTGAATGGGAAAAGCCATCTCCAGGAACTGACTGTCCCGGTTGTACTGGGTGCTCACCTCTCCCTGATAACAGCGGAAGACATCCTCTGAGATCAGGGTCCTGCCCTCATCCAGATTGTAGGTATCTTTGATAATTTTAAAATCCAGATTCACCACCATCACACGGCCGCTGTAGACACTGGAAAACATCTCCAGCTTACTGTTGATGGGTACAGAGCTCGGATCCTCCATATACCCCTCATGGATCAGCATATCGGATATGATGTCACACTGATTTTTCACATTGCTGATACGGAGGGAAACCGCCCGGTCCTCATAAGTTCCGATGATCCCGGCCGCCACAATCACACTTGGCACAATTCCCAGAATAAACAGTATGATCATAATACGGAAACGAAGGCTCCTGAAAAATTTTGATTTTATCCCTTTTTTCTTCATCTTCTATTCCTCAAAGTCAGAAACGCAGGAGAACCCCCGTATTCGGAATTCTCCTGCCCCTCGTCTTTCTCTCTGAACTAAGCCTGAAAATAGTATCCGACTCCCCATTTCGTATGCACGTATTTTGGCTCGCTGGGGTTTTTCTCGATTTTTTCACGCAGTCTTCGAATATGTACGTCCACCGTTCTCACATCGCCGGGATATTCATAGCCCCAGACAATATTGAGAAGATTCTCCCGGCTGTAGACCTTATTGGGATTGAACACCAGAAGTTCCAGAACATCAAACTCTTTCGCCGTGAGATTAATCTCCTTCTCTCCGATGAAAACTCTGCGGCTCTCGCAGTCCATCTTCAGATCGCCCACCTGAACAGTCTTGGCTTTCTCCTGGGTCTTCGCCTCCTGATGGGCCCGTCTCATAATCGCCTTGATACGCGCCTTTACTTCCAGAATATTGAAAGGTTTGGTAATATAATCATCGGCTCCGTACTCCAGTCCCAGGATTTTATCCATATCCTCACCCTTGGCTGTCAGCATCACGATCGGCACATCCGAAAATTCCCGGATCTGCTGACACACTTCCAGCCCGTCCATTTTGGGAAGCATCAGATCCAGCAGAATGATGTCATAATGATTTTTCTGCGCCAGTTCCAGCGCTTCCTCTCCGTCATAGGCACAGTCCACTTCCATGTCATCCTGTTCCAGACTGAAGCGGATTCCTTTCACTATCAGCTTCTCGTCATCTACTACCAATACCTTTTTACTCATAAATCTTTCTCCTATTCTACTGCAATTTGGTCTTCAATACGACTGTATATTCCCTCGCCAATGCCGCTGACTTCCATAATCTGTTCCGGACTGGCGAAACCGCCCTGTTCCTCCCGGTAGTCGATAATCGCCTGTGCCCGGGCCTCTCCGATCCCATTTAAAGTCATCAGTTCCTGCGCATCTGCGGTATTGATATTCACCTTGCCGCCTGCTCCCTGCGAGACATCGGTTCCATTCCCTGTCTCTGCCAGCTCCGGCTGATTTTCCACCTCTTCCTGGGTGGGAACCCGGATCTGCTGACCGTCACTTAGAATCTGCGCCTGATTCAAAGCAGACACCGCAGCTTCCGGAGTGAACCCGCCGGCCATTTCCACGGCCTGATACAGACGGCTCCCTTCCTCCAGAAAATAAACTCCCGGATTCGCCACAGCGCCGCCCAGATCCACGCAAATCTCCTGCGGCTCTTCTTCCGGTTCCTCCGGGGACGCCTCTGCTGTCTCTTCTGCACGGCTTTCTTCGCCTTCCTCCGTCAGCACAAGCTCCTCTTCTTCCCCGCAGCCTCCGGACAGAAACGCCAGGGAAAGAGAAACTGCCAAGCAGCATAAGATCTTTTTCCATTTCCTGCGCATAATTGTCTTCTCCTTTGCAAAAAACATTGCAAAGTCCCCGACAACGATACATAACCATTCTTATTTTAACGAATTTACCCGATAATTACAAGTAGTCCTTCAAAGATTCTTCTGTACCGTATTTACTTTCTATTTTTCCCATTTAAAAATCACAATGCCTGCGACAGCCAGGCCCAGACCCAGAATCTTCTTCCACTCGAAAGCCTGGCGGTCCACACCGAAGAGGCCGAAAAGCTCGATCAGATAAGCCACTGCCAGCTGAGAAATCACAATCAGCATCGCCGCTCTCGCCGGTCCAAGCTGACTCATACTCTGAATCACGGTCACGGTGATGAAAGCGCCGATCACGCCTCCCAGGAGAGTATATTTATTCTCCACCTGGAGCAGAGCCGCCGCGCTCGGCCTTCCGTTATAAAACCAGGCCAGCAGACAGACCGCAAACGCCGAAAGCTGAACCCAGCCGGTGGAAACCCACAGACTGGTCTGTTTCGTCACCTCCGTGTTCAATACCCCCTGCACACTCATCAAAGCGCCGGAAAGCAATGCCGTCAATATCCCCATCACAGGAAATCCCTCCGTCTCATGTTTTTGGCTTCCCGCGCGGCTGATACCGATCTTCACCGCCGCCCGGAGCTGCCTGTTTTTAGCATATACGCTTTCCGTTCCTTTTATGCAGCCTCTCTACTGATCATCCCCTGTAAGCCGCAGGACATCCCGGATCTCCTCCACATCCATATCCAGAATCACCGCCAGCTCATTCAGACTAAATTTCCGTTCACCATCTTCCGAGAGCTCCCGGACCGCCTTTTCCAGCCTCTGCACTTTTTCCACCAGAACTTCATCTTCAAAGGCCTGCTGCTCTTTCTCCTTGATGCTGCGGGAAAGCCCGCGCCGGATCTGTTCTTCCAGCCATGCCCCCGGCTCCCCTTCGGGGCTCCATTCCTGCAAAGCTGCCATAAGCGCCATATTTCCCTCCTGAATCATATCGCCCAGGAAATAATCCCTCCGATGCAGCTCCTGACAGATCCGGATCACCTGCGGCAAAAAAAGCTCCGCCAGTCTTGCGGCTGCCTGGCGGTTTCCCGCCTCCATGTCCCGGTAAAGCCCCAAAACCTCTCCCTCTTTGGCAGGCGTGACTTCTTTCAAGGTCTCCTGATACTCTTTCAGATACTGTTTCTCTTCCACGCTCAGAGGATCCGCCTCCGGCACAGGTTCCGCTTCCGGAACACTTTCCCCGCTCTCTTCTGCGTCCCTGCAGAGAATATTCAAAGTTTTTAAATACGCCGCGATTTTCCCGATCTGCGCGTCCTCCAGCTGATCCTCTCCCATGAGATTCCGGATCTGTTCCAGAGAAATCTCATTGCCCTGCGCCTTTCCAAAGGCCACAATCTTCTCCAGCTTCTGCTGAAATGTCTTTACATCCATGTCTGCTCTCCTCCATTTCCAAACGCTTACAGCAAAAGAGCTCTCAGCACCGTCCCCAGTGTGAAAGCCCCTTGAATCAACTCACAATATTCCCCACAATCAGGTAGGAAACCACATACATAATCACCGTCGCCATGGCAATTCCGCCTAAGATCGCCAGAGAAGATTTCTTGATATCAATCTCCAGAAGGGAGGCAATCAGCGCTCCGGTCCAGGCTCCGGTTCCCGGCAGGGGAATCCCGACGAAGATCAGCAAGCCCCAGAATTCCGCTTTTCGAATGGTGTCGCTCTTTCCCATAGCCCTCTTTTCCAGCTTCTCGATCAGTCCCCGGAAGATGCTGACTTTCTTCATCCACTTAAAAATCTGGCGGATGAACAGCAGAATAAACGGGATCGGCAGAATATTTCCCAGCACACAGATGGGAATCGCCTGAATCTCCGGAATCTGCAGCAGACTTGCGGCCAGAAGCCCTCCGCGGACTTCCAGAATCGGGAAAAGCGAAATAATAAAAATCACCGCGTATTCCGAAATATAAGGGGATAAGTTAACGGTAAACCAATGCACCAGTGACTCCATATCATCCTCCACTATCTCTCAAAATTTTTTTTCAGAAAATCAATAAAAATCTCCATCTCCTCCGGTGTCCCCACAGTAATCCGCAGATACTGATCAATGCGGGGTTTCGGGAAATATCTCACATAGATGTGACGCTCCCTGAGCGCTTCAAACAGCTCTTTTGCCGGACAGTCCGGGTGTGTCGCAAAGATAAAATTCGCCTTGGAGTCCGCGAACTCAAAGCCCAGCTTCTTAAGCTCGCCCTTCGTCCACTCTCTCGTCTTCTGAATCTTATCCACCGTCTCGCGGAAATATTCCCGGTCCGCCACACAGGCCGCTCCCAGAACCAGCGAAGTCCGGTTCATGGTGTAGGAGTTAAAAGAATATTTCACATCATTCAGATACCGGATCAGTTTCTCACTGCCGAAGCATAGCCGATACGCATTCCTGCCATGGAGCGGGATTTCGAGAAAGTCTGCACCACCAGAAGATTCTCATACCGTTCCACGAGGGGGAGCGCTGACTGTGCCCCGAAATCCACATAAGCCTCATCCACGATCACAACCACATCCGGATTCGCGCGCACAATCGCCTCGATATCCTCCAGCGGCATCTGGATTCCTGTGGGAGCGTTCGGATTCGGGAAGACAATGCCTCCATTCTCCTGCATATAATCTTCTTTCACGATTTCGAACTTCTCATTCAGCTTCGGACAGCGGTAAGGAATCCGAAACAGTTCTGCCCAGACATCATAAAAGGAATACGTAATATCCGGAAACAGAATCGGTCTGTCAGAATTAAAAAACGCCTGAAACGCCATGGCAAGCACATCGTCAGAGCCAACGCCCACGAATATCTGCTCTTTTTTCACCCCGTACTCGGAAGCAATGGCTTCCACCAGCACACCGGCCGTGGGATCCGGATACAGCCGCATGGCCGATAAATCCAACGTCTTCCACGCTTCCCACTCTGGGAGAAGGCGGATAGGGATTTTCATTGGTATTCAGCTTGATCATATCCGGCTCATTGGGCTGTTCGCCAGGTGTATAGGGAACTACTTTTCGCACATTTTTTTCCCATGCTTTCATAACGATACTCCTTTTTACGCTCTGTCACTGTTGCTATTGTAAATAGAATCTTCGCGTTTGTCAAAGGATAAGTAAAAAAAATGACCGAAAGTTCAAAAACTTTCGGCCACTTTTTATTTTTTAAATCTCAGCCAGTTTCAGAAGATCCGGCACTTTGGACTCCCATCCAAGAGCCATGATATGTACACCCTGGCAGTAAGGTTTACATTCTTTGATGATACGTGCGGCAATCTCCACGCCGGTGATGCCTGCTTTTGTCTTTTCTTTGTCTTTCTTGAGCTCGTCGATCATCTCCTGCGGAACATGGATTCCGGCAACATTGTCGTTCATGTATTTTGCCATTCCGGCAGATTTCGGGATTACGATTCCCAACTGAACCGGTTTGCCGAACTGTTTTGCTTTCTCCATGAATTTGATGAATTTCTCCGGCTCATAAACTGCCTGTGTCTGGAAATAGTCTGCGCCTGCGCGAACTTTGCGCTCCATTTTCGCAAGCTGTGAATCCACAGAATCGCTGCACGGAGAAACAACCGCTCCTTTCGCGAATTTCGGCGGCTCGCCAACCAGTTTGTTTCCGCCCAGGTCTTCTCCCTCTTCCAGTTTCTTCACCGTATGGATCAGAGAAACAGAATCCAGGTCAAACACCGGTTTTGCCTGCGGATGATCTCCCATTTTGGTATGGTCGCCGGTCAGCAGAAGAAGGTTCTCGATTCCCAGCATTGCCGCGCTTAAAATATCAGACTGCAGCGCGATACGGTTTCTGTCACGGCAGGTGATCTGGAAGATCGGGGTCAGTCCCTCATCTTTCAGAGCTTTACAGGTTGCGAGAGAACCAAGGCGCATAACGGAGGACTGATTATCTGTCACGTTAACCGCCGTAATGCCGCTCAAATATGTTTTCGCCTCTTCCACCAAATGTTCAATATGAATTCCTTTTGGCGGGCCTACTTCCGCAGAAACTACAAATTCACCACGTTCAAATAACTCAGTAATTTTCATTATACATTGCTCCTACTCTTATATATTTCAACAGTTTCTCTATTTTGACACTTCATCATCCGTCGCGAAGTTGCGGATCTGAGTCGGACATTTCAATACATCCAGACGTCCAACCTGTGCCAGCCGTCTGTAAATGCGTTCCCAGCCGCACTCCATATTGCTGTCCACTTCACACTTGCCGTTCTTGGAACCGCCGCACTGTCCGTTCACCAGACTCTTGGAGCAGGCCGTAATCGGACAGATTCCTCCGGTCAGGTTCAGATAGCACTCTCCGCACTGATCACAATCGTACTCAAGAGGAGTCACTCCCTGATATCCGGGCAGAGGATAGGTATCGCAGGCCGCGCATACTCTCTTATCCTCAAGATACTCCGCGATGGTCTGAACGCCAACTCCACAGGAGAGTACCAGCACCATATCCGCGGCGTTGATCTCATCCATGTGTTTCTCAAGGCGCAACTTCATATTGTCAGGATTACAGATGTAATCCGTTGTGATAACTCCCGTCAACTTCCCGTCAGCAGCCAGTTCTTTTTCCAGTTCTACGGCTTCTTTTTCCGGGAAATGAACTTCTTTACATCCGTGGCAGTTAATGACAAAAACTTTCTTTCCGTCTACCAGTGATGCGATCGTTTCTTTCGATTTTAACTGAGTAATTAACATATCACTTCATCTCCCTTACCGCACTTTTTCCGGCTTTAATCTTGCTAACCAATGGAATCTTGGAGGAACAAATGTATTCGCAGCATCTGCACTCGATACAATCCATAACGTTCCGGTCCTTCATGCCCTGCCAGTTCTGCTCATCCGCATATTTCGAGAAATACAGCGGTGTCAGTTCCATCGGACAGACATCCACGCATCGTCCGCACTTGATACATGCCTGCTCCACCGTATGATCGGTCTCGATCGCGATGATACCGTTGGAACCTTTCATAATCGGAACGTTCACATTCGGAAGATCGAATCCCATCATCGGGCCGCCGGATTTAATGGTGACATCATCACTGGTCACGCCGCCGCAGTAATCGATCAGATCTTTCACATTGGTACCGATCTTCACAATGTAATTGCCCGGTTTCTTAATCTTCTCGCCAGTCACTGTCACAACACGCTCAATCAGAGGCATACCTTTCTGAATCGCGTCGGAAATTGCTTTTGTGGTACTGATGTTGCTGACAACGCATCCCACATCTGCAGGCAGTCCGCCGCGGGGAACCTGTCTGCCCATCACACGTTTGATCAGCATCTTCTCAGCGCCCTGCGGATATTTCGTCTTCGCAACCACAACCTCGATATTCTCGAGATCTGCCGTCTTCGCCTGCATCAGCTCGATGGCATCCGGTTTATTATCCTCAATGACAATGATACCCTTCTCGGCGCCCACTGTCTTGATAATCGCTTTCAGGCCATAGATGACATCATCCGCGAACTCCAGAAGCACTCTGTGGTCCGCAGTCAGAAGCGGCTCACACTCACAGCCGTTCAGCAGAATGGTATCCACCGGTTTCGCGGGTTTCAGCTTCACATCGGTCGGGAATCCCGCGCCGCCCATGCCGACAATTCCGGCTTCACGGACAATCTGAACGATCTCATCCGGTGTCAGGCTGTCAAGGTCTTTGTTCGGTTTTACAGATTCGTGCAGAGTATTCTTTCCATCGGACTGAATAATGATGGACATGCATTCGCCTCTGGTGGCATGCGGCCGTGACTCGATCGCGATCACTTTTCCGCTGACGCTGGAGTGCACCGGACTGCTGATAAAGGCCGCAGCCTCCGCAATCTTCTGTCCGACTTTCACTTCGTCGCCCACCTGTACCACAGGATTCGCCGGAGCGCCTGCATGCATGGACAGCGGAATCACCACGGTCTCCGGCTCCGGGAATCTCTCCAGTGCCAGATGCTCGCTGAATTCCTTGCGCTCTGAAGGATGAACGCCGCCATAGTATCCGTCCAGTCTGTTCTCACGAACAGATTTTACATAATCCTGAACCACTTTGAAATTCACTTTGGAGTAGTCTCTCACCTGTACCGGCTGATCCAGGAATTCCTGAAGGCGTCCCTGTTTCTCCAGTCTCTGGTAAATCTTCTCCCATGCACAGTCTTTCTCACTGTCAACTTCACATTTTCCGTTCTTCGCGCCGCCGCACTGTCCGTTCACCAGACTCTTGGAACAGTCTACGATCGGGCAGATACCGCCGGTAACGTTCAGATAGCACTGTGCACACGCATCACAGCTTTTCTTGGTCAGGGCCATGCCGTGATGTCCCGTATAATTCAGGGAATTGCTGGCCGCAAATACGGGTTTTCCTGCTATATCCGCAACAGTCTGAATTCCCAGACCACAGGAGATCACAAAGATATTCTCTGCTCCTTCCGGAATCAGATCCTGCAGCTTCTTCTCTGTCTGGATCTTATTGCACAGAAAATCAACCTTTGCAGTACCTACAACGGTCTTCCCCTGCTCGGCAGCAATATTCTCGAACTCCCCACAATCTGGTTCGTCGATGGTCTCAAATTCTTTGAAGCACTTGTTACAAGCAACGACAAACAGATTATCTCTGTCGGCCAGCACAGACGCCAGTTCATCGTGCTCTTTCAACTTATACTTGGTATAGTTTTCCAATTGCTCACCTTCCTTATCAATTGATTCGCAAACTTTGCATTTATCTGCCACTATCCGCTTTTTTCAACCTCTGCACCTGAAGAAAAACAGGGATAAGCAAATAACCCAGTTCTGCACCTAATACACGTTTAAATATAACATATATTAGCTATATTATCTAGTCCAAACGTATATTTGCACGAAAAAATATACATTATGCGCAAAAAGATTTGCCTGAATTTTACATTCCGCAGTCATTTTATCCCGGGAAGACTGTTGCGGGCGCACAAAGCTCCGTACCCCACGTACGGATTCGGATAACTGGAAAATTCCGGGAGCGGAACCGCTCCTTTCTGCAGATATGCTTTCATTTTTTCTCCATATAAATAGGGATCATTTCCCCGGACAATTCCCCATTCCATCAAAAGCGCCGCGCTTCCGGTCACAAAGGGCGCCGCAAAAGAGGTCCCGGTGACCAGACCGTACCCGCCTCCGGGTCTCGGCGCCGGAATGTCTACCCCGGGAGCCGCCAGATCCGGTTTCATGTTCCATCCCTGGAATATCTCTCCTCTCCCGGAAAAATCCGCATACTGCAGATAACGGGAATCGTACGCACCCACAGAGATCACCTTCCTGGCGGTGGACGGAATGGTCAGAGTGAAATCCGGGGACGGCTGATAGAATCCTGTCCCGGGATTCAGCACACCGCCGCCCGGAAGCCACAGATCATACCGACTCTCATCGGTGCTCCTGGCTTCCAGCAGAATCTGCCAGACGCCTTCGTCCACATAAGTGTCCTCCGGAATGAAATCCATATAGATTTCCTGCGCCAGCTGATAGGGACTGGGCTCCCCGTAATAAATTAAAAGCTCGGTCTGTCTCAGAACATGTCTCTGGGTCCCGAGCTGTTCATAGAGCGGTCCGATCCTCCTGCCGGAGGGATGCACCAGATAGATGTCAAAATCCTGCACATAGGATTTCCAAAGCTGGATATTGAGCATACGCTCATAGGAAGCGACCGCAATCTCAATTCGTGCCGTCTGCCCCCGGGCCAGAGTCCCGGAAGTGTGCAGGGGCTGGTTTCCGTTATTTCCGGTTCCCACGCATATGCAGCACCGGCCCATATCCGATACCTGATCCAGATACGTCTCCAGCAGGGAGGTCCCCTGATGAGACCCATAATTATTTCCGAAACTCAGATTGATGGCGATGGGTCTTTGCAGAAGCAGCGACTGGCGGATCAGATAATCCACCCCTTGTATCAGCTCCGTCGTCCGCGGAAAAGAATCCTCCCGGGGTGTTCCAAGCTTCACCACCAGCAGATCACTTTCAAAGGCGATCCCCCGGCGTGTTCCTCCCAGCCCCCGGCCATTTCCCGCGGCAATCCCCAGAACCGAAGTACCGTGTCCGCTGAGATCCCGGCTGGGAACGATTTGATCCCCCTCTTCCCTGGGAAGCTCCAGCGCCCGGTCTATTTCCTGCTTCGTATACACAGTTCCCGTGCGATATCCCTGCGGCGGTTTTCCTGAAACCGTCTGATCCCAGAGCCTTAAAATCCGGCTGCTTCCATCTTCCCGGCAAAAATCCGGGTGCCGATAGTCTGCCCCGGAATCCACGATTCCTACCAACACCTCCCGCCCGGTCAGACTGTAAGGCTCCCTTTGAATCTGCGGAATACAGGAGATCTCTTTTCCGGAAGCCTCCGCGAAAAAAAGTCTTTTGGGCTTTTCGATATATTCCACCTCCGTCAGACTGGAAAGCTGCCGGATTTCGCTTTCCGGAAGAGTCACTACCGCATATCCGTTCAGGAGGGGAACCACCGTCACCGTATCGCTCTCCAATTCCCGAATATTCCCCGTATATTTTACAATCACGTCCCAAAGCCGATTCTGCGGATCATACCCCACGTTCAGATCCAGGGATTTTTCTCTCTCACGTGCGCTGGAATCCATGGCGAGTCCCAGCAGGTTGTCAATTTTCTGACTGGCCAGACCCTCATCCCCTCAGTCTTTTTTCTATTATTATATGCCGAAAGATCTTTGTCTGCCGTCTTTCTGTCTTTTTATCACATTCAAAAAGCCATTCAACGATCCAATCGTCAAATGGCTTTCTTTTGTTCTCAATAATTCAAAAATGCAAAAGGATCTCTGGTTTCGTCCAGGAAATGCATCAGCATGTATGCGCACATGATGGCCACATTTTCCTCCCGCAGAATCCTTCGGACTTCCCGGCGGTCTGCCAGGACAATCTCAATCTCCTCGGAATCCTCCTGTCCCTCTTTGGTAACCGTACCGCTGGCATAGCCATAAACTGTGGCACAGGACTCATCCGTCATCCCAATCGTGGTAAAATAAGGTTTTTCATAGCTGTTCTCCACCGGAACCGGCTCCAGCTCCAGCCCGGTCTCTTCTCTAAGTTCCCGGACCGCAGCCTGATGAAAATCCTCTCCCGGCTCCACCAGCCCCGCCGGAAATTCATAAATATAGTCGTCCAATGTGTAACGGTACTGACGCACCAGAACCACCCGATCCCTCTTCTCCCCGTACAGGCTGTAAATAATCACTCCATCCGCCTGGTTTTCGTGGGTTTTCAGTTTCAGCTGCGAGACATCCCTGGCTCTGGAAGCCACATTGTACACCACCGGTGTGTCGTGAATACTGGTCGCCTTCAGCTGATACAGATTTACATACGATAAATCCGTGAGTTTCCGCACGTCATTGATTACACCCATTTTTCTGTCAGTCTCCTTTTAAAACAACTCGAACTCTCTTATAGATAAAAAATACAATCAGTGATACAATCACATATTTAAACAGATTGAAAGGAACCAGAATCAATACCGCAAAGGTAAAGAGACTGTTCACCGACGCATGAACGGCCTGCGCCATCTCGATAAACGCGCTCACCGGCATACCGAAAGCTTTTCCGTAGACCGGAAGCAGCACAAACGTATTGATGAAACATGCCAGTACGGTCGTCAGCAAAATCCCCGCTGCCATTCCCATCAGAGCATGCACCCTCGTCTTTCTGTGATGATACCGGTAAATCAGCCCTGCCGGAACCACAAACGCACAGCCGAAAATAAAGTTCGCCAGCTCTCCCACACCTGCCGTCGTACTTCCATGCAGCACAAAATGCAGTAAAATTTTAATCAGCTCAATCACCACGCCTGCTGCAGGTCCCATGGCAAAAGCTCCCAGCAGAACCGGGATCTCTGAAAAGTCCATCTGATAGAAAGGCGGCGCCAGAAAAGGAAGCGGAAATTCAAAGTTCATTAAAACTCCTGCAACTGCTCCCAGCATAGCCACCTGTACCAAGTTTCTTGTCTTACTGCGATTCACCACCCGGGTGTTCCGGATTACCTGTTCACTCATGTCACACTCTCCTTTTAGAAAAATTATTTTCAAATAAAAGGAAATTCTTGCTCAAGAATAGAGTCATACTTCCATAGATGCTCTCAAAAGAAAAAACGCCCCGGGAAAATTCCCAGGGCCCAAAAACATCTATCTGCGTTTTCGAACTTTCTTCTCTCATCCAGACTATACTGTCGGTTTTGGAATCGCACCAAATCGGCCCGAAGGCTCGCGGACTATACCGCCGGTAGGGAATTTCCGAATCCGGTCTTCGACCTTCTTCGAATCACCCTGCCCCGAAGAATTTCTTTTTATTCTGGATTCATTATAAAACGCCGTCCGGGAAAATTCAAGAGTTTTCTTCGGTCTTGCGCTCACGGAAGAAATTCAACGGATTTTCGTTATGCCGCCACAAAAGATCCAAAAACTCTTCTTTACGGTCTTCCTGGAGCAGCACCGCCAGTTCCCGGTGCTCCTCCAGACTCCTTTCGCGAATCTGATCATTTTCCTGATACTGAAAAACCCCGATTCCGATCTGCATCTGCGCATCCATGGCAAATTTTTTTAATTTCTCATTTGGGCATGCTTCAATCAGCTTGTAATGAAATTCCATAGAATACAGAAAAAAATCCTGTTCTTTGCCCTCCTCCAGGAATTTTTTCTGTTTTTCTACAATTTCCAGCATTTTCTTCTTCAGTTTCGTCGAAATCGGATTCTGAAACACCAGCTTCATCACTTCATTTGTCAGAATCGTATTCGTCTGGATCAGATCCATGGTCTCCTTGCGGTTGTACTCTGCCACACTGGGACCCACATTCAGTTTACTTTCCAGAAATCCATTCTGTATCAGGCGGTTGACCGCCTCCCGCATTGGTGTCCGGCTCACTCCGATCTCTTTGGCAAATTCTTCAATGTTAATCCGGTCTCCTGGCTTAAGTTCACCTTTTCGGATTTTATCAATAATCAATGCGTATGCTTGCTCAGACAAAGACTGTCTGACAATTTTTCTTACCATAAGTTACCTCTTCTTATATCCTTTTCTTTTTCCTTCTACTGTTCACAGGAAAGGCATCTTTGATAATTATAACGCATTTTTTTCATGGAAACCACTACAAAATAGGAATTTCTATCTTTCCTTTCGGCCGATCTCCAGGCCTCTATAGAATGCTTCTTTGTTTAAAGACAGCAATTGCGGTTTCCCTCCAAGTTTTTCCCCGATCGTTTTCAGAATCAGATCCGGCGGCAGGATCTGTGTATATCCTACATAAACGCCCAACATAATCAAATTCAGCACCTTGGCATTTCCCATTTCCAACGCCATCTCTGTTACCGGAGCCTCTACCACATGGATATCTTTCCGTTCCACGCTGCAATTTACAATGGAGCTGTTTACGAACAGATTTCCTCCCGGTTTTAACTTTCCAAGGAATCTCCTGAGAGAAGGCTCATTCATCACAATCAGATCTTCCATGGCGTCCGCTACCGGCGCTCCAATCATATCGTCAGAGACTACCACATAACAATTTGCCGTTCCTCCTCTCTGCTCTGCTCCATAGGAGGGAAAAAACGTAACATTTTTGTCTGTGTTTTCGCAGGCACAGTTGGATAAAAGTTTGCCGAGGAGCATAATTCCCTGTCCTCCGAATCCTGCAACCAATAAATTTCTTTCCATATAATATTATCCCTCCTGTCTGTCCCGGATCACACCTAAGGGAAATTCCTGAAACATCTTTTCTTCCAGAAAATCAAGAGCACATAAAGGATCCATTCCCCAGTTTGTCGGACATGTGGTCACAATCTCCACCAGGGAAAATCCCCTGCCGTCAATCTGATTCTGGAATGCTTTTCGAATGGCAGCTTTTGTCTTTCTTACATTTTTCGGTGTATTGCAGCTGGTGCGTTCCAGATAAACCGGTGCCGTCAGCGTATTCAGAATCTCGCATACATGCATAGGATATCCATGTTCTGCGGCGTTTCTTCCGTTGGGTGCCGTGGTTGCCTTCATTCCCAGAAGTGTCGTAGGAGCCAGCTGTCCTCCCGTCATTCCATATATTCCGTTGTTAACAAAAATAACGGTAATATTCTCTCCACGATTTGCGGCTGACATAGATTCTGCCAGACCAATGGACGCCAGATCGCCGTCTCCCTGATAGGTAAAAACGATGGTATCCGGATTGGCTCGTTTTACGCCAGTAGCAACCGCACAGGCTCTCCCATGCGGAGATGTGGTCACGTCATACGTCACATACTCCATAGCCAAACCACAGCATCCGACACCCTGAACATTCGCCACCCGATCACGGATTCCCAGTTCTTCAATCACTTCCCCAATCAATTTAAAAATCGTCCCATGCATACAGCCAGGACAGAAGCCGGCGACCATATCCTCCCGGATTCCGGATGTTCTTTTATATACTTTTTCCATCACAATCCCTCCTGCTACCCTCTTTTTCCGCCATCTCCGCACGAAAATAATGCTTTTGCCGCTTCGATAACCGTCTCTCTGGTGATCAGCTCCCCTCCGGAACGCAGGCATGCTGCAATGGGAAAACGATCCTTCACTCCCAGCCGCACATCGTAAATCATCTGTGCCGGAATAGACATTTCCACATCCAGAATTGCTTTCACCCTGGAGCCATCCAGTTTTTCAAAAGCTTTATAAGGAAAAGGCGATACCGTTTTGGGACGGATCAATCCAATTTTATATCCTTCTTTTCGCAGAAGGTTCACCGCAGATTTTGATACACGGCCAGAAATTCCAAATGCTGCAATGATAACTTCGGCATCCTCAACCAGATACTCTTCCACCTGCACATCCTTTTCCCAGCTTTCATAAAGCTTTGCGTTCCGAATGCATCGTTCTTCCTGTCCGGACCATCCACCCGGAAGAATCAAGGCCCTTTTTTCATCTTCACGGTGTCCCACGAAAGCCCATTCATGGTGTGCCTCTTTCAGCCGGCGTACCTCCTCCTCGCTGCGCATCTCAGGTAAAATCACTGGTTCCATCATAGTTCCCACAACACCATCTGTGAGAATCAATACAGGATTGCGATCCCTCTGCGCATAATCAAAGGCCGCATAGGTCATATCTACCGCTTCCTGCACCGTCGCAGGAGCAAAAACCATCATCCGGAATCCGCCGTTTCCGCTGGCTTTCGTCGCCTGAAAATAATCCTGTTGGGATGGCTGGATACTTCCGATTCCCGGACCGCCTCTGGACACATTCACATACACCATGGGAATCCTGGCCGACGCCATGAAAGAAATCCCTTCACTTTTCAAACTGATTCCGCAGCTGGAAGAGGAAGTCATGGCACGGGTACCTGTCTGAGCCGCACCGTATACCATATTGACGGATGCCACCTCACTCTCTCCCTGAACAAAACTCCCCCCTACTTCCGGGAGCCTGCGCGCCAGATATTCCGGAATTTCATTCTGCGGAGTGATAGGGTATCCCGCAAAAAAGCGGCAACCAGACCGAACCGCAGCTTCTGCAATCGCTTCACAGCCTTTCATAAATACTCTTTTCATCGTCTGCCACCCCTTCTATTTATAAATTTCAATCGCCGCTTCCGGACACATCACTGCACAGGAAAGACAAGCCACACAAGCTTCCATATTCTGTACCGTTACGTATTGATATCCTTTCGCATTGACATGTTCCCCAAAAACCAGAACTTCTTTGGGACAAAATTTAATACAGTAGCCGCAGCTTTTGCAGCTTTGTTCTCTGATCTCCACTTTTGCCATATAAAACCCTCCTGAACTTTGTCCTGCTGCCTGATCTGCAGTTTTTCTTCTATATTATCTGCTCCTCTTGCTCAGATATCTCCATACTGCATCCGAAGATCCATCGGCATTACCGACAAACCAATTTTCCGTCTCACCTTCTCATATAATTCTCTGCGGACACAAAGGCAGCTCACCGGCATCTTCTCTGAAATCAGATCCATCACTCTTCGATGTCCTGCCAACACCTCTTCTTCACTGGTGTCAGCGCCCAGATTCGGATTGCTGATAATCTCTACTTTTTCAATATGAGAAACCTGGAGAATCGAAGAAAGTGTCTGATCAATGGAACGAAGATCCTTTGACCAGGGTCGGTAAGGGTTGATCACAAAGCAGACTACGGTGTTCTCCTGATTAAGCAATTCGGAAAATCTCCCGATCATCCTTGCGCCAATATGGTTTCCTCCAACATCCAGAATCACCACATGCCGCTCATCCCGCAGATGCTCTGCCACACCTCCGACCAATGTAGGAGCATCCAGAAACTGACGATCAAAATGTACCGTCACCTGTTCTTTTTCCAGTTGACCGCGCACATCTCTGGAACGGAACAAAGGTTTCGTCTGATCCAGATCGAAAAAATGGACCTTCCGGCCATGCGGTACTTTTTTCCCCAACATGCAGGCTACGTTCACCGCAATCTCACTTTTTCCGCTCCCGGCTTCTCCCAAAAAAACAAAATTTTTCTTCTGTTCTATTCTCATGCTATCCTCGCTTTAGTTCCTTCTTGCCCAGGCTGCGCACAGCATCAGGGAATTATATTTTTCCTCAAAACTGGAGCCTCTGGATGTGAGCACAATCGGTACTTTTGCGCCTAACACACACCCGGCCATTTTTGCGCCTGCCAGACAAGTCAGAAGTTTTCCCGCAATATTTCCCGTAACCATATTGGGAACGAGAAGAATATCCGCGTCTCCGGTGACCGGACTCTGATAGTTCTTCGCTTGGGCCGCATCCATACTAAAGGTCAAATCGCAGGAGATTGGCCCTTCCACGCAGCACTCTCCAAACTCCCCTTTCTGTGCCGCCTCTTTCAGCGCTGCCGCGTCCGCCGTCTCGGGCATCTTTGGATTCACTTTTTCCACAGCTGTCAGGCAGGATACTTTCGGGCAAATCACACCAAGCCGGTGAAACATCTCGATCCCTTGTCTCAAGATTTCTTTTTTCTGCTCATAATCCGGCCAGATCACCATACCGCTGTCGGTCAGGCCGAGGAGTTTCGGATATGCCGGTATTTCCATCAATGCCATATGACACATCAATCCTCCCATGCCGATTCCCGTCTCCTTATGAACTACCTGACGCAGCAAAGTACTGGTTTCCAGCTTTCCTTTCATCAGGAAATCTCCGACTCCCTGGCGGATCAGTTCTACCGCCCGGTATGCCGCTTCTTCTGTATCTGAAATTTCCACAATTCTTTCCCGGGACACGGGATACCCCAACTGATCGGCAATTTCTTCGATTTTTCCCCGGTCTCCCACCAGAATATAATCGAGAACCCCTTCCGTATTGGCCCGAAAAACCGCCTCCAGCGCATGGATATCCTGCGCTGCTGCCACGATGACACATTTCTTCTCTCCGGTTTTCACAGCCTTGGTTAGTTCTTCAAATGTTCGATACTTCATGCTTTTGCCTCCTCTTGCCCCAGAAGATGCGCCTGCTCTTCTTGGTGAAGTACCCGAAGAACTCCCTTGGCCAGTGCTTCCATCTCATACGTTCCCGCAATGACACTCACCGGCGCCAGAAACTCCACACGTTTTCGCAGTTCCCGGGTAAAACTCTGGGAATACGCCATCCCTCCGGTAAAAATAATTCGATCCACTGCTCCGCAGGTTACTGCTCCCAGAGAGACAACGTCTTTGGACGTCTGCAGAACCATTGCGTCAAAAATCAATTTCGCATGGGTATCCCCGGCATCTATTTTCTTCTGTACATCCCGCAGATCACTCGTTCCCAGATACGCCAGAAGCCCGCCTTTTCCTTTCAAGCGCTTCTGCATTTCTTTCTCCGTATAGTTTCCGCAGTAACACAGACTTACAAGAGGCCGCACCGGAAGCCCGCCAGATCTTTCCGGAGAAAAACCACCCTCGTCATCTCCCACAAAATCCAGGATCTTTCCCCCTTTTACCAGATTCACTGTGATACCGCCGCCCAGGTGTGCCACGATGTACGTAGTTTCTTCCAATTTTTTTCCGTCTCTTCTCGCCTGCTCGATGCTGACCGCACGGCTGTTCAGCACATGGGTCAAAAACGGTTTTTTCACCTCCGGTATTCCGGTAATTGTGTATACTTCTTCCGGTACGCCGCAGCCACATACCGGATCATAAACATATGCCCGCACTGCCTCTGGGTCTTCCGGATTCTTTCCCTTTCGCTTATTGGCCAGCGCCGCAATCTCATAACCGATCACCGGCGCGAGATTCGCCGGATGCGGAATTACTGCATGATACGACGCATCCGCAAAAGTCCGGTCCACCAGATAAGCGCCTGACTCCAGCTGCCCGACTACGCCCCCTCTGCAGGCTATACCCGCCAGCTGCTCCGGTTTTATTCCCTGATCCGCCAGATACTCCATCACCGTTTCCTTCCGAAATTCCAGCTGTTCAATAATCGAATGATATTTTTTCAATTCTTCTGTGCTGTGGACAATTTCCCTCATATCTTCCTGGTGCTCTCCTCGAAAAACCGCTGTTTTCGTGGAAGTGGAACCGGGATTTATCACCAAAATCAAATCGTCTCTCATGTAATCCTCCTCTTTTAAAACCTATATATCTTTTCAGCTTTGCCCGAAGTATACCAGGTTGTCCTGAATTTATGATTGCTCCTGCAAAAGCAAAAATCTCCTCGGATTCGATATAACCTTATCATTGTGATCCCGGTTTCGCAATAGATTCTGGATTAAAACAGGCGTCCCGCCCGACTCCTAATGAATCCGGCAGGACGCTTTTTCATGTTCGCTAAATAATGCCGAACAATGTCAGGGAAAACACAATAATCACGATTGGAGAAAGGTACTTAATAATA
This sequence comes from uncultured Blautia sp., assembly GCA_963927715.1. GTDB lineage: Bacteria > Bacillota > Clostridia > Lachnospirales > Lachnospiraceae > Blautia_A. Next base: position 274,140 of record CAWVBU010000003.1, on the reverse strand, counting down.
ATCGCCAGACATTTCGCCCCGACTGTTTGCTCATCCATCCCGATTGTCTTCAGAAAACTGGGAATTCCCCAGATCCATCCCACAAAAACAGACATGCAAAACGCTCCCACTGTCAGAAACACATTGTTGGTTATCAAGTCGAACAGATTGAATAACGAGGTAGAAACTGTTGCCGGTATTCCCACAATACATACCAAAATCAATGTTCCCCACAATGCCTTCTGCCTCGTCAGGCCGAACTGATCCATCAGAAATCCCATCACAGCCTCCCATCCGGCGATTCCGGAAGAAAATGCCGCGATAAAGAAAGCAATGTAGAACAGCGTGCCCCAAATCACCCCTCCGGCCATCTGATTAAAAACATTGGGCATCACAACAAATACCAATCCAGGACCTTCCGTTACACTCAGGCCGAAGGAATACACCATCGGGAAAGTCATCACACCGGCCAGAACTGCCACAAAGATTACCGCGAAACTGATGATGGCTGAATTTTTTACCACATTCAGCTCTCCCTCCTTCTGGTAACTTCCGAACACCAGAGCCACTGCCATGGCAATTCCCAGAGAGAAGAACACCTGACCTAATGCCGAAAGGATAGTTTCCATGGAAAAACTCGAAAAATCCCAGGTAAAGAAAAACTTCAGACCTTCTGATGCTCCATCCAGCGTCAGCCCATAAACCGAAACAATGATCATGATAATGGCCAAAGACGGAAGAAGTACTTTTGCGATTCTCTCGATTCCCGCCTGGAGATTTTTACGCACCACCAACATGGTCAGAACAATATTAATAAGGATCATCAGAAATACATGCGGATAATTCGTGGACATCGCAGCATAGTGCTCTGCAATCTGCCCGCTGTCCATACCTGTATAAGTTCCTATTAAGGTCGTATAGATATAATGAATGATCCATCCGTACACCGGAAGAGTATATCCGGCAACCAGCACAATCGCCGCCATGTTCACCCAGCCGACAATTCCCCATGCTTTTTTTCCGGAAAGTTTCTGATATGCCTGTACCGGACTTTTCCTTGAAGCGAGTCCCAGGGACACTTCTGCGGAAAACAGTGGAATTCCAACTACAATCATGAGAACGATATATGTGATTAAAAACAATCCTCCTCCAAATTCTCCACACAGGTAAGGAAATCGCCACAAAGTACCAACACCCACAGAGAACCCAATCGTCACCAGCAAAAAGCCCAATCTGGATCCAAAACCTTCTCTCTTATTTTCCTTCCCGCTCCTCCTTTCACCGATACTTCGTAACTTTTATTTCATTCTTTACTTTTTCAAAATCCAACACCTGTTATCTCTCATAAATTCGGTTTTCTATTGAACGGTATGCATTTTCCGTAGGTGTGATTCCCAATTCAGCGGCCTCTTTCAGATTGATCCTCGTCCTCTCACCGCAGACTTTGTAAGCACGATCCATCAACGCCTGGCGGTCTGCGTTGGCTCCGTCACGATACAAAACGGCTCCGGACATTACGCCGCCGATATTCTGAACCCAGCACTCCTGATAGAGAATTCCTCTTGCCTGAAGACGATTGGCAAGAACAATTTCTTCTTCGATATTCGTCGCGTGAAGCTGATTGTTTGCAGCGCCAAATACCATTTTTACTTTCAGATTATCAATCACTTCCTCCGTGAGGAAACCTCCGATCGCACACGGGCAGAGAATATCCGCTTCCACCGTCAGAATCTCATCCACTCCAACTGCTTCAATACTTGCGTCCGGATATTTATCTTTCAGCTGCTGAATCGCATTCGGATCAAGATCACATACAATTAAATCCGCTCCTTCTTCAATCAGGTAGCCCGACTGAGGGAAGCCCACGGCTCCAAGTCCCATCACTGCAATCTTCAGACCTTTCATACTGTCCTTGCCAAATTTAAATTTTACTGCCTCTTTCATGGCCGCAGTCACTCCCCATGCGGTCGGATCGCCAGACGGTCCGATCGGATTATTTTTCAGACCTGACGTAATATAGGCCGTGAAAGGAGCCATGGCATCAGCCAATTCCACCGGATATCTCATATCCGGTCCGGTAAAGAAGCGGACTCTGTCCAGCGCATAAGAAAGAAAACCCAGCTCTTTCTGGTCTTCCAAATCCACAGGATCCGCCTGCACAGTGATCTTACCGCCACCATAATGAAGACCTGCTGACACATGCTTATGACTCTCTGCGCGTCCCAGATTCAGGCCGTCAATGATTACTTCGATTTCAGGTTCCTCTTTGTCATGCCTGCGAATTCCACCAGTATAGATCGCATGGTCCTTATTATTCATCCCCAGCACGTAACTGTGAATATTCGCCGTAAAACGGATGTCTTTATAAGAACTGTAATAGCAGTCCATTCCGAAAAATTTTCCTTTCCGAAGCAGTTGGAAAACTTCTTCCAGATAATCTGTCAAGCCGTACTTCTCAAACATTGCGCGGGTTTCTTTGTTATTCATACGAATATCATTTTCCGTAAGCATGCTTTCCATATAAAAGGTCTTGTTATACTGGCTCCAGTCAATATCCGGTTCCCATTCCTTTGCCGCAATTACGTACTCTTTATCCGTTCTGTAATCATAACGTAATTTCAAGGATGTCAGGCCTTCTGCAATCAATGGTTCATAGAGACTTCTCTTCATAACGCTTCCTCCTTTTTTACTTTTCACGATTTTCTTGTTATCTCAATCCTATCACATATTACATGTAATATGCAACATGTAATCTCTAATCCGCGTTATTTTTCCCTTTTCCATAAAGATGAACAGATTTTTTTATTCATTAATCACAAAAAGAATGTTATAATAAAAACGATATCTCAAAATTCAACAATTTATATAGAAGGGGATTAGTGAATATGAACAGACACCGTTACGGTCTGCTGGCCGCGCTGTTTCTGACCCTGCTTTCCGGCTGTTCTTCTTTTTACACCTCAGAGGCAGGCCCTACGATCTATTCGGATGTTTCCATCCAGGAAGCTGCCGAAGCCATCCCGGATGAATCATCTCTGGACTCTTTTGACTTGGATGAAATCCCGGAATACTCCGGAGAAGCTTATGTGGAAGTCAATGACAACATACCTTTTTTCCAGGAATCCGAGCTGAGCACCGTCTCTTTTGAAGCGTACAGCCAGCTGGACGAACTGGGAAGATGCGGAACTACCTGCGCCAACGTGGGGCCGGATACGATGCCCACAGAAGAACGCGGCCGCATTGGACAGGTAAAACCCAGCGGCTGGCATACTGTGAAATATGATTTTGTAGACGGAAATTATCTGTATAACCGCTGTCATCTCATCGGCTACCAGCTCACCGCGGAAAATGCAAATGAAGAAAATCTGATCACCGGAACCCGGTATATGAACGTGGAAGGCATGCTTCCTTTCGAAAATGAGATCGCAGAATACGTGCGAGAGACTGACAATCAGGTACTCTATCGTTCTACTCCCATTTTCGAAGAGGATAACCTGATTGCCGACGGCGTATTAATGGAAGCCATGTCTGTGGAGGACCAGGGAGAATCCGTATGTTTCAATGTCTACGCCTACAATGTACAGCCCGGAGTCTCCATTGACTATGAAACCGGGGACAGCACGTTAGATTCTTCCACCCTGCCCGAAACGGAAGAAAACGACGCAGATTACTTTCTGAATACGAACACCAGAAAATTCCACCGACCTTCCTGTCCCAGTGTCACGGAAGCTCAGTCGCACAATATAAAGGCTTACTCCGGTACAAGAGAATCTCTTCTGAAACAGGGCTATGAACCCTGCGGGCGCTGCCGCCCATAGCTCCTGAAAAAGGAGCCCCCTACAAAAACAAAGGAGCCGCTGCGCAAATGGTATGATGGTTTCATCCATTCGCACAGCAGCTCCTCTTTATTTCCGAAATGGAACACCCTATTGGGAATATTCTCCATTCCAGACAATACGCCGATAATTTTCCTGATCTGTGTCTCCTTCTGTACTGATACAGAGGACCACGGAATTCTGATCCAGCCCTACGGTCTTGCGAAAATCTTTCAGAGACTCCTCTTTCATCAGATGATAGAGCAATCCTGTAGTCACCGCACCGCTTTCTCCTGAAATAATCTTCCGGTCTTCTCCGGCAGGATTCCCCAGGATACGCATTCCGTCTGCCGCCACATAATCCGGGCAGGAGAAAGAAGCATCCGCGCAATGTTTCAGAATTTCCCAGCCTACGGTACACACCTCTCCGCAGCACAACCCCGCCATGATGGAATTTAATTCTCCCTCCACCTTATGAAGTCGTCCATCCGCCGCTTTCGCCGTACGGAACAGACAGTCTGCCTGATCCGGTTCCACATAGATCATCTGCGGCATTTTTTCTTGATAGAGATCGTGAAAAAAACCGGTAACTCCGCCTGCCAGAGCGCCGACACCTGCCTGCAGAAAAATATGCGTAGGCCTTGCCTCTCCCATCTGTTCCACAGCTTCCAAAGCCATCGTCATATAGCCCTGCATGATCCGGGAGGGAATGGTCTCATAGCCATCCCATGCAGTATCCTGCACGAGATGCCAGCCATGCCGATCTGCCTGGGCTTTGGCAAAACGTACCGTATCATCATAATTGAACTTCGTAATCTCTGCCTCTGCTCCCAATGAACGGATATTCTCCAGACGTTCTTTTGAAGAGCCTTTCGGCAGATATACAACGGCCTTCTGCGAAAACTTTTTCGCCGCCCAGGCAACTCCTCTTCCCTGATTCCCGTCGGTGGCAGTCACAAATGTAAACGTACCTGCCGGAATCCGGGATAAGTCTCCCATATCTGTTCCTGTCTCCCCGGCAAGCACTTTTGCCACTGCGTAACTTCCCCCAAGTCCTTTAAAAGCATTTAATCCAAACCGATAACTCTCATCCTTCACGTACAGTGCGGAAATCCCCAGGATCTTCGAAAGACTCTCTAATCTGCACAGAGGAGTCGGCCGATATTCTTCCAATTGCCTGTGGAACGCCCTCACTTCCTTTGCCATTTCCACGGTGAAGCAATTATCATAAATACCCCCTTTTTTATCGGAAGAAAACCTTGTCATCTGAATCCCATTCATCGTATAACCTCCCAAATCGCTTTTATGTATGCAGTATATCAGTATATTTCTGATATTTCAATCGAAATTTCCTTGAATTCGCGAAATTAGTGGGGCAAAATTCTTTTTCGCCGGATATACAAAATGCCACTTGTACAAACTTTGCACAAGTGGCAACAGATATCAAAACTTATCTCTTATTTTAACAAATACTTCTCCGTAAACTCCTGTGCGCTGACGGGTCTGCTGTAGTAATAGCCCTGCCCGTAATCACAGCCAAGCTCCCGGATAAACACATGGTTTTCCTCGGTCTCCACCCCTTCCACAACGGTGGCAATTCCCATCTCTTTCGTCAGACGGACAATCTGTTCCATAATCATTCCGGCTTTTTTATTTCCTTCCCGGGTTACTTTCATGAGAAAATCCCGATCCAGTTTCAGTTCATCGATCTCCAGATTCGCCAGCGTATTTAAAGAAGAATAGCCGCTTCCGAAGTCATCCATGGAAACACGGATTCCCATCTTCTGGAGCTGCCGGATCCGCTCATTCAGTTCCTGCGCATTCTCAAGCGCCAGACCTTCCAGAATTTCCAGTGTAAGCAATCGGCCCGGAATCCGGTATTGACGGAGCAGTTTCTCCAGATTCTCAATATAATCGCTCTCATAAAACAGAAGTTTGGACTGATTCACAGAGATTCCCACCGGCTCTCTTCCCGCGTCCATCCACTGGCGGATCTGCCGGCAGGCACATTCGGCCATATACAAGTCCAGGCGCACGCAGAACCCGTTTTCCTCAAACAGCGGAATAAACTGATCCGGAAAGATCATTTTCCCCTCACTGGTAATCCAGCGTACCAGAGCCTCCGCGCTCTCCAGCTTCCCCGTTTTGAGATTGATCTTCGGCTGCAGGAACAGCCGGAACTCTCCATCCCTGAGAGCCTGCTCCATATGGGTCTCCACATAATTCTGCACAATCTCTTTTTCATGCAGTTTCGTATCGTAAAACCAGATCCGGTTCTGAATTTTCCCCCGGGCCATGTCCAACGCGAACATCACTCTCGTCATCAGTTCGTTGGCGCTGACGCCTTCTTCCTGCGCCACAGCAACTCCGCAGTACGGACGGATCTGATAATGGCTGTGTCTTTTCTGTGAGAGTGCTTCCACCTGGATCAGAATTTCTTCCAGCCGCTTCTGAAGCGTGTCCCTTTGATTTCCTTTCAGGCAGAGATAGAACAAATCGGCCGTATCCCTGCAGAAGAACTCTTCCGGTTTCAGACATTCTTCTAATTGTCTGCGGATTTCGCAAAGCAGCAGATCCCCCTGCTTTCTCCCGAAGATTTCGTTGATAAATTTAAACTGATGAATGTTCAGCGCCGCTACGCAGCATTCGTAGTTCTCTCCAAGAGAGCTCTCCAGTTCCCGGATAAAATAGCTGAGATTGTAAGCTCCCGTCAGGGGATCGTGGTAGGCCTGATACATCAGTTCCCGGTTGCTCTTCCTCACCAGACGGTACCCGTATATCATAAGGAAAAGTATCAGAAGCAGCGCGCCCAGAAAAACTGCCGCCATCGTTCGCACAATCTGATAGGCCGCCTGATTGCTGGTCTGAAGAGTATTCACACAGAACAGATACCAGCCATTGATCCCGACAGGTTCCAGCAGGAACTGATAGCTCTTCCCTTCATAGCGGAAATGAGCGGAAACTCTCTCTCCCGTCTGCAGGGATTCCCGGACCTGACTGCTTACCTCCCCCGTCAGATACGGACCGTCAAAAATGCTTTCTATATTCTCTTTCACCACAGATCTGGGGGAACGGATCAGGAAATTTCCTTCTTTTCCCAGCATATGGATATATCCGTATCCTCCCATCACTCCGTTGTCGTTGAGAATATCCGTAAAAATTTCGATTTTATCACTGGCTGCCAAAGCGCCGGTGACCTGCCCTTCTGAATCATAAAGAGGAATCCCATAGGCAAATATTTTCTCTTTGGTATAACCGCCGGTGAAAAGCCTGGATACGGAAATTTCTCCTTCCCACGCTCTTCGGATCACCTTCTGAACCTCTTCTTCCAGAGTTTCCACCTTCACATGGCTGCGGATCTCCTGATCCAGAACCGCGACGACTCCCTCTTCATTCCTGGGGAAATATGCCATAGACATGAAATCGTTTCTCCGGTTTGCCTCATCCAGGACCTGAGAAAAGCTCTCCTGATCCGCGGCATCCGTCTCTTCCACAACGGCAGCCACGGTATCCAGAAGCTGAAAATCCGATTTCATCTGCTTCTCCAGACGCAGTTTATATTCTTCCGCCTCCAGCTCCATCTGGCGTTCCACTGCCCCGTCAAGTGTCGAGTGAAGATAAACAACCAGAACCCCCACGGTCACAAGAAGAGCCAGACCGATCAACATGGTAAAACCGGCCATTTTTTTCACACGTCTCTGCATTAATTTTTCATCCATACCTGTGTTCTTCCCCGTCCGCTTTCTTACACGCCCGTACTGTTCTCACACAGCCCGGGCTCTGTATGGCTCATATTATAAAACGGCTGTTTTTGCGTGTAAAGGAGAAAAAATGCCGATGGAAAAAATCACACAACTGCATGCAGATTTTTCAGTGAAATGTCCAGAATCGGAGCCGAATGGGTCAAAGCTCCGCTGGAAATATAATCCACCCCGATATCGGCAAGCTCTTTGATATTTTCCCGGGTCACATTTCCGGAGCATTCTGTCTTCGCGCGTCCATCAATGTATTTCACCGCTTCTTTCATCTCTTCTGCCGACATATTATCCAGCATAATAATATCCGCTCCGGCCTCCACAGCCTCTTTCACCATATCCAGGTTCTCGGTCTCCACCTCGATTTTCCGCACAAAAGGCGCATATTCTTTCGCCATTTCAACAGCCTTTTTCACACTGCCCGCCGCGCCGATATGATTATCTTTAAGCAGCACTCCATCCGACAGATTGTAGCGGTGATTGTAACCGCCGCCCACCCGCACAGCGTATTTCTCAAAAATCCGCATATTCGGTGTGGTCTTGCGGGTATCCAGAAGCTTCGTCTTCGTTCCTTTCAGAAGATCTGCCATCTTCCTGGTATAAGTCGCGATTCCGCTCATTCTCTGAAGATAATTCAGCGCGGTCCTCTCTCCGGAGAGCAGCACCCGGATATCTCCTTTTACCATACCCAGAAGCTGGCCTCTCGATACAAAATCTCCATCCTCCACATGCAGTTCCACTTTCGTGCGGGGATCCAGCAAAGTAAACACCCGCTCAAACACCCACAGACCGGCTATGACTCCATCCTGCTTGCACATCAGAGCCACTTCCCCTGCTTTTCTCTCCCGCATCACCGCATTGGTTGTAACATCTTCGCTGGTAATGTCCTCCTCCAGTGCCTGCATAATCAGTTTATCCGCCTGGATTTTCATGGTAATTTCATTCATTGCGCTTTCCTCTCCTTTTCTATCTCTTCCAACACTTCCCGCCGATAGGCAGATGCCAGGGCTCCTCTTTCTTCGGTAATTTTCGCCTCTGCTTTCTCCGCCAAACGGCCAAGTTCTTCCTGGGATATCTCCATCTCGGTCCACTTCTGAGCCAGATCCAGAGCCGCCCGCTTACCGAAAACCAGGCTCTCCAACAGGGAATTGCTTGCCAGCCGGTTCGCTCCGTGAACTCCATTGCAGCTGGTCTCTCCCACCGCGTAGAGGCGTTCCATACTGGTCTTACTGTAACGGTCCACATGGATCCCGCCCATGAAGTAGTGCTGCGCCGGAACCACCGGAATCCATTCCCGGGTCACATCGAATCCTTCTTCCAGGCACTTTTCATAGATATGCGGAAAATGTTTCAGGATTACCTCTCTGCCCAGTACCGTCATATCCAGCCACACATACGGCTTTCCGTCTTTTTCCATCTGCCTGTGGATCTCCTGGGTAAGCAGATCTCTGGGAAGCACCTCACTGGCAAACCGCTTTCCATCGGCTCCGTAGAGCTTCGCTCCCTCTCCCCGGACAGATTCTGAGATCAGAAAACGTCTTCCCGGTTTTTTTGAATACAGAGTCGTGGGATGAATCTGAATGTAATCGATGTGTTCCAGCTGAATCTGATGCCTCAGGGCAATCGCCAGTGCGTCTCCGGTCAAATGTGGGTAATTGGTGGAATTGGTATACAGACCGCCGATTCCGCCGGTCGCCAGAATCGTATAAGAAGCTTCCAGACTCAGAATCTCCCCCTGCGGATCTTTCGCCACAACTCCATAACACTGATTTTCCTTTTCCAGAATATCCAGCATGGTTACGTGATCCAGAATCCTTACATTAGGAAGTTTCTCCACAGCGGCAAGCAGCTTGCTGGTAATCTCTTCTCCCGTGATATCCTCGTGGAACAGAATCCTCGGTCTGGAATGACAGCCTTCCCTGGTATAGTCCAGCTTCCCGTCCTTTTTCGCGAACTCTACACCGTAATCCATCAATTCCCGGATCACTTCTCTGGAAGAGCGGATCATAATCTCCACCGACTCCCTGCGGTTCTCATAATGTCCCGCTTTCAGAGTATCTTCCATAAAACTGTCGAAATCCTCCTCATCCCGCAGCACACAGATTCCTCCCTGCGCCAGAAACGAATCGCTGTGCCGAACCTCGTCTTTCGTAATCATCAAAACCTCTCTGTCCTTCGGCAGATGCAGCGCGGCAAACAGACCGCTGGCTCCGGTTCCGACAATCAAGACATCCGTTTTTATTTCTTTCATTTTACAACACTTCCCCTCATTTTGCCAGTTCCAGCATCTTCTCCAGCGCCTTGCCGGCTTTCTCTCCAAGCCCGTCAGGAACCTCTACCTCGCCCCTCTCATATTTCAGGCAGTCCAGAACTTTTTCCAACGTTACTTTTTTCATATCTTCACAGCACTGGCACTCCTGCACCGGATAAAAACGTTTCCCCGGATTCTGCTTTTTCAGCTCGAAAGCCACGCCCATCTCCGTTCCGATCAGAAACTCCTCTGCGTCTGAATTCTTCACCTGCGCGAGAATCCCGGAAGTGCTTCCCACATAATCCGCCAGCTGCACGACTTCCCGGGAACATTCCGGGTGCACACAGAGCACCGCCTTCGGATGTGCTTTTCTCGCCTTTCGCACCTGATCGGCCGTGATCTGCTGGTGAACCGGGCAGTACCCATCGTTCAGAATCACTTCTTTTTCCGGTACCTGCGCTGCCACATAACTGCCCAGATGCTGATCCGGAATGAAGAAAATCCGGCGATTCTCCAGAGCACGAACCACTTTCACCGCATTGGCGGAAGTCACGCAGACATCGGAACAGGCCTTTAATTCTGTGGTGGAATTGATGTAGCAGACCACTGCCAGGTCTTCATATTTCTCCCTCATTTTCTCCACAACCGCCGCGTCCGCCATATGAGCCATGGCACAGTCCGCCGACGGATCCGGCAGGAGCACCTGTTTTTCGGGATTGAGAATCTTCGCGCTCTCTCCCATAAATGCCACCCCGGCGAATACAATTCTGTCCGCCTGTGTCTCCTTCGCCTTCTTACTCAGATAAAAAGAATCTCCAATATAATCCGCACACTCCTGTACTTCATCCGGCACATAATAGTGGGCCAGAATCACTGCGTTCTTCTCTTTTTTCAAAGCCTGTATCTCTTCTCTGACTGTACTCATCTTATCGTTTCTCCCTCCCGGTTCTTCCGCCGTCTTTTCCATTTTTATTCCGCCGTACAGATCCCCTCTGCCCGGCAGATGATTTCTACCGAATTATACATCTATACTTTACATATGACAAGTCACTTGGAGGTATTTGTATTAAGAAAAGCACAAAAACTCAGGATTTCCAGCCCGGAATTCGTATTGACAAAAGGAAAGGACGGTGTTATTTTAGAGGAAATCATCAGAAGGAGGCCAAAAAAATGAATCGCAGAACATTTTATTCCTTGATTCCAGGGTTCGTTTTGTGTCTTTTTCTTTTGATCAGTCTGCCTTTGAATGACTTGGCATCTCTGGAGGAAATGAACCATCCGGACTTCACTGTCTCCGACACAGAAGATTCCGGACAGCCCTCACAGTACCTCCTCGATGATCTGTCGCAGAATGTACTGGTCCATGCTTTTGCTCCTGTGGCCAATGGGGTTTCCGTGGAGCTTCGGTACCGGCCTGTTTCCTTCCGGTCTTTTATCCTGTTCACATTCGTTGCAGGATTTTTATTCAAGGCAGTTCTTTTTCTCCCTGAAAAAGAGCGCTATTTTGCGTGCTTTCAGGCATCTATTTTCTGTACCGCGCGTTTTCTGCGTGATCTGTCGATCCGACACAGAAAAGACGGAAAACAACGCCTTTTTGCTATCTGAGATTCTTGGATACATATCCCTGTGAATATTGTCATAAACTTTTCAGCATAACACTAGGAGTATCAAAAAAATGATTATCAAAAAAATTAAAAAACAGCCCCCGGGACGTTTGATTACGCTGGGATTTTTTGCTGTAATCTTAATTGGAGCTCTGCTGCTTCTGCTCCCCGTTTCCGTGAGACCAGACGCAGACGTTTCCTTTATTGACGCCCTTTTCACTTCCACCAGCGCAGTCTGCGTAACCGGCCTGATCGCCATCGACACGGCGGATCATTTCACCGCCTTCGGCCAGGCAGTCGTCGCGCTGCTGATTCAGGTGGGCGGCCTGGGCGTTACCTCCATCGGCGTCGGTCTGATCATCGCCGCCGGAAAAAAAGTCAGCATCAAAAGCCGGATTCTGGTGCGGGAAGCCCTGAACGTGGACAGCACCCAGGGAATGGTAAAACTTGTGAAAGCAATCCTCACCATGACATTGCTGTTTGAGGCCGCGGGCGCCGCTTTAAGTTTTCTGGTATTCAGCCGGGACTACACACCGGTACATGCCCTCGGAATCAGTGTGTTCCATTCCATTGCCGCCTTTAACAACTCCGGCTTCGATATACTTGGAGGACTGCGAAATCTGATTCCTTATCAGAATAACATCCTGCTGAACCTGACTACATGCGGCCTGATCATCTTCGGAGGCCTGGGTTTCCTGGTCATTCTTGACATTGGAAAACACCGCAGCTTCCGGAAACTGACCTTCCACTCGAAGGTGGTTCTTGTCACTACGCTCATTTTGCTGGCAGTCGGAACTGTGCTGCTGAAAGCCACCGAGAACATCTCCTGGCTGGGCGCGTTTTTCCACAGCGTGTCTGCCCGAACCGCAGGATTTTCCACCTATTCCATCGGTGACTTCACAAACGCGGGCTTGTTCGTCCTGTGTGTTCTGATGTTCATCGGCGCGTCCCCGGGTTCCACCGGCGGCGGTATCAAGACCAGTACGTTTTTCGTCCTGTTCCAGTCCGCCAAAGGCATGTTCGCCAAGAAGCCTGCCGGGGCCTTTCACCGCAGCATCTCCAAAGAGAACATCGCGAAATCCTACATGATCATGATGCTCTCCCTGGCCGTGGTCTGCATCGGAACTTTTCTGATGTGTGTTCTGGAACCGGATTGCACTTTCATACAGCTGATGTTCGAAGTCGTCTCCGCTTTCGGAACGGTAGGACTCTCCACGGGAATCACCCCGACACTGAGCGCGGCGGGAAAACTGGTCATCATCGTCATCATGTTTATCGGAAGACTGGGAGCTTTCACACTCCTTTCCATGTGGATTGATCATCCGGAACCTAATATCCGTTATTCACAGGAATCCATTTCAATCGGTTAATCACAGAACCAGAAAGGAAATCATATGTACTCATTTGGAATCAAGAAAGAAAAACATGCAGCAGCCAAAGAGGCAACCTCTTTCGGCATCATCGGCCTGGGACGCTTCGGAAGCGCCCTCGCCATGACACTGGCGGAAGCCGGAAAAGAAGTGATCGTCATTGACAGCCACGAAAACAAGGTAAAAGAAGCCCGTCAGTACACAGAATACGCGTTTATCTGCGAGGATCTGACCACAGAAACCCTGACAGAGACCGGCATCCAGAACTGCGATGTCGTGGTGGTATGCATCGGGGAAAAAATTGACGCCAGCATCCTGACCACCATGCGTGTGGTGGAACTGGGAGTTCCCAAGGTGATCTCAAAAGCGATCAGCCTGGAACACGGCGCCGTATTGAAAAAACTCGGGGCCGATGTGGTATATCCGGAGCGGGATATGGCGCTGCGTCTCGGAAAACGTCTGGTCTCCAGAAACTTTCTGGACTACGTTTCTCTGGACAACAGCATTGAAATCCGCCAGATTAAAGTGACGGACCGCTGTGTGGGTTCCAGCATTGAGGAACTGCAGATCCGTCCCAAATACAATTTGAACATTATTGCCATTGAGAGCGACGGTCAGACAAACATCGAGGTATCTCCACAGTATCGCTTCTGTGAAGGCGATGTGATCGTTGTCATCGGCAAAGTCAATAACATTGACCGTCTGGAAGAAAATATCTAAAGCGAAGGAGAAACATTTATGGAAATCTCATTTTCCTATTTCTGGCAGCAGCTTCTCTCTAATCCGGCGCTGTGCATCACCATTGTGCTGACCCTGGGAGTCATCTTCGTCAACGGATGGACCGACGCTCCCAACGCGATCGCTACCTGCGTCTCCACCCGGTGTCTTGGCGTCCGCAAAGCCATCTGGATGAGCGCTGCCTTTAATTTCCTGGGTGTATTTGTCATGACCCAGATCAACAGTTCCGTTGCCTCCACCATCAGCAATATGGTGGACTTCGGAACCGACACCCGAAGCGCGCTGATTGCGCTGTGCGCGGCGCTGTTTTCCATCGTCATATACAGTGTCACCGCGTCCGTCTTCGGAATTCCGACCAGTGAGAGCCACAGCCTGATTGCCGGCCTTACCGGATCCGCCATCGCCATTCAGGGCGGCATTGCCGGCGTGAACATGCAGGAATGGGTGAAGGTTCTCTACGGTCTGGTATTGAGCCTTGCCCTGGGATTTCTCACCGGCTGGGTAGTATGTAAACTCATCACGCTGATCTGCCAGGGAATGGACCGCAGAAAGACAAACACCTTTTTCAAAAACGCCCAGATCCTCGGCGCCATCGCCATGAGCTTCATGCACGGCGCTCAGGACGGACAGAAATTCATCGGTGTTCTCTTCCTGGCCATCGCCTTTTCCAATGGGCAGAACACCGTCGCCGGGATGGTCATTCCTGTCTGGCTGATGCTGTTATGCAGTTTTGTGATGGGATCCGGCACCAGTGTCGGCGGAGAGAAAATCATCAAATCGGTGGGTATGGATATGGTAAAACTGGAAAAATATCAGGGCTTTTCCGCCGATCTGGCCGGCGCGCTCTGCCTGCTCTATTCCAGCCTGTTTGGAATTCCGGTATCTACCACCCACACAAAAACCAGCGCCATCATGGGCGTAGGCGCCGTCAAACGGCTGTCCGCCATCAATTTCGGCATTGTAAAAGATATGATGCTGACCTGGGTCTTCACTTTCCCGGGATGTGGATTGATCAGTTTTGTCATGGCAAAAATCTTCATGAATATCTTTTAATAAATTACTCAGAGAAAGGAAATACTTTATTCTATGTCCAAGAAACAAGATGCCTTTTATTTTCAAAATTTCATAGAGTGCGCGCAGGCTTCCTGCAACGCCGCCAGACTTCTGAAACAGACACTCCACGATTTTCGTGTCGAAGAAATCTCCGATAAAATCGAAGAGATTCACCGGATTGAACACAGCGCTGACGAGAAGAAACATCTCATCGTCGATAAACTGGCCAAAGCCTTCATCGCTCCCATTGAACGCGAGGACATCGTGGCTCTCAGCCAGAACATCGATACCATCACCGATAAAATCGAGGACGTACTGATCCGCATCTACATCAATCACATTACCGAGATTCAGCCCGACGCCATCGCTTTGATGGACGTTGTCCTGAAATGCTGTGAGGAAGTGCGCAACCTTCTGGAGGACTTCGCGGATTTCCGGCACTCCAAAACCTTAAAAGACCACATCATCCGCATCAATGCTCTGGAGGAAGAGGCAGACCAGCTGTTCATCTCCGGCATGTATAACCTGCACGCGCCGGCAGACCGTGATCCTCTCCATGTCATTGCATGGCGGGAAATCTACGAATATCTGGAAAAATGCTCCGACGCCTGCGAGCATGTGGCGGACCTGGTAGAGAGTGTTGTAATGAAAAATTCCTGATCCGGTAAAAGGAGAACTTCATGGAACGCAGAAATTTTATGACCATTCTAAAAGGAGCAATCATCGGAGGTACCATGGTAGTCCCCGGCATGAGCGGAGGTTCTATGGCTATGATCCTGGGAATCTATGACCGCCTGATCACCTCGGTGAGTTCCTTTTCCAGAGACAAAAAGCATAACCTTCTGTTTCTGATGATTTTTTCTGTCGGCGGACTGCTGGGGCTGGTCCTCTTTTCGAAACCCATGCTCTGGCTGCTGGAGACTTATCCGAAGCCTATGCTTTACTTCTTTATCGGCGCAGTGGCCGGCGGTACCCCTATGATTTTCCAGGAAGCACAGGTTCAGAAAATCCGCTGGCAGACCCTTGCCTGGATGGCGGCAGGCATGATGATTGTCCTGCTCTTCTCCAGACTGCCTCAGGGAAATTTCCAGTCCCAGGGAGGAAGCGTATCCTTTTCCCTTCTGATTGCCGGAATTCTGGCCGCGGCAGCTCTGATTCTTCCGGGAATCAGTGTCTCCTATCTCTTTCTGATCATGGGGCTTTATGAGGAAATCATGGCCGCAGTGAGCGGATTTCATGTTCACTTCCTGGCGCCTCTGGGGATCGGCCTGCTGCTGGGAATCCTCGCCATGACCAAAGCGCTGGAATACGCCATGAAGCGTTTTCCCCAGCCTACTTACCTGCTGATTCTCGGATTTGTCCTGGGTTCGATCGCCCAGGTATTCCCCGGACTGCCAGCGCTCGCACAGCTTCCTGTCTGCGCGCTGATGTTCGCGGGCGGCTTTGCCGCCATCTTTCTCCTGTCCGGGAAAAACAGCTGAATTTTGAAATTTATGAAAAAGAGACTGCGGCGCTCACCCGTGCGTCACAGTCTCTTTAAAATTTCTTATTCCTTTTTCTGATTGATTTCCCGCACCATTTTTTCGGAGCGTTCCCAATGGATTCTCGCCAGTTCTGACGCCTTTTTCTCGTCCTTTTCCTCCAGAGCATGAATCATCCTTTCATGCTCTTCCATGGAATCTTTCATCGAAGCATCCCGGAAAAACCGATACTCCAGACGTTGAATGTGAATCCACAGAATATTACAGAAATCCGCTACATACTCGTTGCCGGCAGCTTCCAGAATACAGTTGTGAAACGCTTTGTCCGCCCGGAATATCTCCATGGGGCTGTCTTTTCTCTCCACACTCGCGCAGAACTCCTGATTCCGGCGTCTGAGAATCCCCAGAAATTCCGGCGTCACATTCTTCACGGCAAGCTCTATTGCCAGTTTCTGGAGCGCTATCATCGGCAGATACCATTTCTCAATATGCTCAACTTCCAGCTCCGTAACAATGGTCGCTCTTCCCGGATAAGATTTTACCAATTTCTGAGCCTCCAAAAGCTGCAGGGCTTCCCGGACCGGAGTACGGCTCACATTGAAATATTCCGCAATCTCCACATCCGAGACCTTTTCCCCCGGTTTAAACTGACCTTCTATAATCCAGTCTTTGACAGTCTCGTATACTTTCTGCTTCGCTGATCTTCTGTCAAAAGACAAATCTCCTGACGGTAATGGCATGAACTATCCCCTCTTTCCTATTTCTATCAAATCATAGCAGAAAATCGGTGTCCATGCCACCCCTAAAAATAGAAAAAATCTTTTTCTTTTACGCTTCTTCTATGGAAATCGTCCGATTTTTCGCATACAGGTAATAAACAGCCACTCCAATTCCGATAATCACAATCATCGGAAGAATCAGCTTCGGCTCATCCATCAGCGTAATCAGCAGGATGAATCCACAGGACAGAATTTCCAGCACCGGCCACACATAATACGCGGCTCCCTTCATCTTGAAAGCGGCTTCCTCATACTCTTTTGGCAGACATCTCTTAATACGGATAGACGCCCAGGCAGAATGAATCAGGCTGACCATAACAAATGCCGTCGCCATATCAATATATTCCATGATAGATTCACTCAAAAAGCTGAGGGCAATCGCTACCACTATGGCAAACCATACTGCCACAACCGGTACGCTTCTTTTTCCCGCGGTTCTGGAGAAAATTCCAGGGAGACTGCGTTCTTTCGACATATTGTGAAGCTCATTGGTCAGACTGACATACATTCCGTTCAGCGTCGATATGGTTGCGAACAGAGCTCCGAGAGTAATAAACGCTGTCACCAGAGGCATGCCGAACTGCATGGACGCGATGCTGACCGGCGTATCATTTCCAAGCTCCGTATAGGGAATCATACCGCACAGCACTGCTGTCATTCCACAGTACAGAAGTGTCACCACAAGCATACACAGGAACATGGCTCTTGGCAGATTTTTCTGTGGGTTTTTCACATTTCCCGCCCATTCCGTCATGGTATTAATTCCCACAAAACCGAAATACGCGGGAATAATTTCGCCGATCACCGGAGCGCTTCCCTCCGGGAACATCGGAGTCATATTTTCTGCCTTCACATGGGGAATTCCCATAAGGATAAAAACCAGCATGGCCGCCATGAGCACCACCACGATCACATTCTGGAATTTCGCCGCGGCACTGAAGCCAAAGGAATGAATGCAGCCAAAAATCAGGAGGGCAATCACTGCAATTACATACACATTGACGCCAGGCAGATAGAGCCGGACATATTTCGCAATGGTGTGGGCACAATAAGGAAGCCAGATGGTGGTCCAGATAATATAGAGCCATCCATACATAAAGGTTCCGAGTTTTCCGCTGGTCTTCTGAATCATCATATAACTGGAGCTCTCCACCGGGAGCACGCAGCCGATCTGGGCGCTCTGGATGCAGACCGGTATCGTCAGCAGCGCACCGATAATATAAACCAGCCATACCGATGGTCCCATTGCCTCTGCCTGATAACCACTGGCCACAAAGGAAGAGGCGCCAATAATCGTTCCAATCAGCATAAAGGTCGCGCTGGGCAGACCAATTTTTGAAGTTTTCTTCTCTTCCATGATTCTCTCCTCTCCTCAAATCTACGCCTGGTAGGGATCGTCCCACAGTACCAGCTTCTGACCGATTCCTTTTTCCAGAGCCGTATGATAAAGATCATAAGCCAGGCCCACATCAAAAGTCGCCATTCCGCAGGCCACGAAAGTCACCCGTTCTTTGTCGCTGGTTCTGCCTGCTTTCGTTCCCTCGATCACATCTCCGATGCTGGTGGAGTCCGCAAGCGCAGGCATTTTTCCCGCATCAATCAGGGTATAAATCGGACCTCCGATTACACCGCTGTAATAAGCTGCCTTATCTCCGGACTCAATCGCCTCCTGCACATAGGCCTCATGCAGGTGGATATTGTCATAAATCAGTTTCGTATCCATCCAGAAAGAATCGTCGGTCTGCATCGGTCCGGTAATCAGCACCGTCACACCCTCTTTGAGCCACTCATCTTTCACATACAACGGTTTCAGGCGAGATGCCGCTACGGTCACCACATCCGCGTCTTTCAACGCATCCTGTACATCTGAGGTAATGCGTCCGTCCACCTTCAGTTCCTCCTTAGCCCAGCTGAGGAATTTTTCGGCTGCCGCCTCAAAAATATCGTAGCACACGATCGTCTTTGCCTTTGGCAGCTGAGACAGGATATTGCGCAGGCAGGAACGGTTGATCTGTCCGCATCCCAGTACCGCGACAACTTCCGAATCTTTTCTCGCCAGATGTCTTGCCGCCACACCGGGAACTGCCCCGGTCCGCGCCGCGCTGAGGAGATTGGCTGACATAAACGCCAGGGGCTCTCCCGTATCTTTATCGTTCAAAGTCACAGTCAATACGGATCTCGGGAGACCTTTCTTGGGATTTTCCGCATTGGATCCATACCATTTATTTCCGCATACATCAAACCTTCCGCCCAGATACGCCGGCATCGCCACGAATCTACGATCCGGTCCTGCCACAGGCATATTGGGAAATGGGGATTCTTTTGGAAAAACCAGACCCAGTCCGTGGCTGTTATGGTTGCTTCCACCCATCAGATAATCCCCTTTGCTCAGCAGGCGGAAAACCTCTTCCGCGTTATTAATACACTTTTCTTCATCCAATACTCCTGCCTGAATGGTATCCTGCTCTGATAAATAAAGAAATTCTGTTTTGTGACTCATCGTTTTTCTCCTTTCGCTTCCATTTCTCCTCATCCGCTCTTGCTTAGCTCAAAATATACTGAAATATATTGCATATGTCAACTTTTATTGCTGAATTTTTTGATTTTTTCGTATTTTGCACAATTCCCTTCCAGGCATTTTGTTGTTATTTACGAAATTTCAATTTTTGTTTGACATATGCGATATATCGCTGTAAGCTAAAGACAACTTGTTCATCAAAATACTCATCCGCGAAAGCTGAAAATTCATATTATAATGAAAAAACGATAGTTTGAAATGGAGATTCCTCTTATGAAAAAAATTAAAAACTATGAGAATCTGACTTCCCATGGATGCAGGAAATCCAGAGAAATCGTACTGGACATTACAGAAAGGACACTGCAGCGTCTGGACGCCTATTCCCGCATAAAAAGCATTATGCGTCTCGACGGCGATATATTGCATATCGGAATGAAATCCTGGGATCTCTCCAAAAAGCGTCACATCTATCTGCTGGGAGCCGGCAAAGCCTGTAATCACATGGCGATGGCTGTGGACGAAATCCTGGGAGACCGGCTCACCCGCGGGATCGCGATTGTGAAGATTTCGGAAGAAACCGATCACTTCCACAATACGGAAGTCTATGTGGGAGGACACCCTCTCCCCAATCAGGCCGGCTACGAAGCCTGCCTGAAAATTCTGGACCTGGTAGACCATGCGGGACCGGAGGATTTATTCATTGTCGTCATCAGCGGCGGAAGTTCCGCGCTGATGAGCTGTCCCATCGAGGGGATCACTCTGGAAGATGAAATCAAAACCACGGACGTCATGCTGAAATCCGGCGCAGGCATCTATGAAATCAATGCCATACGCAGACACATCTCTGCCATGAACGGCGGCATGCTGGCGAAACGGATTCAGAGTGTGGGCGCTGAGCTGATCGGATTCGGCATCAGTGATGCTGTGGGAACGCCTCCCACCGGCGACATCGGAATTCCTTATGAAAAATACATGAGCACCCCCATGGGACCGGATAAGACAACACTGGATGATGCCCGCCAAGTGATCCGGGATTACGACGTGGCGGACCGGCTTCCCAAAAGTGTGGTGGATTATCTGATGAACGCCGGACCGGAATGTGAGACCCCAAAAGCATTCCCGGACAATACCTATTATCTTCTGAACACTCTGCCGGACTCCTGCATTTACGCAAAGGAGATCGCAGAGGAAATGGGAATTCCCGCTGTCATCCTCTCTTCCTTCCTGGAAGGTGAGAGCAAAGACGCCGGCACCGTATTCGCATCCATTGCCCGGGAGATCCAGGCCTATGGAAACCCGATTCAGCCTCCCTGCGTCATCTTAAGTTCCGGGGAAACTACCACACAGATCCTGGACAACCGTCTGATTACCGGTCACGGAGGCCCAGGCCAGGAACTGACTTTAAGCTTTGCCATCGCGGCAGCCAAGGCTCCGGGAGCCTGCATGCTCTCCATTGACTCCGAAGGCACCGACGGCACCACACCTGTCGCCGGCGGAATCTGTGATTCCACCAGTTATCAGACCGCGCTGAAAAAAGGCGTCGATGTACACGCTTCCCTGCGGGGACATGCCTGCTATGAAGCTCTGGAGGCTATGGGTGACACGGTGTTTACCGGCAATACCGGAACCAATCTCTGCGACTTTAATATTCTGTATGTACCGAAATTGGAGGAAAAATCATGAGTTCAAAAATCACATCCGTACACGCCCGTCAGCTGGTAGACTGCAAATGCAGACCTATGGTAGAAGTAGATATCCAAACAGAAGACGGAGCTCTCGGGAGAGGCTGTGCTCCCACCGGTTCCTCCGTGGGAAAATTTGAATCCTGTGTACTCCGTGATCACAATCCGGCAGAGTACAATGGAATGAGTGTTCACAAAGCCGTCGACAACGTCAACCACATTCTTGGTCCGGCCCTCCTGGGCAAAGACATTTTCAACCAGGAAGACATCGACCATACCATGATTCAGCTGGACGGCACTCCGGATAAGAGCAGACTGGGCGGAAACGCGATTTACTCGGTTTCCATCGCCGCCATGCGCGCTGCCGCCGATGCTGCCGGCATGCCTTTGTATAATTATCTGGCCAAAGGTCCCATTCAGACTGTGCCCGTCCCAAGCTTCAACGTTATCAACGGCGGGCACTACGAGACTCTGACTCAGCCCTTCAACGAATTTATCATCATGCCTTATGGCGCTGAGTCCATCTACGAATCTGTGGAAATGGGCATCCGCACCTTCCAGGAATTGGAGAAAGTCCTTACAAAATATCTCGGCCGCAAACCAGTGGTCGCCCCCTCCTATGGCTATGCTTCTCCCTCGGAAGATCCGGAAGTCAATCTGAACCTCATGGCCGAGGCAATTGAGAACTGCGGCTACACCGGACGTATCGGTTTCGCCCTGGACTGCGCTTCCAGTGAGATGTACGATGCAGAGACAAATACTTATCTCCTGAAAGGCAACCGTGTCAGCGCCGAAGAGCTGATTGCTTACACGAAGACGCTGACCGAAAAATTCAACTTCGTCTTCATCGAAGATCTGCTGGATGAGGAGGACTGGGAGTCCTATCCGAAAGCGCACAGAGAAATCACCCGCACCATATTGCTGGGAGATGATTTCATCGTCACCAACATGGACCGCCTGAAACGTGCTTATGAGCTCCAGGCCATCGACGGATTTATTCTCAAGCCCAACCAGGTAGGAACTTTGACGGAAGCCCTGGATACCTTCCATTTCGCGAAAGAACATCATCTTTTCGCTACACCTTCCGGTCGCTCCGGCGGCGTAGTCGGCGATGTGGTCATGGATCTGGCCGTAGGACTCGGTATTCCATTTATCAAAAATGGAGCGCCCCGGTCCGGTGAACGCATTGACAAGCTGAATTTCCTGATGCGGGCCTGCGATCTGAGTCCGGGCTGCCGGCTGGCTGACATCTCTGCTCTTTTGAAATTTTAAAAAAGCAGTTTTGCGCGGGTCAATCCGCCGTACCGGCACTGTTTCCCTGGTTTGACGCGCGCCTGAAAAAGGGAGCAGACTTTCCCCAATGAGTCTGCTCCCTTTTTTCTTATCTTATCTTCTCTTCTTTGCTTTTTCGTCTCTGTCATCATCCAGGATCATGCTCAGCCCGATCCGTTTCTTCTTCAGATCCACAGAGATCACTTTCACTTCCACGATATCTCCCACACTGACTGCCTCAAGAGGATGTTTGATATAGCGCCTGGTGATTTTGGAAATGTGAACCAGTCCGTCCTGATGCACGCCGATATCCACAAAAGCGCCGAAATCAATGACATTTCGCACCGTTCCTTTCAGAATCATTCCCTCTTTCAGATCCTCCATCTCCAGCACGTCTGTGCGCAGGATAGGTTTCGGCATTTCCTCCCGGGGATCGCGGGCCGGTTTCTCCAGCTCTTTTACCATGTCCTCCAGCGTAATCACGCCTACGCCCAGCTCGTCCGCCAGGGCCTTTTTGTTTTTAATCTGACGGGAAATCCCCTGCAGTCTGCCTGCCGTGATATCTTCTGTGGTATATCCCAGCTTTTCCAGGAGCTGTGTGGCCGCTTCGTAGCTTTCCGGATGGACACTGGTGGCATCCAGCGGATTCTCCCCTCCCGGAATCCGTGTGAATCCGGCACACTGCTCAAAGGCTTTCGGTCCCAGTTTGGAGACCTTCAGAAGTTCTCTGCGGTTAGCAAATCTTCCATGCTCCTCCCGGTACGCCACGATATTTTTCGCGATCGCCTTGGAAATTCCGGAAATATATTCCAGAAGAGGCGCGGAAGCTGTATTCAGATCCACACCGACTTTGTTCACGCAGTCTTCCACTACGCCGCCCAGGGCTTCTCCCAGCTTTTTCTGATCCATATCATGCTGATACTGCCCCACGCCGATGGACTTGGGATCGATTTTCACCAGCTCCGCCAGCGGGTCCTGCACACGTCTGGCTATGGACGCCGCGCTTCGCTGTCCCACATCGAAATTCGGAAATTCTTCCGTGGCCAGTTTGCTGGCGGAATAAACGGAAGCCCCTGCCTCGTTGGTGATCACGTACTGTACCTTTTTCTCCGGAATCTCCTTAAGCATATCCACCACAATCTGTTCCGATTCCCTGGAGGCAGTTCCGTTTCCGATGGAAATCAGCGTAATCCCATATCGGTCAATCCACGCTTCCACCTTATCCTTGGCCGCGCGGATTTTCTTCTCACTGGTCGGCGCCGTCGGGTAAACCACTGTGGTATCCAGCACTTTGCCTGTGGCGTCCACCACCGCCAGCTTACAGCCGGTACGGAAAGCCGGATCCCATCCCAGCACCACCTGTCCGGCAATGGGCGGCTGCATCAGCAGCTGTTTCAGATTTTTCCCAAACACCTCAATCGAGGCGTCCTCTGCCTGCTCCGTCAGATCGCTGCGGATCTCTCGCTCGATCGCCGGAGCGATCAGGCGCTTATAAGCGTCTTCCACAACGGCTTCCAGCACCGGCGAGGTGATGGGATTCTCCCGGAGAATCACTTTCTTTTTCAGGTAACGAAGAATTTCTTCTTCCGGAGCCTCCACCTTCACGGTCAGAAATTTCTCTTTCTCCCCCCGGTTCAGCGCCAGCACCCGATGTCCGGCGATTTTCGCGACCGGCTCCTCATATTCGTAATACGCCTCGTAAACCGATTCCGCCTCGGGATCTTTCGCCGCCGCGAGAATCTTGCCTTTTTTCGCCGTCACATTCCGGATATGGATCCGGTAATCCGCTTCATCGGACACAGCCTCCGCAATAATATCCATGGCCCCGGCTATGGCTTCCTGCGGCGTACGAACCTCTTTTTCCTCTGACAGGAACGCCTCCGCTTCCTGCTCCAGCGGCTTGTCTGTCATCTGCAGACGAATCAGATTCGCCAGCGGCTCCAGTCCTTTCTCCTTGGCAATGATTGCCCTGGTTCTCCGTTTCGGCCGGTAAGGGCGGTACAGGTCTTCCACAACCACGAGAGTCTGCGCCGCCAGAATCTGCGCTTTCAGTTCGTCTGTCATCTTCCCCTGATCCTCAATGCTGGAGAGCACCTGCTGCTTGCGCTCCTCCAGATTGCGCAGATAAGACAGGCGCTCCGCCAGCTTCCGCAGCTGCTCATCGTTCAGAGCTCCTGTCATCTCCTTGCGGTACCGGGAGATAAAAGGAATCGTATTTCCCTCATCTATCAATTTTACGGCAGCTTCTACCTGCCATTTCTCCACACTCAGTTCTTGGGTAATCTCCTGAATAATATCCATACTGTCTCTTTCCTCTTCTTTTTTTCTCTTACAGTACAATAGCAATGACCACCGGTTTTGTCAACACCCAAATCCCGCCCTCTTCCCTTGTCAGTCCGGCCAGAACATGCTACAATGGCAGTGATGTTTCGGCACTTACCAACAGAAATGGAGTATAAATTTATGAAAAGAACAAACAGACAATTGAAATACATGGCAAAAAATGTGCTCCGGGGAAATTATACCTTCCCGATTCTTGCAAATATCCTTGTAAGCGCGCTGGGTGGCGCAACCGGTTCTCTAACCGCCGCTCTTTTTCCCTCAACCACAGTGATGTCTTCGGTGCTCAGTCATCTTTTTTCCTTTATCGTCACCGTCATTTTCTCACTGTTTTCCGCGGGTCTGGTATATATGTACCTGAATATTTCCCGCAGGCTGCCGCACAGTTTCTCTGATCTGACTTATCTGTTTTCCCGCAATCCGGACCGGATTCTGATCGTGGGATTCGTGCTGGCTCTGATCAACGCCGTCACCGTCACTCTGCCTTCTATAATCGCAGATCATATTCTGTACACAGAGGATGTCTTAAACGGTGATGTGACCGCGCTGCTGCAGTACCTGTATCTGACCCTGCTGGTTCTCCTGATTTCCATGGCGGTCAACACGGTCATTACCCTTCCGCTTACCTTTTCCTACGCGCTGATGGTAGATCAGCCGGAGCTGTCCGCAAAGGACGCCATGAAAACCAGTATCCGGCTTATGAGAGGCAATTACTGGCGGTACCTGAAGCTTTTAATCAGTTTCCTTCCCCTTTATTTCCTCTCGGTATTCACCTGCTACATCGCGCTTCTCTGGGTTGTTCCCTATCAGAGCATCACAGAAATTTTCCTTTACCGGGAACTGACCGGTGAACTGGATACCGAATCCGGCCAGGGGATCCCGCCATTTTCAGCCCAGGCGCCTTATCCGCCGGAAAACAACGATTACAATTCCGAAGCATAAAAAAAGAACTGAGAACTCCCGAAACTGCAAAACAGACTCTGCAGACTGGGAACCTTCTCAGTTCTTCTTTTTTCTTTTCTATTTTTATTCGGACCGATAGAACGCCTCATGAACCGCATTCATGGCACGGTCTCCATCCTTTGCGGCCACAATGACCGTAATCCGGATTTCCGACGTGGAAATCATCTCCACATTGATGTTTTCATTATACAAAGCCTCGAACAGCCGTGCGGCCACGCCGGGGTTGCTTACCATTCCGGCTCCCACCACAGACAGCTTCGCAATCTCCGTATCTGCCTGCAGGCTGTGGAACGTGAGGCGTTTCTGATTCTCCCTCAGTGCGTCCACCGCCTCGTCCAGATTGTCGTGGTCGACGGTAAAAGAGATATCCTGCGTATCTCCATGGCTGACCGACTGCAGAATGATATCCACATTTACATTTTTCTTTGCCAGACAGTTAAAGACTTTAAAAGCGATTCCCGGTTCATCCTTCACGCCCTGAACCGTAACCCGCACCGCATTTTTATCCAGGGCTACGCCTGTAATCAACATTCTCTCCACAGATACTTCCTCCTTTACCACAGTTCCCTCTGCATCTGTCAAACTGGACCTCACCACCAGAGGAACTCCATATTTCTTCGCCATCTCCACGGAACGGTTGTGAAGTACGCCGGCTCCCGAAGTCGCCAGATCCAGCATTTCATCATAAGTAATTTCTTTCAGTTTTCTCGCAGTCGGAACCTTTCTCGGATCCGCGGTGTAGACCCCGTCCACATCCGTATAGATCTCACAGGCATCCGCATGGAGAGCTGCCGCAAGCGCGACCGCCGTTGTGTCGGATCCTCCCCGTCCCAGCGTCGTATAATCGTCATACTGGTTGATTCCCTGAAAACCGGTCACCAGCACGATTCTTCTGCGCTCCAGCTCCGTTGTAATCCTCTCGCTGTCAATCCTCTTCAGTCTCGCGTTGCCGTGGGCATTGGTGGTGTGCATGGCAACCTGAAACGCATTCAGAGAAACCGCCGGGATTCCCATCTGATCCAGCGCCATCGCCATGAGAGCCACAGAAATCTGCTCTCCCACCGTATAGAGCATATCCATCTCCCTCTTAGGCGGACGGGGATTGATATCCCGGGCCAGATCCACCAGATCATCGGTTGTCTTGCCCATGGCGGAGAGTACCACCACCACATCGTTTCCTTTTTTATATTCCTGCGCGCACCGGTTCGCCACATTATAGATCCTCTGTTTGTCCGCTACCGAGGTGCCGCCGAATTTCTTGACAATCAGCATCCCTTTACTCCTCCCTCACCATTTTCAGGATAACAGATAACTCATCATATCCCAGCCATGTTCTTTTCGATTTCCGCTTTCTCTGGCTTCACGCTCATTGTAATGCCAGTTCTGCTCCTGCTTTGCCGTACTGTCATAGAGCAGATACGGAACCGGATCGGAGACATGGGTACGCAGGCAGATCGGTGTGGGATGATCCGGCATCACCAGCATCCGGTAATCCTCTCCGCTGGCGTCCAGGCCTTCTTTTACCAGCCGGATCACTCTCTGGTCCAGATTCTCAATGGCCTGAATTTTTCTCTCGATGCTCCCCTGATGTCCCATCTCATCCGGAGCCTCCACATGTATGTAGGCAAAATCATAACCTTCTTTGGTCAGGGCATCCACCGCTGCCTGGGCTTTTCCTTCATAATTCGTATGAAGTCCGCCGTTGGCGCCTTCCACAATCTTTCGATCCATATCGGCGCCGACCGCAATTCCCTTGAGCAGATCTACCGCGGAAATCATAACGCCTTTTTTGTGATATATTTTTTCAAAAGAGTCCAGCGCAGGCCGGGTTCCGGCGCCCCAGAACCAAAAGCTGTTGGCCGGATTCAGTCCCTTTGCCTTTCTCTCTCTGTTAATCGGATGATCTTTCAGAATTTCATAGCTTCTCTTCTGCATATACCGCAGCGTCTCATCCTTGGGAAGATTCGGACCGATGACCTGGGTCAGCACATCGTGCGGCTGCACCAGATCCAGAATCTGTCCTTCCTTCCAGACCATACAGTGACGGTAACTGGTCCCCACATAAAACTGATAGGTATCGTCCGCCAGTTCCCGGCAGACCGCATCCATCAGTACTTTCGCGTCCTCTGTACTGATCTCTCCGGAACTGTGATCAAGAATCCGCTGCTCCTCATAGGGAACGTCATCCTCTGTCAGCGTGACAATGTTGCAGCGGTAGACCACATCGGTATCCTTCATATCTACTCCGATGCTGAGCGCCTCCAGCGGAGACCGTCCGGTATAATATTTCCTCGGATCATAACCGAGCACCGACAGATTCGCGGTATCGCTTCCCGGGCTCATGCCTTCAGGAATCGTCTTCACCATGCCGATCTCTGACATTCCTGCCAGTTCATCCATCATCGGGGTTGCAGCGGTCTCCAGCGGCGTCTTTCCCCCCAGCTCTTCCAACGGATAATCTGCCATTCCGTCACCCAATATTACCACATATTTCATATGTCTCTCACCTCAATCTTTTACACGGATCATCTGTACAATTCCGCCCAGTTTCTCTGCCCTCTTCTGATATTCTTCATAGCTCATCTTCGGAGTGATAAATCCGATTTCACCAGCTTCTATCTGATCCATCACCGAGTTCAGCGGACCGAAAGCCGCCTCGGCTTCCGGCGCGGTTCCCTGATAACGGACAAAATACTGTCCGCACACATGATCCGCGCTCATCAGCTCCAGGTTCTCCTCACTCAGGCCGTAGACTACATTTTTGTGAAGATTTTTTGCCTCCTCGATGATATCCGCGGTAACTGCGCTGGCCGTCGGAAGTTTGCCCGCGCCGCTTCCATAGAACATGGCGTCTCCCAGCATGTTTCCATGTACGAAAATTCCATTGAAGACATCATTCACACTGTACAGCTGACTGGATGGTCCCACCAGATAAGGCGCCACAAGGGCATAGACCTGATTTTCCTCACGGCGGCTGGTTCCCAGAAGCTTGATGGCCATTCCCAGTTCCTTCGCGTATTTCATATCCACCGCTGTAATTCTGGTAATACCCTCTGTGGGAATATCCTCATAATGGATGAATTTCCCATAGGCAATGGAGGATAAGATCGCGATCTTACGGCACACGTCATGTCCTTCGATATCCGCGGTAGGATCTGCCTCCGCGTATCCTTTCTCCTGTGCCTCTTTGAGCACCTCGTCAAAATCGCTTCCCTCTGTGCTCATTTTATAAAGCATATAATTGGTCGTACCGTTTAAGATACCTGTGATTTCATCGATCACCTCCGCAGTCAGCGCATGATACAGGGGGCGGATAATCGGGATCCCGCCGCCGCAGCTGGCTTCAAACAGGAAGTTCACATTTTTCTCTCTGGCAATGCGGCACAGTTCCTGTCCGCACTGGGCCACCATGGCTTTATTGGACGTCGCCACAGACTTTCCGGCTTCCAGAGCGCGTCTGGCAAACGTGTGCGCGGGCTCGATTCCACCCATCACTTCCACCACGATATCCACTTCCGGATCCTGGATAATCACTTCATAGTCATGCACCAGGACTTCTTCCACAGGGTCTCCCGGGAAATCTCTAAGATCCAGCACATATTTGACACGGATCTCATCCCCCGCTTTTTCCCGGATGCTGTCGCGGTTTGTCTTGAGCACCTCATAGACTCCGCTTCCCACAGTACCATAACCTAAGATTGCAACCTGAACCATATTCTCCTCCATTCCATGCGCTTTTGCGCATGCTTTTTCTTTCTTTATTTTCAGGAATCAGACCGGCTGATCCCGCTGTTTTCGATAATTGGCTGTCCGCGCGAAAGACAGCGCTTTTCTGTATTAGCACAGTAAAGTCTTCCACGTGAAATAAAGCAAGTGAAAGGACTCTTCGCCCTTTCACCTTTAATCCCTGCCTAAAATTTTCAAATAATGAATGCCTTCCTGATCTTCGATCTTCTCCACCATCGTCTGGGCGTCTCCCTCGTTGGGGAGAATTCTCACACTCAGGGTCAAGGTGGCGACTCCGTTGATGGGAATACTCTGATGAATCGTCAGGATATTGCCGTGGAAGTACGCAATCGTCTGCAGTACATTGGACAAAAGTCCCGGTTCATCATCCATCTGAATAATGAAGGTAAGAGTCTTCCCCTTCGCCTCTTCATGGAAGGGGAAGATATCAT
This sequence comes from uncultured Blautia sp., assembly GCA_963927715.1. Classification (GTDB taxonomy): domain Bacteria; phylum Bacillota; class Clostridia; order Lachnospirales; family Lachnospiraceae; genus Blautia_A. The sequence goes on along the minus strand of CAWVBU010000003.1, from coordinate 244,362 downwards.
CCTTATATTTGTAGAAAGAACTTCTGCTGATCCCCACCTGTTCCGTGGCTTCCTGCACGGTGGCTGCCTTTCCGGTGTCCAGCAGCCGCTGCGCTTCCACCACCTTCACCAGGACTTCCGGAACCGCTCTCTCTTTCACCACATAATACTTTTTCTTCTCTGCTGCTTTTCCCATAATCTTTCCCTTTGTTTGTCTGTTAAAAACAAATGTTTACACTAGGAAGATAGTAGCACAGAATCTCTATTTCTGCAAGTCTTTTTTCGACAGAGCGATCCATTTCAGATATGCGTTGATAAACGGATCAAGATTGCCGTCCAGTACGGCGTCCACATTTCCACTCTCTTCATTGGTCCGGTGGTCTTTGACCATCGTATAGGGCTGCAGGACATAGGAACGGATCTGATTTCCCCAGCCGATCTCTGTCACCTCACCGCGGATTCCCGAGAGCTTCTCTTCGTTTTCCTGCTGCTTGAGCAGATACAGCTTCGCCTTCAGCATCTGCATCGCCTTATCCTTGTTCATGTGCTGAGAACGTTCATTCTGACACTGAACTACAATTCCCGTCGGCAGATGTGTGATTCGGATGGCCGAGGAAGTCTTGTTGATGTGCTGCCCGCCCGCGCCGCTGGAACGGTAGGTATCGATTCGGAGATCTTCATCCCGCACTTCCACATCCACATCCTCTTCAATATCGGGCATCACGTCACAGGAGACAAAAGAGGTCTGCCTCTTGCCGGCTGCGTTAAACGGTGAAATCCGCACCAGCCGGTGTACGCCTTTCTCTGATTTCAGATAACCATAGGCATTCTCTCCGCGGACTTCAAAGGTCACGGATTTGATTCCGGCTTCCTCTCCGTCCAGATAATCCAGGACCTCCAGAGCGAATCCCTTCTTATCCGCCCAGCGGGTATACATCCGGTACAGCATGCTCGCCCAGTCGCAGGACTCGGTTCCGCCGGCTCCCGCATGGAGCGTCACGATAGCGTCGTTGCTGTCGTATTCCCCGGACAGAAGCGTCTTCACCCGGATTTCGTCGAAACTCTTCTCGAATTCCTCCAGCATCTCCTGAATCTCAGGAATCAACTCCGGATCATTCTCCTCATAACCCATCTCAATCATGGTTTCCATATCTTCCATCTGGGTTTTCAGATTTTCGTACGTCTGCAGGTCATCCTTCATGTATTTGAGTTCTTTCATTTTTTTCTGGGATTCCTCTGCGTTGTCCCAGAAATCAGGAGCTTCCATCTCCCGTTCTAATTCTTCGATTCGCTTTTCCTTGTTAGCCAAGTCAAAGTGAATCCCTCACTTCCACTAATGGTTCTGTGTAAGAATTCAAAATCGTTTTGAACTGATCTAACTCGACCACAGCTTCACCTTCTTTCTGTTTTTTTCGGCTGAAAGCCTCACTGTTTTATTATACGTCTTTCCCCCAAATGGGTCAACGAAGATTTTCTTCTTTTCCCTTGTATTTCCCGACCGTTTCGGTTACAATAAAAATAAATCTTGACAAAAATACTGCATTTTAAAAAACGATTTCCAGAAGCAGATTTACACCCGCCTGCTTTCCGGGCAACCGTCTGTTTACCAAAAAAGGAGGCCGCATATGAAGACCTACTATGAAATCCTGGGCGTCTCTCCAAACGCCTCACTGAAGGAGATCAAAAAAGCCTACCGGAAACTTGCGAAAAAATATCACCCGGACTCCTCCTGCGAATCAGAGGAGATCACGAAAAAGTTCCAGGAAATCTCGGAGGCCTACTCCGTGCTCTCCGATGAGAAAAAACGGCAGCAGTACGACTACATGGGACATTCCGCCTACAAAAACCATTACAACGCCGCCTACAGCCACACCTACACCACCGACAGCAATACCAGAGACGGCCACTGCGGTGCCTGTGCCCACGGGCAGAAAAAGGAAGAAGAAGGTCCGCCGGAAAAAAGCATCCGCATCGCCGTCTGGCTGGATCTGGAAGAGACACTGCGCCCCTGCACCAAAACGGTCTTCTACACCGAGCGCGTTCCCTGTCCTCAGTGCCAGGCCGCGCAGCCGAATATTCCTTCCACGGATTGCCCGGACTGTGGGGGAACCGGACGGAAAATCCAGTATCAGAGCCGATGGGGACAGAAAAGTTCCATCAAAACTTTCTGCAGCCGCTGCAGAGGAAGCGGGAAAATTTCCTCCGACCGGTGTTCCCTGTGCGGCGGGCTTGGATATGTGGAAAAAACCTGGGAATTCCAGATCCGTCTCCCCTCCGGTACGTATGAGAGACAGTACTTTTTCCTGGAAGATATTCTGGCAAAGAAAAGTGATTTTATTACGATCCACCGTCAGCAGGATCCCTCCCGCCATTATGTGGTGATCATTCTGCTGAAAGAGAAAAAAGGCTTCCGCCGGCAGGGATTCCACCTCTACACCGATTTGGAGGTTGACTTCCCGACTCTGGTACTGGGCGGAACCCTCCCCATCCCCACCATCGAGGGAACGCTGCTCTATGACCTCTCCCCGGGACTTCAGAATCTGAAAATCCGTCTGGTAAACCGCGGACTGATCCGTCCCTGGAAAATGGGCGGCCGCGGAGATCAGTATGTGAACCTTCGCATTCAGATTCCCCAGAATCTGAATATGCTGCAGAAATCTACCCTGGAAGCCTTCCGCAATGCCATGAACACAAACGGAACACCGTAAAAAGCCTGCCCGTTCCTTTTCAGACAATCCGCGCGCTTCGCGCGCCAAAGATACCGTTTGGCTGCCACACTAAAAACGGAGACCGATGTTTCTCTCATCGGTCTCCGTTTTTGTGAGACAATCTGTCTTCTTTATTTTTTCCGTCCGCAGCACTGTTTATACTTTTTGCCGCTTCCGCAGGGGCAGGGGTCATTGGGATATACTTTATCGCTGACTCTCTGCACCGGTTTTTTCGGCTCGCTGTCGTCCTTATTGGTTCCGGTAACCTGAGCCACCTGCTCTCTCTCTATCTTCTGTTCCACATGAACATGGTACAGCAGACGTACGGTGTCTTCCTGAATGCCATTGGTCATCGCGTTAAACATCTCATAGGCGCTCATCTTATATTCCACAACCGGATCTCTCTGGCCGTAGGCCTGCAGACCGATGCCCTGACGCAGCTGTTCCATATCATCGATATGAGCCATCCACTTGTTATCAATCGCTTTCAGAAGAATCACACGCTCCAGCTCACGGATCTGCTCTGCCTCCGGGAACTCTGCCTCTTTCATTTCATACAGTTTCACGGCTTCTTCTTTCAACTGATGTTTCAGCTCATTTTTCTTCTTCGCGTGCAGTCTTTCCTCTGTCAGAGGTTCCAGCGGAATCGTCGGCAGAAGCACGGAATTCAGTTCTTTCAGATCCCACTCTTCCGGATCCACATCATCGGAACAGCACATATCCACCGCATTGTCCACGATATCTGTGATCATGTGGAAAATGGAGTCTCTCATGTTATCGCCGTCGAGAACTTTTCTTCTCTCTTTGTAGATAATCTCCCTCTGCTCGTTGTTAACCTGGTCATAGTCCAGCAGGTTCTTACGAATTCCGAAGTTGTTGCCCTCGATCTTCTTCTGCGCTTTCTCAATGGCGCTGGAAAGCATTTTATGTTCGATCTGCTCGTTCTCCGCCACGCCCAGAGAAGAAAATACCTTCATCAGACGTTCTGATCCGAACAGACGCATCAGATCATCCTCCAGAGAGATGTAGAATTTGGACTCACCCGGATCTCCCTGACGTCCGGAACGGCCGCGCAGCTGATTGTCAATACGTCTGGATTCATGACGTTCGGTTCCGATGATTTTAAGACCGCCGGCCTCTCTGGCCACATCGTCCAGCTTGATATCGGTACCACGGCCGGCCATGTTGGTGGCGATGGTGACAGCGCCTGCCTGTCCGGCCTGCGCGACAATCTCCGCCTCCAGCTCATGGAATTTCGCGTTCAATACGTTGTGCTGAATGCCTTCCCTCTTCAGCATCTTGCTCAGCAGTTCGGAAGTCTCGATCGTAATGGTACCCACGAGAACCGGCTGCTGTTTCGCGTGCGCTTCTTTGATCGCCTCAATGACTGCATGATATTTTTCTTTCTTCGTCATATAAACCGCGTCGTCCAGGTCAATACGCTGAACCGGCCGGTTGGTGGGAATCTCCACCACGTCCATGCCGTAGATATCACGAAACTCTTTTTCCTCTGTCAAAGCGGTACCGGTCATTCCGGCTCTCTTTTTGTATTTGTTGAAGAAATTCTGGAAAGTGATGGTTGCCAGTGTACGGCTCTCCCGTTTCACCTTCACGTGCTCCTTGGCCTCAATTGCCTGATGCAGACCGTCTGAATAACGGCGGCCGGGCATGATACGTCCGGTGAACTCATCCACAATCAGAATCTCATCGTCTTTTACCACATAATCCTTATCGCGGAACATCAGATTGTGCGCCCGGAGAGCAAGATTGATGTTATGCTGAATTTCCAGATTTTCCGGATCCGCCAGGTTCTCAATGTGGAAGAATTTCTCTACTTTTTTCACACCTTCCTCGGTCAGATTCACAATCTTATCTTTCTCATTGACGATGAAATCTCCGGTCTCCTCAATCTCCTCGCCCATAATGGCGGCCATCTTGGTCATCTCTCCGCTGGCCTCACCCCGCTCCAGCTGTCTCGCGAGAATGTCGCAGACTTCATAAAGCTTGGTGGATTTGCCGCTCTGTCCGGAGATAATCAACGGTGTACGCGCCTCATCGATCAGAACCGAGTCCACCTCATCGATGATCGCGTAATGCAGGGAGCGCTGTACCAGCTGCTCCTTGTAGATCACCATGTTGTCTCTCAGATAATCAAAGCCCAGCTCATTGTTGGTCACATAGGTGATATCGCAGGCATACGCTTCTCTTCTCTCATCGCTCTTCATGCTGTTGAGCACGCAGCCTACAGTCAGTCCCAGAAATTCATGGACTTTTCCCATCCACTCCGCGTCACGGTGTGCCAGGTAGTCATTGACTGTTACAATGTGAACGCCTTCTCCTTCCAGAGCGTTCAGATAAGCCGGCAGGGTGGAAACCAGGGTCTTACCTTCACCGGTCTTCATCTCCGCGATACGGCCCTGATGAAGGATGATTCCTCCGATCAGCTGTACCCGGTAATGCTCCATTCCCAGAACTCTTTTGGCTGCCTCCCGCACCGTCGCGTAAGCCTCCGGGAGGAGATCATCCAGTGTCTCTCCCTCAGCAAGGCGATTCTTAAATTCTCTGGTCTTCCCCTTCAGTTCTTCATCGCTCAGCTTCTGCATTTCCGGACGGAGTGCTTCAATTCTATCAACAAGTTTCGAGATTCTCTTAACTTCTCTTTCGCTTCTCGTACCAAAAACTTTCGAAATTACACTCATTTAATATAACGCACCTTCCTAGTTATTTACAAAAACTATCTACATTCTATCACTTTCCACCTGTGAAAACAATAAATAAATATTGAACAAACTGTAACTTCCCGTCCTGGAAAGCCACAGTTTTCGCCGCCTCTCTCTGCCGAAACAGACAGGGCTTCCCACATATGATAAAAGCTGCTGCAAAAAATTGCAACAGCTTTTATAAAAAACTTTATAAACCGGGCTTTTTCATCGCCCTTTCGGATCAATATTCCGGCTCAATCAGTCCGTAGGTATTTCCTTTTCTCTTGTATACTACATTCACCTGATCGGTCTCCGCATTGCAGAATACGAAGAAATTATGTCCCAGAAGCTCCATCTGTACACAGGCATCCTCCGGATACATGGGTTTGATATCAAATTTCTTCGTACGGACGATCTTCACTTCATCGTCCTCTTCGTATTCTTTCTCCAGGAAGGCCTTCTGGAAATGGCTTCCTCCCTGCTCCTTATCCACGATCTTCGTCTTATATTTCCGTAACTGTCTCTCAATCACTTCTTCCACCAGGTCGATGGAAACGTACATATCATTGCTTACCTGCTCCGAACGGATAATATTTCCCTTCACAGGGATCGTTACCTCAATTTTCTGTCTGTTCTTCTCCACACTTAATGTTACGATAATTTCCGTATCCGGGGTAAAATAACGCTCCAGTTTTCCGAGCTTGTCCTCCACTGCTGTCTTCAGTCCATCGGTAACTGTCAGGTTCTTTCCGCTTATAATAAAATTCATATGTCCAGCCCCTTTACTGTTTATTCGCCTGCGTTTCATTCCGCTTAAGTAAGCTTCTTCCACAAGTCAGCTTCTGTCCAAGATACCCATCGCCGAAGAAAACCACTCTCGTCAGGCTGTTTATATTATACCACAATTCTGTACAATTAACATCACTTTCCGTTACAAAATGCTAAAATTTCTGTAAACGGGAGCGTACCTCCGAACAAATCCAGTGCGCTTCCCACCGTTACGTCCACATGGTCTTCTCCGAGCTTTCTCAGTTTTCTCAGATCTTCCATGCTTCCCACGCCTCCCGCGTAGGTCACCGGGTGTTCCTGATACTGTGCCAGAATTCTCACCAGTTCTTCCTCAATGCCACTGGCTTTTCCCTCCACATCCACCGCATGGATCAGATACTCATCACAGTATGCGCCCAGCTGCCGCAGGGTCCTGGCCGTAACCGGCACTTCCGTGAACTTCTGCCAGCGGTCCGTCACAATGTAATACGACTCTCCTTTTTTCCGGCAGCTGAGATCCAGCACCAGCCTCTTGGGTCCAACCGCTTTGCTGATCTTTTCCAGATTGGCATAGGAAATCTTTCCGTCAGAAAACACATAAGAAGTCACAATCACATGGCTCGCTCCTGCCTGCAGAAATTCCTCCGCGTTCTCCGCGCGGATTCCTCCTCCGATCTGCAGGCCTCCCGGATAACTCTTCAACGCTTCCAGCGCCTGTTCTTTTGTCGCATTATAATAGGAAGAAGTGTTTGGATTCAGCATGATCACATGCCCGCCTGCAAGCCCGTGTTTCCGGTAAAGTTCCGCGAAAAAAGCCGCGTCCTGTTCGGAGACAAAATTCTCCGCGGCCCGGTCTCCCTCGTCTTTCAGAGTTCCGCCCACGATCTGTTTCACCTTTCCGTTATGTATATCAATGCATGGTCGAAATTTCATATCTTTCACATCCTCTCATGCATTGATCATATCATGGCCGGGCTTTGCGCGCAAGCTCTGCGAGCTTCCTACGGTTCCTGGTCTGTCTGAGAATCCCGGTTCGAATCCGCGTCATCTTCCGTTCCGTCGAGGGCGTCTTCCACCGCGTCTCCCGCATCTTCCACGGCATTCCCCACACCGTCTCCCACATCTTCCACAGCGTTCCCCACACCGTCTCCGAGATCTTTCACCCCGTCCCCGAGATCCTCAGCAGGGGTGTCTCCACTCTCCTCATCCCGATCCGTCTCTTCGTCCTTTGGCGCCGCTTCCCCGGTATTTTCCTCGGTGTCCGCGGCGTTTTCTTCCTTCTCCGGTTCCGTCTCCGAGGCATCCCCGCATCCTGCCGCCATTGCCAGGGCCAGAACCATCGTGCTGCACAACAAAAGATTTCTTATTTTTCTCATACTCCTGTCTCCTTTTTGCAAATTTACTTTTTGATAGAAGTAGTATGTTCCAAAGAATCTTTCTTTATTCATTTTCGAAAAACACCTGGAGTTTTTTTCCTGCACGGAGCCGCTTTTTGTTTCCTGTGAAAAAAAAGGATCCCTGCGCTTATACACAGGAATCCCCGTTTTCTCTTTTATCCGTTGATGACATCCTTCATGTCGTATTTCCCTGCCGGTTTTCCCGCCAGGAATTTCGCCGCTTCCAGGGCGCCTTTTCCGAAAACCGTCTTGGAATGTGCCGTATGTTTGAATTCGATCACTTCATCGGGACCCGCGAAGATAATCTCATGCTCTCCGACAATGGTTCCTCCGCGCACCGCGCTGATTCCGATCTCTTTGTCCTCTCTTTTCTGACGCACCTGACTGCGGTCAAACACATAGTGGTACTGTCCGCCCATCGCCTCATTCAGACTGTCCGCCAGAGCCAGAGCCGTTCCGCTTGGCGCGTCCACTTTCAGGCGGTGATGCCGCTCCACAATCTCCATGTCGAACCCGGCCGTCGCCAGAACCTGGGCAGCCTCCTGAATCAGTTTAAACAGCGTATTGATTCCAAGAGACATATTCGCGGACCGGAGCACCGCGACTTTTTTGCTGGTCTCCATCACTTTTTCGTTCTGTGCCTCACTCAGCCCCGTGGTGCACAGCACCAGCGGGATCTGACGTGCCGCGCTGTAATCCATCAGCGCGTCCACGGCATTCGCATTGGAGAAATCAATGATCGCGTCCGCCTCAACCTGACAATCTTCCAGAGAGGTGAACACCGGATAGGAATTCTGACGGTTGTCTGCCACATCAATTCCTGCCACAATCTCCGTCTGCGGATCCTGCTTTGCCAGAGCACTGATCACCTGTCCCATATGGCCATTGCAGCCATGCATGATAATCCTCGTCATTTTATCCTCCCCTTATTATGCCAGTTTGATTCCGAACTCAACCATCGCTTTTTTCAGTTTCTCCTCATTGGCAGGCTCCATGGGTGACATCGGCAGACGAAGCGGTCCGACTTCCATTCCCATCAGGTTCAGAGCCGTCTTAACCGGGATCGGATTCACTTCACAGAACAGCGCGCCGACCAGATCCATGGCTTTCAGCTGAATCTCGCAGCTTCCTTTCACATCGCCTTCCAGATATTTCATAACCATATCATGGGTTTCTTTCGGAGCCACATTGGACAGTACCGAGATCACACCGTTGCCGCCCAGAGACATGATCGGTACCACCTGATCGTCGTTTCCGGAATAAAGCTCGATGCAGCCATCCGCCAGAGCCATCAGCTTCGCGATCTGGGTGATATCTCCGGAAGCCTCTTTGATTCCTACTACATTTTTGGTATTTCTGGCCAGAGCCACCGCAGTCGCAGGCTGGATGTTGCATCCGGTACGGCTGGGCACATTGTACATGATAATCGGTGTGGAAACCGCGTCAGAGATTGCGGTATAATGGGCAATCAGGCCCTTCTGTGTCGCCTTATTATAGTACGGAGTTACAATCAGAAGCGCATCCGCGCCATAGCTTTCCGCTTCCTTGGACATAAGAATCGCGGTGTTGGTATCGTTGGAGCCGGTTCCGGCAATTACCGGCACACGTTTTGCCACTCTCTCGATTGTGAATTTGATGGCTGCCATATGTTCCTCATGGGATAACGTGGAAGACTCTCCGGTCGTTCCGCAGATAATAATCGCATCTGTACTGTTGGAAATCTGAAATTCGATCAATTCCGCAAGTTTGTCATAATTGATGTCTCCGTTGGGAAGCATCGGGGTTACAATTGCTACACCTGCGCCTTTGAAAATTGCCATAATCGTTTTCCTCCTTAAAAATAAATTCTCCTGGAATGCTGCATACTTTTTTCACAGAAAAAAGAGGCCGACCTGCGTCCGCCTCCAAAGAATCTGCCATTATCTCTTCAGATAGCGCACCATCTTTCGATGACAGTCACACAGCTCTTAACTGAATGCCCAAGAACAGACTCTGCAGGAACCCTGTTCTTTCGGCGTCTTCCCCTTTCTGCTGTCTTCCTCTGCGCCTGCCGCATCCGACCGCATACTGATGAAAAACGCGACCTCTATCTCCCATACCAATAATTTCTGTAACTATAGCACGATTCCACTGAAATGTCAATCCATCTCTCAATTTTCTTTTCTTTCCCCGGTGGCTGACTCCAGAACCGTAATGCTGTCCGCCAGAGGTTTGATTTCCTCCGGGCAGCGGTCTCCGGTCAGTACCACGTGCATGGTATCCACCATTTCCAGCAGCTTCTTCAAATCTTCCACTGCCAGGATTCCGTGATCCACAACTCCGAGAATTTCATCGAGAACCAACATATCACATTCTTCTGTCGCGATCACCTTCTTCGCGAAGTTCAGACCGTTCAGAATATTATTTTTCTCCTCCGATTTCTCCTGATCATTCAGATTGTTGTAACAGGATTTCGATTTCTCAAACCGAAACATCTTCAGATCCAGCTCCGCCAGTCCGTCGATAAATTCCAGCTCATCACTCTCTTTTCCCTTCAGGAACTGAATGATAATCACACTTTTCCCTCTCGCGCACTCACGCACGCTCTGTCCGAGAGCCAGTGTCGATTTTCCCTTTCCGGTACCGCAGTACACTTCTACAAGTCCTTTTTTCATATCGCTACCTTCTTAAAAACTCATGTGTGGTTTATCCCCGGATCCTGCTCCGGCGGATAAATTCTTTTGATACCATAATCAGGTATATATTACAGCAAAACACCTGAAAATGCAAGCATTACAAATACTCCAGCTTGCTGACCGACACCTCGTAGGCCGTTCGCTTCTCCATCTCGTTTTCCCCGATTTTCTTCATATAGTCTCTGCTCTGAATTCTCCCCCATAACAGGACATGTCCTCCCACCTCGAAAGCCGAAGCATAGCGGGCATTCCTTCCCCAGCAGATGCAGGGTATGTAATCGGATTTTCCATAAGGCCGGTTCACTGCCAGCAGAAGATCCGCGATCTCCCGGCCAAGCGGCGTCTTTCTGTATACAGGCGGTTTACAGATATACCCGTCCAGAAAGATCTGATTCACCGCGAGCGTGTCATCCTCCTCTTCCACGAAGCTCAATTCTCTCACAAACACGGATAACACCAGCCGGTTCCTCTTTTCCTCATGACGGTTGTAGGAACGGAATTGTCCCTGCACCTGGATGTATTCCCCCACATAGTCCTGACTGACATCCACCAGACGTTCCGAAACCATGAGCGGAATCCGGTCTTCGGAATCACTCAGCCTTTTCACCAGGAGCTCCATGGTATAAAAGCCCTCTCCGAAGACCTGGTGGCTGAACGTGAAATCCGTCGCGATTTTTCCCATAATAGATACCTGATTGTTTTCAATAATCTTATCTGCCATGATTGATAGTTCCCCTTCCTCTTAGTAGTACCATACGCTCTCAACAGTCCCATCCAAAGCTGCTGCCTTCGCCGTTACGGTTTTCTATATATTTGTATTAGGCCCCCGGGCTTTTTAGAACCAAAAATAAAATTTTTTTGTTTGACCTTGTATTCTGCCAAAAATGTGGTACACTTGAGGGGTTGACTCCATTTAATATGTAGAAAATTTTATTCCCAAAAAGAATAATCGCAATAGAAAGGACTGGAAAACCTATGAAAATCAAACGTGATGATGTCCGCAACGTGGCGATTATCGCCCACGTTGATCATGGCAAAACCACCCTGGTAGATGAACTGCTGAAACAAAGCGGTGTGTTCCGGGCAAATCAGGAAGTCCGGGAGCGTGTGATGGACTCCAATGATCTGGAGAGGGAACGTGGAATTACCATTCTCTCCAAAAATACTGCGGTCTATTACAAAAACACAAAAATCAACATCGTCGATACCCCCGGGCACGCGGATTTCGGCGGAGAAGTGGAACGTGTTCTGAAAATGGTGGACGGCGTCATTCTTCTGGTGGACGCCTTCGAAGGTCCCATGCCTCAGACCAAATTCGTGCTGAAAAAGGCTCTGGAACTGAATCTGAAGGTCATCGTCTGCATCAACAAAATCGACCGCCCGGAGGCACGGCCGGAAGAAGTGGTCGATGAAGTTCTGGAACTTCTGATGGATCTTGACGCTACAGACGAACAGCTGGACTGCCCCTTCCTCTACGCCTCCGCGAAAACCGGCTGCGCCATGCTGGATCTGGAAAATCCCACAGACAACATGGAGCCTCTGTTCGAGACAATCCTGAATTATATTCCGGCTCCGGAAGGCGATCCGGAAGCCCCCACCCAGGTTCTGATCAGCACCATCGATTACAATGAATATGTGGGACGCATCGGCGTCGGCAAAGTCGAGCAGGGCACCATACGGATCAATCAGGATGTAATCATTGTCAACGAGCACGATCCCGAGAAGAAAGAGCGTGTAAAAATCAGCAAGCTTTATGAATTCGACGGACTGAATAAGGTTGAAGAAAAAGAGGCGAAGATCGGTTCCATCGTCGCCATCTCCGGAATCGCAGATCTGCACATCGGGGACACCATCTGCGACCCGGAACATCCGGATCCCATTCCTTTCCAGAAAATCTCAGAGCCTACCATATCCATGAATTTCATGGTAAACGACAGCCCGCTGGCTGGCCTGGAAGGAAAATACGTGACCTCCCGCCATCTCCGCGACCGGCTGATGCGGGAACTGAATACCGATGTCAGCCTCCGTGTGGAGGAAACCGATACCACAGAATGCTTCAAGGTATCCGGCCGCGGCGAACTGCATCTGTCTGTCCTCATCGAGAATATGCGCCGGGAGGGCTATGAGTTTGCTGTCAGCAAAGCAGAAGTTCTCTACCACCAGGACGAGCGGGGACGCAAACTGGAACCCATGGAGATCGCTTACATCGACGTACCTGAGGAATTCTCCGGCTCCGTCATCCAGAAACTCAGCGAACGAAAGGGAGAACTCCACGGCATGAGCCAGCTGAGCGACGGTACCACCCGTCTGGAATTCGCCATCCCGGCCCGCGGACTGATCGGATTCCGCAATGAATTTCTGACTATTACCAAGGGAACCGGCGTCCTGAACACCATTTACGATGGCTACGCGCCTTACAAAGGAGATCTCCAGTACCGCAAACAGGGCTCCCTGATCGCCTTTGAAGCCGGGGAAGCCGTAACCTACGGCCTTTTCTCTGCTCAGGACCGCGGCACTTTGTTCATCGGACCGGGCACGAAAGTATACGCCGGCATGGTAATCGGCCAGAACGGAAAAGCAGAGGACATCGAACTGAACGTCTGCAAGACCAAACATCTGACCAACACCCGTTCCTCCTCCGCGGATGAGGCATTAAAGCTGACGCCGCCCAAAATTCTGAGTCTGGAGCAGGCTCTGGAATTCATCGATTCCGATGAACTTCTGGAAGTCACCCCTTCCAGCCTGAGAATCCGCAAACGGATTCTGGATCCACGGGAACGGAAACGCGCGAACATGAAAAAATAAAGTATTTGATCTGCTGTGCTTTATTTTCTTAGAACTTAAAAAAAATTCACCGCAATCCACCACAGATTCCTTTCTTTTTCTGTGGTGGATTGTTTATTTTTCTTCACTATTGATACAAAATTAACGTTATATTATTGTCAATATCGTTAATTTTATCAGAATCTTGTCTACAATATCGATATTTTTTTATCAATTCATCCCAATTTACCTTTTAATTATCTCTATTTAATTTATTATTGACATTTTTCAAAAGATATGTTTATAATAAGCCATAACAAACGAGCAACTTGTTAGATATTTTTTTAACATTATTTAGGAGGATAAGTTATGCCAAAGAAAGAAAACCTCACACCTGTCATCGATTCTGTGGAAGCTCTGTCAGACAAAATGGCGAAGATGCGAGAAGCTCAGAAAATTTTCTCCACCTACACACAGGAGCAGGTCGATAAGATTTTCTTAGCCGCTGCCACCGCGGCAAACAAGGCCCGTATCCCTCTGGCAAAGATGGCCGTAGAGGAAACCGGAATGGGTCTGGTTGAGGACAAGGTAATCAAGAACCACTATGCTGCCGAGTATGTGTACAACGCATACAAAGCCACCAAAACCTGCGGCGTTATTTCCGAGGATCCTGTATACGGAATCAAAAAGATCGCGGAACCCGTGGGACTGATCGCAGCGGTTATCCCTACGACGAATCCTACTTCCACCGCCATCTTCAAGACACTGATTGCTCTGAAAACCAGAAACGCAATCATCATCAGTCCTCATCCCCGTGCGAAAAAATGTACGGCGGAAGCAGCCAGAATCGTTCTTGACGCTGCCGTAGAAGCCGGCGCTCCCAAAGAGATCATCGGCTGGATTGATGTTCCGTCTCTGGAGCTCACCAATAAAGTCATGCAGGACGCGGATCTGATTCTCGCCACAGGTGGCCCGGGAATGGTAAAAGCAGCTTATTCCTCCGGCAAACCGGCCATCGGCGTAGGTCCCGGAAATACACCTGTCATTATCGACGAGACTGCGGATGTCCGTATGGCAGTCAATTCGGTCATTCATTCAAAAACGTTTGACTATGGTATGATCTGCGCGTCTGAGCAGTCCGTTACTATCCTGGAACCGGTATACGAAGCGGCAAAGGCAGAATTCCTGCGCAGAGGCTGCTACTTCCTGAAACCGGATGAGCTTGACAAAGTACGCGCCACCATCCTGATCAACGGCGCGCTGAACGCCAAAATTGTAGGACAGCCAGCGCCTGTGATCGCTTCCATGGCCGGCGTAAACGTACCGGAAAACACAAAGATTCTGATCGGCGAGGTAGAATCCGTAGATATCTCCGAGCCGTTCGCCCATGAGAAACTCTCTCCGGTTCTTGCCATGTATAAGGCAAAGGACTTCGACGACGCTCTGAACAAAGCAGCACAGCTGGTTGCCGACGGCGGTTACGGTCACACTTCCGCCCTCTACATCAACGTCAACGAAAAAGAAAAAATGGCAAAACACGCAGCTGCCATGAAGACCTGCCGTATCCTGATCAATACGCCATCTTCCCAGGGCGGTATCGGTGACCTGTACAACTTCAAGCTTGAACCATCACTCACCCTCGGCTGCGGATCCTGGGGCGGCAATTCTGTCTCTGCAAACGTCGGTGTAACACACCTGCTCAACATCAAGACCGTAGCGGAAAGGAGAGAAAATATGCTTTGGTTCCGTGCTCCTCAGAAAGTATACTTCAAGAAGGGATGTACCCCGGTTGCTCTGGACGAGCTGGGTACCATCATGCATAAGAAGAGAGCCTTCATTGTAACAGACAGTTTCCTCTACAAAAATGGCTATACAAAGAAAATCGAAGACAAACTGGATTCCATGGGAATCGTGCATACCTGTTTCTATGACGTAGCTCCGGATCCCACTCTGGCCAGCGCCAAGGCCGGCGCGGCAGCCATGCGTGCCTTCGAGCCGGACTGCATCATTGCTCTGGGCGGCGGTTCCGCTATGGATGCCGGCAAGGTTATGTGGGTGCTCTACGAACATCCGGACGCAAACTTTGATGACATGGCCATGGATTTCATGGATATCCGCAAAAGAGTTTTCACCTTCCCGAACATGGGAGAGAAAGCTTACTTCGTGGCAGTTCCCACTTCTTCCGGAACCGGCTCAGAAGTAACGCCGTTCGCGATCATCACCGATCAGGACACCGGCGTGAAATGGCCGCTGGCAGACTATCAGCTGATGCCGAATATGGCAATCGTAGACACCGACAATATGATGAGCCAGCCCAAAGGCCTGACCTGTGCTTCCGGTATCGATGTTATGACCCATGCGATTGAGTCTTATGTATCCATCATGGCCAGCGATTTCACCCAGGGACTGTCTCTGAAAGCCATCAAACTGGTCTTTGACTATCTGCCGAGAGCTTACAAAGACGGAACCGATGTGGAAGCCCGAGATCACATGGCAAACGCTTCCTGCCTGGCAGGTATGGCCTTCGCCAACGCATTCCTGGGACTGAACCACTCCATGGCCCACAAACTGGGAGCTTTCCATCATCTGCCTCACGGAATCGCGAACGCAGTCCTTCTCACAGATGTTATGAAATACAACGCGGCGGAAGTACCCACCCGGATGGGAACCTTCCCGCAGTACGAATATCCTCACGCACTGGCACGTTACGCGGAAATCGGACGTTATGTCGGCCTTACAGGAAAAGACGATCAGGAAGTATTCGACAAACTGATTGCGAAACTGGAAGAGCTGAAGAAAGCCATCGAGATCAAACCTAGCATCCAGGCATACGGCATTGATGAGAAACATTTCTTCGACACACTGGATGCCATGACCGAGCAGGCCTTCAACGACCAGTGTACCGGCGCGAACCCGAGATATCCACTGATGCCGGAAATGAAAGAACTCTATACCAAATGCTATTACGGCAAATAAAAAGGCCCTATCATTACCATCACATAACACACAGGGAGGCGGATTCCTCAATGGAATCCGCCTCCCTGCATGTCTGCCGGCTGACGCCGGCAGATTTTTCCCCGCGCAAAAGAAAAGCCCTGGAAATCCGGAGGGCTTCCTGATTTCCAGGGACTTTTCTTTTTATGGATTATGATGGACGCCAGTGGCGATAACTTTTGTGCGTATTCCGAACGCTTGGAAGGTGATAGACATGCGGTTCTTCTTCGCCTCTCAGCAGTCGGAGTCCTCCAAATGCCAGCGCTTCCATTTCATTTTCACCTGGAAGGACTACTACCGGAGCGATGAAGCCAGCGTATTCTTCCACCATGTCTGTCAGCATCTTGGAATGGGCCACGCCTCCCGTGAGGATAATCGCATCCGTATGGCCTTTCTGGGCCACACTCAGCAGACCGATTCCTTTGGAAATCTGATAAGCCTGCGCGCGGAAAATCAACGCCGCGTGCTCATCCCCGTCCCGAATCATCTTCTCGATAACACGGCAGTCGCTGGTTCCAAGATGCGCATACATACCGCCTTTTCCGCGGACTTTTTTCTTCATCTCCGCTCTGGTGTAATTGCCGGAGAAGCACAGCTCTACCAGCTGCAGACCCGGCACGCTTCCTGCCCGTTCCGGAGAAAACTGTCCGTCATCGTCTCCCAGCGAATCCACGATTTTGCCTTTGGAGTGAACACTGATGGATACGCCTCCGCCCAGATGGGCCACGATCAGGTTCAGATCCTTATAGTCTCTGCCTATGGATTTCGCGTACTTCAGCGCCATCGCATGACTGTTCAGCAGATGGCAGAAACTTTGTCTGGTAATCTCGGGAATACCGGTTACCTGTGCGACTGGGGTCAGTTCCCCTCCGGTCACCGCGTCATAGATATATGCGGGAATCCCCAGGGGTTCTGCGCACAGCTTTGCCAGCATACCGCCCAGATTTGAAGCATGGGGAGAGCTGATATCGCTTTCCAGCGCATAGAACAATTCATCGTTCACCGTGTATCCGCCGGCATGAAGCCCCGGCACCAGACCGCCGCGCCCTACGATCGCGGACAGCTCTTCCATTTTCACCCCGTTCTTTTCCATAAATTCCTGAATAATTTTCATACGGAAAGGGATCTGATCGGGAATCTGATCGTATTTACTCAGTTCTGCCGCGTCATGTTCGATGTTTTCCTGTACAATCTTCGTCTCATCCTCATAGATCGCCAGCTTCGTGCTGGTGGATCCGGGATTGATTATCAATAATTTATATGCCATTGGCCACACCTCTTATACTGCGTCCATCCCCACTTTCAGAGCCTTCAGATTCAGTTCCACAAACTGCGGTTTGATGTTCGCTTTCAGAATGCTTTCCCAGTCAATATGATCCAGTCCCATGGATTTGATAATGGTTCCCAGCAGAATGATGTTGGCTGCCTTCTCATTCCCCAGATCTCTCGCCAGCTCTGTCGCGTTGATCACGGTCGCCTTCGCATGGGCCGCGATGATATCCAGCACATCATCCGGATATTCCTCCTGGCCGGTGATCACAGACATGGAATCGATCTGCTCGTTGTTCACCACCAGTACGCCGCCTTCTTTCAGATAATCCAGCGCTCTCAGCGCTTCCATTTTCTCGAAGGAAACGATGATATCCGCAGTTCCTTTCTCAATTACCGGGGAATACACCTTGTCGCCGTAGCGTACCTGGGAGGATACGCTTCCGCCACGCTGTGACATTCCATGGATCTCACTCATTTTTACATCATATCCTGCTTCCATTAAGCCTAAAGTCAGTATTTTACTGGCAAGAATGGTTCCCTGACCACCTACGCCAACTAATAAGATACTCTTCGTCATCGTCCTTAATCCTCCTTCGAAATGGCATCTTTCTTGCAGACCTGTGTACAAACATCACAGCCCACACACTGCGCACGGTTAATATGTACTTTCTTGTTCGCCTTATCATAGGTCAGAGCCGGGCATCCGGTCTTCAGACAGGCTTTACATCCGATACATTTATCCGGATCAATCTTGTTCTTGGTCTTGAACAGATTCTCAAACTCATCCAGGTCAGCCTGGGAGAATTTCTTCAGTACACAGGGCCATCTGGTGATGATAACGGATGGTTCGTCTTTGATTGCCAGACATTTATCCAGAGCGTCATCCACTTCCTGCAGATTATTCGGGTTGATCACAAAGACATGTTTGATTCCGATTGCCTTCACCAGATCCTCCAGGATAATCATATTCGTAGGTTCTCCCTTGGCATTGAATCCGGTTCCTGGATTCTGCTGGTGTCCGGTCATACCGGTGATACGGTTGTCAAGGATGATATTGATCGTATTGCTGTTGTTGTAAATCGTGTTGATCAGAGAATTCACTCCGGTATGGAAGAAGGTAGAGTCTCCCAATACGGTTACCACACGGCGTCCGGTATCGCCCATGTTAAAGGCTTTCTGCGCGCCATGGCCAAGGCTGATGCTGGCTCCCATACATACGGTGGAATCCATGGCTTTGTAAGGAGCTCCCGCCGCCAGCGTATAACATCCGATATCGCCGCTGATCATAATGTCTTTTCTCTTGCCCAGACGGTAGAACAGTCCACGGTGCGGACATCCCGCGCAGAAGGTGGGCGCGCGGCCGATCAGTTTGCTGTGGTCGAATTCGATCATCTTCGGTTTCTCACCGCCGATGGCTTCGCGCACCACATCCGGAGTCATCTCTCCCCATTTCGGGAAGATATCTTTTCCGATACACTCACAGCCGAGCATCTTTACGAAATTCTCGATATAAGGATCGTTCTCTTCCAGAACGTATACTTTGTCGACTTTGCCGCAGAAATCCTTGATCAGATTCGCGGGCAGCGGATGGGTGAATCCAAGCTTCAGATAAGAAGCTTTGTCTCCCCATACTTCCTTCGCGTAGTAGTAGCAGATACCGGAAGCAATGACGCCCACGGAGGTATCTCCCATCTCCACGCGGTTGAATGGAGAGGTCTCGCTGTACTCTGCCAGCGCTTTCAGTCTCTCTTCCAGTCTCACACGCATCGTTCTCGCGTTTGCAGGCAGACAGACATATTTCGCCGGGTTTTTCTCCCAATTCTTAATCGGAACTTCCACACGGTCATGGATCTCCACAACGGATTTCGAATGGCAGACACGGGTGGTCATACGGATCATGAATGGGGTGTCATATTTCTCGCCCAGCTCATAAGCTGCTTTCACCATATCCAGACATTCCTGGCTGTCAGAAGGCTCCATCATCGCGAGTTTCGCGGATTTCGCGTAATTCCGGTTATCCTGTTCGTTCTGGGAAGAATACATTCCGGGTTCATCCGCGGTCACAATAATATTTCCGGCATTCACACCCATATAGGCCCAGGTGAACAGCGGGTCTGCCGCAACGTTCACGCCCACATGTTTCATGGATACGATACTTCTCACTCCGCCGATGGCCGCGCCGATCGCGGATTCCATGGCTACCTTTTCATTGGGAGCCCACTCTGCTGTAATCTCCTTGTAAGTCGAAATGTTTTCCAGAATTTCTGTACTTGGTGTGCCAGGATAAGCTGACGCAAAGCGCACACCCGCCTCATAAGCACCTCTGGCGATTGCCTCATCGCCTGTCATTAATTTTTTCATTTCCCGCTTTACCTCCTTTATTTGCTGTGGATTATTTCTTCACCATGCAGGCACATGCCAAAAGTGAATAATATTTTTCCTCGAATGTCGCACTTCTGGAATTCAGCGCGATCGGGCATTTTGCTCCCACCACACAGCCTGCCATCCGTGCATTGCCGAACATCAGCAGAGATTTCACCATAATATTTCCAACATCAATGTTGGGAACCAGGAAAATATCCGCTTCTCCGGTCACCGGGCTCTCAAATCCCTTGATCTGCGCGGATTCCTTGCTCACTGCCAGATCCATGGAAATCGGTCCCGCGAAATCGCAGTCCGGAATCTCTCCCGCGTCTGCCATCTTCTGCAGTTCCGCCGCGTCCACAGTCGCCTGCATTTTAGGATTCAGAACCTCCACGGCACACAGCGCCGCCATCTTCGGTCTCTCATATCCAAAGCCCCGGAACATCTCAACCGCGTTGTTGGCAATATCCTTTTTCTTGGCCAGGTCCGGATACATCATCATACCACCGTCTGTCACCCCCACGACTTTGTGGTATGTGGGTATATCCAGAAGCGCCACATGGGACATCGCCTTGCCGGTCCGGATTCCTTTCTCCTTGTCCACCACTCCCTTTAACAAAGTGGAAGTCTGCAGAAGTCCTTTCTGAATAAAATCCGCTTTCCCTTCGCGGATCAGCTGAATACCTTTCTCCACGGCGTCCTCGTCCGTCGGACTGTCGATCACATCTGCCGGGTCAATCTCATGACCCAGGGATTTTCCGATTTCCAGAATTTCTTTTTCCTTCCCCACCAGAACATAATCCAGAATTCCTTCTTCCTTCGTCTTCAGGACTGCTTCCAGTGTGTGCGCGTCATGCGCGGCAATCACCACCACCTTGCATTTTCCTGCAGACCGGACTTTGTCCCGCAGCTGTTCAAAGTTTTCAATCACCATTTCGGTCGCCCTCCTTCGAATTACTCAGAAAACACTTCCTGTCTCAGACCCGTCATGTCTTCTTTTTTGTTGCCTTTTCCACGATCTTTTTCCTGAAATCAGATTTCCGATCCGTCTTCAGGAACCCCCATTTGTTTTTGCTCTTTTTCTGTTGTTTCAAAATCGTGCACGATTTTATGGTTTCATTGTAACTTTTTCCCATAAAAAAGTCAATTGCAATCTCGATTTTTTTGCGTTTTCTACGTTTTTACCTTTTTTTGTTTTTCATTTTCGGTAATAAATACTAGCTTTCACAGAAAAAAGAGCCTGTTTTTTTATTTCCGTGGAAATCAGAAGAAGCTGTCATGAACACGTCCTCTGCTCATGACAGCTTCCGATATTTCTGATACGGGCTTCCCCGCCGCCTGCGGCAGGAAGCCTTCCGCATCAGGATCTTACATTTCCCGAGCCGGACGCTGGCTGTATTTATGCGCGTCCTCCAGTACCATATCTTTCACCTTCATCAGGCGGATCTGCGTACTTCTCTCATTCTCATCCAGCTTCATGGTAATGTATTTGATATTCTCCTGCGCTCTGGGGATAATCACATGTTCCAGAGCATTTACCCGACGTCTGGTCTTCTCGATCTCCGCTGACATCAGCTGGCATGCCTTCTCACACTCTGCCAGTTTCAGCATATCCGGAAGGATATCCGCCAGAGATTTTACCGCCCCGTCCAGATCACTGGAAGTAAAGGCAAAACCATAGGAATAGATATCATTCGCGTCCGCCGTTCTGGTCTTATAGGAAAAAGTAGGAATGTTGACACTCATCACATTTTTCTTATCTGTCTCCAGATAGACTTCCTGCTTCGGCGCCATCAGAGCGGTATTCAGAGTCTCCTCCGACATTCCTGCCTTCGCGATTACGAAGTTCACATTTGCCGAACGAATCCCCTCTTCCACCTTCAGACGCAGTGCCATATTCTCACGTGCCAGATCCAGAAACTGCCGCATCAGCTCGTCACGTTTGTCCTTCAGAAGTTTATGTCCCCGCATAGCTGTCACTAATTTTTTCTTCTGTTTGGCCAACTCCATTCGGGTCGGGTTCACCTGGGTAGATGCCAAATTCCTTCACCTTCTTTCTTCTACAACGAGACCTGCTGTCCTGATGAAAATCCTCCGTACTTATTTGCCATAGTACATGTCAAGGTATTTCTCATCAATACGTTTCAGCTCGCTTCTCGGAAGAATGGAAAGCAATTTCCACCCGATCTCCAGTGTCTCCTCAATATCACGGTTCGTATGGTATCCCTGGGATACATACTGCTCCTCGAAGGCATCCGCGAATTTCGCGTAAATCAAATCGATGTCGGACAGCGCTGCCTCACCGAGGATGGTCATCAGCTCTTTGGCGTCCTTACCGCGGGAATATGCCGCGAACAGCTGGTTCATGGTATTCGAGTGATCCGCCCGGGTCTTGCCCTCACCGATACCCTTATCCTTCAGACGGGACAGGGACGGCAGAACATCGATCGGCGGCGTGATTCCACGGCGATACAGATCACGGCTCAGAATGATCTGACCCTCAGTGATGTAGCCGGTCAGGTCAGGAATCGGATGCGTCTTGTCATCCTCGGGCATGGACAGAATCGGGATCATGGTGATACTTCCGTTCTTGCCCATCTGACGGCCCGCGCGCTCGTAGATCGTCGCCAGGTCTGTGTACATGTATCCCGGATAGCCACGGCGGCCCGGAACCTCTTTCCGCGCCGCAGACACCTCACGCAGGGCATCTGCATAGTTCGTGATATCCGTCAGGATAACCAGTACGTGCATATTTTTCTCAAAGGCCAGATACTCCGCCGCAGTCAGCGCCATCTTCGGTGTGGAGATACGCTCAACCGCCGGGTCATTGGCCAGGTTGATGAACAGTACGGTACGGTCAATGGCTCCGCTTTCCCGGAAACTCTCAATGAAGAAGTTGGATTCCTCAAAGGTGATACCCATTGCCGCGAACACTACCGCGAATGGCTCTGAGGTGCCGCGCACCTTCGCCTGTCTCGCGATCTGAGCAGCCAGCTGCGCGTGAGGCAGACCGGACGCGGAGAAGATCGGCAGTTTCTGTCCACGAACCAGAGTATTCAGTCCGTCAATGGCAGAAACACCTGTCTGAATAAACTCTTCCGGATAGACGCGGGCTGCGGGATTCATCGGCAGACCGTTTACATCTCTTCTCTCATCCGGCAGAATCTCAGGACCGTCATCAATGGGACGGCCCAGACCGTCGAAGACACGGCCCAGCATATCTTCTGAAACGCCAAGCTCCATGCTTCGTCCCAGAAAACGCACTTTGCTGTTCGACAGGTTGATACCGGTAGAACTCTCAAACAACTGAACCAGCGCATTGCTTCCGTCAATCTCCAAAACTTTGCACCGGCGGATATCGCCGTTGGCCAGCTCGATCTCGCCGAGCTCATCATAGGTAACATTTTCTACGCCCTCTACCAGCATCAGAGGACCTGCAACTTCCTGTATGGTTCTATACTCTTTTGGCATTTTACTGGTCCTCCTTTCCTACCACACCGGCAATCTCTGCTGCCAGCTCTTTGTCCACTGCCTCGTACTCGCTGGTAAGATTGTCTTCCAGTGTGTATTTGTAACGTCCGATTTTCTCACGGACCGGCAATTTCACCAGATCATTGATCTGCGCGCCCTTCGTGAGCGCTTCCGCGCCCTCGTCATAGTATGCCAGCACCAGTTTCATCATATAGTGCTGCTTCTCCAGAGAGGTGTACGTATCTACTTCGTGGAAGGAGTTCTGATGCAGGAAGTCCTCACGGATGGATCTCGCCGCCTCCATCTTCAGACGGTCGCCCGGTGACAGGGCGTCCATACCTACCATCTGCACGATTTCTTCCAGCTCCGCCTCTTCCTGGAGCAGGGTCATCATCTTCTGCCTCAGCTGCATCCAGTCGTCCGCCACATTCTGGTCAAACCACGGGCCTACATCATCCAGATACAGCGAGTAACTGGTCAGCCAGTTGATGGCCGGGAAATGACGTTTGTAAGCCAGAGCGGAATCCAGCCCCCAGAATACCTTGACAATACGCAGGGTCGCCTGGGATACCGGCTCTGAGGTATCTCCACCTGGCGGTGACACAGCGCCGATTGCGCTCAGAGCGCCTTCCCGGTTGTCACTGCCCAGACAGATCACATGTCCGGCGCGCTCATAGAACTGTGCCAGACGGCTTCCCAGATAAGCCGGGTAACCTTCCTCACCGGGCATCTCCTCCAGACGTCCGGACATCTCACGGAGCGCCTCCGCCCAGCGGGAAGTGGAGTCTGCCATCAGAGCTACCGAATATCCCATATCACGGAAGTACTCCGCGATGGTGATGCCGGTGTAGATGGATGCCTCACGGGCTGCCACAGGCATATCCGAAGTATTGGCAATCAGAACTGTACGCTCCATCAGAGGCTGCCCTGTCTTCGGGTCTTTCAGCTCCGGGAATTCATTCAGTACGTCTGTCATCTCATTCCCACGCTCGCCGCAGCCGATATATACCACAATATCTGCCTCTGCCCATTTCGCCAGCTGATGCTGAATGACCGTCTTTCCGCTTCCGAAAGGTCCGGGAACGGCCGCCACACCGCCTTTGGCGATGGGGAACATGGTATCGATTACTCTCTGACCGGTCACAAGGGGAACCTTGGGCGGCAGCTTTTTCTGATACGGACGGCCCACACGCACCGGCCATTTCTGAACCATGGTCAGCTCTTTGTCTCCGTCTTCCGTCTCGAGAACCACAACCACTTCATCCACTGTGAATTCTCCGGCTTTAATATCTTTGACGGTTCCTTTCATGTTCGGGGGAACCATGATTTTCTGCTGAACCAGTACAGTCTCCTGAACCGTTCCCAGCACGTCTCCGCCGGACACTTTGTCCCCTGGTTTTGCCACAGGGACGAAATTCCATTTTTTATCACGTTTCAGGGACGCAACCTCTACGCCTCGTTTCAGGCTGTTGCTTCCCGTCACTTTCATAATATCGTCCAGAGGACGCTGAATTCCATCGTAGATACTGGAAATCAGTCCAGGTCCCAGTTCTACGGACAGCGGCACTTCCATGGATTCCACCGGTTCACCCGGTCCCAGGCCTGAGGTCTCCTCATAGACCTGAATGGAAGCCTGATCACCGTGCATCTCGATGATCTCTCCGATTAATCGCTGATTACTTACACGAACCACGTCATACATATTGGCATCTCTCATGCCCTCAGCGATAACCAGGGGGCCGGCCACCTTTTTTATCGTTCCTTTGCTCATTTGAACAAATCACCCACTTTCCTAATTTTCCTGTCCGAAGAGAATATCCGAGCCAACGGCCTGTTCCACCGATTTCTTGACTCCGGCGACACCTGCTCCCGTATTTCCCGATACACCGGGAATCTGGATGATCGCCGGGAGAATCTCCTCCCGATATTTCTCCACTTCTTTTTTCAGCAGAGCGGCCAGGGCTTCTGTGATATAAATCACCGCGTAGGATCCCTGCGCAAGCTCCTGCAGTTTCGTCTTGGCTTCTTCCGGATCGGATACTGGAAACGTATCCAGACCCAGCGCGGCGAAGCCGTAAATGCTGTCATACTCGCCGATTACCGCAATCTTATACATACATTTCCCTGATCCTTTCCCGGATAAATTCATCCGATAATTGATTTGCTTTTCCAGTCAGAATAATCCGTACTGTCTTAATCTCGTTCTCCCTTGCCAGCACGTAAGCCACCAGGGGACCAATCGTAAAGGGATTATAGAGCTGTGGGTGAATGGTCTGGATAATCCGATTGTCACACCATCTCTCAAACGCGGACGCGGATTCCGCCAGCGCCTGCGCTCCTTCCGCGTACACGGTGCCGCTCAGATATTCCTGAATCGCATCCATGCCGCTCAGAGCCGCGCGGGACAGCTGATCCACACTGAGGGAATCACACTCCGCCATTGCCCTTTTCATAAATTCCATTGGTTTCGCGGTTTTTTGTGAACGCACCGCAATCTTTATATCGGCAACTGCCACCGTGGACTCCGCGTAATCGCGGATGATGTCGTCCTTGGCCTTTTTTCCGGCCTCATAGATTGCCTCCAGAGCTGCCTTATCCACCATGATATCACACAGCTGGCCGTCCTGGGTGTGCAGAAACGTCTCATAGGCTTCTTCCGCCACCTGAGCCATGTTCTGCGGCAGTCTGGAGAATTTTTCTCCGAAATGATCTCCATCATCTCCTCGCCGCTTATGGCACAGTCCTTGAAGAAAACATTCGGGTGATTCTCACCCGTGGCCCACCGCCTTGATGGCCGCCTTCAGATTGTGGAACAGATTCGAGTAAGTAAGCACGTCAAACACCGGACATGTCATCCGTGACAAGCTCCCGCATCAGCTCCCAGGTTTTTTCCCGCTCACGGGTTAAAATTGCTTCAGCATTCACCGGAGTGTCCATATCCCCCCAGAATAGATATACGTATAGCTGCAGACACTGCGTCTCGTCTTTGCAGGCCATCAGCTGATCGATGGTCGCCTGGGAAAAAAGGGACGTCTCCTTTGCACGAATTCGCGCTACCGCGTAGGTGTATTGTTCGTCATACATAGGTGTATACCTCCTTCTCGCGGAACTGCGCTTTTATGAAAATAATACTTTCTGTACCTGATCTTGTAATTCATCTTTTCTGGACGCGAACAGCGCTTTGAAGGAACAGTTTTCCTCCACGCCTCCATACACCAGAATGAATCCGCCGTCCAGATTCTTCGGCTCCCGGGACAGTTTCAGAGAACCGCCGGCTGACGCCGCGATCTGCTGAATCTCTTTCTCAAAGCCCGCAGGCATCTGATCCAGATCTCTTTGGGAGAAACAGATCTCTCCGTCCTGAGGAAGCACGAATTTCTTCAGCATTTCCCGGATCACCTGGAAATATTCTTCGCCGGATTTCTGCATGAAAGTCTCATAGGCTTTCTCCACGATCGAAGAAATGATTTCCTGCTTTGCCTCCAGAATCATGGTTCTTCTCTTCAAATCCGCGGAAGAGGCAGCTCTGTCCTTATAATTCTGAACTTCCGCGTCGGATTTCCGTTCGTACTCCTTCTGCAGATCATTCACTGCCTTCCTCGCGTCATTGAGGAACCCCTCTGCGGAAGCTCTGGCATCTTCCAGGATCTGGCTGGCGGAACCGTTTGCTTCATCCAGAATCTGGTTAATCATTTTATCTAATCCAGTCATTCTCCGCACTCCTTCTCTTCTACTGATTTTTCATCCTGCCGCCGTGATTACGCAGCGCTCGACTGTTACAGCCAGAATAGAAATCAGAAGAGCAAGGATTGCGTAGGTCTCAACCATTGCCGGGAACAGCATGGCTTTACCGAACTGATCCGGTTTCTTCGCAACCACACCGATGGCTGCCGCGGAAGTCTGTCCCTGTGCCTTACCGGAGATCAGACTACGATACCTACCGGCAGACATGCTGCCAGAATCAGAAGACCCGTCTTCGGATCCAGAGCGGCTGCGTTTCCGCCCAGAAGTCCGATCTTGGACAGAGTGATGAAACCAACCAGCAGACCGTAGATACCCTGGGTACCCGGCAGAAGCTGCATGATCAATACTTTCGCGAATTTACTGGGATCTTCACTTACTACACCCGCAGCGGCACGTCCTGCGATACCTACGCCGATTGAGGAGCCTGCGCCCGCCAAAAATACTGCTACTGCCGCACCTAACAATGCATATACTAAACCTAACTGACTCATAAACTTGTTTCCTCCTTAACATCAACATATTTTGTTTTCGCTTTAAATGGTTGGAAAGGCCGTCCTCCGCCTTCATAGAATTTTCCGAAAAATTCCACGAACTGAAGACGGTTGGTGTGCACATAGGCACCCAACAGGTTAATCGCCATGTTCATCGCGTGTCCGATGATGAAGACGATGATAAACAGAATCGCTCCGGGAATTCCTCCTCCCAGCATACTGCCCATCTGGTTGACAACAGAAGCGATAACTCCCGTGGCCAGTCCCAGAGCCAGCAGACGCGAATAGGAAAGAACGTCGCTCAGCCATCCGGTCACATTATAAATATCGTAAGCGCCAAGGGCGATACGCTAGCACCGGATTTTTATTCGCCCGTCCGGACATTAACAGCAATCCACAGCGCCGATAATCGCCAGCGCCTTCGCCAGGGTATTGACCGCCGGCGGGAAAGAAAACGCGATCGGCGACATGGACGCGAAAATCTGGCTTGGCAGCAGCATCATGATCAGGCCGATCAGAAATACATACCAAAGCACCACATCACAGAAGAAATCCATATACTGTTTGTGTTTCAGGCACAGATATCCTTTGATTCCATGTCCGATAAACAGATGGATCACACCCAGCAGCATACAGAACATCAGAAGCAGCATCGGATCATCCAGCGGCGCAAACCACAGCGCCGGAATGGCTACTTCATGTCCGAAGAACACCCGGGTCACCACATTCACCGCGTCTCCGAAAATACCGCCGAACAGAATTCCCCAGAAAATTGTGGAAATACCGCCGTACAGAAACAGCCGAAGTGTCTTCTGCATGGTCTCATCCATCCGCGGGAATTTCTTAATCGCGATTCCGCAGGCAATGGCCACCAGTACGCCGTATGCCGCGTCCGAGAGCATCAGTCCGAAAAAGACGATATAGAACACCGACATAATTGCCGATGGGTCAATCTCCCTCGCGTTCGGCATTCCGTAAGAGGCCACAACCGGCTCCACGCAGCAGGTGAATTTGTTGTTTTCCAGAAGAATCGGCATCTCATCCGGATCCACTTCTTCCACATCCACCACAAGGTCATACTTCTCTTCCATGCGCTTCTGAAGCGCAGCCACATCCTTCTCTGGAACATATCCGCTGATCAGGAACGTCCTCCTGGACTGAAGGACCTCACCTAGCACTTCGTATCTCTGCGCCCGGGTCCGGAAATAATCCGAAGCGATTTTCAGTTCCTGGCGGTCCTGCGCATATCCCTGAATCTTCTGTTCGATCCGTGCGCCTTCCTGCTCCAGATTCCGGATCTCTTCTTCCAGCTCCGCTTTCTGCTGAGCCGGAGCTTTGGAAGATACCATAGACGGCCTGGAAAAGCCCATGGACCGCAGCGCTTCTTCCATCTGCCCCTGCTGTTCTCTCAGACAGAAGGCAGCCACGCAGGTCTGGTCCACATCCGAGGAAATCACCTGAATATCCATCGCTTCCAGATCAGGTGCCTCCTGGGCCATCCTCTCGTAAATCTGGTCCAGAGTCAGGGTACTTCCGAAACTGCCGATAAAAGCAGCCATCGTTTTCGTTCCCTGATACCCCATCGGCACATCCAGAGCCAGCCAGGGCTGCAGCGCCTCCGCCTGATTCTCTGTCTTCACAATTCTGGCCTTGTTTTCCGCCAGCTGTTTTTTCAGGCTCAGCAGCTCGTCGGCTTTTTCCAGGATCTGATCCTGTTCTTCTGCCGCCTTGTCGTACTCCGCTTTCTCCACCAGAGCCCGCCCTTCCAGAGAGGCGAACATCGATACCTTTTCCGGCGCGTACTCCTGCAGTACATCCAGCGCATGGTCAATCTGAACCGCTTTCTTATCGAAATCCTGACGCATTTCCTGCGTATTATCCCTGCGAAGCGTCTCGTCACTGACCGCCGACATGTCCACTTCCATGATTCCAAGTGCCTGGAGTTCTTCTAATATGGCTTTTCTGTTCTTCTTCATCGCGCAGATACTGAACCGTCGCATCTGCAATATTGCCATACTCACATACCTCCTTTACCTAATGTTTCTCACAACTACCCCCATAACCCTCCATTTGCCCTTCTCCGGTTATGATATAATCAGGCTTTACGCCCTAAATAGTTGTCTTCGTCAAGTTTCCGGCTAATACAGATTCGCCAGAACGGCCTCAATCGCCTCAGATTCTTTCGCCGCAGCATTTGCTTTTAACGCGGCGATCTCCTGCTGCACCTGCTCTTCCGACTTTCTGCCTGCTGCCTCTGCCTCTCTCTTCGCGGCTTCCATTTTTTCCGCCGCGCTTTCCCGGGACTTCTTCAGCTGCTCTTCTTTCAGAAGTTTCGCGTCTTCCCGTGCTTGTGCAAGCAAATCATCCGCTTTCTGCTGTGCTTCCTTTACGATTTTGTCCGCTTTTTCTTCGGTTTCTTTCACAACATTAATCGTTTCCTGAATCATTTGATCACCACCTTTGTTCATATAGATAAAATATTATCATATATTTTTTGACAGCGCAATGAGTCTCCGGCATTTTTTCTATATTTCCCTTTGCAGTAAGTTTTTTTTTATCAATTTTGACAATACTCTTCTGCCCGTTTTCCCCCTTATTTTCTGTCCTTATAACACAAAAATGCAGGAAAATGTTGATAATCACACGTTTTCCTGCATTTCCATTTTCTTTTTATTTATAAGTCATTTTTTTAACAACTTTTCCGTAAACCCTGACGGTTTTGTATTGATAAAAAAACTACATCAGGTACCCGCTGTCTGCGAAGTCCTCCAGGTTGTCCCCATCAATCCACTGGGTTTCCACCAAGGAGACTCCGTCACTCTGCGCGTCTTCACCGAAAGCCGTCTGTAAAGCCTGCATCACCGTCTGGTATCCGATCTCATATGGATTCTGAGCCACAAACCCGAGCTCCTGCCCGCTGTTCACAGCCTCCTGCTGCGCGGCCGTTCCATCCACACCCACCAGGGTAATTCCGTCTTCGGCATCTACCTGGTTCAGGACAACATCCGCAACTTCTCCGTTTGTACAGAAAATGCCTGCCAGATCTTCATGATCCTCGAGCAGACCGTTCACCAGATCTTCCAGATCTTCCTCTCCGTTATCATAAACCGGATCCAGGACTTCGATTCCCGGTACTTTCTCCATACTCTCCTGGAAGGCCAGAACACGTGCCTGAGAAGACTGACCGATCTCGCTGTGCGCCACAATAGCGACTTTTCCCTGATCACCCAGAGCCTCTGCCATCTTTTCCGCCGCAGTGGTACCAATCTGTGCGTTATCAGATCCGTTCACTCCATCTGCACTGGAATTATTCAGTCCGGAGTCAAACGCAATCACCGGAATTCCATTTTCGTGGGCAGTCTGTACCTGCGCGGCACAGGAATCCGCATCCACTGCTGACAGACACAGAACGGCCGGATTCTCGGCCAGGACCGCGTCGATAATATTAATCTGATCGGATGCGTCGCTCTCATTGTCCGGTCCCTCGAAGGTCAGTGTAATCCGGTCAGATCCCTCATAACCGTAAGCCTTATTCACCTGATCCACCGCGTCCCGCATCCCTGACCGGACATTCTTCCAGTAATCATCCTTCAGAGATTTTGCCACAACCGCTATCCGGCTTCCCTTCTCTACCGTAATGGCGGAAGCCAGTTCCTCGGCCTGGCCGGACACTTCCTCCGTCTGCGCATTCTCCGGTGTGTTTGTCACCTGAGCATTTCCCGAGCTGGTCTCTTCCTGAACCGCCTCCGAGATCACCTCGTGTGACTCCCCGGAAACAGACTGGGAACAGCCGGTGTATACCAACGCCATCGCGGCCGCCAACAATACAGCGGCAATTTTTCTCCTCATTTGAACTCCCTCCAGATCTATCTTACAAAAACAACTTCCATCTTTTACAAGAACTTTACGTTCTTTTCTTTCCTCATTATACACGTTTTCGTTTTTCCGTCCAGAGGTTTTCTTATTTTTTCACGAAAAATCCTTATTTTAATCCCAGATGTCCCATTCCTTCCCGATTTCATAGGCCACAGACAGCGACAGCGGCCCCGCCAGGAATCCCCAGGGGCCATAGAGATAGAAGCCGAAATACACTGCCGCCAGTATGACTACCGGCGAAACCCCCAGCTTTCCCCCGATCAGTTTGGGTTCCAGGAATTCCCTGACCACACTCGTCACCAGATCCAGCACCACACACCCCGCCGCCAGGGTGAATTCCTTTTGCAGCAGAAAATACAAGGCCGCCGGATAGAGGAAGGTTCCCGTCCCGATCACCGGCAGGGCGTCCAGCAGACCCAGACCAATCCCGAACAGAAGGTAGTAGGGACTTCCCAGGAACCAGAAGCCCAGGGTACAGATGGCGCCTACGATGGCCATAATCACCAACTGCGCTTTCAGATAAGCTGCCGTGGTGGTCCCCAGACGTCTGCAGATTCTGCGGACTCCTTTTAAGACGGAGAACTCCTGCACTTTCCTTCGGATGCTCTCCATCTCCTGCAGAAACAGAACCCCCGACAGCCAGGAAATTACGATTCCGGTCCCCACTGCGACCACTTTCCCCGCCTGGGAAAGCAGACGAAAGAGATTTCCCGGGGTCACGGACTTTGCCAGATTTTCCTGAATCTGTCCTGCCTGAGTCAGAAGAAAGCCTTTGCTGGTTTCTTTCTGAATACCGGTGATCTGTTCCGCCGCCTGGCAGCATTGATCCAGAGTCTCCATCGCCCAGTCCGACATATTGGAAAAATTGGAAACGGCGAGACGGATCTGCTGCCACAGCAGATCTTTACAAACCCAGAGCAGCCAGAGAAAGCCTGCCAGCATGAGCAGAAGCAAGGCGGTTCCCGCCCAGGTCTTCTTCAGTCCCGTCTTTTTCTCCACCCACTCTCCCACCGGATAGATCCAGACTGCCAGCATCCATCCGATAAAAAAAGGAACTGCCGCAGGCACCAGATACCGAAATCCCAGGTACACTCCCACCGCAATTCCCAATATGCACAGTTTTCTCTTCGTCTCCACGCTCAGACTCATATCCACACCACACTTTTCTTCTTCCCGCAGCCCTTCCGGGATGCTTCCACTCTAGTATGGTGCCTTTCGGACTCTTTTATTCGGAAAAGCTCTGGAAAACTTTTCCATTGGGGGTTATCTCAAAATGCATCTCACGGCCGCCGCAGGGATGCCGAAACTCCAGCCGGCAGGCGCAAAGCCCCAGTCCTTCCCCCGGAAGTCCATATTTCCGATCCCCGATCAGAGGCATTCCCGCGTAAGCCATCTGCACGCGGATCTGATGATGCCGCCCGGTCACCAGGTGAACCGCAGCCATCATCCGGTCTCCGGTCTGTCTGAGGATCTCATATTCCAGAACTGCTTTCCTGGCGCCCTCTGTCCCTTCAGGCACAATCCTGGAATAATTCCCCTTCTCCTTCTTCATCCAGTTCTCCAGCCTGCCGTGAAGCGGCACCGACGCCCGTCCGGTCACTGCCAGGTAATCTTTGTTCATCTGCCCGCCGGCGATCTGACGATTCAGACCGGCTGCCGTCTTTTTATCCTTGGCGAACACAAGCAGTCCTTCCACCGGCTGATCCAACCGGTGAATTACGCTGAGATAAGGCACAGTTCCAGGGTTTCGTGACGCCAGCTCATTTTTCAGCCCGCTTTCCAGATCCATCTGTCCGATTTTCGCACTCTGTACCGCGATTCCCGCCGGCTTGTGACATACGATCAGATACTGGTCCTCATAGATGATCCACTCTTTTATCATTTCACTCGTCCCTCTCGTTTCATAGCTAGAAACCATTTTACCATAACCGGCGTCAGAAACAAAGCAGTACGATCCGCTTTCCTGTCACGAAAATAAGACGACCATCATAATTTTTCTTCCAAATTACGATGGTCGTCTCAAAATTCTTCGTTATTCAATTTTTTAGTCCTCTTTCTTTCTCTATCGAATGATAGATAATATAGATTAATTTTTCTTTGGTTACAATCAAATTAAGTATTTAATTTTCTTGTTCCATATTCAATTTTTCTATTTTTAATCTTTTCTTTTATTTCCTGCTCATAAATGAAATGATAATATCATTCAATTTACTTAGAAAGTTTTATAGAGTTTGATTTATAATTCACGGGTTATAAATCAGATTGAGAATCTTTTCTTTTGTATATCCTGAACTGATCTCTTTCGTATCATCCCAAGGTATCTTTTTTTGGATTCCCGATGTTGAATAACGTTGCCAGTTTATCGTTATCCATCTGATGTAAAGTTTCAATTCATATTCTATCCTTCTTATCATAGTCCCTTTCGAAGTTCTATGTATTTGGATTCTATATGGATTTCAAACTATCTTACCTGTCGTTTTCGGATCATATGTAAAACTGGATTTTTTCTACTCTTAGAATATAAGTACATCTGATAATTATTCCGAAGCGATTTTTCAGGTTCATACAGCATTTTCATTATGAAGATTACCGCTGCCTTATTCCATCATTATCTTTCTAATATCATATCTTATGTTCTGAAGCATCTTTAAGATAATTACTTTGAATTACCTTTGATCGGATCTTATGATCATTGCGTCAGGCAGTTATAATTTTTAAAAGAATGTTTCTTTACACATTTTTTAAACCTTTATATCAGCTTTGTGGTATTATTCAATATAAGTATCAGCTTCTATAATACCTTGGATACGGTTTCCTCTAATTATAAGAGGAATTTTTTCTTCCTTATTGTCTGTATCCGGTCTTTCTCGCAGGAACCGCTGTCTACCACACTTATATTGATGGTTTTATAAAATCATGTTCCCAATGGACGATACCTCCTTTTTTTCTCTCACTCTTTTTCTTAGCAATTTATACTATGAATTGAATGATTTTTAGTGTTTCTTTGTTTGGTATGTACATATATTACCACCCGACTTTTTATTTGTCAATACATTTTTTTATAAATTTTACTATTTTTTATTTTCAGAATTTTACATCGTTTTAAAACTGTTAATTTTTTATATTTTCTGTATTTTTCAGATTATTTGATCTGCCAGTAGAATTCCAGCAATCAAAAACAGCCCGGGCAGAAGCTTTTCAGCACTTCTGCCCGGGCCGCCGCCCTGGCTTCTATTTGCGATTGTAATTGATCAGGCAGCCTTTCAGGATAATCTCTCTCTCGTCATCTGTCAGCTCGCCCAAAGTCATTGTGAATTCTGCAAGACCGTTCTCCGTCACGGTGTATGCGGTGATCTTATCCGCTTTCTGTTCCACGGCCTTGCGGATGTTCGGCACATACAGATAATCCCCGTTTTTAAACGGAAGCTCTCCCTGAGGAATCAGGAAGGGAAGCATTCCCCAGTTGATCAGGTTGGAACGGTAACGTTTGGTCGCGTACTCATTGGCGATATTCGCCCAGCCGCCCAGCACTTTCTGACAGGAAGCCGCCTGCTCACGGGCAGATCCGTCTCCAGGTTTCACCGCGAAGATGGTGCTGCCCACACCATAACCTCCCTCTTTTATTTCCGGATACTCTTCGGCAATCTTCGCAATCACGTCTTTCAGTTCCGGAAGGGCCTCCGCCGGACATTTCCCTTCATTGATGGCATCCTGCGCCGCTCTCACTTCCTTGGCGCGTCCCACATACGCCGGATCCTTTCTGGACAGCGCGAATTCTGCCAGTCCCAGAGGATTGGAGCGGTAAGAGGAGGTCTCTCCGGACGGAATCAGCTCATCGGTGGTGGTAACTGGATCGTGGATCTCGGATACGACTTTCAGGATCAGATGATCCGCCAGCGCCGGCATCTTCGGCCAGTCCTTAATGTTCGGGCCGAACTGAATCTCTACGCTCGGATCCGCCACGCCTTTGCTGTCAAAGACACGGTTCTCGTAGATCGTCTTATCGAAATAGTACTTCGGATTTGTATATTCTCCCGTGAACTCCTCCGCGGAAGTCAGGAAGCCTTTGTTCGCGGCGGTAGCCGCGATGGAACGGGCGTCCATAAGCGCCACGGAAGAAATCTGTCCGTTCTGAATCTTGGAGCCTTCGCGGTTCGGGAAGTTCCTAGTCGTATGACGAATGCTGAACGCATTGTTCGCGGGAGTGTCTCCGGCGCCGAAGCACGGACCGCAGAACGCGGTTTTCACCACCGCTCCGGTCTCCAGCAGAGCGGCCAGCGTTCCATTCTTTGCCAGTTCCATGTAGATCGGCGTACTTGCCGGATATACGCTCAGCGTAAAGGTATCGCATCCGATGCTGCTTCCTTTCAGAATATCCGCCGCCGCGCAGATGTTTTCGAAACCGCCGCCGGCGCATCCTGCGATGATTCCCTGATCCACATAAAGTTTTCCGTCAACTACTTTATTCTTCAGGCTGAAATCAATCTTTCCGTCCAGACTCACCTGTGCCTTCTTCTCCACATCATCCAGAATATCCATCAGGTTCGCTTTCAGCTCATCGATGGTATAGGTGTTGGATGGATGGAACGGCATGGCGATCATCGGTTTGATCTCATCCAGATCAATTTCAATCATTCCGTCATAATAAGCAATCTGACCCGGTTTCAGCTCCTTATAATCCTCGCTTCTTCCGTGGATCTCATAGAACTCTTCGATTCTGCTGTCTGTCTGCCAGATGGAGGACAGGCAAGTTGTCTCTGTGGTCATAACGTCGATACCGATTCGGAAATCCGCGCTTAAGTTCGCGACACCCGGTCCGACGAACTCCATCACTTTGTTTTTCACATATCCGTTGGCGAACACCTCGCCGATGATGGCCAGAGCCACATCCTGAGGACCTACGCCAGGTCTTGGGCTTCCCTTCAGATATACCGCCACCACCTGAGGCATGTTGATATCATAAGTCTGGGAGAGCAGCTGCTTCACCAGCTCCGGGCCGCCTTCGCCCATCGCCATGGTTCCCAGCGCGCCGTAACGGGTATGGCTGTCGGAACCCAGAATCATCTTGCCGCCGCCGGCCAGCATCTCACGGGCATACTGATGAATCACTGCCTGATGAGGCGGAACATAGACTCCGCCGTATTTTTTCGCGCAGGTCAGACCAAACATATGGTCATCTTCGTTGATGGTGCCTCCCACCGCGCACAGGGAATTGTGGCAGTTCGTCAGCACATAAGGAACCGGAAATTTCTCAAGGCCTGACGCACGTGCTGTCTGAATGATTCCCACAAAGGTAATGTCATGAGAGGTCAGTTTGTCAAATTTAATCTGCAGCTTTTCCATATTTCCCGAGGTGTTATGATCTCTCAGAATTCCATAAGCTATGGTATTCTCCGCCGCCTCTTCCTTGCTGACCGGGATCTGCCCCTGGCCTTCCTCTACGATATCGAGGCCGTTGATCAGATAAACACCTTTCTCATATAACTTCATATGCTTCGTCCTCCTACTTGCTTATTAACCGTCAATACACGCATCCATTATAGTAGATTTCCGGAAAAGTTTCAAATAAAAATGCCCCGGATTGCGCATTCTTTTTCGATATTGTATAATCGGGATGATGCCGGAAGCCAAGGAAGGAATCCTTCCGCCGCCTGCGAAAAAGCAGAGGAAAGCTCTCCCGGCATGTCAAAACCCATCAAAAAAAGGAGGACGTTTTTCAATGTTTCGTTTGTGGGGAAAAATCTTTCACTCCAACCATCTGATCCAGGATACCGTGGCATGCAATGATGCCGAAGACACCCGTACCCATAAGGTTTTCCAGTGTCTGGAAGAAATCTGTTATGAACTGGATCTGGAAAAACCCATCTGGCTGGACAAAAACATCGAAGACTTTCAGCGTCACAGCAAAACCCGCTTCACCCAGGATAATTTTATCGAGCACGTGGATTTCGATTTTCTTGAAATTGAAGTCATTGAGGAAGACTGAAAATGTAAGAGAAACTTTTTCTTTTTTCTCTTGACACCTCCGCGCGCTTATGTTATTTTATATACAGTTAGTAATGCCTAACCAATCACGGCGCAGCCGTATTTTTTATCCGCTTAAAGTTAGCATTTACTAACCACTCGTGTCCCTGTGCGTGCAAGGGACTCATTTTTAGAAACCCTTATCCCCTAAATGGCGTTCCGTGCTTCTCTGCGGTGGAGCACGGAATCTGCCATCTCCACAAGATTTTGCAAGAAAGCAGGTGTTTCTTATGCTGGAACATTATCTGGTGGAACACTGTTCCCCGACCCTTGCCTCCATCAAGACGGCAAATCTTTTTACCTTTATCTGTCAGTCTGATGAAGAGCTGAACCGTTATGTGACGGACTGGAATCAGAAATTTCATTCAAAAGGCGTCTCCATCGCCGTCCTGAGAAACCGCGGTCAGAAGGCTCTGCTTTATGTTTACCGCGCAGACCGGCTGAATGCAGATCTTAACAAACCCGGAGTTCCGGAATTTCTTGCCGGATACGGATATGAGGAATTCTCCGCGGATTATGGAATTTCTCAGCTGAAGAAAAAATTCGCGCGGGACGACACCTTTCCCCACGAAATCGGGCTGTTCCTGGGATACCCTCTGGAAGACGTGACCGGCTTCATCGAGAATGCCGGCAAAAACAGCAAATGCAGCGGATGCTGGAAAGTTTACTGCAACGAATGTGAAACCATGAAGCTGTTTGCCCGGTTCAAAAAGTGTAAAGAGGTATATCGAAAACTGTTTCTCCAGGGAAGACGAAGTGTTTTGCAGCTCACCGTAGCCCGGGCTGCCTGACATAAATAAAAAAAAGAGAGGTACATAGAAAATGAGTAAAATTGCAGTGGTTTATTGGAGCGGCACCGGCAACACCGAAATGATGGCAGACAAAGTCGCCGAAGGAGCCAAAGCCGCCGAAGCTGAGGTAACCCTGTTCACCGCGTCGGAATTTTCCGCTGACCGGATGAATGATTTCGATGCCATCGCTTTCGGCTGCCCCTCGATGGGCGCGGAGGAACTGGAAGACACCGAATTCGAGCCGATGTTCTCCGCCTGCGAACCTGCTCTGAAGGATAAGAGAATCGCCCTCTTCGGTTCTTATGGATGGGGCGATGGAGAGTGGATGCGGAACTGGGAAGACACCTGCAGAAATGACGGTGCCATTCTCGTATGCGATTCCGTAATCTGCAATGAAGAGCCGGACGAGGAAGCCGCCGAAGCCTGCAAAGCCCTCGGCAAAGCGTTGGCGTAGCGTCCCGCGAAAGAAGCTTTTCACCACCATTACATACACATGCCAAAAGGGACCGGCTCTTCAGCGAACCGGTCCCCTGTTTTTATTATTTTCTTCTCTTATAATCTCTTCAGCAGTTCTTCCCTCTGTGCCTCGTAGCCTGGTTTTCCCAGAAGTGCGAACATATTTTTCTTATAGCTCTCCACACCTGGCTGGTTGAATGGATTCACGCCCAGCAGATATCCGCTGACGCCGCAGGCAAACTCGAAGAAGTAGAACAGTTCGCCCAGATAATACTCATTCTGCTCAGGGATGTCCACACGCAGATTCGGCACCTGGCCGTCGGTATGCGCCAGGATCGTTCCGTTCATGGCGCTCTTGTTCACGAAGTCCACCTCTTTGCCGGCCAGATAATTCAGGCCGTCCAGATCCACCGGCTCCTCGTTGATCACGATCTTGTCCGAAGATTTCTCCACATTCAGAACCGTCTCGAACAGAATTCTCGCGCCGTCCTGGATGAACTGTCCCATGGAGTGAAGATCGGTAGTCAGATCCACCGCTGCCGGGAAGATTCCTTTCTGATCCTTGCCCTCGCTCTCGCCATAGAGCTGTTTCCACCATTCATTGACATAATGCAGGCTTGGCTCATAGTTCGCCAGAACCTCCACCATTTTTCCTTTGCGAAGCAGAATGTTGCGGACTGCCGCGTACTGCACTGCGTCATTCTCTTCAAAAGGAGCGTTCAGCGCCATCTCTCTTCCTGCTGCCGCGCCTTCCATCAGCTGATCGATATCCGCGCCGCTGACCGCGATCGGAAGAAGTCCCACCGCAGTGAGAACGGAGAAACGTCCTCCCACATCATCCGGTACGACAAAGGTCTCATAGCCTTCCTCATCGGCTACGGTTTTCAGAGCGCCGCGTGCTTTGTCTGTGGTTGCGTAGATTCTCTTAGCCGCATTTTCTTTTCCGTATTTCTTCTCCAGGATCTCCTTGAACACACGGAAAGCGATGGCAGGTTCTGTGGTGGTTCCGGATTTCGAGATAATGTTGATGGAGAAATCACGGTCTCCGATCACATCCATCAGGCCCTTGATATAACGGCTGCTGATGCTGTTTCCCACATAATAGATCTCCGGAGTCTTACGGGCTTCTTTGTCCAGGTTGTTGTAAAAGCTGTGTCTGAGAAACTCAATCGCCGCTCTCGCTCCCAGATAGGAACCGCCGATTCCGATCACCAGAAGAACATCGGAATCTCCCTGAATTCTCTTCGCCGCCGCCTTGATTCTGGAAAACTCTTCTTTATCATAGGCTACCGGCAGATCGATCCATCCCAGGAAATCATTTCCGGCACCGCTTCTGGATACCAGCGTCTCCTTTGCCGCCAGGGCGAGGGTCTTCATGGATTCCATCTCATGGTCCGCAATAAAACCGCCTGCTTTTGAATAATCAAATGTCACTTTACTCATCTTACGTCGCTCCTTTTCACTTTGTTCTATGGATAGCGAATCACTACGCTCTAAGTATAGCAGACTGCCGCTTTTTTGCAAGCGGTTCTGAGGCTTTTCTTTCCAGCTTTTCCGCGCAGGATTCCTGCCGCCCGGCGGTCAGGGTTCCATGAACTCCCGGATGATTTCCCGCATCAGTTCCTCTTCCTCAGGCGTCAGCATCCGGCTGAACCGGCTGCCCGCCGCCGCAGTCTCCCGGATACTCCGGGCGATCTGATCCACCATGACTTCCTGAACCGCCGGATCCTCCACGGTCACTGCCACCTGCTCCTGTTTCTTTCTGCCCTGATCGATGTAATCTGCCAGGGTATCCACCATCAGTTCCTCTTTATAGGAGAAATCCAGAAACTGACGGAACAAAAGCAGGCACAGGGGAATCCCGGCTCCCACATAGAGATAAACCAGCGGTACGCCTTCCGCCAAAGACAGTCTGGAAGTCAAAAAAACCTGTGCCCCCATGAAAAAGACACAGAACAAAGAGGGGTACCATACCCAGCGGTTCATCCGCCTGGACAGCCGGTCTTTGCTTTTCCATAAATTCAGCCACTTCTCTCGCAAATTGGACAAGTGGCTGGTATTTTTTAATCTTCTTCTGTATGTAAGGTGAACGATGAACATTTCCAGGGCGCCCACAGCCCCTGACGCCAGCATGCCGTAGAAAAACACGTGCATGTCCATGAGCTTGTGCAACATAATATCCTCCTTGTATGATTGGTTAGGATCATTATAACGGATCCGTCCCTGGAAGAAAACAGAAATCGTTCGTCAAATTTTGTGTATTTCTCTTTATTTACAGATATTTCACCATATTCTGCGTCAATCTGACACAATGTTCAATGGCCTTTGCCTCAAACGCCGGATAATCCACCGTGGCGCTGTCGTCCGCCTTATCGGAGATGGCACGGACAATCAGAAACGGAATCTGATTCAGCCAGGCAGTCTGTCCGATGGCAGCCCCCTCCATCTCGGTACAATAGGCCTGAAATTCCGAGATAATCCGTCCCTTGACTCCTTTGTCGGAGATAAACTGATCTCCGCTGGCCACCCTTCCGCAAAAAACCTGGATCTCCGGATTCACTTCTTTGCAGATCTTCTCTCCCAGCGCGGCCATGGCCTCATCCGCCGGAAAAGAAA
The DNA here is from genome assembly GCA_963927715.1 of uncultured Blautia sp. Taxonomy (GTDB): domain Bacteria; phylum Bacillota; class Clostridia; order Lachnospirales; family Lachnospiraceae; genus Blautia_A. Next base: position 203,271 of record CAWVBU010000003.1, on the reverse strand, counting down.
ATACTTCCATCTGGGGAATCTGTCCCTTCTCATAACCAAAACCGACGGCGTCCATATCGTGATGCACCACATCCGTGGACAGAACAATGTCTCCAATGTTAATCTCATTTTTCAGAGAACCCGCGATTCCCGTGTTGATCACCGCCTCCACATGATAATCATCTGCCAGAATCTGGGTGCAGACCGCGGCGTTGACCTTTCCGATCCCGGAACGAACCACAACCACTTTTTTCCCTTCCAGAATTCCTTCGTTGAATTCCATGGAGGCTTTCCGGGTCACCTGTACGTCTCTCATCTGCTCCTTCAAAGCAGCTACTTCCTCTTCCATCGCACCGATAATGCCAATACAATTCATAGATTTCTTCCTCTCTTTCCTGTTTCGGAAACCGCCCTTCCCGACCGGAGCTGCTCTTAGGCCCCCGGGAATCCGCGCGGCATTCTTCCTTTCATGAGTCTCATTATAACAAAAGCGGCCCCCGCCGCAAAGAGTTTTCCTCTTTCTTCTGTACAGGGAAAAGGTTTTCTGCTATACTACCAGTGGATCCAGGTTCCCCGGATCCAAATTCCGCGCCAGGACAAAACAGATCCTGAGCCATTCAGTACAGGAGGAATTCACCATGATATATAAGACCAAAGGAGTCTGTTCCCAGGCCATTGAGTTTGAGATCACAGACGGAAAAGTACATGACATTCATTTCGTCGGCGGCTGCGATGGAAATACCAAAGGGGTATCCATCCTGGCGGAAGGCATGGACGTCCAGGAAGTCATCCGGCGTCTGGAAGGCATCCACTGCGGATTCAAATCCACCTCCTGCCCGGATCAGCTGGCACGTGCCCTGAAGCAGGCCACCCAGCAGTAAAACAGACTCCTGACCATCCAGGCAAAAAGATCCAGATTTCTGTTTCTCACAGAAACCTGGATCTTTTTTCTTCTATCCGTTCTGCGGATCACAAAAAGACCTTTTCTCTATCGATCCCATTTATCACAGAGAGACTGTACTTCCCGGGCAAATTTTTCCAGATCCTTGTTGGCCACGCCTTCGTTCTTGCGGATTACCGAAAGCAGACGCTGCCCAAGTCCCAGCAGACGCTGGAAGACAGCGGAACCGCCGCTTCTGGTCTGGTATTCTTCTTTCTTCTTCGGAATTGCCGGCGCAAGATACTCGCAGACATTGTCCGCCAGGTTATAGACCGTTCCGCTGAACGGCGCCATAGTCTGGTACCCCAGCTCTTCCTGCAGTTTCCCGGCGAAAAGCTCGGTCACTTTGTCTTCTCCATGGGTGACAAAGACCATCTTTGGTTTGTTCCGGAAGGTTCCCGCCCAGCGAATCAGCCCTTCCCGGTCCGCATGGCCGCTGATGCCCGGCAGCACACAGATCTGCGCGTTCACCTGAATCTCCTCTCCGAAGATTTTCACCTGGGAAGCCCCCTCCACCAGGGTCCGGCCCAGGGTTCCCACCGCCTGATAACCTACGAACAGAATGGTGGATTTCCAGTTCCACAGATTATGTTTCAGATGATGCTTGATCCGGCCGGCGTCACACATACCGCTGGCGGAGATAATCACCTTGCACTCCTCATCCACGTTGATATTTCTGGAATCATCGCTGGTGATGGACACCTTCAGCCCCGGAAAACCAATGGGATTGATGCCTTCCTGAATCAGCTCCATGGCCTCCTGGTCGTAGCAGTCCCGGTCATGCTCCAGAAAAATCGTCGTCGCTTCATTCGCCAGGGGACTGTCCACGTAGACGGGAAAATTGTCATGTCCCTGAATCATGCGGTCCGCCTTGATCTGCCGGATGAAATACAGCATCTCCTGGGTCCTGCCCACCGCGAAAGAGGGAATCACCACATTTCCTCCCCGGTCAAAGGTCTTCTGAATCACTTCCGCCAACGCGGTCACATAGTCCGGCCTCTCTCCGTGACTGCGGTCCCCGTAGGTGGACTCCATCACCACATAATCCGCCTCATCCAGATAAACCGGATCTTTGATCAGCGGCTGATCCGTGTTTCCGATATCTCCGGAAAACACAATTTTCTCCTTTTTTCCATCTTCTTCTATCCAGATCTCGATGCTGGCCGATCCCATCAGATGGCCGGCATCAATAAAACGAACCCGAATCCCCTCAGAAAGAGGTATGATTTTCCCATACTCACACCCGACAAAATTCTTCAGCACGCCCATGGCGTCTTCCATGGTGTAAGCCGGAATGTATTCCGGTTTTCCGCTTCTGCGTCCCTTCCGGTTCCGCCACTCCGCCTCAAACATCTGAATGTGCGCGCTGTCACGGAGCATGATGTCGCACAGATCGCAGGTGGCGTCTGTGGCATAGACAGGTCCCTGAAAACCTTTCGCGTAGAGAGCCGGCAGATTTCCGGAATGGTCAATGTGGGCATGGGTCAGCAGGACGAAATCCAACTCCCGCGGATTCACCGGGATCTGCGCGTTTTCATAATAATCCGGTCCCTGCTCCATTCCGCAGTCCACCAGGAATTTCCTGCCCGCTGCTTCCAGATAATAGCAGCTCCCGGTCACTTCATGTGTCGCACCGATAAATGTTATTTTCATCCAATTACCCCTTTCCTCCTCCGACTGCAGCCGAATTTTCTCACGATTTACTTCTATTATACACAGTCTTTCGAAAAATTAACAGTTCTTTTCACGCTGAAAGGGAATAAAATACCCGGACAGGCAAAGTCCGTGGCTGCAGTCTGCCGGCACATAAAGGCAATAGCCGCTGTGCCGGGCGATTTCTCCGGCAATCCCAGGCTCCTGTTCCGGATATCCCACATAATACTGGAATTCCCGCTCCGGAGCCAGCGCGAGGATCCCGGGATCCCACTGCTCTATCGTGTGCGGAAGCTGAATCACCCGGATCTTCTCCCGGTATCTGGCAGCCTCCTCCCACAGACGGCCGGCCGCTCCCCGGAAGACGCCGGAACCCGGAAGCAGTGTCCCTGTGCGAAAACTTTCCTTTCGCGGATCCAGATGGCCTTTCATCAGGTGGACGTCTCTGTGCCTGAAACATCCGAATCCGCAGAAATCTCTCTTTTCATCCACCAGGCAGGGAGAACAGTGATCTTTTGGACCATAAATCTTTCCTGTGTAAACACAGTCTTCTCCCAGGTCTTTGGTTCCCGCGAATCCATGATACAGGCTCAGGGTTCCGCCGAAATTTCCCAACCAGAATTCCCACTGTCCCTCCTTCCAGGTCAAGGTCTCGCCCTCCAGAAACTCCCGGACTTCCCGCGGCTTCGCCGCGATCAGCCCCCACAGCGGGCTTTGTTGTTCCGTCCCGGGCAGGTACAGCCTGTCCACCGGGTGCGTCTCCATAATTTTCACAACTTGTTCCATAGTCTCATCCTTTCGGTCCGCTGCCACCAGAATATCGATGGGATAGCGGACTGTGCGGGGCTCCTCCCCTCCCTCGCTCAGATAAGACAGATGTACCAGGACGTTTTCTATCTCGTCCCGGTACGCCAGCGTATGGTAGATTCCTTTCCCATTGGTATGGAATCGTTCTCTGAAAAATCTCGCTTCCATAATGGAATTTTCCTTTCTCCATATTCAAGACTCCCTTGAGTCTCCTTCCATTTGATAAAGGGACCAGACTGACTCCCAGTCTGATCCCCGCTTTTTTCGTGATGTAAAGAAAACAGCACGACCTTTCTTCTGTTTTCCTTTTCGGACAGCGTCCCTGCCGTGGATGGATGTAAGGTTCGTTATTCCCGGCCGGATCTCTGCCCCGGATTCAATTTTGAAATCTTTTTGGCCCTGTGATTTCGATCTTGAATTCAAAATGTTTCTAAGTTACTTATTGTTCTTACTGTTCTTCTTTGGATCAATTTCCGATCCAAATTCCTTTCGTCAAGGTCGTTGTTGACTCTTTAATGCCGTCGTCCTGCGCTGCATGGTAACCGGACACGCGGTAGTAATGGTTCTTGGGAACTATGACATTCAATCCTTTTGTCAAGCTGGAGGCATTTAAACCTGTATAACTCCAGCTTTTATATGTACTGTAACTCCCATTACTCTTCTGTTCCAACGATATATCCAAAAACACTTTATCGCTAACATGATATGCCTGTGTTCGTCCTTCTACATAACATTTGTTGCTACTCACTTCTTTTATTCCCACATTGCCATAATTTAAATGATTAGCTCGTGTTCTTGGAGTATTGGTATCTTCCGCATAATCCTGATCGGTTTCCTCCTCGGTCATGGCCTCCACCCGGTCCATCAGACTGGAAGCCTGAACCGGATACTGGGAGACACCGAACAGCATACACGCAGCGGCAATCAGTCCAATACTGCCTTTCGCCAGTATTTTCTTTCTCAAATACCTGCCTCTCTCCTTCCTCTTTTGTATTTCCTTCACATCCAGTTAGAATCCGTAAAAAATCCCCAAAAATATCATCAGAAACGAATATTTTTCAGAAATTTAGTAAATTCTTTTCTCTCGACTTTTCCACTGAAATCATAATAGCAATTATTATAAATCCACTGTGCGACATACGCCGGTTTTTCGTCATCCGTATCCATACGTTCTACAACTTCTATTTCTACCTGTTCATTCTTCACTATAAACTGATCTACTATCTCACCTTGATGCGATAGCTGATTTATAAATCGTTTATTGTCTTTAGTAATAAATAAGCTTATTATATCATCCTGACATATATACTCCACGAAAGCATTTTGACTTCCTTCGTAGATAGTATAAGCTTTCAACGAAAAGCCATTCGGTTTATACATAAAAATCGGATATTCGCATCCTATTTTTTCCTCAACCTCCTCCCGCACCTGTTCTTCCTCCCGGTCCGAATCATCCAGATTCTCCGCATTACTGATCTCAATCGCTTCTTCCCCGCCGATCATATAGGTAATGCTCTGAATAAAGCGCTGGCGGTTTGCCTGGCTGGTCATGCTGACGCCAAAGAGCGCCACGCAGGTAATCAGAACCATGGCCAGGTATTTTCCGGCCCGCTGCACCCGGGAACGTTTCCGGATGATGCTCTGCTGTTCCTCGAGGATCCGCCGGTAGACATTTCTGCGCAGCCGCTCCTCAATCTGGGGATCGTCCGCCCAGGGATCCTCCATGTTCTCGATCTCCTCCTCGATCCTGCGGGCTTCCTCCAGATAATCCGGCGGCGTATTTACTTTTTTCTTTCCGGAACGTTCTTTTTTCTTCTCCATCACAGACACTGTCTCCTATCTCACCTTGACAATTTGCCCTCTGAGGTTCATATTATGTGGTAGAGAACCGGATCCTGCTCCGGTCCACCCATACCAAGCTTAGGAGGATTCATATGAAACACATCGTACTTACCGGCGGCGGCACAGCCGGACATGTCACTCCCAATATTGCCCTGCTCCCCCGCCTGAAGGAACTGGGCTACCAGATTTCCTATATCGGCTCCTATGAGGGCATCGAAAAGAAACTGATTGAAGATTTCGATATTCCCTACTATGGGATCTCCTCGGGAAAACTGCGCCGTTACTTCGACGTCAAGAATTTCTCAGATCCCTTTAAAGTGATGAAAGGATACACCCAGGCCAGAAAACTGCTGAAACAGCTGAAACCGGACGTCATCTTCTCCAAAGGCGGTTTCGTCACCGTACCGGTGGTCATCGCCGCCAAAGGGCTGAAAATCCCGGCCGTGATTCACGAGTCCGACATGACTCCGGGCCTGGCCAACAAACTCTGCATTCCTTCCGCCGCAAAAGTCTGCTGCAATTTCCCTGAGACGGTGAAGCAGCTCCCGGCAGACAAAGCCGTGCTCACAGGCACCCCCATCCGCCAGGAACTTCTCCAGGGGGATCCTGCAGCTGCCAGAGAATTCACCGGATTCACCGAGGACAAACCGGTCCTGATGATCATCGGCGGAAGCCAGGGCGCCGCTTCCATCAACGAAAATATCCGCAAGATCCTTCCGGATCTTCTGAAGGAATTCCAGGTGGTGCACCTGTGCGGAAATGGAAAACTGGACGAATCCCTCCAGGATCTGGAAGGATACCGCCAGTACGAATACATCCGCAAAGAGCTGGCGGACCTGTTTTCCCTGGCAGATCTGGTCATCTCCCGGGCAGGCGCCAACGCCATCTGCGAAATCAAGGCTTTGAACAAACCCAATCTGCTGATTCCTCTCTCCGCCAAAGCCAGCCGCGGAGACCAGATCCTCAATGCCCGCTCCTTTGAGCGCCAGGGCTTCAGCATGGTTCTGGAAGAGGAGGAAATCAGCGAAAAAACTCTGTACAATTCCATCCGGGAACTGTACGCCAACCGGGATTCCTACATTCAGGCCATGCGGGCCAACACGGAGACCGACTCCATCACCAGAATCACCGATATTCTTGAGGAACTGACCGGGACCGTCTGATTCTTTCAGTCTTCCTGTTCCAGTTCCCGTCTCATCCAGTGTCTTGCACGAGAGATCTGTGTGCGCATGTAAGCCACACTGATTCCATAATCACTCGCCACAGACACTGGATTTTCTTCATTTACCACAATTCTGCGGATCAGTTCAAACCAGACTTCATTCTTCTGTTTCAGACGAATAAAGATGTCCAGTTTTCTCCGGCAGGTCTCCCTACGGATCACCAGATCCTCCGGATTGCTCTCCCAGCCCCGGTCAGAGCTGTTCGGCCACTGCTCCGTGGCGAACTCATGGCGGTTGTAAGATTTTCTGCAGAAATCCACTGCCATTCTCCGGCTGTAAGACAAAACCCATGCCTTCGCGTATTCTTCTTCAATCTCATCCAGCTTGAAAAACATGGTCAGAAATACATCCTGCGCGATATCTTCCGACAGGACTTTATCGTTGATGACGGAGTAGGCGGCCTTTAATGACAATTTATACAACCGTTCAAAAATTTCATCGAACTTTTCTACTTTCATCGTTCGTATCTCCTGACCATTCAGTTTATTTTAATTTTTCGACAAGTTCATCCCGCACCTCGTCGGTGAGTGTGCCCGGCGTCCAGCCCAGCTTCACCTGATCGCCCTGATAGCGGGGAATCAGATGCATGTGGAAATGGAACACCGTCTGTCCGGCGATCTCCCCGTTGTTCTGAACAATGTTAAATCCATCGCACTTTAACACCTCGGTCATCTTCCCAGCCATTCTCTTCGCCAGGATCATGGCCTTGCCGGCCAGCTCTTCCGGAAGCTCATAAATATTCGCCGCGTGAGATTTGGGAAGAATCAGCGCATGGCCCTTGCTCGCCGGTCCCAGATCCAGGATTACCCGGAAATCTTCATCCTCATACAAGGTTGCTGACGGAATTTCTCCGTTGGCAATTTTACAAAAAATACAGTCTGTCATAACTCTTCCTCCTTTTAATTTCTCTTTTCTCTTATTTTGTCGCATTTTACCGGATTTTGCAATACGATATTCGTTGATATTTTCCGTTTTCAATGATAAACTTCCTGTGAGGTGATAGTATATGCAAAATACGGAACAAAATGGTCTTCACATCGAAGATCCACAGGTACTGATCTCAAAAATTTCCCATGAGATCCGAAACCCGATCGCACTGCTTCGAAGCTCTCTGGATCTTCTGGCGCTCCATCATCCGGAAATCACAGAGTACGAAGAATGGGACGATATTCTGGATACAATGGATTACATAAAAGGGCTTTTGAACGATATTTCCCAGTTTAACAACGCTTCTCAGCTAAAACGAAAGCCCACGGAAATGACCGATTTTCTGAACTCCATTTTTCATTCGCTTCGGCCCACATTGGACTATCTGGACATTCACTTCCAACCGGATCTGCAGATCCACCGCTTCTCGATGCTCATCGATCCGATCAAAATGCGGCAGGCACTTCTGAATCTGCTCCGCAATGCCTACGAAGCCGTATCCGTCAATGGATGTATTCATTTCGTGGCGTCCGCAAAAGAAAACTCCCTGATTCTGAAAATTGAAGACGATGGATGCGGAATTCCTCCGGAACACCTTCCCAGCCTGTTCGAGCCTTTCGTCACACACAAAAAAGAAGGCACCGGTCTGGGCCTCGCGATAACCAGACAGATTATCGAAGCCCATCACGGCACCATCTCGGTTCAGTCCACTCCTGGAAAGGGCACAGCTTTCACCATTGTCCTTCCCACGGATCCGGATCTTTGACTTTTTTGACCCGATACAAAAGGAGCGCCAGAAGAAAACCTCCCAGCAGTCCTCCCACATGGGCGGCGTTGTCCACCCCGGAACTGGTAAATCCAAAATAAAGGGAAAATCCTGCCATGATGGCAATCTGCCGCACGGTGAGATCTTCCAGCCGGCCATGGTTGACCAACAGTACATAGAGCATCGCTCCCATCACACCGAAAATCGCCCCGGAAGCTCCCGCGGAGACCACGGTCACGCCTCTGCGGTATTCCAGATAGCAGGAGAGCAGATTTCCCGCCACTCCGCTGAACAGATAGATCAGCAGATAGCGTACCTTGCCCACTGCCCGTTCCAGATTATCTCCGATCACGAACAGCACCAGCATGTTGTTGGCCAGATGTGTCATCCCAAAATGCAGAAACATCGAGGTAAAGAGGCGGTAATACTCCCGTCCCTCCACGATCAGTTCCGCATTGGCCGCGCCGCAGTGGATCATGTGGAGGGTGTTCTGGCTGCCTCCGGTGAGATCCACTGCCAGAAAAATAAGAATATTGACCACAATCATGGCCACATTGAAAGAAAACGGATTTTCTCTGATTCTCATACTTTCCTCCTGTCTCCTTCCGGGAATTCCTGGCGCCCCGTGCACAGCCTTCCCGGAACAGTACTCCTATTCTATCAGATTTCCCGTATTACGTAAACCTGCCGGGCGAAATTCCTTTTCCAGGCCGAAACGGCACAAGGCCTGTACCCGCCCGGCGTTTTGTGATAGAATTTTTTTCAGAACAGCCGCCAAACGGCAACAGGAGGAAAGACTTATGTTGGAAGTAGAATTAAAAGCATCCCTGGATGGATATTCCATCGAAGAGATCCGAAAAAAAGCAGAGGAACTCGGCTTTTCCCACCAAAGTTCTCTGCGCGAAACCGATATTTATTTCAACGGCAGGGACCGGGATTTCCGCTCCACTGATGAGGCGCTCCGCCTTCGAAGCTGCCAGGACCTGTCCGCGGACACTCCCCCGCAGGTTTTGATCACCTATAAAGGCGCCAAACAGGATGCGGTTTCCAGCACCCGGACAGAATATGAGACCTGTGTCGGAAACTTTGACACCATGCAGAACCTGCTGAAAGCGCTCGGCTACCGCCCCATGTACACGGTGGATAAGACCCGTCAGGAATTCTCCCTGGGACAGATCACTCTCTGCCTGGATACGGTGGAACACCTGGGCTGCTATCTGGAACTGGAGATTCTGGCGGACGTGGAAAAGCAAAGAGAAGTGTCCGTGCAGACACTTCTCAATCTTTTGGACACTCTGCAGATTCCCAGAGATCATCTGACCCGCAGTTCTTACCTGGAACTGCTGTATTTCTGAAAATCGGGCAGGCCAAAAGCCCGGTCCCTCCCAGGGGAGGGACCGGAAGCTTTCTCCTGTCAGATACGCCTTCCCGCTCTTCCTACGGAAGATTCATCTCTTCCATAGCATCGATGATGTCATAGAACGTCTCATAAGGCCGGTAAGGCTTCTGAATCTTCTTCAGATATCTCGCCAGGAGATCCCTGGCAAAAATCGTATCCACCGCCTGCGCCATCTTCAGATCCGTGAAGCTGTCCCCGATTCCGATGGCGTGTTCATACTGATAGAGCGCCATGACATCTGTCTTCTTCATCAGCTCATTTCCGTCATCGTAAGGAGAAATCACCTGCATCTTCCGGAGAAATTCCGGGAATCCGGGACGGATTCCCACTCCGTCCACGTATTCCAGCATTTTCGGCAGACAGCTGGAAGGGGCTCCCTCAAAAGCGTAGCGCACCACCTGGCTTAAGGTCATCTCACCCCGTTCCAGTTTTCCGTTATACTCCTCCACTTCTTTCGGATCCGAAAACAGCCGGATGGATCCCACAATGGTATCCTCCGTCGTGATCGTCCCGTCAAAATCCGCAAATACAATCGTCTTATACAAATCAGAATCCTCTCTAATTCATCAGGTCGAAGTTCTTTCTCAAATCCGGGTTCAGATGGGAAAGCATCCGCGCCAGTTCCGCGTGATCCTTGGCGTATTCCAGAACCGGGATTCCCTGCATGGCGGCGTCGATTGCCTGACGCATGGATTTCGCGCCGGCCTCGCTTCCGTCCGGATGTCCGTGAACTCCGCCGCCTGCGGCCAGCATCACATCGGTTCCCACATCTCTGATAATCTTCTCCACCGCCAGCTGGGTGGTACCGCCGGAGCATGCGTACATCATCGGCTTAATGTTCCACCAGGGCTGCGTGAAGAACTTGAAGCAGCGGTAGAACTGCTTATAGGCAACCGGGAATTTTCCATAGGGATGGCCGTTGATCTGGAAATCACCGCCCGCCAGACGGGTAATCTTTCCGATCAGCAGAGGCGCTGAAATTCCGGTATAAGTGGAAGCGGCCATGGTTCCCGCGAAATTCACGTGGGCCAGGATCGGAACGTTGATGTTCGGATCTTCCGCCAGCATCTTCAGGGTATCAAATCCGGTGGTATACACATTGACCATCAGGCAGTTGCCGCCGTATTCCAGAACCCGGTAAGCATTGTCCCGCACTTTCTCCGTACTGTCGGAGATATTGACCGCGTAGAGACTGTGCTCTCCGGTCTCCTCATAAACCTGTTTCTCTTTTTCCATGAACTTCGTGACACGCTCTTTCAGCGGGCAGAAGGGGCCGTCCGCCAGCATCAGCTCATCGTCTTTGATCACGTCCACGCCGCCTTTGCAGGCATGGTAGAACAGATCCGCGCCCTCTTCCGGTGTCCAGCCGATGTTCGGTTTGATCATCGCGTTCAGGAGAGGCCGGTCCGGCACTTCCAGGACTTTACGCAGTCCTTCCACACCGAATTTCGGTCCCTGGAACTGCTCGATGAATTTCTTCGGAAAAGCCACATCAATCAGACGGATCATACCGGACGCAGAAATATTTCCGAAGAGAATCGTCATCAGGGAAGACATACTGTGGGAGAAGTTCTCCATGGGATAAGCGATCTGGATGATGTACATCGGCGGTTCGTCGGACAGATAATCCATTCCGATATCCGGCACTTCGTACAGCGCCACCAGTTTGGAGCCGAAGCGGCGGGTCTTCTCCGCGGAATCCGCGCCTACTTTGATCCAGGTTCCTGTCGTCTGCTCATCCGCGATTGCCATGGCCAGTTTCTCAATATTGGAAGTCTTCACTTTTGCCTGATAGGTGGCAATCACATAGTCCTCGCAAAAAGAAACTTCCGGAAACGCATAAGTCAAATTTTCTTCATCCAATTTACGAATCATACTTCTGTCCTCCTGTTCTCTAACGTTCTACATTGGAAAATACTTCTTCAAACGCGTTCAGCGTCTGCTGAATCGTCTCATCGTTATAGCCCGGCGCAGAGGCTTTCCGTTCTCGTCCACCATCACCACCGTCTGGAACTGGGAACAGAAGGAAATTCCTCCGATCTTGGATGGATCCAGCCTGGTCTTCTGAAGAAGTTTTCTGGTACTCCTCGCCATGGCCGCCCACCAGTCCTCCGGATCCTGTTCCACGCCTCCGTTTTCCAGCACATGAAGTTCATACGTGTCCGTCTCGCCGGCTAAATACTGGACGCTCTCCTCAGCAGAAATCCGAAACAGGCAGGTTTTCAGTCCCGTTGTACCAACGTCGTAGGTAATCACATTCACAGCCATATTTCGCTTCTCATTTCCTTTGATTTACAATTCGTCGCCCATAAATTGTTTATACAATTAATTATACGAAGTCCAGAATTCCCAGTCAAGCTGTTGAAAACCCATATTTCCGTCTAAAATTTTGTTTTCTCTCCTTTTATTGCGAAAATTCCAAAAAAATCCTCATTCACCTTTTATTTTAAGAAAAGATAGGTCAGATCCGCGAAGCGGACTTCATCCTGATCCTGCAGCTGATATTCTTCTTCTGCCTGAAGCATGCGCCCATTGACATAAGTCCCATTGCGTGAATTCAGATCCATCAGATAATATTCCCCCTCAATTCTGCGTATTTTGCTGTGCACACGGCTCACCGTCGGATAAGGAAGAATCACATCGGACACCGTATCCAGCTTTCCGATGATCATCAGGTCCCGGTCCAGAAGAATGGTGGGAAAGCGCCCTTCTTCCCGGCTGATCAGGGAACTTTCCTGGCGGACACAAGATTCCGACAGAACCATAGTGAGCGGACTTGGGGGTGTCTCTTCCCTGTCTGGATACCCGTTCTCCTGCGCGGCAGGCAGTTTTTCCTCCTTTACCACTTTCTCCTTCCAGTCTTTCGGATCTCTGTTTTCCGGAATGCTTTCCTTGGGCTCCCATATCTTGCCCTCCTTTGCCGCTTTTTTTCTGCGGGAAACGATCCAGAAAACAAACACGCCGACTCCTGTCAGCGCGGCAATTCCCATGAGAACCACCGCCAGATCCATCCGTCCCAGACGAAACGCCAGAAACAAAGCCGCCAGGAGAAGCAGCACGGACACCGTCATGAAAATCTCCCAAATCCATTTCTCCACACCCTGGGGCGGAAGCTCCCGCATAAACACGGGAGGCTCCTCTTCCTCCCCGCCAGGTTTTGCGCCGGAATTTCCGCAAAAACCGGTTTCCGGTATCTCACAGGCTTCCTCCCGGTGTTCCTCCTCGGTCCGTTTTTCCTCAGATTCTCTCTCATATTCCCGATACAACTCCTCTTTTATCTTGTCAATCTGAAATTCTTCTTCCATAGCAATGCGGTACATCCCATACCCCAAAGTCACAGCCTGGTTCTCCCTGTGGTCAATCCTGGGCAGAAGGTACTCGGTCAGTTCCAGAAACTGCCGCCCGATCTCCCTTCCATATCCGGGCAGATAACAGAAACGAACCCGGCTCAGATCCCCCTGCACATAAACGAAGGCCGGATCCAGAACCAGATCGTCTGCGTTCAGCAGATAACTGCCCAGTTCCTGAACCGCCTGGATCATTCCCTGAAAAAAAGCCCGCATCTCCTCCTGGCCGATTTTTCTGTTCTCGTATCTCTCGCTAAAAGCCTGATGGGAGGTAATCTCATAATAAAAAAGATTCTGCCCGTCCATGGACTGAATCCTGCAGGGAAGAAGAGAGGAAAAATGATTGCACAGCAGCATACGGGTCTGATACCCGGAAGTGTTGACCTCTTCCTTTCCATATAAAATCAGATAACTGTGGTTCACATCTCTCTTATAATCCGCCTGCACCCTCTCACTCCTTCCCGTTTTTCCACACACGCTGCCTGCGGAGTTTCTCCGCCGGTTTCAGAATCTTCGCCGACCCTTCACTACTCATATCCCAGCGAAGGCCTCCATACAGCACCGGCGTCTCGCCCTGGTACGAAACCGTGATCCCGCCGCGTTCCTCCACCTGCATACGCAGATTCTCCATCCCGTAAAATCCGATACTGGCGCGCTCCCGGGCTCTGAGATTGGCGGCCTCCTTCGGACTGCCTCCCTGCCGGTGGGCGTCCATGGCGCCGGTGAGAGAAGCCTCAAGGCCAGCCGCCGTGAGATAACAACGGTTATGCACAAAAAAGCAAAGGCCCAGCAGGCTGAAAATCACCAGGAGAATCGCCGGCATCAGACAGGCGGTCTCAATGGTAAGGCTCCCTTTTTTCAGTCTCTTATTTCTCCACATTTTTCTTTTCAAAGTATCAACCTCCCCATATTGCCAAACAGAAGAAAAGGGATAAACGGAAGGGAATCCTTCCCCTTTCTGTGGCGAAAACAAAGCTGTATCCCCGCCCAGGCCGCGCTGGAGAAAAGCGCTGTCAGAAGCGCTTCCGCGGTCTGCGCGAATCCGAGGCAAAGGCCCAGACTGATGGTCATCAGTCCGTCTCCGGCCCCCAGCGCCCCTCTGGTCACCACGCTGATCCCCAGCATCAAAAGCCCCGGAGAGATTCCCAGCACCGTTTCTGTAAACGAAAAGCCCTCCAAAATCCGCAGCAGAATTCCCGCCAGAGCCAGGACGGCCACCGAGGGCAGGTGTACCTCCCGCACCCGAAAATCCCGGCAGCTGTTCCAGGCAAGTCCCAGCAGCACCAAAGTCTCTCTGAATTCATTCATAAACGCCCTCCTATCCGCATCTGCTGCAGGCTCTCCACCCTGCCACTTCTGATCTCTCCACCATACGCACCGTCCTCTTCAGGCCGCTGCAGGTGATCTGACTGTGATACCGGTCTCCGCTCCCGGTAATATACACCGAAGAAGGGATCTGTCCTTCCCGGATACAGCGCTCGCAGGGACTGTAGCTGCCGCCGTCCTCATTTCTCCTGCGGGGCAGTTCCTCCCGGGACACTGCCTCGATGGAGAGCGCCAGATAACTGCAGTCGGGACTGCGGTGATACACGCTCCCTGTCTGCGCCACATACACCATTTCCTCTGCCTGCCCCTGTCCCTGTTCTTCCCCGCTGTATCCGGTCCAGGCATGAACCTTCACCGAGCCGGTGAGCACCACCGGCGGCAGAGAAACAAAAGAAACTGCCGGACTCCACAGATACACGTCCGGAAGCTGTGCTTCCTCCGCGCCGGATTCTCCGAAAGAGCGAAGCATCCCCAGTTCCTCCACCCGTTCTCTCAGCTGGCTCTGCCTCTGTACCTGCACCCGGTAAATATCCATGAAACTGATCAGGGTTACGGTTCCCAGAAAAAACAGAAACAAAACCAGCGCGCATTCCACCGTCAGGCTGCCCTGTCTGCCGGACGGAACCTTGAACCGCCTTTCGCAGGATCCGCCCTCCCTTTTTCTCTGCCCGAAGGAGGTACAGAAAGATGCCTTCCCGAAACCGGATAAGTTTTTCGTGGAATCTTTGTATGGGGCTTTCCCCTGATTAAGGGCGAATCGAACCTTCATAGAGAGAAGAGAGTATAAATAAAATGGATCTTCCGAATTTCGAAAAGACATCTTTCTGCACCTCCTTTTACACTTTTTATTCCGAGACGTATCCATACTGCCTCGTCACCTCCAGTTCCCTGCCCTGCGCCTTCACATCCACGGATACCTCCAGAGCCGTCATACAGTGATCCAGCCGAAAGGCCGTATTTCCTTTTCTTGCCTGCAGCTCCAGTTCCGCCTGATCCATGCCGCGCATCACCTGTGTGTCTTCGCTTCGCAGAAACAGCAGGATCTGCAGGTACTGACGGTAATCCAACCCGTCGGGATCACTTTCGCGGCCGGAATCCAGTATCTGCGGAAGAAGAATCAGGTTGTCCAAAGACAGCTGCCAGGTCTCCCCGTTTTTCCAGAGACCAATCTTTCCCCCGGCAAAGAGTTCCCGCAGATCCAGCACACTCTCCCCAAATGCCCAGCACAGCAGCAGCGCCTTCTCAATGACGCCTGCTGCCGGCGGAAAAAGAAACGCCGAGGCAATTGCCGCAGCCATGGAGGCCGCCTGCGCCCGTTTTCCCGGATCTGACAGCAGATAGGCGAAATTCATCCCTTCCCGGATCAGCAGCAGCTGATTGGCTGTGGCCTTCAGATTCTCACCGTCACTGTTTTTTCCGCAGAGAATGTATTCCATCTGATTTTTCATCATCCCCATAGCCGGTTCCCGGTAGTTTCCCATCCGGTCCAGCAGATACTGGCCGAACAGCAGCCGGTCTGACGCGGACATTTTCTCCTCTTTCACACCCATGGCAAATCCTTTTTCCAGAGATCTCCTGGATAAAAACTGACTTTCCTCCACACAAGTCCAGGATACGGACAGGGGATCTTCCAGCACCAGTTCCAGAATTCCCATCTTCATCAGATTTCGGATGGTTTCGATGGGATTCTCCACCGGTCTGGCCGGATCTGTCTCCGGACAAACCGGCGAAAGACCATCCTGCGTATCCTCCCCCGCCGCCTCCTGAGAAGCCTGACTCTGTGCCTCCCGGGCCTGGCTGACTGCCTGATCATATTCCTGCAGGGACTCCCCTTCCCGGGCGTCTTTCCAGGTCTTTTCCTGCTCTCTGGCCGCGTCTGCTCTCTCCTGGACCTGATCCAGCGCCCACTGAACCCCTTTTTGCCCCAGGGATTCCTTCTCTGTCTGAACCGCCTGCTTCCAGAACGCCTGGCCGCCCTGGTCTGTCAGGAGTGTATAGCCGCTGACTCCGCCCACGCCTGTCTCCATGGAAATCCCCCGCACCTGCAGAAGCGGCTCCATATACTCCCGGAAAATCTCATAGGCCTGAGCCACAGGCACCTCACCGGAAGGAGCTGCCGGATGCAGGGCAAAAATCTCATATGTATCCAGAAGATCCCGGTCGTACTGGGCGAAAAGAGAGTACAGACCCACATCCGTTCCATTTAAAATATGGACCCGCGCACAGGAGACACGGACCGATTCCAGCGACGCCCCGATCAGCGCCATCAAAAGACTCAGAATCAACGCGAGAAAAACGGTGATACTCCCTTTTCGCTCCATCTCTTTTCTCCTTTCCCGAAAGCTTAAATGGACTTACTCTGCTGTGTGATCTTATCCAGAATGTCTTTCACCAGACTGACCAACTGCTCCTTAAAAATCACAACCAGACCGATCAGAACCACCAGAATCAGGATAATCTCCACAACTCCCACTGCGTCTTCTTCCCAGATCAACGCTCTTAAATTTTCCATACCTTCACCTCCCCTCATCCGATATAGAAAGACAGACAGGCCGGAATAATCAGAAGAGCCAGAACCACGCCCAGCATGAGCATCATGGGAAGCAAAAGCTTTGTGGCGGCAGTCTCGCCCAGAACTCTGGCCCTCCTTTTGCGGTCCTCCCAGGCTTCCATGGATTCCTTCTCCAGCATGTCCAGAAGCCCCTGGCTTCCTCTTTGCAGGCTCTGAATCAAAAGAGTGGAAAACGTCCGGTATTTGATCTGCCCGCACCGCTGTCCGAAATGGCGGTATGCCTCCACCTGGGAAACCCCGCTGTCCATCTCAAGACAGGTTTTCCGAATCTGCTCATAACCGGGATGAACGCGCATCCCGTCCTCACGCCTCTCGTAATCCCGCGCGATCCGGTGAAATGCCTCCTGAACCGACAATCCTGCCTGAAGAAACAGGGTAAACTTCATCACCAGTCCCGGATAGTCCTGCATCAATGCCTCTGCCTGCCTCTTCCTCTCCTCTTCTTTTTCCTTCTCCCGGGTCACCAGAAGACCGCCTCCGGCAGCCAGGCACAGAAACGCCAGCAACGTCCCTGTCTGATCTTTCTGAAACTCCCAGGAAAGCTTCTGCCCGTTCCAGGTCTGGGGCAGGTAATACTCCTCTTCACTTTCTCTCTCCTCGTTGCAGCGCAGAATTTCCTCCTGGATCTGCTGCTCCACGCTGGGA
The DNA here is from genome assembly GCA_963927715.1 of uncultured Blautia sp. Taxonomy (GTDB): domain Bacteria; phylum Bacillota; class Clostridia; order Lachnospirales; family Lachnospiraceae; genus Blautia_A. Next base: position 185,845 of record CAWVBU010000003.1, on the reverse strand, counting down.
ACGCTCTCCTTTACCGCCGCTTCTGGTGTCTGTTCTTCCTTCCCCGGAATCTCCACCGTCAGCTCCGCAGGCTCCCCGCCATCCACAGACACCGTCAGATTCTCCTGGTAATCGGACTGCGTTCTCTGAAAAGCCGCCGGAACCTCCCCGGTCTGTCCGGCCTGAAAGCTGACCGCCATTCCCAGCAGATTCCCTGCCGCCGCCACGAGAAAAAACAGCCTGCGTCCTTTTTTATCTTCCAGAAATTTCGCAATCTTCCATTTCCGTCTGTATCCGATCCCTAAGAACAAAAGAATCAGAAAAATTCCTGCATGCACACTCATAGACTACACCTCTATTTCCACAATTCTGCGTCCCAGCCAGTAAGCAAATCCATAGATTGCCAGGCACACAGTCATGACTGCCGCGCCGAACAGGTTTCCATACAGCACCTCCAGAAATCCCGGGGAGGTCAGACGCATGTAGACAATGATTCCCGCCGGCATCAGACTCATGAGAAACTGTTCGTTTTTCTTGGCGGCCAGGGCGGCTTCTATTTCTTTTTTCACTTCGATCTTATCCCCCAGCATCTGTGCTGTCTTCTTCAGAATCTGTTTCAGATCCCCGCCGCTTCTCTTGGCCGCCTGGAAAACCACCGCGAAGCTTTCGATATCTTCCACCTGGCTTCTCCGGCCCAGATCCAGAAACAGCTTTTCCACCGGGACACTCAGCTTCATCTGACTCTCTATGTAATAAAGTTCCCGAACCAGATCCGTCTTTCCGTAAAGGCGTTCCAGCTCTCCCGCGCACCCGGGAACCGCGTTCTCCACCGAATAGCCCGCCTGCAGGAGCACACTGAGAGAATCCAGAAGATCCTTAAACTGCCGGTTCAGATTCTGCTTCTGTTCTTTGATTTTCTCCCTTTGTCTTTTCCTGAAATACAGGGCAAAAAACACTGGAAAAAGTACAAACAGCCGGATATCCTGATAAAACAGTTCCTCCGCCGCTGCCCAGAGAAGTCCGGCTTCCCAAAGACAGCGCAGCTTCTCCTTCCCGGAAAAAGAATAACTTCCGTAATCCTTTTTCACAGGCTGATCCCTGCTCTTTCCAGTTTTTCGGTGTGGGTGAGTTCTCCCACTTTCACCAGACCTCTGATTTCTTCCCATTGATACAGCCTCCTCAGATGGACTTCCCCGTCCTCATAACCCAATATCTCCGCGACTTCCAGCACCTTCCGGCTTCGATCCCGCATCCGTCCCAGATGGACCAGAATATCCAGCCCCGACGCGATCTGCCTTCGGATGGCTTCCAGGGGAAGATCCATTCCCATCAAAACCATGGTCTCCAGCCGGCTCAGCATATCCTTCGTACTGTTGGCATGGGCAGTGGTCAGGCTTCCCTCGTGCCCGGTATTCAAAGCCTGAAGCATGTCCACCGCTTCCGCTCCTCTCACTTCCCCTACGACAATCCGGTCCGGCCGCATCCGCAGCGCGGACTTGATCAGATCTCTCAGCGTAATGTCCCGTCCCCCTTCCAGGTTCGCTTCCTTCGCCTCCAGTCTCACCAGATTCTCGATTCCCTGAATTCGAAGTTCCGCGTTATCCTCAATGGTGATGATCCGTTCCTCTTTGGGAATGTACTCCGACAGCGCCCCCAGGAACGTGGTTTTCCCGCTTCCGGTACCGCCTCCAATCAGAATGGAATAACGTGCCTGAACCAGTTTTTCCAGAAAACCGGCACACTCCCGATTCAGACTCCCCAGCTGCAGAAGCTTCTCCATGGTGATCGGCCGGTCAGAAAAACGCCGGATGGTGAGAATCGGCCCGTTCAGCGCCACTGGCGCCACAACCACATGGACACGGGCTCCATTCTCAAGTCTGGCGTCCACAATGGGGCTTGACTCATTCACAACCCGGTTGCACCGGCCTACAATCTGCTGAATCACATCCTCGAGCTTCTCCATGGAAGTAAAACTGCGGTCCCACCTTCGGACTTTTCCCTCCTGCTCCACAAAGATATGGTCCGGTCCGTTGACCATAATCTCCGTCACGGAATTGTCGTCCAGCAAATCCTGCAGCACATCCAGTTTGCGCACGGAGTGGAACAGACGCTGGCGCAGCCGGGTTTTCTCCCTGAGGGAGAGTCCCTCTTCCCTGAGATCTTCCAGAATCATCTGATCGATCCGTTCCAGAATCTCCGCATCGCTCAGTTCCCTGGACAAGTCCAGCCGTCCCATGAGCTCCATGCGGATCTCCCGGAACCGTTCCCCGTTCACAGGCTCTCCTTTCTGAGCAGTTCTTTGACAAAGTCTCCCAGCGCGCTCCAGATCAGCTGATCCATATAGCTCTCGCTGTCTCTTTGGATCCCGTGGTAGGGCAGGTGCAGCTTTTCCACCCGGCGCAGGAGATCCTCCTGTCCGCTCATCTGAAGGTTCCGGTCAAACTGCCGTATTTTTTCCTTCGACACCCAGTCCTCCTGGACCGGCATATAAATCCTGTGGCAGTTTTTCAGAAATCCTGTCAGATCTTCCAGTCCGTTTCCCACATCCACCACCAGAATTTCGTAGGAACTGTAAGCGGCAAACGCCTGCAGCAGGCTCTCCCACTCCTCCGGCTGAATGCCGCGGATATCCGAGGGGAACGGCACCGGGGGAAGAAAATCCATGTTGTTGAAAGACTGCACCATGCTTCCCAGAAGATGCGGAAAATTCGTGTACCCCTGCCGGAGATAATAGAGGAGGTCGCTCAGATTTTTTTCGAATTCCCGTCCCATCATGCTTCCGAGAGCTGAATACTCCTCCAGGCTTAAAAAGAGCACTGCCTGGTTTCTGGCCAGGATCTGTCCCAGAGCCAGCGCGAATGAAGTCTTCAGAACTCTCCCCAGCGGAGAATAGACGCCCAGAATCTTCAGGGGACGCTCCACGCGCCCTTCCGGCGCCGCGGTTTCCTCTCCGTAACAGGCCATCACCTCCCGGATCAGATGATCGGAAGACTGATATTTGTACACGCTCGGATACTGATCCAGCTGGGGACTGTGTACTCCCTCCGAGAGAATCATCAGCTTCGCCACCGCCAGTTCCTGTACCTGGGGACACATGGCTTTGTCCGAGATCAGCAGAATCTCAATCTCATGTTTCTTCCCATACTCCATGAGTGTCTCCACACTGGAGAACGCCTGGATTTCATAGGGATGAGACTGTCTCTGATTCAGATACTCCATAAAATTATGCGCATACTCCTTTTCCGGGTCGCACACCGCAAAAATCGCCTTCTTCACCAGCCACCTCCTAACCAGAAGAGCACCCCCGGCAGGATTGCCGCCGTGAAGTGAAAATTCTCCGGCCGCCTTCCCGGCTCCCCGTAGGGAAGGATCTCTCCTGTCCGTATTAATCTCTGAAAATATTGGAAAAAATAGTGCAGACGTGCCGCCAGACTGCGGCGCGCAATCAGAATTGCCAGCGCCATACAGGCGCCGAAACAGAACGTAAAAACCATACAGGGAATCAGATCCCTCACCCCCAGAAAACCACCGATCACCGCCAGCAGTTTCAGATCTCCGGCTCCCAGAGCCCGGATAAAAAAGAGCGGGTAGAGAAGAAACAGAGGAAGCAAAAATCCTGCCGCGAACCGGGGAATCCCCGCAGCCCCAAAACTGCGGATTTCCCAGAAAACGCCCAGACATATGCCGAAAACGATCCAGCGATTGCTCACCTTTTCTCCCTTAAAATCCATATAAACACCGCCGGCCGCCATAAACAAAACCGCCAGCTTCTGCGCCAGATCCGTAATCTGCCTCCCTCCTTTTCTTCGTCTTATTTTGTCACGGAATCCTTCATTGGGAAACTTCTGTCAGAAATGACAGGGATAAGAAAATTTCAGAACCACCAGAATTGGTGTGTGAGTGTATTATAAGCCTTTGCCTTTCCTTTGTCCACCCCTAAATTCAAAACAATCTCTAAAAAAAGAATAAACTTCCCCCCGGAAAACCAGAACCACAGAGGATCCGATTTCCCGGGGGATATTGTTTTTTGTTTCTTCGAATTCTATATCATCGTTTCGCTGCTCAGGACAGACTGGTGTAACCCATCAAAGACCGGTCCACCGCTTTGGCGGCCTCTCTTCCCTCGCGAATCGCCCACACCACAAGGGACTGGCCTCTTCGCATATCCCCTGCGGTAAAGATCTTCGGCACAGAGGTCTGATACTCCTTGTCCGCCACGGTATTCCTTGAGGTGCGCTCCACATGGAACGCATCCATCACATAATCCTGCGCGCCCACAAAACCGGCCGCGATCAGAACCAGATCCGCCGGAATGATTTTCTCACTGCCTTCCACCGGCACCATGTCCATCCGTCCGGTTTTCTCATTTTTCCTGGCTTCCAGCTGTACCGTCTGAATCTGGCACAGTTCTCCCTTTTCATTTTTGATAAACTCTTTCACTGTAGTCTGATAAATCCTGGGATCATGCCCGAATTTATCGATGGCCTCTTCCTGCCCGTAATCCGTCTTCAGGATCCTGGGCCACTCCGGCCAGGGATTGCTCTGCGTCCGGGCCGTCGGCGGAACCGGCATCATCTCCAGCTGCGTCACCGATTTCGCTTTCAGCCGGATCGACGTTCCCACGCAGTCATTCCCCGTGTCACCGCCTCCGATGACCACCACGTGTTTTCCTTTTGCCAGTTCATAGGGTACTTTCCCAAATCCGGAATCCAGAAGGGATTTTGTCACCTCGGAGAGGAAATCCACGGCGAAACGGATTCCTTTCGCGTCTCTGCCCGGAGCCTTGATGTCTCTTGGCTGCGCAGATCCGCAGGCCAGCACCACCCGGTCGAACTCTTCCAGAATCTGCTCCGCTTTCCGGTCTTTTCCCACATCCGTGCTGGTGACAAAGACAACGCCTTCCTCTTCCATCAGCTTCCTTCTTCTCTCGATCACGGATTTGTCCAGCTTCATATTGGGGATGCCGTACATCAGAAGTCCCCCCACCCGGTCGCGGCGTTCAAACACCGTGACGCTGTGGCCTCTGCGGTTCAGCCAATAGGCAGTGGACAGACCGGAAGGACCGCTCCCGATCACCGCCACTTTCTTTCCGGTTCTCACCGCCGGAGAAGCCGCCTGTACCAGGCCGTGTTCAAAAGCATAATCGATCACGGCCCGCTCATTCTCTTTCGTGGACACGGGATCGGTATGCACGTTGCAGGTGCAGGCCGCCTCGCACAGCGCCGGACAGACTTTCGAGGTGAATTCCGGAAAGCAGTTGGTTTTCTTCAGGCGGTTGTAAGCCAGTTCCATCGTCCCCCGGTAAACCAGATCGTTGAACTCCGGAACCAGATTGTTCAGCGGACAGCCGGATGTCATCCCGTTTAAATCGCCGCCGAACTGGCAGAAAGGAATTCCGCAGGCCATACAGCGGGCTCCCTGCTTTTTCTGTTCTTCCGCGGGAAGCACCCCGTGGAATTCCTGAAAATCCTGAATCCTTTCCCGGGGACTTCTCACTGCTCCGGTTTTTCTCTCATATTCCAAAAATCCTGTGGATTTTCCCATCGTCACATCCCTCCCATTTTTTTCTGACCGGTACTCTCATAGAACGCCTCAATCTGAGCGGTCTTGCTGTCCATTCCCATCTCTTCGTACCGTTTGCTCAGTCTCAGAAGTTTCTTATAATCCGTTGGGATAATCTTCTTAAATTTGGGAAGATACTGGTCAAACTGTTCCAGAATCTCTTTTCCTTTTTCTGAACCGGTCTTCTCTGTGTGTTCCCGGATTAATGCCTCCAGCTCTTCCTGGTCCGGTTTGAGTTCCACATCTTCCATGGAAATCATCTCCTTGTTAATGTTCCGGTACAGGGAATTGTTCTCGTCCAGCACGTAAGCCACGCCTCCGCTCATGCCAGCCGCGAAGTTTTTCCCGGTTTTTCCCAGAACCACCGCCACACCGCCGGTCATATATTCACAGCCGTGTTCTCCGACTCCTTCCACCACCACAGTGGCGCCGGAATTACGCACGCAGAACCGCTCTCCTGCCATACCGCAGATAAACGCTTTTCCCGAAGTCGCCCCGTAAAGAGCCACATTTCCAACAATCATATTCTCACCCGCCGCATAGGTCGCCTCCTTGGGCGGATAGACAATCAGCTGGCCGCCGGAGAGTCCTTTGCCGAAATAATCGTTGGTGTCTCCCGCCAGTTCCAGGGTCATTCCCCTGGGAATGAAAGCGCCGAAACTCTGTCCTCCGGTACCGCCGCAGCGGATCCGGTAGGTATCCTCCGGAAGTCCTTCCGGATATCTCCGTGTGATCTCAGAGCCGAAAATGGTTCCGAACGTCCGGTCCGTATTCCCCACTTTCAGGGAAACTTCGCCGGGCTGCCCCTTCTCCAGCTTCGCGCCCAGCTTTTTCATAAGCACAGTCTCATCCAGAGTTTTCTCCAGCTCAAAATCATAAGTGCCGCGGATGTTGTCTTTCGCCGTGTACGGATGATCCAGGATCGCCCGCAGATCCAGGCTTGCCCCATGCGGATTCTGCGGATTTTCTTTCACTTTCAGAAGATCCGTCCTGCCCACCATCTCATCGATGGTGCGCACGCCCAGGCGCGCCATGTACTCCCGCAGCTCCTGCGCGATAAATTTCATAAAATGAATCACATACTCCGGTTTTCCTTTGAAACATTTCCGCAGCTTCGGATTCTGGGTGGCTACTCCCATGGGGCAGGTATCCTTGTTGCACACCCGCATCATCACACAGCCCAGTGTCACCAGCGGCGCTGTGGCAAAACCAAACTCCTCCGCGCCCAGAAGCGCCGCAATGGCCACATCCCGGCCGCTCATCAGCTTGCCGTCGGTCTCGACCCGCACCCGCCTGCGCAGCCCGTTCTTCAAAAGAGTCTGGTGTGTCTCCGCCAGTCCCAGTTCCCAGGGAAGCCCTGCATGGTGGATCGAACTTCCGGGCGCCGCCCCGGTTCCTCCGTCGTACCCGGAGATCAGAACCACCCGGGCTCCCGCTTTCACCACGCCGCAGGCGATGGTTCCCACACCTGCCTCCGAAACCAGCTTCACGGAAATCCGCGCCTGTTTGTTGGCGTTTTTCAAATCATAGATCAGCTGCGCCAGATCCTCAATGGAATAAATGTCGTGGTGAGGCGGCGGAGAGATCAGGCTCACACCTGGTGTGGAGTAACGGGTCTTCGCGATCCAGGGATAGACTTTCCGTCCTGGCAGGTGTCCTCCTTCTCCCGGTTTCGCTCCCTGTGCCATCTTAATCTGAATTTCATCCGCGCTGACCAGATAACGGCTGGTCACCCCAAACCGTCCGCTGGCCACCTGCTTGATAGCGGAACAGCGGTTTTCCTTCGTTCCCTTGGTGGCGATCCGCTCCGGCTCCTCGCCGCCCTCTCCGCTGTTTGACTTTCCATGAATGGCATTCATCGCCAGGGCCAGCGTCTCATGGGCTTCCTTGGAAATGGATCCGTAGGACATGGCTCCGGTCTTAAAACGCTTCACAATCTCATCCACACTCTCCACTTCTGAGAGGGGAATTCCCTGTTCCGGATAATTAAAGTCCATAAAACTGCGCAGATATCCGGTCTCCTCCTGATCCACCAGACGGGTATACTGCTGAAAAACTCCGTAGTCATTGTTCCACACCGACTGCTGCAGCAGATGAATGGTCTGGGGATTATACCGGTGGTGTTCTCCCTGGCTGCGGAAATTGTGGCGTCCGATGCTCGCCAGTGTCAGATCTGTCTCCAGCCCCAGAGGGTCGAAGGCCGCGCTGTGAAGGCTGTCCATCTCTTCCTCAATATCCTTCAGGGTAATCCCTCCCACACGGCTCACCGTATTGGTAAAATACTTGTCAATCACATCCTGAGAAATGCCGATCGCCTCGAAAATCTGCGCTCCCTGATAGGAACGGATGGTGGAAATCCCCATCTTGGAAGCAATCTTGACAATTCCGTTTAAGATGGCGGAATCATAATCCTGTACCGCCGCATAATAGTCTTTTTCCAGGACGCCGCTGTCTGTCATCTCCCGGATCGTCTCATGGGCCAGATAAGGATTCACCGCGCAGGCTCCATAGCCCAGAAGCACCGCGAAATGGTGTACCAGCCGCGGCTCCGCGGACTCCAGGATCAGCGACATGGAGGTACTCTTCTTCGTCCGCACCAGATAATGGTGAACCGCGGATACGGCCAGCAGGGAAGGAATCGCCACCTGGATCTCATCCACGCCCCGGTCCGTCAGAATCAGAAGCGTCGCGCCGTCCTTATATGCCTTGTCCACCTCCAGAAACAGACGGTCCAGTGCCTTCTCCAGAGGCATATTTTTGTAACAGATGATCGGAACTTCCGCCACACGGAATCCCGGTATTTTCATCGCTTTGATTTTCAGAAGATCCGTATCAGAGAGGATGGGATTGCGGATTTTGAGCACCTGGCAGTTCTCCGGCTTTTCCTCCAGAATATTTCCCTCCCGTCCCAGATGGACACTGGTACTGGTCACAATCTTCTCACGCACCGCATCAATGGGCGGATTGGTCACCTGGGCAAATCTCTGTTTGAAATAATAAAACAGGGGCTGATGCTCCCGGGAAAGCACCGCGAGGGGCGTGTCCACACCCATGGAAGTAATTTCTTCCGCCCCGTTTAAAGCCATGTTCCGGATCGCGCCGAAATATTCTTCATACTCGTAGCCGAAGGCTTTCCGCAGCCGCGCGCACTCTTCCTGGGTATACTGTTCTACTTTCTGATTGGGAATCTTCAGATTCTTCAGTTCCACCATGTGCTGATCCAGCCACTCGCCGTAAGGCTGACGGCCGGCATAATATTCTTTCATCTCTTCGTCGGTCTTCAGCATTTTGTTGACGGTGTCTGCCACCAGCATCTGTCCCGGATGAATTCTTCCTTTTTCCTTGATGTTCTCTTCTTTGATATCATCCAGCACACCCACTTCCGATGAAAGATACAGATAACGGTCTTTCGTCAGATAATAGCGGGACGGGCGCAGTCCGTTGCGGTCCAGAACCGCTCCCATAATGTCGCCGTCGCTGAAGAGGATGGACGCCGGTCCGTCCCAGGGTTCCATCATGGTGGCATAATACTGATAGAAATCTCTCTCTGTCTGAGAAAGGGTGTCGTTGTTGGCCCATGGCTCCGGCAGCAGAACCCGGACAGCCAGAGGCAGATCCATCCCGTTCATGGTGAGAAATTCCAGCGTGTTGTCCAGCATGGAGGAATCCGATCCGCTCCGGTCAATCACCGGAAGCGTCTTATGAATTTTCCCCTTAAAAAACGGGGACATCATATTTTCTTCCCTGGCCAGCATTTTGTCCGCATTGCCCTGTATGGTATTAATCTCTCCGTTATGGACAATAAAACGGTTCGGATGGGCTCTCTCCCAGCTTGGCTCTGTATTCGTACTGAACCTGGAATGTACCATCGCGATGGCGGAACCGTAATCTTCATCCTGCAGATCTTTGAAAAAAGTCCGCAGCTGTCCCACCAGAAACATTCCCTTATAGACAATGGTCCGGCTGGAAAGCGAGGCCACATAGGTTCCGATGCTGCTCTGCTCAAACTCCCGGCGAACCAGGTAGAGCCTCCGGTCAAAGGCAATTCCCTTTTCCTCATCCGCAGGTTTTCCGATAAACGCCTGCTGAATGTCCGGCATACATTCTCTCGCCTTCTTGCCCAGCACCTCCGGCACCGTCGGCACCTGCCGCCATCCCAGGAAAGGGAGCCCTTCCTTCTTCACAATGGTCTCAAACATCTTCCTGGCCTGGTTCCGTTTCAGCTCGTCCTGCGGAAAGAAAAACATTCCCACTCCATATTCCCGCTCATCGCCGATGGCAATTCCCTCCCGGGCACATACTTTCCGGAAAAACGAATGGGAGATCTGCAGGAGAATTCCCACTCCGTCGCCGGTCTTTCCCTCCGCGTCTTTTCCGGCACGGTGTTCCAGGTTTTCCACGATATGGAGCGCCTGGTTTACTGCCTGATGGGTCTTGAGGCCGTCCAGATTCACCACCGCGCCGATTCCGCAATTGTCATGTTCAAAGGAAGGATTGTATAATCCCTGATTCTGCATCTTTCTTCATCCCCTTACACAAAAAACGGCAGGGACGCAGAAGCGCTTCCTGGCGCTTCTCTTCTGGCGTCCTTGCCGTTTCATTTAATTTATTGGTTTAATATACTCTATTTCCTTTTGTTTGTAAAGTTTTTTTTGATTTTTTTTAAAAAAGAAAGGAGAACCCCGGATTTTTCTCGGTACCTTGGGGTTTCTCCTTTCTTTTTTTAACTTTTATTCTTCCGGAATCTCCTCCTGGGGCTGCGGCAGCTTCTTCATGCGCACCCTGCGGATCGTATTTCCTTCAATCTGTCCCACAGAGAACTGACAGCCGCAGGCCTCCACCACATCACTGGTATCCTGATTCGGGATATATCCCAGCTGCTCGATCAGGAATCCGGAAATGGTGTCATAGTCCTCAGACTCCAGTTTCAGATCAAACTCTTCGTTAATCTCATCCAGTGTCAGGCTTCCGTCCAGCAGATATTCTTCCTCTCCGACCGAGATCACATCCGGCTCCACTTCTTCGTATTCCTCGTTGATGTCGCCCATGATCTCTTCCACCAGATCCTCAATGGTCACAATACCGGAGAAGCCGCCGTATTCATCCACCAGAATGGCCATACGGATTCTGCCCTCCTGCATCTCCCGGAACAGCTGCGCCGCGTCCTTCTTCTCCGGAACAAAAAACGGCTCATGCAGCATCTGCCGGATCTCCTCTTTGGATGGCTCTCCTTTTCTCAGACGGATCATCACATCCCGCACATGGAGAATTCCGATAATATTGTCGATTTCTTCCTCATAAACAGGAATCCTGGAATGTCTGGTCTCCAGAATCTCATCAATCATTTCATTGAGGGGCTCTTCAATATCCAGTACGGTTACTTTCTGCCGCGGAACCATCAGCTCCCTGGCATTTTTATCCGTAAAGGAAAAGACAGAGTCTATCATCTCCCGCTCATTGTCATCAAACGTTCCATGCTCCGATCCCTGCTTGAGCAAAGCCCGGATCTCTTCCTCCGTCACGGCTTCCTCCACGTCTTCCGTCTTCATTCTCAGAATCCGCAGCACCGTCTTCGTGGAAAAAGAAAGCAGCCGGATAAACGGCGACAGCACAATGGAAATGTAATGAATCGGCATGACCGTCAGCATACTGAATGCCTCCGCTTTCTGCAGCGCGATTCTCTTGGGCACCAGCTCGCCGAACACCAGGTTGAAAAACATCAGAAGCAATGTCACGCCATTGTGGGCAATCGCTGAACTGTAGGGGATCTGAAATCCTTCCAGCCAGCGGGCGAGCACAGGGGAAATTCCCGCGGCCGCGGACGCACTGGAGTAGAATCCCGCGAAGGTGATCGCCACCTGAATGGTGGAGAGGAATTTTGTGGAGTCCTCAAACAATCCCTGTATAATCGTAGCTCTCCGATTGCCTTCCTCTGCCAGAGACCGTATCTTGTTTTTGTTCACAGATACCACTGCCATCTCAGCTCCGGCAAAAAAAGCATTCATTAACGTAAAAAATAACAAAAGCAGCAGTTGAAAAATAATTGAGTTCCCATCAGGGTCACTGTCCATAGATACTAAAATCCTCCTATCCTATGTAAGTTTTTTAGAGGTAGTATAGCACGAGTTTTTCCACTTCGCAAGGTAAAATTTCTGAATTTTTGAAAGATTTAGTTGCACTCTTTTTCCAAAAAAGTTACACTGGAAACAGGAACTATCAGAAAGGATAACTACAGAAAAGGAATCTTATGAAACATCTGCTTTGTCTCGGCGACAGTCTTACAGACTGCGAACGGCTGTACTCTCCGGATGGATTGGGTTATGGCTACGTTCATCAGCTGCATACAAGTTTAAATCAGCGCAAGCCCTGGACTGTCACCAACCGGGGCGTGAACGGCTTTACTCTGAACCGGGTTCTGGAAAGTCTTCCTCACAGTGATCCGGATCAAAAGCCAGATGTAATCACGGTGCTGATCGGAATCAACGATGTGGGACTGTGGATGGCCAATCCCTCCATTCCCCTCTTCCATCAGACCTCCCGGTTCCGCCTGAATCTGACCCGGCTTTTGAAGCTTCTCACCGGCGATCCTGCCTGTGCCGTCTGTATGCTGGAACCTTTCGTCTTTCCCCATCCGGCGGAATACTGGAACTGGTTCGAACCTCTGGCGGCCATCTCGCAGATCATGGAAGAGCTCTGCGGGGAATACCATGCGGGCTTTCTTCCCCTGCACCGGTCGATGAACGATCTGGCCCGGCAGGTGGGCTATCCGGTTCTCACCACAGACGGGATTCATCTCACCGCCGCCGGTCATCGGATCCTGGCGGCAAAACTTATGGAATATTTGGAAAGCAAGGAATACTTATGAAAAAACGGCTTTTAATCGCACTCTTTTCCCCATTGGCCTTCCTCCTGGGAGGCTGTCAGGGATATCTGGAAGACCCGGCGAAAGCTCTCACGAAACAAATCAGCGACCTGAATATGGAAATATCGCCGGAGGAAAAAAACACTCCCACACCGACGCCATCCCAGCCGGCCCGCACCACCATCGATGAACTCTCAGGAACTCTGCTGGCCTTCGACGGCAGCCAGATTCTGGTGGAACTGGAAGACGGTTCCGTCTATGCCTTTCCGGTGGAAAACGCGTCCCTGGAATGCAGCCAGGGGATGATCGCCGGAAATCCCATCGTCATCATTTACGAGGGCGAGTGCGACCTGGATCAGCCGGAATCCCTGAACATTCTGAAAGTGGCGGACCCGGTGGAATTTGAAAAACCGCGGACACGCACCGCCGTGGGAACGGTAACCGGCCTGACTGTGAACACTCTGAGCATCCGCACGGAAAAAGGAGCAAACCTTCGTTTTTCTACCACCGGCGCGAAGCAGTATTATTCCCAGGGAATCAAAAAAGGGACTTCAGTCTATGTCCATTTCCAGGGAAAATTTCATAAAAACAGCGATGGGACTCTGAATACCAGCAACGTAAAAGTTCTGGACATCTCGGATCTCACAGAAATTCCAGAGCCCACGCCAACGCCTACCCCGGACCCTTATCTGGATGAGAAAGACCAGATCAAATATCTGACCGGCTACATCACCGGGGTTCGGAATTACGTCCTGAGTCTGCGTCCCAGCGGCGCCTCAAAATCCATCCGGGTGAACCTGCAGCAGATCACCTCCCGTTTTCCTTACGGACTTCAGGTGGGAAGCCGGGTTACCATCTCCTACACCGGAACCATTGAGGGTACCAGCCTGAAGAAGGCCCAGCTTTTGTCCGCGGTGGGAGAGAACCTGCTCCGGCTGCCTTCCTCTCAGCAGTACGCTTCTGTCTCCGGCACGGTACAGGCACAGACTGCCAACACCATAACCCTGCGCACAAAGGACAAAGCTACCCTGGTGGCGGATATTTCCGGAATTGAAGACTTTCCTTTTGAGGACCTGCAGACCGGTGATTCTGTGACCATTCTCTATAATCCCGTGAAATCCACGTCCTCTGCCACTTATACGGCCATGGAAATCCGGATCGATGAGACGGTTTAATCTCTGCGGAAACGCTTTTTCAGCTCTTTTTCATTGTCTGTAAGCCATCTGTCCAGCTCTTCTCCTGCTCCCAGGGCAGACTGGAACAGATGGTATTCATCCAAAAGGCCCTGTCCATGAAGGACGCAATAGGCCCCTGCGTCGCTGCCAAGAGCCACCTTCGCCCGGCACTCCCAGGCAGCCTGCAGATTCTCCCGGGTGATCTCCCAGATCCGTTCCAGAACCGCATCTTCATATCGCCCGTCGCCGATCATGTTGTGAACGGTCACCGCTGTCGGCACCCAGATGGATGTACTGTCCGCCAGCATCCGCACCGTCTTTTCCGTGATAAAATTCCCGTGCTCGATGCTGTCCACACCGCTCTCGATGGCGTCACAGACCGCCCACTCTCCATTGGTATGGCTCATCACCGCGAACCCTTCTTCATGGGCAATGTGCACCATCTCTTTCACCTCAGAAAACGTCAGCGCCGTCCCGGTCACCTGTCCGTTGTGCCGGAAATCCAAAAGCCCTGTAGTCATAATCTTGATAAAGTCCGCACCCTCCCGCGCGGCCCGTAAGACCAAAGCCGCGTACTCTTTCATGGTGTCAAAACCATAGCCTACAATCCCCCCGTAATGCCCGTTTTTATGAATGGCAAAAACCGGGGAACGGTACTCAATTCCGTACTCCGGCGCGATCTCTTTCGCCCGCAGCGATACGCCGAGATGGTCTCCTCCCTCTCTCACATAAGTAATTCCACACTCCTGATATCTGGAAAATACCTGGCGGATCCAGTCTTCCCTCACCCCGTTTTCCTGGCGGTGCAGGGCCTCCTGGTAATTGACTCCGTCCATAAACACATGTGCGTGACATTCCCCAAACATGATTCTTTCGCCTCTTTCTTTTTCTTTTCGCGGATCCCGAATCCGCTCACTATTTTTTTGCTTCCAAACCCCTCGCGAATCCCTCTCAGCGCGGACTGCGGTAATATTGCTCGATTTCTTTTCTGGATGCCCGGACGCTCCCCTGCACGAAGAAAGGTTTTCCGCCTCCGCGCCCGTTCAAAGCCGGATTCATCTCTTTGACAAATTCTCTCAGATTTCCTTCTTTTTCCCCGATTGCATATTTATAACCTTCTGTGTCATTTCCGGAGAAAACCGCACAGCGCCCCCGGCAGGTCTCCATCACTGCCGCTGCCAGCCTGCGCACACCGTCTGCGTCCAGATCTTTCTCAAACAGAAGGACATCTCCGGCATCCCGGCATTCCTGCGCCTTTCGCGTAAACAGCTGCTCTTCCATTCTCATGACTTTTCCCCTCAGGCGGAAATTCTCCTCCGCCAGCCGCTGTACCGCCTGGGCAGTCTCCCTTGGCTTTGCGGACAGCTGCACCGAAATCCGGTGATTCTGTCTGTCAATGTCATTGAAGTACTCCACCGCCCGTCTGCCGCTAAGCATCTCGATCCGGACGCCTTCATGGAATTTCTGCACAGAGAGAAATTTCACCAGACCGATCTGTCCGGTGCTCTCCACATGAAGTCCGCAGCAGGCACAGAGATCCGCTCCGGGGAACTCCACCAGACGCACCCAGCCTTTCAGCTCTTTCTTGCTACGGTAGTCCAGTTTTTTCCGTTCATCCTCTGACGGGCAGAAGATTTTTGTCCTCCGGTCCTCCCAGATGATTCTGTTGACCTCCCGCTCCACTTCAGCCAGATCCGCGTCTGTCAGCATTCCGCTCAGATCGATGGTAATCACATCCGCCCCCATGTGGAAACCCACATTGTCATAACCGTAACGCCGATGAATCACGCCGCTGACCAGATGCTCGCCGGAATGCTGCTGCATCAGATCGAACCGCCGCTCCCAGTCAATCACGCCCTGTACGCTGCTGCCCACCTCCAGAGGACGGTCCGTGCAGTGCCACACTTCTCCGTCTCTCTCATGGACCTCCAGAACCTTCGCGTCTCCCAGAATCCCCGTATCGAAGGGCTGTCCTCCCCCTTCCGGATAGAACAGAGTCCGGTCAAGGGCAATCTCATAGCCTTTCTTTCCGCTTCGGCACTGGGTCACTGTACCCCGAAACTCCCTTTCCATCACATTCTCATAGTACAATTTTTCTGCTGCCATACTCTCTCCTCTTTCTATATCTTCATGCGGTGAAAACGCTCCTCTTCCGTATCCCCCGGACAGAAATGCGTTCCGTCTCACAGAAACGACAGATTCTCCAACTGCCTGCGAAGCTGTTCCTCCTGTTTCCCGACCAAAATCAGATCCCTGTGGGCAGCAAACCTGGGGCAGTCATGTTCCCGCAGATAGCGTTCGGTATCCGGACTTCGCGAGAGATCTGCCAGAAACACCAAAAGCTCCTGCCCTTCCCCGAAACATTCTTCCAGAAAACCAAGCGCTCTGTCCAACGCCGCATCCATAGCCTTCTCCCGCGCCAGTATTTTTCTTTCTCGCTTTTTTGCGGCTTCCCGGAACACCTGATACACTTCCTCCTGGCTTTTGCAGGCCCGCTCTTTCGCCTGGTAACCGGTCTGCCTCAGGATTCGAAGCCCCTGTTCTTCACGTCGTTCTTCTTCCTCACTCAGGATTCCGGCCTGGCTGCGCACACGCAGGGCCTGCTCCTGATTTCTCAGAAATTCTGCCATGGATTCCGCAGGAGGCCTGGTTTCCTGACCTTTTCCCCAGCTCTCCATAGCGGTGAGCTTCTGCCGGAGGAACTCCGCCGTCTTACGTTCCTCTTCGTATGCGCGAAGGTAACTGTGAAGCCCGGACAGAAACATCTGCACCGCGCTCAGCCGCTCGTCCACCGGCGCGGCCGCGAGACGTTCCTTCATAAAGGAGTACTCTTCCGTACGGAAGGTTCCCTCCAGAATTTTCTTCACCGGGTAACGTTCCTGATAACGCTGGTACAGACTGTAATAAGAATAAAAATCCTCCGCGATGGAAGCATCCTGCAGATATTCTCCCACAACCATCTCCGTCACCGGGATGGACTGCCTCTCATATTCTTTCAGAAGCTCCGACAGATCTTCCCAGCCTCTCGCCGTGACAAATTTCCTCTCGCTGCCTTCTCCCTCCACAGAATAAAAGTTCTGCGGCCTCAGTTCCAGATAGGACAGCACCGCGCCGTGAATCCCTGCCTGCTGCGCGTACTCTCTCCAGACGGCCACGTCTGCTTCGATGGAAATCCGCCGTACCCGGTCCAGGGTAACCATATCCAGTTCTCTGGCCGATTTATTGTACTCCTCCGGATTTCCCGCCGCCGCGATTACCCAGCCCTGGGGAATCCTGTGATTGCCGAACGTCTTGCACTGAAGAAACTGAAGCATGGTGGGAGCCAGCGTCTCCGACACACAGTTGATCTCATCGATAAAAAGAATTCCCTCTCTTTTCCCGGTGAGCTCCATCTGTTCATAGACTGACGCCACAATCTCACTCATGGTATATTCCGTCACCGTATACTCCCGGCCTCCATATTCTTTCTTTTCCACCAGCGGAAGTCCCACCGCGCTCTGCCGGGTATGATGGGTGATGGTATAAGATACCAGGCCCACCTGACACTGGGCCGCCGCCTGCTCCATCACTGCCGTCTTGCCGATTCCCGGCGGCCCGATCAAAAGCAGCGGGCGCTGACGCCTGGACGGTATCCGGTAATTCCCCGCTTCGTCTTTCGCCGTGTAAGCCTGGACAGTATGGATGATCTCTTCTTTTGCCTCTTTGATGTTCATCGCTTTCTCCTATACTTTCAGATTCAGGTTCAGAGTCACCGCCCAGGGCGGAACTTCCTGTTTCTTATACTGATCGTTCAAAAATACGAACGCAGTCTCATAAGCGGGCTTTTCTCTCGGATAAATCCCGTCTCCATCGGTAAAATACAGCAGACCGCGCAGATGCCGGAGTTCCCCCCTCCCGATCATCTGATCCACCAGCTGAAAAAGCCGGACAGAAATCCGTGCCGCCGAAGCCCTGCAGTTTCAGATTTTTCACATAGGCCTCCCATTCTTCCCGGGAACGGATCACCGCGCAGTCCTGAATCATGGAATCACACTGAATCACCACCACGTGCATCTTCCGGAAAAAATTCTCCCGACGGCTCAGAATTCCGTAGGTCTCCTCCATAAAACGCCGGACCACTTTCCCGGAACAGGACCCGGAAGTATCGATGGCGATCACCAGCTCTTCCAGCCGGTGGACTTCTGTGGTTTCAAGAGGTTCCAGCAGAACCAGTTTGTCGTAATGTTCCCGGCTGTATGTATACGGCAGGTAATCAAAGCTGTCCGGATCCAGCTGCATTTCTTCCCGGAATACCGCGTAGCGTTTCAAAAATCGGCGGTAGTCGTAGACCTTCCTTCTCCCAGGCTCCAGCGCCCGGCTCTCACTGCCGGCAGCTGTGCCGCGCTTTCGTCTTCCCTGCCCGGACGGCAGTCCTGTCTGGCCCCGGATCCGCTTCCACCATAGGGCGGTCTCCTCCAGTTCCCGCAGATAGCCAAGCTCTTCCCGGGCAGTTCCCCGGCACCCTTCCCCGGATCTCTGTCTTTTCTTCTCCCAGGGATGGGAATCTCTCGCGAACAGCCTTTGAAGTCCGGGGATCTCACCGCGGTGGTCTTTGACCCAGCGGCAGAGGTCTTCGGTCCGCCCGGCTGGAGAGAGTTCCCGCAGCTTCTCATACCAGTACTCCCGCGCTCTTTTCTCCTCCGGTTTTCTCTCTTCTGTGAAGTACTCCCCATAGGCCGTGTCCATCCAATACTCCACAATCCAGTCGCAGACGGTTCCCCATATCTGGAGATCTCTCTGCTTCCCGGGAATCACATGGAGATACAGGGCATGAAGCGTCATATGAAAATACAGAGGCTCCAGACCGTCCGGCTCCGTCAGAAATACGCGAATCAGTTTCTGCGGATGATAGTACAGCACTCTCCCGTCCGTCCCCATGCAAAGAGGCAGATTCCAGTCCGGCCAAAAATCAAAAGCCCCGAACGCCAGAGAAAATTCCGGCATTTTCAGCTGCAGTTTGCTTCGAAGAAGCTGTAAAATTTTCTTTCCGTAATCCTCTTGTCTTCCGCGATGATCCACCTGAGATTTACTCCGCGATTCTCTTCTTCCCGGTCTTTCGCCTGAAACGGAGAATCCTTTTCCTTTCCGGCTTGTTTTTTCCATTACAAAACAGCGGCCTTTTTCTGCCTTATTATAGCACAAAAGACCGCCGTTTACCGCTTTTACCTGTATTTACTTGTGGCTTTCAGTCTGGACATGGCTCTCGAAAGCGCAGCCTCATTCAGATGGTATTCCTGGAGACTTCTCTTCTGACGAAGTCTCTCCTCCGCTCTCGCCTTCGCCTCCTCGGCACGTATCCGGTCAATATCCTGGGGACGTTCCGCGGCATGTACGAAAACTTTTCCGCTGTTGTTCACGAATTCTACCATCCCATCGCTGACAACCGCCTCGATCTCCGTTCCATCCTCCTGCCGAATCATCATCAGTCCCGGCACCAGCACTGCGATCAGATCCTCGTGGTGGGGCAGAATCATCCATGGCCCTCCGATTACCGGCAGGTTTACCGCCACAGCTCTCCCCGAGTAAAAAATCTTATCGCTGGCCAGAACTTCCAGTTCAAATCCAGTATCTGCAGGACTCATAGACATCCTCCTTACGCCTCAGCTTGCTCTGCCTTTGCCTTCTCGATCACTTCATCGATACCGCCCACATTAAAGAACGCATTTTCCGGATACTCGTCCATCTCTCCGCTGATGATCATCTTAAATCCGCGGATCGTCTCCTTAAGGGGAACGTATTTGCCCGGTACGCCGGTGAAAGTCTCCGCCACATGGAACGGCTGAGACAGGAATTTCTGTATCTTTCTGGCACGGTACACGATCTTCTTATCTTCCTCGGACAGCTCCTCCATACCGAGGATGGCAATGATATCCTGAAGTTCTTTGTACTTTTGCAGAATCTCCTGCACCTTTCTGGCAGTCTCATAGTGCTCTTCGCCAACCACATCCGCTTCCAGGATACGGGAAGTGGACTCCAGCGGATCCACCGCCGGATAGATACCCTGCTCCACAATCTTTCTGGACAATACCGTGGTAGCGTCCAGATGGGCGAAGGTCGTCGCCGGAGCCGGGTCTGTCAGGTCGTCGGCCGGCACATAGACCGCCTGCACAGAGGTTACGGATCCGTTCTTTGTGGAAGCGATCCGCTCCTGCAGGGCTCCCATCTCGTTGGCCAGCGTCGGCTGGTAACCAACGGCAGAAGGCATACGTCCCAGCAATGCGGATACCTCAGATCCCGCCTGTACAAAACGGAAAATATTGTCAATAAACAGAAGCACGTCCTGATTTTCTTTATCACGGAAATACTCTGCCATGGTAAGTCCGGTCTCCGCCACACGCATACGCGCTCCCGGCGGCTCATTCATCTGTCCGAACACCAGAGCTGTCTTCTTGATAACCCCGGACTCCGTCATCTCGGTCCACAGGTCGTTACCCTCTCTGGAACGCTCGCCCACGCCGGTGAAAATAGAATATCCGCCGTGTTCCGTGGCAATATTCTGAATCAGCTCCTGAATCAGCACCGTCTTTCCTACGCCGGCGCCTCCGAACAGACCGATTTTACCGCCCTTGGCATAGGGAGCCAGAAGGTCGATAACCTTGATACCGGTCTCCAGAATCTCAACCACCGGACTCTGTTCTTCAAACGTGGGAGGCTCTCTGTGAATCTCCCAGTGCTCTTCCTCTTTTAACTGTTCCCCCGCCGTCAATGGTATTGCCCAGCACATTGAACAGACGGCCCAGGACAGCGTCACCCACCGGGACGGAAATTCCTTTTCCGGTAGCTGTCACCTCCATATCTCTGCAAAGCCCTTCACTGGCAGACAGCATGATACAGCGCACCACATGGTTTCCCATATGCTGGGAAACCTCCATCACGCACTCTTTGCCGCCGTTGTCCACTTTCAGGGCATCCTGGATATTGGGAAGCTCGCCGTCTTTAAATTCTACATCTACAACAGGTCCCATGACCTGCAAAATTCTTCCAACGTTCATGCCTCTCACTCCCTTTTCTGTGCTTTTGCTCCTGCGATTACCTCGGTGATTTCCTGAGTAATCGATGCCTGTCTGGCCCGGTTATACTGAATCTCCAGATCCCTGAGCATCTCTTTCGCATTGTCTGTGGCAGACTGCATGGCCATCATCCGCGAGTTATGCTCGCTGGCATAAGCCTCCACCAGACATCCGTAGATCAGACCCGTCAGGTAATTGGGGATGATATGATCCAGAACTTCCTCCGGGGACGGATACATGGAAATGATCTCCCGGTGCATATCCAGCGGAATATCCACCAGCACTTCTTTTTTCTCCAGTGGAAGCAGTTCCTGGACCACAGTCTCCATCTGCACCGCATTGATTACTTTGGTATAGATAATGCGGACTTCATCCAGTTCCTGATCCAGATAACTGTCCACAATCAGCTCGGAGATCTCTCTGGCCTGATGCAGGCTTGGTTTCTGAATGTTGTAATGGAAATCCGGATCCATATCCACTCCGCTTTTCTTTCCAAAGTACTGCTGTCCCACAATTCCCAGAACATAAAGTTTTTCATGGCCTTTTTTCTTCAGCTCTTCTTCCGCAAGCTTGATTACATTGTGATTATAGGCTCCCGCCAGACCTTTGTCCGCGGTGACCACAATCACTCCGATCTTGCGGTCTTCGCCTGTTTTTTCAGGCCGTTTGTTGAAAAATTCATGCTTCATGTCCGGGACATGGCGGAGCACACGGGCGATTGCCGACTGAATGCCATAGAAATAGGGCTCGGCATTTCCCAGCACATTCTTCGCTCTTTTCAGTTTCGAAGAAGAGATCAGATACATGGCGTTGGTGATTTTCATGGTATCCTGAATACTTTTTCTTCGATCCAGAATTTCTTTCTCATTCGCCATATTCTCACCTGCTCTTCTTATATTCCTCAGCAGCCTGGAGGATGTTCTCCTGCAGTTCCTCCGTCAGCACTTTCTTCTCCTCCAGCTCCTGAATGATCTCAGGATGGCTGGCATGAAAATATTGAAGCATATCCATCTGGAAACGTTTGATCTCCCGAAGTTCCACGTCCACCATCATCTTGTGTGTGGCGGTCACCAGTGTGATCACCTGATCCGCCATGGAAAGCGGATTGCACAGAGGCTGTTTGAGCAGCTCCATCAGGGATTTTCCGTACTGGAGCTGAGCCTTTGTGGCTGCGTCCAGATCGGAAGAAAACTGGGTGAATACCTCCATCTCACGGTACTGTGCTAGGTCGATACGGATACTTCCGGAAGCCTTCTTCATGGCTTTCGTCTGGGCAGCGCCGCCCACACGGGATACCGAAAGTCCTACGTTCACAGCCGGCCGCATACCGGAGAAAAACAGGTCGGACTCCAGGAAAATCTGACCGTCCGTGATGGAAATCACGTTGGTCGGAATATAGGCAGACACATCTCCTGCCTGAGTCTCGATAATCGGCAGCGCCGTAATGGAACCGCCCCCTGCCTCCTCGCTCAGACGGCTGGAACGCTCCAGCAGTCTGGAATGCAGATAGAAAACATCTCCCGGATAAGCCTCACGTCCCGGAGAACGTCCCAGCAGAAGGGACAGCGCACGGTAAGCCACCGCGTGTTTGGACAGATCATCGTACACGATCAGCACATCTTTGCCCTGATACATGAAATATTCCGCCATGGCGGTTCCCGCGTAAGGGGTGATGTACTGAAGCGGCGCACAGTCGCTGGCCGTGGATACCACCACGATGCTGTAATCCATGGCGCCGTATTTTTCCAGTGTGGATACCGTCTTCGCCACGGTGGACGCTTTCTGACCGATAGCCACATAGATACAGATGACATCCTTGCCTTTCTGATTCAGAATGGTGTCGATGGCGATGGAAGTTTTACCGGTCTGACGATCACCGATGATCAGCTCTCTCTGTCCCCGTCCAATGGGGAACATGGAGTCGATGGAGAGAATACCCGTCTCCAGCGGAACACTGACCGATTTCCGGTCGATGATTCCCGGAGCCTCATTCTCCACCGGGCGGTAGTCCGCCTCCTCGATCTCTCCTTTTCCGTCAATGGGCGCGCCCAGGGCGTTGATGACTCTTCCCAGAAAGCCTTCCCCCACGGGAATTCCTGCTTTTCTCTGGGTTCTGGCCACCTTCGTGCCTTCACGGACCCCTTCGTCACTTCCAAATAAAATACAACCGATGCTGTTCTGGCGGACGTCCTGCACCATTCCTTTCAGGCCATTCTCAAATGTGACAATCTCGCCGTACATCGCATGGTCAATTCCATAAATTGTTGCGATTCCATCTCCCACGGAGATGACAGTTCCCACTTCCTGATCCCTGCAGACTTCCTCGTAATTCTCAATCTCTTCTTTCAGGATGGAAATAATTTCATCGGAACGAATCGAACTCACTTCTCTCACCTCCGCAATAATTTCTCTCCAAGCCTCTGATAACGTGCCCGCAGGCTCCAGTCATACTCGTGGTCGTCTGCCTGCAGAATGAAACCGCCCAGCAGAGAAGGATCCTCGATCAGTTCCAGCTGTGCCTCTTTCTTGCCGTAATGGCTGCACAGAAACTGCTTCATCTTCCCGATCTGCTCCTGGGTAGGCTTCGTCACATATCTCAGTTTCGCTGTCAGTATATTCTCACATTTCTTCCGGTACTCCTCGTAACCCTCGAAGATTTCCGGAAGAAGAGAGGTTTTTCCGTGGTTTTTCACCACTTTGATAAAATTCTGTATTTCCCTGGGGAATACTCTGGAGACCACCCGGTCTTTCGCCTCCCGGGGAATCACCGGATTCTCCAGCACCTCCTGCAGCTGCGGATTTTCCTCCAGGATCCGCTGTGCCTCATGAACTGCCTCCAGACTCATATCCAGCTCATAGAGAACCTTGATAAAACTAATGGTTGTCTGTACCATAGGCACCACCTGCTTTTTTCAGAAACTGATCGTATAATTCCAGATCCTGTTCCTGACTGTTCTTATCTCCGCTCACTTTCATAGCCGCAGCCAGCGCCAGCTGCGCCACCTGTGTCTGGAGCTCGCGCATCGTCTGCTCTTTCTCGCGTCTGAGGTCTTCCCTTGTCTTTTCCTGAAGCTGCTGTACTTCCTTCTGCGCATTCTCAAGCATCAGATCCGACTCTTTCTGCGCCCGCTCCTTCGCCTGGCTCAGAAGCGCCTCACATTCCACGTGAACCTGTCTTAAGTTCTCGTCGTATTTCTCTTTCAGCTCTTCGGCTTCTTTCTGACTCTTGCGGGCATTTCCCAGGCCCTCCTCGATGATCGTCTGGCGTTTGTCCATAACTCTCATGATCGGACCAAACAAAAATTTTCTCATCAAAAGATAAAGTACCAGCAGGTTGATAATGGTAAAGAGTAGGCTGATATTAAACTGAATCACCTATCTCACCCGCCTTTCTTATAACATGATGATGATTAACAGACCGATTACGAAACCGTAGATGGCGGTTGCCTCTGCCAGCGCACATCCGAGAAGAAGTGTGGAACGGATCTTGCCCTCAGCCTCCGGCTGTCTCGCGATGGCGTCCACGGCTGCCGCCGTTGCTTTTGTGATTCCGATTCCTGCTCCGATACCGGTAAGTACTGCGATTGCTGCTCCAAGTGCAATTAATGTAGACATAATATTTTCCTCCTGATTCATTCAAAATAATAAATTTGTTTTCCGAGTAAGGAACCCACCCTTACTCAATCGCCTCACTGATAAACAGCGAAGTCAAAAAGACAAATACGTAGGCCTGAATAAATCCGTCAAAAAAGTCGAAATACAGACCCACCAGCGACGGCACGATAATCGGCGCCACATATTTCACCAGTTCCATGACAATAAATCCGCCCAGGATATTTCCGAAAAGCCGCATGCAAAGCGACGTTGGACGGATCGCGATTTCCATGATATTAATGGGAAGCATAACCGGTGTAGGTTCCGCGAAACTCTTCAGCCAGCCTTTGGTTCCTTTCTGATGGAATCCGGCATACTCAATGAGAACAATACTCATGACTGCCAGGCCTGCCGTCACATTGATATCCTTCGTCGGCGGTACAAACCCAAATACCCCTATGATATTCGCAAATCCGATAAACAGGGTGATTGTAATCATGTAGGGAATATAACGTTTTCCACGTTCACCCAGGATGCCTTCAAAGAAGTTGTAAAAGAATGTAAATGCCGATTCCAGAAGCAGCTGCTTCCTGCTGACGTTTTCCACTCTCAGATTCCGCGTCAGAAGAATCGCCGCGATTGTCATGACCGCCATGATCACCCAGGTAACGGCAACGGATTCCGTGATGGGGATCCCGCCGAAAATAGGGATTTCAAACATCGTATGACAATTTAACTCTTCTATCAAACGTTCTGATATATTTCCCGTCTCATGTCCCTCCCTTTCTCTTCCTTTGTTTTTCGGTTCTGTGAACCTTTTTTATTCATCCGGAACAGACCTCGCCCTCATTTCGGCCTACCCCAAGATTCTTATATTTTACTCCCCGCTATTGAAAAATCAATAGAAAAAATAGCCTATTTTTTCATATCCGGCTGTATTGTTGTTCGTCATCTTGCACAAGATTTTTCTGCCGCTTTTCGATGTTTTTTCGAGGTTTTTGTGTACTGCCTTTAATTTTCGCCCGCAAAACGCTCCATTTGTGTAAAATACGTAAATTGCTCTTTGCTCCGTATGTGCAAGGTATACAAAGTACGCAAAATACAAAACGAAAAGACTGTACCCGTCGAAGCGAAGCGTAACCGCAGTCCTTCTTCTGGTATACAGTCTTATTCTTTTGCGTTTCTTCTATTCATTTTTCCGGAAGATTCCGGATGGTTTCACCCTTTGGGGATCTTGGAATAAAGCGTCTTGGTACTCACTCCCGGTATCATTCCCAGTTTTCCGGAAAGGGCGCTGATGATCTCGTTGGGAGCATCCAGCACAATGCTGATGATGGAAATATTCCGCTCCCGGTAGGGAAGACCCATCCGGCCGATGATATACCGGTTATAATCGTGCAGCACATGATTGATCCGTTCCGCCGCGTCCGCGTCCTCCACAATAATTCCGATTAATGCAATTCTCGTCTCCATATCCGTCTCCTCCCTTATTCTCAAGATGGTTTCCCGCAGCGGTCCGGTTCTTTGCCGGTGGATTTCCTGCCGGAATCCGGCGGAAGCGCCATCACGCAGGTGTAATCCCTCTCCGGCAGGGAGATCGTCCGCACCCGCAC
The DNA here is from genome assembly GCA_963927715.1 of uncultured Blautia sp. Lineage (GTDB taxonomy): Bacteria > Bacillota > Clostridia > Lachnospirales > Lachnospiraceae > Blautia_A. The sequence goes on along the minus strand of CAWVBU010000003.1, from coordinate 160,011 downwards.
AGGAACGTCAAAGGCAGCTTCCAGGTTTTCTTCCTTTAAAATCTCTTCCGTGTCTCCATAAAGGGCGCTCCCGTCCCGCATCAGAAGCAGGGATTTCCTGGAGATCTCCACCGCGTGTTCCGGGAAATGCGTATTGATCACCGCCGACAGCTGTTTCTGGCTGCAGAGCTCTTTCAGAACCTCCAGAACAATTCTCTGATTTCTGAAATCCAGATTGGACTCCGGCTCGTCCAGAACCAGCAGGAAAGGTTCTGTGACCAGAGCTCTCGCGATGAGTGCCAGCTGGAATTCTCCGCCGCTGATCTGGGTGCACAGTTTATCCCGCAGATGGGAAATTCCCACCAGCTCAAGACTCTCCTCTACCTTCTCCCAGTCCCTGGCGCCGGGCTGGGCAAAAGTTCCCAGACGCGCGCTGCGTCCCATCACCACCAGTTCTCCCACGGTGTAGACAAAGGAGGGGTATTTCGCCTGGGGTACATAACCCACCTGCCTCCAGAACTCTCTGGAGCGGATCTTCCGGATATCCACACCGTCCAGATAGGAAGCGCCCCCCGTCCACGGGATCAGACCCAGCATGCACTTCATCAGCGTCGTCTTTCCGGCGCCGTTCGCCCCCAGAACCGAGAGAATTCCCGCGCCTTCGAAAGAAAAGGAAATATCTCTCAGAATCTCCTGCTCTCTGGGGTAATGAAAAGAGCCTTTTCTCACTTCAAACTTCATGATCCGATCCCTCCCGTCTTTCTCAGCAGCAGAATGAAGAACGGCGCGCCGATCACCGCGGTCAGAATGGAGACCGGTATCTCTGCAGCCCAGATACATCGGGCCATAGTATCAATCACCAGCATAAAGACCGCTCCCAGCCCCATGCTGGCCGGTATGACGCGCTGATTATTGCTTCCAAACAGCATCCGGGAGATATGGGGAATCAACAGTCCCACCCAGCCGATCAGTCCGCACATGGATACCACGGAGGCCGTAATCATTGCCGCCGCAGTCACCACCACAGCCCGGATCTTCTTCACCGGAATTCCCAGCGAAACCGCCTCCTCTTCCGTCAGCGTCATCGCGTTCAGCTTCCAGCGCAGCAGAAACAGAACCGCCATTCCCGCCAGAATAAAAGGCGCTCCCAGCACCAGAGTCTCTTTCGTCGTGCTGGAAAGGCTTCCCATCAGCCAGAAGGTAATCGCGGGAAGCACATCCTGGGGATCCGCCGCGTATTTCACCAGGGACACCAGAGCAGAAAACAGCGATCCCACCACCATGCCCGCCAGCACAATCATAACCACAGAGGCGCGTCCGCCCCCTTTTTTCGGAAGGCTCACCAGATATACCAGCGCCACCGCCAGAATACCAAAGAGCAAGGCGTTGGTCTGAATCGCCAGGGAAGGCCATCCGGATAAAATCGCCAGGACGGCTCCAAAAGACGCCCCTGTGGCAACCCCCAGGGTGTCGGGGGTCGCCAGGGGATTGGCGAACAGCGCCTGAAACGCCGCCCCCGCGCTGCTTAGGCCGGCTCCGGCGAGAAGCGCCAGCGCAATCCTGGGCAGACGCACATTCATTACTACATTTTTCACCGTTCCATCGATCTCCTGCTGCCCTGCCCCGGGAAAGAATACTCCCCAGATCTCTCCGGGTTTCACCTGATACCTCCCCATGGCGAGAGCCGCCAGGGAACACACCGCAATCGCGGCCAGAATCCCCACGGTCCAGCCGTAATACCACCTCTTGGAATGTTCCATTGTTTACGATTCACATCCTTTGCCTTCGTATTTTCCAGTCACCCTGTTTTATTCGAAATTCTCCGCCGCGTCAGAGGAAGGATGATACATCTGCTCAATCTGCTCATCGGTCAGAGTAACCTGATACATTTCCTGATAATAATCCTTGACTTCCTGATTGATGTCCAGATCCTGGAAAAGATCCGGATACACAGTCTTTGCCATCCACAGCAGCGTCACCGGAGTGTCTGAGCTCGGCGTATAGCTGCGGTAGGTTCCCAGAGGCATTTTGTACACCTGCTTTTCCTGTACCGCCTTCACACTGCTCCAGTCATCTCCGCCGATGGCATTGCTGTACAGATCCTCCGGCTGGGTCGGTGTAAAATTCGTGATAATAATCACATCCGGATTCCACTGATAGACCTGCTCCATGTTGATCACGGCGTTGGAATTATCCACCTCGATTTCCTCCGCCGCGTTCAGGGCGCCCACCGCGTCGCACCAGAACTGTCCGAAAAAGTGTCTGCCGGAGGTGACCATCTGCTGATCGTCATACTGGAAAAGGAAGAGAACCTTCTTCTTTTCCTCCTGGGGGATGTCTTTCACCGCCTCCTGCACCTGTCCGTATACTTCCTGGCTGTACTTGGAAACTTTCTCGCTCTTGCTGCTGTTCTCCGGGAACATCTGACTCAGAAGGTCTACCCACTGATCGTAGGTTTCCAGAATATCGTAATCCCATTTGCTGGGAGAGATTCCCACCGCCGGAATCTGCGCGTTCTCCAGCGCGGCGATCATCTCACGGTTTCCCGAACTGCAGAATACCACGTCCGGATCCAGCGCAAGAAGAGCCTCAATGTTCAGATCCGCCCCCTGCATAAAGCTGGTGTCCGCCTCCAGGATTTCCGGAAACAATTCTCCCAGAATTCCGGACTGTGCCGCGCTCATACACACCGGATCAATCCCCACCAGTTTCTCCGCGGAGCCCAGAAATACCGTCAGCACCGACGCCATGGGATAAATATCCGCCACAACCACACGGTCAATCTGCGCAGGCACTTCCACCTGACGGTCCGCGTGGTCTGTGATGGTAATGGTATCCCCGCTTACGTCTTCCTGCTCCGAATCTTCCGCCTCCGCCCGGGACTCCTGTGCCTCTTCTTTGGAAGACGCCTCCCCGGCATTCCCTGAACAGCCCGCCAGCGCGCCGGCCGTCATCGCAAGACAAATCATCATTGCAATCAGTTTCTTTTTCATTTTTTCAGTCCTTTCTCCATCCATTTGTTCCAGTTTTCACCTGCGAATACAGGAATCTCTTTTCTCCAGATCCGTCCGGAATATCCTTCCTGCGGGAAATCCAGAAAAGGAACTCCCTGGGGAAGAACGCCCCGGTAAAGAGGATCCGCGATCACCAGCGAAGCTTTCTCCATCTCCCGGGAAATTTCCACCTCCCCGGTACACTGGATATCCTGCGCGTCCAGAACCCGCCCGGTCAGTTCCAGAGGGCATAAGGCCCGGGCCGTCAGGCCGAAGTCTTCCTCCAGAGCCCTGCACATGGACGCCGCCCACACAGCCTCTCCGATGACCAGAACCGGTTTCCCACGGCCCGACACCGGCAAAATCCGGCGTTCTCCCGCCGGTCTTTGATCTTTCCCTGTGCGGGCCGCCTCATCCAGCGCCTGCAGCACTCTCCTGGTCATGGCGTTTCCCATGGGGATCCCCGTCACATAAGGCGTGCCAAACCGCTCACGCAAAACTTTCGCCAGGGCCAGCCCTGCCGAAGATACCACCAGGTTCACCTGGGCTTTTCCCGCTTCCATCAGTTCTTCCCAGGCGCTTCCCATGGCCCAGCAGCTCACCACCGGATATCCGTTTTCCTCCAGCAGGCCGCGCATTTTCTCCACCGTGCCGGTCACGGAAAAATCCAGCGGAGTCACTCCCAGCAGATTGACGCCCGGGTGGCCGGCTCCCTTGGTCTTCGTCCCGGTCTGGACGCAGAAACGCTCTGCGACTTTCGCCAGAGACAACGACACGCCTTTCACATAAGAGCCCATCCCTGTGGTCGCGAACCCGAAGGTGGGAATCCCGCTTTTTTTCTCTATGACACGCGTCAGTCCCTGAAAATCCGTCCCCATCATGGTCGGAATCAAAGTCCCGGCTATGGCTATAAAACGGGGCTGAAGCTGTCTGGCCGCATCCACCGCATCTGTGACGACCTTATCTTCCTCTCCCAGGACCGCTTCCATCTCTGACAGGCCGGTGATGTACACCATACTGGGCATGTGATACCATCTCGGCTCATCGTGGGTGTTGTAGGTGGAATTGCATCCGGAAGCGTCATGCATAATCGTCATGCCGCCCATCTCATAGAGGGCTGAGCAGACACCCGATACATCCGCCGTATAAGTCGACAAAATCCGATTCGCCTGATTCATCCGCAGCACCCCCATCCTTTTATCTGTATGATATTCTCCACATCGGCCTCTTTCGAGGCTGCCTTGCGCATCCATCCGGCCAGCCGGACGATCCCGTCATATCCCCACAGGCCGCCGCCTTCCACCAGATTCACCAGATACCTGGTCCCGGTGAAGTAAGCCGCTTTCTGTCCCACTGCCAGCAGATTTCCGCCTTTCTCCATGGCTTTCGTATGGGGAAGCATTCCCATCTTCACCTGCACCGTGGCGTACAGCTTCAGATCCGGCGCTTCCTTTCGCAGCCATTGAAACGCTTTTCGCTCCGGCTCGATAAAACTGTCCGCATACACTTCCTCCACAGCAATCCCGTGGGAAATCAGAAGCTTCGCCAGTTCCAGCGGCCGGCTCACCGCCGTATAATCCAGAGCCACCGGCATTCCTTTCAGCTCCCGGGCTGTCCGCGCCAGCTCCTCCTCCGCCTCGCTTCTTAATTTCCCAAGATCCGGCGTCTCCGTCTTCAGAACCTGCGCCAGCCGGCGAAGATTCTCATCAATTTCCTCGTAATCAAAACTCAGGGGCAGATGCAGATGGGGAATTCCCAGCCTCTTTTTCAGCTCTTCGGCGGCGGGAACCGCAGCCGGATTGTAGGTAATGTTCAGCCGGCTTTTGGCCAGTTCCTGATATTCCTCATAAGTTTCGCAGGCACAGATATCTCCGATTTCATATCCGGCCCCACGGATCATCTGAACCATCTCACAGCTTTCTTTTGTGAGCTCATTGTTGCCGATGAAATTGATCACCGCCGGTTCTTTGTACGTGTGATAAGGAGAATATGCCTGACAGAGTGCTGCCTCCCGGTCCGGTTTCTTCACAAGGCTGTACAGCTGCATTCTCATCTTGGCGTCCGGCGTCATCTTGCTCTTGCGCATAATCGGATTCATATAACAGTCCGTAAAATCAATCTCCGGAAATTTTTCCCGCAGCTTCCGGAAAACATAATCCAGATCACAGCCGATAAAATGATGGACACAGCTGGTATACAGCAGTACCGCCCTGGGTTTCTCCGGCATCCGCTCCAGAATATCCTGCGTTCCCTCAAGGATCAGCTCCTCCATATCCCCGTCCAGAAGGTTATGGTCCTCGACGCAGATCGTGGAAAACCGATTCATAGCGTTCATCTCTGCCGCTGTCAGCACCACGCCCCGCAGGCAGGCCTGGGCACAGACAAAGATCTGATGACTCTGAGGAATCAGCATGCCGATATGAACAATATTCCAGGTTCCTCTTGCCGGAGCCGCATATTCCAGGCCGGACACAAAGGGCGCCGGAAAAGACGCCTCACAGATCCTGACGCAGGCTCCTCTCTCATCCAGATTTCCAGGCTCTCTCATAGCTTCTCCTCCCTGCAGGCTTTGAGAACCTGCCTTGCCAGCTCCCGGTAATGACCGGCCATCTCCGATTCCGGGAAAGCTTCCAGAACCGTTTTTCTCTGTTCCTCCGCCTGCTGCACCTGGAAACTGAATGGAAGCTTTCCGACAATTTCCGAGTGAATATCCTGTGCCAGCTCCTCCACCTTTTCCATTTCCCGGGGAACGTTCCGGCAGTTCAGAATCACCCCGCCCAGAGAAGCGTAGCCCCGGTCCGCGAAATTTTCCACCGCCAGGGCAATATTCGCCGCCGCGTGAAGCGCCATGTTTTCACCGGAGGTGAGAATAAACACTTTTTTCGCGTAGCCTTCCCGGATGGGCATGGCAAAACCTCCGCACACCACGTCTCCCAGCACATCATAGAGCACCACGTCCGGCTCATAGATATCAAAGGCTTCCTTCTCCTCCAGAGTTTCCAGCGCCGCGATAATTCCGCGGCCCGCGCAGCCCATTCCCGGCGTGGGACCGCCCGCCTCCACACAGAGTACGCCTCCCGCGCCCACTGTGACCAGTTCCTCCAGAGGCACCGACTTTCCTTTCCGGCGGATCAGATCCAGAACCGTTTCCACCTTTTTTCCCCCGTGGAGACAGCTGGTGGAATCTGCTTTCGGATCGCAGCCGATCTGCATTACCTTCAGCCCCATCTCGGTAAACGCCAGGGAAAGGTTCGAGGCCGTCGTAGATTTTCCGATTCCGCCTTTCCCGTAAATTGCCATTTTTATCATATCCCGTCCTCCCGTTTTGCCTTATTTCTCCTTTACACCTCTGCCGCTTCTTCGGATCCCACAGGGGAAGAGCGGTAGTCTCCCCGTTCCGTGACCACTTCATACCCAATCTTTTGGATGGATTCCTGAAGCCGGATCCGGCTCTCGGAAGCGTCATCCTCCGTTCCGATCTTATGGTCATACAGCATATAATTTTTCCTCAGATCTGCCGGGGAAATATTGGGCATCACCACATTGGCTCCCGCCAGAATCCCCTGTTCCCTTCCGTCCGGCACAATAGTCCCCAGCGCCGTGGTGGCCGGAAGCAGAACCCGCGGCTGGAGAAGCCGGATCAGACTGAGCAGGAACAGCGTATCTTCCAGCGTACCCGCCGGGAAATCCCGAAACCGTGTGTCATGATGGGGAATAAACGGACCGATGCCCACCATCTGCGGCTGAAAATCACGGATAAAAATCAGATCTTTGGCAAGTTCCAGCGAAGTCTGGAAAGGAGACCCGACCATCATCCCGCACCCGGTCTGATAACCAATCTCCTTCAGGTCTCTCAGACAGCGCATCCGGTTCTCAAAACTCTGCCCTTTCGGGTGAAGCTTTTGGTAGTGTATGGGACAGGCAGTCTCATGCCGCAGAAGATACCGGTCCGCTCCCGCGTCGAAATACCGCTGGTAACTCTCTCTTTCTTTTTCCCCGATGGACAGCGTCACCGCGCAGTCCGGGTAACGGCTGTGGATGGTACTCACCAGTTCTGTCACGAGATCATCCGTGAAATATGGATCCTCTCCTCCCTGGAGAACAAAAGTCCGGAAACCGGCCCGGTATCCCCACTCGCAGCATTCATAAATCGTCTCCGGATCCATCCGGTATCGCTGAATCTTCCGGTTCGCCGCCTGAATCCCGCAGTAATAACAGTTATTCTTACAATAATTGGTAAATTCAATCAGACCCCGGAAATATATTTTCTTTCCATAATATCGATCCGCCGTGTCTCTGGCTTTTCCGGCCGCATATGCCCGTTCCTCCCGGGTATAAGTATCCAGAAGTTCACAGAGCGATTCCTCTCCGAGCATCTTTCCCGAAGCCAGGCAGTCAATTTTCTCCTTGTTGGTCATACGCCTTCTTCCTTCCCGTACGTTTTCATTCTTCCGCGACAACAGAAAAACCCTTCTGCCGACAAGGCAAAAGGGTCTCTTTTCACAGTATTTCTCTGAAACGATCGTCTTCACACTCCGGGGCTTCCCCATCGTCTGTCAGCAGAATAGTCGCTTATCTGATTTTATGCCGGATTCCTGTCAGATAATTCTTTCAGGTCGCCGATAAAGTCAGTATAGCATCTCCCGCTTTTTCTGACAAGTTTCATTTTTCTTTTTTTATTCCTACACATTTTTCTTTTTTTATTCCGAAACCGGCCGTTCCTGCGTCAGCTGCTCCATCAGCTGTCTTCCGGTCTCCGTCCGAAAATGTCCGGTTGCTTCCCGGATCTTCTCCGGATCCCATCCTTCCTCCAGCGCGCAGACCCACAGGTCCGCTTCCACCAGAATCTGATAAGCTTTGCTGTCAATATGGTCATAGTCGTGATGCATCCGCACCAGATGGAGAATCTTGTCAATCCAGGCCTTGGGATATCCGTAATCTTCCAGCATCTGTCCTGCTGTCTGTACGGATTCCTCCGCCAGTTTCTCCGGATCCGTCTCCCCGTATTTTTCCTTACAGTTTCGGATTCCGATATCATGCAGAACCGCGGCCGCCTCCAGAATCATCTGTTCCTCTTCTTCCAGCCCTTCTTCCCGTCCGATTGTTCCTGCCAGGGCTGTCACTTTCAAAATGTGTCCGCTTCTGCGGGGATGTCCTGCTTCGTGCTGAAGCGCTCCCAGCAATAATCCATCAATATCTGCCATCTTTCTCTCCTTTCTCAGGCAGCCTGTGTCCCCTGCCCGTTTTTCTGTTTTCTCTTTGTCCATAACTCAGCAACCGCCGTGTACAGTACGTCTGTGGAAGAATTGATCGCCGTCTCGCAGGAATCCTGGATAACGCCTACAATGAATCCCACACCGACAACCTGCATGGCAATATCATTGGAAATTCCGAACAGGCTGCAGGCCAGAGGCACCAGAAGCAGAGAGCCTCCTGCCACTCCGGAAGCGCCGCAGGCGCTGGCCGCTGACAGAACACACAGAATCACCGCGGTTCCGAAATCCACCGAAATTCCCAGAGTATGCGCGGCTGCCAGCGCAAGCACGGAAATCGTAATGGACGCTCCTCCCATATTGATGGTTGATCCCAGAGGGATGGATACGGAATAAGTGTCCTCGTCCAGACCCAGATCCTTGCACAGACGCATGTTCACCGGGATGTTTGCCGCGGAACTTCTGGTAAAGAATGCTGTGATGCCGCTTTCTTTCAGACATCTGAGCACCAGCGGATACGGATTGCTGCGCATGGCGCAGAAAGCAATGATCGGATTGACCACCAGTGCCACAAAGACCATCGTACCCACGAGCAGACCAATCAGCCGTCCGTAGCTGAGCAAAGCCGTCAGGCCCTGTTCGGAAATGGTGGAAAATACCAGTCCCATCACGCCGAAGGGCGCGCAGTTGATCACCCATCTCACAACCTCCGACAAAGCGTCGGAAATATTCGCGATCGCCTGCTTGGTTCCCCTGGAGGCCTTCCGCAGCGCGATTCCCAGCATAACTGCCCACGCCAGAATTCCAATATAGTTCGCGTTCGCCAGTGCGTCCACCGGGTTCGCCACCAGATTCATCAGAAGATTCTGAAGTACCTCGCCGATCCCCCCCGGCGCCGTCACATCCTGCGCGCTCTCACTGAGAGACAGCGTGATGGGAAACAGGAAACTGGTGACTACCGCCACACAGCCATCCAGGAAAGTTCCGCACAGATACAGGAAAATTACCCGTTTCATATTGGTCTTCTTTCCTTTTTCATGTCTCGCAAGCGCTCCCATAACCAGGAACAGCACCAGAAGCGGCGCAACCGCCTTCAGAGCTCCCACAAACAAATCACCCAGTATGGAAATCACCGTAACCTGCGGAATCGCGATTCCCAGTATAATTCCGACAATCAGGCCCATGATAATCCGTTTCACGAGACTGATCTCATTCCACCTGCCAATCATTTTTCTCATTCATAGCCCCTCCTCATTTGTTTCCTCATTGTATCTATCTAACTAAGTATAGCATTATTTCCTCAAATTTCAACGAAAGAATACCCATAAAAGGCCAAAAATCACCGGTTGATGAACCAAATAGACAGGCAGGGAATGCCTGCCGAGAAATTCCAGTGGCCGAATCCGTATTCTGGTCAAAGTCCGTTCCGGCAGCTTCCCTTTTTCTGACAACAGGCGCCAGAGAAAATATCCGCTTCCAAAGAGGAACAGCCACGGGAACAGCGAAAAGTAATCGGTAGAAAAAAACGTCCTCTCAGGAAATCCCAGAAACGTGGTAAACAGATTTGCATACCAGTCCTGCGGAAGAGGCAGAAGATTCCAGCTCTCAAATCCCAGCCATCCCCGGTTCACATTCCTGGTAATTAAAAATAAGAAAAAACTGCCGATGAGCCCTGCCTGCGCCGGAATACGAAGCAGCAGCGGTTCCAGCAAAATCCAGAGAAGCATACAGCTTCCAATCAGAGTAAGCACGCCGAAAACAACCCTCTCCTGCGGCAGAAAAAGCAGCGTCACTGCCGTGACTGCCAGCCCTGCCCCGAACACAATCAGACCTCTGCGCAGTCTTTTTTTCCCCAGGGACCAGCAAAATCCGGATAGCAGAAGAAACGTCCAGCAAATACTCTGCTGCCAGACATAAGCCCCCTCTGACAGATACCATTTCCAGTCCATTCCGAAAATATGTACCAGATCCCAGATTCCATGGTACGCGATCATTTGGAGCAAGGCAAGTCCTCTGAGCGCATCCAGAAGATAGTACCGCATCTTTTCTCTCCTCCTTTCCTCCCGCACAAAAAAAACACCATCCCCGCGGCTCCGTGACGTCCGCAAAAACAGTGCTTTTCAGTGCGCCTTCAGGGGCTCGAACCCTGGACACCCTGATTAAGAGTCAGGTGCTCTACCAGCTGAGCTAAAAGCGCATTTGTTCCAATATTTTTTACATTATTTCTAACGCACTGCCTATTATAGCGGAACCAAATAAAAAAAGCAAGAGAAATTTTACTTTTTTTTCATTTTTTTGGTCCCGCCCATGGAAATTCACCTTCTGCATCCGTCCTTTTTCTGTTTTACGGCATCCAGCGCCTGCCGGGTTTCTTCCGTACATCTGCGCAGTTTCAAAAGCTTTCTGTCCAGCTTCCGGTATCTGTAGCCCATCTGCGCCGCAGCCCTTCTCAGATTTTTAAACAAAGCCATCCCATCACCTGCTTCGCCGTATCCGTTTACTTATTTTATGCCGTCCATGTGCCTTTGGTTTTTACTTCTTTGCCGCAACCAGCTTACAGATCGGTTTGCCCATTCCGGAGAATTTTTCCTCATATTCTGTCATCACATTCCCCTCCATGAGCGCCGGATCTTTGTGCAGATCATACGTGCAGGCAAGCAGGCTCCACCCCGCGTCCCGAATCTCTTCCAGGGAAAAGTCGAAAAGGACCCGGTTATCTGTCTTGAATTCGATCTCACCCCCATCCGGAAGAATCCGCTCGTAGCGGGCAAGGAATTCTCTGGAAGTCAATCTGCGCTTTGCGTGGCGTGCCTTGGGCCACGGATCAGAAAAATTCAGATAAATTCTCTCGATCTCTCCTTTTTCAAAAATTTCCGGCAGCAGCCGGGCATCCTCCCGGATGAAAAAAAGATGGCCCAGCGGGTTCTCCAGCTTTTCGCGAAGCTGCAGCGCCCGGAGCAGGACACTGTCATACATCTCCATCCCCAGATAGTTGATGTCCGGATGTTTTTCGGCCATTCTCATCAGAAACTGTCCTTTTCCCATCCCCACTTCCATGTGGATCGGATGGTTTTCCGGAAAAATCCGGTTCCACCTGCCCTTTTGTGCCTGCGGATCCTGAACCACAAAAACACTCTCCTCTACCGCTTCTTTCGCCCCTGGTATATTTCTCAAACGCATTCTGACTGTCTCCTCATTTTCCTATCGCTCATAATTGTCTGACTCTTTTTGGTTTTGCGCCGAAAAGAACGCCTGTTTTATGATTTTACTGCCACTTTTCGATTCCAAAAAAGTCAATAGTTTTTTCGACATTCTTTTGCCATTTCTTACGATTTATTACATCTCACCAAAACGTTTGTTTTAAATCACTTTATGTTAATCTGGATAAATTCTTTGATTTCCTGTGGATAATGTGGATAATTCGGTGTATAACTTCTATTCATAAGGGTTTCCGGGACAGGATATGTGGATAACTGATGTGCATATCTTTATCCACAATTTTATCCACAGGCTTTTTTTGTCTATTTTCACCAAATTTCACCTTTTCACTCCTGAATCAGACACGATCTTTGTGTATAGAATTTTTCTCCACAAGTTTTTCTTTTTTCTGACATTATCCGCGGTTCAGATATTCCTGCACCGAAGTCACCGCATTGGCCCCATCGGCAACCGCCGTCACAATCTGCCGAAGCCGTTTCGTCCGCACATCTCCCGCGGCAAAAATCCCCGGCACGCTGGTCCGGCCGTCCTCTCCCGCACAGATATATCCATTTTCGTCCAGTTCCAGAAGTCCCTGCCAGGCCTCGCTGTTGGGTTGAATCCCCACGGCGACAAACACGCCTTCCACCCAAATCTCCTGCTCTTCTCCGGTTTTCACATTCCGCAGCCGGATTTTTTCCACCTGATCCTGTCCGCCGATCTTCGTACAGACCTGATCCCAGCACATTTCCACATTCGGATACCCGAAAAGTTTCTTCTGCAGAACCTCTTCCGCCCGCAGCTGATCCCTGCGGTGCACCACATAAACTTTCCTGCAGATTCTCGCCAGGAAGATCGCGTCCTCCACTGCCACATTTCCTCCTCCAATCACGGCGACCGTCTGGTCTTTATAAAAAGCACCGTCACAGGTAGCACAGTAAGAGACACCAAGGCCGGAGAGCTCTTCCTCCCCTTCTGCCCCCAGCATCCGGTGTCTGGCCCCGGATGCCACGATCACCGTTCTGGCCGCGTACTCTTTCTTCCGTGTCCGCACCCGCTTGGTTCCATCCTCTTCCAGAATTACTTCTTTCACCGCGGCCCGTTCAGACACCAGTCCCAGCCCGTCCGCGTGGCTGCGCAGTTTCCGTCCGAATTCCTCCCCGGATATTCCCGGCATTCCCGGGTAATTATCAATCTCGTAGGTGCTGGCGGCCTGTCCTCCGCTGGCGAAGCTTTTCTCCAGCAGCAGTGTGTTCAGCCCGGCACGCAGCGCGTAAATCGCGGCTGTCAGGCCTGCTGGCCCCGCTCCCACAATTATCACATCGTAGATTTCCCCCATAGTCTGCTCCTTTCCGGCAATTTCAGCCTGTTCGCGGCTATGATACCGTCTGCTCCGCAGAAATCGCCCATGCGTAGACTATTATACCATGCCCCTGCTTCGCAGTTCAATCCTTCCATTCGGGTCCTGTTGGTATCTTTTGCCCCCGGCATCATAAAATGTAAAGATATCGAATCAGAAAAGGAGACCTTATGCCTGCTCTTAAATCCCGGCGCCTGGCTCTGACCGCGCTTATTCTGTGCACCCTCTTTCTCCTCGGAATCGGCCTCGGCGTTTGGAACTCCCACTTTTTCTCAGAAGACGCGAAATTCCAAAATTTCACAGAAAAACTATTTCAGGCGGAAGCCGGCGGCAGCACCCTAAATCTCCATTACACTCTGGCCAACCCGGAGAAGTATCAGATCCGCCAGGAGGAAATCTCTCTCGGAGATGTCCCTGCAGATCCCACGGATTCCTATGAACAGATGGAGCGCTATGAAGAAACTCTGAAATCTTTTTCTTATGAGGATCTCTCCAGGGACAATCAGCTCACCCTGGATCTTCTCCTCCTTTTCTTCCACACAGAGCGTTCCCTGGGGGATAACTATCTTCTGGAAGAACCTTTAAGCCCCAGCCTCGGCATCCAGGCCCAGCTCCCTGTTCTTCTGGCGGAATACGCTTTTTATGACAAACAGGACATCACCGACTATCTGAAGCTTCTGACCTGCGTGGAAGATTATTTTCAGCAGATCCTGGAGTTTGAAAAAGCCAAATCCGAAGCCGGACTTTTCATGAGCGACACGACTCTCGACCGCATTCTCGAACAATGCCAGTCTTTCCTGTCTTCCTCTTCCGAAAACTGTCTTCTGCCAGTTTTCGAGGAAAAAATTCAGGAATTCCCAGGTTTGTCTGCAAAAGAAAAGGAAAGCTGCATCGCCTCCCACAAAAAAATCATCGAGAACTCCCTGATCCCGGCTTACGAACACCTGATGTCCGGGCTGGAGACCCTCCGCGGAACCGGCAGAAATTCCGCCGGACTTCGCGGTTTCGAACACGGACGCGAATACTATCAATATCTCCTGCGAAGCCAGGTGGGAATCTATGCCTCTCCCGAATCCATAGAAAAGCGGCTGTACCGGCAGCTGGAGACGGATTATAAAGAAATGTCCGGGCTGCTTCAGGAAAATCCGGATCTTCTCCTTCGAATCTCTTCCGAAGATCTGCCGAAAGAAGAGCCGGAGACCATCCTGAAGGATCTGGAATCTCTGTACCAAAAAGATTTCCCCGCCCTGGACAGTCCAGAGTATGAGGTGAAATATGTTCACGAATCCATGGAAGACTTTCTGAGTCCGGCTTTCTATCTGACTCCGCCCATTGATACGCAGACGCCCAATACCATCTACATCAACCGTGCATCCACAACCTCCAATCTGGAGCTTTTCACCACCCTGGCCCATGAGGGATTTCCGGGACATCTCTATCAGACCGTATATTTTAGCCGCGAAAACGTGGATCCGGTCCGCCACCTTTTCACCTGCGGCGGTTATATCGAAGGCTGGGCCACCTATGTGGAATCCTACGCCTACGGGTACGCCGACGCCGACCCGGCTCTGACCCGGCTTCTGTGGCTGAACCGCTCCATAAACCTGAATCTCTACTGTCTTCTGGACATCGGCATCCATTACCATGGCTGGGATCTCTCTCAGGTCACCCGGTATCTGCGTCTGTTCGGTATCACAGACCAGGAAGCGGCCCGGGAAATCTTTCAGTATATCATCGAGACCCCCGCCAATTATCTGCGCTATTATGTTGGATATCTGGGATTCTGCGATCTGAAAAACGCAGCGGAAAAAGAAGAAGGGAATTCTTTTCAACTGAAAGAATTCCACAGAAAAGTTCTTGAGATTGGTCCGGCACCCTTTCCCATTCTGCAGAAATATCTGCTGTCCGGCGGGTCTGATTCCCGCCGGATTTCTTTTTTTGATCCTTCCGGCAAGCAGCCGCCACACCTGTATGGGACGTACCTTTGCCGTACATGCCTTGTCGATCTTATTTCTGGTATTGGCGAAAAAATTTCCGCAGTTTGTCCAACGCGCGGGTCAGAACCTCAATCTCCTCTTTGTCCAGATCTTCTGTAATCGCCCGGATCATATCATCATGAAATTTTTTGTGATGATAAAAAGCTTTTTCCCCTTTTTCTGACAGAGAGAGCAGGACGACTCTTCGGTCTTCCTCACTGCGCACCCGGTTCACATACCCTTTTTTCACCAGATTATTAATTGCAATCGTCAGCGTTCCCACAGTCACAGACAGCGTTCTGGCTACCGAAGACATATTCCGGGGTTCCTGAATCCCGACTGCTTCCAGGATGTGCATATCATTTCCGGTGATATCCCGAAACTCTGAGGTAATCAGTGCCTTCTCCTCAATCACCAGAATCTCATTAAACAAATTCACTAAAACGTCATTCAACATCTCGTAATGCTCCATGGTTCTCACCTCCATTGCCTCCTCCGATGACGGTTTTCCTTCTATAAGAATATTGTACCATTTTTTCTTTTGATATTCAAAGTATTTTTTCAGAATTTTCCTGTTAAGAAATTCTTTCTTATTTATGTAGAATTTGTTATAATAGGTTCAGTTTATAACAAAAAATTTACATTGCTACAAAAATACGAGGAAAAATACTATGAGCCGAAAAAATATTCCATTAAATGACAGAGAAAAAAGTACCTCCAGGATCAGTCTCATCTGCTCCGCCGTGGTATTAGTCCTGCTCTGCTTCTGTTTCCACCAGGCAGACCGTGCGTTAATCACCGGTCCCGCGGAACAAAAAGCAAAAGAAGAAGCCGAAGCCCAGGCGGCAGCAGCCGAGCCGGAAGTAACTACCGCGGATATCGTCGCTGTGGGAGATAACCTGTTCCACACCTCCCTGTGCGATTCCGGAATGACAGACTCCGAAGACTGGAATTACGATCACATTTATGAACACGTTTCTTCCTATATACAGGATGCGGATCTGGCCCTGGTCAGCCAGGAGACTGTCCTCACCGCCAACCATGAGGAAGTCAGCGGCTACAGCCCCTTCGCCACACCGGAAGAAGTGGGAGACGCTCTCGCGAACGCCGGTTTTGATGTGGTGGGAACCGCCACCAATCATGTGGACGACATGGGACTGGACATGATCCGAAGCGAACTGGATTACTGGTCCATGGATCATCCGCAGGTCACCGTTGTAGGCACCAACGCCACAGAGGCCGACCGCAGCACCATCCGGACGGTAGCTGTCAACGGCATTACCATCGCCATCCTGGACTACACCTATGGCACGGACAGCGGTCTTGCCTCCGGGGAGGACGCCTATGTAGTCAACACCTTTGACAAAGACCAGGTTGCCCAGGATATCAAAAATGCCAAAGAAGTCAGTGACTGTGTGATTTTCATGGCCCACTGGGGCAGCGAGGGCAATTCCGAACCTACGGAATACGAAAAACAATGGGCTTCTTTCCTGATGGAACAGGGCGTAGACATCTGTATCGGCGGCCATCCGCAGACCCTGCAGCCTTATGGAACCATGTCAGATGACCAGGGCAATGAGATGCTGATCTTCTACTCCCTGGGCAATTTCGTTTCCGGTCAGGAAAGCATCTCCGGTCTTCTGGGCGGTATGGCTAATTTCACAATCCAGAAAACTGTGGACGGGGATGACACCTCTGTGGAAATCATCGCCAAGTCTGTGGAGCCTCTGGTGATGCACTATAACACGGGAGCCGGTGATTATGCCGTCTATCTTCTGAAAGATTACACGGAAGATCTGGCCTCCCAGCACACTATCCACGATCTGACCACGGATGAATTTTCTCTGGAAAGTCTCTATGACCTGTATGACGAGATCATGTCCCAGCAGGTAGAACCTTCCACGGGAACCGGCCTTTTGGAAGTCACCTTCGACTCCTACGGAAACATGATGGATCCGGACGGCAACATTGTGGATGATTCTTATCAGGGCAGCGATTCCTCCGACAACGGTGATTCCGACGGAACGGAGGGTGAGGAATCTTATGACGACGGTTCTTATGACGAGGAATCCTACGATGACGGTTCCTATGACGAGGAATCCTACGATGATGGTTCCTACGATGACGAATCTTATGATGATGGTTCCTACGATGACGAATCTTACGATGACGGTTCCTACTAGGAAAATCGATCTTTTCCTATAGAAATCCAACCGCTTCTTCACAAAAAAATCCGAATGCTGACGGATTTTATCTATCAGCATTCGGATTTTCTATTTCATAAATTTATGCTTTTTCACCGAAAAACAGTTTTTTCGCGTTGCGGCTGGTCTGCTCCACCACTTCCTCATAGGAAAGATTTTTAATCTGAGCGATTTCCTGCGCGATATAGGGGAGATTCCGCGAAGAATTTCTCTTTCCCCGGTTCGGCACCGGAGCCAGATACGGACTGTCCGTCTCCAGCAGAATCTGCTCGATGGGGGCATAGGCCGCTACCTCTTTCAGCTTCCTGGCGTTTTTAAAAGTCACCACGCCGCCGATCCCGAGAAAAAGCCCCATATTCAGGTACTCTCTTGCCATCTCTCTGGAATAGGAAAAACAATGTACCACGCCGCCGGACATCTCGCCGGCACGCAGGGCCTTCATAAGATCCAGGGTATCCTCCGCCGCATCCCGGCTGTGAATGATAAAGGGCATCTTCTCCTGTCTGGCGATTTCCATCTGAGCCTCAAACCATTTCTTCTGCACATCATGGTTTTCTTTATCCCAGTAATAATCCAGACCGATCTCTCCCACTGCAACTACTTTTTCCAGCTGACACAGATTCCGGATTTTCTCCAGAATTTCCTCATTCATCTTTCCCGCGTCATCCGGGTGGACTCCCACCGCCCCATAAATAAAAGGATACTTCCTGGTCAGGGCAATGGTACGGTCCAGTTCGTCCGCTGCCGCGCACACATTCACAATATACTCAATACCGTTCTCCTGCATGGAAGACAGAAGCTCTTCCCGGTCTTCGTCGAACGCCTCGTCATCATAATGGGCATGACTCTCAAAAATCATATCTCCATCCCCTTCTTATTTGTTTCTGGTCCGGATTTTCTTCAGAATCTGGATCACCGGCAGGTTCAGAAGCGCCAGTCCATAGACAGTCAGCAGCTGGTCAATGTGCAGCGTCCGTACCTGGAACAGATTGTGAAGAGCCGGAATCAGAAGCACCATATTCAAAAGCAGGAATCCGATGATAAACGCTCCCTGCAGGAATTTGTTGTTGAAAAATTTACGTGTAAACAGGGTCGGGTACGCGGATTTACAGTTATATCCATGCACCAGACGGGACAGACACAGGGTAGCAAACGCCATGGTCGTCGCCAGAACCGTATCTCCATGGGAATATCCAATCAGGAAACCGATGGCTGTCATAATGCCGATGCACAGGCCTTCCACGCCTACGCTGGTCAGGAATGGCTTCGTCAGGATGGACTCGTTCATGGGACGTGGTTTCTCTTTCATTACCAACGGATTGTGTGGTTCCAGTCCCAGGGCAATCGCCGGAAGACTGTCCGTCAGAAGGTTAATAAACAGCAGATGCACCGGAGCAAACGGAACCGGCAGGCTTGCCAGAGAGGCAAAAAGCACCATCAGAATCGCCGCAAAGTTTCCGGACAGCAAAAACTGTATGGAATTCTTAATGTTCGCGTACACGTTTCGTCCGTTCTCCACTGCCTTTACAATGGTAGCGAAGTTGTCATCTGTCAGTACCATGGACGCGGCGTCTTTGGAAACCTCGCTTCCGGTGATTCCCATAGCGACACCGATATCCGCCTGTTTCAGAGCCGGAGCGTCATTGACTCCATCTCCGGTCATGGCCACAATATTTCCCTTATCCTGCCATGCCCGAACAATCCGGATCTTGTGCTCCGGTGACACACGGGCATAGACGGAGATTTTCTCCACGAAATTCTTCAGTTCCTCGTCGCTCATGGAGTCAATCTGTGATCCCTCGCAGGCTTCGTCCATGTTTTTGAGAATTCCGATTCTCTTGGCAATGGCTGCCGCCGTCACCTTATGGTCTCCGGTAATCATCACCGGACGGATTCCGGCACCGATACATTTCTGAACCGCGTCCGCGCTTTCCTGTCTGGGCGGATCCATCATGGCGATCAGACCGAAGAACGTGAGATCCTGCTCGTCATCCAGGGTCAGTTCTTTCTCCTGATCCAGTTTCTTATAGGCAACTCCGAGAACACGAAGACCTTCCCGGGAATATTCTTCGTTCCATTTCGCGATCTCTCTCCGGTCTTCCTCGGTGATCGGACAGACAGCGCCCTCTCTCTGAATGGTGGTCACACGGTCTGCCAGCACATCCACAGCGCCTTTGGTGATCATGGTATAGCCGTCTTTCAGGTTATGCAGAGTAGACATCAGCTTCCGGTCGCTGTCAAAAGGAACCTCGCTGAGACGCGGATAAGCGTTTCTCACCCGCTGGGCCGGAACGCCCAGCTTATCCGCCAGATTGATCATGGCTGTCTCTGTGGGGTCTCCGATCTCCTCTCCATCGGTATTGGTGGAATCATTGCACAGAATACTCAGACGCATCATCTGTTTGTGCAGAGGATTCATGGGATCTGCCTGGGCGGCATCCACATTCTGTCCATCCATAAAGTAATGCTCTACGGTCATTTTATTCTGGGTCAGCGTACCGGTCTTATCGGAACAGATCACCGACACGCTTCCCAATCCTTCCACTGCCTGAAGCTTGCGGATAATCGCGCCTTCCTTTGCCATCTTCTGGGTTCCGAAAGCCAGAACAATAGTCACAATAGAACTCAGCGCCTCCGGGATCGCTGCCACTGCCAGAGCGACTGCGAAGAGGAACGCATCCGCCACATTACCGCCGCGGAATACCTGCAGGGCAAAGAGCAGGCCGCAGAGTACCAGAATCATGATGGATAATTTCTTTCCGAACTGATCCAGATTCACCTGAAGCGGAGTCTTTTTCTCTGAGGTCGTTTTCAGAAGCTTCGCGATCTTACCTACCTCCGTGTCCATTCCAATGGCTGTCACCAGGAATTTTCCTCTTCCATAGGTAACAAAGCTTCCGGAATATACCATGTTGGTCCGGTCTCCCAGCGCCAGATCTCCCTCCAGGGCATCCTGCGTTTTCTCCACGCCCAGACTCTCACCGGTCAGCGCGCTCTCGTCCACTTTCATGCTGGCGTTCTCCAGAATTCTTCCGTCCGCCGGAATATAATCCCCGGCTTCCAGATAGACCTCATCGCCGATGGTTACCTCCCGGCTCGGGATTTCCGTCACCACGCCGCCGCGCAGAACCTTCGCCATGGGTGCTGAGAGTTTTTTCAGACTGTTCAGGGACTGTTCCGCCTTGATGGTCTGTACCGTTCCCAGAATCGCGTTCATGGTGATTACCACCAGGATTACGATGGCAGACTCTGCCTCTCCCAGGAAAAGTGAGATGACCGCCGAGATAATCAGAATGATTACCAGGAAATCGCTGAACTGTTCCAGGAAAATCCGAAGGGTACTCTTCTTCTCTCCCTCTACCAGCTCATTGGGACCGTATTTTTTCTGCCGCTCTTCCACCTGGGAAGCGGTCAGGGGTTCCATTCCCTGATTGACTTCCTGCCGTACCGCATCCTGCGGCATCTGGTAGTATTTTTTTTCGTCCATGTTCATCCTCCTGTTTCACTGATAGTGTTGTGCAAAAAAAGATTTTTTACACCTCTTGGTTTTGCCGCTGCATTCCGTGCCGATAGGAACGTACCCTGACTGCATTCCTATGAAAATAAAAAAAGAGACTCCTACTGCACGTTTATGCAGTAAAAGTCTCGCTGCTTCCTCACGACGCGGGCTGATTTCACAGCCGTACTGACGCTGTCGCAAACACAAATGTGCCAGCTACTCCCTCTTACTCGAGAAGAATAATAAAACAAATCTCTGTAAAAGTCAATAGGAACCTGGGATTCTGTCCGTGAAATTTCTGATCCGGGCAAGCAATTGTCATGCGATCATATCCGGCCAGGATAAAATCTCATCCGCGAGTACCGTCTCATAATCGCCTTCCAGTTCCTCGCTTCTGCCGGCATTTTTCAGATTTGTCTCCACGCCCCAGCCATGATCTTCATACTCCCACACGTGATACCGCACTCCGCGGAACAGGAAATCAATGCTGCCGCATCCATCTTCCTCCGTATAAGAATACTCAATGTTTTTCTTCTTCAGCGCGTCCTGAACTTTCTCCAGCCGCATGTCTGTCACCTCCGCTATCGGTCAAACTGCCATTTTTCTCTATTCTATACTTTTTCTTCCGGTTGTGCAATCGAAACTTCCCCACGGAAGCCCTCCTGCCATAAGAAGCTGTCCCCACGGATCAGCCTTCTGCCCAGCTCTCGTCCACACTTTTCCCGAGGAACTGTGAATGGTAAAGTTTCTCGTAGACTCCCTTCTTCGCCAGCAGAGACTCATGAGTTCCCTGCTCTACAATATTTCCGTTCTCGATCACCAGAATCAGATCCGCGTCCCGGATCGTAGACAGCCGGTGGGCAATTACAAAAGAAGTCCGGTCTTTCATGACTCTTTGCATCGCCTCCTGGAGCAGCCGCTCCAAACGGGTATCCACCGAAGAGGTAGCCTCATCCAGAATCAGAATCTGGGGATCCTTCAGAATCGCCCGGGCAATCGTCAGAAGCTGTTTCTCTCCCTGGGAAATGTTGGTCCCTTCCTCATTGATCATGGAATCATAACCCTGGCTCAGAGTCCGGATAAAATGGTGGACATTGGCCATCTTCGCCGCCTCGATCACTTCATCTTTGCGGGCCGTCTGTCTGCCGTAACGGATATTTTCGTAAATGGTTCCGGAGAACAGCCAGGTATCCTGCAGAACCAGAGAGAACAGCGAACGCAGTTCCTCCCGGTTCATATCCCGGATATCCACTCCGTCGATCCGGATGGAGCCTCCCTGTACATCATAAAAACGAAGGAGCAGATTCATCAGCGTGGTTTTTCCGGCCCCGGTAGGTCCCACCAGCGCCACCATCTGGCCCTGCTTCACCTGGAAGTTCACATCATCCATCAGAACCTTGTCCTCTTCATATCCGAAACGCACGTGATCGAAGGTCACTTCCCCGCGGACCTGATTTTTCTCCAGAGAAACCGTTCCTCCCCGGTCTTCCTCTTCCTCCGCGAGAATGGTAAAAATACGGCCGATGGCCGAGAACGCCGACTGCACCTGCGCGGACAGCTGAGAGACCTGAGACAGGGGATCATTGATCTGCCAGATGTAGCGGATAAACGCCTGCAGATTCCCCACCGACACACTGCCCTGGATCACAAAAGTACATCCGATCACCGCGCAGACCCCGATGGTCAGATAAGTGACCAGCGAAATACAGGGGGAAATCAGAGAGGAGACAAACTGCGCGCGGAAAGAAGCGTTCCGCATGCGCTCGTTCACTTCCGCGAACTGCTCCACCGCGTCCTGCTGCTTATTGTACAGCAGAATTTCATTGAAGCCACCGTATAACTCTGTGATGGTACCATTCAGTTCTCCCACGGTTTTCTGCTGCAGATCGAACAGCTTCTGGGATCTGCCGACGAAAATCCGGGTGATCAGATAGGTCAGCGGGATGATGACCAGCGCCACAACCGTCATCAGGACATTGATGCGGAACATCATGACAATGGCGAAAATAAAAGTCAACACTCCGGTGAGCACTTTCGCGAGAGTCTGCTGCAAAGCGTTGCTCAGGGTATCCACGTCGTTGGTCACACAGCTTAGTACATCGCCGAACGCGTGGTCATCAAAAAAACGCACCGGCAGCTTCTGGATTTTTTTCTGCAGCGCATTCCTCAGATCATGCATAATCTGCTGAATTGCGTTTGTGAGAAAAAACGCCGAAATCAGCTGAAAAAACGCTCTCATAAGGTAGCAGGCTCCCAGCAGCGTCAGGATCCGGAAAACAATTCCGAAGTGAACGCCTGCCCCAGGCTCTCCGGCCAGCATGGCAGCCGCGTCTTTGGACAGCTGCGTGGTCACGGAACCTTCGATCACGGGGTTGACCGCATATAGAACCGTCGCGAGAATAATCGCTCCCATTCCAATGAAAAATTTCCATTTATAGGGGCTTACAAACTTCATCAGCTCCCGGATACATTGCTTCCAACTGATCTTTCTACTCATACTGCAACTCCTCCTTACTGAGCTGGGAAGCCGCGATTTCATAATAGACCCGACAGCTTTTCAGCAATTCTCTGTGGGTACCGCATCCCGCAATTTTTCCTTCATCAAGGACAATAATCTGATCCGCGTCCATGATGGTGGAAACCCTCTGGGCCACAATCAGAACCATCTCCCGGCGGATCTCTTTCTTCAGCGCGCTTCGAAGCGCTGCGTCCGTCTTGAAATCCAACGCGGAAAAAGAATCGTCATAAATATAAATCTGGGGCCTGCGTACCAGAGCGCGGGCAATAGACAGTCTCTGTTTCTGTCCGCCCGAAACGTTGGTTGCGCCCTCCACAATCTTCTCCTGGAATCCATCCGGTTTCTCCATGATGAAATCATAGGCCTGCGCCACTTTTGCCGCATGGATCACTTCCTCCATGGTGGCGTCTGCCTTTCCGAAACGGATATTCTCCTCGATGGTCCCGCTGAACAGATTGGCTTTCTGCGCCACGAATCCCATCTGATCCCGGAGACGGGTCACATCCCAGTCCCGCACATCCACGCCGTTGACCAGGATCCGCCCGGCACTGACATCATAGAAACGGGGAATCAGCTGAATCAGCGTACTTTTTCCGGAGCCTGTACTGCCGATGAACGCCACCGTCTGCCCCTCTTTTACGGAAAAGGAGATATCCCTTAATACGGCTTCCTCTCCGTCCGGATACACGAAGGTCACATGGTCAAACACAATGCTGCCTTCTTCCTCTTCTTTTTGTCCTCCGGGCTGATTCTGAATTCCCGGCTCCGTATTCAAAACTTCCAGGATACGGTTTGCCGATACATTGGCCCGGGGATACATCATGAATACCAGGCAGAACAGCATCACGGAAAACATGGCATGAAACAGGTACTCCATGAATGCCACCAGCTTTCCGATCTGCAGCGTATTGGTATCAATCATATAACTGGCCACAAAATAAATGGCAATGGCCGCCAGATTCATGAGGAAGAAAAAGACCGGCTCCGTGGAAGTCATCAGTTTAAACAGCTTTTTGGACTGGTTCATAAAGTTCACGTTCTCCCCGTCGAACCGCTTCGTCTCATAATCATCGTTGTTGAACGCGCGAATCACCCGGATACCTGTGAGGTTTTCCCGGAAAATCCGGTTGATCGCATCCAGGGATCCCTGCTGTCTCTCACTGATGGGTTTGGAGATCTTTCCCACCAGCACCACCTCAAGAATAATAATCGGCACCGTGGACAGAATGATCAGAGACAGCCGCATGGAAGTGGAAATGGTCAGCGCGAAGCTCACCACGATCATCACCGGAGTCAGCAGCGCCGTCCTCAGAATCACGTTCATAAACATCAGAATCTGAAAAGCATCATTATTCGTTCTCGTGATCAGAGAAGCAACTCCGATCTGATTCATCTCGCTGTGAGAAAGAGTCTGTACCTTGGCGAACACATCCTGCCGGATATCCCGGGTCATGGATGTGGAAATCCGGGCACAGCAATAGCCCAGCAGAATGGTTCCGCAGACTCCCGCCACAGAAATCACCGCAATTCGAATTCCCATCTGCATCAGGTAAGACTGGTCCTGTCTCGCCACTCCCTGATCAATCATCTCTGAGATAATCGTGGGAATCCCCAGCTCCGCCAGCGCAAAACCGAAGACAGAGAAAATATTCAGCAGCAAAAGCAGCTTATAGTTCTTCAAATAGTGTAAAATTAACCGCACGTATCTTTCCTCCTGTTATCTGTTGGATATCCCCAGAGGGATTTTCTCCACCTGGTAATGTCCCCGGGACAACTCCAGAACCGCCATGGACAGTCCGCCTCCGAATCTGGGTCTGCCGCAGCTTCCCGGATTCAGCCACAGACGCCCGTCTACCATTTCCTGAAAATACTTGTGGCTGTGTCCGAAAATTACCACATCCACCCCTTCCAGATTCCGGGAAATATTTCTCCGGTCATGGGTCATAAAAAAACGAACGCCCTCGATCTCAAACCGCAGCGTCTGGCTCAAAGTCCCGCGAAATCTCCAGTCATTGTTGCCGCGGACCACATAGACGCTGGCGATCTTACGCAGTTCTTCCAGCAGGGATTCCGTGGTAAGATCCCCTCCGTGGAGAATTCCATCACAGGTTTTGAGAATGTCTTTGACATCCTCTCTCAGAACATCATGCGTATCGGAAATCACACCAATTCTTTTCAAAGCACACAATCCTCCTTTCTCTTTTTCAAGTCCCCTTTTTTGACTCTCCAATGAGTCTGTCCTCCCTATCATATGAAGGAATTTTTATTCTGTCAAGAGAAGTATCAAAAGACTTTAAGGAACAAAAAAAGCAGGCTGCCCTGCTTTTTTTGCTTCTCTTTTCAGAGTTTATCTTTTCTGTGTTTTTTCCTTTTTTTATAGTCTTTGTAATGCTTCAGATTCTCTTTCAGATGATGCCGCAGTTCCCGGCGTCCCAGCCCCTGAAGTCTTTCCTGCTCTTTCTTCCAGAGGGATTCCCCTTTCTCCATATCTTCCAAAATTTTATGGACACGGTCTGTCACATGGTATTTATCAAAAAAATACTCCGAATAGATATTGGTCAAATGATATCCCCGCTCCTCAAACTCCTTCGCCGCGCTCCGGATTGCGTCCATCTCGCGGCCTCCGTCTGCCACAACCAGAAAAATATAACTGTCCTTGGGAATCACAATACGCCAGATCACACGCATCAAATCATAAGCAAGTCTTCCGTAACCACTGTGAATGACAAACCCTACTGCCTCATTGGCCTCATAAATCCGGTGTTTTTCCTTATATTCGGAAATCTTCCGGCACTCTATATTGGGATACTTCTCAAGATCTTCTGCATACTGCCGACATCGTTTGTTGATATCATCATAATATACGGTACAATTTTTCATGCCTAACCTCCACCTCTGAATCACGTCGACTGGTTCCTTCTCCTCTTTTTGATCCCTCCTGTTCCCTGAAGATTCCCACCTTTACAAATATTGTACACTTTAGGGGACTAAAAATCAACACACTGTTGCAGTAAAATTATCGAAGGTTCGCCGCAGTCTCCCGCGAAAGAAAAAAAGACTGCGCACAGACAGTCTTTTTTTCCTGATTTTCAGATCCGGAACAGCCGGTAAGCCTGCTCCGCCGTATCCGCCATATTCTTCCAGGCGCTCTCTCTTTCCATAGCTTCATCCAGGGTGACAATAGAACGAAGAATCGGGAAAAAAGCATCAATTCCTTTCTCATTGCACAATCTGGCTCCGTCCGTCACACTGCCGCAGAAAGCGATCACCGGCTTCTGATATTTCTTCGCCAGGGCGGCAACTCCCACCGGAACCTTTCCCATGGCTGTCTGCTCATCCAGTCTTCCCTCTCCTGTGATCACAAGATCCGCGTCCTGAATCGCCTCTTCCAGCTTCAGCTCTTTGAGAACCATCTGAATCCCGGATTCCAGCACCGCGGGAGTGTACGCCAAAAAGGCATAACCAAGCCCGCCTGCCGCTCCGGTTCCCGGATACTTCGCATCCGCCTCCGGGAAGACCTCCCGGGTGAGCACGGCATAATTTTCCAGCCACTGATCCATCTGCTGAATCATCTGCGGGGTCGCCCCTTTCTGTGGACCGAACACAGCGCTGCAGCCCTTTTCTCCGCACAGAGGATTGGTCACATCACAGGCAATGTGGAACTCACACTGGGCAAGCGTTTCCACCACATGTTCCGCGGAGATTTTCCGCAGATGTTCCAGCCCCGCAGCTCCCTTTTCGATCGGTCTGCCTTCCTCGTCCAGAAACTCATAGCCCAGAGCCTGAAGCATTCCCACGCCTCCGTCATTGGTGGCGCTTCCTCCGATTCCCACAAGGAAACGGCGGCAGCCCTGCTCCATGGCATCCCGGATGGTCTCCCCGACGCCATAGGTGGTTGCCCGAAGAGGATTCAGTTCCTCCCGCGGCACCAGCGTAATACCGGCCGCGCCGGACATCTCAATAATTGCCGTTTTACTTTCCTCGAGGATTCCATACACACAATCCACCGGGGCTCCAAAAGGTCCCGTCACCCGCACCGTGCGGAAACGTCCCCCCATTCCCTCGGTAAGGGCTTCCACGGTTCCCTCGCCTCCGTCAGCCAGCGGGCGCACCTGCACCTGCACCTGCGGATCCACTCTCTGAATTCCCTGGGCAGCCGCTCTCCCGGCGTCCATGGAACTTAAACTTCCTTTGAAAGAATCAATTGCCATTACTACCTTCATAAACTGCCTCCCGTATCTTTTTTCTTAATTCTATCAGATTTTCTTCCCTTTCTATATGTTCTATAGAACTTATTTTTCAAAAGATTTTTATATTTATATGTTCTATGGGACATTTTTGTGGTATCCTAATGCATAAGAAAACCAGACGCTGTTTTCCTTTTCTGATTTCAGCATTTTGCAAAGCCAAAGCCCGGAAAAAAGGAGGTCTTCCATGTATCAGATCAGTAAAAATCTCGCATCCCAGATTGTCAACGCCGTCAAAGACGTCTGCGAAAAAGATATCAATTTTATCACGCCCAACGGGCGTATCCTCGCCAGTACCGATCCCAGAAGGGTAAATCGTTATCATGAGATCGGCCATCAGGCAGCCCGGGACGGCAGACTCATTCAGATCCATGAGGACGGCCTCTACCCCGGGACGAAAGCCGGTGTCAACCTCCCTGTCTACCATAACGGGGAACTCCTCGCCGTGATCGGAATCAGCGGCGATCCCGGCGAAGTTCTGAAATACGCCAACCTGGCCGAACACATCACCAAACTCCTGGTAAGAGAAAATGAGGGCATTCTCCAGAGCAGAAGCCTGGAACAAAAACGCAGTTATCTGATCCAGAAACTTCTGCGGGGAGCTGCCCTCACTGCCGAAGACCAAAAAATGTTTCCCGCTGACTCTGTCTATCACCCGGACGCTTCCTTCCGTGTCCTGCTGATCCATCTGGCTTCTGCGCCGGAGGAAAACCTGCCCGCCGCAGAGCCCAGAATCTATGGGTTATTCCGTACTCTTGGTCTTTTTTTATTCTGTTATCAATATCCCAGAGAATATCTGGCTGTCATCGAAGACTCTGTTTTCCGGAAACGTCAGAATCTCCTGCAGGATTTCGCTTCTCAGAACGCTTCCCTTATGAAGCTGGGCGTGGGCGCCTCCGCCGCCGCGGCAGAACTCGACCATTCTTTGCAGACCGCCCGCACCGCCCTGAAAAGCTCCCCCTACTCCGCCTCAGCCTACACGGTATTTGACGAGCTGAATCTGGAGCTTCTTCTTTCCGCCGCAGACAAAGATACCCGCGAGGAATATCTTGCCCTCACCGTCTCTGCCCTGAGCGCTGAAGACCAACAGATTCTCCGGACCTATTATGAAGAAAACATGTCGCTGACCGCTGTATGCCGCAGACTCTACCTGCACAAAAACACTCTGCAGTACCGCCTGAACAGGATTTTTCGAAATACCGGACTGAATCCCCGTTTTTTCCCGGATGCGGTACTGCTCTATCTGGGGCTGAAACTTTTGGCCGAATAGTCCCCGCCTCCCGAAAGCAGTGGAAAAGAACCACTGTCTATCTGCGCCGGAAAAGCTCGTCCCTCTTCAGAAAGGCCGCCGCGCACAGAATCAACAGCACAAGCAGCGCAATGATTTTCGCCCAGTCCGCTCCGGTCAGTGACCCCAGGTCAAAGCAGCGTACATTTACCCACATCTGGTTGATTCTCTGGTTGTTCTCCTGATCGAAGTACTGCATTACCACAGCCCGGTCCAGAACCTCCCTGGGCGGATACTGGGCATAGAGCTGCCGCTCCGCCTGGTCTGCCGGCGCGGTAATCACATAGTCCGGATCCTGCTCATCTCCGCTGAAGAAGAATCCCACCGGATATTCGATGGTCTCTCCCCCGTCTTCCTCCGCTCCGTAACACCAGTCCGCGTAAGCATAGATAATGTCGCTGTCACCGCCGCCGATTACTGAGGTGTAGCCGATATAATACATGTTCCGCACCACATTATCCGGCCTGGAGAGAAAATTGATAAAAGCCTCCGCCGCCTGCTGCTTCGCCGCATCCTTTCCGATTCCGTCTTTCAGCATCACCCAGCCGTCAAACCACACATTGGTACATTCTTCCGGCACCGCATAGGACAGCAGATAGTCGTCCACTTCCGCCTGATCCAGCGTATAGACCGCGTCCCCGGACCACTGATAGTTGGCCAGCACCTTTCCTGTCACCATATCCGCTTTTCCACTGTCAGACTCGAAGGAATAGGCATTCTCCTTCATCTTTTTCAGCATCTCTTCTGCCTGGGCCACCGTCTCTTCGTCCGTCTGGTTCATGACCTTCGCGATATGTTCCAGCCGATTCTCAGAAGCCAGGAAATCCGGTTCCAGAAGTTCTTCCTCGTTCAGGATCCCAAGGGCCGCGAAATAGCTGTCCCTCACATTGTCTTTGATGGTAACCTGTCCTTTGTAGCGCGGATCCGCCAGGATCGCCCAGTGAGAAGCCTCCTCCCTGGAAATCTCCTCCGGATTATACACGATTCCCGTGGTCCCCCACATATATCCCGCCGCATATTTACTCCAGGCTTCTCCCTGAATGGTATTGGAATCAAAGATATTCCGGATGTAATCCGAGACACCCCGGATATAATAATTTTCTTCCCGTTCTTCATCGAAAAAGTCTTCCGACAGAGGCTGCAGCTGATTCTCCGCGATCAGTTTCATAAACATATATTCCGAGGGACAGATCAGGTCAAAACTGTTGCCGAGGGTCAGCTGATTGTAAAGGTCTTCGTTATTTCCGAACGTGGAATATTCCACCTCTACTTCCACGCCGTAAGTCTCCAGATACCAATTCTCGAAATCCTCCACCATAGAGTTCTCCCCCAGGATCACGGTCTGGTTCCGGTCGTCCAGATCTATGGCTTCTTCCTCGTCCCAGTCCCCCTCATCGATATATTCCTCCCAGTTTGCCACCCGCAGCGTCACCTTTTCCGCAGTCTCTGTGGAATCCGGCTCGCCGGCAGATACAGGAATTCCCATGGAAAACAACATACAGGTACCCGCAAACAAAGCCGGCAGGATTTTCCCTGCCCTGTCAATTCTTCTCTTTGCTGTCATAGGTACTCACCTCCTGCCTCTTCGTCTGCCTGGAAGCAGCCAGATTCATCACCGCTACCGCCAGAATCACCACAAGAAAAATCACGGTAGACAAGGCCCACAGCGCGGTCTTGATCTCCGTCTGCGCGCCTCTGGTGGCATTGACCACATAAGTACTGATGGTATCAAAGGTCGCCGGTTTCGTATAAGTGGTAATAAAATAATCATCCAGAGACAGGGTAATAGAAAGCATAAATCCGGAGATGATTCCCGGAATAATCTGGGGAATCACCACTTTATACAAAGCCTGAAACGGCGTCGCCCCAAGATCCAGAGCCGCCTCATAAAGTCCGTTGTCCATCTGCTTCAGTTTCGGCATCACCGACAGATAGACAAACGGCGCGCACAGCACCACATGGCCGATGACCAGCGGAACAAACGAATTCTTCTCAATTCCCAGAACCACAATCAGAAGGATGCAGATGGAAAACGCCGTCACCACTTCCGCATTGACTACCGGAATCCGGTTGGCCGTATCCACCAGCGTTTTGGATAAAGGTCTGGCATAAAAAGCGCCAATGGCTCCCAGTGTTCCCAGAACAGAGGCCAGCACTGCCGCCCCCACTGCCAGCAGAAGCGTTCCGAGAATCATATTCCGAAGCTCTTCCATCGTAAACAGCGTCACGTAATTGTGCAGAGAAAAACCACGGATCGCGCCGATCGTGGTGGATTCTGTGAAACTGTAAACCGCCAGAATCAGAACCGGGATATACATAAACAGCGCCACCAGAACCAGCCAGGAATAAGAAATGATTTTTTTCATCATAAGATCGCCCTCCTGCTGCCGAGCTCATCCTGATCCGCCTTGCCGGTAAAGATCGAAATAATACAGATCAGGGCAAACAGAATCAGGGAAATCATAGATCCGTTGTTCCAGTCATAAATATTAAAATAGCTTCCGATCAGAGATCCCATAATATAAGTACTGTTATAAATCATATCCAGAATTACATAGTTGGTCATGGCCGGCAGAAAAATCATGGTAATTCCGCTGACAATCCCCGGCATAGACAGGGGAAGGGTCACCCGGCAGAAGACTGCCGCCGGCCCGGCCCCCAGATCCTGGGCTGCTTCCAGCAGGGATTCATCCAGCTGAAGAAGCGTCGTATAAAGAGGCAGGATCATAAAAGGCAGAAAATCATAGGTCATGGCAATCAGTGTATTCAAAAATGGATACAGCGACAGATTGCCTTCCACCACCGTCAGAATCTCTTTCAATGCGGTGACACGCAGGGTAAAGTTGATCCACATGGGAAGGATAAACAGCATCAGCAGCACCGGCCCGCGTTTTAATCCGCTCCGTGCCAGTACATAGGCCACCGGATACGCCACCAGAAGACAGACTGCCGTCACAGACAGCGCAATCACCACACTGTAGCACAGCGTTCCAATGGTATTTCCGTTGGAGAAAAAGTGAATCAGATTCTCCCAGGTAAACTGTCCGCTTCCGTCGGTGAACGCATAATAGAGAATTACCATCAAAGGCAGCACAACAAAACAGATCAGAAACAATGCATACGGGATACACAGCTGTCTGCGGCTGAACCGAAAATACCTCATAACCCTACCTCCTATTTTCTTCTCAATCGAATCTCCTCAGCCGGAATCACCAGGCTGACATAATCCCCCTCGTTCCAGAGATCGTCCTCATCCAGCACGAAATCCTCCTCCGTACTGGTTCGCACGGTATAATTATAATGGCTTCCTTTATAAATAAAGGAGATAATGTTTCCGCAGGCACCGCCCTCGTCCGGATCGTCACTCATGGAGACCGCCTTCACCGGCACCTCCACATGCACCTCACACCCGGCCAGATTCAATTCCTCTCCCTGGGCAGTTACAAGCACGCTTCCCTCCTGAAGTCTGGATCCCTCAGAAAGCTGTGTCAGATCACAGTCGTATTCTCCGTCCGCGAACGCGACACGTCCGTCTTTCGTAATCACACCCTCAAAGAGGTTGACCAGCACGCCTGCAGGCATCACGTGAATGCCGTCCGGATCAATCCGCATGCCGATCTCCTGCCCCGCTTTCGCGCTCCGGGTGCTCTGAATCACAATCTCATTGTCTCCGGACAGAGCCGTAATCTCATAATACATTCCCTTGAAAACCGTAGAATCCACCACCCCGCGGATCTGCCCCCGCTCCGGGCTGGTGATCAGTACATCTTCCGGCCGCACCACCACGTCCACCCGGGTATCCTTGGGAACATTGTCTACACAGGGGAACTGCGCCTGACAGAATTCCACCGTCATGGACGCGGTCATTCTTCCTTCAAAAATATTACTCTCACCGATGAAATCCGCCACAAACGCATTCTTCGGCTCATTGTAGATTTCCTCCGGTGTTCCGATCTGCTGAATCATTCCATCGGACATGACCACCACCTTGTCCGACATCGTCAGCGCCTCTTCCTGGTCGTGGGTCACATAGATAAAGGTAATTCCCAGCCTCTCATGCATGGATTTCAATTCCAGCTGCATCTCTTTTCTCATCTTCAGATCCAACGCTCCCAGCGGCTCATCCAGAAGCAGGATATCCGGCTCATTGACAATCGCTCTCGCAATGGCGATTCTCTGCTGCTGCCCTCCGGACAGCGTGGAAATCTTACGTTTCTCAAAACCTTCCAGGTCCACCACTTCCAGTACCTGACGCACCTTTTCCCGGACTTCTGATTTCGGAAGCCGTTTCAGATTCAGTCCAAATGCCACATTGTCATAGACATTCAGATGGGGAAACAGGGCATACCTTTGAAAAACGGTGTTGATCGGGCGGTGATTGGGAGGAAGGTGGCTGATCTCTTCTCCATTCAGCAGGATCTCACCTTCCGTCGGGAATTCGAATCCTGCGATCATGCGCAGCGTTGTGGTCTTTCCGCAGCCAGAGGGCCCCAGAAACGTCACAAATTCACCTTTTTGTACCTTCAGATTAAAATTCTCCACCACCACGGTATCATCATAGCATTTTTTGATATTCCTCAACTCAATAATATTCGTGCTCACGGGGCTTCTCCTTTCCATGCTTAATCTTTTTCAGTGTATGAGAGGAGCCGTCTTTTGTCAATAGATTTTCCTTACAGAATCAGACAATCTTCTCTCATTCCCAACACAATGCCGCCGGCAGCAGAAATCTGCTGCCGGCGGCATCCGCGAACTACCGGACCCCGTACAGCGTAAAGAGAGGAACCGGATTATAAAACTCGTCTTTTTCGATATAAATCCGGGAGCTGACCGCCAGATCCAGAGAAAACTTCTGGATCCCCAGCCGCCCCAGAGTCTCAATATCCCATGCCGGACGGACACGGGAACTGATGGGAAGCTGCCGTTTGATCTCCTCGCACTCTTGCATCATCTCATCTCCCAGCATATTGTGGGCGTGATTCTGGGGCAGATTTGAGGTATCCGTGGTATCATCCGCGCCGTAATTGGCATCGAAATTCAGCAGGACTCCGCCCTTTTTCAGTACGCGGATCCACTCCGAATACGCCTGCTCCACATCCGGCAGCGTCCAGGTTAGATTCCTGGAAATCACCACATCAAAGGTTTCATCCGCGAATTCCAGATTCTCCGCGTCCATCTGCAGAAATTTACAGGAAGCCTGCTCCTCTCCGGCCAGCTGGATGGACGCTTCCACCATCTCCGGGGTCAGATCGGTTCCGATTACCTCATGTCCCATCTTCGAGAGGAGAATGGAGAAGAATCCGGATCCGCAGCCCACATCCAGAATCTTAAGACTGCGTCCCTTGGGAAAGTAAGCAGAGATTTCTTCCCGCCATCTTTCCGCCATGGGACTGTTCAGCTCCGCCCTTCGCTGCTCCAGAAAACTCTCGCTTCGTTTTCCCCAATATCTGGTGATCCGTTCCTTCCGGTCATCAAAATCCCGGACGATCCGTCCGTAGGCAATCATGGGGCCTTCCTGCAGCACCTGCAGGGAGCCTGTACAAGACAGAATCACTCCGTCCATCTCCGCCTGGCTGACTTCCATCAGATTTCCCCAGTAATCACGAACTTCTCCCAGAATCTCCCCTTTCCGGATCACATCCCCCGGATTCTTATAAGGATACCAAAGTCCCGTGTAAGACGCCACCTGATAACACAGATCCGTCACTTCCAGCGGATAATGCTGCCGGTATTCTTTTTTCTCCTGGTAGATTCCCAGATGGCACAGAATATTTCTCACATCCCGCTTCATGGAGCCAATCTCCTCATAAGTCCACTGCCCCATGCCGCCGCGCTCCAGGAGAATACTCGGAATTCCCCGGGACGCCGCGTAATTGTAAGCGCCTCCGCCGGACACGTTGGAACGGACCATATAAGGTACGTCCACCTGTTCCGCCATCTGGCGGGATGCTTTCACCACTTCCGGATCCGCTTTTCCCGCGTAATATACATACGGCGTCAGTTTCTCATAGTCATCTCCGCTGTGCAGATCGATATAATAATCCGCCAGCGGCTGAAGCTCCACGGCGAGAGCGTGCGCCAGCCGCTCCGTCTGAGTCCCTTCCGGATCCCCCGGGAAGACCCGGTTCAGATTCTTGCCGTCTTCCATTCCCAGGCTTCCTCCCCGGCGCTCAAACGCCTCTTTGCTGACCACTTTGACGATGAGAATTGTTCCCTGCACCTTTTCCGGCTTCAATTCCCGCGCCAGTTCTACAGCCGTCTGAATTCCCACATATTCTCCGCCATGGATCCCTGCGGTGATCAGAACCGTCTTTCCCGGCCTCTTTCCCCGGATCAGCGCTGCCGGCAGCACAAACTGACCTCCCGCCAGTTCCAACCAGCCCTGCTTCTTCTCACCGGGACCCGCCTGAAGCCCTCCAACGGAAAAGAGCTCTTTTTCTTTCCTCTTCAGTCTCTCGTCACTGTTCATTCTCTCTACCTGCCTGTCCTCTATTTCTTGTCCAGATCCACCGTGATCTCATAATAATCACAGGGATGCGCTTCCAGTCCGCTCACGCCTTCGCCTGAGACAATAGACATCTTCAGATGGGAAGCAAAAATAAATCCATTGTCGTCCAGAATCGTCTGTGTCATCTCTGTGGCCAGTTTTGCCCGTTCTTCGGTGTCAAAAGTTCTGCTCATCTGTGCTTCCAGCTCTTCCAGCCGGTCACTGTGATATCCTCCCCGGTTATGGGTAGAGGTATCCAGACAGTGGGTCGTGAAAAAGTATTCCGGATCTCCCGTAGGCGCGCTGACAAACGCTCCCGCATAGATATCCCAGTCACCGCTTTCAATGACATCTGAGTGGTTCGGCGTACAGTTCACCTCCACCTGGATCCCGATCTCTTTTAATGTCGCCTGGACGCTTTCCGCCAGCAGAGGCAGCTCCTGACGGCTGGGATAGGTCACCCAGCGGATCGTAAGGTTCTCTCCGTCCCGATCCACATATCCGTCTCCATCCGTATCGGTCCATCCGGCTTCCTTCAGAAGCGCTTTCGACTGTTCCAGGTCAAAAGCCTGCGCCGTCACCGTGTCATCCCCGAAAGTAAAATTCGCCGGGAACGGTCCAGTCGCCGCCGTTCCGTTTCCGTCCAGAAGAACCTGCGTGAAATTTTCTTTGTCGATGGCTCCCGCAATGGCCCTGCGCACATTCTCATCCTGAAGCGTTTCCGTCTTGTAATTGAGCTGAGCGAAAAATGTCCGGGAAGTTTCCACCGAAGAAATCTGGTACGACTCTCCGGAAAAAAGAGACAGGCTTGCATAGGGAAGCCCATAGGCAGCGTCCAGTTCCCCGGACTGCAGCGCCATGGTCATGGTATCTCCATCACTGATGGTCTGTACGTAAATGGTATCCAGCTTCGGAGTTCCGTTCCAGTATTCTTCATTTTTCACCAGAGTCAGTCCCTGATCCGTCTGAATTTCGGTGGCTTTGTAAGGCCCTGTTCCGGAGACATTTCCTTCTTCTGTGATCCCCGCCTCCATATCAATGATACACCCATAGGGATCCGCCAGATAATTCATCAGAGCAGGAACCGGCTCTGTGGTTTTTATGGTCAGCGTCATCCCCTCTGCCGTAATTTCCCGGATTTTCAGATCTCCTTTGGCCCGCTCATGGACTGTGGTCAGATGTTCCAGACATTCCTTCACGGCCTGGGCATCCAGCCTGCGCCCGCTGGTAAATGAAATCCCCTCCCGAAGGGTAATCTGCCAGGTGGTTTCATCGACGTTCACATATTCTGTGGCGAGCCAGGGTTCCAGTTCCATGGAATCCGAATATTTAAACAGCGTTTCCCCGATTCCGTAACGGATACAGGCCCATCCCGCGTAATCGTTGTGCGGATTCACATCCGGTTCCCCGTTTTCCGCGTTAAAAGTAGTATCTCCATAATAAAACACCTTTTCCCCGGATGCGGAAGCTTCCCCGCCGCCATCCGAAGATCCGCAGCCGGACAGCATTCCTGCCGCGACTGCCGCGGCCAGAAGGAAGCCCCCGGCACGGTTCCATAATCTCTTTCTTCTCATTTTTACTCCTCTCTTTCGCGCTCTCAGAAAGCAGACTCTATCAACAGTCTGGTATACGCCTGTCTGGGATTGCGAATCACTTCGTCCGGCGTACCTGACTCTACGATTTTCCCCTGTTCCATCACCAGCACCCGGTCGCAAAACGCCTGTACCAGAGCCAGGTCATGGCAGATAAAAAGCAGCGTGAGATTTTTCTCCTGTTTCAGGTGATCCAGCAGTTCCATAATCTGTGCCTGTACCGTCACATCCAGCGCGCTGGTCGCCTCATCACAGACCAGAATCTTCGGATCCACCGCCAAAGCTCTGGCAATGGCTGCTCTCTGACACTGTCCGCCGCTCACTTCATGGGGATAACGGCTGCCATACGTTTCCTCCAGCCCTGTCATCTCCAGAAGCCGGTGCATCCGCTCCTTCGCCTGTCTCTTTCCCATTCCCTGGCTGCGCATGCTCTCCATAATCCCATCGCCCAGCGTATGTCTGGGATCAAAAGACTCCCGCGGCATCTGAAAAATCATCTGTACCTTCTGGTACAGAGTTCTTCTCAGCTGTCCAATCTCCTCGCCTTCCAGCAGAATTTGGCCGCTGTCCGGCTTCACCAGCCGGGTAATCATGCGGGCCACCGTACTTTTTCCGCAGCCGCTCTCTCCCATCAATCCGAGACACTCGCCTCTCTTCATGCGGAAATCAATCCCGTCCACTGCCGCAAACGCTCTCTTATTTTTATAAAATGATTTTTTTAACTGGTGTACTTCCAGAATGTTTTCCATATCGGTTTCCTGCACTTCTGTCTTCACCCCCGTTTCAGACGCAGCACTGCGCCCAGGAGTTTCTTCGTATATTCTGCCTGCGGTCTGCGGATGACTTCTTCTTTCTCTCCATATTCCACCAGTCTTCCCCGGTGCATCACCGCAATCTTGTCCGCCATATACTCCACCACTCCGAGGTTGTGTGTCACTACGGCAATCCCGGTTCCGTAGCTTTCCCTCATTTTTACCATCTCTCTGACCACCTGCGCCTGCACCGTCACATCCAGCGCGCTGGTTGGCTCATCCGCCAGCAGAAGATCCGGCTTCATCACCATGGCCATCATGATTCCGACCCGCTGATTCATGCCGCCGGACAGTTCAAACGGATAACTTTTCAGAATTCTCTCTCCATCATTCAGCCGCATCATCTCGAAAAGTTCCAGCGCCCGGTCACGGATCTCCCGGCGGCTGACTTTCTCATGCTGCAGCACGCTCTCGAAAAGCTGTTCCTCAACGGTACGCACCGGACAGAGTGCCTCTTTGGTATCCTGAAAAATCATCCCTATGGCAGGTCCGCGCAGTCTGCGCAGCTTTGGATCCCGCGCTTTTGTCACACTCTGTCCGCGGTAGAAAATCTCTCCTTTGGTCACCGCTCCACGGTTTCCCAAAAGCCCCATCGCCGCACGGATCAGCGTACTCTTTCCGCTCCCGGACTCTCCTACAATTCCCAGAATCTCTCCAGGCTGCATCTGAAAGGTCACTTCCCGCACCACTGGTTCCCCCTCATAACAGATCTCCACATTCCGGACGTCCAGCAATGCCTGATCTTTCACGATTCGACCTCCTTTTTTCCTCTTCTGGGATCCAGAAGGTCTCTCACCGTATCTCCCAGAAGATTAAATACCATAACCGTGATGAAAATGGCAAATCCCGGGGCAAGGATCACCCAGGGTGAGATCTGCAGCAGACTTCTCCCATCGCTCATCATAGATCCCCACTCGGCTGTGGGCGGCGCCGCCCCCAGACCCAGAAAAGAAAGCCCTGCGATTTCCATCATCATTGTCCCGATATCCAGTACCGCTGTCACAATCACCGGTCCCGCAATGTTCGGCACGATATGCCGGCAGATAATCTTAAGTGTTCCGGAACCGGACAGCCGCGCGGCTTCCATGAAAGTCATTCCTTTTACCGTCAGAACCTGGCTTCGGGCGATTCGCGCGTATTTGGGCCAGGTAATCAATGCCAGAGCCGCTACCGCGCTTAAGATTCCCCCCTGGAAAACTCCAGCCGCGGCAATGGCGAATACCATCCCCGGAAACGCCAGAAACACATCCGAAGTCCTCATCAGAACTGTATCCAGTTTTCCCCCATAATATCCGCAGAGAATTCCCACGATACTTCCCAGAACCGTAATCATCAACACCAGCAGCACCGCGGAAAAAATCGAGGATCTTGCTCCCATAATCACCCGCGAGAGCATATCCCTACCATAGCGGTCTGTCCCCAGAAGATGCTCCGCGCAGGGCGGCGTCAGCGCATTTCCAAGCTCCTGTTCATAAGGGTCAAACGGGGCAAGCCAGGGGGCGAACAATCCGGTCAGAACCAACAGGCCGGCCAGACCGCCAAAGACCGCCAGCTTGATTTTCACCGGATCCCTCTTGCGGCTTTGTCCGCGCACGAAAAGCTCTGTCATGACCGTTCCTCCTCCCCCAGACGGATCCTGGGATCCAGCACACGATACACCAGATCTGTGATCAGATTGATCACCACATAAATCACCGCCATCCAGACCACATAGGCCTGAATCACCGGATAATCCCGCATGGTAATGGCATCCACGGCCATCTTTCCCACACCGTCCCACATAAAAATAGACTCCACAATCGCGGTTCCGCCCAGCAAAGAACCAAGAGACAAAGCCAGCAGCGTCACAATCGTCGGCATCGCTGACTTCAAAACACTGGAAAACAGAATTTTACTCTCCGCAATTCCCCTCGCTCTGGCTCCCTGGACATAGTCTTTCCCCAATTCTTCCAAAACCACCGCCCGGATCTGCCGGGTATATTTGGAAGCCATGGACAAGGCCAACGTCGCTGTCGGAAGAATCAGTCCTTTGAGCCCTCCGGAGCTTCCCATAACCGGCAGGAGATTTAATTTCAAAGAAAAAAGATAAATCAGCAGAAGCGAGACAAAGAAATTCGGCAGCGAATTTCCCACAAAACTGAAAAACCGAATCAGGTAATCGGTAAAACGATTCTGTCTCACCGCCGAGAGAATTCCAAGGGGTACCGAAATCAGAACCGTTGCCAGAATCGATGCGGCTGCCAGCTCAATGGTGGCCGGAAGTTTCTCCAGAAAAGCCGCCGCGACCGGTTCCCCGGACACAAAGGATTCTCCCATGTCTCCCCGGATCACATTTCCCAGCCAGACAATATATTGTTCCGCCAGCGGTCTGTCCAGTCCCAGCTCTTCCCGCATCTTTTCTTTCTCCTGCTCCGACATCGCCATTCCCCGGCTGCTCTCCATGGCGTCGACCGCATCGGAGGAGCTCACATTGGTCAGGATGAAAGACAACAGCGTAATCCCCAGCAGGATCGGAATCAGCTGAAGCAGCCGCTTTCTCACGTATTTTCCCATAGTTTCCCCTATCTGTCTTGGACCCGCGGGCGGGTCCTCCCTGTTTTCTTTTTAAGAGTATATCGCCTGCCCGGATTTCCCGCAAGCCCCATAGGGGGATAGTGAGTTATTTTTTTCACAATTTTTCAGCCGAAAGAACTTGCTTTTTGCCTCCGATGTGCTATACTAAGATCAGTTTATTTGCCGCCGGGTAAATAAATCGCATTTATCCTTGTATCCGCAGGCCACAGGAGATACAGGTATAGATGCTTTTTTTATTTTCGGAGAAAAACCTGCAGACATTTTCTGCAAATCAGAAATCAGGAGGAACGTATTATGGCATGGATCTATTTATTTTTCGCCGGACTTCTGGAGGTGTTCTGGTCCACCTGTCTGAAGTTCTCCAACGGATTCACTGTGATGAAATTCACCGTCTTAACCATTGTGGGAATGATTTTCAGCTTTCTTTTCCTGTCTCAGGCGACCAAAACCCTCCCCCTGGGGACTTCTTACGCTATCTGGACAGGCATCGGAGCTCTGGGAGCTGTCATCGCGGGAATCATTCTCTTCAAAGAAGCTTTCACCCCCGCCCGGATGTTTTTTGTCTTTCTTCTTCTGTGCGGAATCATCGGTCTGAAAATCACTTCCGGACATTAGAAAAACTCCGGCTGCCGTTTTCACGGCAGCCGGAGTCAGACTGTCTTCTCGAATCCGCTCTGGCGGATCCTCTCCTAAT
Source organism: uncultured Blautia sp. (assembly GCA_963927715.1). GTDB lineage: Bacteria > Bacillota > Clostridia > Lachnospirales > Lachnospiraceae > Blautia_A. Next base: position 119,377 of record CAWVBU010000003.1, on the reverse strand, counting down.
CCATTAATAATTTTCTGCTTTAATATGGAAGTAAGCTTTCGGATGCGCGCACACCGGACAAACTTCCGGTGCTTCTTTTCCAATCACGATATGGCCGCAATTCGCGCACTGCCAGATCGTGTCTCCGTCTCTGGAGAAGACCAGACCGCCTTCAATATTGGACAGAAGTTTCCGATATCTGGCTTCATGCTCTTTCTCAATGGCCGCAACACCCTCGAACAGCACCGCGATATCCTCAAATCCCTCTTCTCTCGCCTCTTTGGCAAACGTCGCGTACATATCTGTCCACTCATAGTTCTCGCCTGCCGCCGCATCTTTCAGGTTCTCTGTGGTCGGTCCCACTTTTCCGCCATGCAGAAGCTTAAACCAGATTTTCGCATGCTCTCTCTCGTTGGCAGCAGTCTCCTCGAAAATCTTGGAAATCTGTACATAGCCGTCTTTCTTTGCCTGAGACGCATAATACGTGTATTTATTGGTTGCTTCAGACTCTCCTGCGTAAGCAGCTTTCAGGTTCGCCTCTGTCTTTGTACCTTTTAAATCTGCCATTGTTTTTCTCCTTTCTGATCCCGTTTTCTTTTTCTTCCGCGCTTTTTCCCGCGTCAGAGAATACGTTCTTACGGGATGTCCTCAGTATAACATTCTCCGCAATGCGCCGCAATCTTTTTCTGAAAATTTTAGCTTTCTAATCTTTTTTTCGATATTTTCTTATTTTTCAAGGATTTCTACCGCTTTTTTCAGCTCTTCACGGATGGAAATATGCTGCGGGCAGACATCTTCACACTGGCCACACTCGATACACTCGGAAGCTTTCGCGTATTTCTGCTCCACGGTCCACCAGGCGTATTTACCTTTCGCTCCCTCCAGATTTTCATACAGATTATAGAGATTGATTGCCTGGAAGGTTCCATAAATCGGAATATTCTGCGGACATCCCTTCATGCAGTAAGCACAGGCCGTACAGGGAACCGTTGGAATCTCGTCCATAATCTGCCGTGCTTCTTCAATGGTCTGTTGTTCCTGCTCGTTCAGCGGCTGAAAATCTTCCATATAAGAGAGATTGTCTTCCATCTGTTCCAGCGTGGACATACCCGAGAGAACCGTAATGATGCCATCCAGAGAAGCTGCGTAGCGAATCGCCCAGGAAGCCGGCGACGCTTTCGGATTTACCGATTCGAAAAGCTTTCGCACTTCCTTAGGAGGGTTCGCCAGATTTCCTCCCTTCACCGGTTCCATGATCACAACCGGTTTGCCGTGTCTTCTCGCCGTCTCATAGCACTTTCTGGATTCGATAGTCGGCTCTTCCCAGTCCGCGTAATTGATCTGCAGCTGCACGAAATCCATCTCCGGATGAGCATTCAGAATCTCTTCCAGCGCGTCCGCTTTGTCGTGGAAAGAAAATCCCAGATGACGGATCAGACCTTCCTCTTTTTTCTTCGCCAGAAAATTCCAGATATCATAATCGTCAAAATAGTGGGTACGTTTCTCTCCCAGGTTGTGGAGAAGATAAAAATCAAAATATCCCGCTCCGGTTCTCGCAAGGGACGTCTCAAACATCTGCTGTGCTTCTTCCCTGGTCTTTGCTCCCGCCCAGGCCGGAAGTTTTGTGGCCAACAGATATTTTTCTCTCGGATAACGGTCCACCAGCGCCTTTTTGATGGCTTCTTCGGATTTTCCGTTCAAATAGCCGTACGCCGTGTCAAAATAACAGAATCCTTTCTCCAGAAACCGATCCACCATTTTCTTCGTCTGCTCCAGATCTACTTCATCGCCCAGCATTGGCAGTCGCATCAGTCCAAAGCCCAGCTTGGGAATCTGCTCGCCTAAATAGTTCTCCACTGATATCATCCTCCTTTTTCTATTCCAGATCCAGTTCCATATCTAATTCTCTTAAAAGTTCCGTTGCCTTTTCCAAATCTTCCTCACGGATATAGATATCTTCCCCTTCCAGAGAGCTGCCCCCGTAAAGATCCATCAGATCGCCCTGCCGGTACGCGGGAATCTGGTTTTTCCCAAGAAGCTCCAGCAGCATCTCCGCCTGAATCCGGTCTCCCACAGAACACAGTTTCACTTCTTTTACTTCCTCCGATGAACGTCCAAATTTCTTCATGCCGACGCCTCCTCTCCGATTTGTTCTCTGCCATTATTTTACTCTATTCCGCCCGGAATCGCAAACCTAGCATACCCGAAACCCCGGTTTTTTTTGAATGTACATTCTTTTTTTCTTTGTTTTTGAAAAAAACTCTTTCTATTTCTGTTGCTTTTTGGTATAGTACTATAGGTTTTGAGATAGTTTTATTATAAGAAAGGAAGTTCACAAATGAAAAAATTTATCGAAGAATTTAAAGCCTTCGCCCTGCGTGGAAACATGATGGACATGGCAGTCGGTGTTATCATCGGAGGTGCGTTCACCGGTCTGGTTACTTCTCTTACCGACAACTTCATCAATCCGGTTCTGAATTTCGTGACCGGCGGTCAGATGTACAACCTGCAGGATGTGGCCGGCTTCGCATCTGCGTTCATCTCCGCTCTGATCAATTTCCTGATCATGGCATTCGTACTGTTCTGTATGCTGAAGGGAATCAACACGCTGATGTCTCTGGGCAAGAAAAAAGAAGAGCCGGCAGCTCCTACTACCAAAGTCTGCCCGTTCTGCAAGAGCGAGATTTCCATCGAGGCAACCCGCTGCCCGCACTGTACTTCTGAACTGAACGAAGAGACTGCAGAGTAACCACTTTTTTTCATCTTTGAATGGACCTGACATAAAAAAGCCGCCTGTGACGGAGGATGTGAAATGAACCCCTTTTGTTAGACAAAATAAAAGTCTAATGAAAGGGGTTTTTTCATGCCATCAGGAAAAAAGATGTATTCAACAGAACTGAAGTTAGAAATTGTACAAAAATATTTGCAAGGAACAGCTGGCGTTAAAAAACTGGCAGAAGAATATCATGTACACAAAGGTGATATCCAAAAATGGCGAGATGCTTACTTGGAACATGGTGTAGAAGGACTACATACAAGACCCAGAAAATACAGTGGCGATTTTAAAATTTCTGTCGTAGAATATATGCATAATACAGGATCTTCTCTTCGAAAAACGGCTGCTCATTTTAATATTCCTTGTCGGGATTTGATTAATCGATGGGAGCATATCTACTATTCAGAAGGAAAAGAAGCTCTGTATGAAGAACGGAGAGGCAGGGCATCAAAAATGGGGATTAAAAAGCCACGAAAACCTAAGAAAAATATAAATGAGAACGAAGACCTTTTAGCAGAGGTACAGCGTCTTCGAATGGAGAATGAATACTTAAAAAAATTAAATGCCTTAATTCAAGAGCGGGAAAAATCCGAGAAAACGATAAAGTAGCTGTCATTACAGAATTAAGGCAGAAATATAAGCTGACAGCACTATTGAGTATTGCCGAAATGCCGCGCAGCACATACTATTACTATATCAAGCAGATGAAGCGCCCTGATAAATATGCCGATATCAAAAACGAAATCCAGGTGATATATCACGAAAACCAAGGCCGGTATGGATATAGAAGAATCACAATGGAACTGCGTAATCGGGGCTATCAGATCAACCACAAAACCGTACAGCGGCTCATGAAAATCCTAGGCTTAAAATGCATGGTCAGGATGAAAAAGTATCGTTCTTATAAAGGACAGGTAGGAAAGATTGCTCCTAATCTCCTCCAAAGAAACTTTAAAGCGGAAAAAGCAAACCAGAAATGGACGACAGACATTACGGAGTTTTCGCTTTTTGGAACAAAGCTGTATTTATCTCCTATTTTAGATATGTACAATGGCGAGATTATAAGTTATAGCATCAGCAATTCTCCTGTTTTAAATCAAGTGATGGATATGTTGGATAAAGCGTTCGCAAAAATACCCGATAACACGCAGCTTATTTTTCATTCGGATCAAGGCTGGCAGTATCAACATAAGGCATATCAACAACGGTTAAAGGATAAAGGAATACGGCAAAGCATGTCAAGGAAAGGGAACTGTCTTGATAATGCAGTAATGGAAAACTTCTTCGGGTTATTGAAATCAGAGCTGTTATATTTGAGGGAGTTTTCTTCACTGGAAGAATTCCAAATTGAATTGGAAAAATATATAGATTACTATAATAATAAACGTATTAAGAGCAAACTAAAAGGACTGAGTCCCGTACAATACAGGATTCAATCCTCGTTAGTTGCGTAACCACCAATTTTGTCTAACTTTTTGGGGTCAGATCAATGTGCAATCCGTCTCAGGCGGTTTCTTATTATTCTAACAGGATCTCATATCCTTCCCGCGGAATATCTTCCACTTTCTTTCCAACGATTCCGGCCTCACTTTTGTAACGTCCAATCACAGAGTGATCCCCCCAGAAATGCATGGGAACTGCCGTCTCCACATCGATCTGTTCCAGGAAATAGTCCATACCCAGCCGATACCATTCCTCCTGCCGCGGATCCAGAGGAAGAAAGGCAGCATCAATCCTGCCTGCCTCTTCTTTCAGGAATTGAATTTCTCTCTGATAATTCGCAGTCATATTGTTGTTCCTCTGCTTGGAATACTCTTTCCAGACCCACCAGTGCAGGTCGCCGGCGTGGTAAACTTTTTTCCCTTTATATTCCACCAGAAACGCAACGCCCCGATCGGTGGACCGGTAAGTCCACACCAGGATCTTCTGTCCCGTTCTATCCGTCAGTTCCCAGGACTGACGCGGTTTCAAAAAGACAATCTTCCCGGTCTGCTCCTCCGAAAGAGCAAGTTTTCGAACCTTGTGCCGGATTTCTGAAGCCAGAATATATTCCACATCCGGATACTCTGCAAATTTTTGAAAAATCTCCGGATTAAAATGATCTTCATGGCTGTGGCTGACGAATACCAGAAGTTTTTTCTCCCGGGAAAAGACCGGAATTTCTCCTTTATAATAGTCAAACAGCCATACACTGTGTTCCCACTCCACGAGAAAACCACTGTGCGCAATATAGGTTATCTTCAATGTCTTTGCTCCTTTCTCTGAAACAATGCCAGAGTCTTTTGCTCTTCCCCCTACTGTATCAGAATCCGGAATTTCCCGCAAGCCCCCGCTCTGCGCAAGGCATTTCCCGGAAACAAAATCCCGGAAACAAAAAGGATTCCCTGCTCCTGCGGTTTTCCTTGACAGGGCAATCTCTCTGCTTTTACAATAAAGAAATGACAAAACACCTGCAGAAAGGAAAAAGGAAATGTCCGCATCAAAAAAGAAAGCCGCCGGAGCCGTGATGGTGATTCTCCTTCTCATCCTCCTGGTCTTTGCTTTTCTCTATGAAAAAAAACTGAAGACGTCCGAGCCGATCTCCAAAACCGATTACCTGCTCAACACCGTCGTAAGCGTAACTCTCTATGATTCCAGAGACGAAACCATTCTGGACGGTGTGATGAATCTCTGCCAGAAATATGAAGACCTGTTCAGTCCCACCCAAAAGACCAGTGAAATCTATCGTCTCAATCATGGGGAACTCCCCCAGGAAAACGGCAGTTACCAGCTGTCCGATGAGACGGCTGACCTGATTGCCCGCGGACTGGAATATTGCCGCCTCTCAGACGGCGCCTTTGATATCGCCATCGAACCCGTTTCTTCTCTCTGGGACTTCACTTCCGGAGAAGCCATTGTCCCGGATCAGGAAGAAATCGATGCCGCCCTTCCTCTGGTAGACTACCGGGATGTCATTCTGGAAGGAAACCGGATCCATTTCCAAAAAGAAGGCATGGGGATTAACCTGGGAGCGATCGCCAAAGGGTATATCGCCGATCAGATGAAAGAATACCTCCTGGACCAAGGCGTGAAAAGCGCCATCATTGATCTGGGCGGAAACGTCCTGTGTGTGGGAAACAAACCGGACGGAACTCCTTTTCATGTGGGAATCCGCAAACCTTTTGCTGACCGGAGCGAGACCGCAGCTATTATGGAAATCTCCGGTAAATCTGTGGTATCTTCCGGTGTATATGAACGCTTTTTTGAAAAAGACGAGGTTCTCTATCACCATATTTTAAATCCCAAAACCGGATACCCTTATGAAAACGATCTGATCTCTGTGACCATCATCTCCGAGGAATCCACCGATGGAGACGGACTGAGCACCACCTGTTTCGCCCTCGGTCTGGAAAAGGGCATGGAGCTGATCAACGGTCTCCCTGATGTACAGGCAGTCTTTATCACGGAAGACTATCAGCTGCATTACAGCGACCACTTTCAGGAAGAAATCCAACTGATACAGGAAAATTAAAAATTCCCCTGAATCTTTAGGACTGTGATATTCTGTCACAGATCTCGAAGATCCGGGGGAATCTTTTTTCTATTTTCCGCTCTTTCTAATAGACGCCCAGAATCAGATAAATCAGGCCCATGGAGAGCATCTCCACCGGAAGCCCCCGGTAAGCCGGTCCCACCGGAGAAAATTTCAGCATCCTTTTCACAGAGAGAAACAGGACAACCGGGACCGCCGCGGCCCAGAGAATTCCCACAAGTTCCCCAAAACTCGCCATCTCAAATGGCCGGACGTAAATCACCGCCGGAAGAACCAGGAGAAGGCTCTGCGTGTTCTGACATTTTTCCCTCAGAATTCCGTTGGTAAAAGCAAGCGCCATACCTGCTGCCAGGAATCCGAACTCCGCCCGCGCGAAGCTTGCAGAAAAGAACGGAGCACTTTCCACCAGGAGATTACCAAAAACTCTTCCTCCCGCCAGAAATTCTCTCCCGATCGCCAAAATAATCCAAAACCCCCACAAAAAAGCGGATTCACAGAGCATCTTGCCATACTCTGCCTGAAATCCATTCCAGAGCGCCGCCTTGGCCGACAGCAGGCCGATACCAAGGGTCAGCAGCCACATTCCCATATCCACCGGAATCTCCAGGACAGAAAATCCCAGCCGGAAAGCACTGGCGGTAATCGATGCCGTGGCAATCAGGACACATCCTTTCAGACTCCAGTCCGGAAGGGCATCTTCCAGCAGATTCTTGAAAAGCTCCGCGAACACCGCAGAGGCAAGCACCAGAATTCCCGCTGCGAACGCCTCTTTCATTCCAGAAGAGAACAGCAGAATCCCCAGGGCAAAAGCCTCTGCCGGATATTTCACATTCTTCATATCTCTTGATCCCCTTACTCTACGGTCTTCAAAAATTCATAAGCATGATTGATTCCCCTGACTGCGGCTTCGGAGGAAACCGTCGCGCCGGATACCGCATCCACCTTGGTTCCCTCCAAGGGCGTCTGATCCTCCAAAGCCGCCTCCGGTGACACTTCCGGCGCATCGGCTCCCGCCTGTACCAGACACTGTCCTGCCAGATCCACGAACTGGCTGATATTGATGCTCACTCCGGACACCGCGTCTGTCTTTCCCTGCCCATCCATAGTCAGGAAATTCAGAGACTGGTTCTCAATCACTGCCTTTGCCAGTGCCTCGGACTGTTCTGCCCAGGTCAGTCCGTCTTCTGTCATCACATATTCTCCCTTCTCAGAGAGTACGCTTTTTTTATTTCCCTGCGCGTCCACACAGTCCCAGTTCACTTCTGTGATTTTTCCGTCCTGTACCGTCATGGAAACCTGTCCGGTATAACCATTCTCATCGGCTTCCCTGGCCTTCGCTTCATAAATTCCGTCCTGCGGCACTGCTCCGGACGATTCCTCCTGCTCATCACTCGCGATCTTGTCACCGCCAGTCTCGTCGTTTGTCTGCGCGTTCCTTCCTTCCAGATAGACCGGAGCCTGTACGCCTTCGAACTGTCCGAGGAAATCCGCTTCTGTGATCTTAGTCCCGACACCTTCGGTTTCTGTCTGCTGCGTTACTTCCACTTTCGTAATTGTACTTTTGTCCTCACCGAAAGAGATATCCAGTTCCATATCCCCGCCGTATCCGGCCTCTTTGACCGTCACCAGATATCCCTCTTCTGTTCGGTATGCTTTCTCTACATTTTCCGCGTCCGTGACCTTCAGTTCTTCCATCCCCTGCGCCGGTTCCTGGCTTTCTCCTCCCTGGGTATCTTTCGCCAGCGCATTGGATCCGAGAATGACTCCGAACGAAAGCGCTGTCACAACTGCCAATACCAGAATTCCTCGAACTTCTTTATTTTTCATCTTCTTACTCTCTCCTTATGCTTCTTTTTTCTGTACTCCGTAGATGTGCTGTCTGCAAAGCAGCGCCAGCAGGCCTGCCAGGCAGTTCGCCGTCAGGATCCCGAAACAAACTCCCTCCGGATAAGAACCGAAAATCCGGATTGCCGCCGTGATCACCCCTGCTGCCGCCGCATGGATGAGTTTTCCCCTGCGAGAGACAAAGACATAATCCGTCAGCATATAACAGCCTCCCAGGATCAATCCGCCGCTCAGCAAATTTCCCGGAATATCGCCGGTAAACAGCCCGGATGGGCCAAAGATAAAAGTCAGCACGGTTACCGTGGTAATATAGGTCAGCGCTGCTCCGGCATTCACAACGCCCATGTAACACAGATAGCCAAACCCGACCAGCAGCAAAAGTTTGCTGGTCTCTCCCAGCGCGCCTGGAATTTCTCCCAGAAACATCTGCAGATCACTGCATCCGGCGGTCTCTCCTGCCTTCATCGCGCTCAAAACCGTAGCCTGTGAGACTGCGTCCATTCCCAGCGGCTGCGTGTACTGCATCACCGCGCCCGGCCACGCCGCCATCACCAGAAGTCGTCCCATCAGGGCCGGATTGACAAAATTCCCTCCGATTCCTCCAAACATCTGCTTCACAATCAGGATACTGAAAATATCCGCCGCAGTCAGAACCCAAAGCGGCACCGTCACCGGCATATTAAACGCCAGAAGAATTCCTGTCACCACAGCGCTGAAATCGGAAACCGTGATCTGCTTCCCTGTCACTTTCTCCCAGAGATATTCCGTGATCACGCACACTGCCATTGACACGCTGGTCAGAAACAAGGCCCGGATGCCAAAATAATAAACTGCCCCCAGAAGCGCCGGCATCAATGAAAGTGCCACACTGCGCATAATCTGAGCGGTTGTCTTCTCCCCACGGATATGAGGACTGCTCACTGTCCTTTCCTGATTCATTCTTTTCTCACCGCCCTTTCTCTCATCCGCTGTTTGACGATATCTCTCGCCAGTCTTGTCCGGAGCGTCAGCTCCCGGCGGGAGGGACATACATAGGAACAGCAGCCGCAGGCAATACACTCGCTGGCGTAAAGCCGCTCACACAAATCATACTCCCCCTCCTGATACGCGAAATCAATCTGATAAGGAATCAATCCCACCGGACACACCTTCTGACAACCCTCACAGCGGATACACGGGGATTCCCGGTATGTTCTATCCGGAAGCACCAGAACTCCGGAAGTGCTCTTCGTCACATAGAAAAGATCTCCCCCGTCCTCCCAGTTCACCGCGTAACACGAACCTGTCATGGGACCGCCTGCGATCACCCGGTTTTTTGAAACCGTGACACCCCCGCAAAGCCGGATCAGCTCTTTGGCTGAGGTGCCGATGGGAACCAGAAAATTCCCCGGTTCCTTCACCTCGCCGGTTACTGTGACAATTCTGGACGTCAGCGGCCGGCTCCCCAGTACCCGGTCTGCCGCTGCTTTCGCGGTCCCCACATTGGACACAATCACGCCTGCGTCCGCCGGCAGTCCTCCCATGGGAACCTCTCTCCCCAGAACACTTTCCATCAGCTGACGTTCCCCTCCCTGAGGATATTTCGTAGGCAATACCTTCACCTGTACCGGTTTTTCCTGCGAAAAAACGCCGTCTGCTGTCATCTTTTCCAGAATTGTACGCAGATTCCAAATTGCGTCCGGCTTATTATCCTCAATGCAGATATAAGCCTGATCCGCATCGGCGGCTTTTTGCATCAGACGGGTTCCATTTACCACAGCGTATCCGTGTTCCAGCATGACACGGCAGTCACAGGTGAGATAGGGTTCACATTCCGCTCCATTGATCAGAATCGTATCAATTCTCTTCACCGTTTCATATTTTCTGTGAACCGGAAACCCGGCGCCGCCCATTCCGATCAGCCCTCCGGTCAGCAGACCGTCCACGATCTTTTCTTCCGACAGACCGGTAAGATCTGCCGCTTCCCTCTCATAGGAGAAAGTCTCCGTTACCGGCTCCTCTTCTCTTCGGATCACACAGGCCATCATCTCTTGGCCCTGCATGGTTACCGGCTTGACTTCTGTCACCGTTCCGCTCACGCTGGCATGCAGCGGTGCCGCCGTGAAACTCTCCGGTTCTCCAATACGCTGTCCGGCCGTTACCCTCTGCCCTTGTCTGACAAGCAGCCGACAGCGGGCATTCAAAGACTGTTCGCTTAAAATTGTCACCGTATCCGGCCAGTATTCCCGGACCGGCCTGCCCATGGTCAGCGTCTTATCACAGCCGTCTGTGGGATGAATCCCGCCGGGAAATCCACGGACTTCTTCGTTTCGCATACTTCTGTCTCCCTCCATCTGGTTTTCTCTGTCAAAGAGAAATCTATCGTGTATTGTTAAAGTATTCGCATATTCTCCCGCTATACTATATCAGCTCCATTTTCGCGGCATTCATTTTTGACACAAAAGAAAAGCACACAGGAATAGTTTTCCCAGTGTGCTCAGAAATAAAATACTTTTTAACAATTTTTCCTCTTCCGGCATAACCCTATAATTTCCGATAATGCGGAATGATATCCTGATATCTCCCGTCTTTCAGAAGAAATCCTTCCGGGATAACGCCCAGCTGCACGAACCCAAGCTTTTTATAAAGGTGCAGAGCCGCGTAATTATCTGCAACCACCGCGTTAAACTGCAGAATCCGAAAGCCAAGCTTTTTTCCCATTTCCAGACTGTGCCGGACCAGCTGCTCTCCGATGTGCTGTCCTCTCACATCCGCGCGGACTGCATAACTGGTATTGCAGATATGTCCGCATCTGCCCACATTGTTGGGATGCAGGATATAAAGCCCAACCATAACACCCGTCGCACGGTCAAATGCCACACCGGTATAGGACTGGGAACGGAAAAATTCTTCTCCTGTCTGCTCGTCCAAAAGCTCCATCTGCGGAAAAGCGACTCCATCCTCCACCACTCGGTTCCAAATGGAAGCCGCCTCTTTTCTGTCAGCTTTCTTAAATTCTCTGATCTCAATCTCCATATCCGGACCTCTTCCTCTTTCTTTTACTGTTTGTGTATTTCCAAAATATATTGTAGCACGCCGTCCGGAGATTTACCACGCAAAACATTTTTCAGCACCGCATCTCTTCCTTTTTTTGCGGTACGCCGCAGAACTTTACGTTGTTATGCACAAAATTTCTACATTTTCTTCTTAATCATCACAAACATCCGTTCAATGGCATAAGCCATGAGAAATACCAGAAGAATAGCGGTTCCTGCTGTTCCGTACTCATATCCCTGAAGATTTCTGGAAATTACAAAGCCTACGCCGCCGGCCCCCACCATACCCAGGATCGCACATTCTGAAAAATTTGTCTCCAGACGCATTCCTGTCCAGGCTACAATCTGCGAGAACGCCGTCGGCAAGACTGCATTTCTGAATACACAAAGCCTGCTGACCCCTGCCGCTTCCAATGCCTCCAGTGTCTCATCCGGGATGCTCTCAAAACTCTGGGCAAAAGATTTCGTAAAAAAAGCAGTCGTATGCACACATAGACCGGCTACTCCCGCTTCCGGCCCCATACCCAGGCATACCATCATCAGCAGAACCCACACCGGCGTCGGCACTGCTCTCAAAAAGGTAAAAAAAGATTGCGTCAGAACTGCCAGCCATGTAAGACGAAAAACATTTCTGGCCGCCAGCATACCAAAAAGAATTCCAAAAACCAGACTATAAAGCAGGGAAAGTACAGCGATGGAAATTGTCTCCAGCATGGCGCTTCCGATCACATCCATACGGGAAAAATCCAGATGCGCCAACTCCCAGAACACACCGCCGACTTCCGGAATACGACGGATCAATTTCAGCCAGTCGATCTGTAAATACAGAAGACTGACAACCGTGAGAATCACAACTGCCGCCAGAAACCGTGGAATAAAACGATTCTTCTCCCTGCAGCTGACGGATATTTTTCCACTCCTTTCCAGAACAAAAGGTTGAAATACTTCTTTTTGCGTCACTTCGCCTGTCATTTCTGAATCTCCTTTCGCAAGATACTGGTAATGCGATCCACAACGATCACCATAAACGCGACCAAAAGAATAATACTCAAAGCTACATCATACTGAAACCCTTTAATATAAGAAAACAGAGTAAGTCCTACCCCTCCGCCTCCTACCATTCCTACAATGGTTGACGCGCGGATATTCACCTCGATACAGTAGAGAAACCAGGAAAGAAATCCGTTCAGACAGGAAGGCACAATCGCCTGTGCCACCCTCTGGGGAAAACTGGCCCCCACCGCCTGCAGACTTTCCACGCAGTCTTGAGATACATCTTCAATGGTTTCCACAAACGCACGTACCATAAATGCAAAACTGGTGATACAAAGTGCCACAAATCCTACACCTGTTCCAATTCCCAACGATGAAAACAGGATAAATGCCCAGACCAGCGCCGGAATATTTCGAAGAAATGTGGCAAACCCTCTGACATATTTTGCTGCCCTGGGAAACGGAGACACCTTTTCACTCCCGAATAAAGAGACAAAAAATGCTAATATGGCTGCAATCGTTGTGGAAGACATCGCCAGAGCCAATGTCACCAGCACACTGGCAAATACACCTGGAATCCGGCTGGTCTTCGGCAGCACCGGCGGCAGGAAATCCTGAAAAATAAAATCCCAGAAAGCATCCCCGTTGTTAACCAATATCATTATATTAAAATTTGTGTAGAAAGAAGTAAGTCCGAACAGAATTATGGCAGCTATAAAAAATCCGGTATACATACGCTTCTGACTAAGCGCAGTCAGCGGTATCTTTTTCCCCATCCTGTCCACCTCCCATCATCAGATTTTCCATGGATGTCCCGTAAATCTGTTGTATAAAGTATTCATTCAGCTGTCCCGGCTTTCCATCAAACACAATTTCACCTTTTGACAGCCCAATAATGCGGGTTGAATATTTCAAAGCCACATCCAGTTGATGCAAATTGACAATACAGGCAATATTTCTCTTCTGTGTCATATCACGCAGCAGATCCATAATGATCTTGGAACTGGAAGGATCCAGAGAGGCAATCGGTTCGTCGCACAAGAGGAGCTTCGGCTGCTGCATGATCGCCCTCGCAATTCCCACTCTCTGTTTCTGACCGCCGGAAAGATCACTGGCCCGGTTATAACAAAACTGCTCCATTCCCAGCTCTTTTAACAGATCGATGGCTCTTCTTTTATCTTCTTCCCGATATTGTCCGAGAATTCCACGGAGGCCTCCCATAGATCCAAGACAGCCATGCAACACATTTTGAAGTACGGACAGACTATATACCAGATTATAATTCTGAAAGATCATACCTACCTTCCGGCGCATGGATCTGAGATTTTTCCCTTTCTGCTCTTCCACAGAAATTCCATCCAGGACAATCTTTCCGTCACTGATGGGAATCAGCTTGTTAATTGCCCTTAAAATTGTTGATTTTCCGGAACCGGAAGGGCCGATAATTGAGATAAATTCTCCTTCCTGCACCTCAAAATTCACATGTTTCAGCGCATGAACGCCGTTAGGATAATCTTTGCTTACATTCTCAAATCTTAAAATACTGTTCATTCCGTACTCCTTCCATCAGGGATCCTTACTCCTGATTAATGACCTGATTCAGTTCCACAATCGGTTCATAATCACTTGGGCCACACGCCACGAAACGTGCTCCTTCTTTTTTAATTACTTCCGTGAAGTAAGCCTCATTATCATAAGAAACCAGAAAATCTTTCAGCTTTTCTCTGGTCTCGTCATCCATAGACTTTGCCACAACCATTGCTTCCGCTGGAATGGCATCGGACTCATGAATAATCTTCACCTCTGATTCCTGAGCGTTCCCATTGGCAATCTCCGAAGCCAGAATCTGGTCAGAAATCGGCGCCACATCAATATCTCCTTTCATCACAGCCTGAAGCCCCGCCTGATGAGAACCAGAATAACTTACCGCTTCAAAGAAATCGCCATTGGTATGCAGTTTGTCCGAATTCAGCTCATCATCCGGAAACGCCTGAATGATTTCTGAGGTCGGCACCAGGTTTCCAGAAGTAGAATCCGGATCCACAAAAGCCATGGTTTTTCCTTTGATATCTTCGATCGAATTGACCCCTTCGTTATCCGCACGCGCAATGAGAACAGAATGATAGATTGCTTTTTCCGGGTCTCCGTCCTCAGCCTTCATAACAATAGGTTCCGCTTCTGCCCGTTCTTCTGCCAGTGCCACCGAAAGCGCTCCCATGTAAGCCATATCAGCCTTGTCAGTTCGCAATGCCTCTACAATCGCATTGTAGTCACTGGCCTGGATCTCTTCTACTTCGCATCCCAACAGTTCTTCCAGATCTTCAGCCAGACCATTGCGGGCATCTGTACTTTGTTCTGTAGACTCATTCGGTGCATAAGCGATCGTGAATACACCGTCTTCTCCGCCCGCGGAAACCGCTGCTTCTTTACTGTCCGCAGCCTTCTGTGTACTTTCTTCTCCGCTTCCGGATCCGCATCCTGTCATCACCGCAGACACACCCAGCATCGCTGCAAACGCCAAAACATTCCATTTTCTCAATTTAATCATAACCAAATCTCCTTTTTCTTTTAGTAAATAGTCTCTAACAAATGTTCTACCATATCCGGAGTCAGATTTACCGGATTGTTATCTGCACGCCCTTTGGTCAGCCCCTGCCGGGCCAATTCCGGCAGTCTGCTGTGATCCACTTTCCACTCTCTGAGGGAAGAAGGAATCCCCGCCCGCTGCAGGATCTGCTGTATTTTCTTATCCAAATCCTCTGCGTTTTCCGCGCCCAGCGCTCTCAAAAGCGGATAAACATTTTTCATGTTCTCCAGATTAATCTTCAGCACCGGTCCTAAAAGCATACTTACTGCAGTTCCGTGAGGAATATGGTACTGCATAGTCAGCGGATAGGATATGGAATGGCAGGCGGTTGTTTTCGTATTACTGAAGGCCATACCGGCCAGCAAGCTCCCCTGGGACATATATTCATGTGCCTGCTGATCTCCGGACAACAGACAATCAATATGTTTCATGATCACCTGTACAGCTCCTAAAGCCAGCACTTTCGATGTCATATTTGATCCTTTCGCCCAATAACTTTCTACAGCGTGCGCCACAGCATCCAGGGCGGAAGATACTGCCAGTTTCACTGGCATAGCTGCCGTCAGATCCGGATCGACAATGGCTGCATAGGCATAATTCCAGGATGTTTCTATAGAGCGCTTCACTCCTTCCTGTGGATCCCAGATCGTCGCCCAGCATGTCACTTCACTTCCGGTACCAGAGGTTGTCGGCACGCCGATCCAGCGCGTTCTTGGCACTCCATAATCCTTCTCAACAATGATGCGGCGAAGCACCTGGGGAGAAGAAATCTCTCTGCCATACAGACAACACAGGGATTTTCCAACATCCATCACACTGCCGCCGCCTACTGCGATAACTACCTGCGGATCTTCTTCTTTTGTCTCCTCGTACAGAGAAAAAAGCTGTTCTACCGTAGGATTAGACGCAGTAAAACAATGACTGAGAAGAGAAAATTCCTGTCCAAGACTCTGAAATACTTTCCGTTCAAATACCGATTCATCCCAGGCCAACAAGAGTACCTTTTCCCGGGGTGAGAGGATCTGCCTCAAAAGGAGAGACAATTCCCGGACAGCTCCCTGTCCTTGTACGGTATGCACAGGATTATAGAAATGATTTAACTGCTTTTCATACTCCTTTTGCATCGTTTTGCTGTTTTTCCTTTCTTTTATGCTTTATTTTGCTTCTTTATGCTGCAATATTATCATTTAAAAACAGCGCAATCAAGCAAACTCGCGTATAATACAGGTAAAAAAGCAGTAAAGAAGTGTAAAAAGAAAAAGCCTACTCAATCAGCAGGCCTTTATCACGATATTTTTCTTTTAGTTTTACCGGAATCTGGTTGTCCATCACCAGACAATCCACCTGATCCAGTTTCAAAATTTTCTTTTTGGATCGTTTCCCCAGTTTACTGGAATCCATGACTGCCAGCACTTTTTGTGCCCGCTCCGCCAGGAGCTGAATGACTCCCATTTCCTGAAAACGGAAATCCGTAAAACCATCCTCATAATTAACCGCATTGATAGACAGAAACGCCACATCCGGATAGTAGCGGGCAAATTCCTGTTCGCAGACCGTACCGTAAGTAGACTGCTCCATCACATCGACCATTCCCCCAACGGCAATCAACTCAATATTCATATTCTGCATCAGAATAGGAATCGCTGCCAGATTATTGGTCACAACTGTAAAAGGGTCGCTTCGCTGCACCAACTCCTGAGCCAGAATGGTATTTGTTGTGCCGGAATTTAAGGCAATAACCGAACCGCTCTCCACGTAACGCAATGCCTTTCTGGCTGCTTCCCGTTTCAGATCACTGTGAACAATTTCTCTGCCTTTGAAATTCGCAAATGTGGACAAACTGCCCGGAAGGCAGGCACCTCCCCGCACACATTGAATCATTCCTTTTTGCTCCATATTTCTGAGATCTCTTCGCACAGTATCCACAGAAACTCCCAACAATTGAGTGAGGTCACCGATCTTTACAGTTGCCTGCAGTTGCAGTTGCTGCATAATTATTTCAACGCGTTCATTATATAACATCTTTTCCCTCCGACTGTATCAAATTCCAGGCGTCTTTTTTTATATTATCCTGAACCTGAAAAAAAGACAAGCACTTCCGCCATAGGAGCCAAAGAATTTTTCTTTTCGCGCAAATCTATTTCCTGGTGTATCGGAGAATTTCCTGATCCGTCAAACCATATCTTCTCAGCTTTTCGGCAATCTCTTCCGCTTCCATCCCCTGCTCCCTGCAAAAGCAAAGCAGAACTCCGATCCCCCTCTCCATTCCTTGTTCTATTCCTTGTTCTATCCCCTCTCTTCTCTCATCCTCCAACATTTCTTCGATTGCCTGACACATATCTAATTTTCCTCCTTCTCTCTGATATTTTTTCACATATACGTCCAATCCTTTCGTGTTTGCCATCACTTGAATCAGATCGTACGCGTCTTCATCCAATTGCTGAAATTCTTTTTTGTTTTCCTTCACCCAGCGCCGCATCTCTTCTTTTTTCGCAGCACGCTGAAGAAACCCAAGAACAACTCTCAGATCCGTATGAAAATTCTCCAGAGCCGGATAACTTCCCGTCTCCAGAATCCATACGGGATAATCATTCACATAAGGGATCATATTTTCGGGCATTCCTGTCATATTCAACATTTCGTGCAGACTTCTGGGCCCGTTCCAGTGCCGGCCATAAAAAATTTTAAAATCGTTGAAAATTTGGCCGAACGGCCTGAAATTACTGCCCTCAGAATCGGGCAGGATTAAGAATTAGATTTTCTTTGTTCTCATTATACGCCGCTATTTCTTTTCTGTCATTCCATTTATAACTGAAAAATTCTTAAAATTTTCGAAACTTCCTCTCAAATCCATTCTCTGCCGATCGGATAGGAGAAGATTCCTTCCCCTATCCGATCATCGCGATACCTTGCTCATCTCGTGGCATTGCAACTCAATGACCGGTGTATCGCACAAAAACCCTCCCAGCCTTTTCAGTTTTCTCCTGGCTGGGAGGGTTTGTTTCTCTTATTACTTTATGGAATCGTAATCGACCAGATATTCTCGTATTTCCCATATGCTTTCAGGCGGATCAGGTCGCTTTTATAGCGGAATTCCTCCACGATATCCTGTCTGGAAGGCAGGGATGTCCACGGCTCAATACACACATAAGGCGCCTCGGTTTTCGGCGCGTGCCAGATGCCGAGGTAAGGACAATCCGGATAGGATACCCGTACCTGCCGGGATCCTCTGTCGCTCTTCAGTGTCACCTCATCTGCCATCTCCTTCAGCACAATAGCGTCCTCATCGAACATGGTGTGTGCCAGCGGGAGTCTCCTCCCTTCTTCCAGAGAAAACTCCTCGTCCCGGCCGCTCAGGAAGCAGGCAGGTGTATGTCCCACTCGCGCCGGACGGCTCTTGCCGCCGAATTCCAGATAATAGTCGGAAAAGTCCAGGCCTTCCTCCAGCGGTACTCGAAATCCCGGATGCCCTCCGATTCCAAAGTACATCGTTTCTCCATTCTCGTTCTGTACCTGATAGGTAATCTCTATGGTACACCTTTTCAGCGCATATCCGATCTCCAGAATAAAATGATAAGGATAGGCGCGATAAGTCTCCTCGTTATCGAACAGACGGAATACGATCCGGTCCGCCTCCTGGCTCACCACCTGATAAGGCAGTTTTCTGGCAAATCCATGAATGTCCATGGCATACTCTCTGCCATTGAGCGTATACTTTCCTTCTGTGAATCTTCCCACATAAGGAAACAGCACCGGGGCCTGCTCCGGCCAGTATTCTGCATCCCCGCTCCACAGATACTCTGCACCGTCTTTTTTGATGGACTTCATCTCCGCACCGATCTCCGAGAGAGAAACCTGCAGATGCTCATTGGCGATTTGATAGATCATCCTTGATTCCCCCTGTTATTTGGCTGCCGGATATTCATTGCACAGCAGACGGTAAGGCTTTTCATCCTCCTCGATTTCCGGGAAACGTCCCATGGGCTCATAGAAGCGGTTGTCATTCTCGTCATCATTGCACATGGAAACCTCACCCAGGAGAACTGCTCCGCCCGTCTCCGGCACGATGAAGTCATGATAGAGATACGGGGTGATGGTGATACTCTGTCCCGGTTTCAGAAGCACCTTCGTACCCGCAGGAACAATCTCTTTCTTTCCATCACTGTATACGGTCACATCGGTATCCAGCATCGTTCCGTCTTCCGCACCATTGTATACGGTAATATAGATGTCATTTCCGCCCCGGTTGATAATATCTTCCATTTTATGCCAGTGATAATGCATGGGAGAAGTCTGCCCTTCATACAGCATCAGCAGTTTCTCTGCATATGGCTTCGGATATTTCTCCGGCATTTTCTGATTTCCGTTACGGATGGTAAACAGAGAAAATCCAACTTTGTCAAAATTATCAAGGCCATAGTCGGTGATATCCCAGCCCAGACAGTTATCACGAATCTCATCGTACTCATGTCCGGCATTCTTCCAGTCCTCCTCACTCCAGAAGGCAAAAGGCGGGAGCTCAAATCTATGCTCTTTGATCAACTGTTCCATGTCTTTAATAACCTGATTAATTCTTGAACGTTTCATAATCTACGATTCTCCTCCTTATTTTTCAGGACTGTCTTGGCCGCAGTCCAAAGCAAAACCTTTCTGTAAATAAGACAGCAGGGCACCGTCTCCATGGCCGAAATCCATGAAGCGCAGGCCCTGCCGTAATGATTCTACAATTTGTAATCTGACAGCACAATCTCCGGTTTATTGGCGTGTCTGTTCTTAATCCGTTCCTCGTTCATGACAAAATTCAAAAGGGCTTCCGCAATCGCGAACTCGTTGATGTAAACATATCCCTTTTCCATCATAAACGGCTCCTGCTTTCCGCTGCTGATTAACAGATAATCTGCCAGCCTCGATACCGCAGACTGCGCAGAGGCAGTGATGGCAATGATTTTAAGGCCTCTTTCTTTTGCCAGTTCCATTCCCCGGATCACCGGCTTTGAAATTCCAGATTTACTGATGGCAATCAGTACCTCACCTTTTCCTGCGAGATTGATGTGGTTGATATAATACTCCGGAACATCATCGTAAATACTCCGGATTCCCATACGCTCCAGCCGAAATCCCATGTATCTGGATACATTGCAGGAATTTCCCGCTGCGATAATATGTACCATCTCTGCGTCTTTCAGAAGTTTCACGCATTCCCACATGGTTTTTTCATCGATGCGCTTTCCAACCGCGATCATCGTCTCCGCATAATAGGAAAACAACTGCGCAACCGCACCCTGTCTCTTCTGGACAAAATTTTCCATCTGTTCTCTTTTGCCCAAATCTCTGGAAAGTGTGACTCGGAACTGGTAATATCCGGCATAACCAATATGGTGGCACATTCTGACCACCGTGGCATCACTGACCCCGCTGGCTTTCGCCAGTTCAGACACATTCAGGTCCACTGCCTGCTGTGGATTCGCCAGTACATAATCTGCGACTTTCTTCTCGGCAGAAAAGATTTTTCCGTACTCCTCTTCAATGACCTGGAGTACTTCTTTTTCGAGAATACTGTCATTCCGATTATTTCTTCTCACCATCCGCACCTCAGATTATTCTATTTTTTATTTATAGAGGGAAGCCTTTCCAATAGTCTGGAAGAGTTCCAGTTTATGTTTGGCAACTTCTTTCATCGCTTCCATACATACCGGCTCAATCACGTTTGGCTCTCTCAGGCTCTGATCCTGAAGAACCTCTCTCATCTTCTGGAAGTAAGCCGCTTTGATATCTGAGGAAATATTGATTTTGTTGATACCAAGAGTCACAGACTCTCCGATCTCTTTGTCCGGATTGTTGGATCCGCCATGCAGAACCAGCGGCACATCCACTTTTGCCTCGATCTCTTTTAAGATATCCAGTTTCAGTTCCGGTTTCATGCCTGCCGGATACAGTCCATGACAGGTTCCGATCGCAACTGCCAGAGTATCAACGCCGGTCTCTGCCACAAATTTTGCCGCGTCATCCGGATCTGTGTAAATAATCTTCGCGCTGCCGCCTTCCAGATCTTCCGGATTCAGAGAACCGATGGTTCCAAGCTCTGCTTCCACAGATACATTCACAGGATGAGCTGCCTCAACCACTTTCTTGGCTCCCGCGATATTTTCTTCGAACGGAAGCTCTGCGCCGTCGAACATAACGGAAGTAAATCCGCTCTGGATTGCCCAGATAATCTTACCGAAATCGCTGCAGTGATCCAGATGGATACATACAGGAACCGGTGATTTGTATGCCTT
This sequence comes from uncultured Blautia sp., assembly GCA_963927715.1. GTDB lineage: Bacteria > Bacillota > Clostridia > Lachnospirales > Lachnospiraceae > Blautia_A. Next base: position 98,352 of record CAWVBU010000003.1, on the reverse strand, counting down.
TTCTTTAATCGCTGTCACCATCTCAGAACCAATGAAGCTCAGCTCGTCCGGGTGAATCTCAATGATCACCGGAGAGTTTGTCTCCTCACAAACGTCCATGATTCCCAGAAACATAGAGTAGTCGCTGATGTTGAATGCAGGAAGAGCAAATTTATGCTCTTTCGCAACAGCCAGAATGTCTTTCATATTCATTAACATAGTTTTCTTCCTCCTAACGGTATCTTATTTTACGCTTATTTAAACTAATTTTCAAGACATCATAAATACTTTCTCAGAAATGGCACAGGGTTTTCATTCTCTCCTCCAGATAAGGCTGAAGACGAGACTGAACGAACTCCGGCATATGAATAATTTTCACCGGATCCGGATTTGTCCCGTTGATTGCCACAAATTCTGCCACTGCATCATAATATTTCCCCAAAAACTCTGTTCCCAGGTTAAATTTCCGTACCCCTTTGGAAAAAGCCACCAGAAGCTGATCATCCGGGATTCCGCTTCCGCCGTGAAGCACCAGAGGCGTATCCGTTGCCGCGTCAATCTCCTCCAGACGTTTGATGTCCAGATGCGGGGTGTCCTTATATTCTCCATGGGCATTTCCAATGGAAATCGCAAGAGAGGCAACTCCTGTCTCCCGGCAGAATTTCTCTGCAGCCTCAGGTTTGGTAAAGAGATCTTCATTCTCATTCGCACTGTCTGAAGCCAGTCCCACATGTCCGATTTCTCCTTCAATCACCGCTCCCATAGCACGGGCTTTCTCAACCACTTTCTTGGTGAGCGCGATGTTTGTATCAAGATCATTCATGGAACCATCCATCATGGCAGATTCGAATCCACTCTCCAGAGTTTCCACAACTGCCTCATAGGTATAATCATGGTCTGCATGAAGTCCGATCGGCACTTTCACCGTATCCGCAAGCGCTTTGAAAGATTCCGCGTATCCTCTCTTCGTGCAGGTTTTCTGAATTGTGGCATGTTCCGGATAAAGCATAACAATCGCCGGTGTATTCGTCGCCTCTGCGGCACACACAACAGACTGCACCATCACATGATCCATACAGATAAACGCGATCGCGGCAGTATTGCCTTCTTCCGCCATTTCCAGTATGTTTTCCACTTTCTCGTACATTGTCTAGTCCTCCTTGCTTTTTGTTTGTATTCTTTTATCCAGAGTCAGCTCCGGCAAAAGACCTCCTGCAAAACTGTCTCCCAGTCCGACAATTACCGGATGTTCCACAAAGCTCAGATCTTTGCTTGCCACACAGCAGATCTCGCGGTCTGACAGTTCCTTCAGCCGTCGGCCAAACTCCACACTGTCTTCCCGAACCGCAAGTTTCGCCGTATCCTCATATTCCTTGATGCCAAACTCATCTCCGAACCGGAACCTGGTAGCCGCGGAGTTAATACCGCCTTCCAGTACATGTCCCATGGATGCGGCGTCCTTTCCGTAGGCAATTGCCCACGCCGCGGAATGCACAATGAGAAGCGGAATCTGAATCTTTTCATAAATATACTGAATCGCATCCAGCACTTCCTCCGGATTCATAATATCAATCCGGCGTCCGATGTATTCCTGCATCTCATCCTCATTCATACTCAGCGCATCCAGACGCTCCCGAAGGGCAAAATGGACATAAGTCTGAAATTCCTTATTAATATAGCAGCCGTCTTCGCTGATCACATACGCCGTCTTTGGCAGCGCCGCGAGAAGCTGATTCAGCTGTTCCATCCGTTCCATGAGAATGTCACGGTCCAGTACCTCGCTGAAGCAGGAAACCAGCATAACTTCCGCGTCCTTAAGCATTGGCGCGAATCCCTGGGAAATCACCATCTGCAGGCTGTCTTCATCTCTGGAAAACATCATACGGTTCTCCCGGGGCGTGACAAAGTCAATGCCATTGGCCTGAATATGGGCGTTTGCCGGATAGGACAGCACCACATGAGGATAGACATCCCCATGTTTTTCGCCCACATTCGAATAGTAATGTACCCTTTCGGGCAATAGTTCCTTGATATATTTGTTATAACATACCATGGACAGCGCGCTCTCATAGCCAAGCTTGTCAATGGCTATGGCAGCTCTTGCCGCTGTTCCTCCGATGGTAATCTTATACTCAAATCGCTGGGCAAAGTCGAAGCAGATCTGTGATGTTTCTGGAACAAATTCTGCGCCGATTCCTGCTTTCATGTGTCCGAGACTGGTAACCAGAAGCTGTCTCTCTGAGTCAATGTGAGGGTCTGTCGTCAGTTCTTCCTCTCGAATATCGTAGATCCGAATCAACTCTTCCAGTTTTTTCTGATCCCATTTCAGTTCAAAATCAACACAGGCATGAAACCCGATTGCAATCTTGTCTCCCATTTATGTAGGTTCCTTTCCAAATTATGTTCTGCCGCACTGTCTGCCATCTCAACCAGCAGCAATGCAAGGATTCTTTTGTTTTCCGATCAGCCTTTGACACCGCCGGAGGACATTCCTGCGATAAAGTATTTCTGGAAGAACAGAAACAGAATCAGGACAGGAATTGATCCCAACACACTCATTGCCATCATCTGGCTCCAGTCATAGGCATGCTGGCCCATCAGAAGGTTGATACCGATCGGCACGGTACGCATGTCTGTAGTCTGTGTCAAAGCCAGAGCAAACAGGTACTCATTCCAGGCCTGCATGAACGTATACATTCCTACAGAAACCATACCCGGAATGGAAATCGGTACCAGAACGCTCCAGAGAGCTTTCCATCTGGAACCGCCGTCGATCATAACCGCTTCATCCAGTTCCCTCGACAGAGTATTGAAATATCCGGTCATCATCAGGATACAATAGGGCAGCGTAGTCACCAGGTAGGTAAGAATCAGCGCCCAGTAGGTATTAAACAGGCCCATTGCCACGATAAGTCCCATATATGGGATCAACAGTACGATCGGCGGAATTGCCTGCACACTTACGATCAGAGAATTGAAAATTCCCTTTCCCGGGAAATCGAAACGGCTGAACGCGTATGCCGAAAGAATTCCGATAAACAGTGTCAGAAGTACCACGCATGCGGAAACGATATAACTGTTGATGAAGAAACGTACTTTCTCCGAATCAAAAAGCACAGCTGCGTAGGATGCAAGGCTTGCCGTCTCGTCAAAGAACTTCGGCGGCCAGGAAAAGATGGCGGTATTGTCTTTCAGAGACGAACAGATCATCCATACAATGGGAAATGCCGCAAAAATGCCGCCCAGCACCAGAAGAATAGAAACTATGACTTTGATCGATTTTTTGTAACTGCCAACCATACTCTATTCCCTCACTTTCTTTTGCTGTCTCACATAGAAAATTGCGATAAACACACAGACCACCAGAAGTACCGTCGCGGCAGTACTTGCCATACTGTAATCCAGTTTCTGGAACGCCAGCCTGTAAATGTAGATACTCAGAGTTTCTGTGGAGTTAATCGGTCCGCCTCCGGTGAGCATCCAGATAACGTTGAAGGACTGCAGGGTCCAGATGAAATCCAGCATTGCGATACTGATCAGAATCGGTTTCAGCTGCGGAATGGTGATATGGATAAAACGCTTTGTCAAAGTTGCGCCGTCAATGGCAGCACTCTCGTACAGATCTTCGGAGATTCCCTGAAGGCCTGCCAGAATACTGATCATGTAGAACGGGTATCCACACCAGATATTGATAAAACAGATTACCGCAAGAGCGATATCCTGATTACTCAGCCACTCCGTATTTCTCGTAACCTGCGGAAGGAAATTCAGCAGGTAATTGACGATACCGGAAGGCTGCAGCATCATCTTCCATAAGATCGCCACAACCGATGCGGTAAACACCCACGGCAGAATGTAGATCACACGTGCAATGGTCTTTGTTCTGGTCTTGAAATACTTGGAGTTCAAGAGCATTGCAAAAACCATTCCGATTACCAGATGGGCAATCACACTGACTACGACAAAGATAATCGTATTGGATACCGCATTCCAGAATTGCGAGTCTGCAAATAAGGTCGCGTAATTTTCAACTCCTACCATCTGCGGATCGGGAGATACGACCGCTTTATCCAGGAAGGAATAACGAATGACCATACAGATGGGTACCACCAGAAGGATGATCATCAGAATCAGCGTCGGGGCCAGATATCTGTATGGCGCAGTCTTCTTTCCAAACAATTTCAAAAAAATCCCTCCTTGCAAAAGAGAAGATTCTCTCCTCTTAAGGAAACGGGGCCAAAATCCTGTCTTTGGCCCCGCCCTTTTCTTTCTTTAATTTGTTACATCTTTTTTATCAGACTCTCCTGAATCTCTCCGGATTACTGTCCGGCCTCATCAAGATATCCCTGCCAGTTGCTCAGCATGGTCTCACAATCCAGATCACCTTCCAGATACTTGGTCAGGTCATTGGTCATGGAGGTCATTACATCAGAAGCATTCGGAAGACCGGTGTACTCATTGATGATGTAGCAATCCTGATATGCTTCATAGAAGGACTGGAACTGTTCCGGTGCGGAGCTGTAACCCGGCTCTGCAACCGTACTGTTCGGGAATGCAGACATCTGCTCTGCCAGTCCTGCGGATACAGAACCATCGGTTCCGTCCAGGCCGCCCAGCAGGTAGTTGATGAAGTCTGCTGCTGCCTCTTTGTTCTCACTTGCCTCAGAGATACCTACTGCCCAGCATGCGTAGCAGATACCGGACTCGCCTTCATAGCCGTCCTGTACCGGAGGTACCACTGCCTCGAAGTTGATATCAGAGAACTGGCTCATGGTAGCTGCGGATGCCATAATGAACGCGCAGTTTCCAGATGCGAAGTTACTGGTCATCTCAGACTCTTCCAGTGTGCTCATGCCAGGATACAGACCGCCGTTGTCGTACAGGGTCTTGAACATCTCTGCAAGAGCGGTCAGGCCTTCGTTGCCCTCGGTGCTGTATGCGCCGCTCTCATCTTTGATGGTGATTCCGGATGCCCATCCCATGCCGCCGAATACGTTCTGGATACCGTTGGCATTGGTGGTTCCCAGGTTCAGAGCGAATGCAGAGTAGCCTGCATCTGCAACTTTCTGACAAGCGTCAATCAGCTCACTCCAGGTAGTCGGAACCTCTGTCACGCCTGCCTCATTTAAGATATCCATGTTCGCGTACATCGGATATCCGAAAACGTTCACCGGAACAACATATTTGGTTCCGTCAACTTCCCATACATCACTTGCAAGACTGGTATCCACGCCGGCTGCTTCCACATCCGTGATGATTCCCATGTCTGCGAACTCAGCAAGCCATGCACCATCCACACTGATGATATCCGCGATGGTTCCATTGGTAGCGCCTGCAGTGATTGCAGTCTTTGTATCTGCCCAAGGAGCGGTCAGGAGTTCTACGGTCACTCCTGTATCCTCTTTATACTGAGCCACTACATCGTCCAGATAACCTTCCGGGAGCTCAGCGCCCCACCACTGCTGGAATTTGATCGTTGTACCTTCACCGCTGTCTGCAGTTTCCTCGGTGGCTTCCTCTGTGCTCTCAGTACTTTCCTCGCTGGAAGTCTCCTCAGCGGAATCACCGCCGCCGGAGCATGCAGCCATAGACATTACCATCGCACCTACAACTGCTACAGAGAGCACTTTTTTCATGACTGTCTTAAATTTCATAGTTTTCCCTCCTTATGATGAAATTTTATTTCAGCACACCTGCGAGTTTGTCCTTTTTCACCAATTCACACGCCCTCTTTTTGTCTAATATGACTGATGAAGCCGGATTTCACGTTTCTCGCTTATGCTATTTGTATATTTATTATAAAATATTTTTTCATAATGTCAATCCCTTTTTGACATTTCCACCACGAAATTTTATTTCTCTAAAACAGAAAAACCCGCAGAACCGAAGTTCTGCGGGTTTCTTACGCTTGAACACAATACACCTGTCGGTGTTCTATATTAGGATAATCTATTCGCTTACCAAATTCGTGCCGGGCACGTTCTCAGGTATCCCGTGATTACTCGATGATGGAAGCAACACGGCCTGATCCTACTGTACGTCCACCCTCACGGATAGCGAAAGTAAGACCCTGCTCCATAGCGATCGGATGGATCAGCTCGATGGTCATCTCTACGTTATCACCAGGCATGCACATCTCGGTTCCAGCCGGAAGCTCGATCACACCGGTAACGTCAGTTGTTCTGAAGTAGAACTGCGGACGATAGTTGTTGAAGAACGGAGTATGACGTCCACCCTCATCTTTGGTCAGAACGTAAACCTGAGCAGTAAATTTCTTATGGCAGGTAACAGTACCTGGTTTTGCGAGAACCTGTCCTCTTTCGATCTCAGTTCTCTGGATACCACGAAGCAGAGCACCGATGTTATCACCAGCCTGAGCCTCATCCAGCAGTTTACGGAACATCTCAACACCAGTTACAACAGTCTTCTTGGTCTCTTCTTTGATACCAACGATCTCAACCTCGTCAGATACATGCAGAACACCACGCTCTACTCTACCAGTTGCAACAGTACCACGTCCGGTGATGGAGAATACGTCCTCGACTGGCATCAGGAAAGGTTTGTCAGTGTCACGCTGAGGATCCGGAATGTATGCGTCAACAGCATCCATCAGTTCCATGATCTTGTCTCCCCACTCGCTGCTCGGATCTTCCAGAGCTTTCAGAGCGGATCCCTGGATGATCGGAGTGTCATCTCCCGGGAACTCATACTCGTTGAGCAGTTCACGGATCTCCATATCTACCAGTTCCAGCAGCTCCTCATCGTCTACCATGTCACATTTGTTCATGAATACAACGATGTAAGGTACACCTACCTGACGGGACAGAAGGATGTGCTCTTTTGTCTGAGCCATAACACCGTCTGTAGCAGCAACTACCAGGATAGCGCCGTCCATCTGAGCAGCACCAGTGATCATGTTTTTAACGTAGTCAGCATGGCCTGGGCAGTCAACGTGTGCGTAATGTCTCTTCTCTGTCTCGTACTCAACGTGTGCAGTAGAGATTGTGATTCCACGCTCTCTCTCTTCCGGAGCTTTATCGATATTGTCGAATGCAACAGCCTCACCTAAGCCCAGTCTTTCATGAAGAGTCTTGGTGATAGCAGCAGTCAGAGTGGTTTTACCATGGTCAACGTGTCCGATGGTACCAATGTTACAATGTGGTTTGGTTCTCTCAAATTTAGCTTTAGCCATTTTAAAACGTCCTCCTTAATCATCTCGTGCCCTCTGGGCAACCTATAATTTCGATTTGAACCTGCTATCCTTGATTATATTGCAAATCAAGGATATTTGCAAGCTTTTTGTGTGCCCTCAGGCACCGGATCTTATCAATCTTTTTTGGATACGATCTTTTCCTGTACAGACTTCGGAACCTGCTCGTATCTGTCGAAGAACATGGAGTAGTTACCACGTCCCTGTGTTCTGGAACGCAGGTCTGTCGCGTATCCGAACATCTCTGACAGCGGAACAAATCCGCGGATCATCTTGCCGCCGCCGATATCATCCATACCTTCGATACGTCCGCGGCGGGAGTTGATATCGCCGATAACGTCTCCCATGTAATCCTCAGGAGTTGTAACCTCAACTCTCATGATCGGCTCCAGAAGTACCGGAGATGCTTTTGACATCGCGTCCTTGAATGCCAGGGATCCGGCAATGTGGAACGCCATCTCGGAAGAGTCGACCTCATGGTAAGATCCGTCGTATACGTTCGCATGAACGCCAACAACCGGGAATCCAGCCAGAATACCGGCTTTCATCGCTTCCTCAATACCCTCGCCCACTGCAGGGATGTATTCCTTCGGAATCGCACCGCCCACAACGGTAGACTCGAATTTGAAGATTTCCTCACCGTTGGCATCCATCGGCTCGAATTTAACTTTACAGTGTCCGTACTGTCCACGTCCACCGGACTGTTTTGCGTACTTGCTGTCCACATCCACAGCCTTGGTGATCGTCTCTTTGTATGCAACCTGAGGTGCTCCTACGTTAGCCTCTACCTTGAATTCACGAAGCAGACGGTCAACGATGATCTCCAGATGCAGCTCACCCATACCGGCGATAATGGTCTGTCCGGTATCCTGATCGGTGTGCGCACGGAAGGTCGGGTCCTCCTCAGCCAGTTTTGCAAGTGCCTCTCCCAGTTTGCCCTGACCAGCTTTGGTCTTCGGCTCGATTGCCAGCTCGATAACCGGCTCCGGGAATTCCATGGACTCCAGAATTACCGGATGCTGATCGTCACAGATGGTATCACCGGTAGTAGTGAATTTGAAACCGATCGCCGCGGCGATATCTCCGGAATATACTTTGTCCAGCTCCATACGTTTGTTGGCATGCATCTGCAGGATACGTCCCACACGCTCTTTCTTATTCTTCGTCGCGTTCAGTACATAGGAACCGGAGTTCATGGTACCGGAATACACGCGGAAATAAGCAAGTTTACCAACGAACGGGTCTGTCATAATCTTGAAGGCCAGCGCTGAGAACGGCTCCTCATCGGAGGAATGTCTCACGATCGGATTTCCATCCAGGTCTGTTCCCTCAATCGCAGGAATGTCGGTCGGAGCCGGCATATACTCAACAACCGCGTCCAGAAGTTTCTGAACACCTTTGTTTCTGTATGCGCTTCCGCAGCATACCGGTACTGCCGCACATTCGCAGGTCGCTTTTCTCAGAACAGCTTTCATCGCGTCCACAGAAGGCTCCTCGCCCTCCAGATATTCCATCATCAGATCGTCATCCAGCTCGCAGATTTTCTCAACCAGCTCTGTGTGGTACAGCTCTGCGTCCTCTGCCATATCTTCCGGAATATCTACGATGCTGACATCCTCGCCTTTGTCATCATTATAGATGTAGGCTTTCATCTCGAACAGGTCGATAATTCCTTTGAACTCATCCTCTTTGCCGATGGGCAGCTGAAGACAGATTGCATTTTTGCCCAGTCTGGTCTTGATCTGGTCTACCGCATTATAAAAATCCGCGCCCAGGATATCCATCTTATTGATGAACGCCATTCTTGGTACGTTATAAGTGTCGGCCTGACGCCATACGTTCTCAGACTGAGGTTCCACGCCACCCTTTGCACAGAAGACGCCCACAGCACCATCCAGTACACGGAGTGAACGCTCTACTTCCACCGTGAAGTCTACGTGGCCCGGGGTATCGATGATGTTGATACGATGCTCCAGAGCGCCTGGCTTTGGTTTGCAGTTTTCCTGCAAAGTCCAGTGGCAGGTTGTAGCGGCTGAAGTAATCGTGATACCACGCTCCTGCTCCTGTTCCATCCAGTCCATGGTAGCAGTTCCTTCATGAGTATCACCAATCTTATAGTTAACACCGGTATAGTATAAGATACGCTCTGTCAGAGTGGTCTTACCAGCATCGATATGAGCCATAATACCAATGTTTCTGGTTCTCTCTAATGGATATTCTCTTCCAGCCAATGGATTTTCCTCCTCTAGAATCTGTAATGAGCAAACGCCTTATTAGCCTCTGCCATCTTATGCATGTCTTCTTTCCTCTTAACAGATGCTCCTGTGTTGTTCATAGCATCCAGAAGCTCATTCGCCAGTCTCTCTTCCATGGTCTTCTCGCCTCTTTTGCGTGAGAACATGGTCAGCCAGCGCAGAGCCAAAGCCTGACGTCTGTCCGCTCTTACCTCGATCGGAACCTGGTAGGTAGCTCCACCGATACGTCTTGCTTTTACTTCCAGGGAAGGCATGATATTGTTCATTGCCTCCTCGAATACTTCAAGTGCTGGTTTGCCTGATTTCTCTTCTACTCTGGCAAAAGCTCCGTATACAATCTTCTGAGCGATACCTTTCTTACCATCCAACATAATGTTGTTGATAAGCTTGGTAACCACTTTGTTATTGTACATCGGATCCGCCAGCACGTCTCTTTTCTGAGTATGTCCTTTACGTGGCACGTTACTTCCCTCCTTAATCATTTTGTGGCTGTCCGCCATTTTCGATTATCTCATAGGTACTCACACAGATTACTCACAGCCTACCGGACAGCGCCTGCTGGCAGGCTGCTTGGCCTTTCGGTCAATGTATGTTCGCACTGGTAAAATTCTCTCATATTTAACCCGCAACCGACAGGGTATATGGAATAACCGTACAACTTGTAATCATGTCTGTGATTTTCTACTTAAAATCGCTCGAATTATTTTTTCGGTCTCTTAGCTCCGTATTTGGAACGAGCCTGTTTTCTGTTAGCGACACCTGCGGTATCCAGGGTACCTCTGATGATGTGGTATCTGGTACCAGGCAAGTCTTTTACTCTACCGCCACGAATCAGAACAACGCTGTGCTCCTGCAGATTGTGGCCCTCACCCGGGATGTAGCTGGTAACTTCAATTCCGTTTGACAGACGAACTCTGGCGATTTTTCTCAGAGCTGAGTTCGGCTTCTTAGGAGTTGCGGTCTTAACAGCGGTACATACACCTCTCTTCTGAGGAGAAGACATGTCACTTGTTTTCTTTCTCAGTGAATTGTAGCTTTTCTGCAGCGCCGGTGCTGTAGATTTCTTAGCTGTGGTCTGTCTTCCTTTTCTTACTAACTGATTAAATGTTGGCATCCCATTTCACCTCCCGATTTTTTCTCCAATGTAATGGTTCTGCGGCTGCTATTAAAATTAGGCACGAAAAAAATGCGTTTTTTCATGCACGCTCGATCATTATATCTCTCTGAAACTGAACTGTCAAGGAATTCTGTAAAAAAAACTTGCTCTTCCTTGTATCTGCCGGCCAAAAGAGGTATAATACGCCTGACATAATACTTCTATATAAATAAGGAGGCGCTATGAAAAAGAAACTGACTGCCTTTTATATTTTTCTGTCTCTTCTGGGAATTGCCGCCGCCATCGGAATTTTCATTCTCGGTTTCGCCGCTCTCCAGCGGGCCGACAGCACCCAGGAACATGTAGATCAGACTTTGGAACAGGCAGAAGCAGAAATGGAACATCTGAATTCTCAAAAAGAAGCTATGAAAAAGCAGCAGCAGACACAGGAAAAGCAGCAGATCGCCGAGGAAACATCCCAGAAGGCGGCCCAGGAGAAGGAGAAAGGCGAATCCGCCCTCTCCGCGGAGGAAGAAACCCCCGCCAAGCCTTCCGTCTTCGACGGAAACGAAACTGCCGCGCAGACCACAACATCCTCCAACGGATATATCGTATGTATCGATCCCGGACATCAGGGGGAATGGGTGGATATGAGCGCCACAGAACCTAACGCGCCCGGCTCTTCCGTGATGAAAGCCAAATGCTCCACCGGTACTTCCGGCACCTACACCGGCCTGAACGAATACCAGCTGAATCTGGACGTTTCCCTGAAACTTCAGCAGATTCTGACAGACCGCGGCTATCAGGTTATCATGACCCGCACGGACAACGATACTGCCATCAGCAACGCGGAGAGGGCTCAGCTTGCCACCACCAGCGGAGCGGACATTACGGTCCGGGTTCACGCCAACGGTGATGATTCCCATACTGCCAGCGGCGCGCTGACCATGTGCCCTTCTTCCAGCAATCCCTATGTCAGTGATCTGTACGCACAGAGCAATCTGCTCTCCCAGTGCATTCTGGATTCCTACTGTGCCGCCACAGGCTTCGGCAACCGCGGAATCATTTATACCGATGACATGACCGGAATTAACTGGAGCACCGTTCCGGTGACCATTGTGGAAATGGGATTCATGACCTACGAATCCGACGACCGCCAGATGGCCGATCCGAACTTCCAGCAGACTATGGCCACAGGAATTGCCGACGGTATCGATGCCTATTTCAGTCAGGCTTCCTGATCCGTCCACACAAAAACGAAAAAGAATTGCAGGTGATATCTCTATGAATCCATTGGAAAATCCTTCCCCAAGAGAACCGGAGGAAAACGAAAAGAACAGTTCTCTGCACACCGGCGTGATTGTCCTGATCACGGTGCTGGCCTGTCTGGTGCTGTTCCTGTCCGTCATTCTGGTCCTCTTTGCGAAAAAAACAGCTTCCATTGACCGCCAGGTCTCTCAGCTGGAAGAAACCGTACAGAATATCTCTCAGCTCTCTCAGGAGCTGAATGAAACCTCGCAGACACAGACCACCGCCGATACCGACGCGGACGCCTCTGCCTCAGAGGACTCGGCTCAGGCGTCTCAGGAGACGGATGCCTCCGCCTCAGAACCTCAGGAAGAAGGAACCTTATCTCCTTCCAGCGGCGGCGAAACCAAAGTGATCTCCGGAGATCTGACGGATCTCCAGTCACAGCTTCAGACACAGGTTGACGAATTGAACGCCACCGACGGCACCTGGGCCATTTATACCGAGAACCTGAATACCGGGGCCAGCTGCTCTGTGGGCGATTCCCAGATGCAGGCGGCCAGCCTGATCAAGCTGTTCATCATGGGAGCCGTATACGAAGACTATGACGCGGTCTGCAGCGCAGGCAGCGGACGGGAGACCGTGAACAGCGCGCTCACCTCCATGATCACTGTCAGCGACAACGACGCGGCCAACAACCTTGTCACCTGGCTGGGCGGCGGCGACGCCTCCTCCGGTATGGCAGCCGTGAATTCCTTCTGTGAAAATCACGGATACAGCAGCACCCACATGGGACGTCTGCTTCTGGCTTCCAACGCCAGCGATGACAACTACACTTCCGTGTCCGACTGCGGAAAAATCCTGCAGGAAATCTACTCCGGAAGCGACTCCCTGGCTTACCCGGATCTGATGTATTCTCTGCTTCAGAAACAGGAACGCCGCAATAAAATCCCTGCGGGAATCCCCGCCATTGACGGGGCACAGGTCGCCAATAAGACAGGAGAGCTGGACACCGTGGAAAACGACGCGGCCATTATTTTCAGCGCGCCGCGCAATGATTTTGTCCTGTGCATCATGTCCCAGAATCTGAGTGACACCGCTCAGGCTCAGGCTGTCATCCAGAATCTCTCGAATATGATCTACGGATATTTTAACCAGTAACTTTTAAAATAATTTTTATAGCGGAAACAGAAACTCCCGCCGGCACTCGCCGGCGGGAGTTTCTGTCCAAGTCCCGAAAAATCGTTTTCTTCTGCTCGTCCTTCTACTGCATCTGCAGATATTCTTTCAGCGCATATCCTGTATTTCCATCGTAGACCACCAGGTAGAAGCCATTCTCTTCCACGCCGCTGTAACTCACCGTTGCTCCCAGAGGGATCTGACAGATCTCCGCGGCAGAGGTGCTGGGACTGGTACGCAGGGTAATACTCTCCTGGCAGTTCACCACCACACAGGTACCCACCGCATTCCCCACGGTATTCCACGGACCGTTTGGAGAAAGGTAAGAAGCCAGGGCATATCCTCTGCTTCCATCATAGATCACCTCGTAGAAGCCATTCTCTGCTCCTCCCACATAGCTCACAGCCGCTCCCAGAGGAATCTGGCAGATCTCTCCCGCGGAAGTGCTGGGGCTGGTACGCAGGGTGATACTCTCCTGACAGTTCACCACATAATACGTCTCATAGGACGCGGCGCTGGCCGCGCTGCTTCTGGCGCTGGACTGCGGCGTCTTAGACAGATAGGAGGCCAGGCCGTATCCACGGCTTCCATCATAAATAATCTCGTAGAAGCCATTCTCTGCCCCTCCCACATAGCTCACAGCCGCTCCCAGGGGAATCTGGCAGATCTCTCCCGCGGAGGTGCTGGGACTGGTGCGCAGGGTGATACTCTCCTGACAGTTCACCACATAATACGTCTCATAGGAAGGAGACGTCTCCTGAGGCGCCTGTGCGGGAGCCTGTTCCGGAACTGCTGTGGCAGTCGGCTGCGGAACCGCAGTAGGCGTGCTGGTGGGCGTTGCCTGCGGACTGGCCGCGGCCTCCTCAGTCACCGTCTCTTTGGGAGTCTCTTCTTCGCTCTGATCCTTTGCCGCTTCCGTCTTCACTTCTTCTTTGGATTCGGTGTCTGACCCGAAAAAGATCTGCGCGCACAGGAAGCCCGCCGCTACAATCGCAGCCGCTCCCAGCACAGCCAGAAGTCCCATCGGCGCCTTTCGTTCCTTTTTCTGAGGTTCCTGCTGAGGGAATCCGTTCTTCTGCTGTTTCTCCTGTGCTGCCGCCGACGTCCAGGTCTGTGTGCGGTCCCAGTCCCCCTGGTTTCCCCAGGTTGTTGTCGCATCCGGATCTACCGTGAAGGACTCACCATTTTGTATTTTCAGCAAATCCGCCTTCATCGCGGAAGCGCTTGGATATCTTTGCGCAGGACGGTAACTGCAGGCCCTGAGAATCACCTGGGCCATGGCCGGGCTCGCCTGGCTGGGAGCCGGAAGCTGCTCCCCGTCCATCCGGCGGCGCACTGCTTCATCTTTTTCCAGATAGGTCACATCCGGTTTGTCCGGATCCAGGAAAGGCGCCCGGTTCCGGTTCAGCAGCAGATAGAGGACAAGACCCAGAGAATAGGTATCAATGGTAGCGTCATAGTGCTTCTGTCCATAAAAGATTTCCGGAGCCATATAAGAATAGGTCCCTTTGTGTGACATGGTGCTGTTCGCGCGCTCCAGTTTCCTGGCAATGCCGAAATCGCCCAACTTAAAGCTTCCGGAGGGAGCGACGAAGATATTCGCCGGTTTGATATCCCTGTGGATGATCTTCTGACGCTCACACAGCTCCAGCGCATTACAGATATCAATTCCCAGCCGGATCACATCCTTTTCTGTGATCTCTTTTCTCCGGGAATAATTTACAAAGCTTTCCAGAAGTTCCATACGGATATAGATATCCCAGCCGGGATCGTTCGCATGCTCTGCGAGTTTGAAATCCTCCACTGCCACAATATTGGAATTTCCCTTCAGGCAGTCCATCATCTCAATCTCTCCGATGCAGTCGTCCGCGATTCCTTTCAGATAAGTCCGGACAGAGTTCTCATCCCTCCGGTCCATTCCCACCTCACCCATCTCCGCGCTGTCAGCGGAGATGGTGATAATCTTAATCGCAGAATAAAACTGCCTGCTTCCTTCTATCCTCCTGGCTTTGTATACCTTTCCAAAAGATCCTTCCCCGATCTTTTCCGTCAATTCCCACTCCGGCCATCCGGAATACTGTTTCTCCATCTTCTCCTCCTCTTTCAGAATTCCCTGTGTATTTCTGCTCTTTCTATTCTTCCGGAATACGTTCCCGCCTCCCCCTGTCAGGGGAACCTTTCTCACTTCTGATACAGGTTCAGATAGGCCGGAATCAAATCCGCGTTTCTCCTCATCAGCTCCGGCAGTTCCTCAGCGGAAAGCGGACAGCTTCCGCTTCCATTCTCGATGGTAACCGCCGGAATTCCCAGCTCCATCACGAAATAATCACTGCAGCCCGCCAGATCGGTGCCATCCGACACCGTGGAACGGAGTTCATATCCGGTGACTTCACAAACCGTCTGCGCGAGAAGCAGATCCTGCTCATAAAGCTCACCCTCGCTTTGATAATCCCAGTAGATGACGTTTCCGGAAGAATGATACGCCATGCAGCCAGCCAGAGGAAACTCCTCCTGAATCTTCAGAATCGCCTGTACTTCCGCCTCGCTGGCCGGCGACTCTCCTTTATACATTTCCGAGGAAGGATGGCCGCATCCTGCATACGCTTCCCATCCCACGTCAAAATTCCGGTTCAGATCCACACCTCTGGCATTGGCTTTCCAGCTGCGCCAGTAGTCCGACATCTCCCTGCCGTCCGCCTGATCCATCTCATAACACTGCTGCAGAAATTCCCGGCACGCTTCCGTCCGGATCCCTTCCGGTCCCATCTGGCTGATGGTCACTCCATCCGGATTGGCCATGGGGATCAGATGAAGGCACAGGCCGTTCAGCAGCTCCGAATAGGACTTTTCCCGGTAAACGCCCGTCTCATAATTCCGCAGAAAATTCTCCAGCTGTTTCATGAGAATCTGTGTATTCATGTACTCTCTTCCATGAATGGATGCCTGAATCAGCAGATGCGTCTGCGCCTTTGGATCTCCCAGAACCGCCTCCGGAATTTCCCGTCCGTCTGCGGTGAGTCCAAGGCTTTCCACATAGACAAGCCCGGAAAACAGACTGCCTAAGACTTCCAGATCTTCGGACATCTGTTCATAAGTATAAAAACTGTCCTCCATCTGCACGATTTCCTCCCCCGTCAGCACGGCTGCATCTTCCTGCTCCGGTTCCTGTGGTTTCCTGTCCGTTTCTCCCGAAACAGTTCCCTCCGGCTGCCCGGCCGGTTCCCCGCCAGGTGTCTCCCCGGACACTTCCCGCTCCCCGGCAAGCTCTTCCCTCACAGCATCTTCTCTGCTTTTTGCCGGATGAGAAGCCAGGAACAGCAGCAACCCCAGTCCAAAACAGGCCGCAACCCCCAGGATGAGCCCTGCTGCTTTTATCCACATTCTATGCAAAGTTTCCTTTTCTCTGCCATAATCCTTCTTATCTTTCATAGGACATTTCCCATATCTCCGAAAAAACTGCCAGCGGACAGTCCGTGAGGAGACACATCAGCACAAAACTTTCATAAGGATTGACCAGATAAATCTCACCCATGGAACAGGCTTTCAGAATCCGCTGAATTTCCTGCAGGAACCGTTCATACCGTTCCTTTGGGGCGGCATTTTCCATCCGCTGAGAAAGTATGAAAAATTCCAGGGTAATCAGATCGTACCGTTCCACCGGACTTTTTCCGTTTAAGATCTGGCTGATCCGCTGACGGCTGAGCCTCTTCTGCGCAAAATGCCTGGACAGAATCGACGCGGACATTTTCTTCAGATTTCCCATCCGGTCCACAGGAATTCCGTTGAAAATCACTTTTTCCACATCTCCCGGTGAAATCTCCTCCGGCCGCCATACCTTTCTGCCCCGGACTTCCTCCACATCTTTCTGATACATCCCCGCGATAACTTCCTGGCTCTGTTCAAACAGATAGCGGAACCACCGGTAAGCCTCGCGCCCGCTGTTTTTTCCGCCATCCCGGAGAAGGCGCAGGTAATTCCACAGTCCTTTCTGCGTGTCCAGCCGGATCTGTCCGCTTCTTAAAATTTTCAGACAATCCACCGGCTGCGTCGGATTTCCCTGCGGCACCAGCTCCTGATATCTTTGCTTCATCTTCTCCGCGATTTCATAACTGTAATGGCCTCCGTAGCAGTACCAGTAAATCACTTCTTCCGCGTCGGTGAAATCAAAGTCACTCTCACGGAGCACTTTCGTCAGAAACTCTCTCACCGTATCCCGGCTCATCCCCAGCCCGAATCCGAGAAGAAACACCGTTTCTCTCTTCACCGAGGCCTGGGTCAGCCAGTTCGCTGCCAGCGTGCGCATCTTCGCGGAAGTCGGTCTCATGGATTTCGGCGTACCGGTACGCTCAAAGGACTGCACCAGAATCTCCCGGTACTCCTCCAGGGGAACCTTGGAAAAAGGCTTTGGAATCTGAAAGTGTTCATAGAGATACCGCCTCAGATAATCCCCGAAGGAAACCAGCTCCATTTTCTGATAGAGATACTGAAAAATCACTTCCGCGTCCTGATCCTCGAATTCTTCCAGTCTCACCACATGCCGAAAATTCTCATAAGCCCGCCTGGTAAATTCAAAATCCTGGGCCGGATTTCTCACCGTCTGTTCAAACCTCAAATCTCTCCATAAGTTTTCCATTTTTCACTCCATATTCAAACCCCGCCCGGAAATCCCGGCCCGGGATTCCCGGTGCTGCGAACCGGCAGACTTTCTTATGATTTCTTAATGTTTCTCAGAACGATCCCGCTCGTCACACAGAAAACCGCCACAAAAGCCAGAAGAATCAGCCAGTCCTGCCCGATATGCGCAGCCGTAAAATCATAGAACGCTTCCGCCTCATGGGGAAACTCCTGCATCTCTCCGTTGACTTCCATCACATACTCCAGCTCATTCAGATTCGCCGTTGTTCCAAAGCCTTCCACCGACCATCGGCAGATGGTGAACCAGGAAATAATCTTCGTAACTCCCTCCAGCTCAAACAACAACCCGGAAAACAGAATCTGCGGCATCAGAAGAAGCGGAGCCGCCGTCATGGCCCGGTCCGGATTCTTGAACAGCGATGAAACGAAAAGACCCATCGCCGCCGACGAGAAAGCGGTCAGAAACGCCGTCAGGAAAATCTCCAGGAACGGCGGGAGCAAAACGCCCTCCTCCGGTCCCCCCACGGTGACGGCAAAAACACTGACCAGAAGAACAGACTGAATCACACACAGGGATCCCAGAACCAGCAGTTTCGACAGGATATACGAACTCAGATGCAGTCCCGTCATATATTCCCTCCGCAGAATCTCCCGTTCCTTGCAGACCTCCTGAATCGCGTTAAGCATTCCAATCCAGAAGGCCGAACAGGACAGGGCAAACAGCAGAGATTTCGTGATATTATATCGTTCAAATTCGTTTCCGTCTTTCACCAGAGAAATCAGGAACGCGAGAATCGGCGCCTGCAGAAGAACCATGGCCAGCCTCTGCCGGTCATTGACCAGAAGCCTGGTATAACGCGCGCTCAGGATACCGATCTGGCGCAGCCAGCTGTGCTTGCTCTTCGCCAGCCGCTGAGAACCGCCTCTTTGTCCGGACATCTGCCCCCGGCCCTGACGGTTCTGGCGCACCCTCTGTTCATAGAGCGCTTTCCATCGCATGGGATCTTCGGTCATCATATTGTAGACATCCACCAGGTTATTGACATGGAAAAATTCTTCCGCCTCTCTGGTATTTCCGTAGAAGCAGAGATTTCCGCCGCGTCCCATGAAAATAATCTTGTCGCAGACCTGCAGGTTCAGCGTACTGTGGGTGACAAGCACGATGGTCTTTCCGGTCTCCGTCATATTTTTCAGCGTCCGCATCAGGTTCCGCTCCGTTCCCGGATCCAGGCCGGAAGCCGGCTCGTCCAGGAAAAACAGCGTTGGATCCGACAGAAGTTCCACTGCGATGCTGGCACGCTTCTTCTGTCCTCCGCTCAGCCGGCGGATCATGGTCTCCTCTTTCCCTTTCAGTTCCACAATCTCAATGACCTGCTGCACTCTGCGGTGCCGCTCATCCCGGGACACATCGTCCGGAAGACGGAGCTTCGCCGCGTAATCCAGCATGGAAAACAGGGTCAGATTATCATAGACGATATCCTGCTGCGGCACATAACCGATAATATTTTTCAGCGCGTCATAGGTATCGTATAATTCTTCTCCGTTGATCAGAACATGACCGCTGGTGGGACGATTGTAACCGCAGATCGCATTCATAAGCGTTGTCTTTCCGGCTCCGGAACCTCCGATAATCGCCACCAGCTCTCCAGGTTCAATGGATAAGGTGACATCGTTGCAGATATTGAATTCTTTTCCCTGGTTTTTCACCGTCCGAACCAGATGAACCGCGTCGATGCCGATTCCTCTCTTATAACTGCAGTAATAGAGACATCCATTGGCATAAATCAGCCTGGTGTCCACAATTCGCAGAATATCTTTCTCTTTCAGCTTCCTTCTGCCCAGCACCCGTTCTCCATTGACGAACGTCCCGTTGGTGCTGTTGTGATCCACCACGTACCAGCCGTCTGCCCCAGGCAGAATACCGGCATGCCGCTTGGAAACGCTCACATGATTCAGCACCACATCGCACCGGCCATCGCGTCCGATCAGCAATTCCTGCTGCCTCGGCAGTTCCTGCCGTCTCCAGGAATATTTCCCCGAAGCGGTGTTGAAGAAAAAGAGAACTCCTCCGGTAACGCTCCTTCTCTCGTCGTCTATCCGCAGGATATCGCCTTCTCTCAGAATTCCGTTCTCCGCTCTTCTTCCGTTAATCAGAATCCCATTGGTACTGTCCATATCTTCCACATACACGCCATTGGGTGTCAGGCGGAAGAACCCATGGTGTTTGGATACATTCGGCGACTGCAGCACCAGATCGTTATCCGTATATCTGCCAAAGGTGACAAATTCTTTTCTGTACTGCCGCAGGTCAACCTCTATCGGCGGCTGCATGCCCACAAAAATAGTCATGCAGTAGACGCTTCTGCCGCCGCCTCCTCTCTGCTGTTCCCGGTAATAATAAGTCCGGTCCATCTCCTCCCGATTCATAGAC
This sequence comes from uncultured Blautia sp., assembly GCA_963927715.1. Taxonomy (GTDB): domain Bacteria; phylum Bacillota; class Clostridia; order Lachnospirales; family Lachnospiraceae; genus Blautia_A. Next base: position 78,319 of record CAWVBU010000003.1, on the reverse strand, counting down.
AAACTCTCCTCTTAAAATCTTTCATACCACTTTCCTGATTTTTCCTCCACCAGTTCGCACAAAATCATCGTGGTATTATCTCTTCCTCCCCGCTCCATCGCTGCCTGGAGCAAATAAAAAACCGCGTCTTTGACTTCCTCATAGGAATCTACGATCTGCCAGATTTCCTGGTCACTCAGCATATCCGTCAGGCCATCCGTGCAAAGAAGGAAACGGTCTCCATCATGATACGTTCCGCTCACGGTATAAGGCATCAGCCGGACCTCCTCCTGGGGAAGGCCAATATACTGGGTCAGCGGCGCCTTCCGGTAATTCTGGAGGTGCGCCACATGATCCTGGGAAATCTGCCGGAAATGGTCTTCATAGATCTGATAGATCCGGCTGTCTCCCACGTTGCAGACCCCGATACGGTTCCTTCCGAAAAGCATCATCGCTGCCGTTGATCCCATACAGCTGATCCGGTTCTCCCTCGCGTAATCACAGACTGCCTGATTCATCTTCTGGCAGGTTTCCTGAAGAAATTCCTCCACGTAATCCCGGCAGTCCCCATTTTCTTCCTGATAACATTCGTCAAAGACATCCGCTGCCAGAAACGCCGCCGTCTCGCCGCAGCTTTCCCCGCCCATGCCGTCAAAAACCGCGAACGCCGGCACAGCTTTCTTCTCCGTCTCGCCCTCTACAATGGTTGCCATTCCGCCATTGATCTTCTCCAGATAGCTTCCCAGCACCCAAAAATTATCCTCATTATTTTTCCGGACTCTTCCCCGGCTGCATGTATATGCGTATTTAATCTTGTATGACATATTAAACTCCTAAATCGATCTGATATCTTCTTCCGTGACAGGCATTCTGACCAGCTTCCACTGATCCCCCTCCTGTACGTATTCAAAATCAAGCCGCAGCGCTCCCTCAGAAATTTCCTGATGAAGTCTTCCCATAAATTCCGCGGTGTATCGTTTCTTCGCGTTGCCCTGCATCTTCATGCACAGGCCCTCCGCTTCCGCGGGCTGCGCGGCGATCTGGCCCTCCAGGTTATAGATCTCAAGAAACGTAACTCCCTCGCCTCTTCCGTCGCTTCGTACAGCCCGGATAGCATTGTACTCTTCGGCCGCTTCGCCGCTCTCGACAGCTTCCTGGGCAAACAGGCTGCTGACTGCGTCAAAATCATTTCCTCCCAGCGCGTTCTGCAGGATCAGCTGCAGTGCCGCTCCGGACTTTTCCACAAGCTCAGCCTCCAGCTGTCTTGCCGGCCGCATCATCACCTCATACTGGTAATTTTCCTGCCCGCCATCCAGGGTCAGATTCGTCTGATAAGTTTCCATTCCTTCTTTTGTTACCCGCAGCTGATAATCTCCTTCGAAAATCCAGGGAATCTCCACCGCCAGGGTTCCTTCTTCTCCGTTGTCCTCCTCCATCTCCACTTTCTCTCCATTCAGATACATCTGACTTCCTGATGGCAGATAGAAAGTGCAGTCACGAACCAGGAAGCGGTCTCCGGAAACCTTCCAGTTCTGAAAAATCCCCCATTTTCTTCCCACCGAAAGCACGGTGACTTCCGTCTCGTACCACTGCGTCTCAGTCCCGTCATCCAACTGATACTCTACCGTATAGATCCAGCGGTCTTCCTCCTCGCGGCAGTCGGTTTCTTCCCAGGAGACAACCGTCCCCTGATTTCTGGAAGCATCCACCAGCATCTGCGCAGTCAGAAGATCTGAGGAAGGAAAATCGCTGCAGGCATAAACCTGCTCCCAGCGCCCTTCGCTTCTGGCCTCCCAGTACTTCTCCAGAGTCTGTTCCGGACCGGTCAGACGCCTGCCTGCATACCAGAAAATTCCCGCGAGAAGCACGAGAAATACGGCCTCCACACCGATGAGAATTTTCAGTCCTGTATTCTTCTTCTCTTTTCTTCCGTAATCCTCTTCCTGATACCAGTTCTGCTGCCAGGGGTCAAAACCCGGCTGTCCGTAATCCTCAAAGGAATACCGGCAGTTTGAGCAAAACCTCGCTCCCGGCAGATTATTTTTTCCGCATTGTGGACAAATCATCGTACCACCCCTCTCCCGGCTGTCAGGACTGATTCCCGGCAGCCACATAGCTGGAATAAGGAACCGGATTCATATCTTCATAATAGGTCTCCGAATTATCCTGGAAATCCTCTGAAACAGAGACTTCCACCTTTTCCGGATCACGGGTCTGCGTGAATGCCAGTCCTCCGGTCAGTACCAGCAGCAGCGCGCACAAAACTCCGAGAATCGCTGCCGTCAGCTTGAGTGTATACGATTTCTCTTCCTGATAGGATCTCCCGTATCCTGGCATTTCTATCCCTCCTGCATTCTCAGTAAAGCCCTCCGAGAAGGCTGTTCCCCAGAAGACCGTTCATCAGTCCTCCATAGTTCTCCAGATAACTGCCGATCAAAGATGAGACCAGAGAAGTCACCGCGAAATTGAGTAGAATCATCATTGCCAGCACAAACAAAACCTCTCCCAGCCAAAAAGCGTAAAGCCTCCGATCCGGTCGGATTTCCACCGCGTTCCGGTATCCGTCAACGAAAAACAGATACGCCGCCATGCTCCCGATCACATACAGGAACAGCGCCGCCTTCCAGGAAAGCAGGAATGCCAGGGCTGTGAGAATCAGAACAAGCCCCTGGATCAGCGCCTTGTATCCCACTGCGCAGAGCATCCGGTGAATGGATGTCGTTCCCTTAAAAGCAAAGGTCATTCCCATGAGAATCCCCGCTTCCAGATATGCGCTTCCAAAGGTCATGATCAAAGTAATCAGAAGGATTGTCAGCGGATTCACCGAAAAATATCCTTGCGTAAGCGAGCGAATATAAAAACTTCCCAGAATCAGAATCACCAGCGTGACCACAGCCTGAAAGCTGACCATCTCGATTCCGAGAATGCTGCTGTTCTGGCGGGATATCTCTCTCATCGCCGTATCCGGCCGGCCGATCAGCTGAGGAATCTGCGCGAAAATATTTCTCGTATGACGGGCCAGATCCTCTTTTCTCTCACTGAACCACTGCCCGTTTCTTCCAGGCTGTCCCTGAAAACCGCTCTGCCGAAAGCCGTCCTGCTGATATCCTCCCTGGGAATGAGCTCCCTGGAAAGGTTCCCGCTGTCCGAAGTTTCCCTGCGAAAAATTCCCCTGCTGATAAGAATTCTGTCTCTGCGCGCCTGGTTGGGAATTTGCAGTAGGATAGGCTCCCTGACGTTCCTTCGGATACCCTCCAGCCTGCCTCTGGCCTCTCTGGGAATCATCAAAATTCTGGTAATTTCCCTGCCGGTAAACCGTCTGCTGGCGGGTCCTCGGGGAAAAATCCTGCTGACGAGAATCCTCTGCCGGATTGTTCCCGGGATAATAGGCGACGGTCTTTTCTTCGTCCAGACGGACGGTTCCTTCCGAAGCCGAATCCATCCGCATCGTTTCCTCTGAGCCCTGACAGCCACACACTTCTCCCTCCTGAAGTTCTCTGCCGCAGTTTGTACAATATTTTGCCATACCGCCCCTCCTCATCTCTCTTTGCCTGTAACCTTTTTTCTTTACTATAGCAAAAAAATTCTTTTTTCTGTAATTCCAATTATACCAAAAATTCATGTATTTTTTAATCATTTTTCTGTCAGGGGAAAAAGATTTTTACCTCAAAACAGAGAAAAACGGCAAAGGGTTGCCCCATTTACCGCTTTCACTCCTGAAACTTTTCGCATTCTCCATTAAAATAGGTCAAAAACTGCCGCTTCGCATCCCGGTACTTTGCTCTGCTCACCGGCAATTTCTTCCCGCATTCCAGAACAACTCCATCCGAAGAAAGACTCAGAATCTGATTCATATTCACGATGTAGCTTTTATGACACCGCAGAAAATACTTTGGCAGCATTTTCTCCAGATCGTCCATCTTCATATAGACCGTCCAGGTCTCGTCCTCTCCCGTCAGCGTAATTACTCTCTTACTGCTTTCCGCATAGAAAATCTTACCGCATTTTACCCGGTGAAAGATGCCGCGACTGGCAATCGTAATACATTGACTTTCCAGGTCCTGTGCTTTTTTCTCTCCCTTTTCCAACGCTTTTTCCAGCAGATCCGGTTCAATCGGTTTCTTCAGAAAATAAACCGGATCCACATCAAAAATGTCCTGCACGCGTTCATAGGATTTCCCGGTGAAAATAATCGGCATTTCATCATGTCTCTTGATGATCTCCTTTGCCGTATCCACACCGCCGCTTCTGCCGAAATTCGTATCCAGCAGAACCATCCCCGGCAGGGCCTTTTCTCTTCTCATATCTGACAGAGCCCGATCAGGATCTTCATAGGATCTGATCTCCGTCTCCGGTCCGGCGCATAACTGCACCATTTCGTTTGTCTCCATCAGAGCCGCTTTATCTCCATCACAGATGAAAATCTTCTGCACATTTAAACTCATTCTTTCTCTCCCTTTATTATTTTCTGCAGACAGGCGATTTTACAACCGTTTTTTTGGAGTATGCATGCTCGTTTCATTTTGTGTCTCAAACTTATTATATCTATATTTCACCATTCTATGAGCATCTATTTGTTACCACATACTGCCTATTTATTGCATTTCACCGTGTTGTGATGGAATTTTCCATGAAATTTTGGTAATTATCACGCATCCCTCCCAGGGACTTTCTTTCACAGAAACCGAAGTTTTCCTATAAAAGAAAAAACGCTGTACGGCAGGAGCATTCCCGCCATACAGCGTTCCGAATATATTTTTTATTCTTCTGTCAGAGTGAGTTCCTCTTCCGGTTCTGCCGGGATCTCCGGCTCTTCCATGAGCTCCAGATCTTCCAGCACTTCCTCTTCCTCATTCTGTTCCGCCAGCTGGGCGTCTGTGTCCAGTTTCACCCGGCTGTATCTCTTCATTCCCGTACCGGCCGGAATCAGTTTACCGATCAGTACGTTCTCCTTCAGACCAATCAGCGGATCGATCTTTCCTTTGATTGCCGCCTCTGTCAGAACCTTCGTCGTCTCCTGGAAGGACGCCGCGGACAGGAAGGAGTTCGTCGCCAGGGACGCCTTTGTGATTCCAAGCATCACCTGCTTGCCTTCCGCAGGCTCCAGCCCCTCTTCTTCCATCTTCGCGTTCACTTCCTCGAACTCCAGAACATCTACCAGAGTTCCCGGCAGGAACGAGGTGTCTCCATTGTTCTCAATGCGTACTTTCTTCAGCATCTGACGGACAATCACCTCAATATGCTTGTCATTGATTTCCACACCCTGGAGGCGGTATACCCTCTGAACCTCCTGGATCATATAATCCTGAACCGCTCGGATTCCCTTGATCTTCAGGATATCATGCGGATTCACGCTTCCTTCGGTCAGGCTGTCTCCGGCCTCCAGTACCTGTCCGTCTGTCACCTTGATTCTGGAACCATAAGGAATCAGATACGTCTTGGAATTTCCGGATTCCACATCGGCCACGGTAATCTCCCGTTTCTTCTTCGTGTCGCTGATGGTCACCACACCGGGAATCTCCGTGATAATCGCGAGACCTTTCGGTTTTCTGGCCTCGAAAAGCTCCTCTACACGGGGAAGACCCTGAGTGATATCGCCGCCGGCCACACCGCCGGTATGGAAGGTACGCATGGTCAGCTGTGTACCTGGCTCACCGATGGACTGTGCCGCGATAATACCAACAGACTCACCCACCTGAACCGATTCACCGGTCGCCATGTTGGCGCCGTAACATTTCGCGCAGATTCCGATCTTGCAGCGGCAGGTCAGAATGGTACGGATCTTCACTTTATCAATCTGACCGCCCGTCTCATTGCTGACGCCCTCTTTCATAATCCGCGCCGCACGTTTCGGGGTGATCATATGATTGGCCTTCACAAGCACCTCTCCGTCTTTGTTGCGGATGGTCTCACAGGAATATCTTCCTGTAATACGCTCCTGAAGACTCTCAATCTCCTCTTTTCCATCCATGAACGCCCGCACATACATACCAGGAATCTCCCCGGTTCCATCCCAGCAGTCGGACTCACGCACGATCAGCTCCTGGGATACATCTACCAGACGTCTGGTCAGATAACCGGAGTCCGCGGTACGAAGAGCCGTATCGGACAGACCTTTACGCGCTCCATGCGCAGACATAAAGTATTCCAGTACGTCCAGACCTTCACGGAAATTCGACTTGATCGGCAGCTCAATGGTATGACCGGTTGTATCCGCCATCAGACCACGCATGCCCGCAAGCTGCTTAATCTGTTTGTCGGAACCACGGGCTCCGGAATCTGCCATCATGTAAATATTGTTGTATTTATCCAGACCGGACAGCAGTGCATGGGTCAGCACATCGTCGGTCTCTTTCCAGGTTTCTACAACCTCTTTGTAACGCTCTTCCTCCGTGATCAGACCACGTTTGTAGTTCTTGGTGATCAAATCCACGGTATTCTGTGCTTTCTGGATCAGTTCCGGCTTCTCCGGCGGCACTGTCATATCGGAAATGGATACCGTCATGGCCGCTCTTGTGGAATATTTGTATCCCATCGCCTTGATATCATCCAGCACTTCCGCTGTCTTGGTCGCACCATGGGTGTTGATAACTTTCTCCAGAATCTGCTTCAGGCCTTTTTTGCCCACATGGAAGTCCACTTCCAGAAGCAGTTCATTTCCCGGGACACTGCGGTCCACAAAACCCAGATCCTGAGGCAGAATCTCATTGAACAGGAAACGTCCCAGCGTGGATTCCACGGTTCCGACTAAAACACTGCCGTCCGGCATAGTTTTTTCGCAGCGGACCTTGATCCTGGACTGAAGTGTGATCACATCATTCTCATAGGCAAGGATTGCCTCATTCACGCTGTGGAAGAATTTTCCTTCTCCCTTGTAGCCGGGTCTTTCCTGTGTCAGATAGTAAATTCCGAGAACCATATCCTGAGAAGGAACGGCAACAGGACCGCCGTCCGACGGTTTCAGCAGGTTGTTCGGAGATAACAGCAGGAACCGGCATTCCGCCTGTGCCTCCACAGAAAGCGGAAGGTGAACCGCCATCTGGTCGCCGTCGAAGTCCGCGTTGAACGCGGTACATACCAGCGGATGCAGCTTAATTGCCTTACCTTCCACCAGAATCGGCTCAAACGCCTGGATACCCAGTCGGTGCAGAGTAGGAGCACGGTTCAGCATCACCGGATGCTCCTTGATGACTTCTTCCAGCACATCCCACACTTCCGGCTGAAGTTTCTCCACCATCTTTTTGGCACTCTTAATATTGTGAGCGGTGCCGTTCGCCACCAGCTCTTTCATAACAAAAGGTTTAAACAGCTCAATGGCCATCTCTTTTGGCAGACCGCACTGATAAATCTTCAGCTCCGGTCCCACCACGATAACCGAACGTCCGGAGTAATCCACACGCTTGCCCAGCAGGTTCTGACGGAAACGTCCGGATTTACCCTTCAGCATGTCAGACAGGGATTTCAGCGCACGGTTTCCGGGACCTGTGACAGGACGTCCGCGGCGTCCGTTGTCAATCAGGGCATCCACAGCCTCCTGAAGCATACGTTTCTCGTTGCGGATAATGATATCCGGCGCGCCCAGCTCCAGAAGACGTTTCAGACGGTTGTTCCGGTTGATAATCCGGCGGTACAGGTCATTCAGGTCAGAGGTCGCGAATCTTCCTCCGTCCAGCTGTACCATTGGACGCAGATCCGGCGGGATTACAGGAATCACCGTCATAATCATCCACTCCGGACGGTTTCCGGATTCCCGGAAGGACTCTACAACCTCCAGACGCTTCACGATTCTCGCGCGCTTCTGTCCGGTGGACTCCTTCAGACCTTTCTTCAGTTCCTGAGATTCTTTCTCCAGATCAATACTCTCCAGGAGCTCTTTGATCGCCTCGGCGCCCATTCCCACACGGAATTCAGAGCCGTAGGACTCTCTCGCATCCTGGTATTCTCTCTCCGTCAATACCTGTTTGTACTGGAGTCCGGACTCCGCCGGATCCAGCACGATATAATTCGCGAAATACAGCACCTTCTCCAGTGTTCTCGGAGACAGGTCCAGAATCAGTCCCATACGGGACGGAATTCCCTTAAAATACCAGATATGAGAAACCGGAGCCGCCAGCTCGATGTGTCCCATACGCTCGCGGCGGACACTGGCTTTCGTAACCTCAACACCGCAGCGGTCGCAGACCACGCCTTTGTAACGGATTTTCTTATATTTCCCGCAGTGACACTCCCAGTCCTTGCTGGGTCCGAAGATACGCTCGCAGAAAAGTCCGTCTTTTTCCGGTTTCAGGGTTCTATAGTTAATGGTTTCGGGTTTTAAAACTTCGCCTCTAGACCACTCTCTGATCTTCTCAGGGGACGCCAGGCCTATCTTGATGGCATCGAAAGTCATTGGCTGATAGGTTTCATTGTTATTCGTTTCTGCCATTTGTTTCTTACCCCTTTCTATTCTTCACCGTCAAGAGAATCTTCCAACTCAATCAGATCTTCATCGTCCTCATCGCTGTCCTCATCTTCCGTCTCCTCGACATTAACCAGTTCTTCGCCGGAAAATTCCTGTTTCGTATAACCCAGTGCTCCGTAAGATTCCTCGTGGCCGCGGTGACGGTCTCCTTCTATAATAGAATGCAGATCCGTGTCTCCGTAATCCACGCTCTCCATGATCTCCACTTCTGTGTGATCCTCGTTGAGCACTCTCACATCCAGTCCGAGAGACTGAAGTTCCTTCAGCAATACCTTGAAGGATTCCGGAATACCCGGTTCCGGAATATTATCACCTTTGATGATGGCCTCATAGGTCTTCACACGGCCCACAACATCATCCGACTTCACAGTCAGAATCTCCTGCAGGGTATAGGAAGCGCCATAGGCCTCCAGAGCCCAAACCTCCATCTCTCCGAAACGCTGGCCGCCGAACTGCGCTTTACCGCCCAGAGGCTGCTGGGTAACCAGAGAGTATGGGCCCGTGGAACGGGCATGGATCTTGTCATCCACCAGATGATGCAGTTTCAGGTAATGCATATGTCCGATGGTTACCGGACTGTCAAAATATTCTCCTGTCCGTCCGTCGCGCAGGCGCACTTTTCCGTCTCTGGAAATCGGCACACCTTTCCAAAGCTTGCGATGCTCCAGATGGGTCTCCAGATATTCCATCACGTCCGGAGCCAGGACTTCTTCATATTTCGCCTTGAAATCGGCAAAATCTTCCATATTCACATAATCGTTTGCCATGTCGAGGGTATCCATAATGTCATCCTCGTTGGCGCCGTCAAATACCGGTGTCGCGATGTTAAAGCCAAGGGCTTTCGCGGCAAGGCTCAGATGAATCTCCAGTACCTGTCCGATATTCATACGGGAAGGCACACCCAGCGGATTCAGCACGATATCCAGCGGACGTCCGTTGGGAAGGAATGGCATATCCTCAACCGGAAGGACACGGGATACCACACCTTTGTTTCCATGACGGCCGGCCATCTTATCACCCACGGAAATCTTTCTCTTCTGGGCAATATAAATGCGTACCGACTGGTTTACGCCGGGAGACAGTTCGTCTCCGTTTTCGCGGGTAAACACTTTCGCGTCCACCACGATACCATATTCTCCGTGCGGCACTTTCAGAGAGGTGTCTCTGACCTCACGGGCCTTCTCGCCAAAGATGGCTCTCAGCAGTCTCTCCTCGGCAGTCAGCTCTGTTTCCCCTTTCGGAGTCACTTTTCCTACCAGGATATCGCCGGCTCTGACTTCCGCGCCAATACGGATAATTCCTCTCTCATCCAGATCTTTCAGCGCGTCATCACCCACGCCCGGCACATCCCGGGTGATCTCTTCCGGCCCAAGCTTGGTATCACGGGCTTCTGCCTCATATTCCTCAATGTGTACAGAAGTATAGACATCCTCCTGAACCAGGCGCTCACTCAGCAGAACCGCGTCCTCGTAGTTGTAACCTTCCCAGGTCATGAATCCGATCAGCGGATTCTTGCCCAGCGCCAGCTCGCCGTTTGAAGTGGACGGACCATCCGCGATTACCTGGCCGGCCTCCACATGCTCTCCCTGAACCACAATCGGTCTCTGGTTGTAGCAGTTGCTCTGGTTGCTTCGCATGAATTTGGTCAGATGATAGTCATCTTTGGTACCGTCATCGTTCTTAATGTTAATCTCTGTAGATGTGGAACGCTGTACCACACCTGCTTTTCTGGCCAGCACGCAGACACCGGAGTCCACTGCCGCCTTCGTCTCCATTCCGGTACCTACCACAGGCGCCTCTGTCGTCAGAAGCGGCACTGCCTGACGCTGCATGTTGGAACCCATCAGGGCACGGTTGGCATCGTCGTTCTGCAGGAACGGAATCAGGGCTGTCGCCACGGAGAATACCATCTTCGGCGACACGTCCATATAGTCAAACATCTGACGCTCATACTCCTGAGTCTCTTCTCTGTAACGGCCGGAGACATTTTTACGGATGAAATGTCCCTCTTCATCCAGAGGCTCATTCGCCTGAGCTACATGGTAATTATCTTCCTCATCCGCGGTCATGTAGACAACTTCGTCCGTAACCCTCGGATTCTTCGGATCACTCTTGTCGATCTTACGGTAGGGTGCCTCCACAAAACCATACTGGTTGATCCGGGCATAAGATGCCAGGGAGTTGATCAGACCGATGTTCGGTCCCTCAGGGGTCTCAATCGGACACATTCTTCCGTAATGAGAATAGTGTACGTCACGCACCTCAAATCCGGCACGGTCTCTGGAAAGACCTCCCGGTCCCAGCGCGGACAGACGTCTCTTGTGGGTCAGCTCACCCAGAGGGTTGTTCTGATCCATGAACTGTGACAGCTGGGAAGATCCGAAGAATTCCTTCACCGCGGCTGTGACAGGTTTGATATTAATCAGAGACTGGGGTGAGATTCCCTCGATATCCTGGGTGGTCATTCTCTCACGCACCACTCTCTCCAGTCTGGACAGACCGATCCGGTACTGATTCTGGAGCAGTTCGCCCACGGCACGGATACGGCGATTGCCCAGATGGTCGATATCGTCGTCGTTTCCGAGGCCATACTCCAGATGCATATTATAGTTAATGGAAGCCAGAATATCTTCCTTGGTGATGTGTTTCGGAATCAGGTCGTGAATATCCCGGTGAATCGCCGCCTTAATGTCTTCCAGGCTGTCGTTTTCTTCCAGAATTTTTTCCAGAACCGGGTAGTATACTAATTCTGTAACACCTACTTCTTTGGGATCCACGTCCACGAAATGGGTGATATCTACCATCATGCTGGACAGAACTTTCACCTTACGCTCTTCCGTCTGGATCCATACATAAGGAACTGCCGCGTTCTGGATGTCATCCGCCATCTCCTTGGACACAACGGTGCCTGCTTCCGCCAGGATCTCTCCGGTGGAACGGTCCACCACGTCTTCTGCCAGTTTCTGTCCCGCGATACGGTTGCGCAGCAGCAGTTTTTTATTGAATTTGTAACGTCCGACTTTCGCCAGATCATATCTCCTGGGGTCAAAGAACATACTCATGATCAGGCTCTCGGCGCTCTCTACAGCCAGAGGCTCGCCGGGACGGATTTTTTTGTACAGCTCTAACAGACCCTCCTGATAACTCTCAGCAGTGTCCTTGGTAAAGCTTGCAAGAATTTTCGGCTCCTCGCCGAACAGATCTATAATCTCCGCGTTGGTTCCGTATCCCAGAGCCCGGATCAGAACCGTGATCGGGACCTTTCTCGTACGGTCAACACGTACATAAAATACGTCATTGGAATCTGTCTCATATTCCAACCATGCGCCTCGATTGGGAATTACAGTACAGGAATAAAGCTTTTTGCCGACTTTATCATGGGAAATCGCGTAATAGATGCCCGGAGAACGCACCAGCTGGCTGACGATGACACGTTCCGCTCCGTTGATCACAAAGGTACCTGTCTCTGTCATCAGCGGAAGATCGCCCATGAAAATTTCATGTTCGTTGATCTCGTCGTTTTCTTTGTTTATCAATCTTACCCGAACTTTCAAAGGCGCTGCATAAGTTACGTCTCTTTCTTTGCACTGTTCTATGGTATATTTCGCATCTTCCACGCACAAAGTAAAGTCAATAAATTCCAGGCTGAGTTTTCCGCCGTAATCTGCGATCGGAGAAATGTCATCAAATACTTCTCTCAGCCCTTCGTCAAGAAACCACTGGTAGGAATCCTTCTGGACTTCAATCAGATTGGGCATTTCCAGGACTTCTTTTTGCCGCTGGTAACTCATTCGCATGCTTTTTCCAGTTTTTACAGAACGAATTCTGTTTTTTTCCATTGACGTTTCACCCCTGTTTTTTTATTTATTACCGCATCTCCTGCAAAAAGCAGGTATATCTTGCCATAATAGTGCATTTTTTACTATAACACAAACTTTCTTTTTATGTCAACACCAAATTTTATAAAGTTTTTGTGAAACCACGCAAAAGGAAAAGCGCTGCTGGGCTCTTCCGGCCCAGACAACGCTTTTGTGTTTCCTCGAAATGATCTGTCGTATGCAGTTCGGATTATTTGAGAGTAACTTTTGCTCCCTCAGCTTCCAGTTTTGCTTTGATGTCCTCAGCCTCAGCTTTGGATGCACCCTCTTTAACAACCTTCGGAGCGCCGTCAACAACAGCCTTAGCCTCTTTCAGGCCCAGTCCGGTTACTTCACGAACAACTTTGATAACTTTAACTTTGTTTGCTCCAACATCTGTCAGCTCTACGTCAAACTCATCTTTCTCCTCAGCTGCCTCAGCTGCTCCGCCTGCTGCTGCCACAACAACACCTGCTGCTGCGGATACACCAAACTCTTCTTCACATGCTTTTACTAACTCGTTCAGCTCTAATACGCTTAACTCTTTGATCGCTTCGATAAATTCAGCGGTAGTCAATTTTGCCATTATTTTTTACCTCCGTTAATTTTTTAGGATATTTTTTTAAATTGATTCAAATCGATAAAAATACCAGCTTTGATTACTCTGCAACAGGAGCTTCCTCTGCAGCGGCCGGAGCAGTTTCTCCGCCTTTCTCTGCAATCTGGCTGATAACCCGTGCGAAGTTCGCAATCGGTGACTGGATACTTCCAAGAAGTTTTCCAAGCAGTTCTTCTCTGGACGGGATCGTGGACAGAGCCTCGATTCCTGCCTTATCATTGTAGTTGCCTTCAACAACACCTGCAACCAGCTCCAGTTTCGGGAACTGTTTTGCGTATTTCGCCAGAATTCTGGCCGGCGCAGTCGCGTCATCCGCAGATACTGCCAGCGCGTTGGTTCCTTCCAGATGATCGCAAAGCGGTTCACACGCAGTACCCTTGAACGCAAAGTTCATCATTGTATTCTTATATACTTTGTAGTGAATGCCAGCTTCTCTCAGTTCTCTACGCATCTGTGTATCCTGCTCAACCGTCAGACCACTGTAGTTTACCAGAACAATACCCTGGGCGTCTTTGATGCAGTTGGAAATTTCTTCAATGATCGGCTGTTTCAGTTCTACTTTTGCCATGAAATGGTACACCTCCTTATAGATTTTGTATACCGCCGTTCAAACGAAAAGAAAATGCCTTGCTGCGAAAGACAGCAAGGCATACAAATCTTCTTCAAGAATGTACTTTCCTCGGTAGGCGTTTTAATCCTTATGCTTTCCAGCACCTACTGTCTTCGGCAGTTTCCTGAATGAATATACCACAATCTCTTTTCACCTGTCAAGGATTTTTTTACATTTTTACTCAGGCTGCCGCCTCCTCCCTGTGCCTGCGGAAGACCGGGCGCCTTGCCATTTTGCCGACTCCTTTTCCAAACTTCCGGAAACCGGAGGCAATCCCCTGCCCCAGCCTCCGGATCCACCTGACCGGCTTTCTCCTGGCCGCCCATGACAGAACCGCTTTTCCTTTCTTTGCGCCTTTTTGGATCTTCGTCCGCCATTTTCCGGTTTCGCCTTCTTCCTCTTTCACAGGTTCCGATCCATCCGATTCGTTTTTTCCTCTGGATATGGAAACAACCTTGTCCGGCTCCGCCTGGTCCTGTACCGCGTCTTTTGCGGCAGCGCACGCCTCATACAGTTCTCCCGTCTCTGCACTTTCACAGGAGACAGCCGCATGCCTGCTCCTTTGCCCATTCGTTATCGCCCCCGGTGTAAAAATCCCGACCAGTAAAGAAATCAGCAACAAAAATTTCTGTTTCATTTTTTCCCGCTTTTTCATCGTCAACCCTCCATGACAGCCAAGGACACTTGTCCGATCTTCTCAGTTACCATACTTTTTTCCGGAAAACGTTTTGCAATCGCAATCACAAACGTGTACAGTGTAATTATATTTCCCGGCACTTTTTATTTATTCCAACTTTTTTTGGCTTCCCGGCTGTCTTTTGGGGCCGGATTCCCGGCAGGCACGAAAGCTTTTCCTTAAAGAATCCCCACAAGAGAACCTTGAACCGTCCAGGGACACGCGTGAACACGCTTCGGTTCTGCCTTTGGAAAAATCGGTGAACACAAAAAATCCGCGGAACACTCCGCGGATTTTTTCTCTCTATTAAGCTAATTTTACAGGATTCAGTTTCACTCCAGGTCCCATGGTGGAAGCGATGGTTACGCTTCTCAGATACTGACCTTTCAGTGTGCTTGGTTTTGCCTTTAAAATTGCTTCAATCAGGGTCTGGAAGTTGTCGGCCAGCTGTTCCTCTGTAAAGGAAGCTTTTCCGATCGGCACATGGATAATGTTGGTTTTGTCAAGACGATACTCGATTTTACCAGCTTTGATATCTTTTACAGCCTTTGCAACATCCATGGTTACTGTTCCGGCCTTCGGGTTCGGCATTAAGCCTTTCGGTCCGAGGATACGTCCCAGACGTCCTACAGTACCCATCATATCCGGTGTAGCCACCACTACGTCAAAGTCCAGCCATCCCTCGTTCTGAATCTTCGGGATCAGCTCCTGGCCGCCTACGAACTCAGCGCCTGCTGCCTGTGCTTCCTCTGCCTTCGCGTCTTTCGCAAATACCAGAACACGAACCTGTTTTCCAGTTCCATGAGGCAGTACTACGGCTCCACGGATCTGCTGATCCGCATGACGTCCGTCACATCCGGTACGGATATGCGCTTCGATGGTCTCATCGAATTTTGCAACTGCTGACTGTTTTACCAGGCTGATTGCCTCAGCGGTATCGTAAAGTTTTGTACGGTCCACTGCTTTCGCAGCTTCTACATATTTCTTTCCTCGTTTCATTTTCTAACCTCCTGTGGTGATAGCGGGAATTTCCCTCCCACTCGTCTGTTTTTCGCACGCCGGAAGCGCTCCGGCTTCGGGCATTGTTCCGTTATCAATTACTCAGCTACTGTGATTCCCATACTTCTCGCAGTTCCTTCGATCATGCGCATAGCAGCCTCAACGGAACCTGCGTTCAGGTCTTTCATCTTCAGCTCCGCGATTTCCTGAACCTGAGCTTTGGTCACGCTCGCAACTTTCGTCTTGTTGGGAACGCCTGAACCAGATTTGATGTTGGCAGCTTTCTTCAGCAGAACGGCTGCCGGCGGAGTCTTGGTGATGAAGCTGAAGCTTCTGTCCGCGTATACGGTGATCACTACAGGGATAATCAGGTCTCCCTGATCTGCGGTTCTTGCGTTAAACTCTTTGGTAAACTGTACAATGTTAACACCATGCTGACCAAGTGCCGGTCCTACAGGTGGTGCTGGTGTTGCCTTACCAGCGGGAATCTGTAATTTAATATATCCTGTTACTTTCTTTGCCATATCAGGCACCTCCTATGTGGTATTGGCGGGGGTGTATCCCTCCCACGTTGTATTACTTAGTTACTCTTCTTAATCTCCAGGAAGCTGATCTCCACCGGTGTCTCCCGGCCGAACAGTTCCACGTTGATGATCGCAACCTGTTTCTGCATGTTCAGGCTCTGAATGATACCAACGGTATCCTTCCAGGCTCCTCCGGTCACCACGACTTCGTCTCCTTCTTCAAAGTCAACGACTACGCTTGGCTCCTGGATGCCCAGAGGACGCATTTCCTCTTCCGTCAACGGAACCGGTTTGGATCCCGGTCCTACGAATCCTGTGACACCACGGGTGTTTCGCACCACATACCAGGTGTCATCGTTCATCACCATATTCAGCAGCACATATCCTGGAAACAACTTTTTCTGCACAGATTTCTGAGTGCCGTTCTTCATCTCCACCACATCTTCCATGGGGACACGCACTTCAAGAATCTGATCTTCCAGATGTCTGTTCTCGATTGTCTTCTCAATATTCGCCTTTACCTTATTCTCATACCCGGAATAGGTATGGACAACATACCATTTAGCTTCTGACATACGATCACCTCATCCTCTCAGACTAATAAATTAATTCCCTGCAGAATTGCACTGTCAAATAGGCTGATAATCACTCCCAGAATCACCGTAATCACAACCACTGCGACCGTCTGCTTCACCAGAGTATTCTTATCGGTCCAGATAATCTTGCCAAACTCTGACTGGAGTCCCTCAAACCAGCTTCCTTTTTTCTGTTTGCCAGCTGTTTTTTCCTTGTCTGCCATTGATATCCCTCGCATTTTTTGATGACGGCATTATTTGGTTTCTTTGTGTAAGGTATGTCTCTTACAGAATCTACAATATTTCTTGGTCTCCAGACGCTCTGGATGGTTTTTCTTCTCTTTGGTCATATTGTAGTTACGCTGTTTACACTCCGTACATGCCAATGTGATCTTTACTCGCACAACTTCCACCTCCACTGTAATATTTGCACAGTCTACGTATGCCCGGAATCATCCTGATTTATGATTTTAGGCATAAAAAAAAGACCTACTTCCATGTCGCCTGTTCACTATACCACAGGCCGCAGGAAAAGTCAAGCCGATACAGAGACTTTTCTCTGTACCGGCTTTTTTCTTTTCAGGTCATCAAACACGGTCTTTCTCCTGCGGCAGAAGATCTTCCTGTACCGGAGATTCCAGGCTTCGGGCCGCGTCTTTCTTCGCGCTCTCCCGCTTTCTTTCTGCTCTGCGCCGTTTCACCCAGCGGGCAAACCGGAGAAGTCCGCCCATGAGAAGAACCGCGCCAAGAATGCAGATTCCTCCTATTACA
Organism: uncultured Blautia sp.; assembly: GCA_963927715.1. GTDB lineage: Bacteria > Bacillota > Clostridia > Lachnospirales > Lachnospiraceae > Blautia_A. The sequence continues at coordinate 61,248 of CAWVBU010000003.1, read as the reverse complement.
CAAGGAAGATAACTCCACCGGTATTCCACCCGGATACTATGACTTTCCTGCACATTCTCAAAGGTATAGCTCTCTTTTTGTTCTTCCGTCAGATCCGTGATCTCTTCTCCGTCTATGTACAGATGTGCCAGTTCATAATCCTCCCAAGGCTGATAGTTCACGGTATAATTGTCATCCCGGTAAACGGTCTTGGAATCCACCTGCATGCTTCCGCCCAGAACTTCCGCCTTCATCCGGAAGATTGGTTTTTCCTTAAAGTAGGCGTACGCCTTCACCGGTTCCTGGCAATCTTCAACGGTGTACGTCAAAGCCCCTTCCGCCATATCCACCACTTCCCCGTTTATCATCAGCCAGTCCAGCTCATAGTGTTCTTCCGGTTCCAGGGTCAGCGTCACTTCCTGATCCCGCCTCACAGAATCGGTATCCCCTGTGATTTTGCCGCCCTGCGAGTCCAGTACCACCGGGAAGCGCGGAATCTCCGTATAAAGAATGGAAATCTCATGATCCTCCTGAAGATTCGTGAAGGTATATTCTGTGGGATACTCCAGGATATTCTGTCTCTTGCCGTCCACCCGGATCTCCCGCAGTTCGTAATTCTCTTCCGGTTCATAATCCACCGTGAAGTCTGTGCCTTCATCCAGAACCTGCTGGCTCTCCGTCACCGTCCCGTTCTCCACATCCGTGCGCACGCTGAATGCCGCCGCCACCTTCGTGGTGTAAAAGGTCACCTGGTTCGGATCCTTCTGCATGCTGCCGATCAGCAGTTCCCCGGGCCCGATCTCACAGATGGATTCCGGCTCCACATACGTTCCCTCTTCTTCCAGCTCCAGCCCGTAAGTCCCGGCCAGACGCTGTTCTGTCAGCGAATACACCTGCAGGGTATCTTCTTTTTTCGTCCTCTTCATAAACGGGATACAGACTGCATAATCTCCCGAAATACAGAAGTCCTGGAACGTATTTCCCGCCGAAGAATCCAGCCCGTCGAATTCATCCACCACGTTGAAGTCCAGATCCGTAACCACAAACTTGAAGGTCGTCTGTGTGGTGCCGATCAGAAAAACGAACTGATTGGTCTTCTCCCAGTAATCCACGGCAGACACTCTTCCTTTATCGGTAATCTTCACCTTCTCTTTGAATTTCAGGCTCTCGCTGTCCACAACAAAGATACAGCCTTTGTTCTCCTTCTTCAGCGGCTTGCCTCCGGCAATCAGGATTCTCTTGTTCACAGGATCATAGGTCATTCCATTGCAGTGCTCGTAATCCCGCTCGGTCACATGTTTCGCGTAGCTGTATTTCTGCACCGGATTCCCATTCTCGTCGTAGTCATTTTTATAAAAGGCTACCAGGGTATCCGGATCTGCAGAAGTATTGGAGGCATTCTCAACCCCGATGATATAATCCTCCGTATCACAGATGGCCTGCAGCCACCCGCCGTCCTCAAAGGGCGTACTCTTTCCCGCGTAACTCCAGTTCGAGTTCAGGAAGACATCCGCCTCCTTAATCCCCGCCTGAACAGGCACAGGCTGCAAGCCCCCTGTTGTCAAAAGAAAAAATGTCAAAACAGCTGCTGTGATTTTGTTCCACTTCGTAAATTTCTTCATTGACTCCCCTGTCTGCTTATTAATACTCTGTGTCGTCTCTTATTTTCGAAATTTTCACTCGCCGAAAGCCTTTTCTATGGCCATTTCCCATTTCCCCTGATCTTTCAGCAATAACTCGATGAACTCTCTCACTGCGCCTTCTCCCCCTTTGGCGCTCAGCACATAATCACACTGTTCCCGGATCTCCCGGGCCGCATCAGCCGGACACACCTTCGTCCCGGCCAGACGCATGGCGTACAGATCATTCAGATCATCTCCGATATAGGCGAGCTGCTCCTGCCGGATTCCATTCTCGCGCATAAATTCTTTTAAAAAAGAAATCTTATTTTTCACATTCTGGAAAATGTAACGGATCTTTAATTCCTGCGCTCTTTGAAGAACGCAGTTGCTCTCTCTCCCCGTGAGGATCATAAACTCAATTCCCGCGGCGTGGGCGAGAACAATTCCGCACCCGTCTTTGATGGCAAACTTCTTGGTCTCTACCCGGTTATTGTCGATATAGACCCCGCCGTCTGTCATGGTGCCGTCCACATCCAGTACAATCAGCTTAACCTCTTTCATCTTAAACATCCTCTTCGTATTTGGAAGGAGTCAGGAATACCAGCTTCATCTGGCTTTTAATGGGCGCCAGCAGCGAACGGATCAGTTTGTTCGTCTGGGCCGCCCCCTTCCGGCGTTCCTGATAATCCAGAATACTGCTCACATAATCCGTCGGCTTCTCTTCATATCCGTCAAATCCGGCCAGGTAAACTTCCCGGACCCCCAGCTGCTTCAGCAGCCGCAGAAGCATCACCGTACAGTTGTCAAAAACTCCATTCTCATCATATGTGAGATCATGGTAATTAAAGACCAGAACCTCTCGTCCGACTCCTTCTTTGATATTCGAAGTCACCAGAATCGTCTCCGGCTCATTTCCCGTCACATACTCCTCGTATCTCTTGATGTTGCTGAAAAACAACGCATCCGCCGCAAAAAGTTCGCTTCGAAAATTGGCTGTGATCACCAGGGGATTCTCTGCCTGAATAAAGCTTCGGATTTTCCCTTCCTCCCGCTCCAGCGATCCGCCGGGCGCCAGGATCAGAAGCTTTCTTCCCCGGATCTGTTCCTCCAGAAGATTCCTTGCCTGATCGTCATCCACCGCGCAGTCCTGATAACGATAGTACAGCCCTTCCACATACTCCTGGTCAAACGCCGTCTTCTTGTTGTCCGCGATGGACGCGAGAATGTGGTTGATATCTTTCGCCTTCAGTTTTCCCTTGTTCAGCAGGAATTCCGCATAATTGCGGTGAAGGTTGTATTTCGCGGAAAGCGAATAGGCCGTGCTGTACCCCCAGGGCTCCAGCTTCTTGATCGGCACAATATAATCGTCAATCGCGTCCAGAACCGGATCCAGATTATAGGCCTTCGCGTAATTGTTGTTCAGATAATCCAGGATCAGCTCGATACACAGGTTGCCGGGAACTCTTCCCATTCCCAGAAGGGAACCGTCAATCACACAGTTCCTGTTGTAACTCTTAATATTCAGGAACTCCTGCGCCAGCGAATAGGACAGCGACAGATTCTCATGAAGATGAAGCCCGATGGTCACATCCTTGCTCAGATTATTTTCACAAAGTGAGTACAGGCGGATCAGGTCGTTGCGCTTCATGGACCCAAACGTATCCACAATGGAAAACACCGTCGGATGGATGGCATCCACCTTCTTTAAAATCTCCAGAAGATCCCCGTCGGAATAGCCCATAATGTTAATGGGATTGCAGGATACCTCATATCCTTTCTCCATCACTTTGCGGCAGTATTCCAGACCTTCCTCCACATCATAATCATGAAAAGTGACACGAATCCTGCGGATCGGCCCGCCGTCATACTCTTCCAGCTGACGGATATCATATTTATTGTGAAGGGACATCAGAGTGAACCGCGTATTGCCGCAGTCTTCCGGAAGAATCCCATAGGCATCCCTCACATGGCGGAACACCGTGCGGTCCGGCTGATAATCCTCATCACGCAGAAAACCAAGTTCCACGAAGTCCACATTGGAAGCCACCAGCTGACGGATGGTCTGACGAATCATTTTATTGCCGAATTCCCAGTCATTCAGATAGCCCCCGTCGCGAAGTGTACAGTCCAGAGTCTGTATTCCTGACATGTCAAACGCCTCCTCTTTGCTTTTCTTCCATAATCTTTCTCACACGCTCGAGATCCTTTTGCGTATCCACCGACAGGGTGCGGCAGTGCTCCACCTCGATAAACTGAAGCCGTTTTCCGTAATCGATGAACCGCAGCGTGTCAATCCCCTCGATTCTCTCGAACCTTCCGGGAACGGAATCCCGGTAAAAATCCAGCATTTTCTTATTGTATCCCAGAATCCCCACATGCTTGTAGTATTCGAATTCAATACTCTTAAACGGATAAGGAATGGGTGTCCTGGACATATAAAGCGCCCGAAACTCTTCATCGAAAACCACTTTGATATTCGCCGGATCCATCACCTCGGAAGGACTGTGCATTTTCGTGATAATATTGGTTCCGAACGCCTGCTTAGAATCTGCCTCCTCCGGTACCGCCGCGTCCGCCAGATTCGGATCCAGCAAAGGTTCATCCCCGTTCAGCTGAATGTAGAAATCCGCCGAAACCGTCTCGGAAACCTCCTGCAGCCGGTTCGCCCCCGTAGGATGGGAAGAACTGGTCATCACCACAGGAATCTGATATTCCCGGCACATCGTTTCAATCCGTTCATCGTCTGTAGCCACATAAACCTCATCCAGTTTTTTCGCCTTCTTCGCCTGCTCGTAGACCCACACCAGCATCGGTTTCCCGCAGATGTCCTTCAGCGGTTTCCCCGGAAGCCTTGTGGAGGCGTACCGTGCCGGTATAATCCCCGCGACCTTCATGTCTTTGCACCCTCCTTTTCATTTTGTCCGCCCAGCAAAAGATCCAAAGTCCTTTTGGTGGCGTTTCCATCTTCATAGGTATTAAATTTCTTCTGAAATTCCCGGTACTTCTCTCCGTACTGGAAATGTTCCGCCAGATCCAGAACCGCGCGGGCCAGTTCCTCCGTCGTCTTCACAATGGGACCCGGAAGTTCCCGCACATCAAAATAAAATCCCCGGATCTGATTCTGGTACTCCTCCAGATCATACATGTAGAAAATCATAGGGCGCCCCAGATTTCCATAATCAAAAAGAGTACTGGAATAATCCGTGATCAGCATGTCACTGACCACATACAGCTCCCGGATATCCTCCACACGGGTCACATCCAGCACCTGACTGGAACAATTCCCGGGAATCTGATAGGCGCTCACATGGTGGTGGGAGCGGTACAAAAGCAGATACTCTTCTCCCAGAATCTGAAACAGTTTCTCCAGATCCAGTTCCATGTGAAAGGTAAACTTCCCCTGCTCCGAATGTTGATTTTCCCTCCAGGTCGGAGTATAGAGAAGCACTTTCTTCCCTTCCGGAATCCCAAGCTTTCGCCGGATTTCCTCTCTTTCCTCAGGCTTGTAACGGTACAGATAGTCATTGCGCGGATACCCTGTGGGAACCACCGCTTTCTCATTCCGGCTTTTCGCCAGGCCAAAAGCCGTGGCAATCACCCGGTCATAAAATACAGAAGGGGACAACAGATAATCCACCTTCGCCCCCTTTTTCTCAAACGCCGCAATGGTATCCTCCCGGCTCCTGCGGTAATCACTTTCATAAATCGTATCACACCCCACCCGTTTCAGCGGTGTGCCATGCCAGGTCTCCACATAGACCTGTTCCTCTCCCGGCGTCATATACTCCGGCACAGACATATTGTAAATCCAGAACTTCGCTCTGGCAAATGCCTGATGGTATTCCCGGGAATTTCTCTCCACCAGGCTGGTTCTCGGATTCTCCAGCAGATACTGATGCGCCCGTACATCCTGGAACGACCAGATAAAACGAAAATCCTCGAACCGGCTGTCCCGAAGCATTCCCTCATAAATCGCCCGCGGACTGCAGCTGTAGGATTTTCCCCAGTAGGATTCGAAAACCACAAGTTTATCATCCACCGGATTTTCTCTCTGGCAGGACGCGAATTCTCTCTCTTTGATTTTCTCCCTGAATGCCTGAAATCTTTTCCGCAGCCAGGGATGCCTGCGGGAATACTTCTTCAGAGCCTCCCGGACCCGGGAACCGTTCTTCATGATGTCACTCCTTATTTTGCCATAAATTCTTCGTATGCGTTCAGCACTTCATTGGTATCGCCAATCATCTTGATTTCGCCCTCGTGAAGCCACATCAGACTGGTACACAGCTTTCTGAGGGTGTCCGAACTGTGAGAAACGATGATCACAGTCCGGTCTTTGTTCGAGATCAGCTGTTTCATTTTATTGTAGCTTTTCTTCTTGAACTTCACATCTCCCACGCTCAGAACTTCATCAATCAGCATAATATCCGATTCCAGCACCGCCGTGATGGAAAAGGCCAGCTTCGAGTGCATACCGCTGGAGTATGTACGCACCGGCATATCGATAAAACGCCCAAGCTCTGCGAATTTGATGATCTCATCCATCTTTGACCGGACCTGCTCCTCTGAAAAACCGAGCAGCATACCGGAAAGCATGATATTCTCCCTTCCCGTCAGAGCCTTCTGAAAGCCCACACCGATGGAAAGCAGCGAAACCGAGTGTCCGTGCAGGTCAATCTCTCCGGAATCCGGCGAAAAAATCCCCGCGATCGCGCGGAGCATCGTGGATTTTCCGCTGCCGTTCTTTCCCACGATTCCCATGATCTCTCCTTCCGGAACCGAGAAACTCACACCTTTCACTGCCTCGAACACTTCCACCTCAGACTTTTTCAGTCTCAGCAGACTCTTCTTTATGGAAAAGGATTTCAGAACACGGTAACTGATCTTTAAATCCCTCACATCAATTGCATTCTTCGTCTCCATCCTTAGATCACCTTCACATAACTGTTTTCGTATTTGTAAATCATTTTCACAGACAGGAAGGACAGCAGCAGTCCCACCAGCCCCCAGATAATCAAAAGCTTACGTCCCGGCATCTGAGAATAGAGCATGCACCGCCTCAGAGAATCCATGACAAACGCAACCGGGTTGCAGTCCAGAAGAATCGTCTGGTAAGGTTCCGGCACCGTCTGACCGATGGAATAGAAAATACCCGACATATAAAAGATCAGGCGCAGCACCACCGTCATCACATTCTGCAGATCATCCACGAACACGCCGAAATGCAGCATAATACAGCTGCACCCGAACGTCAGAAGAACCAGAACCACCATCAGCGGGAAGAAATACAGGATCTTCCAGGTGACAGGCACCTGATAGATCACCATCATAATCAACACCAACGCGAAGGAAATGATCATCTTAAACCCGTTGACCAGCATTTTCTGAACCACCAGAAGGAATTTGGGAATGTATACCTTCGTCACAATCTGGCGGTTGTTCTTGATCACTTTTACGCTTCCCAGCACACATTTATTAAAGAAATTCCAGCAGGTCAGTCCGATAAAGACGAAAATCGGGAAATACTCTACGGATTTCCTGAACACAATCAGCGCAATAAACGTATAAACCAGCATGAACAGCAGCGGATCCAGAATCCACCACAGCCAGTTCAGGTACGAACTGGCAACCTCTGACTTTAACTGGGACTTCGCCGCATACCGGGTATATTTCCAGTACTTTTCCAGATCTTCTCGAAATCTTTTTATCGTTTCCATTTCTGAACTCCTTAATCTTTCAGATCTTTCTTGATCTGAGTCGTGGAAATTTCCGGCGTTCTGGGAAGATATACCACTTCACAGTAATCTTTCAGGAAATCAAATTTCCCCTTCCAGTCATCACCGATCACGAAAGTATCGATCTGGTACTCCTGCACATCACGGATCTTCTGATCCCAGGACTCCTCGGGGATCACCAGATCCACATAGCGGATTGCCTCCAGAAGGCGCTTTCTCTCTTCATAGGTAAAATAGCATTTTTTCTGTTTCTCATTCCAGTTGAATTCATCTGTAGACAGGGCGACAACCAGATAGTCTCCCAATGCTTTCGCCCGCTGCAGAAGATTGACATGTCCATAATGGAGCAGGTCAAAAGTCCCATACGTAATTATTTTTTTCATGAAAACTCTCCTCGCTTTTTCATATTTTTTTATCTTATCATATTCCTTCGATGTTTTCCAGCACAACCCGCGGAAAGACTTCCAGATCTCCTCCCCTTGTGGCATTGTAAATCCGCACGCCGTGCGCCTTCGCAAATTCATGCACCACACCGTAGGCCTCTATGGAACGGCGGTAATTGTGAAGTCCCATCTCCTCAGGGGTGAGCTGCTTCTTCTTCAGATCCCTGCGCATTCTCTGATCTTCCGCCTTCTTCGTATCTTCCTTCATGTAATCCTTTGTGAAATGCCCGTTCGCGGTGTAAGTGTTGGTGCAGTCCACACCCAGAAGATAAATCTCGGAAAATCCCATATACACAGCCAGTTCCATCATGAACAGCATGACGCTGGCCTTCAGCCAGCAGTAAGAAAGCATTTTCCCCCGGATTTTGTAGGTTTCGTAATCATAAATGTCATTCACATAGATCATGTGCTCCGATTTCCCCGCCATCCTCCGGTAGGTGGACTTCGGCGTAAAAATCGGCACATCCACGTAACGGACCATCTCCGGGCTCTGATGCTTCGCGTAGACCCGGTCCGTCATACAGTAATAGGTCGGCCTCCAGGCCGTCTGATCATACAGCTTATACAGCATATTGCAGCCGATGGAGTATTCCTTCTTAATCAGTTCCAGATCCGCTGCCTTCAGGCTCGGCCCCGTACCGATGAGAAAACAGCGTTCTCCCCGGTGGCAGTTCCGGTACCCGGCAAGCTTCCGGAAATTTTCATTCAGAAACAGGCCGTGCCCGTAGAAAAATCCCGTGGTTCCATACCAGACTTCTTTTCCCAGGTTATACGCCGGCTTTATGATTTTTCTCAGATTCTCATTCATCTGCAGTTCCCCTTTATCTTTTCTCCAGATGGATCATCCGCAGAAGTCTCTCGCAGTTTCTTCCATCCTGATAATAATTCACTTCACGGCAGATCCGCTCCCGCTCCTCCCGGTAACGGTCACGTCCCTCCAGAACCTCCCGCAGAAATCCGTAGAATTCCTCTTTTTCGTAGATTTTCGTCCCCGGCATATACTCCAGCGGATTCTCAACAACAAATCCCCGGTTCTCTTCGTAGGCATCCAGGTCTGCCAGAACAAAGCCGATCGGACGGTTCAAAAGCAGATAGTCAAAATAAATCGATGAATAATCGGTAATCAGCGCATCTGCCTCTCTCACCAATGAATACAGAGGAACTCCCTGCCGTCTCATATCCTCATTGGTCAAAAAACAGATATGCTCAAATTCCCGCAAAGAGGGATCCAGCTTGCTTAAATCCTGCGCCGGATGCATTTTCAGGAACAGATAAGAGCGCTGATCCTTGAGAAACCGCTCCAGCCGCATGAAATCCCGCAGCTCTTCCATGAACGGGAGATCTCCCATCCGGTCGCTGAACTGTCCGCCGTCCCGGATAAATCCATCCCGGGATTTCCGGTAAGTGGGCATCCAGAGAAAAATTTTCCGGTAATTTCTCCGTTTCACCCCAAACCTGGCCAATACGTCGCTCTCGCGGAAAAGGTAGTCGTTTCTGGGATGCCCGTTAACCAATACCTGATCCTCCCGGCATCCGAAAGCCTTCGCGAATATCGGCCGGAAATCCGGCGCCGCGGCCGTGATATAGGTGAAAAAGTCATAGCGGTAATCCCCCAGCTTTTCCATCATTCCGTTGATTTTCTTGAGCGGCGTTCCATGCCAGTAGTTCACGGAAACCTGCTGTTTCGTGGGCATAATCGCCACCATCTCCCCGTGGCAGAACAGATACTTGGCCCGCAGCAGCGGCCACAGGCTTTCCTGCACCGGAATCATGGAGATATTTCGTCCTTCCAGGCTTCGATATTCTTCCGGGTCGTTCACCACACAGATCAGCCGGAATTTTTCCTGGTATCCCTGTTCCGTCATATATCGAAAAAGTGCTTCACTGTTGTCATCCAGACCGGATTTACAGAAAAAGCACACCATCCTTGGATCTTTCGGTATCAGTCTGCTGATCACCGAGAGGACTTTGCCTCCCGTGAAGTACAGCCTCCGCTTCCATTTTCCTTTTACCATCTCAAAGCATTCCTTTCTCAAGACCTGAGAAGTTTTTTGTAGAAGAATTTCCGGATCCCGTTGGGCAGAAGGCAGACCACCGCCTGACCGAATCCTGAGATCAGGAAATCTCCCAGACCAGAAATCCCCATGGTCTTCAGCTTCCATCGAAACCGGAGCGCTTTCACCGCGTAAGAAACACCGCCCCGGCGGGCGTACATGGCTTCTCCGGCTCTCATCCAGAGCAGCGGCTCCTGAATATTATAACCCCGAAATCCCATTTTCAGCATTCTCGCCCAAAGATCATAATCCTCAAACAGGGGCATATGCTGATATCCGCCGGCCCGGATCACATCTTCCTTCCGGTACATCATCAGCGGATGGTTAAAAGGATTTCTCCGGCGCGCCTGGCGCCGAATCTCTTCCGGCTGTTCCGGACAGGAGCGAACCGCCACCACATTCCCGGGATCCCCTTCAAACTCCAGAAGGGTTCCTCCCACCAGCGAATACTCTCCGCTCTGCATACAGGCCATCTGCCGTTCACAGCGGTGAGGCATGCTGATATCATCGCTGTCCATCCGCGCCACAATGCCGCAGCGGCAGTACCGAAGGCCCTCATTCAGGGCCATTCCCAGCCCCCGGTTCTCTTCCAACACAACAAGCTGGAACAATTCCGGCGCCTGTGCCCGGAATTGTCCCAGAACGTTCCACAGCTCATCGGGAAGAGGCCCGTCGCAGACAATCACGAAATCCGACGGAGGAAGCGTCTGATCCAGCATACTCTGAATGCTGACGCGCAGATATTCCGGCTTTTCTTTCGCATACACAGACATAAGCACGGAATACATTCCTGTCCCGGCCAAAATATCTCCTCCTTTATTTCAACGCGTTCTTCTGATTATCGTCCACGCCCTCTGAGACCTCTTTCTGAAAGAAAATTTTCACCGTCATAAACAAAAGCTTGATGTCCAGAAGAATGGAATAATTCTCAATATAAAACAGATCCAGCTTCAGTTTATCATAGGGCGTCGTATTATATTTCCCGTACACCTGCGCGTAGCCGGTCAGTCCGGCCTTCACTTTCAGGCGGTAATAGAATTCCGGAATCTCCCTCTGATACTCATGCATAATCACCTTTCGCTCCGGACGCGGTCCCACCAGGGACATATCCCCGAGGAAAACATTAAACAGCTGCGGGAGCTCGTCCAGGTGCAGGTTCCGCAGAACTTTCCCCACCGGAGTAATTCTGGAATCATGCTTGGACGCAAGCCGCGCGCCGTTTTTCTCCGAATCCACGCACATGCTCCGGAACTTGAAAATCATAAACGGCTTTCCCATATAAGTCAGGCGTTCCTGGCGGTAGAAAACCGGCCCATGATCATACAGCTTGACGCAAAGGGCAATGATCACCATCAGAGGCGAAAACACCACAATGGCTATGGCCGAAAGCACCAGATCCATCACCCTCTTCATAAACCTCTGTTCCGCGGACAGCCCCATATTCCTTGACAGAAGAAGGGGCGTGTCAAACAGATGAATCCGGTCTGTGCCGTTTAAGATCACATCGGAGATCTTCGGCGTCACATAACACCGGATCGAATGGGCAAAACAATACTTCAGATATTTATTCCGGATCTGGGAAGGCAGATCCCAGATGATGACCCCTTCATAATTGCGCATCATCTTATAGATCTCCTTCTCACCCACGTCAATATGCACTTTTCCGCTGATATTGTAACGGTCTCTGCGGTGGTTCATCTTCTCGATCAGTTCGTCCGGCTTACGGTCCCCGTAAATCACCAGCAGTTTTCTGGCCCGGTACAATTTGGAATAAATGTACTGGGATCCGAACGCCCAGATCACTATCACCGCGAAATCCGCAAAGGTCGCCGCGATCAGCGGCATCGGATCCAGAAACCAGCGATTGATCAGCGTAATCTGGAAATAGACCACCACATTGGTACAGATCGTAGCCAGTGTCAGTGAATAAATCACGTCAATCCGCTTCAGATAACCGACCCGCAGACCTCCGTATAATTTTGAAAACATCACATCGATCAGCGCGTACAGACCGATCAGAACCCAGTTTCCTCTTCTCCAGAAGGGTTTATAGATCCATTCCCGGTAATAGTTATACCACAGATAAGCGAAAATCAACGCCTGCGCGAGAATCACCAGACTGGCCAGTACGAAAATGATCGTCCTCTTATAATACTCCCGATTATTCATTTAACTCCCTCGAAAATTTCAGTCTTATTCTAACACATTATAACTTATCACCCTGGGAACGTCCAGACGATTTTACAAAACAACCCGGAAACCCTCTGATTCTGTGCATTTTTTTACATTTCCGGAGAAATTTTTACGGATTTTCCATAAAATGTAGCTGCCAGTCCTCCTTTTCCGGTCTCTTTCAGCCTGGAATCCATGGCATCTCCCACTTCCTTCATGGCATCCACCACCTGATCCGGCGGAATCCGGCTTTTTATTCCCGCCAAAGCCATATCCGCCGCTGTCAGAGCGACAGCCGCTCCGCCCACATTCCGTTTCACACAGGGAACTTCCACCAGGCCTGCCACCGGATCACAGACCAGCCCCAGCAGATTCTTCAGCGCCATAGCCGCTCCATGTATAATCTGCTGCCCGTCTCCGCCTTTCAGCTGCACCAGCGCGCCGGCCGCCATGGCGCTGGCCGCCCCGATCTCTGCCTGACATCCGCCGGAAGCACCGGCAATATACGCTCTGGCCGCAATCACCTGTCCGATTCCCGCGGCGGTATACAGCGCATGCAGAATCTCCTCTTCCGGGATCTGATCCCGTCTCCACAGGGGAAGCAGCACCGCAGGAAGAACGCCGCAGGCTCCTGCCGTCGGGGCTGCCACAATCCGTTTCATACAGGCATTGGACTCTCCCATGCACAAGGCCTCGGCAATTACTTCGCTTAGAAACGTTCCGCCCAGAGTTTTTCCTTTTTTTGCGTATTCCCGCATCCGGCCGCCGTCCCCGCCGACCAGTCCGCTGTTGGACCTGCGGTCTTTCTCATAGTTTTCACTGGCATCCACCATCGCCTTCCAAAGACGTTTCATGGAAGCCAGAGACTCTTCCATGGAGACCTCTCTCTCGTTCAAGTCATCCACAGCAACCGCCTCCCAGAAAAGACATCCGTCCCTCTGACAGGTATCCAATATTTCCTGAAACGACTGAAATGCCATTTAATTCTCTCCTCCCGCGTTAATATACGTAACTCCCAGAATCCCCTTCAGCTGTCTCAACCACTCCAGGGCTTCCTGAGAAACCGGCTGATCCATTTCCACCACAAGAACTGCTTTCCCGCCTCTGCGGTCCCGGTACAGAGACATATTGGCGATATTGACAGACTTCTGAAAAAGAAGGGAAGTCACTGCCGACACGCATCCGGGCTGATCCTGATTGTGAATGATCAACGTGGGCATCTCACAGCTGCAGTTCACATCGATGCCGTCCAGTTTATTTACCATAATCCTTCCTCCTCCCAGGGAGGATGCCTGCAGGGAAAGTTTTCTCCCTTTCTCCCCTTCCAGCAGAAGAAGCGCGCTGTTTGGATGCGCGTCTTTCAGATCTGCCTGGCCAAAGGCAATCTCCAGCCCCTGTTCCTTCGCGATCTGAAAGCTCTCCGGAATCCTCATATCATCCGGCTGCATCCCCAGAAGGCCCGCCGCCAGGCCCGGTCGGTTCCATGCCCTGTTCCGGTGTCCAGAAAAGAACCGTAGAGAAGAATCTGCGCTTTCACCGGCTTCTGGGCCAGAAGCCGGCGGCCCACCAGGCCGATCCGCACCGCGCCGGCGGTGTGGGAGCTGGACGGCCCCACCATCACCGGTCCCAAAATATCAAAAATGTTCATAAAACCACCCGCCGCATTGGCAAGTCATCGCTGACTCCTTTCAAAGCAAAAACCCATTGCAACCTGATACCTCAATTATGAAAGGTTATGGCGCAGGATGCAAGACAAAGTTCCCAGATTCCGGCATTTTTTCCCCTGAACCGCAGCCAGTATCCGGCAGAAACGCTCCTTATTCCTACAGTTTCTCCAGAACCGGACTTTCCTATGTTCCACAATGCAAAACTCCTGTTAATTAATTTTCCAAAATATCTTCTTTCCTCCACAGAAACAAAAATGCTCCTGATACAATTTTCTCTTGTATCAAGAGCACTTCATCGCTAAATTTCCAATTAATCTTCTATTTCCACAATCATTTCCACCTCAATGGGAATATTAAAGGGAAGCTGCGGTACTGCAACTGCTGTTCTGGCATGTTTGCCTTTCTCTCCGAAAACTTCCACAAACAGATCAGAAACCCCGTTCATCACTGCAGGCTGTGCCATAAAGTCCGGCGAAGAAGCCACGAACGCCTGAACCTTCACAAACTGCCTGATCTTGTCCAAATCGCCCAGTTCTTTTTTCAGCTGAGCAATCAGATTCAATCCTGTAAGTCTGGCCGCCTGATATCCTTCTTCCTGGCTTAACTCAGCTCCCCACTTAACACGCGATCTAGTGTTTCCTTCTTCAAAGGGGCCTGCGCCTGAGAAAAACAATAAATTTCCTGTTCTGCGTGCCGTCACATAATTTGCCATTGGGCTTGGCGCGGCAGGAAGTGTCAGTCCAAGCTCCTTTATTTTTTCTTCAATCTTTGCCATCAATAATCTCCTCCTTTTACCAGTTTTCCTTTTTTCCATACTTTAGCCGGCGGCCGATACATCACCGAAAGATCCTTCACCGGATCTTTATCTACCAAAATTAAATCTGCCTGCATTCCCGCTTTTATCTCACCCACCCGATCGTGGACCCCGGCAATCTGTGCACTCCATTTCGTAGCTTGAAGCAAAATATCCACATTTTCCATATGGCAGTACTCTTTGCGAAAACGAAATTCCACACCCTGCTCATATTGCGGAGACAAGGGCGCAGAATCCGTGCCAAAACCAAGCTTTGCTCCGGCTCGATATGCCTTCTCAATCCCTTGAGCGCATTTTTTCCAGCATTGGTGTCAAACGCGCCAGCCAGAAAGCCCTCTCTTTTGGCTCTGTCTGACTGACATACATAGCAGCAAAAGTAGGAACCAGATAGACATCCGATGAACTCAGCAGCATATCCATAGTTTCTTCCCCTAAACAGGTAGCGTGCTCAATGGTATGAACCCCTGCCCGGATACAGTTTTGTATCGCTTGATCCGCATGACAGTGAGCCGCCACATACAAGTCATTCGCTGTTGCCGTTTCCACCGCAGTCCGAATCTCTTCATAGGTCATAATCGGATTTTTCGGTACTCCTGTCGGATTTATGGCAGAGCCAGAAGCATATATTTTAATGAAATCTGCCAGTCCGGCCACCTCTTCCCGAACACCCTTGCGAAATTCCTCAGCTCCGTCACAATAATGAATAATCGCAGACAAACTGCTCTTATGATCCACCACGCTGGGCATGAGTGTCTCTCCGCAAGCCAAAATATCTGGTCCTTCCAGCAGACCTCCGTCAACGAGTTTCTTCACATAATTGGCGCTTCGCCTGATACTTCCGCAGTCCCGTATGGTAGTAAATCCATATTGAAGATATTGTCCGGCCCTTTTGGCAGCAGCTATAAGAAGTTCCATAGGATCCTTTACCTCAGCCACACCAACTCCACCCAGAAAAGACAAATGTGTATGCAGATCAATCAGACCCGGAAGCAAAGTCTTTCCCTCACAGTCAATCACATCCTGGGCCTGATCCGCAAAGTCTCACCTATCGATACAATTTTCTCCCCCCGGATTTCCACGTATCCCTTTTCACATTCCATGCCGCCTGTAAACGGAGCCAAAAGCCTGCAATGATTCAAGTACATCCAGTCACTCTCCTTGCCATGAATTCAATCCTCACTCACAAGTCTTCCCCTGTCTGATAAATTCCCCGTATCTTCCTGCTCAACTGCTGCGCCGTATCTCCACCCACATAGGAGGCGTGGCCCAGACGGAAGCACAAGACAAGTCACGCGATCCTCGGGCAGATCATATTGAGAAAGATAATAAACCATAAAATCAAAGGTAGAAGAAAGATCATAAAATCCGTTTTACAAACATCATACGTAAATGCGGTTTTTCTTCATCAGTTCTACCGGAAGAGACAACGTATCTTTTTCATATCCTCTGTAATCCCATTGTTTCGAGATTTCCAGCATAGTATCCAGCCTTTTTCCTTCCAGCCGGAAGACAAAGTTCCTGCCGCAGTACTCCTCAAAAGCCGCCTCGACAGCCGGACCCACACTGGACATGAAAGCATCTTGTGCCATATCCGGCTCCACGATATCCGCATCCGTCATAATATTTTCTGAGTAGGACTGTCCCTGTTCCGGCTGATGGAGCAGACGTGAGTCGTAGATACTCAACACCTTCCCCGGACACAGACCACTTCAAATCAATTTCCCCAAACCTCAGATTCCCTTTTGCTCAGAAAATCCATGGAGATTCCTGTATAATAGCTCAATCTTTCCAGAACTTTCTCCCGTTCACTTAGTTCCATCCGCTTTCCCAAAAGCAAAGCTCTGGCGTAATCACCATATGCGAAATCCATGGCTTCCCTTACAAATTCCTCCCGGGAGCATTCTTCCTGATGATAGTGATACCAGCAGGCAGCCGCATTTGCCCCCCAGACGTCTCACATTTGGTTCCACACACAAACTGCCCTTGGCTCCCCACATTCAAGGAAGTGCCGATATGTATGATTCCGCACAGATTCACCCAGTCAGCCAGCGCATCCGCCAAAGCCACATTTCGTATGGTTCCGTAACTTTCTCCCAGAAGATAAACCGGTGCATCCTTACGTCCGTTTTCTGTCAGCCAGTTTTCGATAAATTCCGAAAAGTCTCTGGCATCCCCGCCTGTGGAATAGTGACGGGAAGCCGTCGATTCATCCAGCAATCTGGACCAGGCGGCTCGACAGGATCCATCAGAACCAGGTCGCATTGATCCAGAAGAAATTCTTCGTTTTCCTGAATTTGATATTTTACCGGTTGTGTCAGATTCGGATAATTCGGAAAAGAAATCTGTTTGGGACCCAAAAGCCCCATATGCACCCAGCTGCTGGCGGCGCCAGGCCCTCCATTATAGGCAAACATGACCGGGCGGCTGGAATCCTGCGGTATTCTCAGGTAAGAAAAGCTAAACATCACTGCCTCTTCTTTCCCCTGTGGATTTTTCAAAACATAATCCTGTAATCTTACCAAATACCGAAGTCCGTCTTTTGATACCGTTTTCTCCTCTTCCCAACTGTATTTTTCAAATACCTTCATACGGCTTCTCCTCTCATTTCATGGCCACCCATCTAAGCACAGAAAAGAATCGTTCCAGATCTTCCAGATTGTTATAATAATGAAAGCTTAGACGCATGGTACGTTCCCCTAATGAGTTGTTTTTCTCCCAGTGAAGGGACAATCACACCTGCCTGATTAAAATCTTCATCCGACACAGAAAGTGAATTTTCAAAAGAAAGCAAAAGAATCTGGCACCGTCTTTCTTTTGGCATATCATAAGTACAGTGTATTCCCGGAATACCCTCCGCCTGCTTTTGACATTCTTCCGCCAGAGAACAAACATAAGTTTCTATTTGTTCTTTGCCTAACAAATGATACTGCATAGCTGCCAGACCTAATCCATAAATCCCATCCGCATGCGGATATCCGATCTCAAATTTTCCTGCGTCCTTCCGGAGTTCCAGATGGTTCTTGCTTGTGTCAAAGCGATCCCGGTCAGACATCCACCCAGCCCCCCAATGCCGTATCAGAGGTTCTACCTTTGACCCAATATAGGCATATCCGGTACCACAGAAATTCATCATCCATTTATAATCATTGCCTACGAGAAAATCAATTTTTGATTTCTTCACATCCACAGACAATACCCCGGCCGCCTGAACAGCATCTACAAACAGCAAAATTCCGTGTTCGGAACAGAACTCTCCCAATTTGTCAATATCCACCCGGTAACCTGTATTGCTTTCCACAAGATTTACAGTTACAGCAGCCGTGTGTTCATCGCATTGATTTATGAGATCATCCGCCGTAATCACACCATTGGTGGATTTCACATAACGCACCTCAAGACCTTCGCTTTCCCTCTTCTGCCAGGCGAAGCGATTTCCGATCCACCCTTCTCCTACAGTTACCACATTGGCGCCAGACTCATAATCAATCCCTTCCGTCACCATCGTAAACATCTGTGTGGCACTCTGTCCAAAAGCGATCTGTGCGCCGCTGCATCCTATCATCTTTCCGATTGCTGTCTTAGAACGTTCTATCATTTCCAGAGTACCCACGGTTCCATCTTCATAAAGCCACGTGGAATCTCCCCCTTTTCGATAACGTTCCTCATGATACCGTCTCACACCGTCATAGATAAAATCCGGAATCAGTCCTGTGCTGGCAGTAATCAAATACGCACTCTGGCCTGCCGCCGGCACATGCCTTCGGAAATCCTCCAGGCTATTACTGAAATTTATCATGCTTCATTTCCTCCCCAATGATCATTAACGTAAGCTTTTCTCCTTTTCTTCCCATTCTGCTACCGGCTCACGCATCTGCGACAGTAAATCCTCGCCTCTTCCTTTCAGATATCTGACACGGAAATAAAAATAGATGAAGCCCCCGATATATACCGCAAAAATTCCGGCTACAGCAGCCAAATCCAACGTCAAAGCCATCTGCACACAAAGATAGATACAAATCATCAATGTGAGAGCCGATAGTATTCTCGCCACCGAAAATGGCATTTTCACAGGAGAATGATCGCAAATCTTCGGATATTTCCGGTGGGCCAGAATTGGAGAGATTGTGTTTGGCAGTTCCGCAAATGTATTACAGAAAGAAAAGATTGTCATAACCACACCGAAAGTTGCCCCTGTCGCACAAATCACAATAGCAATTCCCATAACAAGAACCAAACTCCAATACGCCGTCCCGTGCCGGTTTGTCTTAGCAAAAACTTTCGGAAAAACTTTTGCCCGGGCGGAAAATTCCACCAAAGCCACGCAAGCCAGAGCTACCGGTACCAACGAAGTGATAATTCCACAGATCGGTCCCCCAACAATAAAAAAGATAAGCAATGCCGGTGACATATAGTGTTCTGCGACTTGCGCCAACGTCTGAACCTCCGCATAAGGTACTACACCAATGGTCACAACCGCCATAAAAATATAGATTATTGCCACCAACAGCGGGCACAGCGCCAATGCAATCGGAACGTTTCTCTCAGGTTTCTCAATATCATTTGCTAATTGTGAAACAGAAGACGCACCGGAAAGAGAACTGGTCAGAACACCAATGGCAGCCCCCAGAGAACTAAGTCCGATTCCAGGCCAAATCACTTCACCAAATGTGACATTATTGGCATCAATATTGGGAATTCCAAGAACCACATACAAAAAAATAGCAATCAAAAGCAACGCCACCATAATATTGCTGACCGTAACCGATGTTTTATTTCCAAACCATGCGATAATCGCAAACACCACCAGCAATCCTACGGAAACCGTCGTTCCACTGATGTTCAGCCCTGGAAACAGCTGCAGAAAATAATCCGCAAACAGCACCCCGAACAGAGCAACCATCGTAGGCATAAGCAAAGATGAAATGGATATAAACACGCCTGCATAAGGATGCAGAAGTTTTGTGGCCCACATAAACTGAGACGCCGTAACAGGCAAAGCCGAACTTGTATACATCAGTGCCAGAGACCGTAGAATTACCACAAATGCCGCTCCCAACAAAGCCCAGACAATTCCAGGACCATACTCATTGGCAACCGTAGGCATCGTTCCAAAAATACCTGATCCAATAATACAGCCGATACCCATCAGCAAGGCACCGATCAAACCGATTTTCTTTTTTTCCATTCTTCCTTCCTCCCTATAATTAGTAAGCATTACTACTGATTATATTCAGAATTTTAGCGCAGGAAAGTGAGAATGTCAAGAAGTGATAAATTCTCTTACAAAAAAAAGAGACTCTTCCATAAAATCCGGGATCTTATAAATCCTCAGATTTCTATGAAATCATCTCTTTTGTTCTCTGTTTCAGAACCGCCAAATGATGCTTTTTCTTACAAGTCTCTTACATCCTCACAGATCAGCTTCACAGCAAGTTCTTCGTCCCTGGCAAGCATGGCCTGAACAATCTGTTCAAAATGCTCGGTATCTGGCGCACTGCGGATATTGCTCATTGTACTTTTCAGAATCAGCGGCCGCAGAGTCTCTGGCAGAAATTCATTGCCGCTGATCTCAGCCAGACGATTATGAAAGATGGTATTGATCGCCCCGCGGGGATCCAAATTCTCTGCATCCATTCCTTCGTAACTTTGAAGAGAACGGATTTCCTCATCTGAAGCATTTTGAATTGCTAATCTAACACACAATGACTCCAGGCAACGGCGAATTTCCTGAAGCTGATTGACTTCTTCCACAGAATATGCAGATACCAAATAACCTTTCCGCGGATAGCTGGTCAGATATCCCTGTCCCGCAAGAATTCGCAGTGCCTGCTTGACTGGCGCTTTACTGACCTGATATCTTTGCGCAATCTGACTCTCACTGATAAACTGCCTTGGTGAAATTTCTCCTTTTAAGATTTCATCCCGAAGCTCTGTGTAAATCTTCTCCGTCAAGCTTTCTTTCATTATACTGACTCCCTTACCATGATTTACATTTTTTACTAATACGCATATCTATATTATAACGCAGCCAATGATTGTGAGCAAACAAAAAGAATGGCCAAAACTTCCTTTTCGTATAAAAAAGGATGCTCAAGACTTGTAACCTCAAAAAGCAACAGCCTCAAAGCATCCTTTTTTCTACAGAGAACTTTTTATTTTATGGCAATAAACTCAATCTCCACCAGTCCGTCTTTCGGCAGTTTTGCCACTTCCACGCAGGAACGGGCAGGTTTCGCGTCGCCGAAGAACTCTGCGTAAATCTCATTCACTGTGCCGAAATTGCTGATGTCATCCAGGAATACGGTTGTCTTCACGATATCCTCTTTTGTATAACCGGCCTCTTCCAGGATCGCCAAAATGTTGGCCAGAGACTGTTTCGTCTGCGCTTCAATGCCCTTTGGCAGCGCGCCGGTCTCCGGAATCAGTCCCAGCTGTCCGGAAGCGTAAAGCATATCGCCTTTCTGAATTGCCTGTACATAAGGTCCCACTGCTGCCGGTGCTTTTGTTGTATTAATCACTTTTTTCTCCATGATATGATGTCCTCCTCCTGATCCAATGGTTTCTCATTGTGCGCTGGTAAATGGGTGACCCCATGCCTCAGGGCAGATAGGTATTCTGATATTCCTCCCGGATCGTCTCCGGAACCAGGCTTCCGCCGGTGGCCCACACAATATGAGTCGTCCCTTTCATTTTATCACGTAACCCATGATCTTCAACATATTTTTTCATCTCTTCGCTGGTTTTCAGCATGACGGGGCCCTGGAAAGCCGCGCAGGCGCTTGGCTCCAGAAAAATTCCTTCCGTCTTGAGCAGATCTCTCATATAATCATAGAGTTTGCCGTCGCGGATGGTCATCTCACCGCTGAGCATCGGTTTCATCACACCTCCCACAAACCCGGAAGGTCTGCCCACCGCGAGACCGTCTGCATGGGTCAGTCCGCTCAGGCCGATATCCTGTACAGAAATCTCACTGTTCAGGCCGGTCGCCATTCCCGCGAGCATACAAGGTGCCTGCGTCGGCTCCACAAAAAATCCGTGCACAGCGTCCTGAAATACCTGCTTCAGTCCGAATGTGATGCCGCCGGGAGCTCCGCCCACACCGCAGGGGATATAGACGAACAGCGGATGTTCCCCATCCACCGTAATGCCCAGTTCCTGAAGCTGCGCCGGAAGGCGTTTCGCCGCTACCGCATACCCCAGGAAAAGATTCCGGGAATTCTCATCATCCACGAAATAACTTTTGGGATTCTGATCTGACAGTTCTCTTCCCTGTTTCACTGCCTCGCTGTAATCCGATTCATATTCCATAACCGTCACGCCGTGGCTTCTCAGGAGATCTTTTTTCCACTGCTTCGCGTCCGCGGACATATGTACAATCACCTGATATCCCACGGCTGCGCTCATAATACCGATACTCATCCCCAGATTTCCGGTGGACCCCACCTGAATGGTATAGTCCCGGAAAAATTCCCGGCACGCTTCGTCCGCCAGTTTCTCATAACTGTCGCCCTCTTTGAGCAGTCCATGCTCGAACGCCAGATCTTCCGTGTGTTTCAGCACCTCATAGATTCCTCCCCTGGCTTTTACAGATCCCGCAATCGCCAGATGGCTGTCCTGTTTCAGAAGCAGTCTGCCCTCCATGGGACTTTTGCATCGCTCCCCCAGCAGCTCCTGCATCCGGGGAATCGGCGTCAAAACAGATTCTATCAGCCCATTCCGGTCTTTCGTCTCCGGAAAACACCGCATAATGAACGGCGCGAAACGCTCCAGTCTCTTCTCGGCGTCTTCCACATCCGCCATGGTCAGCTCACAGTTTCCGGCATATTCCGCGAAATTCTTTTTATCCGGATTAATCCATACTACTTCCTCATCCTGCCGCATTTTTCTGAGAATCGGAAATTTCTCTGCTAAACTTTCAAACTCGATCTTCGCCATCTCTTCTCATCTCCTTTTCCTGGTTTTATCAGTCAGAAACCTTTTCTTTCTTTTTCAGATAAGCCGCCGGTGCCATTCCCGTATACTGCTTGAAATATTTGTAAAAATTATTAAGACTCTGGTAACCCACTTCCTCGGCTGCCTCCTTCACGGAAAGGCCTTCTTCTGTCATTTTCTCAATGCTCTTCTCAATTCTCACCTTATGCACATAAGAAATCACCGTCATCCCCGTGTGTTTTTTAAAATCCCGGGCGATATGGCTTGGCGAACAGAACGTATAATTTGCCAGTGTTTCCAATTCCATTTTTTCATAATAATGCGCATGAATATATTCCAGAACCGTATTCGCGATCTCATTTCCGGTAAATTTCCATCCCACCGCACGTACAATCGCCTGCTTCAGCTGTTCAAACTCGATGGGCTTCGACAGAATATCCATGGCCCCCAGGCGCAGCGCCTTCTGGGCATATTCAAAAGAATCGTAAGCCGTTATAATAATCACCTTGGTATCCGTCAGCTTCTGGATAATCTCAAATCCGTTCATATAAGGCATATGAATATCCATAAAAACCAGATCCGGCTTTTCTTTCTGAATGATTTTCCAGGCTTCTCTGCCATTTTCCGCAGTGCCGACAATCTCAACCGGAAGAATCTGCGCTTCCACAAAATGCCGGATAATATTCTGCGCAGCTTTCTCATCGTCACAGATTACCGCACGTATCATAGTCGCTCCTTCCCTTCTGCCATGTTTTTCTCTTTCAGGGGAATCCGAATCAGGAAACAGGTATATCCTCTTTCCTGAGGTTCCATGCGAAAGATACAGTTCTCTCCATAGACTGCTTGAAGTTTGGAATAGATCATGGAAAGGCCATGGGAGGTATTGCTCAGAATCCCCTGATTCACCGCGTAACGCGCCTGCTCACTGACCGGTTCCCCCGTATTCTGCACCTGAATTTCCACATATTCCTTATTTTTCGTAATCTGAAGTTTTATCTTTTTTCTCACCTTCTCGGAAAATCCGTGAACAAACGCATTCTCCACAATGGGCTGCAGAAAGTTAAAGGGAACCCGGATGTCCAGCGCTTTTTTGCTGATCTGACAGACCAGCTGGAGATCCTCCCCGTACCGGAGCTTCTGCAGCTGAAGATATGCTTTTACATATTCCACCTCTTTTTCCAGCGGAACCATGGAATTCTGGCTTCGCAGCGTATAGTGAAACATTTTTGCCAGGTCCACAATGGACTGATAAAGCGGCATCAGCCCTCCGTCCAGCGCCATGGACGCCATGCTGTTCAGGGTGTTGAACAGAAAATGATTGCTGATTTTCAGATCCGTCATGGCATACTGGGCATCCTGCAGATTTTTCATCAGAATTCTCTGGGATTCTTCATGGGAAGCGATACACAGCTCCTTCTCCACCAGTTCCCGCCGAAACTGTTCAAACTCGCAGTAATTCCGGATTGCTTTCACGATTCTGTGGAGCAAAGCCTGAATCCCGGCCACCACACTCTCCGGCACATCATAGACCTGATCCATTCCCTCGGGTCTCTCCCCCGAGTGGCGGATATATCCGCTTTGAATATACCCGAGAAAAACGCCTCGGAAATAAACAGGATAATGAAAAACTTCCATTCCGTATCTGCAGTGAAAGGCCTTCTCCTGCCCCTGTTCCTCCCGCAAAAGCTGCCGCATGCACAGGCAGGCTCCCGCATTGGCCGCAGGCTGACAGCATTCCACACAGTAGGCGGGATAAAAAGAACTCTGCAGGACCAGATTGCCCATGGCGTCAAAAATCGCATAGGCATAATGCAGAGTCTCAAGAAACTGTGTCCGGATCGCCTCCGCCGCAATGTAAATCAGATCCGGGGATACGTGTGCCCCATCCTCATCCTCCGGATCCGGAAAGATCTCCTCGTTCTCCCCCATCACCGGATTCGATATCAGGAGGTGCTGGAAGGGAACATTCCCGATGTTATAGACCTGGTGTTCCACTCCGGCTTTCCAGTGAAAATAGTCTCCGGCCCGCAGGCTGCTCTCCACACCGTCCACGACGGACAAGGCCTGCCCCTGTACCACATAAATCACCTGCTCATCGTAGTGAATATGCGCCGGCTGATTCCGTCCCGTAAACAGACTCACAAGCCCCACCTGGAGCCCCTGGATCGATAAAATCTCCTTATCCTCCGTCAGCCACAGAATTTCTCCCCAGTCTGTCTCCTGCCGTAACATTTCCCCCACCTCCTTTTTCCTTTAACTCTAAAAGAAGCGTTTATAATTGTCAATACGGGCAAAGAGAATCCCTGTCACAGGATTCTCTTTGCTTTGCTTCTTTCTAAATCAATCATCAAAGGATCCTGCCGGATACAGCGGGAATTTCGCGATCAGAGCCTGGGCCTGTGCTCTGCATGCGGCGAGATTCTCCTCATCCTTCGGCGCCTCTGCCACTTTGTTCATAATCGCAGCGATTTCTTTTACCTCTGGCTCCTTGAGTCCTCTCTGGCTGATTGCGGTCAGGCCGATGCGGACACCGCTGGTCACCGATGGTTTCTCCGGATCAAACGGGATCATATTCTTGTTCACGGTGATGCCTACCGCATCCAGTGCATCCTGGAAATCTTTTCCTGTGATGTGTTTTCCTCTCAGGTCAGCCACCAGAAGATGGTTATCGGTTCCTCCGCTTACGATGCGGAACCCGTAGTTTGTCAGTTCCTTGGCCAGGCATTTCGCATTCTTCACAACCTGCTCCATGATTGCGCGGAATTCTTCAGAAGCCGCATACTGGAAGGACCAGCATTTTGCCGCCATGGTGTGCAGCTGGATGGATCCCAGAGCGCCTGGGAAGGTTCCTTTATCCAGAAGTTTCGCATGCTCTGCTTTACAGAATACCATCCCGCTTCTCGCGCTGCAGAACGTTTTCGTGGTGGAAGAAGTGACAAAATCCGCGTAAGGGATCGGACTCGGAATCACTTTTGCCGCTACCAGACCCGCCACGTGTGCCATATCTACCATGAAATAAGCGCCGACTTCTTTTGCAGTTTTCGCAATTCTCTCATAATCAATCAATCTGGAATAGGAGCTTGCGCCGGCAATGATCAGCTTCGGTTTGTACTCTTTCGCTTTTTTGTCCAGAGCATCATAATCAATGAGTTCGGTTTCCGGATCCATCGCATAGAACTCGAAATGATAAATCTTGCTCACCCAGTTTGCTGGGGAACCATGGGTCAGGTGTCCGCCCTGATCCAGTCTCATACTGAGGATCTTATCCCCCGGATTCAGAACTGCGGCAAATACACTGTAGTTTGCGGTAGAACCGGAATAGGACTGAATGTTGACATGATCCGCGCCGAAAAGCTCTCTTGCTCTCTCACATGCCAGCTCTTCCACTTTATCCGCAATGTGGGATCCTGCCTGGAATCTCTTTCCCGGATAACCTTCCAGGGTCTTGTTGGTGAACACACTTCCGGTCAGCTCCATTACCGCAAGCGGCGCGGTACTCTCAGAAGCAATCATCTCAATGTTATGCTCCTGGCGTTTCAGCTCCTCATCCACCAGTTCTGCCAATATCGGGTCTGTTGCTCTTGTCACTTTTAACATCGTAGTATCTCCTCTCTTTTTTCTCGTCCAACATTTCCTTGCTTTTATTATCACAGACCCAAAGCTAAAATACTATTACAGATCTTGATCCCGTTTTTATCAAATTTGATCGATAAAAAAGAGGCCCTCTGCCCACTTTTGCAGATAGCCTCTTCGAAACCACTCTCTTTTTAAATTGTTCTTCTCATCCACCGGAAGCTGTGCGCGCCGAGATGGAACCGGCTCAGATCCACAGTCTCTTTCGCGGTCAGGTCCTCTGCCGTTCCCGTGTCGAATCCGAAGATCTCTTTTTCCTGTGTGGTAAAGTTGAAAATTCCGATCAGCTGCTGCTCCTCCTTCTCCCTCACAACACAGATCACTCCGCCGTCTTTGGTCTCCCGGGTATACACCGCGGCATCCGGATCAAAAGTTTTCTCCGTCCTGCGGATTTTCTCCAGCGTCTTCAGCGGCTGAAAGATCCTTTCCTGTACGGTTCCCGGCTCCTCCCGTTTGCCGGCCAGTTCCCAATGGAAAACCCCCCTGTGTATATACCGGGAATCCTGGACTTTATCCGGATCCTCCTTGTAACGGTAATCATTCACCTGGCCGATCTCATCGCCGCTGTAGATCATCGGAATTCCTGACTGAATCAGCATATAGGCGTGAAGCATGATATCCAGGACGATGGCCTTCTCCATCTTCTCTTCATTCTGCTCGAATCCCGCGCTCTCCACACCGCACATGGACGCGGTCGTTCCGCAGAACCGGGCGTCCTGGGTCACCGGATCATCATTGTAAAGCTCTCCGCGGCTTACGCTGCCTTCGAATTTCCCGGTAAAATAATCATTCAAGAACCGCTTATGCGCCACTTCCTCCATCCCAAACTGCCTGAGGAAATCAAAATCCAGCCCCCATCCGATATCATCGTGGCAGCGCAGGTAATTCAGAAAGGTATATTCTCTGGGAAGACCGCATACGGTATCCAGCTGCCTCTTCAGCAGCCTTACATCCTGCGTCGCCACACTGTTCCAGATAGTCGCCATGGTCGTGACATTATACAGCAT
Source organism: uncultured Blautia sp. (assembly GCA_963927715.1). Taxonomy (GTDB): domain Bacteria; phylum Bacillota; class Clostridia; order Lachnospirales; family Lachnospiraceae; genus Blautia_A. Next base: position 34,193 of record CAWVBU010000003.1, on the reverse strand, counting down.
ATGGCACTCCGGCTTCTCCACCGTGCCGAAATAGGGAACCACTTTCGCCGGCTCCATAACCACCTCTCCCAGGAGGAGTGTGGCCGGACAGACAATCTCTCCGATCATCCGCATCATCCGTACAATGGTGTGCACCTGCTTTAAGTTCCTGCATGGAGTTCCCAGTTCCTTCCAGATATAGGGAACCGCGTCGATCCGGATGATATCCATACCCAGATTGGCAAAAAACAGGAAGTTGTACATCATCTCATTGAATACCCTCGGATTTCTGTAATTCAGATCCCACTGATACGGATAGAAGGTGGTCATCACATAATGTCCGATCTCGGGCAGGTACGTAAAATTGCCGGGGGCTGTCGTCGGGAATACCTGAGGCACCGTCTTTTCATATTCCTGCGGATACCAGGAATTGTCATAGAAGAAGTAACGGCTCATGTATTCGCCATCTCCCTGTCTCGCTCTTTGGGCCCACTCATGGTCCTCAGAGGTGTGGTTCATGACGAAATCCATACACACATTGATTCGTTTTTCGTGGCATTTCTTCGTCAGCCGGGCCATGTCCTCCATAGTCCCCAGATCCGGACGCACCTTCCGGAAATCCGATACCGCGTAACCGCCGTCGGATTTTCCCCTGGTCACATCCAGGAACGGCATCAGATGAAGACAGTTCACATTACAGCTCTTAAGATAATCCAGCTTTTCCTGAACTCCCTGAATCGTTCCAGCGAACTGATCGATATACAGCATCATGCCCAGCATATCCTTTTTCTTAAACCACTGCGGATCCGCCTCCCGGCTTCGGTCTCTGCGCTTCAAAGACGCGTTTCTCTCGGAGAAAAACCGGTACATCTGATCGCACAGTTCCAGGAACATTTCTTCATTCTGATACAGTTCCATATAGAGCCATTTCAGCTCATCGTGATGTCTCGCCAGTCTCGCCTGAAATACCTCATCCTGTTTTTTCATCACATTTCTCCCCCTCTTTGTCTTACGAAATCCGATCCACTGCCTTCAGATGGATCTGATACGCCAGATATTCTCCGCTTTCCACAGGCATCGGGAGCCCCGCTTCCATCAGCGCGCCTCCGCTGTACCGTTTTCCTGTCTCCTCACTTTCGTATACCGCGTCACGGATCAGTCCGCGCAGTCTCACATAATTCACCGTCATATTTCCGTGGATCTCCAGCATCACCACATGTAAGAGAACTTCTTTCTGATCCTCAGAGACAAACGCCCATGCCGCGATTTCATCCGTGAAAGGATTGGACAGGCGGTAATAGTCTCCCGTCTGGATCAGTTTGCCAAACCGGTGATAATTTTTAATCTGCCCGCGGATCTTCTCCTTCGCGGATTCGTTGAGCGCCTGAAGATCCAGTTCATAGCCGAAGGTTCCTGCCATCGCCACCACATTCCGTGTCTGAAGAGGCGCCACTCTTCCGGTCTGATGATTCGGCACCGCGGAAATGTGGGAACCGACGGTGCTGGCCGGATAAGCAAACGAAGTTCCGTACTGGATCCTCGTCCGGTCAATGGCGTCTGTGTTGTCACTGCACCAGATCTGCGGCGTATAGTAGAGCATACCCGCGTCGAAGCGTCCGCCGCCTCCGCTGCATCCCTCAATCAGCATCTGCGGGTATCTCTCGATCAGCTTCTCCAGGAACTCATAGATTCCCAGAACATAATCATACAGAACCCTTCCCTGATCCCTGGTCGCCAGAGAATGCACATCACTGATGCTTCGGTTCATATCCCACTTCACATATTCCACATTGGCGTGATCCAGTACCGCGCTGATCTGCTCAAACACCCCGTCACGGACTTCTTTTCTGGAGAAATCCAATACCAGCTGGTTTCTTGCCTTAACCGGTTTTCTGCCCGGTATCTGCAGAACCCAGTCCGGATGTTTCCGGTAAAGCTGGCTGTCCTCAGAAATCATCTCCGGCTCAATCCAAAGACCGAATTTCAGCCCCAGCTGATTGATCTGCTCTGCCAGTTCTCCCATGGTACAGCCCAGCTTTTCCTCATTTACATGCCAGTCGCCCAGACCGCTGTTGTCAGAATCCCGGTTTCCGAACCATCCGTCATCCAGCACCACCATTTCCATTCCCAGATCCGCCGCGTTTCGGGCCAGTTCTAGGATTTTCTCACCGGTGAAGTCAAAATAAGCCGCCTCCCAGCTGTTCACCAGCACCGGCCGCACCAGATCACGGTACTTGCCGCGGCAGACATTTTTGCGGATACATTTATGAAGATTGTGGGAAAGCTGTTCGAATCCGCTGGCACTGTAAGTGAGAATGGTCTCCGGCACATAGAACTCTTCCCCGGGCATCAGCGGATAACGGAATTTCTCCGACTGCAGACCCATCATCGCCCGGGTCTGGTTGAACTGATCTTTCTCCGCCTCCATCCGGAATCCGCCGCTGTACACGAACAGCATCCCGTAACAGGAACCTGCGGTCTCCGTGGCGTTTCTGTCACAGAGGATCATAAAGGGATTATACTGGTGGCTGGAAGTCCCCCTGCGGCTTCCCATCAGCTGCATTCCATGTCCCACCGAAGTTCTCTGAAAATTCCGCTCCATGGCATGTCTTCCATAGAAACTGATCAGATCATAATCTCCCCAGAGGAAATCCAGACAGGCAGACGCGGCCTTCTCCAGATAAATTTTTTCGCTTCCGTGATTCCGGATTACCACACTTCTGGTGATAATATCATATTCCGGCAAAACACCGTACAGAAGATCCGCCTGCACCTTTGTGACAGGATCTTCGGTATGGATCACCAGCGTCTGTGCCTCCTTCCCGGAGGCATAGACAGCCGGAAGTCCTTTCAGCCCGTATTTTCCATCCCGGATCTCATGGGAACGGTATCTCAGATCACAGCTGTAGGTACCGTCCATATTCTGTATAATCAGAGCGGAGCTCCTGTAGTCTCCGGTTCCCATACACGGGAATTCCTGGGGAAGCGCATCCATAGAATAAGTCCGGTCCAATCCCACGTCATGAGGATTGCCGGAAAAACCTCTGTCGTAGAACGTCAGAAGATAATCCATCTCTCCCTCAATCCGCGCTCCATAGTAAAGGTGAAGCAAAAATCCAAAATCATCTACTCGAAACTGATAGGTCGTTTTTTCTGTTGTGATTGTAAAAATTTTGTTTTTTTCACTAAACTGAATTCCCATATATGGTCTCCTTTACGCATATTTATTTTACTGCCCCGTTGACCACACCATTCAAAATCTGTTTCTGACATACCACATAGAAAATCAAAATCGGAATCAATGCAAGCAGATACGAGGCAAATGCCAGATTGTAATTGGTTCCAAACTGGGTCTGGAAGTTCAGCTGTGCCAGCGGCAGCGTATTCTGTCCGGTGCCGGCCATGATCACCAGAGGCGTCATCACGTCGTTCCAGACACTGAGGGCTGTCAGCACGGCAACCGTCGCGTGCATGGGTTTCATAATCGGAAAGATTACTTTCCAGTAAGTAGTAAACGTACTGGCGCCGTCCACGCGGGCTGCTTCCTCCAGAGCCATCGGAATGTTGTTCAGGTATCCGGAATACAGTAAAACATTCATTGGCATATAGAATACCACATACAGAAGAATTACGCCAGCCATATTTCCAAGTCCCATCTCCGCGGTCTGTTTTGCCAGAGGCATCATCAGAATCGCGAAAGGAACAAACATACCGCTTACAATGAAGAAGTATACGAATTTGTAAAATTTGCTGTGCGCCTTATTTCTTCCGATGGCGTATCCGATCATGGAATGGAGCACCAGGGAAAGGCCCACGGTGACCAGAGTGATCAGAAGACTGTTCGCCAGAGAATGCCAGAAATCCGTTACTTCCATAGCCTCCGCGAAATTGCTGAGACTGAAATGTTTCGGCAGTGACAGGATTCCTGAGATACTGTTGGTCATCTCTGTCGGCTGTTTCAACGCGATGACAATCGTCATGTACAGGGGAAATACGATGGTAATCAGGCCCAGGATCAATAAAATCATCACTGGCCAGTTCGGTTTTGCTGCTTTATCTCTCATATTATAACTGTTCCTCCTTCCGGCCGGATATGGTCATCTGCGCCACGGAAACGGCCACGATCACAATAAAGAACACCACTGCGTTGGCACTCTGGAAACCAAACTGTCCGCCAGACATACCATTGTTGTAAATCAGGTAAGAAATGGACTCGGTACTCTGTGCCGGACCGCCTTTGGTCAATGCCATGATCTGATCGAACACCATCAGGAAGTTCTTCACACACAAAACCATGTTGATGGTGACAAAAGGCATAATCAGCGGCAGGGTCAGTTCTTTGAATTTCTTCCACCCGGTCGCGCCGTCCAGGGAACCTGCCTCATACACATCCTCCGGCACTGTCTGCAGACCGGAGATGTAAATAATGGTATTCATGGCGATGGACTGCCAGGAGCACACAACCACCACCGCGATCCAGGCGGTCTTCGTATTGGAAAGCATACTGCTTCCCTCCATTCCCACCATATCCATCATGGCAGGAAGAATATAGGTAAAGAAATAGTTGAAAATGTAGCCGACAACCAAAGCACCCAGTACGTTCGGCAGGAAATACGCTCCACGGAAGAAGCTCTTCCCTTTGATGTTGCTGTTCAGGCCAAGGGCCAGAACCAGACTGATCACATTGACAAGAATCGTAGATACGATTGCAATCTTAAAAGTAAACAGATAGGAATTTCCCACTCGTGGGTCTCCAAACAAATCGATATAGTTTCGAAGTCCTACCCAGTCATAGTCACCAAATCCTTTAAAGTTTGTAAAACTGTAGTACACCCCACGGATTAACGGTACGGTGTTGAAGCAGATAAACAACGCCAGAATCGGTAGTGTCATCAGTAAAAAAGTTCTTTTTCTATCGTTTTTCATTTTCTCTTACTCCTCCCTACTCGACACTTCCATATTCCTCTTCGTATTCCTGTACCTGGCGGATAATGTCTCGGTTATATCTTTGCCAGTCACTGTCGAATTTTTTCAGGAAAGCATCCACATCTTTGTTAATCAGGAAAGTCTGAAGCTGTGCATCCACAGCCATCTCGGATGGATAGTAATGGTCCTGATAATCTGTCATGTTGCCCTCATCAATATAAGATTCCATTCCGCTCAACATCGGGGAGAGTTCAAAATCTCCCTCCTTACAGGAAATTGAATTCTGAGCTGTAATATACTTCTGGATATTCTCATCCTCGTAGAGGAAGCTTAAGACTTCATAAGCTGCCTCTTTGTTCGGGCAGGCATCCATCACACAGAACTGAAGGTCAATACCAGAGTTCAGAGTATTTCCATCTGCGCTGTCACTTGCAGGCATCACGAAAGAGTCAATATTCATATCCGGATTCACTGTGAGGATCTGCGGCACTGCGTAGCTTCCGATTGGATACATCGCTGCCTCTCCGTTGGCAAAAGCAGTACATGCATCATTGTATCCGTAAGCAAACGGATCGTCCGGACCATAATCCAGAATCTCCAAATACTTCTGGGCAAGTTCTCCATACTCCTTCGTGAATGTCGTCTCGCCCCGGTTCACCTGTTTGCATACATCTGACGGCGCCAGATCCACTGCCATGGAGTTCCACGGTGCCAGACAAGTCCAGGTATCTTTGAAGCCCAGATAGAACGGAAGAATTCCTTCGCTCTGGATCTCCTCGCACAAAGCTTTCAGTTCATCCCAGGTCTGCGGGATCTCCCAGCCATGCTCTTCAAACATATCCTTGTTGTACAGAATACCCGCTGCATTCGCCGCATAGGGAAGTCCGTACACTCCATCCAGGGGCGTGATTTCCAATGCATCCTCAATATCCATATAAGCCTGTTTCACATCCTGAATTCCCTCGAAGTCAGAAATGTCTGCCAGAATTCCCGCATCCATATAATAAGAGAAGTTGATATCTCCGCCGATACCGATAATGTCTGGATAATCTTCACGGATAAATCTGGTTCTCAAAATAGTGGAAGCGTCATTCGGCGAGTCAATGGTCAGATGAATGTCGTCATGCGTCGCGTTAAACTCTTCTTCCAGCTCATCGAAATAGGCCGTCGCTTCCGGCTTATACTGCACAATTTCGATCTCTGTCTTTCCGTCGTTGTTCTGACCGCCGCAGCCCGCGGCGGACAGTATCCCCACCGCTGTCAGTGTCAGAGCAACACCAAGATATTTTTTTCTCATTCCCTTCTCTGTTCTCCTTTCTTTTTGTCGCCGTTTATCGTTATATGCACATTATAACATTCCATTATGCTAGCCTGAATATCCGCATTTTTTAAGTTTTATACCTTAATGCCGCATTTCCTCTTATATGTTGATATCATCTAGCATTTCGGTATATAATGAAAAAAATACATAAAAAGGTGATTTTATGAGCAATTATCTGTACTCGATTTTTCCAAGTGAAAATTTCATAGATCTGGGATTGTATCAGTTCGGCTGGGAGAAATGTGAGCCGCTCCACGCCTTCGGCCCCGCGGCCCGCAACCACTATCTGTTTCACTTCGTTCTCTCCGGTTCCGGCATTCTGCGGGCAGACAACGCAAAAGGAGAAAATCTCACCTACCATATAAAAAGCCAGCAGGGATTCATGATCTTCCCCCATCAGGTCTGCACCTACGTAGCCGATCAGAAGATTCCCTGGGAATATGTCTGGCTGGAATTCGACGGGCTGAAGGTCAAGGAAATCGTAGAAACCTGCGGGCTGTCTGTGGACACGCCGGTGTACCGGCCGCGATACCGGGATATCTGCCAGCTGATGGTTCAGGAAATGCTCTACATCGCTCAGCATGCCCAGGAATCTCCCTTTCATCTGATCGGTCATCTGTTTTTATTCCTGGACTATTTCACTAAGGCAAGCACGCCGATCACCACAGGTCAGGGCGGACGTATGCGCGATTTCTATATCAAAGAAGCGCTGTCCTTTATCGAGCAAAACTTCCAAAATGAAATCTCCGTGGAGGACATCGCCTCCTTCTGCGGTCTGAACCGCAGTTATTTTGGGAAAATCTTTCATGATACTATGGGAAAATCCCCTCAGGAATTTCTCATTTCCTATCGGATGTCCAAGGCGGGAGAACTTTTAAAATTAACTTCCCTGTCCATTGCGGATATTGGAAATGCAGTGGGATATCCCAACCAACTTCATTTTTCCAGAGCATTCAAAAATGTCTATGGTGTCTCTCCGCGAAAATGGAGATATGAACATGGAAACTCCGGCCCAAGATAAAACCAGGGCTTGACATATATGTTATAGGTGTTATACTGTACATGTAACAAGTAGACGACTTAACAAAACCTATTTGTCATGCAAATTTGAAGGCTGCTAAGTAATCAGATTTTTGGAGGAAAAGATAAATGAATACTTTAAAAGCTGAAAAAAGAAACCTGGCCATCAAAGCAAAGAAACTGAGAAGAGAAGGATATGTCACCGGTAATGTCTTCGGCAAAGAAATGAAAGAGTCTATCCCCGTTCAGATGGATAAATCCACAGTGGATCGTCTTTTGAAGACCTGCGGAAAAGGAAGTCAGATTATGCTGGAGATCGAGGGAGAATCCTATAATGTTCTGATCAAAGATGTGGAATTCAATCCCCTGAAAGGTCAGATCGATGAAATCGATTTTCAGGCATTGGTAAGCAATGAGAAAGTACATTCGGTAGCTGAAGTCGTACTCCTGGGACATGAGAAAATAACAGAAGGCGTTATCCAGCAGCACTTAGAGGAGATCTCCTATCGTGCACTGCCGGCTGCGCTGGTTGATAAAGTAAAAATTGATGTGGGATCCATGAGAGTCGGTGATTCCGTCAAAGTCGGCGATCTGGAAATTGCCAAGAATCCTGAAATCGATCTGCTCACAGATCCGGAAATGATCGTGGTAAGCATCAATGAACCTCACACAAAGGCAGAGGACACTGCTGAAGAAAGTGAGGATGCTGCTGAGTAAACATTACAACTCAATATCAAAAAATCAAGAGGAATCTGTTCTATAGGAAACAGATTCCTCTTTTACGTTATCCTTGTGATTTCAGGCAGACTATGCTAAACTAAAGTCAAAGCATTATATTTCTCATTTCTGTGCGTTTTTATCGCATCTGTTAAAATTTCTAAATGTTCTAATTTTCCGGAATATCTTTTCACCCGGAATCGGAAGAAATCTCAATGCTTTTATTTCCCATTCACAATTGCAGCGAGATTTCCCAACACTTGAATATGTGAAGAAATCTCCTGCACCATCAAACAAGAACAATCACTGAATGTATCTCCGATGGGATCCTTGAAGATTTTCTTCTAAAAAACAGAACGGAGGCCAAAAAGATGAGTATTTATGAGTACGATGCAGAAAAACATCTCCGCATGGAAAGAGAAGCCGCCAGAGAAGAAGGCCGCATAGATCTCTTGACAGATCTGGTAAAGAAAAAACTTTCAAAAGGCATGTCTGTCCATGAAATTGCGGACTTGCTAGAAGAAGACGAAAGCACTATAAATCTGTTGATCCAGAATATCCAGGAACAAGCAAAAAAATAAATCGAGTAGGAGGCGGTGATTAGCCGCCGTCCTCTCACACCACCGTGCGTACCGTTCGGTACACGGCGGTTTCAATAGTTGACGTGCACAGACTGATAGGCTGTGGCTAAATCATAAAAGCCCCAGTTTAGAGACCGTTTCAAGTTTTGTGTAAATTCAAAAAACTGATATAAGATATGTCATTAGTTACTCTGGGCAGAGCCGATTTTTTGAGGTTCTGCCCTTGCTTGTATTATAATGCCGTTTCCGGACATGTCAAGCAGGGCTGGCCCAGCCGGCGGTGTGAAAGTTTTTCTGTAAATACGTAAATATAAGAGGTTCTTCTATGATAAAATCTAAATCATAGGAGGGCCTTTTATTATGGCAAAACAAAAGAAACCTGTTCATCGGGTACAAATGACGGAAGGAAAACGAAACATTATCCATCAACTCCTGGAAGAATACGACATTCAGACCGCTGAAGATATCCAGGATGCCTTGAAAGATCTTCTTGGCGGGACCATTAAAGAAATGATGGAAGCAGAAATGGATGATCATCTTGGCTATGAAAAGTCTGAACGTTCTGACAATGACGATTACCGGAATGGCTATAAGCGCAAACGGGTAAACAGTAGTTACGGCTCTATGGAAATCGAAGTCCCGCAGGACCGCAAATCAACCTTCCAACCGCAGGTGGTCAAAAAACGTCAGAAAGATATCTCGGATATTGACCAGAAGATCATATCCATGTATGCAAAGGGAATGACAACCCGGCAGATTTCAGAGACCATAGAGGATATTTACGGTTTTGAAACATCTGAGGGTTTTATCTCAGATGTGACGGATAAGATCCTGCCGCAAATAGAGGATTGGCAAAACCGGCCTTTGGATGAAATATATCCGATCCTTTTTATTGATGCAATCCACTATTCTGTGCGGGATAACGGCATCATCCGAAAACTGGCTGCATATGTGATTTTGGGTATCAATACAGATGGCAAGAAAGAAGTCCTCACCATTCAGGTTGGTGATAATGAGAGCTCCAAATACTGGCTGTCTGTCCTGAATGAATTAAAAAACCGCGGTGTAAAAGACATCCTGATCCTTTGTGCAGATGGTCTGACTGGGATCAAGGAAGCTATTGCAGCTGCCTTTCCGAAAACAGAGTATCAGCGCTGTATCGTACATCAGGTACGGAATACGCTGAAATATGTTTCGGATAAAGACAGGAAAGCCTTTGCAACGGATTTAAAAACAATCTATCAGGCATCTGATGAGAAGAAAGCTCTGGACGCACTTGACCGGGTAACAGAGAAATGGACGCCTAAATATCCGAACTCCATGAAACGCTGGAAAGATAACTGGGATGCGATTTCTCCGATTTTCAAATTTTCAACGGATGTGCGGAAGGTCATATATACAACCAATGCTATAGAATCATTAAATTCCACCTATCGGAGACTCAACCAGCAGAGAAGCGTTTTTCCGAGCGATACAGCACTGCTGAAAGCCCTGTATCTGGCCACCTTTGAAGCCACCAAAAAATGGACAACTACCATCCGAAACTGGGGGCAGGTCTATGGTGAGTTGAGTATTATGTATGAAGGACGGCTGCCAGATTAAATCCATATCCAGGTTAAAACAGGCGGAAAAGCCGCCTGTTATTGACATGCCATCAAACGGATGGTATATATAAAACAAGGGTGAAAAGCTTATTTTTCAAGCCTTTCACCCGTTCTTATCATAGAAGAATCCTATTTACAGACTTTTCTTCACAGGCTCGCCCTGCCAGCCCTGCCAGGCCAGAAACAGCTTATAATCCAGATAATCGTTCTTCGAAAAATATCTCCAGCTGCGAATGAATCTGCCCCCAATCCTGTCGGTGTCCAGTCCATTTTTTCGTGATATCCATCATAGCCAGATACAGCATTTTCAGGAGACTCTCATCGGAAGGGAATACCGTCTTAGATTTCGTAACCTTCCGCAGCTGCCGGTTAAATCCCTCAATGGCATTCGTGGTATAGATTAAGCGGCAAACCGCTTCAGGATACTTGAAATACGTTGAAAGATTCGCCCAGTTGTCCTTCCATGATTTTGCGATTTTTGGATATTTCCCGCTCCATTTCTCATCAAAACCATCCAGTTCAGCCAGTGCGATTTCTTCTGTTGGGGCTGCATATACACGCTTCAGATCAGCCATCAGCGGTTTGAGTTCCTTGTAGGAAACAAACTTTGTCGTATTCCGGATCTGATGGATAATGCATTGCTGGATCTCCGTATCCGGAAAAACAGCTTCAATTGCCTGAGGAAAGCCTGTCAGACCGTCTACGCATGCGATCAGGATATCTTCTACGCCACGGTTTTTTAGTCCGTTCAAAATGGAAAGCCAGAACTTTGCACTCTCATTTTGTCCTACATACATGCCGAGCACATCTTTATGCCCTTCCATGTCGATTCCTATAGCGATATAAACCGCAAGTTTTACAATCCTGCCTTCATTACGAACGTGATAATGGATGGCATCCATGAAAACGACCGCATAGATTTCCTCCAAAGGTCTTTCCTGCCATTCTTTTACGATGGGAAGAATCTTATCTGTGATCCTGCTGATGGTACTGTCAGAAATCTCGATGTCATAGAGTTCCCGCATATGGCTTTCGATATCATTCGTGGTCATTCCTTTGGCATACATGGAGATGATCTTTTCTTCCATGTCTTGAGTGACCGTATTCTGATATTTTTTGACGATCTGTGGTTCAAACTCACCTTTTCGATCTCTTGGGACATCAATCTCCATATCGCCGTAACTGGTATGCATGGTCTTCTGAGAATGGCCATTTCTGGAATTATCCGTTTCCTTGTTTCGATCATCATACTTGGAATATCCCAGTTCCTCATCCATTTCCTGATCCAGAGCACCTTCCAGGATGATGGACATCATATCTCGCATGATAGAGTTGACATCCGTCCCATCCTTGACCTTTACATTGTTTTCTTTCAGGTAGTTGCCCATCATTTCCCGAAGAGCTGCTTTTTGTGGGGTATCTTTTTTCTTTGCCATAAAATAAACCTCCAAACTGGTAAGTCTATCTTACATCAGTTTGAAGGTTTACACAAACTTTGGGATACTCCCCCAGTTATCAGTCTTTCTTTTGTTAATGCTCTTTGTATGACTCCGCTTCCCGCCATCCTCCAATAGGATTTTCGGCTGTATGCTCCCTCGCAGGCCACCCACTCCGGCAGTCCTAATCCTATCAGCTTTCGTTTGCGTGTCCTCGGCAGTTTCCACTGCTTCCAGATACACATCCGTATCCGACGGTACAGCCATCCATTCAGGCTTTCGATGCTGTTCTTCATGTCCGCTATCCCATAGTAATTCAGCCATCCCCGCATGTAGACTTTTATCTTCTCCATGGTTCGGACAATGCTTCCGCACCTGCTCTGGGAAGTGAGCTGGCGCAGTTTATCCTTGGCCTTTTTCCATGACTTTCCATGGACTCGGATATAGATTCCTTTTCCGTTCTTCCCAAAACAAAAGCCAAGGAACTTAAAATTTCGGATCGCAAACACGCTGACCGTCCGGCTCTTTTCCCGGTTCACCTTCAGCTTCAGCCTCTCCTCCAGGTATTTCGTACTGCTTTCCAGCAGACGTTCCACCGCCCGTTCACTTTTTGCCAGCAGTACGATTTCGTCTGCGTAGCGGATGCACGGTACGCCCCGTCTGTGGAACTCCCAGTCGAATTCATTCAGATATACATTTGCTAAGAGTGGGGAGAGATTCCCTCCCTGCGGGGAGCCTTCCTCTGTCTCTGTCACAACACCGTTTTCCATTACTCCGCTTTTCAGGTATCGTTTCACCATCTGTATGACCCTCTCATCTTTTACCTGCTTTCTCAGCAGGTTCAGCAGGATTGTATGGTTCAGCGTATCGAAGTACTTTGACAGGTCCAGGACAACTGCCCTTGTATAGCCTTGTTCGATGTACTCTTTTCTCCTGAAAATAGCGTCTTTTGCCCCTCTTCCCGGTCGATAGCCAAAGCTGTCGTCCGAAAACAACGGCTCATAGATTGGCATGAGCTGTTGGAGCATCGCCTGTTGGATAATGCGGTCGATGACGGTCGGAATGCCGAGTTTTCGTATCCCTCCATCCGGCTTCGGGATTTCCACCCGTCTGACAGGAGACGGGGTATATTTCCCCCTTCGGATTCTCTCTGTCAGTTCACGGTTATGCTCCTTCAGCCATGGCAGTGCCGCTTCGATGGTCATGCCATCCACTCCCGGCGCTCCCTTGTTTGCCTTCACTCTCTTGTAAGCCCTGTTCAGGTTATCCTTATCCAGTATCTTACCTAAGATCTCCGGCTCTGCACTGTCCCTTTCCTTCCATATCCGGTTGAATGAGCGGTGCGCTCTCCCATACCCTTTGCGTTCCGCGCTATCTCTTTGTGAGCAGCTTTCCCTGTTTTCTGTACCCATCTGCCCATTCCTCCTTTTCCAGTCGTACTAAAGACTCCTATTGATTCGGTCCTTCACTGAAAAACACAGCTACTATGACCTCTGCTGACTTCTGTGCGTTCAGCGTTATCTCTCAATAACGGTTACTCCTTTCGGAGCGTTCCACACAGACCTCCCTGGGTACCACACGTTTCTTTCCCTCCATCCATCTGCCGCATTTACTGTACATGATTCCGTGTAGCTATCGGGCTTCATCTTGTTTGGCAGACTTACCCTCATGCACAGCCTTATATGCGGTTTCTGTTCGTCAGACCAGAGGTTTGCCCGTGGGTTAGTAAGTTCCCCACATCCGGCTTCCTTCAGATTCCATCTCGCGATGGACACCCTTGCCTTCGGCTATATCCTTCCCGCTACCGGGCGGATTCGGGACTTTCACCCGTTAGAAACGTGCGCCGCCAGGCGCACTATTTATGGCAGCCGGTGTATAATGATACACTGGCTGCCATTTTTCAAAGTTTGAGTCTACATCATCTTATAGGTCACTTTTCCGTCTTTTATTTCCGATTTCATGAGAGACGCTCTTTTTACCGTCATTTCCACCTTTGGCATTCGAATCTGATATGGATTTTTCACAGACATTCTTCTGATCAATGTAATATGCGGAATAAATTTCTCGTTGTCACAGGGGATTCCTTCTGCCCGCAGTGCAGACCGAAGGTCTTTCACGTAAGTTTTCAATTTCTGATTTCCTTTCACACCTGCCCAGAAAATATTCCCGAAATTACCGGTTCCTGTCAGACACAACCGTATCTCCGGAAACGGTACCTTAGCAATCACTTCCCGCACTTTCTTAGGTTCTTCATATTCTCCGATAAAAGCCAGTGTCATATGCAGATTTTGAGCTGGAACATAATTTCCAGAAACTCCCTGTTTCTTCAAATCATGCATAACTCCCACAAGAGCTTTTTGAATCTCCTCAGACAGTGAAATTGCAATAAACAGTCTCACGCTTTCCCCTCCTTAGCAATCAGTTTTCTCTGTGACAATATCGAATTGCTTCATCCAAAGCTTTCGTAAAAAAGGCTGAAGATTCCCTGGCAACTTTCGTACCCGGACACATGAGATCGAACGCATGATAGCAGCCCGGGAACACTTTAAATTTCACCGGTATTCCACATGCTCTTAATTTTTTGATATAAGAAATATTTTCATCACGGAATGGTTCAATCCCTCCCGTAAATGAAATCGCAGGCGGAAGTCCTTTGAGATTTTCTTCTCTTCCCGGCGCCGCATAGACAGGAATCTGTGAAGACGGCAGATCCCTCAGGTATAAATCCCATGCCTTCCGGTTCTGCTCTTCTGACCAGACCGGCGCATTATTATCTCTCATAGATTCTGTCTGCATCCGATCATCCAACATGGGATACAAAGGCATCTGGCAGGCAATCTTGACCTTGCCCTGATCCCTCATATACAGGCAGACTGCAACCGCCAATCCTCCTCCGGCGCTCTCTCCTCCCACAAAAATCTGATCTGTCCGGATACCCAGTTCATCTGCATGCTCCAACATCCACTCTAATGCCTGGCAGCAGTCTTCCAGACCAGCCGGATACGGACGGATTCCAGAAAGCGTATAATCTGGAGCCACAACAACGCATTTTCCAAATGCGTCTTTCGCTCTGGACATATAAATCATCTCTGGCATTCCACCTGAGTACCCGCCTCCATGAATCCACATAAATCCGGGCAGCCTATGTTCTTTGCTTCCCCTTCCATGAACGAGAACTCGAAACTCACTCCCGTCTTTTCTGCACAGCCGGAAATTATTCTTTCCGTAGCCAGGCCACTGACGTTTAAATTCAATTGCAGCCGGCATAAGTGCCATTACCGCCTTCATGCCATATCCTGTCACTCTCAATTCTCTTCTGATCATCTCATTCGATACATGCATTTTCTGTCCACATCTCCTTACAGGTCTAAGATTGTTTCTAATTTATGAATGATTACCTGTGCCGCCAATTCGTGATCTTTTCTTCCTGGATGGTTATTACATCCCGTCCAGAATGGAACTGTCATCGGGAGGATTTGAAAAGAAGCTCTTTGATCCTTACTCTCCTTTATATATTCTTCTACCGCATATTCCAGATAAGGCGCCATCACATGTTCGCACATCCCATAGACCCACAAAATATAAGACTCCGGGTTCAAAGCCCGTAACTTTTTCAAGAATGATTTCGCAGCATTTTCAACGCAGCGCGCCGACTGTTCTGATACACCGCCATAAGAATTCTTCTGCTGTTTATGAATCGACCCGTCATTCGGATCTACCCACGCTGGCTGATTCAGAGCAAATCCATCGTTTGTCCCCAAATTTACTATTATCACATCCGGTTTCCATTTTTCAAAATCATTTTTCTCAAAGGCTCCAAGTTTCTCGTTTCTCTCGCCCTTCACCGTTCCACAGATTTGCTCGTAATATTGAGGCATGACACAAATAGAATCATTCAGACAGGAGCAGTATACCCCCCATCCGCTTTCTGACAGAATCCGGAAATCTGCATCAAAATGATCCGCTACACGGATCGCATAATGATTCTCTAAGCCAAAAATAGAAGATCCTACGTGTTGGAGAGTTGGCGCTCCTCCCAGCCCTTCTCCTGAACTGAGACTGTCTCCCACAATCTCTATTTTATGCCTTTTTTCAATCTTATACAGTTCTCCATCACACTCCAGCCCATGTATCAGCAACATTTTTTTCTCGTCATCCCGCATAGGCTGAATTTCTTTCAGAATTCTCACCCTCCGGACAGTGTCACGAGGCCAATTACGAAATGCACAGATGCGGCTTCGGCCTTTCGGCAGCATCATCCGCTGCATACAAAAGCCATCCACCTCAATCCGCAGCCATTCTTCGTTAATCTCATAATCTGTCTCCAAATCAATCCACAACTCCCCGCTGTCTGTACTCATCTCCAGACCGCTTCCTGTCCAGAAAAGCGGCATTGGAACACTCTCTTTCGTTCTTCCTAATACGTAAATATTGGGGTCCGTTGGTAGGTAACGATTCATGTCTTTCATTCCTTTCTTTTGTCAGCTTTTAAATCCATCTCGTAATAAAATTTTATCTTATTTATGTAAAAATCAAAATATAAAATTCTGTATTTTTGAAAATATATTTTACTTTCACTTTTTTGATTTTATTCTCAATTTCTTTAAAGTTATTTCATATGAATATCGCAAAAAATTGCTGACAATACAAATATTGCCCGGCAATAGCCGGGCAACCAAAAATCTTTATTTTTACTGGAATTAATTTTCACCTAATCCGCTCTCAATCAGGTCAACAATCGTCTTCAAATCTTCCTGCTCATTCTCTCCTTCACACTGTACTTCAATCTCCGTACCACATTTGATTGCCGCCGCCATGATATTTAATACGCTCTTAACCACAATTCTTCTGTCACCAGTCACAATAATCACATTGGAACTTAGTTTTCCTGCTGCTTTTGCCAGAACTGCCGCCGGTCTCGCATGAAGACCTGATTTATTTTTCACTACTACCTTCTGAGATACCATTCTTCTTTCCTCCTATACTTCCACACCGAAATGTTCGAACAAAATTCTCTCCGCCTCGGCATTCCACAGTCCACGATTCTTCCTGCACGCCTCGTCCAGTTTCTTAAACAAAGGATCTGTCTCTCCCAGTTTTCCAAAATCCTCAATCGCCGTCAAAGGCATATCAAACTGTGTATAAGTCAGTTTCTTGCCTCCCGGTATCTTCGGCAGATTCAAGGTCGCATCCACAATACTGTCAATTCCTCCCACATGGGTTACCATTACTGCCGGTTCAATGGCTTTTTTCGCTGCCAGATCATTCGCTTCAATCAGATCATCATTATTTCCGCCTGTGGTTCCCATAATATGAGAACTGGTATAATGGCAGTTATACAGGTTGATCTCTGCCTTAAACTGATTGTCTGTCGGACCTGCAAAGAAGTTCATACATCCGTCAAATCCCAGAAGCTGATCTCCCATCTCAGCCACCGCCCGGTTGGGAACATACACAAATACATCATCATACCCTTTTCCGCCTGTGATATCCCGCAGTTCTTTCACTGGATCTGCCATCTTGGCAGTATTCACATAGAGCAGTTCCACACCCTTCTTCGCAGCAGTTTCTTCCGGAATGACTTCCCTTGCTCTTGCGATTTTCGCGTCATCAATATCTGTCACCACAATCCTCTTGGGCTTATTCCGATACTGAATGCCATAGCTCACTGCCCCCAGTCCCATGGGACCGCAGCCTCCCAAAATAATGATGTCTCCACCTTCCTTGGTTCCGATTGCCAGATCATGATTTCTCTTATTGGTGTGATAATTTCCATGATACCCGCCGATGATACAGCTCATCGGCTCTCCCAGAGATGCCTCAAAGAAGCTATCTCCCTCATAGGGCATCAGACATCCCAGTTCCATCACTTCGTGGGGAATGATGCAGTAAGTACAGGCACCGCCAAAATATTCATAAGAATATCCCGGGGAAGCCAGGCTTCCCTTATAGTTTAAGGCCGGCTGCTGCGCGAACTTCATACCTGGCTTGAACTGGTCTTTCCACTTCTCTCCCACTTCCACAATCACTCCTGCGAACTCATGGCCGATAATCACCGGATTGGTATCAATGTTCTGAGGAGCGCGTTTGTGTTTCTTTCCCTGTTCAATCAGTTTGTAGGTGGACATACAGATACTGTCGCTCATTACCTTGACCAGAATCTCATCGTCCTTGATCTGCGGAAGTTCAAACTCCTCCAGACGGATGTCTCTTCTTCCATACATTCTCACTGCTTTTGTCTTCATATCGAATCACTCTCCTGCCCTTTCAATCACTACCTGCTTCATCAGTTCCTCCACCACATCCCGGGAAGGGGGCTTGGTCCCTACGGTGGTCACCGCGCCAGCGGAAGCCGCCATACAGAGCTTCACGGTTTCCGTCTCATTCAATCCCTGATCCCAGGAATACGCCAGCGCCGCCACCATCGCGTCTCCGGCTCCCACCGTGGAATGGGATTTCACAGAAAGCGCCGGGCATTTCACCTGATAATCTCCCCGCACAAACATGGCTCCGCTTTTTCCCATGGAAACCGCAACCGTCTCGATTCCTTTTTCCAGAAGTTCCTCCGCAGTCTTCAGGAGCTCCTTCTCAGAAGCCCGGTAATCGATTCCCATATAGCCTTCCAGTTCCACCCGATTCGGCTTAATCATATCCGGCACTGCCTGCAGCGCCTGACGGAACAGTTCTCCGTCTGCGTCCAGCAGTACTTTCGCCCCTTTCTCATGAGCCATACGGATAATTTTCGCGTAAATATCACTGGGCACACCGCTGGGAATACTGCCGGCCAGAATGAACAGTGTTCCTTCTTTCGCATACCCGGAGAGCTTCTCCATAAGCTCCTGAATCTGCTCTTTTCGGATCACCGGCCCCGGCTCATTGAGTTCCGTCAGTTCTCCGTTTTTCTCGAAGACTTTCGTATTGGTCCGGGTCTCCTGATCCACCCAAACGAAATCATTCCGGATTCCTCTCTCGTTCAGAACATGTTCGATTGTCCTGCCTGCGTTGCCGCCCAAAAAGCCGACTGCCGTACTGCTGCCGCCCAGTTCTTTGATGGTCTTGGAGACGTTAATCCCTTTTCCGCCGGCGTCATACTCCACCCGCTGGATCCGGTTCAGTCCTCCCGGCAAAAGCGCATCGATCTCTACTGTTTTGTCGATGGCAGGATTCATGGTCACTGTCACAATCATCGTTTCTACTCCTCTCCGCCTAAAATGCGGTACACCATATCCACATCCGTATCCTTGTCCACCAGTTTCGCGACAGAAGCCTCATCCAGGATCTTGTCCGCGATAATTCCCAGGATCTCCAGATGCTCCTCACCCACGCCGGCGACGCCGATTACAATCTTCGCCTGCTCTTCGCCCCAGGGAGTCCCCTCCGGGAAAATCATCACAGCAATTCCGGAAGCTTTTACCTGAGCCTTGGCTGCCTCTACCCCATGGGGAAGGGCCAGCATATTTCCCATGTATGTGGAACAGGTCTTTTCCCTCTCCACCATGCCGTCCACATAAGGCGGATCCACATATCCGGTATCCACCAGCATCTGCCCTACCTGCCGGATGACATTTTCCTGGGTATCTGCCTGGCATCCCACTTTGATATTTTCACGATACAAAAGTTTCTTTTTCTCAACCGTCTCTTTTTTCTTCTTTTTAAACAACATCTGGGAACTTCCTCCTTTGCTCTGTCCCTTTTCTTACTCTTATTATAGTGATCCGCTCTGCCCTTTTTCAATGAAAAGAACCCCGGATATGGCGCTATCCGATAGTGCCACATTTATGTATTTCATCCTTAAAACTTCGCCAGATACCGGCTGAAAAATTTCTTCAGATACCCGGACAGCGAATTTCGTATCTCTTCTTTTCTGCCGCGCCGCACGGTATCCAGAAAATCCATCTCCTCTATGAGCAGTGTGCTGACATAACCGAAAATCTCCCGGTTAATTCCGGCGTTGTCATCTTCCGGAATCAGCATGACGAACACCACCTGAATTCCTTTGAAATACGGATCCCGAAACTCGGTGAGGTCCTTCGTCATACACACCGCGAAACTGGGCCGGATCACCCCGTTGGTCCTGGTATGCAAAAGCGCGAATCCAAACTCCGCGAATACCTGCGTCGCGATCTGTTCCCTTCTCCAGAGATCTTCCCGGATCATGGCGCTCCGATCCGAATAGGGAGACAGTTTCTCTCCCACGGCAATCAGTAATTCCTCGAAAGTGATCTCGTTGTCCACTTTAAAGAATTCCATATACTTAATCACCGTGTTAATCTGGGCTGCCATCTGATTAATCTCTTCCAGTTCATGAAGGAACTCATTCTTTTTCTGTTTCTTAGGCAGACGCTCGTATTTGTAAAACAGTTTCCGTATCTTCTCGATATCCTCCTGATTCAAAAGAGGATTTACATAAATCACCGGAATTTCTTTGATATCCACCGGAATACTCGAGATAAAGAAATCCGTCTTTCCTATGATAAAAGGCGTGATATCGTTCTTTCCGTAAGCCGCCAGCTCCACTCTCTTCCCGAAGAGTTTCTTGATTTTTATGGACATCAGCCTCGAGATTCCAATCCCGCTGGAACAGATCACGCCCACCTGCACCTGGCGGAGTTCCTCCTGCTGTCCTTCCAGACGCACCAGCGCCGCTCCGAAATGCACTGCCAGGTAACCGATCTCCTCTTCCGGAACCTGCCGGTTCACTGCCTTTCCCAGAACATCCGCCACTTTGCGGCAGTTTTCATACACTTCCGCGTAACTTTCCCTGATATCTTCCAGCACTGGATTCTGAATACGCAGGTTATGCGTCAGACGGATCAGGGTAGGCTGCAGATGAGCCAGAAGTCCCTGGATAAATTCATCGTCCTGTTTCAGAAAATAGGACTTTTCACGGTCAAAAGCATCGATCATATCATTGACCAGCTGCTGCAGCTTTCTGCCCTGGAATTCATACGGCTGAAATCTGCCCATCTGAACCTTTTCGTGTTTGGCGCTTTTGATATGGAGACAGACATATGAAATCTCCACCTCCGGGATCGCGATCCCGAACCGCTTCTCCAGTTTTTCCACCAGCTCTCCGGCCAGACGAAAATCTTCATCCTCTTGAAACTGCTCCATCCAGCCGTCTGCCGGCTCAATCGTCTCGTGTTCCAGAATCCGGTTAATCGCGATGGCAATGTGAATCACCAGCCCCAGATAGGCGTTCTCTGTCAGATCCGCGATCCGGTCGCTGTGCAGTTCCATAATACAGTCCACCACCTGATCTACCAGATCATCGCTGAAAATCTGCCGCAGCATGGTTCTGGACGACTGCCTCTGGCCGTCCGGCTCCCCTTCCGTCTCGTAGGCTTCCCGGATCATATCCGTGTCAATGTTTTCATCGATAAACGCCCGGATGGCCCTGCGGTAATTTTCTTCGCTTCCCTCAATCGCCGTTCCGCTTCCCGGACGCCGGATCACCTTCAGCTGATATTGATTCAGCCATTTCTCCACCGCTTCCAGATCGGTGCTGATGGTCGCCTCACTGACTCCGAACTGACTGCTGTAATAGTACAGCTTCTTCAGACCCTTTTCCTTCAGAATCTGCAGAATCAGCCGTTTCCGCCTTTCCTCCCGATTCCCGGCGTCATAGGAATCTTTCTGGCCGATCTTTGCGAGAAGCCTCTTTTTCTCCTCGTCCGTTCCCTCCAGCCAGACTCCCACTCCGGTTTTGGACATAAAGGTAATGTCAAAGTCCTTCAGACTGCTTTCCATATAATTGAGTTCTCTTTGAATGGTTCGTTTGCTGACGCCGATCTCATCGGCCAGACTCTGCACGGAGATGCTCTGCTCTTCGCGCAGGAGAATGGCCAGGATCTGCTTCAGTCTCGGAGTCATATACATGTCTTATCATCACACTTTCTGATTTCTCTTCTTCAGGTCTTCGATCAGAATCTCATACTCAGGGGCAGCCATAAAGTTTGTAATCAAAATGACTTCCGCGTCCGGATTGCTGTGCTTCGCCCGCTCGCCCAGTTTTTCGTGAGTAACCACAATCTGGACATCCGCGGGAATGGAGGAAACCGGCGTATGAATGACTTCAATTCCTTCCAGCCCTGCCGCGGCGATTTTTTTCTTCAGCACCGTCGCTCCCATGGCGCTGGATCCCATACCGGCGTCACAGGCGAACGCGATTTTATGAATGCTTCCCGTTTTGGCAGCTGCCGACTTCGCCTCCGCTGGAATTCCTTTGGCCTGCCGTTTCATCTCATCTTTCTTTCTCTGCGCTTCTTCCAGATCGGTATCCTTTCCCATAAACTTCAGAATCGGAAGAGCGATAACCAGGGATACCGCCGTCGCCACGACAACACCCAGAATCAGCCCTGCGTAGCTGTGGCGTTCTGCCATCATCAAAACCGCGAAAATACTTCCCGGCGACGCCGGAGCCGTAAGTCCCACATCCATCAAGGTGAAGACAAAGATTCCGCTGGCGCCGCCTGCGATGGTAGCCAGCAAAAGCAGCGGGTTCATCAGGATATAGGGGAAGAAAATCTCGTGGATACCGCCGAAGAAGTGAATAATCACCGCTCCCGGAGCGGAACTTTTCGCGCTTCCTTTTCCCGCGATACAGTATGCCAGCAGGATTCCAAGTCCCGGTCCCGGGTTGGACTCCAGAAGGAAGAATACGGATTTTCCCATCTCCTCCACCTGCTGGATTCCCATAGGAGATAAAATTCCATGATTCAAAGCATTGTTCAGGAACAAAACCTTCGCCGGTTCAATAAACACACTGGTGAGCGGCAAAAGCCCATGCTCCACGAAGAAGCCGACACCGATGCTCATCGCCTGGTTCAGAACGTTGACCAGCGGCGTAATGACAACTACCGCAAGCAGCGTGAGAATCGCTCCGATGATCCCGATGGAGAAATTATTCACCAGCATCTCGAAACCGGCTTTCATGCGGTTCTCCATAAACTGGTCGAACTTCTTGATCACCCATGCGGCCAGCGGTCCGACTATCATAGCCCCGATAAACATGGGGACATCCGATCCCACAATTACGCCCATGGTGGCAATGGCGCCGATCACGCCGCCGCGTTGTCCCGCCACATTGGTTCCCGCCGTGTAGGCAATCAAAAGCGGAAGAAGCATGGTGGACATGGGCGTGATCAGCTGCGCGAATTTTTCATTGGGCATCCATCCTGTATCCAGGAACAGCGCCGTGATCAGACCCCAGGCAATGAACGCGCCGATATTCGGCATAATCATGCCGCTTAGAAATCTTCCGAAAACCTGTACCTTTTCTTTCATTTCCCAACCTCTCTATTCTGTTCTCTGTGTTTTTGCAGCTCTGTATCAATCCAGAGCTTTGGAATACGATTGGCCGATCGAACTCTTTGATGGGTTTATTATATCTGGTAAGCGAAAGCACTTTCAAGCATTAGAAAAAGAGATTTGTCACTATAGATTAGTGCCAAATCTCTTTTATCACTTTACTGTCACAGTGTAACTTAGATTCTACGGTTTAAATTCTCGCCACTTTGGTCTCTCTCGCTGCCTGGGCCACTGCCTGAGCCACCGCAGGTCCCACTCTCTTATCAAACGCCTTCGGAATGATATAATCCGGACTCAGCTCCTCATCCGTGATCAGATCCGCAAGAGCGTGGGCCGCCGCAATCTTCATCTCATCGTTGATATCTTTCGCTCTCACATCGAAGGCTCCGCGGAAAATTCCCGGGAAAGCCAGCACGTTGTTGATCTGGTTCGGGTAATCACTGCGCCCGGTGGCCACTACCTTGGCCCCGCCGGCTTTCGCGTCGTCCGGGAAAATCTCCGGCGTCGGATTCGCGCAGGCAAAAATCACCGCGTCCTTTGCCATCGTCTTCACCATCTCTGTTGTGACAACGCCAGGAGCGGAAACCCCGATAAAGACATCCGCGCCCACCAGCATATCCGCCAGAGACCCTGCTTTTTTCTCCAGATTCGTAATCCTGCTCATCTCTTCCTTCACAGGATTCATTCCCTCGGCTCTTCCCTCATAAATCGCTCCATGGCGGTCGCACAGGGTAATATTTTTGTATCCGGCTTTCAGAAGCAGTCTGGAAATAGAGATAGCGGCCGCGCCCGCGCCATTCATGACAATGCGGACTTCCTCTTTTTTCTTTCCGGTCAGCTTCATGGCATTGGTCAGTCCCGCAAGGGTGATCACGGCCGTTCCGTGCTGATCATCATGGAAAATCGGAATATCGCATTTTTCTTTCAGTTTTTTCTCGATTTCAAAACATCTGGGAGCCGAGATATCTTCCAGATTCACTCCTCCGAAAGAGCCGGAGATCAGATAAATGGTATTGACAATCTCATCCACATCTTTGGATTTGACGCACAGCGGGAAAGCATCCACATCGCCAAAAGCCTTGAACAGCACACATTTGCCTTCCATCACCGGCATTCCGGCTTCCGGTCCGATATCGCCCAGACCCAGCACGGCGGAGCCGTCGGTTACTACCAGACACATGTTCCATCTTCTGGTCAGCTCATAGGATTTCTCAATATCTTTCTGAATTTCCAGGCAGGGCTGCGCCACGCCCGGCGTATAAGCCAGAGACAGGTCATCCTTTGTCTCCACCGGCACGGTGGCTACCACCTCAATTTTTCCTTTCCACTGTTCGTGAAGTTTCAGAGATTCTTTTGCGTAATCCATTTCGTTTCCTCCTGCTGATTTTTAATAATTTCCTGTAAAAAATTTACTGTCTCTGGGAAGTTCGTAATCTTCAAAATATCTGTGGAAATCCATGTTCAGGTAAGCGCACAGATTCGCCAGCTCCACCATGGTATTGTCATTCACGGGAATCCCATGTTCTCTCCGGTCTTTCTGGGCGAGAACTTCCTTCTCGCCATGGGTATAGATCCGGTCCTTCCCCTCTGCTTTCGGACTGTTGCGCAGGGTCTCCAGATACTGGGAGAAATGTTCCCTGATCTCTTCCGGATCGCCGAAAATCGCGGGATTCACTGCCATAAATCCATGACAGATTCCGGTCTTGTCCGAAAAAGTACAGCACCGGTCCGAGGTGACTCCCATAGAAAAGATGGAACTGAACAGCTCGCAGAGCATACCGTATCCGTAACCTTTGTGGCTTCCACTGACTTCCTCGCATCCGCCCAGAGGCATAATTCCTCCGCCGTTCTTCGCCACAATATTCTCCAGGACATCCGGAGCGTCCGTGCTCTCATGACCGTTTTTGTCCAGAGCCCAGCCCTCCGGCAGCGGTTTGTTCATCTTATTATACATCTCCAGCTTGCCTCTTGTCACCACCGTTGTGGAACAGTCGAACAGAAATGGATAGGGCTTCGCCGGCATTGCCACGGCAATCGGGTTGGAACCCAGCATTGCCATCCGCCCGAAGGTGGGCACCATAATCGCCTCGGAATTGGTGCAGGCCATTCCCATCAGACCCCGGTCACTGGCCATCTTCGCATAATATCCGGCAATTCCGAAGTGGTTGGATTCTCTCACGCTCACAATTCCCACACCGGTTTTCTCAGCCTTTTCGATCGCCTTGTTCATGGCATACACGCTGATCAGCTGCCCCATTCCGTTATGTCCATCGATCACCGCGGACACCGGCGTCTCAAACACAATCTCCGGCTTCGCGTCCTGGTGAATGGTTCCTTTTTCCAGACCTTTATGATACCGCACCATCCGCTGCATCCCGTGGCTTTCAATCCCATACAGATCCGCCGTCAGCAGCACATCCGTGATGGTATCACTCTCTTTCCCGCTGAATCCAAACTGACGAAAAACATCCTGGCAGAATCGGTTCAGAACCTCATAGCTCCATTTCACATATCCCATCTTTTCTCCTCCTTTTGGTAATACCTGTTTATTTATTGGTATTACCAATTATAGGAAGATTATAACACTCCTACTTTTGCCATTCAACTGTTTTTGTGATTTCCCGGATATATTTTTCGATGGTCTGCATGTGTTCCTCCATGCACTGTTCCGCTTCCCGCTCCCGGTGATTCGTGATCGCTTCCACCAGCATCCGGTGCTGGTCATCCACCTCCGCGGCGGAATGATTCTTCTGCATGATATACGCCCGGATTCCGCTGATAATACTCTCCGTAATCTGCGAGGAGGCATCCATCATACTGTAAATCAAGGGATTCCCCGCGATTTTCCCGATCGCCACATGAAGATCCCGGTCCAGATCTCCCCGCGTCTTCTCGTCCTCCGCGGCGTCCAGCTTTGCCAGAATCAGCCGCAGCCGCGCGGCGTCCACCTCGGTACAGTTCTGTGCCGCCAGAAATGCCGCTTTTCTCTCCAGGGCGGAACGCAGCTGCTGTGTCTGGTGGACACTCCCGTGACTTAACCGGAACAGAATAGACAGAGGGCCCACCAGACACTCCTCCAGATTTTCTGAGATGTAATTTTTACCGCCCCGCACGGTTTTGATGATTCCCAGAAACTCCAGAGACCGCAGAGCTTCCCGCACCACCGGCCTGGATACTCCCATAATCTCTGCCATGGCGCGTTCTGCCGGCAGGGTCTCCCCCTTTTTCAGCTCACCGCTCTGTATATTTTCAATAATCTGATTGACAATCTCGTCAATGGCTCTGTCTTTGTTATGAACTCCCCGGAACATTTTGCCTCTCCTTTCCCATTGCATAGAAAAAATTATACCTTATCCGGCCATCTCTGGAAAGGGAAATTTTTTGTCTGCCCCAAGCCGTTCCCCGGCTCAAAAAAAGACCGGACACTGCAGCCTGCAGTGCCCGGTCTCTTTCTTATGCTCTTTAGCGAGCGTCTTTATTTTTTACATTGTAAGGAACATTTCCCGCGAAGTAGTCCTTGATGCATTCGGCGATAATCACCTGTGAACGATGCTCTGACTCCAGAGACGCTGCTCCCATATGGGATGTGATGAACACATTCTCCATCTTCAGAAGAGGATTATCTGCCTTCGGAGGCTCGTCACACAGAACATCCAGTCCGGCTGCGGCAATCTTTCCGCTCTGAAGAGCTTCGATCAGATCTGCTTCGTTGATCACGCCGCCGCGGCAGGTATTCACCAGATAAGCGCCCGGCTTCATCAGATCGAACAGACTCTTGTTGATGCTGCCTTCGGTCTCTTCCGTGAGCGGGATATGAAGACTCACGATATCACTGGAGCGGAAAAGCTCTTCTCTGCTGTCCAGCAGTGTAACGTCATAATCTTTCACATCTTCCGGTTTCAGATAAGCATCGTATACCAGAACTTTGACATCGAATCCCTTCATCATGCGAACCAGCTGTTTGCCGATGTGGCCGAAGCCCAGAAGTCCAACAGTCTTTCCATCCAGCTCAGTTCCTGTGATGGTGGACGGCCAGATTCCCTTGCGCACGCCTTCTACCGTGTGCGCGAATCTTCTGCCCACATTCAGGATGTGCAGCATAGCGGTCTCAGCCACTGCCGCGGAGTTTGCTCCCGGCACATTGCCCACATAGATACCGGCCTTGGTAGCTTCCGGGATATCAATGTTGTCGGTGCCCGCGCCGTATCTCACGATATAGTGAAGCTTATCTTTCACAGCCTGGAGTGTTCTCTCATTCCACGGCTCCCAGGTACTGATGACTGCGTCACAGTCCTTTCCGATCTCAATCGTTTTCTCCTCATCATTGGAATCAATCGGGCATTTAATAAACTCGTATTCCTCAAAAGCCTTGTCCAGATAGGTGATATCTACCTTATTCTCATCCAGATTAATCCAAATCTTCTTTTTCATTTTAAGAAAGTCCTTTCTTATTCATCCTGTACGGTTTCGTCCAGTTCTTCCAGATCCTCTACCGCGTTCGCGATTGCGGTGTCCACATCCGCTGCTCCGGTTACTACCTGATTCATCATATTAGACATCGGGAAGGTGAAGTAGTTCTTCGCTGCCACTGCACGTCCTCTTGTGCTGGCTACCGGATATCCATAGTAACCTTCAGAATTCTCAGCATAGCTCAGAACCTGTGCGTTTACGCCCTCAGACCAGGTCTCGCTGTCTTTGCAGTCCTGGAATACCGGAGAGTAAACCGGTGCGGTGATCTCAAGATACTCATCATACCATTCCTGATCGAACAGGTAACGGATCAGTTCTTTTGCCAGATCTACATTCTTGCTGTCTTTCATGATAGCCGGACCAGCTGCGAAGCCCATGGTCACACTGTTGTCGCTTCCTGCCGGAAGGCTCATAACCGCGGTGTTCTCCAGAAGTTCTGCATAGCTGTCATCGGTCAGCATGGTGTTGTACATGGTCGGTGCGTTCATAACGATTGCGGATTCTCCCATCAGATAGGAAGTGTTGTTTCCGCCGGAATCCCAGGTAGATGCTGCCGGCGGGATTACGCCGTTGTCATACATTTCTTTGTATTTGGTCAGCAGTTCTTTTGCAGCGTCATTGTCCAGAGTGATGTTTCCATCCTCGTCAAATACATAGCCGCCCTGGTTCCACATAATGTTACGGAACATGTTCTCGCCGTCCTCATCGGTCGGTCCGCAGCCCATTGCCAAGCCGTAGAATCCGTTATCCGGATCGGACATCTTCTCTGCGTACTCGAATACTTCATCCCAGGTCGTCGGCAGCTCTGTGAGTCCTGCCTCTTCCATCTTGTCCTTTCTGATGAACATCATGGTGGAAGAACTGGTCATCGGTACGAAATAGTTCTTGTCCTCGATCTTGCTTCCCTCGGAAATAGCCTCCAGGTATGGACGCTCTCCGTTGATCTCCTCAACCAGATCTGTCACATCCAGGAATGGATTGCTTGGGTAATAGTTTACGATCTTGGTCACTGCGGAAGTCACCACATCCGGAACATTTCCTGCCTCAACCGCGGCATTCAGTTTCGTGGTGAAATCGGTAGCAGAGATGAATTCCACGTTCACAGTAACTCCCTGCTCCTCCGCAAAGCTGTTGATACGCTCCTCCATTGCGTTGTTAGCGTCATCGGTAAAAATTTTCTCCAGCCATACGTTCAGCTCTCCGCCGCCCTCACTGGAAGCGGAATCGGAAGACGCGCCGTCACTGCTGGAAGAATCGCTGCTTCCGCCGCCGCATGCTGCCAGAGATACGGTCATCATAGCAGCCAGTCCCAATGCTAACAGTTTTTTTACTTTCATTAAGTTCTCCTCCTTTATATTAATTTTTTTATTGAACACATCTTTGCATCAGCCTTTTACACCGCCTGCGGTCTTTCCGCCCACCAGGGAGCTGGAAGCCAGCATGTAGATGATAACGATCGGTACACAGGCCAGGATCGCTCCTGCCATCAGCTGTCCCCATGGATACATATCGCCGAAGATCAGTCCGGAGATAACCAGCGGGAAGGTCATCATCGTCTCGGAAGTGATGTTTACCAATGCGTACATATATTCGCCCCAGCACATTGCAAACGCGAAGATCGTCGTGGAGACGATACCCGGAAGTGCCAGCGGGAAAATAATCTGATACATTACGCGGAAACGGGTACATCCGTCCACGATCGCCGCCTCATCCAGATCGTAGGGAATGGACTGGATATGAGGAATCAGCACCCATGCCACATACGGCAGGGTAAAAGTAGGATAAATCAGCAGCAGACCCAGAATATTGTCTGTCAGTCCAACCTGAGATACCAGGATATACAGCGGAATGTAAAGTACCGATGTAGGAAGCAGGTAAGTCATCAGGATGGATTTGGAAAACAATTTCTTGCCTTTGAATTTCAGTCTCGCAATCGCGTATGCTGCCGGATAGGCAATCACGATGGAAAAGATGGATACTACAATCGCGATGATCAGACTGTTCTTAACACCCGACAGGAAGTTGGTCTCTGTCATCAGGTAGCTGTAGGACTCTGTCGTCAGATCTTTCGGAAACAGAGTCGGCACCGCGCTGTAAATCTCCGCCTGCGGTTTTAATGAGGTATTCACCATCCAGTAAAGAGGGGCCATGGATACGACTACGCATAATATAATGAAAACTCTGCTGAGAATTTTTACACCTTTTGTCTGCTTCATTCCTTCTCCCTCCTATTCTTCGTCTTTCAGCATTCTGCGGGAAATCAAACTGATCAGCAGAATCAGCACCGGCATCGCGATAACGGATACGGCGATACCTTTTCCAAGCATCATGCTCCTCATTGCTGTCTGATAACTGAACACGTTCATGGTCTCGGTAGCTCCGTTCGGGCCGCCTCCGGTCATCAGCCAGATGGATTCGAATTCGTTCAGGGTCCAGATGGTGGACATCAGGGTGGACAGCATAATGACATCCTTAATCTCCGGAAGTGTGATGTAGCGGAATCTCTGCCAGATGTTGGCTCCGTCGATGGCCGCCGCCTCATAACCGTCTTTGGAAATCGTCTGCAGTTTAGCCAGAATCGAAACGCCGAAGAACGGGGTTCCTCTCCAGACATTGGCGATGACACAGGTTGCCATGGCAAGTCCTGCCGATCCGAACCAGATCAGATCTTTGTCAATCAGATGCAGGGATTTCAATAAGTAGTTGGCGATACCTCCCGTTGAGCTGAAGATCCATCTCCAGTTCAGGACTGCTACGATGTTTGGCAGTGTCCACGGAATCATCAATAACGCACGCACAACATTTCTTCCTTTGAATTCCACGTTCAGTGCCAAAGCCATCAAAACTCCGAAAAACAATTTTCCCACAATTGAAATTGCGGTAAACACAAGAGTATTTAAAATAGACCGACGATACTCTGCATCTGAAAGCAGGTCGACGTAATTCTTGATGCCGATGAATGTCGCGTCTCCACCGATGATCTTATTGGTGAAACTCATGTAGATACCCCAGAGAACAGGTCCTACCAGGATACATACCAGATAGATAATCAGCGGAGCGTTAATCGCATAGGCAAACTTGGTGTCACGCTTATTTGTCTTCATAGTCGGTATTCACTCTCCTTTCCCCTTTTTTGTTTTGTTTTTCGCTTTCTTCTTTGTTGCCTCTGATTGTCCTCATTATAATACAATTTTGGAAATTTTCAATTCGTTTTAGTACTTCTGAAAGTACTTCTCGTATTTATACACTTTTAACCTATTCACCCAGAAAATCACCCTGGTTTTTCATTCATTTTACCAGTTTTCCCTGGTTATTCTTTCATTTCAGCCCTGTTGTATTGAATTTATTTCTATCAGAACTATAATAAAGCTAACTTGAATATTCCAATTAAAAAGGAGGACAGCGTATGTGTCCAAACGTAGAATCCATTCACAGAGGTTTGATCGTGTCCTGTCAGGCACTGCCAGAGGAACCTCTCCACTCATCCTTCATTATGGGAAGGATGGCATATGCCGCGGCTGAAGGCGGCGCAGTAGGAATTCGGGCCAACACCCCTGAGGACATCACGGAGATTAAGAAGAACGTAAATCTTCCTATTATAGGAATTATCAAACGTGATTACGAAGGATGCCCTGTCTACATCACTCCTACAATAAAAGAAGTCGATGAACTGATCCCTTCCGCGCCGGACATCATCGCACTGGACGCCACTCTTCGTCCGAGACCCAATGGTCTCACACTGGAAAAGCTCGTTGAACAGATCCGTGCGAAATATCCGGATCAGCTGTTGATGGCAGACTGCTCTACCATTGAAGAAGCGCTGAACGCGGACCGGTTAGGATTCGATTTCATTGGCACCACTTTAGTAGGCTACACCGAAGAGAGCAAAGGCGATCACATCGAAACCGATGATTTCTTCATCATCCGCGAGATCCTGAAAAATGTCAAACATCCGGTTATCGCTGAGGGAAATATCGACACCCCGGAGAAAGCGAAACGGGTCATTGAACTTGGCTGCTACAGCGTAGTGGTCGGTTCCATCATCACCCGTCCACAGTTGATCACAAAACGCTTCTCAAGCGCTTTGCAGGAGTTAAAGTAAGAACCTATTTTCAAGGAGGTAATGAACTATGAGTAAAGAAAAATATCAGGGAATTTTTCCGGCATTCTATGCCTGCTACGATGACAACGGCGAAGTAAGCCCCAGCCGCACCCAGGAGCTGGCGCGCTATTTCGTAAACAAAGGCGTAAAAGGCGTCTATGTATGCGGATCCTCAGGAGAGTGCATCTACCTGAGCAAAGAAGACCGCAAAATCATGCTGGAGAACGTGATGGAAGTGGTAAAAGGCAAACTCACCGTGATCGCTCACGTTGCCTGCAACAATACCCGTGACAGTATGGAACTGGCCGCTCACGCAGAGAGCCTGGGCGTAGATGCCATCGCTGCCATCCCGCCGATCTATTTCCACCTTCCGGAATACTCCATCGCAGACTACTGGAATTCCATCAGCAGCGCTGCTCCAAACACAGATTTCGTCATCTACAACATTCCGCAGCTGGCAGGAACCGCTCTGACACCGAGCCTTCTGAAAGAAATGCTGAAAAACCCGCAGGTAGCAGGCGTAAAGAACTCCTCCATGCCGGTTCAGGATATTGAAATCTTCAAATCCATCGGCGGAGACAGACTGACCGTATTCAACGGTCCGGACGAGCAGCTGATCAGCGGACGTGCTATGGGCGCTGACGGCGGAATCGGCGGAACCTACGGCGCAATGCCGGAGCTGATCCTGAAAGCAGACCAGCTGGTACGTGAGCATAAGATGGAAGAGGCACGTGAGGTACAGTACACCATCAACGCCATCATCGCGAAACTCTGCTCCGGACGCGGCAACATGTACGCAATGATCAAAGAAGTGCTCCGGATCCGCGAATCTCTGGATATCGGCGGCGTTCGCGCTCCTCTGACCAACCTTACCGAAGCAGACAAACCAATCGCAAAAGAGGCTGCGGACATGATCCAGGCAGCAATGGATAAATTTTGTAAATAATCTTTAAGTTATGAGTAAATACGAAAAAAATATTATCACCCATATAGAATCTGTCTACTCTCTGCTGTCTCCCACAGAGAAGACCATTGCCGATTTCTTCATCCATAACCAGGAGAATACCATGGATTTTTCTTCCAAGAATATATCCGCGCTCCTCTACGTATCGGAACCCTCATTATCACGATTCTCAAAGAAGTGCGGATACAAAGGATATCGGGAATTTCTCTTCTACTATAAGGAATGGCTCAATGAGCTGAATGACAAACCCGTCACAGACAGCAATACCCGACAGGTTCTGAACACTTACCAGGAACTGCTGGACAAGAGCTACACTCTGGTGGATGAGGCCCAGCTGAACCGTTTATGTGAAGTTTTATCCTCTTACCGCCGTATCTATGTATACGGAAGAGGAAGTTCCGGCCTCGCCGGCCAGGAGATGAAATTCCGGTTCATGAGAATCGGCGTCAACATCGAGGCAATCTCTGACAATCATGTGATGCAGATGAATTCCGTTCTGCTGGATGAACACTGCGCAGTCATCGGAATCAGCGTCAGCGGAAAAACCCAGGAAGTCATCGATTCCCTGAAGGCCGCGAAATCCGCCGGTTCCCACGTCACTTTAGTGACCTCGCACAAAAACAAAGAGCAGCCGGAATACTGTGATGAGGTCGTTCTTCTGGCCATGCGCGAAAACCTGGAGAATGGCAATGTCATTTCACCCCAGTTTCCCATCCTGGTGATGATTGATATATTTTATTCTCATTTTCTCAAATACGACACAAAGCGCAAAGAAATGCTGCATGATTACACACTAAACATCTTACATAAATAGCAATTCTCCTTTATAAAAGCCTCCCGCCGGGGCAGACGGTACAAACGTCCGCTCCCGGCGGGAGGCTTTCTTTTCTCTGTTATTTCTGTTTTTCTTTCATACGGCCCGCCCGCACATTCATCACCAGCATCTGCAGCCGGTTCTCAATGTTGGCGAAGCTCACATCCGGATCGTAATCCAGCGGCAGAATCTGTGCGTTGGGATACAATTCCTTCAGCCTCTTCACAATGCCCCTTCCCACCACATGGTTGGGCAGACAGCCGAAAGGCTGCAAAATCACAAAAGCCTCACACCCGTGCTTCGCGTGGTGCAGAATCTCCCCCGGAATCAGGACGCCTTCTCCCGCAATCGAAGGTGTGATGGATAATGGAATCACTGTCCATCACCAGATCCTGCATCCGGCAGGGTTTCTCATACAGAGGATGCGCGCCGGCAATCCGGTCGGTGACATCATGAGCCAGATTAAACGCATGGTCCGCCGCATAATACCAGATCCGCTGATCCGCCGGCTTCTTCAGATGGTATTCCCGGATCTGCGCGTCCTGATAGAAATAGGTCTTCCGGATCACGTCCGTCATCCGCGCCTCGATAATCTCAAACCCATTCTTCTCCAGGTACTTTTCAATATCATGGTTGGCTCCCGGATGGAAATTCAAAAGATATTCCCCGACAATCAGCACCCGCGGTCTTGGCTTAGACCGGTCGTATTCCACCTGTTTCATGATCTCTATGGCCTTCTTCAGGCCCTTTTTCGCGCCGGCAATTCCATGGTGCTGCAGGCCGTCCATGAGAGCGTCCATTCCCTGCTCAAAGGCTTTTTCCGTGCTGCCCGGCACTTTCTCATAAGGCCGGATTTTCCGCAGGAGTTCTTCCAGAGCATCGATCATCGGAAGGGCGAAGGCAATCCGCACGGCGGTCAGAGCGCTCATCTTAATAGATATACGTATAG
>CAWVBU010000002.1:117500-732166 GCA_963927715.1 uncultured Blautia sp. | reverse complement strand
ACACTAGATCGCGTGTTATATTGATAATTTTATCCGTGCCAAGGGCGCGATCTTCTCCGCAATCCGTACCATGCTGAATTCTCTGGATTTCGACGTATCCATGATTGACGATGTCTATGTGGCAGGCGGAATCGGAAGCGGCATCAATATGCGAAACGCCGTGAATATCGGAATGTTCCGGATATTCCGCTGGAGAAATTCCATTATATCGGCAATTCCTCTCTGAGCGGGGCTTACGTGATGCTTCTGTCCACGAAGGCGGAGAAGAAGACCTATGAACTGGCTTCCAATATGACCTACATGGAGCTGAGCGCGGTTCCTACCTATATGGATGAATTTGTGGGAGCATGTTTTATTCCTCACACAGATACGGGGCTGTTCCCGAGTGTGCAGCAGCGGTAACAACCGACGCGCGGAATATGAGAAGTGAGATAGAAGGAGAATTGATCACATGGCGTTTGATTTGAACGATCTGGGTATGAGAAAGACAGCAAGGAGAGAATGCCCTGGGAACACTATACAGAAGCTTACGGCAAGGCGGATCCGCAGGAGATCAGCAGAAGACTGGAACTTCCCTACGATGAGGAGAGAAAGGTTTTTCAGGTGTTTTTCCTGGGAAGCACCTATGAGGTCAGCTGGCCAGAGTTTCAGGTGAGTCATCTGGAGGACGAGATTGGATTTTATCCGCTGGAAGAGATGATCTACGCGAAGATTCTGGTGATTCGCTATCTTCTGGAAGCAGTGAATTCTGTTCCGGGAGGAACCTACAAAACCTACCGGGAGATGCCCTGGGGGGAAGTATATCTGCGTCAGTTTGACGGCAGATGTATCAAGAGACTTGCCTTTTCCTATGGAAACCGTCTGGAACAGTTCCAGAAAATCATGGAAAAAATGAAGGCGAGAAGAATTCAGTTCGGAGACTGTTCGTATGAAGTGGAACTGGTGAAAAACTACTTTGTACAGTTTATCCTCTGGGAGGGGGACGATGAGTTTCCGCCTTCTTCACAGATTCTGTTTTCCGATAATTTCGCGGCTTCTTTCGCCGCGGAAGATATGGCTGTCGTCGGGGACGTCACCATCGGAACCATGAAAGCAGTGGAGAAGCTTTGCGGCTGATTTCAGAGTAAATACAGGCGGGACCCTGTTTTTACATAAAAGCATTTTATGCTAAGACCAAAAGGAGGTAAAGGAATTATGGGATTCAAAAGTGACATCGAGATCGCACAGGAGTGCACCTTAGAGCCAATTACTAAGATTGCAGAGAAGGCTGGCATCGATGACAAGTATCTGGAGCAGTACGGAAAGTACAAAGCAAAAATTGACTACAACCTGCTCAAAGAAACCGAAGGAAAAGACGGCAAACTGGTTCTGGTAACCGCCATCAACCCCACACCGGCCGGCGAAGGCAAGACCACCACAACCGTAGGTTTGGCAGACGGCCTTCAGAAACTGGGCAAGAACGTTATGGTAGCTCTGCGTGAGCCATCCCTGGGACCGGTATTCGGTGTTAAGGGCGGCGCTGCAGGCGGCGGATACGCACAGGTCGTTCCCATGGAGGACATCAACCTGCACTTCACCGGAGATTTCCATGCGATCGGCGCGGCCAACAACCTGCTGGCAGCTATGATCGACAACCATATCTATCAGGGAAATGAGCTGAACATCGACCCGAGAAAAGTAACCTGGAGAAGATGTGTGGATATGAACGACCGTCAGCTTCGTTTCGTGGTAGACGGACTGGGCGGAAAAGCAAACGGAATGCCCCGTGAGGACGGCTATGACATCACCGTTGCTTCCGAGATCATGGCAGTGCTGTGTCTGGCAAGTGACATCACAGACCTGAAAGAGAGACTGGCGAGAATCGTCATCGGATATACCTACGGAAAAGCGTCCGAGCAGAAACCGGTTACCGCAGGCGACCTGAACGCACAGGGCGCAATGTGCGCGCTGCTGAAAGACGCCCTGAAACCGAACCTGGTACAGACCCTGGAGCATGTTCCGGCAATCGTACATGGCGGACCATTCGCGAACATCGCCCATGGATGTAACTCCGTTATCGCGACCAAGATGGCCATGAGACTGGGCGACTACGCCATCACAGAGGCCGGATTCGGCGCAGACCTGGGAGCAGAGAAATTCCTGGATATCAAATGCCGTATGGCAGGCCTGACCCCAAGCGCAGTGGTAATCGTAGCGACGGTACGTGCCCTGAAATACAACGGCGGCGTTCCGAAGGCAGACCTGAACAACGAGAACCTGGAAGCACTGGAGAAAGGACTTCCGAACCTGCTGAAACACGTAAGCAATATCAAGAACGTATACAAACTGCCGTGTGTGGTAGCCATCAACGCGTTCCCGACCGATACCAAGGCAGAGCTTGACCTGGTAGAGAGCAAATGTAAAGAGCTGGGCGTAAACGTTGCCCTGTCTGAGGTATGGGCAAAAGGCGGCGAAGGCGGAATCAAACTGGCAGAAGAAGTGATCCGTCTGGTAGAAGAGCCGAACGATTTCACCTATTCCTACGAGCTGGAAGGAAGCATCGAGGACAAGCTGAACCAGATCGTACAGAAGATCTACGGCGGCAAGAGAGTGGTTCTGACCGCGAACGCGCAGAAACAGGCGAAAGAACTGGAAGCCCTGGGCTATGGCAACTGCCCGATCTGTGTGGCGAAGACCCAGTACAGCCTGACCGACGACCAGACCAAACTGGGAGCGCCGACAGACTTCGAAGTAACTGTACGGAACCTGAAGATTTCCGCGGGCGCAGGCTTCATCGTAGCTCTGACCGGAGAGATCATGACCATGCCTGGACTGCCGAAGGTACCGGCTGCGGAGAGAATCGACGTAGACGAGACCGGAAAGATCAGCGGATTGTTCTAAAAAAAGAATTTGTATTTTATGAATGGGATGTTGCAGGGTAGAACCTGCAGCATTCCCTTATTCCATGGAAATAAAAGGAGACGATGACAATGGGATTTTCAACAAGTACCTGCACAGAATTTGTAGAGGTCCTGGCTTCTAAAGCACCTGTACCAGGCGGCGGCGGAGCTTCCGCTCTGGTTGCGGCAGTGGGAACCGCGCTGGGAAATATGGTGGGAAGTCTGACCGTAGGCAAGAAGAAATACGCGGATGTGGAAGGTGAGATGTGGGAGCTGAAAGCAAAATGCGATCAGCTTCAGAAAGATTTCCTTCGTCTGATCGAGAGAGACGCAGAAGTATTCGAACCCCTCTCCAGAGCGTATGGACTTCCGAAAAACACAGAAGAGGAAAAGGCAGAAAAAGCAAGAGTAATGGAAGCCGCGCTGAAAGAGGCGTGCTCCGTTCCGATGGAGATCATGGAAAAATGCTGTGAGGCGATTGAACTGATCGTGGAATTCGGAGCAAAAGGTTCTGCTCTGGCAATCAGCGACGCGGGAGTAGGCGCTGCGTTCTGCAGAGCTGCGCTGAAAGGTGCAAGTCTGAATGTGTATATTAACACAAAATCTATGACAGACAGAGCATATGCGGAAGAGTTAAATAAAAAAGCGGACGCAATGCTTGAAAAATATACCAAGATTGCGGACGAGACTTTTGACAGTGTTCTGTCCAGATTAAAATAAGCGGAGGGAAATACATATCATGGCAAAACAATTATTAGGAAAAGAAGTTACAGCTGCTTTAAATGAGAGAATCAAAGCTGACGTGGCAAAACTGCAGGCAAAAGGAATCAACCCGACTCTTTGCATCATCCGTGTGGGAGAGAACGGAAGCGATATCTCCTATGAGAAAGGCGCTACAAAACGTTGTGAGACACTGGGTGTTGCCTGCGAGAAGATTCTTCTTCCGGCAGACGTATCTCAGGATGAGCTTCTGGCAACCATCGACAAAGTGAACAAAGACGACCACATTCATGGCGTGCTTCTGTTCCGTCCGCTGCCAAAACATCTGAATCAGTCTGTGATCGAGAACGCACTGGATCCGGCAAAGGACGTTGACTGTATGACAGACGGCTCCATGTCCGGCGTGTTTACCGGAAAGAAACTTGGATTCCCGCCCTGTACGCCGCAGGCTTGTATGGAGATTCTGGATCATTACGGCATTGACTGCACCGGTAAGAAAGCAGTGGTTATCGGCAGAAGCCTGGTTGTAGGAAAACCGGCAGCGATGATGCTGGTGAAGAAAAACGCTACTGTAACCATCTGCCACACCAAGACCGTAGATATGCCGTCTGTGGCAAGAGAAGCGGATATCCTGATCGTGGCTGCGGGACGCGCAGGTGTTGTGGGCGCGGATTACGCACGCGAAGGCCAGACCGTTATCGATGTGGGAATTAATGTGAACGCGGAAGGAAAACTCTGCGGAGACGTTGATTTTGCAGCTGTTGAGCCAATCGTAGACGCGATTACTCCGGTTCCGGGCGGTGTTGGAAGCGTTACCACTTCTGTTCTGGTAGGACATGTTGTGGAAGCCGCTATGAGAAAAGCCGGCGAATAAAGAGCAGATACACGAAAAAAGAAAAATCCGGCAGATTGCGAGATCTGTCCAGGAAGGCCGGGCATGGAAAAGTGCCCGGCCTTCTCAGCTTCTGCTTGGCTTTCCGGGAGAGAAATGTTATACTAAGTATGTAATTTTGTAATACTATAGTAAAAAGAAGCAGAAAAAGGACGGTATTTATGCGTAAAAGCAGTTTTTTTAAAATGATTCTGTGCGCGGGAATCCTTACGTTCACGGTGCCTGTCTTCGCCGAAGCATCCGCGGATACGAAGGAGAGTACTCTGGAACAGCAGTATGAGGAGTTTGAGAAGACACAGGACCAGATAAAAGTACAGGCAGCGCTGGATGAGAAAGATGATGATATCTGTCATATCCGTGTCACAGTGCCGAATCTTCCGGACGATGTGAAAAAAGTTACCTTTCATGTGACCCGGCGGGAGGAGAAAAAAGATCCGGGAGACTGGTACACGGGCAAGAAGAAGGGAAAAGAGAGCTGGCAGATTTCCCTGGACGAGAAGGATCTGGCCACGGAAACCGCCTATGAGGTAAAAGCATACGCGGAAAAAGGAAAGAAGGACCGGATTTATCTGGGAAAGACCGCGTTCCTGATCCAGGAGGCAGAGGATGCTTCCGCGAAAGACGAGAAAGAAAAGCCCGAGCAAAACCTGTCGGCATCCGGTCAGGATATTATTCTGGATGACGCCACCAATAACGCGCTGGGCTATTATACCATCATGGGAGGCTCTACGGTGACGGTGGAGCAGATGGTAAAAGATTACCAGGCGCAGGGGGTCGCTTATCCCCAGGAAGTCTTAAAGGACGGCGGGGCTTCTACCATCGAAGAATTCTGTCAGATTCTGTACGAGGAGTGTGAGGCGGAAGGCGTGCGGGCAGAGGTCGCGTTTGCCCAGTCCATGCTGGAGACCGGATGGCTTCAGTTCCAGGGAGATTCCACTGCGGAGCAATTTAATTTCGCGGGACTGGGCACGACCGGAGGCGGCGTGAAAGGAATCTATTTCCCGGATATCCGCACAGGACTGAGAGCGCAGGTACAGCATCTGAAAGCTTATGCTTCCAGTGAAGAACTCAACGAAGAATGTGTAGACGAGAGATTTGATCTGGTGACCCGAGAGGCCGCGCCCTATGTGGAGTGGCTGGGAATTCAGGAGAATCCAAACGGCACCGGCTGGGCGGCCGGAGCCAACTACGGAGAGAAATTATTAAAACTGATCGGGGATTTAAAAGCCATCGATTAAGAGGAAAGCTGGGTGTAGTATGAGATTTGATATGCATTGTCATACCAGGAAAGGATCTCTGGACAGCAAGGTAGACATTCAGGATTATGTGAGAATACTGAAACAGAAGGGATTCCAGGGAATGCTGGTGACAGACCACAATTCCTATAACGGATATCGAAACTGGGTGAAATTAAGAAAAGAGAAGAAGATTAAGACGGATTTTGTCGTACTGAAGGGCATTGAATACGATACTCTGGATGCCGGACATATTCTGGTCATCATGCCGAAAGGAATCCATCTGCGGATTCTGGAAGTGCGGGGGCTTCCGGTGCACATGCTGATCCGGATTGTCCATCAGTACGGGGGAATTCTGGGACCGGCCCATCCCTACGGGACGAAGTTCATGAGCGCCATGTGTTCCAAAAAGATGGAAAAGGATCCGACACTGGCCAAGGAATTCGATTTTATCGAGGCCTTTAATACCTGTGAGCTGCCGGAGTCCAACCGAAAAGCGCGGGAGATGACCATGAAATACCGAAAACCTGGGCTGGGAGGTTCAGATGCCCACAAGGAAGCTTACGTGGGAACCGCTTATACGGATATTGCCTATCCGATAAAAAATAACGATGATCTGATCTATGCGGTCCGGAACGGTTATGTGGTGGGCTGCGGAGGTCAGGAACGGGAGCCGAAGGAGAAGAATGTGGTTCTCCGCATGGTGCCGCTGGGAGATGTGTGGAGAGTCTATAACCGCGGACTTGCGATTCTGAAATCGCATACAAGACGGATGAATCTGGAAAAGATCTTTCTCCTGAATATGCTGCGGGAAAAGGAGAAAAAGGAAGAAAAAAAGAAAGCAGTCGAAGAAAAAAGCGAATAAAGGGAAAAAGAGAAAAGTTCATGTACAGAAATGTATATGGACTTTTTTTGTGCTTGTTTAGCAATTAATGTTTGGTGAAAGAAAAATAAATAAAATTAAGCAAAAATAAGTAATAACATTATATTATTAAGAATATGAGACAAGGAAGGGTATTCCTTAAATAGTTATATAAATTGACTAATAGACAATATGATGATAAAAGTCTATTTAATCGCTGTAATTGAGAGAAAATAATTGAGAAAAAGAAGGTTAGTCAAAGTTAATATCAAAATTCGGCAAATCAAATTTCGAAAATTGTGCGGTTAAAAAAAAGAAGTAAGAAAAATAGATAAAAATAAAAAGATCGGTAGAATTCAAAATAGCAGTATGATACAATGATTACAAATAAAGTGTCAAAAACGTAACATAAGTGTTAAAAAAATAACATCGAAAAGGAGGTCATACGATGCCCAATAAGAAAACAACGGTTGCCTTCTCTGGAACAAAGGAGCAGGAGGAAGCTCTGCGGAAGGTGATTTCAGAGAAAAAAGACGAAAAGGGTGCTTTGATGCCAATCCTGCAGCAGGCACAGGATATTTATGGATATCTGCCCAAAGAAGTAATGAAAATCATATCCGACGAAACCCGGATCCCCATGGAGAAAATCTATGGCGTGGCAACGTTCTATGCACAGTTTACGCTGAATCCGAAAGGAAAATATCGGATTTCCGTCTGTCTTGGTACTGCCTGCTATGTGAAAGGATCCGGAGATATCTATAACAAGCTGATGGAAAAACTGGGAATTGTCGGCGGAGAATGTACGCCGGACGGCAAATTTTCACTGGATGCCTGCAGATGTGTGGGAGCCTGCGGACTGGCTCCGGTTATGATGATCAACGATGAGGTTTACGGAAGACTGACGGTTGATGACATTGATGATATCCTGGCGAAATATGAGTAGAACGCATGGAAGATTGGAGGGGTAAGATGAAATCTCTGGATGAATTAAGACAGATACGGGAACAGTACAAAGACATTCTGGATCTCCGTATGCATGTGGCACATAAGATCGAAGTAAAGGCGGAAGAAGCGCTGCAGCACAGAAAAAGAGCCGTGATGGTCTGCGGAGGTACCGGCTGTACCTCTTCCGGCAGCCGAAGAGTGATTGAGCGCTTAAACGAAGAAATTAAAAAGCAGGGACTGGAAGAAGACGTTTCTGTGGTGATGACCGGATGTTTCGGGCTTTGCGCGCTGGGCCCGATTATGATCGTATATCCGGAAGGCGCATTTTATTCCCGGGTAAACGAGGATGAAATCCCGGAAATCGTGGAACAGCATCTGGTTCACGGCAAAGTCGATACGAAATATCTCTACAGCGAGACTGTGAAAGGAAACACGGTAATTCCTCTGCAGGATACGCCGTTTTACAAAAAACAAAGCCGTATCGCCCTGCATAACTGCGGTATGATTAATCCTGAGAAAATTGAGGAATATATCGGAACGGGCGGATACGAAGCTCTCGGAAAAGTTCTGACAACCATGACGCCTCAGGAGGTTATTGATACCATTTCAGCCAGCGGGCTGAGAGGCCGCGGAGGCGCCGGCTTCCCAACAGGAAGGAAATGGCAGTTCGCGAGAGCAAATGACGCGGATCAGAAATATGTCTGCTGCAACGCGGACGAAGGGGATCCGGGAGCATTCATGGACCGTTCCATTCTGGAAGGCGATCCCCATGAAGTTCTGGAAGCAATGGCAATCGCAGGTTACGCCATCGGCTCTTCTCAGGGATACATTTATGTGCGTGCTGAATATCCCATCGCTGTGGAACGTCTGAATATCGCGATCCGTCAGGCGCGGGAGATGGGACTGCTCGGAAAGAATATTTTCAATACCGGATTTGACTTCGATATCGAACTGCGTCTGGGCGCCGG
This sequence comes from uncultured Blautia sp., assembly GCA_963927715.1. Lineage (GTDB taxonomy): Bacteria > Bacillota > Clostridia > Lachnospirales > Lachnospiraceae > Blautia_A. The sequence continues at coordinate 723,665 of CAWVBU010000002.1, read as the reverse complement.
CGCTTTCGTGTGCGGCGAGGAAACCGCGCTGATGACTTCCATTGAGGGACACCGGGGCGAGCCTCGTCCACGTCCGCCGTTCCCGGCTCTGAAGGGTCTGTTCCAGAAACCGACCATTCTGAACAATGTGGAGACCTGGGCGAACATTCCGCAGATTATCACAAAGGGACCGGAATGGTTCGCGTCCATGGGAACGGAGAAATCCAAAGGTACGAAAGTGTTCGCGCTGGGCGGCAAAATTAACAACATCGGTCTGGTGGAGGTTCCCATGGGGACAACCCTGCGTGAGATCGTAGAAGAAATTGGCGGCGGAATTCCCAATGGCAAGAAATTCAAGGCGGCGCAGACCGGAGGACCATCCGGCGGCTGTATTCCGGCCGAGCATCTGGACGTGCCGATTGACTACGAAAATCTGGCGGCGATCGGTTCCATGATGGGCTCCGGCGGATTGATTGTCATGGATGAAGACACCTGTATGGTAGACATCGCGAAATTCTTCCTGAATTTTACGGTGGATGAATCCTGCGGCAAATGTTCTCCCTGCCGTCTGGGAACCAAACGTCTTCTGGAAATGCTGGATAAAATCACCTCCGGAAACGCCACGCTGGAAGATCTGGATAAATTGGAGGAACTGTGCTATTACATCAAAGACAATGCGCTCTGCGCGTTGGGACAGACCGCGCCGAACCCGGTATTATCTACTCTGCGCTATTTCCGCGAGGAGTATCTGGCGCATATTGTGGATAAGAAATGTCCGGCAGGCGTCTGCAAAGACCTTCTCGTTTATAAGATTGATCCGGATAAATGTAAAGGCTGTACCTTATGTGCAAGGACTTGTCCGAATGACGCGATTATCGGAAAAGTCAAAGAACCGCATGCCATTGATCCGAATAAGTGCGTGAAATGCGGAGCATGTATGGAAAAATGCCGGTTTGGTGCAATTTATAAAGAATAAGGGAGGAGGCTATTTATGGACAATATTAAATTAATGATAAATGGAATGGAAGTAAAAGCCCCCGATGGTTCAACCATCCTGGAGGCGGCGCATCTGGCAAATATCCAGATTCCTACTTTGTGTTTTCTGAAAGAAATCAACGAGATCGGCGCGTGCCGGATCTGTGTTGTGGAAGTAAAGGGCGCGAAGTCGCTGGTGGCGGCCTGTATGCATCCGGTGAGTAACGGAATGGAAGTCTGGACCAATACCCCCAGAGTGCTGAACGCCAGAAGAAAAACGCTTCAGCTTCTGCTTTCCAATCATGACCGGAAATGTCTGTCCTGTGTCAGAAGCGGCAACTGTGAGCTTCAGAAACTGTGTCAGGAACTGAATGTGACCGATGAAGCTTACTACGAAGGCGAGTGGACACCGTCAGAGATCGATGATTCCGCGCCGCACATGATTCGTGACAACAGCAAATGTATTCTCTGCCGCCGCTGTACAGCAGTCTGTGAGAAGATTCAGGGAATCGGAGTCATCGGACCCAATGAGCGTGGATTTGCCACTTATATCGGCTCCCCGTACGGCATGGGACTGGGAGAGACCAGCTGTGTGTACTGCGGACAGTGTATCGCGGTATGTCCCACAGGCGCTCTGCGTGAGAAAGACTCCACAGAGGATGTGCTGGCAGCCCTTGCGGATCCGGACAAACATGTGGTGGTGCAGACGGCTCCGTCTGTGCGGGCTGCGCTGGGAGAAGAATTCGGCTATCCCATCGGAACCGATGTGGAAGGCAAGATGGCAGCCGCGCTTCGCAGACTTGGATTCGAGAAAGTGTTTGATACGGATTTCGGCGCGGATCTGACCATTATGGAGGAAGCGCATGAATTCCTTGACCGGGTGCAGAACGGAGGCGTTCTCCCCATGATCACCTCCTGTTCGCCGGGCTGGGTAAAATACTGTGAGCATTATTATCCGGATCTTCTGGGACATCTGTCCAGCTGTAAATCGCCTCAGCAGATGTTCGGCGCTGTGACAAAAACCTATTACGCACAGAAAATGGGCTGGGATCCCAAGGATATCGTCTGTGTCAGCGTAATGCCCTGTACAGCGAAGAAATTTGAGATCGGACGTCCTGATCAGTCCGCGGCAGGGGTCCCGGATGTGGACATTGCCATTACGACGAGAGAGCTGGCGCGTCTCATCAAACGATGCTGCATTCATTTTGCCAACCTTCCGGATGAAGGATTCGACGACCCGCTGGGAGAGTCCACGGGAGCCGGCGTGATCTTCGGAGCCACCGGAGGCGTCATGGAAGCGGCTCTTCGTACCGCAGTGGAGACACTCACCGGGGAGGAGCTGGGCAGCCTGGATTTCAAAGAGGTACGCGGTACCGAGGGCATCAAAGAGGCAGTCTATACCGTCAATGGCATGGACGTGAAAGTGGCGGTTGCTTCCGGACTTTCCAATGCCAGAGTGATCATGGACAAGATCCGCAGCGGAGAAGCCGATTATCATTTCATTGAAATCATGGCCTGTCCGGGAGGATGTGTCAACGGAGGCGGACAGCCGCAGGTTCCGGCGGAAGTGCGGAACTTCCAGGATATCCGCGCGCTGCGGGCACAGGTTCTTTATAAAAATGACGCGAACAAACAGGTGCGGAAATCTCATGAAAATGAGTCCATCAAGAAACTGTATGCGGAATATCTGGGTGAGCCGGGAAGCCACAAAGCCATGAGCTTTTGCATACCACCTATGTGGAGCGTGTCATCAACGAATAGACCGCAGGAATCGGAGAAGGCAGTTTCTCTGATCCTGGATGGAAAAAGATGCAGACTGACCTTTTCGGGGCCAGTCTGCATCTTGTGGTAACTGCGTATCGGAAAAATAGTAGGTGAAAGATATGAAGGTAATCGATTTCAAAGACGCCAGCTGCAGACACTGCTACAAATGTGTGAGAAATTGCCAGGTGAAAACACGCGATCTAGTGTATCTAGTGTAGAATTATAGAAGAGGCATGTGTGTACTGCGGACACTGTCTGGAAGTCTGTCCGCAGAACGCAAAAACGTTCGCGAGTGATCTGGACCGGATTCGGGGATATATCCGAAGAGGCGAAAAAACCGTGGTTTCTGTCGCACCGTCTTTTCTGGGGCTTCTTCCCTTTGAAACTCCGGGCAGACCGTGGGTGCGCTGAAAAAAACTGGGATTTACCCAGGTACGTGAGACAGCGGAGGGCGCAGCCTATGTGACGGCGGAATATGTGAAAAAATCCGCGAAGCAAAAATGAAAAATATGGCTTACCACTTGCTGCCCCAGCGTGAATAATCTGATCGAGAAGTATTTTCCTCAGCTGACGCCGGATATGCTTCCTGTGGTCTCGCCATGATTGCCCATGGAAGGCTGCTGAAGAAGATCTACGGAGAGGATACGAAAGTGATTTTCCTGGGTCCCTGCATCGCGAAAAAGGAAGAAGCGGAAGGGGATGAACGGGTTGCCCGGGCGGTGGACGCGATCCTTACCTTTGAGGAACTGGAACAGTGGATGAAAGAAGAGGGATTTCCTGGGAATCCTGCCCGGATCTTCCGATGGACAATCCGGATCCATGGTGAATCGTCTCTATCCGGTGGGCGGAGGAATTCTGCAGTCTGTAAAAGCCGAGGTGCAGCAGAGCGATTATCAGTGGATGGCTGTGAGTGGAATGAATTCCTGCCGTGGAATTATTCAGGCAATGGAACGGGGAGAACTGGATCACTGTTTTGTGGAGATTAACATCTGTGAGGCGGCTGCGTGAAAGGTCCTGTCTCCGGCGCGAGCAAAAAACCTGGGTGGTTCCCACCGTACAGATTGAGAGAAAGGTCAGACACCGGACTCCTTTCGTGTTTGAAGACTGGACCGTTCCCATGGAAAAAGAATTTGGTTCCCGGAAAGTTTCCGACACGGAACCGACCGAGGAAGAGATTCGCCACATCCTGAGAAAAACCGGGAAATACACGAGGAGGACGAATTAAACTGCGGCGCCTGCGGTTATCCGACCTGCCGCGATAAGGCGATTGCCGTCTATTACGGGAAGGCAGAATTGGATATGTGTCTGCCCTATGCGTGACCAAAGCGGAATCCATGGCCAATGTGATCATCGATGAGACGCCCAATTACATTTTCCTCACGGACAAAAAAATGAGGATCAAAGAATGCAGCAAAAAATGCGAAGAAATTCTGGAACTTCCAGAGAGGAAATTTTGAAATGTTTTCTGTTTGAGTTCATCGACGTGGAAGATGTGGAGCAGGTCCTCAGCACCAGAAAGATATTCTCAACAAGAAGAAAGATCGAATCTCTGGGAATCTGGGCGATGGAGATTATCATCTACATTGAGAAATCCGCATCACTTCTTGTCATTCTTCAGGATATCTCTCAGAGGAAGAGGCGAAAGCAAAAAATCTGAAACTGAAGCTGGAGACGGTGGAGATGGCTCAGGAGGTGATCGACAAACAGATGCTGGTGGCGCAGCAGATTGCCGGCCTGCTGGGGGAGACGACGGCGGAGACAAAAGTGACGCTGTCAAAGCTTCGTGACTCCATACTGGATGACGGGAAGGAGGAAGACCATGACGTTCGGAACGGATATCGCGTGGAAAAGTCTGAATAAATATCAGAAGAACTGTGCGGGGATATGGTAAAACCGTGAAGACGGAGGATTCCGATATTGTAATTCTGGCAGACGGTATGGGGAGCGGCGTGAAAGCCAATATTCTCGCGACACTGACTTCACAGATCCTGGCGACCATGCTTCAGAAGGGAGCCCAGATTGCGGATTGCGTGGATACCATTGCCAAAACACTTCCCATTTGCCAGGAGCGGCATGTGGCATACGCGACTTTCTCCATACTGCAGATTTTCCGGGATGGCCGGGCTTACCTGGTGGAATATGACAATCCGTCCTGTATCTTTATCCGGGACGGGAAAATCATGGAATATCCTTTTACGGAACAGGTCATCGAGGGAAAGAAGGTGAAAGAATACCGTTTTCAGGCAAAAGAAAAAGACTGTTTTGTACTGATGAGCGATGGAGTGATCTATGCCGGAGGCGGAGAGCTGATGAACCTCGGCTGGGACTGGAACAGTATGGCGGATTACGCGCTCCGCTGCACGAAGAATACACTGTCCGCCTCAAGGCTGGCGGCTATGCTCCTGGGAGTCTGCAGCGATCTCTACGAACAGAGACCCGGGGATGACACAACTGTGGCGGTAGTCCGGATCCGGAGGGCGCAGTTTGTCAGTATTCTCACCGGGCCGCCCGCCGACAGGCAGAAGGATGAGCAGATCGTCCATGATTTCATGGAATCGGAGGGAACGAAAGTGATTGCCGGAGGAAGCTCTTCCAATATGGTGGCCAGGATTTTGAAAAAAGAGATTGTCACCCATGTAAACTACGCGGATCCCCTTGTGCCGCCGACAGCCTCCATGGAGGGAATGGATCTGGTCACGGAAGGCGCGCTCACTCTGAGCAGCGTACTGAAGCTTCTGCAGAAATTCGAGAGATCCGAGTTCGATGAGGCGTTTTTCGATGAGCTGGACCGGGACAACGGGGCATCGAAGATGGCGAAGCTTCTGCTGGAGGAATGCACCAATCTGAAGCTCTTTGTGGGAACGGCCAGCAATGAGGCATACCAGAATCCGGATATTTCTTTTGAGATCAGTGTGAGAAAGAATCTGGTGGAACAGATCCGCACGGTGATGGAAAAACTGGGAAAGACGGTGAATGTCCGCTATTATTAGGTGCACAGCGGTAAAGCCGGAACTCAGCGAAGTCGGAACCGAAACCAAAAGAAAAGGGAGAACAAAGCAAAGGACACAAGCTTTGTTCTCCTTTTGTTTTTTGCGGGGAAATATGCCGCGCGGACACACGAAAGTCCGGATCAGTCTAATTGAATATTTTCCAGCTCTTTCGGCGGGATTTTCCGGGAAGAATCCGCGATCAGTTTATTCAGGGCTTTCTTCGCTTTCTTCGGATCCGCGTTGGTGCCGGCGCCGCCGATGCAGCCGCCGGGGCAGGCCATACCTTCAATCATGCAGCCTTTTAATTTTCCGGCTTTTGCCAGGGTCAGTATTTTCTTACATTCCGTAAGACTCTCCGCGTGTTCGATGTGAACCGGGATCTGTGGGTAGTATTCTTTCAGGCAGGCCTCGATGGCGCCTGCGACTCCTCCGGCAGCCGCGTATCCCCGGCCGGCGCCGGTGGCATTGTGCAGGGAAGCTTCTCCTTCGAAGTCTTCCAGATGAATATTCCGGGCCTCAAACATGGCGGAAAGCTCCTCAAAGGTGATGACGAAATCCACATCGCTGCGGATGTTGGTGCGGGAAGCTTCCAGTTTCTTGGAGGCGCAGGGACCGATGAAGACGACTTTCGCGTCGGGATGTTTCTGTTTGATGCTGCGCGCGGTGGCGACCATGGGAGTCAGTTCCTTGGAAATATTCACGTCCATGTCCGGGAAGAATTTCTCCGCCATCATGATCCAGGAAGGGCAGCAGGAGGTCAGAAGAAACGGCAGGTGTCCCGTGGCCACTTCCTTCGCATAGTGATGAGCCTCCGTGATGGCTCCGATGTCCGCGCCCATGGCGACCTCATAGACTTCGGAAAATCCCATGGCCAGAAGCCCGGCGTGGAACTGACGGGCGGTGATGTTTTCGCCGAACTGCCCCACATAGGCGGGAGCGACCTCAGCGATAATTTTCGTTCCTTCCCGCAGCGCGTGGGCGAGCTGGAAGATCTGAGACTTGTCCGAGATAGCGCCGAAGGGGCAGCTCACCATACACATACCGCAGGAAACACATTTGTCAGTGACGATGGTGGCGCGGCCCTGGGAGTCGCTGGTGATGGCATTGACGCCGCAGGCTCTCTCGCAGGGACGTGTCTTATGGGAAATGGCGTCATACGGGCAGACAGCTTTGCATTTGCCGCATTTGATGCATTTGGACTGGTCGATATGGGAATAACCGTCTACCATGGAGATAGCTCCTTTGGGACAGATCAGCATGCAGGGGTGGGCGACGCAGCCTTTGCAGATGTTGCTGACTTCGTATTTATTGGGCGCGCAGGCCGCGCAGGCAGAAGGGATGACCTGCATCAGCGGCGGTTCGTAATACTTTTCATCAATGTTGCTGGCTTCGATTCCATCGGTCAGATGGACGGCGCGGTTTTCCGGGCGCAGGGACATACCCATGGCAAGGCGGACGCGCTCACTGGCGACAGCTCTTTCACGATAAATACTGTCGCGGTACTTGGCCTCTTCCTGTACGATGGTATAAGGAATGGCTTCAATGTCATGAATCAAATTCTCATCACTGGATTCAAAGCCGATTTTGGCAATTTCCGTGAAGATTTGTCTTCGGATCTGTTTGACAGGTGTATTCAGGCTTCTCATAATTTTCTCACTCCTTTGATGAATCAATCGTACTTCTGTGCTTATCTTAATCGATAAAAAATGGGGATGCAAGTTTTTTGTTCTGTACAAAAAAGATTTTTACGGCAATATAGTTAATAATTTAACGTGATTGTTAAGAAAATTTAGAAAATATAATTATAAATTTAACAGGGTTGTTAACAAAAATGGATTGTATTTTTTTGGATACAATCCTGAAAAATCCTTGATTTCTGGGCGGTTTTTCGATGCATGTTCTGAAAAAAGCAGAAGAAAACGTTGTGCATTCCCTGAATTTACAGTATAATTAATAAAAAGATGTTGGAGAATTCAAAAAAATATGTACAATGTGACGATAAAAAAATCACATACTAAGACAAATCCAAAGGAGGGCAACACATGTTAGATCAATCTTACTACAAAAAGGCAGATGAGATTATCGAAGAGTATGGGCGCAAGGAATCCTCACTGATTCCCATTATGCAGGACATCCAGGCAGAATATCGTTATCTGCCGGGAGAATTGCTGACCTATGTGGCGAAGGAGATCGGGGTCAAAGAAGCAAAGGCATACAGCGTGGCGACATTTTACGAGAACTTTTCCTTCGAACCCAAAGGGAAATATGTGATCAAAGTCTGTGACGGAACTGCCTGCCATGTGAGAAGATCCATGCCGGTGAAAGAGGCGCTGATGAAGGAACTGGGTCTGAATCATAAAAAGCACACCACGGACGACATGATGTTTACCGTGGAGACCGTATCCTGTCTGGGTGCGTGTGGTCTTGCCCCCGCGCTGAATGTGAACGATGTGGTTCATCCGAAGATGTCTCCGGAGAAAGCCCTGGAATTATTAGATGAATTGAGAGGTGAAAATTTATGAGTATTACCTGCAGAGAAGATTTGTTAAAGAAAAAAGGAGAAGCGCAGGTGGAGATTCAGTCTTATACCTGCCGGATTTTAGTCTGTTCCGGTACCGGCTGTATGGCTTCCGGCGCGCAGAAAATATATGACGAGATGAAGCTTCTGTGTCAGGGACTGGAAGGCGTTCAGATCGAGATGCAGAAAGACCTTCCTCACCTCGGCGTGATCAAAACCGGCTGCCAGGGTCTCTGTGAACTGGGACCTCTGATGCGGATTGAACCATACAATTATCAGTATGTGAAAGTACAGGTGGAAGACTGTCGTGAAATCGTGGAAAAGACGGTGATGGAGGGAGTTCCGGTGGAACGTCTTTTCTATACCCACGACAATCAGAGATACCCGCATCCGGAGGATATTCCGTTCCTGAAGCTGCAGACCCGGATCGTGCTGGAGAACTGCGGAAAGATCGACGCGGAGTCCATCGACGAGTATATTGCCATCGGAGGATTTTCCGCCCTGTCCAAGGCGCTCTTTGAGATGACGCCGGATCAGGTTATTGATGAGGTGGAGAAATCCGGCCTGCGCGGACGCGGCGGCGCGGGATTCCCGGCAGGAAGAAAATGGCGGCAGGTGGCCGGCCAGCCGGAGAAAACCCGTTACGTGGTCTGCAACGGTGATGAAGGCGATCCGGGAGCGTTTATGGACGGTTCCGTGATGGAGGGAGATCCCTATAAGATGATCGAAGGTATGGCCATTGCGGCTTATGCGGTTGGCGCGCAGGAAGGCTATATCTATGTGCGTGCAGAATACCCGCTTTCCGTGGCCAGACTGAAGAAAGCCATGAGACAGGCAGAGGAGTACGGAATTCTGGGAGATCATGTGATGGGAACCGGGTTCTCCTTCCACTTACATATCAACCGGGGCGCGGGAGCGTTTGTCTGCGGAGAAGGTTCCGCCCTGACTGCTTCCATCGAAGGAAACCGCGGTATGCCCCGTGTCAAACCTCCGCGTACGGTGGAAAAAGGCCTCTGGGAGAAACCGACGGTGCTTAACAATGTGGAAACCTACGCGAATGTGCCGAAGATTATTCTGCAGGGAGCGGACTGGTTCCGGACCATCGGAACCGAGAAGAGCCCGGGAACGAAAACCTTCTCCCTTACCGGTTCCATTGAGACCACCGGTCTGATTGAGGTACCCATGGGAACCACACTGCGCCATATCATTTACGATATCGGCGGCGGATTAAAGAGCGGCGCGGCATTCAAGGGCGTGCAGATCGGCGGACCTTCCGGCGGATGTCTGACGGAAGAGCATCTGGATCAGCCTCTGGATTTTGATTCGGTGAAGAAATTTGACGCCATCATGGGATCCGGCGGACTGGTTGTTATGGATGAGAACACCTGTATGGTGGAAGTGGCCCGTTTCTTCATGAGCTTTACCCAGAGAGAGAGCTGCGGAAAATGTGTTCCCTGCCGTGAGGGTACCAAGCGTATGCTGGAGATTCTGGAGAGAATCGTTGACGGCAAGGGCGAGCTGAAGGATCTGGATCAGCTGGAAGAACTGGCAGAGATGGTGCGCAGCATGGCTCTGTGCGGACTGGGCAAGAGCGCTCCGCTTCCCGTTATCAGTACACTGAAGCGGTTCCGCAAGGAATACGAAGAACATATCGTGGATAAAAAATGCCGTGCGAAAGTCTGTACGGCGATGCGTCAGTACCATATTAATCCTGACTTCTGTAAAGGATGCGGCAAGTGCGCGAAGAATTGTCCGGTCGGGGCGATCAACGGAGTCCGCAAGAAACCTCATGTGATTAATACAAGTCTGTGTATCAAGTGCGGCGTCTGCAAAGATAACTGTGCGTTTGACGCGGTTTATGTGGAAGCGTAGAAGGAGGAAACCATATGGCTACAATGACAATAGACGGTAGAAAAGTAGAATTTACCGATGAAAAAAATGTTCTGTCTGTGATTCGAAAGGCAGGAATCAATATTCCGACACTTTGTTATCATTCCGAGTTGTCTACCTTCGGAGCCTGTCGTCTCTGTACGGTGGAAGACAGCCGGGGAAAAATGTTCGCGTCCTGTTCGGAGGAACCCAGGGACGGAATGGTGATTTACACCAATACCGGCAGGATCCGGAAATACCGGAAGCTGATCGTGGAGCTTCTGCTGGCAGCTCACTGCCGGGACTGCACCACCTGTGTCAAGAGCGGGGAGTGTGTGCTGCAGGAACTTGCCCACCGCCTGGGCGTGAAACAGGTGAGATTTGAAAATACAAGGGAGGAGAGAGAACTGGATTTCAGCTCTCCGTCCATCGTGCGTGATCCGAATAAATGTATCCTCTGCGGAAACTGTGTGCGTGCCTGTTCGGAGATTCAGGGCATCGGCTGCATCGGCTTCGCTTTCCGAGGAACCGACGCCATGGTAATGCCGGCATTTGACAAAAAGATCGCTCAGACAGACTGTGTAAACTGCGGTCAGTGCCGGGTATACTGTCCCACCGGCGCGATTTCCATCCGCACCAATACCGGAGCGGTGTGGGATGCCCTTAACGACCCGGATGTGCGCGTTGTCGCGCAGGTTGCGCCGGCTGTGCGTGTGGCAGTGGGGGATCATTTCGGGCTGGCCAAGGGAAGAAGCGTGATGGGAAAAATCGTCAATGTACTGCACCGGATGGGCTTTGACGAGGTATACGATACCAGTTTCAGCGCGGACCTGACCATCATGGAAGAGAGCGCGGAGTTCCTGGATCGGATTCAGAAAGGGGAGAATCTCCCCCTGATGACTTCCTGCTGTCCGGCATGGGTGAAATTTGTGAAAGATCAGTATCCGGAGTATCTGAAAAACGTGTCCACCTGCCGTTCTCCGCAGGGAATGCTGTCCGCGGTGATCAAAGAATATTTCCGTGATCCGGAAAATGCCAAAGGCAAGAAGACCGTGATGGTTTCCATTATGCCCTGTACGGCGAAGAAGATGGAGGCCATTCGTCCCAACAGCTTTACCGATGGGGAGCAGGATACGGATCTGGTAATTACCACAACGGAGCTGATCCGCATGATCCGCAACTTCGGCGTGGATTTCGCTTCCGCAGAGCCGGAGGCCTGTGATATGCCGTTTGGTTTCGGATCCGGCGGCGGCGTGATCTTCGGAGTTACCGGCGGTGTGACCGAGGCTGTCATCCGGCGTCTGAACCCGGATCACAGCAAAGCAGTGATGGAAAATATTGCCAACTGCGGCGTCCGCGGAGATGACGGAATCAAGGAATTCTCCGTGCCGTACAACGGAATGGATATCAATGTCTGCGTGGCAAGCGGTCTGGCCAACGCGAGAAAAGTGATGGAAGATGTGAAGGCAGGCAGAAAGAATTATCATCTGATCGAAGTGATGGCGTGCCGGCGCGGATGTATCATGGGCGGCGGACAGCCTACCAGGGCAGGTGAGAGAACGAAAGCCGCCAGGGCAAAAGGTCTGTACAATGCGGACAATACCATGACCATCAAGAAATCCGATGAAAACCCGATGGTTCTGGAGCTGTACAAAGGCCTGCTGAAAGGAAAAGAGCATAAACTGCTGCACAATGACAGCTATTAAAAAGAATCTTCATGAAAATCAGAATACGCGGCTTTGCAGGAAAGCAAGGCCGCGTATTTTTTGAAGAGAGAACCATACGGTCCTTTGGGACAGATAAGATGGAATCACTGCAGCTGCCGTCTGGCACTCTGCCAGTCAAAAGAATAGACGATATAGGCTTCGGTCTGTGCCACCGGCTCACAGCCGGCCTGGCGGAGATACTCGTGACTGCCAAAGGAGAGAGGAACCACCAGGTAATCGGTGTGGGTTCCTGTAAGTGCCTGCAGAAAATCCGAGAGTTCCACCGGTTCGTTATAATAGAGGACATCCATAAGCGTCTTCTGGCGATGGTACCAGGAACTGTCCTCGTCCATTCCATCGATGACGGTGCTGCCTGCCCGATAGAGAACCGCGTTCCGGTGCAGAACCAGCTGCAGGGAAGGGTCATACTGGCGGGCTACGGAGTTCAGGCTGCCGTCAAAAATTACCCGGGGCTGTTCCTTTCCGTAATCTTCATGGATCACATCGCAGACCGCGCGCAGATCATTGGGCACTTTATAAATGTTTTCCGCCAGGGCGAAATTCTGAACCACACCCTGCAAAGGCGTGCCGGCCGCTGCCAGAACCACGCAGAAAACCAAAGTGAGAAGAATTTTTGTCCAGCGCTTTTTCAGAGCGAAGATCAGCCGGACCGCATAGTAGGCCACTCCGGGCAGGACCGGAAGAATCCAGAACAGCCGGTAATATTCGTTTTCAAAATCGATTTTCGGAACCAGATAGCTCACCAGAAAAGGGTTGTAGGCAGTCAGGATCAGAAAGACTGCGTAGCCGAGGAAAATCCGGGCTTCCTGTTTCCTGTGGCAGAAAAGGCTCCAGAGGATGCCTGCCGCGAAAAACAGAAGGAACAGACAGCTGCCCCAGTAGTTCTGCAGACAGAGCCAGACAAACTGCAGACCGTTTTCTTTGATTGATAATCCAGCCATTTCTTTCAGCCTCCTTTACGATGCGTAGAATGTCAGCCATCCGAGTCTCTCAGCGAAATAGACGCCTGCGTACAAAAGTGTGGGCAGCATACAAAGCGCGTAAGAGATCAGGGCGGAAAACTGTCTGCGTGACAGGATTACCGGCAGTACCGCCGCGCTGACGGCCACCGGAAAAATCACAGAGGAACCGGAGAAGGCGGCCGCGCTGGCTGAGGTCAGGAACAGGAGCAGCCAGGGACGGTAATCCTGCTTTTTCTGCCAGATCCAGATACCGCAGTAGAGAACCATCGGAAAGATGATATTTGCCAGCAGGGATTTTCCCTCATAGGATCTGGTGAAGAAAAAGGTTCCCGGAGTATAGATGGTGTAGGAAAACAACTGCATCAGGCACACCAGGCACACCATCAGATCGGCCTGTCTGGTTCCCCGGTGAAACAGCCGTTTTCCAATGTGGTAAATAATGAAATTCGCCACGAAGACATGAATCACAGGCATCACGACCTTTGCCTGCACGATCGGGTGAAGACCGAGTAATTTACACCAGACAGCGTTATGCATGGGGTAGGCGGAGAGGATATATCTGGCCGGAAACTTCTGGTACAAAAGCCCGGTATAGGGATTGTACCGTCCGAGGGTGTCCGTATAGACAGAAGTACCGACGGTTCCCACATAATAGGCCGCGTCTACGGTCGTGTCTTCATAGAGAACGACAATCGCGCACTGGAGCAGAATCACAGCCGCAGCCAGCAGCAGGAAGATTCCGTGGGACTTCAGAATCGCCGGGATTTCCCGGATCTGCCCGATCCACTGCCGGTACAGAAGAAAAACGCCAAGACCTGCCACGGCGGCCAGAAGAATTCCCCAGATGAGACACAGATTGTGCAGGGGAACCCAGGAAAGGGTCATAGGTACCGCAAGAATTTCAAATACGGAAAAATACAGCAGATATCCGAAGATCAGCGCCAGGGACGCCTCTGCTTTGATTTTCAGTTTCTGCATCAATAAACTCCCGACACAGAAAAAGACCAGGAATTCCAGGATGAAACCAATTCCGGCCTTTATCAATTCTATCATTGGCCACAGCCTCCTTTTTCTGTCATATTAGCTACTGTAGCATATCCACCGTTCTTTTTCAATCAGATTGTGGAATAACGAAAGCGGCTTTCACATAGATTATAGCAATACAGGATGTTGCTGAGAGCGCAAGGGGGATTAGTATGGATCATTTTCAGGTGTACAAAGATATACAAGCCCGCACCAGGGGAGAGATTTACATAGGGGTCGTCGGACCCGTCCGCACAGGAAAATCCACATTTATCAGACGTTTTATGGAACAGATGGCGCTGCCTGTGCTGGAGGAGGGGCAGAAAAAAGAAGTGCAGGATCAGCTTCCGGTGAGCGGATCCGGAAAGCTGATTACCACCGTGGAGCCGAAATTCATTCCCAAAGAAGCCGTCGAGGTAAAGCTTGGCGAGGATGTGCGGGTGAAAGTGCGGCTCATAGACTGCGTTGGTTTTCTGGTGCAGGATGCCGCGGGAAATATGGAAGAGGGAAAAGAGCGAATGGTGAAAACCCCATGGTCCGCGGAGGAAATTCCCTTTCAGGAAGCCGCGAAGACGGGAACCAGAGAGTGATTCAGGAGCATTCCACCATTGGCCTTGTGGTGACGAAAGACGGAAGTTTCGGCGAAATTCCCCGGAGAATTATATCCCGGCAGAGGAGCAAACCATCCGGGAGCTTCAAAAACAGGGGAAACCCTTCCTGGTTTTGGTCAATTCACAGAAACCCTATCAGGAAGAGACTCTGAAGCTGGCCCGGCAGCTGGAGAAAAATATCAGGTCTGTGCCCTGACGGCGAACTGTGAGCAGCTGAAGCGGAAGATGTGGTACGGATTCTGGAGAAAATACTCTATGAATTTCCTATCTGTCAGATTCAGTTCTACATTCCAAGTGGGTAGAGATGCTTCCGACGGATCAGGAACTGAAAAATCAGCTTCTCCTTCAGATCAGGGGCACGATGGAGAAAATGAAAAAGATCAAAGACGTGACGTCACAGACCGTCCAGCTGCAGGGCCCCTATGTGAAGAAACTCTGCTGGAAAAGCTGATCTTGCCACAGGAACCGCCAGAATACGTGTACGGGTCAAAGAGAGTTATTATTATGAAATGCTCAGCCGGCTGACGGGAATTTCCATGGAAAGCGAGTACGAACTGATCGTACCATGAAAGAGTTGCGAAATGAAGGAAGAGTACAGCCAGGTCGCGTCAGCCATGGAAGCTGTCCGGGGGATGCGGGTATGGGGTCGTAATCCGAAGCTGGAGGAAATTCAGATAGAAACGCCGACGGTGATCCGTCAGGGGAATAAGTACGGAGTGAAAATAAAATCCAAAAGTCCCTCCGTACACATGATCAAAGCCAATATCGAGACCGAGATCGCGCCGATTGTGGGAACCGAAGAACAGGCGAAGGATCTCATCTCCTATATCCAGGAGAGCGGTCCAGGGAGAGAGTATCTGGGAGACAAATATTTTCGGAAAATCCATCGAACAGCTGGTGGAGGACGGGATCCGCACGAAGATTGCCGCCATCAGTGAGGAGAGCCAGGTGAAGCTGCAGGATACCATGCAGAAGATTGTCAACGACAGCAAAGGCGACTGGTCTGCATCATTATCTGAGAACGCGCGGAGATTCACAGGAGCACTTGAATTTCGGCGGGATATGGGCTATGATTAATCTGCTGTGACAAATAGAAATAGAGAGAGGATAATCATGCACGGATTATTTGATGTACATTGTCATCTGATTCCCTATGTGGATGACGGTGCCAGAAATATGGAAGAAGCGGTCCGGATGCTGAAGATGAGTACAGCCAGGGAGTGCGGTACATCATTGTAACGCCCCATTACCGCAGGGGAATGTTTGAGACGCCCATGGAGAAAGTACTGAGCTATTTTCTGAAACTCCGGGAAGAGGAAAGAAGATTGGAATTCAGCTGTTTCTGGGGTGTGAGTATCATGTGGAACGATATGCTCCGCAAGCTGAGAGAAAAAGAACGTCCCTGCATGGCCAGCTCCCGTTATGTGCTTGCTGAGTACGATACAAAACGGATCCCTTTTTATGCAGGAGAGTCTCAGAGAGCTTCAGGGCGGCGGGTATCTGCAACACGCGATCTAGTGTGATTGTCGCTCACGTGGAGCGTTATCCTCGGGTCTGTGAGGACTGGGATTTTCTGAAAGAATTGGTGCAAATGGGGGTTTTTCTTCAGGTGAACGCGGGGAGCGTTCTGGGAGAAAACGGGAGAGCAGCGAAGAAATTCTGCCGGAAGCTCATGAAGCAGGATCTCCTGCATTATGTGGGGAGCGATGCCCACCGGGTGGATGTGCGCGGCCCAGGCTGGGCGCCTGCGCGGATGAAGTAGTCCGCGGATGGGCAGGGAGTACGCGGAAAGGATCTTCGTGGAAAACCCGAGAAAAATTGTGCTGCGCAGCGAATAGAAAGTTGGAGGAACAAGAGATGACAGCATTGTACAAAGTACACACAATTTACCGGAAAGAAGACGTTGTAAAAATGCAGAAACTGGTGAGCCAGAGGTTTCAGCGGATTTATCGGTGCGCAGCCGCCGTGGTCGGTGTGATTCTTCTGGCTGTTTGTTATTGGTCTGTGACCGGAGGAGGAAAGGATCTGAGGGTTCTCGGCATGTCTCTGACTACAGCCAGTGTGATTCTGCTGCTTGCAGCGGCGGCATCGGTGGTACTGGTGGAGCTGCGTCCCCTACCAGGCAGCCCGCCAGATCCTGAAAGATAAGAAGGACAAGGTAATCAAGGCAAATTACTATTTTTACAAAAGAGGATTCCAGTATGGATGGGGAGATCAGTATCTGAATGTATCCTATTCGGAGATCCGTCATATCAAAGAGACCCGGGGAAGGCTGGTTTATTAAGGCCGGCGAAGTGGTTTACTGGGTCAAGAACACGGATTTTGAGAGGGGAGACAGTGAGAGCTTCCGGAAATTTATTGCCTCCTGCGTCCGGGAGGATGCTGGGAGAAATAAGTCCTGAGACACTCTCCGGGATTTTTCATATAGTAAACTGAGACGGAAAAGAATGGAAAGAGCTATATGAAAAATCTGAGTTATACAGGCCGGGGGGTCTGTGTGGCTGTTCTGGATACCGGAATCTATCCGCATCGGGATTTTGAAGGACGCGTGGTGTCCTTTTCTGATTATATTCAGCATCGGATTCAGCCTTATGACGACAACGGCCATGGAACGCATGTCTGTGGAATTCTCGCGGAAGCGGAGCGGCTTCCCAGGGAAGATACCGGGGGATTGCTCCAGGCTGCCTGCTAGTGGTCATGAAGGTTCTGGACCGGGCAGGAAACGGAAAGAAAGAAGACGTACTGAAAGCGCTGGACTGGATCATACGGAACCGGGAAGAATACGGGATCCGCATCGTCAACATTTCTGTGGGTACGACCTATGGGAATACGGCGCAGAGAGATCTGCTGATCCAGGGGGTGGAACGGGCCTGGGACAGCGGCCTGGTTGTGGTGGCGGCAGCGGGAAACCGCGGTCCGGCTCCGGGCAGTGTCACTTCCCCGGGAAGCAGCAAAAAGGTGATTACGGTGGGATCCAGTGATCTGATGACGGGACAGCGGGAATCTCCGGCCGCGGACCGACGGCAGAGTGTGTCTGCAAACCGGATCTGGTGGCGCCTGGAAGCCAGATCACTGCCTGCGCGCCCGGACCGGGAAACCGGTATGGGACCAAAAGCGGAACTTCCATGTCCACGCCTCTGATTTCGGAGCGGCGGCTTTGATGCTGGAGAAATATCCGGATCTCACCAACGGCGAGATCAAACGAATGCTTCTGGAAAGCACGGACGATCTGGGACCTTCCCCATAATCAGCAGGGCAGAGGGGTGTTCAATCTGAGAAAATTCCTGTCCCCATTGAAGGGAGAAGAAATTGACGAATCACAGATTGTCCGTTACAATAAAAAACGGTAAATATTCCGGCAGTACTGCCGGTTGGATAAAAGAATAGGAGGATACAGCGAAATGGAAAGAATCAAGATGCAGACTCCACTGGTGGAAATGGACGGGGATGAGATGACCCGGATTCTCTGGCAGATGATCAAAGAAGAGCTTCTGCTTCCTTTTGTGGAACTGAACACAGAGTATTATGATCTGGGACTGAAAAAAAGAGATGAAACCGATGACCAGATCACGGTGGACGCCGCGGAGGCGACCAAAAAATATAAAGTGGCTGTAAAGTGCGCCACGATCACGCCGAATCATGCCAGAATGGATGAATATCAGCTTAAAAAATGTGGAAAAGCCCCAACGGAACCATCCGCGCGATTCTGGACGGAACGGTGTTCCGTGCCCCGATTGTGGTGAAAGGGATCGAACCCTGTGTGAAAAACTGGAAGAAACCCATCACCATCGCCCGTCACGCTTACGGTGACATCTATAAAAATTCTGAGATGTATATTGAGAAACCGGGAAAGGCGGAACTGGTATTTACCGATGAAAATGGAGAAGAGAAAAGAGCTCTGATTCAGAAATTTGAGACTCCCGGAGTATTGATGGGCATGCACAATCTGGACGCGTCTGTGGAGAGCTTTGCCAGAAGCTGCTTTGCCTACGCGCTGGATACCAGACAGGATCTGTGGTTTGGATGCAAGGATACCATTTCCAAAACCTATGATGCCCGTTTCAAAAACATTTTCCAGACGATTTATGAGCAGGAATTCAAGGATAAATTCCAGGAGGCCGGGCTACCTATTTCTACAGCCTCATCGATGATATCGTTGCCCGTGTGATGAAAGCGGAAGGCGGATTTATCTGGGCCTGCAAGAACTATGACGGAGATGTGATGAGTGATATGGTTTCTTCCGCGTTCGGTTCTCTGGCCATGATGACCTCGGTACTGGTTTCTCCTCATGGATATTATGAATATGAGGCGGCGCACGGAACGGTGCAGAGACATTATTACCGTCATCTGAAAGGGGAAGAAACTTCCACCAACTCGGTTGCCACTATCTTTGCCTGGTCCGGTGCTCTGCGGAAACGGGAGAACTGGACGAAAATCAGGAATTGTCTGCTTTTGCGGATCATCTGGAACAGGCAACGATCGCCGTAATCGAAGGAGGAAAAATGACCAAGGATCTGGCGCTGATTACCACGCTGGAAAACCCCACGGTGCTGAACAGCAGAGATTTTATTCTCGCGGTGAGAGAAGAACTGGAAAAAACGGCTCGCGTCCTGCTGAGTCGGATCCGGCTGAAAAAAGAAAGAGAAAAAAGGATCTGGGAAATTTTTTTCCAGATCCTTTTTCGGTGGAGGAGAAGAACTTCTGGCCAGCTCTTCCCAGCGGGCGTAGAGCTCTTCCAGTTCCTGGGCGATTTGCTCTTTTTCGCGGCTCAGCTCCAGGCATTTTGCCACATCCGTACAGACCTCAGGCAGGATCAGCGTTTCATCGATTTCCTGATCCGGGTTTCCAGATCTTCGATGCGCTGTTCCGTCTTTTTCAGCTCGTTTTCCAGCTTCCGCTGCCGGGCCTGTTCTTTCTTCTGATTCTGCCAGGAAAGCTTCGTCTGGGAGGTATCTTTCCGGATTTCTTCCTCCTGTACGGCGGGAGCGTATTTCTCCGTGAGCTCCTCATGTTTCTCCAGGTAATAATCGTAATCTCCGATGTAATTGACGACAGCCTGATTGGTCAGATCCAGGATTCTGGTGGCCGTCTGATTGATGAAATAGCGGTCATGGGAGACGTAAAAAACGGTGCCGGTATAACTGTTTAAAGCCTCCTCCAGAATTTCCTTTGAGGCGATGTCCAGATGGTTGGTGGGCTCGTCCAGAATCAGAAAGTTCGCCTCAGAGAGCATCAGTTTTGCCAGGGACACTCTGCCGCGTTCTCCTCCGGAGAGGGAAGAGATCTGTTTGAAGACATCGTCTCCGGTAAACAGAAAAGCTGCCAGCATATTGCGGATCTGCGTCTCCGTGAGCACAGGGTAGGCATCGGAGATTTCCTGAAAAATGGTTTTCTCCGGGTGCAGCACATGGTGTTCCTGGTCGTAGTATCCGATCTGCACTTTGCTCCCCAGAGTGATGGAGCCTGCGTCGGGAGGCAGCAGTCCGTTGATGATTTTCAGCATGGTGGTTTTTCCCGGTTCCGTTGTTTCCGATCAGGGCGACCCGTTCTCCCCGCTTGATCTGAAAACGGATCTGGGAGAACAGAGGCTGTCCGGGGAAGGATTTTGCCAGATCTTCCACAGTCAGGACGTCATTGCCGCTTTGGATACGCGGCTCCAGCTGAATGCGGGATCCGCTCTTCATCCATCACCGGCTTCTCCATGACATCCATTTTTTCCAGCATCTTCTCGCGGCTTTCCGCGCGGCGGATGGATTTCTCACGGTTAAAGGAGCGCAGCTTGGCAATGACGGCTTTCTGATGGCGGATTTCCTGCTGCTGATTCAGATAAGCTTTATACTGCGCGTCGCGGATCTGCGCTTTTTTCTGACTGTAATCGGAATAATTGCCCAGGTAAGCGTGTACCTGCGCCTGATCAATTTCGATGATCTTCGTCACAACTTTATCAAGAAAATAGCGGTCGTGGGAGACGATGAATACCGCTCCCGGGTAATTCAGAAGATAAGTTTCCAGCCAGCGGATGGAGTCCATGTCCAGGTGGTTGGTGGGCTCATCCAGAAGCAGGATATCCGGCTGGTTCAGCAGAAGCTTTCCAGGGCGGACACGGGTTTTCTGTCCGCCGGACAGGGTGGAAATCTGCTTGGAAAAGTCTTCTTCCTGGAATCCCAGACCTTTCAGCACGCCGACAACCTCGCTTTTGCAGGCGTAGCCGTTTTCCTGCTCAAAACTATGGTTCAGGCTGGTATAGAGTTTCATCAGAGGTTCCAGATCCGGCGGGGATGCCTGGCTGATCTGTTCTTCCAGAGAACGGATCCGGCTTTCAGATCCAGGATGTGCTGCTTGGTGGACAGAAGTTCCTCGTAGATGGTCCGGTCGGTGGAAATGTCCTGGTACTGGGCGAGATAGCCGATGGTTTTGTCCCTGGCCAGGATGATCTCACCGGAGTCCGCGGGAAGCTCGTGAATAATGATGCGCAGAAGCGTTGTCTTTCCTGCTCCGTTGCTGCCGATCAGCGCGGCTTTTTCCCGCTCCTCAATATGAAAAGAAGCGTCTTTTAAAATGGTATGTTCACCAAAGGATTTATTGATATTCTGACATGCCAAAATCATAGTAGGTAATTCCTCCAAAGGGGTATTGGTTGCGTTTGCATGCCGGTTTCCCGGCGGCACTATGTAACATTATAGCGGAAAAAACGGAAAACACAACCGGCATTCCCGGAAAACCGTGAAAATCATAAACAAAATAACCGCACAGGATTGACAATATTTTGTCAGTTATATATAATTATCCTATATTCGGAGGGGCTACATTTTAAGGAGGGATGACTCGTGGAAGAAAAAGAGATCTCCAAAGCAGTGATTAAGCGATTGCCCAGATATTATCGTTATTTAGGTGAATTGATTGAGGAAGGAGTCGAAAGGATTTCTTCGAACGATCTGAGCAAGAAGATGAAAGTAACTGCTTCTCAGATCCGTCAGGATTTGAATAATTTTGGTGGCTTCGGTCAGCAGGGTTACGGATATAATGTAAAGTACCTGTATACAGAAATTGGAAAGATTCTCGGATTGGATGTTCAGCATCCGATGATTATCATCGGCGCAGGTAATCTTGGACAGGCGCTGGCGAACTACGTGGATTTCGAAAAGAGAGGTTTCGAGCTGGTAGGCATCTTTGATATCAATCCGGTGCTGGAAGGGATGGGAGTCCGCGGTATTGACATAAAAATGATCAGTGATCTTCCGTTTTTCCTGAAAGAGAGAAAAGTGGATATCGCGATTCTTACGCTTCCCAAAAACCGGGCGGAAGACATGGCGGAGATCCTGGTGAAAAACGGAATTAAGGCGATATGGAATTTTGCTCATATAGACTTGGATGTTCCGGAAGATGTCATCGTGGAAAATGTACATTTATCGGAGAGTCTTATGACGCTCTCCTATAACCTGAGCAAATATACGAGAGATCACGGAGACAAAGAATAAGAAGAGAAAACTGCCGTATGGCCTCAAGGAGTGCTGGCGGCAGTTTTTTGTGTGAGCGCGCCGGGAAAGCGGCCGCGCGTATGCAGGCGCAAAAAAGTATCGGGCGTATCACGCGGATCGGATCAGGAAAAATTTCTCCGGTCCGATTGTTTCAGAGAAGAAAGCGAGGCATAAGTTATGCAGAGTATTTTAAGCAGCGGTCAGATGAAAGAACTGGACCGCTACACCATTCAGGAGATGCTGGTGCCTTCGGAGGTACTGATGGAGCGGGCGGCATTGTCCGTGATGGAAGTACTGGAAGAGAAGAGAGAATCCCTGGACAGAACACTGGTGGTCTGCGGACCCGGAAACAACGGCGGTGATGGCGCTGCCATCGCGAGGCTTCTGCACTTAAAAGGGTATCCGGCACATATTTACTGTCCCGGAGATCCGGAAAAGTTTTCCGAAGATCTGCTGCGTCAGCTGACCATCGCGCAAAAATATCAGGTTCCATTGGTTAATAACCCGCAGTGGGATGAATATACTACTATTGTGGATGCGGTTTTCGGCGTGGGGGCCAGCCGGGAGGTGGAAGGCGTGTACGCGGAGCTGATCGGGAATATGAACCAGAGCACCGCGCGCAAAGTGGCTGTGGACGTTCCGTCCGGAATCTGCAGCGACAGCGGCCGTGTGCTCGGGACTGCGTTTCAGGCGGAAGAGACGGTGACCTTCGGATTTCAAAAAAGAGGCCTCTGTCTGTATCCCGGCGCGGCGTACGCCGGAAAAGTCTCTGTCAAAGACATCGGAATCTATGAAAAAGGAACGGAGATGCCCTGGGAATTTATTCAGGCATTGGAGAAAAAGGATGTTCCGGCTCTGCTGCCGGATAGAATCCCCTGGGGAAACAAAGGAACTTTTGGAAAGGTTCTGATCCTCGCAGGATCCGGTGAGATTGCAGGGGCGGCGTATCTGTGTGCCAGCGCCTGTCTGCGCAGCGGGGCGGGAATGGTGAAAATTTATACAGCAAAGGAAAACCGCGCGGTACTCCAGACGCTTCTGCCGGAAGCATTGCTCTCCACTTACGGGGACGGACAGGCAGACTTTGTGCAGTTGAAGAGAGATCTGGAATGGTGTGACGTGGTGGCGGCCGGTCCGGGGCTGGGCCAGGGGACGGCAGCGTGGGAGCATCTGCAGTTTCTGTTGGAAAACAGCAGAAAACCGTTGGTTCTGGATGCGGATGCCCTGAATCTGTTCAGTCAGAATCCCCAGTGGAGAGAACTGCTGCCGCCGGTGTGTGTGTTCACCCCGCATCTGATGGAGATGTCCAGACTGACCGGAAAAGAATTGGAGGTACTCCGGGAAGATCTCGTTCATGAGGCACAAAGCTACGCCGCGAACCTGCGCCTGACCTGCGTCCTCAAGGACGCGAGAACGGTGACGGCGGCGCCGGAGGGCAGATGCTGGCTGAACCTGAGCGGAAACGAAGGGATGGCGACGGCCGGAAGCGGAGATGTCCTCACGGGAATTCTGGCGGCCGTTCTTGTGGGAAGTGAAGATCCTTCCCTGGCAGCCGCTCTGGCGGTTTATATACATGGTCTGGCAGGGGAAGAAGCCTGCCGCCGGAAAGGAAGCCGTGCTATGACGGCGGGGGATCTGATTGACGCGCTGCCGTCGGTATTGTAAAGGAGAAAACCATGGAGAGAACATACAGTCGGACCAAAGCCGTGATATCCCTCGCGGCGATTGCCAAAAACCTGGAGGAAATTCACCGCTGTCAGCAGCAGGACGCGAAAATACTGGCAGTGGTAAAAGCAGACGGATACGGACACGGGGCGGTTCCCATTGGAAAGATGGCGGAAAATCTGGATTATATCTGGGGATTTGCCACCGCTACAGCCGAAGAAGCGCTGGAACTTCGCCGGGCCGGAATCCGAAAGCCGGTGCTGATTCTCGGATATACATTTCCGGAAAGTGATGCCGCGCTGGTGCGGGAAGAGATCAGGCCTGCTGTTTTCCAGTACGAGACAGCCAGACGCTTCGCGCTGGAAGCGGCGAGACAGAAAAAGGTCATACATATTCATCTTGCCCTGGATACCGGAATGGGGAGAATCGGATTTCCGGTCTGCCGGGAAAGTGTGGAGGAAATCCGGAGAATCCGGGAGCTGGATCATCTGGAGATCGAAGGAATCTTTACGCATTTTGCCAGAGCGGATGAGACGGATCCGGCGCCGGCCATGGAACAGCTGAGGCGGTATGAGCAGTTTGAGAAGTGGCTTTCCCAGGCCGGAATTTCCATACCGATCCACCACTGCTCCAACAGCGCCGGGATTATGAGAATTCCAGGAGCGCATAAGGATATGACCAGAGCCGGGATTATTCTCTATGGAATCTATCCATCGGATGAGGTGGAGCGGGAACGGCTGCCCCTTGTTCCGGCGATGGAATGGAAAGCCAGTGTCTCCTATGTCAAGGAGGTACCGGAAGGGACGGCCATCAGTTACGGAGGGACTTACGTCACCGGGAGAAAAACCCGGGTGGCAACGATTCCGGTGGGCTATGCGGACGGCTATCCCCGCAGTCTGTCCAACAAGGGCTGGGTTCTGATTCACGGGCGGAAAGCACCGATTCTGGGCCGTGTCTGTATGGATCAGTTCATGGTGGATGTGACAGAGATTCCGGATGTGAAGCAGGGGGATGAGGTGACACTGATGGGACAGGATGGAGAGGAGATGCTTTCGGTGGAAATTCTGGCGGAATTATCCGGAAGATTCCCCTATGAGTTTGTCTGTGATGTGGGAAAGAGAGTGCCGAGGGTCTATCCGAAGGAAGGCTGACCGTTGATTTCGCGGGCACAGCCGGTCCGGATCCAAAGAGAAGAATACCAGGAGACGCAATTCGTATACACCAGAGGAATATGGGAATACTATGGATGATGGTCATCCATCCCTAAAACCCAGGAATCGGAGTGTGAATTGTGTGATTATAAAAAGAGGGGATATCTATTACGCGGATCTGCGGCCTGTGGTGGGAAGCGAGCAGGGAGGAATCCGGCCGGTTCTCATTGTCCAGAACGATGTGGGCAACAAGCACAGCCCTACGGTGATCTGCGCCGCAATTACCTCAAAGATGAACAAAGCCAAGTTACCGACTCATATCGAGATTGATTCCGCACAGTATGATATCGTGAAAGATTCTGTAATACTGCTGGAACAGCTTCGGACCATTGATAAGCGTCGGCTGAAGGAAAAGGTCTGCCATCTGGATCAGAACATGCTGGACAAAGTCAATCATGCTCTGGAGATCAGTCTGGAACTGACTACATAGAGAACCGGCTGGAATCTTGACGAACTGAGAGGAAAATGGTATAGTCTTCTAAGAATGCCGGGAGATTTGCGCAGTGGCTGCGGGAATCTCTCGCTTTAAGGAGAGAAAGATGGACGATGGCAACGGCCCTTTATGGGGATGCACACTTTTTTTTATATTTTTGGCGATAAACGGAATTTTTTACGGATTCGGCGCGGCAGTTCAGAGACTGAATGAATCGGAAGTGGAGAGAGATGCCTCGCAGGGAAACCGTACTGCGGCAAAGCTTTTGAAAATCATGCGGGAGCCGGATAAATTTGTCAGTACGGTTCTGGTGACGACGACTTTGCTGGGAGTCTGTTACGGCAGTTTCGGTGTGGAATCTTTTGTGAACTGGATGCGTCCATACATAGATCGGGAGATCGCTTATATCCTTGTGATTCTTATTTCCGCGGTTCTGCTCACTTCTCTGGGAATTCTGTCTTTCAAAAAAGTCTGTGCTTTTTATCCGAATCAGGTATCACGGGTTTTCATAGGATTGGTACGTCTGATGGTGGCGGTTTTGACGCCGGTGTCCTGGATCACTGTGGGAATCTCGAAGCTGGTGATCCGGATTCTGGGTCTGGACAAGCGCAGAATTCCGGAAGACATGACAGGGGAAGAGATTCTGTCTATGGTGGACGAAGCTCATGAGCAGGGTGTGATCGAAGAGTCTGAGGCAGAGATGATTCAGAATCTGATCACCTTCCGTGAAAAAGAAGCGCAGGATATCATGACGCCCCGCAAGAATATGATTGCCCTGGACGCGCAGATGACGCTGCAGGATGCGGTGGAGATCATGCTGGAAGAAGGGTACTCCAGGTATCCGGTCTATGCGGACGATCTGGACAACATTCTGGGCGTGGTTCATTTCAAGGATGTGATGAGTGTGGCGTCCACCAGCAGCCTGGCGGGAGAGAAGCCGATCCGGGAAATTCCGGCGCTGATCCGCCCGGCCATTTTCATTCCGCAGACCAGAGGAATCAATCAGCTGTTCCAGGGGATGCAGGCGAGAAAGACGCACCTGGTGGTTGTGGTGGATGAGTATGGACAGACGGAGGGTCTGGTGTCCATGGAGGATATTCTGGAAGAAATCGTGGGAGAAATCAACGATGAGTACGATGAGGAAGAGCAGAAGATCCGCCCGCAGCTGGATCAGAGTGTCATCATAGACGGATTTACCCGTCTGGATGAGCTGAAAGAAGAACTGGGCATGGATTTCGGGGAACAGCAGGTGGAGACGCTGAACGGGTATCTGACGCTGAAGCTGGATCACATTCCCACCGTCAGAGATACGGAAGTGGTCGCGGACGGCTATCGCTTTGAAATTCTCTCGGTCAGAAACAATACGATACAAAAGGTAAAAGCTAAGAAAATACCATATTCGGTGTCCCCACCGGAAATGGAAAACAGATAAAGGAGACAAGGAAATGTCAGGACATTCAAAATTTGCGAATATCAAGCATAAGAAAGAAAAGAACGATGCGAAGAAAGGAAAAATTTTCACGGTGATCGGCCGTGAGATCGTGATCGCGGTCAAAGAGGGAGGTCCGGATCCGGCCAACAACAGCAAGCTGCGTGACGTGATCGCCAAGGCGAAAGCAAACAATATGCCGAACGATACCATCGAGCGCGGGATCAAAAAGGCGGCCGGAGACGCCTCCGCGGATAACTATGAGACGGTAACCTACGAGGGATACGGCCCCAACGGAATCGCGATTATCGTAGAGGCGCTGACGGACAACAAAAACCGTACCGCCGCGAATGTGAGAAGCGCGTTCACCAAAGGAAACGGAAGTATCGGCGTACAGGGCTGCGTGTCCTTTATGTTTGACCGCAAAGGCCAGATCCTCATTGATAAAGAGGAGTGCGGACAGGACGCGGATGATCTGATGATGCTGGCGCTGGACGCGGGCGCGGAAGATTTCAACGAGGAAGAGGACAGTTATGAAGTGCTCACGGATCCGGATGATTTCAGCGCGGTGCGGGAGGCCCTGGAGAAAGAGGGAATCCCCATGGTACAGGCACAGGTGGCGATGATTCCGCAGACTTATGTGGAGCTTACCGATGAAAAAGCGGTGAAAGATCTGCAGAGAACCCTGGATCTTCTGGAAGACGATGACGACGTGACCGATGTATGGCATAACTGGGAAGAATAAACGAATAAAAAGTGTACCGCAGGAAGATAATACCTCCAGAGAATAGAAAATCTGGAGGTATTTTTATGTCTGAGGAAAAGAAACGGGAAGAACACGAAACCGAGGAAGCTGTCAACGGAGAAATTCAGGAGATGGGCCAGGTGATGCTGGAGGAGAATTCCGGAAGACACCGGATTCATCTGCTGACCATCATCGGTGAGGTGGAGGGACATGAGTCGGCTCCCAGCCACAGCAAAACGACCAAGTACGAGCATGTGCTTCCGAAGCTGGCCATGATCGAGGATGACCGGAAGGTGGACGGTCTGCTCGTCCTGCTCAATACGGTGGGCGGCGATGTGGAGGCAGGACTTGCCATCGCGGAGATGATTGCCTCCCTGAGCATTCCCACAGTGTCTCTGGTATTGGGCGGAGGTCATTCCATCGGGGTACCCATGGCGGTATCGGCGGACTATTCCTTTGTGGTTCCAAGCGCGACCATGGTGATTCATCCGGTCCGGTCCAACGGGATGTTTATCGGGGTGGCGCAGACCTACCGGAATATGGAAAAGATTCAGGACCGGATTACCACCTTCATCGCGGCGCACTCCCACATCAGCCGGAACAGGCTGGAGGAGCTGATGCTGGATACCTCTCAGCTGGTAAAAGACGTGGGGACGATGCTGGAAGGGGAGGAGGCCGTGAGAGAAGGGCTGATGGATGAGGTGGGAGGCATCCGGGAAGCGTTGTCAAAACTTCATCAGATGATCGGGGAAAAAGAAAAGGGCCGCAGAAAAAATTAAATAAACAAAAATTTATGGTTTTTGGTTCCCATGTTTGTCCTTTTATGATATAATTCTACTATTGATAATATAATAACGATAATGCTTAGGAGGGACAAACATGAGCAATACGTGTGGATGTCAAAACGGCGGAAATCCGGAAGCGAATTTCGCCGAGCTGGCTCCTGTACTGGAGAAATACGCGAAGGTACCGGGAAGCTTGATTACGATTCTGCAGAAAACGCAGGATATCTATGGTTATCTCTCTTTGGATGCGATCAATTACATCTCTGAGAGAACCGGCATTATGCCAGCAAAAATCTATGGAGTTGCGACTTTTTATGCACAGTTCCGTCTGCAGCCGATCGGAAAATATCTGGTTATGCTCTGCAAGGGAACTGCCTGTCATGTAAATGGTGCAGACATGATTCAGGAAGCAGTGAGCGAGCATCTCGGAATTCAGGATGGTGAGACGACAGAAGACGGTCTCTTTACACTGAATGCGGTTGCCTGTCTCGGATGCTGTTCTCTGGCGCCGGTTATGATGGTGAAAACCGTCGATGGCGAGGAGACCTATGGAAATCTGACCAAAGCAAAAGTGACAGAGATTCTGGATGAATACAAGGCAAAGAATGCGTAGGAGGTAGAATATGAAAGTTGTAATTGGACAGGGCAGCTGCGGTATTGCTACAGGCGCTAGAAAAACCTCTAACGAGTTCGTAAAACTTGTAGCAGAGAAGAAGCTGGATAATGTGGTCATTGACAAGACCGGATGTATCGGTACCTGTTATCTGGAGCCCATTGTGGACGTGTACAATGATAACGGCGACCTGGAAGCAAGATATGTGAAGCTGCAGCCGGAAAAAGTGGCGGATGTGGTAGAAAAACATCTGATCGGCGGACAGCCGGTGAAGGAATATATGATTTCTGAGGAGGATGAATCTTTCCTCTCCAGACAGAAACGTATTGTACTTCGCAACTGCGGTCTGATCAATCCTGAGAAGATCGAAGAGTACATAGCAAGAGGCGGATATGAGGCTGCAAAGAAAGTTGTCACATCCATGACCCAGGATGAGGTCATTGAGGAAGTAAAAGTGGCAGGTCTGCGCGGCCGCGGCGGCGCAGGTTTCCCGACCTGGTTCAAATGGAACGCGATCAAATCCAATGCCGGCGCGCAGAAATATATGGTATGTAACGCGGACGAGGGTGACCCGGGTGCGTTCATGGACCGTTCCGTACTGGAAGGCGATCCTCACTCCGTGCTGGAAGGTATGATCATCGGCGGTTTTGCTGCCGGCGCTACCGAAGGCGTGATTTACTGCCGTGCGGAATATCCGCTGGCAATCACCCGTCTGGAAATCGCTATGGAGCAGGCGAGAGAAAAAGGATTTTTAGGAAAGAATCTGTTCGGAACCGATTTCAGTTTTGATATCCGTATCAAAGCCGGCGCCGGCGCGTTTGTATGCGGTGAGGAGACTGCTCTGATCGCTTCTCTGGAAGGCGAGAGAGGTATGCCGCGTCTGAAACCTCCGTTCCCGGCAGCAAAAGGTTACTGGAAACTGCCGACCAACATCAACAACGTAGAGACCTACGCGAATGTTCCGTGGATTTTCGCCAACGGCGGAGAGGCGTTCGCGGCGCTTGGATCCGAGAAGAGCAACGGTACGAAAGTATTTGCTCTGGCCGGAAAGATCCGAAAAGGCGGTCTGGTGGAAGTTCCGATGGGCCTGCCTCTGAAAGAGGTTATCTACGGAATCGGCGGCGGAATCAAGAACGACAAAGAATTCAAGGCGGTTCAGATGGGCGGTCCGTCCGGCGGATGTATCCCGGCACAGCTGATCGATACGCCGGTTACCTATGAAGATATCAACAAGACCGGCGCAATCGTTGGTTCCGGCGGTATGATCGTTATGGATGAGAATACCTGTATGGTAGATATGGCCCGTTACTTCCTGGATTTCACCAGAAAAGAATCCTGCGGTAAATGTAACTACTGCCGTATCGGTACCAAGAGAATGCTGGAGATTCTGGAGAGAATTACCCGCGGCGAAGGAAAAGACGGAGACATCGAGCTTCTGGAAGAGCTGGCCGGAAAGATCAAAGACGGCGCTATGTGCGGTCTCGGACAGACGGCTCCGAACCCGGTACTCACCACCCTTCGTTACTTTAGAAATGAGTATGAAGATCATATTTACAACCACACCTGTACTGCGAAATCCTGTAAGGCTCTGATTCATTATGAGATTACAGATAACTGTAAGGGCTGCGGCGCCTGTGCGAGAAAATGTCCGGTTGGTGCAATCAGCGGTGAGAAGAAACAGAAACATGTCATCGATCCGAATGTATGTATCAAGTGCGGCAAGTGTGAAGAGTCCTGTAAATTTGATGCAGTAAAGAGAGTGTAGGAGGGGAAGACTGTGAATAAATTTAGATTGAATATCGATGGAAAAGAAGTCTTCGGAGTTCCGGGACAGACTATTCTTGAGGTAGCGAGAGAAAATGATATTGACATTCCGACTCTTTGCTACGATGAGAGAACCGAGATCTACGGTGCCTGCGGTCTCTGCGTTGTTGAAGTAGAGGGCAATCCGAAACTTTGCAAAGCCTGCGCTACCCAGATCGCACCGAATATGGTAGTAAATACAAAGACCAAGAGAGTCATTGAATCCAGAAAAACCAATCTGGAGCTTTTGCTCTCCAACCACAGAGGCGACTGCCGCCCGCCGTGTAAACTGGCATGTCCGGCAGGAACCGACTGCCAGGGATATGTGGGACTGATCGCGAACGGAAAATACAGAGAAGCCATTGAGCTGATCAAAGAGAGAATCCCGCTTCCGGGAGCAATCGGACGTGTATGTCCGCATCCTTGTGAGACTGCCTGCCGCCGCGGCATGGTAGATGAGCCGATTTCCATCGCATGGCTGAAACGCTTCGCGGCAGACCACGACATGTTCGGAGAAGATCCGTTTATGCCGGAGATCGCGCCGGAGACCGGAAAGAACGTGGCTGTGATCGGCGGTGGACCTTACGGTCTGTCCATGGCTTATTTCCTGAGAAGAATGGGCCACGATGTGACAATCTACGAGGCAATGCCGAAATTAGGCGGTATGCTTCGCTATGGTATTCCGGAATACCGTCTTCCGAAGGAAGTTCTGGATGAAGAGATTTCCCTGATCGAGAGAATGGGAGTTACCATGATCCCGAACGTTAAGATCGGAAAAGATATTTCCTTTGAGACAATCCGCAGAGATTTCGACGCTGTGTGTCTGGGTATCGGCGCATGGCTGTCCACCGGTGTCCGCTGCAAAGGCGAGGACAGCGAGGGCGTGATCGGCGGTATTGATTTCCTGAGAAAAGTTGTTCGCAATGAGCCCATCGAGCTGGGCGAGAACGTGGCTATCGTTGGCGGCGGAAATACCGCTATGGATGCCTGCCGTACCGCGGTTCGTCTGGGCGCGAAGAAAGTATACAACGTATACCGCAGAACCAAAGAAGAGATGCCTGCGGATATGCTGGAGATTGAAGAGGCAGAGGAAGAGGGCGTTGAGTTCCTGAATCTGACCAATCCTCTGGAGATCGTTCCGGATGAGAATGGCAAAGTAAAACAGATGGTTCTTCAGGTGATGAGACTGGGCGAGCCGGATGCCAGCGGAAGACGTGCTCCGATTCCGGTAGAAGGCGAGACCAAGACCATCGATGTGGATACCGTTATCCTGGCAATCGGCCAGAGAGTCAATCCGGAAGGAATCGACGGCGTAGAACTGACCAGAAAGAATGGTATTGTTTACGACAAAGACACCTTCATGACCAAGATTCCGGGCGTATTTGCCGGCGGTGACTGCGGTAACGATAAGATTTCCATCGCAGTGGAATCCATCGGCGACGCACAGAAGGGAAGCCTTGTGGTTGACGCTTATCTGCGCGGTGAAGAGATTAAATATGAGCCGCTCTACTATGTACAGAGAACGGATCTCACACCTGCTTCTTTCGAAGACCGTGAGAGAATGTGCCGTCCGACTATGGAGCAGCTGACTGCGGAAGAAAGAAAAGACAACTTCACAGAGGTTGTATTCGGATATGACGAAGAAAAAGCACAGGCAGACGCATCCCGCTGTCTGGAGTGCGGATGTAAAGATTACTTCGAGTGTAAGCTGATCAGCTACGCAAATCAGTATGATGTGCATCCGGACCGTTTCGCGGGCGATATCAATGCGATCGAGTACGAAGATGAGCATCCGTTCATCCTTCGCGACCCGAATAAGTGTATCCTCTGCGGCGTCTGTGTACGTGTCTGCGATGAGGTT
Source organism: uncultured Blautia sp. (assembly GCA_963927715.1). Taxonomy (GTDB): domain Bacteria; phylum Bacillota; class Clostridia; order Lachnospirales; family Lachnospiraceae; genus Blautia_A. Next base: position 691,227 of record CAWVBU010000002.1, on the reverse strand, counting down.
ATGGGCGTCGGCGCTCTGGGCCTTGTAAAACGTGGATTTGATACGGTTGTGAAACCGGCTCTGGAGCAGCCGCTGGCTGAGACCGGATGTATTTCCTGTGGTCAGTGTACCAGCTACTGTCCGACCGGAGCGCTTCAGGAAAGACTGGCGATCAAGAAGTCTGTTCCGCTGGATACCTGTGTCACCGACACCACCTGTTCTCACTGCTCCGTAGGCTGCAGCATGCACCTGGAGACTTATGGAGATATGCTGGTGAAAGCGAAACCGGACAAAGAAGGCGCTGTGAATAAGGGAATCCTCTGCGGAAAAGGCAAGTTCGGATTCGACTGCGCGTACGGCGAAGGCAAGCTGCTGGATCCGATGGCGAAAGATCTGGACGGCATGTTCCAGGAAGTGGATTACCATGACGCGTTTGTTCTGACCGCGAAGAAAGCGGAAGCAATCGCGGCGAAATACGGCAAGGATTCTGTGGCTGTGGCGATCTCCGACCGCTACACCAACGAGGAAGCTTACGTGATGAAGAAACTGGCAGATTCCATCGGCGCGAAGACGCTGTGCTTCGACAACCGTGAGAGCGGAATCGAGAAAGTTCTGGGCGTAAACGCTTCTCCGAACACCATCGATGAGCTTCTGTCCGCGGAAGTGATTCTGGTGGCCGGATTTGACAATTCTCAGGTGATGAGAGTGAAACTGAGCCAGGCAGCGAAGAACGGCGCGAAAGTCATTCTCGTGAATCCGGAAGGATATGAGCAGGATCATTTCGCGTTCGCGTATAAGACTGTTTACACCGCCAACGATCTGTCTTACCTGAAGGGAATTGCGAAAGCGCTGACCGACATGGGCAAAGGCACCGGCGTGGATGGATATGAGGAATTCGCAAAGAGCGTGGCAGATGCTCAGGTAACGGATGAGATCAATGAGATCGCGCAGCTTTACGCAAACGCGAAGAAAGCCATGATCGTGTTCCAGCAGAATCTGGTATCTGTGGAGGCAGCAGTTCTTCTGGCAGATATCGCAGTGGCTTCCGGACATATCGGAAAAGCAAGAGACGGTATCCTTCAGCTGAAAGCGAAGAACAACAGCCAGGGTCTTGTAGATCTGGGAATCACCGCAGGCGCTGAGGCAATGGATGGCGTGAAAGCCCTTCTGGTATTCGGCGAGGATGTGGATCCGGAGCAGATCAAAGATGTGGAATTCCTGATGGTATGCGATACTCATATGACAGAGACCGCGAGAAGAGCCGATGTGGTAATTCCGGGAACCGGATTTGCTTCCGCGGACGGTACCTACACCAACACCGAGCGCAGAATGCAGTGTGTGGAATGCGCGGTGGAAGAGGACGTTGTCTTCAACAACTGGGAAGTTGCGGCTGAAATCGCACATGTTTATGAGGTAGAGATGCCGTATGACGACGAGGCTGATATTGCGGAAGATATGAACTGCAACATTCCGTCTTACCGTGAAGCTGTGATCGGAGAGGTACGCGGAGGCGTGCTGGCATGCGAAAACGCTCACCTGGCAGCAGTTGCTGACGCCAAGTTTGCAGATCCGCTGAAATGCACCGATAATCTCACCAACATGATCGAGGCAAGACTGCCGAAGAAAACAAAATAAAACAGGATCCGTCAGGAAAATGTTTTGAATTGAAAGGGGATCTCCGAATGACTCGGAGATCCCTTTTTAATAACTTGTGAAAAAGAAATACTTATGCTATACTAAAACCTAGCATAGATTGGAAAATCTAAAATATACGCAGGAAAAGGGAAGAAAAAATGTCATTTTTATATTCGATTTTGATGGGAATCATTCAGGGAATCACAGAATTTCTGCCAGTGAGCAGTTTCGGACATCTGGTGATCTTTCAGCAGTTTACGGGATTCACTCCGGATACCGGACTTCTGTTGGAAGCCATGCTGCATTTCGGAACCTTGGTGGCGTTGATTCTGGCGTTTCAGAAGGATGTGAAACAGATCCTTCTGGAAATCTGCAGGATGATTTACGATGTGATCCAGAATATAAAAATTTTTATTCACAATAGAAAGACAGGGGAAGATCAAAGTTATCACCGGGTTGTGCGGACCAGCTACCGGAAGTTTGTCGCGCTTCTGGCGGTTTCCTCGATTCCTACTTTCCTTCTGGGATTTATATCCAGAAATCTGGCGCAGATGGCGGCGGATGATGTGCTGTTTGCGGGAATCGGTCTGCTTCTCACCGGAATTCTGCTGTTTGTGGCGGATTTCGTACCGGTGGGAGGAAAACTGCCGGGTGAGGTGACTTACGACCGGGCCATGTGGATTGGAATCTGTCAGGGCCTTTCCGTCTTTCCGGGTCTTTCCAGATTCGGAGTCACGCTGACGACATCGAGGATCTTCGGACTTGGCAGAAAGTTTGGCCTGAAATATTCTCTGATGCTGTCTATTCCCGCGATTCTGGGAGCGACTGTGGTAGAGCTCGGGAACTTCGCAAGCGAGGATATGACTGTGGCGCTCGGCTTTTCCTATCTCCTTGGCGCCATTGCGGCAGGCTTTGTGGGTCTTCTGTGTATCCGGCGCATGATATCCTGGGTACGCAGAAAGAATTTCCGGATCTTTGCGTATTATTGTTTTTTCGCCGGCATCGTTGCCATAGCCGGTAATTTTCTGATTTTATAGAAATTAAAGAAAACAGGGGAGGAATTCATTTATGGCAGCAACCAAGAAGAAAACCGGCAGCAGAGGGAGTAAGGGCGCGAAAAAGCAGTCCGTTTCTGCCGGTTTTGGAACGGAGATTTTTCTGCTGGTTTCTCTGGCAGTTTCGATTCTTCTGATGATCAGCAACTTCGGCGTGGGAGGATTCGTCGGAGATGTGGTCAGCAGCTTTTCTTTTGGGCTTTTTGGTCTTATGGCATATCTTTTTCCGATTCTGCTGTTCTCGGGCACGGCATTTTATATGGCGAATCGCGGAAATCCACTGGCGGGAAAGAAGATTCTGGCCGGCGTGCTGTTCTTTCTTTTCTGCTGCAATCTCATGCAGCTTCTCACAGAAGGTTATACAAGGGAATTTAATATTCTGGAGTATTACCAGAATTCCTATCAGTATCATACCGGCGGGGGCGTAGCAGGAGGGCTTTTGTGCACCAGCACGACCCTGGCGTTCGGGACACTGGGTTCTTATGTTATCACGCTGGCAGTCCTTTTGATCACTCTGATTCTTATGACTCAGAGGTCTTTTTTTGGATTTGTGGAAAACCTGGGAAGTTCTCTGTTCCAGTCCATCAAAGGTCAGATGGCGGAGCGCAAAGAGATGCGGGAACAGGTTTTGGAGGAGAAGGAGCGTGTGCGGCAGGAGGCGCCCAGGAGAAAAAACAGGCCCCGGAGAAAGGAAAGTCCGTCTGCGGACATGGAGGATGGCTTCCTGAGCAGAACGGTTCTGAAGAAATCCGCCGGAGAGGTCCCGGTGCGGGAATTCACGCCGTTTACCTTTGAAATTCATCGGGGAGACGAGGAGGAGAAAGTTTCGGAGGAGCCGGAACTTCACATAAGAAAAGAGGAGCCGAAAGCAGCGGACCAGCCGGAGGAGAACCTGGCAGATCTGCAGCCGGAGCTTATGCCGGAGGACTCTGCGGTTCTCTCAGAGGAAAAACCTGCGAAAAAAGATTCCGATGGGGTACATGATATTAAAAAAGAGATCGCAAGTCAGAGTGTGGCCAGCGAAAGGCCTTACAAATATCCGCCGCTGAATCTGCTGAAAAAGGGAAGCAAAGGAAAAGGCGGAGATTCGGACGCGCATCTGCGCCAGACAGCGAAAAAACTCCAGGAGACCCTGGAGAGTTTCGGAATCCGTGTGACCATCACAAACGCAAGCTGCGGGCCGACGGTAACCCAGTATGAGATTCAGCCGGAGCAGGGTGTGAAGCTGAGCCGTATCGTGGCTCTCGCGGATGATATTAAAATGCGTCTGGCGGCTTCGGATATCCGAATCGAAGCTCCGATTCCAGGAAAAGCCGCGGTGGGAATCGAGGTTCCCAACGATCACAACAGTACGGTTATGCTGCGGGATCTGATTCAGTCGGAAGCTTTTCAGAAAAGCAAATCCAGGCTGTCGTTCGCTGTGGGAAAAGATATCGCCGGTCAGCCGGTGATTGCGGATATTGCGAAAATGCCGCATCTGCTGATTGCGGGAGCCACCGGATCCGGAAAATCCGTCTGTATCAATACGCTGATTATGAGTATTCTGTATAAGGCAAAACCGGATGAGGTGAAGCTGATCATGGTGGATCCCAAGGTGGTGGAGCTGAGTGTCTACAACGGAATTCCCCATCTGCTGATTCCGGTGGTGACAGATCCAAAAAAAGCGGCAGGCGCCCTGAACTGGGCCGTCGCCCAGATGACGGAACGTTACAATACGTTTGCTGAGTATAATGTGCGGAATCTGGATGAGTATAACCGCAAGATTCAGACCTTTGGACAAGACCAGGAAGACGCGCCAAAACCGCTGCCGCAGATTGTCATTATCGTTGACGAGCTGGCGGATCTGATGATGGTGGCTTCGGGAGAAGTGGAAGACGCGATCTGCCGTCTGGCGCAGCTGGCCCGTGCGGCGGGTATCCATCTGATTATCGCCACGCAGCGTCCGTCCGTCAATGTCATCACGGGACTGATCAAGGCGAATATGCCTTCCCGAATCGCGTTCGCAGTTTCTTCCGGCGTCGATTCCCGAACGATTCTGGATATGAATGGTGCGGAGAAACTGCTGGGAAAAGGAGACATGCTGTTCTATCCCCAGGGGTATCAGAAGCCTGCACGGCTTCAGGGCGCTTTTGTGACCGACGAGGAGGTCAGCCAGGTGGTTGCTTTTCTGTCGGAGAAAAACGCGAAAGCCCAGTACAGTGAGGAGATCGAAGAGAAGATCAGTTTGTCCGGTTTTCAGAGTGTGTCCGGAAGTTCGGAAGAAGATCGGGATGTACACTTTGTGGAAGCAGGCAGATTTATCATAGAGAAGGAAAAAGCATCCATCGGCATGCTGCAGAGGATGTTTAAAATCGGATTTAACCGGGCAGCCAGAATTATGGATCAGCTGGCCGAGGCCGGGGTGGTCGGCCCCGAGGAGGGGACGAAACCACGGAAAGTCCTCATGTCCATGGAAGAGTTTGAGAACTATATCAGAGAAAGTATGTAGCCTATGAAATGTCCACTCTGCGGTGAAGAAGTAAAACCGGGCACCTTTTTCTGTCCCAAATGTCTGTCGGAGATACAGTGGGTGCCGGAATACAATACGGTGGAAACCCAGATCCGCCGGAAGAGAAAAGAGGATCGTCATTTTCAGAAGCATAAATCTCAGATGAAAAGGAAGTTTTCCGGGAAGAATGGTCTGAAGATTCTTTTGTGCTGCGCGGTTTTTCTGATTCTGGGGACTTTGTTCCTGGGGGGAATGCGCATTTACCAGATGAATACCTATGCGTACCAGTATAAAACCGGCGTGAAGGCTTATGAGCAGGGGGATTATGAGAAGGCGGTAAAACACATGGACGCGGCCCTTCTGATGGAGCCGGATAATCCCAACGCGAATGTGATGCTGGCTTCCATTTTCGAGGCCCAGGGGGACTATACTTCTGTTGAGAAAATCCTGACGGTGTTTCTGAAACAGCACCCGGATAATCAGGAAGCTTACGGCATTCTTTTGCGTGCCATGGAAAAAAACGGCGATACGCAAGAGATCAAACAGCTGATGCGGACGTGTACCAATCCGGATATCCTGGAAGAATACGCGGAGTATGTCTGTCCCAATCCGCAGACCAGCCTGAGATCCGGCACTTACCCCTATGAGAGCGCGCAGATCGCGCTGAAAGGGGACTGTGTGAAAATATACTATTCCCTGGACGGCACAAAGCCGAACGAGCACAGCCCGGTGTACGAAAAACCCATTCAGATCCGAAAGGGCGTTACCATTTTGTACGCTTACGGAGTCAATGAGAAGGGGATTCCCAGTGATGTAATCTATCGGCGGTATATTCTGCAGCCGGGAGAGGATGAAGATTAGATGAAAATTACGATTCTGACCGTGGGAAAAATCAAAGAAAATTATCTGAGAGACGCTGTCTCCGAATACGGAAAGCGGCTTGGACGATACTGCCGACTGGAGATTGTGGAAGTCGCGGACGAAAAAACACCGGACAAGGCCAGTGAACTGCTGGAAAAACAGATCCGTCAAAAGGAAGGAGAGCGCCTCGGGAAATATCTCAGAGAAGACGCCTTTGTCATCGCTCTGGCGATTGACGGAAAGATGCTTTCCTCCGAAGAGTTTTCCGAAAAGATCGGATCTTTGGGAGTGAACGGAACCAGTCACATTATTTTTGTGATTGGAGGATCCATCGGACTGGATGAGAGCATTCTGAAACGGGCTGATTTTCGGCTCAGTTTTTCGAAGATGACCTTTCCTCATCAGTTGATGCGGGTGATCCTGCTGGAACAGATTTACCGCGCCTACCGGATCCTGAATCACGAACCGTATCATAAATAAAGGAAAATCGCGGAGGGCGTAATGGAAGATACCTTTGTCCTGAAATTGAAAAATCGAAAATTTTCGGAGTTTTATCTGTGTTTCTGCGGCTACGCGAAATGTGAGCCGCTGCACAGTTACGGTCCCGCGGTCCGCCCGAATTATCTGATTCATCTGATCCTGGAGGGAAAAGGCAGGTATACCGTGGATGGAGAGCGCTATGAACTGGAGGCAGGCCAGGGATTTCTGATCGAGCCGGACAAGCAGACCTTTTACCAGGCAGATGAGAAAACTCCCTGGACCTATATCTGGATCGGATTTGATGGATCCAGAGCCCGGGAATATCTGACGGATATCGGACTGGGGGGAAAGCGCAGGACTTTTTACTGCAAAAATATGCCCAAGCTGAAAACACTGTTGTTTGAGCTCATGGAGAAGAATGCCTACACCATAGAGAATGAATTCCTTCGGGAAGGCTTTCTCTATCATTTTTTTGCCATTTTGTCCCGCAGCCTGAATGTGGAGACGGTCTCCAGAAGCGATACGGAGAACGGATATGTGCGCAGGGCGATTGAATATATTCAGAACAATTACGCGGATCCCATTCACATCGCGGACATCGCGGATTATGTGGGGATTACCAGAGGATATCTGCACCGGCTGTTTGTGCGTACCCTGTCCCAGTCCCCGCAGGAATTCCTGATCAGCTGCCGGATAACCCGAAGCGCGCAGCTGCTCGCGGATACAAACCTTTCCGTGGAGAGTGTCGCCATGTCCTGCGGGTATTCGGACCCTCTGGTTTTTTCCAAGCTGTTCAAAAAGAAAATGGGGATGACGCCCACCGGTTACCGAAAATCGTGTACATTTTGACTGTTTTTTGTGACATCAGTGCCTGTGCGGACAGAGAATCTTTTTTATAATTAAGAAAGCATAGAAAAGACATTGCTTCGAAAGAGCAGAAAGGAGAGGATTCCCATGGGCATTTTCGTAAATCAGAAAGGTGATACGTTTCATCTCTTTAATCAGGAAATCAGTTATATCATGCAGGTTCTCCCCAACCGGCAGATGGGGCAGCTGTATTTTGGAAAGCGTATACATATACAGGAGGATTATTCCTATTTTCTGGAGACTTTGTCCCGGCCCATGTCCTCCTGCGTGTTTGATACGGATAAAAAATTTTCCATGGAATATATCCGTCAGGAATATCCGGTGTTCGGAACTACCGATTACCGGATGCCGGCGGTGGAAGTGACGCAGGAGAACGGAAGCCGGATTTCGGAATTGTGTTTTTCCGGGTACCGGATTGAGGAAGGCAAGCCGCTTCTTTCCGGGCTTCCGGCAACGTACACAGAATCCAGGGAAGAAGCGGCGACTTTGATCCTGGAACTGGAAGATCCGGTGGACGGCCTGGAGGTGGAACTTTCCTATACCATCTTCGCAAAGGGCGGAATTCTGGCCCGAAGTGTCCATTTCAAAAATCGCGGAGAGGAAACGCTCCATCTGACCTGCGCCATGAGCCTTTGTATGGACCTTCCGGACAGTGACTATGAATGGATTCAGTTCTCAGGCGCCTGGGCGAGAGAACGTTATCCGAAGAGACGCCGGCTGGAGCAGGGGATTCAATCTGTGGGAAGCATGAGAGGAAACTCCTCCCACAATCATAATCCGTTTCTGATCCTGAAAAGACCGTCGGCCGATGAATTCCAGGGAGAAGCACTGGGATTTGGCCTGGTCTACAGCGGAAATTTTCTGGCGCAGGCTGAGGTGGATACTTTTGATGCCACCCGGGTGCTTCTGGGGATTCATCCCTTTGGATTTGACTGGAAGCTGGAGCCGGGAGAAGAGTTCCAGACACCGGAGGCAGTGATGGTCTATACCGACCGGGGATTGAATCACCTGAGCCAGACGTATCAGAAACTGTATCAGAAACGCCTGGCCAGAGGTTACTGGCGGGACCGGGAAAGACCGATCCTGATCAATAACTGGGAGGCAACCTACTTTGATTTCACAGAAGAAAAACTGGTGGAGATTGCCCGCAAGGCAAAAGAATGCGGTGTGGAGCTGTTCGTGCTGGACGACGGGTGGTTCGGATCCCGAAGCAGCGAACACGCCGGTCTGGGAGACTGGGTGGCCAACCGGGAACGTCTGAAGGATGGCATCCGTGGAATTTCTCAGAAAATTGAGGATCTGGGAATGAAATTCGGCCTTTGGTTTGAACCGGAGATGGTGAATAAAGACTCGGATCTGTACCGGAAACATCCGGACTGGATTCTTCAGGTACCTGGGCGAAAGACATCCCACGGAAGATTTCAGTATGTTCTGGATTTCTCCAGAAAAGAGGTTGTGGACGGCATCTGCGAAATGATGACCAGAATCCTGTCTGACGCAAAAGTCTCTTACATCAAATGGGATATGAACCGCAGCATTACCGAGTGTTACAGCGCCGTGCTCCCGGCAGACCGCCAGGGAGAGGTGTATCATCGATATATTCTGGGCGTTTATGATCTCTATGAAAGACTGACCAGCCGTTTTCCGCAGATTCTCTTTGAATCCTGTGCCAGCGGCGGCGGAAGGTTCGACGCAGGAATGCTTTACTACGCGCCTCAGTGCTGGACCAGCGACGATTCCGACGCGGTGGAGCGGATCAAAATCCAGTACGGAACTTCCTACGGGTATCCTATCAGCAGCATGGGAAGTCATGTGTCGGTGACGCCGAATCATCAGGTGAACCGCCGGACGCCTCTTCATACCCGGGCGAATGTGGCTTATTTCGGAACCTTCGGTTACGAACTGGATTTGAATACACTGACTCATGAGGAACTGGAAGAAGTGAAAAAACAGGTGGCCTTTATGAAACAATACCGCCATCTGATTCAGTTTGGAACCTTTTATCGTCTGCAAAGTCCCTTCGAGAACAACATCTCTGCCTGGATGGTGGTCAGCAAAGACCGGCAGGAGGCCATAGTCGGCTGGTTTCGGGTGTTAAACGGAGCGAACCTGCCCTGTACGAGACTGCGTCTGCAGGGACTGGATGGAAATCTTTCCTATCAGATCAACGGATGCGGGCCGCTCCATTACGGGGATGAGCTGATGTATGCAGGGCTGATCACGACGGATGCCTCTTCCGGCGAGGCGCCTAGAGGGGAAAAGATGTGTGAGGATTTTGAATCCCGGCTGTACTTACTGAAAGCCAGGAAAGGAGAAGCGTGATGGAGACATCCGGAAAATTATTTGTGAAGCGATGTGTAATGATGGTGGTGGGAATCCTCTTTATCAGTATCTGCGTGGGCTGCTATCGGCTCAGCGGATTCGGTGTGGATGCCTTCACCTGTATGAATCTGGGAATCAGCGGATTTCTGGGAATGACGTTTGGCACCTGGCAGCTGATCATGAATGCGGCGATTCTGGTGGTGGTTTTCTTCACCGTGAGAAACTGTATCGGCGCGGGAACTATTGTGAATATGGTCTGTGTAGGGTACGGAGCAGATTTTCTGTGCTGGATGGCCCAGGATGTTTTCCGCATTGAGATGACGATTCCCCTCCGGATCCTGGCGCTTTTGATCGGCACGCTTTTTGCCGGGCTGGGTGTGGCGTTCTACATGGCCGCGGAGATGGGGATTGCGCCCTATGACAGTGTGGCGCTGATCATCGAAAAACTGACCCGGCAGAGAATCAAGTTCCAATACGCAAGAGTGGCCAGTGACGTCACCTGTGTGGTAATTGGCGTCCTCTTCTGCATTGCGGCAAAGGGAGAGCTCTGGATGATCATCGGAATCGGAACCCTGTGCAACGCGTTCTTCAACGGCCCTCTGATTCAGTTCTTCCGCACCCATGTCAGCGAACCGATGCTGCGGGAGAGAAAATAAAACAGATAGAAATGGACTGCCTGACGCTTCCGTGGGCAGGAATTGTGAAAAAGAGCCCCTTCCTGAGAATTTGTGCTTATTTAAAGCTTGTTCTCAGGAAGGGGCTTTTCAAAGCACTTCGTTCCGAATTTTGGCAGCTGTAAAAATATGGCAGACTGGATTCTATGAAAGTGTATGAATTTGAAAATCAGCTTACGATGAAGAAATTGGAGGATCGAATATTCTTTAAATCCTCAGAAGTTAATTTCAGCTTTTTCTCCAGCAATTGCGTATCTTTAACAGGTTTTTTGGATACCAAAGTTTTGAGCGCAATATTTTCATAGCGAGTGGTTGTGGAGGAGAGCAATCCGATGGTGTATTCGCTTTTTCCTGTCATAGTAGGAACACTCAGTGCAATCATATCGAAGGGAGGATGAACATTATTTACAACAAAATTTGTGTAGGCGTCGCTGTAAGTAACAGATCCTTCATACAGATATTCGCAGTCAAAATAGTTCTCAATGTCTTTCGCAAAAAGATATAGCCGGACTTTACAGGTATGGTTATCACATTCTATGACACCGTTGCATAGGGTTCTCGTTTTTCCTTTATAATTATAAAAGTATAACCGTTCAAACAAATGTTTTTGGTACCTTTTAATCTGCTCGTGAACCGAATTTGTCTGAGAATCCGGAAAAAGGGAGGAAATATTCACGCCCATAAAATTGCACCAGGTAAAGAGTGTTTCTATATCAATGGCAATTTCTCCTTTTTCATATTTCGAAACAGTTGCGATACTTTTATTGATTTCTCTTGCAATTTCACCGATTGTCATTTTCCTGATTTTTCTGTATGTTCTAAGTTTTGTTCCCAGAGCTTGATAAAATGTATTGATCAAGATATAACCTTCTTTACTAAGTTTGTTTTTACAATTCTAACATAGCACCTGGTATTTCACAATGCCGGGATTCTTTTCTCGTACAAATTGAAAAGTATTTGAAATCTCTTTTTTATCGATTCCCAGATAAAAAAAAACAAAATCCCAGTCAATTTTATCGTGATAAGAGAATAACGTCCGCAGGAATTCTATCCAGAATAGAATTCCCGGAATTTGATCGTTGACAGTTTTTTATTGTATATTTTTAGAAACAATCGAAATGTGAGCACAAAAACAACAAAAATTCATAATTTTTCCGCTGCTGCGGCAGTTGCGAAAGAATGGAATGCGAAGGAAGGAGGAAAAGGAAAAAAGAAGTGAAGCGGTACAGGAGAGGGAGAGAATTACGAACAAAGAAAAAAGGAGTGGAATAACAATGAGTGAAAAGACAAAATCAAAACTTCGCCGGAATATCTGGAGACTGGTTCTTATTACTGCAGCAGGATCTGTCATTTACGGTCTTCCCTATTTTCGATCCTATTATTATGACGCTTATCTGGAGACATATCATTTGACGAATACGCAGATGGGGATGTTCGGTTCCATGTTTGGAATTTTGGGAATGATTTCCTATTTGTTTGGCGGAGTGGTTGCAGATATGTTTTCTCCGAGAAAATTAATGTCAGTCTCTATGGTTCTGACTGGACTTGGCGGCTTTCTGCATCTGATGAATCCGAGTTACGGGATGCTGCTCTTTATTTATCTGCTGTGGGGGTTTACCTCTCTGTTCGCTTTTTGGCCATCTTTGCTGAAGGCATTGCGGGATATTGCCTCTGAAGATGAACAAAGTAAAGCCTATGGCTTTATGGATGGCGGAAGGGGAATTGTGAATGTCATTCATCTGGCGATTACATTGGCTATCTTTAATTATTTCAGTGGAAAAGCAGGTGATCTGGCAGGATTAAACGGTGTGATTTTATTTTATTCAATTTTAGTAATCGCTTTGGGAGTTCTGCTATTCCTGATCATGAAAGACAATCAGCCGGTACGGAAAACCGCGGAAAAACTTAACGCTCATCAAGTTTTGGATGTTTTGAAAATGCCGGCAGTATGGATTCTGTCCCTGATTCTCTGCTGTACTTATGTTATGAATATGGCGTTTTATTACTTCACACCGTACGCCACAGCAAATTTCGGATTGACTGCGACGGCAGCTGCTATGGTTACGATGTTAGCACAATATATCCGACCGATTGGTGCCTTCAGTGGTGGAATTATCGCAGATAAGATCGGAAGATCCAAATTGATGTATTTTACATTTACACTTATGGCAATTCCGACATTTATGATGGTATTTTTCCATAACATGAGTACGCCGCTGTTTGTCGGTTTGTGTATTGTCATTTATTTTGGTATGTATGCAGGGTACAGTATTGTATTTTCCATGATTAATGAGGGAGGCATTCCTATGAATGTCTCTGGTACGGCCATCGGTTTGATCTGTACTCTGGGGTATCTTCCGGAAGTGTTTGTATCTCCTATTGCGGGCTCGCTCCTTGATAAAATGGGGGATCAAGGGTATAAACCGTTTCTGATTGGAGTCGGAATTATTATGGTGATCGGAATTATATCTTTGACCATCTGGGACCGATATCTGAAAAGCAAAAAGAGTCAGCCAATGGAACAGGCATAGAAATCATCTTAAGATGTATGGGAGGGAAGTTAAATGTTCATTTTAAGAAATGCACGGTTGATACCGGAATTGACGGAAGGATATGAGGGAAACAGAGGCGATTTAGTCATTGACCAGGGGATAATTCAGGAAATTAAAGCCGCAAAAACGGCGTCTGGAGAATCTGTTATCGATATGACAGACAAAACTGTGATTCCCGGACTGATCGAAGGGCATTTACATCTTGATCTGAGTGGAATCGATCCGTTTGAGGAAAACACTCAGTCGGATGCCTACAGGACCATGAGAGCTTTGCATCTGGCTCAGAATAATCTTTTTATGGGATACACCACGGTACGTGATCTAGGAGACAGAAATAATATTATTATAAGTCTCGCAAAGGCGATTGATGAAGAGATGGTATTAGGTCCTGATATTCTCGCCAGCGGAAGGATTATTTCTCCGACAGAATCAGGAAATGATTTCTTTGGGGGCATGTATTTGGAGGCAGATTCTCCGGAGGAATATACCAAAGCGGTAAGAAAGCAATATCAGGCAGGCGCCAGGTGGATTAAAATTATGGGAACCGGAGCAGTGATGAATCCGGGAGCAGTGCCTGGAAAAGCGATTATTTTTGAGGAAGAGCTGAAAGCTGCCTGTACAGCTGCCCGATATGTTGATTTGCCGGTAGCGGTACATTGCCATGGAACGGATGGAATAAAAATGTGTATCCGGAATGGAGTCAGAACGGTAGAACATTCAACGATTATGGATGACGAATGTATCAGAATGTACAAAGAATCGTCCGAAACATTTATGATGCCTACCTTATCCCCCTCCTTTTCGTTCCTTGAGCTTGCGGATTCCCTTCCGAAGCATTATGTAGAAAAGTCAAAAAAAATTATTAAATGCCTGACGGAGGGTATGATTGCAGCCAGAGAAGCCGGCCTGAAAATGGGGTGGGGCACAGATGCAGGTGTGTATAAAGGAAGTCATGGAAACGGGCTCTATGAGTTTCGCTTAAGAATTCAGAAGATGGGTTTTACCCCTTTGGAAACACTACTCCAGGCAACGAAGTATAATGCGGAGATACTGGGAATTTCAGATACTGTCGGAACCATTGCCGTTGGAAAACGTGCAAATCTTGCGGTCTATCACGGTAATCCGGATGAAGATATTGATGTTCTGCGGGATATTGAGATGGTAATTAAAAAAGGAAAAATAGTTCCTCTGCGATAACGCCGGAGTGCTGCCGGAAATCATCCGGCAGATCTGCGATAACACTGGCACTTTGATTATCGCGGGAGGACTGATTCGCACGAAGAAGAATGATAAGTGGCAGGATATATGGCCAAGGAAGGCTGTTTCGATATCCTGCCACTTAATTTTATTGCAGATTTCTTCAAAAACATTTGGGGTTGTCCTGGCAGCAAATGGTGTCTTTTATCTATAATGTAAATTTAAGTTTAACATCATATTGACAGTTTCTTATGCAGGTGTTAGACTAATGATGTAAAAATAATATTTACATCAAATGCAAGGAGAGAACACCATGAGTCTATATGAAAATCTTGTTCTGCAGACACAGATGAATTATTCCAAATACTACAGTCTGTATGCCGCGGGAAAAACACCCTATGTACTGTCAGAGAAACCGCCGCTTTCCTACGAAGAACAGATTGACCGGTTTGTGAATGAAATCGAGGAGGCACAATGCGTCCTGGTTGGCGGGGCCTCTGGGCTGTCCGCGGCAGGAGGCGGAGACTTTTACTATGAAGATAACGCTTCTTATCGAAAATACTTTGGAAAATATGCGAAAAAATATCATTTCAAAGGAGCTTTTGACGGGATGATGCGCCAATGGGACAACCGGGAGGAGTTCTGGGGGTATCTGGCAACGTTTCTGTACACGACACAGACGGCTGAAATTCGGGAACCTTACCGGGACCTGGATTCTCTTTTGCAGGGAAAAGATTTTTTTGTTCTCACTACCAATCAGGACACACAGTTTGTCAAGATGTATCCGGAAAATAAAGTGGCACAGATCCAGGGGGATCACCGTTTCTTCCAATGCGCCCGGTGCTGTACGGATGAAACCTGGGATGCAGTAAAACCGGTGGCAGAGATGGTGAAAGCCATGGGGGACGGGACGGCAGTCCCCAAAGAACAGATTCCAAGGTGTCCGCACTGCGGCGGCGAAGCTTTCCCGTGGGTGCGGGGGTATGGAAATTTCCTGCAGGGAAAAAAGTATGAAGAGCAGTATGAAAAAGTGTCCCGCTACGTATGGGAGCATAAAGACAGAAAAATCCTCTTTCTGGAACTGGGGGTGGGACGTCTGACTCCCATGTTTATCCAGGAGCCTTTCTGGAATCTGACTTTAAGTTTACCCAAAGCCAGGTATATCGCGGTGAATGACCAGTATGATTTCCTGCCGAAAGACATAGAAGAAAAAGGCATGATGATAGTGGAAGATATTGGCAAGGTGCTGAAAGACGCAGCGGAAAGGAGAAGATCGTATGGAAGCTAAGATACCGGATAATCGTGCATTTTCCAAAATGAGAACGTCTGCCGTTCAACGGCTGCGAAATCATCCCCTGGAGGAAATTGCCGCTAGAAGCGGCGCCGTATTCCATAGTGAAAATAAATCTCTGGAAATACAAAGCCTGAATCAGAGACTTGAGATTTCTCTTCCGGAGTATTCTTTTACACCGTATATAGAAGAATGGCATCAATTAGTAATTTTACACTATCTTGATCTTGCAGACGGGTGGAAAGTGTCCAAAGAGCAACTCTCATTTGGCGGATTAAAGGATGGTCTTATCCGGGGAACAAAATTTGATCAATATATGGAGAAGGAACTGCGTCTGTTCCTGGCAGATAAGAGCCCGGGACAGATCCTTAAGATTTGCAAATCTCTTGGGGCAGAAATTGTGGAAGACAGAGCCGATTTGTGCGCAGTATTCCCGTTCCTTCCCTTTTATCCCATCTGGCTGAAAATATGGTTTGCAGATGAGGAATTTGAAGCTTCCGGGAAAATGCTCTTAAGCAAAAACGCAGATCAGTATCTTACAATCGAGGATGCAGTAACAGTTGGAGATATTTTGTTGTCGAGATTAAAATCCGCGGCAGAAGGAAATTCAGGACAATAGAAGGAGAACAGGTATGGATAAAAGGATTCATGAGATTGTTCAAAAATTAAAGGAAGCTGACGCAGTTCTGATTGGAGCCAGCAACGGTCTGTCTATCTCAGAGGGGCTGCACCTGTTTGCGGAAAATGAAGCATTTCTGAAACTGTTTGGAGATTTTCACAGGAAATACGGCTTGAGGAGTATTCTGCAGGGAATGATGTTCCGTTACCCAACGGATGAAGAATATTGGGCATTCTGGAGCCGCCTGATCCAGCATTATACCAACGAATACGAAGTGTCAGGCAACATGAAGGCGATCCGTAAGCTGGTGGAAGGGAAACCGTATTTTGTCGTGACCTCCAACGGGGAAGGGCATTTTGAAGCAGCCGGCTTTGCGGCAGAAAATATTTATGAGATCGAAGGAAACTGGCTGGAAATGCAGTGCGAAAAGGGCTGCCATCAAAAGATATATCCCACGAAAGACGCGGTAAAGAAAATGGCAGAAGCAGAAACGGATGGCAGGATTCCAACACAATTACTGCCCAGATGCCCGGTCTGCGGCTCCGTTATGCGCATCCGCATGATAGGCGAACCGAATTTTATTGAGAATCAGAAGGCGGCTGAAAATTATCAGGCTTTTTTGAAGCGCTGGCATGGAAAAAAGCTGTTTATTCTGGAACTGGGAATCGGCTGGCGCAATCAGTTAATCAAAGCGCCTTTTATGAATTTGTGTAAAAGGGAGCCGCAGGCCGTGTATGTAACGGTGAATAGGGGAGAAGTCTATATCCGGGAGGATATTCAGGAGAAATCCTATGGATTGGATGGAGATATGACGGAAATCCTAGCGGAACTTTCCTGTCATCTGATCAGGACTTTATGACCTTATTCAACCATTGATTAGACGGTGTTTCCGGTAATCCTTCGGCGACATGCGGACCTTTATCCGGAAAACCCGGTTAAAGGTCCGCTGTCTTGCAAAATCTGCATTTTTTATTTTACCATGCATTCTTTCCTGTAAAAGGCCACCCCATATTTCAGGATATCCGAATATCCTTCCTGCCGGAGCGGTTCTTCATATTTCTGTTCGTCGATCTGTCGGAGCGCCTCGTCACATTTGCTTTCCAGTTCTTGATAAGTATGCGCCACCTTGATCTCAAGGATGACAGCCTTTCCCCTGACGCTCGGATACTTCAGCAGGATGTCCGGGCGTCCGTTTCCCGATTCACGGTTCGACAGGACGATATAATTCCCGATGTTTTTGAGCATTCCTGCGAGAAAGCCATGGTAGTAACTCTCCTGATAATCATAGAAGCTGATTGTTTCCATGAGGTTTTCAGAGAGGATTTCAGCCATCTTTTCCCGGTCGCCGTTCAGGATGCTTTCATAGAGCAGAGAGAAATTTTTATCTTTTGTCTTTTCCTCGAACCAGCGCAGGACAGTGTTTTTATAAATATAGCGCACTTCGCTGTTTGGGATCGCCATCTCTACCAGAATATCCTCGCCGTCCTGCTGTTCGCTGATCTTCTTCAGATAGCCGGTGAAGAAGAGAAAATTCCACAGATTGTTCTGTGTGGAGTCCATGTCGTCATAGGTGATGTCTTCATGGATCGGTTTGGTGATGGTCTTTCCTTCAATGAGAGCTTCAATCTCCTGCTTTACCGAGAGATTCGCGCGTTCCACAAGCGTGCGGACGATGCTGTTGGAACTGGTGTTGGACCAGTAAGGCCGGAGCAGTGCATTTTTATCCTTATAACATGAGTTTACATAACTAATGACGCTCCATGGGTTATACACTTCTGTCTCACCGAACCGATATCCGTCATACCATGTCCTGACTGCACCCTGGTTCTGCTCCAATCCGTAATGTTTCAGTATCTGATCCACTTCATTCTGTGTAAATCCGAAATGCTCCGCATAGCTGGTATCCATGATCGAGATGACATTCAGGTTGTTCAGGCCGGTAAAGATGGACTCCTTGCTGATACGCAGACATCCCGTTACTACGGCAAATTCCAGCGAATCGTTTGTCTTCAGTGCCGATTCGAAAAGGGAGCGGATCAGCGTCACTATGCGGTCATAAAAACCGCTGAAATACGCATTTTCCAACGGAACATCGTATTCGTCGATCAGGATGACTGTCCTGCGCCCATAAAATGCATACAGACATTCGGAAAGAAATTTCAATGAAGTAAGATACTCTTCATCGTTCGCGCCACGGTTCATCAAAAGCTGATATTTTGTGCGGTCATCCTCGGAATTCAGACTTTGGATAATCTGAGGATGTTTTTTTAACTCTCTTGCAATCTCTTCTTTCAGACAGTGGAACGCAGCTTCATAGCTCGCCTGCTTCATGGATTTCAGTGACAGCGAGATCACAGGGTACTGTCCCTGTTCTTCTGTATATTTTGCACCGGCAGCCATGATTTTCTTTCCGGCAAACAGGTGCGACCGGTCTTCATCAGATTTTTCAAAGAAGTAGCGCAGCATGCTCATATTCAGTGTCTTGCCAAACCGTCTCGGCCGGGTAAAGAGATTGACTTTTCCGCGCAGATCGATCAGGTCCTTTATGAGCAGCGTCTTATCGACATAGTAATAGTCCTTTTCAATGATCTCTTCATAATTTTCCACTCCGATCGGAAGCGGGGTCCATTCCATATAAAACGCCTCCCTTCTGTTCCTGTGTCCATCTTACTACATTTGCAGTGGTGCGGCAAGACGGTGTTTCCGGTAATCCTTCGGCGACATGCGGAACTTCTCCCGGAAAACCCGGTTAAAGGTCCGCTGGCTGGCAAACCCGGCATTTTCATACACTTCTGTGATCGTCTGATCCGTATGCAGGAGGGCATTGCATGCATGATCCAGCCGGACATGATTCAGGTATGTGTTGAAATTGCAATGGAATGTACCGGAAAACACCCTTGAAAGCACATAAAGGCTGTAACCGAGATCCTCCGCCATTTGGGTGAGGGAGATCTCATCAGTAAAATGGGAAGCGATATAGCTGACCGTCCGGTAGATGATATCGTCACTGCCCACAGAGCTTTTGTCCGTAAGGGAAAAGAGCGGCAGCGACCTGGCAAGAATGATCTGCGTGTAGGCCTGCCTTAACACATGTACATGCTCCTCGTTCTTTTGACAGTTTATCAGACTGTCCAGAGCATACGGGATATCCGGGTGGACCGAAGATGCTTTGAGCACCGGTGATTCCGGGCAGGAATCCTGCAGGGGCTGGAGAAATCCCCCTGTGAGGGATGGGGAGACCAGCAGATAGACTGCCCGGCAGGAGCCGCCGTCAAATACCTGGCAGTGATGGATCAGTTCGGGAAAGACAATCGCAAAATCGTGGGGCTCCATAGGATACAGATTTACCTCAACACCCAGCGCCAGAGATCCTTCGGTGATATAGACGCATTCCAGTGCTTTGTGAAGATGTGGAGAGACATGGGCGGCTTCTCCTTTATAGATTTCCAGGGTATCGTTTACGTTTTCATATAAGGGCAGCATATTGCTCATACTGCTTTGCAAAAAATGGCTGTTTTTTAATGTGATCTGGCAGGATTTTTTCGGATAAACAGGTTATATTATACACGTAAAGACAAGAAAGGAGGTTGAGAAATATGTTCAGAACGATCAGAAATCTTGTGGCAGATACCCTTGAATTCTATACACAGATCTGCACCGGTAATTATCCGTACGTGAAATAATGAGGAAGATAAAAATGAAAAAACCTGCAGATACTTTATGACAGGCAGCATCTCTGAAATGGAGCAGCTGTCTGTTTTTTTATAATCTAAGCATATGATAAATTTAAAGAGATAAACAGTATTGTAGAATACTTTTCAAAATTGCAAAAGGAAGACTTAATTTACAATCCTGCGCTATATTTTGCAATAACTCCCAATAACCCTCTGATAAAATGATAAAAAATGAAATTACATACAGAGAGAGGAGCTTAAGAGTGATGGAACTTCAGAAATATGAAATAGAGCATCTTGACCGGCTGCGCCCACTCCTGCCGGAATGCACGGTGTTGCTTAAGAAAAACGGGGACTTTCCGCTGGCCGGCCCGGGAAAGATCGCCCTGTACGGCAACGGTGTGCGCAGGACTGTGAAGGGCGGAACAGGCTCCGGCGAGGGCAGCGACCGGACAGCCAAGGCGGGAGATATTTTCCTGACAGAGAGCGAGAAGCGAACGATCCTTGAATTAAAAGAAAGGTACCGGAAATTTCTGCTCGTATTGAATGTAGGCGGCGTGGTGGATCTTTCCCCGGTTCTGGAAGTTGAGAATATCCTGATCCTTTCCCAGCTTGGCGTACAGACCGGAAGCACTCTGGCAGACCTGGTGCTGGGAAAAACCTGTCCGTCGGGAAAACTCACAACCACATGGACCCGGTGGGAGGAGTATCCGGGATTTCTCTCTTTTGGTGAAAAAGATGATACAAGATATGAAGAGGGCATCTATGTGGGATACCGGTATTTCGACAGCATCGGAAAGAAAGCACTTTTTCCTTTTGGATACGGGTTGTCCTATACAGAATTTGGTCTCAGGTTCCGAGCATTGTCGCTAGATAAAGCGACAGTAACAGTGACTGCTGAGGTGGAAAATACCGGAGCTTTCCAGGGAAAAGAAGTGGTGCAGCTCTATGTCTCGGTTCCGGAGGGCAAACTGGACCAACCTTACCAGGCGCTGGCGGCGTGGAAGAAGACAAAAGAGCTGGAGCTTGGAGAAACGGAGACGCTCAGCCTTACTTTTTCCCTTACGGATCTGGCTTCCTACGATACAGAACAGGCTGCATGGATCCTTGAGAAGGGAGATTATATCCTCCGGCTGGGAAACAGCAGCAAAGATACGCAAATCTGCGGGGTCCTGTCAGTGCCGAATACGCTGGTGACAAAGCGTGTGAAGAATTTCCTGCCAGTGCCGGACTTTACAGACTGGAGTCCGGAACGGGAATCCGGACAGGAAAATGCCGGATACGCGGAACAGGAAGAGACAGGGGATCCTGTGTCATGTCTGGCAGTGGATCTGTCCGGACAGGCGGCAGAGACCGTATCTTATGAGCGGACGGAAGCAATATTGCCGGAAGCTGCCGGACTGGATGATGAGGATCTGATCCGGCTGAATGTGGGAGCTTTTTCGGCAGATACAGGTATGGCGGGGATCATCGGAAACTCCTAATATATAATACTGTTAAGAATTCAGGGATCATGAATATCGTGGCGGGAGCCTTTGCAATCGCTGTCGGCGTGTCTGCGCTGGTGAGCGGGATCCGGCTACTTGCTGCCCGGACAAAGATCCTATTTTAAGGAGACTATTTGATGAAAAAATATAAAAAGGAAGAAATCATTGTAAGTATTTTAGCGGCTATATTTGCTGTTATAGTGGTTATTCTCGGAAATTTTCTGGTCACCTATATATCTTCTGATCTGAGTTTTGGACAGAATTGTCTTTTACGAATTCCGTTTTATGGAACATTACTTTTAACAGCAAGGCTCATAGGAATGTTATTTAGGAAAGGCAATAAAAAAGATATTGCTGAAGAAAATTCAAAAGAAAGGATACAAGATGAATAAAATTGCAGAAGTGAAGATCGACAGAGGCATCCCGACTCTGTATGTAGACGGTAATCCATTCCAGGCGTTTGCAGGCGAGGTACACAACTCTGCCGCTTACGATCCGGAAACGATGGAAAAGGAAATTTGGCAGAAGATGGACCAGAGCCATCTGAATACGCTGATCGTGCCGGTATACTGGGAGACATTGGAGCCGGAGGAAGGCAGATATGATTTTGCGCTTGTAGATACGCTTCTTGAGCAGGCGGCAAGATATGAGAAGAAGCTGATCCTGCTCTGGTTCGGTCTCTGGAAGAATGCGGAATCGGCTTATGTGCCGGCATGGATGAAGACGGATACGGCGGCCTATTTCCGAGTTGAGATGTACGGAGGAGAGCGGCTCAACACTATATCACCTTTCTGCATGGCTGCGGTTGAGAAGGATGCAGCAGCTTTTGCCCGGCTGATGGTGCATATCCGGGAGACAGACCGGAACTCCACTGTGATCATGATGCAGGTGGAAAACGAAGTGGGCCTGCTTGGGACAGAGCGTGATTACTGCCCTCAGGCGGAAAAAGCATTTGCAGAAGCCGTGCCTAACTGTCTGCTGGCTGCTGAGGAACAGGCTGGATGGATCTGCATGGATGAGATGAATGCCGCAGGGAAGCCGGGCTGGGCGGAGATCTTCGGCGAAGACGCCAGTGAGATTTTCTCTGCATGGTATTTCGCATCTGCTCTGGAGAAGATTGCGTCAGCCGGCAGGAAAGAATATCCTCTGCCCTGCTATGCCAATGTATGGCTGAAGCAGTTCCCATGGTATGCAGGTTCATATCCATCGGGAGGGCCGGTGGAGGACATGCTCTGGGTGTGGAAAGCAGCGGCTCCGTCTTTATGTACGATCGCGCCGGATATCTATGTGCCTTACGTGGCGGACGTTATGGAGACATACAGCCGGTCGGATAATCCGCTTCTGATCCCGGAAGTGCGGAAAGATGCGGTTACAGCATCCTATGCCTTTTATGCTTTTATGAACCACCACGCACTGTGCTACGCGCCCTTCGGGGTCGAGGATTTGTGGCAGGAAGAAGAGATACGCCTTCCGGCGGAAGTCATGGACGCCCTGAAGCTGGATCCCCTCTCCTTTGACCTGACCGGCACAAAGGAAGCATTGGGAGAAGTGTACCGGCTTCTGGGGGAGATACAGCCGCTGTACCTTAAATACAGAGATACGCCGCATCTGCAATGTTTCCTGAAAAAGACGGGAGGTGAACAGGGATGCTACCTGAAATTCAGTTCCTATGATGTGGAAATCCAGTACTTTCCACAGACAGCCGGAGCGCCGGCATCCGCAGGCGCAGTTTTTGAACTGGATGAAAAACGTTTCTTGATCATCGGAATGATGTGCAGTGTGAAGTTTCACACAAAACCCGGAGACCACAGAAAAGCGGATTTCCTGAGAAAAGAAGCGGGAACATTCAGGAACGGAGAGTGGGAGTGCATACAGCGTCAGAACGGGGATGAAAAGATCGTGACGATGATGTACAATATGCCTGGATGTATGAAAGCTGAAATATTTAAGTATTAAGGAAAAGAAAGAAATTTCTCTGCGACAATGTCAAAAACGGCATCATTGACTTTGGAAGGTGAATATGTTATAAAGGAGTAAGAGAAGCGATAAAGAATCAGAGAATACCTGTATTGAGAACGGAGAAGAAGGTATATGGGCATGAAGGATGTCTGTATGCCTTTTTTATTTTCGAAGAAAGACCTTTTTGCGGAAACTCCTTTTGGATCTCGGTTATTCCAGGGCGGAAAGTTCTTTCTGAGAAAACTCGGCATGTGTGAGGGAGGAAACGTATGAGGCATGAAAAATTTGTGGACGCAGTAGAGATGCACCCGATTATCTCAGCGGTGAAAGATCCGAAAGGATTAAAGATCTGCTGTCAGTCTGAGGATATCCAGGTGGTGTTTATTCTGTTCGGAGACATCTGCAGTATTGCGGGGATTGTAGATACCGTGAAGGAAGCGGGAAAGATCGCCATGGTTCATGTGGATCTGATCGGAGGTCTGGCCGCCAAGGAGATCGTGGTGGATTATATGAAGAATCATACCAGAGCGGATGGAATTATCTCCACGAAACCGGCATTGATCAAGCGGGCCGGAGAACTGGGGCTCTATACGGTGCTGCGCCTGTTTCTGATTGATTCCATGGCTCTGGAAAATGTGCACCGGCAGCAGCAGGCAGTGCGCCCGGACTACATCGAAATCCTGCCCGGAGTGATGCCGAAAATTATCCGGCAGATCTGCGAAAACACCAGCACTTCGATTATTGCGGGAGGATTGATTCGGACGAAGGAAGATGTGATGGAGGCACTGGAGGCCGGAGCGGTAGCAGTGTCAGCCACCAATATGGAAGTATGGAAAATGTAGCCGAAAGTTGCTTCAACGACTGACAGATTAGTGATGGATGGAGGCGGCAGGATGTATGATGTGATAATCATTGGTGCCGGTGTGTCCGGCTGTGCCACGGCGCGGGAATTGTCCCGGTTTCAGGGGAAGTTCTGTGTGTTGGAAAGAGAAGAAGATGTGTGCAGCGGTACTTCCAAGGCAAACAGCGGAATTGTCCATGCAGGATATGACGCGGTTCCCGGAACCATGAAAGCGAAGATGAATCTGTGCGGAAATCAGATGATGGAAAAGCTGTCCAGACAGCTGGATTTTCCTTTTCAGAGAAATGGCTCTCTGGTTTTGTGCACCGACGAAACCGAGTATCCAAGACTTCAGGAACTCTATGAGCGAGGAAGAAGGAACAAAGTAGAGGGGCTTCAGATCCTGTCCGCGAAGGAGGCGCGGGAAATGGAGCCAAACGTTACGGAAAAGGTCTATGCGGCTCTGTATGCTCCCACAGGAGGCATTGTCTGTCCGTTTTCCCTGACGATTGCTCTGGCAGAAAATGCGGCAGTGAACGGTACGGAATTTTATTTCCGCGAGAAAGTGTGTGAAATCCGAAAAGAAAAAGAGGGATTTCAGATTCAGACGGAGGAAAACCTCTATCATACCCGTTGCGTCATAAACGCGGCCGGCGTCTATGCGGATACGATCCATAACCTGGTCAGCGATGAAAAGATGAAGTTGACCGCCAGAAAAGGAGAATACTGTCTCCTGGACAAAAGCGCCGGCACTCATGTCCACAGAACGATCTTCACTCTGCCGGGAAAGTTTGGAAAAGGCGTACTGGTTTCCCCCACAGTTCACGGGAATCTCCTGGTGGGCCCCACAGCAGTGGATATCGTGAATAAGGAGGGCGTGAACACCACGGCGGAAGGTCTTGCAAAAGTCATTGCCAAAGGACACAGAAGTGTGAAAAATCTTCCCGTGGAGGAAGTGATTACCTCGTTCGCGGGACTGCGTGCCCATGAGGAAAGAGAGGACTTTATTATCGGTGAAACAGCTGATGTGCCGGGATTCTTTGACTGTGCGGGAATTGAGTCTCCGGGACTGACCAGTGCTCCGGCGATTGGAGAGTATCTTGCCGGTCTTGTGAGTCAGAAGCTGGGACTTCATAAGAAAACTGCTTTTGCGGAAGAGAGAAAAGGGATTCTGAATCCGAAAGAACTGAGTCTGGAGGAACGTAACGGCCTGATCCAAAGGAATCCGGCCTATGGAACGGTAGTCTGCCGCTGCGAAGGAATCACAGAAGGGGAGATCATTGACGCCATCCAAAGGCCGGTGGGCGCCCGGTCCCTGGACGGAATCAAGCGAAGAACCAGAGCCGGAATGGGGGGGTGTCAGGCGGGATTCTGCATGCCCAGAACCATGGAAATTCTATCCCGGGAACTTCGGATTCCACTGGAAGAGATTACTAAGAGCGGAGGAGACTCAAAGATCCTGGCCGGAAACCGCAGGATGCAGCGGGAGGAATCGAAATGAGAAAAGAATATGAGATTGTCATTGTGGGAGGCGGCCCGGCAGGACTCGCGGCAGCCATATCGGCAAAAGAAGAAGGGGCAGAGCGGGTACTGATTCTGGAGAGAGACCGGGAGCTGGGAGGTATTTTGAATCAGTGTATACACAATGGATTCGGACTTCACACCTTTGGGGAAGAACTCACCGGACCGGAGTACGCCCTGCGTTTCATACAAAAAGCAGAAAAATTAAATATCGAGTATCGTCTGAACACTATGGTGCTGGAGATTCGCCCGGATAAAAAGATCACGGCGATGAACCGGGAAGAAGGAATGTTTCAGATCCGGGCCCAGGCGGTGATTCTTGCCATGGGCTGCCGGGAGAGATCCCGGGGAGCTTTGAATATTCCGGGATACCGGCCGGCCGGCATTTTTTCCGCGGGAACGGCCCAGAGAATGGTGAATATCGAGGGATATCTGCCTGGAAGGGAAGTGGTGATTCTCGGTTCCGGAGATATCGGATTGATTATGGCCAGGAGGCTGACTCTGGAAGGCGCAAAGGTGAAAGTTGTGGCAGAACTTAAACCCTATTCCGGAGGGTTAAAGCGCAACATCGTACAGTGCCTGGATGACTACGGGATTCCATTGAAACTCAGCCACACCATCGTGGATATCCAAGGAAAAGAACGGGTGAAAGGAGTAACTTTAGCCCAGGTGGACAAGCAGGGAAAGGTGATGCCGGGAACGGAAGAGGAGATTGTCTGTGATACGGTTTTATTGTCTGTGGGACTGATTCCTGAGAACGAACTGTCGAAAGCCTGTGGGATTCGAATCGATCCGGTGACCCGGGGACCAAAGGTCGATGAAAGTCTTCAGACCAGTGTGGAAGGGATATTCGCCTGCGGGAACGTGCTTCATGTCCACGATCTGGTGGATTTTGTCTCTGAGGAGGCCTCGGCGGCCGGTCGTCATGCGGTGGAATATGTGAAGAATTGCCATCCGAATTGAGGAGGAATGACAGATGGAAACACGGGAACTGATCTGTATCGGATGTCCTAGAGGATGTCCCATGCGCGCCTGGCTGGAAGAAAGTCAGGTGACGAAAGTAGAGGGAAACACCTGCAGGCGGGGAGAAACCTATGCGAGAAAAGAAGTGGTCAATCCCACCCGGTTTGTCACTTCTACCGTTTTCGTAAAAGGCGGAAACACTCCGATGGTTTCTGTGAAAACAGCCCGGGACATTCCCAGAGAGAAGATCTTTGAGTGTATGGAGATTTTGAGAGAGACTGTTGCTGAGGCGCCGGTGCAGCTGGGACAGGTGATTGTGCCGAATGTGGCCGGAACCGGCGTAGATGTGATTGCCACAAAAGGATGTGAACAAAAAAGACTGCCGTAAGAAAACGGCAGCCTTTTTTAATAAAGTCTTTTATTTTTTATCTGCAGTCCGGGCAAAGATGTTTGCGAGAATCGCGCCGGATACGTTATGCCATACACTGAACACTGCGCCCGGGATGGAAGCCAGCGGGTACTGTGCGAAATGTACGGTTGCCAGAGAGGTCGCAAGACCGGAATTCTGCATACCAACTTCGATGGAGATTGCGCGGCACTTGGTGGTATCCAGTTTCAGAAGAACGCCTACCGCGTAACCAAGCGCGTAACCGCATACATTGTGCAGCATGACAACAACCAGGATCAGAATACCGGAGGTCATGATCTTCGCGGAGTTCGCGGAGACAACAGCGGCCACGATTGCCACAATTGCCAGGGTAGAAATCAATGGAAGGATTTCCACTACTGCCTCGGTGAATTTCTTCAGGAAATGGTTGATGATGAAACCAAGGACGATCGGCAGGATTACTACCTGGATGATGGACAGGAACATACTCCATACATCTACGTCTACCGTCTGTCCGGCATAGAGATAAGTCAGCGCCGGGGTCAGGAACGGAGCCAGGATGGTGGAGCAGGCGGTCATTCCTACGGAAAGAGCCACATCACCTTTGGACAGATACGTCATAACGTTGGAAGAAGTACCTCCAGGACAGGTTCCCACCAGGATTACGCCGATGGCAAGTTCCGGACTCAGCTGGAAAACTTTTGTCAACACGAAAGCCAGCAGAGGCATGATGACGAACTGGGCACAGCAGCCGATGATGACATCCTTCGGACGGCTGAAGACAACTTTGAAGTCATGAGGTTTCAGGGTAAGACCCATACCGAACATTACGATACCCAGCAATGGATTGACGTAGCTTGTCTTCAGAAAGCTTACCGTAGATGGTGCGAAGAGCGCCAGAGCAGCCACCAGGATTACGATGATCGCCATATAGCGGCTGACAAATGCGGTGATTTTTTTCAATACTTCCATTTTAATTTCCTCCCTCTTTTTTCTGCGGGATGATTCTGAAGCCTCTATGATTCCGGCACGGCAGGATGTGTGAAAGAAGAGTTCTGCCACACAAAAAAACCTTTGCCTCTTTTCTCAGAGACAAAGGTAAGAAAACCTCTGCGGTACCACTCTAATTGCCATGAAATCATGACCCCTCAACTCTCATCCAACAACGAGAAACAGAATAACGACTGTTAACCGTCCGAACTTACGCAGATACAGTCCTCTCAGTCCGGAAGCTCCGAGGTGATTTTCACTGAAGCTTCCTCACCGCCCTTCCACCCTCGGCGGCTCGCTGCAGATTTCCTTTCAGCTACTCTTCCTCATCCTTGCAGAATTTATATATCGCATTTATCGTACTCCTTTCCGCTTTGTTTGTCAATCAAAATTTTATAAAAACTTTATATTTTTCACAGAGTGTTTAGGGAATGCCAAAAGAGGGCAGTTCTGTCCGGATAAAATTTTTTAGGGAAGTTTAAGGAAAATCTGTTAGAATAGAACCGAAATATTATGATTATCTGCAGCAGCTTGCTGTGCTACCGGGTCAGTCTGCGGATCCAGTTTCCATAGTGGGACTCCAGGAATGCTGGTACACATTTGAAAATCTGATCTGCATTGAGACAGCATACCACCACTGCAGGGGAGGCTTTCACCACAAATGCCATTACGAAGGAAAGGGGAAGGACAATCATCCAGATACTGATCAGATCCATTTTCACCACGAACATGGCATTGCCGCCGCCCCGGATAATGCCGTTGTTGGTGGGCATCTGGTAGGACATTCCCACGCAGACCACACTCAGGATGATCAGAAAGGTATTCATCATAGACATTGCCTCGGCGGAAAGATCATAGAGCGTCATCACCGGAATACGTAACACAAAAAGAAGAAGTCCGGAGAGTATGCCGATCACCACAAATAAGCGCTGCATGACGGAGGAGTAATGTTTTACAAGGGGAATATTTCCGGTTCCTATGGTTTTCCCGATCACCACGGAGGCGGTGGAAGAAGCCCCCACAGCGGTGGACTTAACCAGGAGGAAAAGGGTGGAAGCCGCGCTGTTTGCCGCGATGGCCGCCGCGGATATTCTGTGCATGGGTTCGGTTTCTTTTTTTCCCCAGTACTGACTGCAGAAAATCACCAGGCCGTCTCCCAGGGCGGTCAGCAGCTGCTGATAGACGAACTGAATCTGGTTCACCGCGGCCACGCCGGAGAGAGCTGCTTCGCTGTAACCGCCCAGCATGACATTGTCGGCCAGATTGACGCTGATCGTGACCACGTTCTGGAGAACCAGTAGGATGTAGATCGAAAAGAAATTTTTATAAAAAATCCGTTCTGTTTTCATCTATTCGGATTGCCTTCCTCGCTGTTTCGTATGATTAAGGAAAGCGTAGTCGTTTGCAGGGGAAAAGTCAATAGAAAACAGAAAAACAGGGAAATTGGACCATTGATTTTTTCTGAAAGAAAGATGATAATAGTTCTAAAGAAAAAACGAGAGGGATTCCAATGAAAAACTGTTACGATCATTTACTGCAATTCAAGGGAACCTGGAGGGCGTATCAGAAAAGGGTTCTGGACCATTCCCAGAGATATCTGTCCGATGGGAAGCTTCATATTGTGGCGGCGCCCGGTTCCGGAAAAACGACGTTGGGTATTGAACTGATCCGGCGCCTGGGGGCGCCCTGCCTGATTCTCTCACCCAGTATCACCATCCGCCAGCAATGGCTGCAGCGTATCGAAGAGGGATTTCTGGTGCAGGGAAATCAGCCGGAATCATTTCTCTCCAACGATCTGAAGAACCCGAAGAAAATAACGGCCATTACCTATCAGGCCCTGTACAGCGCCATGAAACAGGAGCAGGGCGAACTGGAAGATCCGGATTCTGAACAGGACGGGACTGCCCGGAAGGAATCGGTGGATTTTCGTGATTTTGATCTTTTCGAGGCGGTGAAAACAGCGGGTATAAAAACCATCTGCCTGGATGAGGCCCATCATCTGCGCAGTGAGTGGTGGAAGGCTCTGGAAGCCTTTCTGAAGAAAGCAAAAGGAATGACATTGATTTCGCTGACCGCCACGCCGCCTTATGACAGCACGCCGGGGCAGTGGAAGCGGTACATTGACCTTTGCGGGCCAATTGATGAGGAAATTTTCACCCCGGAACTGGTGCAGGAAGGAAGTCTGTGTCCTCATGAGGATTATATTTATTTTAACTGGCCGGCCAGAGAGGAACTGCGGAAAATAGAAGATTATCAGAAAAAAACCGCGGAAGTCTGCAGGAAAATTCTGGAAGGGTCCGAGTTTACCCGCATGATTGCCTCCCACAAAGGACTGCAGCGTCCGGAAGCCTATACCGAAAAATTCCTGGATCACCCCAGATATTTCTCAGCGCTTCTGATCTTTTGCCAGGACCGGAACATTCCGTTTCCTGCTTATCTGAGAGAAGTGATCGGTGCAAAGGGAAGGCTGCCGGAACTGAAGGATGAGTGGCTGGAAATACTGCTGCAGGGATTTCTCTATGAGGATTCGGAATCCTATTCGGTACCGGAGGAGGAGCGGAAGCAGTTAGAGAAGGAGCTGCGTGAGGCCGGATGCGTGGAGCGCGGAAGAGTTTCCCTGACTCACAAAGACGCGTTTCAGAAACTTCTGATGAAGAGCCGGGGGAAAATGGAGAGTATCGGCCGGATTACCGACGCGGAATTCCAGTCTATGGGAGCAGATCTGCGGCTTCTGATCCTGTGTGATTATATCAAAAAAGAAAAACTGTCAGCGGTGGGTACCGATGGGGAAATCACCACGCAGATCGGCGCGGTTCCCATCTTTGAATTTCTGAGAAGAAGAAAGCGAGAAGGCCTCCGGCTGGGATGTCTGAGCGGCACGGTAGTTCTGGTTCCGATGGATACGAAAGAAATTCTGGAAAAACTGCTGGCGGAAAAAGGCTGCGAGGGAAGTCTGACACCCATCCGGGAGACCGGATACGGACGTCTGCAGGTAAAAGGACGCCAGACCCATGTGGTGGCTGTGGTGACAGAACTTTTCCAGCAGGGACAGATCCAGGTGTTGATCGGAACCAAATCCCTGCTGGGAGAGGGATGGGACGCTCCCTGTATCAACGCTCTGATTCTGGCAACCTATGTGGGTTCCTTTATGCTGAGCAATCAGATGCGGGGGCGCGCCATCCGCACCGACCGGAACCATCCGGAGAAAACCGGAAACGTCTGGCATCTGGCCTGTATTTTCCCGCAGAAAAAAGGAAAGGATAAGCATGCGGACTTTTCCGGAGATTACGAGACCCTTGTCCGGCGGTTTGACTCTTTCCTCGGGGTATCCTGGAAAGAACCGGTGATCGAAAGCGGAATGGAACGGCTTGACATCCCGGAATTTGATACCCGGGAACAGATGGAAGAGGTCAACCGGATTATGCTGAACCGGGCGACAGACCGGGAAGGCCTCCGTCTCCGATGGCAGCAGTCGCTGCAGGAGATCCGGGGAGAGATGGAGGTGGAGCAGCAGGAGTCCGTTCCAAAAGAAGAAGTTCAGACAAGCTATGTCTTTTTCCATGCTCTTGGCTGGCTGACGCTGTGTATCCTGACCGCGGTACTGTCTAAAGTTATTCAGAACCTTTTTTGGACCGCGTCCTTGGGGACGTTGTCGACTGCCGGGAAAATGCTGACAATTGTGATTCTTCTGGCGGCGATCGGCATCGCCCGGAACGGCTATCGGATGTTTCAGTTCAGCACGCCGCAGCGCCGGATGAAAAAAATCGGGCAGGCAGCCGCGGACGCGCTGGCAGAGCTTGGAGAGCTTGAAGATCCTAAGCATTGCCGGGTGGAAGTGGACTCTGCGCAGGGGCTTTTGATTGCGGTCTCACTGAAGGGCGGAACCATGAGGGATAAGACGACCTTTGCCCTGTGTATGGAAGAACTGTGGGGCGTCATCGACAATCCCCGCTATCTGCTGGTCCGTGGAAAGAACGCGGGGCGGGCGAAAGAATTCTATGCGGTACCTGAGATTTTCGGAAGACAGAAGGAACGGGCACTGGTCTTTGAAAAACATATCCGAAAAGCGCTGGGCAGGTTTCAGGTGATTTATACCCGCACAGCACAGGGGCGGGAGACTCTGCTGCGCGCCAGAACTAAATCTTTCGTGAACAAGAATCAGTCCGTGCTCCAGGGCCGGAAAGTAGTAAAAGGAAGATATGAGTGAGAGCGGATTGACAACCCCCGGGCGGTATGATATAATGCCTGCAATTAAAGATGATAGAGGTTGCGAAGCTCATGAGTATCCCTGCGGAGACGCTCAACCGTCCGGGAAGCAGGAAGAAAGGGAGATTTGCCGAAATGGAACGTTGGTTGGAGAAGCGTTCTGTTGGCCGACAGGAGAAGATGTTGTCGGCTGTCACGTTTTGTGGAGCGCTATCGTCCTTTCCGTACGTTTTTTACAGATAGGGAACGGCTGTGGCGTTGTGCGCTGTGGCCGTTCTTTTATTTCACAGAAACCTGGTGTTTCGCGGGATAAAATCTGTCATTTCTATTTATTTACGAAAGGGGAAACATTCATGAAAAAAGCACTTACATTTTTCCTGGCACTGACCATGATGGCTTCCATGACCGCATGCGGCGGTTCCGGAAGTTCCGAGGAGACAACTGACACCGGAAACAGTACGCAGTCCAAAGAGGAAGTGGCTTCCGGTGTGGAGGACGGCGTTCTGACGGTTGCGATGGAGTGCGGTTACGCGCCTTACAACTGGACGCAGACCGATGATTCCAATGACGCGGTGCCGATCAAGGATTCCAATGAATACGCCAACGGATACGATGTGATGATGGCGAAGAAGATCTGCGAGGCCAACGACTGGGAGCTTGAGATCGTACGTACAGACTGGGATTCCCTGGTTTCCGGCGTACAGACCGGTGTCTATGACGCAGTCATCGCCGGACAGTCCATGACGGAAGAGCGTATGCAGCAGGTGGATTTCGCAGGCCCTTATTATTATGCGTCCATCGTCTGTGTGACCAAGGAAGACAGCCCGTACGCGTCAGCCACCGGTCTGAGTGATCTGTCCGGCGGAAACTGTACCGCTCAGATTGCTACCATCTGGTATGATTCCATGCTTCCGCAGATTGAAGGCGCTAAGATTCAGACCGCTGCGGAGACAGCTCCTGCCATGCTGATGGCTCTGGAAACCGGAACCGTTGACTTTGTCTGCACAGATATGCCGACCGCTATGGGCGCCGTTGCCGCGTATCCGGATATGACCATCCTGGATTTCAGTGACAGTGACGATGGTTTTACCGTGGATGAGGGTGAGATCAATATCGGAATCTCTGTGATGAAAGGCAATACGGTTCTGAAAGACGCGATTGACAGTGTGCTTGCGGATATGACCGAAGACGACTTCAACGATATGATGAACGATGCCATTGCCATTCAGCCATTGAGCGAAGAATGATGAGTGTTGAAGAAAGGAGCGAACCTGTATTATGGATCGACTGATTCAGCTCGGCACGGATATGGTAAGCCTCTGGAACACCTACGGAGGAAGTTACCTGAATGGTATTAAAAATACTTTGATTCTGGCTCTGGCAGCCACGCTGATCGGATGTCTGATCGGTTTTATCTGCGGAATCCTGCAGACCATTCCCTGCAGCAGAAAGGATTCCGCAGTGAAACGTTTTTTCCTGGCTCTGATCCGGGTGATCGTGAGGATTTATGTGGAAGTGTTCCGTGGTACGCCCATGGTGCTGCAGGCGGTATTCGTCTATTACGGCCTTCCGTATTTTACCAATAACTCTCTGATGTTTAACAATATCTGGGCAGCCGCGATCCTGGTGGTATCCATCAACACGGGTGCTTACATGGCGGAATCTGTCCGCGGCGGCATCATGTCCGTGGATTCAGGACAGACAGAAGGCGCCAAAGCCATCGGCATGAATCATTTTCAGACCATGGTTTATGTCATTCTGCCGCAGGCTCTGCGCAATATCATGCCCCAGATCGGCAACAACTTTATCATCAACGTGAAAGATACCTCCGTCATGTTTATCATTTCTTTTACGGAATTTTTCGCGGTTCACAGAGCCGCTGTGGGAGCCACTTATCAGTACTTTCCCTCGGCGACCATCGAGATGATCGGCTATCTGTGCATGACCTTACTGGCATCTTTCCTGCTGAGACGGGTGGAAAAATGGATGGACGGTTCGGACTGTTATGAACTGGCCCAGGCAGACCAGCTGGTGATGTCCGCCGGAACTTACAGCTATCCGGACCGCGGGACTCCTTTTGATGAGAAGAGTAAGGAGTACGCAGATCAGGCGAAGCAGGAATCGAAACACAGCAGAAACAGGAGGAATAAGTCATGAGCCGTGAAGCAGTTTTGGAGATCCGCCATTTGTCCAAGGCTTTTGGAAATAATGAGGTTCTGAAGGATATTGACTTTACTGTGCATACAGGAGACGTGACCAGCATTATCGGGGCATCCGGCTCCGGAAAATCGACTCTGCTGCGGTGTATCAATCTGTTGGAGACACCTACCGGCGGTGAGATCCTTTTTCACGGGGAAGATATCACGGGAAGAGGCGTCAATGCTTCCGGTTACCGCGCGAAAGTAGGCATGGTGTTTCAGTCCTTTAACCTTTTTAACAACATGACCGTACTGGAGAACTGTATGATCGGTCAGGTAAAAGTGTTGAAAAAAAGCAAAGACGCGGCGAGAGAAAATGCCATGAAATATCTGGACCGGGTGGGCATGAGTCCTTATATTAACGCAAAACCCCGTCAGATTTCCGGCGGGCAGAAACAGCGAGTAGCCATCGCCAGGGCTCTGGCCATGGAACCGGAGATTCTGTTGTTTGATGAGCCGACTTCCGCTCTGGATCCGGAGATGGTCGGCGAGGTTCTGGAGGTTATGCAGAGTCTTGCCGCTGACGGAATGACGATGCTGGTGGTGACTCATGAGATGGCCTTTGCCAGAGATGTGTCCAATCATGTGGTATTCATGTCTGAGGGCGTGATCTGTGAACAGGGAGACCCGGAGAAGCTTTTTTCCAATCCCAGCCAGCCAAGAACCAGGGAATTTCTGACCCGGTTCGCGAAGGGCTGATCCGAAAAAAATATATAAGAATGCGAAAACAGTTCTGTGTCCTTTCGATGAGAAAGATCAAAAGAGACCGCAGAACTGTTTTTTATTCGACATAAAGAATATCTGCTTTTCCCATGGTGATGATATCGTTCATCATTTTCAGACAAAGGTCGGTGGATCAGATATCCAATGCTCTGTAATAACCGACTTTTACGGCATCCACAATACGGCCGGCCTTAATGGCGTCGCCTACTTCAAAGACTCTCGGCGCGGTATTGTAGAAATCATCCGCCGCACAGCGGTCTGCTTTCATGCCGGCTGCCAGAAGGATGGTGTCGGCTGCGAAGAGTTCATCGCCTGCAGGTGTGCTGCAAAGCAGTCCTTCCTCGGTAACTTCTTTGGCAGTCGTGTTGGTGTGGATCTTGATTTTGCTGTCGCGGATATATTTGTCCATGGCAACTTTGTGCATCCAGTAAGCATCTGCGGCCCAGGTGTCTTTCATTTCCACAATCGTGACATCTTTTCCAAACATATCCAGATAAATCGCGACTTCACTTCCCACAAGGCCGCCGCCGAGAATGACAACGTTCTGTCCGACAGCCGGCTGTTCCTGCTCGAGGGCATTCAGACCCACGACCTTCGGACTGTCAATTCCAGGGATCGGGGGAACGATGGGTTTCGCGCCTACCGCGGTGATGACAACATCCGCGCCCATGGCCGCGACTTCTTCCGGGGTGATTTCCGTATTCAGGTGGATGTCCACACCGGCTTTGCGGCAGCGTGCTTCCAGCACTTCGACAAAATGATACATATCTTTCTTGAATGGAATGTACTGTTCATGGACAATCTGTCCGCCGAGTTTTTCCCGCTTTTCATACAGAGATACGGTATGGCCTCTCTGAGCTGCGGTGAGAGCCGCCTCCATACCGCCGGGGCCTCCGCCGACCACAACCACTTTCTTCGGTGTGGTTGCCGGGAAACCATATTTGTTTTCCAGTTCATCGCCGATTACCGGATTGAACGCGCAGCAGTAATTCCGGTTGGAGAGGTAATTGAAGAAACAGGTGTAGCAGCGGCAGCACTGGGTGATATCGTCCTTGTGGCCGGAGAATGCTTTTTCCGGGAAATAAGGATCGCACAGAGACTGACGTGCCACTTCCACAATATCTGCTTTTCCGGATGCGATGATTTCTTCCATCATGTCCACATCGTTGATTCCGCCCAGGGTAGCCACCGGCGTTTTCACATGTTTTTTGATTTCAGCTGCCAGGTGTACGTTGCAGCCGTGTTCGATGAACATGGACGGGTGTGTGATTACAAATACGTCGTCGTTCTCATGGATGCCTGCGGATACATGGATGATATCCACCTTTCCATCGATCATCTTTGCCATTTCCACGGCTTCATTGACATCGTATCCTCCAGGAATACATTCCTCACCGCTCATACGGAATTCGATCGGGAAGTTGGGGCCCACCGCTTCCCGTACTTTTTCGATCACGAGAAGAGAGAAGCGCATACGGTTTTCCAGGCTTCCGCCCCATTTGTCGGTTCTTCGGTTAAAATACGGAGAGGCAAACTGTCCCAGCAGCCATCCATGTCCTCCGTGGATCAGAACCATGTCAAAACCGGCTTCTTTGACAAGTTTTGCGGCATCGCCGAATGCCTGCGCGGTTTTTTCGATCTGCTCATCGGTCATGGCCTTTACCGGCACGCCCTGTGCATTCACTTCATCGTTGGGACCGATCAGGGTATAGTGGGCTGCCTCATGGCTTCTTGCCGCGCCGAATTTTCCGCCATGCGCAAGTTCCATGGTTGCCATACAGTTGTGTTTGTGGAATTCATTTGCCATTCTTTTCAGAGAGGGAAGGGACATCTCATCATAAAGGACAACCTCTTTGGTATGAGAACGTCCGACAGCTTCCACGATTCCAAGACCGATGCAGACACTGGCGAGTCCGCCTTTTCCCCGGTTCGCGTGGAAGGCAATATCTTCTTCACGCATGTGACAGTCCGGATCCAGCTCCGGGTTGGACATGGGAGCGCCGAAAATACGATTTTTGAAGGTAACCCCGTTGATGGTAATCGGGCTGGCCAGATTTGGATAATACTTGTTTTTCATGCTTCCGTCCTCCTTTATCGTGCAATAAACATGCCCTTTCTTTATTACTAATATACAATCGAAAAAGAAAAAATCAAGAGATTTTGTGCGTTTTTTTTATTCCTTTTCATAAAAATAGCAATACCACTGTCAATCCCATAGAAAATATGATATTCTCTTAGTACCTGCAGGCGTGTCTCTTCGGAAGAGACGCGCCGCAGAACAGAAAAAAGAAGGAGAAGATCAGCGATGGGATTTACCATAGAGACAGGAATATCTGCCGTCACCGTATTCGTGCAGGGACTGCTGAGTTTTTTCTCTCCCTGTGTGCTTCCTCTGGTACCGCTATATCTGGGCTATCTTTCCGGAGGATTGCATTTTGGCCTAAGCGGAACCGAACAAAAATCCGGCGGCGCGGCGGTTTCTTTTAAAATCCGGCTGTTTGTGCGCGTACTGTTTTTTACTCTGGGAATCAGCGGCGCATTTTTTATTCTGGGACTGGGCGCGTCGGCAGCCGGAAGCTTTTTCGGCTCGCACAGAATTCTTTTCGCGAGAATCGGAGGCGTGCTGGTGATTTTGTTTGGTCTGTATCAGCTGGGGGTGTTCGGAAGTTCCGGACTGCTTGGCACAGAACACCGGATTCCCTTCCGGCTTGGGAAGATGACCATGTCGCCGGTTACGGCGCTGATCATGGGTTTTACCTTCAGCTTCGCCTGGACGCCGTGTGTCGGGCCGGCGCTTACCAGCGTGCTGCTGATGGCCGGAAGCGCGCAGACCGGGGCGCTTGGATTTGTTCTGATCGGAGTCTATACGCTGGGATTTATTCTTCCGTTTCTGGCTGCCGGAATTTTTACGGCACAGCTGCTGGGATTTTTCCGTAATCATAGGAAAATGGTCCGCTACACGGTCAAGATCGGCGGAGCTCTGATGATTCTCATGGGCGTGCTGATGTTTACAGGAAAAATGAATGACATCACCGGTTATCTCTCAGCCGTTCCGCCGGATTCAACAGCAGCGGCGGAGGAGGAAGAGAACGATTCCGATGGGGATGGACCGACGGTCACAGAGGATGGGGAGAACGCACAGACGGATGATTCCAAAAACGCGAACAAAGAGAGCCCCGCGGAAGAAGACCGGGAGCTGGTTCCGGCTCCGCTGGCGGATCTTGCGCTGACGGATCAGTTCGGAAACACACACTCTCTTTCCGATTACAGAGGGAAAGTGATTTTCCTTAATTTCTGGGCTACCTGGTGCGGGCCATGCCGCAGGGAATGCCGGATATCCAGAAACTCTATGAAGAATATTCGCCCAGGGGGAGGCGGCAGAAGTTGTGATTCTGGGCGTCGCAGGACCAGGGATCGGGCAGGAGAGTTCCGCAGAGGGAATCTCAGCTTTTATGGAAGAAAACGGATATACCTATCCGGTACTCATGGATACCGGCGGGGAGATGTTCGCCCAGTATGGCATTTCCGCGTTTCCGACTACATTTATGATTGATAAAGACGGAAATTGTTTGGTTATGTGCCTGGACAGATGACGGAAAGTATCATGCGAAACATCATTCATCAGACCCTCCAATCCGAAGAAAAATAGCAGATGGAATGGACTAAAGAAGGGATTTCAAAGATTGCGTTTTAAAAAAAAACAGGAGGCAGGTATGAACAAAGACAGAAACGAAGAATATTTGCCCGGAAAACTCCGGAAGTTACCAGGGAAGAACGTGCCCACGAGAAACTGGCCCGCTCCCTTGCGGGAGAGTGTATGGTACTGCTGAAAAATGAGAGGAGAGACACTGCCGCTGGAATGCCCCGGCAGGATTGCCCTCTACGGAATGGGGCGCGCCGGACGGTAAAAGGAGGCACCGGTTCCGGTGATGTGTATTCCAGACGGATTGTCAACGTGGAAGAAGGACTGAAAGCAGCCGGGTTTTGAGATCGGAAGCTGTGGATGGCTGGACCGGTACGATCAAAAATGGGAGGAGACATCGAAAGCGTACCAGGAGTGGGTTGTGTCAGAGGCGGAACGAAAGCAACTGCCTCCCATTAACATCGAACTGGATCATCCCATGGGCGGTGTGCCTCCGGTGGAAATCACAGAGCAGGATGTGGCGGATTCAATACGGATACCGCAGTCTATGTGCTTGCCAGAAATTCCGGCGAAGGTTCTGACCGCTTCTGCAAAGAGGGAGATTATCTTCTTTTCGAAGAAGAGAAAAAGTGCCTTGCCTTTCTGGGCGCGCATTATTCCCGGGTGATTGTCGTGCTGAATATCGGAGGAATCCTTGACGTTCCCTCCATAGACCGGATCCTGGGAATCGGGGCCGGTTTTACTCATGGGACAGCTGGGCAACTCGGAGGAAATGTGCTTTCCGATGTACTGCTGGGAACGGTTTCCCCATCCGGAAAACTTACCGACACCTGGGCAGAGGATTACTATGACTATCCATCCTCACGTAATTTCAGCCACAACAATGGCGATACCAGCGATGAGTATTATACCGACGGAATTTATGTGGGATATCGGTATTTTGACAGTTTCGGTGTAAAACCCTGGTATCCATTCGGTTTTGGCCTTTCTTACACAGATTTCTCCATCACGGTAAAAGATATTTCCGTGAAAGGAGAGAACGTTTCTGTACAGGCAGCGGTTGAAAAATACAGGAAAATCTTACAGCGGAAAAGAAGTGGTGCAGGTCTATGTATGCCCGCCAAAAGGGCGGCTGGATAAGGCCTTCCAGGAACTGAAGGCATTTGAAAAAACCAGAGAACTGGTGCCGGGAGAAGCGCAGGAGCTTTCGCTGACCAATCCCGCTTAAGGAGCTTGCGTCCTACGATGAAAAAAAAAAAAAAAAAAGGCAGCGGCGTGGATTCTGGAACCGGGCGAGTATGTGATCCGTGTGGGAAACAGCTCGGCAGACACCCGGGCAGCGGCAGCGCTTCTGATCCGGGAAGAGATCCGCACGGAAATTCTGAGAAAACCTTCTTCCCGCGGATGGAGAATGGGAAGAGATCCATCCGGCGGTGAAAGCAGGAGAGAAGCGGAACACAGAACCGCATCTTACGGTGATTCCGGTAAATGCCTCAGAGATCCCCTCCAAAACGGTGAACGATCCGCCGGCGCGAAAAACAGAACAAAGGGAGGCGGAAAACGCAGTATCGGCTGGAAGATATCATCCATGGCCGCTGTACTCCGGAACAGGTCGCAGAGCAGCTTACCGTGGAAGAGCTGGCAGCGCTGTGTGTCGGCACCACGCGTATGGAGAACGGAAGTTCCATCGTGGGCGGCGCGTCCGCATCCGTGCCGGGCGCAGCGGGGGATACCTCTCCGGTCGCGGAAGAGCGCTATGGCATCCGAAGCCTGGTCCTCGCGGATGGTCCCGCGGGTCTGCGTCCTTCTGCCTCATTTCAAAACGGATAAAGAGGGGAAGGTCCTTCCGGGAGGTGTGGTGTTCGGCGGGCTGGTCACGCCCTTTGAGACGGATGGCGTCGAAGAGGTACAGGATTACTACCAGTACTGTACAGCGATTCCCACCGGCTGGGCCCTTGCCCAGTCCTGGAACCGGGAACTGGCGGGAGTGTGCCGGGAAGGATGATCGGGGAGGAGATGGAGCAGTTCGGCGTGGACCTGTGGCTCGCGCCCGCTTTGAATATCCACCGGAATCCGCTGTGCGGAAGAAATTTCGAGTATTTTTCCGAAGATCCGCTGATCAGCGGAGAGATGGCGGCGGCATTGACCAAAGGTGTACAGAGCTGTCCGGGAAAAGGCGTGACCATCAAACATTTCGCCGCCAACAATCAGGAGGATAACCGGTATTTTCCTCAACGCCCATATTCATGAGCGGGCGCTTCGGGAAATCTATCTGAAAGGTTTCGAGATCGCGGTGAAAAAGGCGAAACCCTTTGCGCTTATGACATCCTACAATCTGATCAACGGTATCCATACCGCCAACAGTTATGATCTGCTTTGGGGGATCCTCCGGCAGGAGTGGGGCTTCGACGGCCTGGTGATGACCGACTGGTTTACTTCCCAGGATGTGCCGGCGATGACCGGAGAATTTGAGCAGAAATATCCGATTTCTTCTTCGGTGGGATGTATCTATGCCGGAAATTCCGTTGCAGATGCCAGGATGTGAGGAGAATGTCAGGGACATCGTGACGGCAGCCAGAACCAGAGCGAACATCGACGGATTTCGGATCACGCATGAGGATCTGATTCGGTGCGCGGCGGACGTGATACGGACGGTGGCGCGGTGTACGGTACCAGATAAAGAAAAGTGATAGCTTGATAAGCGAAAGAGGGTGAACACGCGATCTAGTGTTCTTTCGCATTTTTTCTGACTTTTTGATATCAAGTATCAGTTACTGGTGGAAGTGGGAAGGAAGGGACGCAGTGCATCCGCCAGGTTATGTACGTTTCGGGTCTGAATCAGAACCGTACCGCTTCCATGGAATTCGTTGACCAGCCCCTCACCGGTTTTGAACCCGAAGGTTCCGGAGGCAACCTGGATACTGTAGTCCAAAGAAGCATCCCAGGCCACCACATGTTCGTTGTCTACCCGGATGGGATGGGTCGGGGTAACATTTAACGCCAGCAGATCCCCGAAGGCAGAGACCAGCAGATCTCCGCTTCCCTGAGTTTCCATGACGAAGAAACCGCCGGTGCCGCCGAAGAACGCTTTTCCCAAACACGCGATCTAGTGGACGTATTCTACGTTTTCATCACAGGCAAGGAAAGCGCCCGTGTTCAGACGGTACTGTCTGTCAGCGCCTACTTTCAGACAGTGAATTTTGCCGGGAATGGGCGGCGCAATACCGATTTCTCCCTGGTCGCTGGTTCCGGTTGCATGGGTGATGAAGATGCTCTCGCCGCTGGTCAGTCCACGTCCGATGGCGCCCAGTACACCGCCAAAGCCCTTTTTGCTGCTGTTCATTTTACCCTCCAGCTCAACGTCGGAGAGATAAGCCATGGAACCGTTTTCAATCTTGACAGTTTCTCCGGCCTGTAAGTGGATCTGTACCAGTGGGCAATCAGAATCGCCCAGAATGGAATAATTCATAGTCTGTTATCCTCCTGTTTTTGTTTTTCTCATTATAGCATCCCGATTGAGGCGGCTGCAATACTTTTTAATGTGTAAAATCCAGAATCCGTACCGAATCACCGGCTTCTCGGATCACCAGTTCTTTCATGGCGCCGCGCGAAGGGACAGGCATAGTCGATGGGGGTGCCTTTCTGAATGCAGGACGCGAAAGCGATGGTGTCTGCGCCTCGCTTCAGAAGTTCCCGGACACGCAGAGCCGCTTTTTTTCCGGGGCATCCCCCGCAGTTGATAAAACCCAGGATCTCAATCTCTTCCTCGATACCGGCGAAAGCTCCGGTCCTCTTACGGATTGCCGCGAAATCCGCAGTCCCCGGGCAATAATCTTCGGTCTGCATACAGCGAATAATTCCTACTTTCATGGTACATTCCTCCTCTGCATAGTTCTTTCATAGCTCTGTTTCCAGGAGAGTGAGCCTTTCCTGATACCGTTCCAACACATCTGCCAGGGTGATGGTCTGCATTGCCTCCTCCGCGCGCTGCTGGATCTGGTTAAAATAGTCCTGCAGGGACAGCTGGATCTGCACGCCCACGCCGCATTCCGGATTTGTGTGGGTATCCAGATGAAGAAGCGGCTTCTCGCCTTCCACTGCTTTGTACACGTCCAGCAGGGTGATCGCGGAAGGATCCCGGGCCAGAGACGGCTTCGGATGGCCTTTGACGCTGAGCAGCAGACCGCCTCTTCGCAGGCCAGACATCAGCTGGCGCACACACCCGGGATTGGTGCGGATACTCTCCGCAATACTGTCGCTGGAAAGAGAACCCTTGGGATTCAGGACGATAAAGGCCAGGATGTGAACGGCATCGCTGACTTTCGTGGAATATTTCATTTTCATTCCTCCTTAATGTAAATTTTATTATAACAACATGTTGACAGAAAATCAACCAGATGTTATATTGTTCTTGATGTAAGTATAATATTAACAATAACTAATTGCGGATCTATAGCGCGGGGAGGCAGAAGATAAAAATGAGAAAAGAAGAGACTCTGATTATTATCGGCGCGGGACTGGCGGGGCTGTCTGCCGCTCTGACCGCGGCAAATCAGGAGATCCCCTGTGTTCTGGTATCGGAACAGCCTTCACAGCGGGCACAGTCTGTGCTGGCCGAAGGAGGAATCAGCGGGGAGAGCGCGGGAGAGACTTTGCTCCACTGGGAAGATACTGTGCGTTCCGGGTGCGGACTTTCGGATCCCAACGCGGTACGTGGAATGGTTCAGGCGGCGCCGGAGATTCTGCGAAAGCTGGAAGATCTGGGAACCCCCTTTTGAGAAAACAGGAGGAACGTTCTTCCTTCGTAAGATGGGAGGGCACAGCAAAGCCCGCACAGTTTTTGCCGGAAATCATACAGGAAAAGTGATTATGAATGCGCTGACAGATGCGGTGCGAAAAAAAGAATCCATGGGTCTGGTGAAACGGATGGATCATTTTTCTTTTGTCCGGCTGCTTCTTTTGGATGGGGCGTGCCGGGGATGCAAGGTGCAGGATTGGAAGAACGGAGAAATTCAGACACTTTACGGGCCTGTGATTCTGGCCTGCGGAGGGATGAGGGGAATCTTCCAGGGACAGTCCACCGGAATGGTGAAAAATGACGGCCGGGTAACCGCACAGGTTTT
The DNA here is from genome assembly GCA_963927715.1 of uncultured Blautia sp. Taxonomy (GTDB): domain Bacteria; phylum Bacillota; class Clostridia; order Lachnospirales; family Lachnospiraceae; genus Blautia_A. The sequence continues at coordinate 647,491 of CAWVBU010000002.1, read as the reverse complement.
TTCGCAGGGAGTTGAGCTGGGAAATCTGGAGATGATCCAGTATCATCCCACCACCATTCCAATCTCCGGAAAAAATCTGCTGATCAGTGAGGCGGCCCGAAGCGCCGGCGGACGGCTGTTTATCCAAAGGAAGGGACAGCCCTGGTATTTTCTGGAAGAACGATACGGAGCTAACGGAAATCTCGCAGCCAGAGATCAGATAGTCCGGGCAATGTGGGAGGTGGGACAGCAAAAGGACTGCTGCCTTCCGTTTTATCTGGATCTGCGTGGTATCCCGAAAGAACTCTGGCAGAACAATCTCGCAGGCTTGCGAGAAGAATGTGAAACTTTCCTGGGAAAAGACCCACAAAAAGTTCCCATACCGACAGAACCCGCAGTCCACTATTTTATGGGAGGAATCCTGGTGGATGAAAAACATCATACAAACAAAAAATTTCTCTATGCGGCGGGGGAATGTGCCTGTCAGTATCACGGCGCGAACCGTCTGGGAGGAAATTCTCTGCTTGGCGCTCTGTACGGCGGCAGCGTCGCTGCGCAGACAGCGTTTCTGGAAGTGAAGGAATTTCAGGGACAGAGAGAATTCTTTCCGGAAGACGCTGTGGAAGTGGAGGAGCATTGTGAAAATGAAAATTCCCGGATTCGTCAACGAGTCAGCGTCCTACTAAGCGCTGCCCTTGGGACAGCAAGGTGTGAGGAAGCACTGAAAGAGGCTGGCAGACAGCTGGAAGAACTGCGCAAGGAACCGGAAGCTTCCGCAGAAGAAAGGGGGAGCCAGAGTCGTACTGGCAGACCTTTCTCTACGAGTTTGAAGATGAAAAAAAGACCGTGGCAGCAGCGCTGACAGATCTGAAGCAGCAGATGCCATTGACCGATGAAGAGGGGAACCGCGCAGCGCCTGTACAATGGGAATGTAATTGCCTTCAGGGAAAATGCGGAACCTGCGCCATGGTGATCAATGGTTTTCCGGCTCTGGCCTGTGAGGAAAAGCTGATCGATCACGAAGAACTGATTGAATTGATGCCGCTGCAAAAATTTCCGGTGATAGAGGATCTGGTGGTGGATCGAAGCGTAATGTTTGAGCACCTGACCAGGAGGCAGGTCTGGATGAAAGGGAAACATTCTGTACCGGAAGAAAAACAAAAAGAGGCATTCACTGCGTCCCTGTGTCTGCAGTGTGGCTGCTGCCTCGAAATCTGCACCAGTTACACAGACGGAGAAGATTTCTTCGGTATGGCTGCTCTGGTACCGGCCGCACGGGTGGAAGCGGCACAGGAGTCGCCGCGAAAAACAGCAGGGATGCTGAGAAAATACCGGAATCATTTTTATGAATGTTGTGATGAATTTCATGCCTGTGAACATGTCTGTCCGGCGAAACTGCCGCTGACCCGGCTGATGGCGCATATGAACCGCCAGATGAAACAGGCAGAAGAGATGGGAGGATTGGAAAAAGATGGATGAAAGACAGGAATTACAAAAAGAACTTCAGATGGAAGAGAATAATAATTATGAAAAATGGTGTGAGCAGTGGAGAGAAAAATTTCTGAAAATGGATCAGGAAGAACTGAAAAAGAGACTTCCGGAATTGCGGGAGGAAGGAGAATTTCTGACCTTGGTTCATTTTGGAAGGAAACTGGGAGTCCATCGGGAAAGCGGGCAAATCGCCGCCCTGGAGGATTCGGATCCTCTGACCTGTTATGAAAGGCTGAATGTCTATACGCTCTTTGGCTATGTCTCGCCTTTTGCCCATTATAAAGACGAGTGGGTGCGGTTTGACAAACTGAAAGATACTTCCCCTTTTTCCAAGGCGTTTCAACAGGGAGTGACACAACCCTTTTCCCGGATGTTTGGCGGACATCTTTCCGAACTGAGCGCCGCCTGTGAAATTCTTGGCGGAAAAAAACTGCCCTGGTCGGATGCCGGTTACGAGCTGAATGCTTTTGCCTGTATTCCCGTCCGCTTTCTGTTCTGGGACGGTGACGACGAATTTCCGGCCCAGGGAAATATTCTGTTTGACGCCAGCGCCACGGATTTCATCCACGGAGAAAGCATCGTTACCATCGCGGCTGTGGGGCTGGACCGTATTGCCAGACAGGCGGGAATTTCCATGGACCGCAGCGCGTTCCCGATTTTCTGAACAGGAAAGAAAGTTTTTGATCAAATTGATCAAATCGCCCATTGACCCGGATCCGAGAATGCAGTAAGATAAATCAGGCAAAAGATAAAATGTGCTTTGAGGAGATGGGACAGAAGTTGAAAACGAATAAATACGAAATCGACATGTGCAACGGCTCGATTATGGACAAACTGGTTTCCTTCGCGCTTCCGCTGATGCTTTCCAGTGTTCTGCAGCTGATGTTCAATGCCGTGGATATCATTGTGGTCGGACGGTTCAGCGGCAGCCGGGCACTGGCGGCAGTGGGAGCCACTTCCGCGCTGATTAATATTTTCACCAATCTGTTTATCGGAATTTCCATGGGGGCAAATGTGCTGGCAGCCAGATATTATGCTGCCGGTCAGAAAAAAGAAATGTCGGAAGCGGTTCACACAGCCATTACCCTGGCTTTGATCAGCGGTTTTCTGATGGCGTTCGTCGGATTCGTCTCCGCCAAAGGGGCGCTTCAGCTGATGGCTACGCCTGCGGATGTGATCGGACAGTCCACCCTTTATATGAGAATTTATTTCCTCGGAATGCCGTTTTTCATGCTGTATAATTACGGCGCGTCGATTTTGCGGGCAGTGGGAGATACGAAGCGGCCCTTGATTTTCCTGATTTTTGCCGGACTGGCGAACGCGGTTCTGGATCTGCTGCTGGTTATTGTAGTTCCTCTCGGAGTCGCCGGCGTGGCAATCGGAACCGTGACTTCACAGATGATTTCCTGTATTCTGGTACTCCGGTGTCTCTGGAAGACAGAAGGGAGCTACCAGCTGCGTTTTTCCAGGCTGACCCTGAAAGGGATTTATCTGAAACGGATTTTCCAGGTGGGAATTCCTGCCGGAATCCAGAGTGTGGTGATTAATTTCTCCAACGCTCTTTTGCAGTCCTCGGTAAATTCCTTCGGTTCGGTCTCCATGGCCGGCTACACGGCGGCCAACAATGTCCTGGGCTTTCTGTATGTATCCGTGAATGCGGTAACCCAGGCATGTATGAGTTTCACCAGCCAGAACTATGGCGTCAACAAACCCAAACGGATGGATCGTGTGCTGCTGGACTGCGCGGTTCTGTCGGTGGGCATTTCCCTGGTACTCGGTGTGGGCGCCTACGTATTCGGTTCCCAGGTTCTCCGGATTTATACTTCTGACGCCGAGGTGATTCAGTGCGGTCTGGAGATTTTATCGATTACGACGGTTCCCTATTTCCTCTGCGGAATCATGGATCTGTTTCCGGGAGCCATGCGGGGAATGGGTTATTCCGCCGTTCCCATGGTTCTCTCCGTAATCGGAACGGTGGGGACCAGAATTGTCTGGATCTATGGATTCTTTCCCCATCACAGATCGCTGCATTTTCTGTTCATCTCTTATCCGGGATCCTGGATCGCTACGATTCTGCTGCAGGCGGTCTGTTTCTGGTTTGTGAGAAAACGCTGCCAGGGAATTCTGCGTCAGGCTGCGGGAAATCCGACTGCGTAACCAGAGTTTTCGCGAAAAAATAAGGACGGGACATCCCTGAAGGATTCGGATCCGATCAGGCAGTCCCGTCCAGTTTTTTACCTGTTTTTCTGAAAAGCGCGCAGCAGCTTTGAGACGAAATTATCGGTGATCTCATAGATGGAATAATGCGGGTAATCGACCTGTGCCCGATCCATGGCTTCTCTCTGCTTGTCCGTCACGCTTGTGTAGGGATAGACTCCGAAGAGGAAGGGGAAGAACGCATAGAGAAAACTCTGGATGTCTTCCTCCTCCATGTCCGGGACGAATTTTTCCAGGCAGCTGCGAAGAGCCTGCAGGGCAGAGGCGTACACCTGCTTGAACGCCACCAGATTTTCCAGCCGGCTGCTGCCTTCCATATCATAGAGATTCATGGACACCAGCTTCAGCATACAGCTGCGTTTTTCCAGAGTATGGGCAATGTTTTGGGAAAGCTCCCGGACGGACAGGCTTTCGAAGATCTGAGAAACCGTTCTCAGATCCGCAGTCCACTCTTCGTACTCCCGCTGGAGAAGGGCCAGAAAGATTTCTTCCTTTGTCTGAAAATAATTGTAAATAGAAGTCCGTGTAAAGGACGTTTTCGCACCGATATCCCGGATGGTGATGTCCTTAAATCCCATGGTTTCATAGAGAGAGGCACATGCGTTGATAATTTCTTCTTTTCTTGCGTTAGTTAATTCTTCAGATCCTTTTGGCATAAGAAATCCGCCTCAGATCTTCACGGCTTTTTTGGCCCATTCGGCCGCGTCGGATCCATTCAGGAGCTGTCCTTTTGCCCAGGAGGCCGCCGGACAGTGGGACTGCAGACTCTTTTCTGCTTTTCCCATGCCGCTTCCGCCGGATGTGGCGAATGGAATCAGGTTCTTACCGGAGAAGTCATAGCTTTCCAGGAAGGTATCCACGATCCGGGGTTCCACATACCACCAGATTGGAAAACCAATCAAAATGGTGTCGTACTGTGCCATGTTCTCCACATAATCCGCGATGGCAGGGCGGCAGGCGGGATCGTTCATCTCGATGGTGCTGCGGCTGTTTTTATCCATCCAGTCCAGATCCGCGGGGGAGTAGGGCTGTGCCGGGACAATCTCATAGAGATCTGCCTGGATGGCGTCCGCGATTTCTTTTGCCGTGCGTGCGGTCACACCGCTGGCAGAAAAATAAGCAACTAAAATTTTACTCATGTCTGTTTCCTCCTATCTTTTTCTTGATCACTGGTTCTCGGATCAGAAAACCAGTATTCTGACATCGTGTCACTGTTTTTAAAATACCACTGTTCTGACACGGTGTCAATACAAATGCCGCGCAAAGCCCGCGGAAATTTTCCCAAATAATCCGCGGGCTTTTTGAAGTTTCCGTTGCGGCAGCTTCCGGAAAACGGATTACTCTGTGCATGCAGAATGACGGGAAGCCGCTGTTTTTGTATTTTGAAGACGTTCGTGCATGACTACCATCACCGCCAGAAGAAGCAGCAGGCAGAAGGGAAACAGAAACACACCGATGTGATTGGCCAGCAGACCGAAGACCGGCGGCATCAGACAGGTTCCCACATAAGCGGAAGCCATCTGCACACCGATCATGGCCTGGGAGTACTGTTCCCCGAAATGTGCCGGAGTGGAGTGAATAATGGATGGATAAATCGGAGCACATCCAAGTCCGATGAGAATCACGCCGGCCAGAGCCAGGTGGGAGCTCCAGGGAAGCAAAAGAAGGGCGATGCCGCCCAGGATTCCCACCTGTCCCAGCCGGATCATCTGAGCATCGGTAAATTTCAGGGTCAGAAATCCGCTCAGCGCGCGTCCCACGGTAATTCCGACATAAAAAAGGCTGGCGTAACCGGCTGCCTGCTGTGCGCTTACACCCCAGTGCAGAACGAAATAGCTGCTTGCCCAAAGACCGGCCGTCTGCTCCAGCGCACAGTAACAGAAAAAGGCGGTCATCACCGCTTTGGCTCCCGGAATCCGGATGATCTGGGGCAAGGGCAGGGAAAGATCTCTGGCATCCGCGCCGGCTTTGGAAGACGCTGCTTTCTGACGGTTCCACAAAGGCAGACTGAACAGCAGCACGGCGGTCAGCAGGATCTGCAGAAGGCAGATGAAACGGTATCCCAGATTCCAGGCATGTCCGCCGGAAAGGGTATAGCCCATAATATAAGGTCCTAAAGAAGCACCCACACCCCACATACAGTGAAGCCAGCTCATATGACGGCTTTCGTAATGCAGGGCGACGTAATTGTTGAGAGAAGCATCCACACAGCCGGCGCCAAGTCCATAGGGAATGGCCCACAGGCATAAAAGCGGATACGAATGGCTGACAGAGAAGCCAAACAGAGCCAGGGCAGTCAAACCAACGCTGAGCGCTGTGACTTTTCCGGTTCCCAGCCGTCCGGTCAGACGGCTGCACTGCAGACTGGAGAGAATGGTGCCGGCCGCGATAATCATGGAGATTCCTCCGGCGTAGGAGACCGGAACCTGAAATTCCTGATACATACTGGGCCAGGCCGAACCGAGCAGCGCGTCCGGAAGTCCCAGACTGATAAACGCGAGATAGATAATCGCCAGTAATAACTGAAACATTTCCTTTCCTCCTGTAGACATTTTTGAACGATACCATAATATCGCCTTCCTGCTCTTGAAACAATCCGATTCCCGACGTATAATATAAAAAAACCGCCAAAACAAAAGTGAAAGGAGAGCGCGAGATGGCTTTACAGGTATGTGCGCTGAACCTGGACCAGAGCCTCAGAGAACTTCAGCCCCACGGAACTTTGGACTTTCCCTGCGCCGGGTATGCTTCTTTTTATACCCGTAAGTCAGAGGCTGGGATTCTATGGCACTGGCACGAAGAACTTGAGATCATTTACGCGAAAGAAGGATCCATGCAATTCAAAGTTCCCTCGGTCTCCTGTCAGGTTCAGGAAGGGGATCTTTTTCTTGTGAATTCCAACATTCTGCATTCCGGAATCACGGAAAATACCTGTTTTCTACAGTCGCTGGTATTTCATCCGGATCTGATTACAGGGAACCAGAATTCGGTCTTTGCAAAGAAGTATCTGCTGCCCTTAATCAACTGTCCTTCTTTTTCCGGGGTGCTGATTCCCAAAGGGGAGTGCCCCCGTGTAACGGACGCGTTTTGCCGGGCTTTTGAGGCCATGGAGAAGGAACCCTTCGGTTTTGAATTCACAGTAAGGGAAAAGTTATCCGAAATCGGCCTGTTTCTGGCAGAAAAGTTTCACGAAGATCTGGATTTCACCAATCATGTCCAGAGTCAGGATAATCTGCGGATGCGCAGGATGCTGACGTTCATTCATGAAAATTATCCGGAAGAGATTACATTGGCGCAAATCGCGAAGGCCGCGGATATCGGTGAACGGGAGTGTCTGCGTTGTTTCCGCAAAACCATACAGTCATCTCCGATTCAGTATCTGCTGAAGTATCGGATCATGCAGGGAGCGGACCAGCTCCTGCGTCAGCCGGAGAGCAGTATCAGCGAGATCGCTCTTTCCTGCGGATTTGTAAGTCCCAGTAATTTCGCGAAAGTTTTTCGGCGTTTTTATAACTGTACGCCGCGGGAATATCGAAGGGATGCGGCGGATCCCAGCCGTTTTCCCGCGCAGAATCTGATCCGGTGAAGAGAACGGGAGGTGTGGTAACATGATAGAAATCAGAGAGTACAGCGATCATTTTTATATTCTGGAAGAGGAGAGAGTACGGGAATTTCTCATGGTCGGTGAAAAAGAGGCGCTGCTGATCGACACCGGGTTTGCGGACAGTCATGTGGCGAAAGCCGTGCGGCAGGTGACCAGTCTGCCGGTGCGTCTGCTGCTGACCCACGGAGATAAGGATCACATCGGAGGTCTGGAAGATTTCGGGGAATGTTATCTCCATGAAGGGGACTGGCATCTGATTCCCCAGGGGATTGTTCTGCATCCGCTGAGGGAAAAACAGGTCTTTCGCTGCGCCGGCTATCGTCTGGAAGTGGTGGAGATTCCCGGCCATACCTATGGAAGCGTCGCTTTCGTGGACTGGGAGAAACGGCTGATGCTTCCGGGGGATTCGGTACAGAAAAAAGGGCCGATCTATATGTTCGGAAAACACCGGAACCTGGATCTCTACATCGAGAGCCAGAAAAAACTGTGCGGACTTATGGACCGGATCGATACGATTCTTCCCTGCCACCATGAATATCCGGTGACGCCGGACTGGATTGAGAAAAATCTCGCGGACGCGCAGGATCTTCGGGATGGGAAGTTTACCGGTACGCCCCACCCGGTGATGAACTGCTATTCTTATCCGGGTACCTGGACAGAGTTCTATTACGAAGCGCCAGAAATCGGAGACGGAGCGGATTCCTGAAATCCGGCCGTTTACACAAAAATCAGAAAAGTGAAGGTGACAAACTATAAATAGTCAAGAGGTTTATAGATTTTTTCTCTGTAAAAAAAGGGTAACTTTAATAGACCATCTGAATACATCGTATTTCAGATGGAACAAAGTTTATTGATGTAAACAATTATCTGAGTTTTTTGGTGTTAAAGTCTGTTCCCTGTCTCTCCAATGCATAGATGACTCTAACAAGCTTTTTGGCAACATGAGTAATCGCTACTCTGTGTGGTTTGCCTTCCGCGCGTTTCTTAGCATAGTAAGTTGCGAATGTCATATCAAAACGAATTAATGGAAGACAGCAGTTGATGAGAACATACCGGAGCTGGGATGAACCATGTTTTACCATTCGCCCTCCGTGTGATTCTGTTCCTGATTCATTTATGCCAGGTTCAATACCGGCAAAGGCAAGCATCTGAGCTGGTGTAGAGAAATTCGATAGATCTCCGTACTCAGAGTAGATGACAGCAGCTGATATGGGACCGATTCCGGGAATGGACATATAGTGAGGATGAACTTCCTCGATCAACTTGTTGATTTCTGTTTCCAGTTTGCCAACCTCCTTTACAAGAGATTTGTATAACGTAAGAAGGCTGTTGAGTTCCACATCAAAGATAGAATTATTTATGCCGACCGTATTGGCAGCAAGTTCTTTTAGCTGAAGGAACTGCTGCGGGGAGAAACGTCCTCTTGATAAGGAGCGGAGTTTTTCATAAGAGGCGGCATTCATTCGTGCCATTTTTTCAGCAGAACCGTAGTTTTCGAGCAGAAACAGAGCAGTTTTAGATAAGCGCTCGTGAAAGAATGGCTTAAACTCAGGAAAAGTGTGATCCAGAACGTTTGTGATCTTCACAAGATAGAAAGAGCGCTGCCGAACCAGTCTGTCTCTTAAACGAGTTAGTGACTTTAAAGAGTAAGCATGGTAAAATCCTTTTGAATGGGGTTTGTACTCTACTGTCATTAACCAGCGGGCTATTGATTCGCAGTCAACAGAGTCTGTTTTGGTACGCCTGAGAGAAGTGGATTTCTTATATTCCTTGATGAGGAGTGGATTGATTTCCATGAAGCTGTGGTTGGCATTCTCAAGGAAAAGTTCCAGATTGAGGGCATAATGGGCAGTAGATTCAAACCCTATTTTTATATTTTCGGGATTGGAGAGCGAGTGTAAAGTAGAAATAAGCTGTTCAAATCCAGACTTATCATTTTTGATAGTAAATTTTGAAACAACTGTTTGATCAGCTGCGGCGAGGATGCAGCAATCGTGTTTGTACTTGGAAATATCAATCCCAACAAAGTACATGGACATAAAAAAATACCTCCTGATATGTATTTAGCACTGTTGTCTTCCACAGGGAATTCGGCTGTGTAATCACGTAAATAGAAACGTCAAGCGTTAACAAACTGATTAACAGTAATAGACGAAAAGCTGTGGTCTGAGTCACCTTGGAACAGTCAAAGCCGTAAAAATATAGGTACAGATCCACAGTGCTTAAGTAAATATATCAGATTAGGATTGAATTACCCAGTAGAAACTGGGAGAAAGGAGAAAATCCAATCACTATCTAATATGATTGGATTATACGAGACAAATATGATTACAGAACGAGAAGTTTTTCAGGCTGCGGAAAACTATGACAGTTTTTATCTCTACGAGGAGGAGGGGATCCGGCAGAGAATCCGGACACTCACCGGTAAATTTCCGGGAGTTTCTTTCTTATATTCTGTCAAGTGCAATCCCAATCCGGAGATCCTCAAGACCATCGCCGGGCAGGGACTGGGCGCGGACGCCGCCAGCAAAGCAGAAGTTTTGAAAAGTCTGGACGCCGGAATCCCGGCGGAGGATATTTATTATTCTTCCCCCGGAAAGACCGACCGGGATCTGGAAGAGACCCTGGGGAAATGCACCCTCATCGCGGACAGTGTCCGGGAAGTGGAACGGATCGCGGCCATTGCCGGGAAAACCGGCACAGAAGCGAAAATCGGCGTGCGGATTCATTCCAATGTATCGTTCACCGGAGGAAAAAGCGGAGCATCCAAATTCGGAATCGATGAGGACCAGTTCTTTTTGCATCTGCCGGAATGGAAGAACCGGGAAGGGATCCGGATCTGCGGCATTCATGTGCATCTGAGAAGCCAGGATCTGGATACGGAACGGATCGCGGCCTATCACCGCAGCGTTCTGGAACTGGCCAAAAGAGTGCAGGAGGAGCTGGGAGAGCCATTGGAGTTCATGAACCTGGGAGCAGGAATCGGAATCCCTTACGCCCTTTCGGACCAGGAAGTAAATGTGGACCGTCTGGCGGAAAATCTGCAGGCTTCCCTGGGAAAATCTTTTTCCGGCACCCGGATTCTCATAGAAACCGGCCGTTATCTGGTGGGAAAGAATGGCTGGTATGCCATGAAGGTGATTGACAAAAAGATCAGCCACGGAACCACCTATGTGATTTTACATTCTACCCTGAATGGTTTTCTGCGCCCTTCTCTGGCTCAGCTGATCCGAACATACGCCAGGGAAGAGCATCCTGCGGGAAGCGAGCCGCTCTTCACGAAGACCGATGCCTTCCAGTTCACCGCCTTCACAAGAGAACCCCGGACCGAACAGGAATGCGTGGATCTGGTGGGAAATCTGTGCACTGCCACGGATGTAATCGCGGAAAAGATCACCCTGCCCAGGCTGGAGCCTGGTGACGTGGTCGTTGTGAATAACGCCGGAAGCTACGCGGCCACCTTGAGCCCTTTCGCGTTCGCTTCCCTCGGAAGACCGGCGGAAATTATGATAAGATAAAAAAATTTGAAAAAACTCCCTACCTGAACCGAAGCATTTCTGCACATACTAAATGCGTAAGATTCAGGAAAGGAGTTTTTTTATGAATCAAAAACATTTGGCGATCGCCTCGGTTCCCGTGCAGAAATGGAACTCCCTCAGCGGACCGGATGAAGCGCTGCTCCAGGGCACGGTTTTTCCGGAACTGGTGCTTCCCTTTTTCGCGTCCGGGGAACGGGCGGGAATAGGAATAGGAAACGGACCGGATCCGGGCCTTCGAAATTCTATTTTGGAGAATCTGGAAAAAAGCGGCCCGCAGCAAAAAGAGGAAGACCTTTTAAGGAAGATTCAGGAGATCAGCTTCACGGTGGATGACCTGCGTCTCTATCTGGACACGCATCCCAAAGAGCCGCAGGGACTGGAAGCGCTGAAGGCCGCCCTTCAGAAGCAAAAAGGCCTGCTGCAGGAATTCGCGCTTTCCTTCTATCCTCTTACCATGGACAGTATGACACAGATTTATGAACAGAATCCTCAGAGTACCTGTTACTGCTGGTCCAAAGGGCCGATGCCGTGGGAAGGAGCGTGTGTGTAGATGTGGGTATATGAAAAAAGACTGCAGTTTCCGGTGAAAATCAAAAAAACCTGTCCGAAAACCGCGCAGCTGATCATCAGCCAGTACGGCGGGCCGGACGGAGAGCTGTCCGCCTCCATGCGGTATCTGGCCCAGCGTTATACCATGCCGGTAAAAGAAGTGGGCGGCCTTCTCACGGACATCGGAACGGAGGAACTGGCGCACATGGAGATGATCTGTGCTATGGTTTATCAGCTGACCAAAAATCTCAGCGTCGAGGAGGCGAAAACCGCAGGTTTTGACGCCTATTATATTGATCACACCACGGGACTCTGGCCTCAGGCAGCCAGCAGCCTGCCTTTTTCCGCGGTAGAATTTCAGTCCAAAGGGGACGCCATTACAGACCTGACGGAGAATCTGGCCGCGGAACAGAAGGCGCGTACTGTGTATGACAACCTGCTTCGCATGATTCCGGACCCGGAGATCCGGGAACCGCTGAAGTTTCTCCGTGCCCGCGAGATTGTGCATTTCCAGAGATTCGGTGAAGCGCTGGAAATGACGAAGGACCGGCTGAACGAAAACAATTTTTATTATTTCAATCCGGAATTTGACAAGCAAAAGGCAGAGACGGCCGCCAGAATCCGGGCATAAAAACACAGAGAGTATGGAGAATTGAAAGAATTTTCCGTACTCTCTTTTTTTGACGTTGTTTTTTATTTATTTTGCCGAATTCTCTTTACTATTTTCCGGTTTGATAGTAAAATTCCAATAAGAGTTTTGAAAAAAGATTCGGAAATATTCAGAAACGGCAAACGAGCAGAAAAGCGGAGAGGGAGGAACTACTTATGGAATTATACCAGGGAAAATCGATTTTAAAAGGAATCGCAATTGGAGAAATTTTCTTTTATCAGAAAGCGGAAGACGAGATCCGGCGTTACCGGCCGGAGGATCCGAAAGCAGAAGAGCAGCGTTATCTCGACGCCAGGGGAAAAGCCATCGAGCAGCTGGAGGAATTGTACCAAAAGGCCTGCCAGGAAGTGGGCGAGGAAAACGCCGCTGTGTTCGAAGTACATTCCATGATGCTGGAAGACGATGATTTCAACGACGCCATTCTCAACATGATCACTTCCGAGGGAGTAAATGCCGAGTACGCGGTGTCTGTGACCGGAGACAATTTTTCCAATATGTTTGCCCAGATGGATGATGAATATTTCAAAGCGAGAGCCGCCGATCTGATTGATATCTCCAACCGGGTGATTTCCGTGCTGCGCGGTACCGAAGACAGCTGTGCCCTGACGAAACCGGTAATTTTAGTCGCAAATGATCTGGCCCCCAGCGAAACCGTACAGTTGGACAAAGAAAAACTTCTGGCTTTTGTGACCAGACTTGGTTCCTCAAATTCTCACACGGCGATTCTGGCGAGAAGCATGAACCTTCCCGCATTGATTGGTGTTCCGATCCAGAAAGAATGGAATGGAAAAATGGCTGTAGTAGACGGCTATACCGGTACCCTGTATGTGGATCCGGATGAAGAAACTCTGAATCAGTTCCGCCAGAAGAAAGAAGCGGAAGAGGAAGAGCGCCGGCTTCTCATGGAACTGAAGGGCAAGGAAGACATCACCCTGGACGGCAAGAAGATCAAACTCTATGCCAACATTGGAAATCCCTCCGACGTAGCCAATGTTCTGCAAAACGACGCGCAGGGAATCGGCCTGTTCCGAAGTGAATTCCTGTATCTGGAGACAGACCATTTTCCGACAGAAGAGGAGCAGTTCCAGGCGTATAAGAAAGTCGCAGAGATGATGGGCGGGAAAAAAGTCATCATCCGTACCCTGGATATCGGAGCAGACAAACAGATCGACTACTTCCATCTGAAACACGAAGACAACCCGGCCATGGGTTACCGGGCAATTCGCATCTGCCTGACCCAGCCGGAGATTTTCAAAACCCAGCTGCGGGCTCTGTTTCGCGCCAGTGCTTTCGGAAATATCGCGATCATGTATCCGATGATCATTTCCGTGGAGGAAGTCCGCAGAATTAAAAAGATTGCAGCAGAAGTCAAACAGGAACTGGCCAGCGAAGGCATTGCTTACCGGAACGTGGAAGAAGGCATCATGATTGAGACGCCGGCGGCCGCGGTGATGAGCGATGAACTGGCCCGGGAAGTGGATTTCTTCAGTATCGGAACCAATGACCTGACACAGTATACCCTGGCAATCGACAGACAAAACGCGGAACTGGACGCATTCTATGACGCGCACCATCCGGCAGTTCTCCGTCTGATTAAAACAGTGGTTGACAACGGCCACGCCGGCGGCTGCTGGGTAGGAATCTGCGGAGAACTGGGCGCGGATACTTCGCTGACAGAGACGTTCATGAAGATGGGCGTGGATGAGCTTTCGGTATCACCGACCTTTGTTCTTCCTGTCCGGAAACTGATCCGTTCTTCCCGCTGCTCAGAAGAAGCAAAAGGAGAATAGGAGCATATGGACAGATTTCGAATTCAATTAAAAGGAAAAGCGTCCGTGGAGGAGTATCTGCGGATCATGGACCATTATGAAGGAACTGCGGAGATCATTTCCGAGGCGTCAACCGTGGACGGAAAGTCTGTCCTCGGTCTTTTCAGCCTGGATCTGACCAAACCGGTAGAACTGGTTCTCTATGAGGAGGATCCGCAGATCAGAAAAGAACTGGAACGTTTCCGTGCGTAAAACAGAAAAATAATTGAAAGGCCGCGGTCCACAGATTCAGAGAAATCTATGGACCGCGGCTCTGTTTGTGTCAGGAGAACATTCCTTCCTGGCTCAGAACTGCATTTCGTAATAATGAGCGTAAATTCCATTCTGCCGCAGAAGCTCTTCGTGGCTGCCGCGTTCCGCGATATGATTGTCCGCCACCACCAGAATCTCATCCGAGTTGCGGATGGTAGACAGCCGGTGGGCGATGGTAATCGTGGTGCGGTTCTTCGCGAGTTCTTTCAGACTCTGCTGAATCCAGCGTTCGCTCTCATTATCCAGCGCGCTGGTCGCCTCGTCCAGGATCAGAACCGGCGGGTTTTTCAGGAAAACCCTCGCAATGGAGATCCGCTGTTTCTGCCCGCCGGAGAGACGGGTTCCCCGTTCGCCCACAAAAGTTTCATAGCCGTCCGGCAGTTCCTCAATGAAATTATGGATATTTGCCTTTTTCGCCGCGTCGATGATTTCTGCCATGGTGGCGTCCGGTTTTCCGTAGGCGATATTTTCCCGGATGGTGCCGCAGAAGAGATAGACATCCTGCTGGACGATTCCGATCTGGCTGCGCAGACTGTCCAGAGTCAGGCCGCGCACATCCTTTCCGTCAATGGTAATCCGGCCATCGGTGACGTCATAGAATCTGGGAAGCAGAGAACAGATGGTAGTCTTTCCGCTTCCGGAGGGGCCCACCAGGGCAATGGATTTGCCGGCAGGTATGGTGAAAGAGACGTGGGACAGCACCAACGTGTCATCGTCACTGTAATGAAAAGAGACATCCTCGTAGGAGACCGTTCCGCGTACCTGTTCCAGAGGAACCGCGTCCGGGGAATCCTGAATCTCCGGTGCGGTCTCCATAACCGCCAGGAAGCGGCGGAATCCGGAGAGTCCTTTCTGCATCATCTCCGTCAGTTCCACCAGAATCTGGATCGGACTGATAAAAATCCCGATATAGAGGGCGTACATGGCCAGATCCGCCGCCTGCATCTGTCCGCGGGCGATCAGATAACCGCCGAAGACCAGGGTGACCAGGTACATCATTCCCTGGAAAAACAGATTCCAGCCCATGAAAGAACCCATACAACGGTAATTGGCATCCTTGGAAAAGAGAAAGTTCTGATTGCTTTTCCTGAATTTCTTCTGTTCGATTTTTTCATTGGCAAAGGACTGCACCACCCGGATTCCCGACAGGGTATCCTGCAGACTGGCATTCACATCTCCGATTTTTCGCCGGTTCTCCATGAAGGTCGCCTGAATTCTCTGATTCTGGCTCAGAGAGAAGAAAAACATGACAACGACCAGGACGGCCAGAGGAATCGCCAGCCGCCAGTTGATGAGAAACAGGAAGAAAAAGGAACCAATGATTTTAATCAGGGAGATAAACAGGTTCTCCGGGCCATGGTGGGCAAACTCTGAGATGTCAAACAGATCTGAGACCAGCTTGCTCATCATCTGACCGGAATTGTTCTGATCATAATAAGAAAACGAAAGCCTCTCATAGTGATCAAACAGCTGCTGGCGCATATCCCGCTCCATGTTGGCGCCCATCATATGTCCCTGGTAGCTGACATAATATTTGCACAGGCTCTGAACCACATACATGACGAAAAGCGCCAGAGCGATCCAGGGCAGATAACGCAGAATGCGTTCCCGGCTTCCCGCGAACAGGGTGGCAGTCATGATCCGCAGAATCTGCGGATAGGCAAGATCCACCAGACTGATAACGGCCGCGCAGATCAGATCCAGAAAAAACACACTCCGGTAAGGAAAATAATATGGAATAAATTTCTTAAGTGTATGCATAAGGATTCCCTTTCTGTAAATCTTTTTTCCACCTGCTATACTATCACATAGGAAAGACCGGGACAAGATAAAAGTAGACAAAAAGAGAACACTTATAGTATACTGAGAAAGATGCCACCCTGCAGAAGATCAGAGTTTCTCTGCCAGTTCCGACAGGGGGGCGAAACGATATCCCATTTCCTCCCAGCGGGTCAGAAGTTCATCCAGAATCTGTGCGTTGGTGGAGGAGGTGCTGTGGAGAAGAACCACCGCGCCGGGATGGACGCGGGACAGCAGTTTGTCAAAGGCTTCTTCCTTCGTGGGCTGCTGATCGGTCAGCCAGTCCACATAGGCAAGACTCCAGAAAAAAGTTTTGTACCCCAGTTCACTGGCCATTTGCAGATTCGCGGTGTTATACTTCCCCTGGGGCGGCCGGTAGAAAGGACTCATTTCTTCTCCGGTGATTTCCCGGTAGAGGGTTTCCACGTCCTCCAGTTCTTTTTGGAAGGCTTCCAGGGAAGCGATGGAGGACATATCCGGATGGTGATAAGTATGATTTCCTATGAGATGACCGGCCTGGGTCATCTGGCGGACCAGTTCCGGACTGGTCATGAGGAAATTCCCTACCACGAAGAAAGTACCCACCGCCTGATGCTTTTCCAGAGCATCCAGAATTGCCGGCATATTGCCGTTCTCATAACCGCAGTCAAAGGTCAGATAGAGGACCTTTTCCCCGGTTTCATCCAGATAAGCGGCGTGGTATTCCCGCAGTTCCTCCGGGGAGGCGTTTCCCACCGGAGGGCTTCCTTTTTCCTGGAAGCTCAGGCCCCAGTTCTCGCTGGATGCCCCCGCAGATACCGGGCGGTGATCCTGGGAAACGAGCGTTCCGATTCCGGCTCCCAGAAGGTAAACGGCGAGGAACAGACAGAAACAGGCGGCGGCTCTGACCCAGGGAATGTCAAAAGATGAATGCATCACCAAGACTCCTGTTTTTTTCTAATCTATGAGAAAAAAACGGGAACTATGCCGGAGATGGATTTTCCCATTTTCCACCCCCGGATGTCGAAAAACCATGGAATCCGTAAAGGGCAGCGCCCTTTTCAGATAGAAGAGAAAGAAAAAGAAAAAAAGGAGACAGACCATGAAATTTGTAAATGTATTAAAAGAAGGCGCGCAGTATCTGGAAGATCTGCGGCAGTTATATGAAAGCGCGTTTCCCGAACTGGAGAAAAAACCTTTTTCCAGAATGGAGGAACTCTCCAGGGAAGGAAAGATGCGGATGTTTGCTCTCATCGACGAAGACCGCTTCGTAGGGCTGGCAATCTGCATGGAATCCGGTTCCCTGGCGCTTCTTGATTATTTTGCCATCCATCCGGATTTCCGCTGCTATGGCTACGGCGGAAAAGCGGTCCGGGAACTGCTGGAAGAGTATCAGGGAAAACGCTTCATCTTCGAGATCGAGATCCAGGATGAACACGCGGACAACGCCGTTGACCGCAGAAGACGGAAGGACTTCTATCTGCGCAATGGCCTGAAGGAGACCGGTGTGTTCGTCAATCTCTTCCATGTGGATTTTGAACTGATTACTCCGGATGGAAAAGTAACCTTCGAAGAATATAAAAAAATCCTGACGGACGTGCTGGGAGAGGAGATGGTGAAAACCCTCGATCCCCGGGACTGTACCGCCAAAGCAAAAAAAGACGCTTTCCCAAAATGAAAGCGTCAGTCCTCGGTGAAAATATAACGTTCCTTGATTTCACCGGTCATGATTTCATAGATGATGGAGCCGTCTTCGCTGACGGACTTCTCACAGGTGGACGTTTTGCTGATTTTGCTTTTCATAAAGGCGTCCAGATCATCCGTTTCGATCTCGGAGATCTGTGAATGCGGCTTGCAGCTGCACAAATCGTAAATCTCGCGGATCATCTCGTAATACTTCATAAGGATCCTCCTTCATCGATCTTTTATGAATATTATAACAGAGAAAAAAATATTTTGCAAAGGATGAAAACAAAAAATGACAGAATATTATTTCGCGCCTCTGGAGGGAATCACCGGCTGTCATTTCCGGCAGGTTCATCACCGGCATTTTCCCCAGATGGACAAATATTTTATGCCGTTTCTGGTTCCCCATGAAAAGAGAACTTTTAACCGAAAGGAACTGCGTGAAATGGATCCGGAAAACAACCGGGGATTCTATGCCGTCCCGCAGATCATGACCAATCAGGCGGAGGCTTTTATCACAACCGCGAAAAAGCTCCAGGAACGGGGATATGAGGAAGTGAACCTGAACCTGGGCTGTCCCTCAAGAACGGTGGTCTCCAAAGGAAGGGGATCCGGGTTTCTGGCGTTTCCGGAGGAACTGGACCGGTTCCTGGAGAAGATTTTCGACGGGCTGGATCTGAAAATTTCCGTGAAGACGCGAATCGGCGTGGAGCGGGAAGAAGAGTTTCCGGTTCTTCTGAACCTGTACAACCGTTACCCCATCAAAGAGCTGATTCTTCATCCGCGGCTGCAGGCTGACCAGTATCGGCTGCCGGTTCGCCGGGAGGTCTGGAAATGGGCGGTTTCAGAGAGCAAAAATCCCCTTTGCTACAACGGGGATCTTCAGACCGCCGCCCAGCTGAAACAGTTCCGGCAGGAATTTCCCACGGTGAAGAAAATCATGATCGGAAGAGGGCTCCTCAGAAATCCGGGTCTGATCCAGCAGGTGCGCACAGGCCGTGTCCTGGACAAGCAGCAGCTGCGGGCGTATCACAACGATCTCTATCAGACTTTTCAGGATACCCAGTGCGGCGCCCGCAACGTACTCTTTCGGATGAAGGAACATTGGGGATTTCTGATTGATCTGTTTGAGGACGCGAAGAAATACGGAAAGAAAATCAAAAAAGCACAGAGACTCTGCGATTACGAACGTGCGGTGGATCAGCTCTTTGCCGAGAGAGAACTGGTTCTGTCAAAAGAAGGCGAAGCAGACGCATGATCGCATCTTGCAAAAGAGAAAAAAAGCACATATAATAATACAGATGCTAAAAACAAGGTGAGGAAGAGAACAATGGTTTATCAGAACATTTTGGAAGCGATCGGCCATACGCCGATCATACAGCTGAATCATATGACCGGACCGGAGGATGCCCGGGTCCTGGTAAAATTTGAGGGACTTAATGTGGGGGGATCCATCAAAACCCGCACTGCCTACAACATGATCTGTGAGGCAGAAAAGAGCGGTGTCCTGAAAGAGGATTCCATCATCGTAGAACCCACCAGCGGAAATCAGGGAATCGGCCTGGCTCTGGTGGGAGCCGTAAAGGGATACAAGACCATCATCATCATGCCGGATTCCGTCAGCCGGGAGCGGAAGTTCCTGGTGGAACATTACGGAGCGGAGGTCATTTTGATCCATGACGCGGGAAATATCGGCGACTGTATCGATGAATGTCAGAAACTGGCGGAAAAGATGGCGAAGGAGAATCCTAAAGTCTTCGTTCCCCAGCAGTTTGAGAACCCGGCAAACCCCATGGTACACCGCCATCACACAGGGCTGGAGATTCTGGAACAGGTGGCAGGCCCCATCGACGGATTCTGCTCCGGAATCGGTACCGGCGGAACGATCACCGGAATCGGAGAGACGCTCAAGGCGCTGAATCCGCAGATCCGCATCTGGGCAGTGGAGCCGGAGAACGCGGCTATTCTGGCCGGCGGAACCGTGGAAACCCACATCCAGATGGGTATCGGAGACGGCCTGGTACCCGCCGTGCTGAATCAGGATATCTACGATTCCATCTATATTGTCTCAGACGAGGAAGCCCTGGAGACCGCGAAGGATCTGGCACGCAGAGAGGGGCTGATGTGCGGAATTTCCAGCGGCACCAATGTGGCCGCCGCTCTGAAGCTTGCCCGGGAACTGGGAAAGGGAAAGACGGTGGTGACCGTACTTCCGGATACGGCAGAGCGCTATTTCTCCACGCCGCTTTTCCAGTAACATTACCGGATATCCGACTAAAAAAACGGGAAGACGGTTTCCCGATCGTAAAAAAGACATCCTGGAACCCACAAACGGTTCCGGATGTCTTTTTTATGTAGATTTGATTTTTGACTCAGAATTTTTTCCAGGTATCTCTGGAGAACAGCAGCAGAAGCGGGAAAAGCTCCAGTCTGCCTGCCAGCATGTCGAAGGTCAGCACCAGCTTGGATCCCATGGAAAAGAATCCGAAATTGCTGGTGGGGCCTACCAGTTCCAGACCTGGTCCCACGTTGTTGATCGCTGTGGCTACAGAAGTAAAGTTCGTGATCAGATCCTGGTTGTCAAAAGCAGCCACCAGAATGGCGGACAGCGCGAAAATCATCACATAGGCGGACATGAACACATTGACCGAGCGCAGAGTCTCATGAGCCAGGGTACGGCCGTCAAACTGAATTTTGCGCACCCCCTGGGGGTGGATAAACTGATTCAGCTCCTTGGTGATGGATTTCACCAGGATAATGATACGGGAGACCTTGATACCGCCGCCGGTACTTCCGGCACAGGCTCCGATGAACATCAGAACCACCAGAATCGTCCGTGACAGTTCCGGCCACAGGTTGAAGTCTGTGGTCGCGTAGCCGGTGGTGGTAATGATGGACGCCACCTGGAACGCGGAGTGATGAAGCGCCTCCGCGAAATCTCCGCCGAACATCCCCCGGACGTTGAACGCGATGATCAGCACCGCCGCGAGAATAATCAGCAGATAGGTACGGACCTCCGACATCCGGAATGCCTGTTTGAATTTCCGCAGCAGCATGATGTAGTAAAAGGAAAAGTTCACGCCGAACAGGATCATGAAAATAGTAACCACGTTCTGCAGATACGGAGAGTAACTGGTGATGCTGTCATTCTTGATTCCGAATCCACCGGTTCCGGCGGTACCGAAGGTGATGGTCAGGGAATCGAACAGGGGCATTCCTCCGATCAGCAGGAAGAAAATCTGGATCAGGGTCATGGCAAAGTAGATCAGATAGGTGATCCGCGCTGTGGTCATAACCTTCGGAGCCAGTTTGCTGACGGAAGGCCCGGGGCTCTCCGCCTTCATCAGATTCATGTGGGAACCTCCCGTCATGGGAAGAATGGCCAGCATGAAGACCAGAACACCCATACCTCCGATCCAGTGGGTAAAACTTCTCCAGAACAGGTTGCAGTAGGAGAGTGCCTCCACATCAGAGAGGATGCTGGCGCCGGTGGTGGTAAAACCGGAAACGGTCTCAAAAAGCGCGTCCACCGGGTTGGGGATGGCGCCGGTGAGGATGAAAGGCAGAGAACCGAAGATACTCAGCAAAATCCAGCTCAGCGCCACGGCGGCACAGCCTTCTCTGGCAAAGAAGACTTTGTTCTGCGGACGTTTGTGTCCCAGCAGAAATCCCAGCAGAAGCCCTGCCAGCAGGAGACCCAGATAGACAAAGCCGTCGGTCTCCCGGTAAATCACCGCCACAATACAGGGCAGTGTCATAAAAGCGGACTCAAAAATCAGAATCCATCCCAAAATGAAACGTATAATCGCGTAATTCATGTTCTCTTAACTTCTTTCCTTTAAGATATCCCGAATGTCACGAAGTCCCCGGTGCGTGGTGACTACCATCACTGTATCGCCGACTTCGATGGTATCCTGACCGCGGGGGATGATAATACGTCCTCTGCGGTTGATGCAGCACAGCAGAAGATTGTCTCTCGTGTTCAGTTCGGAGAGGGTCACACCCACCACCGGACTGTTCTCGCGGATCAGGAATTCCAGAGCTTCCGCCTGGTTGTTCAGAATCTTGTAGAGAGTCTCCACATTGCTTCCCTGGGCGTTCTGCATGGCCCGGACATATTTCAGAATCGTGTAGGCTGTCAGATATTTGGGATAGATCACGCTGCCGATGTCCAGGTCGTCAATAATGTCATTGAAGGTGATCCGGTTGACTTTGGCGATGATTTTCGCGTGGGTGTGTTTTTTCGCGAACAGGGAGATCAGCAGATTCTCCTCATCCATATTGGTCAGGGAAACCACGGACTGGGCGTTCTGGATTCCCTCCGCCAGAAGCAGGGATTCGTCCACGCCGTCTCCGTGAATAATGTTTGCCGCCGGCAGAGCCTCGCTCAGATCCGCGCAGCGCTCCTGATTGTTCTCGATGATTTTTACCTGAATTCCCATTGCCAGCAGCTGGTTGGCCAGATAATAGGTAATCTTTCCGCCGCCGATAATCAGGGTGTTTTTCACCCGCTGGATTTTCATCCCGATCTTAGTGAAAAATTTCGTGGCGTTCTGAGGCGTCGCGACAAAGGACACATAATCGTTGTCATGCAGGACATAATTTCCGTTTGGAATGGAAACTTCCTCCCCGCGCTCGATTCCGCAGATCAGGATATCGCATTTCAGTTTCTCGGACAAATCCATCACCCGCATCCCGTCCATCTGGAATTCCGGAAGCAGCTTGAATTTCAGAAGCTCCACACGGCCCTTGGCGAAGGTGTCGATCTGAATGGCAGAAGGAAACCGGAGCAGTTTCGCGATCTCCCTGGAGGTGGCAAGCTCCGGATTCATAATCATGGAAAGGCCCAGCTGTTCTTTGATAAAGCCGATTTCCTTATTATACATGGAGTTACGTACCCTGGCGATGGTGTGACACCGCCCGGCTTTTTTCGCAATCAGACAGCAGAGCAGATTCAGCTCATCCGATGCCGTCACGGCAATAAAAAGGTCGGCGTCTTCCACGCCGGCTTCGATCTGGACATTGAAACTGGCGCCGTTGCCCTGTACGGTCATTACATCGAAATTGCTCTGTGCCGTCTCGAGTTTATTGCCCTGAAGATCAATGACAACCACATCATGATCTTCTGCACACAGTTGTTCGGTCAAAGTGGCACCGACTTTTCCAAATCCCACAATGATGATCTTCATTTTTTTCTCCATCCTATCTTTTTAATCTTGTTGTGACTTTGGACCAGCGCACGTGCAAAAAAAACCGTTACGTTGGTAAACGAATCCATTATATCATATTTATATTGATAGTCAATTTCTTCTTCTTTCTTTTTCTTTCAAAAATTTAGATTTTACAGGAATTTTAAATTGTAAGTTCGGATGAAAAACGTTATGATAGAAGAAATGCCGAAAAGACAGGAAATCTGTCGAAGAAAATCGAAGGAGGGACCCAAATGGAAATCAAAGGTCTTGAAGAATATCTGTCTCAGTATCCGGTGTTCGAATATCGGATCGTCTCCTCAAAACAGCTGAAATTCGAAGAGCGTGTCCGCTATATCTGCGAACACGAATGTGAACGGTACGGCAGTACCTGGGCCTGTCCGCCCGCGGTGGGAACCCTGGAGGAATGCCGCCAACACTGCCGTTCCTATTCCCACGGGCTTCTTTTCTCTTCCGTATCCGAAGCGAGAGACCTGATGGATCTGGAAGAACTGCTTTCCTACCGGACCGAACACGAACAGATCACTTCCCAGATCGGTAAATTTATCCAGGAACAGGGATACGAAATCTTTATTCTGTCCACGGAATCCTGTGATATCTGTCCGGAGTGTACTTACCCGAACGCTCCCTGCCGTCACCCGGACCGCATGCACCCCTGTCTGGAGAGCCAGGGAATTGTAGTCTCGGAGATTGCCGAACAGGAAGGCATGGAATTTCAGCTGGGCGGAAATACCATCCTGTGGTTTTCCATGATTTTATTTGGCAGGCAGGCATAAAACTGCTGCCGGGGGAATACCTTATTTAAGAAAAGTCCGCTTTGGCCAGGAGTTCCTATGGGAAAGAAATATCGACACTGGAAAGAAACCGTGGTAAACGCGCTGGAGGTTCCCGCAGACCTGGCCTGGCAGGATTCCATTCTCACTCTGACCGGGCAGACTCTCTGTGTGGAGAATTACCGCAGTATTCTGTGCTATCAGCCGGAATATCTGTGCATCCAGCTGAAAAACGGCCGGATGAAAATCCAGGGGAGGAATCTTCAGATCACCCGCTACACCAGGGAGGAGATGCAGGTCACCGGATGGATCTGTCAGATAAGCTTGGAACATTGAATGGGGGAAACTCATGCAGAATCGTCTGGAATCTTCTCTTCGGGGATATCTTTTTCTACAGATCCGGGGAAATGCCGTGCCGCGTTTCCTGCAGCTGTGTGCTTTTCACGGACTTACTTTCTGGGATCTTCACTGCCTGTCCGGAGAATACCGGGGCTGCCTGTCGGTGAGCGATTTTCGACGGCTGCCGGCTCTTTGCCGTAAGACGAAAACCCGGGTTCACATTCTGGAAAAACATGGACTGCCTTTCTTTTTTGCGAGAAACCGAAAAAGAAAGGCTTTTTTTCTGGGCATTGTGCTCTGTGCCGGTCTGCTCTGCGGCTTTTCCAGCCATATCTGGCAGATTCAGATCACGGGAAATTACCAGAATACCACTCCGGCCATCCGCCGGTACCTGTCCGAAATGGAGGTATCCGTCGGGATGCCCAGAAAGGCTTTGGACTGTCAGAAAATCGCGGCGGCCATCCGGGAAGAGTTCCCCAGTATCACCTGGGTCTCCGCGAAAATCCAGGGATCCCGGCTTCTGGTTTCTGTCCGGGAGAATGAGACCGTTTCAGACAAGGATTCCCGCGAGGAAACTCCCTGCGATCTGATCGCCTCCCGGCAGGGGAAAATTGTCTCGATCATCACCCGGCAGGGAACTCCTCTGAAAAAAGCAGGGGAAACCTGCGAAAAGGGGGAGGTTCTGGTCAGCGCCGCGGTGCCGATCCAAAACGACAGCCAGGAGATCGTGCGCTATGAGTATGTGAAAGCGGACGCCGATGTTATTCTGGAATATTCCCTGAATTACCGGGAAGAATTTCCTTTAACTTACCGTCAGCGGGTGTATGCCTCCAAAGAAAAGCATTCCTACGCCCTGCGGATCGGCAGCTTCCGCCTGGGAGCGGCTGTTCCCAGGGCCCGGGATTGCCAGGATCTGGTGGCGGATCAGCTGGTCTTAGCGCCGACGAAAGGGTTTGCCCGTCCCATTCTCCTGGAGAGATACACCCTGCGGACTTATGAGACGGCCACCCGTGTGTATACCGAAGAAGAAGCACGAGAAAAAGCCTCTCTGCGCCTTCAGAAGACCCTGGAAAAATTTCTGGAAAAGGGACTGGAAATCTCACGGAATGATGTTAAAATAACAGTGGATGAGAATTCATGTATCAGTGAAGGAATACTGGCTGTGCGAGGCGAGGCGTCGCAGGAACGTCCCGTCACGGAATTCACACAGCCCGAAGAAAGGGAACAAAAGGAATGAGCAGTAACATAGTGGAAGTCCGGATGGATCTGCCGGCGGAACATGAGAAAAATATATTCGGACAGTTTGACGAACACATCAAACTGATCGAGCGTACCCTGAATGTGACGTTGATCGCCCGGGACGGGCAGCTGAAAATTCTGGGGAATTCCTTTCGCACCGATCAGGCCAGAAGGCTCTTTGAGCAGCTTCTGGAACTGTCCCGGAGAGGAAACCCCATCACCAAACAGAATGTCACCTACGCGCTTTCCCTGCTGATGGAGGAAAAGGAGGGCGCGCTGACCGAGATCGACAGCGATCTGATCTGCAACACCATCCAGGGGCGTCCCATCAAACCCAAGACCCTGGGACAGAAAAACTATGTGGACCAGATCCGCAAAAATATGATTGTCTTCGGCGTGGGACCTGCCGGAACCGGAAAGACTTACCTGGCCATGGCCATGGCAGTCACCGCGTTCCGGAACGAGGAGGTCAGCCGGATCATTCTCACCAGACCGGCCATCGAGGCGGGAGAGAAGCTGGGATTTCTGCCGGGCGATCTCCAGAGCAAGGTGGACCCTTATCTGCGCCCGCTGTACGACGCCCTCTACCAGATCATGGGGCCGGAGAGTTTCGCGAAAAATATGGAGCGGGGACTGATCGAGGTGGCGCCGCTGGCTTATATGCGCGGCCGGACCCTGGACAACGCTTTTATCATCCTGGATGAAGCCCAGAACACCACCCCCGCGCAGATGAAAATGTTTCTGACCCGAATCGGTTTCGGATCCAAAGTGATCGTGACCGGCGACGCCTCCCAGAAGGATCTTCCCTCCGGAACAGTCTCCGGCCTGGACGTGGCCATGCGGGTTCTGAAAAAAATCGAGGGAATTGCCTTCTGCGAGCTGACCAGCAAGGACGTGGTGCGTCATCCGCTGGTTCAGAAAATCGTACAGGCTTACGACAACTACGAAAAGAAAGCAAATGCGGCGAGAGGAAGGAAGCGAAGAAATGACGCTGTTCATTGAAAACGAATACGAGGGGGAACTCTCTGTGGACTGTGCCCGGTACGCCAATCTGGCTGCGGAGAAGGTCCTGGATATGGAGGGCTGCCCCTATGAGGCACAGATCAACCTGGTTCTCACGGACAACGAGGAAATCCAGAGAGTCAACCGGGAATTCCGCAATATCAACGCCCCCACGGACGTACTCTCTTTTCCCATGGTTCCCTTTGAAAAACCGGGGGATTACCGGATTCTGGAAGAGGATGATTCCTATTTTGATCTGGACACGGGAGAACTGATTCTGGGAGATATTATGATCTCCATCCCGAGAATGGAAAGCCAGGCGGAGGAATACGGACACAGCCAGATCCGGGAGTTCAGCTTCCTGGTGGCTCACAGCGTCCTCCATCTGCTGGGATACGATCATATGACTCCGGAAGAAGCCCAAGTGATGGAGGAAAAACAGTCCCGGGCCCTGGAGGAGCTTGGAATCCGCAGATGAACGTTTTCTCTGTGATTGTTACAACTGAATAAATTCAAAACTACTGCCGATACTATAGAAAAAACAGCGCAGCGGGCGCTGCGCGAAAAAGGAGCAAGCGCTATGAAAAAAGCATTCTATGGTATCGGCATTTTTGTGATTCTCTGTCTGCTGACCCTGGGGTCCTACGGCACCTACCGATTCTCCAGCATGAGGCTTCAGCTGCTGGATATGGAAAAACAGCTGGAGGAAGAGCGGTCCATGCCCACTGACACCGTACAGAATCAGATTCGGGCGGATACCCAGTGTACCATCGAAGAGTATGACAAAAACTCCGGGGAGCTGCGTCAGAGGACGCAGGTCACCTCCGCCAATCTGCTGGGCATGACCCGGGAAGAACTCACCGATTTTCTGAAAAAAAGCCAGACCCCCTATTACACTTACAGTCTGGTGGCTTTCTCCCCTGAGCATGTGGTCATCCGCCAGACCAGAACTCTGTATGAGACGTACTATCTCAGGGAAGAAGACGGATACGTCCAGGTCTACGAGGGGGACAGGGAAACCTTATATGAACCTACGCAGATCGCGGTGGACCAGCTGCCGGATCAGCTGCAGGAAGAGGTACGGGCCGGAAAATACCTGGATTCCCAGGAAGACCTCTACAGTTTTCTGGAGAATTATTCCAGTTAGCCCGGCGGATTTCCGGGAAAATCCGAAATCCCTTCAGCGTGAAAGAGGTTTCTGACAGCCAGGGTAGACGAACCGCGAAAAATGTTGTACACTGGAGAAGATCACAGAAGAAAAGGAGCGACATACGTGAATCTGCGTGATACTTTGAAAGATAAAAAACGAATCGTGGTCAAGGTCGGAACCTCCACGCTGACCCATGTAGAGACCGGCAGGCTGAACCTGACGAGACTGGAAATTCTCGTGCGGGAACTGAGTGACCTGCGCAACCAGGGCAAAGAAGTGGTTCTGGTCTCTTCCGGCGCCATCGGCGTGGGCAGCTCGGCTCTTGGAATGTCAGAAAGGCCGACCCACCTGGGACAGGTGCAGGCCTGCGCGGCTGTGGGACAGGCACGGCTGATGATGATTTATCAGAAGCTGTTCATGGAATACAACCAGATGTCCGGACAGATCCTGATGACCAAAAACACCCTGCTGGACGACCTCAACCGTTACAACGCGCGCAATACCTTCCAGTCTCTGCTGGAAATGGGCGTCATTCCCATTGTCAATGAGAACGATACCGTATCGACCTATGAAATTCAATTCGGAGACAACGACACGCTCTCCGCGATTGTGGCCGCGCTGATCGGGGCGGATCTTCTGATCCTTCTGTCGGATATCGACGGACTGTTTTCCGATGATCCCCGGACCAATCCAAGCGCGAAGTTTATCGATGAGGTGGACAGCCTGGATGAACATTTCCTGCAGATGGGAAAGGAGAGTACCGGCAGCAAAGTGGGTACCGGCGGCATGGCCACCAAATTATCCGCCGCGAAAATCGCCACCTCCGCAGGCGCGGATATGGTGATCGCCAACGGAAAAGATCCCCACGTCCTTCACAAAATCGTGGAAGGAGAGGACTACGGAACCCTGTTTGCCGCGAAGCCGAAAGAGGAATTCTATCTGCTGGATTTTATCAAGAATATGTGAGTGTGAGGAAACCGATACTATGATGGATAATTTGAAAATTGACCGTATCAACGCGCTTGCCCACAAAGCCAAAAGCGTCGGTCTTACGGAAGAAGAAAAAGCAGAGCAGCAACAGCTGCGCCAGGAGTACATCGCAGCCATCCGCCGTTCCCTTCGGGGGCAGCTGGATCAGATTGATGTGCAGGAAGCTGATGGAACGATTGTGAATTTAGGAGAAAAATATGGAAGAAAAAAAGGAAATTAGAAAACAGATTTTCGCCAGAAGAAAAGCACACACGGACGAACAGATCGAAGCGATGAGCAAAGAGGTTACCAGGAAAGTTCTGGAGCTTGCGCTGTTTCAGGAAGCGGACCGGATCTATGCCTACGCGGATTACAATCATGAGGTGATGACCCGCTTTCTGATCGAGGAAGCCTGGAAGCAGGGCAAACAGGTGGCTGTTCCCAAGGTGGTTGGGAAGGATCTCGTCTTCTATCAGCTGGACAGCTTCGATCAGCTGGAGGAAGGATATTTCCGAATCCCGGAACCGGCCCGGGGAGAGATTGTGGACTGGCCGGGCGTGGTGATGATCATGCCGGGCGTTGCTTTTGACGCTCAGTGCCACCGGGTAGGGTACGGCGGCGGTTTCTATGACCGTTTTCTGGAAAAACATCCGGATACCCGAACCATCGCCGTCGCCTTTGATTTTCAGATGGTAGACCAGGCTCCCTGGGAAGCGACCGACATTCAGCCCTCCTACGTGGTCACGGAAAAAGCAACCTATTCCCGTTAAAAACAGGAAAAATCTTCTAAATATTTGGTAAAATATCCAGGAAGTCACCCGGGGTACGTAGACATCTGCACCCATTTGTGATATAGTGTGAGTAGTTTTTTAGACAATTCCCGGCAAAATGGGAAATGGGACTCTGAGGAGGAAAGAATCATGAGAAAAGCCAAGTTATATGCTCTGACACTGGCGGCCATTATGGCAGTGGGGTCAGCGCCCGTCTATACATACGCGTCACCTGCGCAGACGGAGGTGAATGTGGAAACCGAGGATCCTGCGGAGGAGACAGAGACCGCGCAGACCGAGGAGGAGACGAATTCCACAGTGGAAGAAAACACCGGGGAGGAAGAGACTCCTGAGGAAGAAACCAAAAATACAAACGAGAATACACAGCCTTCTCCGGAAGCACAGACCGAGACGCCTGCTCAGGAAGAGCAGCCCACCGGCACCCCTTCCGGCGAGACTGAGACCGACACCAAAACCATTCAGCTGAACAAAAACAATCTGACCACGGTTCTCAACGAACTCAAGACAGCGAAAGAGAAGAATCTGATTCTGGAAGTGACTGACGAAGTTTCGGTGTCCGCTTCCTGTGAGATCAAACCTGCGGAGGGAAAGACTCTGACCGTGAAGAGAAGCGCCGCATATACCGGCAACATGTTCAAAGTCGCCTCCGGCGCGACTCTGACGGTCAGCAATGTGAAACTGGACGGTTCCACCGCTGCCTCCACGGAAAAGGGCGGCGCGGTGATCTACAGTGAGGGTACGGTGGTACTGCGCGGCTGTACCATCACCGGCAACGCGTCCGACAGCGGCGCGGTCTATCTGTCCGGAACCGGCAACATTCTGTCCGGAGCGCTCACCATCACCGGAAACAAGACCGCGGATAAGAAGACGGAGCGGAACCTGTATCTGGCAGGCGGAGCTTCCTTCAACGTGGACAGCGCCTGGGACAAAGCTTCCAAGGTAGGCGTCACCAGCGCCAAGACTGACGCGGGAACCGCTGTTTACAAAGTCGCTGAGAGTTATCCGATCACCAGTGAGGAACTCACCGCGCTGGGCAGTTCGATCGTCTGCGAGAACGCGGGCCTGACCATCGCCTATGACGAGGCCAGCCGTACCGGCTCTTTGGCCGCGGCAGCCACGCCGACGCCAACGCCGCCGGCAAAGGATACCTACGACGCCACCCAGCACAAAGATCAAAATACGATCTCGGGACTGAAAGAGTCTTATGAGGAAGCAGAGCGGATGGTCTTCACCGTTACCGGCGCCGGTCTGAGCGATAATCCTGATCCAAAACCAGGAGATACTGCTTATGTACCGCAGCCAAAAGATGAAGAAGGAAATGTCAGAGGAGCTATACTTACCAATAATGATACAGGTACTCGTTATACGATTGCGAATTTCGGCCTAAAAGAAGACAATACTTACGGCGGAAGCGCAACTTTGAAGGTTCCGGCTGGTACCTATACACTGACCATCACTTACGATCTGAAGGAGTGGGCAGAGGGCACAAAGAGCTGGGAGGAAGCGCAGACTGTGGCAGGGCAGACCGCAACGGTCAGCCAGACCATCCAGGTTACCGCAGCGCCGACCACGACTCCGGCGGCGGGATACGACGCCACTGAGCATCAGGGAGACAACAAGATTCTGGGCGTGAACAGTTCCTATCGTCAGAACAGCCGTCTGAGCTTTACCGTGCAGGGTGCCGGACTGGAACGTGAGAATCCGAAAGCGGGCGATACCGCCTACGTTCCTTATTCCGTAATTCTGAGCTGCTCTGATGGCAAGAATTACTCCATCGCCATCAGTGACGACGATCATGACGGACAGTATACCGGAAGCGCGACCCTGTCCAAATCCAAGGTTCCCACCGGAAATACAACCCTGACGGTTTACTACCGTCTGCACCAGTGGACGGATGGCATCGACAGCTGGGCAAGCGCACCGGAAGTGGAAATCGCTGAAGAAGGCGAGGGCGAAGTTACCGCCAGCACCTCCTTCCGTGTGACGGCTGCGTCCACCACCGGAACTTCAACGAAGAAGACCACCACCACAGCGAAGAAGAAATCTTCTTCCTCTGGCAGTTCTTCTAAGGCGAAATCTTCTTCCTCCAGCAGCTCCAAGGCAAAGAACGCGGACACTGCGGACGAGACACCGATTCTGCCTCTGGCAGGACTGTGCGCGGCTTCTGTGCTGGCAGGAGGACTTGTGATTACCCGCAAGAGAAAACTGGATCAGTAATGGATAACCGGTCCCTGGGACCAGAACGCAATTTCAGGACATCCTGCAGACGCAGGATGTCCTTTTTATGAAAAGAGCATACGCTGCCGGACAGACGCATATATACTATTACGTATGAATAGAAACGATGTCAGTCTGAGGGAGGGTATGAATTTGGATGAAATCAATGTGAGCGCCTATGAATCGATCTACTGCCGGCTGCGGGAACTGTCCCAGAGATACCGAGACTTTACCCGTTTCCGCATGATCGGCCAGAGCCATGACGAGCGGGGTGATTCCCATGCTGGAGATCGGAAAGGGGCGGGACGTGCTTCTGTGCACCGCGGGCATCTACGGAAGAGAGAAGAAAAATGTGGAATTCCTGCTGCGGATGGCGGGAGAGTACTGTCAGGCTTATGAGTGCAGCCGGCTGATCGACCGGCAGTACCCGGTGGAAGAACTGCTGGATCAGACCAGCCTGTGTGTCATCCCCCTGGTCAATCCGGACGGTTATGAGATCAGCCGCAGGGGATTTTCGGTGATCGGCAATCCGGTTCTGCGCCAGATGCTGAAGATGATGCGCAAGCAGAGCGCGGACTGGAAGTGCAACGCCCGCGGGGTGGATCTCCAGGGCAATTTTCCCACGGAAGGGTATGAGCGCAGCTCCATCCATGACCGGGCAGCCAGCGAGAACGAGACCCAGGCCCTGATTCATGTGTTCAAAGAGTACGACAGTGTGGGATATCTGGACTTCCGCGACCGGGAGACGGTGCGCCGGCGCAGCCGGAACACCCTTTTCTTCTGTTACTCCAAAAAAGGGAAGAAACTTGCCCGGTCCCTAAGCCGGCTCTCCCATATGCGGGAACGTTCCCAGGAGCGAATCCCCACCTACGTGGGCAGCAGCGCGCTGGAATACTACAGCGAACTCACCGGCAATCCTGCTGTGGCTGTGGAGACCCTGGATGAAGATGAGATCGAGACGGTCCAGGACTTTCAGGAGGTGTATGAGGAGCTGAAAACCGTTCCGCTGGAATTTCTCCTGAACGAGGCGGACGCCCTGGAAAAACGCCGGAAAAAACTTGCATCCGGAAGAACAGGTTGATATAATTGCAGTTGACTGAGAAAAGAAAGGAAAAAACATGAACGAGACAAAAAGACAGTATGAATATTTGGAAATTGCCCGCCGGGAAGTCCAGCAGCTGTCTGAGAAAGCAGGGAGGAAACTGACCTTCTGTGTCAATACCTTCGGATGCCAGATGAACGCCAGAGATTCCGAGAAACTGGTGGGCATTCTGGAACAGGCGGGATATGAAAAGAGCGAAAGAGAAGAGGCGGATTTTGTCTTATACAATACCTGTACCGTGCGGGAGAACGCCAACCTGCGTGTCTACGGGCGCCTGGGACATCTGCACAGTCTGAAAAAGAAAAATCCCCACATGCGGATCGCCCTGTGCGGCTGTATGATGCAGGAATCTCATGTGGTAGAAAAAATCAAAAAAAGCTACTCCTTTGTGGATCTGATTTTCGGAACCCACAATCTCTATAAATTCCCGGAACTGCTGGCCACCATGCTGATGAGTGACCGGATGGTCATCGACATCTGGCAGGAGACCGACCAGATCGTGGAGGATCTTCCCACCGACCGGAAGTATTCTTTCAAATCGGGGGTCAATATCATGTTCGGCTGCAACAATTTCTGCAGCTACTGCATCGTTCCCTATGTGCGCGGACGGGAGCGCAGCCGGGATCCCCGCGCCATTCTCCGCGAGATCGAGCGGCTGACCGCGGACGGAGTAAAAGAAGTCATGCTGCTGGGCCAGAACGTGAATTCCTACGGAAAGACTCTGGAGAATCCCATGAGTTTCGCGGCGCTTCTGGAAGAAATCGAGAAAATTGAGGGCCTGGAACGGATCCGTTTCATGACCTCCCATCCCAAAGATCTGTCCGACGAACTCGTTGCGGTGATGGCAAAGAGCAAAAAAATCTGCCGTCACCTTCATCTTCCTCTGCAGTCCGGCAGCAGCCGGATTCTCAAAGAGATGAACCGCCGGTACGGTCAGGAGAAATATCTGAATCTGGTGGAAAAAATCCGCCGCGCGGTTCCGGACATTTCCCTGACCACGGACATCATCGTGGGATTTCCCGGGGAGACAGAAGAAGATTTCCAGGAAACCCTGAACGTTGTGGAACAGGTGGGCTATGACACGGCATTTACCTTTATCTATTCCAAACGAAGCGGCACCCCTGCCGCCTCCATGGAGAACCAGGTTCCGGAGGATGTGGTCAAAGACCGGTTCGACCGCCTCCTGGCTCTGGTACAGGAAAAAGGACGTGCCGCTTCTTCCCGGTTCCTGGGAACCGTCCAGGAAGTTCTTGTGGAGGAAGAAAGCCGTACCGCGCCGGGAATGCTCACCGGACGAATGAGCCAGAATCTGCTGGTCCATTTCCCCGGGGATCCTTCTCTGATCGGAAGTCTTGCGGACGTCCGTCTGAAGGAATGCAAAGGCTTTTATTATATAGGAGAGAAAATCTGATGGCTTTATCACCAATGATGCAGGAATATGTAAAGACAAAAGAAGAATACAAAGACTGTATCCTGTTTTACCGTCTGGGAGATTTCTATGAAATGTTCTTTGACGACGCGCTGACCGCGTCGAAAGAGCTGGAGATCACCCTGACAGGAAAAGACTGTGGACTGGAAGAGCGGGCACCCATGTGTGGTGTCCCTTATCATGCTGCCGATACCTATGTGAACAAACTGATTGAGAAAGGCTACAAAGTCGCCATCTGCGAACAGGTCAGCGATCCGAAAACCACCAAAGGCCTGGTGAAACGGGAAGTGATCCGGGTGGTGACTCCCGGAACGGTTCTGGACGCGGTCTCTCTGGACGAGTCGAAAAACAACTACCTGATGTCCATTGTTTTCACCGAGGATCATTTCGGCTGCGCCATCGCGGATATCACCACCGGAGACTGTTATGTGACGGAGATTGACCGGGAGCAGAAAATGCTGGACGAAATCAATAAATTCTCGCCGGCGGAGATCATCTGCAACGATTCCTTTCTGATGAGCGGTCTGGACATTGACGATCTGAAGAATCGCATGAATATCTACGTCAACGCGCTGGAATCCTGGCATTTCGATCCTGACACCTGTGAGCGTGCCCTGAAAGACCATTTTCATGTAAGTACGCTGGAAGGAATCGGACTGAGGGATTACGACAGCGGAATGATCGCCACCGGAGCGCTGTTTCTGTATCTGACGGAGACACAGAAATCCTCCATGACCCATATGACTTCCATCCACCCTTATTCCGCGGACAAGTTCATGCTCATCGACAGCTCTACCCGGCGGAACCTGGAACTGGTGGAGACTCTGCGGGAAAAGCAGAAGAGAGGCTCCCTTCTGTGGGTACTGGACAAAACCCGTACCGCCATGGGCGCCCGCACCCTGCGGGGATATGTGGAGCAGCCGCTGATCGACAAAGCTTCCATCGAAGAACGTCTGGACGCCATCGAGGAACTGAACCAGAACGCTCTTTTACGGGAGGAAATTCGGGAATATCTGGGACCGATCTATGATCTGGAGCGTCTGGTGGGAAGGATCAGCTATAAATCCGCCAATCCCAGGGATCTGGTGGCGTTTCGGGCTTCCCTGAAGATGCTGCCGTTTCTGAGAGATCTGCTGAAGGAATTTCATTCTGCCCTGCTGACACGGATCCTCGACGACATGGACGCCATGGAAGACCTGGAGGATCTGGTATCCCGAGCCATCGTGGAGGAACCTCCCCTGGCCATGAAGGATGGAGGAATCATCCGTGAGGGCTATCACGAAGAAGTGGACAATTACCGCCGCTCCAAATCAGAAGGAAAACAGTGGCTGAGCCAGCTGGAGGCAAAAGAGCGGGAGCGCACGGGAATCAAGAACATGAAAGTCAAATACAACCGGGTGTTCGGATACTACCTGGAAGTCACCAATTCTTTCAAGGACCTGGTTCCGGAGGATTACATCCGCAAACAGACTCTGGTCAATGCGGAGCGTTACGTGACTCCTGAATTAAAAGAACTGGAGAATCTGATTCTGGGCGCGGAGGACAAGCTCTACGCCCTGGAATACGAACTGTTCTGCCAGGTACGGGACACGGTTGGAAAAGAAGTCGTGCGGATTCAGAAAACCGCGAAAGCCGTGGCGGCTCTGGACGCGCTTGCCTCCCTTGCCCTGGTGGCTCAGAGGAACAACTATGTGCGGCCGAAGATCAACACCACCGGCGTCATTGACATCCACAACGGACGTCATCCGGTGGTGGAGCAGATGATCGAGAACGATCTGTTCATCGCCAACGATACCTATCTGGACAACCACAAAAAACGAATTTCCGTGATCACCGGACCGAACATGGCCGGAAAATCCACTTATATGCGGCAGACAGCGCTGATAGTGCTGCTGGCACAGATCGGAAGTTTTGTCCCTGCAGAAAAGGCAAACATCGGAATCGTCGACCGGATTTTCACCCGTGTGGGCGCGTCGGATGATCTGGCAAGCGGTCAGAGTACCTTCATGGTGGAGATGACCGAGGTAGCGAACATCCTCCGCAACGCCACTTCCAGAAGCCTTCTGATTCTGGATGAAATCGGGCGGGGAACCAGCACCTTCGACGGTCTGTCTATCGCCTGGGCGGTAATCGAACATATCAGCAACACCAAACTTCTGGGCGCGAAAACCCTCTTCGCCACTCATTACCATGAGCTGACGGAACTGGAAGGAAAGATCCCCGGCGTCAACAATTACTGTGTGGCAGTCAAGGAAAAGGGGGACGATATCGTCTTCCTGCGCAAGATTGTCAAGGGAGGCGCTGACCGAAGCTACGGCATTCAGGTCGCGAGGCTGGCAGGCGTCCCGGACACTGTGCTGAACCGGGCGCGGGAAATCGCCGATGAGCTGGTGGAATCCGACATCACTTCCGCCGTGCGGGATCTGACCGCTCCGAAGAAGAAAAACACCTATACCTATGATCAGGTAGACATGGAACAGATGTCTCTGTTTGACACCGTACAGGACGATGACATCATCGCGGAAATCCGGGATCTGGATGTGACCAACCTTACGCCCATGGACGCCCTGAATATCCTGTACCGTCTGCAGAATAAAATCAAGAACCGCTGGTAAGGGAAGAAAGAGGAAAAACCCATGAGAAAAATCGCTGTTCTGGATAAAAATACCATTGACAAAATTGCCGCGGGAGAAGTGGTGGAACGCCCCTCCTCCGTGGTAAAAGAATTAACCGAGAATGCCATCGACGCCGGCGCGACCGCCGTGACGGTGGAGATCAAAGACGGGGGAAAATCTCTGATCCGGATCACGGACAATGGATCCGGGATTGAAAAAGAGCAGGTTCCTCTGGCTTTCGTGCGCCATGCCACCAGCAAAATCGAGAAGGTGGAGGATCTGGAGCACATCGTCTCTCTGGGATTCCGGGGAGAGGCCCTCTCCAGCATCGCCGCGGTGGCACAGGTGGAGCTGATTACCAAGACACCTTCCTCCATCACCGGAGTACGCTACGTCATCGAGGGCGGAGAGGAGAAGTCGCTGGAAGAAATCGGAGCTCCGGAGGGCACCACGTTTCTGGTGCACAATCTGTTTTATAATGTTCCGGCCCGGAGCAAGTTTTTAAAAGCGGCTGTCACCGAGGGAAATTATGTGAGCAGTCTGATGGAACAGCTGGCTTTGTCCCACCCGGAGATTTCCTTTAAATATATTGTCAACGGACAGGTAAAGCTTCACACCTCCGGCAATTACAACCGAAGAGATGTGATTTACCAGATTTACGGCCGGGACATTACCCGGGAAATCCTGGAAGTCCAGTATGAAACGGATTCCCTGAAAATCACCGGCTATATCGGAAAACCGGCTGTGAGCCGGGGAAACCGCAATTTTGAAAATTATTATATCAATGGAAGATATGTGAAAAATAAAATCATCTCCAAAGCCATCGAGGACGCTTACAAGGGTTATATGATGCAGCACAGTTTCCCCTTTGCCTCCCTGCAGATTGAGATGACCGGAAACGATCTGGACGTGAACGTGCACCCGGCTAAAATGGAAGTCCGCTTCTCCAACGGCCAGGAAGTCTACGAGCAGATCTATCAGGCGATTCTGCAGACCCTCCGGGGAAAAGAGATGATTCCCGAGGTTCAGGCAGCCCCGGAAAAAGAAAAAGTCGAACCTGAGCCGAAAAAGAATGCCGGGCAGATTCCGGAACCTTTCGAAACCCGTGAGCGGCAGAAACTGCAAGAAAGCGGTGCCAACGGACAGCCAAAGCCTGCGGCGCCTTCCCAAAATGAACACCGGCAGCCCCTTTCCCGGGAACTGCCCGCAAGAGAAGAACGGCCAAAAAACCGCTGGGAACTTCTGGAGGAGCGGATGCGCCAGACCACGCCGCCGCTGAATCCCAAAGAGGAGGCACTCTTTCAGCAAAAAACCGTCAAAGAGCCGGCGCCGGACCATACGAAAGAGCCCAGGGACGCCGAACCAACTAAAATTTCCGGACAGCAGATGAATCTCTTCGAGAACCGGATGCTGTCTCAGAACGCCCGCAGCCGCCACCGGCTGATCGGGCAGATTTTCGATACGTACTGGCTGGTGGAGTATGAAGATAAATTCTACATCATCGACCAGCACGCGGCACATGAGAAGGTTCTCTACGAGAAGATCGTCCGTCAGTACCAGGAAAAAGAAATTCTCTCCCAGTATCTCAGTCCTCCGATTCTGGTCAGCCTGACTCTTCAGGAGGAAACCCTTCTGAACAGCCACAGGGATCTGTTTCGGAACTTTGGTTTTGAGATTGAGCCTTTCGGCGGAAAAGAATACAGCATCCACACGGTTCCGGTGGATCTGTACGGATACACGGAGGGACAGCTTTTCGTGGAAATGCTGGACGAGCTGGAGAGAGACGGAAAGATTTCCGCGGAAATTTTCGCCGGCCGGATGGCCACCATGGCCTGCAAGGCCGCGGTGAAGGGCAATTCCCGTCTGTCCCCGGCGGAGGCGAACCAGCTGATTGACCAGCTTCTGACCCTGGAGAATCCTTATCACTGCCCCCACGGCAGACCGACGATCATCTCCATGACCCGCACAGAGCTGGAGAAGAAATTCAAAAGAATCGTATAGACAGGTGAATGCTATGAGACGACCATTAGTGGTGCTGACAGGCCCGACAGCAGTGGGAAAGACCCAACTGTCCATCGGACTTGCCAAGGCATTGGACGCGGAGATCATCTCCGCGGATTCCATGCAGGTTTACAAATACATGGACATCGGATCCGCCAAGATCCGGCCGGAGGAAATGCAGGGAATTCCCCATCATCTGGTGGACGTACTGGATCCGAGAGAGGAGTTCCACGTAGTCCGTTTTCAGCAGATGGCAAAAGCTGCCATGGAAGACATTTATTCCCGGGGAAAAATCCCTCTTCTCGTAGGAGGGACCGGCTTTTATATTCAGGCGGTCACCCGGGACATTGATTTCTCCAGGGAAGGGGAGAACAGCCCGTACCGGCGCAGGCTGGAAGCGCTGGCAAGAGAAAAGGGGCCGGAATATCTCCACCGTCTGCTGGCACAGGTGGATGAAGAAAGCGCCGAAAAAATTCATCCCAATAACCAGAAACGTGTGATCCGGGCTCTGGAATTTTATGAGGAGAATCATTATCCGATCTCCCTTCATAACCGGCAGGAACAGGAAAAGGAATCCCCTTATCATCTGGCCTATTTCGTCCTGAACGCCCCCAGGGAGATTCTCTACCAACGGATCGACCGGCGGGTGGACCAGATGATGGAAGAGGGCCTGGTGGAAGAAGTGCAGCGCCTGAAAGCCATGGGGTGCAGCCGGGAGCTGGTCTCCATGCAGGGACTGGGCTATAAGGAAATCCTGGCTTACCTGGACGGAGAACTTCCCCTTGAGGAGGCCGTCCGGATTCTGAAACGGGATACCAGACATTTCGCCAAACGCCAGATCACCTGGTTCAAACGGGAGCGGGATGTCATCTGGATGAACAAAGAAGAATACGATTACGAAGAAGCGCGGATTCTGGAAGCCATGCTGCGAATCTGCGAGGAGAAAAAGATTTGTGAGGGATAAAAAATCATGAAGGATATGAGAGCAATGTATGAAAGCCTGGGGATCTCCCCTCAGGTCTATGCGTTCGGACAGAAGATCATCCGGGATCTGAAGCCGCGTTTTGATAAAATCGATGAGACTGCCGAGTACAATCAGATGAAAGTGCTGGCAGCCATGCAGAAGAACCGGGTGAGCGAAGCCTGCCTGGGCACCTCCACCGGATACGGGTATAACGATCTGGGCCGGGATACCCTGGAACAGGTCTA
The DNA here is from genome assembly GCA_963927715.1 of uncultured Blautia sp. Taxonomy (GTDB): domain Bacteria; phylum Bacillota; class Clostridia; order Lachnospirales; family Lachnospiraceae; genus Blautia_A. The sequence continues at coordinate 607,850 of CAWVBU010000002.1, read as the reverse complement.
CGCGGACACCTTTCACGCGGAGGCCGCGCTGGTACGTCCGCAGATCGCCTGCGGAACCCATGCCCTTGCCATCGCGCTGTTCGGCAATCTGCGCCCGGGAGATGAGCTTTTGTCCATCGCCGGAAAACCCTACGACACACTGGAGGAAGTGATCGGAATCCGTCCTTCCAGCGGTTCTCTGGCGGAGTACGGAATCACCTACCGCCAGGTGGATCTTCTGGAAGACGGAAGTTTTGATTTCCCCGCGATCCGCGAAGCCATCCATGAGCGCACGAAACTGGTCACCATCCAGCGTTCCAAGGGCTATCAGACCCGTCCCTCCTTCTCCGTACGTCAGATCGGAGAGGCCATCGCCTTCGTGAAGCAATGCCGGCCGGATCTTCCCTGTATGATAGACAACTGTTACGGAGAGTTTGTGGATGTGATCGAACCCACCGACGTGGGAGCGGATCTGATGGTAGGCTCTCTGATCAAGAACCCCGGCGGCGGACTGGCCCCCATCGGCGGCTACCTGGTGGGAAAAAAGGAACTGGTGGAAAACGCTTCCTACCGGATGACTTCCCCGGGACTTGGCATGGAAGTAGGGGCCACCTTAGGCGTGAATCAGTCCTTCTATCAGGGATTTTTCCTGGCGCCCATGGTGGTGAAAGGCGCGCTGAAGGGAGCGATTTTCGCGGCCAATGTCTATGAAAAGCTCGGATTTGCGGTGGTGCCGGACGGCAGCGAACCCCGGCAGGATATCATTCAGGCCGTGACGCTTGGAACTCCGGAAGGGGTCATCGCCTTCTGCAAGGGAATCCAGGCGGCGGCGCCGGTGGACAGTTATGTGGATCCGGAACCCTGGGATATGCCGGGCTACGACAGCCAGGTGATTATGGCGGCCGGCGCGTTTGTTCAGGGATCTTCCATTGAGCTGAGCGCGGACGGTCCCATGAAACCGCCTTACGCCGTTTATTTCCAGGGCGGCCTGACCTGGGAACACGCGAAACTGGGAATTTTAAAATCCCTGCAGAAACTGGTTGATGAAAAACTTGTAACGCTTCCACAGGAGGAATAGCAATGGATCGGCAGCGATCGGTACTTATCGTGGGAGGCGGGGCCTCCGGCCTCATGGCGGCCATCTTCGCGGCCAGAGGAGGAGCCTCGGTAACTCTCCTGGAACACAGCCAGAGTCTGGGAAAGAAGCTTCTGGCCACCGGAAACGGAAGATGTAATCTGACCAACGTACACATTTATCCGGATTCCTACCGGGGAACCGAACGGGAATTTGCCCTGGAAGTCCTGAACCGTTTTGACAACCGCCAGACGATTTCTTTCTTTTCCAAACTTGGAATTTATACGAAGAATCAGGACGGCCGTCTCTATCCCCACAGCCAGCAGGCTTCCAGCGTCCTGGAAGTGCTGCAGATGGAAGCCCGGTACCGGAAAGTGAAATTAAAGACCTGTGCCCAGGTGCAAAAGATCCGCTATGAAGACGGCCAGTTCCATGTAACGACCGATGGATGGACGTACCGCTCAGACCGGCTGATTCTCTGCACCGGGTCTCCGGCTTCCAACATCGCCGGGGCCGACGAAAGCGGTTACCGGCTGGCACAAAGCTTCGGCCACCGGATTATCAAACCCCTTCCGGCCCTGGTTCCCCTGCGCTGTAAGGGAGACTGGTTTTCCTCCTGGAGCGGCGTGCGGACCGACGGGAAGGCTACTTTAAAGATCAGCGGCACACCCACCGTGTCTGAGAGCGGGGAACTGCAGATGACCGGCTATGGAATCTCCGGAATTCCTATTTTTCAGCTGAGCCGCTACGCGGTCCGCGCTCTGGACGCCGGGCTGCCGGTGGAGCTGGAACTGGATTTTCTGCCGGAATTTGAAGAAAAGACTCTGGAAGCCTTCCTGGAAATGCGAAAAGAACAGTGTCCGTATAAGAACGAAAAAGAATTGCTTTGCGGCCTGTTTCCGGATAAGCTGATTCCGGTGCTTTTAAAAGCCGGTTTCCCGGACAGCCTGAAACATCTGTGCCTGACCGTAACCGGCGCCCATTCTCTGGAAAGCGCCCAGGTGTGTTCCGGCGGCGTGGATGTGCGCCAGGTCCGGCCGGACACCATGGAATCCACCCTTTGGCCCGGCCTTTACTTCGCCGGGGAAATCCTGGATATCGATGGTGCCTGCGGCGGCTATAACCTGCAGTTCGCCTGGTCCACCGGCGCCATCGCCGGGCGCAGCGCCGCGGCGGAATGATTGCCGCAATTCAAACAGAAGAGTGCTTCTCAGTCCCAGTAATCTTTCTCGCAGTCTTTGCAGGTTCCCTGCAGACTGCAGTGAAAATGCAGCAGAGTATCCGGGACACGGGTACAGGTTGCCTTCGCGTACTCCACGGTATGCTTTGCTTTTTTCTGGGTTCTGGGACAGTACACTTCATATTCTCTGGTATATTTTTCAGCCAATTTCAATCACCTCTTTCTGTATCATAACACGATCCGCCCCTTCGCGCAAAGAAAATGAAAACTTCTTGTTCTCGGCAGGGGTTTGCGTTATACTTAGGTACTGAAATACACAGGAAAGGATGGAAGAAATGATTCGACTGAATCAGGTATCCCTGCCGGTTTCTCACAGCGAAGACGATCTGGAGAAAAAGATTCGAAAGCTGCTGCGCCTTGGCAGCCAGGAACCCTTCTCCTATGAGATCGAACGGCGCTCTCTGGACGCCAGAAAGCCGGAGAAGAAAGTATACCGGTATACCCTTGATGTAACCGTAAAAAATGAAAAGAAAATCCTGAAAAAGGTTCACGATAATCATATTATGTCAATCAACAAGCAGCGGTATCATTTTCCCCCCTGCGGGGAAACGCCTCTGAGCCACCGACCGGTGATCGTGGGAAGCGGGCCTGCCGGCCTGTTCTGCGGCTGGTATCTGGCCCATGCGGGATACCGGCCTCTGATTCTGGAGCGGGGACAGACCGCCCGGGAGCGCAGAAAAACCGTGGAGCGTTTCTGGGAGAGCGGCGTGCTTGACCCCAACTCCAACGTTCAGTTCGGAGAGGGCGGAGCCGGTACCTTCTCAGACGGTAAGCTCAATACCCTGGTGAAAGATCCCTCCGGCAGGAATAAAGAGGTGCTTTCCCGGTTTGTGAAGGCAGGCGCTCCCAGGGAAATCCTCTATGACCAGAAACCGCATCTGGGGACGGATCTTCTGGTGCCCATCGTGGAAACCCTGCGCCGGCAGATTGAATCCATGGGCGGAGAATTCCGTTTTGAAACCCAGGTGACAGACCTGGATATCCGGGACGGCCGGCTGAAGGGCGTGATTCTCGGCTGCAAAGAAGAGATTCCGGCCCAGGTCTGCGTTCTCGCCATCGGCCACAGCGCCAGGGATACGTTTTCCATGCTGCTAAGACGAAAGATTCCCATGGAGCCCAAGGCTTTTGCCGTGGGCGTGCGGGTGGAACATCCCCAGGAACTGATCAATCTGGCGATGTACAAGGAGAAGGAGAATCCTTACCTGGGCGCCGCCAGTTACAAGGTGACGCACCAGACTGAAACAGGAAGGGGCGTCTACAGTTTCTGCATGTGTCCGGGCGGCTATGTGGTGAACGCGTCCTCCGAGGAAGGAATGCTGGCAGTCAACGGCATGAGTTATCAGGCACGGGATTCCCGCAACGCCAACAGCGCGCTCATTGTCACTGTGCGGCCGGAGGATTTCCCGGATCCCGGCGTGCTGGGAGGCATCGCCTTTCAGCGGGAACTGGAACGGGCCGCCTACACAGCCGGAAAGGGAAAGATCCCGGTTCAGACCTTCCGGGATTTCTGCCTGGGGCAGAAGAGTACCATCCTGGGGCAGATCCGCCCCTCCATGAAAGGCGGCTGGACCCTGGCAAACGTACGGGCGGTTCTTCCGAACTTTGTGGGAGACGCCATTGAAGAAGGAATCCGCTCTTTTGACCGGAAAATCCATGGATTCGCGGATCCGGACGCGCTGATCAGCGGTGTGGAGAGCCGCACCTCTTCTCCGGTCCGGATTCTGAGAAATCCGGAATTGGAAAGCACGGCGGCCGGAATTTATCCCTGCGGAGAAGGCGCGGGATACGCGGGCGGCATCACCTCCGCGGCCATGGACGGAATCAAGGTGGCCGAGGCGGTCGCAGGGAAATACGCTCCGCTGCCGAAACTTTGAATGGTTTGTGAAATCCTTTAAAATTCCACAGGGGATGTGTACATCCCCTGATTTTTGTGCTAGAATGTAAGATGCGATTTTTCCTACATAGACCGAAGAGAGTGGGAAGGAGCACTTATGATCAAAGAAAAACCGCAGGAAGAACGTCCCTATGAGAAGTGTCTCGCCCGGGGACCGAAAAGCCTGTCGGATTCGGAACTGCTGGCAGTGATCCTGCGCAGCGGAACCGCCGGTCTGGACTGTGTACAGATGGCTTCGGAAGTACTGAGCCGTTCCAAACCGCCTTACGAAGGCCTTCTGGGCCTTTATCACCTGTCTCTTCCGGAGTTGATGGAGATTCCGGGAATCGGGCAGGTCAAAGGCGTTCAGCTTCAGTGTATCGGTGAATTGTCGGTACGCCTGGCAGGAATGCAGGCGAAAGAACGTCTTTCCTTTACACAGCCGGAGACGGTGGCCGATTATTATATGGAACGATTCCGCCATGAAGAAAGGGAATCTCTGTTGTGTGTGATGCTGGATACCAAAAACCGTTTTCTGGCTGAGAAAGTGATTTCCACCGGAACGGTGAACGCTTCCCTGATTTCTTCCAGAGAACTGTATCTGGAAGCGCTCCGTCAGGGAGCGGTGAACATCCTGCTTCTGCACAACCACCCCAGCGGAGATCCGACCCCCAGCCGGGAAGATCTTCTGGTGACCCAGAAAATATATCAGGCCGGTGAACTGCTGGACATTCATTTGCTGGATCATATTGTCATAGGAGATCACTGCTATGTCAGTATGCGCCGGGAGCAGATCATCAGATAGGAAGAGTAAGGGGAGAAAGTATGCTTCGCAGAGTATACGGAGTGGATCTTGGCACCAGCAGTGTCAAAATCTATTCACTTTCAAAAGATAAAAAATACCGGGAAAAGAACATGGTAGCCATCCGCAGCAAACGCCAGATTCTGGCGGTGGGGAATGACGCCTATGAAATGTATGAGAAGACACCCCGGAATATTCATGTGGACTGTCCGATCCAGAATGGAAAGATTGCCAACATTTCAACCATGGAGGTCGGTCTGTACCTGATGCTGAAACGGATTGAATCTTTCACGCCGTTCGGCTCTCTGATTTATTTCTCGGTCCCGGTGGATGCCACAGCCATCGAAAAGCGTGCCTACTATACCGTGGCCAACGGGAGCATGCTCCAGAACAATAAGGTTATGATGGTGGAATCCCCCCTGGCCGACGCCCTCGCTCTGGGCCTTCCTCTGCGGGACAGCAAGGGAAGCATGCTGATCAACATCGGGGCACAGAGTACGGAGCTCTCCGTGATTGCCGGCGGACGGGTGATTATCAGCAAGAGCATTCCCATGGGCGGAATGCAGATGGACGAGAACATCATCGGAGAAATCCGCCGGAATTATAACCTGAATATCGGAAAGAGAACGGCCCAGCAGCTGAAAACCACCGTGGGCCGGCTCAATACCCAGAACCGGGAAATGCGCAAAGTGGTGGGCATCGACAGTGTCTCGGGGCTTCCGAGAGAAGAGGTGATTTCTTCTGCTGTGGTCAACGAAGGCATCTCCGGCTGCGTGGATTCCCTGGGCGGCCAGATCAAATCCTTCCTGGAGAGAATCCCGCCGCAGATCGCTTACCAGATTGCCCAGGAGGGAATCTGGCTGGCAGGAGGCAGCACGAGAATTCCCTTTATCGACAGTTATCTCGGAGGCATCACCGGATACAGTTTCCGGCTGTCCACGCTTTTCGAGATGAGTACCATTGAAGGACTGGAGAAAATCATCCGGGACAAGGAACTGCGTCCGTGGGCTTCGCCCATCAAACAGCGGAAACTCTGACAGACCGGACGGTGAGGTGAGGATTCTATGAAAAAGAAATTTAAAATTCATTTTAAAATAAAAAGCAAACACACCCTGGCGATCATGACCTTTCTCTGTATCGGCCTGATCGCGACGGTCTTTGCCTCGGGAATCACGACGGCGCCTCTTCGGAATCTGGCCGGTTATGTGGTGATCCCTTTTGAAAACAGCATCAACGAGATCGGGAAAGGTCTTACGAAAATCAAAGACAGTTTCCGTTCCAAAGAAGATCTTCAGAAGGAGAATGAACAGCTCCGCCAGCAGATCGTCGCCCTGACGGAACAGAACAACGCTCTGGTTCTGGAACAGGCGGATCTGGAAGATCTCAAGACCATGTATGAACTGGACCAGGAATACGATGAATATCCGAAAGTAGCCGCGCAGATCATCTCCAAGGATCCCGGAAACTGGTACGATGTCTTCGTCATCAACCGGGGAAGCGCGGACGGAATTCAGCCGGATATGAATGTAATCGCCGACCGGGGCCTGGTGGGAATCGTGACGGAAGTGGGAGACCACTGGGCATCCGTGCGTGCCATCATCGATGACAGCAGCAACGTGAGCGGACAGGCCGTCAGCACCTCGGACACCTGCGTGGTTCAGGGAGACCTGGAACTGATCGATGAGGGAAAACTGCGTTTTTCCCAGATGTATGACGCGGAAGATGAAATCCAGGAGGGCGAGCGGATTGTCACCTCCAACATCAGTGACAAATACGTGCCCGGCCTGTTCATCGGCTACGTAAGTGAAGTGGAGATGGACTCCAATAATCTGACCAAGACGGGAACCATTGTGTCGCCGGTGGATTTCGCGCATCTGAAACATGTACTGGTAATCACCACACAAAAAGAGGGGATGGAAGACAGCGATGAAGAATAAATTGATTCCGGCAGTTCTGATCCTGTTTTCGTTTCTGCTGCAGTGTACGCTTCTGCAGCTGATTTCCATCGGATCGATCACGCCGAACCTGCTGGTGATCCTCTGCATTTCCATGGGATTCCTGCGGGGAAAAAAGACCGGCCTGTTCGTAGGCTTCTTCTGCGGCTTTCTCGTGGATCTGTTCTACGGATCCTTGTTTGGCTTCTATGCTCTGATCTATATGTATCTGGGATACTGTGCCGGCTTCGGCTGTCAGATCTTTTATGACGACGACTGGAAAGTTCCCCTCTGCCTGGTGGGGATCGGAGATCTGGCGTACAGCCTGGCTGTCTACGGACTGCAGTTCCTGCTTCGCGGCCGTCTGGGATTCGGCGTGTATTTTTACCGGATCATGGTACCGGAGCTTTTGTACACCGTGCTTTTGACCATTCTGGTCTATCCGGTTCTCTACAAAATCAACTATCGTTTTATGGGAAGACGAACTACAAAGGACAGTGATTCATTTTGGTTAATAAAGTAAAAAAACTACTGAAAAAATTGTCAATTCCGAGAACGACCGTACTGGGACTTGTGTTTCTGGCGCTTGCCTGTGTACTGATTCACCGCCTTTTCCAGCTGCAGATCATGGAAGGGGAAGAGTATGTGGATGATTTCAATATGCGGACGACCAAGACCCGGACGCTGAAAAGCACCCGGGGAAATATTTATGACCGCAACGGAAAACTCCTGGCCTCCAACGAGCTGGCCTACTCCATTACACTGGAGGACAACGGAACTTATGAAAGTGACCGGGTCCGGAATCTGACTCTGAACAGCACCGCGTACCGGGTGCTTCAGATTCTGACGGAAAACGGAGATTCCGTGGATGTCACCTTCCATATTGTCCTGGATGACGACGGCCAGTACGTCTTTGATGTGGACGAGGGCGTCACCCTGGACCGGTTCCGCGCGGACATCTATGGCGAAGCGCTGATCGAAGATATGACTAAGGAACAGGCTTCTTCCACGGCGGAGGAAATCATGGACTATCTGACCGGGGACGAACGGTTCTATCTGGTTCTGGAAGGCCAGGAAGCCTACACCCCGGAAGAACTGGCGGAGTATGGACTGCCTCAGGAGTATTCCCCCGAGGAGCTTCTGGATATGACGAAGATCCGTTACGCTTTGTCCACCAACAGTTTCCAGAAATATATGCCTGTGACCATCGCCACCCAGGTGAGCAATGAATCCATCGCCGCTGTCATGGAGAACCAGGACAGCCTTCAGGGCGTGGAGGTGGTGGAAGATTCCATCCGTACCTACGATGACGGCGTCTATTTTTCTTCCATCATCGGCTATACCGGCCAGGCGTCCAGCGAAGAGCTGGAAGCGCTGCGGGAGGAGAGAGAGGACTATTCTTCCGATGCTGTAGTCGGAAAGGCAGGCATCGAACAGTATATGGAGACGGAGCTTCAGGGTGTGGACGGAGAGGAAACCGTCTACGTGGACAACCTGGGAAAGGTTCTCCAGATTGACGAGGACAGCCGGGTAGAGCCGGAGGCGGGAAATGATGTCTATCTGACCATCGACCGGGATATGCAGAAGAACATCTACCACATTCTGGAACAGCGGCTGGCAGGTATCCTCCTGTCCAAGATCGTTCCCGCGAAAACCTTTGACGTGGAGGCTGTCTCGGATGCCAGCCAGATCATGATTCCGATTTATGATGTCTACAATGCTCTGATCGCCAACAGCGTCATCGATATCACCGATTTTGATGATGAGGACGCATCGGAGACAGAAAAAAATTTATATGCCAAATTTCAGCAAAAGCAGCAGGATATTTTTGGTAGAATAACTCAGGAGCTAACGGGAGATTCCCCGAAGGCGTTCCGGGATCTGGATGAACAGATGCAGGAGTATATCCATTATATCGCGGATACCCTGCTCACGGATAAGCTGGAAATTCTTCTTTCGAATTCCATTGACCATAACGATGCCACTTATCAGGCCTGGGAAGAAGATCAGAGCATCAGTCTTCAGGACTATCTGACCTACGCCGCGAGACAGAACTGGATTGATATCTCGAAACTTTCACCCAAAGGAGAGTATCTGGATTCCAGAGAAGTTTATCAGGCTCTCGCGGAATATATCACGGATTATCTGGAGACAGACACCGATTTCAGCAAGCTTCTGTACAAGTATATGCTGCAGGAGGATACCGTCTCCGGAACGGAGCTGTGTCTCGTCCTGTATGACCAGGGTGTTCTGTCCAAAGACGACGGAATGTATGAATCTCTGTTAACCGGCGCGACTTCTTCCTATGATTTCATGATTGCCAAAATCAACATGCTGGAGATTACGCCGGGACAGCTGGCTCTGGATCCCTGTTCCGCGTCCTGTGTCGTGACGGACGCCAACACCGGAGAGGTTCTGGCCTGCGTCACCTACCCGGGATACGACAACAACCGTCTGGCCAACCAGATGGATCAGGAATACTACGCGAAACTGAACACGGACCTAACATCACCGCTGTTCAACAAAGCCACCCAGCAGAGAACCGCGCCCGGATCCACCTTTAAGCTGGTATCGGCGATCGCCGGCGTGGAGGCCCATCTGATTGATGAGGACACCGCCATCGAATGCTCCGGTGTCTTTGACCTGGTGGAGCCGCCGATCAACTGCTGGAACCGCGCGGGACACGGGGCTTTGACCCTGACTTCCGCCATTGAGCAGTCCTGCAACGTATTCTTTAACACCATCGGTTTTCTGGCCGGTGAGAATGAGAACGGCGATTTCTCGGAAACCAGGAGTCTGCAGACCCTGCACACTTACGCAAGTCTGCTGGATCTGGACAAGACCACCGGAATCGAGATCACGGAGTCCGCGCCCCAGGTATCCGATCAGTACGCGGTGCCTTCCTATATGGGACAGGGTACGCATCTGTATACCACCAGCCAGCTGGCGCGCTACGTGACCACCCTCGCCAACGAGGGAACCAGCTTTAAGCTCTCTTTGATGGACAAGGTGACGGACAGCAGCGGCGAGCTGATCGAAGATTATACGCCTGGTATCCAGAGTGAAATTGATCTTCCCAACAGTCTCTGGGAGGATATTCACTCGGGAATGCAGCGGGTGATTCAGACCCATCCGGAATTCGCCGGACTTGGAATGTCTGTGGCAGGCAAAACCGGAACCGCCCAGGAAGCCACCACGCGGCCGGACCATGGTCTGTTCATCGGTTTCGCGCCGGCGGATGAGCCGGAAGTGGCCATGGCCATCCGGATCCCCAATGGATATTCTTCCGGAAACGCCTGTCTTGTCGCAAATGATGTATTTAAATATATCTTCAATCTGGCAGATGAGAAAAATATTGTTACCGGAGTCGCTTCGTCTGATACCAGTAACTCATCCACAGACTAAAACACGAAAGAGAATACCCGGAGGATGGGAACGATTATCAGGAGGAACAGATATGAGTGAAGTAATTGTGATTACCTCGGGAAAAGGCGGGGTCGGAAAAACGACCACCGTCGCCAACATCGGCATGGGTCTTGCGATGCAGGACAAAAAAGTAGTGGTGGTGGATACCGACATCGGTCTTCGGAACCTGGATGTGGTGATGGGACTTGAGAACCGGATTGTCTATAATCTGGTGGATGTGGTGAACGGCAGCTGCAGACTGAAACAGGCGCTCATCAAGGACAAACGGACGCCGAATCTGTACCTGCTGCCCTCCGCGCAGACCAAGGACAAATCCGCGGTCTCCCCGGAACAGATGGTCAAGCTGACCGACTCTTTGCGGGAGGAATTTGACTATATCCTTCTGGACTGCCCCGCGGGAATCGAACAGGGCTTCAAAAACGCCATCGCCGGCGCGGATCACGCTCTGGTGGTAACCACCCCGGAAGTCTCCGCGATCCGGGACGCGGACCGGATCATCGGGCTTCTCGGAGCCGCGGAAATCCGGAAAATCCATCTGATCATCAACCGCCTTCGTCCGGATATGATCCGCAGGGGCGATATGATGTCCGTGGATGACGTGGTGGATATCCTGGCGGTGGATCTCATCGGCACGGTGCCTGACGATGAACAGATTGTCATCTCCACCAATCAGGGAGAGCCTCTGTCCGGAAAGCACTCCCAGGCAGAAGAGGAGTACCGCAATATCTGCCGAAGACTTCTGGGAGAAGAAGTTCCCTTCCCGGTTATCTCAGCCAAAAAAGGCTTTTTCGCCAGATTCCGCAGAAAGTAAGGAGGGCAGCTATGTGGTCGTTCCTGACAGAAAAAAGAAATTCCAGTAAGGTTGCAAAAGACAGAATGAAACTGCTTTTGGTTTCGGAACGAATGAATTGCTCTCCACAGATCATAGCCATGATGCAGAATGATTTTCAGAAGACCGCCGCCCGGTATTTCTCCGTGATGGACACGGGCGTCACCTTCGAGGTGAAAGGCCAGCCGCCGGTTCTTCGCATCTGCATTCCGTTAAAGATTAAGAAAAATTCTGGGTGATACTTATGATAAAACAGTACAAACTGAGATTCTACAACTTCAGACTGGTGGTTCTGCTGATCGCGATCAGTACGATCGGTGTCCTTCTGGTGGGAAGCGCCATGGAATCTCTGCGCAACCGCCAGCTGGCAGGCGTCCTGTTCGGACTGATTGTGATGGTGGTGGTTTCGTTGATGGATTTCAGCTGGATTCTGAATTTTTCCTGGCTGATGTATCTGTTCAACATTGTCATGCTTCTCGCCGTGCGTATTTTCGGATCCACAGCGGGCGGCGCAACCAGGTGGATCGATCTTGGTTTCATTCGTTTTCAGCCCACAGAGCTGTCCAAGATTATCCTGATCCTGTTTTTCGCGAAATTTTTCATGGATCACGAGGAAGACCTGAATACGGTTCCGACCATCGCGAAATCGGCGCTTCTTCTTCTGATCCCGCTGGCTCTGATTTACATACAGCCGGACCTGAAGAACACCATCACGGTGACGGTTCTGTTCTGTGTATTGATCTACATGGCCGGACTGAGCTACAAAATCATCGGCGGGGCGGTTCTGATCGTTGTTCCGCTTATGATTATTTTCCTGGCTATTGTGGTCCAGCCGGATCAGAATCTGATTCAGGATTATCAGAGGGACCGTATCATGTCCTGGCTCTATCCGGAAAATGAGGAATACTCCGATGACACCGAGCAGCAGCGAAACTCCATTATCGCCATCGGTTCCGGTGAACTGGCCGGAAAGGGCCTGAACAACAACAGTGTGTCCTCCGCCAACAACGGCAATTTCGTCTCCCAGATTCAGACAGACTTTATTTTTGCCGTGGCAGGAGAGGAGCTGGGCTTTCTCGGCTGTACGCTGATTGTCCTGCTGCTTTTGTTTATCTGCCTGGAATGTCTGCGGATCAGTCTGCAGGCAAAGGACCTGTCGGGGAGGATTATCTGCTGCGGGGTGGGCACCATCATCGCCTTTCAGAGTTTTATCAACATCTGTGTGGCGACCGGACTGATGCCGAATACCGGAACTCCGCTTCCCTTTGTCAGCTATGGTCTGACTTCCCTGGTCAGTCTTTATCTGGGAATGGGAATTGTTCTCAACGTGGGACTGCAGAACCGGGAGTACCGGGATCTGCCGCGAATCAGCAGAAGAGAGGACTATTTGTAAATGAAAAAGAAGAAAGAAACCCCCGGACCAATCCGCGGCGCCCGGCCTGCGGGAAGAATGCAGAAGATGAGAAAAAAACCGAAAAGAACCACGTTTCTGATGATCCTTCTTCTGCTTCTGATTGGAACGGGCATTGTGTTTATCGTATATAAATTCCGCGGAGATACCCTGAGAGACAAAACTGTTCCCTACCGTTCCTCCGAGGAATTCCAGCTTGCCTATCTGGAAACCGAGCCCCTGCAGGGAGAGACCTTCGCGCAGGATCTGTGCGTTGCCCCTTCCGGACAGGTCAATGAGGAACTGATCGAGCTTCCCGAGGGACAGATGGGCGCTCTGTTCGATCTGGACCGTCAGGAAGTTCTGTACGCGGACGGGCTGTACGCGCGGGTATATCCTGCCAGCATTACCAAACTGATGACCGCCATGATCGCGCTCCAGAGCGGGAAGCTGGACGATACCGTGGTCATTCAGAAGGAAGATCTGGATCTGGAAGCCGGCTCTCAGGTCTGTGGTTTTCTGGTGGGAGACAAGCTGACTCTGGACCAGCTGGTTCACTGCCTTCTGGTTTATTCCGGAAACGACGCGGCTTCCGCCATTGCCCGGTATGTGGGAAAGACACAGGAGGATTTCGTCGCTCTGATGAACGACTACGCAAAGCAGCTGGGGATGACCGGAACCCATTTCTCCAATCCCCACGGTCTTCAGGCGGAGGATCATTACACGACCCCCTATGACATCTACCTGATGCTGAATGAGGCGGCACATTATCCGGAATTTCTGGAAATCGCCCAGATGTCCACCTACACGGTAAGCTTTCAGCATGCGGACGGCAGCGACGCGTTGATCACTCTGGCGTCCACGGACCATTATCTGACCGGTGAGGCAACTCCGCCGAAGGACATCACCATTCTCGGTGGAAAGACGGGAACCACCTCGGACGCTGGAAACTGTCTGGCGATTCTGACCCAGAACGTCTATGGAGATCCCTATATCTCCATCGTTATGAACGCATCCACGAAGGAATTGCTCTACGAACAGATGAATCTTCTTCTGGAAGAGTCAAACCGTTAAAAATTCGTGAAAATCGGTTTTTTTTAGAAATAAGGATTGAATTCTTTGTTGAAATACACTATAATTGAAACATATTAAATATGGTTTTTGGTAAAAATTCATATTATAGTGTCTAAGGAGGAAAACAGCATGGTTGAACTAATTGCAGGAAAAAAAGGTAAAGGTAAGACGAAAGTACTGTTAGACAAAGTGAATGGAGCAGTAAAAGAAGTAAATGGCAATATCGTTTATTTGGACAAAAGCACCAAGCATATGTTTGAACTGAACAATAAGGTACGTCTGATTGACGTGACCGGCTACCCCGTAAAGAACAGCGATGAATTTGTCGGCTTCATCTGTGGTATTCTTTCCCAGGATCACGATCTGGAGCAGGTTTATCTGGACAGTTTCCTGAAGATTTCACAGCTGGAAGGCGCGGATCCGGAAGCGCTGGCTTCTGCTCTGGACCAGTTAGAGGACATTGGCAAACAGTTTTCCGTCAAATTTGTAATCAGTATTTCCCTGGACAAAGAAGAACTTCCTGATAAATTCCTTGAGAAAGTGAGTGTGGCACTCTAGGCCTGACCGTACATATTCCGGCCGGCTTACGGAAAAATTTTCAAATACGGAGAAAATGAGAGAAACCCTGAAAAATTCAGCGGTTTCTCTTTTTTTCACATTAATTTCACAGGAAGTTCTTCTCTTTCCGGCTTTCCAAACTTGTAATCTGCAGGGGAAAATGATACAATACATCTGTGTGAGTTTTACACGAAATTTATATGCACGAAAGCCAGAAAGGAAGTTTCTTTTTGCCAAAACAAAAGAAGTCATTACCGAAATTAAAAATATCTGTTAAAGATTTTCGAAAACTGTTTACTCTGAATATCGGAACCGTCATGTTCGGTATTCTGTTCTTATATCTGTTGATTATCGGCGTACGCTATCTGACCAGTTCCCACATCGATTCTTATCAGGTGACCTCCGGCCCTCTGTCCAGCAACGAAATCTACACAGGGCTGGTAATCTGTGAGGAAAAAGTGGTATCCGCCGATTCTTCCGGGTATATCACTTATTACGCCCGGGAAGGGAACAAAATCAACGCCAACGGAATTGTCTTCGGACTGAGCACCAGCCAGTCCGCCCAGGGAACGCAGATTCTCAGTCCCGATGACCTGGCGAGAATCCGTGTACAGATGAGCAGCTTTTCCAATGAATTCGATCCTTCGAATTTTAACGCGACTTATAGTTTTAAATACGAACTTGCCGGGAATATATTAAACTATGCGGGAGAAAACGCCTCCGGGGAAGACACCTCCGAAGAGGAGAGTGAAGAGGATGAATATTCAGATTCCACAGAGGAGGAGAGTACACAAGACAGTACGTCCGCAACCTCTGTCGCTGTGGGCCAGACTCTTTCCCGCAGCTCCTCAGACGGAATCGTCCTCTATTCCACAGACGGCTATGAGAACAAGACCGTAGAAGATCTGACCACAGAAGATTTCGACCAGAACGCCTACGAAAAAAAAGACCTGAAGACAAGCGGCGAAATCCAGGCCGGAGATCCGGTCTATACCATTGTCACCAGTGAGAAATGGGATCTTCTGATCCCCCTGAGCAGCAAACAGGCCGCGCAGCTGGTAAATACCGAGACCATCCGGGTGAAATTCAACAAAGACGGAGCCTCCCAGGTGGGAGATTTCACCATCCAGGAGATTGACGGCAGCCAGTACGGAAGAATCACTTTCAACAAGGGCCTGATTCGTTACGCGTCGGACCGTTTTCTGAATATCGAACTGGTTACCAATACCCAGACCGGCCTGAAAATTCCGCTCAGCGCCATCACCACCAAGGATTTCTACATCGTTCCGAAGGAATACGCGGAGGTGGACGAGAGTGATAACTATCAGGGCTTCACAAAAGTCAGCACCAACAGCAGCGGAAAAGGCTCGGAAACCTTTGTCACCCCCACCGTCTACGCTTCCACCGATGATTATTATTATTTTGAAGTGGGAGACGGAAAAGAGAGTTCGACGGATATCTTAAAAGAGGGCGACGCGATTCAGAGCCCGGACGGAAGCGGAAGATATGTGGTGGGCGATACCGGAGTTCTGGAAGGTGTCTACTGCATCAATCAGGGATACGCAGTGTTCCGCCGCATCGAACTGATTGATCAGAACGATGAATACGCCATCGTGCGCAGCGATACCGCCTACGGCCTGTCACGGTATGATCACATAGCAGAAAATGCGGACAGTGTACGGGAATCCGACATTGTCTATTAAGGAGGGATATACGATGCTGTCAGAGAATCTGAGAGACGTAGAGAAGAAAATTGAAGAAGCCTGCCGCCGCAGCGGCCGGGATCCCAAAGAAGTGACCCTGATTGCTGTCAGCAAGACAAAACCTGTGGAGATGCTGCAGGAAATCTACGATGCAGGCGCAAGGAACTTTGGAGAGAATAAAGTTCAGGAAATCATGGACAAGTACGATCATCTGCCCCAGGACATTCACTGGCATATGATCGGTCACCTCCAGAGAAACAAGGTGAAATATATTGTGGACAAGGTGAAGATGATCCACTCCGTGGATTCCCTTCGTCTGGCCCAGACTATCGATAAGGAAGCCCAGAAGAAAAATGTCACCGTGCCCATTCTCATCGAGGTAAACGTGGCGGAGGAAGACAGCAAATTCGGCCTTTCCCTGGAGGAGGTTACCGCTCTGGTGGAGGAGATCGCGAAACTGCCGAATGTCCGCGTCTGCGGACTGATGACCGTGGCACCATTTGTCGAAGATCCGGAGGAAAACCGCGAAGTATTCCGAAGTTTGAAGAAATTAAGTGTTGACATTGCCGCTAAAAACATTAATAATGTTACTATGAGCGTGCTGAGCATGGGTATGACCAACGATTACGAAATCGCAGTGGAAGAGGGCGCAACCATGGTTCGTGTCGGCACTGCAATATTCGGCGCACGCGATTATTCACGAAAAGAATAAAGATTGGAGATTAAAAATGGGTGTTTTAGATAAGTTTTTAGATGCCATCAAACTGAATGATGATTTTGACGACGAGGACTTTCTGGATGATGATATCCTGGATGACGATTTCGATGATGAGATAGAAGAGAAACCGCGCAAGAAGTTTTTCGAGAAATTCTCAAAGAAGAGAGACGAGGATCTCGAAGATGACTTTGATGATTTCGAGGACGAGCCGGTCAAAGTTACCAAGCGGGCTTCTAAAACAGCTGCCGCTGCCAAGACCGTGGAGAGAGCTGAGAAACCAGTTCGCCAGTCCCGGCCGGCGCCATCCAAAATCACGCCGATGCGCAATATGAAAAAACCTTCTCAGAGCCAGAGTATGGAAGTCTGTGTAATCAAGCCTTCTTCCATGGAAGACACCCGTGAGATCGCGGACTCTCTGCTTGAGAATTCCACCGTTGTCCTGAATCTTGAGGGAATGGACGTGGAACTTGCGCAGAGAATCATCGACTTCACATCCGGAGCCTGTTATTCTCTGGGCGGACGTCTGCAGAAAGTGTCCAGTTATATTTTCATTCTGACGCCTCACAATGTGGACATCACCGGCGACTTCCAGAACATTCTGGACGGCGCTATTCCGTCCATGCGCGCAGGATATTAAGAATGGAACGGGAAATTTTATTTGAAAAACGTATGAAAGATTTGGCAAACCGTGCGTACAGCCGTGATATTGTACTGTATACGGATTTTCTGAATCTGGATGAACTACATAAGATTCATAGTATTTCGCCAAAAGAGCTTCCGGTTCAGGTGCTTACTTTTGGCGGCTATGATTTGGCAGAGCGTCAGATGGCAGCATTTCTCCCTGATGCTCTTTCTTACCTTGAGGGAGAACTTCCCTATCCTCTGGTCTGCCTGCGGATTCGCCCGCTGGCCCTGAAGTTCGCGGAAAAGCTCTCTCACAGGGATTATCTGGGCGCTCTTTTGAATCTGGGAATCGACCGTTCCATGATCGGGGATATTCTCGTAGGTGAAGAGGGCGCTTACTGTTTCTGCAAGGAATCCATGAGCGGATTCATCCAGGAAAACCTGACCCGGGTACGTCACACATCCGTATCCGCGGAACCGGTCCATGACCCTGGGGAATTACCCCGGCCGAAATTCAGGGAAATCCAGGGAACGGTTTCTTCCATACGGCTGGACACGCTTCTGGCGCTGGCCTTTGGAGAATCCCGTTCCAAAATCGTCCCCTGTATCGAAGGCGGGAAAGTCTTTGTCAACGCGAAGCTGGTGACATCCAACGGTTATACCCCTGTTCCAGGCGATCTGATTTCCGTCCGGCAAAAAGGGAGATTTCTCTACGAGGAACGTTTCGGCGAGACAAAGAAAGGACGGATACGCGTCCTGCTCAAACGATATATCTGATCCGGTGTACGCGGCGGGCGAAATCTCCCGCCCGATACCATAGGAGGAAAGCATGAAAAAGATAAGAACAAGAATCACAGGTATTCTGGGGCTGCTCCTTCTCCTGGGCGCAGATCAGGGGACAAAAATGCTGGCCATTGAGCATCTGCAGAATCAGCCGCCGATTGTACTGATCCCCGGTGTACTGGAACTGCAGTATCTGGAAAATTACGGCGCGGCCTTTGGAATCCTTCAGAATCAGCGATGGCTGTTTGTGGTGCTGTGCTGTGCCTTTTTGCTGGCTTCCGCTTATTTCTACAGCAGGCTGCCTCTGAAAAGAGAGTACTGGCTGTTCCGGCTGATGGCGGTTCTTCTGGCTGCCGGCGCCGTGGGAAATCTGATCGACCGCCTGGCAAAAGGCTATGTGGTGGACTTTATCTATTTTTCACTGATTCATTTTCCCATTTTTAATTTCGCGGACTGCTGTGTGGTGATCGGAGGCATCCTGATGCTTCTGAACGTACTGGTCATTTACCGCCGGGAAGACTACGAATTTTTAAAGTGGGGACATCGACAGGAGTAAATCTTATGAAGGAAATCAGACTGGAAGTAAATTCCGAGGAGACAAACCAGCGGATCGACAAATATCTCTCCCTGGCCGTGCCTGACGTCTCCAGATCCTATTTTCAGAAACTTTTGAAGGATGGACAGGTCTATGTGGGAGAGACGCCTATAAAAGCCAATTACCGGCTTCAGGCAGGGGATCAGATCCGGCTGGAGCTGCCTCCCGACGAGGAACCGGACATTCTTCCGGAAGACATTCCTCTGGATATTCTGTATGAAGACGATTATCTTCTCATTGTCAACAAACCAAAGGACATGGTGGTTCATCCCTGTCCGGGCCATTACAC
This sequence comes from uncultured Blautia sp., assembly GCA_963927715.1. Classification (GTDB taxonomy): domain Bacteria; phylum Bacillota; class Clostridia; order Lachnospirales; family Lachnospiraceae; genus Blautia_A. The sequence continues at coordinate 588,958 of CAWVBU010000002.1, read as the reverse complement.
AGGGACTCTGGTAAATGGAGTCCTGTTTCATTGTAAAGGCAATTTGTCAGGGATCAACGGCGTCGCCCGCCCGGGCATCGTACACCGGATTGACAAAGACACCACCGGCGCGCTGGTGGTGTGCAAGGACGACCAGACACACCGCAGTCTGGCCAGCCAGCTGGCAGAACACTCGATTACCCGGCGATACCGGGCCATTGTCTCCGGAAATCTCCCCAGGGATTCCGGCACCATTGAAGGTCCCATCGGAAGACATCCCCAGGACCGCAAGAAGATGGCGGTCAATTACAAAAACGGAAAAAAAGCCATCACCCATTACCGGGTTCTGGAGCGCTTTCCCAACGCCACATACATTGAATGTGAGCTGGAGACCGGACGCACCCATCAGATCCGTGTGCATCTGAGTCACATCGGACATCCGCTTCTCGGCGATACCGTATACGGATCCTCCCGGAACCCTTACGGGCTGCAGGGGCAGGCGCTTCACGCCATGGTCCTCGGTTTTTGGCATCCTCATTATGAGAAATATGTCGAATTCACAGCGCCTTTGCCAGAGTATTTTCAAAAACTATTGGAAAAATTACGAAAATAAATGGAAATTCCCTTTGAATTGTTGTATAATAGATGCAGAAATTTTTATTCAGACAGCTTTTGGGCTTGGTGAAGGGAGTGACTTCTATGAAAACAAACACAGTGATAACAATCGGAAGACAATTTGGAAGCGGCGGAAGGCAGATCGGCCAGGAACTGGCGCAGCTGTACGGAATCAAATGCTATGACAAAGAACTTCTGGAACATGCGGCCAACGACAGCGGTATCTGCAAAGAACTTTTCGAGAACCACGATGAAAAGCCAACCAACAGTTTCCTTTATTCTCTGGTTATGGACACTTATTCTTTCGGATATTCTTCCTCTGCCTTTACCGATATGCCGATGAACCACAAGATATTCCTGGCACAGTTTGACACCATTAAGAAACTGGCTGCGGAAGGCCCCTGTGTCATGGTTGGCAGATGCGCGGACTACGCGCTTGCGGATATGAAAAACGCGATCAGCATTTTCATCCACTGTGACATGGATAAACGAATCGAGCGAATCATGCAGCGGCACAATAAATCTGCCAATGCGGCGAAAGATATGATTCTCAAGACGGACAAGAGCCGTTCCAGCTATTATAACTATTACACCAATAAAAAATGGGCAGAGGCGTCCAGTTACCACCTCTGCATTGACAGCGGCAAATTCGGAATCGAAGGTTCCGTAAAAGCCATTGTGGAGGCCATCAAGATTTTTGAGAGTACCTTGTAGGCCATCCTTTCAGATCCGCGTTCAGCACCGCGGTGAACATCCGCTGTTTTACACCCGGATTGTCGTGGTTCAGCTGAATCAGCAGATGCTTCACATATTCCCGTTTGGTGTTCCCGTCCGCGGGACAGGAGCTTTTCTCCACGGGAAGATGATGTTTGTTCTGGAAACCAATGATATCCGCCTCATCCAGAAAGACGAGAGGGCGGATCAGGGTGAGATCCGTGCGGTCCCAGTAGGTCACGGGAGAGAAGGTGTGAAATCTTCCCTCATAGATCAGGGAGAGCAGCAGCGTCTCCACCACATCATCCTTGTGATGCGCATAAGCGATTTTATTGCAGCCATGTTCCTTGGCTACTTCATTGAGCGCCCCTTTTCTCATCTTCGCGCAGAGAGAACAGGGGTTGCTTTCTTTTCTGTCCTGAAAGATAATCTGGGAGATCTGCGTGGGAACCGCCGTATAAGGAACCTGAAGTTCCTGGCAGAGTTCCCGGATCTTTTCCGTATGAAAGTCCCCAAATCCCATATCCACCGTAATCGCTTCCAATTCAAATTTTTTCGGGTAAAATCTTCTCAGTCCTGCCAGTGCGTACAAAAGTGTCAGACTGTCCTTTCCCCCGGAGATTCCCACCGCGATCCGGTCACCGTCTTCGATCATCTGAAACTCGTCGACCGCTTTTCTGGTGATACTCAGCAATTTCTGATATTTCATTTTTTCCTCCAATCTATCCGTATCGGGCGGCCCGTATACAGAACTTTCGATTCTCATCCGCCCGTCTGTTTCCTGTTTCTGTGCGCCGCATCCGGCACCGGAACTATTATAGCGGATTTCTGTTAAAAAAGATAGAATTTCTTTTAAAAAAGTGTGACAAAACTGAGAACCCATGTTATAATTTTACCAGCTATTACAGAATGGAGGAAAAACATGCGTCTTGTAATACAGCGTGTCAGCCATGCCCAGGTTTCGGTGGACGGTCAGGTGGTCGGAAAAATCGGCAGGGGCTTTCTGGTTCTCATCGGCGTAAGCCAGGAGGATACCAGGGAAGTGGCAGACAAGTATCTGAAAAAACTTCTGGGACTTCGGATTTTCGAAGATGAAAACGGCAAAACCAACCTTTCCCTGCGGGATGTGGACGGTGAACTGCTGATGATCTCCCAGTTTACTCTTTACGCCAACTGCAAAAAGGGAAACCGTCCCAGCTTCATTGAAGCCGGCGACCCGGATAAGGCAAACGAACTCTATAAATATATGATAGAGAAAGCGCGCCAGGAAATTCCGGTGGTGCAGACTGGCTGTTTCGGAGAGCACATGAAGGTGTCTCTCGAAAACGACGGCCCATTCACAGTGATTCTGGACGAATCGCTGATGGGATAGATCAATTTAATAAAAGAAGGGAAACAAACCAGAAAAGGAGGGTAGTGGAGTATAATTATGAGAAAAAAGGGTTATCTGTATGGTCTGTTTCTTATTCTTACTCTGTGCTTCGGCGCGGGAGCTGCCGCCAACGCGGCAACAACTTCCATCGTCTGCGCAGCGACGCAGAACGGCTGGGTTACGGAGAACGGCAAGACTTACTACTACAAGAACGGCAAAAAACTGACCGGCAAACAGAAGATAGGAAATAAGTACTATTACTTTAATTCCCTACATGGTTATATGCAGACCGGATGGTATGACACACAGGCCGGAAACCGCTATTATTTTGGCAGCGACGGCGTGATGCGTACCGGAAAACAGGTCATTGACGGAGTGACGTATTATTTCTATACAACCGGACGGATGGCAGACGATGTGATCGTCACCATCAGCGGAAAGAAATACTACTTCGATGAGAACGGCAAGCTTTATAAGGGCGGCTGGCTGGACTACAAGGATGGACACACTTACTATTTCTACCGGGGAGACGGCCACATGCTCAAGAGCTGCTGGATCACCTCCACCATCGATGGCAAGAAGTGCAAGTTCTATGTACGCGCCAACGGCTACCGGGCAGAAGGCTGGCTGAAAAATTCCAGCGGTGACTACCGTTACTTCCTGTACCGGGACGGCAGAATGCTCACCGGGTGGAACCAGATCAGCGGGAAAAAATATTATTTTGACCCGGACACCGGCATCCGGTATGAAGGACTGCGCACCATCAACGGAAAGAAATACTATTTCAATTCCGTTCACGGCTACATGCAGACCGGATGGTTCAAGACCCAGTACGGCAACTATTATTACTTCGGCGATGACGGTGTGATGCGTACCGGAGAACAGACCATCGATTCCGCGCAGTATTATTTCTACAGCACCGGAAGAAGAGCTCACGACGTCATTGTCACCATCGGTTCCAAGAAGTACTACTATGACGAGAATGGAAAGCTTTACAAAGGCGGCTGGCTGGACTACAAAGACGGACATACCTATTATTTCTACCGTGGAGACGGCCACATGCTCAAGAGCTGCTGGATCACCTCCACCATCGATGGCAAGAAGTACAAGTTCTATGTACGCGCCAACGGCTACCGGGCAGAGGGATGGCTGAAAAATTCCAGCGGACAGTACCGTTATTTCCTGTACCGGGACGGCAGAATGCTCACCGGCGCCAACCGGATCAACAAGAAGCTTTATTATTTCGATCCGGATACCGGAATTCGTCAGTCCGGACTGTTTAAGATCAATGGAAAATTCTATTTCTTCAGCAGCAGTGATGGAGCTGCCTACACCAGCCAGTGGATTGAGAGCGACGGCAAGAAATATTACGCCGGTTCCAATCAAGCGCTGCTTCTGGGATGGCAGAACATCGGCGGAAGCCGTTATTACTTCCTGTACCGTTACGGCTACGCGCTGACCGGATTCAATCAGATCAGTGGAAAGCTTTATTATTTCTATGATTCCGGAAAACTGGCTACGAACACCTGGATCGATTCCACCCATTACATGGGAAGCGATGGCGCCTGGGTGGAAGGAAAAGTCAACACGGCGAATACCTTCTCCTGGCCGCTGAAGACCTGGTCTTATATCTCCAGTTATTTCGGCGGAAGAGATTCTCCTGGAGGCATCGGATCCACCAACCACATGGGCATCGACATCGCCGCAGCCAGCGGAACACCGATTTACGCCGCGGCTTCCGGAACCATCGTGGTACGTCAGTGGAGCGATTCCGCAGGATACTATATCCAGATCTCCCACGGAACCATCAACGGGGAAGCCCTGGAGACCCAGTACATGCACCAGAGCCGGTTTGCTCCGGGTCTGAGCGTAGGAGACCGGGTAACCAAAGGACAGCTCATCGGTTACGTTGGTTCCACCGGAAATTCCACAGGACCGCATCTTCATTTCGGCGTGAAGTCCAATGGAGAGTATGTCGATCCGCTGGAATATGTATCGGAACCGGAACACTGAGTGAGTCTCAGAAGACAGAGAACAGAAGAGAACCAATAAAAGAAAGAGAAACCTGGGGGAATTTGATTCCTCTGTGGTTTCTCTTTTTTCACATCAAAAGCGATAAGTTTACCATAATATTCTTATGTAACCTTTATGCGTCTTTGCAGATCTGCCTACTGGTTTTCCGTATGTTCCCGCAAGGTAACCGCGGAAGCTGCTTTCCGGCGGCGGTGATCGTCAATGGCCGCATAATGTTTCTTTGTGGTATTCACATCCGCGTGTCCCAGCACATCCGCCACCAGATAAATATCCCCGGTCTCCTGATAAAGGGCGGTTCCATAGGTGCTGCGCAGCTTATGAGGCGTAATTTTCTTCGTGGTGGTGATCTGAGAGGCATATTTCTTCACCAGATTCTCCACCGCCTGCACGCCCAGGCGTTTTCTCTGGGTGGAATAGAAGAGTGCGTGCTCATGGCCGGCCACCGGTGTAATCCCTTCCCGCACTGCGAGATAACGGCGCAGCGCGTCGGCCACCTCCTCTCCGAAATAGACAATCATTTCATTTCCGCCTTTTCGCGTAACCTTGATGCCGTTGTTCTTAAAATCAATATCCTCCACATCCAGTCCCACACATTCGGAGACACGGATCCCGGTCCCCAGCAGAAGCGTAATCAGCGCCAGATCTCTCTCTTTGGTTTTTTCATAGTAAACTTTTTTCTGTCCTGTGAGAGAGTCTCCTGCGTGTTCGATGTAGTCCAGCAGCATGGCCACTTCATCCGCGTCCAGCCTGGTAATGGCTTTCTGGTGCAGTTTTGGCATATCTACCAGAACGGACGGATTGCTGTGGATCATTTCCCTTTTATAATAGTAGGCGTAAAAACTTCGCAGGGAAGACATTTTCCGTTTCAGTCCGCGTTCTCCATTTGTTGTAGTTTTCTGACAATTCTGATAAACTTTCAGATATTCCTGATATTCCTCAATATCCAGCGCCTGGAGCTGATCCAGGACGTCAACGCTGAAATCCTTCATGGTATAGCCTCGGAAAGCAGGGTTTTCCTCCATAAGAAACTGAAAAAAGATACGGATGTCATAGGCATAGGAAATTCTGGTTTTCGTGGTCGTGGTGGGTTCCAGCGCCCGGAAATAATCCCTGCAGAAAGGCGGCAGCGTTTTCAGAACCTCACGCAGACGCAGCGTATTTTGGACATCCGTCTGTTCACGGTAAGTGGATCGTTTTTCCAAATTCAAAACCTCCAATTTGTTTTATGTATTTCAAATCAAATCATCAGACTAGAGATAATCTTAACATGGAATGGGAAAAGAAAAAAGTGTTTTGGGTCATTTTTTCGGTATATCTATTTGAAAAACCTGGGTTTGTCGTATAGATATATGGTAAAGAAAGAATCTCCAACCCAGGGCTTCCAGGCACATGGAGACTCTCTCCTCTGACTTTTCGAATGTTTGTTTGCATTTCTGCCGGAAATATGATAAGATAAATAAAGAAATTTGAGAACTTACAACGGGAGGAGCCATTTATGGGATACGGTAAGATAACCGCCAAACAGCAAGAAATTCTGGAATACATAAAGAACGAAATACTGAACCGGGGATTTCCTCCGTCCGTCCGCGAAATCTGTGAGGCTGTAAAACTGAAATCCACTTCTTCCGTCCACGCGCATCTGGAGACTCTGGAGAAAAACGGCTACATCCGCAGAGACCCTACCAAGCCCCGTACCATCGAAATCCTGGACGACAGCTTTAATCTCCTGCGCCGTGAAATGGTGAATGTGCCTGTGGTAGGCATGGTAACCGCCGGCCAGCCCATCCTGGCTGTAGAAAATATTGAGAGCTATTTCCCGGTTCCCGCGGAATTTATGCCGAATAAACAGTGCTTCATCCTGCACGTTCGAGGCGAAAGCATGATCAATGCCGGAATTCTGGACGGGGATCAGGTTCTTGTCCAGCAGCAGCCGGACGCTCAGAACGGTGAAATTGTGGTTGCTCTCCTGGGCGAAGACGCGACGGTAAAGAGATTCTACAAAGAAGACGGACATATCCGGCTTCAGCCAGAAAATGATACCATGGATCCAATCCTGGTTCGTCCCGAGGAAGATTTCCAGATTCTTGGAAAAGTTTTCGGTGTTTTCCGTATGTTTTAAAATTTGTTTCTGTCATTAAAAAAGCGGCACAGCTTCAACTGTGACCGCTTTTTCTTTCTGCTACTCTTCTTCCAGTTCCTCCTGGCTGATCTGCTGTCCGTCTCTCCAGATTCTCTCCAGATCGTAGAACAGACGGTTCTCCTCATCAAACACATGGACGATCAGATCGCCGTAATCCATCAGAATCCAGCTGGAGTTTCTAGTTCCCTCGATCTGCTTCGGCTCATATCCTGCTTTGCCAAGCTTCTCTTCCACGTTGTCTACCATCGCCTGCACCTGGTTCTGGTTGCTGCCGCTGGCAATGAGAAAATAATCTGCGATCGTAGATACCTGTCCGATATCGATAATCTTAATATCCATCGCCTTCTTCTCATCCAGGGCCTGATATGCCAGTCTGGCCATTTTTTTTCCTAAATTCATCTTTCGACCTCCTGTTCCCGTTCCCGGTGCAGCTTTTCATAATAGACATAAGCATCCCGGGTCATGGTGTCAATCTCTCCCGGATTTTCATCCAGATAATATAAAGTATCTTTCAATATTTCATACATACATTCATCCAGATCCAGAAAGGCCATCCGCCGGATCTGGCTCAGATTCGGCGCCTTGTCACGGAGCGGTTCGATATAATCTGCAATGTACACGATTTTTTCCAGTTTCGTCATCGCGGGTTTTCCCGTAGTGTGATAGGTGATGGCGCTCAGAATCTCCGGGTCCTCCACATGGTATTTCTTCTGGGCCAGATAGGCTCCCAGCTTCGCATGCAGCAGAAACGGATGCTCCTGCTCCACTTCCGTCATCGGAATTCCATGCTTCTTGCAAAGCTCCAGTTTTTTCTTATTGGGGATGCACTTCGCACTGTCATGCAAAAGCCCGGCCGCCTGCGCGTCCATGAGATCACAGCCATGGACCATGGCCAGAGACGCGCAGGTATACATTACACCCAAGGTGTGAAGAAACCGTTGTTCATCCAGATACTTCTCCAGTTTTTTCTGCATATGATAGAAATCATAAACCGCCATCTTCTCTCCTCCTTCTCTGTACCGGCAGCTCTCCCCATTACCCTCCGTGTTTCGCGTGATTTCAAAACCCGTAGGAACTTCCGTTCCGTCTCAGTGAAACTCCTCTCCCATCTGGTAGATATGATGGTATTCGATATAGGCAATCACAGGGTCGCTGCAGTAATAACGGATACTCCTGCCCTCCTGTATCCAACGCCGGAGAATATGCGAGGAGACGTCAATATTCAGTGTGTCAAGACGCAGGAAACGCCCCTGATACTTCCTGGCAAGCCGCTTCATCTCCACGTCTATCTTCCCCACCGGCGTGTGGTTTCTGGTGGCCACAACCATGGTGCAGGCCGCGCAGATCCGCTCCGGTTTCATCCAGTCATCCAGACTGAACAGAGAATCCGCGCCGATAATAAAGTAATATTCCACATCCGGATTCTCCCGGTTCAGCTGCTCCAGCGTCCGGTAAGTATAGGAATACCCTTCCTCATGCATTTCCATGGTGGAAAGCTCAAAATGAGGATTCGCGGCGATTGCCCGTGCCACCATCTCCACCCGCTGGTTATCCGTGGCGCGTCCTTTCCGGTTCTGTTTATGGGGCGGATTCCCGGACGGCATAAACAGAACTTTCTCCAGTCCCAGCTGCTCATAAGCTTTCTCGCCCAAAATCAGATGTCCGATATGGATGGGATCAAAAGTTCCGCCCATGATCCCGATTTTCCTGCTTTTCTCTCCCATAATGGTTCCTCTTTATTCCGGCAGCTCGATTTTTCTCTTGTCTTTTTTCCCTCTCTTATAGAGGATAATTTTCTTGCCGATCACCTGAACCACCTCGGAATGGGTGCGTTCCGCCAGCATTTCTGCCATATCTCTGGGATCAAAAAGACAATTCTGAAGCACGGAAATTTTGATCAGTTCTCTTGCCTCCAGCGCCTCCGCGACAGAGGCTGTATTCTCCGGAGTCACTCCGCTTTTTCCCAGCTGGAGAATCGGCTCGATTTTCATTGCAAGACTTCTTAAGTAAGCTCTCTGTTTACTTGTCATCCCTCGTTACCTCTACTTATAATAATCAAATTCAAAACCATACATGCGGACCGTATCGCCTTCCTGGATGCCTGCTTTCTCCAGATCCTCCAGGATTCCGCTGTCTTTCAGGAAACGCTGGAAAAAGGCAAAGCCTTTCTCGGAATCCAGATTGGTATATCCCAGCATCTTCTCGATTTTCGGCCCTTCCACCACGAAAGTATGCGCGTCATCCTCGTCCACCTCCACAGTGTAAGGCAGATTTTCTGTGACAAGCACATCTTCCGGGAAGAATTCCTGTTTGAATGTCACCGGCTCCTGCTCCATCTCATTCAACAGAGACTGCACATAATAGAGCAGCTCCTTCACACCCTTCCCGCTGACTGCGGAGATGGGAAAGACCCGAATGCCTTTTGGCTCGAATTCCATCTTCAGAAGTTCCACCGGGCTCTCCGATTCCTCATAGATCGCGTCAATTTTATTGGCCGCGATCACCTGAGGCCTTTTGGCGATCTCCGGATTATAGGCTTCCAGCTCCCGGTTGATTTTATAGATATCATCAATGGGATCCCGGCCTTCCGTGGAAGCCGCGTCCACAATGTGGATGATCACACGGGTCCGTTCGATATGTCTCAAAAACTCGTGTCCCAGTCCGACACCCTCAGAGGCTCCCTCGATCAGCCCCGGAATATCCGCGATGACAAATCCGCCGCCGTCCAGATCCACCACTCCCAGATTGGGACTTAAGGTGGTGAAATGGTAATTCGCGATCTTCGGCTGGGCGTTTGTCACCCGGGACAGAAAAGTGGATTTTCCCACATTGGGGAACCCGACCAGTCCCACATCAGCGATCACCTTCAGTTCCAGCCGTACCTCCAGTTCCTGTGCCGGCTGACCCGGCTGGGCGTATTTCGGCACCTGCATGGTGGCGGTGGCATAGTGCATATTTCCTTTTCCGCCGCGTCCGCCCTTTAAGATGACCTGTCTGACATTCTCTCCGGACATATCGGCAATCACCTTGCCGGTCACTGCCTCCGTCACCACCGTTCCCTCCGGAACTTTCAGAACAATGTCACTGCCGTTTCCTCCGTGGCAGCGGCGCTTGCCGCCCGGCTCTCCGTCCTGCGCCTGGAACTTTCTGCGGTGGCGGTAATCGGTCAGAGTATTCAGGCCCTTGTCCACTTCAAAGATCACATCTCCGCCTTTTCCGCCGTCGCCTCCGTCCGGACCGCCGTTGGGCACGTAGAGTTCTCTTCGGAAACTCACATGGCCGTCCCCGCCTTTTCCGGACCGGATGATTATTTTCGCTCTGTCTGCAAACATGATTACCTCCGCTGCAACTGTTCCTGTATCCGTTTTCTCAAAGATGATAGAAAAGGCTCCAAACCGATACGATTTGAAGCCTCTTGCTGCTCTTACTCAGATACTGGAACGATAGAAACCTGTTTCTTGTCTCTTCCTTTTCTGGTATATCTTACAACACCGTCTGTCAAAGCAAACAGAGTGTAGTCTCTGCCGCATCCAACATTCACGCCTGGGTGAATCTTGGTTCCGCGCTGTCTGTAAAGGATATTGCCAGCTTTTACAAACTGTCCGTCTGCTCTCTTCGCTCCCAATCTCTTGGACTCGGAATCTCTGCCGTTCTTGGTAGAACCAACTCCCTTTTTATGAGCAAAAAGCTGAAGGTTCATTTTCATCATGGCTTACACCTCCTTGGTTATTACCTCTAAATACTTACCGCCGCAGCTCTCCTGGATCTGACTCAGACCCAATACCAAAGCATCCATCAGAAGCGTCCCCCGCTCGCTGATTAAATTCCGGAAACGGAAGAAAACTTCTCCGCTCTTCTCTTCCAGATCGATCTCGTCTTCCGTGAAAGCCTCAAGGGAATTCACCGTCGTGATGATCAGCGCGGACACCGCCGCACAGACGATATCCTTTCCGGAGTCCGCATACCCTGCATGTCCTTTGGAGTGAAAGCTTACGTAAGAATTCTCTCTCTTTTTTACTGTGACACGAATCATATTTCCGGAAGAAATTAAGCGTTAATCTTTTCGATTTTCACTTTCGTGTACTGCTGTCTGTGACCGTTTTTCTTGTGATAACCAGTTTTTCTTTTGTATTTGTAAACGACAATTTTTTTGTCTTTGCCGTTCTCAACTACAGAAGCGGTAACACTGGCATTCGCCACATCGCTGCCTACTTTCAGTCCGTCATTGCTTACTGCGATTACGTCGTCGAAAGTAACAGTCTCTCCAGCTTCCACACCAAGTTTTTCTACTTTAATGGTATCGCCTTCGGATACTTTGTACTGTTTACCACCTGTTGCAATAATTGCGTACATATGGCACCTCCTATAAACATTACTCGCCAAATATGGTGGCCTTTCGGCTCTTCAAACCTCTTTGTGCGGCATACTTGATTATAATAGCATGGGGATTATGTAAAGTCAAGACTTTTCGTGATTTTATTGATACGGTTTTGAGATTTTATCGGTACGGTTTTCTATATGTTTCCGCCCCGGAAAATCCCGCCCTCTTCCAGCGCTTTCCTCTGCAGGAGAACCTTCTCCTCCTGCTCCTGCCGGTCACAGGTGATGAACTCGAAAGTCAGATATCTGGGCCGGATGGTTTTCAGCAGTTCTCCCGTCCGCGAACTGGTAAAAGGCAGATGCCGGTCTGTCTGAAAAATCAGCGGATAACTGATTTCCTCCCGTTTCCGGTAATCTTCCGGAAGCGTCCGGGGATGGCTCAGATACTCCTTGACAAATTCTCCCGTCAGGCTCTGATTGAGATGAATTCCCCGAATATAACCGGCAAGTTCTTCCTGTCTTTGAACCTGTTCCAGGACATAATCGATCGCCTCCTCCTGGGTGCGAAGTTCCAGGTTGGTGTGCATCAGATGACCGGTATCCAGCATAATCCCTTTCCCCGGATAATGGATCTGCTCCAGCAGGCGCCGGGTAATCTCCGGCCGGGTCAGAGTCAGTCCGGGCCACCAGAGGTTCTCCATGAGAAACTCAAATTCATAAGGTTTGCCGTCCAGCAGATGATTGACCAGCCGGGCCGCGGCATCCACCACTTCCTCGTCGGTGCGGGAGAACCGATAGGTGAAGATCTCACTGTTCTTCACATTGCTGACATGAAACACCACATAGGGAACCTTTCTGGCATGGGCCAGTTCCAGCCCCTCTTCCAGACTGCCGCAGATACTGGAGCGGTCCAGCGCTCCATAAATCTCCTCCGCCGCCTGCAGGGAACCATACTCCTCTTTCAGTGCCTGCTCCTCTCCCAGCCAGAGATCCAGCCAGTCATACCAGTAATTCAGATGAATTCCTCCGACGCTGCCTTCCGGAAAAAAAGAGGGATCACCCCCGGGCAGGTGCATCAGCTCAAATCCGTCGAACCCCAGATGTCTCAGATAAGCCGCCGCGTCCGCTCCATCCCGAAATCGCTCCACATCCCCGGAACAGTCCGTCATATTGAGCATCCATTTCATCGGTCTCTTCCTCCGTTTCTCTGCTCCCGGGCCGCCATCCTGCTGCAGATGGCGGCCTTTAGCTCCCGGATCATCCGCTCTGCCGCCGGTTCATGTTCCGGAGAAATCTCCCGCGCAGGGAATTCCCCCGTATTTCCCGGCAAAAGCCCGAGAATTTTTCTTCCCATGGAAACGGCTTCCCCCGAAGACAGAAGCCCCCATTGAAGCTGATCCATCAGATGCACGTAGAGGGAAACGCCGGTGATCCATTCGCCATCCTGGCTAAGCTGATACAGCTGTTCCGCGAAATCTGCCCGGGTACTGCTGCCTTCCTGTCTTTGGAACCATTCCCACAGAGTCTGTTCCGTGACGCCGAAACGCTCCGTCCGCCGAAGCAGATCGTGCTGTCCCTCCTGCGACAGGCCGCTCTGCCGCCGCAGGGCCTCCTTTACCGCGGATTTCACCGCTTTTCCGATCAGTTCTCCCAGTTTGCTGTGTTTTCCGGCATTGGTCAGGCAGAGGTCCGACTCTGCATTGCAGATGACAATCGTTCCGTCGGTTCCGGACCCGGTGGCAATCCCTGAGGAATATCTGCTGGCAGCCAGAAGCTCCTGCAGCGCCGCCGTTTTGGCCTCTGTACAGGTCACCAGGGCACGGGCAAGCGCCCCCGGCGTCAGATCTGTACTGATGCTCAGAATGATGTTGATCGTTCCGCTTTTCGGTACAGCCTTCTCCCCGGCTGCCTCATCCCAGTCTGCCGGATCTCCCACACGGCCTCCGTTCACCTCTATGCCGCCGGTTACCACGGCGGTCACTTCCGTCGCACCAAACGCCTCTTTTTGAATGGAAACATTCTCCATGCTGGCCGCCGTCGCCATGCCGGCGGCAGTTTTCGGATCCAGTCCCAGGTGTTCTGCCATCCGTGTCAGATGCTCCTCGTAAGACGGTGCCAGCATCTGGCATTCCATCCCCGCTCCCGGATTGATATCATTGTTGAACACGGCAGTGAGATCCTCCCGGAACCCGCCGTTCACAGAACAGGTGCTTAACACCCTTCGCTTTCCGGCAAAAGGAATGACAATACATTTCTGATAACGATGCACGGGATCTCCCGTGGGAAGCATCTCAATTCGCATGAACGGTTTCCCCCTTTTCTTCTTCCTGCAGGGTGATCTCTTCCAGCCTGCGCAGGAATTCGTCATGATCACCAAAATAAAAAATTTTCTTTTTCGTTCCCAGTTCCTCCAGACGCTTCACCAGCTTTCCGTTGGTATAGTCTCCGCTCAGCGCGTTTTTGTGAAAACAGATTTTTCCGCTCACCTGTTCCAGCCCATCCAGATTGGACAGGTTATTTTCTCCAAACGGCAGATCCGATACCAGAATCACCTGGGCGTCGCGCATCATCTCCAGATTCTTTTCCTGGGCCTGGGAGGTCACCGGTGTAAACGGCGGAATCTCCACATGGGGAATCCGCAAAGCTCTGCAGATCTCACAGTCGTCGCTGCCCTCATTCACCACACCGGCGCTGAGCCGGTAACCACGGTCTTCCAGTTCTTCGAGAATTTTCACCGCCCCGTCTCCTCCGCAGATGACATGAATCCGCATGGGAACGCCGGCAGGTTTTTCCCGCGTGACCCGGACCGGCAGAATCTCCGGTCTGTGAAACAGCGGATTCTCCCGGATCAGCAGCTTCATCTGATACAGAGACTCCATGTTTTTCTTGGTAACCACTTCCGCCGGCGAACCATCCGCCGCGACCTTTCCCTGTTTCAGAAGCAGAATGCGCCCGCAGTAACGGGCCGCCATATTTACATCATGCAGAACTGCAAGCACCGTCATCTGCCGTTCCCGGTTCAGCCGGGTAATCAGTTCCATGACCTCTGTCTGATGGCGCAGATCCAGAGCGGAAGTCGGCTCATCCAGCAGAATGATCTCCGGTTCCTGGGCAAGGGCCCGGGCAAGCACCACCCGCTGCTTTTCACCGCCGCTGAGTTCCTGATACAGCCGGTCCCGGAATTCCAGCGTGTTCGTGATTTCCATCGCCTGCTGGACGGCCCGGGCATCTCTCTCCCAATCCCTTTTCGCAAAACTCTGATAAGGGTAGCGGCCCATTGCCACCACGTCTTCCACTGTGAAGGCATATTCCACCGAATAAGACTGGGGGACCACTGCCACCAGGCGGGCCCGTTCCCTGGCTTTCAGCCGTTGGGTCTCCTTCCCGCAGACCACGATCTTTCCGCCGTCGAGAGAAAGAAGACCGCAGATGCTTTTAAGCAGCGTGGATTTTCCCGCCCCATTGGAACCGATCAGAGCGGCAAACTCTCCCCGCTCCATGGAAAAACAGATTCCGGACAACACTTTTTTCTCTCCGTATCCGGCAGTCACATCCTGGATCTCCAGTATTTTTTCGCTCATGATACCGCCCCTCCTTTTCTGGATTTCCACAGCAGATAGAGGAAAAAGGGTCCTCCGCAGGCCGCGGTGACGATTCCCACCGGAATCTCCTGGGTGACAACACTTCTGGCAAAGGTGTCGCACAGAATCAGAAAAGTACCGCCGAAAATCAGCGAAACGGGCATCAGAATCCGATGCTTCGGCCCGGTGAACAGCCGCACCACATGGGGAACCAGCAGTCCCACAAAACCGATGATCCCTGCGGCGGAAACCACAGAAGCCGTGACAATGCTGGAGACAATCAGAACTTTCTTCTTAACCAGCTCCACATTCACCCCCAGTTGGATGGCCGTGTCCTCTCCCATGAGCATGATGTCCAGTTCCCTGGCACAGGTCAGAAGCAGTACGATTCCCGCCGCGGTATAGGGGAGGATCCCCAGAATCTGATTCCATCCTTTTCCGTTCAGGCTTCCCATAGTCCAGAACATAATCTGATCCATGCTCTGCTGGTTGAAAAGCATCAGCAGCGACATGAACGCGGAGAGGCTCTGACTCATGGCAATTCCAGACAGCAGCAGGCTGGAAACCGGAACCCTGGAACCGACCCTGGAAATGGTATAAACCACGAATACCGTCAGAAGGGCGCCTGCGAAAGCCAGAAACGTCGTCCCCGACAGCCCTGAAACTTTGCCGGTGAAGCGCAGTACAATCCCCACCGCCGCTCCCAGCGCCGCGCCGGAAGAAATTCCCAGAATGTAGGGATCCGCCATGGGATTTTTGAAAATTCCCTGGTAGCAGGCGCCGCAGACCGCAAGAGAAGCGCCGGTCAGAAATCCAAGCAGTACTCTGGGCAGACGCACGTCCCGGATGATCACAATACTTCCCTGGGAAATCCCGTCCATGGAGACCGGAAGCCGGAAAATCTCATGGGCCAGAATTTTATTCACTTCGTCAAAGGTGACCGCCGCCGCGCCCATCACCGTACAGAGATAGATCAGCAGCAGACAGACGGGGATGGACAGGGCCAGCATCCATTTTTTTCGCGTTTGTTTCATCTCTTTTTTGCTCCTTTACAGCCGAAACCGCCGAAGCAGCGCTCCGGCGGACCGTCTTTCTCTTCTTGATCCTGTCTGGTCAGGAAAATAAGTCCGGATAAATTTTTTCTGCCAGAAGCCGGGTTCCCTCCACCAGTCTCGGGCCGGCACGCTGGATCTTATCGCTGTCCGGAGACAGACTTTCAAAATAGAGAATCCGATCCTGCTGAATACAGTCCAGATCAGCAAGTCCCGGAACTTTTTTCAGATCTTCCGGCGCAGTGAAAAAAGAGATATAGACATCCGGATTGCTCTCGATGATCTTCTCCACGGAAAGCTGAGGCCAGGTCTCCCCGGTGTCCGCGGCAATATTCTCCACACCGATGTCATCCAGCATATTTCCCAGCAGGGAGCCTTCCCCCGCGCTGTAGTATTCTCCAAGATCAATAAAAGCGGAACACTCTTCTTCCCGGTTCGAAAGCGTCTCCTGCAGATCGGCCAGATCCGCTTCCATTCCATCCGTAATCTCTTTTGCCTCCTCATTGAGGTTCAGAACCTGCCCTGCGGTGAGAATATTCTGTTCCACACTCTCGATATCATTCGCAGAAAATACGATGACCTTCGCGCCTGCGTTCTCCACCTGGCTGCGGATGGAATCATCGATATAATCCGACGCGAAAATCACATCCGGCGTCATGGAGATAATCAGTTCGGTATTGGGAGAAGCGTAGCTCCCGATTGTGGGAACCTCCTGCGCCTCCTCCGGATAACTACAGTAATCTGTGCGTCCCACAACCCGCTCATCCGCGCCCAGAGCGAACAGCGTCTCCGTGTTGGACGGGGACAAAGAGAGTACTCTCTGCGGCTCTTTCTCAATCGTGACTTCATTGCCCAGATCGTCCGTGATGGTCAGAGGATACTGGGTCTGGCCGGACGCCTCCTGGGTCTGCTCCTGCTCCTGTGCCGGTTCTTCCTGTGTATTTTGGGAAGGATCCGTCCCGCAGCCTGCCGCGAGAAGGCAGACCGTCAATCCCAGGAACGCTCCTGTCCATTTTCGAAAATTCTTTCTCATGTTTTTCTCCTCTTGTCATTTCTCATAAAATTTCTATCTCTGATAGTATCCCACAGCCCGTCCCTTTTGTCAAAAACAAAGTGCTTCATCTGGTGAATTTCCCTTTGCTTTCTTTCGTTTTCCTGTTATAATAGACTCGACAGAAATCTGTAGAAGAAGACTCCGGATTTTGGCAGGAGTCTCAACTATTTCCTAAGAAAAGAAAGGAGACACAAACACCATGAATGTGACAGAAACCATCAAATACGTCGGCGTCAATGACCACCAGGTAGATCTCTTCGAGGGCCAGTATGTGGTGCCAAACGGCATGTCTTACAACTCCTACGTCATCGACGATGAGAAAATCGCAGTGATGGATACGGTGGACATCCACTTTACCCATGAGTGGCTGGACAACGTGGCAAACGTACTGAATGGAAGAAAACCGGATTATCTGATCGTTCAGCATATGGAGCCGGATCACGCGGCAAACATTGAGAATTTTATGAAAACTTATCCGGAAGCGACCATTGTGGCAACCGCGAAAGCTTTCGCCATGATGGACTGCTTCTTTAACCTGGATCCTCAGGTAAAACGTCATGTTGCGGACAATGGATCCACCTTATCCCTGGGAAAACATCTGCTCACCTTTGTCTTCGCCCCGATGGTACACTGGCCGGAGGTTATGATGACTTATGAGAGCACGGAAAAAATCCTCTTCTCCGCGGACGGCTTCGGAAAATTCGGCGCTCTGGATGTGGAGGAAGACTGGGATGACGAAGCACGCCGCTACTACATCGGTATTGTGGGCAAATACGGCGCGCAGGTTCAGGCAGTTCTCAAAAAAGCCGCAGGCCTGGATATCCAGATCATCTGCCCGCTGCACGGACCGGTTCTCAAAGAAAACCTGGGCCACTACATTGAAAAATATGACATCTGGTCTTCCTACGCGGTGGAATCCGAAGGTGTGGTCATCGCCTACACCTCTGTATACGGCCACACCAAAAAGGCTGTGGAGATGCTGGCAGACATGATCCGGGCAAAAGGCTGCCCGAAGGTCATCGTCCATGACCTGGCAAGATGCGATATGGCACAGGCCGTGGCAGACGCTTTCCAGTATGAGAAACTGGTTCTTGCAACCACCACCTACAACGCGGAAATCTTCCCGTTCATGAAACAGTTCATCGATCATCTGACCGAGCGCAGCTACCAGAAACGTACCATCGGCCTGATCGAGAACGGCTCCTGGGCTCCTCTCGCGGCAAAGATTATGAAAGGAATGTTCGAAAAATCCAAGGATATCACCTGGCTGAACACCACTGTAAAAATCAAATCCGCAGTCAGCGCCGAGAACAAAGAGCAGCTTTCCGCCATGGCAGATGAGCTCTGTCAGAAATACATCGCCCAGTCCCCGGAAGCCGCCAACAAAAACGATCTCTCCGCGCTCTTCCGCATCGGATACGGACTCTATGTGGTCACCTGCAACGATGGAAAGAAAGACAACGGGCTGATCGTCAATACGGTAACCCAGCTTACAGATTCTCCGAACCGGGTGGCCGTGAACATCAACAAGGCAAACTATTCGCACCATGTCATCAAACAGAGCGGCATTCTCAATGTGAACTGCCTGTCTGTGGAGGCGCCTTTTAGTGTCTTTGAGCGCTTTGGCTTCCAGAGCGGCCGTACCGCGGACAAACTCCAGGGAATCACTCCGATCCGTTCCGATAACGGACTGGTAATCCTTCCGGAGTACATCAACGCGGTTCTCTGCCTGAAGGTGGAACAGTATGTGGATCTGGATACCCACGGCATGTTCATCTGCTCCGTGACGGAGGCCCGCGTGATGAGCGATAAGGAAACCATGACGTATACGTATTATCAGAATCATGTGAAACCGAAACCAGACACCGAGGGAAAGAAAGGCTTCGTGTGCAAGATCTGCGGATACGTCTACGAAGGGGATGAGCTTCCCGATGATTTCATCTGCCCGCTGTGCAAACATGGCGCCGCAGATTTCGAACCGATTCCGTAATCAGAAACTCTCCAAAAGCAAAAGCCGGCAGAAATATCTTCTGTCGGCTTTTTTTACACATATACAGCGCAAGTTCAGTTTTTGCGGCTCAGTTTCATGATCAGCGCGTACACCACCAGAGCAGCTGCCGCGAGAATCATAATCATAAGGAAGGTCGAATGGTAGGCTCCGCCGGACTGCTCGATTAGCTTACTGGAAATCATCGGCCCCAGGATCGCCGCAGGAATCAGCGCGAAATTGCCGAGGCTGAAATTCACGGCGTAATATTTGGGCCCGTATTCCTTATTGATAAAAGCAGCCGTGATGGTCGGCGTACTTCCGTATCCCACTCCGGCCATCAGAAGACCAATCAGAATGAATGGAATTCCAAACGCCGTCGCTCCCAGAAACAGACAAAGACCTGCCAGGAACGTGAAGCAGACGTTCAGGAACAGGGACGGCTTGGTGCTGAACCTGTCGTAAAAACTTCCCATGAATACTCTTCCGCCGCCGTTGCACAGGGAAACCACCAGCCCCATCACCGCGGGCGCGCCAAAGGCCAGCGCGATGGACGCAGCACTGTTGATCACCAGAAGTCCGGCGGAATTCAAAAGCACCGCCCACAGCACAAACAGCCAGAACACAGGTGTTTTCAGCATCTGTGCCGTGGTCATGCTGGGAACTTCCTCTGTGGAAATCTTCCCCCTGTCCGGCTCCGTTTTCGGCGGATTCTTCATAAAGAAAGATCCCAGTGCCAGGATAACCGCCACCGCCACTGCCAGTACCAGAAAAGTCAGGGACAGTCCCAGGCCGCTGATCATGGTATTCACCGCGCTTCCCAGAACAATTCCGCCCAGTCCAAATCCCATCATCATCAGTCCGGAGGCAAGGCCGGTCCGGTCAGTAAACCATTTGTTCACGGTACTGATCACCGTGTTATAGGCGAACCCCACTCCTCCGCCGCAGAAGATCCCGTAGAACAGATACAAAAGTGTCAGGCTGGTCTGCGAATCTTCGGGATTCAGCCTGGAGGCGCCGAAAAATCCGACGAAAACCAGGATGGCAGACAGCCAGAGAACCGCTCTTGGCGGCAGCTTCTTCGCCAGCAGACCGGAAAAAAATCCACACAGACAGAAGAAAATCATCGATATGGTAAAGGTCAGCGAAAGCTGAGATTCCGTCCAGTCTGGGTAAATGGCGCTGAAAGGTGCTTTAAAAATGGACCAGGCATACAAAAGCCCCAGGAACAAAAGCATGACCGTTCCTGCGATCAGATAGCTCCAACGTTTTGCTTGCTTCATTTGTCGACCCCCTCATTGTGTATTTTCACAAGTATAGCACGGAAGTATGCACTTTGTATAGTGGATTTTCAACTATTTTCATTAAAATCGGGCACGATTTCCCGCAATTCCTGAAGATCTTCAAAAAGAGGCCTGCGCACCTTCTTCCGTGTCGCCTCCACGATCTTCAGCTTGGTGTAATCCAGCGCTGTAGCCCGGACGGGATCTTTCTTCAGATGCTTTTTCAGCACATGAAACAGTTCCTCCTCATGGGCAGGATTCTCCATACTGATAAAATCAATCAGAATGGAACCGGACAGATTCCGCAGCCGCAGCTGATAAGCGATCTCCTCGGCTGCTTCAAGATTGATCTTCCGGTAAGTCTCCTCGGCCTTTTTCTTCCCCACATATTTCCCGGAATTCACGTCAACGGACACGAAAGCCTCCGTCTGCTGAATCACAAGAAACCCTCCGCTTTTCAGCCAGATTTTTTCCTGCGTGGCCTCGCGCAGGACCTTCTCCAGCTGGTACAGTTTGTACAGAGGCAGCAGGGGATCCTCATACAGCCGCAGAGAACAGGTTCCGCTGATTCTCTGTACCTGCTCCAGATTTTTCAGTTTCGCATACAGAGACGGAAGATCCGTGACGATTTCTTCCAATCCCTCGGTATAGGTGTTGCTGAGCACTTTCTGGAAAAACGGCTGAGGTTCATACAGAAGGCTGAAACAGGTCCGGCTCCGTCCATATTCCAGAACCTGGTCCATTTGCTCTTTCAGTTCCTGAAATTCTTTCAGAATCTGTTTCTGCTTTCCGTCTTTCGCGTTTGTGCGGACAATGATGCCGAAGGTTCTGTCCAGCAGCGGGGTCAGAAGCTCCCGCAGCCAGGCCTTGTCATAGCTGACCAGCTTGGAGGAAAAAGAAAGCTGTCTGCCGTCGGTGGTAAGCACCAGATAGGTTCCGGTGAAATTCAGCCGGGTGGTCACGCTGGGCGCTTTCCCACGCATGCCTTCTCTGGAGACCTGAACCAGAATCTGATCTCCGGGCGCAATCTTGTAATGCCGGTAAGGCTGCGCGTAAATGGCGGTCGTCTCCTCCTTCAGCGGATAATAACAGGTTACGCCGTTTTGAATCAGCACAAACGCGGAATTGATATTGGGGATCACCCGCTGCACCTGCCCCACATAAATATTGCCCAGAAGATTCTGCCGGTGTTCCCCGGAGAACTGAATCTCCCGGATCCGCCCGTCTCCTTCCAGGGCGCTGACCATACAGGGAACTCCCTGAATGTCCATCTTGGTAAAAAGTAATCTACTCAATTTCTTCTCCTAAATCTGCCAGCGGCACGAAGCGATGTCCGTTCTCCGGTTCCCCCAGGTCCGCATAAAGCTCACAGCGGTGTACCTGATAGGCACAGGATCCCGGATCCACGCCTGCATAAGCAAAAAAAGTATCCAGCACCAGTTCCGGTTTCGTATAATTCCGGCTGGCAGCCGCAAGCTTCATGAAAATCCCCTGATCCTTCTCATACATTTCATAAAGAAACGGACGAAGGTCCACCGTCTTTTCACTGCGCTTGGTCTTCTTGGTCACAGAGATCTCTGGCTGCCCGAGAAACTCTTTCATTTTTTCCGTCCAGCCGCTCTCCGGTTCCCGTCCCGGAAGAAAAGTAATCTGATAGTCCGCAGCCTCCACCAGGGACATGGCTTTTCCGGCTTTGCCATCTTCCACTTTTACCGCACTAAGCACCCGGATTCCTTCCACCATGGTCTCATTCAGGCGGTCCCTGATCTCGCCGGTGGACATTTCATCGGTAAGCTGCACGTCAAAATATTCTCCGCTGCTGGTAACCCCCACGCCCAGAGGAGAGGCAAAGGACATGATGATATGGGGGCTGAAGCCCTCACTGTACGCCACAGGAAGCTTCGCCCGGCGCAGCGCTTTCTGGAAATAACGCATGGTATCCAGATGTCCGATGAACTTCAGATACCCTTCCTTGGAAAATTTAATTCTGACCTTCATAACAGACTCCTCCCTGATAGCGTTTTACTCCGCAGCCGGAACACTGCATTCTGCAGTTCGGCGTAACCTTTCCCTCACGGGCACGGTTCCATTCACGGATCAGAAATTCCTTCGTAACCCCGGCGTCAATGAAATCCCAGGGAAGCAGTTCCTGGGTCTCCCGGCTCCGAAGCGTGTAGAAATCCAGAGAAATTCCGGTCTCCTGGAAAGCCTCCATCCAGAGATTCCTATGGAAGGTCTCCGACCAGGCATCATAGAGGGCGCCCTTTTCGTAAGCTCTGCGGATCACCCGGGAAGCTCTCCGGTCGCCTCTGGCCAGAAATCCTTCCAGAATTGTCACATCCGCCTCATGCCAGCTGTAATGAATGCTTCGCTGATTCAGCTGCGCGCGGATCTCCTCCTTGACGATTTTCGCCTTTCCCTCAAAGTCCTTCTGAGAGAACATCGGCGCCCACTGGAACGGTGTAAAGGGTTTCGGGACAAAGAAGGAGGTACTCACATTGATCTGCACTTTCCCCTTCCGCTGATCTTTAGGAATCTCATAATATTCTTCCGCGATCTTCTCCGCGAGGTGGGCGATGTCCTTCATATCCTCCTCGGTCTCCGTGGGAAGTCCCAGCATGAAATACAGCTTGACTTTATTCCAGCCGCCCTGGAATGCCGTCCGCGCTCCGGTCAGAATATTCTCTTCGGTCAGCCCCTTATTGATCACATCCCGCAGCCTCTGGGATCCTGCCTCCGGCGCGAAGGTAAGGCTGGTCTTTCGCACATCCTGGACTTTTCCCATCACATCCAGCGCGAAAGAATCAATCCGAAGGGACGGCAGAGAGATGTTCACCTTCTGCTCCTCGCACGCTTCCATCAGAAAGTCCACCAGCTCCTTCAGCTGAGAATAATCACTGGAACTCAAAGAGCTCAGAGAAATTTCATCGTAGCCGGTGTTCGCCAGCATTTCCCTGGCATAATTTTTCAGAACCTCCACGTTTTTCTCCCTGGTGGGCCGATAGATCATCCCCGCCTGGCAGAAACGGCAGCCCCGGATACAGCCTCTCTGGATCTCCAGGGTTACCCGGTCCTGCACCGCCCGG
Organism: uncultured Blautia sp.; assembly: GCA_963927715.1. Classification (GTDB taxonomy): domain Bacteria; phylum Bacillota; class Clostridia; order Lachnospirales; family Lachnospiraceae; genus Blautia_A. The sequence continues at coordinate 565,741 of CAWVBU010000002.1, read as the reverse complement.
ATAAAGGGAACCACCGGTTTGGTGGGATACACAGACGCGTCCAGATCCATCACCACCTGTTTTTCCACCTTTTCGGGAATTCCCGGACGGGTCGGCGAAAAAGAAGCCAGGGTTCCGTCTTCGTGGTAGGAAACTTCATAGAACCGCGGCGCGTAGATTCCCGGAAGCTTCGCCGCCTGCTCAAGGAAGTCCTCCCGGGTGCCTCCGGCTCTCCGATTCGCCAGATAGAGATCAAAAAGTTCATCGTATCGGATTTCTCCCTCTCCGATATAAAACAGGTCGAAAAATTCCGCGATGGGTTCCGGATTGTAGACACAGGGACCGCCTCCAATGACAATGGGACAGTCCTCCCCCCGCTCGGTGGCCGTCAGCGGAATCTGGCTCAAATCCAGAATCTGTAAAATGTTGGTGTAACACATCTCATACTGAATCGTAATTCCGAGAAAGTCAAAATCCTTTACCGGATCCTGAGATTCCAGCGCAAACAGCGGAATGTGTTCGGCCCGCATCACCGCGTCCAGATCGGTCCAGGGTGAGAAAACCCGTTCACACCAGACATCTTCCCGCTGATTGAACATATGGCAGAGAATCTGCATCCCCAGATGGGACATGCCGATCTCATACACGTCCGGGAACGCCATGGCGAAGCGGATCCCGACTTTCTTTGGGTCTTTCATAACCGAATTCACCTCGCCGCCGATGTAGCGGGCCGGAGATTCGATTTTCATCAATATTTCATCACTTAATGCTAATTTCCGCATTGTCTCTCCTTTTTCCTAAATCTTTTTCGTCGCTTTCTGTATTCTATCACTCCCCTGCACCCTTCGGCAACACTTCTGTTCTATTTTTCTGTTTTTCCAGACCGTGAATCCAGTCTGTTTTCAGGAAGCAGACCAGAAATACCGCGGAGCTTAAGAACCAGGTCAGCGGATAGGCCCAGAAAATAACCCGGATATCCGGAATCACTTTCACAATCACCGATATGTAACCGACCCGGATCACGCACCAGCAGACCATCATGACAAACATGGGAACCACCGATCTGCCTGCTCCCCGGAGAATTCCGGCCATACAGTGGGAAAACGCCAGCAAAAAGTAGAACCAGGTAACCGTCCTGGCCCAGGCAACCCCATAGCCGACCGCCTCCTGGCCGCCTCCGAAAGCGCCGATCAGCCACGGCGAGAACAGATTGATGCAAAGAGCCAGAACTTCCGCGACGGTGAGGGAACAGACCGCGCCCACCACCGCGCCTTTTCTGGCCCGGTCATACTTTCTGGCGCCCAGATTCTGACTGGTAAACGTGGTAAGGGCCAGGGCAAAACAGGTGACCGGAAGAAAACCGAACCCTTCAATCTTGGAATAGGAACCGCAGCCTGCCACAGCCGTGGCGCCAAAAGCATTGATGTTGGACTGTACAAACACATTCGCCACAGAAATAATGGAATTCTGTACCCCCGCCGGCACGCCGTTCACCACAATCTGCCGAAGCATGCCCGGATCTCCCCGGATTTCTCCCATCCGGAGCCGGAACACACCGTTTCCTTTCATCAGCTGCCAAAGGCACAGAAACGCGCTCAGGAACTGAGACAGGATGGTGGCAAAAGCCGCCGACCATACGCCCAGGCCGAATCCGCCCACAAACAGCAGATCCAGCACGATATTAGTCATCGAAGAGACAATCAGAAAATAAAGCGGATGCCGGCTGTCTCCCATGGCCTGCAGAATTCCCACAAAAAAGTTATAACAGACAAAGGCCAGAGATCCCGCGAAATACACCTGGAAATACTCCAGGGACTGGGGAAGAACCTCCCTGGGCGTCCCCATGAGAACCAGGATCTTCGGAGCTGCCACAATCCCCGCCACCGTCAGGAAAATTCCGCAGGCCACCCCGAACAGGATGGTGGTATGAATGGATTTCTTTAAATTCTCGCGATCCCCCGCCCCGAAATATTTTCCCGTCACCACACCGGCGCCGATGGAAATTCCATTAAAAAATCCCACCAGAAGAAAAATCAGATTCCCGGAGGAACTGACCGCCGCCAGCGCGTGATTTCCCAGAAAATTCCCCACGATCAGAGAATCCGCCGTGTTATACAGCTGCTGAAACAGATTGCCCCAGAACAGCGGAACCGCGAAGGCGATCAGACTCTTCCAGATGGGGCCCTCCGTCATTCGCACTTCCGATGATGTTTTTGCCATTTTCAAAACCCCCAGTAAACGATCCTTCGATCGAAAATTCTCTTTCTCCTCTCATTATAGACCCGGAAAAGAAATGTTTAAATACATTTAAGAAAAAAACCTCCCCATCTCCAAAAAAGATGGGAAGGTTCCTTCCGTGAAATCATTTTTATTTATTTGTCCTGAGAAATCAGATGATACGGAAGTGTCACAAACACAATGGCGCCGATCATATTTCCCACGCTGGCCAGCAACACGCTGTAGCAGTACTGTCCGATGCTGATGCCGCCGTTTACCAGGGCAACGCCTTCGATGCTCATGTTCGCGATGCTATGCTCAAATCCGCATACCATGAAGACGAAGATACACCAGAAAATCATGATCAGTTTTCCGGACTCGCTTTTCAGCTTGGTTCCGCACCATACAGCCAGACATACCAGAATGTTACAAAGGATCGCTCTCGCCAGCAGCGGCAGGGGCGCGTAACCAACCTTTCCGGCAGAAATCTGGGTGAAATAAGCAGCGACCTCTCCTTCTCCCGCTGTGGGAATTCCGGCCAGCTGGAAGATGCCTACGAAAAGCAGAGACCCGATCAGGTTGCCGATCCAGCAGAAGATCCACAGTTTCACGGTATCTCCCCAGGAAACTTTCTTGCGCAGAGACGCTGCCGCCATTACGAAGTTGTTTCCGGTGAACAGCTCAGCGCCGGCCATAACCACCAGACTCAGAGCAGCCGCGAAAGCAAACGCCTGCGTGGGCTTCGTCCAGGACGCCGCGTCCCCCGCGGAAATCACCTGTCCCAGTGTAAACGCCACGAAACTGCCGAATGAAATAAACATACCGGCTACCAGCGCAGATACGAAGTATCCCAGCGGATTCTTCTTCATCAAGTTAACTTTTCCCTCTCCCGCGTTACAGACTGCCTGAAACTCATCCTTAAACATACCTATCTCCTCCTTGTGATTTGTTTCTTCCCGTCTTTTTTTCCTGTTAAAGATTCCATGAAAAAAGGACAGCACTGGAAAAGGTCCAAATGCTGCCCAGACGGTCGGCTTTCATACAGTATCAATTCCCCTGTGGTACGCTCCACACTATCCCGTCAGTAATTGGTACCGTTCTTAAATTCTGATATTAATTTAACATACTCGGTTTCATTTGTCAACATCTTTCCTGTCTTTTGCGAATTCTTTCCTGATTTTGACAGTCGAAAATATGTTCGATTTTCCTTGCCATTTTTTCGGATCCGGGATATACTGAAAAGAGAACAACCGAAACCATCTGCAGACACAGGAGTTCCTATGAAGAACAGACAATACCTTGCCATCGACCTGAAATCTTTCTACGCCTCTGTGGAATGCGTGGAGCGGGGATTCAACCCCATGACCACCCATCTGGTGGTCGCGGACGCCAGCCGTACAGAGAAAACCATCTGCCTGGCTGTCTCCCCTTCCCTGAAATCCTTCGGCATTCCCGGCAGGGCGCGCTTGTTTCAGGTCCTGGAAAAGTTAAAAGAGATCAACCATCAGCGGCAGGAAAAAGCGCCGGGCCGCAGACTCACCGGCACTTCCATCGACAGCACAGAGCTCTCGGACAATCCCTCCCTGGGCGCGGATATTTTCATCGCCCCGCCGCAAATGGCTCATTACATGGAATGGAGCACAAGGATCTATCAGGTCTATCTGAAATACATCGCCCCGGAGGACATCCACGTCTACTCCATCGATGAGGTATTCATGGACGTCACGTCCTACCTGAACACATACCGGATGTCCGCCCGGGAACTGGCGAAAACCATCATTCAGGATGTCCTGGCTTCCACCGGAATCACTGCCACCGCGGGAATCGGCACCAACCTCTTCCTGTGCAAAGCAGCTCTGGACATCGGCGCCAAGCACGTCCCTCCGGACGCCGACGGCGTGCGGATCGCGCAGCTGGACGAGCAGACCTACCGGCAGACCCTGTGGTCTCACCGCCCGCTCACAGATTTCTGGCGGGTGGGCAGAGGCTACGCGGACAAGCTGGCCCGGTATGAGATTTTCACCATGGGAGACATCGCCCGCTGTTCTCTGGGCGCTCCCGGCGATTACTATAACGAAGAACTTCTCTACCGGCTCTTCGGCGTCAATGCCGAACTTCTCATCGACCATGCCTGGGGATGGGAGCCCTGCACCATCGCTGACATCAAAGCCTATCGGCCGAAATCCACCAGCCTCGGTTCCGGACAGGTGCTGCCCTGCCCCTATTCCAGTGAAAAATCCCGTCTGGTCGTCCAGGAAATGGCGGATCTGCTGGCTCTGGACCTGGTGGAAAAAAGACTGGTTACCAGCCAGGTGGTTCTCACCGTCGGTTATGACATCGAAAATCTTGCCGATCCGGTCCTTCGCAGGAAATACCAGAACGCTCTTGCCACCGACCGATACGGGCGGACCATTCCCCGGCACGCCCACGGCACGGCGAATCTCCCCGCCAGACTTCCTCCTCAGAGGAGATTGTAAAGGCCACGCTGCAGCTGTACGACTCCATCATCGCCGGGGATCTTTGGATCCGGCGAATCAATCTCACGGCCACCCGCCTGACGGAGGAATCCGCGCAGAAAAGCCAGGAGCGTACCTACGAACAAACACGCGATCTAGTGGACTACCAGGCGCTTCTGAAAAAGAACAGAAAGAACAGGAGCTTCAGAAACGGAACGGAAGCTCCAGGAGACCATGCTGGAAATCAAAAAGAAATTCGGCAAAAATGCCATCTTAAAAGGCATGAACCTGCAGGAGGGCGCCACAGCCCAGGACCGGAACAACAAGATCGGAGGTCACAAAGCATGAACGACTCTTATGACGATATCATCCATCTCCCCCGCCCTGTCTCCAGAACCCATCCTCCCATGTCCAGACACGACCGGGCGGCACAGTTCTCGCCCTTCGCCGCGCTGACCGGATATGGGGACGCAGTGCGGGAGACCCAGCGGCAGACCTCTCCCAGGCAGGAGCTGGATGAATACGAGAAAGAAGAACTGGACTGGAAGCTGGCCGTTCTGATGGAAAATCTCTCCGGACAGCCGCAGGTCCTGGTCACGTACTTCGTCCCGGATGAAAGGAAATCCGGCGGCCGTTACGTGACCAGGACCTGTGTGATCCAGAAAGTTCTCTCTTTTGAACGGGTTCTGATTACCGGGGACGGCTCTTCCATCCCCATAGACGATATCACCGCCCTGGACTGCGATCTCTTCTGAAAAAGCACCCTGGGCGGGGAATCCTGTTTTCTGTTCTTATTTGCGGTCCATTCCGCAGGGATACTCTTCCGCAGCAGCCAGATGATCCAGATGCGCGGTTTCATAGAGGCGGTATCCGCCGGAGAAATTATAGCAGACAAATCCATGCTGAGACAGAATCCGGCAGGCGATATAACTGCGCAGACCGCTCTGACACATCACATAGACCGGTTTCGACGGATCCAGTTCCTCCATCCGGTCACGGAGCTCATCCAGAGGAAGATTGATGAAATCCTCCGCATGGCCTCTCTGGTACTCTCCCGGCGTGCGGGTATCCAGCAGCGTCACGCTGCCGTCCCTGGGCAGATCCTGCAGATCTTCCAGGAAAAACTGGCGGCAGACACCCTGGGCCAGGTTATCCGCCATAAATCCGGCCATATTCACCGGATCCTTCGCGGAGGAATACGGCGGCGCATAGGCCAGATCCAGATCTTTCAGATCCACCGCCTTCATCCGGCAGTGAATGGCTGTCGCCAGGACATCGATCCGCTTGTCCACGCCTTCCTGTCCCACAATCTGCGCTCCCAGAAGACGCCCGGATTCTTTCTCGTACAGAATCTTCATCGACAGAATCTTTCCTCCCGGATAATAGCCGGCATGGTTCATGGGAGACAGATAAAGTTTCTCACAGGCAATTCCTTCCCGGATGGCGGTCTGCTCGTTGATTCCCGTGCTGGCGATGGTCATATCGAACAATTTCACCACGGAAGATCCCTGAGATCCCTGATAGCGGCTGTCTCTGCCGCAGATATTATCCGCCGCGATTCTGCCCTGTTTATTCGCCGGTCCCGCCAGAGAGATTACCGTGTCGCTCCCGGTGACCGCATGCTTCACCTGAATGGCATCTCCCACCGCATAAATGTCCGGACTGGAAGTCTCCATCCGGTCGTTGACCACAATGCTTCCCTTCATTCCCAGTTCCAGTCCCGCCTCTCTGGCAAGGACGGTGTCCGGAGTCACGCCGATGGCCAGCACCACCATATCCGCCGTCAGAGGTTCTCCCTCTTTGAGCAGAACCTGTACGCCTTCGCCTTCCTTCTGGAAGCCTTCCACCTCGCGGCCCAGCATCAGCCGGATCCCCTTGCTTCGCATCTTTGCGTGGATGAACGCTGCCATCTCCGGATCCAGGGGACGCATCAGCTGCTTCGGTCTCTGGACGATGGTCACCTGCAGCCCAAGTTCATGAAGATTTTCCGCCAGTTCCAGTCCGATGAAACCGCCGCCGGCCAGCACCACCGATTTCGGCTGTTTCTGTTTCACAAACTCGTAAATCTGAAAAGTGTCTTCCACCGTGCGCAGGGTAAACAGCCGGTCCACCCCGATCCCCGGTACTTCCGGCTGCGTCGGTTTCGCCCCCGGCGCAAGCAGCAGCTTGTCATAACTTTCGTCAAACTCCTCCCCCGTTTCCAGATTGCGGACGGTGACCGTCTTCTCCTGCGGGTGTACCGCCGTCACCTCATGATGCACCTTCATCTCCACCCGGAAACGGCGCCGAAAGCTCTCTGGCGTCTGGAGGGTCAGCTGCGCGGGATCGGTAATCACGCCCCCGATATAATAAGGCAGACCGCAATTGGCGTAAGAGATATACCCGGAACGCTCAAACACCACAATCTGCGCACTCTCGTCCAGTCTGCGGATTCTGGCCGCCGCGGTGGCGCCTCCTGCCACGCCTCCTACAATCACTACTTTCATAAATTCAACCACCTTCCTGTCTTTTTCTTTTGTTTTCTTATCTTAACCTTTTTCAAGAAGAACATCCGTGACTTTCTCACCCGTTTCTTCTCTTCCAGGTTTCCTTCCTGTCATTGAACATAACATGGATCTTTTTTCTTGTCAATCCGCGATCGGAAGGGGAACTTTCAGACTTTTAAAAGCAATCTTCCCAGACTTTTGGAAAGCTCCATTGATTTTTCGCCGGCGGCTTTTTATAATAAAGAAAGAACATTGAAGATAAAGGAGACAACCGTATGATATCGTTTGAAAATGACTATACAGCCGGGGCACACCCGAAAATCCTGGAAACATTACTTGCCACCAATCTGGAGCCTCTCTCCGGCTACGGAACCGATCCCTACTGCCAGAGCGCGAGAGAAAAAATCCGCGCCGCCTGCGCCTGTGAAAACGCCCAGGTGGAATTTCTGGTGGGCGGCACTCAGGCAAATGCCACCGTGATCTCCACCCTGCTGCGGGAATATGAGGGCGTGATCGCGGCAAAAACCGGACACATCAGCGTGCACGAGGCCGGTTCTGTGGAATACACCGGACATAAGGTTCTGGAACTGGACCAGACAGAAGGAAAAATCCAGCCGGAAACCCTGGAAAACTTCCTGCAGACCTTCTACGGCGATGAAACCCACGAGCACATGGTCTATCCCGGCATGGTCTACCTGTCTCATCCCACCGAATACGGAACGCTGTACTCCAAAGAGGAGCTGACCGCCATATCCCGGATCTGCCGAAACTACCGGATCCCTCTGTTTCTGGACGGCGCCCGCCTGGGCTATGGACTGATGAGCCGCCAGAGTGATCTGACCCTGCCGGACATCGCCCGCCTGTGCGACGTCTTCTACATCGGAGGCACCAAAGTGGGGGCCCTGTGCGGCGAAGCTGTGGTTTTCACGAAGGGAAACCGTCCGGAACATTTCGCCAACCGGATCAAAAAGCGGGGAGCGCTCCTGGCAAAAGGCCGGCTTCTGGGCATTCAGTTCGATACGCTTTTTACGGACAATCTCTATTTTGAGATCAGCCGCCACGCCATTGAGATGGCGGAGAAGATGAAAACCATCCTCCGGGAAAAAGGCGTACGCTTCTATCTGGAATCCCCCACCAATCAGCAGTTCGTAATTCTGGAAGATTCGAAACTGAAACCTCTGCGGGAAAAACTGGCCTTCAGTTTCTGGGAAAAATATGACCGCTCCCATACGGTGATCCGGCTGGTGACCAGCTGGTCCACCACGGAGGAAGATCTGGAAATTTTAAGAGAAACCCTGTGAGAGAAAAGGAGGATATCCATGAAACTCTATGAAATCACCTTCAGCCCCACCGGGGGCACCAAAAAAGCCGCCGCCCTGCTGTCCCAAAACCTGTGCGGCGAACCCGCCGAGATTGATCTGACCGACCAGAACATGAATTTCGAGACCATCTGCCTGGAACCGGAAGCGGCCGCAGTCATCGCCGTTCCTTCTTACGGCGGCCGCATGCCCGCGGCCGCGGCCGGACGTCTTTCCCAAATCCGGGGAAACGGCGCGAAAGCGATCCTTCTCTGTGTCTATGGGAACCGTGCCTACGAGGATACCCTGGCGGAAATGGAAGATGTGGCCCGCAAAGCCGGCTTCACCATCCTCGCAGCCGTTGCTGCCATTGCGGAACACTCCATCGCTCATCAGTACGCAGCCGGAAGACCGGATTCCCGGGACGCAGAACAGCTGGCAGAATTTGCCGGTCAGATCCGCGGGAAACTGGACAGCGGTTCCATCGGAGAGCCTTCCATTCCCGGAAACCGCCCTTATAAAAAACTGGGTGTGATCCAAATGATCCCGAAAGCCACCGATGCCTGTGTGTCCTGCGGTCTCTGCGCGAAGAAATGTCCGACGGGAGCCATCTCCCCCGGGGATGTTCGAAGCGTGGACGAATCTGTCTGTATCTCCTGCATGCGCTGTACGGTGGTCTGCCCCAACGCCGCACGAAAAGTTCCGGAGGAAATGCTGGCCATGATCGGAGCGAAACTGCAGAAAGTCTGTGCCGACCGGAAAGAATGTGAACTTTATCTCTAAAAGCCGACCGCAGACGTTTCCCTTTTCCAAAAAAGCCATTGCTCCCGGAGGATCCCTCCGCAGGGCAATGGCTCTTTTCTTAATTTCTAAAATCCGGAAAAATGTCCGGACAGCCAGAACAAAAGAAAGGTATGGGCCGGATAGAAAAGATAGAAGAAATATTTCATTCCCGGTCCTTTTTCATGGTTGTAAGCCAGCATCAGCGGCAATGCGATCACCATGAGACTCTGCGTGCAGCTTCCCAGGGAGAGCATTTCCAGACTGAACTGATAGATGCAAAAAAGCAGATACGCGGCGCAGAACTTCTCCCTGTTCTCCCGCAGAAAATACAAAACAACCCCCAGGGCCACAAAGGTAAATCCATACTCATTGACCGCCAGGTTCGGCAGGAACGCCGTGCGCACATCTCCGTCCAGCTGGCGCCAGAAGGGGAGAAACGAAGAAAGCAGATAATAGAGGAACTGCACTGCGAAAATTCCGGCCAGTATCCAGATTCCCCGGCGTGTATCCTGTTCCAGTGTCTCTATGGCGCTGATCAGAACGCCCACCAGAAACAGGGAGACAAAAATATTGTGATTGCCGTAGCCTCCCACCGGCTCCATGTAAGTATTCAGATAATAGCAGAAAACTCCCATGAACACACCCATCAGATACAGCCGGAGCAGATACCGGATACGGTTCCTGGTGTAGTGATATCCCCAGATCATACAAAAGAGAAACAGCGGATAGGAGCCTCTGCCCAGCCACCGGAACCATCCGGGCGCCCAGTCAAAATACAGGCCGATGTGGTCGATGACCATGAGAATCAGGGCGATCATCTTCAGTCTAAATGTGTTCATTTGAATCTCAGCCTTTCAGCTTCTTTGCAAAATCTGCCATCGCCTCGGAAATCTTAATCTGCTGCGGACAGACCTCCTCACAGCTTCTGCATCCCACACAGGCATCCGGATGTTTCTCCTTGGGAATCGCGGACAATGCCATCGGAGCGATAAAACCGCCCCCTGTAAATTTATGCTCATTATACAGTTCCAACAGCATGGGGATATCCAGTTCCTGCGGGCAATGGCTGACACAGTAGTGGCAGGCTGTACAAGGCAAAACACCGTTGAGCATACCGTCCGCTACAGACAGAAGGGTATCCATCTCTTCCTGGTTCAGAGGTTTTTCCGTCTCATAAGTCTGAATATTCTCCTTCATCTGTTCCTCATTCGACATACCGGAAAGCACCATGGTCACTTCCGGAATGGACTGCAGAAATCGGAATGCCCAGGCCGGAATTTTTTCATCCGGACGAAGAGCCGTCAATTTTGCCTCCGCATCCGGGGACAGTTTCGCGAGACGTCCGCCGCGCAGCGGTTCCATCACCCAAACCGGAATCTGATAGGAATTCAGAAGTTCTATTTTCTTCCTGGCGTCCTGGAAGGTCCAGTCCACATAATTCAGCTGCAGCTGACAGAACTCCATCTTTTCTCCGTAAGCTTCCAGAAAACGTTTGATCACCTCATAGCTTCCATGGGCAGAGAATCCCAGATGACGGATCCGTCCGTTCTCCTTCTGTTTGATCAGATAATCGTAGATTCCATATTTCGGATCCAGATAAGCGTCAATGTTCATCTCGCAGACATTGTGAAACAGATAGAAATCAAAATAGGAAACCTGCAGTTTCTCCAGCTGCCTTTCGAAAATCGCTTCCACTTTATCCATGTTCGAGAGGTCATAGCCAGGGAACTTTGTAGCCAGATAAAAATGTTCCCGCGGATACCTGGACAGCGCCTGTCCCATGACCAGCTCGGAATTTCCATCGTGATAACCCCAGGCGGTATCGTAATAGTTGATCCCATGTTCCATGGCATAAGCCACCATCTTCTCCGTCACCGGCACATCAATCTTCGCGTCATCCCCATCGATCACCGGAAGACGCATGGCCCCCATACCGAGCGCGGACAGTTTCAGATCCTGAAATTCTTTGTATATCATAATCTCTTGCCTCCTTGTCACAAACTCCTTGAATCTGACTCCATTATAAAAAAAATACAGGAAAATGGCAAATAGATAAATTGTATTCTTCACGATACGCAAAACTTATACGGTTATACTGCAAAGCCGCGTCCTCCATCCTTCCGCAAACACAAAAGCAGAACTGCAAACAGAAAGCAGCTGCAATACCCCTACTTATTTACTGGGTTTGCAGCCGCTTTTTCATCTTATTTTGATTTACATAAATGCCTGCAGACAGTTCCGATTCCCGTTTACATCGTTAATTTTTATTTGGAAAAGGAACCCAGTGATTCACATATTGCCTGTATTCCCTGTTTTTGTTCCTTCACTTTTGCAGTGATGGAATTATTAACCAGGGAGAGTTTTAATTTCGTTTTTCCACTTTTGATTTTCAGAATTCTCTGGGAAGGGATCAGACCTTTCTTAATCTTCAATTCATCCAGCTGCGTAAAAGGCAGACAGATTTTTCCGTAAATATGGGAAATATCAAAAGTTTCCAGCACTGCGATCACCAGTGACTTCTCAGTAACCCCCACATAACAGTATACATTACTTAACGCACCCAGAGCAAGCATCTCCGCAGTCCCTGACATCAATGTTCCCCATGCCTGTCCCTGATAAGTTTCTCCTTCCGGACAGATACTTGCCAGCATCTGCTTCATGTCCGTATCATTCATCAGCAAAGCCATAACTTTCCTCCCTTTCCAAAAACTAAATATCAGTCTCTGCACGTCAACTATGGAAAACGTCATATACCGAAGGATATACATGATAATGTGAGAGGACGGGGGCTAATCACTTCTCTGCTTGATTTTGTTCCATCAAATTCCGTATCAATCATCCCAGTCATCATCGTCATCCCAGTCATCATCGTCATCCCAGTCATCGTTCCAGTCGTCATCGTCATCATAGTCCGGAACACGAACGCTCTTAGGCGTGGAAAAAGTTCCGAACAGTTTCTTTCCATTGACAAAGCGGATCGCACGTACTTTGTACAGATAAGTGTCTCCGTCCAAATCATCATCCCGATGGGTATAAGTGGTTCCTTTCAACTGTTTCACATAATCCCAGTCGTCATCATCATCAGCTTCACAGTAATAGATCTGGTAGCCGGAAGCGCCATTCACTTTATTCCAGGTCAGGGTCACCTTCTCATGACCTGGAACCGCTTTTGTAATGACTGCCTGTTTAAGTTTCGGAGCCACATCTCCCTTCACCGCAGACATTGCGCCAAAATGATAACTTCCCTGATATTTTTTAAATGCACGCATTTTGTAATAATATTTCTGACCGGTTGTGAGGCCAGAATTCACATAGGAAGTAGTACTGCCGCTATTGATCTGGGCCACATAAGAATAGGATCCATCAGAGGATGTGGCGCGATAAATCCTGTAGCCATCTGCTCCGGCCACTTTGTTCCAGCTGATCTTCAGTCCGTTAAACCCCCAGGACTGAACCTTCGTAACCACAGTCTGTTTCGGAACCGGTTTTCCAGTCTTCACCGGAGAATAAGCTCCGCAGATTCCATCTTTAAAAGCACGTACTTTATAATAATAGGTATGTCCTGTCGTCAGTCCCCGATTCACATAAGAACTCACATCACTGCCAAGAAGCCTTGCCACCTGGCGATAGGTTCCGTTCTTGGACGTTGCGCGGTATACATGGTATCCTTCCACACCGGAGAACGGAGTCCAGCTAATTTTTAAGGCTGTAGCGCCCCAGGTTCTTACACTGATTGTCTCTACCTGATCCGGCTTGATTCCGGATACCGTTACAGTACAGGAAGCCCTTGCGTCATCTTCTTGTGCCCAGATCACCGCCGTTCCATTACCAACCGCAGTCACCAGACCGTTATCCGATACGCGTGCTACCTGTTCATTGCTGCTCTCCCAGTCAATATCATCCGAATCATCGTCATCATCGGAATGCACAGTCGCTACCAGACGTTTGGTTTCTCCTTTTTTCGTAAACTTCAGTGAACTGTAATTCAAAGTTATTCTTGTTGCATCATCCCAGTCATCATCGTCCCGGTCGTCATCGTCATCCCAGTCATCGTCCCGGTCGTCGTCCCGGTCATCATCCCGGTCATCGTCCCAGTCGTCGTCCCAGTCGTCATCGGTCAGAGCTTCCGCCGGCTGTTCCGCCACTATTTCGGGGGAAGCCTCTTCTGAAGTCAGCTCTTCCGGTGCAGCCGTCTCTTCTGCATACTGCTCAGGCGCTGCGAAAACCGGCACTGCCGTGGACCCCATCATAACTATGACAAGCAGACCCGCCATCGTTTTGTGCAAGATTCTCCTTTTCTCTCTCATAGGCTTTCTCCTTTTATTTTTTAGAGTATAATATACTCATAGCTATTGTACTCTTATATTGATTTCGTATCTATCGTATTCAAGTGTAATATATATAAAATATATGTAAAATGTATGTACTCAAACCAATAATCTGAAAATAAACTTGACATGAACGTTATGAAGGTCAAAAGATATCTGTACAACCATTTTGTCTATAATAAAAAGGGAGCGTTGCTCCATAGATGAATGACGCATCTATGGAGCAACGCCCAAGTTAGGATGTTTGTTTATAACGGAGCACTGAAGAATGTTTTCAGGACAGCTCCTGCTTTCTATGCTTAGATAAAAGAATTTAGGGACTTATTCGTATTTACCGATTACTCTGCCAGCTCCTCCAGCTCTTCTTTGGTGTAAAGAGGATATTTCGCGATGAAGGCTTCTGCCTGTGCTTTCACAGCGGCGATCACTGCCTCGTCTTCCGGAGCGTTGACTACTTTATCGATCATCTCAACGATTTCGGTTACGCCGTCTTCTTTGATTCCACGCTGGGTTACAGAAGTCAGACCGATACGAACGCCGCTGGTAACGTTTGGCTTCGCGGTATCAAACGGAACCACCTGTTTGTTTACAGAGATTCCTGCTTTCTCCAGAGAATCCTGCATCTGACGTCCGGTTACACCTTTGTTGCGCAGATCCACAACCAGAAGATGGTTGTCGGTACCGCCGCTCACGATGTTGTAACCGCGTTTGATCAGCTCTTCTGCCATATGCTGCGCGTTCTTCACTACCTGTGCCATGGTGTCATGGAATTCCTGGGATGCCGCATAGCGGAAGCTCCAGCATTTCGCAGCCATCGTCTGAAGGTGCATGGAACCAAGTGCTCCCGGGAAGGAACCTTTGTCCAGAGCTTTCGCGTATTTTTCTTTACAGAATACCATACCGCTTCTTGCGGAGCAGAAGGTCTTGGTCGTAGAAGAAGTTACGAAGTCCATGTAAGGAATCGGGCTTGGAATGATCTTCGCGGCCACGAGACCTGCCACATGAGCCATATCGCACATGGAGTACGCGCCCACGGATTTCGCGATGTTTGCCACGCGCTCATAGTCAATCAGACGGGGATAGGAACTTGCGCCGCAGATGATCAGTTTCGGTTTTACCTCATTGGCCAGTCTCTCCATCTCATCATAATCGATTCTTCCGGTCTCAGGATCACAGCCGTAGAACGTATGCTGATACATGCTGCTGGTCCAGTTCGCCGGTGAACCATGGGTCAGATGTCCGCCCTGATCCAGGCGCATCGCCAGTACTTTGTCTCCCGGTTTCAGAATGGTCGCGAATACAGAGTAGTTCGCGGTGGAGCCGGAATAAGACTGAATGTTCACATGATCTGCTCCGAAGAGCTCTTTCGCACGTTTGATGGCGAGAGTCTCCATCTCGTCTGCCACCTGGCCGCCGGCCTGGAAACGCGCTCCCGGATATCCCTCCAGTGTTTTGTTGGTAAATACACTTCCGGACAGTTCCATAACAGGAACCGGTACGGTACTCTCAGAAGCAATCATCTCGATACATTTTTCCTGACGGTCAAGCTCCTTGTCGACGATTTTCGCAAGTTCCGGGTCAGTAAGTCTTGTTTGTCTTAACATATGATTCATCCTTTCCTGGCAGCTGTCTGCCATCTCGTTTTATATTTTTTTATGTAAAATTTACTCAGTTTCCTTTTCTCCAGGTCTCACTCACTTCATTCACGTCCAGTCCCAGAGCTTCCGGATCAAATGTCGGCTCTTTCACGCCGGATTTACGCTGTCTGTCATAATCTTTGAAGATACGGATTCCCTGATTTCCGAGAATCAGCAATGCGATCACGTTCTCCCAGGCCATAACGCCGTGTCCGATATCACCCATGGTCCATACCATATCCGCGGATAAGATACATCCCAGGAAGATGATAATCAGGAAGACCACCTTCATTACCCAGTGAATGGTCTTGTTGTTCGGGAAGAGATACAGAAGGCTGCTCTCTCCGTACATATAGTAAGCAAGCAGTGCGACGGAAGCGAAGCACAGGATCGCGATCGCCACAAACGGAGCGCCCAGTCCCGGAATTACGGTATCGATGGCGGTGGAAACAAAATCATTTCCATAAGCGACACCGGGAAGACCTTCGTAGATAAGTCCGTCCGCGCCGTCACTAACATTGTAGCATCCGGTCATCAGCATCATGATCGCGGATGTGGTGCAGACAAAGAAGGTACCGATGAAAACGCTGACTGCGTTGCTTAAGCCCTGTTTTACCGGATGGCTGACCTCGCCGACCGCTGCGGTTACGGCAGAAGAACCGACACCGACTTCGTTGGCGAACACGCCTCGTTTAATACCCCAGGAGATTGCGGAGCCGGCGATTCCCGCGAATACCTGATCCGTTCCGAACGCGGATTTGAAAATCAGCGCGATGACTCCCGGAAGTTCCTGAATATTCATGATGATAATCACGACTGCCATCAGAATATACAGCATCGCCATGATCGGAGAAACTCTCTGCGCCACATCACCGATCCGTTTCAGTCCGCCGAGGATAACAAATCCGAGAAGCGCGGTGAACGCGACGCCCACTGCGATTACCGGCAGATGGAAAGCGGTAGCGATTCCCTGGGTGATGTTATAGGACTGCGTGGTCGGAGCCAGCAGTACGAAACACAGAATGGTAAGACTCGCGAACAGAATTCCCATTGCGCGTCCAAGCGGTTTGCATTTGATTCCATGTTCCATATAGTAGGCAGGACCGCCGCGGTATTCTCCGTTGATGGTATGACGGTAAGTCTGAGACAGAATTGCCTCGATCAGTGCCACCGCGGAACCGATCAGCGCCAGAATCCAGAACCAGAATACGGCACCGGGACCACCAAAGAAGATGGCCGTCGCCATACCGGAGATATTGCCGACACCAACGGTACGGGCTGCTGTGAAAATAAATGCCCTAAGCGGTGAGAGGCCTTTTGCCGAGTCGGAACCCTGTCCCATGTTTCGGATCATTTCTTTCAGATATCGAAACTGCGGGAAAAGCATCCGGATGGAAAAATAAAGGCCGGCGCCCAACACAAGAATAACCAGAGGCATACTCCACAAAGTGTCATTAATTTTTGTTAGGATATCACTCAAGATTTTCTTCCCCCTGTTCTTTCGTTTTTTACATTATTGCATAAACAAGGGGAAGAAACTATGGCAGTTTTTGTGCAAAAATATATCATTTTTGCGATCAGACAAGAAGGGAATTCCTTCCGCGGATTTCTACTCTCCTCCGCGGGCGCGGCGGTACGCTGCGGGAGTCACTCCCTGATAGAGTTTAAAATATTTATAGAAATGGTTCATACTGGTGTATCCGGTCTGCCACGCCGCGTCCTGAACACTCGCGCCGTCCCGCAGAAGCTGGGCAGCCCTGGCGATTCTGGTCTTATGAATATAAGAAAGCGGCGACAGATCAAAATGCTGCCGGAACAGATGGGACAGATGGCTGGGGGTGCAGCAGGCCTTTTCTGCCAGCTCATTCATGGTGATGGTCTCCGAATAATGCTGGTAAATATACTGCAAAGCCCGGTTCAGAGTCTCATTTTCCGTGAAATTCCATCCGATGGCACGGATAATCGCCTCCTTCAGCTGCGTCACATCAATGGGCTTTTCGATGATGTCACAGGCTCCCAGGCGGAGCGCTTTCTGCGCGTAAGCAAAGGTGTTGTACACTGTGATAAAAATCACTTTCGTCTTGCTTTCTCTCAGTTCCTGCAGAACTTCGAAACCGTCCAGCTTCGGCATCTGGATATCCAGAAACGCAAGATCCGGCTGCTCTCTCTGGATCAGTTCCAGACTGCTCTGGCCGTTGACTGCGGTTCCCACGATTTCTATGGGAAGCCCTTCGTTTTCGATGAGATACCGGATAATGGAATGACTGGCCATCTCATCGTCACAGATTACCGCCCGGATCATGCTTCCACCTTCTTTCTGTCAGAAATCTGATCTTCTGCGGGAAGACTGATACGGACTTTCACTCCGCTCTGGGCGCCGGGGAAAAACTCCATGGAAAAACGGTCTCCGTAAACCGCGTGCAGTTTCCAGTAAATCATAGAAAGGCCGTGGGCCGCGCTGTCTTTCATCTTGCGCATAATCTCCGCGCAGTCTTCCTCTCCCACGCACACCCCGCTGTTTTCCATCGTAAACAACAGCTTTTCCTCCTTATGCGCGATGGCCAGGGAAAACCACTTCTCGTCTTCCTGCGAGAATCCATGTACGAACGCGTTCTCTGCCACCGGCATCAGAAAATTAAAGGGAACCATCCAGTGATCCAGATCCAGATCCGCTTCCACGCGAAAATCCAGATGCAGGCTCTCCCCATACCGCAGTTTCTGAAGTTTCAGATAAGAATGCAGATATTCCAGTTCCCTGGACAGCGGCACCATGCTGCTGTTGTTTCGCAGCGCGCTGGAAAACAGCCGGGACAGATCCAGGATGGACTGGTACAGGGAAATCATCCCACCGCCCAGCGCCATGGAGGCCATCTGATTCAGCGTATTGAACAGGAAATGGTTATTGATCTTCAAATCGGTCATGGTATGTTCCGCGTTCTGCAGATTGGCGATGAGAACTTCCTGATACTGCTGGTTGTCTTCCAGCTCCGTCTCCTGCCGGGTCAGCTCTTTTTTGAACTGATAGACTTCGCAGTAATCCGTCATGGCTTTGACCATCTGGCGCAGCAGAATCTTCGCTCCCTGGATGGAGCTCTTCGGCATAACATAGACCCCTTCCTCGGAGACGTTGTGCATGTGGACATAACCGCCCTGGATATAGCCCAGAAAGTTTCCGCGGAAGACAATCGGAGTACAGAACACCGTCACCCCATGGGAGCATTCGAAACTCATCTCCTCATAAAACGGGCACCGGATATAGCGGCACATACAGGGCGCCACATTGGCGGAAATTTCCTCCAGACAGTTTTCACAGCAGAAAATCGGAAAAATCCGGGTCCTCTTCAGCGGTCTCCCCACCGCGTTGAAAATCACATAGGAATAATGCAGCGTATCCAGAAACTGTTCACAGGTCCCGGCGATCGCCGCGCGAAGATACTCCTCCCTCTCCTCCTCGCTCAGTTTACACGAAGCAGCGCTGTCCGCGTCCAGAGAATCAAAGGACATAATATCCGGGCAGGAAACCATCAGGTGTTTGAACTCGTCCTCCCCTTCGTTATACATCTCATGAATCACGCCCGCTTCCCAGTGGAGGGTCACATTGGGCTGGGACATATCGATTTTCTTTCCATTGACCAGACTGTAGCCGGTTCCCTGCAGGGTGTAGAGCACCTGCTCGGTGAAATGAATGTGGGGCGTCATATGGGCGTGGGGCGCAATCGACACAATCCCCACATTCAGCGCGGTTTTGTCCTCGTCCATATTTTCTTCCAGCCAGTCAATATAGCCCCAGTTCGTCTCTTGTCTTGGCAAAATCATCCCTCTCTTCCTGTATCACTCTTCTCCCTATTATAAGGTCGGAAGAGAAGAAAGACAACGTTTTTCCATTCATTCCCGTCAAAGTTTCTCGTAATGGCTCACGTCTGAGACAAACACAATGGCTCCTCCCACCGTTACCTCCGTGGGAGCCGCGTTGGACGGGGTCGCCAGCTGTATGGGCGAAGAAATCTTCTCCACCCGCCTGGAGCAATGCTGCCGGATCACTTCAATGGCATCCCGGACACGGGAATCCTCTGTTCCCATCAGAAGCGTTGTATTGCCGGCGGTGAGAAATCCGCCGGAGGAAGCAATCCTGGTGAAATAATATCCAGCCTCCGTGAGCGCCGCGCAGACATCTCCCGCGTCTTTTCTGCTGACAATCGCCGTGATCATTTTCATAGTAGAAACTCCTTTCTTTTCTTTCGCTATCGTTTCTTTTCCCCGGTATTTTTCCCACATATGGATCCGCCGCAGATAAAAACACAGGCCCAGGCCGCCGGTGATCATTTCCGCAGCCGGAAAGGCGATCCAGGTATAACCCAGACCAATTCTGGAAAACAGCCAGAAAATGGGAATCAGACAGAAAATCTGCCGGGTCAGAGACAGAATCACACTGGGCAGCGCCGCTCCGATCGCCTGGAAAAACACCGGAAAGATCAGGGAAAGTACCGCGGGAAAAAAACTGATTCCGACGATACGGAAGGCATGAACGCCAATCCGCAGCACCTCCGGATCTGAACTGAAAATCCGCAGCAAATATTCCGGAATCAACTCAAAGCAGGCAACTCCCACCACCATCAGGCTCATGGCCAGCAAAATACAGTTCCGTACGATATGCCGGCACCGCCTGTAAAAATTCTTCGCATAGGTATAGCTTAAAAGCGGAACGATACAGGTCTGCAATCCCGCCAGCGGAATAAAGAAAAAGGACTGCACTTTATAATACAGACCAAGCACGGTCACCGCATCGTCAGAAAATCCGGCAAGGATCAGATTCAACGCCATAATATACACCGTAAACAACATCTGCATCAAAATAGACGGATATCCCAGCTGATAGATTCTCCTGGCATAAGGAGCGATCTCCCGCATTTTCGGCGGACGCCGGAATCCGGTGGAGGTGATTGCCGCCGCCAGAAACTGGCCGACAACGGTGGCAATGGCTGCTCCCGCAACGCCCAGCTCTGGAACCGGTCCTGCTCCGAAAATCAGGATCGGATCCAAAACGATATTCATGGCGGCGCCTGAAATCTGCGCGATCATGGGGAGGCGCATGTTTCCTCCGGCCTGGTGTACCTTACTCCAGGTACTCTCCAGAAAAACGCCCAGGCTTCCCACACAGACAATTGTCCCGTAAAGCACCGTGTACTCCACCACCACCGGTGATTCTGAGGAAGCCACGGCAAAGGGCCTCATGATCAAAACACTGATCAGAGCAAAAACCATCCAGCTGATCACTGCGAGAGCCGTCCCGGTTCCTGCGGCCTTGTCCGCTTTCTTTTTTCTCCCGAACCCGTAAAATCTGGACATCAGGGTATTGACGCCCACGCCGGTTCCTACGGCAATCGCCGTGACGATCAGCTGGATGGGGTAGATCACCGACAGCGCCGTCAGGCCTTCCCCGGAATATTGTCCCACGAAATAACTGTCCACAATGTTATACATGGACTGAATCAGCTGAGCCAGCATCACCGGCGGGGCGATGCGCAGAAGAATCTTCCAGATGTTGTCGGAATCGAAGAGATCTGTCCGCGCCGCGCTCATAGTTCCTCTCCTCCCGTTGGAAGTTTTTCCTGCAGAAGTTCTCCGAACCGTCGGGTCAGATTCGCCATGCTCCGCACCGCTTCCTCCCCCAGTTCCTGAATCACTTCTTCCTCTTTCTTCGACAATGGCTCCATAATCTTCGCTGCATAGTTCCTGCCGGAGGGCGTGAACCGGAATCTTTTCTCACGGCCCGGGGACAGGGAAGAGAGCATCTCCAGATATCCCTGTTTTCGATATCGTAGAATAATGTTGTGGACCGTCTGCTTGGGAAGCAGATACAGATCACAGATTTCCTTTTGGGAACATTGTCCCGCCTCCCAGAGTCGGTAGAGCACCAAAAGCTCATGGTAGGGAATTTTTTTCTCTCTTGCCCAGGCAGCGTAGACCCCGCGGAACTGGCTCACTGCAGCATTGAGTTCTCCCAGCAAAATCTGATTGGAATTCATAATGAAAATCTCCTGTCTTCTCATATTTCTCTCGTTCTTTTTCTTATCTCGCAGCATCCGCCGCTTCTATATAGTCCCATATGGGACTTAATGAAAGAAATTATAAGAGGTCTCCTGTTTTTTGTCAAGATTTCTCCATGTAAAATTTCTGAGCAGTAGAAAGGAACGCTGCCGGATATTTTCTTTTCACACAAAAAGAAGCCTTCCTGGCCTGAAAACAGAAAGCTTCTTCTATCTGGAAATCTCTGTCCGGTTATCGTTTCGCCAGTTCCCGGGTAATCTCCTCCCAGGTCACGCCTTTTTCCACCATCAGCACCATAACATGGTAGAGAAAATCCGAGATCTCATACTTGATCTCTTCCTTATCCGGGTTCTTGGCGGCGATCACAATCTCCGTGCACTCCTCTCCCACTTTCTTGAGAATCTTGTCGATTCCCTTGTCAAAGAGATAATTGGTGTAGGATCCTTCCTTTGGATGTTCTTTCCGGTCCACAATCACATCATAGACATTCTGAAACACCCGCAGGGGGTTGGTGTCGTCGTACTCTTTTCTCGCCAGTTCCTGGAAAAAACAGGTCCGGTTTCCTGTGTGGCAGGCAGCTCCCACCTGAGCCACCTTCGCCAGAATGGTATCGTTGTCACAGTCCAGAGTGAGGGATTTCACATACTGAAAATGACCGGAAGTCAGTCCCTTCACCCACAGTTCCTTCCGGCTGCGGCTCCAGTAGGTCATCTTGCCGGTGAGCAGAGTGGTCTCGTAAGCCTCCTCATTCATATAGGCAAGCATCAGCACCTCGTCTGTTTTGTAGTCCTGGACAATCACAGGAACCATCCCGTCGCTGTTTAACTTAAACTGAGACCAGGGAATCCGGCTCTCGAAAGTATTCACCGGAACGTTCTCCTGACGGCAGCGTTTTTTTAACGTCAGCAGACTTTCATCCGTGCGGCTCGGAAACGCTCCGCTCACTCCCAGTACATTCTCTTTTTTCAGCAGCCGGATCAGCGCTTCTTCTTTCGGCTCGTCCGTGTGCAGAAGAATCGGCACGGAGGAACTGGCCCCGATGGCGTCTTCCAGGTTGTCCAGCGCCAGAATTCCCCCGGCGAACTGTTCAATCTGTTCCTTCCGCGGCTGAAATTCCTCCATGGATGAGATACTCACCAGAATTTTTTCTTTTCCGAACCGTTTCGACACTTCCTCCAGCATCTGGATATTGCTTTCCTTGGAAAAATTTAAAACGACCTTCTGGCATCCGGCGTAAATCAGTTTTTTCACATCCTCCACCCGGTCGATGTGCCCCGCCGCGATCACCGGAATCTCTCCTTCCTCGCAGATCTCCTTGAGCATTCCGATGGCTTCCTCATGCTCCGCGTCCGAGGAGGAAAAGTCGAAGACCAGAAGCTCATCCGCTCCGTGATCCCTGTAATATCCGGTCAGCGCGAGCACATCTCCGCTGCCGAAGAGATTTTTATGTCCCCAGCCTGCCACTGCTTTTTTCTTCAGCAGATACAGACAGGGCACCAGCATTTTTATATCCATCGTTTCTCCTCCTATTCCAGGCTGCCTTTTGTGGAGAGCACATCCTGGATCCTCTCATCCACTGTGGTGGCGGCATCCAAAGCTTTCGCGAAGCTTTTGAACATCGCCTCTGCCATATGATGGTTGTTTCCCGGTGTCAGCACCTTGATGTGAAGGTTCATTCCAGCGCTGTAGGAAACCGCATAGAAAAATTCCCGTATCATCTCGGTATCCAGATCCCCCAGACGTGCTTTCGTGAACTCGCCCTCAAAGGACAGATACGGCCGCCCGCTTAAATCCACCGCGCACAGAACCAGCGCTTCATCCATGGGAAGAATGCAGCTTCCGTATCTGCGGATGCCTTTCTTATCTCCCACCGCTTCCCGGATGGCGCTTCCCAGCACGATCCCGGTATCCTCCACCGTATGGTGGTCGTCCACCTGAAGATCTCCTTTCACCTGCACCGACAGATCAAAAAAACCATGTCTGGCAAACCCGTCCAGCATGTGGTCAAAAAAACCCACACCCGTGGCAAGATCCGCCCTGCCGGAACCGTCCACACAGAACTTCAGCCGAATCTGTGTCTCCTTGGTATTTCTCTCCACAGACGCTTCTCTGCCCATTTATTTTTCCTCCTTTTTCTCGAAACGCACTGCGATCGAATTGGCATGCGCCGTCAGCTGCTCGCAGTTCGCGAACTGTATGATATCCTGATGAATCTCCTCCAGCGCTTCCCTGGAATAATAAACCACGCTGGACTTTTTCACGAAATCATCCACGCCAAGCGGCGAAAAGAACTTCGCCGTCCCGTTGGTGGGAAGCACATGGTTGGGTCCCGCGAAATAATCTCCCAGCGGCTCGCTGCTGTTCTCCCCCAGGAAAATCGCGCCCGCGTTTCGGATCTTCATCATAATCTCAAACGGATTGGCCGTGACAATTTCCATATGTTCCGAAGCGATGGCGTTGGCCGCCTCCACCGCTTCCTCCATGGTATCCGCCAGAAGAATATAACCGAAATTCTCCAGAGATTTCTCTATGATTTCCCTGCGGCTTAACACCTTCAGGAAACCGTCGATCTCCTTCTTCACATTCTGTGCCAGGGTCTCACTGGTGGTGATCAAAATCGCGGAGGCAAGCTCATCATGCTCTGCCTGAGAGAGGAGATCCGCCGCCACATAGCGGGGATTGGCCGTCTCATCCGCCAGCACCAGAATCTCGCTGGGACCAGCGACAGAATCAATTCCCACCTGTCCGTAGACAGCTTTCTTTGCCAGCGCGACGAAAATGTTTCCCGGCCCTACGATCTTGTCCACCTTGGGAATGGACTGGGTTCCATATGCCAGGGCCGCCACCGCCTGGGCGCCGCCCACTTTATAGATCACATCCACACCGGCTTCCCGGGCCGCCACCAGAGTGGAGGGATTCAGCCGTCCGTCCCTCCCGGGCGGTGTGGTCATGATAATCTCATCCACGCCGGCAACCTTGGCCGGCACCACATTCATCAAAACCGAAGAAGGATAAACCGCTTTTCCCCCGGGCACATAGACTCCGACTCTCTGAAGGGGAAGAATCTTCTGCCCCAGCAGGGTTCCTTTTTCTTCTGTGACAAACCAGCTCTGCCGTTTCTGCTTCTCGTGGTAACTGCGGATATTCACCAGCGCTTTCCGGATCACCGCCAGAAGCTCGGGATCCACTTCCTGGTACGCCTGGTCAATCTCTTCCTGCGTCACGCGCACCGTATCCGCGGTCAGCACGGCATGGTCAAATTTCTCCGTGTAGGCAAAGAGCGCTTCGTCTTTCTTTTCCCGGACATTCTCCAGAATCTCCGCCACCGATGCCTCATATTCCCCGTAACTTCCGGGGCTTCTCTTCAGTAAATCTTCCAGAAGCGTCGCGATGGACGCCTGATCTAATTTTACGGTTCTCACAGTTCTTCCTCCTTTTCTTCCCGTCTGGGAGACAGCTCCCTTCTACAATACCGCCCTCAGATCCCGGATCAGCCTGCGGATTCTCTCATCTTCCATTTTCATGCTCACCCGGTTCACCACCATGCGGGCAGACAGCGGACAGATCTCTTCCAGGACTTCCAGCCCGTTCTCCCGCAGCGTGCTTCCGGTCTCCACAATATCCACAATGACTTCCGCAAGCCCCACGATGGGCGCTAGCTCGATGGATCCGTTCAGTTTGATAATTTCCACGGTCCGGTGCTTCTGATTGAAAAAATACTCCTTCGCGATATTCGGGTATTTGGTAGCCACACGGAACTGCTGTCCCGAATTCAGATATTCCCGGGCGCTCCCGGGGCCGCACACACACATCCGGCAGGCGCCGAATCCCAGATCCAGGACCTCAAAGAGCTTGCGGTTTTCCTCCAGAATGGTATCCTTTCCCACAATTCCGATATCCGCCGCCCCGTATTCCACATAAGTCGGCACATCCGGCCCTTTTGCCAGGAAAAAACGAAGCTTCAGCTCTTCGTTGACGAAAATAAGCTTCCGGGATTTTTTATCCTTCATCTCTTCACAGGTAATGCCGATTTTCTCAAAAGTCTCCAGAGTCTTGCTGGCCAGTCTCCCTTTCCCCAGCGCAAATGTTAAATATCTCATAGCTCTTTGTCCCTCTCCCGTTCTTCTGCCTTTCTCACAATCACACGAGTGCCTTCCCGCCGCAGTTTCGCCGCCTCACCGATGACCTCCCTGCGGTTCTCCATGGTGTAGGTGAGAGTAACCGCCTCTTCCCGGGGAAGACTGACGGCAATTTTCTGCCGGTTCAGCGCCAGCATCAGCTGGTCAATGGAAATGCCGAAACCGCTGGCACAGGCAGGCTTGCCGAAATGCTCCAGCAGGTGATCGTAGCGTCCGCCTTTTACAATGGGCTCGCCGGTTCCGTAAGTATAAGCCTGGAAAAGGATTCCCGTATAATACCGGAACTTGCTGAGCATTCCCAGATCAAAAGAAACATAGTTTTCATATCCGTAATACTTCAGAATCTCGTAGATCTCCTCCAGACGGTGGATGGCCCGGATGGCTCTCTGGTTGGAAGTGAGACTCTTCGCTTTCTCCAGAACCTCCCCGCCGCCGAAGAGATAGGGAAGCTGAAAGAACGCGTTCTCCAGCTCTGCCGGAAGATTTTCCCCGCGCACAAGCTCCTCCACACCAAAATTATTCTTATTGGAGATCAGTTCCCGCAGCTCAATCTCCGTCTCCTCATCCATCTTCGCGTCTTCCAGAAGCGCTTTGAAGAAATCCACCTGACCCACGCTGATCTGGAATTCCTTCAGTCCGCTCTCCAGCAGACAGTGGGCGATCATCGCCAGAAGCTCCGCGTCCGCGTCCGCGCTGGAATCCCCGATCCGCTCCACGCCCATCTGGGTGGCTTCTTTCATTCTGCCCTGAAAACTGGAATTATTCACATAGGTATTTCCCGTATAACACAGGCAGACCGTCTCCTTCTCCAGAGAGAAATGGGACGCCGCGCAGCGGGCGATGGAAGGGGTGAAGTCCGGCCGCAGCACCAGGGTATTTCCCTCCCGGTCAAAAAATTTATAGAGATCCTTCGAGGGAGTCGTCCCCACTTCCCGGCTGAACACTTCGAAAAATTCAAAAGTAGGAGTCTCCACGTCTTCGTATCCATAGAGGTGGAATGTGTGCTGAATCTTCTTCTGAAGCCATAATTTCTGTCTGCACTCCTCCTGAAAAATATCCCTGACTCCCTCCGGAGTGTGAAAAATTTTCTGCATGGTTCTGTTCTCCTGTCATTTTAATACTTTATCATGCTACTATAGTAGCATATGAAAACTAAAAATTAGTTAGATTATATGAAAAATCCGCGCAAAAGTCAATCCCGAAGATCAAGATCTTTCTGAATCCCGTCCAGATAAGGGATGAAAGTTCCATCCCGGGAGGTCAGATAAAACTCCTCGTCCAGTTCCTCCTGGGTAAAGCTTTTCCGGCCTCCGTTCTCCCTGCGCTCCCAGAAAACCTTCAGCTTCCGGAAGGTCAGATAATAAAACTGATCTGTGCTGCTGAAAAAAATCAGCAGGAAGGAAATTCCGCCCTGCTGTTCGAACCCCTCCATAAAACGTACCTGGTGGGGATGGATATTCGCCAGAGGAAAGGTGGAAGTCCCGCATTCCTTGGCGTCAAAACAGACCGGAATTCCCTGAACCGCGCCGATGTAGTCCACCGTGCTTCGCTGGTCAAAATACGCCAGTGTGATATGCCGGTGCTCTTTGTCGATACGGACCGGAGTGATCGGCGTTGGAATCTTCTGGATCAGCGCCAGTTTCTTTGAAGCATACTGTTCGTTCGTGCGGTTTACCATCTCTTCGAGGGTGGATCCCCGCAGTCCCCTGGAAGTCCAAGCTGCCATTTCAAGTCTGTCTCCTTTTCTATTCAATCAGTTTGATCGATGGGAAATACCGGATAACCGCCTTCCCCACAATCTCATCGAAGGTCACATACGTATTTTTCCAGAATCTGGAATCCTTGGACCAGTTCCGGTTGTCCCCCAGCATGAAATAGGAATCCTCCGGCACCACATAGGGGCCGAAATTTCCCACCGGTGTCTCCGGCGTAAAGCTGTCGTCCAATGGTTCCGTGGAATCGTTGATGTAAACCTTTCCGTCCACGATATTCACCGTCTCCCCCGGAAGGCCGATCACCCTTTTGATAAAAAGCTGGGATTCATCGTCCGGATAACGGAAAATCACCACATCGAAACGCTCCGGATCCTGAAATTTCTGACTGTATTCCCAGTCTCCGATCTTCAGATTCAGTCCGTAGGAAAGCCGAAATCCGAAGATCCGGTCTCCGGTCATGATCGTCTTCTCCATGGATTCGGAAGGAATCTTGGCATTGATCAGAATCAGATTGTTCACCACCAGAACAACCAGGACAACAATCAGAATCATCTTAACGTATTCC
Source organism: uncultured Blautia sp. (assembly GCA_963927715.1). Classification (GTDB taxonomy): domain Bacteria; phylum Bacillota; class Clostridia; order Lachnospirales; family Lachnospiraceae; genus Blautia_A. The sequence continues at coordinate 538,090 of CAWVBU010000002.1, read as the reverse complement.
CAAATTTCTCGCCATATCTTCATTGTCTATACTCTCCTCCAAGTGCTCCTTTTTCAGAATATCCGCGAACTGCTTCGGCAGAGGAGCAAAAAACTGCCTTCCGGAGAGGTATCCCAAAGTCCCTTCGATCTTCGGGATCTTCAGCCAGGCCGCGTGAAGCAGCTGGCTGCGCAGTCCGTATTTCCGGTAAAAAAACTGGTTCCATTCCTGGTCCCCGTACTTGGGATCTCCGAGAATCGGATGTCCCTCATAGGACAGATGGCTGCGGATCTGATGCGTCCTGCCGGTAATCAGATGAACCCGCAGCAGCGTCATCTCCCCGTTTCCTGCCAGAGGTTCATAGGAAGTCTCAATGGGCCCGGCTCCCGGAAACGGCGTCTCTTTGATCACTACTTTATTACATTTTTCTTCTTTATGCAAATATCCTTTGATAAATTTTTTCTGAACAAGGGATCCTTTCACCAGACACAGATAGTATTTTCCCAGGATCCGGTCCCGGAAAAGCCGCGACAGTTCCTGAAGCGAGGCAAGGGTCTTGCCCGCCGCCAGAATCCCGCTGGTATTGCGGTCCAGCCGGTTGCAGAAAGCCGGACGAAAGGTCTGAAGCTCCCCGGAAGTGATCTGTCCGCTCTCCAGCAGATACGTAATCAGGTATTCCACCGCGGAGACATCCTGGGGATGACCTTTCTGGGACAGCATTCCCGCAGGTTTGTTCAGCAGCAGAATCTGTTCATCCTCATAAAGAATATCCAGTTTCGTGTGAGCTTTCCGGAAACTCTCCTGCTTTGAAAACTGTTCAAAGGTCTCGTCTTTGAAAAACAGCTGCACCTCATCCCCCAGGCAGAGTTTTTCCTTTCCGGATGCTTTTTTCCTGTTCAGCTTGATATTCTTCTTTCGAAGCATTTTGTAAAGAAACCCTTTCGGAGCTTTTGGCAGAAGCTTGGCCAGATATTTATCCAGTCTCTGTCCCGCCTCGTTCTCCCCGATCTTCATCTGTCTCATAGGCCCGCCTCACAGTGCAATCGCCAGAATGGTATGTTTGATGAGTTCATCTCTGCTCAGCTGCGGATAACGCTCATCCGGCTTAAAAGGAATATCCCGGTGCAGGGCCTCGCTGTGCTCGTTCATGGAGTCCAGCCGGTCCAGGAAGGGATTCAGATCCTGAAAAAATTTCACCTTCACGCCATAGCCGTTTCCCTGGAGGATCTTCCGGGTCTCGTTTTCCAGATGCCGAAGATCCGCCTTTTTGTCGCTGGAATATCCCACAACCTGGTTTCCGCACACGGCGACCGCATCCAGGCCGCCGCTTTTTTCGTAGGAGGTCAGATACAGCTCATAAGCCATCACAAGGTCTCCCTGGTGAGCGCGGATCCGGTCGTAAAGCTCCCGGTCCATGGCCTTTCTCATGAGAATCATAATCAGAGAAACCGCGCTGCGGCAGGCAGGCAGACATCCTACCACGACAATTACCGTGAGAACGGTAAGTCTGGTCTTGAAATACGCCCAGCCGATAAAATAAGCCGTCAGCGGAATCAGAAACAGCACCGCCGTGATGACTGCCCTTCTCTTTTTTTCGCTGGAAAAATAACCGAATTCCCCTTTTGGCACTTTCTGAAACAAACGTTACCCCTTTCTGCCTTCCCGGGAAGGCAATCCTTTTTTCTTTTTATGTACATTCCGAATGGTTTTTTTCTTTTTTCTTTCCGGTTCTTTTTTCCCGGGAGCATTCCTGGCGCCCCGGGAACGGAGCAGACATTTGGGTCCGTATCCGATCAGATCCTCCCGATGGGCAATCTTAAGACCTTCTCTCACCAGCTTTTCATTGGCGGGATTGCGGTACTGGATCAGAGCCCTCTGGATCTCCTTCTCGTGGGGATCTCTGGGGACATAGACCTTCTCCCCGGTCAGCGGATGGATTCCCGTGTAATACATACAGGTGGAAAGCGTGGAAGGCGTCGGATAGAAATCCTGAACCTGTTCCGGCATAAATCCCAGATCCCGGATGTATTCCGCCAGCTTCACCGCTTCTTTCATGGTACAGCCCGGATGGGAAGACATGAAATACGGAACCGCGTACTGCTTCTTTCCGGTCTTCTGGTTTTCCCGGTTATATTCCCTGAGAAACTCTTCATACACCTGATGTCTGGGCTTTCCCATACAGGCAAGCACAGCGTCCGAGACATGTTCCGGCGCCACCCGAAGCTGTCCGCTGATATGATGCTGTACCAGCTCACGAAGAAAAGTCCGGTCCCGGTCCGCCAACACATAATCGAAACGGATCCCGGAACGGACAAACACCTTTTTGACCCCGGGAATCTCCCGCAGTTCTCTGAGAAGTTCCACATAATCCCTGTGATCCGCCTTCAGGTTCGGACAGGGGCTGGGAAACAGACACTGCCGGTTTTCACAGACGCCGTGTTTTCTCTGCTTCTCACAGGAAGGCTGCCGAAAATCCGCCGTGGGGCCTCCCACATCGTGGATATACCCTTTGAAAAGCGGATCCCCAAGAAATCCTTCTGCCTCCTTTTTCAGAGACTCATGGCTTCTCGTCTGCACCATTCTTCCCTGATGAAAGGTCAGGGCACAGAAATTGCAGCCGCCGAAACAGCCCCGGTTGCTGGTCAGGCTGAAGCGGATTTCCCGGAACGCGGGAATCCCGCCTTCTTTTTCGTAACGGGGATGCCAGGTTCTCTGATAGGGAAGATCATAGACATCGTCCATCTCTTCCTGGGAGAGCGGCATCGCCGGCGGATTCTGCACCACATAACCCCGGTTCCCATAGGATTCCGCCAGAATGTTCCCGCGGATGGGATCCGTATTCCGATACTGCACGGCGAAACTCTCCGCGTATTTCATCCGGTCTTCCGTCATCTCCTCATAGGAGGGCAGCACGGTTACATTCTGCAGCTCCTCCAGGCTGTCCGTGTGAAAGACCGTTCCCGGAATATAGGTGAGCGCTCCCACCGGAATTCCGCTGTCCAGGGCCTGGGCGATCTCGAGGATGGAATGCTCTCCCATCCCGTAAGAGATCAGATCCGCGCCGGAATCCAGCAGAACCGACCTTCGCAGCCGGTCTTCCCAATAATCATAATGAGCCAGTCTTCGCAAACTGGCTTCGATTCCTCCCAGAATCACAGGAGTCTTTTTATAGCTTCTGCGTATCAGATTGCCGTAGACCGTCACGGCCCGGTCCGGACGCAGTCCCATCTTTCCTCCCGGAGAATAAGCGTCCTGATGCCGCCTCTTTTTTGCCACCGTGTAATGGTTCACCATGGAATCCATATTTCCCGCGCTTACCAGAAAGGCCAGCCGCGGTTCGCCGAATACCTGGATGCTTTCCGCGTCACGCCAGTCCGGCTGCGCGATAATTCCCACCTGATAACCGCGGCTCTGCAGCAGCCTGCAGATGATGGCAGCGCCAAAAGACGGGTGATCCACATAGGCATCTCCCGTCACATAGACAAAATCCATCTGCTGAATATGTAAATCTTCCATTTCCTGCCGGCTCATGGGCAAAAACTGATTCATGAACGTTCCCTCGTCTTCTCTTCGAAAAGGTCTTCATAGGAAGCCAGATAATAATCGGCTTCCCGGCATTTCTCGCCGCGCTGGGAAGCACTGTAGGCGTCCTCTACGGCGCAGGTTGTCATCTGGGCCGCGTTTCCGGCCTGTATCCCGGCGACAATGTCCTCAAACACCAGACATTTCCTCGGATCCGCCTTCAGCTTCCTGGCCGCTTCCAGATAGACATCCGGCGCGGGCTTTCCTTTTTTCACGTCGCAGGCGGTGACAATGCAGCCAAAATACTGATCAATCCCGTGATTTTTGAGCACTGCGTCAATCAGTTCCCGGCTGTTGCTGGAAGCGACTCCCATGGAAATCTTCTGCTGCTTCAGATATTCCAAAAGCCTGCGTACCCCCGGCTTCAGGGGAACCCGGTTCGCGTAGGCGTCCATGGCCATCCGGTTCCAGGTCTCCTTGATCTGTTCCACACTGTCATGGATCTGAAATCTCTGTTTAAAGTACTGCGCAACCTCCGTGAAACCCATTCCCTCGATTTCTTCCTGAAGGTCTCCGGGTACTTCCAGTCCCATATCGCCCAGATAGACAATATCCACTTCCGGCCACACCCACATGGAATCCACCAGGGTTCCGTCCAGGTCAAACAGTACCGCGTCTTTATTTTCAAACATATCGTTCCCCTGTCATTTGATATTGGAAGCAACAGCCTGGGCCCGGTAACTCTCGGAAATGATATCCAGCTGTCTGTGGAACCGCTCCAGCTGCTGCAGATCTTTCGTCTCGTAAACTCTCAGGAATTCATCCTGGATTTTCGCCACTTCTCTTTTGTTGGTCAGTTTATACAGATTCTCAATGTTGCTCAGAATATCCGACACCAGATTGCTCTGCATCTGGGAAGAATTCTGCGCGTCCATGATCTCATTGCGCACCGAGGACATCTCCTGATCCAGGGAAATGATGGCGTCGGCAGCCTTGCTCAGGCGCTCCGCCACATGGGGCGGCATATTTCCCTTATATTTATACTGCAGAGAATGCTCAATGGTCGCCCAGAAATTCATGGCAAGGGTACGGATCTGAATCTCCACCTGGAGCCGCTTCGGGCCCTCAATCGTCTCTACGGTATAATAGACGATCAGATGATAGCTCCGGTAACCGCTTTCCTTCATGTGCGTGAGATAATTTTTCTCACTCTTGATCTCCATATCTTTCCGGTTGGCAATGATGCGGGCAACTTCCGCGATGTCCTCCTCAAACTGGCAGATAATCCGGATTCCCGCAATGTCCTCTATCTCTTCTTCCAGTTTCTCCATGGAAATGTTTTTGCGGTGCATCTTCTCCAGAATGCTGGAAATACTTTTCACCCTCCCGGACACTTCCTCAATGGGAGAATACTGGTCGTTGGTCCGATATTCCGCAATCAAATGTTCAAATTTTATAATCAATTCCTGTACCGCCAGTTCGTAGGAACTTAAAATCCGGCGCCATAACTGTATTTCCATAGGCACTCTCCTCACAAAATCCATACAAAATCAAGTATAACAGATTGACGCAGACAAGTCCACCCTTCTGCGTGTTTTCTCCGTAAAACGCAGAACCCAGTAAGGATTCACGCTGACTTCCTCCCGGTTTCCGGTCCGGATATAAATTCCCAGATGAAGATGCACCGGGAATTTTCCCGCTGTCCCTTCTTCTCCGTAGCCGCTGTCTCCCATGAAACCGATCACCTCTCCCGCCTGGATCTCATCCCCGGGACGGTAATCGGTCCAGTACTGGCTCAGATGCGCATAGTAAAAATAGCCCCCATGGGGACTTCGGATCCCCAGCCGGTATCCGCCCAGCGGAAGCCATCCGACTTTCTCCACCACACCGTCCGTCATACTGAATACCGGATATTCCCCGGGCTGCGCGCCTTCGATCAACAGGTCGCATCCCTCATGCCGCCGTTCTCCTCCATAATCCCTGCGCGCCATCCAGGAATCCGCATAGGAAACCGTTTCTCCGGAAAGCGGAAAGACTTCCAGATCCTGCCAGATGGCGGCATAGCTCTCGACCAGCAGCGAAAATTCTTCTTCCTTGTATTTTTCGTAGAGTTCTCTTTGGTCTGACAGCCTCGTCGGAGAGAACTTTCCCTGAAGCATGGTGGAGGCCAGGAGAGCGGGCAGTTCTTCCGCGCGGACTTTGCCTGCGCACAGTGCGTCCAGCACCTGTTCTCCCAGCTGCTGGCGGCGGAACGCCCCGCTCTCATTGGTGGTTCCGGTCAGTCCGGACACCTGGCTGCGCTCCCGCAGGCAGGTGAGCAGGGCCGGGCACAGAAAAAGGAGAAAGAAAAACAGAATAACAAAACCGCTTGCTTTTTTCGTCATATAAGCAGTTTATGCGGCAGATTCCTGTTTATGACAAAATTATTTCAGCGACGCCAGAACTTCCAGCAGATAGTCCCACACCCGCTGTGTCGAAGCAATGTCCAGCCGCTCCTTTGGCGTGTGGATGTCCAGGATATCCGGTCCCATGGAGACACAGTCCAGCCCTGGTATTTTCTCATAGAAAATTCCACATTCCAGGCCTGCGTGGATCACCTGGATCACCGGATCTTTTCCGTATTTTCTCCGGTAGATCTCCGTCATCCGCTCACGAAGGGGCGAATTCTCACGGTACTCCCATGCCGGATATTCTCCCTGCTTCTCGAAGTCACCTCCCAGAAATTCCGTCAGATATTCCACCTGATCCGCCACCGCTTCCTTGGCGGAATTCACGGAGCTTCGGATACTGGCCACGCCATAGAGAACCTCGTCTTCCAGGTTCAGAGTTCCGAGATTGACGGAAGTCTCCACCAGTCCCGGAATATTGCCGCTCATCTTCTGCACGCCGCCGGGAATGTTCATCAGATAGAAAATAACTTTCTCACGGCTCACCGGATGCAGGACACCGGCCCGCGCCTCCTCCAGGAATCTCTTTCGGACCGCAAGGCCTTCCTCCGATCCTGCATATTCTTTTCCAAGATCCTCCTGAAGACGCTCCAGGCACGCCTTGAACGCCTCTTCGTCCTCTTTTTGAATCACCAGTTCACAGGTACATTCTCTGGGAATCACATTGTCCTTCTGTCCACCTGTGAGACTGGCAATCTCGAAGGGAATCTCCTTCTTCAGCGTATACAAAAGCCTGCCCATCAGGGTATTGGCGTTTCCCCGGTTCTTGTCAATCTCCGTGCCGGAATGTCCGCCGGCCAGGCCTTCGATCCGAACCTCCCAGATCCGGCCGGAAGCATTGCGGTAGTTCACCGGGATACTGCTGACCGCGCACATCCCCCCGGCGCAGCCGGTGAGGAGAATTCCCTCTTCCTCAGAATCCAGATTGATCAGCCGCCTGCCTTTCAGCACAGACGCGTCAAAATGGTCTGCCCCCAGAAGTCCGATCTCCTCATCCACGGTGATCAGCACTTCCAGGGCCGGATGGGCAATCTCCTTCGCTTCCAGAAGAGCCAGCGCGTAGGCCACCGCGATTCCATCGTCTCCGCCCAGGGTAGTTCCCCTGGCACGGACAAAATTTCCTTCCACTTCCAGCTTCAGCGGATCCTGTTCAAAATCATGCTCCACTCCCGGAGCCTTTTCGCAGACCATATCCATGTGTCCCTGCAGAATCACCGGTTCTGCCTGCTCGTATCCGGGAGAAGCCGGTTTTCGGATCACCACATTGTTCCACTCATCCTGCACAAAATCCAGACCCTGTCCCTTCGCGAAATCCACCAGATAATCGCTGATCGCCTTCGTGTTTCCTGATCCGTGCGGAATTTTACAGATCTCCTCAAAATAATAAAAAACCCGTTTCGGTTCCAGATTGCTCCAGCACCGTCATGTTTCAGCCTCCTTTTTTGCATGTATTTTGATTCCCGTCATATATTGATAGCAAGTCTGTGATCTTTCGGAGCTTGCATGCAGCGAAAAGTAATTCTCTTCCTGGTTCTCTTCTTACTGTCCTTTATGTTTTTCGCCCCGGAAACAGCCTTAAGCGCTGCCCGGGAAGGACTGCTCCTCTGGTTTCGAACCCTGCTTCCCTCGCTTCTTCCGTTTATGATTCTGTCCAACTTTCTCATCAGCTTCAACTGCATTGAAAAACTGCTCAGTCCCCTCAGGAAAATCTGGGCCGTGCTCTTTGGCCTCAGTCCCTGCGGCGCCTATGTCCTGCTTCTCGGAACTCTGTGCGGCTATCCCATGGGAGCCAAGCTCACCGCGACCTGCGCAGACAGGGACAGATCTCGGACCGGGAAGGCCCGTTATCTCCTCACCTTCGCCAGCAGCGCAAGTCCCATGTTTCTGTGCACCTATCTGGTATTGGAGTGTCTGGGAACCAAAACGCTTCTGGTTCCTGTGCTTTTCATCCTCTACCTCTCCACATATCTTTGCAGCGTCTGTTTCCGAATTTACTACCGGATCGGATTCTCCCCCGAAAACCGGAGCCTTACACAAAAAACGGAGACATCTTCCTCATACCCGCCGGGTACGCTGATTGATGTCTCCATTATGAACGGATTTGAAACCATCACAAAACTCTGTGGATATATTCTCCTCTTCTCCATCGCCGCAAAGGCAGCCACCTGTCTTTTCTCCTGGATGCCTTTCGAAGGATTTCTGATCCCCGGAGTCCTGGAATTATCCACCGGTCTCTTTCAAATCTCGGGGAGCTCCCTTTGTTTTCCCTGGAAATTCTCCCTTCTTCTGAGCTTCACCGCGTTCGGAGGACTCTGTGTCCTGTTTCAGTCAAAAGGAGTCCTCGCAAAAAGCGGGCTGTCTGTCCTTCCCTACGCGGCCGGAAAGCTTCTGGCCACAGTGTTTGCTTTTCTCCTCTCCTGGATGTACCTCTTACTCATCCAGGCTGTCTAACAGGGAGTCGTCGTCATCCTCGTCGCTGTGCAGACTGTTGGTCATCGCTGCAGCCTGCGCAGTCTGCGGAGCCAGCTCCTGGCGGTTGTGGTTCACCACATCCAGACAGCTCTGAAGCGCATCAATGAATCCCTTATATTTTGCGCCTGCGTCATCAAGAGTATTCTGCAGAACATTGCCGATATTTGCCATCATGTCATCGGTATAGGTGATCGCGCTCAGACGGATGCTGTTCGCGTCCTGTGTCGCGGAATCCAGAATCTCCTGTGCCTGTTTGTTCGCCGCGTTAACGGTCTCATTCGCCTGCGCGTAAGCCTTCTGCATAACCTCATGCTGGCTCACCATCTCTTCCGCTTTCGCCTGTGCCTCCGCGATGATACCGTCGGCCTTCGCCTGGGCGTCTTCCAGGATCGCGTCCTTATTGCTGATGATCTTCTGATACCGTTTGATCTCATCCGGTGTCTTCAGACGCAGTTCCCGGAGCAACTCCTCGATTTCTTCCTTATTCACAACAATTTTTGTGGTTGATAACGGCTGGTATTTACAGCTGTCCACATACTCTTCAATCTCTTCAATGATTTGTTCAATTCTGCTGCTCATCGTACACACTCCTTATTTCCTTGGTTTTGACTGCAATTTTGACTGGATCGCTTCCAACGCCGCCGGCGGTACAAATTTCGAAATATCTCCGCCGAAACAGGCCACTTCTTTTACAATTGTTGAACTCAGATACGCATATTCCAAGCGCGTCGTCAAAAATACAGTGTCAACATCCGGCGCCACCACATGATTTGTCTGAGCCATCTGCAGCTCATATTCAAAATCCGTAACCGCGCGCAGACCACGCAGAATTACCGCTGCCTGGTTCTCCCTCGCAAAATTCACAGACAGTCCGTCAAATGCGCATACCGTCACATTCGGCAGATCTTTCGTGGTCTCTTTTAGTATATTAACACGTTCTTCGACAGAAAACAACGGACTTTTTGCAGAATTCTGCAAAACTCCGACAATGACTTCATCGAAAAATTTGCTTCCCCGTGTAATGATATCCAGATGTCCGTAGGTGACCGGGTCAAAACTTCCCGGATACACAGCTTTTGCCATAGTTTCTCTCACTTTCTACGCACGAAGACATGTGCGTTGGTTTTGTATTCTTTCCTTCTCACCGGAACCATGGAGAATTCTTCCAGGTAAGAAAAATCTGTCGTCTTCGACGCTTCCACAATGACCAGCGTGTTTTCATCCATCAGAGGGGAAGTCTGTAAAAACTCCAGCACCATGCGCTCCAGCCCTTTTTCGTAGGGCGGATCCATAAAAATCAGATCAAAAGGTCCCTCAGGCTCCAGCCGGCCAAGAGCCTGCAGCACATCCATCTTCAGCACAGCCGCCTGCTTTTCCAGCCGTGTGAACTTCAGGTTCTCCTGGATACATGCGGCAGCTTTCGGATTCTTCTCCACAAACACAGCAAAAGCGGCGCCCCGGCTCAACGCCTCAATCCCTATGGCACCGCTCCCGCTGAATAAATCTAAAAAACGACTGTCCAAAAGTTCCGGCTGTAAAATATTAAACAAAGTCTCCTTGATCCGGTCCGTGGTAGGTCTGGTATCCATTCCCGGAACCGTCTTCAGCGGAAGGCTTCTTGCTTTCCCTGCTATCACTCTCATCTCAGATTCAGTCTCCAATCAAGATCTCCTCTTGCCAGTCCGAGAATCAAAAGCTCTGCCGTCGCGATATTCGTCGCCACCGGAATGTTGTACTGATCACATCGTCTCGCAATGGAAAATACGTCTGGTTCTTTGGCATCCATCATTGCCGGATTGTAAAACAGGATCACCATATCCAGGTCTTCCCGCTCCACCATCTCCATGAACTGTTTATCCCCACCAATACTTCCTGACAGAAATTTATGTACATGAAGACCGGTAACTTCCTCAATTCTTCTCCCTGTTGTGCCCGTTGCGTAGACTTCATGTTTCGCGAGAATATTTTTGTAGGCAATGCAGAAATCTTCGATCAAAACTTTCTTGCTGTTATGAGCGATGATACCCAAATTCATTTGTCTTCACCCCACTTTTCTTTCATTCCAGGCTCATTATAACAAATAGCTAAATAAAGTGCAATTATTTTTTGAAATTTATACATTTTTAATAAGCCTTTTTTCAAATCTGCTTTTCGTTGTTAATTTTCTCTAAGATATGAAAGATTTTCTAGTGTATTTTTTTCTCCGTGTCACATACTAGCATTGTAACCGATAAACCAAAAACCAAGGAGGAAAAAACAATGTCTAAAAAATCTTCTAATAATGCAGCTGTTCCGGAGGCAAAAAGCGCACTGGACCGATTCAAATTCGAGGTTGCGAATGAACTTGGCGTACCTCTGTCCGATGGATACAACGGAAACCTGACATCCAAACAGAACGGAAGCGTCGGCGGTTATATGGTGAAAAAAATGATCGAAGCTCAGGAGAGACAGATGACCGGCGGCCAGCAGCAGTACTAATCTTATGAAAAAGATCTGCTGTCAGATTTTAACGAAATCTGGCAGCAGATCTTTTCTTCAGATTACAACTTCTTTTATAAACTGATGCAGCCGAATGTGTCACCGTTGATCACATAATGCGCTGCGTTCTCTTCTGGTTTGATATAGACTTTCAAATCTACAAGCTCAGATTCTTTTCTGCCCATCTCGTTTGTCCAAACTTCTTTAATCCGAGTCACGACGTCTTTCGCGTAGACTTCTTTTCCCCAGAACTGAATATAAACTTCTGTATTCTGCTTCGGCGCAGCTTTCTTCGCAGTGGTCTTTCGAGTCGTTGTCTTCTTTGGTGCTGCGGCAGCTTTTTCAGCGGTCTTTGCCGGTGCTTCGGTTTTCGCCGGAGCGGCTTTGGTCACTGCTGCCTTCGGTTCTGCTTTCACTGCTGTGGCCTTTGGCTGTTCTTTCTTCTCTGCGGAAGCGGCTGCTGCAGCAACCGTCTTCTTCGTTGTTCTTGTTGCCATAAAATTGCCTCCTTACAAGGAATGATACTTGATACTTTCCTTCCTAGGATACTACGATTTTTCTGGTTTTTCAATGGGCTGATTCACTAAAGTCCCAAACTTTCCAGCTGATATTTCATATATTTTGCTAGTTTTTCCTTCAATTTGCCATATTGTTCCAATTCCAGCAGCGGATCCAGCGTCAGAATCTCCCCTGCCGCCTCGCTGGCTTTCTGCAGGAGGGAAGCGTCCTGATAGATATCCGCCAGCCGGAATTCCATCTGGCCGCTCTGGCGGATTCCGAACAGATCTCCGGGGCCGCGCAGTTTCAGATCCTGCGCCGCGATATAAAATCCGTCGTTGGATTTCCCCAGGATTTTCAGCCGTTTGGACACTTCTTCCTGATTTCCCTGCATGAAGATACAGTAAGACTGATGCAAGCCCCGTCCGACTCTTCCCCTAAGCTGGTGAAGCTGCGCCAGCCCGAACCGTTCCGCGTTTTCCACCATCATCACCGTCGCGTTCGGCACATTGACGCCTACCTCCACCACAGTGGTGGACACCAGAATCTGGATGGAACCTTCCGCGAACTCTTGCATGATCTGATTTTTTTCTTTCGCTTTCATCTTTCCGTGCAGCGGCGCGATCCGGATATCCGGCGGAAAGATTTCCTGCAGTCTCCTGCTGTAATCCAGCACATTCTCCGCCTCCAGGCTCTCGCTCTCCTCCACCATGGGGCAGATGATATACGCCTGTCTTCCCTCCCGGATCTGTTCTTCAATAAACCGGTAAGCCTTCGGACGGTAAGAAGTGTTTACCACACAGTTTTTGATGGGAAGTCTCTGAGCAGGCAGTTCATCGATTACAGAGATATCCAGATCCCCGTACAGGATAATCGCCAGGGTTCTGGGAATCGGCGTCGCGCTCATAACCATAACATGGGGCACGGCTCCCCGCTCCAGCAGCGCGTCTCTTTGCCGGACCCCGAAGCGGTGCTGCTCATCGGTGATCACCAGCGCAAGATTCTGATACTCTGCTTTCTCCTGGATCAGCGCGTGGGTTCCCACAATCAGATTGGCCTCTCCACAGGCCATCTGGCGGTAAATCTCCCTGCGCTCCTTTGCCGTGGTGGAACCGGTCAGCAGCACCGGTTTGCACATGGCAAGCCCGTTTTCCTCCAACAGTTTCTCCAGCGCCTGATAGTGCTGAACCGCCAGCACTTCCGTGGGTGCCATCAGCGCTGCCTGATATCCGTTTCCGGCAGTGAGAATCATGGCCAGAAAAGCCAGAATCGTCTTTCCGCTTCCCACATCTCCCTGCACCAGGCGGGACATCAGCCGGTGTCCGCACAGATCCCTCTCCAGTTCATGCCATACGTTCTCCTGCGCCCCGGTCAGCCGGTAAGGAAGATTTTCCAGAACCTTTTCGGTCTCCCAGACCGGCTTCATGGGAAATTCATTCCGCGCGGTCTGCGTTTTCTCTTTCAGATTCTGCACCGCGAGTATGAAAAAGAGAAATTCATCGAACACCAGACGGGTTCTCGCCTGCGCGAAAGCTTCCGGATTCTCCGGGAAATGAATGTTCTGAATCGAGAAATTGTAATCCGCCAGCTGGTATTTCTCCCGGATCTCATCCGGCAGATACTCTCCCGCCAGAGGCTGTTCTTCCAGAAGCTGCTTTACATATTTGGTAACCGTCTTGTTGGTCAGGCCGAACGTAAGCCCGTACACCGGCTGCATCCGGTGAAGAACCTCCTCATAGCCTGCCGGAGTGAAAATCTCCGGATGTTCCATGCACAGCCTTCCTCCCTTCCGGATTACCTTGCCCCGGAACACATAGACGCCGCCCCGTTTCAGGACACTGCGCAGATAAGGCGCATGAAACCAGGTGAGCGAGAGTTTTTCACCCTCGCTCACCACAGTCGTTGTCAATATGGTCAGATTCCGCGTCCTCGTCTGGGAGAGATTCTGGCTGATCACGCCGGATACCGCCTGCACCTCATTCTCTCTGAGATCTCTCACAGCGACCGCAGGTTCATAAATATCATACCGGTGAGGATAATAGGACAGAAGATCCTCCGTAGTCCGAAGATTCAGCTTCAGAAACAGCTTCTCTGTCTTCTCTCCCACACCTTTCAAATCTCTGAGCAGTCTCTTCTCCATCATTCCACCGAAATCACATAGTAATAGATCGGCTGTCCGCCGTCATTGACTTCCACATCGCAGTCCGGATATGTTTCTTCCAGCTTTTCCGCCAGGGCCTGTGCCTGCTCCTCGGACATATCCTTTCCATAATAGATGCTGATCACTTCCGAATCCTCATCCATCATCTGTGCCGTGGTATCCAGCGCCACTTCCTGCACGTCCGCGCCCACCGAGAGAATTCCGTGATCTCCGATTCCCATCAGATCGCCTTCATGGATGTCCTTCTCATCCAGTCGGGTGTCACGCACCGCATAGGTAATCTGTCCGGTCTTCACACCCAGGATGGTCTCGGTCATCTCTTCTGTGTTCTCCTCCGTGGATTTCTCCGGCACAAAACTGATCAGCGCGGAGATTCCCTGGGGAATGGTCTTGGTCGGGATCACGACAATGTTCTTGTCTTCGGTGAGATCCCGCGCCTGATTGGCAGCCAGGATAATGTTCTTGTTGTTCGGGAAGATGTAAATGGTATCCGCGTTCACCTGTTCAATGGCTTTGAGCATGTCTTCCGTGCTGGGATTCATGGTCTGGCCGCCCTCGATCAGGTAATCCACGCCCAGATCCCGGAAGATCTCTTTCATTCCCTCTCCCGCGGAAACGCTGATGAATCCCACATCCTTGCGCGGTGTGTTTTTCTGTTCCTCTCTGGCCTGTTCCTCGGCAAGCCGCTGGGAATCCTTGATCAGTTTCTCCTGATGCTCCTCCCGCATATTATCAATCTTCATCCTGGAAAGCGCGCCGTAGGTCAGTGCCTTCTCGATGGCCTGTCCCGGATGATTGGTGTGCACATGTACTTTTACCAGATCATCATCCGCCACCAGAACGATGGAATCTCCGATGGACATGAGGAATTCCTTGAAACGGTGTTCTTCCTCCTCCGGCATCGGATCCCTGAGCAGAATGATAAATTCCGTACAGTAGCCGAATTTGATATCCGCCTCCGCCTGCGGGGAAATCTTCGTCACCTTCGGCGAAGAAATCCCGGAATCAAAGGTATAATCCACTTCTTTTCCCAGATACGCGTCGATCGCGCCTCTCAGGACCTCGATCAGTCCCTGTCCGCCGGAGTCCACAACCCCGGCTTCCTTCAGCACGGGAAGCATCTCCGGGGTTTTCTCCAGAGTATTCTGGGCGTGAGTAAAAATATCTTCAAAAAAGTTCTGAAGGTCCTCCGTCTCATCGGCAATCTCCATGGCTTTCGCGGCCGCTTCCTTCGCGACAGTGAGGATGGTGCCCTCCTTCGGCTTCATAACCGCTTTGTACGCCGTCTCCACAGCCTTTTCCATGGCTGCCGCCAGAGAAATGCTGTCCAGTGTCTGATGCTTTGCCACACTTCTCGTAAAACCTCTCAGAAGCTGAGAGAGGATAACGCCGGAGTTTCCTCTTGCTCCGCGCAGGGAACCGGAGGAAATCGCCTTCGCCAGCTTTTCCATATTGAGATCCTGAATCTGACTGACCTCCGCCGCCGCGGCCATAATGGTCAGCGTCATATTGGTGCCCGTGTCCCCGTCCGGAACCGGGAACACATTCAGCTCGTTGATCCATTCCTTCTTGGCCTCCAGATTTTTCGCTCCTGCCAGAAACATTTTCGATAACATACTGGCATCTATGGTATTCTTATTCACCGCAAGTATCCTCCTTCGATTAATCTATCGCGCGAACGCCTTCTACCAGAACATTAATCTGACTGATCTTCATTCCGGTGAATGCTTCTACTTTGTATTTCACATTACTCTGCAGATTCTCCGCGATGGTTCCGATATTCACGCCATAGGCCACAATCACATGGAACTCCAGACAAATCTGATTGTCCTCCCCGATTTTCACGTTAATTCCGTGTTTCAGGCTGTCCCGGCGAAGCAGTTTTACCAGTCCGTCCTTCATGCTGATGGCTGCCATCCCCACGATTCCGAAGCACTCAACCGCTACGCTTCCCGCATACGTGGCGATCACATCTGTATCAATTACGATGGATCCCAGTCCGGAATCAATACGTCCATTCATAACTCATACCTCCATGTCTATGATATTCCATTTCTTTTCTCTGTAAATTGAAAGAAAAACTGCCGGATCCGCTCTCCCGCGTCCTGCGTGTTGGCAATCCTGCAGTCCGTCATGTTTGTATTATAACCTCTTTTCCCCAAAAATGAAATATTAATGTGAATTTTTTTCTAATTTTACTTGCAAAAGCGAAATCATTCTGTTAAAATATTGCTTGTTGAAAAAAGCGTCAAGGAGGTGCTATCATGGCTAAGTGCGCAATTTGTGAAAAAGCTGCTCATTTCGGAAACAACGTGAGTCATTCACATAGAAGATCAAATAAGATGTGGAAATCCAATGTAAAATCTGTAAAAGTTAAGACAGCAAACGGAGCTGCGAAAAAGATGTACGTTTGTACTTCCTGTCTGAGATCCGGAAAAGTTGAGAGAGCCTAGTAAAGTCAAGAGGCTGTTGCGGCAGAGTTCATCTGCGGGCAATGGCTTCTTTTTTTATTGCCGGATTCCCAAAAAAAGGGCGCTTCCCCTTTTCGCGGGAAACACCCTTTAACAGCAGAACAAATGATATCCGGCCAGCAGACAGCAGGCCGCGATCAATGCCAGCACCAGACAGTCCGGCGCAATCAGACCGATGACAATCCCCACACCGGTGAAAAATATCGCGAGACCGGCCACTCGGTTCATATGGCAGCCCACTTCTTTCTCTATGCCCTCACTTCAGTATATGTGCTTATTCTTCGTCTGAACACTCTTCTTTTTGCGCGTCCGCATTCTTCTCCGTTCGGACTTTCGTCTCCGTCACAACCCGCTCCACCACTTCATCGGCGTCTTCGGCCGTCTGAGAGTCTCCCGCGGTAAACTTATTCACGAAATCCGGCACCATGTCCAGGATCTTGGTCAGGCCGTCCTGATGCTTGATATTAACCAGCTTCGTCGTCCCGTTCTGGATCACAAGCACCGCGCAGGGAGTCATTTTTCCGCCCAGTCCGCCGCCTCCGTTATTCTTGGCTTCCTGGGAGAACGCGCCGGCTCCCACGCCGAAAGCCACATCCACCAGAGGCAGAATAATGGTATCTCCGATGTGAATCGCGTCACCCACCACGGTTTTCGCGGATACAAAGCTGTCCATCCCGCTGAACAGAGACTGTATCGTTTCTTTGAAATTGTTTTCTGTCGCCATAGCAAAGCCCTCCTATTTCGCCTTCCTGATTTTCTGAATCATGATTTTCACATCCGGATTCCGGTATAACTCCAGTCCCATCCACAGAAGAAAATATCCGAAAATCCTTCCCTTTATGAAAAGCTGTCCTTCCAGCCTGCGTTTTTCAAAATCCGGCGTTACAGCCAGCGTATTTCCATACAGAGGATACGCCACGCCCAGAACGCCGAGAATCTGCCCCGTAGATGCCGGATCTCCCGTCCCGAAACAAAGCTCGCCTCTGGCGGTTCTGGGACGGACATGCCGCAGCACCTTTTTGGACTGCTGAAAAATCAGCCTGACAACTGCTCTTACTTTCTCATTTTCAAAAAACTTTTTTGTCTGTCTTATTTTATCACAGATCTTTTTGAATGTACAACGCAAATCCCGAAAAGCCCGGACCATTCCTCCCGGTATCCGCAGAATCCTCCCAAACCAGGAGAAAATCCTGCTTCTCGTTTTTCTTTTCTCCTGCTTTTCCTTCTCATGGGTAGTCTGCGTCGCCGGCGCGGATTCTATCCGCTCTTCTCTTTCGAAATCCGAAAGCTCTTTCCCGGCGCTTTCTGTTTTCCCGGCAGCCGGACGCTTCTTTTTCTTTCTCCGCAGTTTTTTCGCCCAGCGGCGGTAAGTGGAAAGCTTCACGCCGAAAATTTTCACCGAATATTCCGCACCCGGTTCTCCCTGATAAGACGCGGTCAGACAGACTGCCCCGAACAGCCAGGATAGTTTTCCCTGGGCCCATAGAAGCTCCGGCTCTTTTTTCATCTGTCCCTGATAACGCAGGGGACAGAAAAGCAGCACGGCCGCCGCCGCAAGCAGAACAGCCAGCACAATTCCCAGTATAATTAGAATCAGTTTTATGATTAACCAAAGAATATGTAGCATTCTTTCACCTGTCCCGTAGATATTCTTTTACCTGAAAATCTCCCCTGTGTTCATAGGTCTCCGCCAGAATCTGCCGGACCAGTTCCAGCGCCTCCTGCTTATCCCGGGTCATTCCCACCACCAGAGGGCAACGTTCCCGAAGAGATTTCTGCGCCAGATAACCGCTTCCGATAATCTCCAGCAGGTGTTCCGGGTGTTCGGACAGCGTAATCAGATAATACCCGGGAATAAATTTCCCGCGATTCAGCCTGGAAATGGTTCGTTTCGCATGTTGTTTCGCGGACTCGCTCAGATACATTCTTCGATACCAGTTCAAATCTTCCACCCTCTACTTTTTCTGATTTTCCCGCCGGAACTTCTCTCCTCTAAGCTTTCCCTTCTGAGGAGTTTCTAAACAAAACATGCAGAGAAACGCACCTGCGTACATCCCTCTGCATGTTCTGTGCAGTCTGCCGGGAAAAAAGACCTCTCTTGGAAATCAATAATATTTTCTTCTCGCCCACAAATTTGCTTTTTTCAGTTCCAGATATTCATGATAAGCCTTCTCCACGATCTGCTTTTCATTGGCGAAACGCAGCAGATGATAGACTTCATGGAATTTGTAATAGCCGGAATCCACAAAGTACTCTTCTTTCTGCGGCCTGCTGTGATAATTCTCAGCAGACATCAGGTACCAGTGGACCTCCTTATTCACCATATCTTCGGGCACTGTAAAATTATACTGGCTGCTTCCGATATATTTTACAATTGACGCCCGGACTCCTGCTTCCTCCTGGACTTCCCGCAGAGCCGTCTGTTCAAAGTCCTCCCCCGCTTCCACAGTCCCTTTGGGGAGAACCCAACCCTCGTAACGGTTCTTATAGGATTTGTACAGAGCCAGTATCTTTCCACGATAAATCACCACACCGCCGCAGCTTGTTGCTTCAATCATCGGGCAATTCCTCCTGCGTGTGTTTTACTATATAGTAGTATAACTCTTTTCAAAGACTCTGGCAACTCAATAATAATAGGCATCAAAGATCTGTCCGGCAATGGGTACGGCAGCCTCGCTGCCTGTGCCTCCGCCTTCCACAATGATACTGACCACCAGATCCGGATCCGAGACATTGCTGTATCCCACAAACCAGGAATGGCTGTCCCCGGCCTCGTTATACTCCGCGGATCCGGTCTTTCCGGCTGCCGTGTAGCCCCTTCCGTTCAGAGCCTGAGCGGTTCCGGATGTCACTACTTCCGTCATCAGATCCCCGAGAAGATTCGCCTCGGTATTGCTCATCAGCGTCCGGTAAGCCTCCGGCTCTGTGGTATCCACTTCCTCCCCGGAATAATTCTCCACCCGCTCAATGAGATACGGCTGCATCAGCACTCCCTGATTGGCGATGGCTGAGGTGATCAGCGCCATGTGCATGGGGGCCACCAGTGTATTTCCCTGGCCGATGGCAGTCTGCATCGTCAGCGGTGAGCCGGAGCGGTCGTTCAGGGAAAAATCACTTTTCCGGTAAGACATGGAAAGCGGGAGGGAACGATTGAACAGCAGATCCTCACTGGTTTCCTCCAGAAGGTCTCCTCCCAGATCCAGGCCGATCTGGGCAAACGCGCTGTTGCAGGAATTGGCAAACGCCGAGTACAGATCTTCCTGGCCGTGCACCGCTCCCCCGTAACAGGGAATCGTATGCCCGTCCACCGTAATGCTTCCCTGACACAGATAACTGAAATCCTGCAGGGTGCCGTGCTCCCGGTAATAAGCCAGCGCGTCCACAATTTTAAATACGGATCCCGGCGGGTACTGTCCGGACGTGGCCCGGTTCAAAAGCCGGCTGTCGCTGGAATCGCTGATCAGATAATCCCAGTCCGCGTCGATGGTATTCGGATCAAAATCCGGTTTCGACACCATGGCGAGAATCCTGCCGGTGTCCGGTTCCATGACCACCACCGCTCCCCTGCGGTCTCCCAGCGCATCATAAGCTGTCTGCTGGAGAGTCGTATTCAGCGTGGTGACGACATTGTCACCCTGATTTTTCTGATCCTGGAACTGATTCTTCAGCTGTTCCAGGAAAAAGGCATGCGAAGTCAGAAGTTCGAAATTCGCCTCGGTCTCCAGGCCGCTCTTTCCCTGAGTCGCGTAACCCACCACATGGGAAAACACATTGGCGTAGGGATAGACCCGGGTCTCATTGCCCTCCCCGTCCACATCGGTTCTGGCCAGAACCTGTCCGTCCGAGGAGAGAATCTGTCCCCGCACCACCTGATCCGCGAAACTGTCCTGCCGGGTGTTGTAGGGGCTGTTGATAAAGTCCTCACTGCGAAAAACCGTAAAATAAACCAGATAGCCGATCAGGGAGACAAAGATCGCCACAAAGAAATAAGAAATAATTGTAAACTCCCTGTTTTTGGAACGATGTTTCTTTTCCTTACCGGGGATACCTTGGGGTTCCCGGCGCATGTGCGCTTCTCTCTCCTGGAAATCTCTCTGCCTGAGCCTGTCGTTTTTGTCTTCTTTCCTCAATTTCCTCATCTTCATCTTCCCTCAATATATAAAGTCCCTGAATAATTGCCAGCATAATAATCGTACTCATCGCGGAGCTTCCTCCGTAACTGACCAGAGGAAGCGTAATTCCGGTCATCGGGATGAACTTGGTGGCTCCGCCGATGGTCAGAAATACCTGGAACGCGTATTCCGTCCCCAGTCCCAGAGCGATCAGCTTATAAAAGTTGTTCTTGATCTGGAGAGAGATGTTCACAACCATCAGAAAGAAACTCATGCAGACCAGAATCAGACAGATCGCGAACAAGATTCCCAGCTCCTCACAGATCGCCGCGAAGACAAAGTCCTCTTCCACCACCGGAAGCACGCCTTTGGACGCGCCCTGACAAAGTCCCATGCCGAACCAGCCGCCGGTTCCGATGGCGAACAGAGACTGGACGATCTGATACCCTTCCCGGTCATAGACCGACATGGGATCTCTCCAGGCCACTACCCTCTGACGCACATGGCCGAACAGAAAATATGCCGCCACCGAGGCGAGGCTTCCTCCGCCAAGTCCCAGCGCCAGATAGCCTGGATTTCTCGTGGCCACATATACCATAACCAGATAGGCCACGAAGAAAACCAATGCGCTGCCCAGGTCAGTGGAAAGAACCAGAATCAGCACATGGGCGCCCGCCACCACCGTGGCGATGACCACATCCCGAAAAGACGTCCCCCTCTGAAAGAACGCCGCCATGAAAAACACGAAGGTAATCTTCACAATCTCCGACGGCTGGACACCGAAAATGGACAGTCTCGCGCCATAGGTCGTCGCGCCCAGAACCAGCACCACCGCCAGAAGGCAGATCCCGATGCCTGCGTAGAACCAGGTCAGCCTGCGCAGGAATTTCATCTTCCGGATCAGAACCGGGAGAATCAGTCCCACCACCGATCCGGCCGCCACAATCATGAACTGCCGGGCCGCTTTCTCCATATCCAGCCTGCACAGGATGATAAATCCCACGCTCAGAAGCATACACATGTTGTTGACCAGAAGAAGCGACGCGGTTTTATACAGCAGCCGGTACAGAATCTGCAGGGCCGCGATATAGACGGTAACTGCCAGGTAATACTCGATCACCTTGAAATCCATAGTGTTCAGATAAATCACTGTAAACGCCACAAGATCCAGGAAAAAAAGCAGCATCACCTGCTTTGCCAGCAGACGCCGGCGTCCGTCCCTGTCTTTGATGCGGAACATATTGAAACACTGCAGCGTGTACAGAATCATTAAAATCAAAATTAAATACTTGGACAACTCTACAATTATGTTGATCACGATGTCATTCTACTCCTCTTTTAAAATGCCCTTTGGTCAGCTCTCTTTTGGGCATGATTCTGCCCGTCTGACAGGATCCGCGAAAATCTCTGAGAATCCGCCGTACCTCAGCCGCGTCCTCCAGCGTGAAGGACAGCCGAAGCGCCGCCGGTCCCAGCGCCCGGATCTGCTCTGCCTCATCCGGCAGCCCATAGGGAAGGCTGTTGTAAATCACATTATAACAGCTGCCGCAGAAACACTGAACCGGAAAGATTTTTCCGTATCGGTCTTTGAGAAATACCCGCCCGCCGTCGTTTCTGCATCTGTCCAGGTTTTTCCGGACACACTGGGCGGAAATCATCAGGGGCAAATAGCCGTAGATCAGCAGCTCACTCTTCTCATTGCGCCGATGGGAGAGCTCCCTCCCATTCAGCTCCAGGGGAACCGTATCCCGCAGAACTCCCCGTTCTTCCCAGAAATCCTGGGCGAGATGATTCCACGTGTAAAGGGAACTGTCCAGAACACAGCGCGAGGCGAACCCCATCCGTTCCAGCCGGCAGTAACTCTCCAGACTGCGTACCAGAAAACCGCTCAGCCCCTGATCCAGGAGAGCCTGGCAGCGCTCTTTTGAGTAAAATTCCTGATCCGCCATACGCTCCACATGGGGAAACATCCAATAGAGCTCCTTGCCTTTTGGATTGCCTCGTTTTAGACAGTCACGAATCTCCCGGTAATTGGCGTAGATTCCCTTGATACCGCGTTCCTCTTCACAGACCGCGAACTGTTCCCCGGTCTCACAGGACGCGTAGAACGCCCATGGTTCGCCGGATCTTCTCTCCTGCCGCGGTTTCTCACAGAAATCTTCTTTTTCCGCGAACTCCGGCTTCGGAGGGCGTTCTCTGCGGTACGCATCCGCAGCCCGCTCTTCCAGCTCCTGCAGCCCGCGCCGGCGAAGCTCATTCAACTCCTTTACCGGGAGAAAGATGTCCTCTCCCATGGAGAGCGAAACAGGATCCAGCTCATAGGGAGTCCCTCCGCTCTTTTTGATCTGCGCGAGGATCCGCTCCCGGTCCATGGGCTGATTCTTTGCTTTCTGCACACAGCCATGGCGAACCTGCACCCGGCATGCCCCGTATTCCAGTTCCAGTATAGCAGGCTCTCCCGGAAAGAGTATTAAATTCCCCTTAACTTTTTCTTTCTTTTTTCTAATCCCGATCTGTGTATCCTGGATCTTTTTCTCATTGGAAAAGGCCATCATATGTTTCCCGCCGCGGCTGCGGTAGTATCCCTCGCAGGAACCTCCCCGGTTGAAAATTCCCAGCAAAGCCTTTTTATCCTCCGGATCCACCTGGTATCCGGACGGATCTTCCAGATACCGGTCCAGATATTTCCGGTAAATGGACACCACACCCTGGGTGTATTCTTTTTTCTTCATACGCCCCTCGATTTTCAGGGATGTCACGCCTGCTTCCAGAATCTGCGGCAGAATATCCAGCGTGCAGATATCCTTCAGACTTAACGGGCTAAGATCTTTCCGGGAACTGAGGGAATTCTGCCCGTCCAGCACCTGATAAGGCAGCCGGCAGGGCTGCGCGCACCTTCCCCGGTTTCCGCTTCTTCCTCCCAGAACGCTGCTGAACAGACACTGGCCGGAATAACTGTAACACAAAGCTCCGTGGATAAACGTCTCCAGATCCAGGGGACCGGCTTCCCGCATCCCGCGCAGTTCCTGCAGGGACAGCTCCCTGGCCGGCACAATCCGGTCCACGGATTTCTGTTTTGCGAAAAAGCGCATACACTCCGGCCCGGTTACCGTCATCTGCGTACTGATGTGAATGGGCAGCTTTGGAAACGCTTCCTGAATAAAGCGCATCACTCCCAGATCCTGCACGATCACCGCGTCCAGTCCTGCTTCGTAATAAGGTGCCAGGTACTCGAAGAGTTCCCGGTCCATCTCCCGATTCTTCATCAGGGTGTTCACCGTCAGATATAGTTTTTTCCCACGGCTGTGGGCATTTCGAATGGCCTGAATCATTTCCCCGCTGGTGAAATTCTGTGCGTAGGCTCTCGCCCCAAAACGGCTTCCGCCGGCATAGACCGCATCCGCGCCGGCGTCCAGAGCCGCCTGAAAACTCTCCATGGAACCTGCAGGCGCCAACAATTCTATCATAATCTCTCCTTGTCTTGGAACATGGGAATCAAAAGTCTCCGGTTAAATGAAAAAAGGATTACCGAAGCAATCCCCCTTCCTTTCTTTACTGATTTAACAATTCGTTCAGCTCTCTCTCCAGCTCCGCGATCTTTTCTTCCAGCTTCGCCTTCTCCTCGTCCACATTTCCTTCCTCTTTCTTACTGTTCTCCACCTGAACCTGAAGAGAAATCAGCTCATGCTTCAGATCATACATTTCTTTATCCTTCTGCTGAAGATCCTGTTCATAAATCTCCGCCTGCTTTTTGGCCTTGAAATAATCATCCGTAATATTCAGGGAGAGCAGCGTATGTTTCGTCTCCATGGGCAGATGGGAATATCCGGGAATCTCACTCAGTTCCGCCAGTTTATTGTTCATATAGGCAGCTACCTTCTGCAGATATTCTTCTGTCTCATAGCCGCTCAGTGTAATAATTTTCCCGCCGATCAGCACTTGTGCCGTATTTTTTGTTGCCATAGTACAAGCCTCCTGTGGTTCTTTCTTCTTTTGACAAGGAAGCATCCCTCCATTGCCAGGCGATTTCCTTTCTTATAATTATAATCGAAATTTGTCAAAAAACAACCTTTATTTCTCCAGCCCGAGATGTTTGTAAGCCAGATCCGTGGCCATTCTGCCTCTGGGGGTCCGACTCAGGAACCCATTCTGGAGAAGATAGGGCTCATAGACATCTTCCACGGTTCCCGCGTCCTCGCCCACGGAAGCGGCCAGACTCTCGATTCCCACAGGTCCTCCGTTGAAATTCACAATCAGCGTTCTCAGAATTCTCCGGTCCACCTGATCCAGGCCATACTGATCCACCTCCAGAAGATCCAGGGCGAATCCTGCCACCTGGGAGGTAATCTTTCCGTCGTATTTGACCTGGGCGAAATCCCTCACCCGTTTCAGAAGACGGTTCGCCAGACGGGGCGTTCCCCGGGACCGCCGGGCGATCTCTCTGGCTCCCTGGCCGTCAATCTGAACATCCAGCACCTCCGCGGAGCGCAGCACAATTGTGGTCAGCTCCGGCACCGTATAAAATTCCAGGTGGTGCATCACGCCGAACCGGTCCCGCAGAGGAGCCGTCAGCAGTCCCGCCCTCGTGGTGGCTCCCACCAGAGTAAACTTGGGAAGCTCCAGGCGGATAGACCGGGCGGAGGCCCCTTTCCCAATCATAATATCAATGGCATAATCTTCCATGGCGGGATAGAGCACCTCTTCCACCTGCCGGTTCAGACGGTGGATCTCGTCCACAAACAGAACGTCTCCCTCCTGCAGATTGTTCAGAATCGCCGCCATCTCTCCCGGTTTCTCAATCGCCGGACCGGAGGTCACCTTCAGATTCACTTCCATCTCGTTGGCGATAATTCCGGCAAGCGTCGTTTTTCCAAGTCCCGGCGGGCCGTAAAAGAGAACGTGATCCAGCACATCTCCTCTCTGGCGGGCCGCCTGGATATAAATCTTCAGTGTCTTCTTTATTTTTTCCTGTCCCACATACTCATCCAGGGACTGAGGCCTTAAGCTTCCCTCCAGCTTCAGATCCTCTTCCATCACATCGGTCGTTATAATTCTCTTTTCCATCGTCATCCCATCACATATTCTTCAACGCGGCTTTCAGTAAAGTTTCCACATCCATCTGCTCCCAGCCATCCACCTTCCGGACCGCCCGAAGCGCCTCCGTGCTGCCATAGCCCAAAGCCGTCAGTGCCTCCGCGGCTTCTTTTCTGGCATCCGCGAAGGCAGTGTCCGCCTGCGCCGCGCCATGTTCCAGCTTCCGCTCGAAAGCATCCTGAAGCTTCACCTTGTCCTTCAGATCCAGAATCAGCTTCTGTGCCGTCTTTTTTCCGATTCCCGGCGCCCTGGAAATGGTCTTCACATCCTCAGACAGAACCGCGAACCGCAGTTCGTCTGCCGTGACCGCCGTCAGAATTCCAAGGGCCGCTTTGGGGCCCACGCCGTTGACTCCCAGCAGGAGACGGAACATCTCCAGATCGTCTTTCTCCAGAAATCCGTAGAGCGCGAGGGCGTCCTCCCGCACATACAGATAGGTATAGATTTTCAGTTCCTGCCCTTCGTAAAGACGGTCCATCTGCTCGTTCATGGGGACAGAGATCTCATAGCCGATCCCCTCCCGCTCCAGAACAATCCCGGACTCTCCTTTTTCTTCCAATCTTCCTTTGATAAACGCTATCATTGATGAAACACCATTCCTATCCTGTTTAATACCTGGCTGCTGACAATTCCAATCAGAAAACCAGTCACCGCCCCCGCCGCCAGAAGCACCGGGAGATAATACAGAAGGCTCAGATTTTCCACAATCAGCATGGCCACCAGAAGCTGGCCGATGTTATGGCTCACGCCGCCGGCCACGCTGACGCCCACCACGCTGAATCCTCCCAGACGGCGGCAAAACGCCATCACCAGAAGACTCAGCGCCGCCCCGGCCAGACTGTAGGCGATCCCGAAGAGATTCCCGAACAGAAATCCGATCACCAGGATCCGCACCGCCGAGACCGCCGCTGCCTCACGCCAGCTGTATACTTCCAGAACAAAAATTACCGCCAGATTCGCCAGTCCCAGCTTCACGCCGGGAACTCCGATGAAAACCGGCAGAAGCGTCTCCACATACCCGAGTATGATGGCGACTGCCGCGAACAGGCCCATATAAGCCGCTTTTTTTACCATATCGTACTCACCATAACATCCACTTCCCGGTCTCCTCCCACAGCCTCGATCACCACACGGTTGGGAAGACAGGTGATTGTCCCGCCGTCTTCATCGATGGGGTTCTGCTTCATGCAGAGGTGATCCGGGCAGTCCGCCTGAATCATCCTGGCCGTTCCATCCTCGATCCGGCAGGTGTTGGTATCGTTAATCGAAATTGTCTGATCCTCATCCAGGGAATAGGTTCCATAGACCTCTCCGTCCACGGTAATGCGAATCTCCCTTTGTCCACCGGAAAAAAAGCCCCGCAGCAGGAACGCTGCGCAGGCCAGAACCAGGACTGCGAGGATCAGGAAATAATCTCTTTTCTTCATGATGATCTCCTTGGCCCGTAATTGGAATTATCATAGCATACCCGCCATGAAAATGCAAACATGCGAAGAAGCCCCCTGATCTGGTCTTCCGCTCTTGAACATTCTCACAAATTTGAACAGAATTTTACAGAAAAAAGTGGAAAAATACACAAAAAAAATATATAATAGATTTGACAATATTTAAGGGAGGGCTCGCTATGAAACAAAATAGTATGTTAGCGATGATTTTGGCTGGTGGTCGGGGAACTCGGTTGCAGGATCTTACTAAAAAAGTGGCCAAGCCTGCCGTATCTTATGGAGGAAAATACAAAATCATTGATTTTCCACTCAGTAACTGCGCGAACAGCGGAATCGATGTCGTGGGCGTGCTGACACAGTATGAATCCGTTCTTCTGAACAGCTATGTCGCCGCCGGAAGACGCTGGGGTCTGGACGCCAATGACAGCGGTGTCTATGTACTGCCGCCGCGTGAGAAAGCAGACGCGAATCTGGGCGTTTACCGCGGCACCGCGGACGCCATCTCACAGAACATCGATTTCATCGACAGCTATTCACCGGAATACCTGTTAATTCTCTCCGGTGACCACATCTACAAAATGAACTACGCGAAGATGCTTGCCTATCACAAGGAAAATCAGGCAGACGCCACCATCGCGGTCATCGAAGTTCCCATCCGGGAGGCCAGCCGTTTTGGTATCATGAACACCGATGAGACTCTTCGGATCCAGGAATTCGAGGAGAAGCCGGAACACCCCAAGAGCAATCTGGCATCCATGGGAATCTACATTTTCAACTGGAAGCTGCTGCGCAAGCTTCTGACCGCGGATATGAAGGACCCGGAATCTTCCCATGATTTCGGCAAGGACATCATTCCGGAACTTCTGAACGACGGAAAACGCCTGTTCGCATATCGTTTCAAGGGCTACTGGAAGGACGTGGGAACCATCGATTCCCTCTGGGAAGCGAATATGGATCTTCTGGACAAGAACAACGAACTGGATCTGAGCGATCCCAGCTGGAAGATTTACACCGAAGATACCAATACACTTCCCCATTACATAGGACCGGACGCTGTAATCCGGAAAGCGTTTATCACACAGGGATGTATCATCCGCGGAGAAGTCAGAAATTCCGTCCTGTTCACCGGCGCGAAAATCGGTGAGGGCGCCAAGGTCATTGACAGTGTTCTGATGCCCGGCGCGGAAGTGGAAGACGGTGCTGTCGTTCAGCGCGCGCTGGTGGCCGACAATGTAAAAATCGGCAAAGAAGCTGTCGTGGGCAGCGCGGACAGCGAACACATTGAGCTTGTGGCAAAACGTGTGAAGGGGGTAGAGTAATATGAGCAAAGCATTTGGAATTGTCAATTTTGCCGGCAGAAACGTAAGCGTGGAAGGAATGCAGGTATACCGTCCTCTGGGCGCCTTCTCCTTCCTCGGAAGATATCGTGTCGTGGATTTTCCGATCTCCAACATGACCAACAGCGGCATTGACCAGATTCAGGTGTACATCCGCAGAAAACCCCGTTCTCTGGTAGAGCATCTGGGCACCGGACGCCATTATAACATCAACTCCAAGCGCGGCCGCCTGCATGTATTATTCTCCGAGACCGGCGTGGATAATTCTCTGTACAACAACGACATCTCCGCCTTCATCGAGAATCTGGAGTGCATCGAGAAAGTCGCCTACCCCTATGTGGTCATCGCGCCGAGCTACATGGTCTACACCATGGACTACAGTGTTCTGCTTCAGGAACACATCGATTCCGGCGCCGACATTACCCTGCTGTATCACTCGGTAGACAACGCGAAGGAAGCCTTTTTAAACTGCTACACCCTGAATCTGAACCGCCAGAAAGGGGTACTCTCCATCGAGGAGAACCGCGGAAACGCTAAGAATAAAAATATCTTTATGGATACCTATGTGATGAAGAAAGATCTGTTCATCGAACTTCTCCGCAAAGCAAAGAGTCTTTCCTCCATCTACTCTCTTGTGGATGTGGTGAACAGCCAGTGCGAGGAACTGGACGTGCGCGCACGTTCTCACCGTGGTTATTTTGCTTCCATCACCGATTTCCAGAGCTATTACGACGCGAACATCTCCCTGATTGATTATAAAACGGCCACCACTCTGTTCACGGAGGAATGGCCCATCTACACCCGCACCAATGATTCCAGCCCGACCCAGTATTACGAGGACGCGGACGTGAGAGAATCGGTGGTATCCAACGGCTGCCAGATCGAGGGAATCGTCGAGAATTCCGTCATCGGCCGCGGCTGCACCATCAAAGCCGGAGCCGTTGTGAAAAACAGCGTCATTCTTCCGGGCGTCGAGATCGGAAAAGACGTTCATGTGGAAAATCAGGTTGTTGACAAAAACGCCCGCCTGATCCATATGAAAGAGATCGTATCCGAAGCAGGACATCCCGGCTACGTCAAGAGAGGCGACATTCTGTAATTTATAAATCCCTGCGGCAGGATCTTCCCGCCGCAGGAATCTTTTTTCGAACGAAATATAATTTTCCCAAAAAAACACCGCAGGACTTCTCGTCTTACGGTGTTTTTTTGTTCTGTATGGACAATCAGAAAATGATATGTCTCGGGCATACATCTTTACATGCGCCGCAGTTGGTACATTTCTCGTAGTCAATATGCGCGCAGAAATTATCGACCGTGATCGCCTCGTTCGGGCAGGTCTTCTCGCATTTCTTACATCCGATACATCCCACGTCACAGTTTGCTGTCACTGCTTTGCCCTTTGCCGTGGAACTGCAGTGAACAAAAAATTCCTGATCATAGGGAACCAGCTCAATCAGATGTTTCGGGCATTTTTCCACACATTTCCCGCAGGCTTTGCAGGCCTCCCGGTCCACCACAGCGATTCCGTTCACAATGTGAATCGCGTCAAAAGGACAGGCCTTCACACAGCTTCCGTAACCGAGACATCCATAGTCGCAGGATTTCGCTCCGCCGCCCGGCACAAAAGCCATCATCTCACAGTCCTCAACGCCTGTGTATTTGAAATTCTCATGGGTTTTCTCACAGTCACCGGCACATTTCACAAACGCCACCTGGCGTACGCTCTCCACCACGTCCTGGCCCATGATCGCGGCAATCTGCCGTCCTACCGCGTCGCCGCCCACCGGGCAGGCATTGACCGGAGCCTCGCCGGCCGCAATCGCTGCCGCCAGACCGTCACAGCCCGGATAACCGCAGCCGCCGCAGTTGTTTCCCGGAAGTGCCTCACGGACTTCCACTTCTTTTTCATTTACTTCCACTTCAAATTTCATACCGGCCACACCCAGGAAAATTCCGATAAAGAGGCCGACACCCGCTACCACAACCGTAGCAATGATGATTGCTGTAATATTCATATCTTACGCCTCCTTAAATCAATCCTGCGAATCCGAAGAACGCGATCGCCATCAGACCGGCTGTAATCAGTACAATCGGGAATCCCTGAAAAGATTTCGGGATATCGTTGTACTCGATTTTCTCTCTCAGACTTGCCATCAGTACAATGGACAGGGTAAAGCCCACTGCCGTCGCGAAACCGTTGACGGTACCCTGCAGCACGTTATAGGACTCCTGCACATTCAGCAGCGCAACACCCAGTACGGCACAGTTGGTGGTGATCAGCGGCAGATACACGCCCAGACTCTGGTACAGAGACGGGATGGATTTCTTCAGGAACATCTCCACGAACTGCACCAAAGCCGCGATAACCAGAATGAACACGATGGTCTGGAGGTATTCCAGATTGGTCGGTACCAGAATAAACTCATAAATCAGGCTGGTCACAAAGGAAGACAGGGTGATAACAAAGATAATGGCACCGCCCATACCTGCAGCCGTATTGATGCTCTTGGAAACGCCAAAGAAAGGACAAAGTCCCAGGAACTGGCTGAGCACCACGTTATTGACAAGGGCTGAGCCGATGAGAATAATCAGTAATTCTTTCATGCCTTATCTCCTTTCTTGCCGGAACATGCCGTGTTTCCACAGGCGCTGCAGCCTTCACCGCAGCGGCAGCCTTCACTCGGGTCAATATGTCTCTTCGCCGCGCCCAGTTTAAATTTGTTCTGAATTGCAGCCAGCGCTGACAGAACAAAGAACGCTCCGGGAGCCAGCACAAAAATCGTAATCGGTTCGTAACCGGCCACTCCATTGGCGGCATCCGCCAGCGGGAGAAGCTGGAAGCCGAAAAGCTGTCCGGCGCCGATCAGCTCACGGATGGCACCGATACAGGTGATACTCAGGGTAAATCCCAGGCCCATTCCGATTCCGTCAAACAGGGACGCCACCGGTTTGTGTTTGGACGCATAGGCCTCCGCGCGGCCGAGGATAATACAGTTCACCACGATCAAAGGAATATAGATTCCAAGAGACGCGTACAGACTTGGAATATAGGCTTCCAGAAGGAACTGCACAATCGTCACGAAGGAAGCAACGACCACAATGTAGGCCGGAATACGCACTTTATCCGGAATAAAATTACGAAGCATGGAAATCAACAGGTTGGACAAAGCCAGAATCGCCGTTGTGGTAAGTCCCATACCGATGCCGTTTACCGCCGAAGTGGTAACCGCCAGAGTCGGGCACATTCCCAATACCAGCACAAAGGTAGGATTCTCCTTGATGATACCGTTAACCAGTCTCTCTATCGGTGTATCAGGTTTCATGCCTCATTTCCCCCTTCCATATAATACTGGAACGCACACAGACCTGCGTTGACCGCATCGGTCACAGCATTCGTGGTCACCGTCGCGCCGCTGATGGCGTCAATCTGGTTATCCTGTGCCGCGCCGCTTTTTGTATATTCAAACTGCTCCACCTGTTTTCCGGCATACTGATTTTTAAAATCATCGGTGTCTGCCTTCATACCAAGGCCGGCAGTCTCTGAAATAGACAGAAACGAAATTCCGTTCACCGTACCGTCCTCAGAAACACCCATGGCAAGCTGAATATCCCCGCCATAGCCCTGGGAGGTCGTAACTGTAAACGCGTAGCCAAGCGCATTGCCTCCGGCGTCCACAGCCTGCATAACCTCATTTACCGTCTCCGCCGAATAGCCGTTTTCATCCAGATAACTCTCCAGTTCCGGAACCTCCGCGTCCGCGACCACTTCAAAACTGTCCGCATCCGCGAAAACCGTCTGGTAGGCTTCCGCCTTGCTTCTCGCCTGCTCCGCCGCAATGGGCTCCGCTGTGATGTTGTAGACCAGTCCCAGCAGCACGCCGGCAATCAGAGTAATCAGGGTCAACGCAAAGGTATCTTTTACAATGGTATTATTTTTCATTCTTCTTTCCTCCTTTGCCGAACGCCGTTGGAAGTGTCAGTTTCTCAATCAGCGGAACCAGAAGGTTGCAGATGATGATCGCGTAGGAAACGCCCTCGGCGGAGCCTCCGAAGAGACGGAAAATCGCAGTCAGGATTCCCAGACAGAAACCGAATACCAGCTGGCCTTTCACCGTAATCGGCGAGGTCACGTAATCCGTTGCCATAAACCAGGCGCCCAGCATCAGACCGCCGCCGCACAGGTGCGCCGCCAGATAATTCCAGTCCAGTCCCATTCCGCTGGCCACCATGTAAACGCACAGGAACACGGTAAAGATTCCGATATACATCAGAGGGATTCTCAGGCTGATCACTTTGAAAGCCACCAGAATCACCGCGCCGATGAGAATGGCAATGACAGAAGTCTCACCGATGGTACCCTGGATGTTTCCGAGAAACATCTGAGACACCTGAACATCACCCAGACCGCCGTACTCTTTCATTGCTGCCAGAGGAGTCGCTCCGGATACGGAATCTACCACCGCATGGGCCCCTTCTGCCACATGAAAATCCGTCATGCTTCCCGCGAAGGAAATCAGCAGGAAACATCTCGCCGCCAGCGCCGGGTTCATAAAGTTCTGTCCCAGACCGCCGAACAGCTGTTTTACCACAATAATCGCAAAGGCACTGCCCAGTACCGGCATCCACAGCGGAATCTCCGGCGGCATATTCAGCGCCAGCAGAAGGCCGGTCACCACCGCGCTGAAATCGGCAACCGTATTGGGCTTATGCATAAAATGATCATACAGCCACTCAAAAAGAACACTCGCCGCCACAGTAACAAGGACAACCAGCAGCGCATGAATTCCAAAGTTCCAAACACCAAATACAGTCGCGGGCAAAAGAGCAATCACCACAAGCTGCATCAGTCGGTTTGTGCTCATCTTATCTCTCACATGAGGATTCGATGACACATTATACATCTCGTTCATGTTTTTTCCTCCCTCTATCCTCTCTTACGGCTTGCCAATACCAGCTTACGCATGGATTTAATCGACTGGGTCAGCGGGCGTTTCGCCGGGCAGATATAACTGCAGCATCCACACTCACAGCACTCCATGCCGTCGTACTGCTGGAATTTCTCCATATCGCCGTGCTGGGCAAAGGTCGCCAGTCTGGCCGGAATCACATGGCCCGGACAGACCGTGACGCATCTTCCGCAATTGATACATGCCGTCTCATGGGCATTGGACACTTCATCGCGCAGAAAACTCAGAATGGCAGAGGAAGTCTTGGTGCAGGGTACATCCAGCTGGTACATGGAAAATCCCATCATAGGACCGCCGGAAATCACTTTCTGCGGAGCGCTCTTGAACCCTCCGGCAGCATCCACCAGTTCCTGCATATTCGTTCCGATGCTGGCCATGAAATTCTTCGGATGACTGATGGCGTCTCCGGTCACAGTGACGGTCCGCTCCATCACCGGTACGCCAAGCATCACTGCCCGGTAAATGGAGGTCACAGTCTCCACATTATCCACGATGCAGCCCACATCCGCCGGCAGCATGGAAGAATTGATCTCCCGTCCTGTCACCGCGTAAATCAGGGTACGCTCACCGCCCTGCGGGTATTTCGTCAGCATGGTCTTCACTTCGATCCGTGGAATATCACGGACCAGCTCTTCCATCTTCCGGATACAATCCGGTTTGTTGTCTTCAATACAGATATAACCTTTGGCTTTTTCAAACAGCGCAAGCATCACCTTCAGGCCTTCCACCACCTGCTCTCCGTATTCCAGAAGTCTGCGGTAATCAGAAGTCAGATAGGGTTCACACTCTGCCCCGTTCACCAGTATGTACTCGATATTCTCCGGATTTTTCGGAGACAGTTTTACGTGAGTCGGAAATCCCGCTCCGCCCATGCCGACGACGCCGCCGTCCTGGATTCTCTTCAGAATCTCATCTCTGGAAAGCTCTCCCAGAGATCCGGCCGGATGGTACTCCACCTCTTCGTATTTCTGATCATTCTCCACAATAATGGCATTTGCCATGGTTCCCGTCGCGGTCAGACGTGGCTCGATTCCCTTGACTGTGCCGGACACAGAAGAATGAATCGGCGCAGATACAAAACCGCCCGGCTCCGCGATCATCTGCCCTTTCAGAATCCGGTCTCCTTTTTTGACCAGAGGCTTTGCCGGGGCTCCAATGTGCTGCGACAGCGGAAAGACCATCTCACCCTGCGGGATGTAGGTCTCGATGGGCTGATCCTTGGACAATTCTTTTCCCTCATACGGATGAATACCGCCTTTAAAGGTTAAAAGTCCCATTTATTTCTTCACCTTCCTTTGATAGATTATCCGTTACCGATTATTTTCGGCCGTCTGTTTTTTGAATTATCAGACGCTTTTTTATTTCCCTAGGATATACTATACAACTTTTTCTGTGCAAAAGCACTATTTTTTTTCGCATTTTTGGTATATAATTAAGTACAATCTGAAAAGGAGACTTCATATATGATTGTTAAATTATCCCCAATAAATCAAGGGTTTCCAGCTTTTGACATTGTTAATTTATTCACCATGTACCGTGATAAAGAGTACGTTTTTCTGGACATTGAAACCACCGGTTTTGCTCCGGGAAATTCACAGCTATATCTGATCGGCTGCCTTAATTTTTCTGAAAATTCATGGAGCAAAACACAATGGCTGGCGGAAACTTTCGATGAAGAGGAACGGATCTTACAGAACTTTCTAAACTTCCTGCCCAAGAACTTCTGTCTCATCACATTCAACGGAACCACCTTCGATCTCCCCTATCTTCAGCAGAAGATCCGGCAGTTTGGCCTGGAATCCGTTTCTCCTGATCTGGATTTTTTTTGATTTGTATAAAGTTTTGAAACCATACAAACAACTGCTAAATTTTTCACATTTTCGCCAGTCTGACCTGGAGTCTTTCATCGGTTTTCCACGAACCGGCGACACCAGCGGCAAAAAATGTATCACAATCTATCAGCAGTTTCTGCGCACCCAGGAAGTATCCCTCGCGGAAACACTCCTGGCTCACAACGAGACCGACCTTCTCGGCATGAAGAGCATTCTGCCGGTTCTGAATTACGCGCAGCTTCCCCTGGGACAGTTTCAGCTGCAGAGTTTTCGCAGGGAAGAGGGGTATTTATTCGCAGAACTTCTGCTCTTTCGCCCGCTCCCCCGGCCCCTGGAATTCTCGGACAGCCTGATGCGCTGCAGCGGCGCGGACCACGCTCTGACGGTGGTCCTCCCTCTCGCGGACGGAAAGCTTCGCAAATTCTACGCTAATTACCAGGATTACGCTTACCTTCCCGGCGAGGATATGGCCATCCATAAAAGCCTGGCTTCCTGTCTTCCCCGGGACAGAAAAAAGAAAGCCACCGCCAGAACCTGTTACACCTGGTTCGACAGTGACTCTGCCTTGAAAGAACATCCGGATTTGCTCAGACAATGTCTGATGGAGTACTTCCGCCTATTGGTTTACGGACATCTCACCATTCCTTAAGCTTTATGGCCATCTCGCCCTTCATCAGCATGAAGTTCGATGTCGCTGTCGCAATGGTTTTTCCGTTATTTTCCGATTTGCAGACAGCCGAGAGACTGACCAGACGTTTTCCGAGGTGATCGATTTTCGCTGTAACCAGCATGGCGTCTCCATCCAGCGCCGGAAGCAGATAATTGATACAGATGTTCACCGTAGGAGTGAGAATCGTTCCCGCGAAATGTCTCGTCGTCATTCCGCACACTGTATCGATGGCCGTCGCGATAATCCCGCCGTGCATACTCCCCATGTGATTCAGTTCCCATTTCTGAACCGGAAAACGAACCGTGATGGAACGCTCCTCATAACTCCAGCTGTGAAACTCCATCTTCAGTCTCGGGTACATATGCTCCTGCTTCCATCCCTGAATATTCTCAATCCCCTGAATAATCTGCTTTTCTTTCTCCTCCCGTTCCCGGTCTGTTATCTTTTTCTCCTGCTCCAATTTTTCTTTCTCCTTTCCCTCGGGTTCTCTGCCGCGGATGTCCTGATCCGCAGAATCCGCGGATGATTTTCTTTCATCCGTCCCGTCAAAACTTGTCCCCATATAAATCAAGAGCGGGACAAAATCCCGCTCTGACTCATTTCTGTTATCTGCCGCCGAAAAACCGCCTCCGGTCTTCTGCAGACACACCGCATGCTTTCCTGACGTATATAATTTACTCCTCGGTATCTTCTGCCGGCTCCTCAGAAGCCTCTTCCTGAACTTCCTCTGCCTTTGCGGCTGGTTTCGCGTTCTCAAGCGCTTTCATGCTCAGGCTGATTTTCTTCTCCTCGCCGTTGAAGTCAACCACTTTCGCCTCGATCTCCTGGCCGATGCTGAGAACATCAGACGGTTTGTCCACATGCTCTCTGGAAATCTGAGAAACATGAAGCAGTGCGTCCACGCCGGGAGCAAGCTCAACAAACGCGCCGAAATCGGTCATTCTCGCCACTTTTCCCTGGATCACATTACCTACCGCGAATTTCTCCGCAGCGGTCAGCCATGGATTCTCCTCCGGGAATTTCAGGCTCAGGGCAATCTTGTCACCGTTGATCTCTTTGATCAGAACAGTTACATGGTCTCCCACTTTGAAGACTTTCTTCGGATTCTCCACTCTGCCCCAGGACATCTCAGAGATATGAAGCAGGCCGTCTGCGCCGCCCAGATCGATAAACGCGCCGAAATCGGTCACATTCTTCACAACACCTTCGATGCGGTCGCCTGCAGCGATTCTCGCCATCAGCTCTTTCTGCTTCTCTGCTTTCTCAGCAAGGAGCAGCTGTTTGCGGTTTCCAATGATTCTTCTTCTCTTCGGATTAAACTCGGTGATCAGGAACTCGATCTCCTGGTCTGCGTATTTGGACAGATCTCTCTCATAAGTATCAGAAACCAGGCTGGCCGGAATGAAGACTCTCGCCTCATCCACCACTACGCACAGACCGCCGTCCAGTACCTGAGTAACCGGAGCTTTCAGAACTTCCTGGTTCTCGAAAGCTTCCTCCAGACGTTTGTTGCCCTTCTCGGCAGCCAGTCTCTTATAGGTAAGGACAACCTGTCCCTCTCCGTCATTGACTTTCAGGACTTTCGCTTCCATGGTGTCTCCCACATGTACCACGTCCTGAAGTACCACAGACTGATCGTTTGTGTACTCGCTCTTTGTGATAATACCGTCAGCTTTATATCCGATATTCAGAATAATCTCATCATCTTTTACATCGATGACGGTACCCTGGACAATTTCTCCATTTCTGATCGTTTTTAATGACTCCTCCAACATCTGTTCAAAACTTAATTCTGACATGCTTTTGAACCTCCTCAATAATTTTGTTTGGGGTGGATGCCCCTGCTGTAATACCTACGCAACTACTGGATTGGAACATTTCAGAATCCAAGTCGACAGGTGACTGTATATAGTAAGTATTCCCACATTCTTGTTTTGAGATTTCATACAACTTCTGTGTATTCGAACTATGCTTGCCGCCGATCACCAGCATGGTGTCTGCTTCTTTCGCGAGCTGCTTCGTTTCCTTCTGCCGGTCTTCTGTAGCATTGCATATGGTATTTAAAACATTATTATCATACCTCTTTTTTTCAAGAATTTCAACTAATTCTTTAAATTTGTTGTAATTAAATGTCGTCTGCGAGACAATGCACACTCCGTTCTCATTGGGAGGGCAATAGCTTTGTGCCTCCTCGCGGGTCTCGATTACTGCCGGCCTGGTCAGAGCCCATCCGCAGATCCCTTCCACTTCCGGATGGCTGGCATTGCCGATAATGACAATGTTTCTTCCATCCCGGCTCTCCCGCTCCACGATCTTGTGAATGCGAAGCACATTCGGACAGGTGACGTCCACATAGGGGATTCCTTTTTCCTCCATCATCCGGTATACCTGCTTTCCCACCCCGTGGGAGCGGATCACCACAATGCCGTCCTTCGCCCGGTCCAGTTCTTCCGGCCCCGCGAGAACCCGGACGCCTTTCTTTTCCAGATCTTCCACAACGGATTCGTTGTGAATGATCGGTCCCAGCGTATAGATGGTTTTCTCCTGGGTCTCAATCAACTCGTAGACTTTATCCACCGCCCGCCGGACTCCGAAACAGAAGCCGGCGTGCCGCGCAACTTTCACTTTCATTTTTTCTCACCCCTTGAGCTGTAAATTCTCAGGATTTCACGGACGACCTCTTCAATCCCCAGATCTGAGGTGTCGACCAGCACCGCGTCCTCTGCCTGACACAGCGGCGACACCGCCCGGTTCATATCCCGCTCGTCTCTTTGCGCGATATCTTTTTCAATTTCATCCAGATCACAGGGGATTCCCTTCGCGCTCAGCTCCTCATACCGCCGCTGGGCTCTCACACGGGTGCTGGCAGTCAGATAAATCTTCAGATCCGCGTCCGGCAGTACCTTCGTTCCGATGTCTCTTCCGTCCATCACCACATCCGCGGTCTGTGCCAGCCGCTGCTGCAGCTGAACCAGCTTTTCCCGGATTTTCTCATTTGGGGAGCTGACAGACGCCATATTGCCCACTTCCTCTGTGCGAAGCTGTCCGGTCACATTCTCTCCATTTAAAAGCACCTGCTGTTCCCCGTTCTCATAGACAATGGAGATGTCCGCGTTCTGACAGGCCTCTTCCATCTTCTCCTGATCCTGCGCGGAAATATGGTTTTTCAGAAGATAGAGTGCCATAGCCCGGTACATCGCGCCGGTATCCACATAAATATAAGACAGTCTGCCGGCAATTTTTCTGGCGATGGTGCTTTTCCCCGCCCCTGCCGGTCCGTCGATCGCAATACTTGCCACGTTTTGATTCCTCCTTTATTCTAAGGCCTGTGCGGCCAGATAAGCGGTGCTCCAGGCAATCTGGAGGTTGTATCCTCCGGTCAGAGCGTCCAGGTCCAGAACCTCTCCCGCGAAATACAGTCCGCTCACTTTTTTCGACTCCATGGTCTGAGGCTGTACCTCACGGACAGAGACACCTCCCCGGGTAATCACCGCCTCGCGGAACTCTCCCCGCCCCACAATGGTGAAAGGCAGCGCCTTGATCTTTTTGCCGAAGTTCTGCCTCTCCTGCCTGGAAATATCATGAACTTTCTTCTCCGGATCGATTCCGCTCTGCTCAATCATAACCGGGATCAGAGAAGAGGGAAACAGACCTGTAACCGCGTTTTTAAACTGCCGGTTCAAATTTTCCTGAAAATCCCTGAGGATTCTCTGATCCAGCTGCTCCGGCGCAAGAGCCGGTTTCAGATCCAGGCATGCCGCAAGCTCTCCTTTGTCCAGCTGAGAGCTGATCCGGCTGCTGGCGCTCAGGATCAGCGGTCCTGTCACGCCCCGGTCTGTGAACATCATCTCTCCGAATTCCTCGAAAATTTTCCTGCGCCCGTCAAAGACAGACAGGGTGACATTTCGCAGGGACAGCCCCTGCAGCCTGGGAATGTATTCCTCTTTCGTCAGCAGAGGCGCCAGGGACGGCGTCTGGTCCGTCACGGTATGCCCGCATTCCTTCGCGAAAGCATAGCCGTCTCCTGTGGATCCCGTGGAAGGATAAGACAGCCCTCCCGTCGCCACCAGCACCGCATCGCCCAGGATCTCCCTTCCGTCCGCAAGCACAATCCCGCGTACTTTCTGATCCCTGGCGAGAATCCCCGTCACCCGCGTGTCCAGATAAATCTGCACGCCTGCCCGGCGCAGTTCTCTCTCCAGCGCGCGGATGATATCCGAAGAATGATCGGACTGAGGAAACACTCTCCCTCCCCGTTCCGTCTTCAGCGGCACGCCGGACTCCTCAAAAAAATCCATGGCTGCCTGACTGGAAAAGGAATAAAACGCGCTGTACAAAAACTTCGGGTTTCGCATCACATGCGCAAGCAGTTCCTCAACCGTGCAGTTGTTGGTGAGGTTACAGCGACCCTTTCCGGTGATGTATAGCTTCTTGCCCAGTTTTTCATTCTTTTCATATAAAAGAACCTCATGTCCTCTTCTCGCCGCCTGCACGCCCGCCATCATCCCCGCGGCGCCGCCGCCGACAATCAATAATCTTGCCATGGTTTCTTCCTCTCCTATTCCTCCGATGCCCGGGGCCTTCCCGGATTTTTCCGTTTATCCCCGGCACCTTTCACATACAGGAATCATTATAACAGAAGGGGACCTCCAAGTCCACCGGTTTCCTTCTCCACGTAAAAACAGACATGGCAAAGTTCCTTCTTTGCCATGTCTGTCTTCTTTGACAGCTGTTATACCGGATAAGCTCCGTTTTCAGTATCTGCTTTTTTCGGATCCACTTTGGTCTGCTGTGCTTCTCTGTATTTGAAGAAATCAGTTGCAACCTGCGGGAACAGCGCGTAGGACAGGACATCCTCATCCTGCTCTTTGTACTGTGCCATCTCGCCTTCCAGAGTCTCCAGCTCATTGTCCAGAAGATCCGCCGGACGGCAGGTGATTGCCTCCTCGTCGCCGATGCATTTCTTCACCACATCCGGGTTAAACGGTTTCACCGTCGCGCCGTACTGACCGCTTAAGATACCTTTGGTCTCTTTGGTCACCATCTTATAGCGCTCGCCCATGAGTACATTGAATACGGCCTGGGTTCCCACGATCTGTGAGGATGGAGTTACCAGCGGCGGCTCTCCCAGATCCTTACGTACGCGCGGCACCTCTTCCAGCACCTCATAGAATTTATCTTCCGCATGCTGTTCTTTCAGCTGGGAAGTCAGGTTCGAAAGCATTCCGCCCGGTACCTGATACAGCAGAGTCTTGATATCCACGCCCATATTCTTCGGATTGAGAAGACCGCTCTCCAGAGCCTCGTCACGGATCGGACGGAAATGATCCGCGATCTGAGCCAGCAGATTCTGGTCAAATCCGGTGTCATACGGAGTTCCGCGGAAGGTCTCTACCATAACCTCTGTAGCCGGCTGAGAAGTACCAAGCGCGAACGGAGACATGGCTGTGTCGATGATATCCACACCAGCTTCCACAGCCTTCAGATAGGTCATGGACGCCACACCGGATGTGTAGTGGGTATGCAGATCGATCGGGATCTTCACGGTCTCTTTCAGGGCTTTGACCAGCTCAGTCGCCTGATAAGGAAGGAGAAGACCTGCCATATCTTTGATACACAGGGAATCCGCTCCCATCTCCTCTACCTGTTTCGCTTTCTCTGTCCAGTAGTCCAGCGTGTAGGCGTCACCCAGCGTATAGGACAGCGCCACCTGTGCGTGGGCTTTTTCTTTATTTGCCGCGGTCACTGCGGTCTGCAGGTTCCGCAGGTCATTCAGACAGTCGAAAATACGGATGATGTCAATTCCGTTTGCCACAGATTTCTGTACGAAATACTCTACCACGTCGTCCGCGTAGGGGCGGTAACCCAGAATATTCTGTCCGCGGAACAGCATCTGCAGCTTTGTGTTTTTGAAT
The DNA here is from genome assembly GCA_963927715.1 of uncultured Blautia sp. GTDB lineage: Bacteria > Bacillota > Clostridia > Lachnospirales > Lachnospiraceae > Blautia_A. The sequence continues at coordinate 496,690 of CAWVBU010000002.1, read as the reverse complement.
CCGTCACGGAGCTTGCGCAGTCTCTCCCAGGGATCTTCTTTCAGGAAACGCAGGCAGGCGTCAAAGGTCGCTCCGCCCCAGCATTCCACTGCATGATAACCAACCTGGTCCATTTTATCGATGATCGGAAGCATCTGCTCCGTTGTCATTCTCGTTGCGATGAGAGACTGATGCGCGTCACGCAGGATCGTCTCCATAATTTTTACCGGTTTTTTTTCAATTTCGGACATCTTCATTCCTCCTAATTCTTCTACGATTCCTTATCATACACCGAAAATCGCCATAAAGGTTCCGGCCGCCACAGCGGTTCCGATAACACCCGCCACATTGGGTCCCATGGCGTGCATGAGCAGGAAGTTGGTGGGATCCGCCTCAGAACCCACTTTCTGGGAAACACGGGCAGCCATAGGAACGGCGGACACACCGGCAGAACCGATCAGCGGGTTGATCTTGCCTCCTGTTACTTTGCAGAGCAGTTTGCCCAGCATCACGCCTCCGAAGGTACCAAAGGCGAAGGCAACCAGACCCAGAACAACGATTTTGATGGTATCCATGTTCAGGAACGCCTCGGCGCTGGTGGTTGCTCCTACGGAAGTACCCAGCAGGATAACCACGATGTACATCATAGCGTTGGAAGCGGTCTCGGTCAGCTGTTTTACCACGCCGCTCTCACGGAACAGGTTGCCGAGCATCAGCATACCTACCAGCGGAGCCGTGGTCGGCAGAATCAGACAAACCACGATGGTGATGATAACCGGGAACAGGATGGCTTCCAGCTTGGACACCGGTCTTAACTGTTCCATCTTGATCTTACGCTCTTCTTCTGTAGTGCACAGCTTCATGATCGGCGGCTGGATAATCGGCACCAGTGACATGTAAGAGTAAGCTGCCACGGCGATGGGGCCCAACAGCGTGGTCTGGCCCAGTTTACCTGCCAGGAAGATGGATGTCGGTCCATCCGCGCCTCCGATGATGGAGATGGCAGCCGCGGCTTTTCCGTTGAATCCCATGAAGATTGCCAGGAAATATGCCACATAGATACCCAGCTGGGCAGCGGCACCCATCAGGAAACTGATGGGATTGGCGATCAGCGGACGGAAATCCGTCATCGCGCCAACACCCAGGAAAATCAGGGAAGGCAGAATACTCCACTCATCCAGCAGATAGAAGAAGTGCAGCAGTCCGGCAGTCCCTCCGGATGCCTCCTCCGCTGACAGGATGATATCCGGATAAATATTAACCAGCAGCATACCGAAGGCGATCGGCACCAGCAGCAGCGGCTCGTATTCTTTTTTGATTGCCAGATACAGGAAAATACAGGCCACAAGAATCATAATGTAATTTCCAACCGTCAGGTTGAAAAACGCGGTCTGACTCACCAGATTTGACAAAGCATTACTTATATAAGACATTTGTCTACCTCCTGATGTGAATTAGTTCATTGTCGCAAGAATATCTCCGGTTTCCACGGATGCACCGTCCTTGGTGTCGATACTTGCAACCGTTCCATCCTGAGGAGCGACAACCGGGATCTCCATTTTCATGGATTCCAGAATGACAATGTTGTCTCCGGCTTTCACTTTCTGTCCCACGGAAGCCTCCACACGCAGAACCTTGCCCGGAACGGACGCGGTCACTTTCACTGCTCCGGCTCCTGCGGATGCTGCGGGAGCTGCCGCTTTCGGAGCCGCTGCCGGTGCCGCCGCGGGCGCTGCTGCCGGAGCCGCTGCCTGAACAACTCCATTGGTGGTTCCTTCCTCAACGGTTACCTGATATACGTTTCCATTCACTGTGATTGTATAATTTTTCATGATCAATTCCTCCTGATTCTCCTACCATTTTTTTCTCTTGATTCTGCGCACAGAGCGAACCTGGAATCCATCCTGGCTGGTTCCCTCCGCTGCCGCGATAGCGGCGGCGATGACAGCGATCAGCTCTCCATCGTCCGTCACATCCTCAGCAATTACTTCCTCCTGTACGGGGACTTCCTCCGCAGGAGCTGCCGTTGTCTCCATCGGTTCCGCGTTCTTCTTTTTGCCGAAAGATTCCACAAACGCCGGGATGTATTTCAGCAGAGAGATCACGAAACACAGGAAGATTAATACAACAAATACCACAGCCAGACCCAGTACCGTGTTCATGGCCGCCTGCTGCAAAGCCACAGACTTGGGATACTCCACTTCCACACTCAGGGTGGAGGGAGATCCGGTCCGGTCGAACTCAAACACGAAGTTCGCGTCCGCGTTTTCGAACTTGGCCGGAACGGTCACGGTGTATTCTTTGCTGGTCTCATCATATTCCGTCGCGAGATCTCCGTCTTTCAGCTCTTCCAGTCCGCCCAGTTCTTCTCTGGCTCCGTCCCAGGCCGCCATGGCGCCCTCGGTGAACTCATCTCCGGAGATCATATAATTCTCAATATCACTGTCAGACAACGTCACGATTGTCTGTGCCAGTCCAACCGCGTTCTGCTCCGCCTGGCTCTGGATATCCTCATTGCGCGTGCTCTCTTTTGCTGTGCCGCACGCGGTCAGGGATCCAATACACAAAACCAGGAACAAAACGCTGAGTATTCTCTTTTTTGTCTGTTTCATCTGCCACACCTCGCTTAAACAGTCTCATGCTTTTTTGCAGGGCGGTCCTCCCGCTTTGCAAACAACAGTTCAAACGCACTGATGAGATATTTTCTGGTATCCTGCGGATCGATCACGGTATCCACATAACCTCTGGCCGCGGCAGACTCCACGCTGGACTGAAGTTTTTCATACTCGGAAGCTTTCTGGCTGATGGTCTGCATGTCAGAATCCGCATACATGATTTTTGCCGCCAGTTTCGCGTCCATCATGCCGATGCTTGCGTCTTTCCACGCATAGACCAGATCAGCTCCCAGCGCTTTGCTGTTCATAGTCACATAGGCATTGCCGAACGCCTTGCCCACGATCACATTCACCTTCGGCACCGTAGCTTCCGCGAATGCGTAAGTCAGCTTCGCCACGGATTTTGCGATGGTTCTCTCGGAACACTTGCCTGCGGAATATCCGCTTACATTGGTCAGGGTCAGAACCGGAATGGAGAACGCGTCGCAGAAACGTACGAATTCCGCTGCTTTCCGGCATCCTCTGGAAGTCAGGCTTCCATCGAACTCCTCCACCTTGTTTCCATCCACATCATATACTTCACTGCGGTTCGCGACAGCGCCCACAGTCATTCCATTCAATTTCACAAAACCGGTCACCATGTCCTTCGCATAGTTTTCTTTCACCTGGAAGAATACATGGTTGTCTGAAATCTGAGCCAGCGCAATCGCGGTGTCTCCCGCGCAGGCTGCCAGATCCGGGCATACGCGGTTCAGATCATCGGTACATTCCTCATAGGAGGCATCGTCCTCATTGTTCGAAGGAAGCATGCAGATCAGCTCACGGATCTTCGCCAGCACCTGTGCCTCATCTCCGGTCACATCTGCCAGACCGGTCTCGGAACTCTGATACTGCGCGCTGCCAGTATCGCATTTCTCCTCATAATTTCCCTCGATGGCATTGGGCGAGTTCACAAACAGTTTCGCATCTTTCTCTGCCATAAACGTAAAGTCTGTCATTGCGCAGGAAACAGCCAGGCCGCCTCCGCACACGCCGAAAACTCCTGTGATCTGCGGGATGACTCCGGATGCCATTGCCTGCTTCTGGTAGATCTCTCCAAAAGCGTTCAGTGCGTCCGTCGCCTCCTGAAGACGGAAGCCCGCGCAGTCCAGAAGACCGATTACCGGCGCGCCTGTCTTCATTGCCAGATCATACAAATTGGCAATCTTTCTGGCATGCATTTCACCGATTGTGCCGTTCATCACAGACACATCCTGGCTGTACACATACACAAGATTGCCATCAATCACGCCGTATCCGGTGATCACACCGTCTGAAGGCGCCGCTTTTTCAGTCATATTGAAATCTGTGTTTCTGGCTTTTACACCAGCGCCGATTTCAACAAAACTGTTTTCATCAAGCAAAGAGTTGATTCTTTCGCTTGCTAAACTGGTTGTTGTGTTGCTCATTCTTTTGCCCTCCATTTGCTATAATTTATTAAAAAATAACCAAAATTTTAGCCAATTTTAATTATATACTCATCCTCCTGTTTTTTCAATCTTTTTCCGTATCACTCTGCTAATTTTTAAATTGCTAAAGTGTATTCTGTTATTATTTAAAATTCCTAAAAAAACACCGCTTTTTCAGTAAAAAAAGCGGTGAAATACCTGATCCACACACCAGGCATAATTAATTTTTTCAACGGTGCTCTTTGTGACCACCGGATATTCCCGAAAAAGCTCCCCGTTCAGATAAAAAGAGACGGTACCCACCCGGGTCCCGGCTTTCACAGGAGCCTCCAGCATGGACGGGGTCCTGCAGCGCATGGTGATCTTCTCTCCTTTTCCCAGAAGAATCCGCCGGGTCTTCTCCTCCCCGGGGCACTCACAGACCAGATCCGTGAGGGCTCTGTCAAAAAGCTCTCCGCTGTCCGGGATCCCCTCCCGGACCGTCACCGTGTGCAGGGACGGTTCTCTCCAGTAGGCGGTCAGCTGATAATTCTCTATGCCATAATTCAGCAGCTGTCTGGCATCCTGCCATTTGTAATTCCGGTTTCCCGGCCAGCCGCAGGCCAGAAGCGCCACGAGGAAGGTCCTGCCCTCCTGCTGCCAGGCACAGACATAACAGTAGCCGGCATCCGCGGTAAACCCGGTCTTTCCCGCGATCACTCCGTCCATCATATCCAGAAACGCATTGGTATTGCGCAGCACAAACTCCCGCTCGCCGCTGACGTCACAGAACCGGTATTCCCGGGTCTGGACAATCTTCAGAAATCCGTCGTCCCGGATGGCATACCGCATCATCCGGGCCAGATCCGCGGCCGTCGTCCGGTGAACACCTCCCTCATCGGAAGCATCCAGCCCGTTGGGCGTCACAAAATGCGTATCCTCACAGCCCAGTTCCTCTGCCTTCTCATTCATCAGCCGCGCGAAATTCTCCACCGACCCGCCGATGTGCTCCGCGATGGCCACCGCCGTATCGTTATGGCTTTTCAGCATCAGAGAATAGAGCAGATCCTCCAGGTAATAGGACTCTCCCTCGACCGCGTTCAGCTGTACATCCGGCTGAGCTGCCGCCCGCGCTGAAATTTTCACAATGTCGCCGCCCTCTCCCAGTTCCAGGGCAAGGATACAGGTCATCACCTTCGTAGTGCTGGCGTTCGGCCGGGCGGTCTTCTCTTCTTTTCCATAGAGAATCCTGCCGCTGTCTCCATCCATCAGAACCGCACTGGCCGCGTGCAGTTCTCCCTGGAAGCCGGACGGCTCCTTCGCCCACGCTGTGGAACTCGTCCCGGATAAAACCATACTCAGCATCAGAAGGATTCCCACCCAGAACTTTCTCTTTCTTCTCATAGGCACCCCCATAGTTCAGTCTATGCAGGCGCCGTTCCTTTTATTCGTAATTCCGCGCGAAACGGCCGGGAAGAGGATCTCCGGTTTTCGCCGCGCGCAGCAGGCTCATAAGCGCCGCCGGCGCCTCCTCCCGGGCCTTCCAGAACAATTTCTTCAGTTCCAGAAGATAAGGATCCAGAGCCGGATCCGGCTCCTTTTTCATAAAATGCTCCGCCAGGCCCTGCTGGCCGATGGCTTTCAGAACCGCCAGCAGCAGTTTCTGTCCGGGGCCGTCCCGGTACACCATAAGATTCGTCTTACGCTTCATCATCACCAGAGAATCCAGGATGGTTCTCTCCTTAAGATCCGGAAACAGTTTCCGGATGGTTCCGGCCGCGGATCGGCTGGGGCGGATGCAGCAGGACGGATAGTACTCCAGCGGATCTTTGCCGTCTTCCTCCATCAGCACCCGGTCCAGCTCCTTTTCAATGAGTGTATGGGACACTTTGGATTCGATCGACCCGATGTAGGGATGACAGGTGCTGTCCAGGAGAAAATGACAGGCGAACCCCAGCAGATAGACCAGAAGCGCCTCGTCCCCGGTCTCTCTTACCAGCTCCAGTCCCTCCTCAAAAAACGGCGCCGCCGGTTTCTGATGAAGCTGTACCCCCAGCTGATTGACCGGATTTTGATACAGCCGGTAGTAAAAAAAGATATCCGGCCCGTGCAGACCGATCCGGTACAGACTGCCGTGTCTTCGTATCATCGCTTTCACCTGTTTCGGAAGCCTCTGGTACACTTCCCTTCCGAACAGATCGTGTGTAAATGTGGTAGGCACTGCTCTCCTCCCCTTTCTCTATAAGTCCAGTTTCAATTGTACCTCTTCCTCGGCCTCCGCCTTGAAATCTTCCATCTTCACCGGGTTTACCGCCGGCAGCTCATCCAGGTTCTCAACGCCGAAACAGCGCAGAAATTCCTCCGTGGTGCCCAGAACGATGGGACGGCCGGGGGCGTCCAGTCTCCCCAGCTCTGTGACCAGATTGTATTCGATCAGCTTGTTCACCGCGTGGTCGCACTTTACCCCTCTGATTTTCTCGATCTCCAGCTTTGTGACCGGCTGCTTGTAAGCGATGATGGAGAGAGTCTCCAGCATCACATCCGTGAGAACCGGCTTCTTCGGCTGCATGGCAATGCGGATCAGATAACTGTAATATTCTTTTTTCGTACACATCTGATAAGCATGGTCCAGTTCTATGATCTGAATCCCACGGCCCTCCGCCTGATATTTCAGCATCAGGTTCCGGATGATTTTCTCCGTCGTCTTCACATCCTGTTCCAGCGCCTTCGCGATCTGCGATGCCTCAACCGCCTGTCCCATGGAAAACAGAATCGCCTCAACCGCCGCTTCCATCTCATTTAACTCCATTGGTCAACCTCATTTCTCTATGTAATCAATCTGAATATCATCAAAGAGTTCCTCCTGGGAGACTTTGATCTCTCCCATCTTCATCAGCTCCAGCACCGCGAGAAAGGTGACGACCACCTGCATCTTCCCGGCCTGGGCCTCCAGAAGATCCCTAAAAGAGAATTTCCCGTGATTCACCGCGTAGGAACGGACATAGTCCATTTTCTCCGGGAGATTCACTTCCTCTTTCTCGATTTTCCCGAACTTGCTGCGGATGGGATCCAGTTTGTCTTCCCTTCGCCGGATGACCGAACGGTAAACCGCGTTCAGTTTCTCCAGGGTGACTCCTTCCAGCAGCTGGGAAGGCTCCACCGGCACCTGGTATTCCCGGACTTCCCTGGGAAGATCTTCTCTTCGGAAAAAGACTTTTCCCGCGTCTTCCATACGGTCACGGAGTTCATAGGACATGTACTTATACATTTTATACTCCAGAAGTTTCTCCACCAGTTCCGCCCGCGGATCCTCTTCTTCGCCTTCCTCGTTAACCTCCTTGGGAAGCAGCATTTTGCATTTAATGTCCAGAAGCGTAGCCGCCATTACCAGGAACTCACTCATGACATTCAGGTTTTCCGCATGCATCCGGCGAATGTATTCCATATACTGATCCGTAATCTCAACAATGGGAATGTCATAGATATCGATTTTATTTTTGTCAATCAGATGCAGCAGAAGATCCAGCGGACCTTCAAACACCGGAAGTTTTACCGGAATCGCCATCTCGCACCTCCCCTATCATCTTCCCCGCCGGGCAGGGATCACCGTAATCCGAAGCAAAACCCTCGGATTGTGAATCCGCAGCGGAAACGTATGCTCCCCAAGCCCGGCGCTCACCAGCATCTTCTGGGTTCCACGGTCAAAATCCCCGCAGCAATACCTGGGAAACGGATGAAACTGAGGTGAAATCAGTCCTCTGCGCCTGCTAAACCGCAGCAGTCCTCCGTGGTAGTGCCCCGAGAGAATCAAGTCCGCTCCCCACCCGAAATAAGTATCTCCGTATCCGGGATGATGAGCCAGCAGAATCTGGTATTCCCCGTTCCCGGATTTCTTTCCGAGGAGCTTTTCCATATGTCTGACCGTCAGCGGTCTGGAAAAAGGTTTCTGATAATACGCTTCCTCCAGTTCCAGTCCGCAGATCCGAAACCGGCTTCCTCTCACCGAAAAATCCGCGGATTCATTGTGAAGCATGGTCACTCCGAAGGATTCCAGAGACGCTTCATATTCCGGATACCAGCCCCCATACCGCTGCGTATTCTCACGCATCCGGTGCTCATGATTCCCCGCCGCGTACCAGACCGGATATCTGCCGCCAAGATTCTCCAGCAGATCCAGAGCGGGTCTCATGGACTCTTTCGCGGCTTCCTTTTTTCCAATTACCATATCGCCGCCCACCAGAATTCCATCCGGAGAAAACGCGTCTATCGCCCGGGTCAGTTTCTCCTGATGTTCTCCAAACACTCTGCCATGCAGATCACTCAGAAAACAAAACCGGATCTCTCCTGAGTCCGGATGGATCTTCTCCGAGGAAATGGTATAGGATTCCAGAAAAAAATCAGTTTTTTTCATTGGTACTTCCTCCTCATCTCTCCCATTATAGCAGAGAGCGTTCCTTTCAGCCAGACTAAATTTCTCACAGGGCCCGCGCCGAACACCAGACTTTCCAGACCTCTTCCAGGCAGTCCGGATATTGGGCTTTTGGGACATCCTGCGCCGCGACGATCGCCGCCTCCCCGATAGCTTTTCCCTCCAGGTAATAGACGGTCCTGCCCAGAGTCTCTCCTTTTCGTACCGGCGCCGTCACCTGATCGGACAGAGTCGTCTTCTTTGTCACCTGATCCAGGGATTTCCCTGACGTGTCCACATAGACAAACGGTTCCTCATAGACACCGGACACCTGATCTTCTTTTCCCCTGCGCAGATCCACGGAAAATTCCTGTTCCGGATTCTCCTCCTGATACAGACTGCATCTCGCAAACCCGTAGTTCAAAAGAGCCGCCGCGTCGCTGAACCGGATTTTATAATTCTCCGCGCCCATCACCACGGCGATCAGTGTCATCCCGTTTCGCCGGGCCACCGCGCTGACGCAGTACTTTGCCAGGCTCGTGCTGCCGGTTTTCAGTCCCACACACCCCTCATAACTGCGTACCAGCTTGTTGGTATTGGTCAGTCCGAATTCACTGGTTCCCTGTCTGGTCTCATGGGTAATCGTGTCCATCCAGATCGAAGAATATTCCAGAATTTCCGGATAACGGCAGATCAGTTCCCGGGACATCAGCGCCACATCGCCGGCTGTGGTGTAATGATTCTTGGAATCTGTCAGCCCGCAGCAGTCTTCGAAATGGGTATGCTCCATTCCCAGTTCCCGGGCCCGCTCATTCATCCTCTGTACAAACGCCTCTTCACTTCCCGCCAGATGTTCCGCCATCGCCACGCTGGCATCGTTTCCCGAAGCAATGACGATACATTTGATCATGGTTTCCACCGTCTGGATCTCTCCTTCTTCCAGATAAACCTGGGAACCTCCCATGGATTTCGCGTAGGCGCTTGTGGTCACCGGATCCTCCATGGAAAGCTTTCCTTCCTCCAGCGCGTCAAAGATCAGCAGCAGGGTCATAATCTTCGTGATGCTGGCCGGGCTTCGGACAGCGTCTTTCTCCTTCTCATACAGGACTTTTCCGGTGGAGGCCTCCATCAGAACCCCGCTGGGTGCCTCCATCAACGCGCTCTCCTCCTGTACATCCCCAGACTCTTCCTTCTCTGTCTGCGCGGCCCAGGCCCTGTCCGTCACAGCGAACATACCCAGGAATACCGCCGCCATCAGCAGCCACGCGGTGATCCGTCTTCTCATAGATTCTCCCATCTTCAGGCGGGACTGCTCTCCCGTCCGATGAAACTTCTCCTTCTATTTTAAGAAATCCAGGACAGAAATATGCAAAGAAACCACACGCAGCTTCTGTTTCCCGCAAAAAAAGACGCCCGAAACTCCTTTCAAAGTTTCAGGCATCCGAACAAACTAAAGCATCGGCGCGCACAGGCGCAGCACGCTCTGTGTAATCCGCACCGGCAGTTTCCTGTCTGTGCAGAATTTCATGGTAATCTGCTCACAGTATCCCATGGTCTCCTCGAAATCTTCTTTTACATCCATGACCGCCCGGTTGCGGTACATCCACACGCCGTTCTCAAAATGCAGATACAGGCTCCGGTAATCCATGTTGATGGTTCCCACCACCGCCACTTCATCGTCACAGACAAACGATTTGGCGTGGAGAAAGCCCGGCTGATACTCGTAGATTTTCACGCCAGCCTCCAGCAGCTGCTCATAATAGGAACGGGTCAGGAGAAAGACCATCTTTTTATCCGGAATTCCCGGCGTCATAATCCGGACGTCCACCCCGCCTTTGGAAGCCAGGCACAGAGCCGTCATCATCTCATTGTCGATAATCAGATAAGGAGTACAGATATACACATACCGCTTGGCCCGGTTGATAATATTCAGGTAGACATTTTCACCCACCGTCTCATTGTCCAGCGGAGAATCACAGTACGGCTGCACGAAACCATCGCTCTCGAAAGAGCCCGGATGGTACCGGTAAGGAAGATAATTTTTGAAGTTCACATTCTCCGCGCCCTTGCTGACGGCATTCCACATATGGAGGAACATGGCAGTCAGATTCCAGACCCCTTCCCCCTTGAGCATAACGCCGGTGTCCTTCCAGTGTCCGAAGCGCTCCTTCTGGTTGATATACTCGTCAGCCAGATTGATTCCCCCGGTAAATCCGGTATGGCCGTCGATCACGCAGATCTTCCGGTGATCCCGGTTGTTCATGACCACGTTCAGAAACGGGCGGAACCGGTTGAAAACCTGGCATTTGATTCCCTTCTCCCGGAGTTCTTCATAATATTTATGGGGAAGCGTGGTCAGGCATCCGAAATCATCGTAAATCAGCCGGACGTCCACCCCTTCTTTTACTTTTCTCTCCAGGACGTCCAGAATGGAAAACCACATGACACCGTAGTTGATGATGAAATATTCCATAAAAATATAGTGTCTCGCGTTCTCAAGCTCCCGGACCAGAGTCGGAAATATATCATCACCCACCTGAAAATACTCCACCGTTGTGTTTTTGTGCAGGGGATATCCGGAATAATTCTGGATATATCTGGACTGGATCGCGATACCGGGATCCAGTCTACGCAGTTCCTCCATCTCCGCTTCCTGTTCTTTCAGATAGGGCCAGCTTTTGTCCATAGCGGAATCAAAACGTTCTTCCATCTCCGTATTGACCCTGGACTTTCCGAACAGCAGGTACAAAGCCATGCCGAATACCGGAATCACCAGAATCAGCGTCGTCCAGGCAAGTTTATAGGAGGGATTGATTTTCTTGTTTGTGATCCAGAGGACGCAGATAACACTCGCCACGCTCAGCGCGATGGAAGCATACTGAGAATACGTGTTTAAACGCCAGAAAAGAATAAAAATCCACCCAAGCTGTACAAGCAATGCCACAGTCACATAAAAAATCCGGTTAAAAATCAATTGCAGTAATTTTTTCAGGGTTTTTATTATCATGCCGATTTCCTTCCATTTCTGTCATCAGGTATCTGAATTTTTAAAAAATCCCTGTCGGAATGACAGGGATTTTTTGCGCACATTAATTATATTTACGTTTTCTGGCAGCTTCAGATTTTTTCTTACGACGAACGCTTGGTTTCTCGTAATGCTCTCTCTTGCGGATCTCCTGCTGAATGCCTGCTTTTGCACAGCTGCGTTTGAATCTGCGAAGAGCGCTATCTAAAGTCTCGTTCTCTTTTACGATTACATTTGACATAGACTCACACCTAACCTCCCTCCAGTTGTAGATTGTGCTGAAATACAACTGTCTGGGTATTTGTATTGCACATCTGCTATTATAGCAGATTCTAGGATTTCGTCAACTGGTTTTCGGGAATTTCGCAAAAAATTTGGCTGCCCGTCATTATTTTAGCTGATTTTCCAAAATTTCCGGAATTTTCCCGATGGCCTCGTCCACTTTCTCCGGATTCTTGCCGCCTGCCTGCGCCATATTCGGCCGGCCGCCGCCGCCACCGCCGACAATCGCCGCGGCCGCTTTGATCAGATTTCCCGCGTGGGCTCCCTGCTTCATCGCGCCGTCTGTCGCCATAGCCAGCAGATTTACTTTTCCGTTGTTCACCGCCGCCAGCACGATCACGCCATCCAGAAGTTTCTCTTTCAGCTGGTCTCCCAGATCCCGCATGCCGTTCATATCCACATCCGTCAGCTTCGCTGCCAGAAGTTTCACGCCTTTGACATCCACCACATGGCTCATGATATCTCCGAGAGAGCCCTGTGCCAGTTTACTCTTGAGAGACTCATTCTCACTGTGAAGCGCCTTGATCTCGCTTTGCATCTGCGCGATCTTGTCATTCAGTTCCGCCACAGAAGTCTTCGCCGTCTTCGCCGCCCGTCTGAGCATCTGCTCCTGCTCTTTGTAATAGCGGGTCACGCCGTTTCCGGTCAGTGCCTCAATTCTGCGCACGCCCGCGGCGATTCCGGATTCTGATACCAGCTTAAACAGAAGAATCTGACTGGTATTGGCCACATGGGTACCGCCGCACAGTTCCTTCGAGAAATCTCCCATGGAGACAACCCGAACCTTCTCTTCGTATTTTTCTCCAAACAGAGCCATCGCTCCGGTTTTCTTCGCTTCCTCGATATCCATGATATCCGTCCGCACCGGGAGAGCCGCCTGGATTTCCTGGTTCACCAGATCCTCCACCCGATCCAGCTCCTCTGGCGTCATCGCCTGGAAATGGGCGAAGTCAAAACGCAGACGGTCCGGAGTAACCAGAGAACCCTTCTGCTCCACATGGGATCCCAGAACGGTTTTCAGCGCTTTCTGCAGCAGGTGCGTGGCGCTGTGGTTCTTCTCGGTATCTTTTCTTCCCTGTACGTCAACTTCCAGTTTCACCGTATCCTGGGTGGTGATCATACCGGACACCATGTGTCCCACATGCCCGAATTTGCCGCCGCGCAGTTTGATGGTCTCCTCCACCTGGAAGGTACCGTTCTTCGTGGAAATCACGCCCGTATCTCCTTCCTGGCCGCCCATGGTGGCGTAGAACGGTGTCTGCTCCACGAAAATGGTTCCCTTCTGTCCCTCGGTCAGCGTAGAGACCATCTCGGTCTCCGTAGTCAGAACCGTCACCGGCGACTCATAGGAAAGATGGTCATATCCCACGAATTCTGTCGTCACGGAAGGATCAATCTCATCGTAGACCGTCGCGTCCGCACCCATATAATTGGAAACCTCTCTGGCATCTCTGGCCTGGTTTCTCTGAATCTCCATGGATTTGCGGAAGCCTTCCTCGTCCACCTCACAGCCCTTTTCCTCCAGAATCTCTCTGGTCAGATCCAGCGGGAATCCGTAAGTATCGTACAGCTTGAACGCATCTTCTCCGGACAGCGTCTTCTCTCCGGCTTTTTCCATCTTCGCTTCCATGTCGGCGAGAATTTTCAATCCCTGATCGATGGTTTTGCTGAACTGATTTTCTTCATTATTCAATACATTAAAGATAAACTCTTTTTTCTCCTCCAGTTCCGGATAGCCGTCCATGGAACCTGCGATCACTTCCTCGCTCAGCTTCGCCAGGAAATTGCCCTGGATTCCCAGCAGCCGTCCATGGCGCGCGGCCCGGCGGATCAGCCGGCGGAGCACATAGCCCCTTCCCTCGTTGGTGGGCATGATTCCATCGGAAATCATGAAAGTGGAACTCTTTACATGATCGGTGATAAGCCGGATGGACACGTCCGTCTTCTCATCCTCCAGATATTTTACGCCGGCCGTCTCACAGACTTTATTGCGCAGCGCGCAGTTGGTATCCACATCGAAGATGGAATCCACATCCTGCACGACCGTAGCCAGACGCTCCAGACCCATTCCGGTATCGATATTTTTCTGTTCCAGCTCGGTATAGTGTCCCTCGCCGTCATTCTCAAACTGAGTGAAAACATTGTTCCAGATCTCAATATAGCGGTCACATTCACAGCCCACGGTACAGTCCGGTTTTCCGCATCCGTATTTCTCGCCGCGGTCATAATAAATCTCAGAACAGGGACCGCAGGGACCTGCTCCGTGCTCCCAGAAATTATCTTCTTTTCCGAAACGGAAAATTCTCTCCTCCGGAATCCCGATCTCCTTGTTCCAGATCTCGAAAGCTTCCTCGTCATCCAGATAAATGGAAGGATAGAGACGGTCCGGATCCAGTCCGACCACCTCCGTCAGGAATTCCCAGGACCAGCGCAGGGATTCACTCTTAAAATAATCTCCGAAAGAAAAGTTTCCCAGCATCTCAAAAAAAGTACCGTGCCGCGCAGTCTTGCCCACATTCTCGATGTCACCGGTACGGATACATTTCTGGCAGGTGGTCACTCTCTTTCTCGGCGGAATCTCCGCTCCTGTAAAATATGGCTTCATAGGCGCCATACCTGAATTAATCAGCAGAAGACTCTTGTCGTTCTGTGGCACGAGTGAAAAGCTCTTCAGGGCCAGATGTCCCTTGCTCTCAAAAAATTCCAGGAACATTCTGCGAAGCTCATTTACTCCATATTTCTTCAATGTTTTTTCCTCCTTGGCGGTTCGGCACACCGATGAGATTTCCCATCCGGCCGACCGGATTTAGTATCAAAATTGATCAGGCCACCGCACAGAATTTGTACGTGGCCTGTTTCAGACTAAACCCTATCATATCATATTTGTTTATTTGACGCAAACCTTTTTAAAGCTCTTTTTGCCCTTGCCCAGCAGAACGCCGTCGCCGGACAGCTGTTCTTTTTCCAGCTGGAATTTGATATCCGTCACCTTTTCTCCGTCTACAGTCACACATTTGTCTTTCTCGACCGCGCGTCTTCCGTCGTTTCTGGATTTCACCAGCTCTGCTTTTACCAGCAGGCTGATCACATCGATCGTGCCTTCGGTGAGATCCTCATCGGTCAGCTCCACCGTCGGAATGTGCTCGGAGTCTCCGCCTCCCATGAAGAGAGCCTTCGCGCCGGCCTCCGCTTTCTTCGCCTCGTCTTCTCCGTGTACCAGAGAAGTCAGCTCCCGTGCCAGAATCTCTTTCGCCTGATTCAGCTGGCTGCCTTCCCATTTGTCCATCTCATCGATCTGCTCCAGCGGAAGGAAGGTGAGAAGTCTGAGGCAGTGAAGCACATCCGCGTCATCCACGTTTCTCCAGTACTGATAGAAATCAAAGGGACTTGTCTTGTCCGGATCCAGCCATACGGCGCCTGCCTGGGTTTTGCCCATCTTCTTGCCCTCGGAATTCAGAAGCAGCGTCTGGGTCATGGCGTAGGCGTTTTTCTGCAGTTTCCGGCGGATCAGCTCGGTACCTGCCAGCATGTTGCTCCACTGGTCATCGCCGCCGAACTGCATCTGGCATCCGTAATCCAGGAACAGACGGTAGAAGTCGTAGGCCTGCATGATCATGTAGTTAAATTCGAAGAAGCTCAGTCCCTCTTTCATACGCTGTTTGTAGCACTCTGCCGCCAGCATACGGTTCACGGAGAAATGAGCGCCCACTTCCCGGAGAAGCTGCACGTAATTCAGATCCAGCAGCCAGTCCGCATTGTTGACCATGATGGCTTTTCCCTCTCCGAATTCGATAAAGCGGCTCATCTGTTTTTTGAAACACTCAATGTTGTGATTGATGGTCTCCACCGTCATCATCGGACGCATATCCGTTCTTCCGGAAGGATCTCCTACCATTCCGGTTCCGCCTCCCAGCAGAGCGATGGGACGGTTTCCGGCCATCTGGAGACGTTTCATCAGACACAGCGCCATGAAGTGTCCCACATGCAGACTGTCCGCCGTGGGGTCAAATCCGATATAGAACGTCGCCCGGCCCTCATTCAGAAGATCCCGGATCTCCGCCTCGTCCGTCACCTGGGCAATCAGTCCTCTTGCCTGCAATTCCTCAAAAATTTTCATAACAGTTCCTCCTTTAAATTCTTTTCCCTGTAATCCAAAAGTCTTTTTCGCGAAAAAAAACTCCCGTCCTTCCAAAAAGGACGAGAGAACTTCCCGTGTTACCACCTTTGTTCACAGACTGCTCGCACAGCCTGCCTCCATGGGTACCAGCATACCCGGACAGTGTAACGTCTGTCACCACGTCGCAGCCTACTGCCAGTCAGGTTCGGTGCGAAGCTCCAAGATGTATTCATCCCAGGCTTTTCGTACGCCTCTCACCAGCCGGCAGTTCTCTGTCCGCAGTCTCTGGGATTACTCCTTCTCTTCCATGCTTTTGCTTATGAAAGTAATTGACTGTAGTATAACGAGAAAACACTTCTTTTGTCAAGCCTATTTTCAAAAAAAGCGAAAGCTTCACGCCAGGACCTCCCAGACCCCGTTTTTCTCGAAATTCTCCGCCGCCTCCCGGGCAGAAGTCACAATCTCCTCACCGTAGCCGCTTCGCTCCAGCAAAATCAGGGCGTTTCTGCTGACAGACGGTCCATTCTTCAGCTGGTAGGAAAAACAGACGTCTCCCCCGGTTACCGTCTCTTCAAAATGGTAATTGTCGTAAAAATTCCGCAGAATCTGAGTCAGTTCCAGATCATGGGTAGCCGCGAAACAATAGACTTTAGGCCGTGCCAGGCTTCGGAGAATCCCAGAGGAAGCCGCGATACGTTCCACCGTATTGGTCCCCCGCAGTACTTCGTCAATCACACAGAGCACCGGGGTCTGCTCTTCTGCCAGAGCCAGAATTCTCTTCAGGGAACGGATCTCTGCCATGAAATAGCTCTCCCCGTTCTGAATGCTGTCCCGCAGGGCAATGGACGTGCAGATCTGACAGCGGGGCGCCCGGTAGAATGACGCCGTACAGACAGAAATCGTCTGCGCGAGGACCGCGTTGACTGCCGCAGCCTTCAGAAACGTGGACTTTCCTGAGGCGTTGGATCCGGTCAGAAGCACACCTCTTCGGGCTGTGAAGGAATTGGCCACCGGATGTTCCAGCAGCGGGTGAAAGAGATCCTGAACTTCCATTTGGGATTCCCCGGTGGAGAGAAACCTGGGCGTACAGCACCAGGGAAGCTGCTCCCGAAAAGAAGCCACGGCAATTGCGGCATCGATCTCTCCCACCGCTTCCAACAGTTCGCCGAACCCTTCTCTGTGTTCTCTCGCCTCTCTCAAAAGTCCCGGATAAACCAGCAGATCCACATGGAAAAACAGATTCAGATAATCCAGAAACAGCTTGGCCGCCCCCGCGCCGGCCGCGCTTCCTGCCGTGAACCAGAACGAACGCTTCTGAAACCTTCCCAGCTCCCGCCGGATTTCTGCCACCTTCCGGCAGTTTTCCTCCGTTTCCTTCCAGGTAATTTTCTCCAGCTTTCTCCCGGCTTCCAGAATCTGACACAAAACAGCGAACAGACCCCGGAACGCTTCGGTATCCCTCCGGTCTTTGCCGGTCTGGTAGGTGAACGCATTGAACACCAGAAATCCAAACACCGCGAAAACCCCTGCAACGGGAACCACCGGGAGCAGAAACAGAGAAAGCACCAGTGCCCCCGCCTGGACTCCATGCGCGATCCATGAGATCTCCGGCGCCTGTGCCAGTTCTTCCGCCGCGCTGCCCAGGGAATACCTGGTTTTCTTACCGATTCCGGCCAGAATCAGCTGCATCTCTTCCCTGGCCTTCGCGTCTTTTCGAAAAAACTCTGTCATTTCCTGAAAATGACCGGACGTCTCCGCGGACAGCGGCATCCGCAGCATCCGGTAGAGAACTTCCTCTCCCGGCGCGGACAAAGTCTGGTTCACCCGGGCGAAAATCTGATCCATCTCCAGATCATTCCAGGTGATATCATCCAGATACCCTTTCTTTGGGCTGTCCTTCTTTCTGGAAAAAGCACCGATCCGTTCCATTTCTTCGTCGGTATAACTCCGGCTTAGAACCGTTCCGAAATTTTCCCGGAACCGCCTGCGCAGTTCTTCTTTCTGTCTTTGGTTTTCACTGATCATCAGTACGGCTGCCGCCAGAACCATCAGCGCCGCCGCCATAATTACAATCATATATGGATGCATAGGCCGCCTCCCGGATATCAAAAGATTCTCTCATTATACCCTCGGCGCTCTGCCGCTGTCAAATTTCTTCGCGTTTCTTTGTCACCCATCCCGGCACCCTTACATAAAATGGAGTGTAATCAAATTTTGGAGGATTTCAACATGAGTGATTTAGCGGCAACCAACTGTGGATGCGGATGTGACAATGGATGCGATAACGGATGCGGCAACGGACTTTTCGGCGGAGGAAACAGCTGCAGCTGCATTCTCTGGATCATCGTTCTGATGTACTTCTGCGGCGGCAGCGGCTATAACAACAATGGGTGCGGCTGCGGATGCGGTGACAACAGCTGCCTGCTTCTGATCCTGCTTCTGCTCTGCTGCGGCGGCAACGGCTTCTGCGGATGCTGAGTACCATCAGACAGGGGACTTCATCAAGTCCCCTGTTTTTTCTTTGTGCCGGTCTGTTTCTGGCCGCCACTTCGGATCTCTCTTTGTTTCTTTTTTTTCAGACATTCCAGATCGATCTCATAGACATCATTTCCGTCAATCACCAGCTGCTCCTTTTTCTCTTTCAATCCCAAAACCTGCCTTTCTTCTTCCCATGGAACGCATATGCAGCTCCCCACTATTAAAGTATGCCGCGCCTTACGGATCTGTCAGTCATAGAACACCCCTCCCTGGCATAGACTGAGTAAAAAAGGAAATTTTTATGAATCAGGAACATCCGCTTCCCATGACATCCCTGGACGAAATCGTCAGCGACGGAACCCTCCAGATGCTGAAAGCCTCCCTTCCCTATCTTCCCGCGAAAGGGCAGAAACTCTTCTCCCTGTGTGCCAAATTTCTCGAATTCAAGCACACCGTGGACCTGTTCTCCCGCAGCACACCGGAACTTTCCGCCTGTGAACTCCCCGGCGCGCCCGCCGTGGATCCCATGAGCATGCTCAATGATATCCGCAGGTTCTGCGGCCCGGGAACCCGGGGAACCATCGATCAGCTCATCAATCTGCTGGTCCTGGCGCAGATGATGGAACTCTTTCGCCAGACGGAGGAATCCCCGTCCGGCAGCCTGTCCGCGCAGGCAGCTTCTGATTCCGGAAAGGAGGTGAACCGGTATGACACAGGACTGGATGAATGATCCCCGGCTGGAAGGACTGGACAAAAGCAAACTGGCTCTGCTGCAGAGCCTGGCCGATCAGGGGGGACAGAAAAATCCCTCGGAACTGGTTCCGTTTCTTATGGCTGCTGCCAGCCAGGGCAGAAAACAGGGCGCGGCTTTTAATTCCGCGGAGATGGAACTGATCATTGAAGTGCTCAAACAGAACCAGTCTCCCCAGGAGGCCGCGAAAATGGATAAAATCATCAGTCTGATGAAAATGATCCGCTGACACCTTTCTTTGTGTCCGCGCCAAAAAAGGCATTCCGAACTCACAGCGAATTCGAAATGCCTTTTTGCTTTCTCAGTTTCTCTTTTCCACAATCGCGTCTTTGCTCTTATAAATGTGATCCGCCGGAACACATCCGCGGATCGCGGACAGCGGATACACATTGGTGTGGCGTCCGATGACTGTTCCCGGATTCAGCACAGAACCGCAGCCGATGTCCGCCCAGTCTCCCAGAATCGCTCCGACCTTTCTTCTGCCGGTGTTGATCTCCTCTTCTCCCGCACGGATCACCACAGACTGATTGTCTGCCTTCACATTGGAGCAGATGGAACCGGCGCCCATGTGCGCGTGGAATCCCAGAACAGAATCTCCCACGTAATTGTAATGGGGAACCTGCACCTTGTTAAACAGCACCACATTTTTCAGCTCCGTGGAATTTCCCACAACCGCGCCCTCACCGACAATGGCATTGCCGCGGATAAAAGCACAGTGGCGGACTTCCGTATCCTTCCCGATGATAGCCGGGCCCTGGATCAGCGCACTGGGAGCGACTTTGGCGGATTTCGCGATCCACACATTCTCTCCCTTTTTCTCATATTCCTCCGGATCCAGGCTCTCCCCCAGTTTTAAAATGAACTCGCCGATCTGCGGCAGAACTTCCCAGGGATAAGTCTTTCCCTCAAACAGTTCTTTCGCGATCGTCTCGTTTAAATCCAGCAGATTTTCAATTGTGTAATCTTTCATCATGATTTACTCCCTTTTTTTGTTTTTGCCGACGGGTAACTGGCAGCCGCCGCATCGTAAAATTTCCGCAGGGCATACTGATAGTTGGTTCCCATCACCTGATCCGTCCGGACCCGGATAAAATGTTCCAGTTTATCCATATACTCCCTGGGCGTGATACTTCCTTCCGCCACGTAGGTCAGCCCTTTTTCCCAGCTGGCAGTCAGTTCCGGGTTCAAAAGCGAACGGATGGAACAGTTCACCACATCATAAATCATCTCTCCCAACAGGGTCGGCGTTATGATCTGGGTTTTCTTATTCAGCTTCAGATATTCAATATGAAACAGCTTCTTCAGAATCTCCGCTCTTGTGGCGCTGGTCCCGATTCCGCTGCCCTTGATCTGCGCCCGCAGTTCCTCATCCTCGATCAGCTGTCCTGCATTTTCCATGGCCAGAATCATCGAACCGGAATTGTAACGTTTGGGAGGCGAAGTCTCTCCCTCCTTCACCGTCAGCTGCTCTACTGGAAGTATAGCACTCTTGCGAAGCCCCTGCAACGCCTTTAACAGAGCGTCGTCACAGGAGGCCTCCTGGCTGTCCTCTTCCTCCCCGGCTTTTTTCTCCTGGGTACGGGAAGCAACCGTGAGGTATCCCGGCGCCGTCAGCACCCGGAAAGACGAGAAAAAAGACTCTCCCTGCATTTTCGTCACCAGACTGATCTTCTGATATTCCGCCGGCGGATAAAAGACCGACAGAAACCTTCTCACAATCGTCTCATAGACGCTTCTGGCCAGAGACGGCAGTTTATCCAAGGCAGAAAGCCCCTGTCCGGTGGGGATCAGCGCGTAATGATCCGTCACCTGTTTGTCGTTGACGTACCGGCTTTTGAGAATCGCTTTTTCCTTTCCCTCCTGAAGAATCCAGGCAGCCGCCTCCTCTGCCGGCGGGTATCTGCGCAGACCGGACAGGTTCCTGCCGATCTCCTTGGCCGCCGCTGTGGAGAGCACCCTCGCGTCAGTTCTGGGGTAAGTCACCAGTTTTTTCTCATACAATTCCTGGGCGATCCGGAGGGTCTCATCCGGACTGATCTTGAACATTCTGGAACAGACATTCTGAAGCTCCGCCAGGTTAAACAGAAGCGGCGGATTCTTTTTTTCTTTCTTTTTCTCGATTTTTTCCACCACCGCCGTCATCGGATCCACCTCCCGGATCAGTTTTTCCGCGTCCTCACGCTGCAGGAAGCCGTTTTCTTTGTAAAGCCCGGGGTATTGATGGTATCTGCTCTTGGGCGTGACACGCCACTCTCCGTCGAATTTTTTCCCGGAGAGATTCAGGGTACTGATCACCCGGTAGAATGGCGTCTTTACAAAATTGCGGATCTCCCGCTCCCGGCGCACCACCATGCCCAGAACGCAGGTCATCACACGTCCCACGGAGATTGCCTGATATCTCGTCTTCCGGTAATTCGCGATGCTGTTTCCGTATTTCAGTGTCAGAAGCCGCGAAAAGTTAATTCCCATCAGGTAATCCTCTTTCGCCCGCAGATAGGCGGAGCTGGCCAGATTATCATAGGCGGAGAGATCTTTTGCTTCCCGGATTCCACGCAGAATTTCCTCCTCCGTCTGGGAATCAATCCATACTCTCTTCTTCTCTTTTCCCTTCACATGCGCCATCTGATCCACGAGGCGGTAAATGTACTCTCCCTCGCGCCCGGAGTCCGTGCACACATAGATGGTTCCCACATCCTCCCGGTTCAGCAGCCGGCTCACAATGGAAAACTGCTTTTTCACCGAGGGAATCACTTCATACTTAAATTCAGACGGCAAAAAAGGCAGGGTCTCCAAACTCCACCTTTTGTATTTCTCGTCATAAGCTTCCGGATAACTCATGGTGACCAGGTGTCCGACACACCAGGTCACCACGAATTTCTCTGTCTCCAGATACCCGTCATGACGTCCGCCATTTACTTTTAAAACCTTTGCGAATTCCTGGGCCACACTGGGCTTCTCCGCAATAAACAATGACTTTTTATTCATACTATTTTTTCTGAATATATCCTTTTGCTTTCAGAGTCTCCGCGCACAGGATCGCGCCGCCTGCAGCTCCGCGCACCGTGTTGTGGGAAAGTCCGATGAATTTGAAATCATATACGGTGTCTTCTCTCAGACGTCCGATGGACACACCCATTCCACGCTCGTAGTTCACATCCTCGGTAACCTGAGGACGGTTGTCCTCCTCCAGATACTGAATGAATGGCTTCGGAGCGCTTGGCAGATCCAGTTCCTGCGGAGCACCTTTGAAGTCTCTCAGCGCCTGAATCAGCTGCTCTTTGGTCGGTTTCTTTCTGAATTTCACAAACGCGGCAGCGGTATGTCCGTTCAGTACCGGAACACGCACGCACTGGCTGGTGATCACCGGTTCTGTGGCCGGAACAATCTCTCCGTTCTCAATCTTGCCCCACAGTCTCAGAGGCTCTTTCTCACTCTTCTCTTCCTCGCCGCCGATATACGGGATGATGTTGTGTTCCATCTCCGGCCAGTCTTTGAAGGTCTTGCCCGCGCCGGAAATCGCCTGGTATGTAGTAACCACAACCTCATAAGGCTCGAACTGTCTCCAGGCAGTCAGCGCCGGAGCGTAACTCTGGATGGAGCAGTTTGGTTTCACGGCGATAAATCCTCTGGTTGTTCCCAGACGTTTCTTCTGGGTCTCGATAATATCGAAGTGCTCCGGGTTGATCTCCGGCACAACCATCGGCACATCCGGCGTCCAGCGGTGTGCGCTGTTGTTGGACACGACCGGGGTCTCCGTCTTCGCGTATGCTTCCTCGATTGCCTTGATCTCTTCTTTGGACATATCAACCGCTGAGAACACAAAGTCCACGGTAGCGGCAACTTTCTCCACTTCATTGACATTCATCACAACAATCTTCTTCACTGCCTCCGGCATGGGATTGTCCATTTTCCAGCGTCCGCCCACTGCCTCTTCGTAGGTCTTTCCCGCGCTTCTCGCGCTGGCAGCCAGAGTCACTACCTCAAACCATGGATGTCCGTCCAGCAGAGAGATAAATCTCTGTCCAACCATTCCCGTTGCACCTAAAATTCCGACTTTTAATTTCTCGCTCATCTCTTTATTCTCCTGTTTTTCTATTTGCACGTCTTCCAGTTGCGTACATCTGTCTTTCTGTTACATAATACTATAACAACTTGCATAAAAATGCAACACTTTTTTAGTTTTTTTTCAGATACGCCCTCTTCCTGAGCGATTACCTGTTCCATCACTGCCGGCCCCGGCGCTCCCAGGGTCATCCGCTTCTCCACACAGGTCTTCATACTGATCGCTTCGTAGATATCTTCCTGGAAAACCGGACAGATCTTCTGATATTCCGAAAGCGCAAGCTCGTCCAGGGAAATTCCCTTTTCGATGCACAGCAGGACCAGCTGTCCCACGATACCGTGCGCGTCCCGGAAGGGCACCCCGTGATTCACCAGATAGTCCGCCGCGTCCGTGGCATTGGTAAATCCGTTTTTCGCGCTTTTCTCCATCGTATCTTTCCGGAATTCCATGGTGGACACCATTCCCTGAAACAGTGCCAGACAGCCTTTCACCGTATCAATCGCGTCAAAGGTAAGTTCCTTGTCTTCCTGCATGTCTTTGTTGTAGGCCAGCGGAATCCCTTTCATGGTCGTAAGCAGGCTCATCAGCGCTCCGTAGACCCGCCCGGTCTTTCCTCTGACAAGCTCCGCGATGTCCGGATTCTTCTTCTGGGGCATGATGCTGCTTCCGGTACTGTAAGCGTCATCAATCTCCACGAACTGATACTCGTTGGAATTCCACAGAATAATCTCCTCACTGAACCGGCTCAGATGCATCATGATGGTAGACATGGCGCCGAGCAGTTCAATCACGTAATCCCGGTCAGAGACGGAATCCATGCTGTTCAGCGTCGGTCCGTCAAAGCCCAGGAGACTGGCCGTATACTCCCGGTCCAGCGGATAGGTGGTTCCGGCGAGAGCCTCCCGCGCCCAGAGGGCAGGTATTCATCCGCGCGCGGATATCTCCGAGACGTCCCCGGTCTCTTTTGAACATTTCAAAATAAGCCCCGATGTGATGGGCAAGCGTCACCGGCTGTGCCTTCTGCAGATGGGTAAAGCCCGGCATATAGGTATGTACATGCTCTTTCATAATCTTCAGAAGGGATTCCATCAGCGTCTTTACCAGCTGATCCATCTCATCGATCTCATCCCGCACGTACAGCTTCATATCCAGCGCCAATAGATATACGTATAGCTTCCGGTGTGAAGTTTCTTTCCCGCGTCGCCGACACGGTCAATCAGGTTCGCCTCCACGAAACTGTGGATGTCTTCGTATTCACTGGTGATCTGCAGTTTTCCGCTTCTTACATCCTCCAGGATTCCCTGCAGCCCATCCAGAATCTGCTGCTTCTCTTCCTCTGTGAGAATCTGCTGCTTTGCCAGCATTTTTACATGGGCCATGCTGCCCCGGATATCCTGCTCATAGAATTTCTGATCAAACGTAATGGACGCGTTGAAATTGTATACCAGCTGGTCCGTCTCTTTGGTGAAACGGCCTCCCCATAACTGTGCCATAGTGATTCCTCTCTTCTCTTGGTATTTTGGTCTAGTTTATCATGAAAGCCCGGATCCGTCAAAGACGGGAGGCTCTTTCCTGTGCCTCTTTTCTGGAAAAGACACATCCGCAGAAATTCTGCCGGTACAGATGATATTCCCCGGACAGCTCCACGGAACGTTTGTATCCGTTTTTCTTCTTAAAATCCGAGGGAAGATGCCTCACCGGATAGATTTCCTGAAGCTCCTCACCGATCTCATTGATTTTCCCGGCATTCTTCAATGGGCTGATGCTCAGGGTCGTGGTAAAGAAATCGAAATTTCCCTCCGCCGCAAGTCTGGCCGCCTCTTCCATACGCAGCCGGTAACAGGCAAAACACCGCTCTCCCCCTTCCGGAAGCTCCTCCATGCCTTTCGCCATCTCATAGAAACGTTCCGGCTCATAAGCGCCCTCCACAAAGGACACCGGATGAAGGTGGGGCTGCTCTTTAATCAGCCGCTGAATCTCCCGCACCCGCTTCTCATATTCCTCTGCCGGCGCGATGTTGGGATTGTAAAAAAAGACTGTGATGGAAAAATACTGCGACAGATATTCCAGCACATAACTGCTGCAGGGCGCGCAGCAGCTGTGCAGCAGAAGGGTCGGAACTTGATCTTCCCCGGAAATCTTCTGAATCAGCTGCTCCAGTTTTTTCTGATAATTGATTTTATTCATCTTTTTAACCTCGCTTCACACTCAGCGTCAGTATAGCACAAGATTCGGAAAAAGTCATATATTACAATATACAAAACGAGGGAGGTAACACCATGGAGACACTGTTAGACGTGCGAAATGTCAGCCTGTCCTATCACACCGAAGAAGGTGAGACACAGGCTCTTTCCCATATATCCTTTCAGGTGACAAAAGGAGAATTCCTGGCCATCGTCGGTCCCAGCGGGTGCGGAAAATCCACATTGCTGGACCTGATCTGCGGTCTTCTAAAACCGGAGAGCGGCTCCATTCTCCTGAAAAACACCAAAGACCAGACCTCCGAAATCGGTTACATGCTTCAGAAAGATCATCTGCTGGAATGGAGGACCGTCCGCCAGAACGTCCTTCTCGGTCTGGAAATCCAACATCAGCTGACCAGAGAGCGAAAAGACTACGTGGATCATCTGCTCCGCCTCTACGGGTTGGACAAATTTCGAAATTCCCGTCCCTCCCAGCTGTCCGGTGGAATGCGCCAGCGCGCGGCGCTGATCCGGACACTGGCCCTGCAGCCGGATCTGCTGCTTCTGGATGAACCATTCTCAGCCCTGGACTACCAGACCCGGCTCCATGTAAGCGATGACATCGGAAAGATCATCCGCCGGGAATCCAAAACTGCCATTCTGGTCACGCACGATATCTCAGAGGCCATCAGCATGGCTGACCGGGTTCTGATTCTGACGGAAAGACCTGCCAGGGTAAAAGATATCGTAACCATCCGGTTCAGCCTTCCGGACCGGACGCCTCTGTCCTCCCGGAACGCGCCGGAATTCAAGAATTATTTTAATCTTATCTGGAAGGAGTTGAACGAACATGGAACAGCCTTCGAAAGCCCAGCTTCGGTTTCTTAAAAAAAGAAGACAGGATCAAATCCTGATCCATATCTGCCGGATTCTGATTTTTCTGGTGTTCCTGACTCTCTGGGAGATCAGCGCAGACGCCGGCTGGATGGATTCCTTTATCTTCTGTTCCCCCAGGATCATTGCCGGAACGTTTCTTCGCATGTGCATGGACCACAGCCTGTTTCTCCACATGGGAATCACCCTCTGGGAGACTCTGGCAAGCTTTTTTCTGGTGGGCATCCTGGGTCTTGGGACGGCCGTGCTTTTATGGCTTTTCCCCAGGCTTTCGAAAATCCTGGAGCCCTACCTGGTGATCCTGAACAGCCTTCCAAAATCCGCCCTGGCTCCTCTTCTGATCGTCTGGCTGGGCGCGAACCAGAAGACCATCATCGTAGCCGGCATATCGGTGGCACTCTTTGGGGCCATCATCAATCTGTATACCGGATTCCAGGAGGCAGACAAAGATAAACTCAAACTGATCGCCACCCTGCGCGGGAACAAGCTGGACGCCTTGCTGCGGGTCGTCCTTCCCTCTTCCATTCCGCTGATTTTCAGCGTTATGAAAGTCAACGTGGGCCTGTGTCTGGTGGGAGTCGTCATCGGCGAATTCATCGGCGCCCGCCAGGGCCTGGGGTACCTGATCATCTACGGAAGCCAGGTATTCAAACTCTCCTGGGTTTTAATGTCCATTGTAATTCTGTGCGCCGCCGCCATGGTTCTGTACAGTCTGATCAACCTTGCTGAAAAAATCTATCTTCACAGAAACCGCTGAAACCATCCGCGGCGTGTTTTCTCTTTCACAGGAACACGGTTTCCTGTGAAGCAGAAAGCCGGAAGAGCTGTGATCACATCTGCTCTTCCGGCTTTCGGTTTTTACCGATGTACGATCGGCTTCTTCGCCGCGATCATAACACGCGATCTAGTGTGATAATTCAGCCGCTCTTCCTCACTCCAGACCGATTCCCAGATCTGCGTATCTGTCTGAATTGCATTAAACCCGATCTCTTCCAGCACCTTCACATCCCACTGGGGACGCTTCCTGGCAGACAGCGGCATCTGATACGCAATCTGCTCCATACGGTCAATATCCGTACACAGATAATGATCGTCCAGCTGCCGGTTCTCCACATTCTGCCGATCCTGTTCGTAAGCCTTTCTCTGCTCCTCATCATAGAGATACGCGTACCAGTTGGCATCAAAATTCAATAACGTTCCGCCTTCATCCAGGACCCGGTACCATTCCCGGTAAGCCTGCTTCGGTTTTTCTAGATTCCAGGTCAGATTTCTGGAAATCACCACGTCAAAACAGTTCTCTGGAAACTCCAGTTTCTGAGCGTCCATCTGCAAAAAAGTGATCCGCTCCTCCCAGCCCTCTGGTATTCTCCCGGGCTTTCGCGAGCATTTCCCCGGTATAATCCACTGCTGTCACCCGGTATCCCTGTTCCGCCAGAATCCTCGGAAAAAATCCCGGGCCGGTTCCCACGTCCAGGATACGCAGTTCTTCCGCGGGAAGATCCGGAAACTGCCCGGTCAGAACCTTCAGCCAGGCGTTTTTCTGCATGCCTTCCCATTCTTTCTGATTCACCTCGGAATACCCTTCCGTCCGGGTACTCCAGTATGCCTGTATTTCGTCCAGTAATTCCATATCCGTTTCATCCTATCCTGCTATTTTTCAATGCATCCCCATCATAGCATGATCTTTGAAATTTGTATAGCCGGTTTCGAAGCCTATTCGCTCTCCTTACAGTACTTCTGATAACGTTCGAAAATCTGCCGGTTGAAGCAGCAGAAAATCACCTGTATCTCATACCCTTCATTTTCTCTCAGCCATGCCCGCACCGTATCCACCGCAATCGGCACCGCCTCCTCCAGCGGATATCCGTAGACTCCCGTGGAGATCGCGGAAAACGCGATTCCGTGAATCCCGTGTTCTCTCGCAAGGTTCAGCGAGTTCCGGTAGCAGGCCGCCAGCAGCCGCGGATCTTCCCGGCTCCCGGAATATACCGGCCCTACCGTATGAATCACATATCTGGCTTTGAGACGGTAGCCTTTGGTAATCTTCGCCTCCCCGGTCTCACATCAACACGCGATCTAGTCAGAAGCTTTGGACCTGCCGCCCGGTGAATGGCTCCGTCCACGCCTCCCCCTCCCAGCAGGCTTTTATTCGCCGCGTTTACAATGCATTCACAGTCCCAGTTTCGTGATATCCCCAAGTTCGATACAAATCTTTTCATAACAGCCTCCTGCATTCGTTCCTGCTAAATCCCCTGGCAAAGGAAACGGACACAGTCCAGAGGCTGTGCCCGCCGTATTCACCCGCGTTCTTTTTTGATTGATTCTCGAAAATCGAAGTTCTATTCTTCTTTTTCCTTTTTCAGTCCGGGAATTACCTGTTCCTGAGCCTTAATCGTATATCCGCATTTCGGACATACCGAATCCTCCACAACTCTTCCATTTGAGGTATAAACATCCATCTCCGCGCCACACTGCGGACATTCTCTCTCATCCAGTGCCCAGGTCTTGTTGCCGCCTTCACAGCCGTCCATTACTGCCATAAAAAAACCTCCTTCTCTTCTCTCGCAAGAGATTTTCGGACATTTTCGTTTACGTGACCATTATACCACTATTTTTTCAGAATGTCATGTTATTTTTAATAAATCGTATAAACAAATTTTTACAACACTTTCCTTTGCCGCACCATTGCTTTCAAGAGCAATCTACGCTATAATAGACATATCTGCAACCGGAAAACCTTCCGCGGTTTCGCCGCGGACCGCTGTGAAAGGGTATTTCGCTTATGAACTATACCGGAATGGAGCTGCTCTGGCTCCTCTTTGTCTACTCGTTTCTCGGCTGGGTCTGCGAGACCATTGTCAGCACAGTCAGAAAAAAACGATTCATCAACCGTGGTTTTTCCAACGGCCCGTTCTGTCTCGTCTACGGCGCCGCTGCCGTCCTGATCGCCCTGACCATGGACGATCTGGTCAACAATCCGTTCTTTCTCTTTGTGGATGCGGCGCTCTTTGTACTCTGATCGAATGGTTGACCGGCAAAACCCTGGAGCGGATGAATCAGCGCAAATGGTGGGATTATTCCGGAAACGCTGGAACTTTGACGGATACATCTGTCTGCAGTATTCCCTTTTGTGGGCCGTGCTGGGCATGGCCAGCATCCTCTGCGGAAATGCCCTGTTTCTGGATCTTTTCCGGATTATACCGGTTCTGATCCGTACCATTTTACTCTGGTGCTTTCTCGTGGTTCTTCTTCTGGATTTCACAGCCTCTGTGGCGGCAGTGTTCCACATCCAGAAAGAAGTCCCCTCCACGGCACGCTGGAACCGGAGACTCACGATCAGCCTCTCCCGCGCAGTCCGTTTCATCCTCAGGCATGTGGAACACCGTATGGCAAAGGCCTACCCGGTTCTTCTGGAAAAAGCCGAAAAGACCACGAAAGTCTCCGCCGTTTTGCCGAGGGCTGCGGCTTTACAAATTATTTCTGCTCTTTGTCATCGGTTCTTTCCTCGGAGATCTCGTCGAAACCATTTTCTGCCGGTTTTCCATGGGCACCTGGATGATAAGAAGCAGTCTTGTATGGGGCGATTTCAGCGTGGTGTGGGGAATGGCTCTGGTCCTGGCCACCGCTCTCCTCCATAAGGACAGAAACAAACCAGACCGCCATATTTTCTTCGTCGGAACCGTTGCCGGCGGCGTCTACGAATATGTCCTGAGCGTACTCTCCCAGATTGTCTTCGGACAGGTCTTCTGGGACTACACGAAGATTCCCTTTAACCTGGGCGGCAGAATCAATCTTCTGTTCTGCTTTTTCTGGGGAATCGCCGCCGTCGCCTGGATCAAAAACCTTTATCCGAAATTTTCCGATCTGATCGAAAAAATTCCGAAAGTCACCGGCTATGTCCTGACCTGGTGCCTGGTTGTCTTCATGACACTGAACATGCTGGTCTCCGCGCTGGCACTGATCCGCTACGACCAAAGAGCCGGCGGCCCGCCGGCCGAAAGCGGCTGGGAACGTGTCATCGATCTGCACTTTGACGATCAACGGATGCAGCACCGCTATCCAAGCTCGAAAACCGAGTTAAACGGCGTCCGGCCCTCCACTCTGGAATAACTGATCCCAACAGAAGCATGAAAAAAGCTGCCGCCTGGATTTCTGTATCTTCTGCAGAAATCCGGCTGCAGCTTTTCCTTTCTTACGCATCCTCTCATGCTACACTGGACGTTCTCTTCCCGCGCCTGGCACAGACTGCCTGGAATTCTTTCAGCTTCTGCCGCTCTTCCGGACTCAGATTCCGCGGCACCTGAATCTGAACTACCGCGTACAGATCTCCGTGTACCGACGGATCCTTCATGGAGACAATCCCTTTGCCCCGCAGACGGATCTTCGTTCCGGACTGGGTTCCCTCTTTGATTCTGCACACCACCTGGCCGTTCAGCGTTCTGACTACTGCCTCTCCGCCGAAAACTGCCGTGGTAAACGGAATCTCCACCGTGGTATACACATCCATTCCTTCCCGCCGAAAGCCCGGTTTCTCGCTTACATGGATCCGCAGAAGCAGATCCCCTGCCGGCCCGCCGCCGGTTCCGGCTCCGCCTTTGCCCCCGCAGACGGATGCTCTTTCCGTCCTCGATTCCTGCCGGAATACGCACCTGCAGAGACTGTACCCGTCCATCCGCGCCTTTCAGACTGATCACTTTCTCACAGCCGAAAGCTGCATCCTCAAACGTCACCGACACATCCGAAGTATAATCCTGTCCCTTCCGGCGAAATGCTCCGCTTCCAAAACCTCCCTCGTGGAAACCTCCATTTTGGAAATCGCTTCCCTGAAAATCTCCCTGATGGAAATGATACGTTCTGGAACCGCTTTTTTTGCCTTTGCCAAACATGCCGCCGAAGAAATCCTGAAAGATATCATCCATGCTGCCGCCTTCGAAATGAAACTCCTGATAGCCGCCGTTTTCTCCCTGGAATCCTCCATAGGAAGAACCGGCCCCGCCCTCTTCGAACGCCGCATGGCCGAACTGATCGTACAGTTTCTTTTTCTCCGGATCCGTCAGAATCGTATAGGCCTCTGTGATCTCCTTGAACTTCTGCTCTGCCTGCTGATCTCCCGGATTCATATCCGGATGATATTTCTTCGCCAGCTTCCGGTATGCTTTCTTTATCTCTTTTTCATCTGCATTCCTTGATACCCCAAGGACTTCATAATAATCTCTCTTTCCTGCCATCACAATCACCTTCAATCTTATAATAGCCCTCTGTTCTATGTGTACTATAACAAACATCTATTCGAATGTCAAGGCGATTTATCTAAATAGTTAGAAATCTTCACTAAGTTCTGTATACATCACTTTATATTTCATATACCAAATTCCCGTTTCATTTCTGCTTCAACTTCATCTGCCGAATATACTCTGCCAGCCTTAATATCTTCCATGCCTTTCTCTATTTCTGCATTGAACTGTTCCTTTGTCAGAGAGCCATATGCAACAGGCTCTTCATAAGCCGGAAGTTTCATTTCAAAAGGAATTCCTCTCTGGAGTACAATCTGTCTTAGAAACATTCCTACTGCATTGGACATTGAAATTCCAAGTCGATCAAGCACCTGCTCTGCCTGTTCTTTTACTTCAGGTTCAACACGTACAAATACATTTGCTGTTCTTGCCATAGATATCGCCTCCTCTTTTTTCTTCATTATATCTGGATTGATTGCAAATCGCAAGCAGTTCGAAATCCATTTTCATAATTTCATGCACAGGCAGATGGAAGGATGGTAAATAGCAGACAGCAGAATTCAAAAATAAGCGGAATCACCTAGGATTACTGCAGTACCGCAGGACATAGCGGTTAATATATTTGAGAAAAAAACCTCGCCAATTCGTTACCAGGCAAATTGACACAAGTATGCTTTCGGACTATAATCATTGGCAGATTATATTCCGGAGGTGCGCCAATGAAAACCGACAGCTACGATACGTTCAACTCTCTGTTCAAGGAGCTGGATGATCTCTATCATGAGATCGCTCTGAAACTCGGCATTTCGGACAGTGCTTTTACTATTCTCTATGTTCTGTGCAAACAGGGGAACGGCTGTCTGCAAAGAGACATCTGCCAGCAGTCCTACTGTAGCAAACAGACCATCAACTCTTCCATCCGCAGGCTTGTTCAGGAAGGGTACCTCTATCTCACCCCCGGACAGGGCCGGGATAAGCACATCCACCTGACCGATGCCGGCACGGTTTTCATCGACACAAAGATCCGTCCGATTATCGAGATGGAGGATCTGGCATTCTCCTCCTTCTCTTCCAGAGAGCGGAAAGAATTCCTGCGGCTGCTGAAAAAATTCGTGGACACCTTCCGGGATGAAGAAAAGGAGTTTTTCCGGGAACCCGGGAATTTCCAATAATTTATTGATATTCTATTCGAAATTCGTTATACTTTTTATAGATAAATTTTCCAAAATGGCAGAACAAAAAGCGAATAGAGGTACATAAAAAATGAAAGAAACTCTGACTGACCGAATGAAAAACGCAAATCTCACGCAGAAAGAACGTAAATCCATAGAACTGCTGACCGCAGATTTAGGAAAAACAGTATTCTTAAGCGGCGCGCAGATGGCAGATCTGTGCGGGATTTCTGCCGCCTCCATGACCAGACTTGTGCGCAAACTCGGATATGAGAAATTAACTGATTTCCGGGATGATCTCAGCGTCATCTACAAACGTCTGGTCTCTCCGCATACCATGATTGAAAATTATCTGGATACAGATCATAAAACTGAAGTGATCAAACAATCTTTGAACAAAGACATCGAAAACATGAAGACTATGGAAAAGATGTTAAATGCGGATCTTCTGCATGAAATCGCACAGATCCTGGAAAAAGCAAGAAAAGTATATGTTGTCGGAATGTTTTCCAGCGAAATTGTCGTGCGTGCGCTGTGTCATTATCTTTGGAGACTGGGAATCCCTTACAAAGGAATTATCGGTGTAGGATTATCCAAAAAGGTAGAATACAGCGACTTATGTGAGGGAGACGTACTCATCGCCATCAGCAGCCAGAGAATTTTCAAAGAAGTACTAACTGCAACCGAAATCGCCAAAGATCACGGAATGATCACTATTGCAATCACAGACAGCCATACGAACCCTCTGGCCTGCAGTTGTCAGTATGTCCTTACCGCCCCTGTCAGAGGTCTCGTGCTGGACTGCACCCAGGCAGCCACACTTGCACTGATCAACATCATTATTAACCTGATTGCGGCAGATATTCCGGAAACTGTTGCGAGAAATCTGGAAGCGGAAGCCAATAAATGCGACAAAAAAAGATCTGTTTTGCATCTAAAAACATATTATAATACCTGAAACAATCGTTGAGGTTGTTTCAGGTATTTTTTCGTTTCCCATCAAATTCTTTATATCCGCTCTGCCTGAACAGACAAAAATCTGCCGCCTGACTCTTTACCGATATTTTCTTTCAAGACCTCCAATTCTTTTTTTTGACGTTCCTGAAAAGTCTCTATCGACTCTTTCAGACTGCTGCATGCCTGCCGATAAAACTCTGTATCGGTTTTTCCCGGCTTTTTCATAAATTCCAGGGTAACCTCAGAAGGATTCTTCGTGGAAAAATATAATTTCAATCCCAAAGAAGATACATAATATTTCTTTTTCCCATTCGGTTCCTGTACCCCTATTGCAGGGATTCTTTTTTCACCAAACGTTCCTCCGCCCTGCAGTTTTCCATTTTCATAGATTTCATATCGGACCGCCTCAGAAATTTTCTGTTTTTTCACAATTTTCGGCTCACCTTTTACCAACAAAGGAATGGCAAACTCTGTGTCACTGAACCAAAGATAGTGGTCAATCTTTTTGTTCGGCTGGAACGGCAGTTCCGGCAGAGAAGACGCCAATTCATATTTCGATTGATTCACATGGAATCGGGCAAAAAGACTAGCCGCGCCCAATGCAAGTGCAAATAAGATAATAAGTTCCATACTAATCTCCATTCCGCCGCCTTTCAGTTGGCGGCACTATCCTCCTATTATGTTACAAAAATGGAGCTGCCAAAGGCAACTCCATTTTCGAGCATACTCAAAAGTCCTGTTTTACCATCGGCACACGATTTTGTTTATCTCCCGCACTGACTGCAAACATGATCACCATACTCACTGCGTAGGCAATAAATAAGCCCCAGTCTGCTTTCAGCGGTACAATGCCAAGACCGCCCAAAAAGGCTACCACACCAATGATGCCACCGCCGATCATTGCACAATAACAACCTTTCGCCGTAGAATTTTGGGATAAAAGAGAAGCATAAAGCGGAACCAGCATACTTCCCATATATGGATAGTTGAACAAAATAATGGCATCCAGAATATTCGTAAGCTTAAAAGAAATAAATGTTCCGATAATACAGGCAAGAATGATGGTAACTCTCGCGATGGTTTTTGCCTGCGGAAGTTCTTCCATTTTTTTGTCCGGATGAAGCAGTCCATTGTAAAAGTCTTTTGAGAAAGAAGCTCCCAGACCAACCAACAAACCATTTCCGGAAGACATCGCTGCCGCAAGAACCGCGATGATTGCAAATGCTGAAAGAATTGGTCCTGTTGTATTCGCAATCGTGTAAGCAAAGATACTGTCTGACGATGCGTCCGGAAACAGCATTCCGCCGGCTACGCCAATGGCAGATGCAAAGGTACCGATGATAATCGTGACAATACCGCCGATAATACATCCCCATTTCGCGGTACGGAAATCCTTGGAAGACTGATATCTCATGAAAGAATCATAGGACACGCCAATCGATACCAGCATCGGAGATACCAGATATACGAACTGTCCTAACGTCCCGGCAGGAATAAACGGCGTCCCGAAAACAGCTCCCACATCACCAACCTGTCCAATCGCAATAAACGCACAAATTGGAATACAGACAATGATAATGATAATCTGCACAAAGTCACCAATTGCAACCGACCACATTCCTCCAAGAGAACTATAGATCAGAATAACGGCAGCACAAACCAACGCACCTGCAGTGTAAGAAATACCAAATGCCGCAAAAATACTTCCGCAGGCAAGAATCTGAGCCACAAACACACCCAGCAGACTGGGAACATTAGACAGCCATGCCCAGAATCTTGTAATTCTTTTCTTTCCGTAGCGTGCCTCAAAATAGTCCATTGGCACAACGGCTTCCGCAGCTCTCATTTTTCCTGCGATAAAACATCCTGATACAATACATCCCAAGCCACATGACAACGCATAATACATTCCAGGCCAGACACCAGAATCCATTCCTGTTGTCGCGCCGCCGACAATAACACCCGAACCAATCTGAGTCGCAGCTATGGTCGCGGAAGTCATGAGAATTCCCAGATTTCTTCCGCAAAGCAGGTAATCGGTTGCTTTTTCAGCCCTTTTCTTTCCAATAAAGCCGATCAAAATCATAACCAACATGTAAATGCCAGCAATTACTAAAATATAACTTTTACTCTCCATATGACTACCTCTCGTAAAGCCGACTGTAACACTTTTATTACAGAATTAACGTGTTTCCTCTTTGCAGAAAAAAACATAAACATTGGAATTCATCCAGAGGGCGTTATGTGTCCGTTTTTTTCTGCATATTACATGTCTGCGGTTACGTTAAAATCTTGCGTCAGGATCCGGCTCATGTCCGGCAAATACTTCCTTGACCGCTTTAGCCAGGCCGGAGATTTTACCGGTCGGAACTGCACTGATCGCAAAACGAAGGCCATCATTTAATGGTATCGTATAAATCTTCTTCGCAATCAGTTTCTGTGAAAGGCCAACCGTATCCTTGGCAGGAACAGTAATGAAAAATCCTGCTTTATAGGGAAGAATCCGAAGTTCAGCCTCTTTGGCTTCTTCCAGGAAAATCTGAGCCCTTTTCTCAATCAGAGATTTATAATACTCTCTTTCTTTGTCAATCTCTGCCTTCAGCTGCGCATCCGCCATTGTCATCGCCAGAAGCTTCTGCGCGCCTCTGGAGCCGTTGGACCAGGTGGCACGGTTGGAAAACGCGTTCATGGTCTTAAACTCATCTACCACTTCGGGAACGGTTGACACACAGATCAAGGCGCCTGACCGCATTCCGTAGATCAGAAAAGATTTTGACATACTGAATGCAACCAGAAGCAGCATATTCTCCGGCATATCATCGAAATATTTCAGAAAATCCCGAACCTCATCTTTATCACCGGCATAATCCGTATAAGCCATGTCCCAAAGTACGATAATTCTTTTGCTTTTATCTTCCGCACAGTCACGGAAAAAATCTGTAATCTCTTTCCAGTCTTCATTGGACATGGTATAACCGGACGGATTGTGTGCAGGCGTATTGAAAATGGTCAGAAGATTCTTTTGTGTCTTCAAAGCCTCTTTCGCCTTTTCTTTCAAATCCTCAAGGGAAAACTGATTATCCGGACCAAACATATGATAGCGTTCTGCCACATCTCCCATCTCAATCCCCATTTCCGTATAGGGATCCCAATGCAGATAAGGAATCAGAAACTTATCCCCTTTATCTACGTAATTGTAGATTACATGATGAATTGCCCCTGTCCCGCCAGGTGTCGCAATCGCAGCGGTCTGCGTCCCTTTTGGCTGGTGTCCCTGGAAGACAAACTCCACTGCACCGCTTAAGAAATCATCCAGTCCGGAGATCGGCGCATAGTCCATTAATTCATTGCCCGGCATATTACGGTAACATTTTTCCACCGTTGGAAGTGTCGCGAAATCCGCTTCCTCGTTTTTTACAACGCCCAGCGTCGCATCCACAATGTTATCCTTTCCAAACTGAACCAGTGCCGTCCTGGCTTCCGTCGCAGCACTGAAATTCACATCAGAATGTCCCTTTCCGGCCGAATGTGCCGCCGCCATGCTTTTGATACTCATTCTCTTTCCCCTCCTTTGAAATTTATGAATGATTATATTGAACGATCAGCGCATCCACTGCGCAGACGCCCTGTCCTTTTGGATACACAAATACAGGATTTAGATCCATCTCTTTTAAATGATCTTTGTGTTCTGCCGCGTATTGTGATATTTTCACAATCATATCTTCCAATGCGTCAAGATCACACGGTGCAGTTCCCCGGTAACCGGTTAACAGTTTATATGCCTTCAACTCTCTCAGCATCTGTCCTGCTTCTTTTTTATTCACTGGCGCCGGATACAGGGAGACATCCTGAAAGATTTCCACATAAATTCCACCCAGTCCCACCAAAAGCATGGGACCGAACTGCCGGTCATTAGTAATGCCAATGATCATTTCTACTCCAGGGTCTGCCATCTCCTGTACCAAAATTCCGTCTGTAGCAGCATTAGGAACTTTTTTCTTTACATTGGAAAGAATCTCTTCATATGCGGCCGCTGCCTCAGTTATGCTTTGAATATTCAGCTTCACTCCGCCAGCTTCTGTTTTGTGAAGAATCTCATCCGAATTAATTTTCAATACCACAGGGAATCGCATATTCAAAAGAACCTTCTCCAACTCTTTCTCCGATCGTACGATTGCCTGCACCGGAACCGGAACGCCATATCGTTTTAACTCGTTTTTGCTGTCATACTCAGATAAAGCAGTTGCTGAACATCCTGTCTGCACCGGAATGCATGCCGTCAACATTCTCTCGGCACTTTGATATTCGCCAAATTCTTTTATTTTTCTCAGACAACGGAAAGCCGTCTCCATAGAAGACATCAGCGGAACGCCCGCCTCTTCCAGAATTTCCCTGGTCTCCTGATGACGATAATTTTCCAGAGAAGGAATCGCAAAAATCGGTTTCGTCACTACTCCTTCTTTTACAGCTTTTGCCATAGCATCACACAAGGTTTTCATGGTTGGGTTCATCTTATATTTTACGTTAGCACCAACGGTAATTGCGCAAACTCCCGGATCATCATTAAATGCTTTTAAAAGACCGATGGTTCTCTCTTCATCACCAAACAATGCAGTGGTGGCGTCCAGAGGATTTTTTACAGACGCAAAGGCAGGAATAAAATTCTTTACTGCCTTTTGCGTCTCTTCTGTCAGATCTGCCAATGCCACCCCCGATTCAATGGCAAGATCTGCGCTCTGTGTACTTTCTCCTCCAGAAAGACTGATCATACCATAGCCTCCCTTTCCTGGATAATTTCCTTTTAAAACACACAGAGCCTGTGTCATGCAGACAAATTCTTCAAACGTAGTGGTCTCGATAACTCCATATTTCCGGAAAATGCTGGCAAAAGTTTTGCTGGAACCTGCCATACTCCCCGTATGGGAAGCTGCTGCTGCAGCTCCTTTCTCTGTCCTTCCTGTTTTCATTACAACAACTGGTTTGTGTTTCTTTGCTGCTTTTTTTATGGAATACAGAAAATTCGCCGGGTTTCTCACGCCTTCCAGATAGAGAGCAACAACCGACACCTCTTCATCCTCAACCATAAAATCCAGGAAATCCTCCAGCGTACAGATATTCCCATTACCAGAAGAAACCGCATAGGAAATCGAGAAATATCCGGTCGACAGAATCTCAGAACAGACAAACCCGCTTTGAGCAACAATTCCGATTCCTGAGAAAGAATTCTGTGATAAACTCACATTACCGCCCCACATATTTACTCTTTGCCGATTATTGATAATCCCCATACAGTTGGGACCAAGCACGGCCATGTCATATTGGTCTGCAATCGCTTTTATTTCCGCTTCCAGTGCTTTCCCTTCCTCGGTTCCTTCTTCCGCAAAACCGCTGGCATAGATAACAGCCGCTTGGATTCCTTTTTCGCCGGCTTCTCTGAGAAGTCCCGCGATGGTCTTCGCCGGCGTACACAAAACAACACAATCCACACAATCCGGTATTGCAGTAATAGATGGATAACATTTTTTTCCGTTTAATTCACTTCTTCTGGTATGGACAAAATACACATTATCTGAAATGCTGCTCTCCAACGCACCGTTCGCAGCACAGCGGCCAAATCCCCTGTCGCTCACACCGACAACCGCTATACTTTCTGGTTTTAACAGTTTTTTCAGATCCATATTTCACCTCCATTTTCAGACTGCGTTCCATCCTGCCATAAGAGCCGCTTCATTGCCTGCGGCATATTTTTCTTTTCCCTTTGACGCAAATATTTCATAAAGAACTTTTTTCGATAAATCACAGGAAAACAGTTCACATTTATGGATCATTGCTCCAATAGCGACAATAGTAGCTCCCTTATTATTGTTAACATTCAGCGCCATCTCCAGACAAGGCAGTTTGACAACATGATATTTGCTGTCAATCTCCACATCCTCTGGGATGTTATCGGTATTTACAATAACCGTTCCTCCATCCTTCAGGAAACTGGTATATTCAAGGGAAGGCTCATTCATGGCAACCAGAATATCGATATCTTCCATATCCGGACATCCGATTTCATCATCACTGTATTTCACCACACTGTATGCTTTCCCACCTCTCATTGTTGGTCCATATGCCGGCATCCATGTTACATTTTTTCCTTCTTCCAGAGCCATTTCTGACACGATCAGACCAGCTGTCAGTACACCCTGTCCTCCAAATCCTGCAAAAACAATTTCCATACCTATCTCGGACTCCTTTCTCTCAATTCTCCCAACTTGAAATACGGAACCACTTCCTCTTCCATCCACTGAATGGATTTCTTTACATCCAGCTTCCAGTTTGTCGGACATGGGGCTAAAATCTCCACCATAGAATAACCCTCGCCGTTTATCTGTGCTTCAATCGCATTTCTAATATACTTTTTCAGTCGATGAATCTCCTTTACGCTATGTACAGATCCTCTGGCCACATAGGCCACATCCTCAAACCCTGCGATAATCTCCGGTACTTTAATCGGAAACCCGGTTTTCTTCGGATCTCTCCCCTGCGGACTGGTTGCCGTAACCTGACCTGGCATAGTGGTCCAGGACATCTGTCCGCCGGTCATAGCAAAATTATTATTGTTGACAATGAATACCGTTATCGGTGTATTGCGATAGGCAGCATTGAGTGTCTCAGCAAGCCCAATTACATAGGCGTCTCCGTCACCCTGATAGGAAATGGACAAAAGCTCCGGCTTTGCAACTTTCACTCCCGTTGCGCTTGCTGCAGCTCTTCCGTGTGCCGTCTGAAGGACATCACAGCTCCAGTTATCATTCATGTTACAGGAGCATCCCACTCCCAGCGTCAAAACCATTTTTTTCTGATATCCAAACTCTTCAATTACTTCAGCAATCAAGCGGTTAATGATACCGTGACCGCATCCTGGACAAAATACATGAGGACGACTGACTAATTCTGGAATCATTCTAACTGCCATATCAGAATACCTCCTTTTCTGTTCCGTCCTTTACTTTTTCGTAGAACTCTATCACTTCTTTCGATTTTGGGATATGCTGTCCTGAGAACAATCCATAAACCGGAAGCATTCCTAATTTTGCTTTTTTTGCTGCAATCACGACATCTTCCACCAGCTGCCCGGCATCTGTAGATTCCACAGAGATAAAGCCTTTTAAATTGGGAGAAGCTGCCGCTGCCTGTTCAAACGCTTTATACGGGAATGGCCATACGGAAATCGGGCGGATCAACCCTACCTTTTCTCCCCGTGCTCTCATCTGTTTTATTGCGTTCTTGGCAGATCTGGATGGCAGGCCAAAAGCAACGATAATGTATTCCGCATCTTCTGTCTGAAAACTTTCCCAGCGCTGTTCATTTTCCGTCATCAATGCGATTTTGGCTTTGGTAGCTGCCGGTTTTGCAGAACTTTCCAGTTTCTTATGATCTCTCCCTGTTCCATCCCAGGTCCATCCCAGGTCTTCTTCTCTTGTTTTAAATTCCGGAAATTCCACCGCCTCCATCATCTGTCCCAAAGAACCTTCCGACAAAATCTCTACAGGATTTCTGTATTTTTCAGCCAAATCCCAGGCATTATACATCAGATCAATCGTTTCCTGAATGCTGTTGGGAGCAAGAACAATCACACGGTAGTCTCCGTTTCCTCCGCCTCTGGTATCTCGAAGATAGTCTGTCTGGGAGGAATCCAGAGATCCAAGTCCCGGCCCCCATCTCTGAACATTTACCAGTACGGCTGGAAGATTATTCGCACATAAA
Source organism: uncultured Blautia sp. (assembly GCA_963927715.1). Lineage (GTDB taxonomy): Bacteria > Bacillota > Clostridia > Lachnospirales > Lachnospiraceae > Blautia_A. The sequence continues at coordinate 455,350 of CAWVBU010000002.1, read as the reverse complement.
TAGCCGATTCCTTCTTGTTTCAGGGAAAATCCCGGGCCGGATGAACTGGTCATGGATCTCATTCCGCATGCATACGCTCCAAAAATCATATACACTGCGGACATCTCATTCTCTGCCTGAAGAAATGTTCTTCCTAATTCCGGCATCCTTGCAGATAAATACTCTCCTACTTCTGTCTGGGGTGTAATCGGATATCCTGCATAGAAGAGACATCCTGCTCTCATGGCCGCTTCTGCAATCGCATGATTGCCTTTCCACATTTTTTTCATTTTGATCCCTCCTGTTCATTTATAATTTCAAATACCATGTCCGGGCAAACGGTATAGCAAATACCGCATTTCACACATTTGCTGTCATCGCATTCCACATAATCATATCCGGCTTTATTCAGATTCCCTGACAATTTCAGGGCTTTTTGTGGACATGAAATCACACAATAACTGCAGCTTTTACATTTCTCCACATACATCCGTAACTTTTCCAAGAAAATCCCTCCTTTGATTTGAAATATATTATTTTGAGATATAATATTTTACTTATATTATTTTTATGAAATTATTTTTTCATCCATATCGTAACATCAACTTTCCACTGCGTCAATACTTTTTTGAAATTTAAATTTCTTTTTATCGAATTTCCAAAAATTAAATTTCTTTTTTGATATTGACGAATCAATTAATAGGTGATACCATTTTACTGAAATTATTTTTTCATTTTTGTTTTGTATAGAAATTATTGTACCATTTCATATTTGCTATTTGGGGAAAGGAGAGAAAATGAAAGAAAAGATCATACCAAAACTTGCACAAAAACCACACTCTTTTTGTCCTGGGTGCGGTCATGGAATTATTAATCGACTTATCGCTGAAACGTTAGAGGAAATCGGATACGAAAAAAAGACTATCTTAACTCTGGGCGTGGGATGTTCCTGGAATATGTCCAGATACTGGAGCGGTGATATGCTTCAGGTAGCCCACGGAAGAGGATCTGCCTGCGCAACCGGCGTGAAAGTTGCCCGCCCTGATCTGCTTTCGATCTCTTATCAGGGTGACGGAGACGCCTATGTGATTGGGCTTGCCGAGACCCTCAATGCTGCCTACCGCAATACACCGATTACTGTATTTGTGGTAAATAACAACAATTTTGCCATGACCGGCGGACAGATGTCCTGGACCACTATGCCAGGTCAGATTACCACCACAAGCCCTCAGGGCCGTGATCCGAAAAAAACCGGCTTTCCCATCAAAGTTCCGGAAATCGTTTCCACATTTGAAAATGTGGCTTATGTGGCAAGGGGATCAGTTCATAACGCCAAAGCAATTCGTCAGCTTCAGAAATACATCAAACGTGCTATTGAAACACAGCTCCTTGGGGAAGGCTATTCTCTTGTCGAAATACTGGCGCCCTGTCCTACAAACTGGAAAAAAAATGTGTTAAAATCATCTCAGTGGATGAACGATGAAATCGTTCCTTATTTTCCTTTGGGAGAATTGAAAAACAAAAAAGGAAGTGAAAACGGATGCAGTTAAAAAAGTTAACCAAACCTAAAAGTATTGCTGTGGTCGGAGTCAGTGACAAATACGGATTTGGAAAAAGCGCCGCGGAAGGCGCGTTAAACAGCAAAATTCGTGATCATGTTTACTTTGTCCATCCCAGAAGGACCGAGTTCGAAGGAAAAAAATGTTATCCGACGATTACAGACCTCCCGGAAGTTGTTGACTGTGTGGTTTTGTGTACCCCGGCGAAGACCATCGCGGGACTGCTCAGAGAAGCCGGCGAAAAAGGAATCGGCGCCGCCATTGTCTATGCCAGCGGTTTCTCCGAAGAAGGCACCGCAGAAGGCCGGCAGCTGGAACAGGAATTAAAAGAAATCGCTCACCAGTATGACATTGCCGTATTAGGCCCCAATGGTATGGGCTTTATCAACAACGTGGACAAAATCAATATGTGGGGCTGCCACACTTACTGGGATCTGGACGATCCTGCCCACGGCATCGCGATTATCGCACAGAGCGGTTTCGTATCCGCTCAGATTCTGAATACCGATTTCTTTACGATCTCCTATGCGGTTTCTTCCGGAAATGGAAATATCTGTACACTGGAAGATTTTCTGAGCCTGATGGTAGACGACGAAGAAGTATCTGTCATCGCACTTTATCTGGAAGGCGTAAGGAATCCCAAAAGTTTTCTTGCTTCTCTTGAGAGAGCAGCTAAGATTCACAAACCGGTTGTAATCTTAAAAGCCGGCAAATCCGAACGGGGCGCTGCCGCTGCCGCGTCGCACACAGGAAGTATGGCCGGCTCCAGCAAAGCTTTTGACAGTATTTTCGAAAAATACGGCGTGATTGTGGCAGAATCTTTTGAAGAATTCATGTGTCTGTCCCAGGCCCTTTGTGTTCTCCGGGGAAATTTCCCGAAACACAACAGCTATGGCGTTATCAGCTTCTCCGGCGGCGAGAGTACCGTAAGCGCGGATGTGGCCGAAGCCATGGGCGCCAATCTCGCGGAACTCTCTGACGAGACAAAGAAAAACATTCAAAACTTTATTCCAGCTTTTGCCACGGCAAAAAATCCTCTGGACGCCACAACCGCTCTGTTCCGGGATGAACCCAGAACCATCGGCCTTCTGAAAGCTTTCAATGATGACCCTGCTGTGGCCGGGATTACGGTGGGTGCGAACATTGAACGGAAGAAAGATGAAACCAACTATGAACTGTGTCTGGCCATGGCCAAAGCGGTACGGGAAGGAATCGTCACAAAACCGGTCTTTGCCACTCCGTCTCTGGAGGACTACCGTCACAGACCCAGCCGAAGAGTCCTGGAAGACGCCGGTATCCCCATGATGTCCTCCATGGAAACAGCATTCCGCTGCCTTCGGAAGATCTCGGAATTCGGCGAATATCAATATGCGCAGAAAAGCTTTGCGGACTGTGTTCCCAAGAGCCACAGCTCTGAGGAAACCACCTGCGCTCTGTCTGAATTCGACAGTAAAAAGGAACTGATCCAATATGGAATTCCGGTTCCGGCACAGGCTGTCGCAAGATCCAAAGAAGAATTGCAGACTGCCCTGAGCGGTATGAAATACCCGGTAGTACTGAAAATCAACTCGGATGAAATCCTGCACAAGACAGAAGCCGGTGGTGTCCGTCTGAACATCGAAAATGAAACTGACGCTGCACAGGCCTACGAGGAAATCCTCATGAACGTGAAGAAAAACGCTCCGGGCGCCGCGACAGATGGAATTCTGGTTCAGGAAATGGTACCCTCCGGTGTGGAAATGATCATCGGAATTACCAACGACAAACAATTCGGACCGATGCTTCTGGTGGGACTGGGCGGCATCTATGTGGAAATCTTCAAAGATGTCTCCCTCTATCCCATTCCGGTAAACCGGCAGGAAGCCGGAACCATGCTGGAAAAACTCCGTGCCTATCCTTTGCTGGCCGGATACCGCGGCTCTTCTCCCTGTGATCTGGAAGCCCTGAAAAATCTTATGGTAAAAATATCGGATTACGCAGCGGAACACAAAGATGAGATTAAAGAAATGGATCTGAATCCAGTCTTTGTATACCCGAAAGGGCAGGGAGTCTGTGCCGTGGACGCACTGATTGTAAAATATCAAAAAGAAAAAGGAAAAGAATGATGACTGATAAAAAAGAAACCAAAATTTTCTACGGATGGCTTTTGCTGATTTCCGCGTGGCTGCTCACCGCATGCTCCACAGGAATGTTCATCAATTCCATGACACAATTTCAGAAGCCGGTCTGTGAAGCGATGAATATTACACGGGGGCAGTTTTCTCTGTCCACCTCTTTCATCTCTCTTGCAGTCATGGCATTATCACCGTTTGTGGGAAATATTTTTGAAAAATTCAAGCCAAAGCGTGTGGTGACACTGGGCGGCATCCTTATGCTGGTTGGTTGGCTTGGTTTTTCCTTTGTGCCTAATATCCAACTGTTCTACGTTATGGCTCTTTTGATCGGTATCGGTTCTTCTGTCGCCGGAGCCGTTGTAGTCAATATTATCTTAAACAACTGGTTTCACGCAAAAAAAGGCTTCGCTATGGGCTTTGCCTCCACCGGATCCGGATTCGGAAGTATGATTTTCAATCCGCTGGGCAGCGCATTTATTCTCCATTTCGGATACCAGACTGCTTTTCGCGGCTTATGGGTCTGCGCATTGCTCTGCATCCTTCCGATTTTAATTCTCTTTGTCTACAAACCGGAAGAAAAAGGCCTCCTTCCCTATGGAGATGAGAAGAAAGTCCCGGATACAGAATCGGCAAAAGCAGCTTCGGCAACGGTTCAGACAGAGGGGTATACCCGCGCCCAGGCCTTGCATAAACCCGCTTTCTGGGGCGTATGCTTTATCTCCTTCGGTCTCTCAGCCGGAGCGATTGGTATCTTCTCACAGATGGCTTCTTATCTGACAGATATCGGCCACAGCCCGGCCCTGGCGGCAACGCTGGTCAGCCTGATCAGTCTGAGCATGGCGGTCTCGAAAATTTTCTTCGGCTGGCTGAATGATAAACTGGGAACATACCGGAATTTTCTGATTATCACTGCGATCGGAGTCCTTGGGATTTTCTCACTTTTCACGGCAAAAAACGTGGTCTGCGCCTATGTATCCGCGGTTTTATTCGGCATCAGCTTCTCCGCCACCAATGTAATGGCGCCGCTGATTACCGTATACGCCATGGGAAGCAAGGATTTCGCGAACATTTTCGGCCTGGTATCTTTCGCAATATATATCGGCCCCATTGTTGCCTCGCCGTTCTCCGCTACCATTTACGATCTCAATGGCTCCTACAATCCGGCGTTTCTCTGCTACGGAATCCTGTACATAGCCGTACTCCTTGTAGGACTTGTGATCCTGAAAAAAGGATTTACGGAGAAAATGAATTCTTAGCTAACCTTCACCACCTTATATAGAGAGAGAGGTGCGGCTAATGGCGCACTCCTCTCCTCTACACCTATTAGAATCACCCATATTCTATTCTCAAAAAGGTATCCTCTCCGCCGGCGAAAGGCGGAAGGATACCTTTTTTCAAAGATCGCCTTCTAGGATCACGTTCACATTTATCTGCCTTTTTGCATAGAATAGCTGCATAAGAATTTTCTGACGCAGAAAGAGGAGGTCTTTATGCGGCTTTCCGAACTTCTCCCGGATCAGTCCGGCTACCTCGGGGATTTTGAGCCGGATCTTGGCATCCGCAGGCGGCTGCTGGATCTTGGATGGATCCGCGGCACAAAAATCAAATGTCTGAACCGCAGCCCTCTGGGCGATCCCACCGCCTACCTCGTCCGTGGAACCGTCCTCGCCCTTCGAAGAGAAGACGCCGGGCGAATCCATCTCCTCCCCGACCGGGAAGAAAACCATGCAGACAATTCTGAGGGAAGGAGGCATCCCCATGCATAAAGTTCTGGCCCTGGCCGGAAACCCCAATGTGGGAAAGAGCACCTTGTTCAACGCTCTGACCGGCATGCGTCAGCACACGGGAAACTGGCCCGGCAAGACCGTCTCCTGTGCCAGAGGTACCTGCCGGTACGGCTCCGATACCTATACGCTGGTGGATCTTCCCGGCTGCTATTCCCTGCTGACCCATTCCCCGGAGGAAGAAATCTCCAGGGAATTTCTCTGTTCCGGTCAGGCAGACGCTGTGATCGCCGTCTGCGACGCCGCTTGCCTGGAACGAAGCCTCAATCTGGTCCTGCAGATTCTGGAACTCAAAGTTCCGGTTCTGCTCTGCGTCAACCTCCTGGACGAGGCAAAAAAGAAACAGATTTCCGTAAATTTGGAAGTTCTCTCCCGGGAGCTTCACATCCCGGTGATCGGTGTCTGCGCCCATCAGAAAAAAAGCCTGCAGCCTCTTTTCCCTGCCATAAAAGAGCTTCTGGAACATTTTGAAATACCGGATACCAAATTTTCCAAATCCGAACAGCCGGATACCGCCGCGGAAGTTTTCGTGAAACGCTGCGAAGAAATCTGTCGGAAAGCTGTCACCTGTACGGCGGCTTCCTATTCTGCTCCCGACCGCAGGCTGGACGCGCTTTTCACCAGTAAAAAAACAGGACTTCCCATCCTGTTTCTTCTCCTCTTTGCCCTTTTCTGGCTGACGATCCGGGGAGCCAATGTTCCTTCCGCGCTGCTCTCTGACGTTCTGTTCGAAGCCCTGGACTTCCTGGCCGAATCCGCCCGGGACCTGCACATCCCGGAATTTCTCTGCGAACCTCTTCTGTCCGGTATCTTCCGGGTGCTCGCCTGGGTCGTCTCCGCGATGCTGCCGCCCATGGCGATTTTCTTTCCGCTGTTCACCCTTCTGGAAGATTTCGGCTATCTGCCCAGAATCGCCTTCTGTCTGGACCGCTGTTTTCAGAAATGCCATGCCTGCGGAAAGCAGGCGCTCACCCTGTGCATGGGACTTGGCTGCAACGCGGTGGGAGTCACCGGCTGCCGGATTATCGACTCGCCCCGGGAGCGTATGATTGCCATCCTCACCAACAGTCTGACTCCCTGCAACGGAAGATTTCCCACCATCCTCACCATAACGTCGCTTTTTTTCTTTGCAGGATCCCGGGGACTTTCTTCCTCCCTAGGGGCGGCGCTCACCCTGACTCTGGTCTTCCTCTTCAGTGTTCTGATGACTCTTTTCACCTCCTGGCTGCTGTCGAAAACTCTGCTGAAAGGAATGCCTTCCTCTTTCGTTCTGGAGCTTCCACCCTACCGGAAGCCACAGTTTGGAAAGGTGATTCTGCGCTCGATTCTGGACCGGACGGTATTTGTACTCGGCCGCGCCATCCTGACTGCCGCTCCCGCAGGGCTTCTCATCTGGCTGTCCGCCAATGTATCCCTTGGAGAGTGCACCATCCTCGCCCATTGTGTGCAGTTTCTGGATCCTTTGGGACGGCTTCTGGGGATGGATGGAGTCATTCTCATGGCTTTCCTGTTGGGGCTGCCTGCCAACGAAATCGTGATTCCCGTGATGCTGATGACCTACCTTGCCCAGGGAAGCTTGCTGGAAATCCAGGATCTCTCCGTCCTGCGCCAGCTGCTCGCCGCCAATGGCTGGACCTGGGTCACGGCCGTCTGCGTCATCCTCTTTTCTCTCATGCACTGGCCCTGCGGCACCACCTGCCTCACCATCCAAAGGGAGACCAAAAGCCTGAAGTGGACGCTCCTTGCCATTTTGCTTCCTACCCTCCTGGGCATGACTGCCTGCTTTCTGTTCGCCTCCTGCGCGCGAATCGTTTTCTTTTGATCCGCTCTCTGGATTCTGCCGCCAGGCACACCACCAAGAAAACGCCATACCGGTGTCCAGAGCCAGTATGGCGTTTCCCATAATCTGATTCCCAAATTTCTTCTCAGGGCTCCCCGGCAGCTTCCTGATACTCCCGGGAGCCGGTTTCTTCCCAGCTGGTCTTTCCGCTTGCAATCACGTCGCCGGTTTCGTAGACGTAAGCATAAGTATCCAGCATCCTGGCTTCCATGGGGGACCAGCTGCCGTCCGGTGCTTTCTCGCAGAGATACGCCACATAGAGGCCGCATCGTCCATTCTCCGATTCCCGGTCATAGGTCAGGTAACGGATCTGTGTCTTATCTTCCTGCAAAATGATTTGCAGGTTTCCCTTGGCATCGCTGCTCTCTGCATAGGTATCTCCCGCTTCCGCGAAAACCGCATCGTAAACTTTCTGAAAACCTTCTTCGATTCTCAGCTCCCGCAGATCCTGCTCCAAATCTTTTTGTGCGAAACCATCCGTGGAGTTCTCCTGATCATCTGGCATCCGTGAAATCTTTTCTTTCTCTTTTCCCGAAGAATCCCCGGACTTCCCGCTGCTTCCTGCCGCTTTCCCGTACTGTGTGGGAAGGGATTCGCTCTCCGTCTTCCCGTCATAGAAAAGCCGCACCTGAACATCGCTCTGTTCCTCCCCGAAGAGCAGTACCTCCACATACGTTTCTTCCCAGGAGACCTGCCAGCTCTCCGGCCGGATCACTTTCCCGTCGTCATAGAGAGTAAAGCGATACACCAAGACACGCTTTCCTTCTTCCTTCAGAACCAGACGCCCATGAGAAGGGCCGAAGAAAACCGGGCTGCCCACCGACTGCAGAAAAAGCGTATGGGTTTCATCGGGAGAATCCGACCGATCCTTCGTCTCAATTTTATAGCGAACCACATAGACCAGAAGTCCGAGAAAAACCGCCGCTGTGAGTACCACCGCAAGGACAGCCAGTGCGGCCACTTTAAGTATTTGTTTTCCACGCATATCCAAACTCTCCTGACTGAGACCAAACTCTGCTATTTCTCCAGCGTCACTTCACCGGCATAATCCGTGTCAAAGATTTCCCGGACTTTCTGCGGATCGTCCGTCTGTCCCAGGGCCCACATCAGTTTCGTCACAATGGCTTCCGTGGTCATATCCCTGCCCGGAATCACTCCGCATTCCAGCAGTTTTCTTCCCACTTCATAGAGGGAAAAATCGCTTTTCTCGTAGAGGCACTGACTGCAGGCCACAATGCTGATCCCGTTCTGGATCAGTTCCTGAAGCTTCGGGATCAGATTCCTTCTCTCGAAATGAGTACCGCCCGCGCCGAACGCCTCGATCACCACTCCCCGGTAGTTCATATATTTCAAGCTCTCGAAAATCTGCGGATTGGTTCCCGGAATCAGTTTCAGCAGAAAAACATCCGTACAGAGGTCTTTCTTCAGGCAGAAGGGCCGGTCCGAATTCCGCCGTCTGCCGGCGATGCGCAGTCCCTCCGCGCTCACCTCTCCCACATACGGCGCGCCGATGCTCTCGAACGCGTGAAATCCCATGGTTCTCACCTTCACAGCACGGCATCCGTTGATAATCTTATCGTCGAAGGCAATGGTCACACCCTGGATATTCTGATCCACCGCCGCGAACGCAGTCTGAAGATTCCTCCTCGCGTCTGTGAACATCCGCTCAATCGGTATCTGCGCGCCGGTCAGAACCACCGGTTTGTTCAGATTCTGCAGCATATAGCTCAGGGCGGAAGCCGTGTACGCCATGGTATCCGTTCCATGGGTGATGATAATTCCGTCATACTGGGGCAGATGATCCACCACGATCTGCGCGATATACTGCCATTCCTCCGGCTGGATATTGGAGCTGTCCAGATTCAGAATATCCTGGCTGTCAATCTGGAAATATTCTTCCAATTCCGGCAGCATATGCAGGATATCTTCACAGTGGATCTCCGGCGTCAGTCCCTGCCCGCACTCCCTGGCAGCAATGGTTCCGCCGGTTGTCAATAACAATACTTTTTTCATTCTTATTCTCCTGTTTTTCTGACCTTCATTCGTTTTATGCGCCTGAGTCCAGGATTTTCTTCCTGTGTCCTCGTATTCCCGTTCTATCATATCGCCTGCGTTTTCTCTTTGTCAACGCTTTCTCTTTGAAAAATACACGGCGGCCATCTTGTCTTTCACGAAAGGCAGACGCAGGATGGAAGATTTCTATTCTGATTTATTAAAAGTTTTTCTGTCTATTTCTTCAAAGCCCGGCGTCCTACTCGGACTCCTGAATGGCGTCATACCCGGTTTCCATCGTGCGGATTTTCAAAGCAGACCGGATTTCATAAGTAAAAATCTTTCCGTCTCCGATCTCACCTGTGTAAGCCGCTTTCTGAATGGCGTCGATGGTTTTCTGCGCCCATTCCTCGGAAGACACCGCGATCTCAAATTTCACCTTGGGCTGAATCTGCATGTCCACTTCCATGCCGCGCACAATTTCCTGATATCCTCTCTGGATTCCGCAGCCCATCACCTGATAAATGGTCAGGCCGTTTACATTCAGATCATCCAGCGCTTTCTTGACCTCTTCAAACTTTTCTTCCCTTATAAATGCTTCGATTTTAATCATCATATCTTCTCACCGCCTTGTCAGTCTAATCCGTTAAAGCTCGGATACGCACTCTCCCCATGCTGTGAAATATCCAGCCCGACCTGTTCTTCCTTGATCGTAACCCGCAGTGTGGTGAAGATCCTCACAACCGCCGCGCAGAGCAGCGTTCCCACAACCGCCACCGCGATGGTGACACCGATCCCAATCAGCTGCGCCGTGAAAAGGCGAACGTCTCCAAACACCAGACCGTCCCACTGTGCCGCCTGGTTGATGGAAGAACGGGCGAACAGTCCTGTGGCAATTCCGCCCCAGATTCCTCCGATTCCGTGACATCCAAAGGCGTCCAGCGCGTCGTCTATTTTCAGTTTTTCCTTCACCAAAGCCACACCGAAATAGCAGATCGGGCTTACCAGAAAGCCAATCAGAAACGAGGACCAGATCGGGACGAAACCGGCGCCCGGAGTGATCGCCACCAGCCCCACAACCAGACCGGTGGAAGCTCCCACCAGAGTCGGTTTGCCGGTCTTGATCACATCAATGGCCATCCAGGACAAAAGGGCTGCCGCCGCGGAAATCGCTGAAGTCATAAACGCATGGGCTGCCAGTCCGTCTGCTTTGAGCGCGCTCCCGGCGTTAAAGCCGAACCATCCGAACCAGAGCAGGGACGCCCCCAATACCACGAACGGTATATTGTGAATCCGGTAAGTGGTGTGTTCGTAGCCTCTTCTTCTCCCGAGGATCACCGCCATCACCAGAGCGCTCACACCGGAACTAATGTGGACCACGTTTCCGCCCGCGAAATCCACAGACCCTATGGAAGCCAGCAGTCCGCCAGTGCCCCACACCATGTGCGCCATCGGATAGTAAACCACCGCCGACCAGAGGACGATAAAAAGGAAAAGCGCCTTAAATTTCATCCGTCCTATGAGAGATCCGGTAATCAAAGCCGGCGTGATCATGGCAAACATCATCTGAAACATACAAAATACCAGATGGGGCAGGGAATCCGAATAAGGTCCGGCTTCCATCCTCACACCTTTAAGTCCCAACCAACGAAAATCACCGATAATTCCCGCGTGATTACCGCCGAAAGCCAGGGAATAGCCAAAGAGCGCCCACATGACGACGGAAATTCCCATAATCGCGACACAGGCCATCATCGTATTGACGACATTTTTTCTCCTTACAAGGCCGCCATAGAAAAAAGCAAGACCCGGAGTCATAAAAAATACAAACGCTGCGCAAATCATAACAAATGCGGTATCTCCTGAATTCATACATTTCTCTCCTCTCTTCTCTTTACATGCCGGCCGTAACAATTCAGACTGTTTTCATGAAAAAAAGGTGCCTGCAGCCTGTTACAACTGCAAACACCTTTGTCTTGTACTGCATTCTAGCACAGTTCAACACTTTATACAAGTAAAAAATCCTCACCTTTTTTCAGAAAATTTCTGTAATATTATACAAAAATGGAATTACCCCAGGAGATGTTCCAGCTCCTCCCCGGGAATCTCCCAGACCGATCGCAAGGGTTCCGGCCGGCCGTAAGCCTGAATCGCTTTCTCAAACCAGGCCACATCCTGCCACTTTCCGCATTTAAATCCTGTGTTATGCCAGACGCCCGCCTTCCGAAACCCCAGCGACAGATGCAGCCTCTCGCTTTTTTCGTTGGGTACAGTGACGCAGCCGTAGACGTTGCGGACCCCCTGCAGTTTCAGAATCTCTATCAGCCGGGTGTACAGCTGCTTTCCCAGTCCCCTTGAGGTATCCTCCGGATTCAGGTAAATGGACAGCTCCGCATTCCACTGATAGGCCGCCCGTTCCATGGCCCGGTGACCGTAGGCATATCCGATGGTCCGGTCCCCTTCCTCGCAGACCAGATACGGGTAGCACGCCGTAATCGTCCGGATCCGTTCCCGGAATTCTTCCACGGTGGGAAGAGTGTATTCAAACGTGACCGGAGTATCCAGATACGGTTCGTAGATCTGAAGAAGTTTTTTGGCGTCCTCTTCTGTGGCAAATCGAATTCTCATACTCTCCGTCCCTCTTCTTCCTGCTCCGCGAATCCATAGGCATGGTCTCCCAGAACCCGTCCCCGCAGCGCGTCCATCCGCTGATCCAGCTGGGCGCTGATCTGCGCGCACTGGTAAAGCTCATCCGCCATCTCCCTGGTAAATTCATTCTCTTTTTTATACCGGAGCTGGTGTTCCAGGCTGGCCCAGAAGTCCATGGCAATGGTCCGGAGCTGCAGTTCCACCTTCATACCGCGCTTTTCATGGGCCAAAAAGATCGGAATCTCTACAATCATGTGCAGACTTCGATACCCGTTGGGCTTTGGATTGGCAATATAGTCTTTCTTCACCAGCAGGGTAATATCATCCTGTTTCAGAAAAGATTCCGCCAGAGCGTAAACATCCGCCGGAAAGGAGCAGATTACCCGTACGCCTGCGATATCGTTCAGATTTTTCTCAATGGACTCCAGAGAATTCTCAAATCCCCTCCGCTCCAGTTTCTCCAGAATACTCTCCGGAGATTTCAGCCGGGAACGGATGCTGCTGATGGGATTGCGGTCGTGCTCCAGAGAGAATTCCTCATTGAGCACATGAAATTTCGTCTCAATCTCCATAATCGCACATTTATAATAAGTCATCAGCTTTTCAAACTCTGACGTGCGTTCTTTGATCCACTCAATGTTCTCCACAATGGCGGAAAATGTTTTTTCTTTTTCCATGATTTTTCCTTTCTCTATCTCTTATTCGGTGCGCAGCGCGGTCACCGGATCGCTCTTTGCCGCCTTTTTGGACGGAATCAGACCGCCCAGCAGGGTCAGAACTACGCTGAGCAGAATCAAAATCAAAGCGTAGCCCGCAGGCAGAAACGCGTTAATGCTCGTCGTGTTCGCCAGGTGATGGATCAGAGCGTTTCCCGGAATCAGCAAAAGCAGAGTCAGCACGATTCCCAGCACTCCCGCGCAAAGGCCGATGATGAAGGTCTCCGCGTTAAACACCTGGGAGATATTTCCTTTGGACGCGCCGATGGCCCGCAGAATTCCGATCTCTTTTTTTCGCTCCATCACACTGATATAAGTGATGACGCCGATCATAATCGAAGAGACCACCAGAGAGATGGCCACAAAGGCAATCAGCACATAGCTGATGATATCGATGATATCGGTAACCGAAGACATCAGCGTGCCCACCACGTCCGTGTAAGTGATGACCTGTTCTTCTTTTCCCTCGTCCTCCATCTTCTGGTTATACGCGTCCAGAATCTCTACCACCTGTTCTTTGCTCTCGAAATCCTTCGGATAAATATCAATGCCGCTGGGTTCATCGAAATCCACATAACCCAGCGTCTGAAGATTCCCCTCATAGGTGGCGCTCTCCGTGCTGCTCATGGACATCAGAAGCTCCATCAGCTCCTCCCCGCTCATATTCATGGAGAAAGCCCTCTGGAACGCCTCCGGATCGATCTGCATGGCTTCCTGCAGATTCGTCCCCACCCGTTCCATGGTCTGCTGCATCGCCTCCTGCATGCGGGCGGCAATCTGTTCCATCAGCTGGAAAACCACGGAGGAAATCTGTCCTTCCAGTCCCTGGGCCACGCTGCCCATCGCTTCCTGAAAATACGACTGCAAAGCCCCGGCAATCTGCTCCTGCAGACCGCCCGCGTCCACCATCCCGGAGACGCCGCTCATCAGCAGGGACTGTGCCTCCGGCGTGGACAGGTAATCCAGGAAAAAGGTTCCCATCTCTCCCGGATCCGGCAGACCGTTGGACACCGCGTAATCCCGGTATCCATCCGCCAGATCTGCCCCCAGGGCCTCCAGCTGTGCCGCGGAAGACTCCAGATCCGGCAGATCCGCAAACACCTGCGAGGACCACTCGGAGACGATCTCCTGCGCCTGAGGCGTCTGGAGATATTCCAGAAGGTAGACGTCGAAGAGATCCGGATCTGTATAGCCGTTCTCCTGCGCGTAACTCTGATAGCCGGACATCACATTCAAAAAGAGGTTCTCAACCTCTTCCTGGGTAAGCACCAGATCCCCGTTCTCCACCAGCATCTCCCTCAGATGCCCGGCCAGGATGGAACCTGCCTGCTCTGTACCCAGATATCCCAGGAAATCTTCGCCCAGATTGGAATAATCCGCCTCCGGATGTTCCGCCGCGTAGTTCTGATATCCTTCCAGAAGCCCGGATACCATCTGCTGCAGATCTTCCTGGGAGACCGTCAGGGAAATACTTCCCATGAGATCCTCCAGATCCAGATCAAGGGATCCTTCCGGCATCTCAAAATCCAGACTTCCGAAATCCAGCATTCCCGACAGATCCAGAGTTTCCCCGTCAAAATCCGCGAAATCGGACGCGTCCATGGAACCTTCCAGGCCTTCCGTCAGGGAATTTTCATCGATAGAAAAGGCTTCCTCCAGCGCTTTCTCATCGAAGGAAAACAGGGAATTCATATCAAATTCTTCCTGACTTTCCTCCCCGAAGGGCTCGTTGGTAAACACGTTGACTGTATGATCCTGCAGCTGGCTTTTCACAATCTCGCTGTCCGCGGCTTCCCAAGCCACATGGCGGATCAGAGAAGAAGGATATCCGATTCCCGTACTCAGCAGGAGCCCTTTCGCGTCCTCGGCAGGCTGTACCACACCCACGATCTCCAGGTCTTCTCCCTGCTCCACCACCTGTTCCATGTAGGCGTCATCCTCAGATTTATCCCGCCATACCTGATACTGGCTGTCATACTCATAACAATCCGCGCGGTTCACAAGCTTAAAGGTGATTCCCATCAGATCCTCATAGTCATAAGTTCCCATATCCTCCGGAACTTCCACATTCTCCTCATCGATGAACTGCCGGATCATCTCATCCAGCTCCATGGAATCCCGCAGCCCCAGAGTATAAAGCATAAAGTCGCTGATGCTGCCTCCGGAAGTGAGCACCACCACACATTCATCGTAGTCTTTGGGCCACCGGCCTGCCTTCACCTCGTACTGGCCTTCATACAGGCTGCTGTTCTCCGGCATCTCATAGAAGACATCCGTACTCATCATGGCGGACATCATACTGTTGGACCCCGCCGAGGAGCCAAGCCCCAGGGCATTGAAGGACTGGTCCGGGTTCACCTGACGGATCCCGTCCTCATCCTGCCGGTAGATCTGGGGAGCGACACTGTAGGAATACTCAATGGCATTGGTATAGGCTTCGATTCCGTCCCCTCCTCCGTCCAGAAATTCCTTCAGCGATTCCAGATCGTTGGAATCCATGGTGGAGAACATATCCGTCACCATCTCAATCACATAAATCTCCCCGTCATCCTCTTCCCCGCTGCCGCCGCTGTCCGTCGAAAGCATAGAAGTCAGATCCACTCCCGTACTCTGAATCTGCAGCGGATATTCCGAGAGGGTCTCCTCTTCCACCGTCTGAATGTAGGCGTTCACTCCTGTGGAGAGCGCCAGAATCAGCGAGATTCCGATGATGCCGATGGATCCCGCGAAGGACGTCAGCAGTGTCCTTGCCTTCTTGGTTTTCAGATTGTTGAAGCTCAGGGAAAGGGCTGTGAGAAACGACATGGAAGATTTCCCCATGTTTTTATGTTCCGCCTGTCCGGCCAGACTTTCCTCCACCTCAAAGGGATCCGAATCCGAACGGATTTTCCCGTCCTTCAGATTGACAATCCGGGTGGCGTATTCCTCTGCCAGCTCCGGATTGTGGGTAACCATCACCACCAGACGGTCCCTGGCTACCTCCCGAAGCAGATCCATCACCTGGACGCTGGTCTCACTGTCCAGCGCTCCGGTGGGCTCGTCTGCCAGCAGAATATCCGGATTGTTCACCAGAGCCCTGGCGATGGCAACCCGCTGCATCTGACCTCCGGACATCTGGTTGGGCTTTTTGTGCAGCTGGCTTCCCAGCCCCACTTCCTCCAGCGCCTTCACCGCCCGCTCTCTGCGCTCCGCCTTTCCGATTCCCGAGATGGTCAGCGCCAGCTCCACATTGGAGAGAATGGTCTGATGAGGAATCAGATTATAACTCTGAAAAACAAAACCGATGGTATGGTTGCGGTAGGAATCCCAGTCCCGGTCTTTATACTGTTTTGTGGAAATCCCGTTGATAATCAGATCTCCGCTGTCGTAACGGTCCAGTCCTCCGATAATATTCAAAAGCGTCGTCTTTCCGGAACCGCTGGGTCCGAGAATCGCGACAAATTCATTGTCTCTAAGATTCAGACTCACATCATCCAGTGCTTTCTGCACCAGTTTTTCTGTCCTGTACTCCTTGCAAATATGCTGAATCTGCAGCAAAATTTCATCTCCCTATTTTCTATTTTTTACCAAAACGGCCGCTCAGCAGGGCCGCCCCTTCAGATTTTTCTCTTTTCCTATTTTACCAAATTCCTCCGATAAAAACAAATATCCCTCTCCGTGAATTTTCATCTTCACGAAGAGGGACTCTTCACATCTTTCTATTTCGTTTCTTCCGGTATAAACCAGAAATCCGCAAAAGATTCCTTGGTCACCCGGTAGGTATGCAGTTCACATTCATAAGAGAACTGCTGAATCAGATTCCCCTCCTGGTCGTACTCTCCGAACACTTTCGCCGTTCCGCTGTTGACCACATAATTATCCCCGACCGGCGTCACATTGGAGACAATGCTGGAATAAGGAACATCAAAAGATTTCTCCAGCGTAAAGGTCTTCTCCTTAGAATCCACCAGGTAGAAATAGACATGGGAATGCAGGGAATCACTGAGCAGAACCGTTCCCACATCCTCCGGCAGATCCTCAATGGTATAATCATCCCTCGTGCCGTTCACCCAGTAATTATTGTCGAACATCCGCAGATAATACTGACCTTCTTCCAGACTGTCGTCAGCCACATATTCCACGGTATGCTGTCCGTACTGCGGGGTAAAATCTCCCACCTGCTCGTAGATATATTCCGCATAAGGCGTATCCGCCCAGAAATCCTCATCACCGATCAGCGCTTCCAGCTCCGGCTGGGAGTGGATATTCTTCACCCGGATGATCGTGGAAGTCTCCCGGGAGCTCACAATCACGCTGTCTCCCTTTGGCACATACTGGATGGTATTCAGATGGATCCAGTCTTTCTCTCCCGCCTGCCAGAAGAATTCATCCGTCGCGGTCAGCGCGGAGGCGTCGTTTTCGTAGTAGTCGCTCAGGATCTCTTTGAAATCCAGAGCTTCGGTCACCTCTTTGGTCTGCAGATCAATCTCGATCACCAGATCTTCCACGTTGACTTCGTCGTCCCGGTCTTCCGCCAGCGCCAGAATCCTTCCGTCGTCGCCTTCCAGAACCATATCGTGATGCAGCTCATAGCCATCCACATCATAGACCGCCACCGCCTGTCCCAGACGGTTGAACTGTGCCATCTTGAACGCCGAGACACAGGTGATCATATTGTCTCCATACCAGAGGATCCGGTCCAGTCCATAGCCCTCCAGGACCATCTCATAGCGCATGATGCCGCTGTTGTCATAGAGAAACGCGTAGCCGGTATGTCCGCCTACCCGGTTCATCACATACAGTCCATCCGTCACTTCCTGTGTGCTGTCTCCCTGTTCCCGGTCCAGTTTCACCGGATAACCGGAGGAAGTCTCCGGAACCTGAATGGTAAAGCTGGCTGTCTTCAGGACTCTTCCCCGTTTTCCCAACAGTTCCAGGGTGACCTCATTCTCCTCTCCGGGAACCAGGCCAATGATCTGAAACTCATGGTGCTTCACCACGGTATCGCCATTATAAGCTGTGGCCGTATAATCCGGTATGCCGTCCGCCTCCACATGGATGGTATAACGGACGTTTCCCTCACGGTTGGTATCAAAATACAGATACAGTCCGTTGCTGGCAGTTCCGAAGGGATTCATCACTGCCAGGGGATCCTCCATGGTATTTTCCCGTGCCTGTCTCAGTTTCACCAGCGTGGCTGCCAGACGCTGCAACACGCGATCTAGTGTGTAGGTAAAGCCCTCTTCCTCGTTTTCCTCCGGAAGAATCTGCTGAACATCCACTGTGGACTCAAACGCGGCGTCGAACACCGACACGTGCAGCTCCTCATCGGAGACCAGCAGATCTCCGGTCTCCACAGACCAGTCATCCCTCACGGCAGTCTCCGCTGACATAAAATGCCTGGTGTAAATGGCAACGCCAGCGATTAATCAGAAGGATAACGGCAACAAACGCTCCCAGAATCACATACCTTTTTCTGGCCTTTTGAATTTCATTTCTCTACCCTCTCACATGTATCTTGCAGATTGGATTTTATTTATCCTTCATAAATATAAAATATTTTTTATCTGATAGCAACCATTTTTCGAAGAATCAAAAAAAATTTACAAAAAGGGAAGCCCGCAGGCTTCCCTCTTGAAAATCTTATGAGATTTTAGTTATTTCTCGCTGTTGATCGCTGCCTGAGCGGCTGCCAGTCTTGCGATCGGCACACGGAACGGTGAGCAGGATACATAGTCCAGACCAATCTTATGGCAGAACTCTACAGAGCTTGGATCTCCGCCGTGCTCGCCGCAGATACCGATGTGCAGGTTCGGATTCACCGGTTTTCCTAACTGGATTGCCATCTCCATCAGTTTGCCAACGCCAGTCTGATCCAGTTTCGCGAACGGATCGTTCTCGAAGATCTTCGCGTCATAGTACGCGTTCAGGAACTTGCCGGCATCGTCACGGGAGAAGCCGTAGGTCATCTGAGTCAGGTCGTTGGTTCCGAAGCAGAAGAAGTCTGCGTCTTTCGCGATTGCGTCCGCAGTCAGACACGCTCTCGGAATCTCCATCATGGTACCTACTTCGTATTTCAGGTCGCTTCCTGCTGCCGCAATCTCAGCGTCTGCAGTCTCAACAACCACTTTCTTCACGTAGTTCAGCTCTTTTACATCGCCTACCAGAGGAATCATGATCTCCGGGCATACGTTCCAGTCAGCGTGTGCTTTCTGAACGTTGATTGCCGCGCGGATGACAGCCTTGGTCTGCATCTTCGCGATCTCCGGATAGGTCACTGCCAGACGGCATCCACGATGACCCATCATCGGGTTGAACTCATGCAGGCTGGAGATGATGGTCTTAATCTGCTCAACAGTCTTGCCCTGAGCTTTCGCCAGTTTCTCGATATCCTCTTCATCCGTCGGAACGAACTCATGCAGAGGCGGATCCAGGAAACGGATGGTTACCGGGTTGCCTTCCAGAGCCTCATACAGCTTCTCGAAGTCTCCCTGCTGCTCCGGAAGGATCTTATCCAGAGCTGCCTCTCTCTCCTCTACGGTCTCAGCACAGATCATCTCACGGAACGCGTCGATACGGTTGCCCTCGAAGAACATATGCTCGGTACGGCAAAGGCCGATACCTTCTGCTCCAGCTCACGTGCTTTCTTAGCGTCTGCCGGAGTATCCGCGTTGGTTCTTACTTTCATGGTTCTGTATTTGTCTGCCCAGGCCATGATTCTTCCGAACTCACCTGCGATGGTAGCGTCTACCGTCGGGATAATTCCGTCGTAGATGTTACCGGTGGATCCGTCGATGGACAGCCAGTCTCCCTCGTGGAATTCTTTTCCAGCCAGGGTAAATTTCTTATTCTCTTCATCCATAGCGATGTCTCCGCATCCGGATACACAGCAGGATCCCATACCACGGGCAACTACTGCCGCATGAGAGGTCATACCGCCGCGAACGGTCAGGATACCCTGAGCAGATTTCATACCGGTGATATCTTCCGGAGAAGTCTCAAGACGAACCAGAACAACTTTCTCTCCTCTTGCAGCCCACTCTACCGCGTCGTCAGCGGTGAACACGATCTTACCGCATGCAGCTCCAGGAGAAGCTCCCAGACCTTTTCCAAGCGGAGTCGCGGCTTTCAGAGCAGCAGCGTCGAACTGCGGATGAAGCAGAGTATCCAGGTTACGCGGATCGATCATGGCAACAGCCTCTTTCTCAGATCTCATTCCCTCGTCTACCAGGTCGCAGGCGATCTTCAGAGCAGCCTGAGCGGTTCTCTTACCATTACGTGTCTGCAGCATGTACAGTTTGCCGTTCTCAACGGTGAACTCCATATCCTGCATATCTCTGTAGTGAGTCTCCAGGATGTTGCATACTTTCTTGAACTGCTCGAAAGCTTCCGGGAATTTCTGCTCCATCTCGGAGATGTGCATCGGAGTACGAACGCCGGCAACTACGTCCTCGCCCTGTGCGTTGGTCAGGAACTCACCGAACAGGCCGTTCTCACCGGTAGCCGGGTCTCTGGTGAACGCAACACCGGTACCGCAGTCATCGCCCATGTTTCCGAATGCCATCATCTGTACGTTAACAGCGGTTCCCCAGGAATATGGGATATCGTTGTCACGACGGTATACGTTTGCTCTTGGGTTGTCCCAGGAACGGAATACGGCTTTGATGGCTTCCATCAGCTGTACCTTCGGATCCGTCGGGAAATCTTCGCCGATTTTTGCTTTATACTCTTCTTTGAACTGTCCGGCCAGAGTCTTCAGATCTTCCGCGGTCAGGTCAACGTCCTGAGTCACGCCTTTTTCTTCTTTCATCTTGTCGATCAGTTCTTCGAAATATTTCTTTCCGACTTCCATAACAACGTCGGAGAACATCTGAATAAATCTTCTGTAGCAGTCCCATGCCCAACGGGGATTGCCGGATTTGGCTGCCAGAACTTCCACAACCTCTTCATTCAGACCCAGGTTCAGGATGGTGTCCATCATTCCTGGCATAGAAGCTCTCGCACCGGAACGAACGGAAACAAGCAGTGGATTTTCTTTGTCACCGAATTTCTTTCCGGTGATCTCTTCCATCTTTGTAATTGCTTCCATGATCTGTGCCATGATCTCATCATTGATCTTTCTGCCGTCTTCATAGTACTGCGTACAAGCTTCTGTTGTGATGGTGAAGCCCTGCGGTACCGGAAGACCCAGATTGGTCATCTCGGCGAGGTTCGCACCTTTTCCGCCAAGCAGGTTTCTCATGTCTGCATTACCTTCTGTAAACATATAAACCCATTTTGCCATTTTACATTTCCTCCTAAATTTGTCTTTAGACTAATTTTTTCACATACTTATTGTAAAGATTCTGCACACAATAGTCAAGGGTAAATGTACCAAAAAAAGGGAGAATTCTTCAGGAATCCCCCCTTTTTTTCTTTCGGTTTATTTTCTCTTCAGCACCAGATGTCTCGGAAGGCCGTTCACCATAATCGGCTGGTAATCTCCCTGAATCAGAGGCTTCACATAATCGATGAAGTCCTTGGTCACATAGGTGGCATCCCGGTTCATCCAGCTTCTCGGAACCAGTTTTTCCTCGTTCGCGATGCGGTGTACATCATAGATTCCGGTAGCGCTCATGTAAGGATCATCGGATACCCGGTCAATGACCACCATCTTTCCGGTGTCTCCCTCATCAGCCGCCTTGACCGCGGCACCGCCTACCATGAACGCCTCATCGATGTCCACACGGGAAGCCATATGGGAAGCGCTTCTCTGCAGGGTGGAAAGCTCCACGCCCCGGGTCTTGCAGCCCAGCTCCGCTGCCAGGAAGTTCGCCAGATAAGCGGCGGTTCCCTGAAGCTGCTTGTGGCCGAAGGCATCCACATAATCTCCCACGCTGCCCAGCTCACAGACATAACGGCCGTCCGGAAGCTTGATTCCCTCGGAGACTGCCACTACGATGGAAGATTTCTTCTTCTGCAGTTCCCGGATCTTCGCCAGGAATTTCTCGATGTCGAACGGTACTTCCGGCAGATAGATCAGGTCCGGTCCGTCGCAGTCCTCGGTCTTCGCCAGGGCGGTGGCTCCGGTCAGCCATCCCGCGTTGCGGCCCATGACTTCGATGATGGTCACCATGTTCTTCTTATAAGTCAGACCCTGCGCGTCGCGGATCACTTCTTTGGTGGACGCGCCGATGTACTTGGCGGCGCTTCCGAATCCCGGCGTGTGGTCTGTCAGCGCCAGGTCATTGTCAATGGTCTTCGGAACGCCCAGGAATTTCTGGGTCTGTCCGGTCAGAATCGCGTAGTCGGACAGCTTCTTGATGGTATCCATGGAGTCGTTTCCGCCGATATAGATAAACGCCTCGATCTGAAGATGATTCAGAATCTCAAAAATTTTCTCGTAAATTTCGCGGTTTTCATGAATTTCCGGAAGTTTATAGCGGCAGGAGCCCAAGAATGCGGACGGTGTCCTCTTCAAAAGCTCAATGTCCAGTTCAGAGTGAATCTGAGTGGAGAGATCTACATACTGCTCATCCAGCAATCCCTGGATTCCGTGAAGCATTCCATATACCTTATGGAATCCACGTTCAATCGCGTTTTTATATACGCCTGCCAGACTGGAATTGATCACAGAAGTGGGACCTCCGGACTGACCTACGATAATGTTTCTCTTTTTTGCTGCTGCCATATTAATTCCTCCTCTATTCATCGGGGGCCGGGCGGATCAGGCTTTCCGCCATCCCCTAAATTTATTAAAATGTGAACTTGTCTGCGAAATAGGCATCCAGTTCCTCAATTTTAATCCGTACCTGCTCCATGGTATCACGATCACGGACAGTCACAGCCCCGTCTTCTTCTGAGTCAAAATCATAGGTCACGCAGAACGGTGTACCGATCTCGTCCTGTCTGCGGTAACGTTTTCCGATGTTGCCGCGGTCATCAAACTCACAGTTGTATTTCTTGCACAGATGCTCATAAATCTTCCAGGCACCCTCGTTCAGCTTCTTGGACAGAGGCAGCACACCGATCTTCACCGGCGCCAGCACCGGATGGAAATGAAGTACGGTACGCACATCATTTTTCTCCGCGTCCAGAACCTCCTCGTCGTAAGCGCTGCACAGGAAAGCCAGAACCATACGGTCTGCGCCCAGAGACGGCTCGATGACATAAGGAATGTAACGTTCCTTTTTCTCATCGTCAAAATAGGTCAGATCCTCTCCGGACACGTTCTGATGCTGGGTCAGGTCATAATCGGTACGGTCCGCGATTCCCCACAGCTCGCCCCAGCCGAAGGGGAACAGAAATTCCACGTCTGTGGTGGCTTTGCTGTAGAAGGACAGCTCCTCCTTGTCATGGTCGCGGTAACGGACCTCGTCTTCCTTCAGTCCCAGGCTGCTCAGCCAGTCCAGACAGAATTTCTTCCAGTAGTGGAACCACTCCAGGTCGGTATCCGGCTCACAGAAGAATTCCAGTTCCATCTGCTCGAACTCACGGGTACGGAAGGTAAAGTTGCCCGGCGTAATCTCATTCCGGAAAGATTTTCCGATCTGTCCGATTCCGAAAGGCAGTTTCTTCCGGGAAGTTCTCTGCACGTTTTTGAAATTCACAAAAATTCCC
This sequence comes from uncultured Blautia sp., assembly GCA_963927715.1. Lineage (GTDB taxonomy): Bacteria > Bacillota > Clostridia > Lachnospirales > Lachnospiraceae > Blautia_A. The sequence goes on along the minus strand of CAWVBU010000002.1, from coordinate 432,139 downwards.
TGCGCCGTCTCCGGTCTCAGGTAAACGGTATTCTTCGCGTCCTCGGTCACACCCTGGAATGTCTTGAACATCAGGTTGAACTGACGGATGTCCGTGAAATTGTGTTTGCCGCAGGTGGGACAGGGCACGTGATGCTCCCGGATGAAATCCGTCATCTGCTCCTGGCTCCAGCCGTCCACGCTGCCTTCCAGCGTGATGTCATTCGCCTCGCAGTAGTCTTCGATCAGTTTGTCCGCGCGGAAACGCTCATGACACTCCTTACAGTCCATCAGAGGATCGGAGAATCCTCCCAGATGGCCGGACGCCACCCAGGTCTGCGGGTTCATCAGAATCGCGCAGTCCACGCCCACATTGTAGGGAGACTCCTGGATAAATTTCTGCCACCAGGCTTTTTTTACGTTATTTTTCAGCTCCACACCCAGATTTCCATAATCCCAGGTATTGGCAAGGCCTCCGTAAATCTCGGAACCGGGATATACAAATCCTCTGGCCTTGGCCAAAGCCACAATCTTTTCCATCGTCTTTTCCATTGTCTTTTTCTCCTCAATTTTTTAACGTCGAATTTTATTATACCGTTCAACAATCCCTTTGTAAACAGGGAACCTGCCGTCTTTCCTGATTTTTCCAGGAAAAATCCTATCCGTTCCCGGTCATCAGGTTCAGAATTTCCAGACTTTTGAACCGTTTGTCCGTATTTCTCAGAAGATAGGTGTGCACCAGCCTGCCCAGCGCTTTCTGCACCGGAGGGCTTAAGGTAAACGAATACAGCCGTCCCAGAGGCACCGTGGCGATATACTGCAGCGTATAACGGACATTCTTTGTAAGGACGGTCCGGTCCGCCGCTTTTTTTGCACAGTCCTGGCACAGCGCGCCGTGCATCCCCTGGGAAAAATACTCCAGATGATCTTCCCGCCCGCAGGACACACACTGGAAAATCTGGGGATACTCTCCCTGGATCACCAGCAGGCGGAACTCAAAGATCCTGCACACCAGCTCGTCGGGAATTTTCTCATTCAGAAGCGCTTTCAGGCTCACATAGAGCAGATTCACCGTCTCCCGGGCATCCACCCCTTCCCTTCCGAAATAATCCGCAAGCTCCAGGAAATAAAAGCCGTAATAGACCCCTGGCTGCGCCTGGGCAAGCTCCGTAAAATAATGGGTCGGACTTGCCTGATTCACCGTATAACTGGTCCGCCCTTCGTAGAGGGTAAAGCTTCCCAGCACAAAGGGGTTGGAAGCTGCCAGCAGCGGGCTGTTGGCTCTTCTGGCCCCTTTGGCAAAGGCGGAAATCTTTCCCCGCTCCTTTGTGAGCAGAACCATCCGTTTGTCGTATTCTCCCACCGGGATGGCGGAAAGCACCATCCCCTGCACCGTCACCAAATCACTCATGATCTTATCTTCGTGTACCCAGACACGTTATGTCCTCACACTTCCTTCTTGTCATAGCCGAAATTTTTGATCAGAAAATCACTGTCCCGCCAGTCTTTCTTCACTTTCACCCATAATTTCAGGTTCACTTTGCTCTCCAGCATACGCTCCAGCTCATACCGGGCGTTGCTGCCGATTTTCTTGAGCATGGCTCCCTGCTTTCCGATGATGATTCCCTTGTGGGAGTCTCTCTCGCAGATGATGGTAGCCTCGATATCCACAAGATTTCCCCCGCTGCGCTTTTTCATCTTGTCAATGGCAACCGCGATTCCATGGGGGATCTCCGCGTCCAGAGCGTGAAGGGATTTCTCCCGGATAATCTCCGCCGCGATCTGCCGCATGGGCTGGTCGGTCACCGTATCCTCATCGTAATACTGCGGTCCGTAAGGCAGATATTTGAAAATACACTGGATAATATCCTGGGTATTCTTTCCCCGCAGCGCGGAGATGGGAATGATCTCATCGAAATCATACAGCTTCCGGTAAGTGTCAATGGATTTCAGGATTTCTTCTTTTTCCACCGTGTCCACTTTGTTGATGATCAGAATCACCGGCAGGTGAAGCCCTCCCAGCTGCTGGGCGATGTGCCGCTCTCCGGCTCCGATGAAGGTCCCCGGCTCCACCAGCCACAGGATCACATCCACCTCTTTCAGGGTCCGCTCCGCCACCTGGACCATATACTCTCCCAGCTTGTTTTTCGCTTTGTGAATTCCGGGCGTATCCAGGAATACGATCTGCCCTTCTTTCGAAGTATAGACCGTCTGAATCCGGTTCCGGGTGGTCTGCGGTTTTTTCGATGTAATGGCGATCTTCTGCCCGATCAGATGATTCATCAGGGTGGATTTTCCCACATTGGGCCGTCCGATCAGCGCCACAAATCCGGATTTATAATTTTCACTCATAACAACTCCTCATTGGTTCAGGAAATCAGATGCCGGACTTCCTGGAACAGTTCTTTCTCTTTCTCGATCTCCCCTTCGCTGCCCACCACGCAGATCTGATTCTGAGACAAAACCGCCTCGATCAGCGGAGCCAGCGCACGGATATCCTCCACCTGGGCATCCAGGATCTGATCTCTTTCTTTTTGTACCATTTCTTCCGTAATCCCACGGTAATAGGCGGATCTGGAGACCGCGCCCTGCATCTTCGGTGTCCGGGGCGTGTCTTTGGCGCTGATGGTTCCGATGATATATTTGGTCAGATTACGCTCATCCGACTGGAAACCACGCACAAAATCCGGAATTCCCCGATAGACCTCCAGCGTCTTTTTCAGATTTGGATCCCGGTAGGAGACGAAATAACTCTCCCCGTTCCGTTTGAAGCCGCTCATGCAGCCGTAGGCCCCTCCCTTGACACGGATGTTCAGCCACAGATACTCATAGCTGAGGGCCACTTTCAGAATACACAAAGCACCGGTGTATTCCAGACCCGCCTTGCAGAAGTTGCCAGTCTGGGCCACATACTGAACCTGTCCCGCAGTCTCAAAAGCCTCATTTCTTGGCTGACAGCTGGGAACGAACCCTTCGGTCCGCACCGGCTCGGTGAAAAGCTTCTCCTTCAGATCCCGGATCTGCCCTTCCACCGTCTCCTTCGGCTCTTTTTCCGCGGTGAAGCTTACCTTCAGGTTCTCCGGCCGGAAAATAATTTTCACAAGTTTCTTCAGTCCGTCGATCACGGCTTCTTTTCTCTGGTCAAAATTGCGCTCCAGATCCTCCAGGAAATGCACATAGGAAATTCCCGCGATCTGTTCCTGGAACCAGGCCATCGGAGAATCGTAGGAGGAAGCGCGCAGAACGGCAGTGCCGTGCCCGTTTCCTGCCAGGCTCACCTCACCCCTGGATTTGCTCTGGGCGATGATCTCATAGAGCCGCTTCTCATCCTCCAGTTTTGAGGTGAACAGGATCTCCTGAATCATGCGGAATACAAAAGGAATCTGCGGATACAGCGCCTTCGCCCGGATCCCGAACATCGCCAGAAATCCGTCTTTTGCGTTTTGGTTTTCATAGACTTCCAGGCCGCAGCTGATGCCGCCGCTTCCCGCGTTGATTTCGTTGAACAGTTCGCCGTAAGTATAATGCTCCGTGTCCACATAGCCCAGCACGCTTTTCAGAAGTCCGAGACTGTGCAGAAGCTCTCCCGGAACCTTTTTCACATCGAACTGCAGATCCAGATATCCGATCCCGTTGGTTGTCACATCGTGCCACAGGAGCAGCGTTCCGTCCACATCACATTCCTCATTGCTGAATTTTCCGGCCTCCCTGCGGATATCGCTCCGGGACAGCATGGGAATACATTTGAGTGCCTCCGGATCTTCCTCCGCTTCCTGGTACGCCTGCAGCGCCCGGGTTTTCTCCACCAGTTTCTGAATCTCTTTTTCCGACAGGCTTTCCTTATACGCTGCCAGTTCCCGGGCGGTTTTGCGCTCCTGTTCCCGGTTCAGCCCTTTCTTCGGCACCAGCGTCAGGGAAGAGCCATGGCGGTTCCCAAGCAGGTACTTCCGGATCAGTCCTTCGAAATATCCGGTCTCTTTTTCTTTTTTCAGTTCTTCATAGACCGCCAGTCTCTGTACCGCGTCAAAGGGACGGTTCTCGTCATACAGCCAGGTCTCCAGGATATCCAGCCCGTAGATCAGCCCTTTGGGGAAGGAGGAGAAATCCGCCTCCCGGTAACGGAACTCGAAGAAATTAATTCCCGCTTCCAACGCCTTGGGATCCAAACCGTTCTGTGCGATTTCCTCCAGGGTCTTTTCGATGATCCGCACAAAGTCTTCTCTCTTGTGCGGGTCGCTCTCCCTGGCAATAATCGAGAAATAGGGCTGGTAAATGCCGTCCTCGAAGGAACCGTAGATATCTTTGCCGATCTTCGCGTCAACACGCGATCTAGTGTGAGGCGCGCCCGGCGCGCTCAAAAGCGCGTAGTCGAGAATTTCAAAAGCCGTACACAGCTTCACGTCCAGCGCGGTTCCGATCACCCGGTTGTAGGACAGAAAAGTATGTTCTTTCTCTTCCTCGTTCTCCGCGATGGGATATTCCTCCGTGATCACCGCCTCCTGCGCAAAAGGCTGCTGCAGCGGAATCCGGGAATCCACTTCCAGCTGTTCATACCGGCACAGATACTCCTCATCCAGGAAGCGCAGTTTCTCCTGGAAATCCATGTCGCCGTAGAGATAAATATAACTGTTGGACGGATGATAGTAAGTACGGTGAAACTCCAGGAACTGCTCATAGGTCAGCTCCGGAATATGCTCCGGATCCCCGCCGGATTCTTTGCCGTAAGTGGTATCCGGAAACAGCGTGTCCATGATCCTCCTCTCCAGAACTTCGTCCGCGGAGGAGAAGACCCCTTTCATCTCGTTGTAGACCACGCCGTTATAAGTCAGCTCCCCTTCCGGATCTTCCAGCTTATAGCTCCATCCTTCCTGACGGAAGATCTCTTCTCTCTCATAGATGTTCGGAGAGAACACCGCGTCCAGATAGACATGCATCAGATTCTGAAAATCCTGATCGTTGCAGCTGGCCACCGGATAACAGGTCTTATCCGGGTAGGTCATGGCGTTCAGAAACGTATTCAAAGACCCCTTCACCAGTTCCACGAAGGGATCTTTCAGGGGAAAATTCCTGGATCCGCACAGCACACTGTGTTCCAGAATGTGTGCCACTCCGGTGCTGTCCGAAGGCCGGGTCCGGAATGTGATATTAAATACTTTGTTCTCGTCTTCATTTTCCACGAGCAGCACATGCGCGCCGCTCTTTTTATGCCGCAGAAGATATCCCACGCTGTGGATATCTTCCAGATTCTCCTGGCGTATGAGCCGATACGCCTTCCCAAAATCCTTCATTTCATTCCTCCTCAACAAACCTTTCCCTCAGCGCCTCTTCCGTCTCCCCGGCAGCCTGCAGCAGCAGATTCAGAGGCTCCGGAAGGGAAATGACCCCCGGCAGATTCCGGCGCACGCCGGCCAGATCACCGAGGATTTTATCCTGAACCCGGTTCTTCTTCATCGGCACCATACCCAGCACCGTGGAAGAATAATTCCGGTCCATAAAGCACAGATGGACATACATCCCGCAGGCATGGAGACATTCCAGATACAAAAGCGTCCTGGCAGGCTCCCCTCTCTCGTAAAATTCCGAAAAGCCCAGCTTTTCCATCTGTTCTCGCAGCCTTCTCTGTTCCCTTCTGACCCAGAAACGTCCCGGCGGATTCTCCGCCAGGCTTTTCAGCTCCATCCACAGCCGCAGAAAGCCGTCCGCCAGGTCTGTGTGTATCTTTCGCTCAAAAGAGGTTCCATACCGGCGTTCCCAGAGCTCTTTGCGCAGTTCATTTCTCTGGAGATCCTCCTGTCTCCCAAGCGCCTCCTCCAGAAGCTTTCTGCGCTTTCCGGGATTCCTCTCCTCATAGTATTCTCTGAAATCTTCCCGTATCTGTGTCATATAGAATTCCCCTGCCGGTTCTCGTAGGTGGTCTCGCTCTCCGCCAGGGATAGCGCCTCCTCGATCACCTGATCCATATCCATGTACCGGTACATTCCCAGACGTCCCCCGAACAGAACGTTCTTCTCTTTGAGGGCGCGTTCTTCGTATTTCGCGAAGAGCTCCGTGTTCTTCGGATCATTGACCGGATAATACGGCTCTTTTCCGCGCTCCCAGCTGTCCGGATATTCCCGGGTAACCACTGTCTTTTTCTGATGTCCGAACTCGAAATGTTTGTGTTCGATGCTTCTGGTATAAGGCACCTCATAATCCGTATAATTCACCACGGCATTTCCCTGGAAATTCTCCATGTCCAGAATCTCCGTCTCAAAACGAAGCGAGCGGTAATCCAGTTCTCCGTAGCAGTAATCATAATACTGGTCGATCATTCCCGTGAACAGAATCTTCTCCGCCTGGGAGGACAGTTCCTCCCTGTGACGGAAGAAATCCGTCTTCAGGCAGACCTGGACTCCCTCCAGAAGCTTTTTCACAATTTTGGTGTACCCGCCCACAGGAATTCCCTGATGGGGATCCTTGAAATAGTTGTTGTCGAAAGTATAGCGCACCGGAAGCCGTTTGATGATAAACGCCGGCAGATCTTTGCACTCTCTGCCCCACTGTTTGCGCGTATAGCCGTCCACCAGCTTCTCGTAGATGTCCTTTCCCACCAGAGCCAGCGCCTGCTCCTCCAGGTTCTTCGGATGGACGATATGCATCTGCGCGATCTGCTCCTGGATCTTCGCCTTCGCCTGTGCCGGCGTCTTCACGCCCCAGAGCTGATAGAAGGTGTTCATATTGAACGGCAGGTTGTAGAGCTCGTCTTTGTACCTGGCAATGGGGGAATTCACGAAATGATTGAATTTCGCGAACTGATTCACATACTCCCAGACCCTTTCGTTGGAGGTATGGAAAATATGCGCTCCGTACCGGTGTACCTGAATCCCTTCCACTTCTTCTGTATAAATATTTCCCCCGATGTGGTCTCTCTTATCAATGACCAGACAGGTTTTTCCGCATTTGACTGCTTCATGCGCGAAAACCGCTCCGAACAGTCCCGCGCCCACGATCAGATAATCATATTTTTTCACTGTAATTTTCCTTTCTGTTCAAGATTTGCCCGATGGAATCCATTATAGCAGATCTTTCCTGAAAAAAATACCCCCACGGCAAACAGGAGGGATTTCTCCCTCCTGTTGTCAGTCTCCTTTTTTCAGATAAACCCGCCGGATATAGCGGAGTGTCTTCTTCTCCCCGTGATCCGCCAGAATCCGCAGCAGCGCCTCCAGATCCCTCTTGGTCTGCGGATGGATAAACCAGAGAGTATCCTTGCTCCGGAGAAAATACCGCAGCGGCTCCTGATTGGTATAATTCTCTCCCATATAGACCCTGGAAGCACTGATCCGGTCCATCACCATCTCCGCCACATATTTTCGCGGCATTCTGGCCCCCATGATCACATGTTCTTTGTCCAGGGAATAATCCACCCAGTGCTCATAGTGATGCCGGTTCCGCCCCTTGTGATGAAGCCAGGCCAGAGAGACCCCTGTCGCCTCCCGCTCCGCGTTGTTGGGACTGCGGTTTCCCTGATAGTACTTACATCCCACCAGAAACTCTGTGGGAGAATATTTGGACAGGTCATGCAAAAGTCCCTGCCAGTACAGGCCGATGCGGAAACAATACCGCATCACCAGTAATTTATGAATGGTAATCGTTTTAAAGTGCAGCCATGGATGCATCTTTCTCTGCCTCCTGTTTTCCAAGCAATACAAGAATTCTTCTAGGCTTCACCTGGAAGACCCGCCGTTCCTCCAGCAAAATCTCACTGCCCTCCGGCAAAAATCCGCTGCCTTCCATATCGGATGTGTCCGCCGCCAGATACCACCGGACGGTTTCCGGGACATTGGGAAGCGCGAACTCCTGGGGCTCCCAGTGAAAATTATAGGCCACGTACAGAAATTCTGCCGGCTCCTCCTTCACGTATTCCCCACAGTACAGAATTCCCACGCTGCGGGAAGTGGTTTCCAGATTGCAGTACCAGGCTCTCTGCCCGTGGTAAGAGATATCCGGAAATCCGCAGGATTTGTAATCGTTCCCCTGAAACTCTTCCTTACAGTGGAGAATGGGATGGCGTCTGCGGAATGCGATCGCTTCCTTCACGAACTGGTAAAGCTTCTCATTTTTCTTAAAAGCGCCCCAGTCCACCCAGCCGACCGGGTTATCCTGGCAGTAGGCGTTGTTATTCCCTTCCTGGGAATTTCCAAATTCATCGCCGCCGTAGATCATCGGTGTTCCCTGGGAGAAAAGCAGAAGGAGAAACGCGTTTCGAAGCTGCTGCAGCCGAAGCTGCCGCACCGCTTTTCTCCGGGTGGGCCCTTCCACCCCGCAGTTCCAGGAATAGTTGTAGCTGCTTCCATCCCGGTTATTCTCCCCGTTCCCTTCGTTGTGGCGGTAATCGTAGGATACCATATCCATCATCGTAAACCCGTCCTGGCTGGCCATGTAGTGAATCACCCCATGGGCAGCCGGATTCTCCCGGATCAGCTGCAGCGCCCGATTCAGCTGGTCCTCATCACTCTTCAGGAAACGGCGCATCACCTGCTCAAATTCAAAATGGGATACCGCCGCGTTGCGCAGCTTCGGCGCCCCGTCCGGATAGACCTCCCAGACATTATAGCCGGGTACGATCAGTTTCGTCCGGCGCAGCATAGGATCCCGCAGCACCAGATCCGCCCACACTCCGTCTCCCATCAGATGGAAGCCGTCCACATGGTAGGCTGTTTTCCAGAAGTGGAGCACATTCAGAACCTTCACCGGATTCACTTCCTTCGGGAAAAAGAATTCCATAATCAGTTCGATGCCCGCCTCATGCAGCCGGTCCACCAGTTCCTGGAATTCCAGGATCGGATTGGAGGTGGCCGCGTAGGAAGCTTTCGGCGCGAAATAAAAACCTTCGGTGTATCCCCAGTAATTCAGAGCCCCCGCGCCCTGGCGGGTACGGATCATCTTTCCGCTCTCCAGCGCCAGCACCGGAACTTCCCAGAACTCATAAGCCGGCATCAGTTCCACCGCGTTGATTCCCAGTTCCTTCCAGTAGGGAATCTGATCCGCAAGTCCCCGGAAGGTCCCCCGGTTTCTCCCTTTTCGTCTGGGACTCTTCGTATATCCTCTCACATGAACCTTATACAGAATCAGATCCTCATAAGGGATCGGACTGTGAGCGCTCTCCGACCAGCTTTCCTCCCGGCCGTCCCAGAAGCCGCATCGAATCTGATGGACATCCAGCGGATCCACCGGCCCCCCGAATTTCTTCTTGCCCACAATCTTTCTGGCATAGGGATCCTGTATGACAGCCCCGTCGATTTTAAAATTATATTCATAACTTCGCCCGGAAAGACCGGGAACGAAAAAGGACACCACACCTCCGGTCCGGTATTCTTCGGTCACCGGAATCTCCGATTCCGGCTCTTTGCTTCCTTTCCGGTACAAAAGCAGAGACACCTGCGCTCCCACCGGCGCTTCCAGCGTGAACTGGTATCCTCCGGCTTTTTTTATAACCCCTGGCAAATCCGGCACTCCGGCTTTTATCTGTCGTTCTTTCCTGTCACTCACCTTGTGCACGCTCCTTCCTCAAACTGGCATTCGCCGCAAATCTCATCGATTACTGTTCTCCCGCGTCAGCAAAAGTCTCCCCGTCCGGCAGAAAATCCAGCTCCACCGGGCAGTGATCCGATCCCAGAACCTCTGTGTGGATTTTCGCGTCCACCAGCCGGTCCCGCAGGGATCCGGATACCAGAAAATAATCAATTCTCCATCCCGCGTTCTTTTCCCGTGCCCGGAACCGATAGGACCACCAGGAGTAGATCCCCTCCTGATCCGGGTAGAAATAGCGGAACGTATCGATAAAGCCGCTCTCCAGAACCTTGGAAAAGCAGGCCCTCTCTTCATCCGTGAAACCGGCATTCTTCCGGTTCGTCTTGGGATTTTTCAGGTCAATTTCCCTGTGGGCGACATTCAGGTCTCCGCAGAAAATCACCGGTTTCTTTTCCTCCAGCTTCTTCAGATAAGCCAGGAAATCCCGCTCCCATTCCATACGGTAGGGCAGCCTGGCCAGCTCATTCTGGGAGTTCGGCGTGTATACCGTCACAAAATAATACGTCTCATATTCCAGGGTAATCACCCTGCCCTCATGATCGTGCTCTTCGACACCGATCCCCCGGGTCACCTGCAGAGGCTCCTTTCTGGTGAAAACCGCCGTGCCGGAGTATCCTTTTTTCTCCGCCCCGTTCCAGTACTGGAAATATCCGGGAAGATCCAGTTCCACCTGGCCTTCCTGGCACTTGGTCTCCTGAACGCAGAAAATATCCGCATCCGCCTCCTGAAAATATTCTTCAAATCCTTTTTTCAGACATGCACGTATTCCGTTCACATTCCAGGAAATAAATTTCATTCGTCTCTCCTCTCTGCTTTGGGACGGCACAGTCTCACCATCCCGTCATAGACCTTTCCCTCTTCCCGGGAGGAGGTCATAACCACAAGCATATCGCTGGGCAAAAGCCTGGTCTTTCCGTTGGGAAGCAGTTCCTTCTCCCCTCTTTGAATCGATACGATCAGACAGTTTCCAGGCCAGTCAATCTCTCCGATCCGGCGGTTCTCAATCTCGGAACCGTGCCGGATGACAAACTCCATCAGCAGCCGTTTTCCGCTCTGGGGAAGCTCTTTCTCTCCTCTCTGGCGCAGCAGGTTATCCAGCAGGCTTTCATAAATCGGTTCGGATTTCAGAAGCGTCGCCGTCACATAGGCCGCGATGCACACAAGACACAGGGAGAGCATCTGACTGAGGGAACCGGTCATCTCGAAAATCAGAATAATCCCGGTAATCGGGGCCCGCACAATCGCCGTGAAATACCCCGCCATGGCCAGTATGATGAAATTACTCACATACTGCCCGTCCATTCCCAGATACTGCACCCCGATGGACGCGTAAATGGTTCCGATCATGGCTCCCAGAACCAGCAGCGGGAAGAATATTCCTCCCGGGGCGCCGGAGCCGAAACTGCACAGAGAAAACAAAAGCTTCAGCAGGAACAGAATCACCAGAGTTCCCAGGACCAGATCCTCCCGGGACAATTTCATTACCAGAGCATGTCCGCTTCCCAGAAGTTCCGGAACGGTAAATCCGATCACCCCCGCCATGAGAAACGGGATGAACAGTCTGGTGGTCTCGTTCAGGTGGGGAAGGCTGCGGAAAATCCGCTGGGCTTTCAGCGTCAGCCAGTTATAGCCGGCTCCCAGAATCCCCAGAAGGATCCCCAGGATCAGTACGTAACCGTAGAGATCTGTGGGAATCTCCCCGGAAAGCTGAAAATCAAAGACCGGCTCGAAGCCCAGAATCTCCGAGGAAATGTAATCCGCGGTCACGGAAGCGCACATGGCAGACAGAAGCAGGGAAACCGAAAAGCTCTTGTGGACTTCTTCCAGGGAGAACATCACCCCTGCCAGAGGCGCGTGAAAAGCGGCCGCCAGACCGGCGCTCGCGCCGCAGGTCAGCAGGAATTTTTCTTCGGTCATATCTCTTCTGGTGAGTCTGGACAGTCCTTTTCCCGCCATGGCTCCCAGCTGAATGGACGGTCCTTCCCTTCCCAGCGAAAGACCTCCCAGAAGGCAGAGAAAACCGCCGGCGAACTTCGCGGTCAGAACCCGCCACCAGCGCTGCTCGATTTTCCCGACCATCTCCCCTTCCAGCTGTGGAATTCCGCTTCCCGAGATCAGCGGCTCCCACCTCAGAAGCCGTCCCACAATCACGGCCAGAAGCAGAAGCACAAAGAACCACAGGCACACCGTCACCGGGGATTTTTTCATAAACTGCAGAATTTGAAGCAGCCATTCATCCGCGTATTTCAGGGCCAGCCGGTACAGCAGCACCGCCATGCCGCTTACGATTCCCACCGCGATTCCCTCTCCGATCAGAATCACCGGCAGGAATTGCGCCCTTTTTAATGTTCTCGGCGTACTGTTCTTCAACGTCTCTTCCTCCTGTTCCTTCTGTTTTCATTATACGCAAGTCCCATAAAAAAGCCAAGGCAAAATTTCCGAACTTGTTGATTTTGTGGCGCGTTTCTGCTAAAGTTAAGAAAGTCAGACGTAAACTCTGATGAATTTCAGACAAAGCGAGGAAAAAAATTATGAGTGAAGAAAAAAATACAGCAGCCTGCTCCGCAAGCGACTGCGCGTCCTGCTCTTCCTGTTCTTCCTGCTCCTCCTGTTCTCCTCAGGATGCCGGAGGATTCCACACAGTTTCCATTCCCATGGAGGACGGACGTGAAGTTTCCTGTGCGATTTTAACCGTATATAGCGTTGAAGAAAACGAATACATCGCTCTTCTCCCACTGGAAGAAGACGGCAAAAATCACAACGGCGAAGTATATCTGTACAAATTCTCCCGCACCGAGGAGGGGGATCCGATCATGGACAACATCCTCGATGACGAAGAGTACACAGCCGCCGCGGAGAAGTTCGATGAGATTCTGCGCAACGCGAGAAATGCCGAGATGAATCACGAGCCGATCGAAGAGTAATTCGAGACAGGTTCCTGTGAGATGAAAAACTGCCGGAAATCGTTCTCCGATCCCCGGCAGTTTTTTCTGTGTTCTTTATTTCTTCTCCAGACTTGGAATTTTCACATCCGTATCCACATCTTCGCTGTAATCCACCCCGTCCAGATGGAACCCGAACATATGATAGAAATCTTCCCAGAAGCCTTCCACATCCGACTGTTCCCGGACATTTTCCGTGGTAACGCTCTGCCAGATTTTCATAACCTGATCCTGAACCTTCGCGTCCAGTTCCCAGTCGTCCATACGGATCAGTCCTTCCGGATCCAGCGGCATCGGGTTCTTCAGAAGTTTGGTGTGGAACAGACGGCTGATCTGCTGGATGCAGCCCTCATGGCTTCCCTGATCTTTCATCACCCGGTACAGAATCGCGAAATACAGCGGCACAATGGGAATCGCCGCGCTGGCCTGGGTCACGAGAGCCTTGTTCACCGAAACCACGGCGGTCACTTCATCCAGCTCCTGATTCAGCTTCCGCGCGGTCTGATGCAGATGCTGCTTCGCGTGTCCGATGGTTCCCTCCTTATAGATAGGGTAAGTAAGCTTTGGTCCAATGTAAGAGTATGCCACCGTCTTCGCGCCGGGGGCCAGAACACCCGCCTCCTTCAGCGCCTTCATCCAGTCTTCCCAGTCTTCGCCTCCCATGACCTTGATGGTTCCTTCCAGCTCTCCTTCTTTGGCAGGTTCCACCGATTTCGTCACGATCTCTCCGCTTCTCAGATCCAGGCTCTTCTCCGTGAACGTCTCTCCGGTCGTCTTCAGTACCGAAGAATAGGTGACGCCGTCCGCCGCAGTCCGTCTGGGGGCGGCCAGGCTGTAGACCACCAGGTCCACCTGTCCCAGGTCTTCTTGGATCATCCGGATTGCCTCCTCTTTGATCTGGGCGGAAAACGCGTCCCCGTTGATGGATTTCGCGTAGAGTCCTTCTTTCGCGGCAAACTTCTCAAACGCGGCGGTGTTGTACCAGCCTGCGGTGGCGGTTCTCTTTCCGCTTGCCGGGCGCTCAAACATAATTCCCAGGGTATCCGCTTTACATCCAAACGCGGCGGTGATTCTGGACGCCAGACCATAACCGGTGGACGCGCCGATCACCAGCACTTTCTTCGGGCCATCCATCACGCCCTGACTTTTGACATATTCGATCTGACGGCGGACATTCTCCTCACATCCGGTGGGATGCGCTGTGGTACAAATATATTCTCTGACCTTCGGTTCTACTATCATTTTTTCTTCCTCCCGAATTCTCTTTTCCTTTGATTCTCAAAATATTCTAGCAAAAGAAAAGGGGATTTTCAAGACCTTTCCCAAAATCCCCTCATTTTCTCTATTTTGTCGTACTGCCCAGTCCGCCGTTGCGGATTTCTGTTACATCATCGTCAAAAGTGATGCCGTATTCCATGAAAATTCCCTGCATAAAGCCGGTTCCCCCGGGAATATTCACCGTTTTTCCCTCATTGGAATCATTGGTAACCTTCGCGAAAATATGTCCCTCATTGTCGGAATAAAAATAATCGCTGTCGATAATTCCCACGGTATTATTCAGCTGCAGCCGATATTTGAAGCCAAGCCCGCTTCTCGGATAACACTGAAGCACCCAGCTGGGTTCCATCTCCACACGGATCCCGGTGGGAATCTTCACCGTCTGTCCCGGCTCCAGAGTGAAATCCACCGGAGCAAAAAAATCATAGCCCGCCGATCCCGCGGTCGCCCTCCTGGGAAGCCGGATCCCACGGTAAATATTCATGATCCCGGCCTCATCCTGCTGTCCCGGAAACGTGTCTTTCCAGTCTGCCAGAAAACGTTCTTCGCTTACTTTATGAAATCTTCCTATCCGTTTCATTTTCTTCCTCCTGTCACTCAGTCCACAGAACCACCGCGCCAGCGCGCAGTGTGGCCGGCACATCGATCACTCTCTGATTGCTGCTGCCCCTCCAGGCCAGAGTGATATCCCGCAGTTCCCGCACATATTTCCCATCTACAACCACATCCAGTTCACGGACAATCTCCCGGTTCTCAATCTCTTCCCAGTCGAAACCGGTATACAGCCAGATGGTCTTATCCGGGTATCGGCGCCGGATCTCCCGGGCCAGAGCCGTCACTTCCACCTCATTGGCCGGGTGGAGCGGGTCACCTCCGCTGAAGGTAATCCCGGAGATATAAGATTTCTCCAGCTCCTGAAAAATCTCATTTTTCTCATTTTCTGTGAACTCAAGGCCTCCCCGGGGATCCCAGGTGATGGGATTCTGACATTCCGGGCATCCGTGACTGCAGCCTGCCACCCAGAGAACCACCCGCAGGCCGTCTCCGTTTAACATATCATCCTTGGTAATATTGTGATATCGCATCCGTCTTGATCTCCTCAAAAAAGGGGATGTTCCCCGTCTGTACCCGGAACATCCCCCTGACTTTTTTGTTTATGCCTCGGCTGGAACATCCTTGATGCTGAAGCTGAATCTTCCCATCTTGTCTTTTCCAAGGCAGACAACTTTCACCTTATCACCCAGTGTCAGTACGTCTTCCACTCGTTTGATTCTCTCCTTGCAGATCTTGGAAATATGCACCATTCCCTCTTTGCCCGGAGCAAATTCCACAAACGCGCCGAACTCTTTGATGCTCACTACTTTTCCGGTAAGGATCTGACCTTCTTCGAAATCTGTGGTGATCACCTGGATCAGGCGTGCTGCCTCATCCATATCCTTCTGATCCAGACCGCAGATGGACACAGCGCCGTCATCGGTAATATCAATCTTCACGCCGGTCTCATCGATGATGGTATTGATGGTCTTTCCTCTCTGACCTACCACATCGCCGATCTTCTGAGGATCAATCTGAAGCTGGATGATCTTCGGTGCCAGAGGCGCCACATGATCTCTCGGCTTGTCAATACATTTCTCCATTACTTCCGTCAGGATGTATTCTCTCGCCTCTTTGGTGCGGCGGATTGCCTCCTCCACAATCGGTCTGGTCAGACCATGAATCTTAATATCCATCTGAATGGCGGTGATTCCGTCGTGGGTACCTGCCACCTTGAAGTCCATATCTCCAAAGAAATCTTCCAGCCCCTGAATATCGGTGAGTACCAGGTAATCGTCATCGGTCTCTCCGGTAACCAGTCCCGCGGAAATTCCGGCAACCGGTTTCTTAATCGGAACGCCCGCTGCCATCAGAGACATGGTGGACGCACACACACTGGCCTGAGAAGTGGAACCGTTGGATTCAAAGGTCTCAGACACGGTACGGATCGCGTAAGGGAACTCTTCCTCCGTGGGAAGTACCGGAATCAGCGCGCGCTCTGCCAGCGCTCCATGGCCGATCTCACGGCGTCCCGGGCCACGGGACGGTTTCGTCTCACCGACAGAATAAGACGGGAAATTATAGTGATGCATATAGCGTTTGGATGTCTCGAATTCATCCAGTCCGTCCAGTCTCTGAGCCTCAGACAGAGGAGCCAGAGTCGTAACGGTACAGATCTGCGTCTGTCCTCTGGTAAACATGGCGGATCCATGCACTCTCGGGATCAGATCAATCTCCGCGGCCAGCGGACGGATCTCATTGATCGCTCTTCCATCCGGACGCTTATGGTCTTTCAGGATCATCTTGCGGACGGTCTTCTTCTGGTACTGGTAAACTGCTTCTCCCAGAACTTCCAGCCACTCCTCGTTGTCCGCGAATTTCTCCTCCAGCATCTCGGTGATCTGGCGGATATTCTCGTCTCTTACCTGTTTCTCATCAGCGAAAACCGCTTTCTCCATCTCTTCCGGAGGCACGATCTCCCTGATGGCCGCGAACAGTTCCTCCGGAACCGCGCAGCTTTCATAGCTGTGTTTTTCTTTTCCGCATTCTGCCACAATCTGATCGATAAATTTGATAATCTCCTGGTTCACATCGTGCGCCAGATAGATTGCCTCGATCATCTTATCCTCCGGAAGCTCATTGGCTCCGGCTTCGATCATGATCACTTTCTCCCTGGTGGAAGCCACGGTCAGCTGAAGATCGGAAATTTTCTTCTGATCCAGACCCGGATTGATGATGAATTCTCCGTCCAGCATACCAACCTGGGTAGCCGCGCAGGGGCCGTCAAAAGGAATATCGGAAATACAGGTACTGATGGAAGATCCCAGCATAGCCGCTACTTCCGGATTGCATTTGGGATCCACAGACATTACCATATTGCTCAGAGTTACATCGTTGCGGTAATCTTTCGGGAACAGCGGACGCATGGGACGGTCGATCACACGGGAAGTCAGAACCGCGTGCTCGCTTGCCTTTCCCTCTCTCTTGTTGAATCCGCCCGGGATTTTTCCCGCGGCATACATTTTCTCTTCGTATTCCACACTCAGCGGGAAGAAGTCAATGCCTTCCCTCGGCTTCTCAGACGCTGTCGCCGTTGACAGAACGGTGGTGTCTCCATAGAAAACCAGAGCCGCGCCGTTGGCCTGCTTTGCCACTCTTCCGATGTCCACGCGGAGAGTTCTGCCTCCTAATTCCATTGAATAACTTTTGTACATATTCTTTCTCCTTTTCCATAATCGCGACAGAAGCCCGAAACAACTGAAAAATTCACACAGTCCCCTCTCTGTGACCTTTTCAGTAGTCTCGGAAAATACTTCTGTCTCTTTGCTAAAGGGGCGGATAAAAAATCATCCGCCCCCTGCCATACCTTACTTATTTTCTCAGTCCTAATCTCTCGATCAAGCTACGATATCTCTCAATATCCGTTTTCTTCAGGTAAGCCAGCAGTCCACGTCTCTGACCAACCATTTTCAGAAGACCTCTTCTGGAATGGTGATCTTTGTGATGCTCTTTCAAATGCTCTGTGAGCTCCTGAATTCTTGCGGTGAGAATTGCAATCTGAACTTCCGGTGATCCTGTGTCACCCTCTTTTCTTGCATACTCTTTCATGATTGCTGCTTTCTTTTCTTTTGAAATCATCCTGATTTCCTCCTTGTCTTTTTTTAATCGCCGCACACTAAGAGACGGTCGGAGTGTCCAATCTCTGAATGCGGGCTGAACTCGTACCATCCGAGTATATCATAGCTCGCAAAATATGTAAACCTTTTTTTCCTGGAATATTTTGCGTATCCGGACAGGAAATCCGCAGAGAATTACCTCTTTGCAAAATACCTCTCCGCCTTCTGAATATCCAGCATCAGCTGCTCCTTCAGTTTGTCCAGAGAAGCAAATCTCCTCTCCGGTCTTAAAAACTTCAAAAAAGAGACCACCGATTTCTGTCCGTAGAGATTCTGGCTGCATCCGAACAGATAGGTCTCCACACCCAGGAATTCTTCCCCGCCTACGGTGGGTTTGTATCCCACATTGGTGATTCCCTGGAATCTCTGATTTCCGAAATCCGAATATGTGATGTAGACCCCATTGGGAGGCATCAGCTTTTCTTTCGGCGGAATCAGATTGGTGGTAGGCATCAGCTTGCGGTGCCCCAGACCGCGTCCGTGAAGTACTTCCCCGGTGGTGCTGAACCATTCTCCCAGAAGCTGCGCGGTCTTTTCCATATTTCCTTCATTGATCTGCTCCCTGACATAGGTGCTGCTGATTTTCCGTCTGCCGTCCATCTCATCGGGAACCACTTCCACCGTAAAGCCATACTGTTCTCCCATCTGCGCGAGCAGCTGCGGATTTCCCTTTCTCTCATAGCCGAAGCGAAAATCTCTCCCCACCGCCAGATAAGATACCTGAAGCCTGTCCACCAGGATCTTCCGGACGAAATCCTCTGCTTTCATATGACGGATCCGGTGATCCAGCGGGCAGTCCAAAAACAGATCCACACCCATTTTCTCAAGCCTGTCCCGTCTCTCCGAATGGCTCAGAATCGTGCGGTTCCCCTGGTCAAAGGCAAATACAACCGCCATAAGGCCCCTCTCTTTCTGATCCAGCACCCGCCGGATCAGCTTCTGGTGTCCCAGATGCAGACCGTCGAATTTGCCCAGTGTGACCGCACTCGCGGAACATTTGTCCAATGCTTCCAGATTCTTCTGATAGTCCATAACCAGTCTCTCCCGTATTGTTGTCAAGGATAAAACATTTTGGAAGGATAATAGGCGCCCCGTTTCTGGTCTCTGTAATAGAGACCCACAAACGTTCCCTTACTGTCACAGAGCCGGAAATTGCCTTCCCGGGGTCCTTCCAGTTCCTTCAGGGAAAAAGGATTTCCATTGTACAGCCGTTTATCCAGAGACGGCGGACAACAGATCCTCTTAAGGTCCGCGAACACATCCTCCAGAGGCAGAACCGCCTCTTCCAGCCGCTGTTCCCGCGCCAGTTCCTCCACTTGAGACAGGGTCAGGCTGTCATCCAGCCCGAAATCCCCCACCCGGGTGCGCACCAGCGATTCCATGCAGCCGCCGCAGCCCAGCCGTTCGCCCAGATCGTGGCAGAGCGTCCGGATGTAAGTCCCCTTGGAACAGGTCACCCTCAGGGTGACCAGCGGCAGCTGGATCCGCAGGATCTGGATTTCATAGAACCAGACCTCTCTGGGCCTGCGCTCCACCTCTTTTCCCTCCCGGGCCAGTTCGTACAGCTTCTTTCCTCCCACTTTCAGAGCGGAATACATGGGCGGAATCTGCATCTGCCTGCCCTCAAACGCGGCGGCAGCGGCCCGGATCTCCTCCCCGGAAACCTGCACCGGTCTCTCCTGCAGAATCGTTCCGGATCCATCCTGGGTATCTGTAGTCACACCCAGGCGCAGTACCGCCTCGTAAGTCTTTGTCTGATCCGCCAGGAATTCACACACCTTCGTCGCCTTTCCCAGGCACACAGGGAGAACCCCCTGGGCATCCGGATCCAGGGTTCCCGTATGGCCGATTTTTTTCTGCCGCAGGATTCCCCGAAGCTTTGCCACCACATCGTGGGAGGTAAAGCCTTTTTCTTTACAGATATTGATAATGCCGTCCATGTTCTAACCCTCGAGCAGCTGTTTTTCCACATGGGCGCTCACGTTGTTGATGACGTCATAAACCGTTCCCTGCATGGAGAATCCGGCCGCGCGGACGTGTCCGCCTCCGCCGAAGTAGACCGCGATCTCGCTCACATCCACTTTGCCGTTGGAACGGAGACTGACCTTAAAGCTCTGGGAAGCGTACTCATACAGGAACATGGCCACTTCCACGCCCTGGGTCAGACGCAGCTGGCTGACAATCCCGTCCAGATCTTTCGCGGATACGCCATAGAAATCCATCTGTTTGTTCTTCAGATAACCGATGATGAAAGCTCCGTCCAGAATCAGAATGCTCTCCGCCAGAACCCGGCCCATCACCTGATTCTGAATATAGGTTTTCTCGTAGAAAGATCCCTCGATAATCCTTCCGAAATCCAGGCCGGTCTCCATCAGATCCGCCGCGATCCGCATGGTGTCAGGCGAAGTGGAGGAATACTGGAACACGCCGGTATCGTGAATCATTCCGGTGTAGATCGCCTCCGCAACCGGACGGGTCACCTTCTCTTTTTCCAGAAGCGTGTAAAGCACCTCGCTGGCGGAGCTGACCTCACCCTGGATCACATTGATTCCCGCAAACCCTTTGTTGCTCACATGATGGTCGATGCAGACCGTCCTCTTTGCTTTCGCGAAACACTCTCCCGCCAGGGCGATCCGGTCCACGCTGCTCACATCCAGAGTGATGAACAGATCATAGACCTTTTCTCCGGAGCACTCAGTCTTTACCTCATCCATCCGGGACAGATAGGAGAAGACGTCTCTGGGCTGCTCCAGATAGATGTCCGTCTCAATCTGCGGAAACCATTCCTTCACATACAGATACAATCCCATACAGCTGCCGACACAGTCTCCGTCCGGATGAACATGGCCGGCAATTCCCAATGTTTTTACATTTTCTAAGATCTCTGCGATTTTGTTCATAGAACTCCCTCTTATTCTTCCACATCACTTTCTTCGATATCCCCGTGCTCTTCATCCTCTTTCTGGGAAACCTCATCGATCAGTTTCGACATGTGGACACCGTATTCAATGGACTGATCCAGAATAAAACGGATCTCCGGCGTGTTGCGCAGGTTCAGATTTCTGGCAAGCTGCCGGCGCACATAGCTCTCCGCGCTTTTCAGGCCTGCCATGGTATCTTCCTGAGCCTTGCCATTTCCCAGCACGCTGATGTAAGCCTTGCAGGTTTTCAGATCCGGCGCCACCTCCACCGCCGTGACCGAAGTCATGGCGTGGATTCTGGGGTCCTTGATCTCACTTCGAATAATGTGGCTCAGTTCCCTGAGCACCTCAGTATTGACACGGGTATTTTTGATGCTGTTCTTTCTCATGTTTTTTCAAATCCCCTATCTCGGTACTTCTACCATAATATAAGCTTCGATCTGGTCTTCCTCTTTCACATCGTTGAAATCTTCAAATACCAGACCGCATTCGTAGCCGGCTTTTACTTCTTTCACGTCATCCTTGAATCGTTTCAGGGAAGCCAGCGCGCCCTCGTAAATCTGTTCGCCTTCCCGGCTGATACGGACTTTGCAGCCTCTCTGGAACACACCGTCAAGCACATAGCTTCCCGCGATGGTTCCCACGCCGGAGGCCTTGAACAGCTGACGGATCTCCGCATGGCCGATGACTTTCTCTTCGTAAATCGGATCCAGCATACCCTTCATGGCCGCTTCCACATCTTCGATCGCCTGGTAAATGACCCTGTACAGACGCAGATCCACGCCCTCCTGCTCGGCCAGCTGTTTCGCCAGCGCGTCCGGGCGGACATTGAATCCGATGACAATCGCGTTGGAGGTAGCCGCCAGGGTCACATCGGACTCATTGATGGCTCCCACGCCTCCATGGATCACCTTCACCACAACCTCATCGTTGGAAAGCTTGGTCAGACTCTGTTTCACCGCTTCCACGGAACCCTGAACATCCGCCTTGACGATGATCGGCAGTTCCTTCAGATTGCCTGCCTGAATCTGGCTGAACAGATCATCCAGGGAAAGCTTCGCTTTCGTGTCTTCCAGAAGACGGTTCTTATTCTCAGAGACGAAGGTGCTGGCGAAATGTTTCGCTTCCTTGTCACTGTCAAAGGACATCAGAATCTCTCCCGCGTTTGGCACATCCGAAAGACCCAGGATCTCCACCGGAGTGGAAGGACCGGCCTCCCGGACACGGCGTCCCTTGTCATCCATCATGGCGCGGACTTTTCCGGAGCAGGATCCGGCCGCGATAAAGTCGCCCACATGCAGGGTTCCCTTCTGAACCAGAATGGTTGCCACAGGGCCTTTTCCTTTGTCCAGCTCTGCCTCGATGACCATACCTCTCGCCGCGCGGTTGGGGTTGGCTTTCAGCTCGCAGACCTCCGCGGTCAGAAGAATCATCTCCAGCAGATTGTCGATGCCCTCTCCCGTATGCGCGGAAACCGGCACGAAGATGGTGCTTCCGCCCCAGTCCTCCGGAATCAGTTCATACTCGGACAATTCCTGTTTCACACGTTCCACATTGGCGCTTGGTTTATCGATCTTGTTGATGGCGACGACAATCTCAATGCCGGCGGCCTTCGCATGGCTGATGGCCTCCACCGTCTGAGGCATTACACCGTCGTCCGCTGCCACAACCAGAATGGCGATATCCGTGGCGTTGGCGCCCCGCATACGCATGGCGGTAAACGCCTCGTGGCCCGGCGTATCCAGGAAGGTAATCTTCTGTCCGTTGATCTGCACCACATAGGCGCCGATGTGCTGGGTGATACCGCCAGCCTCTTTGTCCGTCACGTGGGTGTTCCGGATGGCATCCAGAAGGGAGGTCTTTCCGTGGTCTACGTGTCCCATGACACAGACTACCGGCGGACGCGGCTGCAGAAGGGATTCATCCTCCTCTTCCTCTTTCAGAAGTTCTCCGATCACATCCACTTTTTCTTCCTGTTCCGCGATAATATCGTAATCCAGCGCAATCTCCTGCGCTTTCTCAAAATCAATCTCATGGTTCACCGTCACCATGATGCCTTCCAGGAAAAGTTTTTTCACAATCACAGAAGGCTGCATCTTCATCTTCTCTGCCAGCTCACGGATGGTCAGTTTCTCCGGAAGGGTAATCTCTTTTACCTCCGGCTTCTTCTCTTCTTGCTTCGGCGCGGGAGCCGGTTTCTGAAGAGCCTTCGGAAGACGCATGTTCGGTCTTCTTCCGCCCTGGTTTGGTCTGCGGCTGCCCTTCTCGTAATCTTTCTTCTTATTTTCTTTCTTATTATCCCGCTCTCTCTTTCCTTCTTTGGAAGGTTTGGTCATCTCCGCGGCGAAAACCGCATCCGTATCCTGCGGTCTGGAAGAACGGCGGTTCTGGGATCTTCCCTGTCCGTCTCCACGGTTGTCAAAACGGCGCTCCTGACGCTCCTGGCCTTCTCCGCGGCCTCCCTGGCGGTCAGAGAAACGTCCGCCCCGGCCCTGGGATCTTCCCTGTCCGTCTCCGCGGTTGTCAAAACGGCGCTCCTGACGCTCCTGGCCTTCTCCGCGGCCTCCCTGGCGGTCAGAGAAACGTCCGCCCCGGCCCTGGGATCTTCCCTGTCCGTCTCCGCGGTTGTCAAAACGGCGCTCCTGACGCTCCTGGCCTTCTCCGCGGCCTCCCTGGCGGTCCTGATAAGGACGGCCGGTTCTCGGCGCTCCGGTATTCTGCTGGCCGGCCGCGCTGCTCTTTGCTGCTTCCGGATTCTCCACGGGCTTCTCTCCCTGGTTTCTGGGGGAAGGAGCCGCGCCCCGTCCGGCATTCTGGTTTCTTCCCTGTCCGGGCCGGCGCTCGCCTCTGCGGCGCTCACCCTGTTTTTTTCTTCCGCCGTCACTGGCGTTCTGCGCATGGTAGACGCGGATAATATTTTTCTTTTTCTTCGGAGTTTCCTCCTGTTTATTTACATTTTTTTCGTTATTTGGTCCTTCCACTTTCTGTTCCTTTCTTATCATCTTATATTTTTCTCTGACTTCTCCGGCCAGCGTATCTTCCACACTGCTCATATGGCTTTTCACATCCATGCCCAGGATCTTCAGGGTCATGAGAACCTCCCGGTTCGTCATCCCCAGCTCCCTGGCCAGTTCATGAACTCTTACTTTCGCCATGTTCTGCCTCACTCCCTTTTCGGTTATTCTGGGCTGTCTTTGGCGGCTTTCAAAATCGCGTCCGCGAAATTTTTATCGGATACTGCCAGGCTGGCACGGTATTCTTTCCCCATACAATGTCCCAACGTCTCTTTGTCCGCGGCAATCAGAAACGGCACCTGATAATACGTGCACATATTCGAAAATTTCTTTTTCGTGTTTTCCGAAGCGTCGCCCGCGATCACCACAAGCTGTGCCTGCCCGCATTTGACTGCTTTCTCTGTGGAAAACTCTCCGCTTGCCGTCTTTCCCGCCCGGGTAGCCAGGCCGATCAGGGACATCATTTTATTTCTCTTTCTGTTCAATCTCCTCGAACTCCTTCGCGAGCTTCTCGTAGACTTCCTCCGGGATCTCCACTTTCAGCGACCGTTCCAGTCCTTTGTTGCGCCGTGCTTTCTTCAGGCACTCCAGACTGTAGCACAGGTAGGCCCCGCGGCCGTTCTTTCTGCCGGTGGTGTCCAGGACGATCTCCCCGTCCCCGGTACGCAGAACCCGCATCATCTCTTTTTTATTTTTCATCTCCCGGCAGCCGGTACACTGCCGCATGGGAATTTTATTTCTCGTCTTCATGTTCTACAACTTCCTCGCCTGTCTCATCCGGCTCATCGTACGCGCCGTCCTCTTCATAGTCTCCGTAGGAATCCTCGTAATCATCCTCGTACTCGTCCAGGTCATCCTCGTCTTCATAGTCGTAGAAATCCCCCGCCTCACGGGCCTGGGTCTCGCTCTTGATATCAATCTTGAATCCGGTCAGCCTTGCAGCCAGACGCGCGTTCTGTCCCTCTTTTCCGATGGCCAGGGACAGCTGATAATCCGGCACGACCACCAGAGCTGTCTTCTCGTCCGGATCCGCCATAACGGCGATGACCTTGGCCGGGCTCAGCGCGTTCTCGATCAGGATCGCCGGGTTGTCGCTCCAGTTGATGATATCAATCTTCTCCCCCCGCAGCTCATCGACGATGGCGTTGACTCTGGCTCCGTTCATACCCACGCAGGCGCCCACCGGATCCACATCCGGATCGTTGGACCAGACCGCAATCTTGGTTCTGGAGCCGGCCTCTCTGGCGATGCTGCGGATCTCCACGGTTCCGTCTCTCACTTCCGCCACTTCAGACTCAAACAGACGCTTCACAAGTTCCGGATGGGTCCGGGATACCAGGATTCTCGGTCCCTTCGGGGTATCCTTCACCTCCAGAATATAGACCTTGATCCGCTCGGTGGGTTTGAAGTGCTCGGTTTTCACCTGCTCGTTTTCATTCAGGATCGCGTCGGCTTTTCCCAGATTAACGCTTACGTTTCTTCCGAGATTTCTCTGTACGATTCCCGTAACCACATCTTTTTCTTTTCCGTAATACTCATTGTAAATGACTTTGCGCTCTTCCTCGCGGATCTTCTGGAGAATCACATTCTTCGCGTTCTGGGTGGCAATTCTTCCGAATTCCTTGGAATTAACCGGTACCTGAATCACATCTCCCAGCTCCGCTTTTCCACTGATCTGCAGCGCTTTCTCCAGGGAAATCTCCAGCGCCGGATCTTCCACCTGTTCTACGACGGTGCGCTCCGCATATACATGAAAATCACAGGTCTGAGGGTCAATGCTGACTTTGACGTTGTCTGCCTTTCCGAAGTGATTCTTACAGGCTTGGATCAGGGATTGCTCTATGGCATCCAGCAGAGTTTCTTTGCTGATGTTCTTCTCTTTCTCCAACAGTTCCAAGGCTCCCAATAACTCTGTGTTCATTTTTCTTTTTTCCTCCTAATCTGATTAAAAATCAATGGCCAGACGGATCAGGGCAATCTCCTTCTTGTCAAAGGTCCGCCTGGTCTTATCCTGTTCTTCAATGGTCACACTGTTATTATCATATGCAGTCAAAATCCCATAAAATTCTTTCTGACGGTCAATGGGACGGTAGGTTCTGATCTCCAGTTCCTTTCCCATGCTTCTGGCATAGTCTTTTTCTTTCTTCAGCGGACGTCCAAGCCCCGGTGAACTCACCTCCAGGATATAACTGTCCTCAATGAAATCTTTCTCATCCAAAAGATCACTGAAGGCTCTGCTGATCACTTCGCAGTCATCCACCGTGATTCCGCCTTCCTTGTCAATATAGGCACGCAGATACCAGTTTCCTGCCTCCCGGACATATTCCACATCCACCAGTTCAAATTGATGTGCCTCCACAAGGGGAAGCAACAGTTCCTCTGCTTTCTGTTCATATGTTTCTCTTCGAGACAAATTTCTCACCACCTATCCCCCGTAAACGGATTTTCCTGTTACGCAAAAGAGTGGACCTTGCGGCCCACTCCATGTTGACAGTATCATTAGATCGTATTCATTGTAGCACTATTAAAATAGAAAATCAAGGCACAATTTCAGCGAATTCCCCGGGGAAAGCCCTTTTGTTTTCTGTCATTTTTCACAGACGGGTCTTCGTTCCCCTGGTATCTCGTTTCGCCAGCCGCAGACGGTTCAGCGTCACTTTCTTCTCCCGGTACTCCACCGTGTAATCCACATGGCCTTCCAGAAGGTAGGCGTGTTCCAGAACATCGCCCTCTCCCAGACGCATTCCCCGCACGCCGACCGCGCCCTTTTTCTTCGCCGGAACTTCCTGCTTGAGGAAGCGCAGGAAATAGCCGTCCTTGCTCTGGAGCACCACATATTCCATGGCGTCCGCCGCTCCCACGAAGAGGAGCCGGTCGCCGTCCGCAAGCTTCGTCGCCATGATGGTTCTCTTCGAGACGTCGAATTCCTCACCCGGCACCTGCTTGAGCATCGCCTTCTCCGTGGCGAACAGCAGCGTAGACTTCTTCAGCTCTTCCATTCCCGCCACGTAGAGGATCTGTTCTTCCTGGCTGTTGTAGTTGCTCAGGTTGTCCACCGGCGTTCCTTTGTCCCGGAACTTCATCAGCGGGATATCCAGCACTTTCACCGAGTGCATTTTTCCTGTGTCGGTGAAGATACAGATCCGGTCTGTATTCATACAGGAAAAGACATACTTATTCTCCCCGAGAATGCTCTCTTTATTCCTCTCGTAAACCGTCTTGTCAATGGTCTTCACATAACCGAAACGGTCCATCAGGAACCATACCTGCATCTCTTCGATCTTCTTCTCTTCGTAGACTGCCTCCTGGGCATTCTCCAGCGCCGTGCGGCGTTTTCTTCCGAATTCCTTCTTCACGGCGTCCAGCTCTTTCATGATGGCGCCGGCCATGGAATCATAATGATTCAGAAGGTCCTCATAGCGGGCGATATTCGCCAGCGTGGCCTCGTGCTCTCCGATCAGGGCTTCCATCTCCAGCCCGATCAGACGGTAGAGACGCATCTCCAGAATTGCCGTGGCCTGCCGCTCCGTGAACCGCAGCCGGGACGCGGCTTTCTCGCTGGCCTTAGTCTTGAAGCGGATGCCCTCTGTCACACCCCTGGTGAGGCATTCTTTTACCTGCTGCTGATTTTTACTTCCTCTGAGGATCTCAATGATCAGATCGATGACATCCACCGCCTTCATGAGTCCTTCCTGGACTTCTTTTTTCTCAAGTTCTTTGTTCAGCAGCGTCCGGTACTTCCGGTTGGCGATCTCGAACTGGAACTCCACATGATGCTCGATGATCTGCTTCAGACTCAGTGTCTCCGGCCTTCCGTCAGCCACGGCCAGCATATTGACGCCGAACGTATCTTCCAGCCTGGTCTTTTTGTACAGCATATTGATCAGATTGTCCACGTCGGTATCCTTGCGCAGTTCCAGCACGATACGGATTCCTTCTTTGGAAGACTGATTGGAAATATCCACAATGTCCGTGGTCTTTCTGCTCTCCACCAGAGCCGCCACATCGTTGAGAAATTTTCCGATATTCGCGCCGATCATGGTATAGGGGATCTCTGTGATCACCAGGTGCAGCCGTCCTCCCTTGGCTTTCTCCACCTCCACCTTGCCCCGCAGCCGGATTTTGCCGCTTCCGGTCTCGTAAATTTTCTGCAGCTCATCCTGATTCACCACGATTCCGCCGGTGGGGAAATCCGGCCCTTTCAGATAACGCATCAGTCCTTTGGTGGTGATCTCATTGTTTTTCATGTAAGCCTTCACCGCGTCAATCACTTCCCCCAGATTGTGCGGCGGTATGCTGGTCGCCATACCCACAGCGATTCCGTCCGCGCCGTTGATCAGAAGGTTGGGAATCTTCACCGGCAGAACTTCCGGTTCCCGCTCCGTCTCATCGAAATTCGGGACGAAATCCACCACGTTTTTATCCAGGTCGGCCAGATAAACCTCCTGGGTCAGTTTCTGCAGCCTTGCCTCCGTGTAACGCATGGCCGCGGCTCCATCCCCTTCGATGGATCCGAAATTTCCATGTCCGTCCACCAGGGGCTGGCCTTTTTTGAACTCCTGGGCCATCACCACCAGAGCTTCATAGATCGAACTGTCTCCGTGGGGATGGTATTTACCCATGGTATCTCCCACGATTCTCGCGCATTTCCGGTAAGGCCGGTCATAGCGGATCCCCAGCTCATACATATCATAAAGCGTTCTTCTCTGGACCGGTTTCAGTCCATCCCGCACATCCGGCAGCGCGCGGGAAATGATCACGCTCATGGCATAATCGATATAAGATTTCTGCATGATCTCCGCGTAATCGGTGCGGATAATCTGATCATTCATCTCTTCTCTCATCTATCTGTCATCCTTCCTATATATCCAGCTGCGCATCCTGCGCGTGCTCGTAGATAAACGCCTTTCTCGGCGGCACCTCAGACCCCATGAGAACCTCGGTCACGCTGGACGCCAGACGGGCGTCCTCAATCTCTACCCGCCGCAGTGTTCTGGTCTTGGGATTCAAAGTGGTCTCCCACAGCTGCTGGGGATCCATCTCCCCGAGTCCTTTGTACCGCTGCAGGGTAAAGGTTCCGCTTTTATGGTTCTTCCGGTATTTCTCCAGCGCCTTATCGTCGTAGAGATACTGCTCGGGCCCTTTCTTCGGCATAACTTTATACAGCGGCGGCATGGCAATGTACACATGTCCCTCATAGATCAGCTCCGGCATGAACCGGTAAAACAGGGTCAGAAGCAGGGTGGAAATATGCGCGCCGTCCACATCCGCGTCGGCCATAATGATAATCTTATCGTAACGCAGTTTCGCGATATCGAAATCATTCCCGTATCCCTCGGAAAATCCGCAGCCGAACGCGTTGATCATGGTCTTGATCTCCGCGTTGGCCAGCACTTTGTCGATGGTGGCCTTCTCCACATTGAGGATTTTTCCGCGGATGGGCAGAATAGCCTGATAATTCCGGTCTCTGGCGGTCTTCGCGGAGCCCCCGGCGGAATCTCCCTCCACGATAAAAATCTCACACAGGGAAGGATCTTTCTTCTCGCAGTTGGCCAGTTTTCCGTTGGAATCAAAGGAATATTTCTGCTTGGTCAGAAGGTTGGTCTTCGCCCGCTCTTCTGTCTTACGGATTTTCGCCGCTTTCTCCGCGCAGGAGAGCACCGCCTTCAGTTCGTCCAGATTCCGGTCAAAATGCAGCACCAGCTGCTCGCCCAGCACCTTGGAAGTCGCCCGGGACGCATCCTGGTTATCCAGCTTTGTCTTTGTCTGGCCCTCGAAACGGGGAGCCGGATGCTTGATGGAGATCACTGCCGTCATTCCGTTTCGGATATCCGCCCCGGTAAAATTGTTGTCTTTTTCCTTGAGGATTCCCAGCTCCCGGGCGTAGGTATTCATCACGCTGGTGAACACCGTCTTGAAGCCGGTCAGATGGGTTCCTCCCTCCGCATTGTAAATGTTGTTGCAGAATCCCAGCACATTTTCGTGGAATTCATTGGTATACTGAAAAGCTGCTTCCACAGAAATCCCCTCGGATTCTCCTTTCAGATATACCGGTTCGTGGAGCGTCTCCTTGCTCTGATTCAGCTCCCGGACAAACCCGATGATTCCCTCAGGTTCGTGGTATGTGATCTTCTGGGGTTCTTCCCCCCTCAGATCCTCGAATTCAATGGTCAGATTCGGATTCAGATATGCGGTTTCGTGGAGACGGCTTTTCACCTCCGTCGCCGAGAAACGGGTTTTTTTCGAAAATCTCCGGATCCGGCGAGAAATTCACACAGGTCCCGGTCTCCTTGGTCCGTCCCAGCCGGGGCAGAAGTCCCTGCTCCAGCTCCACCACGGGAATTCCTCTCTCGTAACGGTCATGGTGAACATATCCGTCCCGGCTGATTTTTATATCCAGGTAAGTGGACAGCGCATTGACCACGGAAGAACCGACTCCGTGCAGACCGCCGCTGGTCTTGTAGACCGAATCGTCAAATTTTCCTCCCGCGTGCAGAGTGGTGAACACCAGCCGCTCCGCGGCGACGCCTTTCTCGTGCATATCCACCGGTATGCCCCTTCCGTCATCTTCCACGGTACAGGAACCATCCTTCTCCAGTGTCACGCGGATATGACTGCAGTAGCCGGCCAGATGCTCGTCCACCGAATTGTCCACGATCTCATAAATCAGATGATTCAGTCCCTTTCGAGATACACTTCCGATATACATCCCCGGTCTCTTCCGGACTGCCTCCAGTCCTTCCAGGACCGAAATACTGGCTGCATCGTAAGTATTCTTCTTTGCCATACTTCCAAATCCTTTCTTTTCGTTTCTTTCTATCGAACTTCGCCCTGCCGGGCTTTTTTTATGTTTTAAGTCCCCAGACATACTGATGCCAACAGGATTCCTCCGCACTTCGTGCTCTCGTAATCCTGACAAACATTCGAAATCCGCCCTATCGGGCTCCTTTCTCATGTTTGGGCGTCCCAGAAATACCGCCATACCTGGGGATATGCAAGCATTCCCCCAGGTATGGAGGTATTTCTGATCCTCTGGCATCATATTATAACAACATTTTCGGGGAAAATGCAAATTTTATGTGGGGAGGGGGATTTTGAGGCGGAAAAGAAAGCCTTGGTTCCGTGGATGGTCTGCATCTCCTTTTTGCTGCGGATTTTCACTCCTCAAATGCTCGCGCGGTCTTCCCAAACAGAAGCGCCAGAGAAAGAGAAATCCTACTTGCACATTACACTGGGACGTAGTTCCAATTCCAATTCAATGGTATTTTTTTCACATTTTGTATTTCAAAAAAATAAAACCACGAAAAAAGCGAAATGAAAATGGAAAGGAGACTGTGAATTGAGAAAAAGAGGAGCGCGGCTCCGGATAATCCTAAAGCTGTGCTCCTCTTTTTTCTATCTTCATAAGGTACTGCTCACATGATATTTCACACCGGTCCGCTGGCGGCCGCTTCGAAACATCCCGTCGATTCTCTTCTGGACTACCTTACAGTTCTCCAGCGAAATGTTCAACAGCAGAATCAGATACTGTCCTTTTCCGTAACGGTTCACCACATCGCTGCGCCGGATGAAATGAAGGATCGCCTCTCCCAGCTGCCTGAGAGAATCCATCAGCCTCTGCGATGGTTTCAGTCCCCGTTCTTCAAAGTATCGCTCAACCGTATCGGCATACAGCCCGACCTCCTGCATGGTCATATAATCCTGTTTATCTCTCAGAAGTTCCACGATCTCTTCCACGCAGCGGTAAAACATAGCCCGGTAACGCCGGCCTTCCGCCGCTGCCCAGAGGATTCCCGCGTACATTTCCGGAAACTCCCCGGTATAAGTATGGCAGGCCTGAAGCAGAAACTGCAGGCGCTCTTCATTGTCCTGTGCCCCTCGTGCCTTCGCGTAAAGCTGCTCGAATTTCTCAGCGTCTTCCTCCACCGGAATCGCCTCATTCCAGAAAATCATGCCGTTTCTCTGGATAAAATAATCCGCCCTGGGACATCCTCCCCGCTCCAGTTTCTTTTTCGCGTTGTACAAAACACTGCGAAACGCGTGGCGCGGATCCTCGATATCCCGGTCTCCAAAGAGAACCTCCTCCACTGCCGCTCTGCTGATTCCTTTTTTCCGATGATGCAGCACCATCTGCATCAGATAGATAAACTGTGATTCTGCCGTCTTCTGCCCGGAAAGTGATTTCCCGTTATATAACAGGGAAAAGCTGCCGAACATTTTCACAACCAGTGCTCCGGCCTTTTCCTGTTCCATCGATAACCTCCTGGCCTTCACACACCGTCAGATGTCCCCTTTTTCTGTCATTCCTGCTGACAGCATGATTGTTGAGATTCCCGCCTGCATCTGTCCGCAGGCTTCCTCTCACTTTTTATAGCATTGCGCGAATCCTTCTTTTTCATTCCTTTTGTGCCGATTTGACACGTAAATCGAACCATTCCCGCCGCTAAATATATTTTAATCAAGATAAACAGGGGATTCAACCGCATTTAAGGACGGCATAGCTTCCAGTTTTTACCAATGGATTCCGTAAAAATCCGAACCGCCTGTAATTTTCACTCCATATCCGCAATTACCAAAAAAGTTGAAAAAATCAAAAAAAGTGCTTGCATTTTGTCATCAGGTGTAGTATTATAATCAAGCACTGATTTGATGTGGTCTGTTGGTCAAGTGGTTAAGACGCTGCCCTCTCACGGCAGAATCAGGGGTTCGACTCCCCTACAGACTGTTTGTTATGGAGAGTCATAACGGTTTATTTAATTGAATAAGGTCTGTTGGTCAAGTGGTTAAGACGCTGCCCTCTCACGGCAGAATCAGGGGTTCGACTCCCCTACAGACTGTTAAAGAGCAGAGATCGAATCTCTGCTTTTTTCGTTTTCTTAACAGAAATAAGGGCATCCTTCCATCACGAAATCCCGTGACAGAAGAATGCCCTTCTGCTTTTCTCTATCCCTCACTCGCAAATACATCCTCATAATACTTCAGCATCGGCATCAGCTCTCCGGCCTTTGCCAGCTGGCGGATCTCCTCCGGACTCATCCAGCGCGCGTCCACCACCTCATCCTCCTGCAGATGCAGGGGCGTGTTCTCATCCAGCTGGAACAGATAGACGTTATAGAAAACCTGATAATTGTCCTGGCGCTCTGCCTTGAACAGGCCGCCTTTCTCCTGGTCCAGGACGACTCCCAGTTCCTCCCGCACCTCCCGCATGGCGCCCGTGAGACTGTCTTCTCCTGCCAGAACCGATCCTCCGGTACACTCCCACAGCAGCGGGTAAGATTTCAGGGGGTGCCTGCGGGACATCAGATAATTTCCCTCCCGGCTCCTGATCCAAACATGTATGATGATATGATAGCCTCCCGGCGGCAGCGGTTTCCCACGCTCGTGGAACCTTCCCGTCTTTTGGCCATCCGCGTCATACAAATCCCATAATTCAGCCATAACCTTCCTCCGTCTGTATTTTCCGATTGCCTTCTCTGATTCCAGTGTAGACCATTTTATGGAACTTTTCAATCAAAATCTCTGTTTTGTGCGAAAAAAAAAGAAATATTTTCACGCAGCAACACAACAAAGCCTTCCTGTTCACCGGAGGAAGGGAAGAATTTCTTCCCGCCATTTTTCGATCAGAGCATCCAGCCGCCAGACCGCGTTGGCAGGGCTGGTGGAGGGAAGCCCGATGGCCTCCCGGCCGGTGTCCTTCTCACAGTAACGCCGGTACAGACGCAGGGCCGTAGTCCCATTGGCGAAAATCTGCCGGATTTTCGCGTAATCCAGAATTTTCCCCAGATCCGCCGGCACCACATCCCGGATGCTGCTGTCGCTGGATCCCAGAATCCGGCAGCTTTGCACCACATCCCAGACAGCGATATGTCCCCGCAGCAGCATGGCCTTTTTCTCGGAAATGGTCTGCGGCACCGGTTCCTGTACCAGTGCCGCAGTAACTTTCCAGAATCGATTCTGAGGGTGATGATAATAGAACTGTCCTTCCCTGGATTTCACAGAGGGGAAAGTTCCCAGAATCAGGATTTTCGACGTCTCATCAAAGACCGGAGGAAATTCATGAAATACCTGTGTGTATTCTTTTTCTTCCACCGCTTTACACTTCCTCCTCGGGGTCTTCCGCAGGTTCCGCCGGGATAAACACCCGGGTCTGCTCCCCTTTGCTCTTCTCTTTTGCCTGCTCCTGTGCTTCCCTGCAGAATTCCATCTGTGAATTGATCAGGGCTTTTCCGCGGCGGTCCGGTTTCACATAGGTTCCGTCCGCCTGCAGCACATGAGCCTTGCGGTTATCCATCAGCTCTACTTCCAGGATATGAATCACCTGGCGTTTGATGGCCTCGTCTTCCACCGGGAACACGATCTCCACCCGGCGGTCCAGATTTCTCGGCATCCAGTCCGCGCTTCCCATGAAGACCTCTTCGCCGCCATTATTATAGAAGTAAAAGATCCGGCTGTGTTCCAGGAAATCCCCTACAATGGAGCGCACAGTGATATTCTCGCTCACTCCCGGGATTCCCACCTTCAGACAGCAGATTCCGCGCACCACCAGGTCAATCTTCACCCCGCAGGAAGACGCGTAATACAAAGCTCCCATGATCTTCGGATCACACAGAGAGTTCATCTTCGCCATAATGTGCGCTTCTCTTCCGGCCTTCGCGTGATTGGCTTCCATCTCAATCAGCTTCAGGAACCGGTCTTTCATCCACAGAGGCGCCACCACCAGCTTATTCCAGTATTTCGGCTCCGAATATCCGGAGAGCATGTTGAAGACTGCCGTGGCGTCTTCGCCGATCCGCGCGTCGCAGGTGAACAGTCCGCAGTCGGTATAAAGCTTCGCCGTGGAATCGTTGTAGTTTCCGGTTCCCAGGTGCACATACCGGCGGATTCCCGTCTCTTCCCGGCGCACCACCAGCGTGATTTTACTGTGGGTCTTCAGGCCCACCAGACCGTAGATCACGTGACAGCCTGCCTTCTCCAGCTTCTTCGCCCAGACAATATTGTTCTCCTCATCGAACCGGGCTTTCAGTTCCACCAGGACACTGACCTGTTTGCCGTTCTCCGCCGCCAGAGCCAGAGCCGCTATGATCGGAGAATGGCCGCTGACGCGGTAGAGCGTCTGCTTAATCGCCAGCACATTGGGATCTTTGGCCGCCTGCTGTACGAACTGCACCACCGGATCGAAGCTCATATAGGGATGGTGCACGAAGACATCCCCCTCCCGGATCCGGTCAAAAATGCTGTCGTATCCACGGAAGGCAGCCACCCGGGCCGGTGTGTAGCCGTCCGTTTTATATTCTTCAAATCCATCCAGTCCGTACACCTTCATCAGAACCGTCAGATCCAGCGGTCCGGGAATCATGAAAATGTCGTCGTTTTTGATGGCGAACTCCGTCTTCAGAATCTTCAGCAGGCGGGGATCCATCTTCTCTTCCACTTCCAGGCGGATCACCTCACCCCACTGCCGTTTTTTCAGCTGTTTCTGGATCTCCACCAGCAGATCCTCCGCCTCATCCTCATCGATGCTCAGATCCGCGTTCCGCATGATCCGGTAGGGATGGGCGCAGACCACATCGTTGTTCAGAAACAGTTTGCCGATGTTGCGCTCGATCACTTCCTCCAGGAAGATCACGGCCTTGGTCTTTTCCCCGGTTCCCGGAATCAGAATCACCCGGGGCAGAACCGAAGGCACCTGTACCGTGGCAAAATCCAGCACCTTCTGTCCCTTTTTATCTTTCTTCGCGATCAGCGCTCCGATGTTCAGCGTCTTGTTCCGGATCAGCGGGAAAGGCCGGGAGGAGTCCAGCGCCATCGGCGTCAGAACCGGGTAGACGTTCTCCTCAAAATATTTGTCCACATAGACTTTCTGTTCCTCAGTGAGCATCTCGTGCTCCTGGATCACATGCAGACCGGCTTTCTCCAGAGCGGGAAGCAGGGAACGGTTATAGGTGTTATACTGCACCTGCACCAGCTCATGGGTTTTCTCACTGATCTGCGCCAGCTGCTCCTTCGGCGTGAGGCCGGCAATATCCGGCTTCTCGTATTTCGCGTGAACCTGATCCTTCAGGGACGCCACACGCACCATGAAAAATTCGTCCAGGTTCGACGCGGTAATGCTCAGGAATTTCAGCCGCTCAAACAGCGGCAGGGTCTTGTCTCTTGCCTCGCTGAGCACACGTTCGTCGAATTTAATCCAGCTCAGCTCACGGTTCACATAGTATTCCGGTTTTTCAAACTTCTTCAGATCCATCTCTTCCTCCCTCTCATCTCTTTCTCTTGCGTCTGATCACCGGACGAATGCCGAAGATCGTCTCAAAGAAATCCAGCTTGTCTTTCAAAAGTCCCAGTTCCAGGCTGACGTCCTTGCTGGAATCCACAATCACGTGCAGCTCTTCCTCCCGGATCACGGCTTTCAGCGCCTCCACCTTCTGGTAATGGCTCCGGTCCATGGCGTTGGCAAGCCTTAGGATCGCCACCATTTTCGCCACCAGCAGATAACTGTTTTTATCCAGCCCTTCCAGACGGCTGACTTCCTCAAAGTCCGCGAAATCTTCCCGGTTATACCGCACCACATTGGCGATAATCTTCTGCTCTGCCTGGGACAGTCCGATGATCTCCGTGTAGCGGATAATATTATAGGAGCATTCCGCCACATTGGTCATGCTGATGTACTTGCCGCAGTCATGGAGAAGCACCGCGATCTGCAGCAGAAGCCGCTCTCTGGGACCCATGCCGTGGATCTTCTTCATTCCGTCGAAAATCATCAAAGCCAGATTTGTCGTCCCCTGAATGTGGTTCTTTCCGCTGGAAAAACGTTCCCCGATATTTCTGGCGGCCACCAGAATATCGTTCTCGAAGTTGTGATTGGTTTTCAGGATTTTATGTTTTTCTCCGTAGTCATAGGCGATTCCGTCCGCAAGGCTCACGCCGGGAGCCCAGATCGCCTCCGCCCCGAACAGATCGATGATGTTCTTGTAGATAACCATCATGGGAACCACCAGGGAAGCATACTCGGGGGGGATATCCATCTCCAGAGCCAGGGAATCCGCCGTCTTATAGACCAGCTGCTCATAGCGATTGCCGAATTCCTCTCGGGTGATAATCCGGTCTGCCAGCTCCTCGCGGAAAATGATATCCTGGAGGAAATCTCCCAGCAAAATCACATTCTTCACATTGCGGTCCTTCAGGTAGAGCCGCTCAAATACCACCAGCTCGTTGCGGATATACTCCGCGATCAGCTGATCGTAATGGGTCGTCTCTTTCATCAGATCGCGCAGACGTTCCCGGATCCGCAGACTGCCGATCCGCAGATTCTGCGTGGTCACCAGGGTGTCTTTGTCGAAAAGGGAGATCTGTGTGCTTCCGCCGCCCACATCCAGGATGGCGGTTCCCTTCTGAATCATTTTCTTAAATCCGGCTTCGATGGCAGCGATGGATTTGTATCCCAGGAAATGCTGCTCGGAACTGCTCAGAATCTCCACTTTCATTCCGGTGCGCCGGTAAATCTGCTCCAGGGTGATGGTGGAATTCTCCATTTCCCTAAAAGCGCTGGTCGCGCAGACCCGGTAATCCTGTACCTGATAGCCATCCATGATCTCCCGGAAACCTTCCAGGACTTTGCACAGTTCCTGGAGACGCTCCCCGGTCAGATGTCTCTGACTGTAGGTGTCTTTTCCCAGATCCATGCGGTAACGGATGTAGTCCACTTCCCGCATGCCAAGCTTCTTGGAAAGCTCGAAGACTTTCATGCTCACCTCATAGGAGCCCAGGTCAATCGCCGCAAATGTGGTAATCGCCATATCTCATTTCCTCCCTTTTTTACTTTTGCTGCCCCAGCAGGTAATCGATAAACTGCTGCGCGGTACGTCCGGTCAGCCCTCCATGGTTCAGTTCCCAGCGGTTCGCTTCCAGAAGAAGCTCATCCTCCGGCATGGTGATTCCATGACGCTTAGCCAGAACCCGCACAATATTCTGAAATTCCTTCTTATCCGGCGCGCCGAAATAGATGGTCACACCGAACCGGTATACCAGGGAAAGCTTCTCCTGAACGGTGTCGGAAGAATGCAGATCGTCCTCGTCCATCCGCTCCAGCTTATCCCCGTAGCGCTCCCGGACGAGATGACGCCGGTTGGAAGTGGCGTAGATCAGCACATTCTCCGGCTTTCTCTCCAGGCCTCCCTCGATAACCGCTTTCAGATATTTGTATTCAATCTCGAATTCCTCAAAAGACAGGTCATCCATATAAATAATAAATTTGTAATTCCGGTTTTTGATCTGTGAGATCACCTCGTTGAGATCTTTGAACTGATGTTTGTAGACCTCGATGATCCGCAGTCCCTGATCGTAATACTGGTTGAGAATTCCCTTGATGCTGGAAGATTTTCCGGTTCCCGCGTCGCCGAACAGCAGGCAGTTGTTCGCCTTGCGTCCCTGGACAAAAGCCTCTGTATTATCAATCAGTTTTTTCTTGGCGATCTCATAACCCACCAGGTCGTCCAGATGGACGTGGGCGATCTTTGTGATCGGCTCGATCACCACCCGGCCGTTTTCATCGTGTCCCACCCGGAAGGCTTTGTGCAGTCCCAGCTTGCCCACGCCGAATTCCCGGTAAAACTCCACCATATCCTCCATGAATTCTTCCACCGTCTGTGCCTGCCCCAGCTTTCTGCTCAGATCACAGATCCGGTTCCGGATCCTCTGGTTGAACAGCTTGCTGTTCTCGTTGATATTCTCATACCGCGCCAGAAAGCTGCTCCACAGACCGCCGAAAGCCTCATCAAAAGCCGTAAAGTCAAAATCGTACAATTCTTTGAAAATCTCAAAATCGTGGTACGCGATCCGGTTGATGGTCCCCTCCACCGCGCCCACAATCTCGCAGGAGGTACTGAACGCGTTCTCATGGTTTACCAGCAAAAAAGTCAGATAGTTGTGCCACAGATTTCCGGAAAATCCATAATTTCCGGCCAGCTCCACCAGCTGATTGGCACACTGAAAAAACCGGTCGCCGCAGGATTTCAATTCCTCTTTGCTCTCCCGGCTGATCTCCATCAGCCCGGTCATCTGCTCCAGTGTCTCTCCGTGTTCAAAATCACGGTATAAAATACATTCGTTTGCTTTTCTCATGTTATCCCCACCTGATCTCACCGCTTCTTGGGCGTTTTATTCTTTTT
Organism: uncultured Blautia sp.; assembly: GCA_963927715.1. Taxonomy (GTDB): domain Bacteria; phylum Bacillota; class Clostridia; order Lachnospirales; family Lachnospiraceae; genus Blautia_A. The sequence goes on along the minus strand of CAWVBU010000002.1, from coordinate 393,559 downwards.
GTGTTCTTCTACAATCTCTGTCATCCTGCCCAGAAACGACAGGGATCCGAAGGCCAGAATCACATCCTGCTCTCCGGCCGCCTCCCAGGCTTTTTCGGCCGCCTCTTCCAGGCTTTCACAGGCCTGTACCGGCTGCCGGTATTTTCCGGCCGCCTCCGCCAGCTCCCGGGCGGTCAGAGAACGTTCCCTGGGTGTCGTCGCTATGGTATAGATCCCCTTCGCGTAAGGACACATCCTTCTCAGAACCTGATCGTAATCTTTATCCCGGTACATGCCCATAATAAAATAAATGTCTTTTCCCTTAAAATAATGGAGCACCGACTCCTCCAGCCTCCTTGCCGCGTCCGGATTATGAGCTCCGTCCACCACGAAAAACGGCTCCTGATCAAGAACGGAAAATCTTCCGCCCCACCGGGTATTTCTCAGTCCTCTTCGCGCCGCTTCCGTCCCGACGGCATATCCTTTTTCCTCAAGCTCCCGAAGAGCCGTCAGCGCCAGAACCGCATTTTCAATCTGACAGTCTCCGGCCAGTGAAATCTCATATTCCGTTCCCTTCCAGGAAAATCTCTGCCCCATACAGCTGCTTGCGAGAACCTGCCACTCACCCGCCTTGGGACTGACCAGCTTCGCTCCCATTTCCCGGCACATCCGCGCAATCGCCGCGGCAGCCTCCGTTTTTTGCGCCGCGCTGACCACGGTGCAGCCCGGCTTAATAATCCCGGCTTTCACCTTCGCGATCTCTCCCAGGGTATTTCCCAGAAATCCCATGTGATCCATCCCCACCGGCGTCAGAACCGCCAGCAGCGTATTTTTCACCACATTGGTGGCGTCTGTGGCGCCGCCCATTCCGGTCTCCAGAGCCACCAGGTCGCAGCCCTCCTCCTGAAAATATAAAAAAGCCACGGCCGTCTCAATCTCGAAAGGAGTCGGATGGGCTCCTCCCTCATCCGCCATCTCCTCCGCGGCGGCAGCCACCCGGGTAAGGTGTCTGGCGAAAGCTTCCTCGCTGATGTTTTCACCGTTCACCGTCATAATCTCCCGGTAGGAATAAATCGCAGGGGAAGTGTATCTCCCCACCCGGTAGCCTGCCTCCTGAAGCGCCGTGGATATATAAGCCAGCGTGGAACCCTTTCCGTTGGTTCCTGCCGCGTGGATAAATTTCAAATCGTCCTGGGGATTTCCCAGTCTCTTCATCAGTTCTTCAATATTTTCCAGGCCCAGAACTCTCCCGTAAGCGTTCACCTGTTCCATATAAGCCCGACTTTCCTGATAATTCATAAATGCCTCCGTTTTATGCAGTTATTCTTTATCAGTATAGTACAGGAATTCTGGATTTTCAAGGCGAAACCCCGTAAGAAACCTGTGGAAAATGTAAAATTTAGGTGATCTGCTCTTTTTTTGCGCGCGCCTGATTTTCTCCGGGAAATCGGGCATACTAACAGAGGAAATTACGAAACGGGAGGTTGCGCCATGAAACATCATTTTCTTCTCTGCGGCAGCATGGGATGGGGACTGGAAGTCCTCTGGACCGGACTCCACAGTCTCTGGAAAGGAGAGCCCACACTGAGCGGCACCTCCTCCCTGTGGATGTTTCCCATCTATGGAATGGCCGCGGTCATCCGCCCTCTCTCCCGCCGCCTTGGAAACGTTCCTTTTTTCTTTCGGGGCACCCTCTATATGATGGGATTTTATCTGGTGGAATTCACCACCGGATCCGCCCTGCGCCGCATTCACGCCTGCCCCTGGGACTACAGCGGCTGCCGCTGTCACTACAAAGGGCTGATCCGTCTGGATTACGCGCCGCTGTGGTTTTTCATCGGTCTGTTTTATGAGAAAATCCTCTGCCCCGATGTCCCGAAATCCTCCCTTTGATTCTCCTGGAATTTCTGGCTTTCTCCTTGAAAAATCAAGCCAAGTATTATATGATGGAAGAAACAGACAACTTAACATTTATCAGGAGGTAGTACATGAGACATATAATGAGTCCACTGGACTTGTCCGTCGAGGAACTGGATCAGCTCCTTGACCTGGCAAATGATATTGAGAAAAACCCTGAGAAATACGCCCACGCCTGCGCGGGAAAAAAGCTGGCGACGCTGTTCTATGAACCCAGCACCCGTACCCGTTTAAGCTTCGAGGCAGCCATGCTGAACCTGGGCGGCAGCGTATTAGGCTTTTCCAGTGCGGATTCCAGCTCCGCGGCCAAAGGGGAGAGTGTTGCCGACACGATTCGTGTCACATCCTGTTATGCTGATATCTGCGCGATGCGCCATCCCAAGGAAGGAGCTCCGCTGGTAGCTTCCATGGCTTCTTCCATTCCTGTCATCAACGCCGGAGACGGCGGCCACCAGCATCCCACCCAGACCCTGACCGACCTTCTCACCATCCGTTCCCTCAAGGGACGCCTGGGAGATCTCACCATCGGCCTGTGCGGTGATCTGAAATTCGGCCGGACCGTCCACTCTCTGATCCAGGCGCTGGTCCGTTACCCCAATGTGCGCTTCGTTCTCATCTCTCCGGAGGAACTGCGCCTGCCCAGCTACATCCGGGAAGGCGTTCTGGACAAGCAGAACATCCCTCACCGGGAGGTGGAGCGTCTGGAGGACGCGCTTCCGGAACTGGATCTTCTGTACATGACCCGTGTCCAGAAGGAACGTTTCTTCAACGAAGAGGATTACGTGCGCATGAAGGATTTCTACATACTGGACAAGGCCAAACTGGAACTTGCCAGACCGGATATGTACATTCTTCACCCCCTTCCGAGAGTGAATGAGATCGCCGTGGAAGTGGACAGTGATCCCCGCGCCGCTTATTTCCGTCAGGCACAGTACGGCGTCTATGTGCGCATGGCACTGATTCTCACATTACTGGAGGTGAAAGTATGTTAAACGTAGGTGCATTGAAAGAGGGATACGTTCTGGATCACATCAAAGCCGGAAAGAGTATGACCATCTATCACGATCTGAAACTGGACAAACTGGACTGCACCGTGGCGATCATCAAGAACGCCCGCAGCAATAAAATGGGCAAAAAAGACATTATCAAAGTGGAATGCCCCATCGACAAACTGGATCTGGATATTCTGGGATTCATTGATCACAACATCACCGTGAACATCATCAAAGATGAGAAGATCGTCGAGAAACGGCAGCTTCGCCTTCCCAAACAGGTGGTAAACGTCATCAAATGCAAAAATCCCCGCTGCATCACCTCCGTGGAACAGGGACTGGACCAGATCTTCATCCTCACCGATGAAGAAAATGAAGTCTACCGCTGCAAATACTGCGAGGAGAAATACCGGGGAAGCCGTAAGAAAAAATAAGATTCTGTCATAACAGACCGCGCCGCAGGCTTGCGAAACCTGCGGCGCGGTCTGTTTTCACATCCAGTATGCCCTGCTTCCTTTCGGCGTTTTCTCCACGGTCAGCCTGGGACTGATCTGCTCTTTCAATTCGGTCACATGGGAAATGATGCCGATCATCTTCTGATCCCCTGCCAGCTCCTGGAGAATCCGCACTGCCTGCTCCCTGGAAGCGTCGTCCAGGGCCCCGAAGCCCTCGTCGATGAACATGGTCTCCAGACGGATGGCTCCCGCGGTATTCTGCACCACATCCGCCAGCCCCAGAGCCATACACAGGGCCGCCATAAAGGATTCCCCGCCGGATAAGGATTTCACATCCCGGACGGAATCTGTGGCCAGACTGTACACGTCCAGATCCAGACCTACCTTTCCCTGGTTTTTCAGATCCTCCAGTCTTCTGCACTGGAGAAGAAACTGTCCGGAACTCATCTGTATCAGCCTCTGATTGGCATAATCCACAATCTGCTCAAAATACTGTCTCTGTACATAGGATTCAAAATCCAGACGGGAACTCTGGGTCAGGCTTCCGTTGGCCGTCCTGCTCAGATTCCGGATCAGGGCGTACTCCCGTCCCTGGTTCTCGTACTCTTTCGCGCACTGAAGAAGCGCTTCCCGGATCTGCCGGTTCTTTTCTTCCTCGTGATGAAGTTCCATGAGCTGCTCCTGAAGCTCCTCCCGCTCCTTCTCCAGCCGTTCCCGGATTCGGGAGACTTCCTCCCGTACCAGAGAATTTCCGGTCAGCTCCCGGTATCGTCTGTCTGCCTTCTCCCACCTTCCTCGGCTCTCCAGGCAGATCTCTTCCCTGGTCTTCTTCCGTCCCTGATTTTCGTAAATCTTCCGGTCCTGTGTCTCCTGGTCTTCCTGCTTCTTTTGGAGTTCCCGGCGGATCTGTTCCTGACGCCTGCGGGCCTGATGGCAGCGCTCCCTGGTCTCCTGCGGGGATCCTTTCATCCCCTCACGAAGCATTGCTTCCTCTTTCTCCAGGAGCAGAATCTTTTTCTCAGACTCCCGGCAGTTTTGTTCCAGCATCTCCTCCTGTGCCTTCTCCTGCTCTTTCCGGACCAGAAGCTGCTCCCTTTCCTTTTGTATTTTCCTCAGGCGCTCCTCCTGCTCTCTTCTTCGGTCAGCGTCTTCCCGCGCCTGCCGTGTCTCCTGTTCCGTTTCCTTTTGTTTTCTCCGGATCCATTCCCTGGGACTCTCCCCGGAAGACAGATAATCTTTCTCCGCCTCCGGCAGTTTATTCAGATGGTCTTTCCACAGTTCCTCCTGCAGCCTGCTGCTGTGCTGGCAGTCCTGCCAGGATTCCATGGCCTGATTTCTCTTTCCCTCCGCCGCGTTTCTGTCCTCCCGGGCTTTCTCCACCAGCTTTTGATCCAAAGCCTGATCCGACAGAACCGCTTTGCAGGGATGCTCCAAAGACCCGCAGACCGGGCAGGGGATTCCTTCCTCCAGCCTGGCCGCCAGAATGCCTGCCTGTTCCCTCAGGAACTCTTCCGTGAGCCGGTTATACCGGCTGTCTTTTTCCTGGAACTCCTCCTGGCATCTCTGCAGCTTTTCCCGGGCTGCCGCAAGGATCCTGCGCTCCTTCACCGCCTGTTCATAAATCTGCCCAAGCTTCTGAAAAAGCTGCTGACGCTCTTCTCTTTCCCGGACTGCCTGCGCTGCCTGCAAAGCCATCACCGGAGCTTCCTTCAGGGTTTCCTGTTCTTCCGCAAGCTTTTGTTCCTCTTCCCTGCGGCTTTGGATCTTCCGACGAAACTGCTCCAGATTCTGAACGAATCCTTTCCTCTCGCTTTGGGTTTGCTCCTTTTTGTCGCGCAGTTCCTCCAGTTTTTCGTATTTTTTCAGGTCTTCCTCCAGCGACTGGATCTGGCGGGTCAGCTGCCCTTCTTCTTCCTCCGCCTGCTTCCGGAACGCATGAAGCTTCTCCCGGTTCTCCCGGGCCAGAGGCTCCTCCCGCTCCAGCCACCCACGGATCTCTTCCAGTTCCCGCAGGGCTTTCTTTTCCTGCTCCCAGACCTGTGTCCCCTCGGAGGCCAGCTCCCACTGCTTCTGAATCTGACCGGCCCTTTCCCGGCACTTCTGTTTCTCCAGAAGGGTTTCTTCCAGAAGCTGTTCCAGCAGGCGGATCCCCTCCGGGATTTTCCGTTCCCTCTGAATCTCTTCCAGCTGTGCCTGATGTTCCGCTTTCCGGCAGAGAATCTCTCCCAGATGAAGATCACAGACCTTCTCCAGATCCTTCAGCTCTCCATAGAGATCTTTCTCTTGCTGCTTTAATTCTTCCTGGACCTGCCCATAGAACTTCGTATCGAAAATCCGGGAAAAAATCTCCTTGCGCTCCTCGGATCTGGCATGGAGAAGTTTCAGGAATTCTCCCTGGGCAATCATGGAAATCTGGGTGAACTGCCGAAAATCCAGCCCCACAATCTCCTGAATTTTCTCATTGATCTCCCGTTTGGAACCGCAAAACTCCTCTCCATCCGGCAAAAACAGCTGTACCTGGGCTTTTTCCTTTGTCCTGCGGTAATTTCCGTCTTTGTCCCGCCTCTGGCTGAGACGTTCGTACTCCGGGTTTCTCCGGATCCGGTAGTTTTCTCCCCGGTAAGAAAAGATCAGCTCCACATAAGTAGGCACATCCAGGGCCGCGTACTGGCTGCGCATCATGCTGCCGTCCCTGGCCGGACCGCTGGCCCGGTCATAGAGGGCATAGGTAATGGCGTCAAAGATGGTGGTCTTTCCCGCTCCGGTATCTCCGGTCACCAGAAAAATCCCATGGTCCATCTTCCGAAAATCAATCTGTGTCTCGGACGCATAGGATCCGAACGCAGACATGGTCAGCAAAACCGGCTTCATTCCTGATCCTCCTTCACTTTCTGGAACACCTGCTCCATCATCTTTCGTTCCTCTTCTTCCATCTTTCTTCCCTGCATCCGCACAAAGAAATCGCCGAACACCTGCATCGGGTCCGTGAGAATCCGGTCTCTTTTCTCCGGATTCTGAAGCTTTCTGGTTCTGGAATTTTCAATCCGGACTTCCAGAAGATGGGGAAAACGCTTCTCCAGCCGTTCCCTGGCCTGATAGGGAATCACCTCGTCGGTCAGAATCACACTCACATAATCCTCACAGACCGCACCGTTCCTGGAGAGGATTTCCTCCAGCGTTCCCTTCTCCTGGCGCAGATCCCGCAGGGGAACCAGTGGAATCTCCTCGATCACCGGCGCCGTCCCTTTCTCCTTCAGGGTCACCAGCGTCAGAGTCTTTCGGTCCTTGCGCTCACTCACCGAATATTTCAGGGGCGTCCCGCAGTAGCGAAAACGGCTCTCCCCCATGGACTGCCCGCGGTGAATGTGCCCCATGGCGGCATAGTCGAAGGCCTCCAGCACGCTCACATCCACGTTCTGCAGCCCTCCCACCTGAATGGATTCCGAATCGCTTTGTTCCGGATTCGTACCATTCGCCGTATAAAACTGGTGCGTCAGCAGCACGCTGCGCGCCTTCGGATCCATCGTCTCCCTCTCCAGAAGCAGACGGACCGCATCCTGGGCGGAGGCTGCCTCTGTCCCCAGAAGCCCCCGCACGTAACTGGGTTTCAGAAACGGAAGCAAATAAAAATGGACCGGCCCGTATTCATCTTCCAGCACGACCCGTTCCATATACTCTCCCTCCCGTTCCGGCCCATGGCCGGCAATATAAATCCGCGATTCCGCCAGAAGCCGGCTGGCATAGCCAAGCCGCTGGGCCGAATCGTGGTTTCCGGCGATGATCAGCACCGGAATCGCCGGCTGGATCTGGGCCAGCCGGTACAAAAATTCATCAAAAATCTCCACCGCCTGGGCGGAGGGAGCTGCCTTATCATAGACATCTCCGCTGATCAGAACCGCGTCCGGACGAAGCTCTTTGGCCTTTCTGACAATCTGATCCAGGATCTCCCTCTGATCTTCTGCCAGAGAATAAAAATGAAGCTGTCTTCCGATGTGCAGATCCGATAAATGGAAAAAACGCATACGCCTTCCTCCTCAGGAATTCCGGTTCTTGTCGTAAATAATCTTCAAACCTTTCAGCAGCAGATCATCGTCCAGAATGATATTCTGCCGGCAGTGGGGGACAATGCTTTTGGCGAGGCCTCCCGTCGCCACCACCGTAGCCTTCTCACCCAGCTCTTCCTCGATCCGGGTGATGACCCCGTCCAGGCCGGCCGCGCTGCTGTAGATGACTCCGCTCTTCATACACTCGATGGTGTTTTTGCCGATAATATGCCTCGGCGCTTCCAGGCTGATGCCGTGAAGCTGCGATGCCCGGGCGGTGAGCGCGTCCAAAGACACGCCCACGCCAGGCAGAATCATGCCGCCGATGTAATTCTTCTTTCCGTCTACCACGCAGACCGTGGTCGCTGTCCCCATATCAATGAGGATCAGCGGCACCTGGTACTGGGCGATTCCCGCCACAGCCGCGGCCACAAGGTCGCTTCCCAGCTGCGCCGGATTGTCCATCAGGATATTCAGGCCGGTCTTCACGCCCGGTCCCACCACCATGATGTTTTTTCGCAGAATCTTCTCTGCCGCCAGCTTGATGATATTGGTAATCTGCGGCACCACAGAACACACAATCCCGCCTTCGATCTCTTTGCGGTGTATTTTGTAGATATCCAGCACATTCTTCAGATCGATGGCGTACTCCAGCTCCGTCTTGGTACGCACCGTGGAGAGACGTTCTACAAAATACGTCTTCTCATCGTCGATACATCCCACCACAATATTGGTATTTCCCACATCAATGACTAAAACCATATCAGACTCCTAATTTTGCTCTCACATTTTTATTCAGTAAAACTCTTCCGATCAGAACCGTGATAATTCCCGCCACGATCGCCTCGGGAACACCGTTGATTCCGATAATCGACAAGATAAACCCATAGACGGCTCCCACCGCCACACCGTTCGCCGCCGCGTAAGCGTCGCGGAAAAACAGAAAAATCAGATTCATCACCAGCAGAGTGTTTACCAGCGCGCCGCTGATGCCGGCAAGCGCCAGTCCGATGGTGGATACCTCACCTTTTTTCTGCATTTTCCGGATCCAGTGATAAACATAAAACGGGACAACCCCTACCAGAATTCTGGGAATAAAACAGATGATCAGGCTTCCGGCCCCTCCGCTGAATTCCCCCAGACTGTAGAACGGGGTAAACACAAACGAAGTGACGGTGGGATTGATGGTATTGTTGATGAAACTGGTCAGTCCGAACACAAATCCCAGACCCGCTCCTTTTTTGGGTCCCAGAAGCAAAGAACCGATGATTACCGGTATGTGAATGATGGTCGCGCGGGTAAATCCCAGGGGAATATACCCGAGAAACGGTGTGAAAGACATGAGTATGATCAGTGCAGCGAAAAGTGCCACCTGAGCCATGCCTTTGGTTTTGGACGCGTTCGCCCGTCCATAGGCTGCATTGTTCGTCATTTTTTCTCCTCCTTGTTATTATTCTCTTAAATGAGATACAATACAATGAGCCGGCAGGAATCCCTGCCCTGTTAATTGCTCTCTATCATAATCAGGCGTTTTGCCATGCGTACGGTCTCCCGTTACACTGGCTTCATCCCTGTTTATGATCCACAATGACATCGAGGATACGGCTGGCGGTCTCTTCCTTGCTCATTTTGGGGAGCGAAACCTCCTGATCCCTCGAAATCAGAGTCACCACATTGGTGTCCCCCGCGAATCCTGCCCCTTCCACTTTCAGATTGTTTGCCACAATCAGGTCCAGGTTCTTCTTCTCCAGTTTCTTTCTGGAATTCTCAACCATGTTCTCTGTCTCCATGGAAAATCCACACAGAAACTGTCCGGGTTTTTTCTGTTCTCCCAGATACTTCAGAATATCATCCGTCTTCTCCATCTCCAGGGAAATCTCCGACTGAGAAACACGCGATCTAGTGTTCTTCACTTCTCTGGGGCGGTAATCGGCCACCGCCGCCGCCTTGATGATGATATCCTGTTCCCCGGCTCTCGCCGTGACTGCCTCGAACATCTCCCGTGCCGTCGTAATCTCCACCACATCCACGAATCTGGGTTTTTCCAGGTGAGTCGGTCCTGTCACCAGAGTCACCTGCGCGCCCCGCTGCATACACACCTTCGCCAGCGCGTACCCCATCTTTCCGGAAGAATGATTGGTCACATAGCGCACCGGATCTATGGATTCCTGGGTCGGTCCTGCCGTCACCAGAATTTTCTTTCCCTTCAGATCCTTCTGTCTTGCTATCTCTTTGCAGATATATTCCAGCAGGACTTCCGGCTCTTCCATCTTTCCGGCTCCTGTGGTTCCGCAGGCCAGATACCCTACCGCAGGCTGCACCAGCTCCCAGCCGTATTTTTTCAGAATTTCCAGATTGTCCTGCACCACCGGATTCTCAAACATGTTGGTATTCATGGCGGGCGCCAGAATCTTCGGGCATTTGCACGCCATTACCGTGGTGGTAAGCATGTCGTCCGCGATTCCGTGGGCCAGCTTTCCGATCACGTTGGCGCTGGCAGGAGCCACCAGCACCACATCCGCCGCCGTGGCAAGGCCGATGTGCTCCACCTGGAACTGAAAGTTCCGATCGAAGGTATCCACCACACATTTGTTCCCGGTCAGGGTCTCGAAGGTAATGGGATTGATAAAATTCACCGCGTTCCTGGTCATCAGCACATGAACCGTGGCATGCTGCTTTACCAGGGCGCTCGCCAGACCTGCGATTTTATAGGCTGCAATGCTGCCGCTCACGCCAAGCAGCACCGTTTTTCCTCTTAACATGGGTACTTCCCCTTTCCGCGGCGGATCTTTCGGCCGGATCCGCCTTTTCTCAGTCTGCGTTCATTATAAAAAACTCCCCTGCCAAATGCAAGTTCATTTTTCCGGATCCCGGATCCGCTTTTTTCTTCTCACTCTCAGTACAGATAAATGAAATCTTCCCCCATATATTTTCCGCGGTCCAGCGTTTCCTGCCAGCACAAAGAGCGGACGCATTCCGCGACGGTCCCTTCCTCGCCCCGGACCGCCCGCAGCAGGCTCTCGGACATTCCCACATGGAGAACCCGGGGCTTCCCGCTCTCCGCCGTCTGATACAGAGGAATCGCGGCTGCCAGGCCGTCCTCGAAAAATTTCCGGTCGCGCCGGTAATTCTTTTTCTCTCCTTTTGCGGCAAAAAGTCCTTCCACGCACTGATAATAAGACCTCAGGTAATCCTCCCGGGCGAAATCCACCGGCACCTGCCTGCCCTTTTTCGTCTCCGTATCCTCCGGCAGATACACCACCGCATTCAGAAATCCGTTTTCATAATAGGTCATACATACGCCTCTGCACCCGGCGGGACTTCCGCAGATCCTGGAGAAATCGGATACCTCCCGGCATCCGATGGCGACCGCGTTCCGGCTGTTCTGGCTCCGGCCCTTTACCGACCATACACTGTAGGTATCTTCCCACAGGCTTCCGCCGATCAGATCGTTGCGGTTGCTGCCCGGGGATTTCAGATATCCTTCCTTCCCGTCCGGGATGACCGGCACCGGAAGCAGGCAGTCTACTTTGAACATTCTCCTGGCAATCAGCTTTGTGAGCGCCATTCCCAGATAATAGTGGATCAGGCTTTTCTCCGAAGAGTCCAAATCCGCGATGCGTCTGGATTTTTTCAGCACATCCCCCTGTACCTCCAGCGCGGTTTCCAGAAGGAACATCCGATAGGAAAGTTCATTCACGAACCGCACGCTGGTCCTGCGGGGCAGCCTCTGCTGGGGCAGAGAACTCATCACAATCTCGTGGATCAGTTCCAGATTGGAAAAGGTAAGCTCCGTCGTCTCTTTCTCTTCCGCCCGGTTCTCCTGCTTCACTTCCACATACAGTTTATACTCTTTTCGCTTGGTCAACAGCATCTTTTGTTCCTCCGCAATGGCTACCACTGTTCAATCCGGTCTCTTTTCTCCCGTTGTTCCTGACTTCTTGTGCCCGGTTCTCTCCTGCCATGTCTGCCCAGATCCTCATCCGGGCCGTCGTCCCCGTCATCCTCATCGTCTTCCTCATCTTCCTCTTTTCGCAGATTCGTGAAGATCTGGAACACCAGCCCCAGAGCCGTGATTCCGATTCCCAGCATGGCTTCATAGGCCGGCTGGTTCAGTTCCAGCAGATGCGCCAGCGCCACCCCCGCGGCCAGACCGCCCTGAATCGAAGTGGTGACAATGACGATGGGTTTCACAAACGCCACTCCCAGCACGCCCACTCCTGCCGCGATCATCAGACAGATAAAAAAGCTCAGAGAACTGCGCGGGTGGATGGCATAGATCCCCACCGCCAGGCCGATGGCCGCGCACAGCAGAAAAATACCGCCTTTATAGATATAAAAGGCCGCCGCTGCCAGAACAAGCGCCGCCGCCCCTGCGAGAATGACGATCAGAATCATATCCAGATCCAGGATACGATATCCCACATAAAGTCCTCCCACGCCTCCGACGATCAGGCCGACAACCGTCACCCAGAGTCTCAGAAGCTTATAGCCCAGAAAACCGTTCAGCAGTCCTGTCACCAGGGCCGCAATTAAAAATCCTTTTCCGATCTGACCCAGATTCTGTGTCAGATCCACCAGTCTCAATACCACCTGCATAATCTCATCCATTTTGATTCCCCCTGATTCCTGTGTCACATCATAAAGTAAATGGTATTCAGTTCCTCCAGCACTCCGTAATGATACTGAATCTGCTGCAGTCCGTAATAATCCATGTAATACTGGGCGATCTGCTCCACCGCCCGGTTGTCAATCAGATCGCTCACCGCCGCCTGATAGCTTTCCTCGTCCTGAATTTGAAATGTATCACCTGCATTCCCTGGTCAATCTGGCCGCAGGCATAGAAACAAACGGTATCCCAGTCATAACCGGAAAAACAGCTTCCGTTTCTCACATAATAATTCTGATCGGTGGCGGTACATTCCGGCAGCGGAAACTGTCCGTAACTTTGGGCTATGGTCTCGTATTCCGCCGGAAAAGGACACAGATAATCATAGAGCACCAGGCCGCTCTGTGCCTGCGTCTCATCCTGCCCCAGAAAGTCCGGCTGATCTCCGTTCGTGGCATCCAGATAATAATAATTGCCGTCCAGATTCACGAGATTCCAGGCATGGTCTTGGGCAGACCCTTCCATCTTCCCGGTCACATACAGACATTCCACGCCCATACGCTCCAGCAGATACTGCACTGCCCCTGCGTAACCCGCGCAGACAGCCTTTCCGTCCCGGAACACGCCGGCCAGACTCTGATCATCCGGACTGCTCACGTATTCCGTATTCCGGATCACATACTCATAGACTGCCTTCGCCGGTCGTAGTCCGAGGCGTCTGTCGGAAGGGCGGAAACCACCTGCTGATACGCGGCCTCCATCGCCTCCTGGACAGCCGGGATCTCCTCCTGGGAAAGCCGGTACCCCGGCTCAAATTCCGCGTAGGTGGAATAATAGGTGGTATAGGTCGTCTCCCGGTTGTGCACCCAGAAAATTTCCGGGTGATCCTGCAGAAACGCATGATAGGCCTGATCGATATCTTCGCTGTCCGCGCTGCTCAGATAGATGGTCTCTTCATACTGCTGCACGCCATCCAGGATTTCACGGTAAACTCTCTGTTGTTCTTCGTCCAGCTGCCTGAAAAAATATTCCGAGTGCGCGCCGTCACTCTGGGCTACTTCCTGCTGCCGCAGCTTTTTCACTTCCTCCGCTCAAACCCCGGCAGTTCCTCCGCCGCGGACCGGATCGTATCGATCGCTGAACGCACCTGCTCTCTGGCTGACTCCGGATCCTGACCCCGGCACCCGCCAAGGACTGTCAGAAGAATCAGCACCAGCAAAAACCCCGTTTTTTTCTTAAAAATCATAAACTCTCCTCAAGTCTGTTTTCCTTCCTAATCATAACGGATTTTCTTCCAATTTGCAAACCCGGTTAAGAAAAAAAGACAGCCGCGGCGTGAAAACCACAACTGTCCTCTCCTCTTTTTGTTACCAGTTCAGCAGCGCCGCTCCCCAGGTAAGTCCGGCGCCAAATCCGGACAGCACGCACAGATCCCCCTCCTGGATCCGTCCGCTCCGGTTCATCTCATCCAGCAGGATGGGAATGCTGGCCGCGCTGGTGTTGCCATAATGTTCCAGGTTCACCGGGAATTTCTCTTCCGGCTGGCGCATCCGTTTGGCCACCGACTGGATAATCCTCCGGTTCGCCTGGTGAAGCAGATACCACCGGACTTCATCCTCCAGAATCTGATTCTTCTCCAGAAGCTCCTGGATACATTCCGGTACCTTCTTCACTGCGAATTTGAAAACTTCCTGTCCGTCCATATGGATGGGCCGGGCTGCCATCGGCTCCGACTTCGGCGTCCCCAAAGCCCCTGCGCTTCCTGTCAGCACATGACCCATGCCGCCGTCCGAATGGAGCACGGAATCGATCACTCCGCTCTCCTGCGCTTCCACCACACAGGCCCCTGCGCCGTCCCCGAACAGCACACAGGTCGTCCGGTCCTTCCAGTCGATCAGCCGCGAGAGAGTCTCCGCCCCCACCAGAAGGATCTTCCGGTAAATTCCGCTTCGAATATATGCATCCGCCATATGAAGCACATACAGAAAACCGGAACAGGCGGCGCTCACATCCATGGCCGCCGCGTTTGTCATCTGAAGATTTCCCTGGATCTGACACGCCACGTTGGGAAAATAAATTTCACTGGAACTGGTGGCTGTGAGAATCAGCTCAATCTCTTCCGGCGCTGTCCCGGCATTTTCCAGAGCTCTTCTCGCCGCCTGCGTTCCCAGCGTCACCACATTTTCATCCTGGCCGGCCAGTCTGCGCTGATGGATTCCGGTTCTGCTGCTGATCCATTCATCGCTGGTGTCCACCAGCTTCGACAAATCGTCATTGGTCACAACTTCTCCCGGAAGCGCGCTGCCGGTTCCTATTATTCTTGTCCTCATATCGATTCCCCTGTTACTTTTCACTCTTTTACTTTGACTCTCAAAGTATATGTTTTTTTTCGCCATTTGTCAAGACTGTCTGCAAAAGAAGTCGACTTGCGGACTCTCTGTACCAGACGCAGTATTCCCCGAACGAAAAAAAACAGCTGCAAGGCTTTCCCCTTGCAGCTGACAGGGTTCTTTTTCAACCCCCTGTATGTCCTTAATCTAAAACTTCCAGTCCTTTGGACGGTTTCGCGGAACGGGTCTTCAAATCGGATTCGTCCTCCAGAATCGTCAGAGATTTTCTCGAGCTGTTGGACTTCGTCCCGGATGTCAGGCTCTTCTTCTCTGTTTTTCCGACTGCGGAAAGGATCGACGTGTTCTGCGCTTTCTCTTTCTCAATCTCTTTGAGTTCTTCCTCCGTCGGATAGAAATCCGGCTGACGGATATAGCGGAAGCTTGCGGAGTACGCCTCTCCCACAGTCACGCCGTTCTGGCTGGAAGAACAATGCACGGCAATCCAGTCGCCGGCGTCGGTCTGTCCGCAGATGATTCCCACATGGTTGTCACTGCCCGCCTCCGGTCCTCTCTGGAAAACCAGGTCTCCCGGCTGAGCGTCTTCTTCACTCACGGTATTGGCTTTCAGCCACTGATCGGAAGTTCCGTCTCCGATTGCGCTCTGCATTGCCTGATCCAGATAGCCGTTGATCACAGCCCAGGTTACGAATCCGCTGCAGTCCAGTCCATAGGCTCTCATGGAACCGGTGGAACTGCTTCCGCCCGCGCTGACGGTCTCTGCCAGGCCCCAGCTGGGATCCTCACCGATCACCGTGGACTTGCCGCCCCAGAAATATCCCACTTTTCCCACCAGGGAATAAGCGGCGGTGATGACATTGACACGTTCCTCCGAGACATCCTCGCCCACACTCTGACGGACAAAGCCTTTGGCGTCTGTGACAATGGCACACAGAAGCTTGCAGTCGGTCTCGGTGTATTTCTTCAGAATCTCCCGGTCGTCCTTCGCGATTTTATTCTTCTTAATATAGTAATTGATATGATAGTTGCCGTAGCTTACCTTGGTGATATTCTTCTTATCACGGATCACCGGATTCATCATGGCGAAAATCTCCGCCAGGTCGTCCTTGGCGGAAGAATCCAGCTGATATTCCTTCACGCCTTCCTTGGCCTGCTGATAAATGTAGATGGCCAGAATATCCTGCCAGTTGCGCACCAGAAGGTTGTCCCAGGAACTGGTGAGATGGTCGGCGGAAGTGTCAGACACATCGGTCAGCTTGTTGGCCTCCTTGTACTCCTGCTCAATCTCTTCCATCATATCAGCGAAATCATCGGAAAAACTCAGCTGATAATTTTCCTTCAGGCTGTCCAGATAAAATCCTTTTCCCGCGTGAAGGTTGGAAACCACCGCGCTTCCCAGGGTCACTTTCTGTCCCACCTGCACGTTGGCGGAAGTCTCCGGTTCTGTGCTGACCAGACCGTCCCCGCTGTCCGCTGCGCTGTTGTCCGTCCAGCTGCCGCTGTTGTCTTCCGGTTCTGAATCCGGAGTTTCCTCTTCTTCCTTCTCTTTGAGAAGCTTGTCCAGAAGCTCCCTGGATTCCTGCAGTTCCCCGTAATTGGTGACCTGCTTCTTCTCCTCCTTGCTCAGCTTCGCGTAAGCTTTCTCCGCCTCCACAATGAGCTCTTCACAGTCCAGTGTGATCTCATCCGGAATCTGGTCAATGAGGTCGATGACTGCCTGGGCAGCCTCCGTCACTTCATCCAGCCCCGGGGTTACGGTCGGTTCCGGAGTAGGCGTGGGGGTCGGCGTCTCACTGGGTTCCGGCTCCGGAGTTCCTGTGGGCTCCGGGGTCACCGTGGGTTCCGGCGTTACCGTCGGCTCCGGGGTTACCGTGGGCTCCTCCGGCGGCAGAGTCGGTTCCGGCGTCACCGTCGGCTCTCCCGGCGGCAGAGTCGGCTCCGGCTCCGGCGGATTGGTTGGTTCTGGTGTGAGGGTTCCCGCATCCTCCTGCGTTCCCGCTGTGAGCTCGGAGGCCATCGCACTGGCCGGGCCTCCCAGGACCATGGCAGAAATCAGGGTTATGCACAGAAACTTCATCAGATATTTATTCTTCATCTAAAAAAATTGCTCCCTTCATCCTATCAAACGACTTCTCCCCTCTGCAGGAAGTCGAATTATCCAAAATTGCATAATAAATACCATTTATCATTCTAACACAGCCCCTGTACAAAATCAATAAGTTCATATTTAATTCATATTTCCTGCATACAAACAAGATACAGCTGATGTAAACACAGCGGGCCGGAGCTTTTCACTCTCAGCCCGCTGTCCTTGCGTCAGTCAGGTATTCAGAAACTCTGCCGGTGTCATAATCGCCGGATTTTTTACGCCGGACTCTAAGAAATCCTTATCGCCGGTCAGCAGCACATCAGCCTTCGCTTCAGTTTGCACTCAGCGCGGCAGAAATGAGAACATTGGTATCAATCAGAACTCTCATGCTTTTTCGTCCTCATTTCTCAATTCCTTGACGAGTGCCATAACATCATCTTCCGAGGTCAGGCCGGTGCGCTCTGCTTCTCCGGCCATTTCCTGCTGAAGCACCTGCATGGCATACACAGCAGAATTGACAATGCGGACGGTGTTTCCCTCAACAATAAAAGTGACTCGATCACCGCTTGACACACCAAGCACCTCACGGACATCTTTCGGAATTGTGATCTGCCCTTTTGCCATAACTTTGGCATTGTCCACAAACGCATTCACTGACATGATATGCACCACCCTTCTGAAATAATAAAAGTAGGGATTTCCCTACTTTTATTATACGCAGAGAGGGAGAAAAAATCAATGAGAACCGCTGAAATTATATTTTAAGGTTTCTTTCTTATCCATCATTCCTGCCATTTTTTAAGATTGTTTTCGGAGCTCCTGCGCCAGAATCCGGTTCACCAGACCGGGATCCGCCTGGCCACGGCTTTTCTTCATCACCTGTCCCACGAAGAATCCCAGAACCTTTTCTTTCCCTTCCTGATATTCCCGGACGCTCCCGGGATTCTCCTCCAGCGCTTCACGGACCATTTTCCTCAGGCCTTCCTCATCGGTGAGCACCTCCAGGGAATGTTCCTTTACATATTCCGCAGGGTCCACATCCCGGTCGAAAATCTCCCGGAACACCTTTTTGGCAGTGCCGGCGCTCACTCTTCCTTCTTCCGTCATCCGGATCAGCTCTGCCAGATGCTTCGGAGAAAACCGTATCTGTTCCGGCTCCAGATTCTGATCTTTCATCTGCCGCAGCACCTCGCCCATCATCCAGTTCGCGGCTTTTTTGGGCTGCCCGCATCCCTCGGCCGTCTCCTCGAAAATCCGTGCCAGCTCCCGCGACTGGGTCAGAACCCTGGCGTCATACTCTGAAAGGCCATACTCTTTTTCATAGCGGGCGGCTTTTTCCTCCTGCAGCTCCGGCTGCTCCTTTCGCAGCCGTTCCAGCCATTCCTCGCTGATCACCACCGGGGGCAGGTCCGGATCCGGAAAATACCGGTAATCCTTCGCGTCTTCCTTGGAGCGCATCGCCCGGGAAGATTCCTTATTGTCATCCCAGCGCCTGGTCTCCTGGAGCACTTCCTTTCCCTCTTCCAGAAGTTCAATCTGCCGTTCCCTCTCTCCGTCGATGGCATGGGCAATGGCTTTAAAGGAATTTAAGTTTTTCATCTCGGTCCGGGTTCCCAGGGCCCGGCTCCCTGCTTCCCGCACGGAGAGATTCACATCTGCCCGCATGGATCCCTCCTGGAGCTTACAGTCGGAAATGCCCAGATACTGACACATCAGACGCAGCTTTTCCAGATAGGCGATCACCTCTTCAGAACTTCTAAGATCCGGTTCCGACACAATCTCAATCAATGGCACTCCGCTTCGGTTATAGTCCACCAGAGAACAATCCTCCCAGTCATCGTGGATCAGCTTTCCCGCGTCCTCTTCCATGTGCATCTCGTGGATCCGGATCTTCTTTAGCCCGGCCTGGGTGGAAATCTCCAGCCAGCCGTCCTGACAGATGGGAAGATACAGCTGTGAAATCTGATAGTTCTGCGGATTGTCCGGATAGAAATAGTTCTTCCGGTCAAAACGGCACACCGGATTGACCCGGCAGTTCATGGCCAGCCCGGCCTTCAGCGCGTACTCCACCACCTGGCGGTTCAGCACCGGCAGAGATCCCGGCATCCCCGCGCACACCGGACAGGTGTGGGTGTTCGGCTCTCCCGCGAAAGCCGTAGAACAGCCGCAGAAAATTTTGGTTTTGGTGGACAGCTCCACATGAACTTCCAGGCCGATGACCGTCTCATATTGCTTTCCCATAACTAGACCTCCTCTTCCCCGGGAAACTTCCAGCTGCCCCGGATTTTTTCGCAGGTGAAGGCCGCCTGAATCAGCTTTCCCTCCTGGAAATGATTTCCCAGAAACTGAATGCCCACCGGCATCCCGCTGTCATCCAGACCGCAGGGCAGGCTCAGTCCCGGAATGCCTGCCAGATTCACCGCGGCTGTATAAATATCACTCAGATACATCTTCATGGGATCCGACAGGCTGGAACCGATCTTCGGCGCTGTCTGCGGCGCGGCCGGCGCCAGAATCACATCGTAAGACCGGAAGGCTTTCTGGAATGCCTCCAGAATCAGGCGGCGCACCTTCAGCGCTTTCAGGTAATACGCGTCGTAGTATCCGGAACTCAGCACAAAAGATCCCAGCATAATTCTCCGCTTCACTTCTTCTCCGAATCCCTCGGTCCGGGTCCGCCGGTACATCTGATGAAGCCCTTCGTAATCCTTCGCCCGGTATCCGTATTTGACTCCGTCAAACCGTTCCAGGTTCGAACTTGCCTCCGCGCAGGCAATCACATAATAGGAAGGAATCACATAATCCACCAGATCCAGGGAGAAGGTTTCCACCAGGGCGCCCGCCTCTTTGAGAGCTTCCGCTGTCTCCCTCAAGGTATCCCGAATCTGAGGATCCAGACCCTCCGACAGGTACTCCCTGGGAATTCCGAAACGCATTTCGCGGACATCCTCCCGGAGAAAGGAAGTGAAGTTCCGGTCCTTCCGGTCCAGAGAAGTACTGTCTTTCCTGTCCCGGCCGCTCAGCGCTTCCAGCATAGCCGCGCAGTCCGCCGTGTCCCGGCCGATGGGGCCTGCCTGATCCAGCGAAGACGCGTAGGCCACCAGACCATAGCGGGAAATGGTTCCGTAAGTAGGCTTGATCCCTGTAACTCCGCAGAAAGCGCTGGGCTGGCGGATGGAACCGCCGGTATCTGATCCGAGGGCCGCCATCACCTCCCCGGACGCCACTGCGGCACAGGAGCCCCCGGAAGATCCTCCCGGCACCCGGCTCACATCCCAGGGATTGCGGGTAGTCTGAAAAGCGGAAGTCTCAGACGTGCTGCCCATGGCGAACTCGTCCATGTTGGTTTTTCCGATCACAACCATCCCTGCTTGTTCCAGATTCGCGACAGCCTGTGCTGTGTAGGAAGGGATGAACCCCTTCAGAATCCGGGAGGCACAGGTGGTCTCCATCCCCCGGACGCAGAAATTATCTTTCACCGCCAGGGGAACCCCGGCCAGAGGCCCGGTATAACGCCCCTGCCGGATGCCCTGCTCCACCTGATCAGCTCTGGCCAGGGCCGCCTCCTCATCCACATGGAGAAACGCCTGGATCTGCGGCTCCTGTTTCCGGATCCGTTCCAGAGACTGCTGTACGGCTTCCCGCACGCTCAGCTGCCCCTGACGGATTTTCTCTCCCAATCGCAATGCAGTCATCTGTGTCATCTTCTCACCCTCCGATCGTCTTTGGAACCTGATACTGTCCGTCTTTGGAAACCGGCGCGTTGGAAAGCATCTCTTCCCGCCGGTCTTCGTTGGTCACCACATCTTCCCGGAAGACATTTTCCACCGGGATGGCATCGGGCATGGGTTCCACCTGCCCGGTGTCAAGCTCTCTCATCTTTTCCACATACTCCAGCATTTTCTCCATCTCCCGGGCCGCCTGCTCCCGTTCCCCGCACGACAGATCCAGCTTCGCCAGGATCTGCACATTCTCCATCACTTCTTCTGTGATTCTCTTCATCTTTCAGCCCTCCTTATGGTTCCAGTCTGCCCAGATCTCTGGGAAACAAGGTGGTCTCCCGCACGTTCTCCCGGCCCAAAAGCTGCATGGTCAGACGTTCCAGCCCGATCCCCAGCCCGCCGTGGGGCGGCATTCCGTATCGAAACGCGTCCAGATAAAATTCCATGCCTTCCGGCTCCATCTGCCGTTTCTCCATCTTTTCCCTCAGCATCCGGTAATCGTGAATTCTCTGTCCTCCCGTGGTGACCTCAAGCCCCCGGAACAGAAGATCGAAGCTCAGCGTAAACCGGGAATCCTCCGGATCATCCATGGCATAAAACGGACGTTTTTTCGACGGGTAGTCTGTGACAAACACAAAATCCGCCCCGTACTCCTCCTGGAAATACCGGCCGATCAGGCTCTCCTCCTCCGGCTCCAGGTCGAAGGGACTGCGGATGGTTCTCCCGTATTTCTCCGCGACCAGTCTCTTGGCCTCCTCGAACCGCACCTGCGGAATCCGGTCCACACACGGAAGCTTCACCTGCAGAAGCTCCAGTTCCTTTTGGTATTCTTTTTTCAGAAGCTCCATGGCATACCCCAGAAAACCAGTCTCCATCTCCATCAGATCCTGAATGCCCTCGATGTACCCCATCTCGAAATCCAGGCTGGTGTACTCGTTCAGATGCCGTTTGGTGTTGTGCTTTTCCGCCCGGAAAACCGGCGCCGTCTCAAAAACCCGGTCAAAGACCCCCACCATCATCTGTTTGTAAAACTGGGGACTCTGTGCCAGAACCGCCGGCTTGTGAAAATAGCTGAGTTTAAACAGATTGGAACCGCCTTCCGCCCCTCGGGCAGTAATTTTCGGCGTGTGAATCTCTGTGAATCCCTGTCCTGTCAGATATTCCCGGAATCCCCTGGTCAGTCCTTCCTGGATTTTAAACACCGCCCGTTCCCGCACATTGCGCAGGGAGATCGGACGCAGATCCAGCTTTGCCTCCAGAGAAGTCTGCAGCTTCCATTTGTCAATGGCCAGAGGCAGCGGTTTCTCCGGCGCTGACAGCACACGGATCCGGCTCAGATGCAGTTCCATTCCGTTGGGCGCCCGTTCTTCCCGCCGCACGGTTCCCCATACCTGCACGGTGGACGCTTCCTTCAGTTCCCGGATGGGAAAGGCACAGGCTTCTCTTTCGTATACCATCTGAAGCAGGCCTTCCCGCCTTCGCAGGATCACAAAGACCACTTCCCCCATATTGCGGATGCTGTGCACCGCACCTTTTGTCGTCACTTCCTGTCCTTCCAGCTCCCGCATCCGCGGCAGCGTCTGTTCCTGTTTTTTCCCTGGTTTTTCAACAAATTCCATGACCTTTTCCTCCTGACCTTCGAAGTTTTCTTTGAAATAAAAAAGCCCGGCATGTCCGAACACCTCGGACATACCGGGATGGATCTTTTTGATTACATCTTTGTAATCCGCTCCAACGCCTTTTTCGTATTTTCATGAGTACCAAACGCGGTCAGCCTGAAATAGCCTTCCCCGTGAGGTCCGAATCCGCTTCCCGGTGTTCCCACCACGTTCGCGGTCTGCAGAAGCTGATCGAAGAACTCCCAGGAAGTCGTCCTTCCCGGCGTCTTCAGCCAGATATAGGGAGCGTTCACGCCGCCGTACACCTGGTAGCCTGCGCTTTTGAGTCCTTCCAGAATCATTCTGGCATTCTCCATATAGTAAGCGATCTGCTCTTTGATCTGTGCCTGGCCCTCTTCCGTGTATACGGCCTCGCCTGCCTTCTGTACAATGTAGGGCGCGCCGTTATACTTGGTTCCGTGTCTTCTCGCCACAGGTCGTGGAGAGACACGCCCTGGCTCTTCAGATCTTTGGGAACCACCGTGTAACCCAGACGGACACCGGTGAATCCCGCGTTCTTTGAGAAACTGTGGAATTCAATGGCACAGCTTCTCGCGCCTTCGCACTCATAGATGGAGTGCGGGATCTCCGGCTGCGCGATGTAAGCCTCGTAAGCCGCGTCGTACAGAATCACCGCGCCCACTTTATTGGCGTAATCCACCCAATCCTGCAGCTGCGCTTTCGTGATCACAGATCCGGTGGGATTATTGGGATAGCAAAGATAGATCAGATCCGGAGTCTCCTTTGGGAATTCCGGAACGAAATCATTGTCTGCCATACAGGGCATGTAGATCACGCCTTCGTATCCCTGAATCGCCTCATTATATTTTCCGGTTCTTCCCGCCATCACATTGGTGTCCACATAAACCGGATAAACCGGGTCGCAGACAGCAACTTTGCAGTCCGTGCTGAAAATCTCCTGAATATTTCCGCAGTCGCATTTCGCGCCGTCTGACACGAAAATCTCATCCGCCTCGATCTGGCAGCCCCTTGCCTGATAATCCTTTTTGGCAATCGCGCTGCGCAGGAATTCGTATCCCAGATCCGGCGCGTATCCATGGAAGGTCTCCGCGGATCCCATCTCAGCCACCGCGTCCTGCAGAGCCTGAACCAGAACCGGAGCCAGCGGCTGGGTCACGTCGCCGATTCCCAGACGGATCACCTCCTTGTCCGGATTCTGCGCGGAGAATTCATTTACTTTCTTCGCGATGGTGGAAAACAGATAGTTTCCCTGGATTTTGAGATAGTTCTCGTTTACCTTGTACATTTTGACATGTCTCCTTTTATCTTAAATTTCATCGTAAATTAACGTAATGACCATCTGGGCGGTCTCCACCATATTGGTTCCGGTATCCATGCTGGTCTTCTGAAGATACCGGTAGGCTTCTTCCTCCGTCAGATGATTTCTCTCCATAAGAATACGTTTGGCGTTTTGATATAGTTTTCTTCCCGCTCCGACCGCTTCCGCGCTTTTTTCCTGCTGCCGGGAACCGCTCTCTCCATGCCGCGCTCCAGCATCCGCAGCGTATCCACCAGATCACAGACCTTCAGCGGCGTGGTCAGGGCAATGATCCCCGCCTCACTCCGGAGACGGTTCTGGAAGATCCGATGAGAAGAAGCCGAAAAGAGTCTGGCAGCGCTTCCACCAGCTGTGTATAATACAGATCCGGCAGGCGATAGCCGCTGATCACGATTCCTTCCTCAAAATGTTCCGCCGACTGAAGAACCGCGGCGCCTGTGGTGCAGACACTGTGCACCTCAAATCCATTCTGTTCCAGAATCCTTCGAATTTTCTTTCCGTCATCCCGTTTTGGAAGTGCAATGATCATTCCTCTCATCTGGTCCCTCTTCCCCTGTGCCAAAAACGCTAAATCTTATAAAGATAATTCTCCAGTTCCCAGGCGCTCACCTGCCTGCGGTATTCCTCCCATTCCAGCCGCTTCGCCGTCAGATAGGAAGAGAAGAACTCCTCTCCCAGGACCTGAATGGCCAGCTTTTCTTCCTGCATACACAAAAGCGCTTCCCTCAGACTCTCCGGAAGCTTCTCTCCCCCGGCGGCATCCGCCTCTCCCGGAAGGATCTGCTTCTCGATCCCCTCCATGCCGGCTGCCAGAGCCAGGGCCAGCACCAGGTAAGGATTCGCCGAGGCGTCCGGAGACTGCAGCTTCATCCGCGGTTCTCCTTCTTTATTATAAGTCACCTTCAGAAGCGCGGATCTGGATTTCGTAGACCATCCGATTGTGGTAGGCGCCACAAATCCGGGAACCAGCCGCTTGTAGGAATTGACCAGAGGATTTAAGACTGCCGTCATCCCCCGGATATTTTTCAAAATGCCCCCCATGAACCAGTAGGCTTCCCGGCTCAGCCGCAGGGGATCCTTCTCATCGAGGAACAGATTCTTTCCATCCTTTTCCAAGATCATATGAATGTGCATTCCCGATCCGTTGACCCCGGCCTTGGGCTTGGGCATGAACGTGGCGTGCAGGCCGTGACGTTTCGCCACGGTGCGGATCACATTCCTCGCGGTCACCATCTGATCCGCGGTCTCCAGGCCCCTGGCATACCGGAAATCGATCTCATGCTGGGCCGGCGCGATCTCGTGATGGGAGGAATCCACCGCGTACCCCATCTCCTTGAGTGTGAGAACGATGTCCCGCCGGGCGTTTTCTCCCAGATCCAGCGGACTCATTTCCAGATATCCTGCCTGCTCATGGGTCATCGTCGTCGGCATCCCGTTCTCATCGGTATGAAAGAGAAAGAACTCACACTCCGGATGAGAATAGAACCGGTAACCCTTCCGCTCATATTTTTCCAGAACTCTTCTGAGAATATCCCGGGAACTTTTGCAAAAAGGCGTCCCGTCGCTCTGCCGGATGTCGCAGATCATCCTGGCAACCTTCCCGCTCTGGGGTCTCCAGGGCAAAATTTTGAACGTGGACAGATCCGGTTTCAGATAGACGTCCTCTTCGTCCTCATGGAGAAATCCCTCCACCGAAGAAGCATGAATCTGTACTTTTTCATCCAGGGCACTTCTCAGATTTTCCGAGGTAATCGCCACATTTTTCATACTTCCGAACAGGTCGGTGAACTGCAGACGGATAAATTCCACATCCTCCCCGATCAGCTGCTCGATCTCTTCTCTGCTATATTCTGCCATTGTACCCTCCTTTACTTCCGTCTCAGAGCCGCCTCCACCAGTCCGCGAAACAGCGGATGGGCGTGGTTGGGCCGGGATTTGAATTCGGGATGCGCCTGCGTTCCGATATAAAACGGATGGCCGGACAGCTCCACCATCTCCACAATCCGTTTATCCGGAGATAATCCGCACATATGAAGTCCTGCCTCCTCCATCACCTGGCGGTATTCGTTGTTGACCTCATAGCGGTGCCTGTGCCGCTCCTGGATCATCTCTCTTCCGTAGAGCTCATAAGCCTTCGAGGAAGTATCCAGCGCACAGGGATAGGCGCCCAGACGAAGCGTCCCTCCGATGTCCTCCACCTGATCCTGATCCGGCATCAGGCTGATAACCGGGAAGGGCGTCCCGGGATCCAGCTCCACACTGTTGGCTCCCTTATACTTTAACACATTTCGTGCGAATTCTACAACTGCCATCTGCATTCCCAGACAGATTCCCAGATAAGGAACCTGATGTTCCCTCGCGTAGCGGGCCGTCAGAATCATGCCGTCCGTTCCGCGGTTTCCGAACCCGCCGGGAACCAGAATTCCCTGGACATCCCACAGATTCTCTTCTATATTTTCTTCGGTCAGCTGTTCCGAATCCAGCCATTTGATCTCCACTTTCGCCTGATTCTCAATTCCCCCGTGGCGCAGCGCCTCCACTACGCTCAGATAGGCATCGTGAAGCTCCACGTATTTTCCCACCAGGGCAATGGTGACGGAAGCCTTCGGGTGACGCAGGCGGTCCACCATCCGCTCCCACTCTTCCAGATCCGGCCGGCCGCAGGGAAGGCCGAGACACTCACAGACCACCTGGGCCAGATGTTCCCGTTCCATGGCCAGGGGCACTTCATAGAGATATTCCACATCCAGGTTCTGAAGCACATGGCTCTTCTCCACGTTGCAGAACAGGGCGATCTTCTCCCGGATGCCGTCCGTCAGCGGATAGTCCGACCGGCAGACCAGAATATCCGGCTGAATTCCCATCCGCTGCAGCTCCTTCACACTGGCCTGGGTGGGCTTCGTCTTCATCTCCTGGGACGCTTTCAGATAGGGAATCAGCGTGACATGAATCAGAACCGCGTTCTCCCGTCCCACTTCCTGCTGGAACTGCCGGATCGCCTCCAGAAAGGGCTGGCTCTCGATGTCGCCGGCCGTCCCTCCCACCTCAATGATCACGATGGGATCTCCAGAATGATAAAAGCGGCTCTTAATCTCATTGGTAATGTGAGGAATCACCTGGACCGTGCCGCCGCCGAAATCTCCATGCCGTTCCTTGTGAAGCACAGACCAGTAAATCTTTCCGGTGGTCACATTGGAATTGCACCCTAAATTTTCATCGATAAAACGTTCATAATGTCCCAGATCCAGATCCGTCTCGGTTCCATCCTCTGTGACAAATACTTCTCCATGCTGTACCGGATTCATCGTACCGGGATCCACGTTGATATAAGGATCGAATTTCTGCATGGTCACCTGATAGCCTCTTGCCTTCAAAAGCCGTCCCAGAGACGCCGCTGTGATCCCTTTTCCCAGTCCTGATACCACTCCGCCAGTTACAAACACATATTTCGCAGCCATTCTTTTTCCTCCTTCAGGGTGCCTGTCCAATTAAGGTAAAAAGCGCCAGAAACCCCCTGGATTTCTGACGCCCTTGTCATAAAAAACATGAAACTACTATAGAACATTTTTCCGAATTTGTAAACCTCTTTTTGGAGAAAATCAAAAAAAATTTCTGCATTTTTTTAAAAAAGGGATTGACAAATCCGAAATCCGGGGTATACTACAGGACATAAACCGAACAGGGAATGTGAAAACAAGCGAAGGCGCTTTGGACTTTTGTCCGAAGTGCCTTTTTTCTTTCCCAGGAACCAGAATTTCCAAAAAAAGAAAGCCGGTTCCCGTATCCGGACATTCCCTCCCAAAGAAAGGAGCAGATTCTATGACGAAAAACATCCCGGAATTATATGGCAGTATGGTCTTCAGCGATAAAGTCATGAAAAACAAACTGCCCAAAGATGTCTACAAATCTCTGCGCAGAACCATCCAGCAGGGAACCCATCTGGATAAGGATGTGGCAAACGCTGTCGCCGTGGCCATGAAAGAATGGGCCGTGGAGAACGGAGCCACCCATTTCACCCACTGGTTCCAGCCCATGACGGGAATCACCGCGGAGAAACACGACAGTTTCATCTCTCCGGTAGGCGACTGTGAAATCAACATGGATTTCTCCGGCAAAGAACTGATCAAAGGGGAACCGGACGCTTCCAGTTTCCCGTCGGGCGGACTGCGGGCCACCTTTGAAGCCAGGGGCTACACCGCCTGGGATCCCACTTCCCCGGCCTTCATCAAGGACCATACGCTGTATATTCCCACCGCGTTCTGTTCCTACAGCGGCGAGGCTCTGGACAAGAAAACGCCTCTGCTGCGTTCTATGGAGGTACTCAACGAAGCGGCGCTGAACATCCTCCATCTGTTCGGAAACGAAGAGGTGAACCGGGTCATCACCACCGTAGGACCGGAGCAGGAATATTTTCTGGTGAGCAAAGAACTCTTTGAGAAACGCCGGGATCTGCTTTTCTGCGGCCGCACCCTGATCGGAGCTCCGGCTCCCAAAGGACAGGAAATGGAAGACCACTACTTCGGTGTGATCAAGACCAGAGTTTCCGAATATATGCACGATCTGGACGAAGAGCTCTGGAAAGTGGGAATTCCGGCAAAAACCGAACACAATGAGGTCGCGCCGGCCCAGCATGAACTGGCTCCGGTCTTCGACACCACCAATGTGGCCGTGGACCACAACCAGCTCACCATGGAGATTATGAAAAAGGTCGCGGACCGCCACGGTCTCGTCTGCCTGCTCCACGAAAAACCGTTCGAGGGAATCAACGGCAGCGGAAAACACAACAACTGGTCCATGACCACCAATACCGGCGTCAATCTGCTGAACCCCGGAAAAACCCCTGCGGAAAACACACAGTTTCTGCTCTTTCTCACCGCGGTCATCCAGGCCGTGGACGAATACGCGGATCTGATGCGGATCAGCGTGGCCACCGCCGGCAACGATCACCGGCTCGGCGCCAACGAAGCTCCGCCGGCGATCGTCTCCATCTTCCTGGGCGATGAACTGACCAAGATTCTGGAATCCATCGAAAACGATACCTATTTCGACAGTTCCAGCGGTCTCACCCAGATGGAAATCGGCGCCTGCGTCCTTCCGCATTTTACCAAAGACAACACCGACCGGAACCGTACCTCACCTTTTGCGTTCACCGGAAACAAATTCGAATTCCGTATGCTGGGTTCCGCTCTGTCGGTGTCCGGCCCCAATGTGATCCTCAACACTGCTGTAGCGGAAGTACTCTCTCAGTATTATGAAAAACTCAAGCACGTGCCCAGAGAGGATCTGGAGGAAGCCGTCCATAGCCTGCTTCAGAAAGCCATCTGCGAACACAAGCGCATCCTTTTCGACGGCAACGGTTATACCGATGAATGGGTGGAGGAAGCAAAAAAACGCGGACTGGCCAACCTGCGCTCGACCCCGGAGGCGCTGCCTCATCTGCTGGATAAAAAGAACGTGGAGCTTTTCACCAAACATAAAATTTTCACCGAAGAAGAAATCCACGCCCGCTATGACATCCTTCTGGAGACTTACAGCAAGACCCTCCACATCGAAGCGAAAACCATGACCGACATGATTGCCAAAGACCTGCTGCCCTCCCTTCTGGATTACATGAAAGCGCTCTCCGACACCGCGCAGAAGATGAACGCCCTCTGTCCGGACCTGGCTCTGACTGCCCAGAAGGATCAGCTGAAGACACTCAGCAGCCTTTATGATGAAATCTTTTCTCTGAACGGCAGGCTGGCCGCGGACACCGCCACGGCGGAACAGACTTCCGACGCCCTGGCCTGCGCGGATTACTACCACGAAACCATCCTGGCCGATATGGAGGCGCTCCGTGCCAAAGCCGATGAGGCGGAAGCACAGATCCCCGGCGCTTATCTTCCCTATCCGACCTACGACCAGTTATTGTTTACTCTGTAGAAGAAAGCGTGAATTTACAACATGAAAAAACCATTTGATCTCTCCCGGACGGGCGTGCACGAAGAGTGCGGCGTCTTCGGCATCTATGATTTCGCACATCAAAACGTCGCCTCTTCCGTCTATTACGGACTGTGCGCGCTCCAGCACCGGGGACAGGAATCCTGCGGCATCGCCCTCACAGATACCCGTGGCCCCAGAGGAAACCTTCAGATCCACAAAGGACTGGGACTGGTGGGAGAAGTCTTTCACCCGGACACCCTGGCAGATCTTCACGGAGATCTGGGGGTGGGCCATGTGCGCTACTCCACCACCGGCGCCCCGGTGGCGGAAAACGCCCAGCCCCTGGTCCTGAATTATCAGAAGGGAACTCTGATTCTGGCCCATAACGGGAATTTGATCAACACCGGATCCCTGCGGGAAGAACTGGAGAGAAACGGAACGGTCTTTCACTCCACCACCGATTCGGAAGTGCTGGCCTGCCTCATCGCGCAGGCACGCACCCACACCGGACGGGTGGAGGAAGCCATCATCCAGGCAGTCTCCCGGATCCGCGGCGCGTACGGACTGGTGATCGCCAGTCCCCGCAAGCTGATCGGCGTCCGGGATCCCTACGGTCTGAAACCTCTTTGTCTGGGAAAGAGAGACCAGGCCTGGATCCTGGCTTCCGAAAGCTGCGCCCTGGACTCTGTGGGCGCCACGTTCGTCCGGGATCTCCAGCCGGGAGAAATTCTGACCATCTCCGCAGATGGGCTGCACTCTGACACCTCTTTAAGGATCCCCAAGTCTCAGCAAGCCCACTGCATATTCGAATATATTTATTTTGCAAGGCTGGACAGCACGCTGGACGGAATCTCAGTATACGATTCCCGTCTGCGTGCGGGAGCCGCCTTGGCAAAGGCCTATCCGGCAGACGCCGACCTGGTGGCCGGCGTCCCCGATTCCGGCCTGGCCGCAGCCTGGGGCTATGCCAGGGAATCTCAGATTCCCTTTGCCCTGATTTTTCACAAAAACAGTTACGTGGGACGCACCTTCATCAAGCCGACCCAGGAGGAACGGGAAAACAGCGTGCGGATGAAACTCAGCGTACTGGCTTCCGTTGTAAAAGACCGCCGGATTGTCCTGATCGACGATTCCATGGTCCGGGGCACCACCATGGCCAATCTGATTCAGATGCTGAAACAGGCAGGCGCCCGGGAAGTCCACGTGCGTATCTGTTCTCCGCCCTTTCTCTATCCCTGCTATTTCGGCACGGATGTTCCCTCGAACCGGGAACTGATCGCCTCCTCCCATTCCACAGAGGAGATCCGCAGGATGATCCGGGCGGATTCCCTGGGATATATGAAAATCGAAGATCTCAGTCAGATGACCGGAGACCTTCCCCTCTGCAAAGCCTGTTTTGACAGCCGTTATCCCATGCCTGTCCCCTCACCGGAAGGTTCCTGCGCCCCATAATAAGAAGGGTTTAAAAAAGAACCGGTCCTTTTCCTGAAAAGAAAAGGATCGGTTCTTCTGTTGTCGAAAATGAAAACGCCCGCGGCTTTCTCTCCTACAGGTACAGGAAGAATATACCGATGGCTGCCATCAGCAGACACATGGGCATACAGTAGAACATGGACTTGAGCGGGTCTACTTTCCTGCCCAGCAGTCCGCCCACGATTCCTGCCACCGCGAACGTGGTAAGGTCTGCCGGCGGAAGTCCCTGTCCCGCGGTCGCCAGATGGGCGCCTGCCACTGCCGTGTGCAGGGTGCTGACACCGGAATTGATCAGCGCCGGGCCAAAGAACGAGAATACCACGTTCTGAGAGGTGGACTGGGATCCGGTGAGCATACCCATCAGAACCAGGGCGAAGGAACCGCCCAGTTTCAGCACGTTGGAATCCAGTCCCTGGGCGAATACCTGCACCGCCTCAATCTGGCCGCCCGCATAAAAGCTTCCCAGCATAAACGCCGCGCACAGCTGAATCTTCACCGTCACTTCCACATTCCGGAAGCCGGTGGAGAGGGTATCCTTCCAGTCACAGCGCACCTTCGGGAAGAAGAAAGCCACCACTGCCACAAACAGCAGAGAGAGCACAATTCCGTTGGTGAGACCGTTCAGGATGGTAACCTGTCCCAGCGCGTCGATCAAAGAGAGATCTTCGCTCAGCTTAATATAGCTCAAAACCTCCGGGACGAAGTCGAACTGAACGCCCGGCACACTGATGGTACGGAAGAAAATCACCACAATCAGGATGAACAGAGGAACCAGCGTCGTCCAGTTCTTTCTCAGAATCTGGCCGGCAGTCTGCCCCTGATGGGCGGCAATGGAGTCCTCCGAAAGCCGCACATCCTTTGTGATCATGAAAATCCCCACATAGAGACAGATAAACACCACAATGATGGCGATGGTGCCGTAACCGATACGGACCACCGCGTCCGGGTCTGCCCCCACCAGAGAGGATGACAGGGCAAAGGCCTGGGAAATCGGCGGCATGATAGATCCCGCGCTGGCGCCCATAACGATGATGGCACAGATCTTCTCTCCGGAAAGCTTCATATCCGCCAGTACGCCGATGGTCAGAACGCCGATGACTGTGGAAGCCGCGATCGCGTCTCCCAGCAGAGAACCGGACACCACCAGCGCCAGAATAATACTGATGGTCAGCGCCCGGGGAGAGTTCTGAAACTTCGCCTTCAAGGCTCCCATGATTGTCTCCATGGTTCCCAGCTTCACCTGGGTCTCCGCGTAGATACTTCCCACAATGGACAGAGCGATCACCCAGGCGATCCGGTTAATACCGTCGATCCAGGCTCCGACCCATTCCACCACGGAAAACACCCCACCGGTGAGCAGTGAGAGGATTCCGGCGACAACCAGCGCCACATGGATGTTTCCGCCGATCTTCGGAATCTTCTTGCACAGGATGATGACCATCATCACCACCACAGGAATAATTACTTTAATCATATCATTCTCCTCCCTCATCTGCGCGGACAGAAACTTCCGCCCGCGTTACAGGTTATTCGTAGCTATGGCTTTCCTCTGACCAGCTGCGGAACCGTGCCGGCGAGAACGCGTCCAGAGGATAGGAAGTCCTGCCATGGGCTACCAGCTCTGCCATCAGCTTGCCGGTGATAGGCGCCAGAGCGATTCCATCTCCCTCATGGCCTGCCGCCACGAAGAATCCCGGCACTTTTTCCGACTCTCCCAGAATCGGAATTCCGTCCGGCGTGAAGGGCCGCAGTCCCGCGAAAGACCGGATAATATTCACATCTTTCAGAGCCGGGAAGAAACGCATGGCCCGTTTCATCGTGGCCTCCATGGCTTCCAGCGTATTTCCCCGGTCAAAACCGGAGAACTCCCTGGTGCTTCCGATCACCAGGCCGCCGTCTTTGAGCTGTTCAATACTTAAGCTGGCTCCCATGCGGAGCGCGGCTTTGTCTCCCACCGCTTCCGGTTTGAATTTGATTACATTGTAACGGGCACACTGCAGGGTCACATCCATGAAAGGTCCCAGCGGTTCCGTGATAAACAGCTGTCCTTTTCTCGGACGGATGGGCAGATCTTCTCCTGCCATTGCCGCCACCTGGGCTGCCCAGGAACCTGCCGCGTCGATAATCTGATCCGCGTAATAGACGCCCTTCGTAGTCTCCACGCCCATCGCCCGGTTCATCTTCACCAGCACTTTCGTCACTTCGGTGTTATAGAGGACCTCCGCGCCCAGACGTTTGGCCGCCTGGATATAGGCGAAGGTCAGCCGCAGAGGATTTACTTTTCCGCTGGTGGGGGAATAGAGCGCCCCATACAGATCCGGGTTCAGCTGCGGCTCAATCTTACAGGCTTCCTCCATGGAAATCATATGGATGTCCACACCGCTTTTTCTCTGCTCCTTCACAATGTCTGAGAGAATCTTCCACTCCAGCTCCGTCTCCGCCGGCTGCATGCCGCCGCAGTTCTTGTGGTATTCCACATCCATGCCCAGTTCCTGGGACAGATCATCGAACATGGCGATACTCTGGATGGCCAGATCCATCTGCAGACCCGGCTTCTTCGTGTGGTATCCCACCACGCCGTCAGAAGCGCCCGCGGAACCGCTGCAGTTGTCCTTTCTCTCGATCATCAGGACTTTCTTTCCCATTTTGCTCAAATAGTACGTGATGGAACTTCCAATCACGCCTCCGCCGATTACAATGATCTCTGGTTTACTCATCTGTATCTCCTCCGATGATCCCGATTTTCACCGGACGAACCGGCATTCTCTTGGTCTGAGGCAGGATCTCTTCCATGGGAATTCCCGTCTCCTCAGCGATAATTTTCATCACAAGGCGCTCACAGGTCTTGCCCTGGCACAGACCCATGCCCGCGCGCACTCTTCTCTTCACGCCGTCCACCGTCGTCGCGCCGTCCCGGATGGCATCTACAATCTGCTGCCGGGTCACTTCCTGACACCGGCAGATAATTACATCATTCTCCATCTTTCGTCCCTCCTAAGATCTGCAAAGCCGTTTGATACTGCGAACCTCATCCACATATTCCAGCGGAACCGCCACACTGACCACGGCAGTTCCCTGGTAGGCTTTCGGCTTTTTCACAGAGACAACACGGGCCGGACAGACCACTTCGCCGCCGCGGCTCACCGCCTCCACCTGATCTCCCTTCTGGGGAAGGGGAAGATACTCGAACGGAAAATCCACCGTTCCTTCTGTCTCGCTGTAACTCTTGTCCACAATCGTGATGGCAAGCCCCGGACAGGCTGCCACACAGGCGCCGCATCCGGTGCATTTCTCCTCATCGATTCTGGGAAGATCCGTGATCTGTTCTCCGATCTCAATGGCGTGGAAACGGCAGGCGCTCTCACAGGGATTGCAGGGAATCTCCTGTACGCACTCGATCACCGCCACACGGCCCTGTTTCATTCTCTCCTGGGACGGCACTCCCGGAGCCTGGCTCAGCTCCTCCCGGGAAGGCACTCCTGTGTATGCTACTCCCTCTCTCACGGCGTCATCTCCCCTTTCTTATAACTTTCCATGTCTGCCAGCTGCTTCTCCTTGGAACTCTTCCTTCTCTCCCCGAAGACTCCGGAGCGCAGCACATTGAGACGGTTCTGAATCTGTTCTTTTTTCGCCGCGGCTGCCCGGGCACTGAGATACCCAAGCGACTGTGCGGCCGCGACGCCGGCCATATTTCCCTCTTCCATGGCGGAGGACGCCTCCTCCACGCCGGTGATGTCTCCGGCCACATAGACTCCTTCCACCGTCGTCTCCATGTTCTGGTCATGCAGCGGAACATGTCCGCCGAAAGCCGGGATATAGTCGAACCGGCAGCCTGCCATCCAGGCCAGCTCCGTCATGGGATTCAGCCCCACCGCCAAGCAGACTGTATCCACCTCGAAATCCTGTTCCGATCCCTCGATCATATTCCAGTGTTCGTCCAGGGCCGCGATCTGCACCCCTTCCACCTCTTCTTTTCCGTAGACCTGCTTGATGGTATGCCCCACATAGATCGGTACGCCGGCTCTGCGCAGCTTGGCGGCATGCACACCATAGCCTCCGATCTTCGGCGCTCCTTCCACCAGGGCCACGACCTCTGCGCCTGCCTGCATCAGCTGGTAGGAGACAATCAGTCCCACATTTCCGGACCCCAGCATCAGAATTCTTTTTCCCGGCAGAACCCGGTTCACGTTAATCATCGTCTGGGCCGCTCCGGCTCCCATCACCCCCGGCAGCGTACTTCCGGGAAACGCCATATAGTTTTCCTTCGCGCCGCTGGCAATGATGATCTTCTTCGCGTGGACGGAATAGTTGTGTCCCTCATGGATCACACCCATGCTTTTATCCGGTAGCAGTCCGTAGACCAGGCTGTCCAGCATGACGTCCGCGCCGCTTTGGCGTACCTGCTCCAGCAGTTCCTCCCCGATCAGATAACCCCGCACGCCGGCGTGATGCTCCCGGGAACCGAAAAATTTGTGGATCTGCTTGAACAGCTGTCCTCCCGGCCGTTTGTTCTCATCGATCAGCAGCACCTTCGCTCCGGCCGCAGCCGCCTGGTAAGCGGCGGACAGACCGGCCGGACCGGCTCCGATCACCACGATCTCCGTTTCCAGCTGTCTCATTGTTCCGCCCCCTTTCCGTCATGCTTCAGCGCGACCAGACCTTCCTGTTTCTCCACGCGCATCCCGTCATGGACGTAAGTGACGCAGGTTCTTGTATTCGGCACACCGTCCACAATCATCATGCAGTCGGTACATCTGCCGATTGCACAGAAAATTCCTCTCGGCTCTTTTCTCTTGGCCGTTGTGCGGAAGACACGAATCCCTGCGTCCATCAAAGCGGCCGCCACAGGCTCTCCTTCGTAAGCTTCCAGAGGCCTGCCGTTATAATAAAGCGTCACTTTTTTCTGCTGGGGAAGATCTCCCAGAATCGGATGTTTCTCCACTCTCATCTTTTCGTACCTCTTTTCTGTTTTTCTAATCCCTGGTGAAGCTTTTGGCAAAATCTGGTGTTCCGTCCAGGTCATAAGGCGTAATCTGATATACGTAATAATTCAGCCAGTTGGTATACAGGTTGTTGGCATGCGCTCTCCACATCAGAAGCGGCCTGACGCTGGCATCGTCATTTTTATAATAATTCTTCGGAATGTCGATGGGAAGTCCTTTGGACAGATCTCTTTTGTACTCTCCGTCCAGAGTCACCCGGTCATATTCCGGATGTCCCATCACGAAAATTTTTCTTCCTTCGTCCGCCATGGCCAGAAACAGACCGGCCTCCTCGGATTCCGCCAGAACCGTCAGCTCTTTACACTTGCAGATCTCCTCCATGGGCACTTCCGTGTGCCGGGAGTGCGGCGCCAGGAACATATCGTCAAATCCACGGACCAGAGGCACTTTCCGGTTATGGACCTTATGCCAGAACAATCCGAACATCTTGTGATCCAGCGGACGTTTCTGCAGCCCGTAGTGGTAATAAAGCCCGGCCTGCGCCGCCCAGCACAGATAGATGGTGGAAGTGACGTTGTCCTTTGTCCACTCCATGATCTGGGTGAGCTCCTCCCAGTAGTCCACCTCCTCGAATTCCATCTGCTCCACCGGCGCTCCGGTGATGATCATTCCGTCAAAACGGCGGTGCTTCAGATTGCTGAAGGTTTCATAGAACTTGTTCAGATGGCTCAGGGAAGTATTTTTGGATTCGTGGCTCTCCACCGTCATGAATGTGATATCCACCTGAAGGGGTGTGTTGGACAGAGAACGCAGAAGCTGAAGCTCCGTATCCTCCTTCAAAGGCATGAGATTTAAGATTAAGATCTGTATCGGACGGATATCCTGATGGGTCGCCCGTCCTTCCTCCATCACGAAGATATTCTCTTTCTCCAGGATCTCCCGAACCGGGAGATCTTTTTGTATCTTG
Source organism: uncultured Blautia sp. (assembly GCA_963927715.1). Classification (GTDB taxonomy): domain Bacteria; phylum Bacillota; class Clostridia; order Lachnospirales; family Lachnospiraceae; genus Blautia_A. Next base: position 357,142 of record CAWVBU010000002.1, on the reverse strand, counting down.
ATTGGCATATGATTCAGTCCTTTTCATAAATTTTACAATTACTCTTCATTTTACCCCCTGAAGCAGGGGTTTTGCAAGTCTTACTTTACCTGAAACGCGCCGGTTTCCAGATTTTTCAGGAAATCCTCCTCCGACAGGATGGGAATTCCCAGAGATTTCGCCTTTTTGTTTTTCGAGGAAGCGGAGGCGGTATCGTTGTTGATCAGGTAACTGGTCTTCGAGGTGACCGACCCGGTCACCTTGCCGCCCTCCTGCTCGATCCGTTCCTTTAACTCTCCCCGGTTGGCGAAATGCTCCAGACTGCCGGTGATCACGAAGGTCAGGCCCTCCAGCCGTCTGCCCCCGGTCTCCTCCGGTTTTTCCAGAATCAGATGGGACAGCAGATGCTTCAGTTTTCTCTGATTCTCCTCTGAAGACAGAAACTGTGACAGATTTCCGGCGATCACCGGTCCGATTCCCTCGATTCCGCTGATTTCCTCCTCCGTGGCCGTCCGGATCTTCTCCAGATCGTAGTCAAAATACCGGCAGATCACCTTTGCGTTGGCCAGGCCGATATTGGGAATGCCCAGGCTGTAAAGCACCCTGGGAAGGGTGGTGACACGGGCTTTCTCAATGCTCTCCATGAGATTTTCATAGGATTTCTCACCCATGCCTTCCATCTCCACAATCTCCTCCCGGTGCCGTCCAAGCTCGAAGATATCCCCGAAATCGTGGATGAATCCCCGGGCGATGAATTTCTCCAGCGTCGCCTCCGACAGCCCCTCCACATTCATGGCGTCCCGGCTCACAAACAGGGTGAAGGCCTTGATCCGTTTGGCCTGGCATTTGGGATTCATACAGTAGAGCGCCTCCACTTCATTTTCCCGGATCACCCGCGCCTCCTCGCGGCACACCGGACAGGTATCCGGGATCTCCAGATTGCCGCTTCTGGTCAGATTCCGGGCAATCTGCGGAATGATCATATTGGCTTTGTACACTTCGATATGGTCTCCGATCCCCAGCTGCAGCTCCTTGAGAATACTCACATTGTGCACGCTGGCCCGGCTGACGGTGGTTCCCTCCAGCTCCACCGGATCAAAGACCGCGATGGGGTTGATCAGGCCGGTCCGGGAGGGGCTCCACTCGATCTGCCTTAAGACCGTCTCTTTTCTCTCATCCGCCCACTTGAACGCGTAAGAGTTCCTGGGGAATTTCGCGGTGCTGCCCAGGGAATCCCCGTAAGCGATATCGTCATACAGCGCCACCAGACCGTCGGAAGGAAAATCATTTTCCCCGACGCGCCCGGCGTAATACGCCATGGCTTCATCCAGATTCTCTCCCGTGACGATCCGGTACTCCACCACGTCGAATCCCTGGCCTTTCAGCCACTTCATCTGTTTTTCCCGGGAATTATGGAAATCCACGCCCTGGGCGCTTACCAGGGCAAAGGCCAGAAACTGCACGTTTCTTCTGGCTGTCACTTCGTTGTTCAGCTGCCTCACAGAACCGCTGCACAGATTTCTCGGATTCTTATAACGGGTCTCCACATCCGGGATCGTCTCGTTGATCCGCTCAAAATCCGAATACCGGATGATCGCCTCCCCTCTGAGGACCAGCTTCCCTTCATAAGGAATGGTCAGGGGAATATTCTGGAATACCCGGGCATTGTTGGTGATCACTTCCCCCACAACTCCGTTTCCGCGGGTCACCGCCTTGGAAAGCGTTCCGTTCTCATAAGTCAGCACAATGGTCAGCCCATCCAGCTTCCAGGACAGCAGCGTCCGGTGATTTCCAATAAAAGCCCGCAGCTCCTCCACATCTTTGGTCTTGTCCAGAGACAGCATGGGGGATTCGTGTTCTTCCTTCGGCAGTTCCTCCATGGCCTCATATCCCACCTGTACCGTGGGACTGTTGGCCAGAACCACCCGGGTCTCCTTTTCCAGCTGTACCAGTTCATCGTAAAGCTGATCGTATTCCAGATTGCTCATGATCTCCCGGTCTTCCTGATAATAAGCCTTGGAAGCCTCATTTAACTTCTGTACCAGTTCTTTGATTCTCTCTACTGCTGCGTCCATTTTTTCCTCCTGTCCTCGCGGTAAGACGTTCTTTTCTTTCCTTCTGAAAGGGCTGCGTTTTTTCGGGATGCTGACAGAATCCGCTCCAGCTTTCGCATCTCTTCGGGGGTCGCCTCCCGGTATTTCCCCAGGGGAAGATTCCCCAGCTTCAGATTCAGAATCCGGATCCGGTTCAGCTTCACCACACGGTAACCGAAGAATTCACACATGCGCCGGATCTGCCGGTTCAGTCCCTGGGTCAGCACAATGCGAAAAGAATTCTCCCCTGTCTTTGTCACCGTGCAGGGTCTGGTCACCGTTCCCAGAATGGGAACTCCCCGGGACATCCCGTCCAGAAACTCACTGGTCACCGGCCGGTCCACCGTCACCAGGTACTCTTTCTCATGGAAGTTTCCCGCCTTCAGAATCTGATTCATCAGTTCTCCCTGATTGGTCAGCAAGATCAGCCCCTGGGAGTCCACATCCAGCCGTCCCACCGGGTACACACGAATGGGATAATTGACATAATCCACGATATTGTCTTTTTGGTTTTTCGCCGTGCAGATGATTCCCCTGGGTTTGTTCATCAGCAGGAGCACCTTTCGCTCCTCGCAGACGACCGCTTTTCCATCCAGGAGAATTTCCTGTTCCCGGGTGACTTTCTCTCCGGGCACCGCCCTGCGGCCGTCCACCGTCACCCTGCCTTCCCAGATCCGCTGATCCGCCTCCCTGCGGGAACACACGCCGGCTTCGCTTAAAAATTTATTCAGTCTGATGGTTTCCATATCGATTACTCTTCATTTCCTGCTCTGCATTTTCCCGTTTTGCGGGTATCTGCTTTATTATAGTATGTTTTTCGCCGATGCGCAATGCGCCGGGACGGTTTTTCTCGTGGACAAAAAGTCCCTCCCGCCTTTTGCCGGAAAGCGCTTCCGGCCGCCGCTTTGGAAAAATCCGTAAGATATCTCTTGTCATTTCCGCCCGGAGACGGTATCATAACAGAGAATGAACTTTTCGAAAAGGAGGATCCCAAACGTGCCTGGCCGAAGAAAACCAACCAACCGTGCCCTGATCGCGGCCACCGTGATCCTGTGCTTCTTACTCGGAGCAGTCTTCTCCCAGTCTTCCTCAGACCTGGTTCCCGCCATGGCCCAGGATCGGCTGCCGGATATGATTGTGGCCGAGGGAAACACGCCCGCACCCTCAGAACCCCAGACCGAAGAGCCCACACCCGAGCCCTCGGCTACCCATACACCTACCCCGGAACCCACACCGGTTCCAAAAGGAGGTCAGGTTGCCCTGACCTTTGAGGACGGACCGGATATCTACACGGAGCGTCTGCTCAACTTTCTGGAAGAACACGACGCAAAAGCCACCTTCTTCGTGGTGGGAACCACAGCCTCGGATTACCCGGATACCATCAACCGGATCCTGAAATCCGGCAATGAGCTGGGCAACCATACCTATTCCCACAAAACCCTCACAAAGGTGGACAAGGATACGCTTCCCTATCAGATCAGCGATACGAATCAGGTCATCAAAGAGCTCACCGGGAAGACCACTCATCTTCTGCGCCCACCCCACGGCGCTGTAAACAAGACGGTTCAGAAGTACAGCGATTATCCCATCATCCTCTGGTCTCTGGACAGCGACGACAACGACACCCATGAGATCGGGCAGATCGTCCGCAAAGTACTGGACAACGTGGAGGACGGAGATATCATCCGCATGCACGACACCCGCGAGACTTCCGTGGCCGCCGCGGAGATTCTGATCACAGAACTGCAGAATCAGGGGTTCGAGCTGATGACAGTCAGCGGACTGGCCAAATCCAAGGGCGTCTCTCTGGAAGCCGGGGAAATCTACAAAAGTTTCACAGAATAAGCGAAGGTGCCTCTCAGGTTTTCCTACCCGAGAGACACCTTCTTCTTATTTATATAGCTTTTCAGCCACAACCCCCGTACTCCGAAACGAATCCGGTTCCTCCTACACAAAGATTACCATCACACTGACAATCACAATGGAAACCGCGTTGGAAATCAGCATGGTTCCCATTCCCAGCACCGGTCCGATCTGGCTCTTGATATAGCCGCGTTCCGCTTCGTTCTCTCCCACTGCGGCAGCCTGCTCCGTCAGCATCCCATTCACAGGAAATCCCATCATCGAATTCATCGTCAGCGCGATCCCGTGTTCCGGGCTGAAATGACAGATCTTCGCGCCGATCACCCCGCAGAGGATCAGCAGCGCCGTGGAGACCACGAACACCAGCAAAAGAGGCGGAAGAAAAGCAATCAGCTCTTTCCAGGAATAACCGGCCAGCGTATTGGCCATCAGACCCATCAGACCCAGAATGAGCAGCCCGTAGGAATCGGATTTAAAAAGCGGCGCCTTGTCCATCAGGCCGATGCTTCCCAGAATACATCCGAAGATCAGCGCGGTCAGGTTCGGGTTGATGTTCAGCCCGGCCAGCAGGTGATTGCTCAGGAAGTTGTTGAACACCGTCACGATCATGATAATCCCCAGATAGTAGGCGGTACTCTTATAATTTGCCGGAATTCTTTCGCAGAAAGGTTTCTTCTGGCCGGCTTTGTCCGGCGCGCCGGCGGTTCCTCTTCCCGCCTGCCCGTCAGGCCCTTTTCCGCTTCCGGCCTGCTTTCCTTCCCGGAAATCTTTTACCAGCCTGCGGCTCTCCCGCTTCAGCGCCCAGGTCACCACCGGGACACTGAACAGTCCCTGGAACATGAAGATCAGCCAGGGAAACACGGAGATCGCCGGATTCTTATCCAGCACCCACCGGGAAGCGATGGCACAGGAAGCGCCTCCGCCGATGACGGATCCCGGCGATACCATGGCCAGCCCTCTGCCCAGCACCGGCATCAGACCGATTCCCACGCCCAGTACCAGAACCAGCGCGGAGACAATACACAGCAGGGCCTCCTGCTTCCGGGCGATCAGCATCCGGATATTGATCATGGTTCCCGAATGGATGACCAGCACGTTAAAGGCAATGGTTCCCACCGCGATCATATTGGCGGAGACCAGCATATCCTTCGGCAGAGCGTTTACCGCGAACCCGGCTGCGAACAGAACGCCGTAGATCAGCGGCATGGGGATCAGGGATCTTACTTTTTCCGCAAGGGCAATGGAGACAAAGGCGATCGCCAGAAACACCAGAAAGCTCTGGTCAAAAGCCCATGTATACTCTGTCATAATAAAACACCGTCCTTTTCATACTTTCTTACAGTATAAAAGAACGGTGTTTTTTTGACTGTCACACAAGCGACATTGGGGTCAGTCCGAAATTTTCCTCAGGTTCTTCCCTGGAAAACCTTGTTTATTCGTCTTCTACCTCGATCTCATAGTCATCCTCAAACGGCTGCAGCCAGTTCTCCGGATCGGTATACGGTACGATCGGAAGCAGCAGATAAGACGGATGATTGTTGTCTCTGTAAATCTTGTAGGAAGTTGTGGTGTTGGTCGGAACCACATTCATGTTGCCCACTTTTCCGGTCCAGGATTCTTTGTGGCACTCATTCGGGCACTGGCTTGTGATCTCCAGTTCCAGCCAGTGGCCGGCCGGAATCACCATGGAAGTCGGGTTCATCTCGATGACATACTCGCGGATCTCGCCCGGAGTAACCGGAATGGATACGCTGTTGTCATGAACCGGACGTCCGATCTGGCTCTTCTCTTCGTTCAGCGGATGAGAAGCTCTCAGAGCGCCGTAGCGCAGCAGAGGCATTCTGGTTCCATCAGGCAGCACGTCGAACAGGCTGCATACGAAATTCGCGTCTTCCGCGTCGATGGATGCCCACAGATGCAGCTCGATCGGTCCGGTGATCTCCTTCGCCTGCGGGAACCGGGAAGACTTGTACACGATCTTGTTGACTTCCGTGGAGATGGACGGCGGCAGATGGGTGAATCCATCCGGCGGCAGATCCTTGTCCGGCTCTCTGTCCCAACGCAGACGGTTGAAGGAACGCAGGTACATCTTCTTCCACTCGGTTCTCTGAAGCGGCCATTCTTTCTCGTATCTCATGCCCGCGTTGAGCACGCCGAATTTATAAGGCGGCTCATCCATGATACCGGTGTCCACGCCTTTGAGCCAGTGATCGTACCATCTCAGGCACTCTTCGTTCAGCGCGCGGTACGGCAGTTCCAGTCCGTCGTAGCCTTCCAGCACGCCCAGACGTTTCGGAACATCCAGTCTGTCATCGTTCATAGCCGTGAAGATCGGAGCGCTCCATCTGCCCAGCGGTGACCATGCGCAGTGCAGATATACCGGAACTTTTACCTTGTCGTACATCTGGTTCGCGGAACGCTGTTTCCAGTATTCGTCATCCAGCGGATGAAGCAGATAATCCAGATAGAAGGTATGATAAGTCGGCGGCCAGGTGGTCAGAATCTTGGTAAAGTAAGAGTTCACCGCGATATCCGGATCTTTCAGACGCTCTTTCATCATCTCTTTCGTCTTCTCTTCCCCGTACATCTTCAGGGTCCATGGCATCGGTTTGTTGGACGGACACAGTTCCCAGTAAATGCTCATGTATGTGGAAGGAACACCGCCATAGTAACCGTGCTGATAATAATCGTCCACGAAAGAACACGGCATGATACATTTCAGATGCGGCGGCTGCTGCGCGGCTGCCAGAATCTGGCAGATACCGAAATAGGAGTATCCAACCATACCTACGTTGCTGTCGCACCACTCCTGCTCGGCAGCCCACTCGATCAGGTCGTAGATATCCTTGTGTTCCTGAGGATTGTAAACGCCGTAGAATTCGCCTTCACTCTTGCCGATTCCTCTGGGATCCGGAATGATATAAGCATAGCCACGTTTCACGAAATATTCAATATCTCCGGCTTCCAGGCTGTGGTCGAACAGCAGAGATTCCGGCGGAATCGCGCCTCGTTTGATTCCCTGCATTTCTTTGCTGTATGCAGACCAGCTCACCAGCGCCGGAACCGGACCTGCACCCTTCGGAAGATAAACATCTACACAGAGACGGACACCGTCGCGCAGTGTCATCCAGACATCCTGATGGAGTTCTACCTCATAACGCGGTCTTGAGAGTTTATCCAGATTTTTGACATAACGCTTGTCCCAGTAATTGGGGAGAACATCGATGCCAAGGACTTCTGTCAGTCTTTTTTTCATCAGATTTTACCTCCTTTGTTTTTCTGATCCTATCATACCGGAATTCGGCAGCATGAAGACGCTGAAGAAAGCGATCGGCAGGAGCAGAAGTCCGGGGATGGTGGTTACTTTTACCACGTCATCCAGGTTGAATCCGGCAATAATCAGAGCGATCGCCAGAATGGAGTTCAGCCACAGGGACGCTGCCGGAGCGCCATGTTTGTTGGTCTCGAAAATCTTCTTCGGGAACAGTCCGTCTCTGGCTGCCGCAAAGTTGATTCTGGAGAACATCATCATCGCGGAGTTGATACTGGTCACGATGGCCAGCAGCGCGCCGCCTGCGATAAAGAATACCCATACCGCCGGGCTCATGAACATGTCCGCGATGGTCGCCAGGTTATCGATCTCCCAGAATTCCGGCTGAACACCGACGGTAACGTACGCCATCAGGCCATACACAACTGCCACCGCCAGGGTACTTACCAGGTACGCGATCGGAACCGTTTTTCCCGGATTCTCAATATCATCCGCGGAGTAGTACAGCGCGTTGGCGCCGATCAGACTGCCGTGCATAATTCCCATAGCCGCCCACAGGGATCCCAGCTCAATGGTGGAGGTGACCACTTCCTTGAAGGATACCACGGTCGCTCCCCAGCCGCCGAAGATGTAGATGCCCAGCGCGATCAGCAGGATCACAACACACACATTCTGCACGGTGGAGGAGAATTTCACGCCGTAGCAGGAAATGATAGTGAACAGCACGATGCAGGCACAGGCTGCCGCCCAGTCCGGACACGCCGGAACCAGCATGCAGAAGTATGTGGAGAAGGTCAGTGCCATGGTTCCGATCTTCAGGACACCGACTGCCAGCTCGTTGAACGCGTCCCAGGTTCCCATAATCGGATGTACCAGACGAGTCAGGTACATGTAGGAACCGCCGCTGGCGGGAAGGGCGGATACCAGAAGCATCTCCGGAATACTGCGCAGGAACACGAACAGCGCAGCACAGATGAAACCGATCACGATACCATTTCCGCCGATGATCTTAATTGCAATAGGAGTTGAGGCGAACACGCTGGCGCCGATGATACTTCCGATTGCCATCAGGATACTTGAAAATAAATTCATCTTCTGTTTTTCCATCTACTTACCTCTTTTCTTTTTGTATTGTATTTTGTGCAATAAATATAAACATTTTATAAATTTTTGACTGTCACCTCAGTGACATTTCTTTCAGACACTGAAATCCACCGCCCTGTTCAAGGGTCTGAACACCCAGCAGCTGGTGGAACTGACCTCCCACTGTAAGTTCAAAAACGTCAAAAAAGGAACGACCATTTATCGAAAAGGAGACCTGGCCGACCATCTCTACGTAATCCAGTCCGGCTACATCATTGAGTCCGTCTACTACGGAAGCAGCGTGGACGTCATCGTAAAAGTCCGCAGCGACGGCGAATTTTTCGGAGAAATCGGGCTGATTTCCTCCAGTCCCTGTCCGAACACCGTGATCGCACTGGAGGACTGCTGTCTCATCGACCTGTCCAAATCCTATTTTCTGGAAACAGTAAACGAGAGCACCGCAGTCTGCAAGGTGATCATCCTGGAGCTGATCGACCGGCTTTTGAATTCCGCCCAGAATATGGTCAATTCCATGTATCTGGACGCCCCCGGCCGTCTGGCGTCCACCATCGTCAATCTGACCACCAACAGCCGGCAGAAAGTCATGACAATCCGCATTACCCAGAGCGCTCTGGCTTTTTCTTCCGGAATGGCGAGACAGACCGCGGCCAAAATCCTGGGAGAATGGCGCAAGGAGAAAATTATCGCCACCGAACGGGGACGTCTGAAGGTTCTGGATTTCAACCGTCTTCTGGACATTATTCTGGAAAGCGAACTCAATAACTGCTGATTCGACAGAAAATTTTTTGCATTTTTTGCTTTTATGTCACATTTCAGACAGACAGTGCCTCCTGTTTTTTTGTATACTTGGCCTATCAAGAAACGAGACAGGAGGCACGACTATGAATCAAGAAGAATTCTGCAAAGAGACTGGTCTTGAGAAAGTCCCCGTATACTGGGACCGCAGATACACCAAGAATCTGGATAAACTCTCAAAACCCATCTATACCGTCAAACTGGAAGAAGATGTGGAAGTAATCTTAAGAGACGGCACAAAAACTTACGTGGATGTCTACCACCCCGCTGAGCTGGAAAAAGCGCCTTCTCTGATCGCGTATTCCGCGTACGGAAAGAAAATGCAGCGCATGCGCCACGGTTCTCTTCCGGGAACTTCCAACTATTTCGACCACAGTCTGGAAGCCGGCGATATCGACTTTTTTGTAGAGAGAGGCTACACCTTCATCATCCCGGACGGCCGCGGCATCGGACGCAGCGAGGGAGAATATCTGGGTGTATACAATCCTCAGGAACAGGAAGACGTCTATGACTACGTTGAGTGGGCCGGCACCGAGTGTCCGTGGAGCACAGAGAAAGTTGCTCTCCTCGGTTACTCCTATTTCGGCATTATTCAGGCGCTGACCGCTGCTCTTCAGCCGCCGCACCTGGTATGTATCATGCCTTTGAGCTTCACCGACGACTATTATCAGCACGGCTATTACGGCGGCGTGGGCAACACCTACATGAACATGTACTGGGAACTTTGCCCGTCCAACAACCCGACCACCTGGACCAGCAAGATGATGTCCGAGGACGAGATGAAGGCGCTGATCGAAGAAGTACAGAAAGATCCCGACATCGCCATCAACACCTATTTCAACAAGATGTTCAACGTATGGCCGCCGAAATACCATACTTTCTATCTGGATTACCTGCTTCATCCGCAGGAGGATGATTTTTGGCGTCCGCGTTCCATGAAATACAAATACGACAAGATTAAGGTACCGGTATACTTCAAGTGCGGATGGTCTCCCAACGGCCGCTGGTCCGCTCCGGTGTTCAATGCCATGAACTCCAAGGAGCTCACCGTCTACAAACGCTGCGGCGTTATGGAGAACTACGGCGGAATGGAACTGCCCTACCGCTTCATGAACGAAGAAATGCTGCGCTGGTATGATTACTGGATGAAAGGCATCGACACCGGTATCGTGGACGAACCTCCGATGAAACTGAACATCATCGGACGCGGTTACCGCTATGAGTACGAGTATCCGCTGGCCAGAACCCGCTGGAAGAAACTGTATCTGCATACCTTCGGCAATCTGCGCTGGGATCCTGTTCCGGAAGGCAATCTGCCGCCAGACAGCTTCACCCATCGCCCGCCGCACATCACGACGGAAGTGGAAACCCTGGTTTACCGCACCGACCGGCTGAGCCGTCCGACGGAGTTCACCGGCCCCATCGAGCTGCATCTGTGGGCTTCCATCGACAGCACCGACGCGAACTTTATTGTAAAACTGTGGCAGATCACACCGGGCGGAACCAGACTTCCGATCTCCCGCTACGGCGCTCTGAAAGCAAGTTATCCGCTGGATGAGGAAAAGAGTGAAATCGGCCGTCCGGTTCACGATTACACCAAACGTATTCCGGTAACCCCGGGCGAAATCCGTGAGTATGTCATCGAGATCAACCCCATCGGTATGGTATTCCCGCCAGGATCCGCCATCGAACTGGAAATCAAGGCTATGGATAACTATGAGCCTCAGAGCGGCGCATGGCAGGCGAAGATGGATCACCTGGGACCGATCCCAAGTGCGACAACGGTCAACTACAAGATCTACCGCGACAAGGATTATCCATCCCATGTACTCATGCCTTACATTCCGGAGACACCGGCAGAACAATGGCTGCAGCCTATCGTGGACGACGATATTGTCATCGGCGGCAGCGGAAAAGGAAGTACACACTAAGGAAATCTGCTTACTTTTAATTTCTCCGAAAAAGGAGTCTGTACCTGGTACGGACTCCTTTTTTCTGTGCATTCACGCAAAGCTTCAAGCATAAAAAAAGAATCCCGCCGCGCAGAATTCTTTTTTTCTCTATCTCTGTTCAGTTTTTATTCCAGCAGTTCGCCGAAAATATATCCGGTCTGTCCCTCATACTCGACCTGAACCCAGTCGCCTTCAACGCCGATACGGGTCACTTCATCTCCCGCGTACGCGGTTCCGATCACCTCGGAATCCGAGGACGCTTCCGCCCGGATATTGCAGCTTTCCTTCACGGTCATGGTTCCTTCTGTCACACTCTGACCGCCCTCGCCAAGTCCGTCCAGAAATGCCTTCAGATCCAGATCCGACTCCTGTGCCTGAGCGTAATCGCTCTCCACCTGTCCGATCAGGTCTTTGACGTCCTCTTCCTCCAGAAGAGAATTCATGTACTCCTGAACGCTCTCATCTTCCTCTGCCGCGGAATAAATCTTCAGATCCCCCTCTGAATCCTCTCTCACATAGAGCTGGCTCAGAGCCGGAACCGGCGTCTCAATTCCTGTACAGATATAATCATACTGGGCATACACCACATACTCTCCGGACTTCTGTCCTTCCTTGGTGTAAACCTCCAGATTCTCGTACCCCTCGATATATTTCGCATTGGTGATTCTGGACTCTTCCGTGGGATCCAGCTCATCCACAGCGTTTCGAACCGCGTCCACATCCCGGTCGCCCAGGGCATTGTAATAATTCTGAATCAACGCGTTGACTTTCGGATACTTATTCTTTTCCATGGGATTTGTATTCTCATTCTCCTCGTCTGCCTCCCCGCTATTTGCAGGAGAAGAAGGATCATTTCCCTTGCTATCCTCTGTGTTCTCGTCCACGACCTGTGCAGCGTCACCCTTCATGGCGCTGGTACATGCGCGAGCCCCAAAGAATAATCCAGCAATAATTATCAGAATCCCCAGTCCAAGAAGGATGTACCGGAGGTTATCTGACAACCACTCTCTAAAATTATTCAAGTTCTTGTCCTCCTTATGAATCGAACACACAGGTCATCCCCATCCTGTGCAGCACACCTGAAGGGAATCGAACCCCCGCACATGGTACCGGAAACCACTGCTCTATCCACTGAGCTACAGGTGCGTATGTTATCGCAGATCCTTTTCGGCCTCCTTGGGACAGCCAAAAATCGCTCACCAATAACACCTAACATACTATAACACATTTCCTCTCTAATGTAAAGCATTTTTGGTTTTTCCTCCACCAGGCGGCAAAAAAGTCCTCCCGCGCCTCTCTTTTGCCGCCTGCCATGGCAGGAATTTGGGATTTTCCCCTCAGAAAGTCCCCTAATCCTGACTGTAAATACAGTCTTCCTCCGCGCAGTAATAATAGACCTGGTAAGAGAGAATCTCCTGTCTGGGAACCTGGGTATCGTTCACCTCGCACACCATTTTGCGCAGGGCTTCCCTCTCGCACCCGGCGCTCTCCGGCACCAGAATACATTCATGGATGCTGCTGGGCAGAATGAAGAAATTGTCCTTCAGCTGCTCTCCCAGCCGCTTCAAAAGCCCCGGATACAGTATCACCGACGCCCCGAGATACTTCTGCACATTGGTCAGAAGATACATGGGCAGCCTGGAAGATTCCCTGCGCAGCCTGACTCCCATCTGTGCCTCAATCTCGCGGATCACCTCGTCCAGAGTGTGGAAATAGACCGGACAGCTTCTGGGAGTGTATAAAGCCGCCTGTTTCTCCAGTTCTCCCGGATCCTCCTCACCGGTGATGATTCTTCGGTTCCTGCTGCCCTCCTCCTGTCTGGAAAAGATGATCGCCAGATCCAGGTAAGGGATGTGGGGAATCTTCTGCAGCAGTTCCCGGTTGTTTTCGTAGTTGAGCAGATGGTACAAAACCTTGTCCGTTTCTCTCATGTGTTCTCCTTTCCCGGCACATGCTTCGCAGACCGTAAGCAGGCACGGCCGTCAAATTCTGTATGCAAATGAACATGCAAGAGAGGAAAATACAAAAGAAAACCTGTTTTTTACTGGGATATTTCGTAAGAATTGAAAAAAAGACAGGAACGCGAACGTTCTGAACAAAATTCCGTTCCCTTTGAAAAATGATCCGGGCGGACGAAACCGCTCCTCCGCCCGGTCAGAAGAATCTTTGCTTAAGCTCTGGACAGATATTCACCGGTTCTGGTGTCAATCTTAATCACATCGCCCTGGTTTACAAACAGAGGTACGTTGACCGTAGCTCCGGTCTCCACAGTCGCCGGCTTGGTCGCGCCCTGCGCGGTGTCGCCCTTGAATCCCGGCTCTGTCTCCGTTACTTCCAGTTCCACAAACAGCGGTGCCTCAATGGCGAATACATTGCCGTTGTGGGAACATACCTTCACACTCTCATTCTCTTTTACGAACTTCAGAGCATCGCCCACTGCGTCTGCGGACAGCGCAATCTGCTCAAAAGTCTCGTTATCCATGAAATTATACATCTCACCATCGAAATACAGATACTGCATATCCACACGGTCAATTCTCGCCTGCGGGAATTTCTCTGTGGGGCGGAAGGATTTCTCCAAAACCGCGCCGGTGATAATGTTCTTATATTTGGTTCTCACAAACGCTGCGCCTTTTCCCGGTTTAACATGCTGGAATTCTACAATCTGACATACATTTCCATCAATTTCCAGTGTAATTCCGTTTTTGAAATCGCCTGCTGAAATCATATAGTTTCCTCCTTAATGTACACTTGACTATGTTCCATTCTATAATATTCACTGGTTTTTTTCAACTGTTTTTTCACAGTTTTCCAGTTTCTTCTCGATCTCATCCACCAGATCCTCGAAAGGTTTCACTCCGGTCGTCACTTCCACATCGGCCATTTTCCGGTAAACCGGATCTCTGGACGCCAGAAGCTTTTTCAGTTTCTCCTGCAGATTGTCCCCTCCGCGGAAATTGGGATTGTTCTCCAGACGTTCCGCCAGAGTCTGCGCGGAACCCTGCAGATAAACCACCGTCCCCAGCTCTTTTAAGTGCTTCTGATTCTGTTCCTGCAGCGGCAGCCCTGCCCCCACAGAGATCACATGTTTTTGCTCCATCTGCGCGAATTCCTTGATTTTCATCGTCTCCAGCGCCCGGTAAAAAGGTTCCCCGAATCTTGTGTAAATCTCGTTGACACTCATCTTCATCTTCTTTACGATCTCCTTATCCACATCCAGATACGGAAGATTCAGATCCTTGGCCAGACGTTTCCCCACTCTCTTCTTTCCGGAGCCGTTGAATCCTATGATCACAATATGATTCTTCACGCTCGCCCCTCCTTCTTCAAGTAAAAATGTAAAACAATTCTCTCCAGATATCGCTTCAGGACAATCTGGATCTCCTCCCTTGGATGAAGCGGTTTCACCAGAATGTTCGCCATTCCGGCGCGCTTCGCCCCCCAGATATCCGTAAAAAGCTGATCTCCGATGAAGATGGTATTGCTAAGATCCGTTCCCATCAGCTTCATCGCTTTCCTGTAGTTTTTTACGGAAGGTTTGTGGGCGTTCTCAATAAACTTCTGCCCCACCGGGCGGTTGAAGGATTCCACCCGCTCCCTCTGGTTGTTGGACAGAAATACGCACTGGAATCCCAGCTTCTTCAGCCGGGAAAACAGGCGCAGAGAACGCTCATCCTGAGGCGCCCCGTGGGGCACCAGGGTATTGTCAATGTCAAAAATCAATCCCCGGTATCCCTTCGCGTAGAGCTCCTCGTAATCTACCGCGTACGCGGAATCCAGATAGGCATCTGGAAAAAAACACTGAAACATAACGGCTGCCTCCCCGGAATCACCGCTCACTCAGCGGAACGTAAGACACCTCTTCCATCACATTCTTGTATGCCGGGCGGATAATCTTATCCATATTGATCAGCTCTTCCATACGGTGAGCGCTCCAGCCGGCAATTCTGGCGATGGCAAACATCGGGGTGTACAGCTCCAGAGGCAGGTCCAGCATGCTGTATACAAATCCGCTGTAGAAGTCCACGTTGGCGCTGACTCCCTTATAGATTCTCCGCTCATCCGCGATCACCTTCGGCGCCAGTCTCTCAATCATGGTGTACAGATTGTAGTCCTTCTGCCGTCCCTTCTCCACTGCCAGTTCTCTGACAAAGCCCTTGAAGACTTCCGCACGGGGATCGGAAACCGAATAGATGGCATGTCCCATTCCGTAGATCAGGCCTTTCTGGTCAAAGACTTCTTTGTGAAGCAGCTTGCGCAGGTACGCCTCCACTTCTTCCTCATCGTTCCAGTCTCTCACATGATGCTTCAGATCATGGATCATCTTCACCACTTTCAGGTTGGCGCCGCCGTGTTTCGGTCCCTTCAGGGATCCCAGCGCCGCCGCGATGGCGGAATACGTATCCGTCCCTGAGGAAGAAACCACATGGGTGGTAAACGTGGAGTTATTGCCGCCGCCGTGTTCCATATGGATCACCAGCGACAGATCCAGGATCTTCGCTTCCAGCTCCGTATATTTCTTGTCGGGCCTTAACATCATGAGAATATTTTCTGCCGTGGAAAGTGAGCGGTCCGGATGATGGATATAAAGGCTCTTTCCTTTTTCGTAGTGATTATACGCCTGGTACGCGTACACGGACAACAACGGGAAGACACTGATCAGATTGATGCACTGACGAAGAACATTCGGCAGTGAGACATCGTCCGGATTGTTGTCATAGGAATACAGAGTCAGCACGCAGCGGGACAGCGCATTCATGATGTCCCTGCTCGGTGCCTTCATAATCACGTCTCTCACGAAGTTTCTTGGCAGAGAACGTTGGCTCGCCAGAACTTTCTGGAAATCGTCCAGCTGTTTTTCATTGGGAAGTTTCCCGAACAAAAGCAGATAGGTCATCTCTTCAAAACCGTATCTATGATCCTGCAGAAATCCACGCGTCAGTTCCTTGATGTTGATTCCGCGGTAGAACAAATTGCCCTCGCAGGGAACCTCTTTCCCGTCCACAACCTTGACTGCCTGGACATTGGAAATTCTGGTCAGTCCCGCCAGGACACCCTTTCCGTTTACATCCCTCAGTCCTCGTTTTACATCGTATTTCGCGTACAGATCCACATCGATCTTACTGTTGGCCTTACAGATTTCCGTAAGCTGTTCAATCTCTGGTGTTACTTTCATATTAAATCCTGACATTACTACGTCCCCTTTCTGTTTTCTGATTTTCTTTTTTCTGTCTCCCTCCCTGAAAAACCAATCTTTGTCTCTGGTTGGTCGCCTGCTTCCCTCGGGAAGCATTATCTTTTACTATTATACCATCAAATACCATCCCGGTCTAGTCCAACTGTTCCGCGGCTATCCGGCGAACCAAAACCCCATTCTCTCCCAGATCCCCAGCAGCCCGAACAGAGAGCGTGACGTGTAGGTCATGGGCTCTGTATCGGGAAAGAAAACCGCCAGACGGTAAACATAGAACAGAATCAGTCCGGTTCCGAGAACCGTCAGCAGAACCGCCAGCCATCGCGCTTCCCTTCCCAGAACCCAGCGGAACACGCAGAATCCCGCTGTCAGTCCCAGGAACGGCAGAAAGAACGGCTGCATCGCCAGCGACCCCTGCAGGTCCCCCTGTAAAAAAAGCAGTCCTGCCCGTGTCATTCCACAGGCAGGACAAGGAAGACCGGTCAGAAGCCGGAAGGGACAGGCGCTGACACCCAGAACCACATTCAGCATCAGAATGCAGCCCCCGATCAGCAGCGCAGGCTGCCAGATCCGCTTCAGATCCTCTCGGATTCTCATCCATATAGTTCTCATTTTTGCTGATAAGTCTCCAGGAAATCCGCCAGACGCTGCGTCGCCGTCCGGAGCAGCTCCACATCCGGCAGATACACGATCCGGAAATGATCCGGGGCCGGCCAGTTAAATCCGCTTCCGTTTACAATCAGCACCTTCTTCTCCCGCAGGAAATCCAGCGCGAACTTCTCATCGTCCGTGATATGGAAGCGCTTTGTATCAATCTTCGGGAAAATATAGAAAGCCGCCTGCGGTTTCACAACGGAGATCCCCGGAATCTCATTCAGCGCGTTGTAGATACACTCTCTCTGCTCATAAATTCTTCCGCCCGGATGGAGATATTCCTCCGTGCTGTCCAGACATTCCAGAGCCGTCTTCACCACACTCTGCGCAGGCACGTTGGAGCACAGTCTCATGGAAGACAGCAGGACCAGTCCGCCAATGTAATCTCTGGCAATTTCCTTGTTTCCGCTTAAGACCATCCATCCCAGACGGAAACCGGCCACCATATGGGATTTGGACAGTCCGTTGAAGGTGACACAGAACAGATCCGGAGCCAGGGACGCGATGGAGACATGCTCCCGTCCGTCCATGACCAGACGGTCGTAGATCTCATCACAGAAGATCATCAGCCCATGCTCCCGGGCCAGCTGGACAATCTGCTCCAGAACCTCCTTCGGATACAGCGCGCCGGTGGGATTGTTGGGATTGATCACCACAATCGCCTTGGTCCGGTCGTTGATCTTTCTGCGCATATCCGCAAGATCCGGATACCAGTTAGATTTTTCATCACAGATATAGTGGACCACTTTGCCTCCGGAAAGGGTGGCGCTGGCTGTCCACAGAGAATAGTCCGGAGCCGGGATCAGAATCTCATCTCCTTCATTGAGCAGCGCCTGCATGGCGATACTGATCAGCTCGCTGACTCCGTTTCCGGTGTAGATATCATCACAGCCCACGTTGGGAAGATTTTTCTTCCTGCAGTAGGCAAGGATTGCCTCTCTCGCCTCAGCAAGACCCTTGGAATCCGAGTAGCCCTGAGAGGACTGGATGCGGTTCACCATCTCGTCCAGAACCGTCTTCGGCGCGGAGAAACCAAACGGATAAGGATTTCCGATATTCAGCTTCAAAACTTTTTCTCCCTGCGCCTCCATGGCGGCTGCCTCCGCCACCACCGGCCCCCGGATATCATAGGATACGTGATCCAATTTTGAGGATTTTCTAAAGGTTCTCATCTTACTCGCTCCTCTCATTTGTTGGTCGTTTTATTTTTTATAAAAAGGATAAAGATCAGGCCGCTGACTGCCATCAGCGCCGGATAAAAGCAATAGGGAATGATGGCGTAAGGCGTCAGCCCGGTCAGGCTCGCCGCGGACAAAAGCTGCGCCCCGTAGGGAATCAGTCCCTGCCCCACGGAAGTAAACATATCCAGCAGGGAAGCCGACCGCTTGGGGCTGATCTCAAACTCATCGCTGATCTCCTTCGCGATGGGACCTGCCATGACAATCGCCACGGTATTGTTCGCTGTACACATATCCACCAGAAGGGCCAGAACCGCGATTCCCAGTTCTCCCCCTCTCTTGCCGTGAATCTTGCTGCGGATTACGTTCAGAAGGAACTGGATGCCGCTCATCTCCTTTACCAGAGAGACGATGCAGGCCACCACCATGGAGATCACGGTGATATCGTACATTCCCATGATTCCGCCGCTTCCGTCCGCGCCCTGGGCCACCACCACAAAGATGTCCCCCGGCGCGATGCTTCCCGTGGCGACTCCCACCGCCAGGGAGAGAATGATTCCCGCCAGAAGCACCAGAAAGACGTTAAAGCCGATCAGCGCGCCCACCAGAACCACCAGGTACGGAAGTACTCTCCACACATTATAGGAAAGGGTCTCGTCCAGCTGGAAGCTTCCATGGCGGGTCAGCACCAGAAACAGCACGATGGTGAGAATGGCCGCCGGCAGCACAATGATAAAGTTCTCCTTAAACTTATCCTTCATCTCACAGCCCTGGGTCTTGACCGCGGCGATGGTGGTATCGGAAATCATGGACAGGTTATCCCCGAACATGGCCCCGCACACCACAGCTCCGATACAGATGGCCATTCCGAATCCGGTCTTCTCGCTGATTCCCACAGCAATAGGCGCCAGCGCGGCAATGGTTCCCATGGAAGTACCCATGGATACGGAGATGAAGCAGCCGATCACGAACAGTCCCGCCACCGCCACGGAGGACGGCAGAATGGAAAGTCCCAGATTAACGGTACTCTCCACGCCTCCGGCCGCCGTAACCGCTCCGGAGAATCCCCCGGCCGCCAGAAAGATCAGACACATGGTGATGATGTTGTCATCTCCCACCCCTTGCGCCACGATGTGAATTTTCTCATTGAAATCGTGTTCCCGGTCCTGGAGAAACGCCACAAAAAGCGCGATCAGAAATCCCACGATCGCCGGCATACTGTAGAAATCCCCGCTGACAAATCCTGCCCCGAGAAAAATCACCAGAAACACCAGGATCGGCAAAAGAGCGCTTCCCCTCGCCTTAGTTTCTTTTTCCATATTCTCTAAGTTCCCCTCTCTACTTCTGTTTTCCTTCCAGAAGTTTTCTCATTTCCTGCATAAAGGTATTGACATCCTTGAATTCCCGGTAAACCGACGCGAAACGCACGTAAGCCACCTCGTCCAGATCCTTCAGCTCCTCCATAACGATCTCGCCGATCCGGCTGCTTGAGACTTCCGTCTCCTCCGTGTTGAAAATCTTCGCCTCGATGGCATCGATTGCCGCGTTGATTTTCTCCACCGGAATCGGGCGCTTGTAACAGGCTCTGAGAATCCCGGCTTCGATCTTTCCCGCCGGTCATACTGCTCCCGGTTCTGATCTTTTTTTAATCACAATCAAAGGAATGGTCTCCACCTTCTCATAGGTGGTAAACCTCCTTGCCGCAGGCATCGCACATTCTCCTCCTGCGGATG
The DNA here is from genome assembly GCA_963927715.1 of uncultured Blautia sp. Lineage (GTDB taxonomy): Bacteria > Bacillota > Clostridia > Lachnospirales > Lachnospiraceae > Blautia_A. Next base: position 337,326 of record CAWVBU010000002.1, on the reverse strand, counting down.
GAATTGTTCTCCTCCACGGGCCTGGAATCCACCACCCGCGTATTGTCCTGATTACAGTACGGACATCTCATCTTTTTACTCCCCCTCTTTGTTTTCCCCCTGCAAAACCCGCTCTTTTGGCAGACTTCGCTTCCTGTAAGTATACTGAAAATTCCAGACTGCGTCAAGAAAAAAACGCATAGTCCCTTTGTCTCGCCCATAGGCTGATAAAAAAAGAGTGGTTCGCCATGCGTCTTTGTGAACTTCGACAAAAGGAAATCATCAACATCTGCACCTGCCTGGTCTTTAGGCTGTCCCGCAGATCTGGATTTTGATCCCAGAAACGGGCCGGATCCTGGCACTGATCGTGCCTGGTCCGGCCAGAATCTGCGGTTTCTTCGGCAGGGACAGCGAATACCTGGTTCCCTGGGACTGCATCCGGCAGATCGGTTGAAGACATCATCCTGGTGGAAATCAACGAGGACCGATGTCTCAGCATGGACCGGTAACTTTCCGCAGCCTGAAAAAGCAGTTATTTTTTCTCGATAATCAGACCGTCCCGGTAGGCCTTCAGAAGCTCCCGAAGCTCCCGGATTCTCTCTTTGAGCGCCTCTCCGTTTATCGGTATCCCCCACCAGGCGCCTGCGCTGTGTCCGGCGCACCGCCACCCTGCGGGAGACGATATCATTTTCTTCCTGCACCGCCGCCTCCGCGGACAGGAAAGGCTCATGGACGACAGAAGCAGACCGTAGGAATTATAAATCAGCGTGTAGCCGGCGATTCCTGTCACCTTCTGGTAAGCTTTTGAGAATCCTCCGTCGATCAGAAGCACCTTGCCGCCGCATTTCACCGGACTCTCCCCGTCCTGCTGATTGCACCGGCACATGTCCGTTGACAATGTGGGATTCCTCCCCATTCAGCCCGAACTCCGCCAGAATCTGATCCATCACCTGTTCGTCTTCCAGATAACGGTAATAAGGATTCTTCTTCTCCACATGGAGTCTTCTTATCTTCCACGAAATAGCGCTCGAAGGTTGTCATCCGGTCTTTTCCGAACAGCGGAGAATTGGGTCCGGTCCAGATGAACCAGCAGATGTCCTGACCCCGTCTGGCGTTCCTCCGGATCCAGGGCAAAATACGCCTTTCTCACATAGACTTCCAGCGCGTCATAGAGGACCTTCCCCTTATAGGGTTTGCACGAGACGCTGACCTCACGGAAGCTGCCGTCCTCATTCAGCGGAACGCAGCCGTGATACAGAAGATTTCCGTTGTAAACTTTATAAAGATTTTCCCTTATTCAGAAGCAGCTTCATATGACGCTGCAGTTTCTCACAGTTGAGAAACGCCGACTGAAGCCGTTCCATCACATCCGCTTCCTCCGCGGAAAGGGCATAGGGATTCTTCGGGTCAATGGTGGGGAAATACGAATCCTTCAGCGGATACTCCTCCCCGTAGAGGGTGATGGTTCCCTTCTCATAATCAATCCGGTGCAGAAGCCTGCGGTCTTCCATGTGGAATTCCGGATACCTCTCGATCAGCTGTCCTTCCAGCTTGAACTGAATCACGGAGATGGCCTTGTGCATCTTCATGTCCAGGGCAGCCTCGCTCTCCTGGACAATCTTATCCCCTTTCAGCTTAAAACACTCGCAGGGATCTTCCCGGTAAGCCTTCATGGCAAACCGGCCCAGAGGGAACATATTGATTCCGTATCCATCCTCCAGAATATCCAGATTGCCATAGCGCACACAGATCCGGATGATGGTGGCGATGCAGGCTGCTTGTCCGGCCGCCGCTCCCATCCACACGATATCGTGGTTGCCCCACTGGATATCCAGGGAATGGTACTCGCACAGATGGTCCATGATGAAATGCGGTCCCGGTCCCCGGTCATAGATATCTCCCAGGATATGCAGATGATCAATGACCAGACGCTGAATCAGCTCCGCCAGGGCGATGATGAAATTCTCCGCCCGGCCAATGTCGATGATGGTATCCACAATGGCGTTGTAATAGGCCTCTTTGTCCAGCACCTCGGATTTCTCCGTGATCAGTTCCTCGATCACATAGGCGTAGTCCTTCGGCAGGGCCTTGCGCACCTTGGAACGGGTATACTTGGAACCGGCGATTTTGCACACCTCGATCAGACGGTAGAGGGTGATTTTATACCAGTTCTCCTATTCCTCCTCCTCAGTTCTTCTTCACCAGCTCCATCTTCTCCCTTGGATAATAGATCAGCGTAGCCAAAGAGCGTTTGTCCGCCGTGCTCAGCGTGTGGCCGAAGACGTCATCGATCTTATGCCTCACGGCGCCGGAACCATTGCGGAGCACATGGGAAAACGCCTCGTATTCCCCGTGGATATCCGTCCAGAAAATGCTCCGTCCCCCTTGGGAAGATTCACAATCGACTGTAGGTTGATGATCTCTGTGGCCGCCGCGCCGATGGTCGGGTACAGCTCCGCCAGACACTTCAGGTAACGCAGTTCTTCCTTTTTCATACCTTCTTCCTCCTGCTGTTCGCATATTTTTTTTATTAGATAAAATCCATCAAAGACATCTGATTGGAGTTGGGAATGTCCCCGAACAGATGCATATCGGTCCATCAGATCAATCACCGTCTTGCTGACTTTGGTCCGCATCCGGAAATCGTCCTTGGACAGGAAAGTGCCTTCCTTCGCAGCCGCAACCACCGCATCCGCGGCTTTATCCCCCAAACCTTCAATGGCATCCAGGGAAGGCATCAGTTTTCCGTCCACAATCTGGAAACGATGGGCATCCGCCTTGTACAGATCCAGAGGGCTCAAAAGAAAAGCCCCTGGCGTACATCTCCTGTACAATCTTCATGTCCTTGATCATATCCTGTTCTTTCTTGGTGGCAGTGTCTCCTTTTTTCCGTATTTCTTCCATGTAATATTCCAGCTTCTCCCGGCCCATGCACATCAGTTCATAGGAAAAGTTCGTGGCACGGATGCTGAAAAACGCCGCGTAATAAGCCAGCGGAATAAAAAATCTTGTACCAGGCAATCCGGTTAGGCCTTCATCACGTAGGCCGCCGCGTGGGCCTTGGGGAACATGTAGGAGATCTGTTTGCAGGACCAGATATACCAGTCCGGCACATGGTTCTCTTTCATGATCTCCTCCCACTCCGGCTTCAGTCCCTTGCCCTTACGCACGCTCTCCATGATGGTGAACGCCTGGCTGCTCTCCACCCCCTGATTGATCAGATACCCCATGATGTCGTCACGGGTACAGATCGCCGTGGAGATGGTCGCCTTGCCCTGCCGGATCAGTTCCTGGGCGTTTCCCAGCCACACGTTGGTTCCGTGGGACAGGCCGGAAATCCGCACCAGATCCGAGAAACAGCTGGGCTTCGTATCCTGAAGCATGCCGATGACGAAATCCGTGCCGAACTCCGGAATCCCCAGACAGCCCAGCGGACAGCCGCCGATATCCTTGGGCTCGATTCCCAGCGCCTTCGTGCTGGAGAACAGAGACATCACCTCCGGGTTGTCCAGCGGCACATCCTTGGCGTCTGTCCCGGTCAGATCTTCCAGCATACGGATCATGGTGGGATCATCGTGCCCGAGAATATCCAGCTTCAGTAAGTTTCCAACACGCGATCTAGTGTGTGATGATATCCGAATTCACATCGTTGGCCGGATGCTGAACCGGCGTAAATTTCTCAATCTCTTCCCCGTGGGGAAGTACAATAATTCCTCCCGGATGCTGTCCTGTGGTTCTGCGGATTCCGGTACATCCCTTGACCAGCCGGTTGATCTCACAGTACCGCTTGGGCTGGCCGTGCTCCTCGAAATAATTCTTCACATAGCCGAACGCGGTCTTTTCCGCAAGCGTTCCGATGGTTCCGGCTTTGAAGGTATGCCCCTCTCCGAAAATCACCTCGGTATACTTGTGGGCTGTAGCCTGGTACTCACCGGAGAAATTCAGGTCGATATCCGGCTCCTTATCTCCTTTGAAGCCAAGGAACGTCTCGAAAGGAATGTCAAATCCGTTCTTGTTCATCTTCGCCCCGCATTTCGGGCAGACCTTATCCGGCATGTCGCAGCCCACCTTGCCCACATATTTTTTCACATCCTCGGAATCGAAGTCGCTGTACTTGCAGCTGGGGCATACATAATGGGGCGGCAGAGGATTCACCTCCGTGATTCCCGCCATGGTAGCCGCCAGGGAAGACCCCACGGATCCTCTGGATCCCACCAGATAGCCGTCCTCGTTGGATTTCCACACCAGCTTCTGGGCGATGATATACATTACCGCGTAGCCGTTGGAAATAATGGAGTGCAGCTCCTTCTTCAGACGCTCCTCCACAATGGGCGGCAGGGGATCCCCATAGATTTCATGGGCCTTGCTGTAACAGATATTCTTCAGATCCTGATCGGAATTCTCGATGACCGGCGGGCACTTGTCCGGGTGGATCGGCGATACTTTCTCACACATATCCGCCACTTTCAGGGTATTGGTGATCACCACTTCCTCCGCCTTCTCGCTTCCCAGATAGGAGAATTCCTCCAGCATCTCCTCCGTGGTGCGCAGATAGAGGGGCGCCTGATCGTCCGCGTCCGTGAACCCTTTGCCGCTCATGATGATTCTCCGGTACACCTCGTCCTGGGGATCCATGAAATGCACATCGCAGGTAGCCACCACCGGCTTGTGAAACTGTTCTCCCAGCTTCACAATCCTGCGGTTCATCTCCTTCAAATCTTCCATGGAATGGATCTTATCGTTTTTCTCATCAGCGATCATAAATTTATTGTTTCCCAGAGGCTGAATCTCCAGGTAATCGTAGAAATTCACCAGTCTCGCGATCTCCTGGGGCGGAGCGTCCCGCAGCAATGCCTGATAAAGCTCTCCCGCCTCACAGGCGCTGCCGATGATCAGCCCCTCCCGATGTTCCAGAAAAACGCTTTTGGGCACCCTGGGCCTCCGGTTATAGTATTTCAGATGGGACAGGGACACCAGTTTGTACAGATTGATTCTCCCCGCCTCGCTGGCTGCCAGAATAATCGCATGGTAAGTGGGCAGCTTCTTTACCGTATTTTCCGAGACAGAGCCCTGGCTGTTCAGCTCATCCACATTGAAAATATCCCGCTCTGCCAGCATCTGCACGAATTTCACAAAGATCTCCGCCGTACATTCCGCGTCGTCCACCGCCCGGTGGTGATGTCCCAGGGAAATGTTCAGCGCCTTCGCCACCGTATCCAGTTTGAAACGGTTCAGCGCCGGCAGAAGGAACCGCGCCATTCCCACCGTATCGATGTAGGTAAAATCGTGGGCAATCCCCAGACGGTCGCAGTTCTCCTCCACAAATCCCATGTCGAAATCCGCGTTGTGGGCTACCATCACAGCACCCTCGCAGAATTTCAGAAATTTCGGCAGAACCTCCTCGATGACCGGAGCGTCCATCACCATATTGTCACTGATGCTGGTCAGCTGTTCGATCCGGAAAGGAATCGGAACCCGCGGATTCACAAAAGTGGAGAACCGGTCCACGATTTTTCCCTCCTCCACCCGTACCGCACCGATCTCTATGATCTGACAGCTGGCCGGGGAGAATCCGGTGGTCTCCAGGTCAAAAACCACGAACGTTCCGCCCAGCTTTTGTCCTTTTCCGTTGACCACCATTCCTTTCAGATCATCCACCAGATAGGCTTCCATCCCGTAGAGCACCTTGAAATCCGCATCCTTGGGGATATTCCAGGTCTCATGAAAGGCCTCCGGAAACGCCTGCACCACTCCGTGGTCGGTGATGGCGATTCCCTTGTGACCCCACTGATACGCCCGTTTCACCAGTTCCTTGGCATCGGTCACGCCGTCCATGTCACTCATCTTCGTGTGGCAGTGCAGCTCGATGCGTTTCACCGGACTGTTGTCCTGACGGCTGGTGGTGAAATCCGGAATCTTTTTAATCCCGCTCAGAGACGCGATGGTCAGCTCCCGGTCAAACGGTCGATGGCAGTGATTCCCTTCAATTTCAAAAAGGCACCCTTGTGGATGCTCTCCCGCATCTGGGGTACCTGCTCGTTTTTCAAAAACATTTTTACCGTGATGCTGTCCGTGAAATCTGTCAGAGAAAAAATCATAATGGTCTTCTCTCCCCGGATCTCCCGCTCCTCCACATCCATCACCTGGCCCCGGATCACCACTTCGCCCATCTCTTGGGTAACCGTCTCAAGAGGAATCGCATCCTCCTCAAAATCTCTGCCGTATACCAGATCCGCCGGCCGTTCCCGGTGAAAGCCTCTGCCTGCTTCGGTAACGTTCTCTTTCTTCTCCTTCTTTTTGGAGTCGCTCTCTTTTTGCGCTTCTTCTTCCTGGTTTTCCTGAACCTTCCGGACCATCTGGCTGATCTCCTGCTGGATCCGCAGTTTGGAATTCTTCCGGTACTTACTCTCGCCCATCTTCACATAGACCGGCTCCACCTTCAGATCCATCCCGCACCGCTCGCAGAAAACCTTCTCCAGATATTCCACCAGGATTTCCCCTTTCTCATGAGCAATCAGGGAATCCGGCAGAGTCAGCACCAGATCGTGAGTGTCCCTGAAGTCCATCTTCGCCTGCTGAAACAGATTGTACTCCAGCATATTGTAATTCTTCAGCTCCAGCAGCATGCTGGAATGATAGATCTCCAGGAAGTTCTCCGGGGTATACTGTCTGGACAACCGGAATTTCTCAATCACCTTCACTTCCATGGCCATCCCCGGAAAGCACTGGCGCAGGATTTCCTGCTCCAGCGCCAGAATATGCTTTTTATGGATCCATCGATCGCTTCGGATGTACACCCTCAGGCAGGTTTTTTCCGGATTGCAGGCCACCTTCGTGACCCGGACCAGCGCAAGCCACTCCTTTAACTCCTCCCCCACTTTCAGGCGCGAAACACCTCAAAGAAATCTTTTTTCCATATTAATCCCTTTCCTCCTGCTGCCAGTGCAGCAATTCCTCCCGCAGGCAGTCCAGCAGCTCTGCCTCCGGCACTTTCTTCACAATCTCTCCCTTTCGGATCAGAAGGCCGTTTCCCAGACCGCCGGCGATTCCGATGTCCGCCTCCCTGGCTTCCCCCGGTCCGTTGACCACACAGCCCATCACCGCCACCTTCAGATCCAGAGGGATGTCCTGCACCATGGTCTCCACCTGGTTGGCCAGGCCGATGAGATCGATCTGCGTCCTGCCGCAGGTGGGGCACGAAACCACTTCGATACCGCCCTTTCGCAGGCCCAGAGTCTTTAAGATACGTCTGGCTGCCTTCACCTCTTCCAGAGGCGCCCCCGTGAGGGAAACCCGGATCGTATCCCCGATGCCCTGGTAGAGGATAATTCCCAGTCCCACTGAGGATTTGATGGTGCCGGAATACAGGGTTCCCGCTTCCGTGATGCCCACATGGAGCGGGTAATCCGTCTTCTTCGCGATCTGCTCATGGGCTCTGGCACACATCAGCACATCGGAAGATTTGATGCTGATCACCAGCTGATCGTATCCCAGATCCTCGATGAGGCGCACCTTGTCCAGGGCGCTCTCCACCAGGCCCTCCGCGGTAACTCCGTGGTATTTCTCCACCAGCTCCTTCTCCAGCGAACCGCTGTTGACGCCCACACGGATGGGAATGCCCCGCTCTTTCGCCACATCCACCACCGCTTTGATCCGTTCCCGGCTGCCGATATTCCCCGGATTGATCCGGATCTTGTCCGCCCCGTTTTCCATGGCCGCGATGGCCAGCCGGTAATCGAAATGAATATCCGCCACCAGCGGGATGTGAATCTGCCGCTTGATCTTCGACAGCGCCTCTGCCGCCTCCATGGTGGGAACCGCGCAGCGGATGATCTCGCATCCTGCCCGTTCCAGGGACAGGATCTGCTCTACGGTGGCTTTCACATCCTCGGTCTTTGTATTCGTCATAGACTGAATCAGCACAGGGTTCCCGCCGCCGATCTTCCGGTCACCGATGGCGATCACTCTGGTATGATCTCGATAAGTCATAACTGTCTCCCTCTTCTCAGCGGATTTCCAGAAGCTTCTGTTTCAGTTCGTTTTCCATCTGCCGAAGCTCCGTCTCCGCCTGCTGCCGTTTCTGACGTCCGTCCTGCTGAATCTTCATCACCTCGTCCAGCGTCTGGATCAGAGAACTGTTGGTATGTTTCAGTGTTTCTATGTCCACAATTCCCCGCTCCGCTTCCTTCGCCGTCTCGATGGTAGCCATCTGCAGCGTCTGCGCGTTCTTGCGGAGCAGTTCGTTGGTCATGTCCGTCACTTCCCGCTGGGCTCTGGCCGCCTGAGAAGAATGGGCGATTCCCAGCGCCAGAACCATCTGGCTCTTCCACAGGGGAATGGTATTGACAATGGTGGTCTGGATTTTCTCCACCATCTGGGTATCGTTGTTCTGTACCAGACGGATCTGGGGAGCCGTCTGAATGGAAATCATCCGGGTCAGCTCCAGATCGTGGATTTTCTTCTCAAACCGCCCGCACATGGTATCCAGATCCCTGGCCGCCTGGGCGTCCTCGGGAAGTCCGGTACGGTTCGCTTTGTCCAGCAATTCCTTCAGCTGTCCCTCCCTGGTCTGGGCCAGTTTTTTCTTTCCCGCCAGAATGTACATGGACAGCTCCTTGAAGTAGGTCAGGTTCTGGGCATACATTTTGTCCAGGATCGCGGAATCTTTCATCAGGCGCATCTGATGTCCCTTCAGCGCGTCCACGATCTTATCCACATTGGCCTCCGCCTTGCTGTATTTCAGTTTCATATTGCTGATCTTGTTCGACTGTTTCTTAAGGAATCCGAACAGTCCCTTTTCCTCATCCTCCGCGTCGAAGTTCTTCAGTTCGCTGACCACTCCGGTGATCAGGTCTCCCACTTCGCCCAGATCCTGTGTCTTTACATTTTCCAGAGCCGCCTCGGAGAAATCCGCCATTTTCTTCTGGGTTCCGGCGCCGTACTGGAGAATCTGATTCGTGTTGGTCAGGTCAATCTGTGCCGCGAAGGAATTCACCATCTGCCGTTCTTCCTCCGTGAGAATGCTGTCGTCCATGGGCTGCGGTTCCTCCTGCTTCGCCGCAGGCTGTTTCTCCTGATTCGCCAGTCCCGGATCCAGGGTCAGTGTCGGTGTGGTCTGCTCCATGTAATCGAAATCTCCCATCTGCTTTCTTTCCTTTCTCTTCTCTTCACAATGGTTCTATTTGGTTTCTTTTTTGAAATCTTCTTTGGTAAGCCCTTCCTGGGCCAATACGGTTTTCAGCACGGAAATATCGCTGGAAATATCCCAGGCTTCCTCCTGGAATATGGAATCCAGCAGTTTCTCAAAAGCGATGTTCAGCGTATCCAGGGTATCCTCAATCTCTTTTTTGGAATTGATGATATTCTCCCCCTGCACCGGCTGGGCAATCAGATCTTCATAGGCGTCCAGAAGCTTCACCGTGACCGGAAGATAATAATCCATCAGCTTGTCCAGATCCGGGATCACCTCCGGGTGCTCCTTCGCCCTCTGGAAAATCTTCTGTACCACCATCTCCATATGGGAAATCTTCTGTGAGATCTGTTCTCCCGGAATGGCGTCATTGCTCTTGCGCAGTTCTTCCAGATAATGGTTGCCCCGGTCCAGAACCTCCTGCACGTCTTTGTCGGAACTGGTCATGGAAGCTTTCTGCTCCTCCTGGGCTTTTTGCATCTCTTCCCGCTGGCTCTGCAGCCTGCGGTATTCCTCGTAAGTCTGGTTGCTGGTGATCAGCGTGGTCTCGCTGGCGTCCACATGCCCCTGGCGGAACCAGCCCCTGGAAATCATCCAGTACAGTTCTTTACGGATCTCTTTTTCACTCTTTCCCACGTAACGGGCCAGTTCCTTGATCTCGCAGTATGTGCGCCCGCGCAGACGGATGCAGAACCATTGGAAATGACTGACCAGACGGTTCATGCGCAATCCCCGGCTCAGGACAAATCCGCCTCCTCCGCCGAAGAGAAGCACGAATATGGCCAGCACGGCGGTTCCCGACTCGGAGGGGCTTCCCCCCAGCACCATCTCCAGAAATCCGGCCAGCATCGTAATTCCCATGCCCAGCAGCCCGATTCCCGCACAGATTTCCAGGATTCCCTGGGCTCTGGGCCCGCCGGTTCTGGAATAGAGCATCCGCTCCTGGCTGGTCTGGGCCGGCGGCCTGTGAAGACCCTGCTCTTTGTATTCTCTTCTGTATTCTCTCCGGAAGTTTCCCATGGATTTCCCCCGGTTCCCGTACTGCGGTCCCCGCGCGCTCTCCCATCCGGCTCCCGGCATCTGATTCCAGTTCTGCCCAAACACATTTTTCAGGACATCCCCTCCATCCCGGACCGCCCGGTCCACCGTCCGGGTGATATTCTCATTGAGCTGCCGGAAATCTCTGGAGTTCACTGCGTCCTGAACGATTTTCTGTACTTTATCGCCAAGATCATACCAATCCTGATTTCTCATATTCTGCCTCCATTCACTTGCGTAAATACCTGAAATCATTATAACGGAATCCCTGGGAAAAAGCAATGCGCAGGAGTCCTCCCGCGCATTCCCATTCCGCTTATTTTTTTACTCTCTCATAACGTACGAACCGGTATTCCAGATCGAAGTAAGTCTGCTCCTCTCCTTTGGCCGCCGCCTTCCAGTCTGCCTTCTCGTCCAGATTCGGAAAATGGCTGTCCGCCTCATACGCATAGTCAATCTTCGTCACGTGGGCGGTATCGCACCAGGGAAGCAGCTGCTCGTAGACACTGGCCCCGCCGATCACGTAGATGTTCTCAGAAGGATATTTCTTCAGTTCCTCCCGCAATTCCTCTTCGTTGTGCACCACCACAGCGTCCTTCACCTGGTAATCCGGATTCCTGGTGAGAACAATATTGGTTCTCCCCTTCAGCGGAAGTCCGTTGGGAAAGCTTTCCAGCGTCTTCCTCCCCATCACCACCACATTCCCCATGGTCGTCTCACGGAAATATTTCATATCCGCGGGAATGCTGACCAGGAGCTTGTTGTCCTTGCCGATTCCCCAGTTTTGGTCCACTGCCACAATAATATTCATCGTTCCCTCTTCCTTTCTCAGACCGCAATCGGAATATTCTTTACCTGCGGTCCTGCCTGGTAATTTTCCACAATCAGATCCTCCACGGTGAACGCGTAGAAATCCTTCACCTCAGGATTCAGATATACCGTCGGCGCCGGATAGGTGGGACGGCGAATCAGTTCCTCAATCACCGGTACATGACGGTCGTAGATATGGCAGTCAGCGATCACATGCACCAGTTCTCCCGCCTCCATGTCACAGGCCTGGGCAAACATATGCACCAGGAGGGCATACTGACATACATTCCAGTTGTTGGCCGCCAGAATATCCTGGGAACGCTGGTTCAAAATGGCATTCAGCGTCAATTTTTCTCTCCCCGGTTCCTTTGTCACATTGAAAGTCATGGAATAGGCACAGGGATACAGATGCATCTTGTGGAGATCCTGATGTACATAGATGTTGGTCATGATTCTCCGGCTGTAGGGATTGTTCTTCAGGTCATAGAGGACGCGGTCCACCTGATCCATCATTCCCTCCCGGTACTGATGACGGACACTCATCTGATAGCCGTAGGCTTTTCCGATGGAACCGGTCTCATCCGCCCAGCTGTCCCAGATATGGCTGTTCAGATCGTGAATGTTGTTGGATTTCTTCTGCCAGATCCACAGAATCTCGTCAAAGGCACTCTTCAACGCTGTCTTTCTCAGAGTCAGCGCTGGGAATTCCTTTCTCAGATCGTAACGGTTCACCACGCCGAATTTCTTAATGGTGTAAGCCGGTGTGCCGTCCTCCCAGACCGGGCGCACCTTCTCTCCTCTGGTATCTGTGCCGTTCTCCAGCACGTCTTTGCACATGGAGATAAATATATTGTCCGCCAGACTCATAACAATCTCTCCTCTCTTCATACTGCGCTGCGGTTATTATATCATGTCTGCTCCTCTGCTTTGCAGACATGGTACTTCGTAAATGGATGCGCAGCGACTTTCTGCGGTTTCGCAGAAATCGCCCATGCGCAGGTATCATAATCGCGCTGCGATTATTATACCCTACCTGTGTCTTCCCGGCAACCGAAAAAATCTGCGGTTCCGGTTGGACATTTCCCTGCTTCCGTGTTATGATAGTCCCCATGAAATACGTATATATGATTTTAAAACCGTTTTCTTTTCTGCCTGCCCTTGCCATCATGTACCTGATTTTTTCTTTTTCCAGCCAGACTGGGGAGGTGTCCGGCAATCTAAGCTACAAAGTCAGTTACAAAATCGTAGAGGCAGCAGAAATCGTGGATCAGGCAGTAGACCTGGGAATTGAACCCGGCAACACCGAATATTATGTGGAGAAAATCCATCCCTATGTGAGAAAAGCCGCCCACATGACGGAATATTTCTGTCTGGCCGTGGCCGTCGCTTTTCCTTTCTATGTCTACGGGCTGCGTGGTTTTCCCCTGCTCCTGCTGGCCGGCATCATCTGTGTGGGATTCGCCGGTCTGGACGAATATCATCAGTCCTTTGTGGAGGGCCGCGGCCCTTCCCTGCGGGATGTGGGCATCGACAGCATCGGTGTCTTCTTCGGCATCATGGTCGTCCGGCTTTTTTGCTGGACCACTCTGCAGATGCTTCCAAAACCCAAAAAGAAAAAACGCAGAAGACGGCGCTGACGCCGTCTTCTGTCCGTTTCCTATTCAATTTTCTTTCCCATATCATAATAGGTGAATTCCCCCATCGCCAGAAGCTTTCCCTTCTCAGAACGGATCTCCACCTGGTACACACTGATCCGTTTTCCATGTTTGATCACTTTCGCCTCCCCGATGAGTTCCCGCACATCGATGGCCGGCGCCAGATAATGAATGCTGGCATCCACGGTAGTGGAATAATTCCCGTAGGAAGCCGAAGCCGCCCCGGCCACCGTGTCCGCCATACTGAACAGACATCCCCCGTGGACGGAGCCCAGGAAATTCATATGCTTTTTCTCCACCGGGAGCTTCACCCGCGCGTATCCTTCCCGCATCTCCTCCGTTTGGATTCCCATCTCATGGGTAAAATGATTGCCGTTTTCACGGATCTGAATCAGTCTTTCGTAGTCCATAAACACACCTCCCGGATGTTTTCCTGCTCTTTATGATACCACGCCGTCTGCTTTACAGCCATAGTATTTGTAATTTTTGCACCAAAAAGGCGAGTTCCTGTTCTTCACGAACAGGAACTCACCGTCTGACACATCATTTTCTTTTCTATGAGTTAGATGAGGCCTTTCCCCTCAAGAAATTCAATGGCAACATCCTTGGGGGTTCTTCCTTCCACATCCACCTGATAGTTCATCTCCATCATCTCGTCGGTGCTGATCGCGCCTTCCAGCTGATCAAAGACTTCCTCCAGTTCCGGATATTTTTCAAAAGTTTCGTTTCTTGTGATCGAGACTGCCTGATAGGGCGGGAAGAATTCAATATCGTCTTCCAGCTTCACCAGATCCATGCGCAGAAGCAGCGCATCCGTCTCAAAAGCATCGATCACATCAATTTTGTCTGAGGTCAACGCCTGGTAACGGATATTTCCTTCCAGTCCTTCCACCGATTCGAAGGAAACGTTAAACTCATTCTCCAGCTTCGGAAGCAGGTCTTCCCGCTGGGTGAAAGCCGTGGTACAGCCAAGCCGCAGGGACTGGGCATTGTCAATCAGAGAGGAAAGGGTCGTCAGATTGTATTCTTCGGCGGTCTCCTGGGTCACCGCAAACACGTAGGTGTTGCTGAATCCCAGAGATTCCGACACTTCCATCTGATAATCTTCCTGCATACCGTCCCGGACGCTTTCATACACTTCCTCCGGGTCTGAGGACAGGCTTTCCTTTAATACATTCGCGCTGAGCACACCGGTGTAATCGGTGAACGTATCGATGTCTCCGCGCTCCATGGCCTGCATGGTAATCATGGTACCGTTCAGGTTGAACTTCTCTTCCACTTCCAGATCCGTCTGGCCCTGAATCAGCTGACTGTAAATATTTCCCAGAATCAAAGCCTCTGTGAAGTTTTCACTTCCCACAACCACTTTATCCCGGGTATTCTCGATCATCGAAGCGACCGAAGAGATACAGGGCACGATCAGCACAACCACGAGACAGATCACCGCGACGGCTGTTCTGCGGTTCCGCTCTTTCTTCGGGCGGTTGACTACCTTGTCCGCTGCCTTCAATCCTTCCGGCGTCAGTCCCTGCTCCACTTTTCCGAGGATAAAGTCCACGACCAGAGCCAGAAGACAGGCCGGGATCGCTCCCAGAAGCACCAGGTCCGCGTCGTTGGCATTCAGGCCCAGGTTGATGAACCATCCAAGACCTCCCGCGCCCGCGAAAGCGGCGATGGTCACAGTTCCCACTGCTGTAACTGCTGAGATTCGTACACCGGCCATGATATATGGCATGGCAATGGGAATCTGAACCTTGTACAGGGTCTTGAACCTGGACAGACCGATGCTGCTGGACGACTCCAGAATCATGGGGTCAATGCCGGTGATTCCGATATAGGTATTTTTGATAATCGGAAGCAGCGCATAGATGATCACCATGATGATCGCCGGCCGCTGGCCGATGCCCACGATGGGGACCAGAAAGGCCAGAAGACCGATACTGGGAATGGACTGCATGATATTCGCAAGCCCGATCACAATCGAGGAGGCTTTCTGATTCTTCGTCACCGCGATTCCCAGGGGAACACCGATCAGAATGGAAATCAGCACGGCGGCTGAAGTCATCTGCATATGTTCGATGAAAAGCCCCAGAAGCTCCCCTTTTCTCTGCATAAATACTTCTAAAAATCCATTCATTCCACCGCCTCCTCACTGGTTCTGTAACGTCTGCTCAAGGTGGCAAGCAGAATGCTCTTTGACAGACTTCCCCGCAGCTCCTGTCTGTCATTGAGAACCGGGATAATTCCGGATTTCCGATAATCGATCTCATCGATGATATCCTGCAGGGACGTATCCTCACAGACCGTCACATAATCGGAGGAAATCACCTCGCCCAGCGTCCTGGACATGGACGCGTCGTCCAGATCCCGCAGCTCCTCCAGCCAGACCATTCCCTCGAAATGACGGTTCTTTCCGCTGGTGATGAGAATGCTGTTGATGGCATTCTGGCGCATCACCTGCAGCGCCTGCAGAACCGTACGGTCCTTGGACAGGGTATAAGGCTCCCTGCACATGATATCCGAGGCATGAATGTAACGGGGATTGCCCCAGATACGGTTTTTCCCCACGAATTTCTCCACATAATCGTCGGCCGGATGCTTCAGGATCTCCTCCGTCCGGTCGAACTGAATGACCGTTCCGTTCTGGATGAAGCAGATTTTGTCCGCGCATTTGATGGCCTCGTCCATGTCGTGGGTCACGAACACGATTGTTTTCTGATATTCTTTCTGCAGTTTCACAATCTCGTCCTGCAGTTCCTCTCTGGTCAGAGGATCCAGCGCGGAGAACGGCTCGTCCATCAAAATCAGATCGGAATCCGTGGCAAACGCTCTTGCCACTCCCACCCTCTGTCTCTGTCCTCCCGACAGTTGGCAGGGATAGTTGTTGCTGTACAGTTTCGGATCCAGATTGACCATATCCAGCAGTTCGTAAATCCGCTCCTGCCGTTTGGACGGTTCCATCCGCTCCAGCTGGGGAACGATCTCCAGGTTCTCCCGAACCGTCAGATGGGGAAAGAGTCCGCCCTCCTGCACCACATACCCAATCTCCTGGCGCAGCTTCATGTTGGGGATATCCCGCACCGATTTTCCATCGATCTGAATATCTCCCTGATCCATGGGGAGAAGCTTATTGATCATCTTCAAAAGCGTAGTCTTTCCGCATCCGCTGGATCCGATGATCGCGATAAACTGTCCGGACTCAAACACCATATTGATGTTCCGCAGCACGATCTTGTCTCTATAGGATTTTGAAACATTTTTAAACTCTATCATTCACGTTTTACCTTTCTCAGGCTTCCTGTGTTTCCGCTGTATGTAATTCCTTCTTCATGAGCAGCCGATCCAGTCCGCCATATTTCTTTAAACGGGCTACCGGATGATAGTTCGATTTTATGAAATTGCTGTAACTGTAAGAATTTTCCGGATCGACTGTCCCAAGCAGAATTCTTTTCCCTGCTTTCAGGCACAGTTCTTCCATTCTTTTTTCCATAAGATTCTGCAGACCATTTCCTCTGTAATCAGGATGTACAAAGACATCGGAATAGTCCGCGCACACTCTCACCGTTTCTTCGTCTTGATACAAATCATGGCCGTATTCCACATTTTCCAAGAGACACTGCAGCGATGCGACAACTTTCCCGTCCACCAGACAAACCAATGCGAATCCGTCCCTCAAAGCTGTCTCAAAATCCTCTCTTCCCGAAGAGGCGAACCACTGACGGTTTTCCATTCTGTCACGCACATAATTTCTCAGCGCCAGAGTCTCCTCCAGCAGCTCTTCCGTCATGTAGCTCAGCTCACCATATTTCTGATTTCTCTTTAACCAGATCTGTTCTCTCATACTCTTTCGACTTTCCCTTTCCTGACATCCAGGAATTTCCGAAAGAATCACCGGTTAAGCGTTCAGCTTCCGGTACGCGGCGTGATCCGCCTGAATCTTTTTCAGGACTTCCGGTTCTTCCGCCAGCTTTACAACCAGCTGCATCAGAATCGCCGCTCCGTCGTGCAGAGCTTTTCCCGCAGCAGGCGTGTGCAGCAGCTGCTCAAACTCTCTGCGGTGCACCACACATTCCGGATCGTTTCCTGTGATGTCGATCAACGGATGAAAGACAGGAATTTTCATATTCACATTTCCGATGTCTGAGGAACCTCCGGGTCCGGGTGACGGCTGTACCGTACGCCCTACCTTCTCGAAAAATCCTTTCATCATTTCCTGCATCTCATCATTCCAGTACAACTCACCGTAGTCCGGATATCTCTGCACCCACTCCACCGTTGTGCCGGTGGCCAGCGCTGCTCCCCGGGCGCAGTCCTCGGAAATCTTGTTGAGATTCCACAGACCTTCCAAGGTCGCCGCCCGGTAATAGTAATCCAGACAGACTTCCTCCGGAACCACATTCGGCGCGTCTCCGCCCTTCGTTACGATTCCGTGGAACTGGCAGTCCTTTGTGATGTGCTGCCTCCACATATCCATAGCTTCCATAAACAGCCGGGCCGCGTTGAGCGCATTCCTTCCTTTTTCCGGAAAGGCGGACGCGTGGGCCGCCTTTCCATGGAAAGTAAAATACCGGTCATTGGAAGCCAGAATCTCAAAGGTCGCCTGATCACTGTTATACAGATGCATCATCGCCACAAACTCATAGCCGTCGAAACCGCCGTCCCTGGACATGTAGCATTTTCCTCCCACAAACTCCTCCCCCGGAGTTCCGATCAGATCCACCCGCAGCGGAAGATCCGGAAAACTTTCCCGCAGGGCCAGGGCCGCCAGGATACTCATCGCGCAGCTATAGGAATGTCCGCATGCGTGTCCGATCTCCGGAAGCGCGTCGTACTCACACAGAAGCGCCGCTTTTTTCCTCTGGGTGCTGTTCTTGTCCACCGCCAGAAAGGAATAGGGCATATCCACATAAGGCGTCGTCACCTCGTAGCCTTCTTCCCGCAGGAAATTCACCAGATACTCGCAGGAATGTTCTTCCTGTCCGCTGATCTCCGGATGCTCCGTGAGGTAATCGCCCAGCTGCTGTGCTTTCTGAAAATACTTTTCGATTCCTCTAAGAATTTTTTCCATATGACTTCTCTGCCTCTTAACCTTTATGTGTTCAACGACTGCTGCCTAGCGATATTTCACAATCAGGGCATCGGCCACGCCGACTCCTTCTCCCTCGGGATATACGAACAGCGGATTGATATCCAGTTCTTTTAAGTGATCCCGGTTCTCGCTGGCGAACTGACTCACACCTGCGATGGTCTGGCACAGAGCCTTCAGATCGCATTTCGCGGATCCGCGGTATCCGTTCAGCAGTTTGAATGCCTTCAGAGATTTCAGCATCTCCATAGCCTCTGCCTCGGAAACCGGAGCCGGATAAAGCGCCACGTCCTTGAAGACTTCCACGAAGACGCCGCCCATACCTACCATAACCATAGGTCCGAACTGAGGATCGTTGTTCACGCCCAGAATCATCTCTACGCCCGGTTTCAGCATGGGAACCATCAGAATTCCGTTGATCGCCGCGTCCGGACGTTTCTCCGTCACGCTGGCCATGATCGCCTCATAAGCCTCTCTCGCCGCGTCGCCGCCCTTGATGTTCAGCTTCACGCCGCCCACATCGCTCTTGTGAAGGATGTCCGCGGACTCAATCTTCATAGCCAGAGGCATGTCCACGCTGTCTGCGAACTGCACTGCCTCTTCCACAGATTTGGCAATGATCTCTTTCGGAACAGCGATTCCGTATTTTCCAAGCTCTGCCTTACTGTCATGCTCGGACAGCGCGTAAGATTCCTGACTGGAAGGTTTGCCTGCCGCGAGAGCCAGAGTTTTCTCCTCCGGTTTGTAAGCAATGAAATCAGACAGATGGCGGAGCATCTTGAATGCGTATACTGGCGGCGGCAGAACCGGCACGCCGATCTTAAAGAGTTTCTCCTGGTATTCCGGATTTCTGGTATTCTCCGCAAACGGAATCATCGCGATCGGTTTGCAGTCATCCCCTTTCTCCGCAACCACTTTCTCAATTCCCTGATACATATAATGGATGGCCGGATCCGCGATCTCCAGAAGGAGGGTGTATCCGATGAGAACCATTCCGATGTTCGGGTCATCCATAACCGTGCGCAGCGCGCCTGCGTAGGCGTCCGCGTCATAGGAGAGACTGGCAGTCATATCCAGAGGGTTATTCGGGGATGCATAGTCGGGCAACTGTTCTTTCAGACTTGCCAGTGTCTCCTGTGTGAAATCCGGATATTCGATGCCGTTTAAGCTTCCCACATCCGCACAGATTCCCGTCTCACCGCCGGAGAGATTCATGGAGGCAAAGGTTGCCTTCTTCGGAATCGACTTCAGGGTGGAGAGCATCAGTGACATTGCAATCAGCTCTTCCAGATCATCTACACGGATGGCTCCGAATTTCTTCAGTACTGCGTCGAAAGAAGCGTCGGAACCGGACAGACTTCCGGTATGGGATGCCGCGATGGCACCGCCCTTCGCGCTTCTTCCCGCCTTGAGAATTACCACCGGTTTTCTCTTCTCGGCTGCTTTCTTCAGGGCGTTCGCGAATTTATTGGCGTCTTTGACACCTTCAATATAAATGCTGACTACTTTGGTATCCTCGTCGTCTACCAGGAATTCCATATAGTCTTCCATCTGTACGATCTTGCCGTTTCCGGCGGAGATGATATAGGAAAAACGGGTTCCCGGATCATCCATCATGGACAGACACAGCTGTCCGCTCTGGGACACTACGCCCACGCTTCCTCTGCGGTCTCTCTTCGCGGAGATGAAGGCGAACGCCTGCACATTGTCCACATAGTTTACGAAACCGGCGCAGTTCGGTCCCATCACCGCGATATCCAGCTCTTTCGCCGCCGCGATCAGGTCCGCCTCGTTCTTGCGTCCTTCCTCGGTTCCCACTTCGCCGTATCCGCTGGCGAATACCACGGCGCCGCCGCAGCCTTTCTGGGCACCTTCCTGAAGAAGGGGAATTACCGTCTTCTGCGCGGTACAGATAATCATCAGATCGATGGTATCCGGCACATCGCTGACCGTCTTATAACAGGGAACGTCAAACACCGTCTCTCTCTTCGGGTGAATGAAATACACTCTGCTTCTGTCTTCCACATAAGACAGAATGTTCCGGCACACATCTCCTCCGAAGCCGTTCTTCTCACTGGCTCCGATTACTGCGACTGACTTTGGTTTTAATAACTTTGTCAAATCCATATCGTCATCCTCCATTTACCATATATGGTCTGCTTTTTTCGTCACCCGGCGGGATTATTTTCCTTCCACGCCTCTGCGGTAACAGGCAACATTTTTCTCATTGAATTTGCCTTTTCCTTTTTTCTCAAAGAAAGACACAATCGCCTGCTCCAGATACTCTACGGTAAACAGATCGCTGTTGGCTGCCAGCGCGCCCAGCATTACCAGGTTTGCTCCCTTGGGATTGTTCACTTCCATAGCGATGTCGGTAGCCGCAACCTTCACCACCTTGATGTCATCGCGGTAGGTACGGTCTTCCGGTACGATGGAAGAGTTCACCAGAAGCAGTCCGCCCGGTTTGAGCTGGCTCTCGAATTTATCCACAGCCGGTGTATTCATGGTAAGCAAAATGTCAGGACTTTTCGTGATCGGGCTGGCAATCAGTCCGTCACTGATTTTTACGGTACAGTTGGCGGTACCGCCGCGCATCTCAGAACCATAGGAAGGATAGAATAAAACATTCTTATCCAGCTCCATTCCGGCATTGATCAGGATCATTCCTGCTGTCAATACTCCCTGTCCGCCGAATCCGGCACAAATCATTTCTTTTGCCATTGTCTACTCCTCCTTCTTATCTTTAAATTCGCCCAGTGGGAAGTATTTCACCATCTCATTGGTGATTCTCTCGGCACTCTTTACCGGTGTCATGTTCAGGTTTGTCGGGCAGGGAGACAAAAGCTCAACCAGACAGAAGCCTTCTCCTCTCATATGTTTCTCGAAAGCTTTCTTCACATATTTCTTACACTGCATCATTCCCTTGGCGTCTGCCATGGAACCTCTTGCCAGATAAGCAATGTCAAATCCGCTGAACGCCTGCTCTACGCGGAACGGCATACCGGCTTTCTTCGGGTCTTTTCCATGCGGGGTAGATGTGGTGATCTGTCCGGGAAGGGAGGTCGGCGCGCACTGTCCGCCTGTCATACCGTACAGACTGTTGTTGATTACGATCGCAACCACGTTATCGTTGCGGATTCCGGTGTGCATGGTCTCTGCCATTCCGATGGAGTATGCGGCACCGTCACCGATATAAGCCATAACCGGATTCTCCGGACGTACTTTCTTCACGCCGACTGCTGTCGCGATTGGTCTTCCGTGAGCTGCCATGATGGTATCAAATCTCCAGGAATCAATGTTCAAAGATCCGCAGGCAACGTCTACCACGGTCAGAAGCTTCTCGCTTAATCCCATCTCTTCCATAACCTCAGCGATGATACGCACTGCAAGGCCATGTCCACAACCAGGGCAAAATCCACTCTGGGTAAATGTAATTGTCTCAGGAGCTACTAATCTCATCTTATACTCCCTCCTTCTTCAGCATTTCTTTTGCTTTCTCAATGATTCCATCGGTTTCCGGAATTTCGAAAATGGATCCGTAATGATCCACCGGATAATTGTCTTTGACAGCCAGTTTCACATCGTCCACCATCTGGCCCAGAATATTCATTTCCACGGTCAGGAAAGCTTTCGCTGCTTTTGCCTCTTCGAAGGCTTTCACCGGGAACGGCCACAGAGTGATCGGACGGATCAGACCTAATTTGAGGCCCTGTGCTCTCGCAACGTCCACTGCCTCGCGGCATACACGGGAGCTGATTCCGTAAGCCACCAGAACAACCTCTGCGTCTTCCACCTGGATGTTCTCGTATCTCTGCTCAGTTCTGTCGATCTCCTCATATTTATTCGCGAGATAACTCTCGTAATTCGGATCGGTATAGTAAACGTTCTGAATCTTTCTCTGCTCGGTGCCTTTCTTGCATCCTTTGATGGTCCAGTCGAATTTGTTGATGTCATGCTCTCTGAACGCCGGAATCTCCACAGCCTCGATCATCTGTCCGATGGCCGCGTCTGAAGCGATCAGTACCGGATGACGGTATTTCTCTGCCAGATCAAAAGCCTCTACCATCAGATCCGCGTTCTCCTGCACGGATGCCGGAGCCAGTACGATGGTACGGTAGTCGCCGTGGCCGCCGCCGCGGGTGAGCTGCCAGTAATCTCCCTGGCCCTGAGCGATGTCGCCCAGACCGGTTCCGATACGCATAACGTCAACGATAACTGCCGGCAGATCTGCCGCTACCAGGTAAGAGATACCTTCCTGTTTCAGAGAGAATCCGGGACCTGCGGAAGTGGTAAGCGCTCTTGCGCCTGCCGCGGAAGCGCCCAGTACCATGTTGATACCGGCCAGCTCAGACTCTGCCTGAATAAACTCGCCGCCTACTTCTTCCATTCTCCAGGATAAATACTCCAGAATTTCTGTCTGTGGAGTAATGGGATATCCACTATAGAAACGACATCCCGCTGCCAGCGCAGCTTCAGCGAGTGCCTCATTTCCTTTTAATAACACCTTAGCCATAACTGACCTCCTTTATCTTATCTCAAATACATAGTCTGGGCATACCCGGTAACAGGTTCCGCACACGATACATTTCTCTTCATCCACCATAATGGTGTTATAACCTTTCGCATTCACATGTCCGGACTCATGGATCGCATCCTTCGGACATGCGTTCATGCAGTAGCCGCAACCCTTGCAGCGCACAGGATTGACGTACACTTTTTCTGTTCTTTCTTTTGCCATCACAAGCTATCCTTTCTATTTTTGATTTTCTTTTTCGCACAAAATGGTCGCACAGGCCAAAGACAGTTCTGCTTACTTCGCCGGAGCTTTCCGACCGATCTTATAGATGAGGAACGCCAGAATACATCCTACGATTCCGGAAACTGCCAGGAATGTAAAGATATAGTTGTATCCGGCTCCGCCATAGCTATCCAGCCAGCTTCCGAACAATACGGAATAGATGGAGTCCGGAAGATAACCGATAATGGACGCGATTCCAATTACCGTACCGGTCATGGCTCTTGGAATTCCTGCCTCACTGACTGTGGAGAAGATAACTCCGTACATCATCATGGAGAATGCTCCCGGAATCAGTGTGTAGAGACTTGCTGCCATCGGGCTGATATCCGCCGGAAGAACCAGAACACCGGCAAACAGCGCCGCCAGAATCAGGAAAGCCGTCATCAGCCATTTACAGGTAGATTTAAACACTTTGTCCGCCAGCAGACCGCCAACCGGAGCCAGCAGCAGAAGCAGATAGTTACGAATAATAGAAATCAATCCGGAGCTCTCAGGAGAAACGCCTACTACTTCCGTCAGATATGGGTTGAAGTAGGAGGTACTGGTGTAGTAGCCGTAGCCGCAGAGCACGGTAAGAGATACAATCCAAACCACCGGATTTTTGACCAGTTTCAATACGTCAGACATTTTGAACTTGGAGTCTTCATCATCGGAAGCATGAGACGCCGCAGTCGGTGTCTGGTCCTCTTTCATCAGGAAGATCAGAAGAACCGCTGCCACTGCTGTCACGGAACCTCCGGAGATGATCGCACGGAAGAAACCTGCAGTCATGTCGCCGCCTGCTGTGCTGTATACAGACAGGGAAAGGCTGTTGGTCAGGGCGCCGGTCAGACCGTTGCAGGCATAGTAAAGACCATACATAAAGCCCTGCTCATGATCATCACCCACCATACGCACCGTCTTCATCAGAGAAGACCAGAATACGAACGCGGTACTGAAGGACAGGCCCAGCCAGATAATCATGGCGATCACAAACTGCAGCGTGAACGCATAGATATAGGCAAGTGCCGTCGTACTCAGCAGTGAGATAATCAATGCTTTCTTCGGTGAAACTTTATCGGCGATTACACCGCCGGGTATGTACAGGATCATGTTTCCCACGGTATACATGGTGAGCAGAAGTCCGGACTGGGTATTGCTGATTCCCATCGCCGCGATCTGTGCATCGTAGAATACATATTTAATATAGGGAAGGAAGTAAATGGAACCTCCAGCCAATCCCAGTGTGATAATAGTAAGATATTTCCTTAATTTAGAATTCATATAAAACCTCCCTCAGTTGTGACCTATGCAAAAACAGTGATGGAAAAAGGGACTTTCGCAAGCGGTGCCTACCTCGGTCCCTTTTTTCCAGTTCACCTTAATTTATCTACGGTTTTAATTCCCTTTTTTCTTACATATCCGGAGTATCGGATTTGTCCGGTGTGAACAGTCTTCTCGCCGCGTCACGGGTGAACTCTCCGGTCTTCTTGGATTCTTCGAATACCACTCTGGTCTGTTTGCGGATCAGGTCACAGGTATCTTTCACGATCGCAGCTGCCGCATCCTCGTCGTTCATGTTCTCGATCTTCACTACACGGAAGATGATTGCTTCGTAGATACGGATTCCGCCCAGGTTGGAGATAAAGTCTACCGCAACGTCTACGTTGTTCTTGCGCAGGATCTCGTCTGCTTCCGGTGTGGTAGGAATGTTCGCTGCCTCTACTACCAGAGAAGCTTTGATCTTATCTGCGTTGTCTTTGTTGATTACGTCTTCCAGAGCTGCCGGGATCAGGATATCACATTCCTGGCTCAGCCACTCGCTGTTCGGAAGAATCTCATAGTTGTCTTCGAATGCTTCTTTGTTCAGCTCGCCTTTCGGAAGTCTGGTCTCAACCAGTTTCGGAATGTTCAGACCGTCTTTGCAGTATACCAGTCCGTTTACGTCAGCGATACCAACTACTTTGTAGCCCATCTTGTTCAGAGAGTAAACACAGCTTGCGCCTACACATCCGAATCCCTGGATCACTACGGTAGCGCCTTCTTTTCCGCCTTTGATCTTCCATGCTTCGTCTGCTGCCGCCGCAACACCGTAGCCGGTGATCATGTCATACATCTTGAATCCATCGTAGGTCAGCTCTTTCTCTGCTCTGTCGTGGTTTACGATTCCCTGATGGATATCCGGATCTTCTTTCATAGCCTTGGTCTGAGGAATACCGATTCCCAGATCATCCAGAATTCTCAGTACATCAGAGTAGTCCACACCCAGGTCACCGCCGATGGATACACCAGCTTTGATGTAAGGAGCAGTCGCGGTCAGGAATCTGCGCAGAACATCCAGTGCGTCCGGAGCTTTGTAATCGTATGCGATACCTGCTTTACATCCGCCGGTTGTCAGGGATTCACAAGCTTTGTATTTGTATCCCATGGTTGTTGCCAGACGAATCACTTCTTCTTTGGTCACGGTCGGATGCATTCTTGTTCCGCCTCCACAGTAATGACCTACGAAGTTGTATGCACACATCCATCCTTTTGCATCTGTCTCTGTGTCGTTCCACTCCACCACTACGTAAGGTTTGTTTGCCATTTGAAAATCCTCCTTTTGTTTTGCGTTCTTTATAACAGAACATTGTTCTCAATTATGAACCAATAAAAATCCCGGTTGTCCGGGGTGAGGGCGTTTGTTCTTTATTGAAGAACTCTGTTCTTGTTTTTTGTAAGCTCAGCTTATCATCTTTTGACTAATTTTTCAAGATTAAACTTTCCCGCGGCACCATTTTCATGAATTGTGCACAATTTATAAATTTTATTTTATAACATCTTCTGAATTTCATTTCCATACGCTTTTAGTATTGACGCCGTCTTCCGCACGGTCTCATCCCCCATCCGCAGGGACGGCGCGCTCACGCTCAGGCCGGCTTCCACCTGGCCTTTGTGGTTCTTCAGAGCGACTCCCACGCATTTCATGCCGAAGTTCAACTCCATGTCATCAATGCCATAACCTCTCTGGCGGGTCTCATCGATCTCCCGCATGAGTGTTTCCAGATCTGTGATGGTGTACTCTGTGATCGGCTCCAAAGGCTCATGGATCAGCTGGACAATCTCCTGCTGGGGCATGGTCGCCAGGATCGCCTTGCCCACCCCGGTACAGTACATCTTACAGTGTTCTCCTGCCACTGCCTGTCCTAACATCCTCTGATTCTGCGGGTACACGGTCTCCACATAAATCATCTCATCGCCCCTTGGGATCGACAGATACACCATCTCGCCGGTCTCATCCGCGATTTTCTGCATGTAAGGCAGCGCGATCTTGCTGATATCCAGATTCTGACGGAATGCCCGGCTTAATGAGAATACCTCAATCCCCAG
Source organism: uncultured Blautia sp. (assembly GCA_963927715.1). Classification (GTDB taxonomy): domain Bacteria; phylum Bacillota; class Clostridia; order Lachnospirales; family Lachnospiraceae; genus Blautia_A. The sequence goes on along the minus strand of CAWVBU010000002.1, from coordinate 311,422 downwards.
GCGGAATTTCCCGGAATCCGGATCCTGCTCCAGATATCCCATCGCTTTGAACGTCATCAGGATGTTGTGGACGTTGCTCTTATAAAGTCCCAGCTTCTCGCTGATCTCCGTCACTCCCAATGGCTGCTTTTCCACGAAACAGTGCAGAATTTCCAATGCTTTCTGCAGACTCTTTACTTTCACTTCTCCTTCATGTTTCATATTCTGTAATCATCTCCCAATACTTTTCTTCCATCCGTCACATTCTATTTAAGTACTTTTTATCACACTTTGCCAAAACTTTCAACTGTTTTCTTTTCCCCTTTCCTGTGTTATCATTTTAACACAATACATTCCTGTTAGAAAAAACAAACTCCAGAAAGAACCTGCCGATTTCCTTCCGGCAAACGGATTTTTTATCCGCCGCATATTCCCGAAAAAATGAAAGCGCCGCGGCATCAGGCCTTTGCCTGATCCGCAGCGCTTTCTTCTCCGGTCTGAAACAGCTTTTTCAGAATCTGTCCCGCACAATTTTCTTTTTTCACAGATCCAAAGCCGGATCTTTCACTCCATTCGCCTCAAAGGCTTTGCGGCGGTCAATACAGGTTCCGCACACCCCGCAGGGTCTGTCCTTCCCCTCATAACAGCTCCAGGTATATTGATACGGCACCTGAAGCCGCAGTCCTTCCGCCACAATCTGCACCTTGTTTCTGCCGATAAAGGGGGCCTCAATCCGCAGCACCCCGCCGCTTCCCTCGAAGACCGCCCGGTCCATGCTCTCCAAAAAGGCTTCGCTGCAGTCCGGATAGGCGCTTCCCGCCGCATCGTCCTGATGGGCTCCGTAATAAATACACGCACATCCTCTGGCCAGGGCGATACTGGCCGCGCAGGACAGGAACAGGCCGTTGCGAAACGGTACATAGGTGGATACCGGCGCGCCGCCTGTCTCCTGCAGCTGTTCCGCGTAAGAAGCCTCCGGAACTTCCTCGCTGGAATGGCTTAAAAGGGAACAATTGCTGTAGGAAAAGACCTGGGACAGATCCATCTCCATCCCGGCAATCCCGTAATAATCCAGGATTTTTCTCGCCGCCTCCACCTCACGCTCATGCTTCTGCCCATAATGGATGGACAGCGGAATCACCTGCTCTTTTCCGTATTTTTCGATGGCAAGACCCAGACAGGTGGTACTGTCCACACCGCCGCTGAATAACACCATTGCTTTCTCTTTCATCTGTGCCTCCTATCGGTTATCCACTTTCTCCGGATAGAGATCGTGGTGCGTCAGACGCTCAAAGGCGACCTTCTCCCAGCAGGTTCCCGGCTTCCCATAGTTACAGTAAGGATCGATGGAAATTCCTCCTCTTGGGGTGAATTTTCCCCAGACTTCAATATACTTGGGATCCATCAGGTGAATCAGATCCTTCATGATGATGTTCACACAGTCCTCGTGAAAATCCCCATGGTTCCGGAAGCTGAACAGGTACAGCTTCAGCGATTTGCTCTCCACCATCCGCTCTCCCGGCACGTAAGAAATGTAAATGGTCGCAAAATCCGGCTGCCCGGTCATGGGACACAGGCTGGTAAACTCCGGACAGTTAAATTTCACAAAATAATCGTTCCCGGGATGCTTATTGGGAAAAGTCTCCAGCATCTGCGGCGCGTAATCCGTCGGGTAGGAAACCTTCTTATTTCCCAGTAAAGACACGCCTTCCAGTTCTTCTTTTGCTCTTCCGCTCATCGCGCTATACTCCTTTCGCTTTGTCAGTTTTTCATCTTCCCTGGGCGCTTACCCGGTTCGGATACCATACCCGTCCCAGTGTTTTCACCAGAATCACTCCCACCACTGAGGGAAGCAGCTGTCCGATACACAGATTCAGCGCCATCAGCGGATAAGGCAGATTCAGGAAATAAGACAGGTACGTCGCCACTCCCAGACCCGGCACCAGCACAATCGGCACAGCGATCAGCATGCGGTTCCATTTCTGCCTGCGGATCACGACAATACAGGCGCTGGTTACGATTCCAACGATACAGCCGCCCAGCATATCTACAATGCCGAATCCGCCAAACATCATATTCGATATAAAATTCGCGAGACCAAGTGGGAAAACCAGGAACGGAAAGAGATAAGAAAGTGCATACAAAGATGTCGCGATTCGAATCTGGTATGCGCCAAAAGAAAAGCTCTGTGTAAAGTAAAGAATGACAATGTAAAGTGCCATCACCATCGCAGAAAACGTCAGTTTCTGCACACGGCTCATTCTCTCTATATTCTCCATATTCGTTCACCTCCATAACATAAAAATCCCGTGGAATTTTCTGAAAATTCCAGGGATGTCAACAACTGCTGTCTTTGTTGTCCCTAGTTTTGTTTTACGACAGGATGGTCTCGAACTGTCGATTTTATATCTGGAAGTAACGGCTGTCTGCTTCTTACAGACAGCGAAAACCATGATCCTTGTCTCAGCCGGCAAAATTGCCGTCCTTTCAGGACCGATATGTATTATACGGGATTTGTCCGAAGATTGCAACTGGAAATCATTCTGTATTTTCTTCTTATTTTTTGTAAAAAAGAGTTTTTTTCTTCCCTTGACAGAAAACTTAACTTCCCTTATTCTTTACTTAGAACCTGTGATGTGCCGCGTACAGCTGCGGCCATTCAAAACACGCACTATTTTTTAGAAGGGGAAAAAATATGATAAAAAAGTATCTCGCAATGACACTGGTCTGCGCAGGCCTGCTGTCTGTTCTTCCCGGCTGCCAGTCCGGCTCCGGCAAAGACATCGGACAGGATGAGGCCTCCAGAATCGCTCTTGAAGACGCTGGAACTACAGAGGATGCCGTATCCAGATTCCTCATTTCTCAGGATCAGGACGATGGAAGAAAAATTTACGAAGTCCAGTTTGCTTTTGACGGAACAGAATATGAATACGAAATTTCCGCGAAAGATGGAGAAATTCTCTCCGCCAGCAAAGAAATGGACAATAACATGCTGACCTCTCCGGCTGCCACTCAGGCTCCGGATACCGGCGCCGCGACACAAACGCCTGCCGCGGACACTCAGACCACCCAGACTCCGGCCGCTACGCAGGCTCCAGCTGCTACTCAGGCTCCGGCTGCCGGATCTCAGACACAGGGCGCTCAGACGGAACTCTCCGTGGAGGAAGCTTCCCAGCTGGTTCTGGACCGTATCCCGGGAGCCACCGCTTCGGATCTTCGCATTGAGCTGGATTTCGACGACGGCTATTATAAATACGAGGGTGAAGTGATCTACAACCAGGTAGAATATGATTTTGAAATGGATGCCAACACCGGCACGTTCCTGGAGTGGGAAGAAGATCATCACTGACAGCCGCTGCCCTGCGGATACTGTAACTTTCTGTATCCCCAGGGCAGTCTTATCGCTTTATGCTATCTCTCAGTTTCTTCGCTGCTCTGGTGTTTTGGTATTCCCGTTTAGCATTTGCCAGCCTCTGCTGTTTTCCCCCTCTCAGTTTCCGGCTTGTCAGCCCACCGGTGCCTTCTCCCTCAGGTGTCTCTCCACCTCTTCCGGCTTCTCATCGATTACACTCGCGATCATCTCCACAGACATTCCCTTCTCCGCCAGGCGGTGCACCATCCAGACTTTTACTTCTGTTTTTGCCTCTTCTCTCGCTTCTCTTCTTCCCTCTTCTTTTGCTTCCTGAATCTCTATCGCTCGTTCTTCCCATGCCTGCATATACCTTACGTTTACCTCCTCACTGGCCTGTATCGCCTTGATGTTTTCTCTCAGCTTCCTCACTCTGGCGCTTTGATACTCCCGTTCCTCGTTGGTGTGCTCCATATAATGCAGCAGCTCCCGCAGTTCCGGCGTGATATTTTCCGGGTCCTTTCCGTGGGTATTCAGAAAGATCCGTGTCGCACCGTCCCCGAGAACAATCCCAGGCTCTCTCCTGCAGTTCATCTGAAAAGAATAACAGTACCATCCTTTCCCGAACAGATCAAAGGGCGCAATCAGAATCAGCGCCACATCTTTCAGACGGTTAAAATCAGTTTCCCCAGGCCGGAGCAGGTTCACATCGATCAGACTCTGGTAATACCGGCTTCTCCTGGGGAGATTCCCGGTATTGGTTCTCTGCACCTCCGTGTCATAAATCCACCCCTTACGATCCTCTGTCCAGACATCCAGCTTTACAAAACGGTTTCGCGGAGCGCTTTTTTGCTCTTTTTCCGCCTGAGGCGGATATTTCAGTTCCACTTTTTCGCCGAAAATAATCTCCAGCATTAACTGCATATTTTCCGGATCATTTACCGCTTCCGAGAACAGGAAACGGTCCAGCAGCGTCAGGTTTTTCAATGTTTTTTCGATGGTTTTTCCTCCTTTCTCAATTATAAAATGCGTCCCCGAGCGTGTAAAGAATATTGCCCCGGATTCAGTTACAACTGGAATTTCACAGAAAAAGAGAACGGCCTCCGAAAACAGCCCCCACTCAGGGAAACGCACTTTATCGGTTTGTGGTTTTCGATTTTAAATAGAATTGGAAAATTTGCGGCAGAACCGCCGCGAAAGAATACCGCAGATTCTCTGCTCTGTCCCCGGATGCTCCGCCCGACGGAACCCAGAAAACAGGATCTTATGAGATACTCTGCTGTATCTGTAAAATGAAAAAGCATAGAAAAAATGAGGTCAAATGCTTTGAACCCATTGTAGCACGCATCGGGAAGAAACGCCACTGATTTTTGAAATTTTACCAAGCACCAAGCATACTTTTCAAAATCTCTAATCTAGTAAGAATCCATTGACTTTTTAAATATAACGTTATATAATGTATTGTATAATACATTATATAAACACAGATAAGTTAGGAGGTATACTATGAATCCAAAAGAGATTATTCAAGAAATTTGCGCCCAAACTTCTAATATCTCGTCCGTCTTTTTTGTCGGCTGCGGCGCTTCAATGGCTGAGCTCTATCCCGCCCACTATTTTCTTGAGTCTGAAGCTTTACAACTTCGTTCAAGTATTTATACGTCAAACGAATTTAATATGGCAACGCCAACCTCTGTAAATGAAAATAGCATTGTTATTACTTGCTCTCTTGGTGGCAATACGCCTGAAACCGTTGAAGCATCAAAACTAGCCATGAATAAAAGAGCAAAAGTTATCGCAATTACACATCATGCCGATTCCCAGCTTGCTCAAAATGCCGATTACGTAATTGTACACGGATTTGAAAAAAACTATGCTGCAAAACTTGAAAAGATGACAAATGCACTTCATCTCGCTGTAGAAATTTTACATACATACGAAAATTATAATCATTACAACGAAATGATGGATGGTATCCGAACTATTTATGATTTGATTGAAGAAAGTGTATCTTTCATCCTGCCTTCCGCAAAAGAATTTGCTCAAAACTACAAAGATGCCCCTCAGATCTATGTAATGAGTTCTGGTGCAACCTATCGCGTTGCTTACACATTTTCAATTTGTCTGTTAATGGAAATGCAGTGGATCAACTCTGGAAGTTTTCATGATGGAGAATTCTTCCATGGACCTTTTGAAATTGTTGATAAAAATGTTCCTTTCCTTCTTCTCATGAACGAAGGGAAAACCAGACCAATGGATTCCAGAGCCTTAGATTTTCTAAATCGATTTGAAGCAAAAACAACCGTCATTGACGCAAAAGATTTTGGATTAGGTTCTAAAATATCATCTTCCGTTGTCGACTATTTTAATCCCATGTTGATTACTGCTATTTTACGCGTGTATGCAGAACAGCTGGCCATTGTAAGAAATCATCCTCTCAGCAAACGCAGATACATGTGGAAATTACAGTACTAACTTTCGTCCGGGGTCATATATGCCTCTATCTCCTTCCTCTTATTATTGAATTGAACAAATAGACCTATCTATGGCCCCGGATATAAAAAGAGGAATCTGTATGAAAAAAACAAATAACATCCGAAATCTTATTCTCATCACGGAAGCTATCTTTGGTGGATTTTTATATGCACTCGCTTATCGCGTTTTTATTCTCCCGTTTCACTTATATAATGGCGGATTCACTGGCGTTGCTCAGCTTATTCAATCTATCCTTCTTCGTTTACTGCCATTTTCTCCTTCCATTGACCTGTCTGGTATTATTTTATGGCTTATAAATATTCCTCTATTTTTTCTCATCTTTAAAATAATCAGCAGACATTTTCTGATGAAAACTATTTTGACTGTCTTTTTACAATCTCTGTTTATGGTTATTATTCCCTCTCCTGAAACTCCTCTCATGAATGACTGCCTTACAACCTGTATTATCGGCGGTGTTATTAGCGGTTTAGGAACCGGTCTTACCTTAAAAGCCGGAAGTTCTGGTGGCGGAAGCGATATTGTAGGTCTCTATTGTGCAATCCGTTACCCGAAACTCAGTGTCGGAAAAATTAATTTTTTCCTGAATACCTGTATTTATCTGTATTGTGCTTTTGAACAGGATTTTTCTACTGCTGTCTATTCGTTTATTTTCTCTTGTGTTGCATCGGTAGTCATCGATCGGCTGCATCACCAAAATATCAACACGAATGCCATTATCATCTCACACTGTCCAGACATTGGAAATAATATCCTGAACACTCTGAACAGAGGTTGTACGTACTGGATAGGCACCGGCGGTTACAGCCACACCCAAATTTATGTTTACATGGCCATTATTTCAAAATACGAAAAAGATACTCTTAAAAAAATAATTTCTGAAAATGACCCGCACGCATTTGTCACTTTTACGGAAAATCTCGAAGTCTGGGGGAATTTTGAAAAAAGATTCGATAACTAAATCAAAATCCTTTTCGCCTGTCTTTTTTCATAACAGGTAAAATACGGAATTCCAACTTTTTTCAAAACCTCAATACTTTTTTCAAAACCAGTTCCAATTTCCTTACATCTGTGGGCATCTGATCCGATAGTAATTCTTTGCCCTCCTACTTTTTGGAAACGTTTAATCGTTTTTATGCCTGGCAAAGATTCACCTGTATGTTTATAGCCAGATCCATTCATCTCGATTCCTTTTTTTCGCTCAACAAGTGTCCTTAGAATCTCTTCTTCAAGCCATAGATGTTCTTCCGTCTCTCTATAATTCCCAGCCATAGACGCATACCTCGCATAAAGATTCAAATGTGCAACACAATCAAATTCTCCATCCTGGCACATTTTCAGAACTTCTTCATAATACTTTGTTCCAATTTCCGCTGAATTTTCATCGAAATATTGGAACCTTTTTAAATCAATATCATGAATTTTATGAACAGAACCTAAAATAAAATCAAAAGGATATTCAGACACTATACGAGCAACCACAGAAGGTCTCAAATGAGGCTGTCCTATTTCCAGTCCAAAATTTAATTTTATTCTGTCTTCGAATTTCCGTCTACACAGACAAAAAGTATTCCAGTATCTTTCCAGATATTCCTCGTCAAAATATTTATTTCTGCTAGGATCTTCATAAAACTCAAAATGTTCTGTAAAAGTAACTTCCCGTACGCCATATTGAAGAGCTGCTTCACATAACTCTTCCATATCAGAACCTCCATCTGGGGAAATCAAACTGTGAACATGATAATCAACTTTCATCTCTTCCTCCCAAAAGAAAGACTGACAATTTTGCCAGCCTTTCTTTTTCTGCTTTTATTTAATAAAATTTTTTCTGACCTTTACAATCATTGCCAAATGGCAAGGTAAAGTATTCCAAGCTCGGCCGGAAAGGAACCATCGCATAAATCTCATCCAATTTTTTCAGCAAATCTGCTGGCAAAGGTCCTTTCTCCACCGCAGCATAATTTTGCATAAATTCTTGTTCAGACCTGGAACCTGTCAGTACACAATGTACATCCGGATTGGAAATAACAAATCGTATACTCATCTCCACAATATCCATTCCTGTTTCATCCAGCAACTTATACAACTGTTTAAATTGGTCTCTTCTCGGTTCACTAATCCATGGAGCCCCATGATTAATCTCCTCATCATATCTGACTGCAAGCGCTCCCTGCTGCAATGGCGATCCGCAAATGATTCCCATATTATGTTTTTTGGCTGCTTTGAACACCTCATACTGTGCTTCACGCCACAGCAAACTATAGTTATATGCAGTCAATACAACATCAAATTTTCCACTGTCGCAGACTCTTGCTAACTCATGTGCCGTCGTACCGCCCAATCCGGCATAACGGATCATCCCCTCTTTTTTCATGTACTCAATTGCATCCAGAACCGGACCTTCATAATTCAGTTCATCCGTCCACCATTCATACTCACGCACACGATCGGGTTCGTGAATCATCAACATATCAATACAATCTCTGTGAAGATTGTGAAGACTTTCTTTTACAGAATAAATCAGAGCATCCTTATCTTGAGGATCAAAAGGATCCGGTCTTCCACCTAATTTTGTAGAAAGTACCAGTTCTCCATTCCAATCTTTGATAATGTTTCCCAAGACTTTCTCACTATTATAGTATGCTGGGGCCGTATCAATATAATTGATTCCCATTTCCAATGCTTTTAATGTTGCTTTTCGGGATTGTTCGAACTCTCCTCCATACTCTGAGATAAAAAGTCCACCCAAAGCCAGTCTTGTCACATTTAAGCCAGTTCTTCCTAAAATTACTCTATCCATTTTTATTTTCCCCCTTGTGTCAATCGAATTACTGTTTTAATTGCCTTTTTATCCCTTACATATTCATATGCTTCTGGAGCATTTTCCCAGGTAAAAATATGCTCTTGATCAATCCAGACAGAAGCATCTAGTTTGCCTTCTTTAATAAATTCTATTACCTGATCATGTGTCTCCGGTTCCAGATATCCACCATTATAAATTCGATAAAAATTTGCTTTTACCAAAGTAGGATTCATTGCATAGGTATTTAAATCATCCATCCCATATACACCAACTACACCATTCTCTCTCACACATCCTAAATACGGATTCAGGCTCCCGCTTTTACCCGTAGCATCAATCAGATAATTAAGAGAGCCTGCGTATTTTTCCTGAATCAATGCTACATCCTCTTTTTTTCTATAATCGTAATAAGATGTGATCCCAGCTCGCAAAGCAGCATCTTTTCGTTTTCCAGAGCCAACCATAATCACCTCTTTCGCACCGCACAAACGTGCCATTGCGCCAAGAGAAATACCGTTTGCTCCAGATCCGGATATCAACACAATTTGTCCTTCTTTTACACCGATTCTCCGGATATAACTTAAGTTTTCTCTCCAGGTAATGATCATCGTAGCATTCATCGGATCAATGAGTCCTTCTGGAATTACTTTATTAATCTTGTAATAATTCGCTTTCTTTTCATCTATACCATCTTCCAACATTGCTTGCCAATCACACGCCAGTCCAAATTCACACATTCCACCCCAACTCAGCTTCATTTTTCCATCCGCGGACGCTCTGGTCAAAACCCTTGTCACCAGATCTCCCTTCTTCAGATATCGTACTTTCTCCCCCACCTCTACTACTCTTCCAATACTTTCATGTCCGATAATAGATGGATAATCTACATGCTCAGCAAATTTTCCATCTATTACGTGAAGATCTGTCCCTGTACAAGTAGCTCCATACAGCATTTCGCACCTTGCATCATATGGCCCCATTGCAGGCTCTTCAAGATCCATAACCTCTAGTTCTCCTGGTTTTTTCACCACTAAAGCTTTCATTTACTATTCCTCCTAACCTTTCACTGCTCCAGAAGTCAATCCTCTGATAAACTGCCTCTGCATACATAAGAACATAAGGATCATTGGCATGGATGCAATAGCGATTCCCGCAAGCATCACCGTATAATCCTGTTTCAAGTCGCCCTTAAATGTCATCAGTCCAATCGGAATTGTCATTATCTCTTTTCGTTCCAAAAAAACATTTGCAAACAAAAATTCATTCCAGACAAAATTCAAATTCACAATTGCACAGGATGCAAACACTGGTTTACTAATTGGTACAATTATTTTTAAAAAGATCTGAAAACTATTATAGCCATCCATTATAGCAGCTTCCTCCAACTCCTTAGGTATTGATAAAAAATAAGCTCTCATTAGCAAAACGGTAAAAGGAATTCGAAAAGCCACATAAGGAAGTATCACCGCCAGATACGTATCGTACAGCCCAAGGCTCTGCAGCATCTTATACAAAGGAACCAACGCTACCTGCTCAGATAATGCCATTCCGCCTAATATAATAAACAAAACAACATTTCCGCCTTTAACTCGAAATCTAGTTAATCCATATGTAAGCAGCGCACTCAATATTAAAATTGCCGCAATCGAAATGAAACTCACCAAAATTGAATTTTTGAAATATTCAAATAAGCCAAGATTCCACGCCTTTACATAATTAGAAAAAAGCCATATCTCCGGCAAAGCCAGAGAATCATTGAAAAGTTCTACGTTACTTTTGAATGAATTAATGATCAGCCAGACCATCGGCAACAGGATAATTACGCAGAGAAAGAGTAAAAAAAGATTTAACAGTATTTTTTTAATTGTCCTATATATTTTCATACTCTCACTCCTTATATCTGCCCCGATTTCGTAATACGGATCTGGAAAATAGAAATTACAACTGTAACAATAAAAATGAACACACCTGTTGCCGCTGCCATCCCGAGGTCATCGTGCAAAAATGCATTTTGATAAAGATACAGACCTAACACCTGTGTATCATCTCCTGGTCCACCGGCTGTTGTGGAATATACTTCTGTAAACAACTTGAACGCCCCGATAATCGCAATAATCGAACAAACCAAAATCTGTTCTTTAATTAGAGGTATCGTTACATACAAGGCCTTTTTCACCGCTCCTGCTCCATCGATTGTTGCAGCCTCCAGATAATCTGGAGGCACATTTTGTATCGCAACAACCAAAAGAACCACATTGTATCCAACCCATTGCCACTGGCTCATCAGAATAATACAATAAATTGCATATTTGGAATCCCCCAACCAGGCCTGTGTCCATCCTTCTAACCCCATTGCACGTAATGCGGAATTTAAAAGACCAAGATCAGGCGTATACACGAAAGTAAACAACAATCCAACTGCAACCAATGATATTAGTGACGGCATAAAGTAAATATTTCGGTAAATATTTCGAAGCCTTCCAGCCAGTTTATTTTCCAACAGCAACGCAATAACTGTACCGAAGCCAATCTGAAAAACAAAGGAAAACAATGCATATAAGATATTGTTTTTCAGCATGACAAAGAAAGTATCATCCGAAAACAGTCTTCTGTAATTATCCAGTCCAACAAAAGAAGCATCCGAAGAATATGAAGACAATCGAAAAAAACTATACACGATATTGGAGATTACAGGGATAAATACAAAGAATACAACCATGAGCAGACCCGGCAGAATATATAAATACGGAGTAAATTTTTTCCTGCTCATAAACTATCACCTTACCCTTTTATTCGGATGACTCCTCTCCCAGCAACTCTTTCGATTCTTTCACAACCTCTTGGATTTTTGCCATTGCATCTTCCGGTGTCACATCTCCATTCGTCAGATCCGACAGCTGTGTATAATATTCCTCCTTCACAGTTGAATACACTACATTATCAAACCATGGACTCATAGATTCCGCCTGTGCAATTACATTATAAGCATCTTTTAGCATTGGATCCTCAATACCGTTTACAGCTTCTTTGGAAGCATTAAACCAATTTACTTCTTTAGCCATCTCAGCACCGACTTCCGGTCCCAGGAACCATTTTAAGAATTCCATACACTCATCTGGATACTCTGTTTTTGAAGATACCAAAAATCCTTCCGGGGAACCTGGCAGAATTGTTGAGTCTCCATTGCCTTCGATTAACGGAAAACTGAACATACCCATATTAACATCCGGATTCTCCGCTAAAATATATGGAATTTCTACTACTTCTGGATAAAACATTGCTGCTTTTCCCTGCGAAAAACTATTTCTTGCAATATCCCATGTTGTTCCCTGTGCACCTTCTGTAAAGTATGGAATTAACTGCTGATAGTATTCCATTGCTTCTACATAACCCGGATCTGTAAATTCTGCCGTCTGAGGTGTATAATCCTGATCTCTCACTTCATTGCTGACTGTCATCAAATTCAATGCACCTATCAAAAGTGAAGCCGGCCATTTATCTACGTTACCATAAGCAATAGGTGTGTATCCTTTCTGTTTAATAGTCTCGCACACATTCAGGAATTCATCCCATGTTGTTGGAAGTTCTGTAATACCACAATCTTCAAAAACATCTTTGTTATAGAACCATATTTTTGCGTCCAAACGGAATGGAATCCCGTAAATCATTCCATCAGATGTAGTGTATTGTGACATTTGAGATTCCAGCAGAGAATCTTTCCATTCCGGATCTTCCTCAAAATACGGTGTCATATCCAACACCAAACCCTCCCGGATAAATCGTTCTGAGAATTCTCCTGGCCAACTGAAAAAGATATCTGGACAATCCTCACTTCCTACTAATACTTTGATTTTTTCTTTATACGGATCATTTTGAGCACTCATAATCTCAATATCAATATCCGGATTATTTTCCTCATATTCAGCTATCTTTTCCTCGATAAACGTATTGTACGGCTCGTCTGGAAAACGGTGGAAAAATTTAATTACTTTTTTTCCCCCACCACTGTCTGCCTGGGCCTGCTCAGAATCTCCTCCATTACCACCACAGGCAGCAAGAGAAAATACCATTGCTCCGCTTAACAGAATTCCCACCAATTTTTTCCATCGCTGTTTCATAGTCATTACTCCTTTCTATGATATATTTAATTTTTAAATAACTTACCAAATCCAAAAGTCCCGTCACATTTACATGTCTTCGCAGAAAAAATAGCTGCCTGATACAAACTTATTTCGATTAATTTTTTCTGGAATTCCTTTGTATAAAGAATTCCTTTTTTTTCTGTTTCAATTAAAGGCGGAAAATCTTTTGCCGTTCCTATTTGATTCACATACATAGATAAAAAACACGCTATAAAAGAATCTCCTGCTCCCATGGTATCTTTTGCTTCCACAAGATATGGCGACTGCTGATAAAACTCCCCAAAACAATCCAGTACAATTGCTCCTTTCGCTCCTCTTGTAGCCAATACCATTTTTTTACACCCGTAGTCCATTATTTTTTTCATAAGCACTTTTATTCTTTCCAACTCCATACCCCCGCAGGATATACATGCACAATCTAAGTATGGTGCACACCGACGGTAATAAGCATCCGATGCTTTGTCTGAAAAATCCATAGATAAAAAAACGCCCGTTTTTGCAATCTGTGGTAATTCTTCCTCTAAATAGCTGAAAATGCTTGTATGCACCAACTGATAAGATTCAATATAATCTAAATCTAACTGAGTCAAAGTAATTGGGTTTGTTCTGGAAACACCCCCTTTATTAGAGCCGATAAACTCTCTGTCTCCATCTGTAATCCGTACCTTTGCATACCCATTTTCTCCTTTGACATATCGGCAATGCGCCAAATCAATATCCAGTCTTTTTGCTGTTCGATACACATGCATGGCCATATCATCATCTCCAAATATTCCAAGATATCCGCTTTCATAACCACACATTTTGGAAAGTACCGCAATATTAAATGCATTTCCTCCCGGATACATTGTCCGGGTATGCATATATTTATCTACTACATTGTCACCAATTCCCAATACCTTCAATTTTTCTCCCTACTTTCCAAAAATATTTATTACAATGTCATTATATAACGTTATATACTGATCTGCAACATAATTTCTCTATATTTCGTTTTTTTTGTCTATATTATTCAAATTTATTTTCTTTTTTATGTCATTTTTAGATAAAATCATTTTATTTAATTCTAATTTTCACATATTACTCTTTGTTTTTTTGTTTGAAATGTATATTGCCCCTTCTCTTTATATGATGTTATAATACGTTATATATTTTACAATAAGGAGGTATCGTATGTTACTATTGGATGAAAAAGCTATGGAACAGGAACATCTCAACGGAAGAACTCTCATTCCTGAAATAGAACAAGCCGTTGACAATATCTGTGAAAAAGGATATGACAATATCTTCTATTTAGGCATTGGTGGAACAGTTCTTCTTGCCGGACAAATGTATAATACCGTCAAACAATTGGGGGCAAAACTTCCATTATTTGTAGAAAACGCAGCCGATTTAACACGCGATCTAGTGTCGTATTTTACCGAAAAATCTATTGTTGTAATTGAATCCATCTCTGGAGATACAAAAGAAATGATACAGGCTGTTGATCTGGTACATTCTCTTGGTGCATCCGTTCTCGGATATGTGGAAAAAAAACAAACTCCTTTATATGAAAAAACAGACTATCTGATAACTTCCGAAGGATGTGCACAATACTTCTGGTATACCGTTACTTTTCGTTTTTTAAAAAATGCCGGATTTTATCCGGAATATAACGATTTCATGCAAAGCCTAATTGCTTTATCCAACAAAGCAGTTTCTGTCTTCCGACAGGCCGACAAAAAAAGCTCAGGAATATGCGCAGAATCATTGGAATGAACCTTTGCAATACCTGATTGCCTCTGGAAATCTTGAAAACTGGGCACACTGCTACGGAATGTGCACAATGGAAGAAATGCAGTGGATGAGAACAAGACCCTTGTCAGCTTCCGACTTCTTCCACGGAACCTTAGAAGTGATCGAACGCGACACCTGTGTAATGTTAATAAAAGGAGAAGATATTACCCGGCCTTTGATGGATCGGGTTGAAAATTTTGTACAGAAAATCTCTGCTAACGTAGTAATCTTTGATACAAAAAATTTTGTATTGGAAGGCATCTCTGACAAATATCGCGGGTTACTCTCTCCCATCATAGCCAGAATCGCATTCCGACGCGTTTCTCTGTATCTGGAATATTATCGGCGTCATCCATTGGATATCCGACGCTACTATCGGCATTTAGATTATTAATTATTTTACAAATATTTCCAAAGCTTCATTGTCTTTCCAAATTCAGAATGCTATAATGGGTAAGGAAGTATGAATCCATACGGAGGATAGCAAATGGGAAAACTCAACAAAAATTCTAGTGTGCCGTTATATCAGCAGCTCATCGATGAAATACGATTTCAGATATCACAGGGAAATTTAAAAGAAGGAGATAAAATACCTACGGAATCTGAACTGAGTCAGATCTATGATGTCAGTAGAATTACCATACGCAAAGCAATTGAACTGCTTGTAGAAGATGAAGTTTTAATTAAACGCCAGGGAATCGGCACTTTCGTTGCTGCGAAAAAATTAAACCGCAACACCAATGGTTTTATGGGATTTTCTCAAAGCTGTCTCGCTGAAGGACGCCAACCAGGAACAAGCCTTTTAAAAGCAGATCTTGTTGATCCTACTCTGAATGATAAGGAAAGTCTTAATCTGGCAGAAAATGAAAAAGTTATCCGAATCATACGATTACGCTATGTCGATGATTATCCTGTAATGTTAGAAGAAAACCATTTTCCAACCAAATATGCTTTTCTATTTGGAAAGAATCTAAATTCTTCTCTCTACCAGATTTTAAATGAAGCCGGTATTTATATGAGCCGCGGCATCAAGGAATTTGGTATATGTTATGCAATGAATCAGAGGCGGAATCCCTCAATGTCAAAAAGGGAGCTGCTCTTTTAATGGTAAAAGATGTCAGCTATGACCGAGATGGCATCCCCGTCCACACCTGTAAAAGTATTGTCAACCCTGAACGGTATAAATTCACTATTACAACAACCAGTTAATTTTATGCTCTGTGGAAGTTGGATATCCAGCATCCACAGAGCAGAGCCTGTGAAGAAAAGTCTGTAAATAGGATTCTTCTATGATAAGAACGGGTGAAAGGCTTGAAAAATAAGCTTTTCACCCTTGTTTTATATATACCATCCGTTTGATGGCATGTCAATAACAGGCGGCTTTTCCGCCTGTTTTAACCTGGATATGGATTTAATCTGGCAGCCGTCCTTCATACATAATACTCAACTCACCATAGACCTGCCCCCAGTTTCGGATGGTAGTTGTCCATTTTTTGGTGGCTTCAAAGGTGGCCAGATACAGGGCTTTCAGCAGTGCTGTATCGCTCGGAAAAACGCTTCTCTGCTGGTTGAGTCTCCGATAGGTGGAATTTAATGATTCTATAGCATTGGTTGTATATATGACCTTCCGCACATCCGTTGAAAATTTGAAAATCGGAGAAATCGCATCCCAGTTATCTTTCCAGCGTTTCATGGAGTTCGGATATTTAGGCGTCCATTTCTCTGTTACCCGGTCAAGTGCGTCCAGAGCTTTCTTCTCATCAGATGCCTGATAGATTGTTTTTAAATCCGTTGCAAAGGCTTTCCTGTCTTTATCCGAAACATATTTCAGCGTATTCCGTACCTGATGTACGATACAGCGCTGATACTCTGTTTTCGGAAAGGCAGCTGCAATAGCTTCCTTGATCCCAGTCAGACCATCTGCACAAAGGATCAGGATGTCTTTTACACCGCGGTTTTTTAATTCATTCAGGACAGACAGCCAGTATTTGGAGCTCTCATTATCACCAACCTGAATGGTGAGGACTTCTTTCTTGCCATCTGTATTGATACCCAAAATCACATATGCAGCCAGTTTTCGGATGATGCCGTTATCCCGCACAGAATAGTGGATTGCATCAATAAAAAGGATCGGATATATTTCATCCAAAGGCCGGTTTTGCCAATCCTCTATTTGCGGCAGGATCTTATCCGTCACATCTGAGATAAAACCCTCAGATGTTTCAAAACCGTAAATATCCTCTATGGTCTCTGAAATCTGCCGGGTTGTCATTCCCTTTGCATACATGGATATGATCTTCTGGTCAATATCCGAGATATCTTTCTGACGTTTTTTGACCACCTGCGGCTGGAAGGTTGATTTGCGGTCCTGCGGGACTTCGATTTCCATAGAGCCGTAACTACTGTTTACCCGTTTGCGCTTATAGCCATTCCGGTAATCGTCATTGTCAGAACGTTCAGACTTTTCATAGCCAAGATGATCATCCATTTCTGCTTCCATCATTTCTTTAATGGTCCCGCCAAGAAGATCTTTCAAGGCATCCTGGATATCTTCAGCGGTCTGAATGTCGTATTCTTCCAGGAGTTGATGGATAATGTTTCGTTTTCCTTCCGTCATTTGTACCCGATGAACAGGTTTCTTTTGTTTTGCCATAATAAAAGGCCCTCCTATGATTTAGATTTTATCATAGAAGAACCTCTTATATTTACGTATTTACAGAAAAACTTTCACACTCCCGGACATGTCAAGCAGGGCTGGCCCAGCCAGCCCTGCCAGGCCAGAAACAGCTTATAATCCAGATAATCGTTCTTCGAAAAATATCTCCAGCTGCGAATGAATCTGCCCCCAATCCTGTCGGTGTCCAGTCCATTTTTTCGTGATATCCATCATAGCCAGATACAGCATTTTCAGGAGACTCTCATCGGAAGGGAATACCGTCTTAGATTTCGTAACCTTCCGCAGCTGCCGGTTAAATCCCTCAATGGCATTCGTGGTATAGATTAAGCGGCGAACCGCTTCAGGATACTTGAAATACGTTGAAAGATTCGCCCAGTTGTCCTTCCATGATTTTGCGATTTTTGGATATTTCCCGCTCCATTTCTCATCAAAACCATCCAGTTCAGCCAGTGCGATTTCTTCTGTTGGGGCTGCATATACACGCTTCAGATCAGCCATCAGCGGTTTGAGTTCCTTGTAGGAAACAAACTTTGTCGTATTCCGGATCTGATGGATAATGCATTGCTGGATCTCCGTATCCGGAAAAACAGCTTCAATTGCCTGAGGAAAGCCTGTCAGACCGTCTACGCATGCGATCAGGATATCTTCTACGCCACGGTTTTTTAGTCCGTTCAAAATGGAAAGCCAGAACTTTGCACTCTCATTTTGTCCTACATACATGCCGAGCACATCTTTATGCCCTTCCATGTCGATTCCTATAGCGATATAAACCGCACGTTTTACAATCCTGCCTTCATTACGAACGTGATAATGGATGGCATCCATGAAAACGACCGCATAGATTTCCTCCAAAGGTCTTTCCTGCCATTACGCAGCGCTCGACTGTATCTTATCTGTGATCCTGCTGATGGTACTGTCAGAAATCTCGATGTCATAGAGTTCCCGCATATGGCTTTCGATATCATTCGTGGTCATTCCTTTGGCATACATGGAGATGATCTTTTCTTCCATGTCTTGAGTGACCGTATTCTGATATTTTTTGACGATCTGTGGTTCAAACTCACCTTTTCGATCTCTTGGGACAGCAATCTCCATATCGCCGTAACTGGTATGCATGGTCTTCTGAGAATGGCCATTTCTGGAATTATCCGTTTCCTTGTTTCGATAATCATACTTGGAATATCCCAGTTCCTCATCCATTTCCTGATCCAGAGCACCTTCCAGGATGATGGACATCATATCTCGCATGATAGAGTTGACATCCGTCCCATCCTTGACCTTTACATTGTTTTCTTTCAGGTAGTTGCCCATCATTTCCCGAAGAGCTGCTTTTTGTGGGGTATCTTTTTTCTTTGCCATAAAATAAACCTCCAAACTGGTAAGTCTATCTTACATCAGTTTGAAGGTTTACACAAACTTTGGGATACTCCCGAGCATCTTTTTCGTGCACCTGTCCGCATAAATATAGAAAGCTGACTGGATTACTCCACTCAGCTTTACTTCCTATTATTCTGAAGTTTATATGCAGATAACAATTTCGTATGTTTAAAATACTAATAGATTTTGTTCATATTCACACTTTCCCCTACACGGTACAAATATACCGTAAATCAAACAAAGATTTTTTGTCAATATCAACTGATCTTACAGTTTCCTGGTTTCATACGTCAGGGAATTCTCCCGGAGAATCCCATCCTTCCAGGATTCTCCGAAGATTCCTCTCCAACAACATTCAGGGACTCTCCTGTCCAGATATTTTCTCTTTCAGGTGTCTCTCCACTTCTTCTGGCTTCTCATCGATCACACTCGCGATCTTTTCCACTGACATACCTTCCTCCGCCAGGCGGTGCACCATCCAGACTTTTACTTCTGTTTTTGCCTCTTCTTTCGCTTTCCTCGCCTCTTCCTGCATTTCCTTCCTTACTTCTTCCTTCGCTTCCTGAATCTCTATCGCTCGTTCTTCCCATGCCTGCATATACCTTACGTTTACCTCCTCACTGGCCTGTATCGCCTTGATGTTTTCTCTCAGTTTCCTCACTCTGGCGCTTTGGTACTCCCGTTCCTCGTTGGTGTGCTCCATATAATGCAGCAGCTCCCGCAGTTCCGGCGTGATATTTTCCGGGTCCTTTCCGTGGGTATTCAGAAAGATCCGTGTCGCACCGTCCCCGAGAACAATCCCAGGCTCTCTCCTGCAGTTCATCTGAAAAGAATAACAGTACCATCCTTTCCCGAACAGATCAAAGGGCGCAATCAGAATCAGCGCCACATCTTTCAGACGGTTAAAATCAGTTTCCCCAGGCCGGAGCAGGTTCACATCGATCAGACTCTGGTAATACCGGCTTCTCCTGGGGAGATTCCCGGTATTGGTTCTCTGCACCTCCGTGTCATAAATCCACCCCTTACGATCCTCTGTCCAGACATCCAGCTTTACAAAACGGTTTCGCGAAGCGCTTTTTTTGCTCTTTTTCCGCCTGAGGCGGATATTTCAGTTCCACTTTTTCGCCGAAAATAATCTCCAGCATTAACTGCATATTTTCCGGATCATTTACCGCTTCCGAGAACAGGAAACGGTCCAGCAGCGTCAGGTTTTTCAATGTTTTTTCGATGGTTTTTCCTCCTTTCTCAATTATAAAATGCGTCCCCGAGCCTGTAAAGAATATTGCCCCGGATTCAGTTACAACTGGAATTTCACAGAAAAAGAGAACGGCCTCCGAAAACAGCCCCCACTCAGGGAAACGCACTTTATCGGTTTGTGGTTTTCGATTTTAAATAGAATTGGAAAATTTGCGGCAGAACCGCCGCGAAAGAATACCGCAGATTCTCTGCTCTGTCCCCGGATGTTCCGCCCGGCAAAACTTAAGGAACAGGATCTTATGAGATACTCTGCTGTATCTGTAAAATGAAAAAGCATAGAAAAAATGAGGTCAAATGCTTTGACCCCATTGTAGCACGCATCGGGAAGAAACGCCACCGATTTTTGAAATTTTATCATTTTATCCCGCAGACCTTCCAGGTGCCGTTCCGTGAGTGAACTTCCTTCCCTGTCACAGCATCCAGGTAAAAATTTTAATACGGCAGAGGATCCTCCCAGAGAACCTCCCGTCCTTCCAGGATCCGTCCGGGATTTTCCTCCAACAGCATCCAGGGACACCCCTCTCCATATTTCCGCGTCAGCGTGGAAACCAGCGCTTCCATGGAAGTGGTCCGGTACAGAGGGCTGTGGGCATCCGAAGCAGCCACAGCAGCCAGACGGTGACGCAGAATGGAATCTGCCGTCTGGCGGACACTCTCTCCAAACCGTCCCAGCACACTGCCTTTGTTGATCTGAATGACCGCTCCCATCCGATACCATTCATAGACGTGCGCATGGACGTGCTGAACGCAGTGATAGCGTTCCGGATGGGCGAGAACCGGTATATAGCCGCCTTCCAGCAGACGGTCCGCCATCCGGTAAATCGCGAATGCCGGCACATCCATAGGAAATTCCACCAGCACATACCGGGTTTGGTTCAGCGGCAGCAGCTGCCCGCTTCTCAGTTTTCTCACCACATCTTTGCCGGCGAAAATCTCCATTCCTTCCACCAGCCGCAGGGGGAACCCGCTCCTGTTCCAGAAGTCTTTGCAGCTTCCGCAGGCAGGTCCGGTACCGCATGACCCAGGTCTCCTCATTCAGATGAGGAAGGTTGCTATGGGAAGTGGCGGCCAGCACAGTCACTCCGCTGTCCGCCGCCATCTGTGCCATCTCCAGAGCGTCCTCCCAGGACGCGGCCCCGTCATCCAGCCCCGGCAGAATATGCGCATGTAAATCAATCATCAGTTTCCTCCTGTCACTGTGACACTTAAGACTGCCTCCGCAGTCTGTGTGCCGTCCACGGAAGTCACGGAATAAACCACGGAATACGTTCCCGGAACTCCTGTGTTCACCATACTGCTGACCTGTACCCGGTCGGCTACGCTTCCGAAATCCGGATCCTGGGCTTCCTGGAGAAAATCCAGCGGATAAAATTCCGAGCCCTGTGGAATCTCGATCCGGCTCTGCACCAGAGTCAGTTCCAGATCCCGCACTTCTCCGGAAATCTGTGCCTGTACGTTTTGCTCTGTGTGGTCCAGGCAGAAATTATCCAGGGAAAAGGTCAGCAGATACCGGCCCTTGGAGATCTTTTCTCTCTTCCAGGTGATCTGATCCGTGATATCCACACCGAAACCATTTTCCCCCGCGGATTTCTCCGCGCTCCTTCAGTGTTTTCACCAGATCGCTCAGATCTTCCGCTTCCAGCTCCAGACTGGAATCCACTGTGATCTTGGGACCATCATAATCTCTGAGCACCAGGGTTCTTGTGGCCGTAGCCTGCTCTCCCGAGGGGGAAAACGCCGTATAGCGCACCTGTTTGTGGTTCCCGCTGCCGTCTCCGGTGATCACAGCGCTGACTGCTTCGGTGAGATCGGTCCCGTCCTCATCTTCCGCCGTCACGCCGTAAAGGAGATCCAGTTCTCCGTTTCCGTCATAGACCAGCTCCTCTGGCTGGAACTCCAAAGTCACCGTTCCAGCCTCTTTTTTCTCACCGGAAGCCGGCTGGTTTTCCCTGTCGCGCAGAACCGCCGCTCCCAAAAGCGCCAGCAGCAGAATCAGAGCCAGGATTCCCATTCCCCTGAAAAGGTTCTGTCTCATCCTTCTCCCTTCTGTTCTCCGTAACCGTATTTTCCGTAGTATCCATATCCGTAACGGCCGTAACCGTAATAGCCATACTTTCCTTTGTGCAGCGGCACGCCGTTAAACGCGTATCCCAGAATCGGGCAGCCGCTCTCTTCCAGCCCGGCCAGACTGTCCAGGATCCTCCGCTTCTGGACAAAATCGTGGCGGATCACATAGAGAATTCCATCGGCATATTCCGCCATCAGGCTGGCGTCCTCGAACATCTCTGCCGGCGGCGCGTCCAGAACAATCAGATCGTTCTCCCGGCGCACTTCCTCCAGGATTTCCCTAAACCGCGGATGATTCAGCACCGATGGTACATTGCGGACCGGAAGATTTCCACACAGGAAACGGATGCCGCTCTGCTTGTCCGTCTCCACAGCCTGCTCCAGGGAAACCTTTCCTTTGATCACTCCGAACAGCCCGTTTCCATCCTTCTGTGTCAGTTTTCTGCGGTCCACCTGTTTGCGCAGATCTCCGTCAATGAAAAGGACTTTCTTTCCGTGGGCTGCCGCCGCATAGGCCATATTCAGGGCCAGGGTGGACTTGCCTTCTCCGGAACAGGTACTGGTAACCAGAAGGATTTTTCCCTCCTTATCCTCCATCTCCCGCTCCGCTTTCAGCTCGATACTGAGAATATTTTCCTTGAATCTCTGGGAAAGATCCTTATTGAAAATAGACAGAAGCTGGTTCTGTTTCCGCTTTCTTGCCTTGGACTTGATCTGGGGAATATTGCCCATACAGGTCAGGTTCATAACGTTTTTCAGCTCATCCGGCGTCTGTACCGTCTTGCGGAAAAAGGCGTACAAAGCGATGAGGAAAAAGCCTGCCGCGGCGCCGAATAAGGCGCCTTTGATCACCTTGCGGGTGTAGTTTGGCTGGTTATAAGGTTCCGTTGGAACCGTGGGAACATTGATCATATTGAAGCGGGTATCGCCAATGACAAAGCGTGCCACATCCGGGTATACCTTGATGGCTGATTCCAGGATTTCTTTGGCATCCTCCGGATCGCTGCTGGTCACGGTCATGGTGATCAGGTTGGAATCCGAAACCGCCTGGGCGGAAATGCTTCCATTGATATTTTCCACGCCCAGATCCGCCTCAATGGCATCATTCAGCAGGCTGCTGCTTAAGATATAAGGAAAGGTTTTCGCCAGCTGTCCGGCTGTGGTACTGTCGTAATAGAAGTTGTAACTCTCTGTGCCGGTGCTCTCATTGGTTCCCCCGGTCATCACCGTGAAGGAAGCCTCCGCCCGGTACATGGGAGTATAAAATCTGGAGTTTTTCACATACAGAACCGCGCTTCCCAGCAGGGCGAGGATGACAATGATCCACCAGAATCTTGCCAGTCCCTGGAGAAAATTCCACAACAACGTACCAAGATCAATTTCCAGCTCTTCCTGGTTCTCCATTCTCTCTTCCATCGCTTATTCCCTCTCCTCTGCATGATGTCTGTGGTATCCATAGTAACTGTATTCCTGGCTGAAATGAAGCAGCCGTTCCGGGTGAAACGCGTTGAGGACAAAGCCGGAGAAATCCGCCCCGGACTGCCGGATGTTATCCACAGTATCGTTCACCGCGCGGATATCGGTCCAGTCCTGACGCACCACCAAAAGCACCGTGTCCGTCAGTTTCATCAGAAGCTCCGTATCACTGGCCAGGGACATGGGCGAAGAATCCAGCACCAGATAATCCACGGAATCCTTTCCGATCTCCACCAGTCTGCGCATGTTTTCCGTATCCAGATATTTGGCGGAATTATGTACACCGGCCTTCTGAAACGCCGTCAGAATATCGTGTCTCTTATCCCGGATCAGCACCTCATTCAGCGCTTTTTTCCCTTCCAGAAAGTCTGTCAGGGACTGCACATCCTTGGCACTCTTTCCGAAAATTTTATACTGGGCGGGTTTTTTCAGGTCCGTATCCACCAGCATGACCTTACGGCCTTTCTCCGCCAGGGCCAGGGCCAGGTTGGACGCGATTGAGGATTTTCCTTCATTCTCCGCCACACTGCTCACCATGATTACTTTTTGCTTTCTCCGCCGCATCCGGTGGTCCAGATGGGTGGCCAGCTTACGCACGGACTCCACATACTTCACGCTCACCAGGGGCGAAGCGATCAGGATGGAATGGCGTTTTTTCTGCAAAAGCTCCCGCAGGGTACGGTTTTTCCGCTCATAAGGAATGGTCTCCAGGACTCTTCCGTCCAGGTTTCTCCGCGCACCCGCCTTGGTCTTCACTGTGAACCGCAGTACCGAAGCCAGAACGATCAGGCCTGCCGCTGCCACCGCGCCGCCCAGCATGGCCAGCCGGCGGATCCGTACCAGGTTGATTCCGTTGGAAGGACTCACCGGTACTGTGGGTTCCTGCACCATCCGCAGCACCGCGTTGGAGAACAGGTAGTCCGACACCGTGTCATAGTTTTCTATGGCGGACTGGATGATCAGATAGGCCTGTCTCGGGTTCACCGAAGTCACTTCCAGGACGATCAGGTTGGTCTCCTCGATAATGGAAGAGGAAATCTCCCCTTCGATGCTCTCCTGTCCCAGATCCTCGGCGATCCGCTCCCGCAGCACGTTGCTGTCGAAAACCTCGCTGAAGACCGAAGCCATCTGGTTGGCCAGGGTCAGGGAGGAATAGGCGTTGCTGTTGTTTCCTCTGGCGCTCACCGCCATGGTGGCCGTCGCCGTGTATTCCGGCACATAGATCAGCCCTTCCACGCCGCTGACCGCGAACCACGCAGTCAGAGCCGCCAGAAAAATGACCCAGATGTTCCGGAACAGATCCCGGATAATACTGAACAAGCTGATCTCGTCCAGATTAAATTCTTTCATTTCTCCCATCGTGTCTCTCCTTTATTCCCGAACAATCACCGTCAGCCAGGTCTCTCCTGTGAGTCCCTGCTCATTGGTGATCTGATAGTGTACCTGATAACAGCCTTCTTCCTGGGTATTCACCTGGGAATCCGCAGCCAGTCCTTCTGTGCCCACCACGTTTCCGTCGGCGTCTTCCACATCCTCCACATACTCGTTGGGATCAAAGGATGCGCCTTTTGACACATAGACCAGAGGCGAAGTGAGGTTGATCTGCAGGGCCGCGTTGGAGCCCTCGATGATATGAACCGGAAGGCTTGCCTGCTGCATGTCTCCGAAGCTGTTGGTCACTTCCACCTGAATGGAATACTCTCCTGCCAGCCGGTAGTTCACATCGCTTTCCACCATCCGCACCAGGGAGGAAATATTTCCATCGATGATGTCGCTGGCCCCCACGTAAGTGATGGCGCTCTCCCCTTCTCCCTCCCGGAAAATCAATGGCTCCGACAGGGTGAACTGGGGCGAATGGTAATCGGTAAACCGGGTCTTCCGGGTCAGCGTCGCAGGCTGGTTGGAGGAATCAAACACCACATAGGTGACGTTGCAGACTCCCTTTTCCACGAACTGGGAAAAGCTTCCCACCACGATCTGATCGGTCAGATCTCCGTCTTTTTTATCCTCGGCAGTCAGTCCTTCCAGAAGCTGCGCTTCCTCATACTGGGAGGGAACTTCCAGCACCTCCCGGTCGCTGGTAATCTGCGGCTTCGTGGGATCTTCGTTTTGTTTTTCCTTCACCCAGGACGCTCCGTAGAGGCCCAGGCTTGCGATGAACAGCACGATCACTGCAATTCTGACATACTTCATCTTCTACCTCTTTTCCTTGTTTTTCTCCGCGCCCGATACCCTCGGTATGGTCCGCGCGGGTTTTCCCCACGGGTTTCTTCTATCGCAGGCCTTCCTTTCAGAAAGCTTCCAGAAATTCACGGATTCCCTGTTCATCCACTTCCAGGATCCGGTTGTCCTGAATCTTATATACCCTGCTGCACAGGGAAAAAACGCTGGGCCGATGGGCCGCCACAATCAGCGTCCTGCAGGGTTCTTTTTTGATGATGCTGCGCAGCACCCGGCGTTCGGTTCCCACATCCAGCGCGCTGGTGGCTTCGTCCAGGATCATCACGGGGGCGTCTGCCAGAAGTGCCCTCGCAATGGAGAGCCGCTGTTTCTGTCCTTCTGAGAACCGCTGCCCCTGTTCCCGCACCTGAGTGTGGATGCCTTCTTCCAGTTTTTCGACAAATTCCCAGGCGCAGGCGGCTTTCAGGGCCGCGATCATTTCTTCCTCTGTGGCCTGGGGTTTTACCATGCGCATGTTCTCCGCGATGGTTCCGGAAAACAGGGTGTTCCCCTGGGGAATATAGCTGAACAAACAGCGGGTGGAGGCGGATACCTCCAGGGATTTTCCATCCGGATTTCCCACCGAGATGTCTCCTTTCTGGGGATGAAACAGTCCCAGAAGCAGGCGCAGGGTGGTGGTTTTTCCCTGTCCGGAGGGGCCGATCAGCGCCACGATTTCTCCTGGTTCCGCGTGAAATTTTGCGTCCTGATAGACCCATTTTTCTTCTTCGCTGTAACGGAAATCCACGTCGTTCATCCGTACGTAGACTCCCACGTCCCGGCCTTTTTCCTTCATTTCCCGGGCTTCTTCCTGGTATTCCAGTGTCTCCCGGGGAAGCTCCACCACTTCCATCACCCGTTCCGCGCTGACGCAGGCGCGGACGGCGGAAGGCAGCAGACTGAGAATGGAGCTGAAGGATCCCCGCAGGGAGCCTGCCATGGAGACGAACATGGTCATGGTTCCGTAGCTGATCGCCCCCTGCCAGAGACGGTACACCGCGAATCCATAGCAGGCGTAGCCGATCACCTGTCCCACCAGGGAGGTGATGATGGTACTTAAGGACTGAAATTTATTCTGACGGGATGCCACTTCCATGGTCTCCCGCTGGATGTCGTAAAATTTTTTGGTCACCTGATCCAGCATGCCGAAAGCTTTGATGAACTGCAGGTTCTGGAAGGTTTCCTGATCGAACACGGTCCGGTCGCTGGACAGGTCCTGGTTTTCTCTCTGAAAATCCCGCATTTTCTTTGTGGTGTAGCGGGATGTGAAAAAGGAGATGGGTGCTCCGGCCAGGGCCAGCAGGGCCATCATGGGGTCGTGCCGGATCATGACGATGAATGCTCCTCCGAAGCTGACCAGGGCGGTGACGGCGTTGGGCAGGAAGGTGAGTACGCTGTTGGCGACGGATCCTGCGTCTCCGTTGACCCGGTAGAGCAAGTCGCCGGAGCGGTATCCGGCCAGGGCTTCCCAGTCGGTATGCAGAACCTGTTCGTAGATATCTGCCCGGATTTCGTTGGTCACTTTCTGGCGGACTCGAAAGGAGATTCGCATTTTCACGGCGTTTACGAAGATCTGTCCTATGCCGACTCCTACGTAGATGGCTGCCACCTGGAGGATTCTCCGGGAGTTGACTCCGGTCACGGCGTCTACCAGGTCGCGGCTGACCATGGAGGTGCCCAGTCCCAGGAGGGAGCCGGAGGCGCCCAGGAGGACGTAGATGGTGATCATCAGCCAGAAACGTCGGACGTAGACGTACATCCAGAGCATTTCGGAGATTAGTTTTTTCAGTTTGCCCTCGCGGATTTTGGTGAGGATGCGTTTCAGTTCTTTCATGGTGTTCCTTTGTGCTTCTGGGGTGTCTGGTGTCTGGTTTCTTGTTTTCCACGGAAAGGTTTCCGCGCAAACGTGGGGATTTCCTGTGCCTGGCTCCGCCGCTTTTTGTGAGACGGAAAATCAAAACTCGCCTTCGGCTCACACAGTTGATTTCCCGCTCACGCTTTGCTCGCCAGCCTTTGGAAATCCTCCGAATCGTTTGCTTGGGGAAACCTTTTCCTGTGATGCCGGACGGCTCTCTTCTCTGTTTCTCTTCATAAAAAATTTCATTCCTACGCCCGTCCTTTTTTCAGACGTAGAAATGAAATTTTCATTTGCCAAATAAGGTTTCCTCCGTCAGCCGGACGGCTTCTTCGTCGGGACGGCAGGACAATTCATAGACGGGAACGGCGCTCAGCAGGTGATCGAGGGTCTCCAGGCAAAGTTCCATGCCGTTCTCCAGCCACTGGGGATAGAAGACGTTATTGGATACGGCGGTCACTTTCTCGAAACCGGTCAGCTCCCGGATGGAGTTCTCTGGCGCCTGCTTCAGAACGATCATGGCATGCACCGGCACGCTGGCATTCTCACAGTAAGGAGAAGACCCATGCCAGGGCGTCCCCCATCCAAGGAAACGCTCCTCCGTCTCCTGGACAAACACAACATCTCCATTGATGATCAGAGCGTCACGGTATTGATTCCACAGTTCCGCCTGGGTGGTCTTGCCAATGCCAGACGGACCAAGAAAAAGTATTCCTTCTCGGTTATAACTAATCAAAGAACTATGTAACTGGATTATATGCCGTTGAACTGCGTGAGTGTAAAATATTTGAAGAAGTATTTTTTTTACTCCCTCTCTATCTTTAATGGGCAACAAATAGTTTTCTTTCCAATTTTCATTTGAAAATAATACATCTTTACCTAATCTAAAAATATATGAAAACTGATTTTCATTTCTTAACCACTCTATTTCATGTGTTATTTTTGAATCTTCGCTTATTTTTACGAAATATAATGGTTTTAGTTTCGTTTTTTCTACCCGAAAATATTCCCATACTTTCCCATCTTGTTTCAAATTCACAATTTCTATAAGAATATTTATAATCTTATATTTCATAGTTGTAATTAACTCACAATTTCGCAGCAATTCCAAACTTTACCCACAAAATGGTGTTTTTGCTCGTCCGTAACTGACCAGTTAGAAAAATACATATTCAAATTCTGATTTGTATTAGCATGGTTGACAATCTCGACTGGATCAGCTCCATAAAATGGACTTTCTGGATCTGTTGTATACCACCCTCCTCCTGTTATTCCCCCAGTACCATCAGTAGTCCAATTAATTCTTACGCCTTGATAATAAGTACCCTCCGTTGAAGAAGAATTATCAATTTGCGGGTCTATAGCATATGCCATAACTGGCTCATATTCATTGCCACTAACCTGTATAATAACGTCATAACTTCCTTGCATTATCCTTCACTCCCTCGTATACAGTATTTCTTTACTCGGTTACAAAATTCCTCGGTCACCTGATGGGGGCTTCCGCATTCGGCGGCGAGGGTTCCGGCGCATTTGAGGCAGGCCGTGTTTGCCTTGCAGGTCTTACATTCTTCGGGCCAGTCGAGGGCTTCTTCGTATTGAATGAGCTCTTCCCAGGCGGTCTGAAATGCCCGGTCGCGGATGGAGAGATCGGGTTCGTTCATGAAGCTGCAGAACCGCATCTTTCCATCCCAGGTCACCCAGTACCCCAGACGGTAGTCTTTGCAGTAGGTACAGGGTTTTCGTTCTATATTCACCGGCGCCTTGGTGAGGCGGTACCGGATCTCTTCTCTTTTCTGTCTGTCCAGCTGTTCTTGCACCCGGACGTCTCTGGCCTGGCTGTCGGGTGTCCGTACACTCGCTTTCACGCCGCCTGTGGCCATCCAGGGGAGCCGGTTTTGGTAGGCGTAATAGGCCATCTTCGGCACGTCTTCCAGGTTCTGGCGAATCACGGTGCTGATCAGCTGTACGGGAATTTCCAGTTCTCTTAAGGTTCGGATTCCTTCGTCCACTCGGGTGAATCCGTTTTCCACCTGGCACACCTGCCGGTACACTTCATCGTTGGATCCGTAGAGTGTGATCTTCGCCGCTCTGGGCGGATACTCTGCCAGAAGATCGGCGATTTTCCCGCGGATCAGGGAAGCGTTGGTCTGCAGGGTGATGAAGAATCCCATCTGGGTCAGTTCCCGCCAGATCATGGGGAAATCCGGGTGTACCAGAGGTTCCCCGCCGGTGACGCACAGCCAGGTGGTCCCGGCTTCTTTTGCCGCCTTGGCGGTCCGGATCCACTCCCTGCCGGTCATCTCCTGCCCGTACTGGGGGATCTGTTCCGGTTTCAGATGGACGTAGCACATCCGGCAGCTGAAGTTGCAGCGAGGAGTCAGCTCGAAGGTTCCCGAGATGGGAATGGCTTCGGCGTAGGCTTTTTCCCACACATCTTTATAAAAGGGATCCAGCCACTCCATCCGCCGGCAGGCCGGCTCGAATTCATAGGCCATTATTTCTCACCTTTCCACGGCATGCGGACGAAGACTCTTCCCCGCACGACGCCGTCATCCAGAATGTTGTTGTCGGCCAGCGTCTTCAGAAACTTATCAATGTCCGCCGCCGCTTTTTCTTCTGTCACACCGTCGTAGTGTTCTAGGATCCGCTGTACCAGATCCTCTTTTTCAAATTCATGGTCTTTCATGTACTCCCACAGATAGGCTGCGGAAGACGATATGTAAACGATGGAAGTCACTTCCCGGACTCTTTTTCCGGTGGGAACGATCACATACTGTCCCGCAACCTCCCTCAGAATCAGTCCGTCCTTTAATTTCATCTCTTAATCCTCCAGATTCAGCACCACACGCAGAACAAATTTCTTTTGCTCTATCCAGGCCTCCATGCTGCCCTGGTACTTTTTCGCTATTGTATCAATGCTGTCCATGCCGTAGCTGCGGACGAATTCCCGCCCCGTTCCGTCACAGACGCTGTTCTCAATCTTAATCAGAATGCTTTTCTTAAACTGCCGGACCATCAGATGGATGAACGCCCGATCCCTGCCGCATTTCTCACAGGCATTCAGAGCGTTTTCCAGCGCATTTCCAAAAAGTACGGTCATATCCACCATGTCAAAGGGATAATCCTCGAACACAATGATGCTGCACCGGATTTCAATGCCCCGGTTCTCGGCCTGTCCTACATAGTAGCTGAGCACTTTATCCAGGCAGGGATTCCCGGAGATCTTCCGTTCTTCTGATTCCTCCACCTCGAACAGGCAGTTGCCAATGTAATTCTTCAGCTGCAGGACGTCCCCGTTTTCCACCAGAGCGTTCATGGTCCGCAGATGATGGCGCAGATTGTGGCGCGCCCGTTTCTCCTGCTCAATGCCTTCCCGCATCCATTTGTACTGCTGTTCATAGGAACTCAGTTTCAGATGCATCTCCTCTTTTTCCTTTTCCAGGATCAGGCACCCGAAATAGACTCCGTATGCCATGACACATCCCACCAGGAAACAGACCATCCAGATACACAGACAGATCTGAAGCCGGAAATCATCGATCTTCAAAGCCAGATTGTTCTCCATCTGAATGCTGAGTATAAAAAGCCCCAGCATCGCCACAGAGCAGAAGGTAATCATCTTCAGCGCCCTGGGGTTCACCAGCAAAAGTTCCTGCACATTTCCGTATTTCAAAAAACGGTAAAGCAGCGGAGCGCTTAGAAGCGTCACCACCGTATAGCTGATCACCGTCTCCGGGGAATAGGGATAAATTCCGAAAACCCTGGAATCTATGAAATGGTTGATCAGCTTATTCAGGATATGGACGCAGATCCCATACTGGACAATGATCAGATACAGAAAGGTCTTGCCCCGCACGCCCATGCGGAATCCCAGAAAATACACCAGGCTTCCCGCGAACAGTCCCATCGCGAAAATCAGATTCGCCTGGTTGACCACGGTGTCCCATCCGATCCCCTGATAATACAGCGTCCCCAGATAGACGGCTTCCGCCCCGTAGAAGCAGACCGCTCCCGCGCAGAACAGAGCCAGAAATCTTCTCCTGGGAAAACGCAGAGCCGACGGCTGAAACGGCGTATAGACCAAAAACAGCATCGGGAGAACCTGAAGCAGAAATCCCAGAAACTGAAGGATGATATACGCACCTGTCAATTGTTCTTTCATAACCCGGATTTTACTCCTCCATATAATGTTTGAAGATATAATCGTTGTATTTTCTGCGGTTCTCTGCTCTCTGCCTGCGGCTTAACATGAACACCATGCCGTCCA
Organism: uncultured Blautia sp.; assembly: GCA_963927715.1. Taxonomy (GTDB): domain Bacteria; phylum Bacillota; class Clostridia; order Lachnospirales; family Lachnospiraceae; genus Blautia_A. The sequence continues at coordinate 279,681 of CAWVBU010000002.1, read as the reverse complement.
CCTCGCAGGAATCCGTATTCATCCGCTCCACCGCCTCCATATTGACGATGACGCCCCGGTTGATCCGCAGAAAACGGTCGTCCAGGTGGGTCAGAAACATCTGAAGACTCTCCCGGACCTTCACCGCCGCGCCTGCGACTGTGTGAATATACAGATAATTGTGCATACTCTCGATATAAGTAATCTTCTGGAAAGGAATCTTCTGCTCCTGGCGGCTTCCCACGTCATAGATGGTCACCTTCGGCACCATCTTCGTCTGGAAACGCTCTTTGACTTTCCGAAGCAGTTCTTCCTCATAAGGCTTGACGAGATAATAAAAAGCATTCAATTCGAATGCTTCCGGTCCAAACTCTCTGCTCACACTGACAAGCACGACCTCTGTCTCCGGATAAAGCTCACGAATCTGTTTTCCAGCCTCAATGCCTCCCACCTTCTCCATGAAAATATCCAGAAACACCAGATCATAACTTTTTCCCGTCCGGATCTGGCTAAGAATCTCCTCGCCGTCTCCGAACAAAAACACCTGCGCGTCCGGCCACACTACTTCCAGTAATTCCGATAATTGACTGCGCTCTTTTTCGTTGTCATCACACACTGCAATTTTCATAATCTACCTCATTTATCATTATATCGGGCTGTTTTTTACCATTCCAGTACCAGTTATCCCATTTCGTTACCAGTTATCCCTCTTCTTATTACTATAGAAGAAAGGATTCCCCCGGACTTCTCATCTTACTTTAATTATTATATTATAATTACAATTTCTTGTCACTTTTTTCTGCTTTTTCGTCATTTTTTTGCATTTTCTTTTTTCCCATTTCAGCCCCAAAATCCGGTACCACTTGTCCCAATTTCAAACCATTCATCCTAGTTCTATGGACTTTTTTTCCAAATCCGACTATAGTGAAAGCAGTTTTCATCGGGAGGATACTATGACCAGACAGCAAAAAGGGCACCAGGGAAAGGGGATCTATGTACCCGGACTTCTCCTGGTTGTATTTATGTTTTTTATCTTGATTTTCTTTGTCTCGGTGGTTTTTTCCACGAAAATGCTGCCAACTGCTCTGTTGGCTGTGGTCTGTGCCGGATGCCTGGTCTCTCTGCTTCTGATTTACTTTCTCACGAGAGATTTCCGGCATAAAATCCGTTTCGTTCTGGGCGTGGTGTGGAGTCTTCTCTGCCTGGTTCTGTGTCTGTTCGCCGGCTACTATGTGAGCCAGACCAAAGACACGCTGCAGAAAGTCTCTTCTCCAGCGGTGCAAAGTTCCGTCATCTCCTTCTATGTGAGACAGGAGGATCCGGCGCAAAGCCTTTTCGATGCCGGGGATTACACCTTCGGAATCCTGAAGACCCAGGACCGTGAGAACACCGATGAGACCCTGACCCGCGTCAGCAGCCAGGAGGGACTTTCCCTGGCCACCGCGGAATATGACGGACTGACACAGCTGGCGGATGCTCTCAGGGAAAGCCAGGTGGACGGCATCGTCCTGAACCAGGCCTATCTGGATCTCTATGAGGAGCTGGAAGGATACGAAGATTTTCCCGCGCAGATCCGCGTCCTGTCCACCAAACAGGTGGAGCAGGTGGTGGAAAATGTCCTGCCTGCCCAGGAGACTTCCTCTGATTCCGTGATCAATGTCTACATCAGCGGCAGCGACACCCGGGACAGCACCCTGTCGGCGCTCACCCGCAGCGATGTGAACATCATCGCCAGCGTCAATACAAAAACCGGACAGGTGCTCCTTCTCTCCACGCCGAGAGATTACTATGTACCTCTGTCCATCTCCGGCGGCGTTCCGGACAAACTGACCCACGCGGGAATTTATGGAATTCAGGTGAGTATGGATACCCTTTCCATGCTCTATGACATATCCATTGATTATTATTTCAAAGTCAACTTCACTGGTTTCGTGGACATCATCAACGCCCTGGGCGGCATTGAAGTCCAATCGGATTACGCCTTCACCTCCGGCGGCTACCAGTTCCAACAGGGAACCAACGTGCTGGACGGAGAGGCTGCCCTGACTTTCTGCCGGGAGCGCTACGCTTTCAGCAGCGGCGACCGTCAGCGGGGCCGGAACCAGATGGCGGTGATCGAAGGCATCATCCGCAAGGCTGCCAGCCCTTCGATCCTGACCAGCTACACTTCCATCCTGGAAGGAGTACAGAACTGCATCGACACCAACATCCCCTACGATCAGATGGCGGATCTGGTGCGCCAGCAGCTCTCTGAGGGAACCAGCTGGAACGTCACCACCTACAGTGCGGACGGGACCGGCGATTATCAGGTGCCCTATTCCATGAGTTCCAGTGTCTACGTGATGGTCCCGGATCAGAGCACCGTGGATCACGCGAAAGAACTTCTGGCCCAGGTGGCCGCAGACTGAGGCAGATGTTCTGCCGGGACCTTCCGGGTCCGAAAATTTCTGACGGAGCCAATCTGTCTTAGACAGTTTGTCGCATATGTTTTGTGTCTCTAGAAAAGAAAGTGCCGCGAGATGACCAACGCCGTCCCGTGGCACTTTCTTTTTTTCTGAAAAATCCGCGAATAAAAAATTTCTCAACCGTTCATACTAGCCTCAAACGAGAGGTGATAATTCCCATGAATCTGGAACGAAAAACCATTCTGATCACGGGAGCGGCCGGCTTCATCGGTTCTTTTCTGGCGAAGCGTCTGCTCTCCACCGTGTCCGCCGTGAAAATCATCGGCGTGGACAATCTGAACGACTATTACGACGTATCCCTGAAAGAAAGCCGCCTGCTGAAACTGCGCCTGTACCCGAATTTCATCTTCTGCCGGGGAGATCTGGCGGACAAAGCTTTCGTGGAAAATCTCTTCACCCGGTACGCGCCGGATCTGGTGGTCCACCTGGCCGCCCAGGCCGGCGTGCGCTACAGCCTGGTGAACCCGGACGCCTATATCTCTTCCAATCTGGTGGGCTTCTTCCATATCCTGGAAGCATGCCGCCGTCTGCCGGAAACCGCGAAAAAGAAGGTGCAGCACCTGGTCTACGCTTCCAGCTCTTCGGTATACGGGGACAACCAAAAGCTTCCTTACTCGGTGGAGGATCCTGTGGATCATCCTGTGAGCCTCTATGCCGCCACCAAGAAATCCAACGAGCTCATGGCTTACGCCTACAGCAGACTCTATGGAATCCCCTGCACCGGCCTTCGCTTTTTCACCGTGTACGGCCCTGCCGGGCGGCCGGATATGGCTTATTTCCGTTTTACCGATCAGCTGGTCCGCGGGGAGACCATCCGCCTGTTCAACTACGGCGCCTGCCGCCGGGATTTCACCTACATCGATGATATCGTGGAAGGTGTGGTAAGGGTCCTAGAAAAGCCTCCGGCGCCTTCCCCCGGAAGCGTTCCCGCGCGGATCTACAACATCGGAAACCACCACCCGGAGAATCTTCTGGACTTTCTGGAAATTCTCCAGCAGGAGCTTCAATACGCCCGGGTTCTCCCCGGGGATTTTGATTTTCACGCCCACACCGAGCTGGTTCCCATGCAGCCGGGAGATGTGAAGGAGACTTACGCGGACATCGACGATCTGATCCGGGATTTCGGCTTCCGGCCCCGCACCACCCTGCGCCAGGGCCTGCGCGCGTTCGCCCTCTGGTACAAACGATACCGGGGCGGCAGCCTGTGAGGGCGGCGGGCCGGCTCCCCAGGATCTGCCTGGTCTCTTCCTCCGGCGGGCACTGGGAACAGCTGCGCAGACTGCAGCCTCTGGCGGAAAAATATCCCTGTTTTTACGTGACCGAGCACACCCGCTTTCCCGTCCCGGCGGGAACCTACCAGCTTTTGCAGACCGACCGTAAAGACCGGCTGATGCCGCTGAAAATGGCGGCGAACTCCCTCTGGACGCTGTACATCTGGATCCGGAAGCGGCCGGATCTGATCATCACCACGGGAACCATGGCCGCCTATCCCTTTTACCTGCTGGCGATCCTTTTCCGGAAGAAATTCATCTTCATCGAGACCTTTGCCCGGGCCAGCCTTCCCACGGTGGCCGGGCTGAAAATGCAGCGTCACGCGGATCTGTTTTTCGTCCAGTGGGAAAGCCAGAAACGTTTCTACAAAAACGCCATCTACAGGGGGTGTCTCTATTGATTTTCGTCACTGTGGGCTCCAGAAATTATCCCTTTGACCGGCTGTTCCTCCGCCTGGATGAACTCTGCGCGAAAGGATTTCTCACCGAACCCGTCTTCGCCCAGATTGGAACTGCCGCCTACCGCCCCCGGCACTATTCCTGGCAGGAATTCCTCTCTCCGGAGGAATTTGACCTCTCCATGCGCCGGGCCCATATCGTGGTGAGCCACGGAGCCACCGGCTCCATCATGCGGGCGCTTCACTATGAAAAAAAAGTCATCGCTGTGACGAGACTTTCGAAATATCAGGAACATATCAACGATCATCAGCTGCAGACGAACGAGGCTTTTTCCGAAAACGGCTATGTGCTGATGGCCGATCCGGAACTGAAGGATCTGGAAGAATGTTTCCGGAAAATCTACGCCGGCAAGGATCATCTGCGCCCCTGGAAAAACCCGGATCCCCTGGCCATCGTCCGGCGGATTGATCGGTTTATCAACGAAAACTGGGAGGATGGAACATGGATTTCACGAAACTAGAAGACCTGGGAAAGCAGCTGTTCGCGGGACATCCCCGGATCCGGAGGATCTTAAAAAGAGGGTATCACATGGCCGGCCGTCTCCTCTCCCGGGACCGGATCCGCTCCCAGGGCAGCCTTATACGGGTCACGCCCCGGGACGGGTGGGAGTATTTCTACGGCTACTATGACAAATCTCCCTGGGACCGGACCGACCGGTATCTGCTGGCGCTCAAAGCCCGCTGCACGTACCGCCGGCCGGCTCCCCAAGAGAGCGCCTCGCTGGTCCTTCTGGACACCCGCGATTCCTGCCGGGTTCATCCCCTGGCCGTCACCCGTGCCTGGAATGTCCAGCAGGGCTGCATGGCCCAGTGGCTGGGGCCGGATTTTCACAGCCGGATCCTCTACAACGATTTCCGCAGCGGGAACTACTGCTCCGTCATTCTCCGGGTAAAAGACCGCGCCGAAGAGGCAGTTCTGCCCCTTCCCGTCTATGACGCTGCCCGGGACGGAAGCTATGCCCTGAGCCTGGATTTCTCCCGGCTGCACCGGCTCCGGCCAGGTTACGGCTATTCCAATCTTCCCGACCGGACCGCGAACGATCCCTGTCCGGACAGCCCCTGCATCTGGAAAATGGATCTTCACACCGGGGAGGCAAAGCCCCTTCTGACCTACCGGGATCTGGCTTCCTTTGAGCCGGTTCCGTCCATGGCAGGCGCCGAACATAAAGTCAATCATCTGATGATCCGCCCGGACGGCCAGCGGTTCATGGTCCTGCACCGCTGGCTGAAAAACGGCCGCAAATACACCCGCCTGGTCACTGCCGACTGCGAGGGAAAACAGCTCTTCAATCTGAGTGACGAGGATTTCGTCTCCCACTGTTACTGGAAAAACAACCGGGAAATCCTCTCTTTCCTGCGAAAAGAACCTGCCGGAACCCATTATTATCTGCTGCGGGATCAGTCTCCTTCCTGCCGGATGCTCTGGCCCTCCCTGAACCGGGACGGCCACTGCAGCTGCGCCCCGGACAAAGATCTGGTGGTCACTGACACCTATCCGGATCACCGGCGGATCGCCGCCGTCTTCCTGTGCCGGGAAAACGATCCGCGGCCCAAGGTTCTCGCCCGGGTGTTCTCCCCGTTCCGCTACGACAACGACTGCCGCTGCGACCTGCACCCCCGCTGGAACCGGGCCGGCGATACCATCTGCATCGATTCCGTCCACGAGGGGAAACGCGCCATGTATCTGATCCCTGTGAGCATGCCTTCACCTGAATCTCACGAACCAGAAAGGAGTTCCCATGCAGCCAGCCATCCGAATCATCATCCCCTGCCATAACAGCGCCCGCACCATCCGGCGGGCCCTTGCCTCCCTGGAACAGCAGACGTTCTCCGATTTCGAAGTCGTCCTGGTGGACGACGGTTCCACCGACGATACCCGGAACACCCTTCTGGATTTCCAGGCCCATTCCCGGCTGCGGCTGACCATTCTCTCCCAGCGGCACGCCGGCGCGGCCGCCGCCCGCAACCGGGGCATGGAAGACGGTCACACCCCTTTTCTGATGTTCCTGGACTCGGACGATGTCTTCCATCCGGATATGGTACGTGCCCTCTGGCAGGGGATCTGCGGCTGCGACACGGCTTTCTGCCTCACCTCCCGGGACACCGACGCGGTTCTTTCGGATTTTCATTCTGTGTCCGAAAAGCAGTTTCACTGCTGGGACATCGACGACGCCATGCGCCATTTCATGTACCGGAAAGAACAGATCCATTTCACCGGATTTCTCTACCGCAGAGAGCTTCTGGAAAAACACGCCATCCGCTTCCGGGAGGGCGTCCGCTACGGGGAAGACCTGGAATTTGTCTGGAAATATCTGGCCCACTGCCGGAACGCCTGCTTCCTGGAAGCCCGTCTGTACGGCTACGACGACCGCCCGGATTCCGCCGTCCATCAGGTCAGCTGGAGCAAAACCGATCTGGCGGACGCCATGCTGCGCACCGGGCAATACCTCCGAAAGCATCACTCCTCTTTCGCGGGCTCTTTCGCCTCCTACATGCTTCCCCGCGCCATGTGGACGGTGGCCAAGACCTTCGCTGTGGGACGAAAGCCTTCCCTGTACCGGCTCTACTGCCGCCGCTATCCCTTAAGAGGCGCCATGCACCGTCTGGCTGCCTCCGCCCCGGACCGGCTGCTGCGCGGCTCCGCCAGGCTATACCTTCTCCATCCCTGGTGTTTCTACCAGGGCGTCCGGCTGGCCTTCCAGATCCGGCAGCGAACCGAAAAAAGGAGGCGTACTCCATGCCGCAGATCAGCGTACTGACCGGCGTCTGCAGCGAAACCCTGCCGCAGATCCGCCAGGCCGTCACCTCCATCACAGAGCAGACGTTTTTCGACTGGGAGCTTCTCCTGGTCAACGACAACCCCCGGCGTACAGAGCTGGCCGGCTGTCTGGAATCCCTGGCCAAAGGCGACGCCCGGATCCGGATTCTCACCAACCCGAAGAACCTGGGACTTGCACGGTCCATGAACCGGGCCGCCCGCAATGCCCGGGGCCAGTGGCTGGCACGGATGGACGGGGACGATCTCAGCCGTCCGGACCGTCTGGAACAGGAGCTTTCCCTGCTGCTGGAAAGTGAAAGCGGCCTGGTCTGCTCCTGCTATCAGACCATCGATGAGGCGGGAAATCTCCTGGATTCTCAAAGTCCCTTCTACACGCCAAAGCAGCTTGGCACGCTGCTTCCCTTCCGCAACGTCATCCATCATCCCACCGTGCTGATGCGAAAGGATCTCTTTGAAAAAGCCGGGGGATACCACCCTTATCCCTGTGCCCAGGACTACGATCTCTGGCTGCGTTTTCTGTCCATGAAAGTGAAAATGACCATGCACGAAGAACCGCTTCTCTCCTACCGGATCCGGGAAAAGAGCACCACGGGACAGCGGCGGTTTCTCCAGGCGCTGACCCTTAACTACGTCCGGCAGATCTGCCGAAAGGACCCGAACCGCCTCTGGCAGTTCTCCTATTCTGATTATCAGACCTACCTGCGCCGCCAGGGATATGACCGTCCCGGGACCGCCGGACGGTTCGAAAAAGCGACGGATCTTTTGGAGAACTCCCGCGGTTATCCTCCCTGGAAACGCTGGGTCTGCCTGGGAGAAGCCGCGGCATTATCCGGCGTTTACCGCAGAAATTTTCTGTATCAAATTCAAGCAAAGAGGTTGAGAATATGACGAAATTCAGTATTATTGTCCCCGTCTATCAGGCACAGGACTGTCTGGAACGCTGTCTGCAAAGTCTGATCCGCCAGACGCTGGAAGATCTGGAAATCATTCTGGTGGATGATGGTTCCACCGATGACAGCCCGTCCATCTGTGACCGTTACGCGGATCTGGATTCCAGAATCCAGGTCATCCACAAACAAAATGAAGGCGTGGCCAGGGCCCGCAACGACGGCCTGGACGCCGCTTCCGGCGAGTGGGTGCTGTTCTGCGACGCGGACGACTGGATGGAACCAGGCGCCTGTGAACTTCTCTGCCGGACCGGCAGGGACAAACAGGTGGATGTGGCCCTGGGAGACATCCATCTGTACCAAAACGGACGCAAAAGCTACAACCAGTTCTTCGGGGAGGAATTCGTCTGGCGTTCCCGCCGCAGGCTGGATGAACTGGTGGCCGCGGATCTGTATCAGGCCTACAATCCCCTTCCCCCTGCCACGCCTTCCATCGGATGCGGCGGTCCCTGGAACAAGGCGGTGCGAAGAGAGTTTCTGCTTCAGAAAAACATCCGGTTTGACCCGGCGCTTGGGGGAATTTTCGACGACATTCTCTATACCGCCTGCCTGTATCTCCACGCCTCCGGCGTCGCCTACATCCAGCGTCCCGTCTACAATTATGTGCTGACTTCCTCTTCCATCACCCGGCGTTTTCAGTCGGACACCCTCGCCGTCAACCGGCAGATTTTCCGCGCGTTCTCCCGGCTGATCCAGGGATACACCGGGGACGGAGACTGGCAGAACGCCTATTACGCCCTGGTCATCCGCCGACTGGAAGAAAGCCTGCGGCTGTATTTCTTTCATCCGCAGAACCCTGATCCCCTTTCCCGCCGGCTGTCCATGCTTAGGAAAACCCTGCAGGCCAGGCCCTACTGTACGGCGATCTGCCGGGCGGACCGCAGAAAGCTTTCGTCCAGCCAGAAGAAGATGCTGTTCTTCCTGCGCCTTCCCTGGCCGGGCGGACTGTGGTTCTTCTACTGGCTGAAAGCCCGGATCCGGAGGATCTGAAAAGCCAAATCCAAAAAACTGCGAAAATCCAAACCTTAAGGAGCCTCCCATGAAACGTTTTCTGAAAATCAGCCGGCAGGAAACTGCCTTTTGCGCCGCGTTTGCCATCTACATCTTTCTGCAGGTACTGAGCTATTCCCGCTATGTGGATCTGCTGCCGGACAGCCTCTTTCTTCTGTCCAGGCTGACCGTGGTCCTGCTGCTTGGCGCCGCCTTTTTCTTCCAGGGCCGTCTTCCCCTGCGGGAACTGATCCTGGATCTTTTCCTGACCGGCTTTGGCATCGCGGCGGCCTTCACCAGCGGACAGGGCTTTTCTCTGCTGCTCCTTCTCCTCTTCGTCCTCGCCGGAGGTTCCCTGGACTTCTCCCGTATCCTGCGGCTGAACCGGAACGTTCTTTTGGCCGGATGGGTTTTCGTAACCCTCTCCTGCCTGGCCGGCGTCATCGAAAACCGTACCTACCCGCGCCCGGTTCTGGGCGTCATCGCCCAGACTCTTGGCTTTAACTACTACGCCTACCCCACCATGATTCTGTTCACCTGCAGCGTGATCTATCTGGTGGAAAAAGGCCGGAAAGTCTCCTGGCTGCATCTGGCCGCCGTGCTGGCCGTCAACCAGCTGGCAGCCATCGTCTACACCACCCGGGTCTATCTCTGGGCCATCCTGGCTTTCGAGATTTATGTCCTGTGCGCCTGCAAATTCTCCTGGATCACCTTAAAAAGCCATACCTTCCTTTTCCTCGCCCGCTGGGGGTACTTTCTGTGCTTTCTCGCCACCCTTGCGCTCTATGGCTTTTACCAAAAATCCCATCCCCTGTGGGCAGGACTGAACACCCTTCTCTCCGGCCGTCTGCAGCTGGGACAGCAGGGACTTGCCGACTACGGCATTCTCCTGTTCGGCACAGAAGTCATCATGTACGGAAACGCCGAGCGGGTCTACGGAAAGGTATCCGCCGCCTCCAACTACATCGACAGCGGCTATCTCTACACTCTGTTAAGCTGTGGGATTCTGTTCACCCTGCTGCTCCTTTTCTGCTACACATTGGTGTTCCAATATGTGTATTACCAAAGGGAAGTTCTGCTCTACGGATGGCTGGGACTGTTTCTGTTTCTGAACATTTTCAACAACTATCTGCTCCTTCTGGAAATCAATCCCCTGCTGCTTCTGACCCTCACCGCCCTGCGGGGAAGAGCCTTTCACAGACAGCAGCAAAGCCTGCCATCGAGGACCTGACCATGAAACGAATCGCCTATCTGGATATCGCCCGGGGAATCGCCATCTTTCTGGTGATTCTCGGCCACACCCTGCCCCAGGGAACACTCAAAATCCTGATCTACAGCTTCCATATGCCCCTTTTTTTCTTCCTGAGCGGTTATGTCTTCCGGCCGGTTTCTTTTCGTATTCTCGCCCGGCGTAAGGCCCGCCAGCTCCTGCTCCCCTATGGAATCACCTGCGTACTTCTGATTCTTTTTTCTGTTCTTTTGCTTGTGGCAAAAGGAGAATACTCCCGCATCCCCGGCAGGACCGCGCAGCTTTTCTTTGCCGCTCTCTACGTGAGCGGCCTGGACCAGACAACTCCGTTTTTCATCCCGCAGATCGGCGCAATCTGGTTCCTGTGGGCGCTGTTTTGGGGACTGCTTTTGCTGAATCTCCTCCTGCGTCTGAGAAGCCCTTATCCCCTTCTGATCCTCCTGTTTCTGGCCGGTCTGTACACAGCCTCCCGGTTCTGGCTTCCCCTGTCCCTGCAGCCCGCCATGACCGGCGTTTTCTATCTCTATTTGGGATATCAGGCACGTCAGGACCACTGGATTTCGTCCCTGGGACGCCCTTCCTGGAAGCCCTGGCTTAGTGCCTTTTTCTGGCTTCTTTTCACCCTTCCGGGCGGAGAAATCCTCCTGGCGGGAAATCAGTTTCCCCGGCTCTTTTTGAATCTTCCGGCCTCCGTGTGCGGAACCTTAAGCTGTCTGTTCCTCTCCCGTTTTCTGCACCGGCGAACCACCCTTCCCGCCCGTTTTTTCCAGTGGATGGGAACCGAAACTCTGCTGATCCTGTGCGTCCATCTGCTGGAACTGCGGCTCTTTCCCTGGTACCTGGTCCGTTCTTTTCTGACGGATCCGCTGTCCCTTGGCATCTGGTCCACGGCCGCCGTCATCTCCCTTTGCAAAATCGCGATCGCAGCCGCGGCCGTGGCGGCAAAACATACCCTCCGGCACCGGTTTTCCCACTGAGCCAGCCGGCGCCGGATCCAGAATTTTACATTTGCACACGAAAAGGAGAACCAACCCATGACCCCCGTTTTTTCCAAAAAACTCTCGTTAAAACGCAACTTTTTCATGAACGCGGTCCTTACTGTCTCCTCGTTTCTCTTTCCTTTGCTCACCTTTCCTTACGTCTCCCGGATCCTTCTGCCCGCCGGATACGGCAGACTCTCCTTCGCCTCCTCCGTAATCTCCTATTTCACCATGTTCGCTCAGCTCGGCATCCCGGTCTACGGCATCCGGGCCTGCGCCCAGGTACGCGGCAATTCAAAAGAACTGTCCCGCACCGTCCGGGAGCTGCTCACTTTGAGTCTGTTCACCACCGCGCTGGCCTATCTGTTTCTTGGCGCCGTTCTGCTGCTCCTGCCCAGACTGCGCCAGGAACGGGCGCTTCTTGGGATTCTCAGCCTGAATCTTCTCCTTGGAACTCTGGGCGTGGAATGGCTGTACAAAGCTCTGGAACAGTACGTCTACATCACCCTGCGCTCTCTCTTATTGAAAACGCTGGCTCTCGCGGCCACCTTCCTTCTGATTCACAGTCCCCAAGATCTCCTTCTCTACGCGGGGATCTCCCTATTTGCCTCCTCCGCCTCGAACCTGCTGAATTTTCTCAATCTGCGCCGGCTGCTCCTGACCGCCAAGGGCAGTACGCCTGGGGATTGTACCCCGGCTGCCCGCGAACCCTTACGGATCCGTTCCCTGACCAGGCATCTGAAAGCTGCTTTGGTTTTTTTCGCCATGTCCTGCGCCGCCACCGTCTACACCAACCTGGATACGGTCATGCTCGGTTTCCTAAAGTCCGACACCCAGGTGGGGTACTACCACGCGGCGGTAAAAATCAAATCCATCCTGGTGAGCCTCGTCACCTCCCTGGGCGCGGTGCTTCTTCCCCGGGCCTCCTACTATGTCCGGCAGGGACTGCAGGAATCGTTTCATCGACTTTTTTCCCGGGCCTTCCATTTCGTCCTGACCCTCTCCCTGCCCCTTACGGCCTACTTTTCCCTCTACGCTCCCGAGGGAATTGCCTTCCTGTGCGGTCCCGCCTACGCCCCGGCCATTCTCCCCATGCGCCTGGTTCTGCCCACTCTGATCCTCATCGGCCTCACCAATCTCATGGGGATGCAGATCCTGGTTCCCACGGGAAGGGAGACCGCGGTCCTGATCTCCGTCTCCCTGGGCGCCCTGGTCAACCTTTGCCTGAATCTCCTCTGGATTCCCGCTTACGCCTGCGCAGGGGCCGCCGCGGCTACCCTGGCCGCAGAGACCGTTGTCCTGCTGGCGCAGGTTTTCTTTTTACGGGATACCCTGCGCCGGCTGCCCCTTTCTCCTGCTCCCCAAAGTCCCCTTCTGGGAACCGCGGCCGCATCCCTTATCAGCCTGCCAGTCAAGCTGACCGGGCTTACTCCTTTCCCGGCTCTTCTGCTGTCAGCCTGCCTGTTCTTTTCTTCCTATGCCCTCGTCCTGCTGGCCCTCCGGGACCCCCTTGCCCGGGAAGTCTGGCAGCTGCTCACCCGCCGCGGCAAAACAAGTCTCTGAGCCGGACTTTTCTTCATCCGGTCATACTTTTTCGGCTCCTTTTTTCATGTTTTATGTTATAATAAATCTGTTTTTTACCTGAATTACAGGAAAACATCTCTTACATTACCGTTTTTTCCTGTATCATCAGCCTTGGAAAATGAAAAGAGAAGGAGCTTCATTATGAAATTGAAACTGAATTCCCTGGAGAAGAAATGGGTGCTCTACGATGTGGGAAACTCTGCGTTTACCCTGCTGGTCTCCACCATTATGCCCATTTATTTCAACTATCTGGCGGGCAGCGCCGGCATCTCCGATGTGAATTATCTGGCTTACTGGGGCTACGCCACTTCCCTCTCCACCATCCTGGTGGCCTTCCTGGGGCCGGTGCTCGGCACCGCCTCCGACACCCGAGGATGGAAGAAAAAAATCTTTTTCGCCACAGTACTGGCAGGCGCCCTGGGCTGCGTTTTCCTCGGATTTATGCAGTCCTGGATCTGGTTCCTGCTGCTGTTCATCCTGGCGAAAACCGCCTACGCCACCAGCCTGGTAATCTACGATTCCATGCTCACGGATGTCACCGAGGAGGCTCGGATGGACGAAGTCTCCGCCCGGGGATATGCCTGGGGCTATATCGGCAGCTGCATCCCCTTTCTGATCAGTCTGCTGCTGGTCCTGTTCTACGAAAACCTGGGGATTTCCATGGAGACCGCCATGGGAATCGCCTTCCTGCTGGTAGCGCTTTGGTGGATCACCATGTCCCTGCCGCTGTTTCGTTCCTATGAACAGAAGCACTTCCAGGAGAACACCCGCCACCCGGTACGCTCCAGCCTGGGACGGCTGGGACGGATCTTTTCCGAACTTCGCCGGGAACGGAAGATCCTGCTGTTCCTCATCGCGTTTTTCTTCTACATCGATGGCGTCTACACCATCATCGATATGGCCACCGCCTACGGAACCGCTCTGGGGCTTGATACCACCGGACTTTTGCTGGCCCTTCTGCTCACGCAGATCGTCGCCTTCCCGGCAGCTCTGATTTTCGGCCGGCTGTCCCGGCACGCAGCCGCCTCCCGGCTGATCCAGATCTGTGTCTTCGCCTATTTTCTCATCGCCCTCTATGGCGTCGGCCTGAGAGAACAGTATCAGTTCTGGATTCTGGCTGTCTGTGTGGGAATCTTCCAGGGAGCCGTCCAGTCCCTGTCCCGCTCCTATTTCGCGAAGATCATTCCGCCGGAGAAGTCCGGGGAATATTTCGGAATCTATGATATCTGCGGCAAAGGCGCCTCTTTCGCCGGAACCACGCTGGTCTCCGCCATCAGCCAGCTCACCGGCAGCGTGAACCTGGGCGTGGGCGCCCTGTCCGTCCTGTTTCTCATCGGCTTCGTCAGCTTCTTCTTTGCCGACCGGGTCGCCTGAATGATCGCTCTATGAAAAATCCCCTCTTTACCGGTTTTGTCCATCCGGTAAAGGGGGGATTTATTTCTGCTGCTTTCCGCGACATACAGTCCCGCTATTGCCATTCTGCCGCTTCATTTATGGATTTTTACAGATATTTATGATTATGCTGAATCTGCTTGACAATATGTCGAATACGACATATTGTGATTACAAAGCAGACTATGAACGGAGGTATGGCAATGAGTAGTTACAAAGATTATAAAAAAAGAGCATTGCAAAATCCAAAAGTAAAGGCAGAATATGACGCACTGCAGCCGGAATATGATATTATTCAGGCAATGATTGATGCAAGGGTACAGCAAAACATGACACAGAAAGATCTATCCGATAAAACAGGGATTACGCAGGCAGATATAAGCCGGATTGAGAATGGAACGAGAAATCCCAGCTTAAGTATGGTAAAAAAACTCGCCCATGGATTAGGGATGCAGCTAAAGCTGGAATTTATTCCAATGTCTACCAAAAATAAAATGTGAGTAAAACGGTGGAAAAAGGAGCCGCCTGTGAAGAAAAGTCTGTAATAGGATTCTTCTATGATATGAGCGGGTGAAAAGCTTGAAAAAAGCTTTTCACCCTTTGATAATTTTAGAGACTCCATATTTTCCATTTTATTCAAAAGCATCCGCAACCTTGGAGATCCATTTTGTAATCGGAATCTGTTGGGGGCAGCTGTGCTCACAGGCGAGACATTTGATACAATCAGAAGCTTTCCCATTGTCCTGCGCAACGGCCTCGTAAACCGCTTCCAGTTTCCATCTCTCGGACGGGTATCTGCTATATCCATTATAAATGCGGAAATAATCTGGAATAGCGATGTCCTTAGGACAGCCCTTCACGCAGTAACGGCACCCCGTACAAGGGATGGCAATGCTTTTTGACAGGATGGCGCTTACCTGTGCCAGAAGATCATACTCGCTCTGTGCCAGAGGCGGTCGATCCGCCAAATTGTCCTCCATCTGTTCCATGGTATTCATTCCACTGAGGACGGTCGTGACCTGTGGGAGCGATTGTGCGAATTGAATCGCCCAAGAGGCGGCGCTTCGACCGGGAGTTGCCTGTTCCAGCAGATGTGCCGCCTCACCCGGCAGGTCTGCCAGAGTCCCGCCCTTCACCGGCTCCATCACCACGATCTCCTTCCCATAATTGACGGCAATATCATAATATTTATGGGCTTCCATAATTGGATCATCCCAGTCCAAATAATTAATCTGGAGCTGTACGATGTTCACATCTGGGTGAGCCGCCAAGATCCTTTCCAATGTACAAGGATCTCCGTGATAAGAGAAGCCGTTTTTCCCGATTCGACCCTCCGACTTCAGCCGGTTTAAGAAGCCGAATTCGTCAAACCGTTCCGCCATGGCAAAGTTCTCGAATATTTACAAACTTCAATCCATACAGTGTATTTAAAAAGCATTGAATTTTTAAATGCTTCTTTTCCCGAATGGAATCAAGTATCCATTGAAGAATGTCAATGTTACCAAGCAGACATTATCGATGCCATATTATCCAATGACATTGAAAACGTTAAAAAAGCTTTGACAATTCACTACGGATATAATATTGATGAAGATATCGAAATGCTTTATGAAAAATACACAAATGAACAAAAAACTTTATCTCATAGGTAAATAGCAAACCGTGAGTTCCAGATTACAATTGAGGCAGCAGAAAGGGGTTGATAATATGGCTGGAAAGACCACAAACATCAGTATCCGCATGGACGCGGATTTGAAAGCACAGGCCGACGCTCTTTTCAATGAGCTGGGCATGAACCTGACTACGGCGTTCAATATCTTCGTGCGCCAGTCGCTTCGTGAAGGCGGCATTCCCTTTGAAGTGAAGCTGGATCAGCCCAACAAGGAAACGATTACTGCCATGCTGGAAGCAGAAAGGATTGCAAAAGACCCGTCTGTAAAGGGCTATAATGATCTTGACGAGTTATTTACCGACTTAAAAAAATGAGGAAAACAAAGTACACCGTCAAGTACACAACCGCTTTCAAAAAGGACTACAAGCGGGCAATCAAGCGCAGCCTGAAAATCGACTTGTTCGGCAAATAAACCATCTGCCGCCGTATGGGGAAACCTGTACGGCGGTTTTTTCGTGCTCTTCTCTGCCGTTCCCATGTTCCAAATTGCGGTTGAACCAATCCCCTATTTCCAGTAAACTATCAGATAAGGCCGGACTCCCGGTCCCATTTCTGCTGACACCCCAATTCATTGCTGTTTTCCCGTAAACCAACACTTAAGAAAAGGAAGGCCAAAACATGAACTACCAAAAAGAACAGCAGGAATTACTGATCAACGAATTTATCAATACCCTTTTCATTCAGAGAAATCTGTCCCCGAAAACCCTCTATGCCTACCGGCATGATCTTCTGTGCATGTCCGGTTGGTTCGCCGCCCGCGGGTACCGACAGATCACCGAAGCCGGCATCCGGGATTATTTCTCCTGTCTCCAGAACGAACAGCATCTCTCTCCCCGGTCCGTCCGCAGAAAATATGTCTCCATCCGGCAGTACTGCCAGTACCTCCAAAGCGCCCTGAACCTGAAGGAATCGTTTTTCACCTTCTCCGCCAGGAAATTTCAGCTGCCCCGGACGCTCCCCAAGACCCTTTCCATGGGAGAAATCAAAGATCTGATCTCCGCTCCCTCCCTGGAATTTCAGTCCGTCTCCACCGATTACAAACGCCGTCTGTCCATCCGCAACATGTGCCTCATCGAGCTTTTATTCTGTCTTGGTCTCCGGATCGGAGAGCTCTCCGCCCTGGATCTTGGCGACTACAACCGGGAGGAAAACACCCTGCTCATCCGCGGAAAAGGGTACAAAGAGCGCATGCTGTTCATCTCCTCTCCCATCGTCTGCCAGAAACTGAACCTGTGGCTTGGCACCCGGGAAGAATTGCACCCCAGGGACGACGCCATCTTTCTCAACCACCGGGGCAGCCGCCTGGGGATCTACGGCATTGAGAAAGTCTTCTGCAAATACCGGCAGATGGCCGGCATCAATCCCCATTCCACGCCCCATTATCTCCGGCACAGCTTCGCTACCCAGCTGCTCAACAACGGCGCCAACATCCGGGACGTCCAGGAACTGATGGGGCACAACAGCATCGCCACCACCCAGATCTACACGGAAGTTTCCGTTACCCGCAAAAAAGAAATCCTGGAGAAATACAACGGCCGGAATTTCATCCGTCCCCTCTGAATGCTCCACCCGCGCAACTTTACCTGTTTTCTACCTGTTTTTTATATAACTTTCTTTTTTTTATGGTATAATAACTTTAAACGGAGAATAAACAGCGCCGGAGACCCTGAACATAGACACATTCCATGCTTCCGTCTCCGGCGTCTGCTGAAAAATACAGAATACGAGGAATGTCTATGACCGAAATTTATTTTGTGCGCCAGAACACCGATTTTACAAAAGCGGAAGAAAAAATCATCAACTACATCATTGAAAATCCCGGCGCGTTCATCCGTATGAGCATCCGGGAGGTTGCCCGCTGTATCGGCACGTCTGAACCCACGGTATCCCGCTTTGCCAGGCATTGCGGATATACGGATTTCAAAGAGCTGAAAAATGCTGTTTTTATTCATTTGAATGAAGAAAATTCTCCCGCCGGAAAGCTGAACTCCACACTGGACAGCGAAGATTTTTCCACCCTGGAAGGGTTTCTGCGTCATCAGCAGATGTGCCTGGAAAAAACTATTTCCTTCCTGGAACCGGATCTTCTGGAGCAGGCTGTTTCCGCGATTCTCCAGGCAAAAAACGTCTATCTTTACGCCAAAGGGGCCTCTTTGTCCATGGCACAGCTTCTGAAATTCCGCCTTACTCGATTCGGAATTTCCACGGTTCTGCTGCCGCCCGGAAGCTCGGAACTTTTCGAATATATGAACCTTTTTACCAGACAGGATCTGGTCATTTTGTTCGGATTCCAGAAGACTCCCAGGGAAGCCCAGGTTCTTCTCTCCCACCAAAAAAGGATACACTATCCGTGTATCTTTTTCACCAGCCGACTCTACCATGACCGGACTGAAGAGGGAATCATTCCCCTTTACGTCTATCGGGGAGAACCCACAGAATACCATTCCATGGCCGCTCCTGCCGCGCTTCTGGATGCCCTGATTGTTCAGATCGGTTCCCGCCTGGGCGCCAGATCCCAGGAACGTCTGGATCAGCTGTATCAGCTGAAGGAAACTTACAAATCCGACATTCCACGATAACAGCAGTCTTCAGCTGTATGCCCGAAAAGCAGCACAGCCGACTCCCCCTCAGATCTCTGCTCCCCGCAAAAGCACCGAGACATAATCCCCGCCCAGAGCATGAATTTCCTTCAGAGAGCGCTTGAGAATTCCCGCCGTCTCCACCTGGAATTTCAGAATCTCGGACTGAGAGATCCGGTATTTTTTTTCCAGAATCTGCCGATATAGTTCCTCCACACGGTCCACGGTTTCTTCAAACACATTGCAGACACAGCCGTACTGAAAGGACTGATGCGTGTCACTGCCCGCCACCAGAGGCCGGGACAGCTGCCGGGACAGGCGTCTCATTTTCTCCCAGGTCCCCTCCGGATCCCGGGCCAGATCTTTCCCATTCATATCCAGAAACTGAAACCGTTCCAGAAGCTCCCGGGGCAACTCCGGAATGTGTCCCCCCGCCCGATAAGGATGCCCTGCTCCGAATAACACCGGATACTCTTCCACCATCTTTGACCATTTCTCAAAGGACAGAAATTTCTCCGCCTCTTTATGTGGTTCCAGCCGTCTGTTCATCTCCAAAATACATTCCAACGGACCAATCACCAAAGTGTGGCCTCCTTCTGCAATATCCACTTCCATTCCCGGAAAAATCCGAAAGCCTTCCGCGGTCACCAGACTGTCGCCCTCCCGCTCACACCGCCCGGCAATGTAGCGGTAAACCTCCTGAAATCCCAGCGTGTTGAAATGCTCCGTCAGACAAAGAGCGTCCAGGCCCGCTTTCTTCGCCTCCCCGAACAGCCAGTCTGTGTACTCCGGGGAAAACGGAAGCTTTTTCGCCAACTTCCCATGTGTATGAAAATCAATCTTCAAACTTCTCACCCTATTTCAAATTTCTATTTAACCGCAGTTTGTCACAGAAGCCTCTCCTATTATGCGAATAGCACCTTTCCAAGGCCTGCGGATACCCCTGCGCTCAGACATACCCAGCAAATGGAGAAAACGATGAACGCCACATCCGTCCGTGATACCTTCAGCATGGCCAGTTTCATCCGCCGCACCCTGGGATCTTTCACAGAATAGCGGTATCCTCTCAGTTCCAGCGCCTCCACCGTTGTGCGGGAACGCTTCGCCGTGTTCAGCATCAACGGATAAAAAGACTGGATAACCATTTTTACCTGATAACACAGATAACGGATCTTCCCGAACAAAGTCCTGTTGGAAGGAGGATTGCCCCGCAGCCGGTAGGAAAGCAAGATATTCTGAAACTCTTCCATCAGCACCGGCAAAATCCGATAAGCAAAAGAAATACTGAAGGAAAGCTGTCCCGGACATCCAAACCACAGCATCCCGCTGGCCAGCCGGTCGGGATCCAGCCCGGAAAAAACGGTGACAGATGCCAGCGATACTACAGCCACCTTCAACGTCATCACCAGAAGAGGCACGATGGTCTGCGCATTTCCGCCAAAAAACAACGCGGCGATAAACAGATACCCCGTCTGGGTAAAAACACCCAGACAGAATAAAAATAATACCAGCGGCGCAATCTTCGCTGCCCGCGTTGTGAGCGCCACGAAAAGAAACAGACACAGAAGCAGAATCACATCTTTCAGAAACCATGGCACCAGACCAAAGAACAGATACCAGATCAGAAGAACTCTCGGATCCAGTTTCGCAATGACCGTATCATCATTTCCGTAAGCATTTTTCAGTACCTGATTCCGCAGATAATCAATGGAAAACTTATCTAAAATATTCTCACTCAGTTTTGGCATACGATTCACCTCGAAAATGTTCCAGAAACTCATCAATGGTAAAACAGGGTGTCAGAATTTCCAGCTCCCGTCCCAAATCATAAATCTGCGGCGGCCGGATTCCCACCTGCCGGCGCACATAAGGATCCGCGAAAATCTTTTCCTTCGGCCCATCCGCAATCACATATCCGCCGCACAACACCACAATCCGCTCTGCCCAGTCACAGACCAACTGCATGTCATGAGTGGCAATCACCACGGTGTCTGTAATCCCTTTCAGCATCCGCAGCGTCTTCAGAATCTCCCGCCTGGTCGCAATATCCAGATTGGCCGTGGGCTCATCCAGGAGGAGCATCTTCGGATTCAGCGCCACCCCAATAGCCAGGGAAGCCCGCCGCATCTGCCCCCCGGAGAGCAGGCGCCCGTCCCGGTCCGCCAGATCCGTCAGCCGAAACAACTCCAGCAATTCTTCGGTTCGCTTCTCATAATCCGGAATCTTACGTACTTTCATCGCATAGGATATGTCTTTACGGATGGAATCCTGAATAAACATTTCCTCCGGATTCTGATAAACCATGGAAATTTGCTGTCCAAGTTCTTCCTTGGAAAATTTCCGAACCGGCCGGCCCTGCAGGCAGACGCTCCCTTCCTGAGGCTGTATCAATCCCATCATTAATTTCATCATGGTAGATTTTCCCGCTCCATTGGAACCGATCAGCGCGATTTTTTCTCCTTTACGGATATTCATGGAAAACCCATCGAAAACTTTCGGCGGCTCTCCCTTCACTGAACGGTACTGCACTGTCACATTCTGAAATTCCATCAGTTTCTCCCCGGCAATTTCTCTTAAAATCCCGCTAGTATAAGGACAGCGTCTTTTTTTCAGATAAGTACGCAGAATCTCTGCTCCTTCCTCCACACGAACCGGCAGTGTCAGATCTGCCGGAAGAATCCCTTCCCGCTTCATTCTCTGAGCGGCGATAGCCACCTGCGGCGGAAAAATATCACTTTCCTGCAGTTCCTCCACCCGGCGCATGGCTTCTTGCGCCGGCAGTTTCCACCGCACCCTGCCTTCTCGCAGCAGCACCACACTGCTGCAATATTTCGCGATATATTCTGTGTGATGCTCAATCACGATGATCGTCTTTTGATAAACCTGATTCAATTCTTTCAGCACTTCATAAATCCGATCCGCATGCATCGGATCCAGCTGCGCAATGGGCTCGTCCAGAATCAAAATCTGCGGACTCAATGCTGTCATCCCTGCCAGGGCAAGCAGATGCTTCTGTCCTCCGGAAAGCTGCCAGACATAATCCTGACTCTTCGATTCCAGCCCGCACACGCGCAGAGCTTCCCTGCCTTTCTGTTCATAATCCGACATGGCATAATTCAGGCAGGCATAAGAAGCATCCTCCAGCACCGTAGGACAGACAATCTGATTTTCAAAATCCTGATAAACATATCCAACCTTCTTTGCCAGAGTTCCGATCTCCAGAGAACGGGTATCCTCCCCGTCGATGCGCACCTGTCCTTCCATATCTCCCAGGATAAAATGGGGAATCAGACCATTCAAAGTTTTACAAAGAGTGGATTTCCCGCATCCGTTGTTTCCCACAATAGCCAGAAACTCTCCTGCTTCCACATGCAGCGACAGATTTCGCAGGGTTGGTTCCCCGGCCCCCGGATAAGTGAATGTCAGATTTTCGATTTCGACTGCACTCAATATTCCGCACTCCTTCTTATCTGATATTTTCTGCCTGCGCCGCCCGATTGCGGATGACACCCATGGCAATCAGCACTGCCACCGCCGCAATCACAATGGCAATGGCCAGATTCGCTGTACTGCCGGCCCAGGCAGCTTCCCAGTCAATCAGCTCATAGCCGCCGGTCGCCAGAAGCTCCGCTGCAATGGCTGCCACGAATCCCACCAGACACAGAATCACCATTTTCAGAGACACCGCGTTTTCCTGACCCAGCACGGTTCTTTCATCCCTGGGTTTTACTCCCAGCAAAGGCTCAATTTTCCCGTACAGCTTCGGCACCAGATACACCGTAGGCAGCATACAGAACAGAATACCTGAAAACAGAATATCATTAAGACAGGCAAACCCCTCTGTAAAGAAAACACTCTGGGGCAGCCCCGGCACCGCTTCGAAATCCTCCACAGCGAACTGCACCTTC
This sequence comes from uncultured Blautia sp., assembly GCA_963927715.1. GTDB lineage: Bacteria > Bacillota > Clostridia > Lachnospirales > Lachnospiraceae > Blautia_A. The sequence goes on along the minus strand of CAWVBU010000002.1, from coordinate 257,428 downwards.
AGAATATCCACCACGCACCCCATCAGCTGCTGTACTGTCACACCAAGGATAGACGCGAACGCCACCATCCCCCGGTTCTTCGGACTGCGCACCAGACGCCCTGCGAGAAAGACGCCAATGGTTACTGTAATAAATTTCTCCAGTTCTCCCAGACCACCGAACTGTCCCAACATAATCTCACTGAAGACCAGTTCTCCGGTCGCCGCACCCAAAGCCGCGGAAAGCGGATCAAACAAAATAGACAGTGTCAGGGGAATAAATAGAAAATATTCCACGGAAAACTCCACAATTCCCACCTGAAAAGAAGGAATCAGCTCCGTAAAAAGTGTGGCCAGACCATACAAAGACATGGTCAATACAAAAATCATGGTTTTTTGCGATTGTGTAATTCGATTTTCAGAATTCATCCTTATCTCCTCCAGAAACAATAGTGTTCTCTTGATTACGAGACCATTATAGCTTCCTCAGAGCTTCCGGACTATCAAGAAGCGATAAAATGTAAGTAAAAATTTCGTAAACGAATTTATGTAATTAAATTTTCATTTTGGTATTTGCAGCTTTTTCCTCCACATAAAAAAACCTGAAGAATTCTGCTTCCAATATGCAGAATCTCTTCAGGTTTTTCTCATCGTTTTATTCTACCGTCACACTTTTCGCCAGATTTCTCGGCTTATCCACATCCAGACCTTTTGCCACAGAGACATAATAGCCCATCAGCTGCAGCGGAATCACCGCCAGCGACGCCGTGAAATGCGGATCCGTCCGCGGAATATAGGTCACGAAATCCGCGGTATCCTCGATATTATAGTTTCCGTAAGTCGTCAGCCCCATCAGGTAAGCGCCGCGGCTCTTACACTCCACCAGGTTGCTGAGCGTCTTCTCATAGAGATTCAGCTGGGTGAGCACGCCGATGACCAGCGTTCCCTCCTCCAGAAGGGAAATGGTTCCATGCTTCAGCTCTCCGGCCGCGTATGCCTCCGAGTGAATGTAACTGATCTCCTTCATCTTCAGGCTGCCTTCCATGGAAATGGCATAGTCGATGCCCCTGCCGATGAAAAAGATATCATGGGCGGCCGACTGTTTCGCCGCGAACCACTGGAGACGTTCCTTGTCTTCCAGAATCTTTTCCATTTTTCCGGGCAAAGTCTGAATCTCCGTGATCAGCTCCTCATACGCCTCATCCGTAAGCCTGCCCAGCGTCTTCGCGAACTGGATCGCCAGGATATAACCGGCGATCAGCTGGGTGCTGTAAGCTTTGGTGGTAGCCACCGCGATCTCCGGTCCCGCCAGCGTATAGAACACCATGTCCGCTTCCCTCGCGATGGAAGAGCCCACCACGTTGACAATCGCCAGGGTCTTAATCCCCTGATCCTTCGCCTCACGCAGCGCCGCCAGACTGTCCGCCGTCTCCCCGGACTGGCTGATGATAATGACCAGACCGTCCGGATCCAGAATCGGACGGCGGTAACGGAACTCCGACGCCAGCTCCACCCGCACCGGAATCCGCGCCATGTCCTCGATGACATACTGAGCCACCATGCCCACATGGTAAGCAGAACCGCAGGCCACAATATAGATCTGGCTGATCCCCTGAATCAACTCCTCAGTCAGCCCGATATCGCTTAAATCAATCTGATTGTCCCGGATCACCGAATGCAGCGTATCCTCCACCGCTTTGGGCTGTTCGTGAATCTCCTTCATCATGAAATGCTCGAATCCAGCTTTCTCCGCGGCCTCCGCATCCCACTCGATCTGGGTCAGCTCTTTCTCAATCTCATCCCCGTCCAGATTGTAAAAGACCACATTTCCCTTCTGCAGTTTTCCGATCTCCAGATTGCCGATGTAATAAACGTTTCTCGTATATTTCAGAATCGCCGGCACATCCGACGCCAGATAGGACTCGCCCTCTTCCACTCCCAGGATCATGGGGCTGTCTTTTCTCGCCACATAGATCTCATCCGGATAATCGTGGAACATCACTGCCAGCGCGTAAGAACCACGGATACGCACCATGGCTTTCGCCAGAGCGTCAATGGGTCCCACCTTATATTTCTTATAATAATAATCCACCAGCTTAATGGCCACTTCTGTGTCTGTGGAAGAATGGAACTGGTATCCCTTCCGCAGCAGCTTATCCTTCAATTCCTGGAAATTTTCAATAATACCATTGTGTACCCCCACCACATTGTAGTCGTCGCTGCAGTGAGGATGCGCGTTGTTCTCCGAAGGCTCTCCGTGGGTTGCCCACCGGGTATGACCGATTCCGCAGGTACCGATCATCGCGCTGCCGTCATTGGTCTTCTCCGCCAGAATCCGCAGGCGGCCCTTGGCTTTGACAATCTCCACATCCTTCTCGCCATCCCGCACGGCCAGGCCGGCGGAATCATATCCACGGTATTCCAGTTTCTCTAATCCATTCAGCAAAATCGGAGCGGCCTGGCGGCTGCCCACATAACCAACAATTCCACACATATCTTTACTCCTTCTTTCCGGCGGCATCCTTCCCGGACCGCCGGTTCTTTTTGATTTTACGGAACCAGCCGATCAGCCGGTTCATCAAAATACAGCCCAGCAGGCTTCCCAGCGCATTGTGCACCATATCATCCCACTCAAAGAGGCCCCGGTGCAAAATCAGCTGAGACAGTTCAATCACCACGGAAACCGCCAGCCCGCTCATCAGACCGAACAACGGCCGGATCCTCGCCCGAAAAAGCAGAGGCAGAACCATTCCCAACGGCATCAGAAGAAGAACATTCAGAACAATCTCCTCAAGCGCAGCCGCGCTGTGTTCCAGGAACGCCTTTCTCCAGGACCAGAACAACTGAAGTTCATAAGTCGCTTCTGCCGTGGGATTGCGGGTGAAAACGGTGGACGCAAAGACAACCGCCAGATAAGCCACCGTAAGACAGAAAAAGACCGCCTGCGAGGTCCTTATCCTGTTTTTTCTTCTCAACGCTTCCGTGATCCCAATCACAATCAAGAAAAAAATGGAAAAACATACGATTTCCCGGAAAGACCAGGGGCGGTTGTGTAACATTATGATTTCGTATAAATCCATTTTCATTTCTCCAGTCAAAACTTGTGCACCTATACTATAGCGCAAAAGCGCCCCGAACACAAGCAAAATGGAAAGGATTAACAACTTTTCGAAAATTTTCGTAAAGAACTTTCACCCCGGAACTGCAAATTTGCTCCCATTTTCCACTCCAAATAATAACAATTATTTGCCCCTCCCAGTTGAAATACACCCCTCCCCTGCCCCGGAAACGAAACCGAAAACCAGCCCGGAAGCCGCAGGACGGCGGCCCTTCCGGCAGCAGCATGCGACGCACCGAAGGGAGGGAGGACCATGGGCAGTCTGGCACAACCGAATACCGGCGGAACCGGACCGAAGAAGAGACGGTTCCTGGAGCACTGGAAGGTCATCGCCTGCTACCTGGTGCTCTACGACATCGTGGCAGTGAACGCCTCCTACCTCTTCGGCCTGCTCCTGCGCTTCGACCTGCGCTACACCTCGATCCCGCCGGAATACCTGGACGCGTTCCTGGGGTTCGCCCCCTTCTACACCGTGTTCTGCCTGGCGGTGTTTTTCTTCCTGCGGCTCTACAACAGCATCTGGCGCTTCGCCAGCTTCAGCGAGCTGAACCGGATTTTTGCGGCCACCCTGCTGACCACCGGGTTCCAGATGATCGGCATCACCTGCTTCTTCCGGCGGATGCCCGTCTCCTACTACATCACCGGGTGCCTGACCCAGTTCCTGCTGGTGGTAGCGGTGCGGTTCGCTTACCGGTACATCACCCTGGAGCGGTCCCGCCGGCAGAAAAACGCCCGGACCACCAAGAACGCCATGGTGATCGGCGCCGGGGCAGCCGGGCAGATCATCTTAAAAGAACTGAAGAACTCCACAGAGACCGCGGCGAAACCCTGCTGCGTCATCGACGACAACCCCAACAAATGGGGGCGTTTCATGGAAGGGGTGCCCATCGTGGGCGGCCGGGAGGAAATCCTCCCCGCGGCGAAAAAATACCAGATCGACCAGATCCTCTTCGCCATCCCCACCGCCTCCACCCGGGAGCGTCGGGACATCCTGAACCTGTGCAAAGAGACAAAATGCGAGTTAAAAAGCCTGCCGGGCGTCTACCAGCTGGCCAACGGGCAGGTATCCTTAAGCAAAATGAAGGCCGTGGCCGTGGAAGACCTGCTGGGCCGGGAGCCCATCAAGGTGGACCTGGACGAGATCTTCCGGTACCTGAAAGGGAAGACCATCCTGGTGACCGGAGGCGGCGGCTCCATCGGGAGCGAGCTGTGCCGCCAGATCGCGGCCCACGAACCCCGGCAGCTGGTGATCTTCGATATCTATGAGAACAACGCCTATGAGATCGAGCAGGAACTGCGCCGGAACTACCCCGGCCTGAACCTGGCGGTGCTCATCGGCTCCGTGCGGGACAGCCGGCGGATCAACGCGGTGTTCGAGGAATACCATCCCGACATCGTCTACCACGCGGCGGCCCACAAACACGTGCCGCTGATGGAGAAAAGCCCCAACGAAGCGATCAAGAACAACGTGGCAGGCACCTATAAAACCGCCTACGCGGCCCTGAAACACGGGACGAAACGGTTCGTGCTGATCAGCACGGACAAGGCGGTGAACCCCACCAACATCATGGGGGCCAGCAAACGGCTGTGCGAGATGGTGGTCCAGAGCCTGGACGCCATAAGCAAGACCGGCCGGGAAGACCTGCTGCCCTTCCTGCACGCCCACAGGGATCCGATGGCGGAGGGACACAAAGTGTCCGATCCCGGGAACCTCACAGCGGACGGGAACCCCTGGGAAGCCGCCTTCGCGGAAGCAGCCGCCGCCCGGGAACCCTATGGCCCGGTGGCAGCCAAGAGCCGCGGCAGCCGGCGGGAAGGGACCCAGTTCGTGGCGGTGCGGTTCGGGAACGTGCTGGGGAGCAACGGATCGGTGATCCCCTTATTCAAGAAACAGATCGAGGCGGGCGGGCCGGTGACGGTCACCCACCCGGACATCGTCCGGTACTTCATGACCATCCCGGAGGCAGTGAGCCTGGTGCTCCAGGCAGGGACCTACGCCGGGGGCGGGGAAATCTTCGTGCTGGACATGGGGGAGCGGTGAAGATCGACACCCTGGCCCGGAACCTGATCCAGTTGTCGGCTATGAGCCCGGGGTGGACATCCCCATCGTCTACTCGGGCTGCGCCCCGGGGAGAAGCTCTACGAGAGAAGCTGATGGCGGAGGAAGGACTGAAACAGACCCGGAACAGACTGATCCACATCGGGAAGCCCATCCCCTTCGACGTCGGGACCTTCCTGGCACAGCTGGAAGAGCTGGCCAATGCCAGCTACGAAAACAGCAGCCGGATCGTGGAACTGGTAGAACAGATGGTGCCCACCTTCCACCCATCCGGGGAACACCCAGAGGAGACAATCCGGAAAAAGACAGCGGAAACCGGACCCCGGAAGCTGCAGACAAAAGCACCGGGATGCAGAGCCATTTCCGGAGTTGCCGGGAGGGAGAAAACGGCATCGGTGTCCGCTATGAGAAAATCCTGAGCATCTATCTTAATCAGAACAACACGTCTATAGATTAGAGATCAAGTGAAAGAAAAATGGCTCATAGGACAGTCAAAGCATTTACATTTCAGGCTTGGCTCACCAGAATTCCGTTGGAAGATGGTGGGCTTTAGCCATTATTCCATAAAAACGGAACCACGATAAGAGGTAGGAAAACATGCAGCATATAAGTTTGGAAAACAAAAGAATACTGGTGACAGGGGCAATTGGTTTTATCGGTTCTTATCTGGTTAGAGATCTGCTGGAGACCGTTTCGTCGGTTACCGTTATCGGCATTGATAACCTGAATGATTATTATGACGTATCGATCAAAGAATACCGATTAAAGGAAATCGAAAAACAAGCGGCGGAACACCCGGAGTCTTCCTGGACATTTATCAAAGCAGATATATCAGATAAGTCCGTTATTGATGTTCTGTTCCAGATTTATAGGCCGGAAATCGTGGTTAATCTGGCGGCACAGGCGGGTGTCCGATACAGCATTACCAATCCTGATGTTTATATCAAATCGAATATGGAAGGATTTTATAACATCCTGGAAGCATGCCGTCATTCCTATGACGGCGGGAAAACCGGTGTGGAACATCTCGTCTACGCCTCCTCTTCTTCTGTTTATGGAGGCAATACGAAAGTTCCGTTTTCAACGGACGATAAAGTAGACAATCCCGTCAGCCTTTACGCTGCCACGAAAAAAAGCAATGAGCTGCTGGCCCATGCGTACAGCAAGCATCTATAACATTCCATCGACGGGCCTTCGCTTTTCACTGTCTATGGCCCGCCGGCAGACCGGATATGGCATATTTCGGTTTCACCACAAATTACTGAAAGGCGAGACTATCCAGATCTTTAATTACGGGAATTGCAAACGGGATTTTACCTATGTGGATGATATTGTCCATGGCGTAAAACTGGTTCTGCAGGGAGCACCGGAACGAATGACGGGTGAGGACGGACTGCCGATCCCACCATATGCCGTTTATACATTGGAAATAACAATCCGGAGAATCTTCTGGATTTCGTGGATATTTTACAGCAGGAATTGATTCGGGCAAAAGTGTTGCCGGCAGATTATGACTTCGAAGCACACAAGGAACTGGTTCCTATGCAGCCCCGGAGATGTCCCAACACGATCTTGATTACGCGGATACCAGCGCACTGGAACGGGATTTTGGCTTCAGGCCCAATACGGATTTGCGGACCGGGCTGAGAAAGTTTGCCGAATGGTATAAACAGTTTACGAAGTATAGGAAGTTATTGGAAAGGAACGAGACCATTGAACAGAAAAATTGCGGTTGCTGGTACAGGTTATGTGGGGTTATCTCTGGCGGTACTTTTAGCGCAGCATAATCAGGTAACAGCGGTAGATATTGTTCCAGAGAAAGTCGATCTCATTAACAAAAGAAAATCGCCGATTCAAGATAATTATATTGAGAAATATCTGGAAGAAAAGAAATTAAATCTAACTGCTACTCTTGACGCAGAAACAGCTTATAAGAATGCAGAGTTTGTGGTGATTGCCGCGCCGACGAATTATGACAGTAAAAAGAATTATTTCGATACGTCAGCCGTGGAAACCGTGATTGATCTGGTTATAAAGGCAAATCCAGATGCCATTATGGTAATCAAATCAACGATCCCGGTTGGATATACAGAAAGCATCCGAAAGAAAAAAGGATGCGAAAATATTTTGTTCAGTCCGGAGTTCCTTCGGGAATCCAAGGCTCTTTACGATAACCTGTATCCCAGCCGGATTATCGTCGGCACAGACCAAAAAGACGAACGCCTGGTAAATGCGGCCCATAAATTCGCAGAGCTTCTGCAGGAAGGTGCAATCAAAAAAGAGATTGACACACTTTTCATGGGATTTACCGAGGCAGAGGCCGTGAAGCTGTTTGCCAATACCTATCTTGCGCTGCGTGTCAGCTATTTCAATGAGTTGGATACCTATGCGGAAATGAAAGGATTAAATACACAGCATATCATAGATGGAGTATGTCTGGATCCACGAATCGGCAATCACTATAACAACCCTTCTTTTGGGTATGGTGGATACTGCCTGCCCAAAGATACGAAACAGCTTCTGGCGAATTATGAAGACGTGCCGGAAAACCTGATTGAAGCGATTGTGCAAAGTAACCGGACACGAAAAGACTTTATTGCCGACCGTGTACTGGAGATTGCAGGGGCTTATGAAGCCAATGACAGCTGGGACGCATCCAAAGAGAAAGAAGTAGTCGTGGGTGTCTACCGGCTCACCATGAAGAGCAATTCGGATAATTTCCGTCAAAGCAGTATCCAGGGCGTTATGAAGCGGATTAAAGCCAAAGGCGCAACGGTCATTGTCTATGAACCGACACTGGCGGATGGAAGCACGTTCTTCGGAAGCCGGGTGGTCAATGATCTGGATGAATTTAAGAAACAGAGTCAGGCGATCATCGCGAACAGGTATGACAGTTGCCTGGAGGATGTAACGAAGAAAGTCTATACCCGAGATTTGTATCGGCGGGACTAATAAAAAAAGATAAATTTATTGAGCTACTATTTACAGTTAGGATCAATCATTGAGGAGAATTCAAACTATGGAAAAGAGAAACATATCATTTAGCCCGCCGGATATTTCCGAACTCGAGATACAGGAAGTTTGTGACGCACTTCGTTCCGGATGGATTACTACAGGTCCTCGTGTGAAAGAATTCGAGAAGCGATTGGCAAATTATTTTCATACCAATAGAGCAGTCTGTCTCGGTTCCGCTACAGCGGCGGAAGAATTGATTCTTCGTATCCTTGGGATTGGCGAGGGTGATGAGGTTTTAGTGCCGGCATATACATACACTGCTTCTGCATCCGCTGCAATTCATGTGGGCGCCACCGTGAAATTTATTGATTCACAGCCAGATTCCTGTGAAATGGATTATGACTCCATGGAAGCCTCTATTACAGAGAAAACAAAGGCAGTAATTCCTGTTGATCTGGGCGGTATTATTTGTGATTATGACCGGATTTATGAAGCGGTTGAAAACAAAAAAGATTTGTTCAAGCCATCCAATGATATTCAAAAAGCCATCGGTCGTGTAGCTGTGGTAGCGGATTGCGCACATGCGCTGGGAGCGTCCAGGCATGGGAAAATGGCGGGTGAAATTGCGGATTTTTCTTCTTTTTCTTTCCACGCAGTGAAAAATCTGACGACCGCAGAAGGTGGAGCTGCCACATGGCGAAGCATACCGGGAATAGATGACGAAGAGCTGTATCATCAATTCCAGTTATACAGTTTACACGGGCAGTCGAAGGATGCTCTGGCAAAAACACAGCTTGGTGCATGGGAATATGATGTTGTCGGTCCTTGGTACAAATGTAATATGACGGATATTATGGGAGCTATTGGTTTGCGGCAGTTGGATCGCTATCCAGAATTGCTTTCCAGACGAAAAGAGATTATTGAGAAATATGATGCTGTATGTGATGAGTTAGGCATAAAGCATCTGATTCATTACGGAGAGGATTTTCAATCTTCCGGACATTTATATTTAGCAAGAATTCCAGGGATTACCTGCGAACAGAGAAATGAGATTATTGCGAAAATGGCAGAGAAGGGAATTGCCTGCAACGTGCATTATAAGCCGCTTCCAATGATGACAGCTTATAAAAAATACGGATGGGATATCAAGGATTTCCCGAATGCATACGACTATTTTAAAGAAGAAATAACGTTACCTCTGCATACAAAACTGACGGATGAAGATATAGAGTATGTAGTTAAAAAATGCTGTGAGACTGTGAAGAAATACCTGTGAACAGTTACATAGGGAGAATGGGTTGATGATATTGAAAAAATGGGATGACCTCCCAATGTTTATGCGATGCAAGGAAGTAAAAGAATACTACGATATCCTTGCCAAGAAGAAATGGAGTTTAAAACTGAAGAGAGTTTTTGATGTTATTGCAGGAGTTGGTGTACTGATGATTGCAGCCATTCCTATGGTGATAATTAGTTTAAAAATAGTTATCGAGTCACCAGGAGGCGTATTTTATAGACAAGAGCGTATTACTACATACGGGAAAAAGTTCAGGATTCATAAGTTTCGTACTATGGTTGCAAACGCCGATAAGATCGGTTCTACTGTAACAGTATCAAATGATCATCGTATAACATCCACAGGCACGTTTCTAAGGAAGTATCGTTTAGATGAACTTCCACAGGTGTTTGATGTTTTGGCAGGAAATATGAGTTTTGTGGGTACTAGGCCAGAAGCTACTAAGTATGTTAAGAAATACACGAAAGAAATGAGGGCGACTTTGCTGCTTCCTGCCGGGATCACATCAGAAGCAAGTATTCAATATAAAGACGAAGCAAAATTATTAGATAGTGCTGACGATATAGATAAGGTTTATTTGGAACAAGTACTTCCAGAAAAGATGAAATATAATCTCGATAGTATTCGAAAATTCAGTTTCTTTAAAGATATTAAAACGATGGCAAGAACCTTGTTAGCAGTTGTTAGATAATTGTATTCCAAGCATTTATATGCTTAAAGTATTAAGGGAAAATCTGGAAGATAGAGGTAAGTTATGAGGATTATTATTCGAGAACTAGATACCGCAGATAATAGATACATAACTATACTTTCAAAATTGCATATAGTCGCATTCCCGAATTTTTTTCTGACACAGCTGGGACTGTCTTTTCTAAAAACCTTATACAGAGGATATATAGAAGATAAGAATTCAGGGATTCTTGTAGCTGAAATAAACGGAAAACTTGCAGGATTTATCGCTTACTCCAATGAGTATTCAAAATTCTATAAAGAACTACTGAAAAGGCATCTAATTCGATTTGCCTTTTATTCTCTGTTGGCAGTTATTCGGCATCCATCATTTGTCAAACGACTTCTTAGTGCGTTCAAAAAGAGTGATGAGGTGTTAAAAGGAGAAGCATATGTAGAACTTGCTTCAATCTGTGTAAATCCGAAAGTTGACGGCAAGGGTATTGGTACAAAGCTTATTGAAAAACTGAAAGAGATTACGGATTTTACAATCTACGAGTACATCAATCTTGAGACTGATGCCTGTAACAATGATGCAGTTAATAAATTCTACGTAAAAAATGGTTTCCAGTTAGCCCAAAGTTATGTGACGACCGAGGGAAGAAAGATGAATGAATATAGATATTATGGGGATTAGATATGAATCTACTATTTTTGGATGCTTATTTTGAACCAGAGACAATTGCATACACACACCTTGAGAATGATCTACTGGAAGGCTTAGTTAGGGAAAATAACAAGGTGCAGATTATTTGTCCCACTCCCACGAGAGGTATTAGTGATTCAGTTAAAACAGAGTATAAGAACAGAAAGTATGAAGAATTATATGGCGGCAAAGTTCAAGTCAGAAGGTTTTGGGCTCCTCAGGAAGGGAAAAATCCGATTATAAGAGCTTTTAGATATTTTTGGTGTAATTTAAGGACGTACCAAATTGCATCAAAAGTAAAAAATGTTGATGCAGTTTTTTCTAACAGTACCCCTCCAACACAAGGAATGTTAAGCGCAATGACAGCAAAAAAACTGTCAAAAATATATAAAGAAAAAGTTCCATTTATCTATAATTTGCAAGATATTTTTCCAGATTCCCTAGTGAATACAGGAATGGCAAGTAGGGGAAACCTGCTATGGAAAATTGGTCGCAAATCAGAAAATTATACATATAAAAATGCCGACAAAATTATTGTAATCAGCGAAAGCTTCAAACGTAATATTATGGAAAAAAGCGTGAGGGAAGAGAAGATAAAAGTAATTTCTAACTGGATTGATTTAGATTCTGTATATCCTGTGAGCCGTGATAAAAATAAGTTAATTAAGGAGTTTCCGATAGATTCTAACAAATTTCTGCTTGTTTATGCCGGAAATTTTGGAGCTTCACAGGGGGCAGATATTATCCTTAAAGCTGCTGAGAAATTGAAAAGTAATAAAGATATCCAATTTGTCATTTTCGGTGGCGGTGTATATTTTGATGAAGCAGTAAAAGCCGTCGAGAAGCTGGATAACGTATTTATTCATGAACTGATGTCGGTAGATCGAATCCCAGAAGTATACAGCCTTGGCGATGTGTCTTTGATCACTTGTAAACCAGGAACAGGTAATGCAGGGATGCCTAGTAAGATATGGAGCATTATGGCGTGTAACACACCAATCATTGCTTCGTTTGATACAAATAGTGACTTGGCAAATGTGATTAGGGATTCTGGTGCTGGAATATGTGCTGAGCCTGGAAATGTGGATGAATTAGTCGAAGTTATAAAGAAAGCGTATATGGAATGGAAAAACGGAAAAAGTAAACTTTTAAATTTACGAGATTATGTGAGAAATAATGCATCGAAAGAGATGTGTGTAAAAAAATATATTAACATTATGCAAGAATACGCTAGTAGTAATAGCTAGATGCAAACATAAAAATCCATATAGTATAAAAAAGTTTAATTATAGAGAAATATTATTATTTGCGAAAAATGAATATTATGCGGGGAGATTTAAAAGTGAAAATACTACATTTAATGCTAGCCAATTTTTACATAGATAATTATTCATATCAAGAAAATTTATTACCTAAATTTCATAAATTAAATGGAAACAATGTGGAAATTATAGCTTCGTTGTTTACTTTTGATGAAAATGGATGTGGGAAATGGTTGCCTCATGCGGATAAGTATATAAATGAATATGGAATACCAGTTACTCGATTAGCTTTTTCAAATGCACCATTCTCACGTAAATTGCGAAAGTATGAAGGATTAGCGGAGGAGTTGGATCGAGTTTCACCGGATGTTATTTTTATTCATGGAGTTCAATTTTCGGATATTTCGATAGTTGTAAAATATTTGAAAAAAAATAGAAGTGTACGTGTTTTTGTGGACAATCATGCTGATTTTTCTAATAGTGCTAAATCATGGATTTCCAAGTATATTTTACACCAAATAATATGGCGTCATTATGCACAGATGATAAATCCATATGTAAAACGTTTTTATGGTGTTTTGCCCGCGCGTGTTGATTTTTTATCAAATGTATATGGAATTCCTCGTGAAAAAATTAAACTGCTTGTTATGGGGGCAGATGATGAAGCTGTTCATTTTGCAGCATCCTCAGATGCAAGAAAGAATATCAGAAAAAAATACAATATTGATGAAAATGACTTTTTGATTATGAACGGTGGGAAGATAGATAATTACAAGCGACAGACATTGCTTTTGATGGATGCAGTCAATAATTTTAATAATCCTAAAGTTAAACTTATTGTCTTCGGTTCAGTCATTCCGGAACTCAAAAAAGAAATCGAAAAAAGATGCTCTGATCGAGTTCAATATATTGGGTGGATAAGAGCGGAAGAATCGTACAGTTATTTTGCCGCATGTGATCTTGCTTGTTTCCCAGGAAGACATTCTGTATTTTGGGAACAAGTAGTGGGACAAGGGATTCCTATTATTGTAAAAAAATGGACAGGAACTACACATGTTAATGTTTGTGGAAATGCAAGATTTTTGGAGAAAGACTCCGTAAAAGAAATCACCGATGTTTTGAGGGATATTTTGATAGGGAATAATTATAATAAAATCCTTAGTGCAGCGAAAAAAGCAAGTATAAATTTTATGTATAGTGATATAGCCAAAAAAAGCATTACGTGAAATGTAAATAATTTTAAAACCAACTAAGATTTTTCCATGTATATTAGTTGAGATACCGATATCTTAATGAGGAGTTTATGATGAGTTTGTTTACAAATAAAACACTTTTAATTACAGGCGGTACAGGTTCTTTTGGGAATGCGATTCTTAATCGTTTTCTAAAAACAGATATTGGTGAGATTCGCATTTTTTCTCGCGATGAAAAAAAGCAAGATGATATGCGCCATGAATTTCAAGCCAGAATGCCAGAGGTGGCAGATAAAATTAATTTTTACATTGGAGATGTCCGAGATATCTCTAGTGTTAAGAATGCTATGCACGATGTTGATTATATATTTCATGCTGCAGCTTTAAAACAAGTTCCCTCTTGCGAATTTTTCCCAATTGAAGCTGTAAAGACGAACGTACTTGGAACAGAAAATGTTCTAGATGCTGCTATAGAAGCAGGTGTAAAGAATGTTGTTTGCCTTTCTACAGATAAAGCTGCTTATCCTGTCAATGCAATGGGAACATCAAAGGCAATGATGGAAAAAGTTATTGTAGCAAAATCACGTACAACTTCTAATACCAAAATTTGTTGTACAAGATATGGAAATGTTATGTGTAGCCGTGGCTCAGTTATTCCTCTTTGGATTGAACAAATTCGAAAAGGTAACTCTATCACAATTACGGAGCCGACAATGACTCGCTTTATTATGTCACTTGATGAGGCGATTGATCTTGTTTTATTTGCATTCGAACATGGAGAATCCGGGGATATTCTTGTGCAAAAGGCTCCCGCTTGTACTATTCAAGTGCAGGCTGAAGCTGTGTGTGAGTTGTTCGGCGGAAAAAAAGAGAATATTAAAATAATTGGTATTCGTCACGGTGAAAAAATGTATGAAACTTTACTCACAAATGAAGAATGCGCACATGCCATTGATATGGGGAATTTTTACCGAGTGCCTTGTGATAAAAGAGGATTAAATTATGACAAATATTTTACAGAAGGAAATACAAAAAGGGCTACACTAAGTGAGTTTAATTCTAATAACACGAAATTGTTGACCTTGGAAGAAGTTAAAGACAAAATATCTTCTTTAGAGTATATTCAGAAGGAACTTGGGACAAATCGTAATTTTGTATGCTGAATCTCAATCCTTCCTAATTATTATCGAAAAAGTCTATAATAAAAAGTATCTATAGGGACTTATTTTATAATTGAAATATTTGAGTTTTGTGTGGATTTTTATTCATAGAGAGTGTCACGAAAATAAAGATATTTATCAAATTAAAAAGGAGTAAAATCTAAATTAATTTTTAGATACAATATTGTTTAGAATAGTAAAATTAAATATTTTGTGTATAGTATTGGTTGAGCACATCTTTAATACGACCTGAGGTAACAAATATGAAAATAAAAGAAATATGCATTATTGCACAAGGATATCCGTATAAATCAGATCCGTTTTTTGCGTTTATTAGACCTGTTGTGTGTGCGATGGCAGACTTTGGATATAACTGTACGGTAATTGCGCCTCAAAGTATTTCGTTTATGCCAGGAAAAAAGAAAATAATACGTCCAAAAGAATGGTTTGATGTTTCTGATGGCGGGAATAAAATTAGAATATTACAACCCAAAATATTTACTTTTTCTAATATTAAGCTTTTTGGATATTTATTGACGGGGCTTGCAAGGAAATGGGCAACTCAGAGTTGCTATAAAAAATATGTAAAAAATACAGATTGTTTTTATGCACATTTTTGGAGTTCTGCCGTTATGGTAGGGAGTATTGCGAAAAGAAAAAATATACCTGTATATGTTGTGACTGGGGAAAGCACAATCAATATAACATCTTTATATCCCCGTAAATACATTCATAAAAATTTAACATCAATTAAAGGTATTATTAGCGTTTCGTCAAAAAATTTGGAAGAAAGCAGATCATTAGGATTAATCACAGGTGAAATTCCTAATGTGGTGCTTCCAAATGCTGTAAGCAGAAAAGATTTTAATTTAATCGAAAGAAAATGCGCACGTAAACAATTGAGATTGCCTGAGAATTCTGTAATTGCATTATTTGTCGGATATTTAATTGAACGAAAAGGGCCAATGCGAGTACTTGAAGCCGCAAAAACAATAAAAGGATTGAAACTTGTTTTTTTGGGGAAGGGAGAGCAGATTCCTACGGGAGAGCAAGTTTTATATGTTGGAAGTGTTCCTCATACTGATATGGTGAAGTATATGTGTGCTTCAGATTATTTCGTTCTTCCAACAAAAGCAGAAGGCTGTTGCAATGCTATTGTTGAAGCTATAGTATGTGGATTACCTGTAATATCTTCAGACATGCCTTTTAATTATGACATACTAGATGAGAGCAACGCAATCCTTGTTGATCCACAAAATATTAAGCAATTGGGTCAAGCAATGATGAAATTGACAAGAGACGAAAAATATAGATATAAACTTGCGAAAGGTTCCAAATATAAATCAAAAAAATTCTTCATAGATCAAAGAGTTGAACGAATTTTGAGGTTTATGGAGGAGAATTATGAATAAATCAAAATTGACAATCCGATTATCATGGATCAGTTTTTCGAAGCTGATATATTTAGTATATTCATTGTATTTAGGTTTTTTTCAAAACTCATTCACGGCTATTCCTGGTCTGGCCTCCCTTTTAGTTATTTTATTAGTCGGGGTAACAATCTTAGATGTAAATAGTAACAGAGAGAGTATTTTTTCTTATGCAAACAAAGCGATATGGATGTGGGGCCTTTTTATCGTATATGCTCTTTTCACAGGAATATGTATAGCAAGCAACTATAGTTTGATGTTGAATAGGCTTTTCTTTTATGCATCTAATGTAGCGATCACAATTTGTATTGCAGTAATCGCAAAGAGAGATGGCAATTTAAATTTTGTAATGAAAGTTTGGGTCATAAATGGTCTTTTGCTTGCTTTATATCTTATATCATCAGGAACGGCTGTTATAACATCAACAGGAGTTTTTTATTCTGCGCGCGAAGGAAGCAATAGAAACATAGTTGCAATGTATTTAATGTTTGGGATTTTTGGAATTTTAAACCTAAATATCAGAAATAAGATAAAACATGCGTTTTTGTCAATGGGAAGTATTACTTTAATGACATATGTTATCATTTTAACGGCCTCTCGTAAAGGAATGATTGGTGTTGCGCTATTGTTGATGATATGGTTTTTCTTTTCATTTAGATATATTTTTCGAACATTTAGTTCTATACAAAAAATTATAACAGTATTTTTTGTTATAATCGTGATTACTTTTATAGGATTTTATTTAGCAACGGAATTTAAAAATACATATATGTTTGAACGTTTGTTTAATGATGCAAGTGGAGATAGTACGGAGGCAAGATTGGCTTATTTCAATCATGCTATTGAAGTGTTTCGTAGTAATCCGATAATAGGAGTGGGATTTAACCAATATAGGGTCTACTTTGGAACCTATGCCCATATGAATTATGCAGAAATCTTAGCAGATACAGGAATAATAGGATTTGTTTTATACTACTGTTCTTATGTTATGATGTTAGCTAAACTTTTGAAGAAAGTAATATATCTTAGAAAATACAAAACAAAAAATAGTGTTATAGCACTTGCAAACGTTGCTATGTTCCTTGGCTTATTTATTGTCATATTAATCTTGGAAACAGCAATGGTAGCTATTCAAGATTTTATGATGCCAATTGCAGTAGGTGTCATTTCTATTGTGTGTTATTCTGATGTTTTTAATTATTCTAAGAACTGTAAAAAAAATAAAAACCTGAGGAATAGTCAAAGATAGTTATTTAAATTGGAGGAAATCCAAAGATGAAGATTGGTCTATGTCTATCATATAAAGGCACTAATTATGGGATGATCTACAAGCGTATGCAACACAGCAAGTGTTGCATAAACTTGGATATGAAACAGAGATTATTGATTACAGTAGAAATGGGAATAGAGGAGTGCGTTTTACGCCATGGCTAATCTTCTTTTTTATAAATAAGAAGATAAAAGAAATACGTGGAAAAAAAATCACAGAATTTGTAGACACAATACATGAAAACAATATTTCAGAAAGAAGAGCGGCAGCTAGCCAATTTGTTAATGAAAAATTATTAAATATAATCAAGTTGAAAGGGATTGATAAACTCAAAAAATATACAAAAATGAATTATAACGGGGTTTTGGTTGGAAGTGATCAACTTTGGCTACCTAATGTTGCTTTTTCGAATTTTATGACCATGCGTTTCGTACCAGATTACATTAATAAGATTTCATACGCAACAAGTTTAGGTGTATCAGAATATCCTTTTTATTGTAAAAGTAGTGCCAGACAGTTTTTAAGAAGAATTAATCACATTAGTGTTAGAGAGCAGCAGGGGCGTGAAATTATAAATAATCTTTGCAAAGAATTGAAAGTTGAAGTAGTTGTTGATCCTACATATTTGCTAACTCAGGAAGAGTGGCTTGAACGAATTCCTCCGAAACGCTTAATACATGATAAATATGTGTTGTGTTATTTTTTGGGTGCAACTCAAGAACATAAGGTTTTAGCGCAAAAGTTTGCGCGCAAAAAAGGATTTAAACTAGTATCAATCTTGAGTACAGAGAGTAATTCAAATATAGATGTAAGTTTTGCAGATGAGATTATTACGGGATTTGGACCGGACCAGTTTCTTAATTTAATAAGAGGAGCGGAATACGTGATGACGGATTCGTTTCATGGTCTTGCTTTTTCTGTGATTAATCAAAAGCAATTTTATGTATTCTATAGAACAAAAGTTGGGAGTGTAAACTCTCGAAATTCCAGAATAGATAACATACTTAACGAATGGGAACTTAATTCTCGTTTAGTTTTGGATGAGGACACTGTAAATGATTTTGACAATAGACCTATTGACTATAAACATGTAAATGAGATTGTTGAAAAGAGACGACAGGAATCTATGCAGTATTTAATAAAGGCATTGGAGGACTGCAAATGATTACGAAAAACTTGTTTGCTGATAAAACTGAATGTTGCGGATGTGGGGTATGTGCTGTGAATTGTCCTCAACATTTAATTGATATGCAATATGATGAAGAAGGTTTTCTTTATCCATATATTACAGACCCAGTAAAATGCATCGGTTGTAGAAAATGTGTATCGATTTGTCCTATGAAAAATGTTGGGACTAAAACTACGGACTTTATTGCATTTTATGCGGGTTATTTTGTGGATGATAGAGAAACGATTTCATGTGCTTCTGGAGGATTTGCAACAGCGTTATCTTATGCCTTTATCAAGAATGGTGGTATTGTATATGGGGCTGCATATTCTGCCGATTTAAAATCTGCTGTACATAAGAGAGTCGATTAACACGCGATCTAGTGTCCTATTAAAAGGTTCAAAATATATTCAAACTGACAAAAAAAATATTTATTCTCAAATGAAGAGAGATTTAAGCTGTACAAAGCCAGTTTTATTTTTTGGATTACCCTGTGAAGTTGCAGCTGTTAAGCAATTATTTAAAGAATATAAAAATTTATATACCGTAGAACTAGTTTGTCATGGACCTACATCATCAAAAGTACATAGGCAATATTGCGAAGATCTTGAGAAAAAATATCAGTCAAAAATTAAGACAATTTCGGTGCGGTATAAATTAAATGGAAATTGGAAACCTTATTACATTCATGTTGAGTTTGAAAACGGAAAAAGTTATAAAACAGAATTTTTGAAAAGCATTTACGGTACAGCTTTTAAATACATGAAACGTCCTTCTTGCTATAGTTGTAGTATTAAAGGAGATCAGTTTGCAAGGGGATATCATGATCGGAGATTATCACTATGCTACAAGAAACATAAAAGGATATAAACAAACATGGAGTGTCTTCGATTTTAGTACATATAAGAGGGCATAGAATTACTAAATTTTATTGATGAATCCTTTTATATATTTGAAATCCCGAAACATAATGCCCTTTCTAATGCTGCAATTTATACGCCAAGTGATATTCCTAAATTTCGAACAAATTTTAGAAAAGCTTTTATTAAAAAGGGAATCCAAAAAGCAGGAAGATTGCCTGCCGTAAAAATTGAAATATCTGTTAGAAATAAAATTAGAAAAATCAAAGGTATGATTGTAAAATTTGTAAAAAAACACTTTGTTAATCAAAACAACATTATTGAAAGAGAGCGCAAATGATTGATAAAATAAAAAAATATATTGCTCATCCAAACCAAATATTTATATGTTAAATAATAGAGGGGGTACTTAGATGGATTTCTGATGAAAAAGTTGTGAAGAAAAAATACAAGGAAAAAAATGGGTATTGAACTTAATATAGATACACCAAGTACATTTAACGAAAAAATACAGTGGTTAAAATTGCATGATCACAATCCGGCATATACAGCATTGGTTGATAAGATTGCGGCAAAAGTTAAAGTAGCTACGATTATTGGGGAAGAACATATTGTCCCTATTTTGGGGCAATGGGACAATGCACGTGATATTGATTTTGATTCTTTGCCTGAACAGTTTGTTTTAAAATGCAATCACGATCAAGGAAGTGTTGTTATTGTTTCGGATAGAAACACAATGAATAGAAAAGAAATAATTAAAATTTTTGAACAAAAAGAAGAAATTAAACAATTATTGGAATACCAGAGAATATGTATATAAAAATATACGGCCAGCAATATTTGCGGAACAATTTTTGGGTGGACAGATTAAGGATTATAAGTTCTACTGCTTTAATGGAATTCCTAAATTCTTGTATGTTGGTCAAGGTTGACAATCGATCATTCTTTAAAAATTGATTATTATGATATGGAGTGGAATTTAATGCCGTTTTACAGAACAGATTATTGCGTCTTGGAATGGGTTGAAAAACCTAAACGCTTTGAGGAAATGAAGCAGATAGCTATAAAATTGTCAAAAGGCATTCCGTTTGTTCGCATTGACTTATTTGAAGAAAATGATAAGGTATATTTTTCAGAATTTACACTTTATCCTGCTTCAGGATGTATGCCTTCGAACCTCGAGAATATGATGAAATTGTTGGCAGATGGCTTAAACTAGATATGAAATCATGATAGAGGTATTTTGATGAATAGACGAAAGAAACTATATTATAACACTATTACTGTTATAATTAACCAGTTAGTTGCGTTGATATGTGGATTTATTTTACCGAGATTATTCTATCCTATTTGGTTCCAATATTAATGGATTAGTAACATCAATGACAAGATTATTAGGTGTTATTTCATTCTGCAATTAGGGGTAGGGTCGGTTTTCCGATCAAATTTATATAAGCCGCTGGCAGAAAATGATATGAATACTGTGAGTAAGAATGTAGATCTGCCGAACGGTTTTATAGGCAGATTGCTTATATATTTTTGGGTTATATTGTAGCGTTATTATTTGTTTTTCCTACACTGAATAGAGAATATGACTTTTGGTTTACTGCTTCATTATTGCTCATTGTTTCTATTAGCACCTTTGCCCAATATTACTTTGGGATTACTTATCAAATTTTTTTGAATGCTGATCAGAAAGAGTATGTACATACAATAGTACAGATTGTTACAACTATTCTCAATACTTTGTTTTGCGTATTATTGATGAAACTTGGTTGTGGAATTCATATAGTTAAACTTGCGTCTGCATCTGTATTTGTAATGCGTCCGCTGGTTCAAAATCTTTATGTAAAAAAAAATTATATAATAAACAGAAAAATTACATACACAGAAGAACCAATCAAGCAAAAATGGAATGGATTTGCACAACATCTTACGGCAGTTGTTTCCAAAGAGATTGACGTTGTTTTATTGACTTTTTTTTCAACTAATCAATATGTATCCATATATTCAGTGTATTTACTTGTCGCTGGTGGTATTAATAATATGGTAATAACTTCTGTTTCCGGGCTAGAGTCTTTTTGGGGCAATATGTTAGCAAAAAAGGAGTATAATTTGTTAAATAAGACTTTTGAATCTGTTGAAGCTCTGGTCCATGCAGGGGTTACATTTTTGTTTGTTGTTACCGCTATTTTAATTACTCCATTTGTTAGTGTTTATACAAAAGGAATTGCGGATGCGGAATCATATTTTAGACCATTATTTGGAATTTTGCTAACTTTTGCATATGGA
This sequence comes from uncultured Blautia sp., assembly GCA_963927715.1. Taxonomy (GTDB): domain Bacteria; phylum Bacillota; class Clostridia; order Lachnospirales; family Lachnospiraceae; genus Blautia_A. Next base: position 236,011 of record CAWVBU010000002.1, on the reverse strand, counting down.
GTTCAATGCCTTAGGATACCCTATTTTAGGATAATTAAAGCAGCAGGGCATTATAAAGAAACGCAAAATGGTTTTTTTATTGCAATGATTATTAATATTGCTGTATCCACTGTCTTGGTTTTTAAATTTCAACTTGTAGGTGTTGCTTTGGGTACATTAGTAGCGATGCTATACCATACAGTGTATTTTGCATGGTATTTGCGAAAAAATATTATTCACCGTCCGTTTTCTAATTATTTAAAACATATGATTATAGATATCATCGCAGGCATATTTGCTTTTCTAAGTACAGGGTGGGTGTCTATGAATGATGCTACTTATATAGAATGGATCAGGAATGCTATTGTTGTGTCTCTAATTGTTGGAGGTATCGTATTTATAATTAATATGGTCTTTTATAAAAAAGAGTTTGCTTATTTGATAAAGAAAATATTGAAGAAAGCCTGAGAAAGGATGTGAATTATATTTATGTATATGGAAAAAGCAAATTGGAAAGAAGATGGAAAACTTAAACTGCTGGTCATTGTAGGTACTCGACCGGAAATAATCCGTTTGGCAGCTGTAATAAAAAAATGTCGTTGTTATTTTGACACTTTACTGGCACATACGGGACAGAACTATGATTATAATCTTAACGGTGTTTTTTTTCATGACTTAGAATTGGATGATCCTGATATTTATTTAAGCGCTGTAGGGAAAGATCTAGGAGAGACTATGGGTAATATTATCGCTAAGTCATATCAACTAATGGCAGAGATTAAACCGGACGCTGTATTGGTACTAGGCGATACGAATTCTTGTCTTTCAGTAATTGGAGCCAAACGTTTACATATTCCAATCTTCCATATGGAAGCTGGGAACCGGTGCAAGGATGAGTGCCTGCCGGAAGAGACAAATCGGCGGATTGTGGATATTATTTCTGATGTTAATTTGGCGTACAGTGAACATGCCAGAAAATATCTCCATGAGTGTGGTTTGCCAAAAGAACGTGTGTATGTGACCGGCTCACCTATGGCAGAAGTGCTGCGCGCCAACTTGGAAAAGATTGAAGCTAGTACCGTGCACCAGAAACTGGGTTTGAAAAAAGGAAAATATATTCTGTTGTCAGCGCATAGGGAAGAGAATATCGATACGGAAAAGAATTTTGTAAGCCTGTTTACAGCGATTAATAAGATGGCAGAGAAGTATGATATGCCTATTCTCTATTCCTGTCATCCTAGAAGCAAAAAAAGGTTAGAGACGTCTGGTTTCCAGTTAGATCCCAGAGTTATTCAGCATGAACCACTGGGATTTCATGACTATAATTGTCTGCAGATGAATGCATTTGCTGTGGTATCTGATTCTGGAACACTGCCTGAAGAGAGCAGTTTCTTTACATCCATTGGCCGTCCTTTTCCGGCAATTTGTATCCGCACCAGCACTGAGCGGCCGGAGGCATTGGACAAAGCCTGTTTCATTTTATCTGGAATTGACGAGAAGGGCTTGCTGCAGTCGGTCGATACGGCTGTAGAAATGAATCGAAATGGAGATTATGGCATTCCAGTACCGGATTATATAGAGGAGAATGTGAGCATAAAAGTAGTTAAGATTATTCAGTCTTATGTGGGTGTGGTTAATAAGATGGTATGGAGGAAAGATGTATGAAGATTTTAGTGACCGGAGCGAAGGGCATGGTCGGGACAGCTCTGGTGAATAATCTCAAGAATATCCGTGACGGTAAAAACAGGACAAGGCCAGGACTTCAGATTGACGAGGTTTATGAATATGATATCAATTCGACTCAGGAAGAATTGGATAAGTATTGTCAGAATGCAGATTTTGTGTTCAATCTTGCTGGAGTGAATAGACCACAAAACTTAGAAGATTTCATGAAAGGTAATTTTGGATTTGCATCGGAACTCTTGGAGTGTTTGAAGAAACATAATAATAAAGCTGGCATTATGCTTTCCTCATCCGTTCAAGCTACTCTTTCCGGTCGATTTGGTGATAGTGAATATGGAAGAAGTAAGCAGGCAGGAGAAGATCTGTTTTTCAAATATGCAAAAGAGACAGGTACGAAGGTGGCTGTTTATCGGTTTCCGAACCTAATGGGGCATTCACGACCAAAGTATAATTCGGCAGTCTCTACGTTTTGTTGGGCGGTAGCTAACGATGAAGAATTTACAGTGAATGACCGTAGCACAGAACTGGAACTGCTGTATATTGATGATCTGGTTGAGGGAATGTTTGATCTGTTGGAGGGCAAGGAAAAACATTGTGAGTTCCCCAAAACAGGAGAAGAGATAGATGGCATCAGTTATGACGGTGTAACACCTAGAGAAGATATATCGGGAAGCTTCTGTTATGTGCCTGTGACGCATAAAGTGACTTTAGGAGAGATTGTCGATTTGTTACAGCAGTTTAAAGAGCAGCCTAAAACATTGCTTATGCCTAAAATGCCGGATGGATCTTTTGCAAAAAAGTTATATTCTTTGTATCTGACCTATCTTCCTGCTGACAAATTTAAATATGCGTTGAAGATGAATGTGGACGATAGGGGCAGTTTTACGGAATTAATTCACACGCAGGACTGTGGGCAGGTAAGTATTAATATCTCTCGCCCGGGCATTACTAAGGGACAGCATTGGCATAACAGTAAGTGGGAGTTGTTTATTGTAGTGGCAGGTCATGGTTTGATTCAAGAGCGAAACATTAATACTGGAGAGAAAATTGAATTCGAAGTGTCTGGTGATAAGATAGAGGCAGTGCATATGATCCCCGGGTGGACACACAATATCATTAATCTGAGTGATACAGAGAATTTAGTTACAGTTATGACCTGTAATGAAATATTTAATCCGGAAAAGCCAGACACATTTGGAGAACCGGTATAAACATATTCGTGCAAAGGTGTTTTAGGAACCACTATATAGTGGATGGGTACAATGATGGAAAAAAAGGTATGAAAGTAGAAACAGCGGTATTAAAGTTGACCGGAAATGCCCTATTTGGAGCCAAATTCGAAATTCCTTCTAATATAGACTGGGAGGCGGTCTATGAAGAATGTAAAAAGCAAACAGTAACGATTCTCGGTTTTTACGGCGCAGACCGGGCAGAAGGAGTAGATCCGGAAGTGAAAAAACGCTGGAAGAAAGATGTTGCTGCCGTTGCTTTTCAAAACTATATTGTCACTTTTTCCCATCAAAACTTACATCAGATGATGGATAAGGCCGGGATCCCTTATGTAGTTCTGAAGGGGTGTGCCTCTGCAGCATATTACCCAAGACCAATGGAACGTCTGATGGGGGATGTGGACTTTTGGGTCAGTAAGAGCGATTTGGAAAGAGCTGGGAAAGTATTAGAAGATAATGGTTTTCGGCCATGGGAAGAAGAGCATATTTGTCACGTAGTATACCGGAATGAAACAGAACATCTGGAAATGCACTTTGAGCCTGCGGGAGTTCCTTACGGAAATGCAGGAGATATCTGTCGGGAATATTTCCAGGATGTTTATGAACAGTCACGGCTTATAGATTATGAAGGCGGACATCTGAGGATTCCGTCAGCCTTTCATCACGGGATGGTTCTTCTTTTACATACCTGCCATCATATGTTAGGGGAGGGCATTGGTCTTCGGCATCTGTGCGATTGGGCAGTATTTGAGGCTTCTTTTTCAGAAGCGGAGTTCCGCAGTATTTTTGAAAAGAAATTGAAGCGGATTGGCCTGTGGAAATTTGCCTGCATCCTGACCCAGACGGCGGAAAGATATCTAGGCTGTCCAAAGCAGGGATGGGCGGCGGATCCAGGGGTGTTTCAGAACATGACAGAGGTTGATGAACTGACCAGGGAAGTGATTCGTGACATATTTATTGGAGGAAATTTTGGAAGGAAACAGGAAGGAAGAGTCTACGAGACATATCTGATTTCGAGTCGGGGAAAAGACGGTGTAGGAAAGAGAAGTATGTTCTTCCAGGCTGTAAAATCAATAAATGAAATGGTGTATACACACTGGGCCGTTGTAAAGCGTATACGGATTCTGCTTCCGGCGGGGTGGATATATTACGGCGCTCGGTATTTAATCCGGATCGTGATGGGGAAGAGAGAGCCGATCCATCTCAAGAAGCTTGGAGAACGGGCAAGAGAGCGAAGAAGTGTGTACGAGAAATTTGGTTTGTATGAGATGAGAAAATAAAGAGAATGATTATACTATAATGATTGGATTGACACGAAAATGAATAAAAATCAAAAATAAATGAGTATTCCGTGGTTTCGTGGTTCTTCCGCACAAGAATATTCAACAGGTGTTTGCGGATCAGAAAATGATGCGATGATTTCACGGGTGTAGTTTCTCTGTCAGGTGGACAGCCGTTTTATTGGAATGAAGACGTTCACATCGGTCCATAATAATGGAAAAAAGGATGTGTAAACCAATGAAAATCGCAGTTGCAGGAACCGGATATGTGGGATTGTCCATGGCCACGCTGCTTTCTCAGCACCACGAGGTGACGGCCGTGGATCTTCTTCCGGAGAAGGTAGAACAGATCAATCAGAGGAAATCTCCGATTCAGGACGAATACCTGGAAAAATATCTGGCAGAAAAAGAACTGCGCCTGACTGCCACTCTGGATGGGGAGAGCGCCTATTCCCAGGCGGATTATGTGGTGATTGCCACACCCACCAATTATGACAGCAGAAAAAATTTCTTCGATACTTCTGCGGTGGAAGCCGTAATCCAGCAGGTAATCCCCTGCAATCCGGACGCGGTCATGGTGATCAAATCCACGGTTCCTGTGGGATTTACCCGGTCTGTGCGGGAGAAATATCACTGTGACAACATTCTGTTCAGTCCGGAATTTCTTCGGGAATCCAAAGCCCTGTATGACAACCTGTATCCCAGTCGGATCATCGTGGGCACGGATGTGCGCAACGCCAGGCTGGTGAAAGCGGCCCGCACATTCGCGGATCTTTTAAAAGAAGGCGCGGTCAAAGAAAAGATCGATACTTTGATTATGGGCTTTACAGAGGCGGAGGCAGTCAAACTGTTCGCCAATACCTACCTGGCTCTCAGAGTTTCTTATTTTAATGAGCTGGATACCTATGCGGAGATGAAAGAACTGGATCCGCAGCAGATCATCGAAGGTGTCTGTCTAGATCCCCGGATCGGACCCCATTACAACAATCCCAGCTTCGGCTACGGGGGCTACTGTCTGCCCAAAGATACGAAACAGCTGCTGGCGAATTATGAGGAAGTCCCCCAGAACATGATGACTGCCATTGTAGAATCCAACCAGACCAGGAAAGATTTCATCGCAGACCGTGTGCTGGAACTGTCCGGAGGCTATGGCGCCAACAGCGTGTACGATAAGGAAAAAGAAAAGGAAATCGTCATCGGCGTGTACCGTCTGACCATGAAAAGCAGCTCCGACAATTTCCGCCAGAGCAGCATTCAGGGCGTGATGAAACGGCTGAAAGCCAGAGGCGCCACCGTCATTGTCTACGAACCTGCTCTGGAGGATGGAACTACCTTTTTCGGAAGCCGTGTGGTCAATGACCTGGAAAAATTCAAGAAACTGAGCCAGGCAATCATTGCCAACCGCTACAGTGAAAAACTGGATGATGTGAAAGAAAAGGTATACACCCGGGATATTTTTCAGCGGGATTAGAAAAACACCCGGTCAGGAATTTATTTTTCCCACGATCCGAGGCCGTCCCGGGAGAGTTCCTGACGGATGTAACAGATGCCCAGAAGCTTTTTCACAATCCCGTCCGCATCCAGGCGACGGGCATTCTGGGAGGTAAATGCTTCTGCCTCCCGATTGAGAAGTTCCTGCTGTTTCCGGCTGCTTTCCTCCGGAAAAACCCGGAAACAGCTTCCCAGATCCTGGCTTCGAACACGTTCTTCGCTGGTCATCATCGTCTCATAAAGCTTTTCTCCGGGGCGTGCCCCTACAATCTGGATTCCCGTTTCCCCGAACAGTTTCTGTACTGCTTTTGCCAAATCTCCGATGCTTCCGGAATCCGATTTTCCCACGAACAGCTCTCCGGGTCTTCCCTGTTCCAGGGCGTGAAGGACCAGATCCACAGCTTCGTCCAGTGTCATCAGGAAACGGGTCATGGAAGGATCGGTGAGGGTCAGAGACATTCCGGCGCGGATCTGTTCTATAAACAGGGGAATGACGGTTCCCCTGGAGCACATCAGATTTCCGTAGCGGGTACAGCAAATCACACTTTTTCCCGCGGCTTCCCTGGCGTAAGCACCGGCCACCTTCTCCATCATGGCCTTGGAAATTCCCATGGCGCTGATGGGATAAGCCGCCTTATCCGTGGACAGGCAGACGATGTGTTTCACCCCGGCTGCCACCGCAGCGGAGAGCACGTGCTCCGTTCCCTGGACATTGACCTGCACCGCTTTCATGGGAGAACGCTCACACTCCGGAACCTGTTTCATGGCAGCTGCATGAATCAGACAGTCCACACCCTGGACTGCTTTTTCCAGAGAAGAGGGCTTTAGGATATCTCCGGTCCAGAAGGTCACTTTCGAAGCCAGATCCGGACATTCCTCCTGCAAAGACCGGCGCATTTCCTCCTGTTTTCCCGGATCCCGGGAAAAGATACGGATCTGCGCAGGACCGGAATTCAGAAATCTACGAACCGCCGCCGATCCAAAGGAACCAGTTCCGCCGGTGATCAATAATGTTTTATTTTGCAAAAAATCCAATCGTTTTCCCTTCTTTCCTGTGAGTTCTTCAATGAAGAACCCGCCTCTATTTCTCCGCGTCAAAAAGCTTCAGCTGGCGATACAGCTTTCTTCTCTGCGCACTGCTTTCGTAGACGGAGAGAACGTTAACTTTCTTTCGCTTTCCCGTGATCATGCGCACGATCCATCTCGCCGTGAAAAAACACCATCCGAAAGGCAGAAGAATCTTCCATTTTTTCGCAATGGGCCAGTATCCATAGACCACGTCATTGACTGATAGAAACGCCTGCACAAAAGCCGTATGCCGGATACCATTTTTTCCACGGTTGGAGATAAAAAATCCTTCATAGGGACGCTGTTTGCTCTTAACGCCGAAATTTCCCCCGGTGAAAATATCAAGGAGCAGAGCCTTCGCCAGCTTCTGATCTTTCCCCATCCAAGGTTTCCAGGAGATTCCCAGCGCGAAATGGGACGTGAGGGTAATGGTCTGCGTGAATTTCCAGAGGCCGATATCCTTCAGCCGCTGCTGAAACATTTCACGGAATTCCCGGTCGGAAAAAGAATTGACAAACACTGCCCAGTCACATAAATGGCGAAGGCCGATTCCCTCGGAAAACAGATGCCCTTTCATGTGCAGCAGCATAATCAGGCCGTGATGAAATGCTCCCGGAACCCTGCAGGACACAAATTCATTGGACATCTTTCGGGAGTTTGTCAGAATATCGGCGAAATACCGGCGGGTGGGTCCCTCCATGGGACCGATCGGAAGGCCCGGCGGATCAAAATGCATCTCAAAATCCATACGCTCTTTCCAGAAAGCGACATGATGCACATGGGTTTCTCCGCTGGAGGTGAAGCCGTCGTTTCTCAGAATCTCAGCTGCCCGGTCGAAATCTCTCTTTGCGGTCAGGAAATCCACATCGCCCATCTGGCGCATCAGAGCCGAAGGATAGTACTCAGCCGAAGCAGCGCCCTTCAGAACACAATAGGGAATCTCATTCTCTGTCATCAGACAATTCAGATAGTCGTGATAGGTATAGTTCTGAATGCTCTGAAACATGCACTGATTTACCGCCTGCTGAATCTCCTTCTTTAATTTCGTTTCCAGGGGCAGTTTTTCATAATTCAGAAAAGCCGGAATCACCACCGTCTGTTCCCGGCTCTCCTCGTATACTTCTCTCCAGTCCGTTTCCTTTTCCGGCGTAAACGGAACCCCGAAAAGAGCCTCCGCCAGAAGTCCGCATAGAGCTTGCTGTGTTTTGCTGAGAAAAGAAAAATTTGGCATAAAATCAAGTTCCTCCCGAGTCGCTTTCTGATATACGCACCCCTTAATGGATCAACAGAATGCTTGGTCTTTATTTATCGTGTCTTCACATTATCACGAGACCGCCGGATAGTCAAGTTTGTAAAAAGAATGAGATGAAGCAAACGGGCAAACTTGACTGCCCTGCAGCTTAACGGTAAAATGGATACATAATAGGTTGGTTGTACCCTTTGGCAATCTTATGAAGAAATGCAGAAGTTCACCAGAGGTATAGAGAGGCAGTTTTGGAAACTGTTTCGATTTCGGAAAGGAGTGTGGGAAAGGTGAGGAAGAAACTTCCCATAGGGATTGAAAATTTTGCAGAATTCTCCTCTGAGGATTTTTACTATGTAGATAAAACTCTGTTCATCAAAGAGTTGTTACAAAACTGGGGAAAGGTAAATCTGTTTACCCTTCCAAGACGCTTCGGAAAGTCCCTCAACATGAGCATGCTCAAATATTTTTTGAAATGGGAATGGATCCAGCATTGTTCGAAGGCCTTAGGATCATGCAGGAAAAGAATTTGTGTGAAAAATACATGGGGAAGTTCCCAGTGATTTCTATCAGTTTAAAAAGTGTAGACGGACGAAACTTTGATTCTGCTTTGGCTGCACTGAAAACAGTGATTGGGAATGAGGCAGGAAGATTTTGTTTTCTGAAAGACAGTGAAAAGCTTTCGAGCGAAGAAAAAGAGGCTTATGCCCAGCTGATAAAGATCGGATCCGGCGAAGGCGGTTTCTATGCTATGACGGAAAATGTGGCAGCTGCAAGCCTCAAAACCCTTTCCCAACTCCTTGAAAAGCACTATGGACAGAAAGTCATCCTGCTGATCGATGAATATGATGTTCCCCTGGATAAGGCATTCCATGCAGGATATTGCGACGAGATGGTAACACTCATCCGTAATCTTCTCGGAAATGCCCTGAAAACGAATGACAGCCTGTACTTTGCAGTACTTACCGGATGCCTGCGGATTTCCAAGGAAAGTATCTTCACAGGGTTGAATAATCTGAAAGTACACACGATCTCGGATGTCCGGTATGATGAGTACTTCGGCTTTACCAAAGAAGATGTGGATGAACTGTTGGTCTTCTATGACCTGTCTTCTCATAAAGATATCATTCGGGACTGGTATGACGGGTATCGCTTTGGCACTGCCGATGTGTATTGTCCCTGGGACGTGATCAATTACTGCGATGAACTGCTGGCAGCGCCGAATACTCCGCCAAAAAACTACTGGGCAAATACCAGCGGCAATGATCTGATCCGCCGCATGTTGAAGAATGCGAGCCTGACTACGAAAAACGAAGTGGAAGAGCTGTTAAACGGCGGGCAGATCTCCAAACGTATTAAACAGGAACTGACATACCACGAGATCGATGACAGTATTGAAAATGTGTGGAGTGTTTTGTATGCCACAGGTTACCTGACAGGGATGCATGCGGAGCAGGAGAATGCGGATATTTTCCGGCTGTGGATCCCCAATGGAGAGATCCGGAACCTGTTTTATGAACTGGTCGAAGATTGGTTCCATGAGGTGACACGTTCCGATACTTCAAGGATCAGCCGCTTCTGCGCGGCGTTTCCGGCCGGTGATACGGATACGATCCAGGAGATGCTCGGCGATTATCTGTGGGAGTCCATCAGCGTTAGAGATACTGCGGTGCGCAGGAACATGAAAGAAAATTTCTATCACGGGATGCTGCTGGGACTTTTGCAGAATCAGGACAGCTGGCTGGTGAAGTCCAACGCAGAGACCGGTGAGGGATACAGCGACATTTCTATCCAGACTCCGGAGAGAACAGGAATTGTGATCGAACTGAAATATGCAGATGACGGGAACCTGGAGAAAGCATGCACGGAGGCACTTAAGCAGATCGAAGAAAAGAAGTATGCGGAAGGCCTGAAACGCCGGAGCATGAAAAAGATTATCAAGTATGGAATTGCCTTTTATGAAAAAGAATGTATGGTAACAATGGCATAACTGTGTGGTCAACAAATAGCCAAAAAGAAAAAGTTTTTGGATAACAATCCCAAAACTATTGATATTTTTCCTCTTTTTGGATATACTAACCATAAGAACCGAGAAGGGTGGTATGACCATAATGATTCAACGGAAGGAATACCTGAATAAGCTGATTGCCTTTAAAGATAAGCAGCTGATTAAGGTTGTTACTGGCATCCGTAGATGTGGAAAATCCACACTGCTGGAGATTTACCAGAATTGGCTGTTGGAACAAGGGATTGAGGAAGAACAGATTATTTCCATAAACTTTGAGGATATTGATTTTGAAGAACTGACAGATTACCGGAGGCTGTATTCATATTTAAAAGAACGGCTGATCCCAGGAAAGATGACATATATTTTCCTGGATGAGATTCAACATGTTGAAGATTTTCCTAAAGTGGTAGACAGTCTGTATATTAAGAAAAATGTGGATATTTATATCACCGGTTCCAATGCCTATATGCTTTCCAGCGAAATTGCAACTCTGATTTCCGGACGGTATGTGCAGATTGAAATGCTCCCATTATCCTTTAAAGAATACATGGAGAGTACGGGCAGCATGACAGACCGGGGCGTAAAATACACAGAATATCTGGAAAACAGCTCGTTCCCCTATACCCTTGAATTGAAAGGGCAGCCGGACGAAATCCGGGATTACCTAGAAGGGCTTTACAATACGATTGTTGTCAAGGATATTGTAAGCCGAAAGAAGATTACGGATACCATGATGCTGAAAAGTGTCCTGCGGTTTGTGTTTGACAACATTGGGAATCCACTTTCCTCCAAGAAGATCGCGGACACGATGACTTCTGATGGGCGGAAGATTGACACAAAAACAGTTGAGAAATATCTGGAGGCCTTGTCGGAAAGTTATATCATATACCAGGCAAAGCGATATAACATCAAAGGGAAGCAGTACCTGAAAACCCTGGAAAAGTATTATGTGGTGGATATCGGACTTCGTTACATGCTGCTGGGATCCAGGCAGATGGATGCAGGGCATATCCTGGAGAATGTAGTTTATCTGGAATTGCTCCGCAGGGGATATGATGTATATGTGGGGAAAATCAATTCCTTTGAAGTTGATTTTGTCGCACAGAACAGTAAAGGAACCTCGTATTATCAGGTTGCCCTTTCCGTGCGGGATGAAAAGACGCTGGAACGGGAACTAAGACCTCTTATGGCAATTCGGGACCATTATCCCAAGATGATCCTGACGCTTGATGATGACCCAGAAGCGCAGTACGATGGAATACGGCGGATCAATGCCAGGGACTGGCTTCTTGGCCTGACTGATAACTAAAACGGATCACCGTGCTAGTGGTTTGCTGTATCAGATAGTCAAGACCACCGGCTTAGCCGGTGGCTTGTTCTGCCCCTATAAGGGGCTATTGCCTGGAGACCGTTTCAAGTTTTGTGTAAATTCAAAAAACTGATATAAGATATGTCATTAGTTACTCTGGGCAGAGCCGATTTTTTGAGGTTCTGCCCTTGCTTGTATTATAATGCCGTTTCCGGACATGTCAAGCAGGGCTGGCCCAGCCAGCCCTGCCAGGTGCAGATTGCCAGCCTAAACGGCCACCTGTGCCATATTTGGCGGCCAGCCTGTGACTTAAATGGCGGTCAGCCAAGGACACATTAAGCGGCCAAAATTTCCAGTTATAATATAAGCATCTCCTGTTCAAGGGGAAATATCATAACTGGAGGTTCAATTATGGACTACAAAAGAGTATTGAGACTTCACTTTGTGAACCATCTCAGCGGTCGCGAGATCGCCGAAAGCTGCGGTGACTGCAGCAAAACAACCGTCAACGAGTTCCTGAAGCGTTTCAGAGAGAATCCGGAACTCTCATACCCTTTACCGGCAGATGTCACGAATGAATACATTGAGAGTATTCTCTATAAAAAGCCTGGTGTATCAGCGAACCAGCTTCTCTATCGGGATTTTAACAAGGAAGCTGTTTACAAGTCTCTGGCCCGCAAAGGGGAGACCCTGAAGCATCTGTGGCAGAAATACAATGCCGTAGGTGTCGTAGATGGAAAGAAGCCAATGAGCTATCGCCAATACTGCAGGCGTTACGGCGAATGGGCTGATTCCAAACAGCTGACCTTCCACATCCAGCGTTATCCCGGTGTCAATCTCGAGCTGGACTATGCGGGGAAGCAGCTCTATCTGCATAACCGCCGGAACCCGGATGAGACCACAAAGGTCACGATCTTTATCGCTGCCCTCACCTACAGTGATTATTTTTACGCTGAGGGAATGACCGAATGCGATATCCGGAACTGGATCCGGGTCAACAATAATGCTCTGTCCTATTTTGGCGGCGTGACGCCGACGATCACCCCGGATAATTGCAAAGTAGCAGTTGCCCGGAACAAAGACTGGATCAGCCCTGTCTTGAATAAAGATTTCCAGGCATGGGCAGAACATAACAATACGGTTTTAACCCCTGCCAAAGTGAAATCCCCCCGCTGGAAACCAGTTGTGGAAGGCCACGTAAAGATCATTACCATGCACATCCTCATGGATATGGAAGACATGGTCTTTTATTCCCTGGATGATTTAAACTGTGTCCTGATGGAAAAGGTGGATGCCGAGAACCGGAAGCCTTTTGAGGGGCTCACCTATTCCCGGTATGATCTCTTTACAACAGAAGAGAAGGAGACTCTCCTGCCTCTTCCGCCCAGCCGTTTTGAATATCTTGAACGAAAGACTGTTAAAGTAGCACAAGATTTCTCCTTCACCTTCGACAAAGTCCATTATAGCATGCCCCGGAAATATCTGCGACAGGAACTTGAGATCCGGGCAGGGGAAAAAGAAATCTATGTCTATAACAAACACGGCGACTTCATCCGGACGCATAAGCGGAGCTACACACCGAAAGACTGGGTGATCATCCCCTCGGATATGCCTGCCGAATACAAAGACTATGGCTATTGGACGGTGCCTTATTTTCAGCAGAAAGCATCTGCTATCGGATCCAGCACCCGTGCTTTGATCGATGCAGTCATTCGAAAATACGCTTATCCGGTGCAGTCATTCCGAAGCTGCTTTGGTATTCTGCGGTATGCGGAGAAGTACTCGCCGGAAGCCCTGGAACGTTGCTGTAAAGACGCCGTTTTAGCTGGGAGATGCAACTATTCCTATATCTGTAACACAATCTCAACTTACCATAAAGAGCCGCTGCAAAGTACAATGCCACAGAGCAGTCCCAACGAAGATGCTGCAACAGCCGTATCCGGCGCCTACAAAGATGATGACAGCAAGTATTCCCTTAAGAACCTGCTGAAGCGTCAGGAAACGGAGGCAGGCAATGAAGAATAAGACTACTGATATCTATGAGATGTTGGACACACTATCCCTGCCGGTAGCCGCCCAGCGTTTCGCAGAACTGTCTAAAAGCCCTGAATTCGGCAGCTATACCGCTTTGCAGTTTATCCGTGAGGTTCTGGAACCTCAGTACATAGAAACACTCAACAACAGGTTTGAAACAAATCTGCGGCTCAGCAGCCTGATCAATAAAGGTGCTTTGGCCGAGAATCTGAAAACCGGCAACGGACGCATCTACAATGATGCCACCGTTGATCAGATCCTGAAATTTCATTTCGCTGAGAACCGGCAGAACGTCGGGATCTATGGAGTCACCGGTGCCGGCAAGTCTTATTTCCTGTCTGCCTGTTGTGTGGAAGCATGCAGACGTAATTACCGTTGTAAGTTCGTAGACTATAGTGACCTGCTGGACGAACTGATTGTCCTCAACCGCCGGGAAGACCTGAACAAGTATCGTAAGAGGATCAGATACTATGCACGGATCCAGCTGCTGTTCATTGATGATTTTGCCATAAGCAGGTATTCAGAAGAAGGGATCAAGATTCTGTATCATCTCATAAAACTTCGGGATGACCTTGGCACCTCCACACTCTTCAGCTGTCAGTATTCTCCAGATGAGTGGGGAAATCAGCTGAGTGACGAGAAGGAGTGTTACGGTAAGCTTGACGGAATCCGGCGAAGGCTGACGACAGGATTTACCGTACTGATTGAGAAGGCATAGCCTTCTGTGACAACAACGATCAATACTGATCAGCAGGGCGGAGCCCCTCTTGCCCTGCCGATCTCTAAAGCCGACCGCTTAATATGGCCCTGACTGGCCGGGAAATGCGGCCCTGCTGGCCGCAGAAAGTGGCTGTTTGCAATGTAAAAAAGTTCTTACCACGTCATGTAAAAAACTCCTTACCCTGTGGCTGTAAAATCACCTTACCACGCACAGATGGACATCATATCTCGCATGATAGAGTTGACATCCGTCCCATCCTTGACCTTTACATTGTTTTCTTTCAGGTAGTTGCCCATCATTTCCCGAAGAGCTGCTTTTTGTGGGGTATCTTTTTTCTTTGCCATAAAATAAACCTCCAAACTGGTAAGTCTATCTTACATCAGTTTGAAGGTTTACACAAACTTTGGGATACTCCCATAGATCTGAAAAAAGCGAGTTTGTCAACAGGTCCAACTTGAAACGGTCTCTAATATTGTCAGGATTTTCTCCACACCATCTTATTCACCACGCCTGTGTAAGACTGTATTATTTTCACCACTTTGGTGCTTACATTTTCTTCCGTATAATCCGGAACGGGAATTCCATAGTCACCATCCTCGTTCATCTGCACCGCCGTGTCCACAGCCTGAAGCAGGGATTTTTCATCAATTCCCGCCAGAATAAAGCAACCCTTGTCCAGCGCTTCCGGACGTTCGGTGCTGGTACGAATGCAGACAGCAGGAAAAGGATGTCCGATGGAGGTGAAAAAGCTGCTTTCCTCCGGCAGAGTTCCCGAATCAGAGACCACTGCGAAAGCATTCATTTGCAGACAATTATAGTCATGGAATCCCAGAGGTTCATGCGCGATCACCCGATGATCCAATACGAAACCGGATGTTTCCAGGCGGTTCCGGCTTCTGGGGTGGCAGGAATACAAAATCGGCAGATCGTATTTCTGCGCCATTTTATTAATTGCGTTGAAAAGAGACAGGAAGTTTTTCTCTGTATCGATATTCTCTTCCCGATGGGCGGAAAGGAGGATGTATCTGCCAGGTTCCAGCCCCAGTTTCGTCAGGATATCCGAGTTTTCAATCTCTTCCAGATTTTGGTGCAGCACCTCTGCCATAGGAGAACCTGTCATATAGACACGTTCCTTGGGAAGACCGCACTCATGGAGATATTTTCTGGCATGTTCTGAATACGCCAGGTTCACATCAGAAATGATGTCCACAATCCGGCGGTTGGTTTCCTCCGGAAGGCACTCATCTTTACATCGGTTTCCCGCTTCCATATGAAAAATCGGAATATGCAGGCGTTTGGCCGCGATGGCTGACAGACAGGAATTCGTATCTCCCAGGATCAGCAGAGCGTCCGGACGGATCTGATTCATCAGCTTGTAAGAGCAGTTGATAATATTCCCTACGGTTGCCCCGAGATCATCGCCCACAGCGTCCATGTAGACTTCCGGACGATCTATCTTCAGATCTTCAAAAAAGATCCCGTTCAGCGTATAATCATAATTCTGTCCGGTGTGAGCCAGGATTACATCAAAGTATTTCCTGCATTTGTTGATGACAGCCGCCAGCCGGATGATCTCCGGGCGGGTGCCAACGATGATCAGAAGCTTCAGTTTGCCATTGTTTTGAAATACAACATCTGAATAATCAATTTTCATTTTCTTAGTTGTTCCTTTCTATTTTAAACAACCTCAGTTAACGATAGAGGTCTTTTCTTCCTTTTCTTTTCTAATGAGCCTCCCAAAACAAAAGTTTATTCATTTATTCAACAACCTCAAAATAGGTATCCGGGTGTTCTGGGTCGAAAAGTTCATTGGCCCACATTACGGTTACCAGGTTTTCTGTCTGGGACAGATTGATAATATTATGAGTGTAGCCCGGCAGCATATGGACAGCTTCTATCTGTTCTCCGGAAACTTCGAAATTCAGAACTGGATAAGGGTTCCCAGACTCATCTACACCGACTTTCCTCTGCTGAATCAGACCATATCCAGATACTACAATGAAAAACTCCCATTTGGTATGATGCCAGTGCTGTCCTTTGGTAATTCCTGGTTTACTGATATTCACAGAAAACTGTCCACAATTCTTCGTTTTCAAAAGTTCTGTGAAGCTTCCCCGCTCATCTTTATTCATTTTCAGCGGAAAAGCTGCCTTTTCTCTGGGAAGGTAGGAGAGATAGGTAGAATATAGTTTTTTCGAAAAAGACCCTTCCGGCATCTGAGGCATGACCAGTGTATCCGGCTCTGCCCGAAACGTTTCCAGCAGATCTACGATTTCACCCAAAGTGGCTCTATGTGTAACTGGCACATAACAGTATCTGCCATCCGGTTGCTCAACCGCTTCCGTACCGCTGAACTCACAGTGATGTTCTTTCCCTTCCAGAGCATCCAATAGTTCCGATACCAGATCATCAATGTAAAGCAGTTCCAACTCTGTGCTGCGGTCATTAACCTGAATTGGCAGATCATTGGCCAGATTGTTACAGAATGTGGCTACTGCGGAATTATAATTGGGGCGACACCATTTACCAAATAAATTAGGAAAACGATAGACCAGAACTTTGGATCCAGTTGCCCTGCCATAATCAAAAAATAACTCTTCTCCTGCTAACTTGCTTTTTCCATATTCACTGCCTGCGTATCTTCCCAGCAAGGTAGCCTGTATGGAAGAGGCAAGCATAACCGGACAGTGGTTCCCGTATTTTTTCAATACGTTTAGCAAGGTGGAAGCGAATCCGAAATTTCCTTCCATAAATTCTGCCTGTTCTTTGGGACGATTGACTCCTGCCAGATTAAATACGAAATCCGCCTGCCTGCAGTAGGAATCCAGCAGGGACGGATCCGTATGAAGATCATATTCCAAAATATCTTCAATATTCAGATTAGGGCGGGTTCGGTCTTTATGTTCTTTAAGATTGTACAGTGACTGACAGAGGTTCTTTCCTACAAACCCTGCTGCACCAGTTACCAGTATTTTCATATAACGAATCCTCCTACGTTTTAGTCAAAATTCTATGTTGCGTTTTGGGGGTCTCAGAAACACAATTATTTTCTCAAGGCTTCTTTTACATAATCCGTAGTCAAAATTTTCTCCACTGTCTCCTCTACATTTAGACGCTGCGTATTGTGAGAAGTATAAGCTTCTCCAGCCATGGTCTGTACCTGACCCTGAACAAAGAATTTGTCGTAATTCAGATCTCGTCCGTCCGGCAGTACCCGGTAATAGTTTCCCATATCCTGGCTGCGAATACATTCTTCATTAGTCATTAGCGTTTCAAACAGTTTTTCGCCATGTCGGGTTCCAATAATATGGGTACCCGTATCTCCGAACAGTCTTTGTACCGCTTTTGCCAGATCTCCAATAGTGCTGGCATCCGATTTCTGGACAAACAGATCTCCCGGCTCTCCATGCTCGAAAGCAAACATCACCAAAGCCACTGCTTCATCTAGGTTCATCAAAAAACGGGTCATCTCCGGATTAGTAATGGTAATCGGATTTCCAGCTTTAATCTGATCAATAAAAAGGGGGATCACCGATCCCCTGCTGCACATCACATTACCATAACGGGTGCAGCAGATAGTAGTTTTCCCCGCCGCTACTCGTGCATTTGCCCCGATCACTTTTTCCATCATAGCCTTGGAAATCCCCATAGCATTGATAGGATAGGCTGCTTTATCTGTAGATAAACAGACAATTCGCTGTACTCCAGCGGCCACCGCCGCATGAAGAACATTGTCGGTTCCTTCTACATTGGTTCGCACGGCCTCCATAGGGAAAAACTCACAGGAAGGGACTTGCTTCAAGGCTGCTGCATGAAATATATAATCCACCCCCTGCACCGCATCTTCTACAGAACGCATGTTGCGGACATCGCCAATATAGAATTTTACCTTTCCAGCCAGATCTGGATGTTTTGCCTGCAATTCGTGACGCATATCATCCTGTTTTTTCTCATCACGTGAAAAAATTCGGATCTCAGCGAGATCCGAATCTAAAAAATGTTTTAAAACTGTGGATCCGAAGGAACCTGTTCCTCCGGTAATCATTAAAGTTTTGTCTTTAAAAAATTTGGTTGTTGTCATGGGTTTTAACTCCTTGGTTATTTTTTTAATCCATATATATTTTTTCTACGAGTTCTTGGTCCGTTATCAATTATCAAAAGACATTTTCGAAATATTTGCTTATATTAAATTTTTATTTTTCTTGAAAATTGTTGCTTTTCATAAATATTTGCTCCAAAAGTGATCATGCTTACAGCCATAACCGTCAAAAAAATAATACCTCCAACAATAAATTGAATATATTGGCTTGTAATCCAATTAATTGACAAAAATCCAAAAGCTGTAGCTAAAACTAAACTTGGAAGAATTCCTCTAAATGTTTCTTTGAACAAGTAAAGAATCCTTATTTTTATTACTTTGCTATAGTAAATATTCAATAGTAAATCTTGACCAATTAATGTACATATACCCGTTGCAACCGCTGCCCCAATCATTCCCCATGTTTGGATCCACCAAATTGTCAAAATAATATTTCCAATTGTAGTTATAAGCAAGAAAAAGGAACGGCTTAAACGCTTATTCATAATGTCTAGAACATTTACAAGTACACCATTACTCATATTAATCAGCATCGGTATCATTATAACAACCGCGATTATCCATACTTCTCTGTAGTCGCTTCCATACACAATAGATATAAATTGTCTGCCTATCGTTATGAACCCAAACAAGACCAGTCCACCTATCAGAAAAATCAATCTACACGGTTGAATTAAACTCTTTGTCAATTCAGCGCCTTGTTTCCCTTCTCGCATATCCGCTGCGATTTTAGGCATATACATAGAAATCGGAATGGTTGTCAACGAAGAGAAAGTTGTATATACAAACATACCGATAGAATATACAGAAACCGCTTCAGGTGACATTAAAATACCAATAACAAACTTATCAACATTACTATTTGTCAAATTAATGATAGTCTGCAAAAACAGAGCCATTGCCAATGGCAGGGCATTCATAAATATTTTTTTATCAAAATACTTGATTGAAAAAGAAGCTTCCAGCTTCTTCCAGCAGTAATAATAGGTAAATGTGAACATTATTATTTCTAAAGCAGAATCAAGAATAACCAAATATATCGCAAATGGCTTAAACAGTAATAATGCAACTACTAATCCTGTTCTAACAATCAAAAAAACAAGTTGAACAACTGAAGAAAAACTATAGTGCTCGCATCCGAGAATAATTCCGTTTAAAACTTGAATAAAAAAGGATAAAATCATTTTTAATGCGACGATTAAAAATAGCAGCTTTCCATAATTAATCTGATCAACGGTCAGTGATCTTTGATAAATACTGTCTATCATCAGATAGAACACTATTGATATAATTGCAATGATAGCGGACTGGATTACTGCAACAGTCCAAATTGTCGATGTGTTTTTTTTATATAATCTCGTTTCGGATCCATCTTTTCTGCAAAGAGAAATATTTCTCGTCATAATTGATCCTGTCCCAAACTGGAACAAAGTCAAATATGTTGCAAACGATGTTATGGTCTGATATACGCCATATTCCGTCTGCCCCAACATACGAATGATATAAGCTGACATAAACAAGCCGATGACCGTATTTAAAATTGTATATGTATATGAAATCGCAATTCCTCTGCTTCTTCCTTGTTCAGCCATTTATACGCCCCTTATCGTATTATTTCCAACTCCAGTTTGTAATCAACTTTAATTTTCTATAATAAGATGCAATCTTTCCTTTTTCGAAAAAAACCCTGGCTGCTTTCGGAAAGGATTTTTGCTTCCACTTTTTATTAAATAGTCGTTGATATGGACTTGGTTCTTTTGATGCAAAATAAGATGAATTATCCATTACAGCTCTTGAAAAATCTATTTCTTCAAACCTAAAGTGCGTCTTAATTAAATCAAAAAGTATTCGCCCCTTGCTAGAATGAAGAAAAACGACACTCATACCTTTATCATCATCAATCATATTATTACACTTATTAATTGCCCAAAAATCCCCCAGAGTAATATCTGCCTGTCTGTGTATCTGTTTATAGGAACACATGTAGCAAGAAGGACGTACAATCAAATGTGTAATAAATGCGCGCAAATAAAGATTCTCTGTCGTTTTTTCTTTAAAAGTTCTTCCATCTTCTAAAAGAAAATTTAAAGAAAATTCCCGCCATCCTGTATCTTTACAACGGAAATTCACTTTTTTAGCACGAGCTCCGTATTCTTTCTCAACACTGTCTTTATATTCTTCCCAGGCTTTCGGAGAGGGAACCCCATGACATATCACATCCACCGTAATCAAATTCTCGTACTCTTGTTCCAAATAGGCATACAACCCGCCTATTTGGCATGGAGTTCCGGAAAATAAAACTTTTTTCCCGGCTTTTAGATTTTTCTCAGCTTCTTTATAGGTGTCCAGCACATCTGCCTGTACGTATTTTGAACCATGCAATTTTATCAAATCTTCCGATGAATCGCATGCTACAATTTCTACATGCTGTTTCTTATCAAAGGCTGCTCCAAATACAACTCCAGACTCTCCAAGTACTCTTTCAGCAATTTCATGAAACACTCCTCCAGAGGAGCTGACACGCAGGATATCCTCATCTTTATTAACTGCGATAAAGCACAGTGGTTCTTGACCGTCATCCTTATATCGGTTTGCCACAGGACATACGGCCTGACATTTACCGCAGGAGATACATTTCTCCTCATCGATTGAAGGATAATAAAACCCGTCAGCCGCTTGTTTCATTGAAATACAATCTTTTGGGCATGCCAATCTGCATGTCTGACACCCTGTACACAATGCATGATCACAAATTTCATTCGTCTTATAATCGAATTCGTTTAATTTGGAAATTGCATTTAAAAGCTGTTGTCTATACTCTGGAAGAGAATCACAGAGTTTGTCACGAATTGCTTGTTCATTCCTATAAATAAACCAAAAATCTTCACTCAACCTTTGGGGGGTAATTTCTTTATTAGGCAAGACATAATGTTCATATGTTCCAAACAAATCCTGTGCAATCCCTTTTGATTTAACTGAGTATCCCAATACTAGTGTTGGAACTAAAGAAGAGTACGCAGCAATGCTGGCATGTGTTCTTGCAGCTATCATAAATCTACATTTGGAAATAATATATTTTAGTTGCTCACAATTATATTCTTCATCAACAATACATATCCGATCACTTTTAATATCGCCATAAATCTTAGAAAGTATGGGCCAATCACATATATTCTTTTCAATACTATACACATGTGGAATCAAGCAGACCGACATATCTGTTTTCTCGAGAATTTCTTTAATTAATCCGACAATGTATCCATACGAATTTGGGTTCTTTTCAGAAACAATCAACTCACTGACGTTGAGCCCAACGGTATTTCCGACGACAAACCCTTGTGGTAGTTCTACTTTTTCTTTATTCAAAAAAAAGGCCGGATCACAACACTTAACGATACATGATTCACTAATTCCAGATTTCAAGAGATTTTGAAATGTAATTCCCTCTCTTGCAAAAATATATTTGTATTTTTTTAAATCTTTTAATATTTCTCCCCGCATAACATCTGCTTCTACGGAGCAACACCATAAAATATTGTTAATACCATGCTTGTTTGTATAATTATTTAATTCAATACTATAGCTTGGTCTATCATAGCAATAGGTATCTCCGCCGATATTCAGACATATATCTTTTTTTCCAATACGTGAAAATAATTCAGCCTGTAAAAATTTACCATCTACAGAATGCTTCAACCTTCTCATTACTGCAGCATAGTAGCGGTGATATTTTGTAGGAAAGGAATTGTAACGAATCATATTAATTCCCAATTCTTTAGTCAAAGGCATATCCATTTCTGGTGCTGAAGTTGCTAAATAGATATTTCCACTGCGTTGTTTGTTAAGCACTTTAACTGTAGAACGGATGATCGCTTCACAACCTCTATTCACTATACCTGTCTCGCCACATAAAAAAATACTCATTGTTTAACCTCTAATTCTTCAATAAAATTCTTTCCTTTCCTGCATTTATAAAGTTTTGCACCTATTTTTCATCAGCTTTTTGGAAGAACCAATTTCACCTCTTATCATATATCCATAGGCCCTTTTGGGGGGAACAACATCTGCTTGGGACCCCGGACCTTCTAAAATAGCAAGTTCATTTCCGCTTAGTAATGACTCGGACAGTTTACAAAAGTTAATTGCTGCATTATGAGGTGTCCACTTAAGCTGTAAGGTTTTATATGCATTCTTTCCCAACCGTTTTCTTAATTCAGCATTCTCGCATAGCATAAAAACTTTTTTATTCAAGTCTTCATCGTTTCCATATTGATATATCACCCCGTTATCCATATGAGAAACTAAAAAAAGCGAACTTCCTATAGCATGACTAACCACAACAGCGCAACCACTATTCATTGCTTCATTCAATACCGCTCCCCATCCTTCTCCAAAATCACTGGTAAAGAGAAAAATTTCAGCTTTTTCCATATAACCTCTAACTTCTTCAGGGGGCATTGCACCTCGCAAATAAATATATTTTTCTAAATGATTTTTCTTTATAAGGCTCTCAATATCAGCTTTTAAATCGCCAATTCCTATCATATTTATTATAAATTTAACTTTTCTTGCCTTTAAATAATTAGCTACTTTTATAATCTGTTCTGGATGTTTAAATTTAATAAATCTTCCCACCCACAAAATATCTACGACCTCGTCCGACTTTTTTGCTATCAATTGATCGATATCGTATTCTAATACTTGAGGAAAATATCCCCATTTATACATCTTATTAGGATATGCCATAAACAAATTCATATCATACGCTGTATATCCACTTGCACACAACATTCTTAAATTTTTATTTCGATATTTAGTATGGTTTTGCCACATGCCTAAAATATTTCTTGGATCAAATACATGTATATATCCATTCTTAAAAATTCTTTCGCTATATCTAAAAGTCAACTTATTTTTCTTTAATCGATCTTCAATAAAAAAATCCGGCGCCGATCCAATGATCACGACATCGGAATTTATTCCAGCCTTTAACGCTTTTTTCTTTTGTTCAACAGATTCATAACTCCGAATCACATAAGAGTCTTTGTGATTCATATCTTCATATCCCAACTCTAGACGGTCCTGAGGAATCTTTTCTGTTGCAATAAACAGAAAATCCCCGCCTAATAACCGGAACATTTCCCTACAAAATGGCAGCTGATGATGATTTAAAAAATTAGAGAAAAAACTAACTTTCATTTTTTTATCTCTCCGTAAATTTTTATCATTTTTTTGATAATATCATTTTTATCATGTGTCAAGTATGCGTGCTGTCTTGCGTTCCGAGAAAATTTTATGGCAAGATTATCATCTTCAAAAATTTTATTTATATAATAAGCAAGCATATACGGTTCATCTGCCGGATACATATAACCGTCTTCACGGTTGTTAAGGAGTGATACTGTTCCTCCCACATCACTTGCTACACAAGGAACCCCTAAAAGCATCGCTTCACTCAAAGAATTAGACGAATTTTCTATTGAAGATGCCGATACAAATACATGAGCCTTCAAATATTGTTGGCACATTTCTTCTGCATTTAATTCTCCCAAAAAATATACTTGGTTTTCTAATTTATTATGAATAAGCATTTTTCTAATATATTGCGAATAACTATTCTCTCTGATACGCTTTGTATTTAGAGGACTGTTCCCCGTTGTATAGATTTTTATTTTAGGATATTGTCTCTTCAATATTAAAACAGCCTCTAATAAAATATGAAATCCTTTTAATGGATAAAATGACTGACTGATAAAAATAGAATACTTTTCACAACTATTTATATCCCACCAATGTTCATAAAACTGTTTCCTGATCACTTCATGGCAACTATAATAATTACAATCTGGATTCATTTCCGCTATGCATGCCCTATCCCAATCTGTTCTTCCTATTACATTTCTTGACAATCCT
Organism: uncultured Blautia sp.; assembly: GCA_963927715.1. Lineage (GTDB taxonomy): Bacteria > Bacillota > Clostridia > Lachnospirales > Lachnospiraceae > Blautia_A. Next base: position 211,954 of record CAWVBU010000002.1, on the reverse strand, counting down.
ATCGCTGTTCTCTCAAATTCACCTCGAGCTTTAAACTTTTTTTGTTGCTGTAAAATATTGTCATGTCTCAAAAAATCACGAAATGTATACTTGTAAATAATTTTAAATGGAAGAAAAGCAAAATAATGATCTTTTATAAACGAACATAATCCTTGAATATTAATGACAGTACTTTCGCTCATATCTGCTTTCTGAACTGCACGCATCATTGATAAACAGTGTGAAAATTCTGTTCCGAAAATATGAATAATTCCCGGTTTTATTTTTATTATTTTCTCATAAAATTCTCCTTCTAGATTAAAGTTATATTTATGTGGAGCTTTTAGATTCTTAAACGGATAAAAAAAAATATTTTTCTCCTTCTTAATTTCGGCATCTTTTTTATTTTCTATTGGAAAAAAGATATACAATTCTATATCGTCTTTTTCATAAAAAACATCTAATAAACTATCAATCCAACTAATTCCTCTCTTATTACAATTTGAGTAAAAATTACCAGCACGCAGTGGTGCTCCATTACACAGCCATAATATCTTGTCCACAACTTTTCCTTTCATTTTTTGTTTTCTATTTCTATATTAGCCACTATCAATCCAGACGGTACAATAAAACCTAGTGCGAAAAATGTCCCGCTTATTATAGGATTTAACACTGATAAAACAAAGAAATTCATTAAAAATATCTGTATATATTTTCCGTTTATATCGCTTTTCATTGTGCCTAAAAGGTACCTCTCAACTTTATATATTGTATAAACAATAAACAAACCACCTATACTACCAGTATAAGCTAACAGATCCAACACTGTAGAATGACCACCAACGCTGCTTACACCTTCAATATGCCAACTCCCAATTATAGGATTTGCCAGAAATATATCTACTGACTTCTTATATACTTTACTTCTTTCCGTAATATCTTCGCCACTCACTGCTCCTGCATTAATTGAATCAGCCAATTCCTCTAAACGCATTGATATAGATTCACTATTTACAATTTCTGCTGTATGATTCAATCCATTGACCAAATCGTCACTAAAACTTTCAAACATCAATACTATCAAAAAAGCCAGAATGATCATTCCTTTTATGCTGACTTTTCTAAATATAATTATTAAAAAAACACTTAGAAATAACAAAAGTACGGCTGTTGTATATTGAGTTTTTAAAACAAACATTCCTATCAGTAAAACTACTAATATTTTCAAACCTTTCTCTACAAGCACTTTTCCATTTGCAAAATGTTCAATTAAAATAAAATACAATGGCAGTGCCAAAACCACACAGTATACAATATCAAATCCGCCGATATTCATTTGTGTGCTGATAGCAATAATTTCTGTATCTGATTCGCTGACTGCTGCCAATGTTCTTGCAATCTCAGGAAATAATAATACACCCAAATAAGTAGTAATCGCTGTGATTGTTAAACCTATAATGGTAATATATGATAATATTTTTAACTTTTCATATTGTTTTTTACATATTAAAAATATTGCGCAAAACACAGGGAAAAAAATTAAGGTAATTGAGTATATTCCAACGACTCCTTGATTTTTGTATCCTTTTATACCAAATACAATAAGTGCTAATATTATACACAAACCGTTGATCAAAAGGATCTGAATTTTTTTCCAATCACTAAATAAAAATATTATAAAAAATAAAATACACAGTATTCCAAACATAGAAAAAGGAGATAAAAAATTTGACATAAATGGGATAAAATAAAACATGGCGACTATACATGACAACAGCATAAAAATTGTAAAAATATCTATATGTATTACTTTTTTTGTGCGCATTTTCATCTAAAACGCTCCTATTCTCCATTTTTCTTACTAGATAACCATGTCATTACTTTTGATGCCTGTATTCTTGCACTCTTATTACGCAAAACATAATTTTGTGCTTCTTTTCCCTTTTTATATAGTTCTTCTCGGGGCAAAGATAACACTTGCTTCAATTTTTTTGCTATCCCTGTAGCAGATTCATCTTCAAAGGTATAGACATACGGAAAATATTCTTGTGGCATACCGGGCAATTTTGTTGTTAACATCGGTGTTCCAGAAACCATATATTCCATGTTCTTAGAGGGGAACGAATATTTCGTAAATTCTTCGGTAGATGGCCTAGGGTTAACCAACAAATCAACTTTCTGTTCTTCTTCTACAATAAAAGAATTTTTTTTTGTACCAAAATAACGAATCCTTGTATTTTTTTTGCAAATTTGTTTAAGTTTTTCTGCATATTCGCCATTCCCATAAATATGCAATTCTGCATCCGGAATATCTGCTTCTATAAAGCCTTCAACTAGATTATTGAGACCATATTTTTCATCCACTATCCCTGCGTACATACAAATTCTCTTTGTGTTATGTTTATAAGTATTTTGTTTCAATTTCACAGGATTTACTTTTTCATCTACCATTCCTTCAATCACGATATATGGTTTATTCTTATGGGTGATATTTTTTTTGATATATGTACTCATTTCATCTGTTAATAAAATATATTTATCAAACAATCGCAAAATAAAATTATTAATCTTATTTTCCTTTCCTGATAAAAAATCCGGAAGATCTGTTACGATACCAATAGATGGAATATTTAAAATTCTCGCAGCAATAACACTGCTTAGTGCAGCTGTTTGATTTAAACAATCTGCAATTATAAAATTATCATCTTTCTTATTATTTAGTTTGCAAATATGATATATTACTGAAATTCCGCCAAATATATACTTCACCCATGGAATATTTATAATAAAAGGATAAATATATTTCATTTTTTTTTGATATTCACTTTCACCAAAGAAAAAAAGTCTTTTGCAGTTTTTTCTAGTAATTGGAAGTATACTCAACACATTTACTTCGCACCCATTTAAACATAATCCCTCACTAAACAGTCTGTGAAATTTTTGAACCTGATATCCTTCATATATTTGAGAATCTCCCCATATTTTTCTTGATTTCTTTTCCGATACAAGGCATGATGTATAAATAATATTCACTATAATTTCTCCTGTTTTAATAATTTGAAGACGCGTTTTGAAAAAAATCAAGATGAATTTGAGCCATGTTTTCAAATGTATACCATTTAATTTTTTCTATTGATTTTTTTCCCATTAAATATAGTTTTTGTTTATCAATTAGGATTTCACTAATAGCATCTGTTAAATCCTGGTCAGATTCAACTGGAATAATGCAACCATTTTCAGAATCGACCAGCTCCAATCCAGCAATGCACCGATTTGTTGTAATTATGGGTAACCCATATGCCATTGCTTCATTAATTACCAATCCCCAGGTATCTTCCCTGGTAGGAAGAACAAAAAGATCTGCCGCTTTATAATAATTCGATAATTCATATTTGCTTTTAAATCCTTCAAAATGCACGTTTTCAGCTGACCATTCTTTTTTCAATTTTATATATTCTTCAGTTGGCTCACCACCAATAATATATATTCCTATGCTTTTATCCAGCTTGGCAGCACTTTTAATAAGCACATCAAATCCTTTCCGATAAATAAACTGTCCAACTGATATAACAACTCTTTCTTCCCTTAAACCTAATCGTCTTCGTAAATCTATTTTTTCTCTCTGCCCCACAGGTTCCAAGAGAATGTCTTTATTATACAGTGATGTAAATGGATATTTATATATTTTGCTTTCATCAGCTCCATATGTCATAAAATAATTATCGCCTATCGCAGTAGTACTAAAATATCCTGCTGCTCCTTGCATTACAATTTTCTTTATATTTTCTTTTATTCCTTTCCCATTCTTTGCGAATCCTCCCTCGCTCTCTAAATAATATGGAATTCCTCTCAATTTCATATACTCTATTGCCAAGATCCCTGTGGGGGTAGCCATTGATGATGAAATAATAAAATCATATTTATCTTTTTTTAGATATCTAATTATCTGAGGGCAGAAAGCCATGTCTACTGCCGTTGATATCCCTTTTAAAATAACTCCTCTAAAATTGGTAAAATTATATTCTTTCCAGCTTTTATCTCTCTCTGTGGAGGTCTCTTTCTCAAAAAGTACCGTTAACTCACAATATTTTCCTAGCTCATTAAAATAGTTAACCATATAAGGAGCTGGAACATTGACCATATATAATACTTTCACTGTATTTACTAATTCCTCCTAAATTTTACACTTCAGATCGGCTTACTATTTACTTCAGTCTATAAATTTCTATATTCTTCTCACTAAAACTACTGAACGAATATTCCAAAAACGCTTTTCTTGATAATCTATCCGCCGTATCAGCAGTCTTATACGGAGCTTCAGATATTAACTGCGCTAATTTATTGCAATTATTGTAATCCACAAAATGACCTTCTCTATTAACACACGTTTCGCTTATTCCTCCTGTATTAAATCCATATACTGGAGTACCACAACATTGAGCCTCTATACATGTAGTAGGAAAGTTTTCTCTTTCACTGCAAATTAAAAACAAATCAGCCAATGAATAATAATCAGCCAATAAATTTTTATCAGAAAGGGGGCCACACATGATTACATTGTTTTCATAAACACGGTCAACCCCATCAACTCCTACCATTACAAAACGTATTTTTTTATTGTTTAATATCCTTGCAATTTTTTTTACAAATATTCCGCCTTTTATTTTTGTCATCAAGTGCGGTGCCAAAGATAATACTATTTTTTCATTTTTATTTATCCTTAATTCCCTCCGCAAATTACTAACATCTTTAGGATGAAATATTGTTATATCAATACCATTATGTATAACACTTAATGGATAGTTTTTTAAAAAGGAATCTTTCACTCTTTCAGCCAACCAATTTGATGGTGTAATTATTGATAATTCGTAAAAATTATTGAAGGCCTTTTTTTTCTGTTTAAACATAAAATTTGTATGGTCAAACCACATTGTTGATACGTACTGCTTCAAATGAGGACATTTCTTACATTCAGTTTTCCACTGTTCACATTCTACAGAGTGCCCACATTTTCCTGTATATGCGAATTCGCAATGAAGTGTCATTACTGTTCTGATATGATTTGTTTTCAGAAAATTAATCAATGTTTTTACATTCACAAAATATGCATGCAGCTCATGAATATGAACAACATCCGGAGCAAAAATCTTAATATACTTTATCAATCTTCTAGTAGAAAAAAAGGAAAAACAACCTGTAAACCCCGTTATTCTAGTTAATAACGCATGAAGATATGTTTCTGCATCAATACCAAACTTGAAGATATTCTTTCCTTGAATTTTAGTCCCTCTACCATAGCATATCGCAGCTTCGTCGCCCGAAGAATTTATATAATTATACAAATTATAAACAATATTCCCCGTACTACTATTCTTGCAATTCACGTCAATTAACAAAACTTTCATTTTTCATTAGTTCCTTTATAATGTACTTTTTTCTCCAGCGGCAGATACAGATACATACTTTTTTCTAAAACAATGTTTAGATTTTTTTTCACATATCATTCAACTTTTTAAACCAACTTATTTTCTAATTCTCTTCTCTGCGCCTAAAATTTCGAACATGCGTATTCCAATATTATATATCTTTTCTTGGCTTTTAAATTTTTCTGTACATTTAGGAAGTCTATAAAACTCCATTAATTCTTTTTCTGAAATTTCAAGTTTTCTAGCAACCTCCTTAAATATTTTTTTACTTTCCTCTTTAGATAGTGGTGGTTGCTCTAGAATTTGTAATGCCCTATCTCTTGTCATTTGTCCTGTAACAACAAGACTTGATAACTGAGCGCGTCTGATATCATGACCAAATCTTGTAGGCTGCCACCATCCTTCTAAAAACTTCGTAATTAAATCTTCGAAATGCTTCTGCCCGTATGGGATATATCCGTATTCTTTACCAAGGACCTCTATCATCTGTTGCCGAGTTATAGGTATTAGATTCAAAAGTTTCAGCGTTTTTACACCATAAACATATGGCATAATCACTTTATGTCTAATACCACTTGTAAAAGTGTAATTCTTGATTGGAATAGAACAATATTTTTTGATTACATCTTTCATATATGTTCCATCGCCAGTTGGGCCAGAACCTTTTTCCCAAGACGCTGGATCAGCAATAATCTCTGTAGAGATGTTATATCCATTTAAAATATATTTAACACCAAGCTTCCGAGAGTATTTGTCAATGAGTGCAATAAAGGCATGATCCTGAGGTGCATCAAGCATTTCTAGTCCTGTTCGAAACCAGGCCAGCTGCATTTCACGCATCTCATTCCAGTCTAATTTTTCGATATGAAGCTTTACTCCCAGCTTACTAGTAAGCTTTTTAATATTATTTTTAGCCACAGGAAGATTCCAACCAGCGTCTATGTGAAAAACAAAAGGTCTGAGTCCCCACTCTTTTACAGCCATATGTAACATGTAAGAACTATCCAAACCTCCACTTAGGCCAAGAATACAATCATATTTCTTTTCCTTTCCCTTTCGCTTAATTTCTGAAAGTAAAGTAGCTAGTTCTTTTTCGTGTCCCTTACCATAATTCCATTTTGGCAAAATCCTTTCCTTGTATTCATTACAACGCATGCATACTCCATTATTGTCAAAAACTATATCATCGTCAGAAGTATCCATTACACAGCACTTGCATATCTGATAGTTTCTCTCAGACATATTCTCACTCCCTACCTTAGCAAAAATAATTATCAATTTTATCCATCAGTTTTTTCTTATCAAAATAATTCTTACAATAAAATCGACTATTCTCTCCCATCAATCTTAAGTCCGCTTTTAGCATAGTTCTTATCCCATTAGCAAGTTGAGTCTCATCACCTATACTGCAACAGATTCCGCATTCAGCTTCTTCAATAATTCTTCTTGTTTCTCCTTCTGCTGAAGCAATAATAGGCATTCCGCATGCCATATAACTTTGAAGTTTCGCTGGAATCGTTTTAGTCCACAATAGATCATTCTTAAATGAAAGGAAAGCAGCATCACAAGCACTCAACAGTTCCGGAATCCGTTCTGCTTTTTGTCTAGGAATCATAATGAACTGTTTCTGCACATCTCGTTTTTCGATCTCTCTTTTTAACTCTTCCTGATAACGGCCATCACCAACTATTACAAATTTGATGTTCTCATTCTTTAGTAATTCAGCTGTTTTTGGTAAAATATCTAACCCCTGAGCAGTACCTATATTTCCAGTAAAAGCAATTTTGAAACTTCCATCATCTGAAATCTCTGGCACAGCAATTTTCTCTATTGGTCTATAGAATTCTTCGGCATATTGTGGCAAATAGTGAACTTTATTCCTATCAACTTTGACTTTGCGATTACAAATTGCATCCACGAAACTAGGACTTGTAGCAAATATTTCATCTGTATTCTTGTATATGTAATCCACCATCTTATCAATTGCTCCAATTACGGTGTGATTTGTAATCCCCGTGACGGTGATCACATTCTCCGGCCATAAATCCTGAACATACAAATAGTGTGGAATATGATGTTTCTTTGCATACCAACAGCCAATCAATGCCTGCGTCATAGGAGATACTTCAAAGCTAAACACGTAATCCGCTTTGATATTGGACAATAGATTCTTGAAAAAACCGGAAATAACAAAGGAGCCGTAGTTAGCCAGCATACCGATATAACTATTGCCTCTTGGAATCAACGGGATCCGGATGATGTTAATACCATTCCAAATTTCTCTTCTTTTCCTCGTATATCCATATCCCTTAAAGAACTTGCCCATTGGATAATTAGGAATCCCCGTAAGAACCGTGACCTTGTAACCTCGTTTTACCCACTCACTCGCCATATCGTTAATCCTAAATGTCTCCGGATAAAAATATTGCGAAATTACAAGAATATGCTTTTTCCGGTTTTCGTTACGCTGTTTGTAATCCCCTTCCTTTGCGATTTGATCTGCCTTTAAGTCTGATGACTCTCTTGCATTTCCTTCTGTTCTATAAATTGATTCTCCCAATCCGACCTTCTGATACTCTATCCCCGGATACACACTCATCTCATGTGCATAGCAGTTATTCCCGAATGCTTTATTCACAAGTCTGCTTATCTTACCTGGCAGCTTGCTCCCTACAAAAACAGCTAAATTCAAACATTTTAATTTCTTTACTCTCTTGCCATTTACTCTGGCAATCTCTTTAACCATGTCACTTGTCCTAGTCCACTCTGCATTCTGTGGAATCAGAACTACACTATTCTTATTTTTTTTTTCCACCAACATAACCTGGCACAGAAATTCACACAGATTCTCTATGTAAAGCATAGAACGCTCATTCTCAACATCAGGAAATACTGGGAACTTCTTTCCTAATTTTGATAGTGTATGGTAATTACCCTTACTGCCTTTTCCATAAATCATTGGCGGTCTGAGCACAATCACTTTAAACTTATCATTAGCAAGTTCTCTAACACCGACATCTGCCTGTAACTTGCTGTCACCGTAAAAGTTGGCTGGACTCGGTACAGTATGTTCACCCACAACCTTCTTAAACCCGTAAGCTGCAGATTCACCATAAACAATCATAGAAGACATGAAAATGAATTTCTTCACTCCGTCTGTCTTTGCTTTCTCAGCGACCTCTATAGCAAGATCTGTATTAACTGTGTAGTACTTCTCCTTGTCCTTATCCGATACATTGCCGATATCTGCATGAGCGATACCAGCCACATGGTAGACAATATCGTACTCAGAAAAATCTTTATCTCTCCATGCTGGATCTACCATATCTACGGTATCAATCGTAAAATTGTTAGAATAATGTTCAACAGCGTATGCGCGGAAAGTTTCTCCTATATAAGATCCAGCTCCTGTAATCAAAACATTCTTACGAACAGATTCATCAACCCGGATAGCTTCTCCGAAGCCAATGTGACCGATTAACTCCTCAGCACTCTTTTTATCTGTATAATGGCGACCAATAGTACTGGAAACACCCGAGTGTTTCTTTATCTTCCCTGTGTTGCCTTCAATTACACTCTCATCTTTCCCAAACACATGAATGCTTCCCAAAAAGCACTTGAGATCCATTCCAAGGTTTATTTTTTTGACGTATTCCCCGTCCAATTTCGCCTTATCTGGGATCTCCAGCTCATCACGACCATTTATCTGTGCCCAACCAGTCAGGCCAGGTTTTACATCATTAGCTCTATATTTATCTCTCTCAGCTGTCAATAGATCCTGATTCCAGAGTCCAGGCCTTGGGCCAATTATTGACATATTTCCAATGAAGATATCCCATATTTGCGGAAGCTCATCCAGACTGTGAGCACGCAGGAACTTTCCGACTTTTGTAATATACTGCTCAGGATTCGACAACTGATGTGTTGGCACATCATGTGGTGTGCTCATCTTCATGCTTCTAAATTTATGTAATTTGAAATATCTCTTATTCTGTCCAACACGCTTCTGTGTAAACAGAACCGGACCGGGATCTTCTATCTTGATAGCAAGGGCAATGATAACAAAAACAGGTGCTAAGACTACAAGACTGACGAAAGATAAAACTATATCAATTGCTCTCTTGATCTTCTTTTCATAGAAAGTCGGATTGTACTCGACATCTCCAATAGCTTCCAGATGTCCTTTTACACCATCAGCATTCTCTTTATCATTTTTATCTTCAATAAGAACAACCTTTTTACCTTCAAACGGATTCCTCTGTTCCTTATCATCCGCATAAACAGAAGATAACTTTTTCTTTCTAGCAAGAATACTCATGCCTACAAACACGAATCCTAAAACTGTTGTAGAAATCCATATGATTTTTTTCTTGTCAATAGACATGTTTTTGCGCTCCTTTAAATCAAAATTCCTAAATACTGTACACACAACTATCTATATATAGAACCTGTCTTAATCATGTTTCTTCATTTTTTCAAACAGTTTTTGACACGATCTCCAGTCCAACTTCCACCAGCTGTTTTCTTCCAAACAGTTCCAGTTCCAGCCAGGCTTTGCGTTTGTGCCGGTCGATTTTCCTGATATAGGCTTCTTTTCCCTGCAAGGGGCCGGCGGTCACGTGGGTCACGGAGTGTTCGATCACTCCTTCGGACATTCCCACCAGTTGGTCTTCCCCGCCGAATTCCAGCAGGAAGGCCTGTTCTTCTTCGGTCAGTGGGACAACTTCCTGTCCCGTTCCGATTAGTTTTGTGAGACCGGGTACCTGTTTCAGCCCTTCATACAAGGATTTCAGGTCTTTGCTGATAACAAAAACATATCCGGGGAACAGGATTTTCTTCTTGATTTCCCAGTTTCCCCGGATATGTTTCTTCTCTTCATAGTAAGGGATAAAACACTTTTCCAGGGCTTCTCCCGGAATCCGGTGCTCACATTGAAAGCGGATTTTCTCCTCCGTGCCGGAGCGTACCTGTATGACGTACCACATGTGGTTCTCCTTTTCCCTTGCCTGTGAAATTTTATAGATTCTTTTTCCGTTTTGTTTTTGCGGTTTTATTTTATAAAAAAGACAGGCTCCGCCATTCTGCGTTCTCTCAGGCAGATGACGATTCCTGTCTGTCCCCCGGGCAACCGGACGCGGCAAGGCGACGATCCGGCTCCACTCCCGGGTTCTTAAAAATTCGAAGAGATTTTTAGTTCTGTTTCCTCCGGGTGTTCCCCGGATGGGTGGAAGGTGGGCACCATCTGTTCTACCAGCTCCACGATCCGGCTGCTGTTCTCGTAGCTGGCATTGGCCAGTTCTTCCAGCTGTGCCAGGAAGGTCCCGATATCGAAGGGGATGGGCTTCCCGATGTGGATCAGTCTGTTCCGGGTCTGTTTCAGCCCTTCCTCCGCCATCAGCTTCTCCTCGTAGAGCTTCTCCCCGGGGCGCAGCCCCGAGTAGACGATGGGGATGTCCACCCCAGGCTCATAGCCCGACAGCTGGATCAGGTTCCGGGCCAGGGTGTCGATCTTCACCGGCTCCCCCATGTCCAGCACGAAGATTTCCCCGCCTCCGGCGTAGGTCCCTGCCTGGAGCACCAGGCTCACTGCTTCCGGGATGGTCATGAAGTACCGGACGATGTCCGGGTGGGTGACCGTCACCGGCCCGCCCGCCTCGATCTGTTTCTTGAATAAGGGGATCACCGATCCGTTGCTCCCCAGCACGTTCCCGAACCGTACCGCCACGAACTGGGTCCCTTCCCGCCGGCTGCCGTGGCTCTTGGCTGCCACCGGGCCGTAGGGTTCCCGGGCGGCGGCTGCTTCCGCGAAGGCGGCCTCCCAGGGGTTCCCGTCCGCTGTGAGGTTCCCGGGATCGGACACTTTGTGTCCCTCCGCCATCGGTTCCCTGTGGGCGTGCAGGAAGGGCAGCAGGTCTTCCCGGCCGGTCTTACTTATGGCGTCCAGGCTCTGGACCACCATCTCGCACAGCCGTTTGCTGGCCCCCATGATGTTGGTGGGGTTTACCGCCTTGTCCGTGCTGATCAGCACGAACCGTTTCGTCCCGTGTTTCAGGGCGGCGTAGGCGGTTTTATAGGTGCCTGCCACGTTGTTCTTGATCGCTTCGTTGGGGCTTTTCTCCATCAGCGGCACGTGTTTGTGGGCCGCCGCATGGTAGACGATGTCGGGATGGTATTCCTCGAACACCGCGTTGATCCGCCGGCTGTCCCGCACGGAGCCGATGAGCACCGCCAGGTTCAGGCCGGGGTAGTTCCGGCGCAGTTCCTGCTCGATCTCATAGGCGTTGTTCTCATAGATATCGAAGATCACCAGCTGCCGGGGTTCGTGGGCCGCGATCTGGCGGCACAGCTCGCTCCCGATGGAGCCGCCGCCTCCGGTCACCAGGATGGTCTTCCCTTTCAGGTACCGGAAGATCTCGTCCAGGTCCACCTTGATGGGCTCCCGGCCCAGCAGGTCTTCCACGGCCACGGCCTTCATCTTGCTTAAGGATACCTGCCCGTTGGCCAGCTGGTAGACGCCCGGCAGGCTTTTTAACTTGCACTTTGTCTCTTTGCACAGGTTCAGGATGTCCCGCCGCTCCCGGGTGGAGGCGGTGGGGATGGCGAAGAGGATCTGGTCGATCTGGTATTTTTTCGCCGCGGGGAGGATTTCCTCCCGGCCGCCCACGATGGGCACCCCTTCCATGAAACGCCCCCATTTGTTGGGGTTGTCGTCGATGACGCAGCAGGGTTTCGCCGCGGTCTCTGTGGAGTTCTTCAGTTCTTTTAAGATGATCTGCCCGGCTGCCCCGGCGCCGATCACCATGGCGTTCTTGGTGGTCCGGGCGTTTTTCTGCCGGCGGGACCGCTCCAGGGTGATGTACCGGTAAGCAAACCGTACCGCTACCACCAGCAGGAACTGGGTCAGGCACCCGGTGATGTAGTAGGAGACGGGCATCCGCCGGAAGAAGCAGGTGATGCCGATCATCTGGAACCCGGTGGTCAGCAGGGTGGCCGCGAAGATCCGGTTCAGCTCGCTGAAGCTGGCGAAGCGCCAGATGCTGTTGTAGAGCCGCAGGAAGAAAAACACCGCCAGGCAGAACACGGTGTAGAAGGGGGCGAACCCCAGGAACGCGTCCAGGTATTCCGGCGGGATCGAGGTGTAGCGCAGGTCGAAGCGCAGGAGCAGGCCGAAGAGGTAGGAGGCGTTCACTGCCACGATGTCGTAGAGCACCAGGTAGCAGGCGATGACCTTCCAGTGCTCCAGGAACCGTCTCTTCTTCGGTCCGGTTCCGCCGGTATTCGGTTGTGCCAGACTGCCCATGGTCCTCCCTCCCTTCGGTGCGTCGCATGCTGCTGCCGGAAGGGCCGCCGTCCTGCGGCTTCCGGACTGGTTTTCGGTTTCGTTTTCAGGGCAGGGGAAGGGTGTATTTCAGCCGGAGGGGCAAATAATTGTTATTATTTGGACTTGTTTTTCCCCTCGAAGACTACTCTCCCACTGCTCTCTTACTGCTGTTTCTATGTAACACTCTTCCAGGAAGCTTTCGCCCCGGAGGCTTCCATTTCCATCTCTGGAAAATTTCACCATCTGCAGGCGCCGAGAAAACCCCCTTTCGGGGATTTTCTGTCGACTTCTCTGGATGAGTTTCTTCCTATATAATTATGTTATCTTTTGTAAATTTTCGGTAATTTTTTTCCTGTCGTTCAGGTCAGGCCGCTCCGTTTCGTTTCAGTACGATCAATACGGTCTTCAGAAGGATCTTCACATCCAGATAAAAGGACCAGTTCCGGATATATTTGATATCCAGATTCACCACTTCCTCGAAATCTGTGATGTCACTTCTCCCGCTGACCTGCCACATGCCGGTCATGCCCGGCTTGACTGCCAGTCTCTTCCGGTGCCGGGGCTGGTATGCTTCCCATTCGTCCACCGTAGGAGGACGGGTGCCCACCAGACTCATGTCACCTTTGAGCACATTCCAGAACTGCGGCAATTCATCGATGGAGGTTCTGCGGATGAAGTTTCCGACGCCGCGGATGATCCGCGGATCGTTCTAACACGCGATCTAGTGTCCCTGCATCTGATTCTGTTCCATCAGTTCCTGTTTTCGCTCCTCCGCATCCAGGTACATGCTTCGGAATTTGTAAATCTCAAATTGTTTGCCGTTCTTTCCCACCCGATTCTGTGTGAAAAAGATCGGCCCCGGGGATCTCAGATAAATCCATGGTCCCACAAAGACCACTGCCGCTGCCGCGATGACGCATCCCGCGAGACCGCCGCAGATATCCAGAACCCGTTTGAAAGCTGGCTGCCGGATGATTTCCAGATCCACATCGTTCACAGAGAGCACCGTATACCCGGCCAGATTTCCAATGGACTGGCAGTGCGCTCCCACCGGATTGCCGGCGAGATGATGGTGCACGGTGATTCCCATTTCCAGGCAGCTGTCCGCAATGTCGCGGAACAGAGCGGCTTCCCTGCGTGTCCGCCGGTGTGTCCAGGAACACTTCGTCCACCCAGTTTCTGCGGATCCATTCCGGGATCTGATCACCGCCGGCGATCACCGGGATCCCATCGATGGAGATTCTTCCCTGTGTTCCGTCTACGATTCCCACTCCGGTCAGTCTGAGATCCGCATTGCTGCGTTCCCGCAGATGCCGGGTCATCTCCTCAGCTCTTCTGCTAGTAGTCAGCAGGATGAGGGAATGAACATCTGTGTCACGGGACTGTCTCCTTCGGATCTGCCATTTGCGCAGCATCCGCAGCAGATACGTGAGCAGGATCTGGATCCCCCACAGGAGCAGAAACACGGCCCTGGAATATTCGGTTGAACTTTGGGTCAGGAATAGATAAACCAGAAGTAATCCGACAAGATACGTCGTCATCCGCGCAGAATCGATGAATTCCCGTCCCCATCCTCTGCGGTACCGGTCTTTGTGGTTCTGTCCCAGAAGCACAAAAGTCAGATACAACAGGGAGAGCATGATCGCCGCGTTGCGGTAAAACGGGTCTGCGTAGGGTATCCCCGGCCCCTGCCCGATCCGGCAGGCCAGGAGAAAAGACAAATGCATACTCACAAAATCCAGAATCACGAAGTCAACAGGTCTCGGCCATTTCTCTGGTTTCTTTCTGTACATTCGTACCCCCCTTGAAAATGCGATCTTTTGTCTGAATTTTCTCTGTGTTCGTATTAACTTTCAATCATATATTTTTATCCTTCAACCGCCATTTATTATATCATACGCCCTACCCATTCGCAAGCTTTTTGGTTTATTTGGTTCCTTTTTGGTATAAATAGACGGAATCTTGTAAGTTTCGAAAGGGAAATGGAGAGATTTTCCTGCGTATTTTCCAGTATTTCCCGGAGTTTCGACCATTTCCGGATCTTCTGTCCTCCGGGCGCAAAAAAGGAGGGGAATTCCCCTCCGCATCGGTATTTTTTTCCATATTTTTCAAAGAGACCAGGGATAAAATCCTCTGATATCTGAAAGTACTTTCGTGTCCCTTCGAAGTTGCCGGGGTTTTCCCGCGTCGCAAAAGAGGCTGCCCTTACGGCAGCCTCTGTCTTTCATCAATCTTTTTCGTCTTCTCTTTTCTATTCGCTGCGCAGCGCATCGATGGGGTTCAGGTTGGCTGCCTTCACGGAAGGCATCAGGCCAAAGACCACGCCGATCACCATGGAGAACAGTACTGCCACCAGAATGGACGGTACGCTAACCGCCGTCGGGGTTCCGGGACACCCGGGAAACCACCTGGGAGAGCACCAGTCCTGCCAGGACGCCGAGGACGCCGCCGATGCTGGTCAGTACCGCGGCTTCGGTCAGGAACTGGATCAGGATGGAGCGTTTTCTGGCTCCGATGGGCTTTCTTCAGGCCGATTTCACTGGTACGTTCCGTGACGGACACCAACATGATGTTCATGACGCCGATGCCGCCCACCAGCAGGGATATGCTGGCGATCCAGAGCATCTGTGTGTTGGTGCTCTGGCTGAGCTCCTGGAGATTCCGGGCGGTCTCCATCACATCGTTGGCCCGGTACTGCATCTTCGTCTCTTCGCTGTCCAGGTTCGCGTTCAGGATCTCCTCGGTTTTCTTGCCCACACTGCTCATGGTATCTGTGCTGGATGCTTTCACCACCACATTCTGGGGTTCGTCGAACTGATAGACGATGGGCCAGGAAGTGCTGGGAATCAGAACCATTCCGGTGCTGGTCTGCTGGTAAGTATAGTATTCGTCAATGTTATTGATCACCGGCTCGAAGTCATCCGACTGCCGGATGATGCCCACCACCACGAAGGGTTCGTTTTTGACCTCCACGGTTTTCCCCAGGGGGCTTCCCTCCGGAAAAAGGCTGGCCGCCGCCACATCGTCCAGGATAGCCACCTTCTTATAGCCGTCGTAATCTTTTTCCACAAAGCCGCGCCCGGTCTCCACCAGATATCCGCAGGTATCCAGATAATGCAGATCCACGCCCAGCACTCTTCCTCCCTGGAGGGTGGAATTCTCGTAGTAGATGCTGTCCGCATAGGCCCGGCTGTAATAGAAGGAAGCGTCTTCCACATCGTCCAGCCCGCGGATGTCCTCCTTCTGCTGCTCCGTGAGAATGGGCGTCTCAGCGCCGGTGCTTCCGAAATCCGCGTCGTATTCCATCTCGCCTTCGTAGAGGCTGACGGTCACCGCGTTGTTGCCGGAGCCGATCAGGTTCTCCTTGATCTGTTCGCTGGTTCCCTTGATGGTGGAAACAATGGAAATGATGGACGCGATTCCGATGATGATGCCCAGCATGGTCAGGAAGGAACGCATTTTGTGGGACCAGATTCCCTGAAAAGACAATCTTATATTTTCAAGCATAATGGTTTACTCCTTTCCCGTACCCTGTTCTAATATCCATAGACGTCGTCCAGGGTGCCCTCTTCGGTCTTCGCTCCCTCTTTTACCTCTTTTCCATAGGGGAAGGCAATCTTATCTTCCATGGACAGGCCGCTCTTGACGGGAATGCTGTACCCGTCTGTGCTGACGCCCACCGTCACATACTGTTTCTTCAATTTCCCGTTGTCGTCGATCATCACATAGTTCTGCCCGTTCTCTTCCCGGACAAATGCCTTAATGATGGTGATGCTGTTTTCCGCGTTCTCCTGTTCGAAGGAGAGGCTGATGTATTCGTCCGCGTCCAGATCCGCGTCTCCCTGTACCTCCGCGGTGAACGGATAGTAGGAAACGTTGGGGTTTCCGTAGCTGTACTGGGCTCCATCGATGGGGTAGTCCGCCACTTCTGTCACCTTCGCCTCGAAGAAATCCCCGGTCTCATAGGAGGTTCCGTTAAGGATCATTCCTTCTTTGAAATCGCCCAGCAGAAGCTCGCTGACCGCTCCGGTCACATACAGCCCCTGATCGCTGGTCACTTCCAGGAACGCGTCACCGGTATAGGAACCGGTCTTCGGATCTCCCATCTTCGTCACCGTTCCGTTGATCTTGCTGGTCACTGTACGGTTGTCCAGCTTCTTCTGGAGTTTGGAAATGCTGATGTCGCTTTCCTTCAGATCCAGTTCCAGGTTGCGGATATCGCTCTTTTTATTCTCGATGGCTTCTTCCCGGGTAATGGTGGGAGTGTCAGGCTCTCCTTCCCCGTCGTCTCCCTCGGCGTAGCCGGGATCTTCCACATAATAATCATCATAATAGTAGACACTGTCGTCCCCGTTTTCCACGGCGTTGTCCAGCACGCTGTTCAGATCCTCCAGATCCTCCGCCGTTCCGTCCTGGGCATCCTCTGCCCGGAAAATCACTTCCGGATCCGGAGAGACTTCAGTGAGCGGAAATTCCAGATTCTGCAGATCTTCCGCCGCGTTCACCTGGAGTACTTTCAGGGCTTCGTCCGTGTAAAAAATAATCTGGAAATAATAGGGTTCCACCTGTTCATATCGGGTCTGTCCGTCCGGACTGTAGCCCATCATCAGGTTCAGAAATCCTTTGGAAGCCGGCACCTGATCCGTTCCCATTCCGCAGATATAGGTGAAGGGATCTTCCTCGCTTCCGTCTCCGGAAAACGCGATGGTGGAGGCAGTCAGTCTGGTAATCATTCCGGCGCGGCTTGGATCCACCTGAGGCACGACAATCTCCGTCTCTTCCGGCGCGGGTGTTTCTTCCGGCGCAGGCGTCTCCTCCGCCTCCGGATCGTCCAGGCCGATTTCGTCATCCGGCTCTCCCGGTTCCTCCGATGGAAGTTCTTCCTCAGGCAGAGAAGGCGTCTCCTCATCTCCCAGTTCCTCATCCTCCAAAGGCGCTGCCGAAGGAGCAGCCGGTGATTCTGTCAGATCCTTTTCTCCGTCCGTCACAACAGCTGCCAGAAAAACGGGCACCTGCAGGTTCCAGGAGGCGGTAAAAAAGCTTTTTCCCGATTCCTGCGCGCTGGCTTCCTCGATCACTTCCGCATTGTCATCCACCACATCGGCATCTTCCTGGATCTCTTCGTTTTCCACGCCGCTGCCGGAGGGCGTCTCGTCTTCATCCAGGATGGGGCCGCCGTTCTGCAGGCTCTCCAGTCTCTCCCGGGCGTCTTCCAGCTGAAGCTGCTGGCTGCGTCTGGTGAGCTGGGCAATGGAAAGTTCCATTTCTGTCAGGGTCATATCGAAGGTAAGCAGCTGATCACCTTTTTTCACCCGATCACCTTCCTGCACGTAGACCTCCTGAAGCGTCGTGTCATCGGAGAATTTCACTTTCTGGGTGGCGGAATTGGATACATTTCCCTCCACATTAGTGGTCTGGGCGTAGCTCTCCATGAAAATGCTGTCCACAGGCACCACGGTGACCGCGCTGGCGTTCGCCCGCTGTATCACCACGGCGATGGTTCCGGTCAGAAGACAGATCACCAAAAGGACGCACAGAATCACGATTCCTTTTTTCTTTCTCGTCATCCAACCACTCCTTTCTCGCTCAGTTCTCCGTCACGGATGGTCACGATGCGCCGAGCATGGCGGCAATCTCGGGATCATGGGTGATCATGAGTACCGTCACACCTTCGTCATTCAGACTCTGGAACAGCTCCATCACCTGTGCGCCGGATCTGGTGTCCAACGCGCCGGTGGGCTCGTCCGCCAGCAAAAGCTTCGGCTGGTTGACCATGGCTCTGGCGATGGCCACCCGCTGCATCTGTCCGCCGGAGAGCTGGTTGGGCCGGAATCCCACCCGGTCTGCCAGTCCCACCCGCTCCAGTGCATGCAGGGCTTTTTCCCTGCGCTCTTTGCGGGGCACCTTCGCGTAAGTCAGAGGCATCTCCACATTTTCCAGGGCCGTCTGCTTGGGAAGCAGATGGAAGCTCTGGAACACGAATCCGATTTTGTGGAGACGGATGTCTGACATCTCATTCTCCGAACACTGACCGATGTTCTGACCGTCCAGGAAGAATTCTCCGGAAGTGGCTTTGTCCAGGCAGCCGATGATGTTCATCATCGTGGTTTTTCCGGATCCGGAGGGCCCCATGAGGGCGGTATACTCTCCCTCTTCCATGGAGAAATTCACATGTTTCAAAACAGGCACCACCAGTTTTCCCTGGTAGTAGTCCTTACAGATATCTTTTAATTCCAAGATCATGGCGGTCATTCTCCTTCCGTGGGCGGTCCGTCCACTTCTTCCAGAATCTGTCCTTCCTGCAGCTCCTCTCCGTAACCGCTGCCGGAGGGGCTGGCGCCGGACGCGTCTTCCACCGTGCTGTCCTCAATGATCACGTCTTCGCCGCTGTCCATGACTCCGGCATCACCTGCCGCGCTGTCATCGATCACAGCGTCTCCCATATCTTCCTCAATCACATCTTCTTCGATCACATCCTCCTGAACCGGCTCCTGCGCCGCGTCTGTCTCATCCCCGGAAGGTGTGATGTTTTCCTCCAGAATCACCGGTTCGTCCGACTCACCCGGCTGGGACTCGTCCTCTCCCTGAGCCGGAATCTGTGGGTCGTCGCTGACGGCGGTGCGCATTCCTTCTCTCAGCTCATCGGTGGGGAAGGCGATGCAGTCGTCCTTCGTGATTCCGTCCAGGATCTGATATTTGCCAAGCTCTTCCCGGTAATCTCCCAGTGTCACGCTGCGTTTCTCCAGGCGATCCCGGTCATCGGCAGCCCACACATAGGGAGAACTGTCCACGTCCACCAGGTACGCTTCGTCCAGCCACAGGCCGTTCTGTGTATCATCCTGGCCGTAATCCATCTCGATGTAGACATGCTGTCCCAGCATCAGTCCGTCACTGCTCTCCATATCCACATAGAAGGGATAGCTGGAAGACGCAGTCTGTGTGGAGGTGCTTCCTGTGCTGTCCGCCATCACCGAAGAGGAATCGGACTGTACCGGATTCTTGATGTCCACGCTTCCCATGGTTCCCTTCCAGGTCTGTTCCTCATCCACACGGGAACGGATGATCACCGGAGAACCTTCCACAATGCTCTGCACATTCTGTTCATTGACCGTGCCTTTGATGCGGTAAGATCCGGTGCTCAGAATCGTAATAAACGCCTGGGACTGGGAGGAATCGCCGGCTGCGTCCTCCGCCGCCTCGCCGCCGGAACCGTCCATCTGGCTGGTATCAATGTGACTGATGATGCCGTCGATATCGCTGGTCACCTGGGTTTCCGTGGAAGCTTTCTGCAGACGTTCAATCTCTGCCTGTTTGCTTTTCTGGTTGTATTCGTTTTTCTTCAGGTTCATCTGCGCAGTCTGAATCTGAATGTTGTAGGAGAGCTGGCTCTGCTCTTCCTCTGCCTGATTCAGTTCTTCCTGATACGTCTTGATCTGCTCCTGGAGGCTCATGGCTTCGCTCTGAAGCCGTTCCAGTTCCAGCTGGGCTTCCGCCAGCTTATCCTGATTGCTGCTCAGGTCATATTCAAAGAGGACATCCCCGGCTTTGACGCTCTGGCCTTCCTCCACTTTTACCTCTTTGACGGTACTGCTGCTGTCCAGGCGGATGTTGACCGTTTTCTGCGGTTCCACCACGCCGGCATAGCGGTTCTCCCCGCCGGAGGCCGTCTCCGTGAGAGAGCTCACTGAAGTCACATATACTTCCGCATTCTGAGAGGAACCAGACTGACGGGAGAGCCCATAGATTCCGCCGCCCGCCAGCAGGCATACTGCCAGCGCAATCCCGGCTGCCGCCGCGATTTTTCTTTTATTCATATCCATCTCCATTCCGCCGTCCTTTGAGATGACGGCCTTAAGTTTTCTTCTGATTTTCCTGTTATTTTCTCCAGCAGAAACGATTTTCACAAACGTTCCATTTGAACATTCTAATTCCAGTTTATCATACCAGATTTCCTTTCAAAGTTCAAATCTGGCTTGCAGAATTCACATAATATTGACATTTTGTTCCGTTTTCTGGTAAACTATCGGTATCTATGGAAAGGATGTATACATATGAAAGTAAGAAAATTTTTTCCGTTCCTGTTTTTTCTCATCCTTCTTCTCCTGGCCGGCTGCAACGCCTCCGCGAAAGCCGATGTGAAAAAAGCAGTCAGCGAAGAACTGGATCTTTTGAAGGATCTGGATCCGGACACGACACAGGAATACATATCTTATCAGGATCTCTTTTCTGACGCAGCCCCGTCTTCTTCTCTCTCCCCGGAAATCGAGGAAGTTTTTTCCCTGTTTTTCAAAAATTTTGACTACAAAATCATGGAAGTCGACGTGGACAAAAAAGCGGAGCAGGCTTCTGCCTCTGTCCGTCTGACCACCATTGATGCAAAATCTCTCGCGAAGGATTTCACCTCCGCGCACCTGAAAGAGGAAATTCTGAAAAACGCCGGCTCCGGCAGTAAGAAGACCACTTCTCAGGAAGAGCATTATCTGCTTCTGGGTAATCTGCTGAAGGAAAAGGAGTACGAGAAGGTAGAGTCGAACGTTACCATTCAGCTTGTCCAGCAGGAGGACGACTGGGTGATTCTGAAAGATACGGCTCTGGAAAACGCGCTGGTGGGCGGACTTCTGACTTATCTGTCCGATCCGGAAATCCTCACCCCCTCGGAAACCGTATCTGTTTATATGAAGACTCTCAAGGAAATGGACGCGGATCAGATGAACACATATCTGAATCTGACTTCTGTTCTGAATTCCGAAGATGAAGATGAGAAGGCGATTGCTTCTGCGCTGGTGGATCAGATGCACAAATGCTTCAATTATGAAGTGGTGGAGGAATCCGATCAGGGCTACACGGCCCAGGTAACCGTGGCGGTCACTTCTTTTGACAGTGCTTCTATTCTGGATCAGTACCAGGCGCAGCTGGATGAATATCTCGCCACCGCCGACGCGGTCATCGAGGGAAGCGAAGGCCGTCAGGCCAAGTCTCAGGAGCTGCTCCTGGATGCCATCAATTCCAATGAGGCCACTGCCACCACGGAAGTGGTTCTGAATCTGACCAACGATGGCGTGGACTGGAACGTGGATCTGGGAAATGAGATCGGAAAGGCTTTGTTCGGAAACCTGAGCAGCGACACCGCCAGCAGCGATGAGGATGGCCAGGAAGAAGACGAATCCCAGGACAGCGAAGAATCTGAAGAGGAAGACGTGGATTCCTCAGACGAGGATTCCGACGAGGAAGTATATTGATTTCATAAAAACCAAAAAGAGCAGTGTATGTGGGCCGCTCTGACACAGGAGCGTGGATGTCCGCACATAGACTGCTCTTTTTTTACAAAAACATATCCTTCGTCGATTTCCTTGTAATTCTTTAGGAAATTTTAAGACTTTTCCACTCCAAACAGAATGACAAATGCCATACTCTCATTTATAATAAAACTCAGAATAAAGCTATTTCTATACAATATTCTCAAACTAAACTTCTGGCTGTTCGGCCAACTTTTATCCCATGCTATCATATTTTAAACCGATACGGCAGAAAACAATTCGATGAAGATGCCAGTTTGTTAATTCAGGTAATGTCTAATACAAAAGAACTCGAAAAATATACCGAAGCAAATAAAAGAAAGGATGGAAAAGTAGATATGTGTCAGGCAATTACAGAAATGTTAGAAGACAAGAGAAAAGAAGGCATGGAAAAGGGTATGGAGAAGGGCATGGAGAAGGGCATGGAGAAGGGTATCAGTTTTTTTATCCGGCTGTGCCGGGAGCAGGATATGTCCGAAGCAGAAATCCGCCGGAAACTGAAAAGCTACGGGATGGAGGAAACGGCAATCTCCCAATTCATGAAAAAACCCGCTGCCCGGTAGAATCCCTTCCACAGGCAGCGGTGTATGGTTTTACTCTTTATGGCTGATTTCCAGTTCCAGTTCTTCCAGCTGTGCCTCGCTCACCTCGCTGGGCGCCTCGGACATGAGACAGGAAGCGTCTTTCACCTTCGGGAAAGCAATTACTTCACGGATGGATTCCGCGCCTGCCATCAGCATCACCAGACGATCCAGACCGTAGGCCAGTCCTGCGTGAGGCGGAACTCATATTTGAACGCGTTCAGCAGGAAACCGAACTGCTTATAAGCGGCCTCTTTGGTGAAGCCCAGCACCTCGAACATCTTCTCCTGAATATCGTTCTGGAAGATTCGGACACTGCCGCCGCCGATTTCATTGCCGTTGAGGACGATATCGTAGGCTTTCGCGCGGACCTTTCCGGGATCGGTATCCAGAAGAGGCAGATCTTCTTCCATCAGCATGGTGAACGGATGGTGCATAGCGGTGTAACGCTCTTCTTCCTCGGACCACTCCAGAAGCGGGAATTCGGTCACCCATACGAAACGGAACTCATTCTTATCCATCAGTTCCAGCTGTTTTCCCAGCTCCAGGCGCAGACCACCCAGAACATCATAGACCAGTTTGGTTTTGTCTGCCGCGAACAGAAGCAGGTCTCCCGGTTCTCCTTCCATGGCTTTCACCAGACCGGACAGTTCTTCCTCCGTCATGAATTTCGCGAAGGAGGATTTATAGCTGCCGTCTTCGTTCACCGCCAGGTAAGCCAGACCTTTGGCTCCATATCCTTTGGCGAACTCTACCAGCTTATCAATTTTCTTTCTCGGCATGGCGGCCTGTCCTTTCACATTGATGCCGCGCACGCTTCCGCCCTGTTCCACCGCGCCTTTGAACACAGCGAATCCACAGTCTCTGACCACATCTGTCACATCGTGAAGCTCCATGCCGAAACGCATATCCGGCTTGTCGGAACCGAAACGATCCATGGCTTCCTGCCAGGTGATTCTCTGGATGGCAGAGATACCTCCACGCCCAGCGCTTCCTTGAACAGGAAAGCCAGAAATCTCTCATTCACATCAATGACATCATCCACATCCACGAAGGACAGCTCCATATCGATCTGGGTAAACTCAGGCTGACGGTCCGCACGCAGGTCCTCATCCCGGAAACATCTCGCCAGCTGGATGTAGCGGTCGTAGCCGGCGCACATCAGCAGCTGTTTGAAAATCTGCGGAGACTGGGGCAGCGCATAGAAATTTCCCGGATGTACACGGCTGGGAACCAGATAGTCTCTCGCTCCCTCCGGCGTGCTCTTGGTGAGCATTGGCGTCTCAATCTCCAGGAAGCCTTCCTGGGCAAAGAACTGACGGGTCAGGGTAGCCACCTGGCTGCGCAGCATCAGATTTCTCTGCAGATCCGGACGTCTCAGATCCAGATAACGGTATTTCAGACGAACCTCATCTTTGGTCTTGCTGTTCTCCTCAATGGGGAAAGGCGGCGTCTCCGCTTCAGAGAGAATCCGCAGCTCCCGTACCCGGATCTCGATCTCTCCTGTCGCCATATTGGGATTCACCGCGCCGGAACGGGCCTCTACCTTACCTACCACAGCGATCACGAACTCGCTGCGCAGTTTGCCGGACTTTTCAAAACCTGCTTCATCGATGCTGCCGTTCTCGAAGATCAGCTGAATCACGCCGGAGCGGTCACGCAGATCCACGAACACGATTCCTCCTTTGTTACGGCTCTTCTGAACCCATCCCATCAGGGTCACTTCGTTTCCGATCATCTCTTTTGTCACTTGCGCACAGCGATGACTTCTGTGCAGACCTCGCATACTCTCAGCCATAGTATCTCCTCTCCTATTTCAGTGCTGTCCGGTAAAATTCCTCGAACTCCTGATATCCTTCTTTTTCCAGCTGTTCTTTCTGGAATTTCTTATTTTTCTTCATAATAGACAGATTCACCTGAACGCCCTGGGCACGCTCTGCCTCCGCTTTCTTCAGGATCTCCAGCAGCTGCTCTGCCGGCATGTTCTTCTCAATCAGATAAGCTTTCCTGCCGGCCGCGGACGGAACGGTATAGCCCCGCTCCAGAAGCAGCATAACGATCCGCTCGAAACCAATGGAAAATCCGCAGGCTGCCACGTTATTGCCGGTGAATTTTCCGATCATCTCATCGTAACGGCCGCCGCCGCCCACGGATCCGCCGTACTCATCCATGGCAATCTCAAAAATCGGTCCGGTGTAATAGGACATTCCACGCACCAGCGTAGGATCGAACTCCATCCTGAAGTCCGCGGTTTTCACCGCGTCCACACTGGCGATGATGGTTTCCAGATCCTCCGCCACTTTGGGATCCATCACCTCTTTTAACTTGTCTTTGCAGTAACGGACGCCGGCCGCATCCCGGGTGATTTCCTGGAACAGACCCAGGTAAGTGTCGATGCTGTCTTTGGAAAATCCTTCCTCTTCCAGCTCCCGCGCCACGCCGTCCAGTCCGATCTTATCCATCTTATCCAGGATGATGAACACCGTGTCATAGCTTTCTTCCGGGAACCCGCTGTACTGGGCCATGGCCTTTAAGATCTTCCGGTCGTTGACACGAATGGTAAAGTTCTTAAAATCCAGTTTGCCAAGCAGGGTTGTGGTCGCCAGGATCAGTTCGATCTCCGCCAGGTAGGTGGCTTCTCCCAGAATATCGATGTCGCACTGCATAAACTGGCGGAAACGTCCTCTCTGGGGACGGTCTGCCCGCCACACGTTTCCCATCTGCAGCGCCTTGAACGGGGACGGCAGATCGTTGGCATTATTGGAATAATAACGGCACAGGGGCACCGTCAGATCGTAGCGCAGTCCGCTGTCCACCAGATCACTCTCGCTTTGTGCCTGATCCAGCTTCAGCTTCTCTCCTCTTTTCAGAATCTTGAAGATCAGTTTCTCATTCTCTCCGCCCTGCTTGCTGCACAGGTTTTCAATGTGCTCCACGCAGGGAGTCTCAATGGATGAGAATCCAAACGTCTTATAAGTCTCGCGAATCATGTTCATGACATAATTTCTAATCTCCATCTCCCTGGGCAGAATATCTTTCATGCCCGTGGTCGGTTTTTTCTTTAATGCCATAACTGCCTCCTTCTCTCATTTATGTATCACCCTCTGAAACGCGAGAAAAACCCGCATATCAAAGTTTTTAATCTCTTCAATCATTAATTTCATAATCGAATCTTCGTCCAGAGCTTTCCGGTAAGCACGGTCTGAGTGAAGCGCCGCGTAGACGTCACACACTCTCAGGATCCGCGCTCCCAGCGGAATCTCTTCGCCCCGCAGATTCGAAGGACAGCCGCTTCCGTCATAATTCTCATGATGATACAGAACGCTCTCCAGCACCAGTTTGGAGTATCCCTGGTCTTTCAAAACCAGATACCCGAGGCTGGAATGCATGCGGACATATCTCAGTTCCTCGATGGCCATCATGTTGTTCTCAAAGCCTTCGATGTACCGCATCAGCTTCAGTTTCCCGATGTCGTGTACCATTCCCGCGATTGCCATCTGATAACAGACATCCTCGGGAAGTTTCAGCTCTTTCGCCACATCATAAGCCAGATTGCTGACCACAACCGCGTGTTTTAACTCTGCGGTCAGATTGATATCCAGGAAGCGGTTCGGAAGATCGTCTCTTTGCGTGCTCACTGTCATCTGCTCCTTATAGATAGGTGGTAATTCCGATTCTCTTTCTCTCGATCATCTCATCGATCCGGCTGATGTAGTTGGCCACATCCTTGACATTTTCCACCCGTTCGATTCTCTGTCCGTGTTCAAAAACCAGCTTGGTGGAACCGCCGGCTCCCAGTGCGATAATCGGCTGTTTTTCTTCCATAATAAGTATATTGTAAATTCCTGCTTTGTCAACCTTTGCGTAACCCACATTCTCAAAATTTCCGGCCATGTTCTTCTGGCGGTAGAGATAATAGGGGCCCATCCCCATCTCGTAGGCACACCAGGTGGTCTTATCCATAATCTCCTGGTTATTCTCAAAGGTCATCTCCTGATACTGATCCCGGAACATGTTCAATCTGGCGGCCCTCTTGATTGCCAGTGAGTGAACCGTCAGGCTGTCCGGATCCAGCTTCCGGATCTCCTCCAGGGTGTGGGACACCTCTTCCATTCCTTCTCCCGGAAGCCCCACAATCAGATCCATGTTAATGTTGTCGAATCCGCAGTCCCGTGCCAGATGAAACGCGTCCACCGTATCCTGCACGGTGTGCCGCCGCCCGATAATCTCCAGAGTCTTCTGGTTCATGGTCTGGGGATTCACGGAGATTCTCGTGACCGGGTGTCTGCGGACTGCCATGAGTTTCTCCGGGAAAAGCTGTCCGGCCGGCCGGCTTCCACGGTGTATTCATGCAGATTCTGACAGGGAAAGGATTCCTCAATACAGGTCAGCACTTCATCCAGATACTCCGGCGGCAGGGTGGTCGGCGTTCCGCCTCCCAGATAGACGGTGTCCAGCTTCCTGCCGGCCATCATCTTTGAGACCTCACGGATTTCTTTTTTCAGAGCCTCCACATACTCTCCCACTCTTTTTTCCCACTGTTTGAAAGGATAGGAACTGAAAGAGCAGTACAGGCAGATGCTGGGACAAAACGGAATGCCCACATACAGGCTGTATCCGTTCTCATAGTCGATCTCCTTTAAAATCTCCCGCTCCCGGTTGGCAATGGTGATGCCAGGGCTGCCTTCTGGGTGCTCACATAATATTCCCGCCGCATAAAGTCCGCGATCTGGGATTGGTTCTGCCTTCTTCGAGCATTCCCATCACCAGCTTGGTGGGACGGATTCCGGTGAGAGTTCCCCAGGGAAGTTCCTTTCCTGTCTGCCGCCGCAAAAGCCGATAGACCCCCTGTTTCAGTTTGTCCTTGGTGGTCTTTCTGTCCCAGGTATGAATAAGGGCAATCTCTTCCGAATCCTGAGACTGCCCCTCTCTGTGATATTCCATCCGGATACGATCCTTCTGGTAGGTGACGAGGAATTCCTCCGGAATAGATATACGTATAGAGTGTCCCCTCATAACAGATGTGTACCTCCCGGCCCGGATAAAAGGCTTTGATCAGGGAGTACACATCATACTCAAAATTCTTCTCGTTAAACCGAACGCCTGTCCTTACACAAAGGGGATTATACCTCTTTTCATGTTCTATTGTGGTCTGCCCTCCGTGTCCCCGGAAATACTTCCGTCTCATCCGGAAGGGCTTCCAGAAGCCGGTGCAGGCTCCGGATAGTCTGGGGACATATTTCCCGTGGGAAGATCGGACCGGCCCACCGATTCGCAGAAGAGGGTGTCTCCGCTCATGAGCACATCCTCATCCTTAAAGTAATAACAGCAGCTTCCTTTGGTGTGTCCCGGCGTATGCAGCATCTGGACGGTAAAAACCTGCCGCTTCGAACACATCCAGATCCGCGAGCAGCTCATCCGCTTTTACCACATAGGAAGGATCCTCATAGGCCGTCATACTCAGCTGCGGATTGGTGAGAACGTCCTCCTCCGCCTGACAGGCATAGATCTTCGCGCCGAATTTCTCCCGCACCGCGTTGGCCGCCAGAATGTGATCGTAATGCCCGTGGGTCAGAAGCACTGCCACCGGTTTTCCCTCCATGCGCAGCACCGTCTGTTCAATCACCTGGGGGGCTGTCCCGCGGGATCCACGATTATCAGCTCATTCGTCTCTTTATTTTTCAAAAAATAACAGTTGGTAAACACAGATCCTAAGATCTTTGTCTGTATCTCTAATTTTTTCATATTCTGTCTCCTTAACCGGTGGTACGTTCCACATCCAGCACGCTCTCCACCTGACGGATCTTTCCGATCAGGGCATTCAGCTCTTCCTTGCTGCCGATGTCAAACGACATGGCGATGGAGGCTTTCTCACGCTTGCTGGTGCGGCTGTTGATGCTGCGCAGGTCAATCTTGCGCTCCGTGAAAATCTTGGAAATATCCGCCAGAAGTCCGGTCCGGTTGTTGGCGTAGATCACGATCTCCGCCAGGTACTGTTCCGGCTCCGCGCTCTTTCCGGTGGGCTGCTGCCACTCGGCTTCGATCAGCCTCGCCGGTCTGTCTCCGACATGTTCAGCACATTGACACAGTCGGTTCTGTGAATGGAGACGCCTCGTCCTCTGGTCACGAATCCCACAATCTCATCTCCCGGAATCGGGCTGCAGCATTTGGAGAAACGCACCGCCACATCGTGGATTCCTTTTACCACGATGCCGCTCTTGGCTTTGTGATGGCGGTCCCATTCATGGCTGGAGTTGATTTCCTCGAGAACCTGCTCGTCGGTGATCTTCTGCACATGGTCTTTCTCATAGGCCTCCCGCAGCTTGTTCATCACCTGGCCCTCTTTCAGGCCGCCGTGTCCCCACGGCCGCCAGCACGGAATCCCAGTCCCGGAATCCGTATTTGCGCATGACGGATTCCATATATTTGGTCTTTGTATACTCGCTGAGATGGTATCCTTTGGCTTTGGCGTACTGCTGAAGCATCTCCTTGCCTCTGAGGATATTGTCCTCCTTCAGCTCCTGTTTGAACCACTGGTTGATCTTGTTCTTTGCCTGGGTACTCTTTACGATCTTCAGCCAGTCCCGGCTGGGTCCCTGGGAATTCTGGGAGGTAATGATCTCCACCCGGTCCCCGTTTTTGATCACATATTCGATGGGCACCAGCTTTCCGTTCACCCTGGCGCCTACCATGTTGTTGCCCACCGCGCTGTGGACACTGTAGGCGAAATCAATGGGCGTGGAACCGTTGGGCAGAGCTTTTACCTCGCCCTGGGGCGTGAAGCAGTAGACATTGTCTGAGAACAGATCCAGGTCATTCTTCAGAAGACTTAAGAATTCTTTGTTGTCCGACATGTCTTTCTGCCATTCCAGAATCTGGCGCAGCCAGTTCAGCTTCTCTTCCTCACGGACGCCCACCGGCTTTTTGCCGTCGGAAGACTCTTTGTACTTCCAGTGGGCCGCGATGCCGTATTCCGCGGTCTTGTGCATCTCGAACGTACGGATCTGGATCTCAAAGGGCTGCCCTTTGGGGCCGATCAGCGTGGTATGCAAAGACTGGTACATGTTCGGCTTCGGCATGGCAATGTAATCCTTGAATCTGCCCGGAATGGGTTTGTACATCTCGTGGATCACACCCAGCGCCGCGTAACAGTCCTTCACGGTATCCACCAGGATCCGCACGGCGAACAGGTCGTAGATCTGATCGATGGTTTTATCCTGATTGACCATCTTCCGGTAAATGCTGAAAAAGTGTTTGATCCGGCCGTCCACCTGGGCCTTGATTGCCGCGTCCTCCATATGGTGCTTGACCTGGTTGACAATGGAATCCACATACTGCTGCCGCTCGCTCTTTTTCAGATTGATCTTCTCCACCAGATCGTAATAGATCTCCGGCTTCAGATATTTCAAAGACAGGTCATCCAGCTCCACCTTCACCTTGGAAATACCAAGCCTCTGGGCGATGGGCGCGTAGATGTCCATGGTCTCCCTTGCTTTTTCCTTCTGCTTCTCCGGCTTCATATACTGCAGCGTCCGCATGTTATGCAGCCGGTCCGCCAGCTTGATCAGAATCACCCGGATGTCTTTTGCCATGGCCAGAAACATCTTACGCAGGTTTTCTGCCTGCAGCTCCACCTTATCTCCGGTGTAGGACAGCTGGCCCAGCTTGGTGACTCCGTCCACCAGAAGCGCCACCTCGGAGCCGAACTCCTGCTCGATCTCCTCTGTGGTCATGATGGTGTCTTCCACCGCATCATGGAGGAGACCTGCTACGATGGTCTCCTTATCCAGCTCCAGATCCGCCAGAATGATTGCCACACACAGGGGATGTATGATATAGGGTTCCCCCGATTTGCGAAGCTGCCCTTCGTGAGCGTTTTTCGCGATCCGATAGGCTTTCTCGATCAGCGTCAGGTCCGCCGACGGATGGTATTTTTTCACACAGGCAATCAATTCCTTATATAAATCTTCCGGGCTGGTAAAGTCGCTCATTTTTTTCACTGTGGCATCCGCTCTTTTTACACTCTCGATTTTTTCCTGATCAATGGTCAGTTTTTTCTCCCCCATGAACGATTCACCTTCCTTTTTTATTTTCCCTCGTACCGTATGACAGCTTCCACGTCATAATTTTTCAAACGCTCTCTGCCATGCAGTCCGGCAAGTTCCATCAAAAAGACAACTTTCACCACTTCTCCGCCCAGGTTCTCAATCATCCGAATGGCTGCTTCCACGGTTCCGCCGGTGGCGATCAGATCGTCCACCACAGCCACCTTCTGTCCGGGACGGATGGCGTCTTTGTGCATCTCAATCACCGCGCTTCCGTATTCCAGGTCATACTCCTCAGAGATGGTTTCACAGGGAAGTTTTCCCTGCTTTCTCACCGGGATAAACGGTTTATGGAGGTTGTAGGCGATGGGCATTCCGAAGATGAAGCCCCTGGATTCCGTGCCCACGATCACATCCACCTCGGTGCCTTCCAGACAATGCTGCATGGAGTCAATGGCAAGTCTGAGCCCGTCTGCGTCCTGCAGAACACTTGTGATATCTCTGAATATAATCCCTTCTTCCGGAAAATCCGGAATACTTCTCACATAATCCTCTAACTTTTTCATTACCATTCCTCCGTTTTTGTCGATTTTTGCAATAGTTATAGTATAGCATCTTTTTCCTGCGGAATCAATGAAAACCGCTCAAATCAAGGGTTTGACGCTCCAGGCGGCATCGGTTTTCACCGGTAATTCTGAATGACCACCTGCAGGCTTTCCCTGCCCTGATAGTGATTGACGGAAGGGTAATAGGTCACGGACAGGGGTGTCTCCCCGGCCGCCCGCGCCAGAAACGGTTCGGACTCTCCGAAATATACGCCCTCTATAGTATACCCATCTTCGGTCATCAGCTGCATTTTCACCACATTTTTATTCGCGCCGAAGACCCGGCTGTTCCGGACCCGCACGCCTTTCTGGGCGAAAACAGGCTTGGCGTTGCCCTTTCCGAAGGGTTCCAGAAGCTCCAGCTGCTCGATGAGATCCCGGCGGATATAGGAAAAAGGCATGGCCACATCGATGGTGATTTTCGGACAGAGTTCCTCCGGCGTCAGGGTACACTGTTCGTTGAGCTTTTTACGAAGCCTGGGGACATTCTCTTCCTCGATGGACAAACCAGCCGCCATGGGGTGGCCGCCGAACTGAATCATCAGCTCTTTGCACTGGCTCAGCGCTTCGAACATGGAATACGCCTCGATGGACCGGCCGGATCCTTTCACCGACTGCTCGCCCCTGGTCAGCACAATCACCGGCCGGTAATATTTCTCACGCAAGCGGCCGGCGATGATTCCGGCCAGGCTCTCATGGCAGTCCGGCAGATAGACCACCAGCACCCGGTCGTCTTTCAGGGAAGTGGTCTCCACCAGTTCCACAGCCTGCTCCACGCCCTGCGCGGTCAGGCTCTTGCGGCTCTGGTTGATGGAGACCAGATCACCCGCCAGGCGCGCCGCAGTCTCTTCCTCCTCTGCCTTCAGCAGTTCCAGGGAGCGCTGGGCGGTGTCCAGCCGTCCGCTGGCGTTCAGGCAGGGACCAAGCACAAAACCGATGTGATAGGCCGTAAGCTTCTTACCCTCCAGGCCATTGGCCCGGATCAGCTCCCGAAGCCCGGTATTCCAAGTGTCCGGAAGTCTTCGAAGTCCCTCTTTCACCAGAATCCGGTTCTCTCCTCTCAGATCCATCACATCCCCCACCGTAGCGATGGCCGCCAGCTCCAGATACTTCTCCGCCTCTTCCCGGGGAAGGCCGTAATCCTCATACAGAGCCTGGATCAGTTTGTAAGCCACCACCGCGCCGCACAGAATTTTCTGAGGATAGGGACAGTCCTGCCGCTTGGGATTGACCACCGCGTCCGCCCCCGGAAGCGTCTCCTCCCGGATCTCTCCCCGCAGGGTGAACGGAACCTCGTGGTGGTCGGTGACGACCACGGTCAGTCCTTTGGCCTTGGCGTAAGCGATTTCCTCCGCGGCCGCGATCCCGTTGTCACAGGTGAGAATGGTGTCGATCCCATCGGCCAGCGCTTTCTCGATCAGAGGAAGATGAATGCCGTAGCCGTCTGCGATCCGGTCGGGAATGTAGGTGTCCGCCCGTGCTCCCAGACGGCGAAGGCCCTCCAGGAGGATGTAGGTGGAAACCACGCCGTCGATGTCGTAATCCCCGATAATCCGGATGGGTTTGTTCTGCCGGATCTTCAGCCTCAGAATCTCCACAGCCCGGTCCATATCCTTCAAAAGCCAGGGGGACGGCAGTTCTTCCACTTTTCCATTCAGATACTCCCGGATATCTTTTTCCTCTGTCACATCCCGGTTGCGGATCAGCCTGGCGATCACCGGATCGATGCCATACTCCCGGGCAATTTTATTGAAATCGGCGCGTTTCGCCGCAATCACCCATTTTTCTTCTCTCATCTTGTCTCAAACTCCTTCTCTCTTTCCCGCCGAAAGCCCCTTTTCGCTCCCGGCGCCGTAAGATTTCTCTCAGCCAACGGAAAAAGGGCACCGTACAGACGTGCGGTACCCCTCCGGAATTATCTTTTCTTTTTCTTTGATTTTTTCTTGCCTTTTCCTGCGTTCGCGGTTACTTTCACCGGCACAGGTTCCGGTTTCTTTCCGATGCGTGTCTTCATCACGTACCAGAGCGGACCGGTAATGCACACGGAAGAGTAAGCGCCGCAGACAATACCCACGATCAGAGGCAGGGCGAATTCCTTGATGGAGGTAACGCCCATCACATAAAGCACCGCCACCATCACAAAAGTGGTAAAGGAGGTGTAGATACTTCTGGTCAGGGTCTGGGTAATACTTGCGTTCACCACATCTTTCAGATCGTCGTTCTTTCTCATACCGTGCATGTTCTCACGGATACGGTCGAAAATAACAATGGTCGCGTTGATGGAGTAACCCACAATGGTCAGCATACAGGCGATAAAGGTGCTGCCTGCCGAGAGTCTGGAGATGGCATAGAACGCCAGAACCACCAGAACGTCGTGCACCAGAGCCAGAACCGCGCTGCTGGCAAAACGGATATCTTTAAAGCGGAACCAGATGTACAGAAGCATACAGATGGTTGCCGCAACTACGGCCATAACCGCGTCCATACGCATCTCAGAGCTGATGGTGGAAGAAATACTCTCCGAAGTGATGGACTTCTCATCCACACCGAACTCATCTACCAGCATCTGATTCATCTCTTCTCTCTCATCCAGATTCAGAGAACGGGTCTTGATCACAACCTGATTGGTTCCCACCACTTTGGTCGGCTGTACATTGCTGTCACCGGTGATCTCCTCCACGAGCGGCGTCACTTTTGCGTCGATGGTCTCAATGTCCATATCCTCGTTGAAGGTCACGGTGGTGGAAGTACCGCCGGAGAATTCCAGGCTGTAGTTCAGAGCCTGTCCTTCCGTCTGGGAATGGATACCCATAAAGACCGGACCGCACAGAACCATCAGAAGGGAAATGGTGAAAAAGATATGTTTCTTTCCCACGAAATCCACAACTTTCCGGTCTTTTGCCTTGCCGTAGAATTTCTCATCCCGGATTCCCACAGCGTACAGCGCCTGGACAATGTATTTGGATACCACCAGAGCGGTGAACATGGAAACCACAATACCCAGGGCCAGCGTATAGGCGAAGCCCTTCACGGTTCCGGATCCCATCCACATCAGGATGAAGGCCGCGATCAGGGTCGTGACGTTTCCGTCGAAAATCGCGGAGAATGCTTTGTGGAAACCGTTCTGGATCGCGGTCCGCACGGAAACTCCCGAGGCAATCTCCTCCCGTATTCGGGCGTATATGATGACATTGGCGTCCACGGCCATACCGATACCCAGAATGATACCTGCGATACCGGTCAGCGTCAGGGTAATGTCAAAGGCATTGATAATGATCAGCGTCAGGGCGGTGTAAATCACCAGAGCCACACTGGCTACAAAGCCCGGCACCCGGTACATGAGAATCATGAAAAGCATCACGATGACCATGCCGATGGCTCCTGCCACCACACTGGTGGAGATGGCCTGCTCACCCAGCTGGGCGGCTACCACGTTGGAACGCAGCTCGGTCAGCTCCAGCTTCAGTCCGCCGATGCGGATGGTGGAAGCCAGTTCCTGCGCCTCCTGGGCGTCTGCCATACCGGAGATCTGGGCATTGCCGTCTTTAATCTCTGACTGCACATTGGGAACACTGACGAAAGCGCCGTCATAATAGATTCCAATGCTGTCCTGATTATTCTCATAAGCGGCCTTGGTCGCCTCCGCGAATTTCTCCGCTCCTTCGTCCGTCAGGGTCAGATCCACCACGTTCTCACGGGTCTGCATACTGTCCTCGGCGATTACCGCTTTCGCAGTCGCCACATCGGTTCCGGTCAGCACGATGGATCCGTCTTCTTCCATCTCCTCAATGGTTTTGTTCAATACATAGGTTCCCTGGTTGCTGTCAAAGCTGTAGTTTTCATTGCCCTCACTGTCCAGATGAGCGATGAAATACAGGGAGCCTGGGCGTCCCAGTTCTTCCAGGATGGTGTTCGCGTCAGATACGCCGGGAATCTCCACGGTGATCCGGTTATCCCCTTCCTGGTACACCTGTGACTCGGTACTGTACTGTTCCACACGCTGCTGCAGCTTGTAGATGGTATCTTCCATATCCTCGCTGCTGGGTTTCTTCTCCGTCGTCTCATAGGTAATGCTGACACCGCCGGCCAGATCCAGGCCCGTATTGATGTTCTTCGCGGCGCCTGTCCCGGTAGGTCCGATTCCCACTGCAGCGACGAAAACCAAAAATGCTGTGATAATCACCGTCATGACAATGACGGCTATTCCTCTGTTTTTCTTCATCTCTGCCTCCTATATGCTTATTCGTCTGCCAGCGCAGCCTTCAGCATGATTGCGCATTCGACCCGTTTTCTCTGCAGATCGCAGCCGATGTCGTACGCGTCCTGGATTGTCCCGTGGAAGTTGTAAGAGTTCGCCGCGCAGCCGCCGCTGCAGTAAAACCTTGCGAAACAATCCTGACATTTCTTTTTTGTATACACATTGCAGTGCGCGAATTCTTCCCGGATATCCGTTCTCGTGATTCCGTGGAACACATCGCCCATCTTGAACTGCTCCTCTCCCACGAACTGGTGGCAGGGGTACAGGTCGCCCCAGGGGGTCACGGCCAGGTATTCGGTACCGGAACCGCACCCGGACAGCCTCTTATAGACACAGGGGCCGCCGGTCAGATCGATCATAAAGTGGAAGAAATTAAAGCCTCTCCCCTCTTTCTCTCTCTTAATCATTTCCCTGGCAAGCTTGTCGTATTCCTCATAGATCTGCGGAAGATCTTCCTCCCGGATGGCGTAGTCCGCCTCCGGAGGAGCCACCACCGGTTCCACGGAAATCTGCTTGAAGCCCAAATCAGCCAGATGCAGGACATCCTGGGAGAAATCCAGATTGTAATGGGTAAAGGTTCCTCTCACATAATATTTGTCCTGATTTCGGCTCTCGGCAAATTTCTGGAATTTCGGAAGAATCAGGTCATAGCTTCCCGCTCCTTTGGGGAAGGGGCGCATGTAATCGTGAATCTCTTTCCGCCCGTCGATGCTCAGCACCACGTTGCCCATCTCCCGGTTGCAGAATTCCATCACCTCATCGTTCAGCGCCACGCCGTTGGTGGTCAGGGTGAACCGGAAATTTTTTCCGTGAATTTTCTCCTGCTCTCTTCCGTAGCGCACCAGTTCCTTGACCACGTTCCAGTTCATCAGAGGTTCTCCTCCGAAGAAGTCCACTTCCAGGTTTCTGCGGGATCCGGAATTGGCGATCAGGAAATCCAGAGCCTGTTTTCCCACCTCAAAAGACATCAGTTCCCGGTGTCCGTGATACTCTCCTTCTTCCGCGAAACAATAGCGGCAGGCCAGGTTGCAGTCGTGTGCGATATGCAGACACAGGGCTTTCACCACCGTATCATGCTGTCCGGCGAAATTTTCAATGGCGTCTTTATAAATATCCTCCGTGAAAAGCATTCCTTTTTCTCTCAGCTCTTCACACTCAGACAGAGCGGTCCGCACATCCTCCATGGGAAACCGGCCGGACAGACTCTCGGTAATCTCCTGGGGAGTTTTTCCCTCGTCCAGCATTCCGACCACTTCGTAGACCACTTCATCCACCACATGGATGCACCCGCTGTTCACATCCAGAACAATGGAATATCCATTATTTTTATATCGATGAATCAATCCCATATCTCTTCTGTCGTCCTTTCCCTGCGCACGAATAAGCAGCGGCTTTTATACCGCTGCTCATTGCTGTCTGCACAGCTCTTATTTATGCTCGCAACTCTGATTTCCAACGGTGCAGGAAGTTTTGCAGGCAGACTGACAAGAAGTCTGACATTCACCGCATCCGCCTTTTTTGATGGTATTCTGCAGGTTCTTCGTATTCAAGGTTTTGATATGTTTCATTTATGTATCCTCCTTATTTCCCATGATTTTTAAGATAACATGGTAAGTATATCACACCTTTGTGCTTTTTCAAAGTGTTTTTTTAGGAAATCATGCCGCCCAGGGTGCCCCCGGCAAGGCAGAGACACAGGGTCGTCAGCAGATGCTGCGCCGACATCTCCAGCTGTCTGGCAGACAGCCAGGATACCCCCACCAACAGAAGGAAGTAGACCACTCCCACTGCCATGCCCCACAGATATTTTCTGGTTCCCGCGCATCTGCCGGCGATGATGCCGCCCAGGAAACAGGACAGAATGTAAACCACCACGATTCCCATGGACACCATATTTTCTTTCAGATCAAACCGAAAGAGCAGAAACGCCAGGAGCAGAAGCATGATCCCTGTCAGCCCGTAAGCCAATAGAAGACCTCTCAGCATTCCTTTTACTTTCATAAAAACAGCCCTCCCATATCACATTATATGGAAGGGCTGCAGGTTGTATGCTTTTTCTGCTTCCGCCGCGGGAAAATCCGATGATTTCCAGCAGCTTACTGTCTTCTTCTGTTGTGCATAACCAGAACAATGATGATAATCGCCGCAACTGCCACCAGACCCACAATCGCCATAATCAGGTATGGAAGAATTGCTGTGGTATCTCCAGTCTGAACTGCCTTCGCGGTCCGATTCTGGTAGGTCACAGTTCTCTCCACGCTGCTGCTGTTGCTGTTGGAGCCTGTGCTGCTGTAGTAGGAACGGTCAGAGTTTCCTGTGGAACTGCTCTGGCTGGTTCCGGCAGAACTGCTGTTGCTGCTGTTACTGCTGCTGTTCGGTCTCGCCGTGGAAGGTTTGCTGGTTGGCTTCGGCGTCGGAGTGTTTCCGCTGTATCCGTTCTCCGCAATCTCGTCTCCCACCAGCGGTTTGCTTCCCGCGATTCCGAAAGGACTGAAGGAATCTACGGAGAAGATCATCGTAGAACCGTAGACGGTCGGGATGATGGTCTCGGAGCTTCCGTTTCCAAGCAGATGTTCGATGGTATATTCATATCCCTCTTTTACCGGGATCGTAACAGTCACATATTTTCCTGCCGGATCTCATAGGGTTCATCCTCCAGCAGGTTCCAGAGTTCGAATTCATAAGACTGGAAAATATTCGCGGTCTCTTCATTGCTGAACTCATAGCTGTCTCCGCTGGACGCGCGGAACTGCACGTACCAGGGAAGGAAATCCGCGGACACGCTGATGCCGCCGCAGGTATGGTTGCTTGCCGCTGCCTGTGCCTGATCCTGGGGCACCGCCTCCGGATCCGCTGTCTCAGGCTGCTCAGCCACCGCCTCTTTCAGATCTTCATCTGTGATATCATTGATGGTGGTATCGTCTTCGTCTTCTTTGTCTGCGTCCTTATCGGAATCCTCGTTCGCGTCTTTATCGGAGTCCTCGTCCGCGTCCTTGTCGCTGTCTTTGTCCGCGTCTTTATCGGAATCCTTGTCCGCGTCCTTATCACTGTCTTTGTCCGCATCTTTATCGGAATCCTTGTCGGAATCCTCGTCCGCGTCTTTATCGGAGTCCTTGTCGGCGTCCTTATCGCTGTCTTTGTCCGCGTCTTTATCGGAGTCCTTGTCGGCGTCCTTATCGCTGTCTTTGTCCGCATCCTTATCGGAGTCCTCGTCGGCGTCCTTATCGCTGTCTTCGTCCGCGTCCTTATCGGAGTCCTTGTCGGCGTCCTTATCGCTGTCTTTGTCCGCGTCTTTGTCGGAATCCTCGTCCGCGTCTTTGTCGCTATCCTTGTCCGTGTCTTTGTCGCTGTCTTTATCTTCCGTCACATCGGAGTCCTTGTCCGCATCTTTGTCTGCGTCTTCATCACCTTTATCGGAATCCTTGTCCGTATCCTCGGATTTCTCCTCGTCTTTGGCACTGTCTTCCTTCTGATCCGCGGAAGCATCCTCTTTCTTATCCTCAGAAGTTTCCTCCTGCACCGGCTCCGGAGTAGGAGTCTCCGTCTGCGGTGCCTGCGTCACTTCCGGCGTCGGAGCAGCTGTCGCTGTGGGAGCCGGTGTCAGGCTCTTCACAACCACGAGAACGCTTCCCCGCAGAGTGCCGCTTCCGGCATCATAACCGGAAACACCGGAGAGATCCGCGCTTCCGTTGCTTTTGAAAACAACGGAATAGCTGCCTTCATAAGAATTCGGAACCGCTGAACCGTTCTCCCACGAGAGTGACCCGTACTGACTCTGGGGCAGTGACACATTGGACAGAGCCGTAGGCTCCGAGATCACCACCGAAGAGGGGATCAGCATATCTCTGCTGACTTTCCCGGGTCCGTCCGCAAGAATCCTCTGCACACTCACCGTCGTCAGCATCAGACACAGAGCAAGAAAAACACTCAGTATCTGGAACAGTCTTCGGGTTCCGGAGTGCTCACGCACAAATTTTTTCATAATTCTCACCTCATATAAAACGTCGTTCTAAACCACGATGTCATCATTTCTGATTTGCTCCTGTATTATAGCACAATTTTCCCAATTTCGACACCCCCTATTCGATTTTTTTTGAAACTTGCTTTTTTCACTAAAATCGGGTATATTGTACCTGTATACTATATGATTTTTCAACAAGAAGGAGTGAAATTCATTGGACTCAGCCGTCCCTTTGCAATTAATAGTAATTCTGATTCTGATCCTGCTCTCCGCTTTCTTTTCTTCCGCGGAGACAGCCCTGACCACGGTCAATCGCCTCCGTGTGCAGACGCTGATGGAGCAGGAGAACAAAAAAGCGAAAATTCTGTCCAGAGTAATCGAAGATTCCGGAAAGCTGCTCAGCACCATATTAATTGGAAACAACATTGTCAATATGTCTGCTTCCTCTCTGACCACCGTCATGGTTGCCAACCTGTTCGGAAGCACTGCTGTCGGCGTCGGAACCGGTCTGATCACTCTGCTGATTCTTATCTTCGGAGAAATCACTCCGAAAACTCTCGCCGCTACTCACGCGGAGCCCATCGCGCTGGCCTACGCAAGGATTATCTACGGATTGATGAAAATCATGACCCCGGTCATCTTCCTGGTCAGCAATCTGGCAAACGGCGTCATGTTCCTTCTCCGTATTGATCCCAACGCCAAGAGCAACACCCTGACCGAGCACGAACTGCGTACCATCGTCAATGTCAGCCAGGAGAACGGCGTCATCGAAGACGAAGAAAAACAGATGATTTACAACGTGTTCGATTTCGGCGATTCCGTGGCAAAGGACGTGATGGTTCCCCGTATCGATATGACCTTCGTGGATGTGGAGAGCACCTACGAGGAGCTGATCGAGATTTTCAAAGTGCACAAACACACCCGGTTCCCGGTCTATGAGGATAACACGGACAACATCATCGGCATCATCAATGTGAAGGATCTGATTCTGCTGTCCCCGGAAGATGATTTCTCCATCCGCAATATCCTGCGAAGCCCGTATTTCACCTATGAATACAAGACGACCGCTTCTCTGATGGTCGACATGAGAAAGGCTTCCGTGAACCTGGCCATTGTACTGGATGAATACGGCGCCACCGCCGGACTGATCACCCTGGAAAATCTTCTGGAAGAGATCGTGGGTGAGATCCGGGATGAGTACGACGAGGACGAAGAAGAAGATATCAAAGAAATTCTCCCGGGACGGGAATATCAGGTTCTCGGGTCTGCCAAGCTCAATGACATCAATGAACAGCTGGATCTGAAACTGGACTCCGAGGACTACGATTCCATCGGCGGCTATATCATCGAGCAGCTGGACAAACTTCCCGTGCAGGGACAGACGGTCACGCTGGACAACGGACTGCGCCTGGTGGTGGAAAAAACTTCCAAGAACCGTGTGGAGCTGGTACATATGTACCTTCCCGAGCCGGAAGAGCCCGAGAAAGAAGAAGAATCAAAATAATTCAAAAAACCGGAAAGGATTTCCTATCCATCAGGAACCATCCTTTCCGGTTTTCTTTTTCCGCCGGTATCCGGCAGCTTCCCGTTTTTATTCCAGCAGGGAAAACTGATAGACAATCCTGGTAACCTCTCCGGTCACCGCGGCGATGCCAGCCTCGGTCCGGTTCCAGTTCTCCCTGGTGATCCCGTCCACACAGACGGGAATCACCTGAATCTCTGTATCCGGAAAATGCTTCCGATAATAGAGAAAGGCTCTTCGGGCATGGTAGTTCTTACAGCAAAGCATTGCCTTTTTCACAGGAATCTTCTGTTCCTCCAACACCTTTCTGGAATAGAAAGCATTCTCCTCTGTGTAGGTCGCCCGGTCTTCCCTGAGAATCGCCGGCTCCCGGACTCCGTTTTTTCGAAGGACTTCGCTCAGGAACTCCCACTCTGTGCAAAAATCGCCCG
The DNA here is from genome assembly GCA_963927715.1 of uncultured Blautia sp. Lineage (GTDB taxonomy): Bacteria > Bacillota > Clostridia > Lachnospirales > Lachnospiraceae > Blautia_A. The sequence goes on along the minus strand of CAWVBU010000002.1, from coordinate 170,529 downwards.
GATATTTCTCTCTCTCATCCAGGACTCCCGAAAATCTCCCCAGCGCCTTGCTGTATCTGCCGCTTGGGAGAATATAGGGAGCGTACCCTTCCTTCCACAGAGCGCCGGCCCGTTCCGCCATCTGGGGATATCCATTCCCCGGCACAAAAATCACATCGGATTTCTGCGGTTTTCCTTCCATAAAAATGTAATCTGCAATCTGTTCAATAAATGGTAAATACATGTTCTTCCCTTTTTCTTTATCTCACCAGGATGGTACTGTATCCCGCCATCCGAAGTCTTCGTTCCATGGATATGGCATTCTCCAGTTCCCGGTATCCTCCCACCTGCACCCGGTACAGTCCGCCTTCCTCCAGAAGGAATACCGGATACCCCTGGCTGCGCAGCTCATAAAACATTCGATCCGCATACTCCCGGTTTTCAAAGGCGCCGGTCTGCACCCGGTAACGGGCAGATTCCTCCGCCGGTTTTTCTTCCTGTCCCTGGGTATCCTGATATTTCGCCTCATGGAGAGTCCCTGCGATGGCTTCTGCGATTTCTTCCGCCATCCGGTCAAACTGACTGTCGAAAATCTCATTATCCTCATCGGAGTTGATAAATCCAGCCTCCACCAAAAGCGCCGGCATGCTGGTCTTTCGCAGTACCACCAGACCGGGACGCTCTTTCACGCCGATCTCACGGAAGCCGGCCTCTCCCAGGGCGCCCAGAAGATTCTGTGCCATCTCATATTTCTCCCCGTTTCTGTCATACACCAGCACTTCCGCTCCCTGGTACTGATTTTCCTCCGGACTGGAATTGCGGTGAAAAGACACGAAGAAATCCGCCCCGGAATTGTTCGCGGCTTCTGCTTTTTCAAAGGGTGTCTGGTACACATCCTCCGTGCGGGTATAATCCACCTGGATTCCCCGGTCTTCCAGCGCCTTCCCCACAGCCAGTGCCAGGCGCAGGGTATCGTCCTTTTCCTGCCGTCCCCGGAATACCGCTCCGGGATCCGAACCGCCGTGACCGGCATCCAGGATCACTTTCTGCTCTGCCAATATGAACTTCCTCCCATCTGCTCAAGTCTCGCCTTTCGTAGTTATCCTATGCAGACAGCAGGCAAAGAGTTCCTACTGATCCAGTTTGATTCCGGCCAGGGCCTGGGCAAAAGCGTTGTTCACCGGCTCATTGGCCTCTTTTTTCTGCTGATTCAGATAACGCTGCACGTCTTTTTTGGAGACCCCGGCTCCCTCTTTGGTCCTTCTCGCCTGGAAGGACGACAGTTTTTCCTTATAGCCGCAGATACAGACGAACGTCTCCTCTTTTCCTTTCAGATACAGCTCCATCCTCTTATGACACTTCGGACAGCGGGCATTGGTGGTTCTGGAGATGGTCTCCCGGTAACCGCACTCCCGGTCCTGACACACCAGCATCTTACTGTTCTTTCCGTTGACCGCCAGCATTTTTTTGCCGCATCTGGGACATACCTTGTTCGTCAGGTTGTCGTGCCGGAATGTTCCGTCCGCCGTCTTGATCTCCTGAATGAGTTCCTTCGTATAACCGCGGATATTCTTCAGGAAAACTTCTTTTTTCATTTTCCCCTTCGCGATGTTGGACAGTTTCATCTCCCAGTCCGCCGTGAGCTCCGGTTTCTTCAGATCCTCCGGAACCAGCTCCAGCAGCTGGCGTGCCTTGGAAGTCAGATAAATCTCCTGCCCTCTCTTTTCCATCAGAAAAGAATGGAACAGCTTCTCGATGATGTCCGCCCGGGTAGCCACCGTTCCCAGGCCGCCGGTCTCGCCCAGGGTCTTCACCGCCTGAGCGTCCCGGGTCTGCATATAACGCACCGGATTCTCCATGGCCGCCAGCAGCGTGGCTTCATTGAAACGTGCCGGAGGTTTGGTCTTGCCCTGGGTACGCTCTGTCCGGTCCACGGTCAGCACCTCCCCGATCTTTCGTTCCGGCAGGACCTGATCCGCCAGCTCTTCTTCGGGATTTTCCTCCTCATACTCTTCCTCATAGGCCGTCTTCCATCCCTGGTCACGGACCACCTTGCCCCGGGCCGCGAAGGTATGACCGGACATCTCGGCTTCCATGGTCACCTGCTCATATACAAACGGCGGGCACAGCACGCTCAGAAACCGGCGCACCACCATGTCATAAATTTTCCGTTCTTCACTGGTCATGTGATCCAGCTGTACAAACTGCTCTGTGGGAATGATCGCGTGATGGTCGCTGACTTTTTTATCGTCCACGAAACTTCCGTTCACCCGGATCGGTTTCATGGCAAGACTTCCCGCAGCTTCCGGTAGGGTCCCACCCCGCAGGCCTGGAGCCGCTCTTTGAGGGTCGGCACAATGTCCTTCCCGATGTAACGGGAATCGGTCCTCGGGTAAGTGAGTACTTTATGATTCTCATAGAGCCTCTGCATGATGTTCAGGGTCTCTTTGGCAGAAAATCCATACCGCTGATTCGCTTCTCTCTGAAGCGTGGTCAGATCGTACAGTCCCGGCGCGTTGGTCTTTTTGCTCTTTTTCTCCACCTTTCGAATGGTCAGGGACTTTCCGTTGATCTCTTTTTCGATCTGGTCGATCCGCTCCCGCTGAAACGTCCGACAGCTTTTATTCCGGGAATCCTGCCAGTTCCACCGGACCTTTCCGGCGTGCACCGTCAGACCATAGTACTCCTGGGGTTTGAAATTCCGAATCTCCTCTTCCCTGGCCGCGATCATGGCAAGGGTCGGCGTCTGGACCCGTCCGCAGGAGAGCTGGGCATTGTATTTGCAGGTAAGCGCCCGGGTACCGTTGATACCCACCAGCCAGTCTGCTTCCGCTCTGGCCTGAGCCGCCCCATAGAGAGGCAGATACTCTTTTCCATCCCTTAGATGGGCGAAGCCTTCCCGGATGGCTTTGTCCGTGACCGAAGAAATCCAAAGCCGTTTCAGCGGCTTGCGGCAGCCGGCTTTTTCCAGAATCCACCGGGCCACCAGTTCCCCTTCTCTCCCGGCGTCTGTGGCGATCACCACATCCTGGATATCCTTGCGGTACAGCTGATTTTTCACCGTCTGATACTGCTTTGCCGTCTGGCGGATCACCACCAGCTTCATGCGATCCGGCATGATGGGGAGAGGTTCCATCTCCCATTTCGTGTATTTCTTATCGTAATCCTCCGGGTCTGCCAAAGTCACCAGATGTCCCAGGGCCCAGGTCACCACGTATCGGCTTCCTTCCAGAAACCCGTTCCCTTTCTGGGAACAGTGCAGAACTCTGGCAATATCTCTTCCCACGGAGGGTTTCTCCGCAATCACCAATGATTTCATCTCTTTTTTCTCCTGACTCTCGTTAAATCTCGTTTCGTATCGTAACGATTATAAGCTACTTTTCCCCCAAAAGCAAGCTGCGCCGTCACAGGTCGGCGGCGGCCCGGATCTTCCTTTGCCGCCCCGCAGGTCTTGCATTTCGCCCCTGGAAACTTTATACTGATACTCAGAATTCACAGCCAAATCATCTGCAAGGAGCTCTGTCTATGTATTATTTTATCGTGAATCCAAACGCCCGCTCCGGTTACGGGCAGAAACTCTGGAAATCTCTGCAAAAGGAACTCTGCCGCAGGCGGATTCCCTATCGGGCCGCCCTGACCAGGTATCCCGGCCACGCGAGAACACTGGCGCGGAAAATCTCCCGGGAATGCAGCGGCCCCATCCGTCTGGCCATCCTGGGCGGAGACGGCACCCTGAACGAAGTTCTGAACGGCATCACTTCTCCTGACCGGGTTCAGCTTTTCTATCTTCCCACCGGATCCGGCAATGATTTCGCCAGGGGCATGAATCTTCCCTCCGATCCCGTGTCGGCCTGCCGGCTTTTGCTTCCCTCAGACCGGACTTTTCCCATGGACATCGGGATCGTCACCGCAGGCGGCAGTTCCCACCGGTTCGGGGTCAGCACCGGCATCGGTTTCGACGCCGCCATCTGCCACGAGGCTCTCACCTCGCCGCTCAAAGCTGTCCTGAACCGCCTGCGTCTGGGAAAACTCACCTATGCGCTGATCGCAGTCCGGCAGCTCATCCTGTGCCGGCCGGCTGACTTTCAAATCAGTCTGGATGGAAAGCCGCCCCGGACCTTCCGGAAAGCTTACTTTGCCGCCGTGATGAATCTGCCCTGTGAAGGGGGCGGAATCCGCTTCTGCCCGGACGCGGTTCCCGGCGACCGCCGTCTGGATGTATGCTGCGTCAGCGGAGTGGGAAAACTGAAATTTCTGTTCCTGCTGGCTGCCTGTGTCCTGGGCGTACACAAAAACTTCCGGAATGTACATATTTTCCGCTGCAAGTCCATAAGAATTAAAAGCAGCCATCCCCTTCCCGTCCACCGGGATGGAGAATCCGGCGGCATACAAAATGAAATTTTTGTGAAATTAGAAAAAGAACCTTTTCATGTAATTTTACCTATGATATAATCCAACTGATCAAGGGGAAGAATCAGAGAGAGTTCAAGGAAGGTGACATTTTGAGGTTTCTAAAAAAATACCAGCACGGCCTGGTGATCACGATTTACGCGCTGATCTATCTTCTTTTATTTCAATATATTGAACAGCGGCCGGTCTATCAGTACCATGTGATTCACACGGTTTTCGATAATTATATTCCGTTCTGTGAATATTTTATTGTCCCGTATCTTCTGTGGTTCCCTTATATGTTCGGCGCGGTCGCCTATTTTATTTTCGTGAACGATAACAAACAGGAATATTACCAGCTGACCAAAAACATGATCATGGGCATGACGATTTTTCTCATTGTGTCCTTCCTCTACCCGAACGGACAGCTGTTAAGGCCCACCACTTTCGCGCGCGATAACGTATTTGTCCATGCGGTTCAGCTGCTCTACGCCACGGATACTCCGACGAACATTCTGCCGAGTATTCACGTATTCAACTCTCTGGCTGTGCATAAGGCGATTATCTCCTGCCAGAGACTGAAAAACCGCCGTCTGATCCGAGGAGCGTCCTGGGTGCTCACCACCCTGATTATCCTGTCCACCATGTTCCTGAAGCAGCATTCTGTTCTGGATGTCTGTCTGGGAATCACCATGGCGCTGGCCGGATCCCTGCTCTTCTACCGGGAGAAATCTTCCGCGAAGCAGCCGTCCAGACGGTACGTACACTCGAGGATGTAGTCTCCTGAACACAGGTATCAGTCCGACGAAGACATTTTAAAAAACCATTGCCCCGAGAATCCGAAAGGATCTCAAAGGCAATGGTTTTTCTGTTCTAATTGAATCCGTAGAATTTCTGGCAGATTTTGTAAGCTGCCACAGACATCTTTCTGCCGCCTCTTCCCGGCAGATTGACCGCCCGCCCCAGAAGACCGTAGCGCAGTCTGCGGTACAGGCGCCGGTCGGTGCCGCGGATGTAATCCCACAGTTCTTTTTTCTTTTTCATGGACTCTTCTGTCCCGGAACGGATCAGCATCATGGAGGACACTGTGGTGATGATGTCCAGATAGCTGATCATATATTTGTTCAGCGCCTTCTGTCTCAGGTCGTATTTCTCATAGGCGTCCACCATCAGCTTATTTACCCGGATCTGCTGGTCAATTCTCCGGATCATCACCGTCTCGTTCACCGACTGGTCGTCCCGGCCGATGAAGTACCGGTAGAAATTTACATCCAGGTAGTACATGTTCTTCACAAAAGGAAGAGGCTCGAAGGCGAACAGGTTGTCCACATAGAAGGTGTGCTTCGGAAGCTCCAGTCCGCATTCCCGAAGAAGACGGGTCCGGTAGATCATGGAGTGCATCAGGAGATATTTCCCTTTGGGCAAATGGTGAATCCGCTCCCATCCGAACATCTCTCCCTCCGGGAAAATATGCCGGTAATGCATAACCTTCTTCCTGGTGGCTCCCTGTTTCTCATAGACGAAATTGCTGATCAGCATATCCAGGCTTTTATCTCCGCCCAGGAGATGCTCCAAAGTCTCCAGTACTTTCAGGTAGGCTTCTTTATTCACCCAGTCGTCGCTGTCCACCACTTTGAAGTAGAAACCGGTGGCGTTTCGAATACCGGTGTTCACCGCGCCGCCGTGGCCGGCGTTTTCCTGGTGAATGGCTTTCACGATGGTGGGATGCGCGGCAGCGTACTCGTCCGCGATCTGCGCCGTCTGGTCACTGGATCCGTCATCCACAATCAGAATCTCCACATCCTCTCCCCCTTCCAGCAGGGAATCAATGCATTTTCTCATATAATTCTCTGAATTGTAACAGGGGACTGCAATAGACAACAGTTTCATGCTCATTTTTCCTCCTTCATATATTTCGCGTATGCGTCAAACGCAGACGGAATCGCATAGGATCCGGTATTCTCTCCCGGTTCCACGAAAATCAATTCTCCGGCTCGCTCATCCTCCAGCGCCGCCACCCGGATCTGGTAACCTTGCATTCTCCACTCCACATGAGAGAAAATATGTTTTGCCTGGGCCAGCTTCTGTATCCGCAGAGGCACAAGCCCCAGTTCTTCCACATAATCCAGGATTTCTTTTTCGTTTTTCCACCCATCCAGATTCGGCAGTTCATACAGGCCGGCCAGAAGCCCCTTCGGGGGACGCTTCCGTATGGCGGCCCGCTGCCCGTCCTGAATCACCAGCACGGTTTTCTTCTGTACTGTCCTTGGCTTCTTCGCCGCTTTCTTCGGAAACTCCATCTCCTGTCCCAGGGCGTGGGCCTGGCACAAAAAAGCAGCCGGGCACTGTTCGCATCTAGCCTGTCCGTTGGGCACGCAGACCACTGCCCCCAGTTCCATCAGCGCCTGATTGAAATCTCCCGGAGCATCCGCCGGAATGATCTCAAGAAGTTCTCTCTCGATCTGTTTTTTCACCGACTGCTTCATAATGTCCTGTCCGTTTTTGGTAATCCTGGTTATCACCCGGAGTACGTTTCCGTCCACCGCCGGCACCGGGATTCCGTAAGCGATGGACGCGATGGCCCCGGCGGTATAACTGCCGATTCCCGGCAGCTTCGTCAGCGCCTGGTAATCCGCGGGGAGGGTTCCCCCATACTCTTCCATCACCTGACAGGCGGCTTTTTGCATATTCCGGACCCGGTTGTAATACCCCAGACCTTCCCAGAGTTTCAGAAGCTTCTCCTCCGGACACCGGGACAGGGCCCGGATATCCGGCAGTTCCTCCATGAATCTTAGAAAATAGGGTTTCACCGCCTCCACTCTGGTCTGCTGCAGCATAATCTCCGACACCCAGGTATAATAGGCGTTGTTTTGGTCCCGCCAGGGCAGTTCTCTCTTTCCCGCCCGATACCAGGAAAGAAGCGGCTCCACCATCTCTTCCAGTCCGTTCATAGTTCTCTCTCCTCTTCGATCCGCACAGGTACCGGCTGATCCAGCTCGATAAAATCTTCCCCCACACGGCAGTCATAAGCCAGCACTTTCACACCCCGGTTTGCGGCCTCCCGAAGGGCACTGGCGAACTGCGGATGGGTCTGACGGTTGGGTTCCAGGTGATGTACCCCTTTCATCTGAATGACGAAAAACAGATACGCCTCATAACCGTTCTCCACACAATTCCCCAGTTCTTCCAGATGTTTGACTCCCCGCTGTGTGGGGGCGTCCGGAAACCGCGCGGTTCCCTCTTCCTCCAGAGTCACGCCCTTGACTTCCATATAAACTTTTCTCTCTCCGTCTTCCACATAGAGGTCAAACCGGGAATTTCCGTATTTTCTCTCCCGGTAAATGTCCGCTGTCGGGGAGAACAGACCGCTGCCCGGAAGCCATTCCTCCACCACACGGTTGGGAATCTGGGAATCCATGTTGACCCACCGGTCTTCGCGGAAAACTCCAATCAGATCGTATTTCGTCTTCCGGTCCGGGTTGGCGCTTTTCTCCAGGGAGACTTCTCTTCCCGGCACCAGCAGTTCCCGGCACCGTCCGGTGTTCTTCACGTGACAGACCTCCTCCTGTCCGTCCAGGTTCACTCTTGCCACAAACCGGTTAGGCCGGCTGATAAATACCGCCCTGTGAATATCCTGATACCGCATCCTCTCTCTCCTCCGGTAAATCTTGTCTAATCATAGCATAAGCCCTCTGAAAATTCAATGAACCGCCAGAGTTTGACACAGAGAACTTGTATTTTTTACAAAACAAGGCATTTTCATCTTCCGCGATCTGTAGTAAAATGAGGAGAAATCAAAACAAAGGAGTCAGGAACATGGACAGTATTATTTTTGACGTGGACGGCACGCTCTGGAATTCCACAGAGACTGTGGCAAGGGCATGGTCTGTCGTCCTGGCCGAAGAACCGGACATCGACATACAGATCACACCCCAGCGGCTCTCGAAACTGTTTGGTAAAGTTCTGCCGGAGATTGCCGCGGATCTTTTTCCGGATCAGCCGAAAGAACGCCAGCTGGATCTCATCGAACGCTGCTGCCGGAAAGAAGAAGAATTTCTGGCCCGGCAGGCCGCCCCGGTCTATGACCGGCTGGAGGACACTTTGAAAATTCTCTCCCGGGAATACCCTCTGTATATCGTCAGCAACTGCCAGCGCGGATACATCGAAGTCTTTCTCAAATCCACCGGCTACGGCCACTATTTCAAAGACCATCTCTGTTCCGGAGATACCGGTCTTCAAAAGGGAGCGAACATCCGGGAAATCATCCGGCGCAACCAGCTGAAATCCGCCATTTACGTGGGAGATACCCTGGGCGATTACAACGCCTGCCAGGAAGCCGGCATTCCTTTCGTCTATGCCGCTTATGGGTTCGGGGAAGTGCCTTCCTCGGCTTACACCATCCACTCTCCCTATGATCTGGTCGGCCTGTTCGCGCAAAAGACCGATTGACTCGATTGAATCCCCGGCAGATCTGAGACCGCCGGGAATCCCAGACAAAAAAAGGCCATCCCGCGGCTTTTTGGCATCTGCTGCCAGAAATTCATGGGATGGTCTTTTCTTTTTGATCCGAAGCGGCGCGCAAACCGTTTTGAGAGAATTTCACGCACGGATGGACACCACGGAAAAACCGGCTTTTTCCACTGCGCGTCTCAGCGTCTCCTCCGGAATTTCCCGGTCGTAGAAAACCACCGCGCATCCTTTGGATAAATCCACCCGGGCACGCACGCCTTCGATCCGATTCAGGCCCTCGGTCACACTGTCCACACAATGCGCGCAGTGCATGCCCGAGATCTCTATCGTCTTCTTGCCGATGATCGGCGCTTCCAGCTTCTTTTCCTTTGCTTTTCCGCCGCCGGAACAGCATCCGCCTGCCGAACATCCGATGCATCTCGCGCCGTTTTTCTTCGCTTTTATCATATAGCGGACCGCCCCTCCCACCAGGAGAAGCAGAATTAAGATGATGATTGCATTTGCCATATACCCAAACTCCATTCTGACATCAGGAAGCGGACAAAGAATTTTTCTTTGCCCACCTCTGATCTCTTTATTCTGTGACCGGAATGCACTCCCTGCATTCCAGTGCCCAGAGAATCTTTTTTATGACCGGACGGAATGCAGACTGTATTCTGCCGCGAATTCTCCGTCTGATTTTTTCACCCGCCAGATAATGACTGCCGCGAACACCAGAACCGCGATCAGTCCCGGAACGAAAGCTGTTCCCAGCGAACCGGTCGTAACCAGCGTGCCGATCTGGTAAACGAAGAAGGCCACCGTATAACCTGTCGCAAGCTGGAGGCAAATTCCTCCCAGCAGCCATTTGCCGCTCTTCATCTCAGAGTTCATCGCTCCCAGTGCCGCGAAGCAGGGCGGCGTATAAAGGTTAAACATCAGGTAAGCCAGCGCCGCTACCTTGGTAAGTCCCATAACCGTAGCCACTTCATTTCCGCTACCGACCAGAGCCAGTTCCTCTGTATCGATCAGATTGGTCACACCATACACAACTGCCAGGGTGCCAACCACGTTCTCTTTCGCGATAAAGCCTGTGATCGCTGCCGCCGCAAGCTGCCAGATGCCGAATCCCAGAGGGATAAACAACAGCGCGAACGGATGGGCGATGGACGCGAGAATGGAGGTACTCTCCGCGCCTTCCTCCACCAGCTGGAACTGCCAGTTGAAGGTCTGCATAATCTGAACCACGGTGTTGCACACCAGGATGATGGTTCCCGCTTTCACAATGTACGCCTTGCCTCGCTCAAGCATTGCCATGCAGGCACGCTTCAGGCTTGGAATCTTATATTCCGGAAGCTCAATGATGAAGAAAGATTTTCTGTACTTCTGTCCGGTAATCCTCTTGACGAGCAGCGCTCCCAGAAGAAACAGTACGATGCCCAGCAGGTACATGGTCGCGGATACCCACCATGCGTCCGCGAAGAATGCTCCCGCGAACAGGGCGATTACCGGTATTTTAGCTCCGCAGGGCATAAACGGAGTCAGCATGGCTGTCGTCCTGCGTTCCCTCTCGTTTCGAATGGTACGGCACGCCATAACGCCCGGAATGGCGCAGCCGGTGCCGATTACCATGGGAATCACGGATTTTCCGGAGAGTCCCACTCTTTTGAAAATAGGATCCAGCACAACCGTGGCGCGGGCCATATAGCCGCAGTCTTCCAGAAGGGCAATCAGGAAATACATTACCATTACCAGCGGAAGGAATCCGACTACAGCACCCACACCGCCGATGATACCGTCGACGAGAAGCGCGTACAAAAGCGGATTCGCGTTTTCCAGCATTGCGCCTACCCAGCCCTGGAAGGTCTCAATCCATCCCACAAGCCAGTCTGCGACCCAGGTTCCGACCGTCGTCTGTGATATGTAAAAGACAAGGAAGATAATCGCGGCGAAAATCGGTATACCCACAATCTTGTGTGTGATGAAATTGTCGATTTTATCCTGCGCGTTTTTGTCCTTCGTGAAAACCTTCCTGTTTTCCACCTGCTTCACCAAAGCGTTGACGAATTCGAAACGCTTCCGGTCCGCGGCCTCCACCGCGGCTTTGTCCCTCAGATCAATATCCGCCTGTACATAGGGCGCTTTCTGCCCCTTGCCGTACAGGGCCGCCGCTGCGTTTACCACCTCTTTGAGCCCCTGATGGCCGGAGGAAGTGGAGATCGTCTTGATCACCGGGCAGCCGAGTTTTTCCGCCAGAAGTTTCTCGTCGATCTTCGTCTGTTTTTTCTCTGTGATGTCGCTCTTGTTCAGAGCCACAACCACCGGAACTCCCAGCTCCAGAAGCTGTGTGGTGAAAAACAGGCTGCGGCTTAAGTTCGTGGCGTCCACGATATTGACGATGACATCCGGATTCTCATTTTTCACATAACTGCTGGTGATACTCTCCTCGGATGTAAACGGGGACATGGAATAGGCGCCCGGCAAATCTACCGCCACCATCTCTTCCTTTCCGTTGTAATAATTCTTTTTCATCAGACTTTCTTTTTTCTCAACGGTAACGCCCGCCCAGTTCCCGACACGCTCGCTTCTGCCTGTCAGGGCGTTGTACATGGTCGTTTTTCCGCTGTTCGGATTTCCTGCGAAAGCAACCCTCATCTTGCAAACTCCTCCTTCATGTTCAAGTGCGTTGATTAGTCTTGACTAATCGGTATTGCTTAAAAAAACAGTGATTCACATCACCATTTTTTATATTGAAATAGCCTGCGCTAAATCAGTATCCAGATTATACCGTCCATCTTTGATGGAGACGACACATCCGCCTTTCCGATGGGAAACTACCGTAATCGGCTCGCCGCTGTAACAGCCCAGGGAAAACAGAAATGCTGTCACCTCCTCATCGTCCGTTACAATATCCTTTACGATATACTCTTCTCCTTCTCTCGCATCCAGCAGATTCATATCGGGTTCTCCTCCTGATCGGGTTCATTCTTTTTGCTTTTCACAGTGTTAGTATATTCTAACTCCCGAATTCTGTCAAGACAATTTTCCTGTTTTTTCAAAAAAAGTTTTATAAGGCTAACTCCATCACCGGGTGCCGCGCGAAGTTCCTCCCGCTTTCGTGCGCCTGGCGGCGCACCCAAAAAAGACCCGGGAGATTTTAAAATCTCCACAGGTCTTTGGGTTTAGAAATATTAATAGAACATTACGATGGGAACTCCGGTCTGGATCATGTTATAGAGTTCTCCCGCCTTGGCCGGCGGAAGATTGATACATCCGTGGGAGCCGTTGGTGAGGTAAATGCTTCCGCCAAAGGAGCTTCTCCAGTTCGCGTCATGGAAGCCGACGCCGCCGCAGAACGGCATCCAGTATGTTACCGGGCTCTCATATTCATATCCGCCTCCGGGCAGTGCCTTTCCACGGAGCACCTCCGGGCTCTTCTTATAATACAGGCTGTAAATTCCCGTCGGTGTGGCGCGGTCGGAATAGCTCATGTTGCCGGATACAAAATCGGAATCAAACACCGACACGCCATCCTGGTAATAATACATATGCTGGGCACTCAGATCCACCTCAATGTAAGTGCTTCCGATATCATCCGGCGGTCCGTAGGTGGCCGCTCTGGAAGAATACAGAGGCTCTCTGGTCACTGTCTGACCGGAACTGATCTCATTGAACAGCTGGTTGACTTCCTCGCTCTGATTGATCTGCCAGCCGTACTCTCCGCCCCCGATGGTGATCGTTCTTCCGGATGTGGTGGTAAAGGTACGGTCTGTTCCCAGGGTATCATGGCGCTGAGCCAGCCCCGCCACCCACTCGGTGATCTTCTGTTTCAGTGCGTTATCATCTTTTACAAACTGTCCGTTCTCATCGAACTGCAGCCAGTCTTTGATGGTATTTCCATCCAGAACTTCGGTCTGATCTCCGAAGGTATAGGTAATGCTCGCCTTTGTATAGTTGTTGCACTCGTTCAGAGTCGCCTGCAGCGTAGGATCGTCTTCTGTCACAGCCGCCTTCTGATAGACATCCTGCTTGGAGAAATCGATCTCGCTCTGGCTGTCCGCCACAGCTGTCTTCAAAGCCTGAAAGGCTTTCGGCTCATCCAGCATGCTTCCCTGCGTCTCCGGAACAATCACGAACTGGCCGTCCTCGAATGCCACATAGGCGTTCTCTGGGGCCACCTGGTTCTCTTCCTTGGCACAGTCCAGGCTCTTCAGCTGTTCCTCCAGCTTCTGCTGGTCAAAGGAAATGTTCTCCTCGGCAGTATAGGCGCTGGGACTGAAAAATCCGGTCACCCATTTGTAAGATTTCTGCTTGTCCAGAAGTTTCTGAACTCCGCCGTCCGGCACATACTGATAATCAATGCTGCTCCCGGAAATCTCCTGATCGCCCTGATCCGCCGTCTTCACATCGATGGAATAGTCCGCCAGTTTCTGCGCGATCAGATCTTCTGCCTGCACGGCAGTCTTCATGGAGCAGTTCAGCCCGTTGATGCTGGTTCCCGGCAGGAATTTATTGGAGAAATAATAGGTGCCGCTTCCGTACACGCATCCCAGAGTCACAAGTACCATAGCCGCCGTGATTCCGGCGATCTTCAGACCCTTGTGGGATTTCGGCTTCCCTTCGGTTCCCGCGTTCGCCGCTGCTCTCATCGCCCGCCGGGCAGCGTTTGACTGAGCGAAATTATAGGTCACCGCCGCTTTGGACTTTTTCTTCTGTTTCGGCGCCGGCCCGGCCGCCGCCTGAGATTTCCCTGACTCAGACGGATCCGGTTTCTCACCGGTGGTGTCCGTCACGATCTTCTCCATGGCTTTCTCTATTTTATCTTCAAAAGACTCCTCCGGCTGCTGTGCAGGTTCCTCCTGCGCAGCTTCCGTCTGGGCGCTGAGTTCTTCCGCCCGGACCGTCTGCGCTTCGGAAGGGGAATCCTCTTTGCCGGTCTCCTCTGCCTGCGCAGAAGTCTCCTCCGTTTTCTCCATGCTCTTCTCCACCTGCTCTTCCAGTTTCTTCTGGATATCCGAGATATCCTGGGTGGAAAAGAGCTGTTTCTCAGAGGACTCCCCTGCGCCTTCTTTTGGCTCTACTTTGATTTCCTCTTTATTGCTCATTGTCGCTCATTTCTCCTCAACGAAATACCTTATTTTTCAACTTTTACATTATAACACAAATCTTTCTGTTTGCATTCTATTTTTGCAAAAACTTCACAAATTTGTCGTTTCTGTTCAAAATCCCCCGAAGAAACTCCTCTTCCCCGGCAAAATGGACATTCATACTGGTTTTCTGCTCTCTTTTATTAGACGGACAACTTCCTTTTTGGGATGCAAAGTCCGATCAGGCCACCCAAAAAAGCCGGCAGAATCCATGCCAGTCCCATCTCATAGAAAGGCAGCCGCCGCAGCGCGGAAAAAGAAAAACCGAAGCTCTCCAGAACCAGGAAAAAGCTGATCACAAACGCCGCGGCAGACGCGATCTGGGGAATATAAGTACATTTTGATTTTTTCCGGAAAAACGCGCAGACAATCAGCGTGACAACCACCGGATAAAGCAGGCTTAAGACCGGGCTTGCGATCTGGATGATCGCGGACAGGCCGAAATTGGCAATTCCAAAGCTTACCAGTGTGGTCACCACCACAATCGCCTTGTAGGGCGCCCGTCCTCCCAGCAATTCCTCAAAATAAGCCGACGCGGAAGATACCAGGCCAATGGCTGTGGTCAGACAGGCAAGCCCCACCACAATTCCCAGAAGCACCATTCCCTGTTCTCCCAGAATCGACCGGATAATCTGGATCAAAAGCTCCGCCTGGGTGATATCCGCCTCATACTGGGTACAGACGGTAGCGCCCAGATAAGTCAGGCCTCCGTAAACCAGCGCGAGCAGGATGCCAGCCACCGCACAGGCGGCGAACATGGCACGGTTCTTCTCTTTTTTCCCGGTGTATCCTTTCTGAACCGCGCTGGAAATAATAATGATCGCGAAAATCAGCGCAGCCAGGGTATCCATGGTCTGATAGCCTGCGACAATTCCTTCCTGTGCTGTCCGAGCCACATTCATTTTCTCCTGAATCTCTCCCAGAGGCGATACCATTCCCTTCAGAATCAGGTAAGCCAGCACCACCACCATAACCGGCGTGAGAATTTTCCCCACAATATCCACCACAGCGGATTTACGGATGGTCATCAGAAAGACCACTCCGAAAAAGATCAGATAAAAGACAAACTCCCCGCCGAAGAAATCCGGGAGCATCGGGCTGATGGCCATCTCATAAGTGGTGGCCGCCGTCCTGGGGATCGCCAGAAACGGGCCGATGCAGATGACAATCGCCGTGTTGATCAGGCTGCCCATCCGCTCTCCGATGAGTCCGGTCACCGATTTGATGGTGCCGTCCCCTCTTGACATGGCAAACACTGCCACACAGCCCATTCCCACATCCACGAAGACAAACGCCAGAAACCCGATCCACCAGACCTCACCGGAACGAAATCCCAGGTAAGGAGGGAAAATCAGATTTCCCGCTCCGAAGAACATGGCGAACAGCGCCAGCCCCAGTACGAGAATACTTCCTTTTTTTCCAGTCTCAGTCATTTTCAGACTTCCTCCTTCGTTTTATCATCCCCGAACCTTACGATTCTTATAAATCCGCAGGAATTTTTTTATCCTTGAAATAATATTCCCGGTCCCGCTCTCCGATCTCACGGAGCACCCGGCAGGGATCTCCCACAGCCACCACATTGGCCGGGATATCCCGGGTCACCACGCTGCCCGCGCCGATCACCGTGTTGTCACCGATGGTGACCCCTGGCATAATACAGACTCCCGCTCCGATCCAGCAGTTTTCTCCGATGCGGACCGGCGCATTATACTGGTATCCCTGGCGGCGCAGCCGGGGCAGAATCGGATGACCCGCCGTGGCGACGGTTACATTGGGGCCGAACATGGTATAGTCTCCCACATAAATATGGGTGTCATCCACCAGTGTCAGATTAAAATTGCAGTAAATATTTTTCCCGAAATGTACGAATTTCCCGCCGAAATTCGCGTGAAGCGGCGGTTCAATATAACAGTTTTCTCCAATCTGCGCAAACATTTCTTTTAACATCCGCGCTCTTTTCTCCTGTTCCAAAGGACGGGTCTGGTTGAACTCATAGAGGCGGTCCAGTCTCTGAAGCTGCTCCTCCATAATCTCATCGTCTCCGGGCAGATATAATTCCATGGTATGCATTTTTTCTTTCATACTGCTCATGTTTTCCATTCCTCCTGTCACCCCTTTTTCAGGGGCCTTTTTCTATTATATCTGTCCGAAATAAAAATGGAAGAGATTTTTTCTTTTTTTCGTGAATTTTCTCCAAAAACAAAGACCCCTCCGCCCCCACTGGGCAGAAAGGCCTTCGCTTCGTATTCAAGTCCGGCAGTTTACAGCTGTGCCAGCACTTTTGTGAGTACCTCCAGGAATTTCTCCGTCTGAGCAACCGTACCGGTGCTGATCCGGATCCAGAGACTGATAGTTCACATCCACCGTCCTGCGGATATGCTCTTCGTCCTCCATGGCGGCTGCCATGGCCAGGCTGTTCACATTGAAAGCCAGGCGGCATTTATTCAGCGCCGCCAGCGTCTCACAAAGGCCGATGTTATAAGCATCGCCGTCGCCCTGATAAGTGAAGGCCGTCACACCCGGTTCCGCTCTCTTCAGCTCCGCAGCCGCCGCAGAGCATGGTATAATTTGATGTAATCTCCGGTATCTTACCATATCAATATACCTCCTTTTGCTTGTCTTCTTTTTCCGGCTATGATATTCTAAATCCAGAGAAAGTAAAGGCCGCCCGGGAATCCCGGAAACGGCGCGCCTTTCTGTCCTGCTGCATCTCTTATCATCAGACTGCTATCCCAGGACAGTATTTTGCTCCTCAAAAGGAGCTGACATCGGAGGAAAAACATGGACACAGAGAAAAATCTTCAGTTATTGATGCAGACTGCCAGCGGACTGGCAAAATTAATGGGAAATGACACCGAAGTGGTGCTTCACGATTTGCGTAAAAAAGAAATTATCTATATTGCCAACGGCCACATCACCGGCCGTTATGTGGGATATCAATTCAAGAATCCCCTGTTGATTGATGCGGTACTGGAATCCGTAGACAAAGAAGGACATGCGGTGGGCTCCAAAAGCCGCACGGGCGACGGCAGACTTCTGAAAGTCTCTCATTTCGCCTATTACGATGAACAGCACGTACCCTACGCGCTGCTGTGCATCAACCAGGATATCACAGAACTGGACCGCTTCCGGAATCATCTGGAACAGTATCTGGGAACGGAACCCCAGACAGAACCCAATCCCAGCGATGACAGCGAACATTACATTCATCAGGTAGTCCGTAATCTGATCTACCAGGAGATGGAACGAATCAAGCCGACCCCGCTGGATTCCAAAGAAAAGAAAATGGAAGTGCTGTCCGCTCTAGACAGCAAAGGAATTTTCGATGTGAAAGATTCTGTACCTCAGGTCTGTGAGATGCTGGATATCTCCCAGGCAACTTTATACAATTATCTCAGAGAACTGCGGCAGAAAACACCAAAAGAATGAACCCACCAGCCGAAAACCGGTAAGGAAATGGAGGTTTTCATGAAGAATATAATAACACTCTATCACGGATCAAAATCAGGAATACACGGTGAAATTGCACCCAAAAGCCGTGACCGCTGTGATTTTGGAAAAGGGTTTTACATGGGTACAGACCGTATGCAGTCTCTCACTTTGATCTGTAATTATCCAAAGGCCAAACTTTACACTTTAGCCCTTGACATTTCACAGCTCAACCTTCTCAACGTCGAAGTTGGATTGGAATGGGCTTTACTGGTCGCTTATAACCGAGGTAAAATGGATTCTGCAAAAGACTCTCGTCTCTATAAAAAATATTCCACATTGACTGCAAATTTCGATATGATCGTTGGATATATTGCAAATGACCGTATGTTCGTCGTTCTGGATCGTTTTTTTAATGGAGAAATTACAGATCTTGCATTAATCCACAGCCTCTCTGCATTGAAACTTGGCAGACAATATGTTGCTTTAAATGAAAAAGCCTGCCAAAAAATTAAAATTCTCAAAGAAGAATCTTTATCCGAAGATGACCGCATTGCGTGGAAGAAAATAAGCGAGGCAAATCGCTCCAAAGGAATCACCCTGGCAGAAAAAATCTGTCGGGAATATCGCCGTGAAGGACGTTTTTTTGATGAAATTATAGAGGCAGGTGAATAGAAAATGTTGAATTTATCTCTGGATAAACGGCAGCTCTGTGACATTCAGGGCCGTTTATTTGAACTTGCTTTAAAAAATGGTTACGATTGCCCCCGATTCATAGAGACTTTTATGAACAGCCAAACCGCAGCTTCCCTGGATGATACCTATGATCGGCTGCAATGGGCAGGAGAAGAATATATCCTGGAAGAACTGGAAGATGAAACCAAAGGCCTGAAAAAATCTGGTACCGTCTATGATCGGGAAGTCATGTACTGGGCTGGTTATCTATACCGCTACTGGCATTATTATACCGGAGAACTCAGCCGGGAAATTTATCAGATCGCAGACGCGCAGACGATGAATGACTGCTGGCTTGGCTTTCATACCCTGGATGTGGAAATGGCCATTGATGATCTCAAAGAGATGAACCGGCAGCGCCATCCGGGGTAATCTGAATCGTTATTCAGTTTACCTAGGAGCTGCTTTCTGCCGGGCAGCAGTCCCTCAGGGCTTTGAAGTACATGAAACGCAGGCTCTGGGCGCCGCGGCGGATGAGACAGCCATCCAGGGTCCTCAAGTTCGCGCGCAGCCAGCCGGCGCATTCCTGCGGATCCTGTCCCCGGCAGGAACTCTCATACCGCTCCAGGAATCCCAGAAGCAGGTCGTCCAGACGGGCGCCGTCCGTCATGGTATGCCCTTCCGTCAGAGGCAGATAGCCCAGGCTGGAAAGCCCTTCATCCAGAACTCTCCGGTTCACGAAAGGAATTCCCAGCAGAATCAGATGGCGGATCATAGTCTTCCGGGGAATCTCTCCGAGAAGCTTCAGATTCCGCTCCAGTTCCGAACCGTAATTCACACTGGTGATATGGCGGTGAATCATCTTCATCTCAAATTTTTTCCACACTTCCACACAGCGGACCGCATCGGTAAAATACAGATGCCGCAGATACCTGCGCATCTTCCCCGGATCCAATCCCAGATCCAGGATACGGCTGGGCGGCACCTTCGTCAGATACTCCCCCACCAGATTCCAAAGGAACGCAGTTCGGCCTTGGTACACCGGATCCTGCGGTTTTTCTTCTGAAAACACCCGGTCACACCGATCCCAGTATCCCTGCATCAGATACCTCAGTTCCTCCTCTTTCAGTCCCATCGCTTCTCCGAACTGCCAACACTGCTCCCGGTTCGCCGGCAGATGCCTGCCTGTGCGCCAGTATCGGATTTTCAGAAGATCCGATTTTTTGACCGGATCTTTTCCATACATCCGCCGGTGAAGACAGACGTCCGCTTCCTCTTTTTTCGTAAACCCTTCCCGGGAACAGAACCCGGCGTATTTCTCCCGCAGCCACAGAAGCTCCGGCCGCGGCTCTTTTTCTTTTTTCAGGCACTGATCCACCAGCGTATCCCAGTTCATCCTCTTCTCCATCTGTGTTTTCCCGCCTCACTCTTCATTCATCTTATCCAGAATTCTCTGGATCCACGTTCTCTGACAGGGGTGTTCTTTGGTGAGCCCTTCCAGAACCAGCCCATATTCCCGGACAGCCTGCGCCTTTTTTCCCTGAGCCTGACAGATATCCGCCAGCTGTTCTCTGGCAGCGAGCGCGTCTTTAAAATAAATCCCCCGGTAACTGCAGGTCCTCTCCAGCACATTCCTGCTGCACTCCTCCGCGCGTTCATACCGCCCGGTTCGAAAAAGAATCTCCGCCCAGATCCCTTCGAACTCACAGCGGCGGAAATCCATCTCATACACCCAGCTTCCGGTATCGGTCTCACTGTGATCGAACACGCTCAGATCTATCTTCCGGTAGAGAGCTTCCGCCTCCCGGACCGCGCCCATGGCCAGCAGTGTCTTGACCTTTTCCAGCCGGGAGCAGCATTTGCTGATGGCCGAGTCATCTTCCTGATAGAAGGCTCTCCCTCCGGACTTCCGTTCAAAGGCCAGCTCGCTTCGATAGGCTTCTTCCTCGTACTCCAGAGCCCTTGGATAATCCCCGTCGAACCGGCACAGTCTCCCCATCTTTTCACAGGCCCGGGCAAAAATATGATGATACGCGGCGTTGACCGGCGTGCAGCCACACAGAATCTCGTAGCCTTTCACATACCACTCTCTGGCCTGAGCAAAATCCAGAGAATTGTGGTACACCGCCGCCACGCGCAGAGCCATCTCCCCGGTGTTCTGATGCGCAGGGCCGTATTCCCGTTCCACGCTCATCATCAGTTTATGCGCGTACTTTCTGGCTTCCTGGTAATACTCCTGAATCCAGAGGAAGGTCACCATCCCCTCCAGAGGCCGCATCAGCCATCCTCTGGGATTGGAAAATGTCTCCAGCAATGCCAGCACATAGACTTCCATCTGCTGATTCTGGGAGAAAGGCTTCAGCCAGGCGTCGTACACACACTCATAGATTCCCCACACCAGCCTCTGGCAATTGACAATATTCGGCCGGAACGTTTTCCTGGCCGCCTCTGCCACGACCGGGGACAGAGACAGCATTCCGCCCTCCAGGTTTACCAGGAAATATTCCTCCAGCCTGCGGATCTCTCCTTCCTGTGCCCGGGAAATCCGCAGATACAGATCCAGTGCGATTCCCTGAGCAGGCATCACAGACAGCTCCCGCAGAATCTGTTTTTCGCTGTTCTTCAATGGCAGACTGGAAAACAGATCCCCGGCGAAATCTTCCGGTCCGTCCCCAATGCTTCCTCTTTTGGCCGCGTCCCGGATTTTCAGAAGCATCCGCAGAGGATGTCCCTGCATCCGTTCCCCGTAATCCAGCAGTTCTTTTCGCATCTTCTCCGGAAGAAAGAATCTCTCCTTGCATGCTTCCACCAGAGCCTCTCTCTCCTGAATCCGGAACCCCCTCAAGTAAATCTCACAGAAGTTTTTCCAGAGAGACGAACGAATCCGGGTGGTCACCAGGATCTCACAGGGAAGCGTCCGGATTTCCCGGATCTCCGTCTCCTGAGGCAGATTGAAGTTATCCAGAATCACCAGCAGGCGGATTTCCCCGGCAAGCGCCTTAAGTTTCTCCATTTTCTCCTGATAATACCGGTATTTCCCTCCGTATTTCTCATAAGAATACTGAAGGTTGGACAGTTTCACCTGGGTATCGTCACAGACGCATTGCCGGATTCCTTTTTCACAGGAGAGAAAGAGAATGTGATCGTAGTTCTTCTGATTCCGGCGGGCAAATTCCCTGGCCAGGGCACTCTTTCCGATTCCCCCGATTCCATACAAAACCACAGGCCCCTGGCGCAGAGTCACAGCGATTTTCTCCAGCTCCTTCTCCCGGCCGAAGAACCATTCTTCTTTCGGCTGATAGGATTCCTCAAGCCGATAGACATGGCTGTCCTCATACCGCCAAAGTTCTTTTTGAAATTCCTCTTCTGCTGCCTGCTTCTGTTCCCCGCTGGCATAGCCGGCCGGCGTATCCCGGTATTTCTCCCGCAGGTCCAGCAGATTCTTTTTCCATTCCAGCAGCATTTTCTCGTAATCGAAATTTCTCATCGTTCTCTCCGTGCTTTCCCGTGGCCGGCAAAAGCCACTGGATTTTTCTTCTTTCCACTATAACAGGCTTTTCTCTCTCTGGCAATTACGCGCCTGCCTGGTTGTGTCTGGTATATTATAACAGTTTTTCCATCCGCCGCTGTAATTTGGCTCTTCCCAGGGTTTTCCTGAAAAATGTTAATCTTTACCTGCTTGCATTCTCCGCCTTTTTGTATTATTATCTGAAAAAGTCGAAAAAAAGGAGGACACAGACTATGTTTTGCAGATATTGTGGAGCTCGTGTGCCTGATGGAGCGAAATTCTGCAGCAGCTGCGGAAAGCAGCTGGCTTCCCAGGCAGCCCGTCCGGCCTCTCCGAACCAGGCGTCCCAAAACCCACAGGCACAGGAAAAACCTGTGCAGAATTCCCCTTATCAGGAGAAACCCATACAGAATACTTCGTATTCAGACAAATCCAAAGCCAGTGCTCCCTATCCGGAGAGAAACTGGCAGGATTCTTCTTTCCAGGACAGAGGAGGCCAGAATCCCTCTTATCCGAATCGTCCCATGCAGGATTCTTATCCGAACAGGGATTCTCAGAACCAGCCCTTCTCTTCCCAACAGGGCGGATTCACCCCGCCTTCTCTGGACTCTGTGGCCGGGAAACTTCAGGGTATTCTGGGTAATCTGACTGAGAATCTGGGGAAACCCCGTCCGAAAGTGCAGGGCGGTCCCCGCGTCAAAGTGAAAAAGAAATTCAACATCGGAAACTATGTCTGCTGGGGAGGATGCGCTCTGGCAGCCGCATCCTTGTTCCTGCCCTACGTTTCCGTTTCCATGCTGGGATTTTCCGAGGATACCACGCTGATCGACACGGAAGACGGATCGTTCTTCCTGGCAATTCTTCTGGTGATTGCCGTGGTCAACCTGCTGCGTCTGAACATCGGCACCGTTGTCCTGTCCGTATTCCATCTCTATCTGGTCTATATGGAACACGATAATGTCACCTCTTCCTTTGTGGGAAGCCTGACCGAATTCGGAATGGGACATACCCTGCAGCTTCTGGGGGCCTTTGTCATGCTGGCAGCCTCCGTGGCCGGACTGGTCCTGTGGACGAAATACAAACGTTCCGCCAGAATGTGACGGATTCAAAAAAAGATCGAAGAGACTCCCAAACCACAAGTCTCTCCGATCTTTTTTTCGGCTGTTTTTCCCAAGAGATTCTTTGGGAGCCTCAGCGTTTTTTAATTCTGCGCGGGATCTTCCATGAATGCTTTCATCTCTTCGTATTTGCCGTCCAGATATTTCTTCCAGGCCTGATCATCCAGGAAGGGATTCGGGGCGTCCGGATGCTCCAGCATAAATTTCCGTTTGTTCAGAAGATCCACGTTCGCCGTATGGTTGCCCATGAAAAGCTCCACTTTCTCATCCCGTACTTTCCGAAGGGAATCCAGATAAATCTTTCGCATCTCATAGGCGGTATCCCCGATTTCTTCCAGAAAAGATTTCTGCAGAGTGTTGAACCCAAAGCCGCCGTAGTAACCCACGCGTTTTTTCTCCCGGCCGTCGGTCACATCGAAGAAGCAGGCGATACACCCTTCTGTGTGTCCGGGCACCAGATAAAACTGTATCTTTGTATTGCCGAATTGCATCACATCCCCGTCATGGATCTCCACATCCGGCGTAAAAAGCTCCTCCACACAATTCCCGCTGATCTGGACCATGGACTGTTCCGGATGTTCCCGGAACATCCGGGCATCCGGCTCGCTCAGATAAATCTTCGTGCCGAACATCCGATGGAAGAAATTCGCGGCTCCGAAATGATCCATATGTCCGTGGGAAAGGATGATCCATTTCACATCCTCCGGGTTCAGCCCCATCTTCCAGATGGAGTGGATCAGTACGGTGGAGGCTCCGCAGTTTCCCGCGTCGAACATCAGAAGCCCATCCCCGGTATCCACGATGTGGACGCACACCCAGGAATCCCCCACATAGTACAGATTTCCGTAGACCTGGAACGGTTCCACATACCGGCTTTCCTGATTCACGAAAAATCTCGCGTTGCTTCCCGCTTTCAGAGCATTCTGCCTTTCCAGATAATCTTCATATTCCGCTTTCATTGACATTTTCGTCTTCCCCTTTCTGGTCTCTGTTTTCCTTCTCCCTTTTCACAGGAAATACCGCGTCTTCCTGCATCACCGCCGCAAATTCCTGTTTGCCGCGTCAAAAACTTCTTCGCCGGAGATGGCAAAAGAGACTGCCTTGCGGCAGTCTCTTTGCATCTCTCCCGTGATTAGAAGAGTACCAGGTTCGCGGTAAGTGAAACCACAATGATAGAGATAATCAGCAGCGGTCCACCGATCTTCACGAAGTCCATGAACTTGTAACCAGCCGGCAGGATCTGAATGTTTACAGCGGTTCCGTAAGAAGTAGCGATTGCGAAGTTGGATGTTGCCGCAATCAGGATTACCCACGGTACCGGGCTGATTCCCAGGGCAAGAGCCATCGGGATACAGATCGGGCACAGCATGGCTGCAGTTGCGTTGTTCTGCATGAAGTTGGTCAGTACACTGCACAGTACTGCGATAACGACCGTCAGTACCGGAACAGAAGCGTTCTGTCCTCCGAAGAAGTTCAGTACGAAGTTGGCGATCATCTCACCGCCGCCGGTTACATCCAGACCAGTTCCCAGTGTACTTACGGTACCGATTACGATGAATACGTCCCAGGGAAGATCTGCGTAAGCTTTTTTCACACCGATACATCCGGTAGCGATTACGATGGTGGCACCGATCATACCAACCAGACCGATGTTCAGGTAATTGCTGAAGGGTTCAAATCCCTGAATAATGAACAGTACGATACAAAGAAGCATGGTTCCCAGAGCCACGTTGCCTTTCCACTTGGGAATGTCGGCATATTTGTCTTCTCCGGTATCCTCATAGAGGTCTTCTGCATACATGTTTCCATCGTTGAAATGCGGGCTGCCTGGTTTCAGAACTTTTTTCAGCAGCCAGTAACCAAGAGTTCCCCAGAAAATGATCTGTATGATACATACCGGAAGCATGATCTTGGTCATATCGAACACACCCAGACCTGCTTCATAACCTTCATAGCCCTGCAGCACGGAGTTTGCTGCCAGCTGAGAAGTAGAACCGATCAGGGTAGAACCTCCGCCGATGATGGCGCCGGTTCCTGCCGCGAAGATAACCATCTTAGAACGGATTTTTCCGGCGGATCCTGCTGCTACCACTGCGATCAGCGGCATCCAGATAGCAACGGTTCCGTTGTTGCTCATGAACGCGGACATGATGGTACAGCAGGTTGCCGCTGCCACCACGAAACGGCGCTCGGATTTTGCCCACCAGGAGTTACCGATCATTTTACCGATACGGTCTGCCACACCGGTCTCGAACAGAGCGGCGCTGACCACGCACATACCAACTACCATGATCCATCCGGGAGCGGAGAATCCTTCATACACTGCGGACAGCTCTACTTCCGGTACCAGCATTGCCATTGCCACGGCGCCTGCCATGGAGACAATACTCATGGGGAATTTACCCCAGATAAAGAACGCAATCGTAATTATGATAACGATAATTGCAACTGTACTTGATGCCATTGTTTCCTATCCCTCCAAACAAAGTCTTCTTTTTTATACTTCTGCCCACTCGGCGTCTTTCCACTTCGGATGATCGTAGACAGCTTTGTCAGCCACGTAAGGCCATTTTTTTCCTTCCACGATTGCCAGACAGCCGTTGATGCACATCTGTGCCATCTTGATCACCGCCTCACGGGTCTGTGCGGCAGAGTGAGGACTTGCCACCAGGTTCGGGCAGTTCAGCAGCGGATCGTCCGTTGCCGGCGGTTCATTGCAGTACACATCGGTGCCGGCTCCGGCAATCACGCCGTTTTTCAGAGCTTCCACCAGATCTGCCTCGTTGATGATTCCGCCGCGGCTGCAGTTGATCAGAAGAGCGGTCTTCTTCATCATCTCCAGCTGCTCTTTTTTGATCATATCTTTGGTCTGCTCGGTGAGCGGTACGTGGATGGTCACCACGTCACTGTCTTTCAGAAGATCTTCGTAGTTCTCATAGTAGACAGCGCCGTAACCTTCGATCTGCTCTTTGTTCATGAACGGATCATAGGCCGCAACCTTCATGCCGCATCCCTCACAGATCTTGGCAACTTCTCTTCCGATTGCTCCAAGACCCAGGATACCTACGGTCTTTCCTTCCAGTTCAAACGCTTTCTTCGCGTCACGGATTTTCCAGTTACCCTTGCACATCTCGATCTGTGCTTCCAGCATGTTCTTGGACAGGGCAAACATCATGGCAACCGCATGCTCTGCCACGCTCCGGTTGTTCGCGCCTGGGGTGATTACAACCGGAATTCCATGAGCGGTAGCGGTTTTCACATCCACAGAATCATAGCCCACACCGGTACGTCCAATGACTTTCAGATTCGGGCTGTTCTCGATGGCATGTCCGTCGCATTTCGCGATACGCACGATCAGGGCATCTGCATCTTTCATCTCGTCCAGATAATTGTTGGGATCCCCATTGTCAGCCACGTAGATGTCAGCTTTTCCTTCCAGCATGGCCAGTCCTTCCGGGCATACAGCCTGTGTCATTACTACTTTCATGCTGATCTCTCCTCTCACATGTATGTATTAGTTCATTCCGTTTTTCTTGTTCTCTTCCAGAACTTTCTTCAGCGCTTCTACGCCCTCGTCACACAGATAGTTGAACGGGCTGCGGCACTCGCCTACCGGATAGCCAAGCATTGCAACGGCTTTCTTTACAACGGTGTTCGGGTTGCCGTATTTGAAGACTGCACGGAAACTTGCGATGGATTCCTGAGCCGCCTCTGCCTCTGCAATCTTGCCCTCTTTGAACAGATTGTAGATAGAGGAAAGTACGTGCGGATATACGTTGGAGCATCCTGCGATACCGCCGAATCCGCCTTCCTTCAGGCTCGGAAGAATCAGAGAGTCGTTACCGGACAGTACATAGAAATCTTTGTCCAGGTCTTTCGTCTGCTGAATATATGCTTTTAAGTTCTCCCAGTCACCGCTGGAATCCTTCGCGCCAACAATTACGTCAACATCTTTTGCCAGTTTCGCCACGGTCTCCGGAAGCAGTTTGTTGCCGGTACGTGCAGGGATGTTGTACAGAACAATCGGGATGTCCACATGTTTCGCAACTTCTACATAGTGATCATACAGCTCTTTCTGAGAAGCAACCGCGAAGCTTGGAGTAATGATGGACAGAACATCAGCGCCCAGCTCCTGTGCTTTTTTGCTCATGCGGATGGTGTCTCTGGTGGAGATGCATCCGGAACCTGCGTAAACCGGAACACGTCCTTTTACGTGATCGATGGTTGCTTCCAGAACCGCGATTTTCTCATTCTCGTCCAGGATGTAACCTTCGCCGTTGGTTCCGAAGCAGAAAATGCCGTGTACGCCTCCGTCGATCAGACGGTCAATCTGAACACAGAGCTCATCCAGATTTACACTCTCATCCTCTTTCATCGGGGTCAGAATTGGTGTGATAATTCCTTTCAGTTCCACGTTTTTCATGTTGAATCTCTCCTTTACACTTTATTTTAAAATTTTTTGTGCAATCTTTTCCATGATGTCCTCGGTGCCGAAGCCTCCGGATTTTGAGATTACCTGCTGCCGGCATCCGTTCCATTCCAGAACAGAGACCGCGATGCCAGGCTCGATCTCACAGACCGGCTCCAGCTGGGAGCATCCGATGTTTTTCATGTATCCCATCAGGGTATCGCCGCCTGTCATCAGAACTGTCACATCCATCCGGCGGTTCACAATCTCCTGAACGATTCTTCCATGAGCGTTTGCGATCAGGTATCTCACTTCTTCCGGGGAGATGTTGTGCTCCCTCATGTAGATTTCCTTTTCCTCATTCTCATCGAAGGTATCGAGCACTACCTTTTTCTTTTCCTGACAAAGCTGTAAGACTTCTTCCAGAAATTCTTTTCCCTCCGGTGTATCGTAGTAGGAAGGATTCAGTTTCTGGCACGCCGCGAGATGTCTTCCCGCGAATCCGGCTTTTTCCTTCGCGTAAATCACCTGCTGTTCCGTGATCCGGTTCAGGCTTCCGCACGCCACATAGAAACACTCCGTCTTTCTGTAGGTTCCGGGTGTCCGGCGCCGGAAAGGAATCCGTTCCACCAGGCGGTCCGCCAGGGCCGCGCATCCGGCCAGCAGACTTACGTTTTCCTTCTGGAACAGCTCATCCAGACGCAGGTCAATGTCCCCCGTCTCGACCAGGTCGCAGACCACGATGTCCTTTTCCTCTCTCCGGGAGGGAAGGGGTTCCCCGCATCTGACACAGGTGACCGGAACGCTGCTCTGCTCTCCGATAATATCCGGCAGATAAGATTTCGTCACCGGTTCAAAAGGATCCCTGCCAAAGACGCTGTTCTCCAGCAGTTCTCCGGATATGTAATGGATACCGTCTCTGGTGATCCGGTCAATCTGAGGATACCCCGGCAGGAAAAACAGCCGTGTGTCTTTTCCGCTGTCCAGGACGGCCTGCAGTTCGGCCCCGATATTGCCACGCAGGGCCGAATCTGTCTTCTTGAAAATATATTGTACTTCATGCTCTACCGCCCAGCAGGCCAGCTGGTATACCGCGTTGTAGGCATCTTTCTTTGACATGGGACGGGATTCGGTATCTACTACCAGAACCTCCGTCTCCTCTTTAATGTCATCTTTCTCCAGCTTCTGTTTTGTGAAAATCTGTGTGCAAATCCCTTTTTTCGCAAATTGGACACCTGTGTCCAAGGCTCCGGTAAAATCGTCTGCAATCATCAACAGTTTTACCATTTCTCTTCCCCCTGCTTATTTCCGGTTCCGGGCAAAGCGAATTGCGTAATCAATGGAATTTACCAGGCTCAGCGCATCTGCGGTTCCCTGTCCCGCGTGACCGAATCCGGTTCCGTGATCCACCGATACACGGATGATCGGAATTCCAAGGGTGATATTCACACCGGCCACCGCATCCCATTTCTTCAGTTCCTTATTGTAGACAAAGCCTTTGACTTTCAGCGGGATATGACCCTGATCGTGGTACATGGCAACCACGATGTCATACCATCCGCCGAGAGCTTTGGAGAACACCGTATCCGGCGGAGTCGGTTTTTTCTCCGGGATACAGATCCCTTCTGCCATTGCCGCATCGATGGCCGGCTGAATTTCCTCGATCTCCTCGGTACCGAACATTCCGTTCTCTCCGCAGTGCGGATTCAGTCCGGCAACGCCGATCTTCGGAGTCTCAATTCCCAGGTCCTTGCAGGCCTGGTTCGCGATATGGATCACATCCAGAACCCGATCCTTTTTCACCAGGTCACAGGCCTGGCGCAGAGAAACGTGGGTCGATACGTGTACCACCCGGAGGTTGTCATGGGCAAGCATCATCGTATATTTGGATGTATGGGTATAGTCTGCGTAGATCTCGGTATGTCCGGAATAATGATGTCCGGCCATATTGATCGCTTCCTTGTTCAGGGCGTTGGTTACGGTGGCGTCGATCTCCCCTTTCATGGCCAGATCGATCACTTTCACCACATACTGGAACGCTGCCTCACCGCACATTTTGGAAACTTTTCCGAAGACATGTTTCTCCATGTCCACAAGGCCCATGTCATAGACATCGATAGTTCCGTATTCAAACAGCGCGTCTTTTACTTCTTTTACCGGATGAATCTTAATCTGTCCTTCTTTTCCGACAATTCTCACTGCCTGTTCCATACAGTTGGCATCGCCGATGATAATCGGACGGCACTCTTCGTATACTTTCGGATCTGCCAGCGCTTTTACGGATAACTCAGATCCGTTTCCT
Organism: uncultured Blautia sp.; assembly: GCA_963927715.1. GTDB lineage: Bacteria > Bacillota > Clostridia > Lachnospirales > Lachnospiraceae > Blautia_A. Next base: position 141,125 of record CAWVBU010000002.1, on the reverse strand, counting down.
GCCGGATCCCCCATGGTAATTCCAATAATCGGTCTCTTATTCATCTCTTCCTCATCCCTTTCCTGCTGCGTCGTGATCTTTCAACTTCTATTCTCTTATTTCAGAACCTTCAGATAAATCGTGCGGATATCGTCCAGGCTTAACTCTCTCATATTGTTCACCAGAAGTCTGGTCTGTTTGCTTCCCGCATCAACCAGGAAATCCAGGTCGTCCATCTTCACACCGAACTGATTCAGATCGGTAGGAATGTCCGTCACTTTCACGATATCAGCGATCTGTCCGATCATGTAGTCTGCTTTCTCATCCACACTCTTGGCGTTCTGCTCCGGGAATACCGCGTCACACAGCTGTGCCAGTCTGTCTTTGCAGGCCTCTTTGTTGTATTCCATCACATGCGCGAACAGAATCGCGTTGGATACGCCGTGCGCAATGTGGTATTTTCCTCCCAGCGGATAGGACAGTGCGTGAACCGCTGTGGTTCCGCTTCCTGTGATGGCAACGCCGCCGTAGAAAGCGCCCAGGAGCATGCTGTTCTTTGCTTCCATGTTATCCGGATTGCTGTATGCCTCGCGGATGTTGTGGAAGATCAGCTTCGCGCCTGCCGCTGCGTAAGTATCGGAAAATGGAGTTGCTTTTTTGGAGGTGTAGCACTCAACGACGTGAGCCAGAGCGTCTACGCCGGTAGCCGCAACGATGGCTTTCGGAAGTTTGCGGATCATCTGGGAGTCCAGAATCACATAGTCCGGAATCATGCTGTCATTGACGATTCCCTGTTTGGACTCTTCTTCCGGAATGGCCACGATGGCGTTGCAGGTTGCCTCAGATCCGGTACCGCAGGTCGTCGGGATCATCACAGTTTTCACCTGTTTTCTCGCCTGAGTCGGATCTTTCAAAAGATCACGGATGGTATAATCCGCTCCTTTTAATACGGAACACAGTTTCGCGGCATCCATAACGCTTCCGCCGCCGATACCGATGATCAGGTCCGCGCTGTAATCCTCAGCCTCTTTGATGACACGCTCCGCGTCCTGATAAGCAGGCTCTGCAGTCAGGTCGTCGATCACTTTGTACTCAGCCTGGATCTCGTCCAGTACTTTGGTCAGAATATCCAGAAGACCGGCTCCGCGAATTCCTTTGTCTGTGTAAACAATTAATTTCTTTGCATTCTCTTTTTCGATAATGCCTTTGATGTTCTCAATGCATCCTTCTCCTCCGTAAATGCAAGACGGAATCTTAATTTGATAACCCATGTGATCTCCTCCATTCATAACGTTTCATTTTGATACAAGAATAATTCCCTTGTTTCTTTCTGTGTATACAATATCACTTTTCCCTCAACAGTTCAACGCAGAAAAACCTTGTTTTTGTTTAAATTTGACACATTCGTTACGAACACCGTTGCAATTTGAGACGTTCCATATTATAATCTTCTTATTATTAATACAGGGGGTTTTTTATGCGCAAAATCAGAATCCTGACCATCGCGCCCTATGAGGGTCTGGCAGACGCGGTCTCTGCCATTGCCCAGGAGCGGCAGGATGTGGAAATGACCGTAGAAGTGGGCGACCTGGACGTGGGAAAAAAAATCGCCATGAGCCTTGCCCACAGCAACTATGATATCATTCTCTCCCGCGGCGGTACCGCGGAGCTGATCCGCTCCGCAGTGGACCTTCCTGTGGCTGAGATCTCCATCTCCGGCTATGATATTCTCCGCACCATCAAACTGGCGCAGAATTATTCCGGAAAGTTCGCCATCGCCGGTTTCTCTCCCATCACTGAGAACGCCCATATGATCTGCGACCTGCTGCAGTACGACATCGACATCCTTACATTCTCCAGTGAGGAGGAGGCCTACCGATCCCTTCAGGCTGCCAAAAAGAACGGCTGCACCCTGGTGCTGTGTGATATCACGGGAACTAACGCCGCCAAACGGCTGAATCTGAATTCCATTCTCATCACCTCCGGGACGGAAAGCATTCACTCAGCCATTGACAACGCCATTGAGCTGATCCATTCCACGGAACATGTATACAAGCAGAAAGATCTTTTTCAGGCGCTGCTGACCAGTGACGACCGGGAATTCCTGATCTATGACCCGGCCGGTTTTCTCTGGTTCTCCAGCCTTTCCCAGGACGATTCCAACAGTTCCCTGATGAACCTGGTACAGACCTACCTGAAGGCCTTTCTGAAAGTGCCCAACCAGAGCATTGAGCGGCAGATCCGGGATAAGATTTATACCCTGACCAACCGCCACCTGTACTATGCCGGTCAGAAATATACCGCCATCACCATCAAGCAAAAAGACGCCATCTTCTCTGAGGAGAATCTTGGAATTACCATTTATAATAAGGTAGATCAGGCTCCCAATGATTTCATGGATTCCTACAGCAGTTCCAGCAATATGGGAACGCTTGCGCACTCCATCGATGAGTATGGAAAGAGCCGCCTCCCGGTTCTGATCCTGGGAGAAACAGGAACCGGAAAGGACAAAGCCGCCTCTCTCCTCTATGAGAACGGTCCGTTTGGGCACGCGCCTTTTTATACCATCAACTGCGAACTGATGAACGAACGGAAATGGAATACCCTCCTTGGCAGCGACAATTCCCCGCTGAATACTCTGCACACCACCATCTACATCAAGAATCCGGGGGCGCTGAGTGAAGGACAGGCCGATAAACTTTTCACCTATCTGGACAACACCAACCTGGCCAGCCGGAACCGGCTGCTGTTCTCCCTGGTTCTGAATACCAGCCAGTATCCCAACACAGAGACCTGCAGAACCTACCTGGAGAATCGGTTCTCCTGTCTCACCCTGAAGCTCCCTCCTCTGCGGGAACGAAAAGAAGACATTCCCAGCATTGTCGCTCTGTATCTGCACCGCCTGAATGTTCAGCTGGGCAAACAGATCATCGGACTCGAGGCGGAAGCCATGGAACTCATGACCGAATTTTCCTGGCCGCACAACCTGGATCAGCTGCGCCATATCCTCCGGGAACTGGCTGTCATCACCCAGACGCCCTATGTCTCTTATCAGGATGTGAAACACATGCTGAATCAGGAACTGAATCTTCCCGCGGCTCCGGCTCCTTCCAATCTGGATCTCTCCCAGACCATGGAAGAAATCAATTACCAGATTATCCAGCTGGTTCTCAAAGAGGAAAACGGAAGCAAAGAGAAGACCGCCCACCGGCTCGGGATCAGCCGCAGCACACTGTGGAGAATCCTGAAAAACCGACAGACAGGGGACTAATCCCCTGTCTGCCGAATCCATTCCCAGTCAATGGGCGTCTTCACATGATACCTCTTTGTCTCCCCTCTTTCGCTTCCCGTTCCATATATCGTCAGACAGTCCTCCGTCAGAAAAAAAGTCTGTCCGGTGTCAGAAAACCTTCCATAGAGAGCAGGTCTGTTCTCTTCTTCCCCTCCCCCGCAGACCGTGAGAAACTGTTCCACTTCTATCTGTCCGAGATACCGGGAAAGAAGGTCTGTTTCTTTGATCTTTGTCTCTTCCTGTCTTTCTTCACTTCCGGAAAGAAATTCCGCTCTTTGTACGCGGGCAGTTTCCATTCCTGCTGCCTTAGCAATGGTTCCCCGGTTCGTCGTCAGAGCCAGATTCCCCACGCACATCCCGCTCACTGCCACCGTCAGGAACAAAAGCCCCAGCCCCAGCCGCGCGCTGTCGCCGGATACCGTCGCTCTCAGACGGTAACGCAGTGTCTTCGCGGAAGCAGACAGACAGGTACTGTATCCGCGCGCGTCTCCCGCGATTCTGAGCAAAAGCTCCGCGTATTTCCTGCGTGTCTTCGCATCCGCGTCTCTCAGTACAATCTCATCACAGGACAGTTCCAGGTCATCCTCTGCCTTTCTCACCGCGAGCCATACCAGCGGATGGAGCCATCCCAGCGCACAGCAGAACCGCAGAAAAAATTTCGTGTGCGTGTCCCTTCTCTGAATGTGATGCAGCTCGTGAGAAAAGATCAGCTCCGCCTCTTCCTCGGTAAAATCGCGTTCCGGCAGATAAGTGATCCAGCTGCCGCGATACAGTCCCACCGTAAGCGGCGTCCGGATCCCACGGCAGCGGCGCAGCTGAATGGGACGGGTCAGATCCCCGATCTCCAGTTTCTTTTTCCAATATTTCCAAAGTCCCAGAAGTCTGGGATCTTCCTCAGGACAGGAATTTCTCTTCAGAGATTTCGAGAACCGCAGATGAGAGAATACCTGAAAACCAAAAATACACACAAACCCGGTCAGCCATACCGACAGCAGAATCTGCACGGCCGGATACGGGACGTATAAAACCGCCTTCGCCGGCAGCACAAATGAATGATACAGCAGATTCGGCTGATAAAACAAAAAAACCGGCACCAGCCAGAACACCGCACAGGTTCGGGCAGTATATCGCTTTCTTAAAACCGGAAGCAGGAAAAGAAGCAGGGAAAAATAAATACTCACAAAGAAAAACAGGTCCACACCCAGACTGAACAGAACATCCCGGCTTCTCTCCGGACCAAAAAACATTCCCTGCAGCACCGCGAAAAAAGCAATGCAGATGGGAAAAACCAGCGGATCCAGAAAAATAACCGTTCCGTACTCTTCGGAATAATCATTCTTCTTCCGTCCGTGTTCCACATTCCAGGATCTTTTAAAAGAATAGATCAGCAATCCTCCCAGCAAAAGGGACCAGAACATCCGAAACAGATAAACCAGAACCGTATCCTTCATCTACAGCTCCCCCTTCTTCAAAAGTTCCTCCAGCTCCTCCAATTCTTCTCTCTTAATTCCGCTGTCACACAACGCCGCGGCAAACCCGGCGACAGATCCGCCAAACAGCCGGTTCAAAAAAGACCGGCTCTCAGCGGCCAGATATTCTCTCTCTGAAATCAACGGCGTATAACGATTGGTACGCCCCTCTTTTTCCAAGGCCAGGAATCCCTTTTCACACAGGCGGGTGAGAAGAGTCAGAATCGTCGTGGGCGCAAGAGGGTGCACTTTCTGCAAAACATGTTCCACGGTCATCCTGGATACCGGCGCCGGTTCTCTCCATATAATCTGCATGATCTCCAGTTCACTCTCCGGCAGCCGTCGGATCTCTTTCATAGCGTTTCTCCTTTCCGAAACCATCCTCTGGTTTCTCACACTATATCTACACCCAAAAGAGAGTTGCCCTCTCTTTCGACAAATGGATTTCCTATTTTTCTTTCGGATTTTTCTACATCTGTAGAAATATTATATTCTACAGACGTAGAAGTGTCAAGAGTAGGTTACATCCGTTCTTCAGGTTTTACACTTTCTTTATTTTCTCATCACATTTTGGTCACGATTCTCCGGTATAGTAATACTTGTTAAAAAGTTTCACCTTTTTATTTATTTTCTCCTTCCTGCCGGATCTCAGCTATCCGGCTTTTTTTCCGACAGAAGCTGTTTTTATCTCGCTCAGCTTATGCGCCCGCATGGAATCATGTTTTGCGCGTCCCACATGGAATGGGGTTGACAAATTTTTTTAACACCATATAATACACGGTAAACGTACTTTTCAGGCTGCGATGCCGGATTCCCGGCCGTACCGGTCTGTGACGTTTCAAGAAAAATGGAGGAAAATTAGCTATGAAAAGAAAACTGCTTACATTAATCTTAGCTGGAATGTTATCAATATCAGCCATTGCCTGCGGATCATCCAACAGCGATGCCACAGAGCAGTCCGAGTCTGGCACAGATGCCACCGAAGAAAGCACCGATGCCGAAGAGGAGGAAGCTGCTGAGAGCAGCGAGCCGGCAATCATGGAGCAATATACACAGCTGGAGAACGGCATGTCCTACGATGAAGTAAAAGAAGTCATGGGCGCGGACGGCGAAGAAGTGGAGAACGAAAACGGCGACGCCAACTCCAAAGTTTACCAGTGGACCGACAAAGATACCGACGCCAAGATCAAAGTTACTTTCCAGGATGACAAAGCCGTAAGCTTCGCTCAGGAGGATTTCGAGTAAAAGCTGCTGTCGAAAACAGAATTGAGGATGTCCCCATACTTAGAATTTTCAAATTCGCAGGCGGGGACATCTTTTTTCTGTTATAATAAACTAAACGAGACATTGACTCACGATCACCGTTTCCGGCAGAGACCTTCTGCCGGCTTACCGGAAGAAAGGCAGGAAATTGTATGCTCCTCAAGGATATTGAACTTACCCTTTTTCATCTGCAGGATAAAAAATACCGCAGCTTTCATTCAAAACTGATGCCGACAGTGGATGCGGATACCGTAATCGGCGTAAGAACGCCGGAACTCAGAAAATACGCAAAACAGCTGGCAAAACAGGAATCTGTGCGGGAATTTCTGGACGACCTTCCCCACCGCTATTTTGAGGAAAACCAGCTTCACGCATTCATTCTTTCTGAGATGAAAGATTTTGACCTGTGCATTGCCGAAGTCTGCCGTTTTCTCCCCTTTGTCGATAACTGGGCGACCTGCGACCAGATGTCCCCGAAAATTTTCAAAAAGCACAAGACAGAATTGTTGGAATATATCCGGAAATGGATTGAGAGCAAAGAAACTTATACGATAAGATTCGCCGTCGGCATGCTGATGGAACATTTTCTGGACAAAGATTTCGATATCTGCTATCCGGAAATGGCAGCCTCCATCCGATCGGAGGAATACTACGTCAACATGATGATCGCATGGTATTTCGCCACCGCTCTCGCCAAACAATACAACCAGATTCTTCCTTTTCTGGAGGATCATCGGCTGGATCGATGGACCCACAATAAGACGATCCAGAAAGCCGTCGAGAGCTATCGGATCACGGACGACCAGAAAACCTACCTGAAAAGCTTGAAAATCCCCCGCTGATCAGATGTCCTATTTACAGACTTTCTTCACAGGCTCGTAAACCGAGATAGTTTCTCAGACAACCGATACGTTTCTGGCGGGATCAAATATATCATCCACATCCGCGATGCACTCATTGTCAGTTTCACACCGCCTTTTTGTATACCCAGAAAGAATAAACCGATGAAATTCCGGTTTCATTCCTTTTATAAATTGAAATCCATCACATCCTTACATGATCTCAACTTTTGATTGTCGCAATATATCAATTGCGGTATAATAATGACGTTGTCCTACCGAAACCCGGCAACGGGAGGAGGTGAGTACAATGGAAGTCATCACTACTTTTCTGGTCGCTGTCGTGGCAGGTGTGGTTTGCCACCTCATCTGCAAATGGTTAGACCGTAACCGTAAGGACAACGAATAGCCTAGTGGGTGCTTTGCCACTATAAAAGTAAAGAAGAATCCCTCGACTGTGTTGCAGCACGGCCGGGGGATTCATTCTTTGTCCAATGGACTCATCACTACTTTTTGCCTACTGGCATTATAGCATATGCCGTTCTCTAATGCAATATACTTGAAAAATTATTTCATTCTTCCTTATACGACCTCATTTTCTTATTGGCATAATATGCTGATTGCAGTACAATGATACTGTTACCGCCCTTATTCTGGTAACAGAAAGGGGGTGTCGTATGGACTTTCTCATTTCTCTTATTGTCGCCATTATGGCAAGTGTGATTAGCCATCTCATTTGCAAATGGCTAGATGGCGGCAAAAAACGGTAACTAGCCTAGGTTCTACTCTTTTCCTATAATTGAGAGGAGAAAACCCCCGAAGGTGCATCTTCGAGGGTTTTCGTTTTGGTGTCCGTATGGATACCTCATTTCTCTTAGCCTATGGCAATTATAGCATATGCCAATTGACAATGCAATATGCATAAATCAGATTTAATAGCGATTTAATGGCGATTTATCCAGGACTTATTAAAAGAAAAAGCCCAGTAAATACTGGACTTTTGTAACAGGGGATGAGAGAATCGAACTCAATTGAAATCTCTCAAACCCCAGTAAAATCAATGGTTTCCGCGTTTCTCTTGGTGTTACCTCAGGTTACCTGGTTTTCATATATTTCATTCAAATTGCAATTGCGCTTTGGATTTGCTGCTTCTGATGTTCTATGGTTCGGTTGCAATAATAGTAGTACTTCCTGCTAGTCTCAATGGATGTATGTCCTAATTGCTTCATCACTACCGCATCTTCACAGCCTGCTTCAATCAACATCGTGCAATATGTTTTTCTTATTTTATGTATTGAGCGATGATGCATATGCAAATGGTTCAATACGACATCCAAATGCTTGTTAAAGGTATTCCCCCGGATTCTTTTGCCTGATGAATTTTCAAACAAATACTGTCCATCCGGATTGTTGTCCACAAGCCACCTTAACGTCTCTTTTCCTCCATCTGACAAAATCACATCTCTCATACCAGCTTCTGTCTTTGTAAAATTCTTTATCAGCAAAATATTCTTTCCCTGGTCATTCTTTTGCCTTGTTTCAGTCCGACGGATTTTCAGATAATCCCCACACCAATCTTCTTTTTTCAGCGCAGAAAGCTCTCCAACCCTTAATCCTGTCTGTAATGCAAGTAGTAATCCAAAATTCCAGACCGTAGGCCTCTTTTTCAGATAATCCACCAGCACAGGCACTTCATCTTCCGAAAAAACTTCATCTTCTTTTTCTTTGATAACTTTCCGAAAAGTATTCTGAGAAATGTCAAGATCCCCAAAAAATTCTGAAATCGAGAGGGAAGTCCATTTCTTCTTTTTTGCAAACTGGAAAATGCCTTTCACAATAATACGTAATCCTGAAAAAGCTTTTGCTGTCAAATCATATTCCGCAATCTGGCTCCTGAGAAATTCTTCGATATCATCCTCGTCAATCTGCCGTATATGTCTTTTGGCAAACCCTGATTTCACAAAAAATCTCGCAAAATCTGTCTCATATTTGTCTGCGCTGCTTTTTTGTATTTCTTTATATGCAAGCTTTTTCTCAAGCCACATGTAGAAAATTTCCTGCACAGTAGGGTTTTCCGCTTTTTTACGCCAAAATTCACAGACAAGAACTTCCATATCTTCTTTGGTATTGCGTTTTCGAAGATATTTTTTTTCATTATCCCCTGGAAATCTGGTATACCATTTTCCATTTTTGCCTTTCCATATTTTATATGGATGTTTTTCTAATAACTCCTTCCTCTTATCCATTTCATATTGCTCTTTCACATATGACAGATTTATCATATCATTTTCCAAAGCATACTTCAATACTTCACGGTTTTCTGGTATTAATTCTTTTATTTTCGTTGTATAAATCGTTCTTACGTCCCTTCTATATTATTTTTCATGAACGTTGAACTTTAATCTTTAATCTTTAACCTTTAAATAAATAATCTATACGATGAAATGGTGCCTCTCCGGATAGGCTCCATGAATTTTTTCAACTTTGCCCGCACATCGCAGGCTACTTTCTGATCTACAGTCTCTGATATTTTATATCTCAAAAACCTTCATGAAATCTAGCTTTTTCTAACATACCTCTTCGATTTTCGACAACCTTATTTTGCAGCAAACCACCCTTCATTGATCCAGATTCGATTGGCTCACTCAAACATTCTCGGATTGATTTTTAACAAGTATGTATAGAATGTATTATATCTATGTAGTAGATACTTGGAAGAAATTCCTATGACACGATAGTCTTACGATCCATTTCCTGATTCTCTAGACCGCTCTTCCTTCTATCTCTATCTCCGTTTTCAAATTCCATCTGCTTGTATCCGTAGGATAATATTTATTGTATCTCTTTCCTGTCTCCTGGGAATATTCTTGTTCTACTCTTAAGACAGAAGCTTTCTCCAGATTCTGTATTGCTCCTGATATATTTCTTTCCCCTATATTCAGTGTTTTATCTAAACTCTCTAAGGTACAGCTCTTGTGGTTCCTCAGGTTATTCAGGATGCAAAGATAAACCTTGTAATCCCTCGGCGTAATCTGATGGCAGATCATTGCCCTGGCTGCCGAATAATAAAATTCCAAATACCCTTTACTCTCCATATCTTTCAGCGTCCTTGTAAACCGGATCACTTTATCGTCATATGTCACTGCTCTCCTCCGCCTTTTCCTTACTGGGGCTGAAAGCGTGATGCACTTATGATTCACCAGCGCCGTCAACGTCTTTTTCAAAACCGACAGATCCATACATAGCTTCCACTGTCCTCCCTGTTGATTTTGCAGCCATGTCTTCAGTTCTTTTACCGTCAAAGATTTTTTCTCCGTCTTTTGCATATACTTTTCCAAAACCGTGAGGATCAAATATTCATAACCAGACATGGAATAATTCCCCTTTGCACTCAGCTTCCCATCTGTCAGCAACTTCCCATTCATTCTAATCGACACCTGTTCTGACATATTCAGACTTGCATAACCATCCGTAGCCTGCCTGCAATGGAACTTGTCACACTGCTTTCGCACAATCTCCCGGACTTTCGAGTCTTCTGTGATAGACCACCAGCAACCACCAATTCTTGACATTCCGTGCTGTCTGATCCATACGAGCCACCCGTCAACATCTTTGTCTATCTCCTGGCGGCTCTTTGGCGGTCTGCACCGTTCATTCCACTCCTGGCAGTTCCGTCTGATTTGAAAGTCAGGAATCTTCTTTCGCAGAAACCAGACAATGATTCTCCCAAGCCAGGTATTCCTCTCCCCCTGGTCTGCCCCTTCCCGGAACACTTTCTCCGTACACAGGCAGCCATATTGCTGCACATCATAATTTTCTGAAGCATACTCCCATTCCTGCAAAGGGAATTCTGACGGACAATCTCTTTTGCCCTTTTCTTCCGCTTTTTGGACTTTCCTTATTAAATGATCGAGATTCAGGGGATGAAAATGATAGATTTGCGTCGGATGGTTCTGATAATGGGTAATCTCCAAAACCAAGGGATACTTCTTATCCTTGTCCATCCGTTGTGGCTTCAAATTGTACGTTGTAGGAATTCTTGCAATCTGGGTAACTTTACAGGCATTCGTATCAGCTCCCACCAGATCCGCAATCCGCTTATTCAGTGCTGACACTTTTCGCTGCTTTGTCGTCGGTTCAATTGCAATGTAATAATGGAAACCGCCGCCAGAACTGTATACCGCATGCAGAAATACATCCGGCAGTTTCTCCTTAATCATTTCTGTATATTTATAAGCGTCATTTTCCAAATGGGGATAATCCTTCCAGTCAAAATCCAGATACAAAACCTGCCGGTGAAATAAGTTTCTCTCTTTCCCATTCAGTTTCTCTTCCTCCGGGTTTTCCTTTACCGTAGCCAGCTCATTATACAGATTCCAATTGCTGCGGTATTTCCGAATGACCTCTAAATATTCATCAAACCCCTGGACGAACTGGTCAAACTCAATCCTTCCCCCGGATTCTTTCATCTTTGATAAATGGATTTTGATGTATTCATTCTCTCTGAGTTGTTTCGGATATACCAAATCATAGTATTTCCGTAAAATTTTTTCTTGTACCTTCTCGATAAGCCCTTCCACCTTCCTGTTATTTTAATCCATCTTTGTTTTTTTCACTCTGCTCACTGCTTGCTCTGTTCTGCGCTTCTTTTCATACAAAACCCGATACAGTTCTTGTACAAGTGGTGCTTCATCTGGAACCAAATCCATAGAAAACGGCGGCATATCTCCCGATAATGAATTTTTGCTGTCGCGAAAGAAGAGATCCACTGCCCTTAAGATCTGATATAGATACTCCCTCTCTTCATTCTCTTCTACGATATCCGCAAACTGATCAAACAGGTTTGCCTTGGCTTCCATTTCATAAACCGGTTCTCCTGTAGCTACCGCTTTTTCAAAGTCTTCCATTCCGCATATAGCCTTAGTAATTTTCTTTAGTAAATCATCCACTCTAATCTCCATATCGTTGTATTCTATCTGACTCAGCATACTCGCATCCATATATGTTTGAGAGATTCTCCTAGGATTTCCTTTACTGTCGTATACTTCCTCCTCATATTCCACGACAGTATCCGACAGTTTCTTTATCAGATAGTTTTTTCTGATCTCCAATTGATCCCTTTCTGTCAGTTCTGCTATCAGAAAATAGTTTCCTGGTATCCCTGAAAGATCCACCAGTTGCTTCAGCCTTTTTTGAGGAATCGGTTTTCTCCCACTTTCCCACAAGTACACCGCCTGTTTCGATACTCCTAATTGCGCAGCCAACTCGTCCATGGTCTCGTTAATGATTTTGCTCCGAATATATTTTAATCCATTCATATCTCTGCTCCGTAAGTTATATTTTTGTAAACCTGTAATTATAATAGCTCGTTGGTATACTTTTGTCAACCAGTTTTTTTGAAATTTTTTCTCACTCCTACATCAATGGTTACTTCTTGTTTTAGGTTTAAAATTTCATTCATTTCTGAATACCACATACCAACCTTATCCAGAATTTCCAATAAATTGGTAAGCGCAACATCACCCTGTTTCAATTCATCCATGCCCAGAAATTTGCGAAGTTGAAATCAGAGATTGAATTTCTCAGCCAGAAGAAGACCGATTTGGATCGCCAGATTAAGTCTGCCACAGAACTGTCCGAGCTTACAGTCTCTCTGCAAAAGGTTCTGGAAAAGGATCTTGCCCCTATTAAATTCAAAAGATGCATCTTCTTCCATCATTCTCACTTTTGTCTCTAACTGGCGTTTCTGAATCTCAAGCTCCTTGATCTTCTCCTGGAGTTCATCGATTTTGGAATAGTCCGTGTTGTCAATGACTTGCGGAGGACGATTTTTTAATTCCTTAATTTCTCAATATATTTCTCCATCTCGCGCCGTGTAATCCGTTCCGTGACAGGAAGTACAGTAATAAGCTCTTCCTGTTCTTCTGGAGTGAGTCCTGCAATCACATCAGCGGCTAATGTCTTTGAGATCACGCCCGTGTCAAGCAGTTCTTTCATGGGTTCTGTGAGATTACGTTCTATGGCAAGGGCACGCTTCAAGTTAGTTTTAGAAGTTCCTAATTGTGTTGCGATTTCATCAAGTGTTAGCCGAAGACCAACATGGGCTTCGGTGGATCTATCTCCATTTGGTGCACACCTGCACAGTCTCACGTACTCAGTATCCACTTTTCTCTGTTTCGCTTTTTTTCTAATTTTATCGAGGAGATATTTAGGTGTGCCAACTTGGCATACCTTCTTTCGATGTTTCTAATTTAGCGGCAACATCGCTCAGTATTTGTAGGTAGTCCATTTTTAGAAAAGTTAATATGACCTTACTGGGAATGATTTTCCAATTTCTCCATATTTGTATTCACATACCCCAACATACTTTGTAGCTATTTTTTCTATTTCATTTTAATACAGTTTCGTAATGATTATCTTTTCAAAAATGCCATGTTGGCAACTCTGAGAATTATTTTTCCATAAATGTCCCTACACAGTTTCACGTATTTTAATAATTCTATTTCGCTTTACTGCAATTTTATTAAAGTTGAGTGTCGTACTAATTTGCTGTTGCGCTCCTCTGCCACTTTTGCCCTAACATTTACATAACTTCGTATACTCTGTTGTCATCCTTCCTACTTCTTTTCAATGTAATTTCTAAAAAATATTCTCAAGCGGTCAACTTGACCTTTTGATTTTCTTATATATCTACTTTTTAGAATTCCCATTATGAGAACTCTAAAAATGATTACTTTTGGAAAAATCTGAATTGAAAATTGACACCTCACAAATGCCCATAAATAGAGGACTTGTGAAATGAAAAATAAACATGAAACTGATCTTTTATGTGGAAATCATGAATCTCATCTTTACTCATAAAAAAAGGCCATGCTATTGCACGATCTTAACTTTTGATTGCCGTAATATATCAATTGCGATATAATAATGACGTTGTCCTACCGATACCCGGCAACGGGAGGAGGTGTTCTCATGGAATTTGTTATCTCTTTTTTGGTCGCCGTTCTGGGTGGTGTAGCCTGCCACTACATCATCAAATGGCTAGATGGTGACGACAAGGGCAACAACTAGCCTAGTGGGTGCTTTGCCACTATAAAAGAAAAGAAGAAACCCCGGACTGTGTTGGCGCACGGTTCGGGGTTTCGTTTCTTCGTCCTCATGGACTTGTTATCTCTTTTTGCCTACTGGCATTATAGCATATGCCATTCTCTAATGCAATATACTTGAAAAATTATTTCATTCTTCCTTATACGACCTCATTTTCTTATTGGCATAATATGTCGACTAGGATACGATATTGCCTCTGATATTGGTGACAAAGAGGAGGTGTCCTACTTGGATGTAATACTATCATTTATCATCACTGTCGCGGCAGGTATGATTTGCCATCTCATCTGCAAATGGTTGGAAGGCGATAAATAGTCGGTAACCAGCCTATTGTTTTAAATCTCTCCACTACCAAAAATAGGAATAGCTCCCAGTGTAGCCGCACCGGGGGCTTTGTTGCAGCCAAGTTCCATGGACTACTCACTCCGCTTTGTCTACTGGCATTATAGCATATGGCAATCGGCGATACAACATGCGTAAATCAGATTCACAAAAATCTCTTGTCCGCTTTCTTATTTCGTCTTAACCGTCTTTACTGGTGACCAGTCACTGTAGACCTTCTCTCCGTCTATGATCTGATATCCTCTTACATGAATATAATAAGTCATATTGGAGTGCACTGTGGTACAGGTCTCCCGGTACAGCTTCGCTCCCGTATCCGGGAAGTCTTTCGTTGTAGCCCTCCAGAAATCATCCCGGATAGAATACTGTACCTCATAGCCATCCACACCCCGGACGGTGCTGGAAGTCACCACGAAGGCCTTTGGCGCTGTCCTGGTTGTGACAGTCGGGGTAAAAGTCGGCGTTCCAAGACTTCCCACAGTTACTGGAATCTCCAGGCTTGCCGCCTTACACAAATCTGTCTCTGCCGCTGTTACAGTGACGGTACAGGTCCCCACACCCTGGTAGGTGATTTTTCCATCTTTCACCGTGGCTACCGATGGATCACTGGTTTCATAAGAAAGGATCAGATCCGGATCCTCCACCGCAAAGCCCAACCTCAGAGTGCAGACTTTACTCATGGTATTTCTGGAACCATTTGCCAGGTCACGCTCCTGATACGGATTGGTCATGAAAATTTCCTGATCCAGACGGGTATCCGTCACAATCTCTTTCCAGCCCGCATAGATGGTCTTGGTATTGTCCAACGTCACCTCTGTCACGGGCTGCGTCAATTCCGCGTCTGCATACCATCCGGTAAAGGTGTAACCCTCGCGGACTGGAACGTACTCGGAAAGATCCATAACAGTACCGGATTCCTTCACCACAGAATTCATGTCCTCTCCACCGTTTGTTTCAAAATGCAGGGCATAATAGATCGTCGTACTTCCCTGCAATTTCGGAATGATTGTATCCTCGTAGGAAATCTCCTGTGTGCCCTCTGCATCGTTAAAATATTTCTCACAGCTTTCACAGTACCAGTATTCAATATTTCCTTCTTCTGTATAAGTTGGCTCTTTTGCTTCTGTTTTTACAAGCTGCGGATGATTAAAAGCGTTTACTGTCCCATATGGGAAAGTTTCACTTCCCTCTTCTCCACATTTGCACGAATAATAATAGACTGCCGAATCTGTACAAGTGGCATCGCTTATTTTATATCTGTCATCTGTGCTCTGCTGGTCATATTCATGTATATGTTTTTTGATGTGAACATAGGTATATCCCCCTATCACATCATTACTATCCAACGTGGTGGTTTCATCATAAGGAGAACCTTCTAAATGCTTTGTACCTTCTTCTCCATCCTCTTTAATTCCTACCTTTACATCAACCTTATTTTCCTCCGCAGGAGAAACAACGACACCGTTCGTTCCCCAAATCCCGCCGATTGCAAGAACATCTGAGTTTCCTTCAATCGTAAGGGTGCCCTCTGAATGCAGACTTTCAAACACACTATCTCCGGTACATGTTGTTTTTACTGTACCATTCTCAATCTTCATAGCTCCATCGCTCCAAACACTTATAAAGGGGCTTTCAGCATTAAGAGAAGAACTTTCAACAGTCAATGTTGTCGGAGTGTAAACAGCATTGGTTTCGCCTGAAATATTTGCTGTTACTTCACTGTTATCAGATATGGAAATTTCTGATGCCCAAATTGCAGGGTAAGTGGTCTGCGCGCTGTTTTTTACTGTAACATTGGAACTCACAACCGAAAACGGGACTCCTGACGCACAAATAACATTTCCATCATGTTCCACCTCAGCAGTTACGACGCTTTCTGAAATAGAAATTCCCGTATTTCCGTCTGCATAGATTGCAAAGTTTTTAGAACCTGATGTTACATTGGCGCCGTTTTGAATATTGACCGATCCCTTATTCGAATCATAATCTGTCGATGCATATAGAGCGCATCCGTTCGTTTCGGTGTTATTTCCAAAACAGCTCCGTTAATGTTGATTTCCGCAGCTCTTACAGCGTCCGTTTCAGTGGTAAACGTAAGTGTCCCTGCCCCTTCAAAAGTCAATGTGCCTGTGGTGGATAAGATCCCGTACGATTGAGAACTTATTGTATTTTCTCCCTCCAGCATGATTGTTAAATTATCTTTCGATGACTGGATTGCGGCGGATCCGCTAAAATCTCCTGATATTGCTGCGCCCTTCAGCGACAGCGTATTGGTCTGCGCATCGTAAGATACAGTGCCATCATTTAATACATCGTCTGCATTCTCATCTGTGATTCGCACATTGTTAACATCGATTCTGTAATCTTCCGCAGCAAAGGCTGCCGTGGGAATCATGACAGATACCATACATAGCGTAAGCAGGATACTCAAAAATTTTCTTTTTGTCTGCATTATTTTACTTCCTTTCTTTCTGAATTTAGTTTTGCCTTTTTCTAAAAAACTTTGCAATACAAAAAGGCGAATCTCGCCCATGATAAATCGGGCAGAATACGCCTCTTGATTCTGAAAAAAATCCAATTTGTAACGAAAAAAAGGACAGAGTTATTCTATGCTTGCTTGCTTGCTTGCTTGCTTGCTTGCTTGCTTGCTTGCTTGCTTGCTTGCTTGCTTGCTTGCTTGCTTGCTTGCTTGCTTGCTTGCTCAACATTGTCGCTCTTTCCTTCATTCTCGTCAACCTCATTTCCTCTTTTTATTCTAATTTACCATACTTTTTCCTCTTTGGAAATGTTTTTGATAATAAATTTTAGGGTTGCCCTCAAACAAAAAGAGATGCCATACTACTCCAGTAATACAGCATCCCCTACTTTAGAATTTCTATTTTGTTACAACCGTCTTCACCGGTGACCAATTACTGTATATCTTTTCTCCATCAATCATCTGATATCCTCTTACATGAATATAATACGTCCGGTTCGACTGCATCGTTGTGCAGGTCTCCCGATACAATTTCGTACCTGTCTCCGGGAAGTCTTTTGTAACAGGTTTCCAAAAATCATTGCGGATAGAGTACTGTACTTCCCATCCATCGACACCGCGAACCGTGCTGGATGTTACAATAAATGTTTTCGCAGCAGTTTTACTGCTCACTGTTGGAGTAAAGCTAGGAGTTCCCAGGCTTCCCACTTTCACAGTAATTGCCAAACTTGCTTCCTTGCATTTATCAGTTTCTCCAGCCGTTACGGTAATGGTACAAGTTCCAATTCCCTGGTAAGTAATCTTTCCATCTTTCACAGTGGCCACCGATGGATCACTTGTGGTATAAGCCAACTCCAAATCCGGATCATTCACTTTAAATCCAAGTTTCAATGTACAAGCTTTGCTGGAAGTCGTTCTGGTTCCATTTTTTAAATCCCGCACCTGAAGTGGATTGGTCATTGTGATCTCCTGCTCTTCTCTGATATCCGTCTCGACCTTTTCCCATCCGGCATAAACAATCTTATTTTCATCCAGCCGTATGGAGGTAATCCTCTTCGTCAGTTTTGCATCTGCGTACCAGCCAGTAAACTGATACCCAGTTCTGACGGGGATATAATATGTAAGACTAACCAGTGTACCCTCTTTTTCCATGACAAAACCTAAACTGCTGCCGCCGTTGGTATCAAAATGCAGTGTACGGTACTGATCTTCTTCCTGCTCTTGATCCGATGCCTTTTCAAATCTTGCTTTTACAGTTACATCTCCCATCGGCATAGTAAAAGTGTCATCTTTGATCGTAATTCCGCCAGAAACCACTTCCCATTTATCAAATTGATAGCCCTCATCCGGTTTTGCAATCAGAATAATTTCTGTTCCGGCTTTCGCACCAGTCCGGGAAGCCGATGCTGTTCCATGTCCGTCATCTTGCACAGTGATAGGATGAGCGATCAATTCCTCAGGCCAATTGTTTTCTTTCGTGTAACCTACTGCCTCAGCAGGAATATAGATCGTAAGATCCTCACAGTCATCAAACATATTAACATCGATCAATGGAGCCACTTTCCCATCAAAGGTTAGTTCTTCCAGATTTGTACATCCATCAAATGCTCCTGATTCGATGGAATCCAGATTTTTTGGCAGCTCCAGCGATGTAAGACTGCTACATCCACTGAATGCATTCTGTCCGAGTAGCAACAAACTACTTGGAATTTCCAGTGTAGAAAGATTCTTACAATCTTTGAAAGCTTCATCTTCAATATAACGAAGTCCATCCGGTAATTCTACAAACGAAAGGTTATTACATCCTTTAAATGTCCCTGTGTCAATTGACTCCAAATCGCCCGGGAGTTTCATCATAGTAAGATTTGTACAATCTTGGAATGCATATGCTCCTACGAAAGTCACTCTTGCTGGCAATCTAGATAATGCCAGATTTGCGCAGCCTTTGAATGCTTCTTTACCAATTGAACCCAAGTTACTGGGAAGTTCTGTCACTGCAAGATTCGTACAGCCAGTAAATGCTCCCTCACCAATTGCTTTCAAATTACTAGGAAATTCCGTTAATTCAAGATTTGTACATCCACTGAATACCTCATCAGAAATTATTGTCAAATTATCAGGAAACTCTATTGATGTCAAATTTGTACATCCTTGAAATGCTTCATCATAAATTATTTTCAAATTATTAGGAAACTCTATCGACGTCAAATTCGTACATCCTTGAAATGCTTCATCATAAATTTCTTCCAAATTATCAGAAAACTCTATTGACGCCAAATTTGTACATCCTTTAAAATCACATTCAGTAATACGCATTAATTTATCTGGTACAATAATTTTCTCAAGACTTGTACAATTTTCAAAGGTATGCCCGAAGTCACCTCCTATTAATTCCAGATTACTTGGTATTCTGTTAGTACCAAATTTTCACAATTACGAAATACTCCACCTCCGAGAAACCACATGCTATCCGGAAGATTAATCGACTCAAGATTTGTGCAGTTGTCAAATGCCTCATTTCCTATAGCTACTACTTTATCAGACAACGTCACTATCTTAAGATTTTTCAATTCATTAAAAGCTAACTCAGGAATAGAGGTTATTCCACCATTTACGATTACTTCTGCAATCTCATCTTTATATTGCTCCCACGGAACAAAATCCATATAATCATACAGATGTGATTCACCTTCACTATTCCATTCACATTCTGGCATATCATCTATGCCCGTAACAGTAAGCACCCCATTTTCATCTAAAGACCACGACAGGCAATCGTTTTCCCCGAAAGTTCCAGAAGCAACTTCGCCAGACACAGGAACTTTTCTGAAAATTGCTTTTACTACCACGTCACTCATAGGCATGGTAAATTTATTACCTTCTATGGTAACATCTCCTGAAACAATTTCCCACTTTTCAAACTGATAACCACTGTTTGGTTCCGCAGTCAAAGTAACTTCTTCACCAGACTTTGCAGCAATTGAAGAAGCTGATGCCGTTCCTTTTCCATCATCCTGTACAGTGATCGGATGTGCAATCAATTCCACCGGCCAGTGATCTTCTTCTGTGTAACCTGTTGCTCCGGCAGGAATATAAATTGTAAGCTTATCGCAACCTTCAAATACATTTTTATCTAAATATGGAGCATCTCCGTCAAAACTTAATTTTTCCAGATTTACACAACCACTAAACGCTTCTTTCCCAATACTGTTGACATTTTGCGGTAAT
The DNA here is from genome assembly GCA_963927715.1 of uncultured Blautia sp. Classification (GTDB taxonomy): domain Bacteria; phylum Bacillota; class Clostridia; order Lachnospirales; family Lachnospiraceae; genus Blautia_A. Next base: position 121,130 of record CAWVBU010000002.1, on the reverse strand, counting down.
TCTAATGAGATAAGCCCCGTACAGTTATGAAATGCATTTTCCCTGATCGTATAACTTGACCGGGTTAAGTCATCTGAAAATTCAATGTTCTTAAGTTTTTCGCAACCTTCGAATGCTCTTTCATTAATCGAGATATGAGATCTACTGGCAAACTTTATAGTCTCAAGTCCTGTACAACCCGCAAACATCCTTTCACTGATCGATAAATTTAAATCAACTGGACAATTCTATAGTTTCAAGTCCTATACATCCACTAAAAACCCCTGTTCCAAATGAATACTCTGAATCATTTGAAAATTCTATTCTCTTCAATCCAGTGCAACCACTAAAAGCTCCATCTTCGATTGAAAAATTCGAACCACTTGGAAATTCTATAGTTTCGAGTCCTGTACAGTCACTAAATGCTTCTTCCCAGATCGTATACTCTGAACCTCCAGAGAATTTTATGGTCTTAAGTCCTGTACAACCACTAAAAATTCCTTTTTTGGCAAAAACCCTTCAAATCACCCGGTAATTCTACAGTCTCAAGTCCCGTACAACCACGGAAAGTATATTCATCTACCCACCTTAAAGATGCAGGTAAGGAAATTGAAGTAATCTTGGTGCAATTTTCAAATGTACAACCGCCTAATGAATCTCCTAATCCTTCTAAATTACTCGGTAGCTTCGTTAACTCTAAATTTCTACAATTTTGAAATGTACCATCTGATATCCAACGCAAATTATCAGGGAGATTGATCGTTTTAAGACTCGTACAATTCCTAAATGCACTACTTCCTAAAGCGGTTATCTTATCCGATAGTGTTACTTTCAAAAGATTTGTATAATCTTCAAAAGTCCCTCCTGGAATGGAAGTTATTCCTCCGCTTACCACCACTTCCACAATCTGATCTTTATATGTAATCCCAAGGTATCTCATTTGTAGAGTTTCCAGATTGATCATTCCAACTTCCCTCTGGCATATTTCCACACCAGTAATGATAAGGACTCCATTTTCATCTAAAGACCATGACAGACAATCATTTTTACCAAATGTTCCCGAATCAATGATTTTTGCCGACTCTGATGTCTCCTCCAATGCCGCAAGCAATTCTTCAAAAATCTTTGCTCCTGTAACTTTTATCTGCTGTTCCTCTGTCAAAGCATTGTAGGCTTTCTGGGCAGCTTCTACCTGTTCCCGTACTGTTTGCTTCTCCTCAGTGCTCATGCCTTGTACATCTTCCACCATTAGCAAAGCGTTAATCAGCTCCTGTACTTCACTCACATCGGTATCCGCATTTTCGATGGATTCTCCGGCAAAGCTTCTTCTCCTTTACACTGCGTCAAATCCGCACCTTCTGCACCGCATACTAGACAGTCTGAATTGACATTTTCTTCCGTACAACGCTCTGTACACACGCACTCATCTGCCAGCGGTTCTGGCTCTTCCAGCCCGTCTTCCAAAGACAGCACGTTTTCTGTGCTTCCTGCCGCCAACACAGTTTGTGGTACAAGTGAAAACGTCAGTGCACCGCAAAGCAGCAGGCTCATGATTTTTTTTCGTCTTCTCATTTGCAACCTCCTTCACCTTTTCTTTTTCATCCTGCTATTTTGCCACCATATAGTAGCATTTGTACTTCCATTATGCCACCAAATGATAGCATAAGCAAGAGGTGAACTTATGTATTTCAGGCGAATTGAGGACATGCGAATCGATCACGATTTGACTCAGCAAAACGTTGCTGATTTTTTAGAATGCAACCGGGAAGTATACCGGCGTTATGAAAAAGGTACCAGAGAGATTCCCGTCTGGGCATTGATCCGGCTTGCCCAGTTTTACGACTGTTCTGTCGATTACCTGCTTGGAGTTACAGATTCTAAAAGACATTTCGGAAAATAAGACTGCCATCTTCTTTTCTTAACAAGTATCAAAAATATTACGCATGTTCGAATTTTTTGGAAACTCCACCGCACTGCGAATGGAACACATCACCACCGTCTCTTTCAAATCGTATTTCCAGATCATGTAAACTCTCCCGTCTATCCATCACTCATCAAATCCCCTCTCCATGCGGTTCTGGGCAGCAGTCCAGAAATCTCTTCACTTACCTAAAAATGATCCCACTCCTGTTGTACACCCCAACAGACTCCCCAAACGGAGAGAAAAAAGGGTGTTCGGCACTGGAGATTTTTTTCGTCTATTCCCGCCGGAAGTCATTTTTACGTAGAAAAGACGTGGCTTTCTTTATTGCCACGCCTTCCCTTCGTTTCTAGATCGGAAGCAGTTCGACAGCTCTTCGTTTGCCGAATGTCCTCCTCAGATCTTCTTCTCCTCTGCCAGCCTCAGCGCATACAGGAATCCCTTCTTAAACTGGTCATTACTGACCGTTGCCAGATAATTATCAAAGGCAGCGTCCATAGCTGACCACGCTTCCTGTACTTCCTGCGGTGCTTCCCGTTCCTCCTTCTCGCAGAACTGGCTTATGATCTTCTCCATTTCTTCTTCTGTAAACTTTCTCATAGAAAGGCTCCTTTCCTTCTGTCATATGTGAAAGTTTCCTCCTTCCTAAGATGCGGAACATTTGTTCCTGTTACCTTTTGTGTTACCTTTTCTCTTTTTACCAAAAACAAAAGCCTCAGAAACCCACATTATACGCGGTTTCCAAGGCTTTCCTATAACAGGGGATGAGAGAATCGAACTCCCGCTAAGAGTTTTGGAGACTCCTGTCATACCATTTGACCAATCCCCTATAAATCAACAAATTATTTATAACATATTAAAACCTATTTGTCAATCAAACAGAAATAAATAAAGTGACTGTTCCAGCCACTTATTTGAACGGTCATACCTTCAAAACTGCACACACAAAATTTTTATCCTTTCCTTGGAAACTTGGCTGCCGGTTCTTGATTTCTCTCACCGGCCCTTGGTCAAGCCCTCGACCGATTAGTAGCAGTCAGCTCCATACGTTGCCGTACTTCCACCTCTGCCCTATCTACCTCGTCGTCTTCAAGGGGTCTTACTGCTTTCGCATGGGATATCTCATCTTGAGGGGGGCTTCACGCTTAGATGCCTTCAGCGTTTATCCCTTCCCGGCTTGGCTACTCTGCCATGCTCTTGGTAGAACAACAGATACACCAGCGGCCAGTCCATCCCGGTCCTCTCGTACTAAGGACAGCTCCTCTCAAATATCCTCCGCCCACGCCGGATAGGGACCGAACTGTCTCACGACGTTCTGAACCCAGCTCGCGTACCGCTTTAATGGGCGAACAGCCCAACCCTTGGGACCTACTACAGCCCCAGGATGCGATGAGCCGACATCGAGGTGCCAAACCACTCCGTCGATGTGAACTCTTGGGAGTGATAAGCCTGTTATCCCCAGGGTAGCTTTTATCCGTTGAGCGATGGCATTCCCACTTAATACCACCGGATCACTAAGTCCTACTTTCGTACCTGCTCCACCCGTCGGTGTCGCAGTCAAGCTCCCTTCTGCCTTTGCACTCTTCGAATGGTTTCCGTCCATTCTGAGGGAACCTTTGAGCGCCTCCGATACCCTTTCGGAGGCGACCGCCCCAGTCAAACTCCCCACCTGACATTGTCCCATGGCCGGTTCACGGCCTCTGGTTAGAAACCCAATACCGCAAGGGTGG
>CAWVBU010000002.1:0-112500 GCA_963927715.1 uncultured Blautia sp. | reverse complement strand
GGCCGCCTTAAAACTTCCGCCTTTGAATTCCAGCAGTTTGTTCCCTTTCCTGCTTCTGGTTCCTTCCGCGAAAATAAGAAAGTTTCTTCCCTGTTTCACTTCTTTCGCCACAGTCAGTATTACCTGCATGGACTGTTTCACATCTTCCCTGTCCATCGCCAGAGCTTTCATACAGGCAAATACCTGTTTCAGAAACTGAATGTTCTGAAGTTCTTTTTTCATGACAACGGAAAAAGGAACCGGACAGGCATCCAGAATCGCCAGTACGTCATACAGTCCCTGATGATTCGGATAAAAGATAAATCCGTTTTCTTTCGGGATATTTTCAATTCCATGGGCGTCAATGGTTATCTTTCCGCCCCAGTTGGCCCGGTAAACAATTTTCTTGAGCATATTGTATCTCTGCTCTTCCGTGTATTTGTCCACATGGCTGGCATAATAACACAGTCTGATCCATCCGAAAGGAACATAAATCAGATTTCGAAAAACCATCATTAAAATTCTCTTCATGGCAGTGTTCTCCATTCTTTTGCGGCGGTTTCATAAAGGTTGTTTCCCTGCGAATCAATCACAACGATTACCGGAAAGTCTTCCACCTGCAGTTTTCGGATTGCTTCTGTTCCCAGGTCTTCATAGGCAACTACCTGGGAGGATAGAATTTTCTTTGACAGCAGAGCGCCTGCTCCTCCCACTGCCGCGAAATAAACCGCCTGATTTCTCACAACCGCTTCCTGGACCTCTTTCGTCCTCTTTCCCTTTCCGATCATTCCTGCCATTCCCAGATCCAGCAGCCTCGGAGTATATTTGTCCATGCGGCTTGCCGTAGTCGGACCTGCCGATCCGATCGGTCTTCCCTCTCTGGCAGGAGACGGCCCCATATAATAGATCACGGCTCCTTCTATATCAATGGGAAGCTTCTCTCCCCTGTCCAGAGCCTCTGACATTCTCTTATGGGCCGCATCTCTGGCTGTGTAAATAGTTCCCGACAGTTTTACGTAATCTCCGGCTTTCAGTTCCTTTACTTGCTCCGGTATCAAAGGTATCTGTATCTGCCTTTCCATAATGATTCTCCCTTTTTCAAATTGTTGCTGTGATATGGCGGTTCACATGACAGCAGATGTTGACTGCCACAGGAAGGCCCGCAATATGCGTCGGATAAGTATTGATGTTTACCGCCAGCGCGGTCACCGTACCTCCCAGTCCACCCGGACCGATCCCCAGCTGGTTAATCTTCTCCAGCATTTCTTCTTCCAGCTGTCTCACATAAGGAATGTCTGAATGCTGATCCACCGGTCTTGTCAGCGCCTGTTTTGCCATCAGCGCGCATTTCTCAAAGGTGCCGCCGATTCCAACGCCGATCACCATGGGAGGACACGCATTCGGCCCCGCGTCTTCCACCGCCTGCAGGATTGCTTTTTTTGCTCCTTCTATTCCATCTGCCGGCTTCAGCATAAAGACACGGCTCATATTCTCACTTCCGAATCCTTTCGGAGCCAGCGTTATCTTCACCTGTTCCCCGGGAACAATCGAATAGTGAACCACTGCCGGTGTGTTATCTTTGGTATTTTCCCGGATAAAAGGATCTTTCACGACCGATTTCCGCAGAAATCCTTCGGTATAGCCGCGGCGCACACCTTCGTTGACCGCGTCTTCCAGATGTCCGCCTTCCAGATGAACATCCTGTCCGATTTCCAGAAAAACCACTGCCATACCCGTATCCTGGCAGATGGGGATCCGGTCTTCCTCCGCAATCTGAAGATTTTCTTCCAGCTGCCCGAGAATCTGGCGCCCTGTCGCGGATTTTTCTTCTTTTTCCGCCTCTTTCAGTCTTCTGCTCATATCCGGAGAAAGTACGTGGTTTACCTCGATACACATCTTTCGGATCTGTTCTGTTATCTTTTGAACCTGTATTGTTCTCATGTTCTACTCCTTGCAGGACTGCAAATGTCAGAAGGATTTCTCCTTCTGACATTCTCCCCTTATAATAATTTACTGTTTATTTTATCCTCATATCCTGGATTCTTTTTTATAAATACTTCATATGCCTTGGTGTAATCCTTGTAAGGTTTCGTATTCATAAAGGACGCAAAATCGCTGGCTGACTGTTTGCTCATCTCCGCAGTCACTTCCTCCGGGGGAAGAATATAATATTTTCCATCCTTTTTCCCTGCAATATATGTTGACAGGCAGGGATAGGCTTTTTTATTTCCCAGATCCAGCTCATAATATACGTAGACCAGTGAATACTTCTCGTATTTTTTTATGGTGTCGCATTTTACGATTTCGATCCCTTTCGCGTCGTGCGCTTCGAAATATTTCAGAGTTCCGTCAATCTCTTTCTGAGTCGTCGCGTCCGCCTTATCTTTGATCCCATAGCAATTCAGAATTTTCTTTTCTTTTCCACCGTCATAGGCTTTGATCAAGGATTTTGCGACTCCTTCCGGTGATCTGTGACTCACTCCGCATCCGCTGAAAACTGCTGTCAATACCAGGCATACCAGGAGTATGCGAATTACTCTTTTCATAATGATGTTTCTTCCCCTTCTGTATGATTCTGTTTGTCTTCTTCCGCCGCCGGCGCGTTTTCTTCGATTTTTTCTCTCACCTTCGCGAAGCTGGCGACTTTTATCCCCTCATTCAGATTGATCAGTTTCACCCCTGAAGTAATTCTTCCCAACATGGAAATATCCGAACACTGCAGACGGATAATGATTCCCTCAGTGGTAATCATCATGATTTCATTCTCCTCATTTACCGCCTTCACGCCCACGACATTTCCTGTCTTCTCCGTGATCTTATAGCATTTGACTCCTTTTCCGCCCCGGTTCTGGCAGGTAAACTCACCCATGGACGTTCTCTTGCCCATACCTTTCTCCGATACAATCAGCAGACAGTCTCCCTGCGTATCCAGCTGCATGCCGACCACTTCGTCTGTGTCGGACAGATTCATGCCTCTCACGCCCATGGAAACTCTTCCTGTACTCCGTACATCCGTCTCCTTGAACCGGATACACATTCCCTCTTTTGTGACAAGAATGATATGCTTCCGGTTGTCCGTAGACTTCACTTCAATCAATTCATCCTCATCCCTCAGAGAAATCGCAGCAAGACCTGTCTTGCGCACATGTTCATAATCCTGAATCGGTGTTCTCTTGACCAGACCTTTCTTGGTTGCCATGGTCAGGTACTTTCCTTTTTCAAATTTGTTAATCGGAATTACCGCTGTAATCTTCTCACCCGGCGTCAGCTGCAGAAGATTGATAATGGCAGTTCCTCTGGCCGTCCTGCTGGCTTCCGGTATCTCGTAAGCTTTCAGCCGGTATACTTTACCCGTGTTCGTGAAAAACATCAGATAGTGATGGGTTGTGGTCATCAAAAGCTCGTCAATGTAATCATTGGCTATGGTCTGCATTCCCTTGATGCCTTTTCCGCCCCGGTTCTGGCTGCGGAAATTGTCCACCGTCATCCTTTTGATGTATCCCAGCTTTGTCATGGTAATTACGGTATTCTCTTTCGGAATCAGATCTTCCATGGAGATATCATACTCATCATATCCGATCTTGGTTCTTCTCTCATCCCCGTACTTTTCGGAAATCTGAAGAATTTCCTCGCGAACTACTCTCAGAAGAAGATTTCTGTCAGCCAGAATCGCTTTGTATCTCCGGATTCTCTCCATCAGTTCCGCGTACTCCGTCTCAAGCTTTTCTCTCTCCAGACCGGTCAGCGCACGCAGTCTCATATCAATGATAGCCTGAGCCTGAACGTCCGTCAGACCGAAACGCTCCATCAACTGTTCCTTCGCGGACTGCGGTGTCCTGGCGCCGCGGATAATCCGGATTACCTCATCAATATTATCCAGCGCCTTTAACAGACCTTCCAAAATATGAGCTCTCTCCTGTGCTTTGTTCAGCTCATATCTGGTTCTCCTGGTTACCACTTCTTCCTGATGATCCAGGTAGTATTTCAGCATCTCCAGAAGATTCATAATCTTCGGCTGATTCTTCACCAGCGCCAGCATAATCACGCCAAAGGTATCCTGAAGCTGTGTATGTTTGTAAAGCTGATTGAGAACCACATTCGCATTCGCGTCTTTTTTCAGGTCTATACATATTCTCATGCCTTCCCGGTTAGAATGATCATTGAGATCTGTAATACCCTCAACCTTTTTCTCTCTCACCAGCTCGGCAATCTTCTCGATCAGACGGGCCTTATTTACCATATAGGGCAGTTCTGACACAATGATCCGGCTCTTTCCGTTGGGAAGACTCTCGATATCTGTCACCGCGCGCACACGGATTTTTCCCCGTCCGGTACGGTAAGCTTCCTCGATTCCCCGTGTTCCGAGAATTGTCGCGCCTGTGGGAAAATCTGGTCCTTTGACTACCTGCAGAATTTCCTCCAGAGTCGTTTCCCGCTGCTCTTCAATGATATTGTCAATGATCTTCACGACGCCATTGACGACCTCTTTCAGATTGTGGGGCGGAATGTTTGTCGCCATTCCCACCGCGATTCCGGAAGTTCCGTTCACCAGAAGATTCGGAAAACGGGAAGGCAGCACCGACGGCTCCCGTTCCGTCTCATCAAAGTTCGGAACGAAATCTACCGTGTCTTTATTGATATCCGCCAGCATTTCCATGGAAATTTTGCTGAGACGCGCTTCTGTATAACGCATGGCTGCAGCTCCGTCTCCATCCACAGAACCGAAGTTTCCGTGTCCGTCTACCAAAGGATAACGGGTAGACCATTCCTGGGCCATATTCACCAGCGCCCCATAGATAGAGCTGTCTCCATGGGGGTGATATTTACCCATGGTATCACCGACAATACGCGCACATTTTCTGTGAGGCTTGTCCGGTCCGTTATTCAGCTCAATCATGGAATAGAGCACTCGTCTCTGTACAGGCTTCAGTCCGTCCCTCACATCAGGCAGGGCACGGGCGGCAATGACACTCATTGCATAATCTATATATGAAGTCTCCATGGTCTTTTTCAGATCGACCTCATGGACTTTGTCAAAAACATTGTCTTCCATTTTTTTCCTCCTGCTAAAGGTTAAATATCCAGATTTTTAACAAATCGCGCGTTTTCCTCGATAAATTCCCGTCTTGGCTCCACCTTATCTCCCATCAGGGTGGTGAAAGTCAGGTCAATCTCCGCGGAAGACTCTTCATCCATCGTCACACGCAGAAGAATTCGTTTTTCCGGATCCATGGTTGTCTCCCACAGCTGGTCTGCGTCCATCTCTCCCAAACCTTTGTAGCGCTGTATCTTGTTGTTTCCGTCACGTCCGATCTCTGTCAGGATCTGATTCAGCTCCTCATCGCTATATGCGTACCATACCTTTTTATTTTTTTCGATTTTATATAAAGGCGGCTGAGCCAGATAGACATAACCCTGCCGGATCAGTTCCGGCATAAAGCGGTACAGAAACGTGAGAAGCAAGGTTGCGATATGCGCTCCGTCCACATCTGCATCCGTCATGATGATAATCTTGTGGTACCGCAGCTTCGAAATATCGAAATCATCATGGATTCCTGTCCCAAAAGCTGTGATCATAGCCTTGATCTCATTATTCGCGTAAATCTTGTCCAGACGGGCCTTTTCCACATTCAGAATCTTTCCGCGAAGGGGAAGAATCGCCTGTGTGGCACGGCTTCTGGCTGTTTTCGCGGAGCCTCCGGCGGAATCTCCCTCCACAATGTAAATCTCACAGTTTTCCGGATTCTTGTCGGTACAGTCCGCAAGTTTTCCGGGAAGTGACATTCCGTCCAGCGCGGATTTTCTTCTGGTCAGATCCCTGGCTTTTCTCGCCGCGTCTCTGGCTCTCTGGGCCAGAATGGATTTTTCCACAATCGTCTTGGCCACCGAAGGATTCTGTTCCAGGAAAAGCTCCAGCTGGCTGCTCACAATACTGTCCACCGCGCCTCTGGCTTCACTGTTTCCCAGTTTCTGCTTCGTCTGACCCTCAAACTGAGGCTCCTCAATCTTAACGCTGACAATAGCCGCAAGGCCTTCCCGGATATCCTCGCCGCTCAGATTGGCCTCATTATCCTTGAGCAGTTTATTCTTTCTGGCGTAATCATTAAACGTTTTCGTCAGGGCATTCCGAAATCCCATAATATGGGTGCCGCCCTCCGGCGTGGTAATATTATTCACAAATCCGTACGTATTGTCCGTGTAGGAATCGTTGTGCTGCATGGCTACTTCCACATACACGCCGTCTTTCGTGCCTTCGCAGTAAATCACTTCCGGGTACAGCTCCGTCTTGCTTCGGTTCAGGTAAGTGACGAACTCTTTGATTCCGCCTTCGTAGTGGAAGGTATGATTGTGCTTTTCCTCGCGGTCGTCCTTCAGATTGATTTTCAGACCTTTGGTCAGGAAAGCCATTTCACGGAATCTCTGCTTCAGCACATCGTAATCAAAAACGGTCTCTTCGAAAATTTCTTTATCCGGGAGAAAACTTACCGTCGTTCCTGTCCGGTCCGGATCACATTCTCCCACGACTTTTAATTTGTATACCGCGTTTCCCCGCTCATATCTCTGTCGGTAGATTTTTCCTTCATGGTAAATGCTTACCTCCAGCCATTCGGACAGCGCGTTCACCACAGAAGCTCCCACTCCATGCAGTCCTCCGGAGACTTTGTAACCCCCGCCGCCAAATTTGCCGCCGGCGTGGAGAATGGTAAATACCACTTCCACAGCAGGAATACCAGCTTTGTGATTAATTCCCACCGGAATTCCACGGCCGTTATCCTTAATCGTAACCGAATTGTCTTCGTTGATTATCACATTTATTTCATCACAAAAACCAGCCAGGGCTTCATCAACAGAATTATCTACAATTTCATAGACCAAATGATGCAGTCCTCGGCTGGATGTGCTTCCAATGTACATACCGGGTCTTTTTCGTACAGCTTCTAACCCTTCCAGAATCTGGATTTGATCGGCTCCATATTCTCCAAAATTTTCTGTACCCATTTTATTCCTCCCGTTTTATAATTTGCTGTCCGCCGAAAATCAAATAGACAGAATAATACTAATCTAGTATATCATAAAATAACTTGATTTTCCAGAAATTTTAGTATATACTATTTGCTCACTTTTTTAAAATTTTATTAAATCTGAACAAAAAAAGCCCGCAGTCTTAATCTGCGAGCAGTTCCTGATAGATTTCTCTTTTTGACACTCCCCGGTCTTTCGCCACCAGCTTCATGGCCTCTTTTCTTGTGATTCCCTGATCTTCATAATAGGCCATATGTTCCTGCAGAGACATTTTCATCCATTCTTCCTGACTTTCCGCCTCTTTTTCCTTCCAGCTCTTTCCCTGGAGAACCAGCACACATTCCCCTTTCGGTTCCTGTGACTGATAAAATTCCAGCAGTTCGTCCAAAGTGGAAAGAAAAACCGTCTCATGCTTTTTCGTCAGTTCCCTGCACAGGGTTGCCCTGCGGTTTCCAAGGATTTCTCTCAGCTCCTGCAAAGTCCTTAAAAGCCGGTGGGGTGCTTCATAGAGAACCATCGTCCTGGTATCCTGACTCAGTTCCTCCAGGACTTTCTTCCTCTCCTTTTTGTCGGCAGGCAGAAACGCTTCAAAAGAAAATCTGCGGGTCGGAAGGCCGCTGACCGTCAGCGCCGTGATGCAGGCCGCAGGTCCCGGCAGCGCCGTCACTTCAATTCCTGCCTGATGGCACATGGATACCAGCTCTTCCCCAGGATCTGAGATTCCTGGTGTTCCCGCGTCTGTAATCAGAGCGATGTTTCTTCCCTCTTCCAGCTTTTCTATCAGTTTTTTTCCCTTTTCTATTTTGTTATACTCATGATAACTGGTCATAGGCGTGGAAATCTGAAAATGAATCAGCAGTTTGATACTGTTTCTCGTATCTTCCGCCGCAATCAGATCCACTTCTTTCAGCGTCCGCAGCACACGAAAAGTGATATCCTCCAGATTTCCTATGGGGGTGGCGCATAAATACAATGTTCCCTTCAATCTTTCTTCCTCTCCGTAACTCAACTCATACCATATTCTCCCAGAAGTTCCCTTGTATAAACTCCCGGTTTCTCATATACAATCAACGGTTTTTCCACCGTAAGCCTGGATTTTCCCCCTGACAGCGCCTCGATCAACACCATATTCGGTTCTTTATCCACATAAGGATATACCAGGCGCATTCGCTTTGGTTCCAGTTTTTTCCGGTGCAGCAATTCCAGAATCTCCGTCAGCCGGAAAGGCCGGTGAACCATATAAAAGCGCCCTTTCGGCCTCAGAAGAGCCGCTGTCTGGCTGACTACATCATCCAGAGTGCATAAAATTTCATGTCTCGCGATCGCTTTTGGCAGATCCGGATTCACCAGTCCATGCTGGCCGATCATATAAGGCGGATTACAGGTGACCACATCAAAAGAAGCCCTGCCAAAAATGGCAGAGGCTTCTCTCACATCTCCCGTCACAATTCGGATTTCTTCTTCCAGATGATTGTAAGAAATGCTTCGCCTGGCCATATCCGCGCAGGATTCCTGTATTTCCAGACCTGTAAAATCTCTGCCCTGCGTCTTCGCTCTGAGAAGAATCGGGACAATCCCGGTCCCACAGCACAGATCCAGAACCTTTTCTCCGGGTTTCACCTTCGCAAATCCGGATAAGAGAACCGCGTCCATCCCGAAACAGAATTTTCTGGGATCCTGAATCAGCCGGTATCCGTTCTGAAGATCGTCCAGGCGCTCTCCTTCCAACAATACATCTCTCATTCTAACTTTGAATCTCCTTTATCTTCGAGATTTTTCAGTTCTTTGATCTCCTGTTCCGTCAGTTTTACTTTTTTCTTCTTCGGTCTGAATTTCAGATCGCTGGCTTTATATTCCTGTATCTCTTTCTCGTCGTTGACGTCCACGACTACTTTCACCAGCTGGCGGAGTACGTTGACAGACTGTACGTTTCCCTGCAGTCCGTCCGGGGTCGTGACAAGATCTCCTGTGCTGGGAAGCTTTTTGTTTAACTCTTCGTAGGTCTCCTGCTCATTTTTCAGGCAGCACATCAGCCTGCCGCATACTCCGGAGATCTTCGTCTGATTCAGAGACAGATTCTGTTCTTTCGCCATCTTTATGGAAACCGGCGCGAATTCTGTCAGATAGGTATGGCAGCAGAGTTCCCGTCCGCAGATTCCCATACCGCCCAGAATTTTCGTCTCGTCTCTGACGCCGATCTGCCGCAGCTCGATTCTGGTTTTGAAAATAGAAGCCAGATCTTTTACCAGCTGCCGGAAATCAATTCTCCCGTCCGCCGTAAAGTAAAAGAGAACTTTATTATTGTCAAAGGTATATTCCGTATCGATCAGTTTCATGGCAAGGCCATGTTCTCTGATCTTTTTCAGACAAATTTTGTAAGCTTCCTTTTCTTTTTTCCGGTTCTGTTCTTCTCTCTCGTCATCCTTCGGAGTCGCGATACGGATCACTTCTTTCAGAGGCTGAACCACTTTGTCGTCTTCCACTTCTCTGGGCGCAAACACGACCTTCCCGTATTCGACTCCCCTTGCAGTCTCTACAATCACATGGTCATCCGCCTCAATGTGAAGATTTTTCGGACTGAAATAATATATTTTTCCTACATTTCGAAACCGAACGCCAACAACTTTTATCATGCCTATTTCTCCCTGATTGTCAAGAATAATAATTCCATCGCCAATTCAAAATTGACATTGGCTCTCAGACGCGTCTTTGTCTTCTCCAGCGCTTCCAGAATTTTTTCAAGTCCCTCGTAAGATCTCTCGCTTGCCTGTTCCCGGATGAAATTGATCTCCTGCTTAAACACCAGATTATCAATTTCCCTGGTTGCCTTAAACATCAGCACATCCCGGAACCAGAAAATCATCATATCCAGATAATCATTGATATTCTGCTTCTCCTGGGCAATCTCCTTAGCCGCGTCCACAAGTTCAAACACTTCCATGCGGTCCACATTTTTCAGAATCCGCAGAACCTCCTCTGTCATGTGCGAAAAATCTTCGGATGTTGCCGCTTCCTTCGCTTTTCCGATGCTTCCCTGGGCAAAGGACGCGTCGATCTCCGCCTGGTAATCCGGAACATGAAGATGCTCCATCAGATAATTTTTCACCAGCGAATCATCCACCACTTTCATATCCAGACGGATACACCGGGACTGAATCGTCGGAAGCAGACTGTCAATATTTTCCGTCAGCAGCAGGATCACCACATAAGACGGCGGCTCTTCTATCGTCTTGAGAAGAGCGTTCTGTGCCTGAGGCGTCATTTTATCCGCTTCGGGAATAATATAAATCTTATAAGGACTGCTGTAAGGCTTGATATCCACATCCAGAACCACCTGCTGCCGGATCTCATCAATACTGATGGTATTCGGTTTCTCATGGGTTACCTGGATGATGTCCGGATGATTTTTTCCCATTGCCTTTTTACAGGACTCACATTCTCCACAGGGTCTGTTTTCCTGTGACTCGCACTGCAAAGCCATCGCGAAAGTCATGGAAATCAGTTTCTTCCCCGCACCCCGGCTGCCGTCAAATATATAAGAATGGGATACCTTTCCTGTCTTTATGGCATTTTTCAGATGTTCCACCACATCCTCATGCCCGATTATGGAATCAAAACCACTCACAAGAACCACCTCCCTGATCATCTTTTTTTATAATAACAATAACACAAATAGTGCTTATTTTAAAGTTCTATTTTCAGTTACAGTTTCATCATTTTCAACAATTGCGAATTTCTCTTTTTGGATTCTCTTCTGACTTCGGCGCCGTTCAGGCTTCTCCGTTTGCGGAAGCATTCCTTTCCTGTCTGATATAATCATAAATCTCCTGAATGCAGTCCAAAAGGTTCACATTCTCAAATCTTCTTCCGATTCCTGATTCCAGGATTTTTTCCTCTGAAAAATCCTCACAATCCGCCAGAAAGCGCCTGCACATCTCCGCATACTGGGGAGCTTCCTGCTTTCCCTCTCTTCTCAATGCCCTGGCAAGTCTTTCTCCGTCTTCCACCTGAATATAAACCGGACAGATCTTTTCTTTTCCGAAATATTCTCTCAGTTTCCCGTAGGATTCCAGGGTACCGATTCCCAGATAATCCCATTTTTGCAAATCCAGCTTTCCATCGTCACAGGTAAAATAAGTCCACACACCCTGCACCGTCTGATAGGATCTGGATTCAATCACCCTATCCTGACGCTGCATCTCCTCAAATTGGGAGTTATCCACAAAGAAGTATTCATTTCCGTTGATTTCTCCACTTCGTATGGGTCTGGTTGTGTATAACACCAGCCGGTGAAGGTTCAGTTCCTGTTTTTCCAGCAAAGCTTTATAAATCTTATCCTTCCCGGAAGCACTCTTTCCCATAATATAAAAAATTTTACCCATCTTTTTTCTTTTACTCCTTCACCGCACAATTTTTATGGTTTCTCCTGAAAAATCTTCCAGTCCCTGTATTTTCAATCCCTGTGCCGCGCAGTTTTTCAGATTCTCCAGAAGTTTTCCGCTGATCACTTCACCCGGAGCAATCAAAGGAATTCCCGGAGGATACAGATAGACAAATTCTCCTGAAATCTCTCCCTCGCTCTCCCAAAGAGGAATCTTTCGGCAGGGACTGTCCATGGCCTGCGCGATTCTCATCTTCGGAACCGCCCGGTGAAACTCTTCTTTTTCTATAACGATTGGCTGCCGGAAATTTCTTCCGCTTTCTTCCGAATACCGCCGGTCGATTTCTTCCATGGCACAGGCGAGACGTTCCATTCCCTCTCCGGTATCGCAGACAGAAGAAATGCCAAGCACATACCTCTCTGCCTCCATCTCCATTTCCAGATGAAAATGCTCTCTCAAAAGCCGGCCAAGGCTGCTCCCATTTCTCTCACGTTCTTTTACGAACAGCAGAATTTTGGATAAATCAAAGTCAAAGACCTGAGAATTTCCCACAATCTCTTTTCCCACCAGATGAAAATGCTCCAGCTGACTCAGCCGCTTTCTCATGGTTTCAAGTTTCGGCAGATAAGAATCACAGACACGTTCAAATTCTTCCCTGAGAAATCCGAGACACCAGTCGATCCCTGCCATTAACACATAGGACGGGCTGCTGCTCTGATAAATCCCCATAAATTTCTGAAGGCTTTCCGAAGAAATCCTGTCGCTGCACCGATGAAGCAGCGCTGTCTGTGTCAGAGACGGAAGTGTTTTGTGGAGACTCTGTATCACCAGATCCGCCCCCTGATTCACGGCAGATGTGGGAAAATAATCAGAAAACGCGAAATGAGCTCCGTGAGCCTCATCCACAATCAGAGGAATCCCTTTCTCATGAACCAGCTTGCTGATGGCCTTTACATCCGATACCACTCCGTCGTAAGTCGGCGAGGTGAGAAGAACTGCCTCTATATCTGGCTCTCTCATCAGGGCCTCTATCACCTCTTCCGGTGAAATTCCCCCGTTCATATGAAATTCTGAAATGAAATCCGGATAAAGATAGGAGGACTGCAGTCCGCGCAGATAGATTCCATGATAGACCGATTTGTGGCAGTTCCGTGCCACAAGTATTTTTCCTCCCGGCCTGACAGCGGAAGATATGGCTGACAAAAGAGCTGCTGTGCTTCCGTTCACACTGAAAAAGCATTCCCTGCTTCCATACAGATCCGCGGCGTTTTTCTGTGCTCTTTTTATCAGATCCTCCGGATGATGAAGATTGTCAAATCCTTCAATCTCCGTGAGATCCAGATTCCAGGGAAGATATTTTTCCAGAGAAAAAGGATTACGTTTATGCCCTGGCATATGGAAGGGATAGTAATCCTTTTTCGAATAATCCAATAATTTTCCGTATAATTCTCTCATCACACTTTAAACCGATATCCCACTCCCCAGATCGTCTCGATATACTGAGGTTTGGCTGTGTTAAATTCTATCTTCTCACGGATTTTCTTAATATGGACCGTGACCGTGGCAATATCTCCCACAGACTCCATATCCCAGATTTCCCGGAAAAGTTCCTCTTTCGTAAACACACGGTTGGGATTTTCTGCCAGAAATGTGAGAAGATCAAACTCCTTCGTAGTGAAAGTGGTCTCCTCTCCATTTACCCACACCCGTCTGGCTGTCTTGTCAATCTTAATGCCTCTGATCTCTATGATATCATTTTTCGGAAGCCCGCTTCCCACCAGCCTCTCGTAACGGTCCAGGTGTGCCTTGACCCTGGCCACCAGTTCGCTGGGGCTGAACGGCTTCGTCATATAGTCATCCGCTCCCAGTCCCAGTCCCCGGATTTTATCGATGTCGTCTTTCTTCGCGGACACCATGATGATCGGCGTGTTCTTCGCCTCTCTCACCTGTCTGCAGATCTCAAACCCGTCCACTTCCGGAAGCATCAGGTCCAGTATGATCAGATTAAAGTCTTCTTCCAGCGCTCTTCTCAGTCCCTCGTCTCCCCGATGGGCAATCGCCACCTCAAAGCCGCTGATCTCAAGATAATCCCTCTCAAGGTCCGCAATTGCTTCTTCATCTTCGATAATCAAAATCTTACTCATTCAACCGGTACCTCCTGGTATTTTCTTAAAACAAAGTACATAATTGTTCCGATTCCTTCACGGCTGGTGGCCCAAACCTTACCCCCGTGATCGTCCATAATCTTCTTTACAATTGACAAACCAATTCCGCTTCCTCCCTTTGAGGAATTTCTGGAGACATCGGTGCGGTAAAAACGATCGAAAATATTTGTGAGATCTTTCGCGGCAATTCCTTTTCCATTGTCTTCAATCTCCACCTGGATAAAGTCTCCCACATCCTTTACCCGAATCTGAATGATTCCTTTGGACTTATCCATATATTTAATGGAATTGCTGATAATATTATGTATCACTCTCCGGATCTGTTCTCCATCCGCGATAATCTGTACTTTACTGTCCACATAATTCGCATAGACCAATTCAATATTTTGCGTCTCCATCTCCACGCTCAGTTCTTCCGCGCAGTCATTAAAATAATCCTCCACATTCAGCTTGCTGAAAGTGTAAGGAATCCGGTTCGTATCAATCTTGGAATAAAAAGTCAGCTCGTTGATCAGATGGTCCATCTCATTGGTTTTATTATAAATCGTCCGGATATATCGTTCCATTTTTTCCGGAGTATCCGCAATCCCGTCCATGATTCCTTCCACATAACCTTTGATCGCAGTCATCGGAGTCTTAAGATCATGAGAAATGTTACTGATCAGTTCTTTATTTTCTTTGTCCATCCGGATCCGTTCTTCCGCGGATTCTTTGAGCCTTCTTCTCATATCCTCAAAGTCCTGACAGAGTTCCGAAAATTCATCAGTCCCTTCCACATCCAGAACGAAATCCAGATTTCCCTCTTTGATGTTATAGGTGGCTTTTTTCAGTTTCGCCAAAGGACTCGCCATGCTGCCATAAATCCAGGACCCCACCGAAAGGCCGGTAATCACCAGAATCATAAAAGCGGAAAAAAACAAATCTTTCGTCATCAACTGAACTTTCGCCGTTCTGGAAGATCCATCCAGAATACTGATATCATAAGTGTCCGAATTTTCCTGACTCTCCACCACATGCTGCGACTGATATTCTCCCAGTCCATACAAAGTCGCGGCAAAAAGAAGAAGCGGTACCAGAATAATCATCAGAAAGCCAACGATAATCCTTGTCCTAAGTCTCATTCTCATCCCATCCTGTATTGTAAATTGATCTGCGGATTTGTTTCTATAGAAAGATAAGCTTCATTTGAGATGAAGCTTATCATAATTATATCATATGGGAATTTGACCGTTTCTTAATTTTTTATAAATACTTCTTCAAAACATCTACTTTGTCCAGTTTTTCCCATGGAAGATCCAGGTCGTTTCTTCCAAAATGTCCGTAGGCAGCGGTCTGCTTATAGATCGGACGACGCAGATTCAGCATTTTGATGATTCCAGCAGGACGCAGGTCAAAGTTTTCCCGGATGATCTCTACCAGTTTGGTATCTTCCAGTTTCCCGGTTCCAAATGTCTCCACACTGATGGAAGTGGGATGAGCTACTCCGATCGCATAAGAAAGCTGAATCTCACATTTATCTGCCAGTCCGGCCGCAACCATATTCTTGGCTACATAACGTGCCGCGTAAGCTGCAGAACGGTCAACTTTCGTGCAGTCTTTTCCGGAGAAGGCTCCGCCGCCGTGACGTCCATATCCGCCGTAACTGTCCACGATAATCTTTCTTCCGGTCAGTCCGCTGTCTCCATGAGGTCCGCCGATCACGAAACGTCCGGTAGGATTGATAAACATCTTCGTGTTCTCATCAATCATTTCTGCCGGAATAATGGGATCAAATACATATTTCTTAATATCTCTGTGAATCTGTTCCTGTGTTACGTCCGGATCGTGCTGTGTGGAGCAGACCACCGCATCCAGACGGAAAGGTTTTCCTTCCTGATTATACTCTACGGTAACCTGAGTCTTTCCATCCGGTCTCAGATAAGAAAGGGTTCCGTCTTTTCTTACTTTTGTCAGCTGACGTGCCAGTTTATGAGCCATATTGATGGCATATGGCATATACTCTTCGGTCTCGTTGGACGCATAGCCGAACATCATACCCTGGTCTCCGGCTCCAATGGCATCCATCTCTGAGTCATCCATAGTCTTTTCTTTCGCTTCCAGCGCTTTGTTCACTCCCATGGCAATATCCGCGGACTGTTCGTCAATCGCTGTGATCACACCGCAAGTATCCGCGTCAAATCCATACTTTGCTCTGGTATAACCGATTTCCCTTACGGTATCACGGACGATTTTCTGAATATCCACATAAGCGTTGGTCGTGATTTCTCCCATTACCAGCACCAGGCCTGTCGTCGCGCAGGTTTCACAGGCAACACGGCTCATGGGATCCTGCTCCATCAGCGCGTCCAGAATCGCGTCTGAAATCTGATCGCACATTTTATCCGGATGTCCTTCTGTAACCGACTCGGAAGTAAATAAAATTTTCTCCATTCTCTTTTCTCCTTTTTTCGTTTTTAAATAAAATTATCTTTTTTCCTGTCACACAAAAATTGAGTCCAACATAAGCTGGACTCAATCGATAACGTATTAAATCCTCTTATTGTTCGAATTTCTTCGCTCAGGCTGGCACCTTCCTTTCCAGGGGTTGCCGTGGTTTCCCAGATCCTTCTTATCTCCACCACTCTGAATAAGAGAAATCAACTCTATTCTTTTTAACCGACTCTCATACGGAATTTCTGAATCTCTCTCTCGCTGGATACTTTCTCAATCTCAGCTCCGAGAGATCTCAGTTTTTCCTCGAATCTTTCGTATCCTCTTTCAATATAAACAATATCATCAACGACTGTGATTCCATCTGCCGCAAGACCGGCAATCACAAGAGCTGCTCCTGCCCGAAGATCCGGCGCGCTTACTCTTGCGCCTGTCAGACCTTCCACTCCATCAATGATCGCACTGTTTCCTTCTACCTTGATGCTCGCGCCCATCCGTGCGAGCTCATCCACATATTTAAACCGGTTCTCAAAGATACTTTCTGTGACAATGCTGGTTCCTTTTGCCAAAGCCAGCGTCACCGCGATCTGCGGCTGCATATCGGTAGGATAACCGGGATACGGCAAAGTTTTTACATGCGTTTTCGTCAGACGTTTGTTGGCCACAATTCTTACCGCGTCGTCAAATTCTTCCACCTGACATCCGATTTCTTCCAGCTTCGCGGTCGTAGCCTCCAGGTGTTTCGGAATTACATTTTTGACTGTGACATCTCCTTTGGTGGCCGCTGCCGCGAACATAAAGGTTCCTGCCTCAATCTGATCGGGAATAATCGCGTATTCCGCGCGGTGAAGTTTTTCCACTCCTTTAATACGGATGACGTCGGTACCGGCTCCTTTGATATTCGCGCCCATACGGTTCAGGAAGTTTGCCACATCCACCACATGGGGTTCTTTCGCCGCGTTCTCGATAATAGTTCTTCCAGGAGCCATGGACGCGGCCATCATAATGTTGATCGTTGCTCCCACAGATACCATATCAAGGAAAATATGACTTCCATGCATATGATCCGCTTTCGCCACAATGGCTCCGTGTTTGATATCCACTTCCGCTCCGAGAGCACGGAATCCTTTCAGGTGCTGGTCAATGGGACGGCTTCCAATATTGCAGCCTCCCGGCAGAGGTACCTCCGCATGTTTGTATTTTCCCAACAGCGCACCCAGAAGGTAATAAGAAGCACGGATCTTTTTAATATATTCATAATCCACGCTGACATCCGCAATGGTAGAACCATTGATTTTCACCGTTGAAGAATTAATTCTGTCCACCTGAGCGCCAATTCCGTGAATTGCTTCCAGGAGTACATTGATATCCCTTACATCGGGAAGATTCTCAATCAAAACTGTCTCATCTGTCATAATAGCTGCTGAAAGAATTCCAAGAGCCGCGTTTTTCGCTCCTCCGATTTCTACTTCACCAACTAAAGGGTTTCCGCCTTTGATTACATACTGTTCCATAACACACCTCTAAGTTTATTTATTAACTCCTCTGAAGGCACCTGTTTTCCCAAATCAATATTTATTTACAAATCATTATGATATCTTTACTTTTTGACCTATTTTATAACATTTTCTTACGTTTGTAAATAATAAAAGCCGAATCCGTGCCTTTTACCTGTTTTCCACTGCTTTTTGCAGACCGGATCACCGTCTTTAAAAAGCTGTTTCGTTTTCAGTATTTAATTTTTCCAGAAGAAGCTGCAGACATTCTTCGAGATCTTTTCCATTTTCATCCACGATGACGTCTGCGTATTTTTCATAAAGAGGAACCCTTTCTTCGTATAAGTCCTTCAACGTCTGCCCCTTTTTTAAAATAACTCCTCTTCTCTTCAGATTTCCCAATCTCTTTTCCAGAACACGAAGGGAAACTTTCAGATAGACGATCTTTCCGATCTCTCCCAAATGTTTCATTGCCTCCTGACAGTACACCACACTCCCTCCTGTGGCAATCACTGTCTGGTCCGCGATGATCGACGCATTTACCTGGTCTTCCACCTTCATAAATCCATCGATTCCTCTTTCACGGATGATTTCATGCAGCTTTTTTCCTTCCTGTTTCTGAATCAGCAAATCTGCATCAATAAACTGGTACCCGAGCACTTTCGCGAGAACCACTCCAAGTGTACTCTTCCCCACGCCGGGCATACCAATCAATATTATGTTTTTCATTTATAGATTGTCCTCTTAGATCTGTCTGTTCCCAGACCCAATGCAGTATTATATCATTTAAGAATTACTATTTCAATCGAAAAAATCCTCTATCTTCTCGCTTTTTTGGCCTTCTTTTGTACACTATATCCAAATTTTCCGATTTTCCTGCCCAAACTGTAATATTCTCCATGGGAATATACCAGAGGATTTGCCTGACTCAACTGAAATTTTCCATTTTTATCCAGATATTTTTCGTCCGCGTGCACCGCAAGAACTTTTGCCAGAAAAAGATCATGGGAACCCAGTTCTTCTCTCTTAAAAACCTTACATTCAATACAGACCGGCGACTCCGCGATCAATGGAGCTTTGACAAATTCCGCTTTCTGCCTTGTGAGACGCATCTTTTCAAATTTGTCCACCTCTCTTCCGGATCTGACTCCGCAGTAATCTGTGGCAAAAGCCAGCTTCTCCGTAGTCAGATTGATTACGAATTCTCCGGTTTCACGGATCATGTCGTAGGAATATCTCTCCGGTCTCACAGAGATGGAAACCATAGGCGGGTTCGTACATATCGTTCCCGTCCACGCCACTGTGATGATGTTATCTCTGCCTTTTGAATCCGCAGCCGTCACCATCACAACCGGCAGAGGATACAGCATATTCCCTGCTTTCCATCTCTGTTTTCCCATAAACACTCCTCTTTGTCAGTAAATCTCCTGCATTGCTTCCATAATCGCCGGAATCAGCTGCTTCTTTCTGGAAACAATTCCATTCAGAATCGCGCTTCCGTCTTTTCCTTTCACATGGAAGGCTTCCTCCAGCAGACTCTCACAGTCTTCCCCATAGTAAATGAGTTCTGTGGATTCTTCCAGAATATTGGTTAACATAAAGTATACGCTGGATACTCCATTCTTCCTGCACTCGGTTTTCATAAACGGAAGCAGTTTTTCCTTGATGTTCTTCAGTTCGTCTTCTTCCATGGAACTGATCTGACCTACGCCGAAAGTCTTTTCTCCGGAAATAAATTTCTTGTAATCCTGGTAGAAAATCCCCTCCGGTGATTTGTCCTTCAGGCTGCTTCCCGCATGGAACATCTCTTTCGCGAACTTTTCAATATCGATATCCGCAATCAGCGCCAGCGCTCCCGCGGCCATCTTATCGTGAATGGTACAGGTGGGCGAACGAAACATCAGGGTATCTGATATGATAGCGGCACAGAGAAGCCCCGCAATCTGCGGCGTGATTTCCAGACGTGCCTCGTTATACATCTGATACATAATCGTTCCCGTACAGCCTACCGGAAGATTTCGAAACATCACCGGCGATATGGTCTCGATATTTCCAAGTTTATGATGATCGATAATTTCCAGAATATCCGCCGCTTCAATATTATCCACTGCCTGGCTTTTCTCATTGTGATCCACCAGGATCACTTTTTTCTTGTGCATGCTCAGAAAATTTCTTCGTGATATGGTTCCGATACATTTTCCGTGCTTGCTGATAACAGGAAATGCCCGATGTCTGTTTTTTACCATGACATCCTGGATCTTATCTGTGAAATCCTCCGTCTGGAAAGTAACCAGATTCTCTGTTTTCATGATATACTCCACAGACACACTCTGATTGATGGTCTTCGCCACAGTAAAGGTATCATAAGGAGTCACGATAATCGTCACATTCTGTTTCTCGGCAATCTCACAGACTTTATCGCTGATCTTGGAATCCAGACAGATGACAAGGCAGCACGCCTTTGCCTCGAGCGCTTTCAGATGGTCCTCCTCACGGTTTCCCATGATAACGAGGTCCCCTTCTTCAATAAACTCTTTCATCTGCTCGGGATGAAGCGTTCCCACCAGAACTTTTCCGTTCTTCAGATATCCGTTTTCATTTCCTACAACGATTTTTCCTTCCAGGGTATCCCGGATCTGAAAAAACTGTGTGTGCGCTTTTCCAAGCGTAAAACGGTCTGCTCCCATCAAACTCTGCGCGATATCGCCAATGGTGATAATTCCTTCCAGAGCGCCGTTCTTGTCTATAATGGGAAGGGTAACAATTCCATTCTCCCTCATCAGATTCCAGGCATTTTTTACCGGCATATGCTTGTTAATATCCGGACTGACACGGATATCCATATCCTTTACCTGAGTTCCCACATTTCCGAGATAAGGCGGAGCCTTCACCTTAAAACGATTCAAAACATACAAGGTCTCCTCATTAATCTGTCCGGCTCTCCTCGCCTCGTATTTCACTTTTCCGGATGTTGTCCGGTTCTTGATATCTGCGTACGCAATCGCGGAACAGATCGAGTCGGTATCCGGATTTTTATGCCCGATGATATATACTTTTCTCTGACCTCTCATCTTTTCCTTTAAATCCTATAAATCCTATTCATCCAGTTTGATATTCGCGAAAAGCGATCCCAAAGATGTCGTGGCTTCTCCCGCTTTCGGAAGCTCATAGGTTTCTTCCTCAATTTCTTTCGCAGCCACATCTGCCAGAGCTTTCATACTCAGACTCAGCTTTCCATCCTTGATGGCAATCACTTTCACTTTTACCTTATCTCCCACTGAGAGAACGGAAGAGCAATCTTTAATTCTTTTCTCACTTACCTGAGAAATATGAACCAGTCCGGAAAGACCATTTCCCAGATCAATGAACGCGCCATAAGGCTTGATGCTTTCCACGGTACCTTCGGTCACCAACCCAACCTGTACATTTGATACTTTTGCTTTTCTCTCTTCCTGCGCTTTTTCTCTGAGAATCTCTTTTGCTGACAGGATCAGTCTCTTCTTCTCCTTATCTACTTCAAAAACTCTTACCTGAATGAGCTGGTTCAGATATTCTTCCAGATTTTCCACGTAATGAAGGCTTAATTTGGAAGCCGGTATAAATCCACGAACCCCTTCCACATAAGCGACTACACCGGATTTCACAATTCCTTTGACTGTGACATCCAGAACGGTCTCTTCTTCTTTCAGCTGCTGAAGCTTTTCCCATGCCAGTACATCATCCGCTTCAACTTTAGACAACAGAATATTTCCGTTTCCATCGTCTTTGCGGATTACCGCAGCGGAAACTTCATCCCCCACATGCACCATTTCTTTTGCATGCGCGCGGAAGTCCGGTTCTCTGCTGTAATCTTCCAGGCGGATAATTCCTTCCGCGTAAGATTTCAGATCCAGCAAAACTTCTTTGTCTGTCACACTGACAACCGTGCCGGTTAAGAGATCTCCTTCCTCTATTTTTTTCATTGATGTTTCCAATTCATTTTCATAATCTTTCATTGTTTCTGCCATTTTTTCACCCAACTTTCTCCTTCTGTCCTTAAATTACAGCTTAATCTTTTTTATTTTATCATAAATATTTGAATTAGAATAGACTAAATGCCAGATTTATAAAACTTTCCCATAAAATGAGGAGTGCCCTGACAGTAAACTGTCAGGGCAATTATTATGAAAAAATTTTTATGTGTAATGAAAACATTACTTCCTTTAAATAAATTAAAAGAAATTTTTTACAAAGTAATTATAACAACAAGATATGAAAATATTTTAAAGCAAATATTAATATTAGTTAAAAAGACTTTTAAAAAATTGTATTATTTTTGCAAGAAACCCTTGAACTTCCTCACTGTCCAGATCAATATGTATTCCCATCTGATCCAGTTTCTCATATACGCCGCTGATCTGATCTTTCAGCTGCTCCACATCCAGATCGAGTTTATCGATCTTTTCCATCAATTCCGCAAGGCTTTGTTTATTCTGTTCTGATAAAGTTACTCCGAACTCTTCAGCTGCCTTGTCAATCAAAGTTGAGATTTCTTCCTCTGACAGATTCTGGGAAGCCACTTCATTTTTTATAAAAGCAACCAGTTCCGCGGCCTTTTGCGGATCTTCCAGAGTCTCTCCCAGTTCACTGGTCACAACCAGTTCATTGGTTGCCGTATCCACGCTGTCCTGGTTCACATTCTCTCCGGTCATGTTCTCATAAGCTTTAATCGCTCCCACCAGACCTGCCGTACCGGATATACTGAACGGGCCGACAACGGTGATATCCGCATTTTCAATTCCGGCGGTCGCCAGCGCATTTTGATACATCTGTGTGGTACAGTAGGAGATATTTCTGGTTGTCACTTTGATTCCATCACCTTCTGAAGTTTTCTCAACCTTTACCGAAGACAGTGCTCTGCTTCCAATAATTTTTTTATCCATGTAGGAATCCAGATATTCATGTTCTTCCTGATTGGTAACCTCTGCCACATTATAATTACTCAAATCGTTTTCATCTACTTCCAGAAGTTTCAATACTTCTGATCTCTCTGTATCATTCAGGTCCGCACCCAGAGAGAGATACGGCTTATCCTCATCACCTGTCTGAGCTGCCATTGCCTGTGAAGGCATGACCACCATCATAAGCAGCGCCAGAACAAAACTTATATATTTCTTTCCTTTCATTTTGATTCCTCTTTTCCAAACATAATTTACAGGTCTTCTTTTTCGTCCCGGTTGAGAAAATTCTTTTCTATTTTATCACAGTGTATGACTGTAAGTTCTAAATAAAATCTAAAATTTCTGTGATTTTTTTTGTATACTATCCATAAATATTGTACATTTTTTAACATTCACAATTTTTTATCGATTCGTTCATTTTTTCTTTACAACTTCATCATTGTTTCAACATAATTTATGGATATACTAAAACCATAAAAATAATAACAACCAATTATTTTTATAATTTCTTTTTCATATGTCGGTTTTACAACCGACTCTCCTTCCTTTAAAAAATAGAAATGAACAGAAAAAGAGGCGCCGTAAAACCATCGCATACGGCAGCCTCTTTTTCTTTCTTTTATTTTTTTGTTTCACAAAGACAGTCACTCAGTCTCCCGAATTCTTCCAAACTGAGAGCTTCTCCTCTCACATTCAAAGGAAGTCCGCAGGATTCCAGCGCTTTTTCTATCTCTTTTTTTGTAAGATTCAGTTCTCTGTAATTTCTCAGGCCGTTCATCAGAGTTTTTCTTCTCTGATTGAAGGAAGCCCGGATCAGGGCAAACATTTTTTTCTCATCTTTCACTTTGATAGGCGGTTCTTCGTGGCGAATCAGCTGAATAACCGTACTTCCTACCTTCGGTCTCGGTATAAAACAATTGGGCGGCACCTGTGCCACAACCTGCGGTTTCGCGTAATACTGTACCGCCAGGGAAAGCGCTCCATAATCTTTGGTTCCCGGCCCTACCCTCATCCGGTCTGCCACTTCTTTCTGCACCATAATGGTGATAGAATGCAGAGGAACCTTTTTTTCGAACAATCCCATGATAATGGGAGTTGTAATATAATAGGGCAGATTTGCCACAACTTTGATTGGATTTCCCCCGTTTTTTTCCCTTACCAGACCGTTGATGTCAAATTTCAGGATATCCTGATTGACAACCTCTACATTTTTGAACTCCTGCAGCGTATCTTCCAGAATCGGAATCAGGGAGGAATCAATCTCCACAGCTGTAACCCCTCCCGCAGCTTCTGCCAGATACTGGGTCAGTGTTCCTATGCCAGGACCTATTTCTAGAACATAATCGTTCTTTTCAATCTGAGCGGCTCCTATTATTTTTTCAAGAACATGGGTGTCAATTAAAAAATTTTGACCAAACCTTTTCTGAAAGACAAAGTCATACTTTTTTAACACCTCAATTGTATTCTTTGGATCTCCTAGATAAGGTTTGGTCATAAATGGTTGTCCTCTTTTCTCAGTTTTCAGTCAAAATCTTTCTCGTAGAGTACAATATAGCCTTCCGCATTTGTTCTCTTTTTGGAGAGATTTCTCTTTAATTTTCTTGCCCCGCTCTCTGCTTTCTCAATGGCTGAATCTACCATCTGTTTTACCATCTGGATTGTCATCGGTTCATCTTCTTTCTGATTGCTTCCAATCAGATTATAGAGAGCCAGAATTCCCATCTGATCAATGACATATCCATTTTCTTTGGTATAAATTTTCGCGAAGTTCACAAGTTCATCGTTGGTAAACGCAGGAATGTTGATCATAGAAGTAAATTTCTCAGCAAACTTCGGATATTTCGCGATCAGTTTTCTCATACCGATCTTCTCATCTTCCAGAATCACTGTCAGGCCGTCTGTACGGAATTCCATGGCTTTATCCAACTGTTCTACAGTCTCGGCACTCAGCTGATTTGCCTGTTCGATTACCAGGAATCCTCCGGACATCTTATCCACTGCTCTGACAACATCCTGTTTATTCAATTCCTCCGCATATACATAAGCCACTTTCGCCGCTTCCATATGCAGTTCACGGCAGACTGCAGGAATAAATCCCTGAATCATTCTTGTCTTGCCGCATCCTTTGTTGCCCATGACGATAACATTTCCTGTTTTTGAGGTTTTATCAGCCGCGGCAAGCTGGGCATCCAGAAGGGCATCCAGAATCTGTTCTTTCATTCCCGGTATTTTGACGAAATAACTGAAAAGTTTTTCCTCTTCTTCATCAAAATTCATTTCTCTTGGTACAATTTCAATTTCTTCCGGTTCTGAAATTTCTTCTGCCTCTTCCTGGCTGATTTCTTCTTCCGAAACAGAGTCTTCTGCGTTTTCCGCAAATTCTAACTCTGCTTCTTCATCCTCCTCTTCGGAAGCCTCCACCACAAGGGATTCTGCCTCTTTTTCCAGATCAATCTCTTCGAATTTGGATTCTTCCTCTTCTTCTAATTCGATTTCATCGACGGTATCAGACTCTTCCGGTTCTGCCTCATCTTCCCGGATCACCTCTGCCTCTTCAATCCCCGGTTCTTCAACAGAAGATTCTTCTTCGGCTGTTTCCTCAATTTCAGCAGTTTCTGCTGCTTCTACAGGTTCTTCTAAAACTTCAACTTCTTCTTTTGAAATCTCAGCCTCTTCTGTTTCCACAGCTGCTTCCAAAACTTCATCGTTCTCTGCAGGTTCTTCCGTAAGTTCAAGATCCGCTGCCGCAGCAGCTTCTTCTGAAACTTCTGTCTCGGCTTCCTCTGCTTCTTCCAAAATTTCCGCTTCCTCTGCTTCGGCTTCTTCTTCTGAAACTTCCGTTTCTTCTTCTTTAGCAGGCTCTTCTTCAACTTCTGCTTCCACTGTTTCGGCTTCTTCCTCTGAAACTTCCGGTTCTTCTACTTCGATGCCCTGCTCACTGGCTGCTGAGAGAATCAGATTTTCAAGATCAAGGCTTTCTTCCTCTTTTCCTTCTTCTTTCTTCTCTTCCTCTTTTTCCAGTATTTTTTCATCAGGCATTACAAATTCCGGAATAATTCTGGCTTTCGGAGTCTCAATCTTATCCGGAATTTTAATCATATCCGGCATCTTAAATTCCGGCATTTTGCCGTCTTTCTTTTCTTTTGCTTTCGCGGCAAATACCGGCTTCTCTTCTGCAGGTTTTTCTTTCTTCTTTTCCGCGGCAGGCTTTGACGCAGTTCTTGCCTTTTCCGGTTTTTCTTCTGTCTTTCTTCTCTCTGTCTTTTTCTTCTCTTCGATAATCTCTTCCTGCTCAGCGATTTCTTTTTCTTCCTGAAGAATTTCTTCATCCATTTCCTCATTCTGATCAAGAATCGATTCTTCTTTCTTTTCTCTGTGTATTCCTGAGAAGATATCCTTGATTCCTTTTGCAATTTTTCCCTGAATTGCTCCGGTTGTCTCCGCGAAACTTCCAACCGTTTTTTCTTCTTCAGGAGCCGGAATCTTAATGGTTTCAATCTCCGGTTCCTTTTCTTCCATCTGCTCTCCTGCCTCTTCCTGCACGCTTTCCTCAGCCGCAGCAGCTTCAGAAGGAGTCACCAGTTTCGGAATAAACTGTGCCTCATATTTTTCTCTTTCTGCTTTTGTGATCGCTCCCATTCTCATTTTCAGATCCAGTGCTTTCATCACATATTTTCCTTCACTGAACCAGAGGATCATATCGTCGCAGACTTCCAGACATTTTCTTCTGTCCCCGGCTTTGTAATAAAGTTTCGCCAGTTCAAAAGACCATTTCTCTGTGAATTCTTTTTCTTTGTATTCCTCAAGTACCTCTATCTGTTTTTCTATTGGCGCTTTTTTCACCCTCAGAATTTTATACTTCAGAACATAAAGATTGGTATCATTGGGCGCCACATTTTTATATTCATCATAGAATTCTTCCGCTTCCTTGACGTCTCCCATTCTCAGAGATACTTCTATCAGACGGTAAAGAATGGATTTTCCAATGGGCGCGCGGTGATATGCCAGCAAAAAGATTTCTCTGCTCTCTTCATATCTTTTGTTTGCCGCATAGATTTCTCCAACCACACAGAGTGTCCGGATATTCTTTACTTTACGCCAGTCAATGCTGTCCACAATTTTCATGGCGCCTTCGTAATCTTTTTTTTCAATTAATTTGTTAATTTCTTCCAACTTAATTCGAAATTCTTCTTTATCCAAAGTAATCACCAACTTTCCATAATTAAACCCAGTTTATCATACGCCATTACCCTTGTCAAAAACCTTTCTCTTCTTAAATCTTCCATTTTTTTCACACTTCATTTTAATTTGAGAGATATACATTTCCTTTAATCACATTGAATACTTTATTTATTTTAAATCTGTGATTTACAAAATCATCCAGTCCGGTACAGGTAATTAAAGTCTGGATATCATGGATACTGTCCAGAAGATAATTCTGCCTGTTCCGGTCAAGTTCCGATAAAACATCATCCAGTAAAAGAATCGGCGTATCTTTGATTATTTTTTTCACCAGATAAATCTCGGCTAATTTCAGGGAAAGCGCTGCAGTTCTCTGCTGACCCTGGGATCCGTATTTTCGAATATCAATTCCGTTTATTTTCATACACAGGTCGTCTCTGTGAGGACCTGCCGTAGTTGTTTTCATCTGAATATCCCGGTTTCTGTTCTTTTGCAGAAGTCCATCGAATTCTTCTTCTTTTGTGTTTGGCTCGTACAGAAGTTCCAGGTTCTCCATCCCTCCGGTCAGATTCTGATGTATCTTTTCTATAATTCCGTTCAGACTTTCCAGGAACTCTCTTCTTTTCTCTATCACTTTTTTTCCGTAAGATACCAGCTGCCGGTCCCAGACGTCCAGAGTCTCCATCAGACCCGCATGAAAAGGAATATCCTTTAACAATTTATTTCTCTGATTCAAAGATCTGTTATAATTTGCCAGATCTGTGAGATAGATTTTGTCCAGCTGGCAGAGTTCCATGTCCACGAACCTTCTTCTTTCACCGGGACCTTCCTTCACAATGTTTAAATCTTCCGGAGAAAAAAATACAAAATTCACAATTCCGAACAACTCTCTTGCTTTTTTTATGGGAATTCCATTGACTGCGATTCCTTTTGTCTTATTTTTCTTAAGATGCATATCGATTTTATAAGAGATATGTTCTTTCTGGACATTCATTCGAATGTGAGCTTCATCTTCATCAAAAGAAATCATTTCCCGATCTTTGCTCCCTCTGTGGGATTTCGTCGTTCCGCAAAGATAGAGGGCTTCCAGTATATTGGTCTTTCCCTGGGCATTATCTCCGTATAAGATATTAGTCCCCTGATCAAATGTTAACTCAAGGGACTGATAATTTCTGAAATTTTTTAATTGAACCGACTCAATATACATAAATCACCTGACAATCCTGATTTCATTCTCTTCAAAGAAAATCACATCGCCATCATACAGCTTTCTTCCCCTTCGGGTTTCTGTCTCCTGATTTACCCGAACCAGACCTTCCTGTATCACATACTTTGCCTCAACGCCGTCTTCCACCACGCCGGCAGCCTTCAAAGCCTGTCCGAGTTTTATATATTCGTCTCTCAGTTTAATTTCCATAACCTTATTTCCTCTTCTCTTTATCTTGCCTGATTAAAATTCACCGGCAAAATCAGATAAGTATAAGTTCCGGCGTCATCCTTGATGAAGCAGGGAGCTTTTGGATTTACAAGATAAATGGTAATCTCCTCATCATCGATCACACGCAGCGCGTCAATCAGGAATTTCGGATTGAAACCAATCAGAATATCTTTTCCTTCTTTGACGATATCAATCTCTTCATCCATGGATCCCATCGCGGAATCAATGGTCAGCACCATGGAAGAGTCTGTGATATGAATGATAATCGGCTTTTTATCTCCCTCTCTCACCAACAGTGTCGCACGGTCGATACAATTTAAAAATTCTTTTTTATTGATTTTCAGTTTTGTCTCATAATCGCTGGATAACATCTGATCAATACGGAAGTACTCTCCTTCAATCAAACGGGACAGCACCAATGTCTGATCAAATTCAAACAGAATGTGATTCTTTGTGAAATAAATCGTTACCTGATCATCTACTTCACCGGAAAGAATCTTACTGATTTCGTTCAAAGTTTTTCCCGGAACGATCAGTTTTTTATCTTCATATTCCCTGGCCAGATCCATTTTTCGGATAGCAATACGATGACCGTCCAGAGACACTATTTTCAGACAGTTATCTTTTATTTCAAACAACTCACCGGTCATCAATTTGTTGTTTTCGTTGACTGCAATTGAGAATATTGTCTGACGAATCATTTCCTTCAAAGTAAACTGTGAAATGGTAATGGAATCATCTCGTTCAATCATTGGAAGATAGACGAAATCCTCTCCGGATTTTCCGGGAATATTGAACTTCGCTTTTTCACAGGTGATCTGAACATTCAGATTTTCGTCTGTCTGAATGGTAACTTCACTGTCTGGAAGCTTTCTTATAATTTCTGAGAAAATCTTCGCATCCAGAGCAATGGTTCCTTTTTCAGAAATAGTTCCTTCAACCACGGTCTCAATTCCAAGTTCCATATCGTTCGTGACAAATTTAATCTGGTTAGAGGAAGCATCTATCAGAATACACTCCAGAATGGGCATAGTTGTTTTGGAAGGAACTGCCTTGAGTGCAATATTAACTCCTTTTGATAAATCGTTTTTTGAGCAGATAATTTTCATAATGTGAATAACTCCCTTCTGAGAAAAAAGTAGGTTTTTTATGGAAATAAATAATTATGAAATCCGTAGTCTTCGCCGTAGGGGCTGTGAATTTGTTCAAAACCCTGTTCAGGCCAGAAAAGAAAAGGGTTTTCCGCCTGGATAACTATGTGTAAAAAAGTCTTTCAAATCGTGTAAAGCCTGTGTAAAAGTTAAAGTCTCTTCTTTTCGCAAAAAAAGGAGAAGAAAGGTTATACACACTTCAGGAGCAGTTATGAACCGGAAGCGGACCTTATAAAGTGGATAACTTTCCTATTTTTGTGGATCAATCTTTTTCATGAGAACTTCAATGGTATTTTTCATGGTATTGGATGTCTGAAGTTCATGTTCGATTTTCTCACATCCGTGCATGATCGTTGTGTGATCCCGGTTTCCCAGACATTTTCCTACAGATTTCAAAGGAATATCGATCATCTCCCGGCAGAGATACATGGCAATCTGCCGCGGGATGACAATTTTTGAATTTCTCTTATTTCCCTTTATGTCATCAACAGAGATATCGAAGTGTTCTGCCACCGTGTTAATGATGAATTCCGGTGTCAGTACCTTCTTCTGATCCGGAGAAATAATGTCTTTGAGCACCTGTTCCGCAAGTTCTACGGTGACTTCACGTTTTTCAAGGTTGGCGAATGCCATGACTTTATTTAGGGAGCCTTCCAGTTCTCTGATATTGGATTTAATATTGGTTGCGATATATTTAATTACATCTTCGTTGATTTCATAGCCGTCCATCTCCTCTTTATTTTTCAGAATTGCTACGCGTGTCTCGTAGTCCGGAGAAGAAATGTCAGCGATCAGTCCCCATTCAAAACGGGAACGGATGCGGTCTTCCAGAATTTCCATATCTTTCGGAGGTTTATCGGATGAAATGATAATCTGTTTCTTCGCGCTGTGAAGTGTATTGAAAGTATGGAAAAATTCTTCCTGTGTCGCGTCTTTTCCTATTATAAACTGAATATCGTCAATGAGAAGAACATCAATGTTCCGATATTTGTCGCGGAATTGTGTGGTTGTGGTATTGTTGCCGTTTCGAAGCGCTTCGATCAGCTCATTGGTGAATTCTTCACTGGTGACATAAAGCACTTTGCTGTCCGGGTTGTGTTCCAGAATAAAACGGGCAATGGAATGCATCAGATGCGTCTTTCCAAGTCCCACATCTCCATAGATAAAAAGAGGATTGTAAATTTCACCTGGAGATTCGGCCACAGCAAGGGATGCAGCATGGGCAAATTTATTGTTGTTTCCGACGACAAAGGTATCAAAAGTATACCTTGGGTTCAGATTTGCCTCTTCAAAGCGGGTATCATTGGAGACTGTTTTTTTCGGCGGCTGTTTCTTAATGTCTTCAGAAAGAACAAACCGAATTTCACATTCATCAATGTTTTCAATTCCAAGATATTCGCAGATGACCACCTGAAGAGGAAGTTTATATCTTTTGCTGATATAGTTCAGACCTACCTGTTCAGAAGGAACCAGTATGGTGACAACGTTTCCTTCCACACGGTAGACCCGCAAAGGTTTAATCCAGGTATTAAAAGATATATCAGACAGATCGTATTCCATTTTTACAGTCTGTAATATTTCATCCCATTTTTCTTCTACTATGTTCATCTTGCATCTCCTAATTTATATTTCTCGCTCTTTCTATTTTTTAAAGCAAACATTAAAAAATAAGGGAAAAGACGGCACTTACCCGTATATATATTATAATAAATCCTTATATTTCGCAATCCTAAAATCTGTTTAAGGAAAATGAATTTTTTGTGGCAGGAGAAAAAAGAAAGGAAAAAACGTTTGGAAGAAAAGGAACATTTTGCTGTGGATAAGGGGATAAAGTAATTTACATAAGATCTGGAACTGTGGTAAAATGTGAATAACGCGGCAAAAAAAGAAAATGTATGTAAAAATAAGGTTTTTTTTGAAGAAATGTGAAGAAAAAGTGTATATCTTTTCTTCTGTGCACTGGAAATCCACGAATAATCCACTGGAAAAATAAAAGTTATCCACAAATTATCCACATTTTGTGGATAATATTACGTAAACCAAAGACAAGAAAAACCTGCTGCGAAAACTTATTTTATTTTTGAGTTTATACTTGACGGAGTGCATGTTTATGAATATAATGGAAATGATGTTCTATGAAGAAAAATAAGAAAAATTCGAATAGATAAGGAGGTGCTGAACAATGAAAATGACTTTTCAGCCGAAAAAGAGATCAAGAGCAAAAGTTCATGGCTTCAGAGCGAGAATGAGTACAAAAGGCGGACGTAAGGTATTAGCTGCCAGAAGATTAAAAGGAAGAAAGAGATTATCAGCATAAGACCGCATTTATGTGGTCTTTTCTTCTCTTGAAAGACTTTAATGGAAAATGAAATTTTCGGAATCGTTAAAAAAAAACAGAGACTTTCAAATTGTTTATAAAAATGGAACATCGTTAGCAAATCGATATCTGGTTATGTATATTCTGGAAAACCGCCAGAAAAAGAATCGTTTGGGAATATCAGTGAGCAAAAAAGTTGGAAACAGTATTGTGAGACATCGCGTAACCAGATTAATCCGAGAAAGTTATCGTCTGAATGAAGAAAAATTTCAGCCAGGTTATGATATTGTTGTAATTGCGAGAGTATCCGCAAAAGGAAAAGACTTTAAAACAATCGAGGATGCAGTTCTTCATTTGGGCAGTAAGCATGGTATAAAGTCAGGAAATTAGAATGATAAAAAAAGGTATGATAAAGGCAATTTTGCTGTATCAGAAATATCTGTCTCCTATGAAGAGAACAAAATGTCCGTATTTTCCAACCTGTTCCCAGTATGGATTGGAAGCAATCCAGAAATATGGAGCACTGAAAGGCGGGCTTTTGGCGGTTTGGAGAATATTGAGATGTAATCCTTTTTCAAAGGGAGGATACGATCCCGTACCTTAATTTCAGGAGGAAGTAGTTTTGGAGATGTTATTAGCGACGAGAAATGGTATTCCCATTGTTGCCCAGATTGGTATCGTTCTGGGATGGATCATGGACGGTATTTTCAAAATATTGAACAGTATGTTCAATATAGAAAATATCGGTATTTGTATTATTATCTTTACAATTCTTATGTATTTGTTGATGACTCCGCTGCAGATCAAACAGCAGAAATTTTCTAAGCTGAGTGCGATTATGCAGCCTGAGATTACAAAAATACAGAAAAAGTATGCCGGAAAAAGAGATCAGACTTCTATGCAGAAGATGAACGAAGAGACTCAGAATGTATATCAGAAATACGGAGTTTCTCCGACAGGAAGCTGCGTACAGCTGGCAATCCAGCTTCCGGTGCTGATGGCCCTGTGGCAGGTAATCTATAAGATTCCCGGCTATGTGGGAAGTGTAAAAGGTGTATTTACCGACCTGGTCAACCAGATTCAGGGTGTGGAAGGATACACAGAACTGATTCAGAACTTTATGGAAAACAATCATATCACCAGAGCAGTCCTTTCCGGATCACCGGCATCTAAGGATTCTGTGATAGATGTTCTCTATTCCCTGTCTCCGGATCAGTGGAAAAGTTTCGCGGATATCAGTGAATTTTCCGGATTTTCCAATGTGATTCAGCATACGGCAGGCAGCCTGTCCAATATGCAGACTTTCGGCGTGCTGAATATCGCGGATCAGCCATGGACAATCATTCAGTCCGCGTTTGGAAGCAGATCCTGGGCTATTCTGATTGCGGCAGTGGCGATTCCGGTACTTGCCTGGTTTACCCAGTGGCTGAACCTGCGTCTGATGCCGGCTGCGAACAGTGCGGCAAACCAGAGCAACAATTCCATGATGAATTCTATGAAGATGATGAATACCGTTATGCCTGTATTTTCAGCTGTTATGTGTTTTACTCTTCCAGTTGGTATTGGTATTTACTGGATTGCAGGTGCATTAATCCGCTGCATTCAGCAGGTGATCATCAATCGTCATATGAGTAAGATGGATATTCAGGTTCTGGTTGAAGAGAATATGAAAAAAGTTGAGAAGAAGCGTGAAAAAGAAGGCCTTCCGGCACAGAAGATCACGAGTCAGGCTCATTTAAATGTGAAGAACATAGATAAAAAAGGAAATGTAGATTCCGAAAAAGAAAAGAAAATCGAAGAATCTTATAAAAATGCCCAACATGCAAAACCTGGAAGCCTGGCAGCAAAAGCAAATATGGTTCGGGAATTTGATGAGAGGAATAAAAAGAAAAAGTAACCGAATTGGAGGGGATTACGAATGGAAGAGTATATTCAGGTTTCTGCAAAGACAAAAAGTGAAGCGATCACGAAAGCTGCCATTGAACTGGGAACGGCCAGTGACGAGCTGGATATTATCGTTGTGAGTGAAGGAAGCTCCGGATTTTTTGGAATCGGAAGCAAACCGGCAGTGATTAAAGCAAGAAAAAAAGAAAAAGAGATTGTGGAAGAAGAATCTCTGGAAGAGCTTGAAAAAGAAGTGATCGAAACGGTAAATCCGAAAACGGAGATCAAGAAAGAAAAGAAAGCTCCGAAAAAGAATCCGGAAGAACATTCTGAGAAGGTGAAAGAGCCTAAAAAGCATCATGCGAAGGCAGAAAAAGAAAATGCTCAGAAAAAAGAGCCTAAAGAAGCAAAAGAGAAAGCTTTGAAGGAAAAACCGGTAAAAGAAAAGAATACAAAGGAAAAGCCGGCGAAAGAGAAACCGGTGAAAGAAAAACCCGCGAAACAGACGGAAATACTTACAGATCCGGAAGAAATCAAAAAAGTAGAAGAGAGCGCGAAAGAGTTCCTGACACAGGTTTTCGCGGCAATGGAACTGGAAGTAGAGATCAAGAGTAAATACAACCCCGAAGATGGATGCCTGGAAGCAGAGTTCCTTGGGGATGATATGGGAATCCTTATCGGAAAGAGGGGACAGACCCTGGATTCTCTTCAGTATCTGACAAGCCTGGTAGTAAATAAGGGCAGACAGGGATATATCCGTGTGAAACTGGATACCGAAGATTACCGGAGAAGAAGAAAAGAAACTCTGGAAAACCTGGCCAGGGGAATCGCCTATAAGGTGAAGAAGACCAGAAAACCGGTAGTTCTGGAGCCGATGAATCCTTACGAGAGAAGAATTATTCACTCCGCTTTGCAGGGAAACCGGTATGTGGAGACCATCAGCGAGGGTGAGGAACCGTATCGTCATGTTGTGGTAAAATTAAAAAGAGATAAAGATCGTTAGAGATTTTTCATGAGAAATGTTATTCTAGGTGAAAGCGTGAATAACACGTCTTGTACGTGTGCGAAGCCTGGAATAACATTTTTCTTTTCTGTTGCAGAAAAGATTGTGTTATACTGATGGGAGATTGATTATGAAGACAACAATCGCAGCAATTTCAACGGCAATGACGGCGTCCGGAATTGGAATAGTCCGTATCAGCGGAGAAGAATCCGTGGAAGTGATAAAGAAAATTTACCGATCGAAGGGCGGAAAAAAGAAAATAGAAGAAATGCCTTCCCATACGATCCATTATGGTTATATTTATGATGGAGAAGAGCTGGTGGATGAAGTTCTGGTAATGCTCATGAGGGCTCCTCGTACGTTCACCGGAGAGGATACGGTGGAAATCGACTGCCATGGAGGTGTATACGCCATGAGGAGAGTCCTGGATACCGTGCTGAAACATGGAGCCAGGATCGCGGAACCGGGAGAATTTACCAAGAGAGCATTTCTGAACGGAAGGCTGGATCTGTCTCAGGCGGAGGCGGTCATTGATCTCATCAACGCGAAAAGCGAATATGCTCTGAAAAGTTCTGTCAGCCAGCTGAGAGGTTCCGTGAAAAGGCAGATAAAAGAAATAAGAGACGGTCTTCTGTATGAGATTGCCTATATAGAATCTGCCCTGGATGATCCGGAACATATCAGTCTGGACGGTTATACCGAAACTTTAAGTAAAGGAATCAAAGAGAAAAAAGAGAAAATTTCACATCTCCTGAACACAGTAAAAGAAGGAAAGATGATTCGGGAAGGAATACAGACCGTGATCCTTGGAAAGCCAAACGCAGGAAAATCTTCTCTTCTCAATCTGATGATCGGAGAGAATAAGGCGATTGTGACGGATATCGCAGGGACAACCAGGGATGCGCTGGAA
This sequence comes from uncultured Blautia sp., assembly GCA_963927715.1. Classification (GTDB taxonomy): domain Bacteria; phylum Bacillota; class Clostridia; order Lachnospirales; family Lachnospiraceae; genus Blautia_A. The sequence goes on along the minus strand of CAWVBU010000002.1, from coordinate 77,200 downwards.
GAATATATTAATCTGTCGGGAATTTCCCTGAAAATCATTGATACGGCGGGAATAAGGGAAACTCAGGATCTGGTGGAACAGATTGGTGTGGATAAAGCAAGAGAAATGGGGAAAAGTGCAGATTTAATTCTGTATGTGGTGGATTCCTCCACAAAACTCGATGAAAGCGATGAGGAGATTATGAAGATGCTGGAAGGAAAAAAAGCAATTGTACTCCTCAACAAAAGCGATCTGCAGCCGGTTATTACAGAAGAAGAATTGAAAAAGACAATTCATCATCCGATGATATCTATTTCCGCGAAAGAGCAGACGGGAATGGAGGAATTGGAGAGTCAGATTAAAGAAATGTTCTTTTCCGGAGATATTACGTTTAACGATGAGGTTTATATTACAAATGCCAGGCATAAAGAGGCCCTGGAAGAGGCTTATCACAGCCTGGAACTGGTAGAACAGAGTATTGAGATGAACATGCCGGAAGATTTCTTTTCCATTGATCTGATGAATGCCTATGAAACACTTGGAAAAATTCTGGGAGAGTCTGTGGGAGAAGATCTTGTAAATGAGATTTTCAGTAAATTCTGCATGGGAAAATAGGAGAGGAGAAAAATGAGTCAGTTGACAAAAGCGTTTGATGTGGTCGTGGTTGGGGCAGGACACGCAGGGTGTGAGGCAGCTCTCGCGAGCGCGAGGCTGGGACTTTCTACGGTTATGTTCACAGTCAGTGTGGACAGCATCGCTCTGATGCCCTGTAATCCGAATATCGGCGGCAGCTCCAAAGGACATCTGGTCCGGGAAGTGGACGCCCTCGGCGGAGAGATGGGGAAAAATATTGATAAAACGTTTATACAGTCAAAGATGCTGAATCAGTCAAAGGGGCCTGCCGTGCACTCTCTGAGGGCTCAGGCAGACAAACAGGCGTACAGCAATGAAATGAGAAAAACATTGGAAAATACACCGAATCTGACCATCAGGCAGGGAGAGGTAACCAGAATCCTCGTGGAAGAAGGCCGGGTCACCGGCGTGGAAACCTTTTCCAAGGCCTTATATCCCTGTAAGGCAGTGGTGCTTTGTACAGGTACTTATCTGAAGGCAAGATGTATTTATGGGGACGTGAGCAGCAATACAGGTCCCAACGGACTGCAGGCGGCCAATTACCTCACGGATTCACTGAAAAGTCTGGGGATCGAAATGTACAGGTTTAAAACGGGAACGCCTGCGAGAATCGCGGGAAATTCCATCGATTACAGTAAGATGGAAGAGCAGTTCGGAGATGAAACAGTTATTCCGTTTTCTTTTTCCACAGATCCGAAAGAAGTCCAGATCCGGCAGAAATCCTGTTGGCTGACTTATACCAATGAGAAAACCCATGAAATCATAAGAAAAAATCTGGATCGGTCACCGCTTTTTTCAGGAATGATCGAAGGGACTGGTCCGAGATACTGCCCATCGATAGAGGACAAGGTGGTTAAATTCGCGGATAAGAACCGGCATCAGGTGTTTATCGAGCCGGAAGGGCTGTATACCAATGAGATGTATATCGGAGGAATGTCCAGTTCTCTGCCGGAGGATGTCCAGGAAGAGATGTATCATTCTGTGGCAGGTCTGGAACATGCCCGGATTGTAAAAAATGCTTACGCAATTGAATATGACTGTATCAATCCGAGACAGCTGAACGCGACGCTGGAGTTTAAGAAAATAAAGGGATTGTTCAGTGCAGGACAGTTTAATGGAAGTTCAGGTTATGAAGAAGCCGCGGCACAGGGAATTGTAGCAGGAATCAATGCCGCGCTGGAAGTTCAGGGAAAAGAACTGATGGTTCTGGATCGGTCGGAGGCATACATCGGTGTCCTGATTGACGATCTGGTGACGAAAGAAAATCAGGAACCCTACCGGATGATGACCAGCAGGGCGGAATACCGTCTGCTTCTGCGGCAGGATAACGCGGATCTGAGGCTTCGCAGGAAGGGATATGAAGCCGGACTGGTGGATGAGGCCACTTATCAGAAAACCGTGGAGAAAGAGAAAACCATCCGGGATGAAATCAAAAGGGTAGAAAAGGTAACAGTGGGAGCCGGCGAGGAAGTACAAAAGCTCCTGGAAGAGTATGGAAGCACACCCCTGAAGAACGGAACGACGCTGGCGGAGCTGATCCGGCGTCCGGAACTGAGCTATGAGAAGCTGAAGAAAATTGATCAGGAAAGGCCGGAACTTTCCTGGGATGTGCAGGAACAGGTAAATATTAACATTAAATATGACGGATATATCAGAAGACAGTTAAAGCAGGTAGAACAGTTTAAAAAGACAGAGGAGAAAAAGATTCCTCAGGATCTTGATTATGATGAGATCAGCGGCCTTCGCATCGAGGCCAGACAGAAACTGAAGTTGTACCATCCCATGTCTGTCGGACAGGCGTCCAGAATCGCGGGAGTCTCCCCGGCGGATGTATCGGTGCTGCTGGTATATATGGAGCAGTTCCGGCATAAAAAGTAAGAGGATGGGACATGTGTGGAGGAAAAAATGTACAATCTTACAATTTTGGAAAAGGGATGCCAGGAACTGGGCATAGAGCTTGATGAAAAGAAAAAGCAGCAGTTTGTTGATTTTTATGAATTACTGACAGAATGGAATAAGGTGATGAATCTCACGGGAATTACCGAATTTGAGGAAGTTCTTCAAAAACATTTCATAGACAGCCTGGCAATTCAGAAGGCGGTCGATATGAACCAGATCTTCACAGTGATTGATGTGGGCACAGGGGCCGGATTTCCCGGAATTCCCCTTAAGATCGCGTTTCCGCATTTGAGAATTACACTTCTGGATTCTCTGCAGAAACGGATCCGCTTTCTGGATGAGGCGATCAAAGCTCTGAGTCTGAAAGATGTGACAACCATGCATGGAAGAGCAGAAGAATATGCCCGCAGAAAAGAACACAGGGAAAATTACGAATTATGTGTGTCACGGGCGGTTGCCAATCTGTCATCTCTCTCGGAATACTGCCTGCCTTTTGTGAAGATCGGAGGAATTTTTGTATCCTACAAATCCGGAAATATCGAGGAGGAGCTGAAGCAGTCAGAGCATGCGGCGGCAATTCTCGGAGGGGAAAAAGAAAAACCGATTTATTTCCAGCTTCCCGGAAGCAATATCGAGAGATCCTTTGTCCGAATCAGAAAAATAAAAAATACACCGAAAAAATATCCGAGAAAAGCTGGAATTCCAGCAAAGGAACCATTAAGTTAAGAAGAAGGGCCAGAAATACCAAGTGATTTCTGGCCCTTCTTCTTTCACATAATGAACACAGTTCAGTCCCATTTTTATCACAAAAAATTTTTAAAATATTTATATACTGCAAATTTTTAAAGGAGGAGAAGTCATTGATTGAAGTAAAAAACCTGGTCAAGAATTATGGGGACCATCTGGCTGTGGATCATCTGAATTTTACAGTGGAAAAAGGTAAAATTTATGGATTCCTGGGGCCGAACGGAGCAGGTAAATCGACGACCATGAATATGATTACCGGTTACCTGGCGTCTACGGAAGGAGAAATTTCCGTAAATGGACACAACATTCTGAAAGAACCGGATCTGGCCAAAAGGAGTATCGGATATCTTCCGGAACAGCCGCCGGTCTATTTTGACATGACGGTATTGGAATATCTGCAGTTTGCGGCAGAGTTAAAGAAAATTCCAAAAGACAGAAGAAAAGAAGAAATAGATGAAGTCATGGATTTGGTGAAAATTCAGGATGTGTCTGGAAGACTGATTAAGAATCTGTCGAAAGGTTATCGCCAGAGAGTCGGCCTTGCGCAGGCGATTCTGGGATATCCGGAAGTTATTATCCTGGATGAACCGACGGTGGGACTGGATCCCAAGCAGATCATAGAGATCCGTGATCTGATTAAGAGCCTGAAGGAAAAACATACGGTGATTCTGAGTTCCCACATTTTGTCGGAGGTAAGCGCAGTCTGCGATTATATCCTGATTCTGTCCCACGGAAAGCTGGCGGCCAGCGGAACTCCGGAACAGCTTGAAGAACTGGCGCGAGGTTCAGATACCCTGGAACTGGTTGTGCGGGGAGATCAGAATACTGTGGAGAGAGCAGTCAGAGAAATCAAAAATCTGAACAGCTGCCGCTTCGAGAAATGGGAAAAGGAGAAGGATGCGGTTAAGGTTGTGATAGAGACACAGGAGGGAATGGATATCCGGGAAGAAGTCTTCTACAAGATGGCGGAAGTCCGGTGTCCGATTCTCCAGATGCAGATGAACCGGATCTCTCTGGAAAGTATTTTCCTGGAATTGACCGAAGATTCGCAGCAGTTGGAAGAGAAAGACGAAAAAGAGGAGAAAGAACGGCAGAATACAGAGGAGCTGCCGGAATATGAAGAAGGAGAAGAGCAGGTAGAAGAGGAGGAGAACGAAGATGCTGGCGATTTATAAAAAAGAATTGAAAAGTTATTTTACTTCGGTGACGGGATATCTTTTCATTGCATTTATTCTTGCAATTGTTGGAATTTATTTTACTGCTTATAATATTCAGTCAGCGTATCCGAAATTTGAGACGACTTTGAGTGCAGTTACTTTTGTATTTCTGATTTCGGTTCCCGTTCTGACAATGAAAATACTTGCGGAGGAACGAAAACAAAAGACAGATCAGCTGCTTTTGACTTCTCCGGTATCCATAAGCGGAATTGTACTGGGAAAGTACCTGGCGCTGGTTACGATTTATCTGATTCCTGTGGGAATCCTGTGCTTTTATCCGCTGATTTTAAGTCAGTACGGATCGATTAATTTTGCTTCCGCGTATACGGCTATTGCCGGATTTTTCTTTCTGGGATGTGCGAATCTGTCCATCGGCGTATTCTTGTCAGCGGTCACGGAAAGTCAGGTAATTGCGGCGGTTTTGGCCTTTCTTGTGTTGTTTTTCTGCTATGTCACGGAAGGAATCGGTTCCTTCTTTTCCTCTTCCGCTTCCGTTTCCTGTCTTGCCCTGGCGGTGCTTATCATTGCCCTGGCGTGGATTTTATATCTGATGGTAAAGAATGTGCTGATCTCCTTGATTTTCGCCATTGTGGCAGAAGGAATTCTTCTGGCTTTTTATCTTGTGAAATCGAGTCTTTTTGAAGGATTGATCCAGGATTTTCTGAGTATTTTTAATCTCAGCGGACATTATGACAACTTCATCAATAATGGGATTTTTGATGTCTGTGGTGTTGTCTATTTTCTGTCTGTTATAACAATTTGTATTTTTCTGACAATACAGTCAATTGCAAAAAGACGTTGGAGCTAGGAGGATAGGTGATGAAGAAAATATTCAGAGAAAAAAAGAAGAAGGAAAAAAGCAGCAGGAAGTTTCATTGGAAGAAACTTATCGGTACAGTTAATGGAAAATGGATCCGCAGAGGGTCTTACAGTCTCGTAGTTACGGCAATCATGGCTGCAATCGTAATCGCCGTGAATCTGGTGGCAGGGGAAATACCTTCCCAATATACAGAAATCGATATGAGTGCGCAGAAATTGTATACAATTTCGGAAGATACCAAAGAACTGCTGGGAAATCTGGACGAGGATGTATATCTGTATTTTATAGCCCAGGAAGAGCAGACAGACGGTACGGTGGAAAAGTTGTTGGAGCGGTATGAGGATGCTTCGAAACACATTAAAGTAGAGAATATTGATCCAGTTTTACATCCGAATTTTACTTCCCAGTATACCTCAAATGAAGTATCTGAGAACAGCGTTCTGGTCGTATGTGGAGAAAAGAACCGGGTTGTGGATTATTCTTCCATGTATGAGACCCAGATGAGTTCTTATAATTTGTCCTATGAGACTTCCGGTTTTGACGGAGAGGGGCAGATTACAAGCGCGATTTCTTATGTGACTTCCGAAAATCTTCCGGTTCTCTATAATATTGAAGGGCATGGAGAGCAGGCGCTGGGATCATCCTTTGAGGAGGCAGTTGAAAAGGCAAATGTTGAGATAAAGACATTGAATCTGCTCTCAGAGGGAACGGTTCCGGAGGACGCGGACTGCATCCTGATCAACGCGCCTACCGGCGATTTCTCAGAGGATGAAATGAATGCGGTGATTGATTACCTGGAGAATGGAGGAAAAGCGTTGATTTTCTCCAATTATTCTACAGAAAGCCAGGATCACTTTAAGGAAATTCTGAGAACCTATGGTGTGGAGACGGCCGATGGCATTATTTTCGAAGGCGACAGTCAGCATTATCTCTCCCAGATGCCTTACTATTTGATACCGGAGATATCTTCTTCTGATTTGACCTCAGATCTCGCATCCAGCGGAACATATGTTCTCGTGCCGCTGGCACAGGGAATTCAGACCATAGATCAGTATCGGGACAGTTTACAGATCGAAGGACTGTTATCCACAACCGATGACTCTTATTCTAAAGTAAATGTGGAAAGTACTACGTTGGAGAAAGAAGATGGGGATATTGACGGACCGTTTGATGTAGCAGTATCCATAACCGAAGATGTCAGCGATGATGAAACGACACAAATTGTTTACTTCTCCAGTTCTTACATTACAGAGGATCAGGTAAATCAGATGGTTTCCGGAGAAAACATTGATCTGATCGTAGATTGTCTGAATCAGATGTGTGATACGGAAAATCCGATTTCTATTTATTCGAAGGATCTGACCGTATCTTATCTGACATGGACGGGACATGCGGCAGGAAGCTGGAGCCTGCTTCTGATTGCGGGAATTCCGGGAGCTATTCTGATCTTTGGAGTTGTCATTTGGTTCAGAAGGAGAAAACTATGAAAAAAAAGAGTTGTATCGTAAAACTGGGAATTTCTTTGCTGGTTCTATGCCTTTTGCTGGGGACTTACTTTCTTCTGAAACAGAAAAATGAGGAAAAAACTTCTCAGGAAGATACATCGGAAGAAGTCTTTGAGACTTCTTCCGATGAGATTGAGAGCATCTCTTTTCTGTTGGATCAGCAAAATGTGACTTTTCAAAAAGAAGAGGAACAGTGGATCAACAAAGACGATAAAAATTTTCCGGTGGATCAGGAAAAAGTGGAAGATCTTCTGACTTCGCTGGAATCTATTACATCGGTACGTACTATTGAAGATGCGGATAATCTGGAAGAGTATGGATTGGAGGAGCCTTCTCAGACCATTCAGATTACAGAAAATGAGAAAACAAGAACCATTCAGCTGGGCAGCTATAATGAGACAGCAGACGCATATTACGGAAAGATTGATGATGGAGAAGAAATATACCTGCTCCATGCGGATTTCGAAACTTCTTTTGAGGGAACCCTCTATGATTTCGCAGAAGGAAGTACTTTCCCTGTGATTTCTGCGTCTGATATTGATCAGATCCAGGTGAATGGAGAAAATACGTATACATTGGCGGCATCTGACGAAGTATCCAGCGGATGGATGATAAGTGATGGAGAAGCTTCTGAGGAAGCGGATTCCTCAGAAGCTTCCGCGGCGGCGTCCTCAGTCAACAGTCTGTCTTACCTGAGCTTTGTAAACTATCACTGCGAAGACGATTCAGCGTATGGCCTGGATCAGCCCCGGGCGAGTATTGTAATAGATTATCATCAAACAGTGGAAGAAGAGGATTCCGGGGACAGCGATGAGAGCAGCGAGGAAGAGAGCGGCAGTGAAGAGGCAGAGCAGAAGCAGGTTACACTGCTGGTGGGAAATGAAGCGGATGACGGATATTATGTCTGTGAATCTGGTTCGCAGGAAATCTACACCATGAGCGCGGAATCCATAGATAATCTGATTGGGAAAACGGTATCGGATTATTGGAATTTGAAAGTGAACTATTACGCAATTACAGAAATTCAGTCTATTTCCGTTACTTATGCCGGAGAAACAAATAAGATGGAAGTTCAGTCTTCGGTAAACGAAGAAGATGAGACAGAATATGAATACTATTTTGACGGAGAAGAAGCGGATGAGAACGCTTTCAAGAACTTCTATAACGCTTTGGTAAATATTTCTGCTCAGGAACGGATGGAAGAAAATTATCAGCCAACCGGGGATGCAGAGTGGAAATTTACATTTGAGCAGAATGGTGAAAAAGAAACGGTCTCCTATTATACTTACAACGAAAATTTCAATGTCGCAGTGAAAGATGACGGAACTTCTTATCTGGTTAATAAGATGAATGTGAAGAATTTGGTGGATCTCCTGACAGCATTGAGAGAAAAGGAGGACAGCGAAAAAGACTAATTTCAAATAGAGGAATGTTTCACGTGAAACATCAAACCCCGGGATTTCTATCCCGGGGTTTTTGATATAAAAGAACAAAATACTGACCGTATCGTATAAAAAATCAAGCCTTTCTGTTCGAAAGGCTTGAAAAATACACGATTTACATATAAATCTTCAGGTTCTGAAGAAAATCCGTTGGATTTTCCAGATGAGGGAAGTGTTTGGATTCGCTGATATAGGTGGATTCGATTGCCGGATTGAATTCGGTGTAGTTTTCCACAATTTCTCTGGAACCAGGCTCTTCTTCGCCTTCCAGAATTACAATACTCTGATTAACGGAACGCAGACCGTGAACAATATTCAGATTTGCGTAATTTCCGGTCAGACTGGCAAAGAGATATTTGGAACTTCCTTCTTTTTCTCTGTGAGCTGCTTCATAATAGGCGTCAATCGCTTCTGAAGATACATGGAAAGGATTAAAATAATATTTTTCCATGAAAGTGGAAGTGATCTGTTCCCTGGAAGTCAGCATATTGTAGATTAAAGTTCCCAGAACAGGAATTTCAATTACAAATTTGCGGATTCTGCTTCGCTTGGATGGGGTCTGGCTCAGCTGATACAAACTCGTCGGATTGATAAGGAAAATCCGATTGTAAAGGGATGCCTCCGAATGGCAAGCCATAATTGTGAAAGAAGAAGAAAATCCACTGGCAATGACATCCGTCTTCTCCCCGATCACTTTTTTGATAAAGTCATTGATTAACTGTACATAAATGAAATTTGTGTATGTAATCAATGGTTTGTCTGATCTTCCGCACCCGAGAAGATCCATGGTGTAAACGGTATGATGCTGTGCAAGTTCTTTTTCTATCTTATGCCACTCATAAGAAGATCCCCCGGGTATCAAATCATGGAGTAATAAAATGGGAGATCCCTGTCCGCGTTTTGTGTAATAAACCTGTCCGAAACGCCAATCGAAAAAGTTTTTCTTATATACATGCAGCATATCTTTCAGGACAGAAGATGCTGTTATAATACGGTTGATAATATGAATAACAACAGTGGCAATTGAAAAAAGTATTCCAAGAGTGATTAGTTTATGCTTGCGTTTTTTCATTTCCTCGCCTCCTGTGTTGGGTAGAAGCGTTTACCCAACAAATGGATTGATTACAGATACAGTATTATTATACGTCATTTGGCTTGAAGATACAATGTTTTTATGAAGAATGTTCTGGAAAGAACAGAATATTTCACGTGAAACATTCTGTAGCGGGGATATTGTTCTGATAGAATGTATTGTTGCGTTTTTAAATGATGGCAGCGTTTGTGTAAATAGGAATTGATCATAGGGTCGAGTTGTTTATATTTGAAAGATTCATATTTTGTAAGATAATTAATTTGTTGTTTTATAATATATTTATTTTGATATTTACGTATTTATAGGCTGTTTCTGCCGGCGTAATCTTAATTGCAGGTTGTATCTCAAAAAATTGTTACACAAGAAATCAACAAATATGGCCAGACTATGGCTGCAATTTCGCTTGCAGGATGGAAAAGCGGGCACGGAGGTATGCGGTTTGTCAAAGATCGATCTTCTTATGTTTTTACAGATGTTTGAAATTCAGATAAAATTGAAAAAATATGAGAAAAGAAAAAAAGATTACCGGATCCTTATGTATAACAGGATAGAGATCCGGTATTGTCAGCGCTTTGGAAAAGTGGCTTTGGTAATAATTTATAAAGATACACAAAAATAAAGATGGATTTTTTTATGTTTCACGTGAAACATTTACACAAATTTTGTAGATAAGAAAAATGAAAAGTGTTATAATACTACTAGTTTATAGAATGGAGGAATTAGAGTGGGAAGAATCATTGCGATAGCAAATCAAAAAGGTGGTGTCGGAAAATCCACGACTGCAATTAACTTATCAGCGTGTCTGGCGGAAGCAGGAAAAAAAGTGCTGACCATAGATATCGATCCACAGGGAAACACGACCAGTGGACTGGGTATCGACAAAAATGAAGTGAATCCTACCCTCTACGAGCTCCTGTTGGGAGAGACAGAATTGAAAAACTGCATACTTAAGGATGTTGTAGAAAATTTAGATTTAATTCCTTCTAACATGAACTTATCTGGTGCCGAAATCGAATTGGTCGGTATAGAGGAGAGAGAATATATTCTTAGAAATGCAATTCAGGATGTAAAAGACACCTATGATTATATTGTTATGGATTGTCCCCCTTCTCTGAGTATGCTGACAATCAATGCGCTGACAGCAGCGGATTCTGTTCTGGTTCCCATACAGTGTGAGTATTACGCACTGGAAGGTCTTTCTCAGTTGATACATACGATTGAACTGGTACAGGAGAGGTTAAATGAAGAGTTGGAAATAGAAGGCGTTGTCTTTACCATGTATGATGCCAGAACCAACTTGTCTCTGGAAGTTGTGGAAAATGTGAAGGAAAATCTGAATCAGAATATTTATAAGACCATTATTCCACGAAATGTGAGACTGGCAGAGGCACCCAGTTACGGATTGCCAATTAATTTGTATGATTCGAAGTCAACAGGTGCAGAGAGCTACCGGCTATTGGCAGAAGAAGTGATCAACAGGGAGGATGAATGATGGCCATGAAAAGAGGACTTGGCAGAGGACTTGATGTCATGATACCGGATAACGGCGGCAGTGTAAAATCAAATACAGGAAAATCGTCCGGTAAGACAACAGCTTCTGACCACAAAAAGACAAAGGAAAATCCTGCTCCGCAGAGTGGAGAAATCAAAATAAAGATTACGAAGATAGAGCCAAACAGAGATCAGCCAAGAAAACAGTTTGATGAAGATTCCCTTCTGGAACTATCAGAGTCCATTAAACAGTACGGAGTGCTTCAACCGTTAGTTGTGTCCGATAAAAAGGACTACTATGAAATTATAGCGGGAGAGAGAAGATGGCGGGCAGCCAAAATGGCTGGACTCAAAGAAGTTCCGGTTATTATCAAGGAATTAAATGAACAGGAAATTGTGGAAATTTCTTTGATTGAAAACATTCAGAGAGAGGACTTAAATCCGATTGAGGAGGCTCTGGCATTCAAACGTCTGCTGGAGGAGTTTCATCTGAAACAGGATGAAGTAGCGGAGAGAGTGTCAAAAAGCAGAACGGCTGTGACCAACGTTATGCGTCTGCTGAAATTGGAAAAAGAAGTACAGCAGATGTTGATCGATGAGATGATTACAGCGGGACATGCCCGTGCTTTGCTGGCGATCACAGACCGTGAGATGCAGATCCGGATCGCGAACGAAATTTTCGATGAGAAATTAAGCGTGCGGGAAACGGAAAAACTGGTAAAAGCGGTATTGTCACCTAAAAAAGAGAAAAAAATACCGAAAAACCCTGCGGAAGACGCAATCTACGAAAGCCTGGAAGAAAAAATGAAGGGCATTATCGGGACAAAAGTGAGGATCAATCGCCGAAAAAATGATAAAGGAAAGATTGAGATCGAGTATTACTCCAAAAACGAGCTGGAGAGAATTATAGATCTCTTTGAATCCATCCGGTAAGGAGTCAGTATGAGTGATGTATTAAGTTCAATAGGAATTGACCCGGGGATTATTTTGATTATATTACTGATTCTTGTGGTAATACTTTTAATAGGTATGGCCAGTCTGAGTCTTCGTCTTCAGAGACTGGAACATAAATATAAACTGTTTATGAAAGGAAAAGACGCAAAATCTCTGGAAGCAGCTTTCGCCAGAAAGATGGCTCAGATCGATAAGCTGTCCGAACTGACAGACCAGTATATGGAAGACAGCAAAAAGATGAAGAAAAAAATGTCGCGGGTCTACAGCAAATACGGTGTGGAAAAATATGACGCGTTCGACGATGTGGGGGGAAAACTGAGTTTTGCCCTGGCAATGCTGGATTCGGATCATTCCGGTCTGGTGTTGAATGCGGTTCACAGCCGGGATAACTGCTTTTTGTATCTGAAGGAGATCGTGAAAGGAGAATCTTTCGCAATGCTCAGCCAGGAAGAAGTGGAAGCACTGAGAAAAGCGGTTAATTACAGGCTGGAAGAGATCGGAGAAGAAAAGAAATAAGCAGAAAACAAACAGAAAGAAAACACCCAGGAGGATTAAGAAATGTTAGATATTAAATTTGTCAGAGAAAACCCAGAAATTGTAAAGCAGAATATTCGCAACAAATTCCAGGACAACAAGCTGCCTCTGGTGGATGAAGTTCTGGAACTGGACAAAGAAAACCGTGAGATTAAGCAGGAAGTAGAGGCTCTGAGAGCAAAGAGAAACAAAATTTCCAAACAGATCGGCGCTCTGATGGGACAGGGTAAGAGAGAAGAGGCAGAAGAGGTAAAAAAACAGGTGGCTTCTTCCGGCACTCGAATTGAAGAACTTACTGCCAGAGAAAAAGAGGTTGAGGAAAAACTGCTCCAGGACATGATGGTAATTCCGAATATCATCGATCCTTCTGTACCGATCGGAAAAGATGACAGCGAGAATGTGGAAGTAGAAAAATTTGGAGAGCCGGTAGTGCCGGATTTCGAGGTACCTTATCACACAGATATTATGGAAAGCTTTCATGGCATTGATCTGGACAGTGCCAGAAGAGTGGCAGGAAACGGTTTCTATTATCTGATGGGTGATATTGCGAGACTGCATTCCGCGGTACTTGCCTATGCCCGTGATTTCATGATCAACCGGGGATTCACTTACTGCGTTCCGCCGTTTATGATCCGCAGCAATGTGGTGACAGGCGTTATGAGTTTCGCGGAGATGGATGCCATGATGTATAAAATCGAGGGCGAAGATCTGTACCTGATCGGAACCAGTGAACACTCGATGATTGGAAAATTCATTGATACGATTCTTCCGGAAGAATCACTTCCTCAGACACTGACAAGCTACTCTCCCTGCTTCCGCAAGGAAAAAGGCGCGCATGGTCTGGAAGAGAGAGGCGTTTACCGGATTCACCAGTTTGAAAAACAGGAAATGATCGTGGTATGTAAACCGGAAGAAAGCCCGATGTGGTTTGATAAATTATGGCAGAATACCGTAGATCTGTTCCGTTCTCTGGATATTCCGGTTCGGACTTTGGAATGCTGCTCCGGTGACCTGGCGGATCTGAAAGTGAAATCTGTGGATGTGGAAGCATGGTCTCCGAGACAGAAAAAATACTTTGAGGTGGGAAGCTGCTCCAATCTGGGAGATGCCCAGGCAAGACGTCTGAAAATTCGTGTAAACGGTGAAAAAGGCAAGTATCTGGCGCATACATTAAATAATACAGTGGTTGCACCGCCGAGAATGCTGATAGCGTTTCTTGAGAATAACCTGAATGCGGACGGATCTGTAAATATTCCGGAAGCACTTCAGCCATATATGGGTGGAATGAAGAAAATTGAAAAGAAGAAATAAGGGAATGAGAAGAAATTCCGGGAGGTGATAGATTGCATAGCTATCTCAAGACAATAGGTTTTTCTAATCTGACAAAAACAGAACTGGAGGAGATTCTGGATGAGGTTGTGACAAATTATGATGAAAAATTTGTCACGGAATCCGGTTCCGATCATCTGTATGCGGAGTTTTCCAAAAATTACGGATGTGACTGCGGGATTACTGTCTGCGGCGAATATAACGAAAAGAATGAGTTTCAGATGGAATATTATTACCCGTTTCTAAGAGGAACCGGAATCACGACCCAGGAAAATGTGATTGTGGAAAAACATGCGGATAAGGAATCTTACGCAGGTGCCTGTGACGATCTCCGGATCGGAGTAACTATGATTTTTTATCTCCAGAATGGTATTGAATATATACATGAGCGAAACAAAATGAATTTCGGGCAGTCAGGTATGCCTTTGACTTTATCGGGGCTGGCAAAAGAAGGAAAGATTCTTCTTCCGGTCCAGAAAGATAAGAAACAGGTGGCAAAAGAAAAAGAACTGGCCAAGAACCGGTTTTCCCTGATCGCGGCAGCACGCAATGGCGATGAGGAAGCCATGGAAAATCTGACCATGGATGATATTGATACCTATTCCATGATTTCCAGGAGAATTGTGACAGAAGATGTTTTCACCATCGTGGATTCCTATTTCATGCCTTATGGCATTGAGTGCGATAAGTACAATGTCATGGGAGAAATTGTGGATTGTGTGAATTTTCGCAACATTCTCACCGGAGAGGAAATTTACCAGATGACCATCGAGAGCAATGACATGCAGTTTGATATCTGTATCAATAAGGATGATCTTCTGGGTGAACCTCAGGTGGGAAGAAGGTTCAAGGGAATCATCTGGCTGCAGGGGCAGCTGCATGTGTAGAAAAGAAAATTCATTCAGAAAAAGTTTTAAAAATCCCATGAAAAACTCCCCGCGTCATCGCGGGGAGTTTTTATGTATGAGATAATGAAAAATTACCTTAGATCAGGCCTTCAGACATCATAGCGTCTGCGACTTTCTTAAATCCAGCGATATTCGCGCCAGCTACCAGGTTATAGCCAAGACCATATTCCTCAGCAGCTTCTGCTGACATATCGTGAATATTCTTCATGATCTGTTTCAGTTTTGCGTCTACCTCTTCTGCGGTCCAGGAATATCTCATAGAGTTCTGAGACATCTCCAGTGCGGATGTAGCAACACCGCCGGCGTTAACTGCTTTGGAAGGAGCAACAACTTTACAGTTCTTCTGCAGATATTCCAGAGCATCGTTGGTGGTAGGCATGTTCGCAACTTCGATGTAGTATGGAACCTGATTCTCAACGATCTTCTTAGCGGATTCCATATGAACGTCGTTCTGGGTAGCACATGGCATAATCAGATCTACTTTTACGCCCCATGGTTTCTCGCCGGCATGGAATTCGCAGCCAAATTTGTCAGCATAATCCTGAACTTTGTCACGTCCGGAGTTACGCATCTCAACCAGATAATCAATCTTCTCAGGAGTAACGACTCCATCCGGATCGTAGATGTATCCGTCCGGGCCGGAAAGAGTAACAACTTTTCCGCCTAATTCAGCAACTTTTTTACAAACACCCCAAGATACATTGCCGAATCCGGAAATTGCAACGGTTTTGCCCTCGATGGTCTCTCCGAAATGTTTCAGAACTTCTACTACATAATAAACTGCGCCGAATCCGGTAGCTTCCGGACGAATCAGAGAACCGCCGTAGCTCAGGCCTTTTCCGGTCAGAACACCGTTCTCGAAAGAACTCTTAATTCTCTTATACTGTCCGAACAGGTAACCGATTTCTCTTCCGCCTACACCGATATCTCCGGCAGGAACGTCCATATCCGGTCCGATGTATTTGTAAAGCTCAGTCATGAAAGCCTGGCAGAAACGCATGATTTCCGCATCAGATTTTCCTCTCGGGTCAAAGTCAGAACCGCCTTTGCCGCCGCCGATCGGAAGACCGGTCAGACTGTTCTTAAAGGTCTGTTCGAAGCCCAGGAATTTGATAATTCCGGAATATACGGATGGATGGAATCTCAGACCGCCCTTGTACGGTCCGATCGCGCCGTTAAACTGGCATCTGTATCCGCGGTTTACGTGTGGCACCCCATTGTCGTCTGTCCAGGTAACACGGAATGTAAACATTCTGTCTGGTTCAACCATTCTCTCCAGAAGAGCTGCTTTCTCATATTCCGGATGTTTTTCAATGACAACCTCCAGAGATTTGAAAACTTCCTCAACGGTCTGGATGAATTCAGGTTCGTTAGAGTTACGCTGTTTTACAGTGTCGAGAACTCTTTGCATGTAAGCATTCATTTCAAAAATACCTCCTTAAATTATGCTTTCGTTATTCTGCTGTGAACGCCCCAATTCATTCACTAAAATTAGTCTAATCCGCTAAAATCAAAAAGTCAATAGAATAAAAATAAAAAAACTATTTATAATATCTTAACAAATTCAATTTATTTTTTAACGAAAAACTGGGATTTTTGTTTAAAATCTCAGGATATCGAAGAAATTTAACGCGTCGAATTGAAGAATTCTGCGAGATAATCAAAATCATTGTGCGATTTTTTTGAGATAAAAAAGGTGTTAAGGGGTAAAAAGATAGAATATTTTGAAAGCAATTGTTCAAACAATTGTGAAAAAATCGACATTAAAAAGACTTCTCAAAAAAGGCTTCTTATGATATAATAATCGCAGCGCGATTTTGCGGAACCGCGCAAATTCGCTGTTCATTCAGTAAGAGTTTGTCCTTGGAGAAACCGTTGCCTGACCGGCAAAGGGAAACCGGACAGGAAGCAGAAAATCAAGTATATGTCCTGTTAGTTTAACGGATAAAACAAGCGCCTCCTAAGTGGCAGCCCGTTCAAGTCCAAAACTGAATAATTTGGTTGTAGCGGTTGCATAAAACCGTTATAATATAGATAAGTTCCTGTAGCTCAGTAGGATAGAGCGATTGCCTCCTAAGCAATAGGCCGCTGGTTCGACTCCAGTCAGGAACGTATAAACGCCATGAATCTAAGGATTTGTGGCGTTTTTTCTTTCAGAAATTCATGAGTGAATATAAAATGCATAAATATAAATTCCTGCTAATTGGACTTGAACTGCTTTACCACCTTCTGCTAATAAAATCAATGTGTTTGCTAATAAGAAAATTAGCAAATTCTGTGCTAATAAGTTATTGAGCCAAAAGCTGTGCCAGTGTATTAGCCAGCTCAGGTGATTTTTTCAGCTGCTCGATTAAGTTGTTGATGTCTATTTCCGCTTTTTCAGGTTTTTCGTTTGGAAGAGGCGGATTGTATTTGCTCAGATCCGGATTAGCGTAGAACGCTGCATCAAATTTCTGAGCATTAATTTTTCTATCCTCATCAAGTATATGAGAATAAACCTCCGTAACCATATCTGCTTGAGCGTGTCCAGTATCTCCCTGAGTAGCTTTAATATCGCCATGGTTCAGTTTGAGTTTATATGTTGTACTGGAATGTCTGAGTGAATGGAACACTACATTAGGTAATCCGGCTTCCTCACGAAGTTCTTCAAAAGCCTTCAGCAATACCCTTCCTTCACATGGGCGACCATTCGCAAGAGCGACAACAAGATTGAAGTCCTGATATTCGTCACCGAGAAATTCTTTAAGCTCATCCTGTGCCTTTTTCCAATCACGAAGAATGTAAGCCAGTGTTTTCGGTATCCACACACGCCGGATACTGGTATCGTTTTTGGGCTTTTTCAAAACAACCCTGGTTGATGTATTCGGCATCAATGGCGGAAAGATATAATAGACATCTTTCTGATCCAGGGTTTCCAGTGCCCGTTTTGAAACTCTGAGCAGCTCTTTTTTAATATCAATGTACGCATTATCTTCTGCGATTGCTTCATCAGAGATATTTACAAGATCCCAGGTAAGTCCAAGAATCTCGCCTTCCCTCATAGAGCAGGCAAAAGCAAGATTTATTGCTACGTACAATTTGCCATCTTTGCAGCTGTTAAGCGCTTTGCTGATGCTTTCTGCCGTCCATATATCACGTTTTTTGTATTTGGTTCGGGGAAGTGCATCGGAAAGCTGAAAAGGATTTTTCCCGACAAGCTCCCATTTGACAGCCTGTTTAAATGCAGTAGAAAGAAGTTTGAAGATTTTTTCAATCGTTGCCGGTGGAAGAAATTCACTTTTGGGCTTACGGTTCCTGACAATCACAGGTTTTGTTTTTGTCAGTGTTTTGTAGTAAGAATCAACAAATTTACGGTTTACCTTCTGAATTGGTGTCGATCCTATAATCGGATTGATGTAGTTGCTGATTAATCCTAAATTACTGTCATAAGTAGTAAGCCCCCATTTCTTTTCTCCGTACAGAGTTACGAAGTCATAAAGAAAATCTTCAACTGTCTGTGAAGTAGGAGCAATAAATGTTCCATTCTCCTGCTGATTTTCTATTTCTACTTTCCTTTTATTTGCGTCTTTGTAACTTGTAAAGGTTTCCCACTTCTGTTTCTTTTCGCCTTGCGGCGTATCGTAATAATAAACGACAGAATAATTCTTTTTACGCTTAATGATTGTAGCCATACGTTTTTCTCCTTTATTCAGGTCTGCCGTTCAGCCAGTCCTCAAAGGATTTTTTATTTACCCGTATAATTCTGCCTATCCGTTTGGAAATAAAGAAATTCTGTTCACATAATTTATAAGCTGATTTTTTACTTATTCCAAGAATGATGGCTATATCACTTACCGAGTAAGTATCAGATCCACCGGATGATAAAGCAGATGTTTTTGAGTAGTTGGTTTCTGCTGTCATTTATCCTCCTTTCAAAGAACAGCAGGAAAAACGTATAACTAAGACATCCTCGTGCCATTATTATACGTTTTTTCTGCCAGGTTGTAAATTTCGTATTCATGATAATTCAAATCAAAAAAGTTAATTCTCCCTGGAAGCCAGTTCCTGCGCCTTCCCAAGCCGCGTCTTCGGCGTTGCTATGCAATCTTAAAGCCTGCAGGCACGCATCATGCTGCACTATCTGCAGGCACCCGTATCCCTCTTCCGGGAGGGTGTGAAATTTTCAAGGTACTCTATTTTGCCATTTGTAAGGGAAATAGGGGAGAAAATGCAGAATGTGTAAAAAAATAGAAAAAAAGCTGCCCGTGTGGACAGCCTCTGAAAATTATTTATGTCTGGCAGCGAGCCGATGTAGTATACTGATTACAGCGATCATATCCTCATCGTCGAGCTGCTTTAATAAGTCAGCCGCTTTTTCGTATAGAGGAAGATTGTGAAGAGCTGTATCGAAGAACTGGCAGGGAGTTACTTCCAGATATTCGCAGATTTCCAGGAAGTTCTCCATGGTAGGCAGGGAGCGCCCGGAAGAAATGGACTGGATGTAACTTTTGTTTTTGCCGAGATCCAGGCTCATCTGATATTCGGATACATTCTTTTTTATCCGCAGTTCGGTAATCCTGTCACCGATAAATTTTTTCTCCATGTCATCCACCTCTCTTCCTACATCTTCCTTCGATTTTAAACTATTTACTTCCGGTAAATTACGGAATAAAATAGAGTTATTCACTATATAAATGCTCATATTACGGAATATAACCGGAATTTACTGCTATATACCTGATTGCAAAAAAATGTGATAGAACTGCTGTTTTAGGGTATGATGTTAATGAGGTGTTTTTAATGAAAATCATAGGTACGCAGGAAGAATTGAAATGGGTCCGCAGGGCGCTGGCAAACAACTGTGAGGGATGTATCTTTGAAGAACGATGTAATCAAAATGCCAGTGAGGAACTGAAGAAGCATGGAAAAACTCTGACAAGCTGTGAGGAATTTATGGCAAGACAGATCACGTTTATCAGCGAGGAGGAAACAAAAACCACAAAATAGGATATTTATACCGTTATTGCATACCATATTTAGTATAAAACAAATTGACAGCACCTATATCCTGTGCTACTATACTGATATAGTTCTTTTTTATGCGTTCCCCGGCGGGGGATTATGTTTTGGGATTTTGAGAAATCCCGTACATGAAGAGGAAAAGCAGGAGCTTTTCCCGGCATAAGTTGTTTATGTTTGTAGTGAAGTGTCACCGTATGCCTGAAATGGCTGTGTGGCACTTTTTTTGTTTTATCGGTGAAGAACCAGATTAGAAAAGGATGAATGGAGAAAACAAGAGGTTTCTCTGCTCATCCTTTTTTGTTGCCGTTTATCCGGAAGAAAATGTTTCTGCCGGATTTTTGTGTATGTATGTGGCCTGCCACAATCAGCTTCGGCTGTTTATGGATAATTATTTTAAAGAAAGGTGGAAGAAACAATGAATGAAACAATGGTTTACGCAGATGGTTTTGAAAAGACATTTGCCACGGCAGAGGAGATGCTTGATTTTCTTTCAAGAAGAGGGAAAGCCTCAGAGTGGATCCGCAAGCCCATCCGGGCCCTCCGGCTGGTGCCGCTTGAAAAAGAGGCGGGCAACCTGGAGAACGGAGATGAAGAGATGGAGGAGATCCTGAAGGATACGGAAAAGCACACCCGGCTTGTACTGAAGGTACGAGGCGAGGCATATCCGGTCCGGAACTGTGCGATCCAGACGATCTTAGGACGTGCCGGTATCGGCGGGGACGGCCTGCGAAAGCTGGATCTGGCAACCTATGCAAAGGTTGTGAATTGCTGCCTGAAAGCAGCGAAAGGGGAATGCCTCATCAAGATTGCGGATGGAAAAGTCTCTGCAGTCCACGGAGGAGACGCCCATGATTACAGCGTACTGGACATGAAAGCAATCTTTGAGATGACCAGTGAATATCTGCACACGAATTTCAGTGGAAGCGCTTATCTGGAAGGCTCCGGAACCTATGACCATTCCGTCATGAGTGCCATGTGGACGCTTTCCGGGAACCAGGAGCTTCTGGACACCTACAGGGATGCGCTGGACCGGTACGGAGTAAGCAGAAAGAATCTTACACCGGCGCTGCGCCTGACCACTTCTGATGTCGCAGCCAGCGGTGTCAATCTGTATCCTATGCTGCTGACAGACGGGAACAACCATACGCTCAGCCTGGGAAGCCCGATCACTCTGGCGCACAGGAACCACAGCACGATCCTGGATTACCGCAACAATTTGAAAGAAGTGTATGCAAGATACAAGGATGCCACAGAGCGTCTGGCAGCGCTTCTGGAAATTGAGATCCATAACCCGGTGAACTGCTTAAGGTTACTGATGAAAAAGCTGAAAATCAAGGCGGCGATCCGTAATGAAGTGGTGGAGATGTATGTGGCACAGAACGGGGAACAGGCCTGCACGGCCCATGACCTTTACTATGCCATGAACGAGGCACCCTTCTATGCCGCCTGCCAGGGATTTACCGGCAGCCAGCTTTTGCGGATGGAGGAAAACCTGACCAGGGCCCTTGCCATGGACTGGAAGGAATTTGATGTATATGGCGCTGTTAAGTGTTAAGGAGGAGCTTATGAAACAGACGTTACAAATGGATTATGAACCGGAACAGGTCGTGGATATCAGTACCCTCTCCAGAGAGCAATGGCTCGCATTCCGCCGTTTGGGTATCGGAGGCAGTGATGTGGCCGCTATCATGGGAATCTCGCCTTTTGTTACCAGCCGTGATCTTTACTATGACAAGATCGGCGTTACCCCGGTGATTGAGGAACCTGAAGCCAACTGGGTTGCCAAGGAATTTGGACACAGACTGGAGGATCTGGTAGCGGAGATTTTCTCTAAGAAAACCGGCCTGGAGGTGTTTCCCGTGCGGATCATGTTCCGTCATCCCCTATACCCATTTATGCTGGCAGACGTAGATTTTTTTGTGCGTATGCCGGATGGCAGCTTTGCCATACTGGAGTGCAAAACCTGTAATTATAACGCCAAAGAGAAGTGGGATGACGGGAAAATCCCGGAGCACTATGTCTATCAGGTGCGGCACTATATGTCGGTGGTGAACATCAGTCATGCATTTATTGCGTGTCTGTGGGGAAATAACGAGAACGACTTTGTATACCGTCCTCTGGAGCGTGATCTCATGGAAGAGCAGGATATCATCGAGCAGGAAGGATATTTCTGGCGTGAATTTGTGGAGAAAAAGGTGGAACCGCCGCTGGTGGGGAAACCGGATCTGGTGCTTGCCAGCATCCGCCGTTACAGCGGCTATGCTGATAAGTCGATCCCGGAAATCCCGATTACAACGCTGGATTCCAAAAGCCTGGAAAAGTATCTTGCTTTATCAGATGAAAAATCTCGTTTGGAGAAGCGCAAGAAGGAAATTGACGCAGAACAGCGTGCGATCAGTGTTCCCTTTGTGGAGCTGATGGGACAGGGATGCAAGGCGTTTCTGGAAGACGGAACCAACCGTTATAAGATTACCTTTAACCCGACTCGCAGGACGATGATCGGGAAAGAAAATCTTGAAAAGCTGAAAATGCAGCACCCGGATATTTTCAAAGAATATGCTACAGAAACAGAAAACCGGATCTTCCGGTTAAAGAAGGAGGCGGCGTGATGTTAAAAGGAAAACGAGCGTATATCTGCTCTCCGTTGTCTGCAAAAAACAAGGAAGAACGATTGTATAACATGGGGCTTGCGAAGGCGTATCTGGATACGGTCAGTTGGATCTTCCATTGTCGTGCATTTGCTTCTCATGCCTATCTGCCCTTGATGCTGGATGACACCATACCAGAGGAACGAAAGCTGGCACTTTCCATTGGGAAACAGCTTTTAGACTTCTGTGATGTGCTGATTATCTGCGGAGAGAGGATTTCTTCCGGTATGGAAGGAGAAATCCGCCATGCCTATGATACAGGGAAGGAGGTGTACTGGCTCGATGGTGGACAGGGATCTTTTCAACTGCGACAGATAGAGAATTGGGAGGAAATCGAATATGCGGTGCAGATACCGAAAAACCATATTTCAGAATGAGGAGAATGGATACACCATTGCGGTGTTTACCACAAAGGATACTTCTGTACCGCTTGCTGCCAGAGACAAATACTTACAGGGCCAGAAAGTGATCGGGTTTACCGCCATAGGCTTTGACCTGCCCCAGTCTGACCAGATTGAGATTGAGATGGAAGGCCAGTGGGAAAAGTCCAGTCATGGCCTGCAGTATCAGGTGGAAAACTTCATGGAAATCGTGCCGCGCACGAAGGAGGGGATCTTAGGATACCTCTCCTGCGGCTCCGTAAAGGGTGTCGGACCAAGAGTTGCAGAGGCGATTTTCAAAGAATTTGGTTTGAACACACTGGAAATCATGGAAGAACATCCCCAGGAGCTTCTGAAGGTAAAAGGAATTTCCCAGAAAAGGCTGAAGGGGATTGTGGAATCTTACGGGAAAAACAGGGTGTTCCGGGAACTGATGACGTTTTTGGCACCCTACAAGGTAACGCCCAAAAAGGTAAATCTGATCCTGCAGAAATTTCGCAGTGACTCCGTGGAGATTGTCCGGCACAGGCCCTATCGGCTCTGTGCTGTGAAAGGGTTTGGGTTTTTAACGGTGGACGCCATTGGACGGCAGAATTACCAGGCGCTCAATGATCCCATGCGGATTTCAGGCTGCATCTCCCATCTCATGGAATCTGCCATGAAGGAGGAGGGGCATCTGTTTCTGGAGCGCACGGAGCTGATCCAGCGGGCGTATACCATGCTGAACCAGGATCTTCCGTATCAGGCAGTGATGGAAATGGACATCCAGCGGGTACTCTACCGGCTGGTGATGCAGGAAAGCATTGTGGTAGATGGCGAGCGGGTGTATGTGAAGAAGCAGTATGAAGAAGAAAACCAGACCGCATCCATGATCGCCCGGCGTCTGTTGGATCAGGGAGAAGCGTATGACATCGAAAAGGAATTGGCGCAGGCCCAGGCTGCCCTTGAGATTACCCTGTCAGAGAGACAGAAACAGGCAGTGCGTATGGTATTCCGGAACCAGATCAGCATTATTACCGGCGGGCCTGGAACTGGGAAGACCACTGTGTTAAAGGTCATCCTTTATATCCATGCTATTGTCTGCAGGTCACAAGTGCAGCTCATGGCTCCTACGGGGCGTGCAGCACGCCGGATGGCGGAAAGCACCGGGCAGGAAGAGGCTTCGACGATGCATATGGCACTGGGACTTCTGGGTGACTCTGCTGATTATGAACCGGCAGTTGAATATCTGGAGGCCGGATTTCTGAATCTGGATGAAGTATCTATGGTAGATATGCATTTGGGATATGAATTTTTCCGCAGGGTAAAGCCTGCCTCACGTATCCTGCTGGTAGGCGACGTGGATCAGCTCCCATCTGTGGGAGCTGGTGATGTGTTCCGGCAGTTGATTGGCTGCGGGCTTATTCCGGTAACCGTGCTGGATCTGGTATTCCGTCAGGGTAAGACCAGCAACATCCACTTAAATGCCCGTAAAATGTTGGCAAACCGGACGGATTTTGGGTTTGGCGATGATTTCCAGTTTATCTCCTGCAATTCGGCAGATGAGACAGCAGCCATGGTACGCCAGCTTTACCAGGAAGAGGCCGCAAGGAACGGCCTGGACCATGTGCAGATTTTGACACCCTATCGGGTAAAGACGGTAAACGGCGCTAACGAGCTGAACCGGAGCCTGGAGGACCTGATCAATCCGCCAAGTCCTGGGAAAAAGGAACTGTCCGCAGGAGGGCAGACCTACCGGGAAGGGGATAAGGTGCTTCAGAACAAGAATACGTTGATGGCCAGCAATGGGGACCTGGGAAGGATTACGGATTTTTATACGGATGAGGAAGGAACCGTAAAAACGGTGATCGAATTTCCGGATGGACGTGTCGTGACCTACGAGACGGAAGATCTGGAGATGATTGAACACGCCAATGCCATTACCATACACAAGTCCCAGGGATCCGAGTGCGATATTGTCATCATCCCCTGGGTGAGAGCCTTTTATATGATGCTGAAGCGGAATATCCTGTACACAGGCATTACCCGTGCAAAGAAAAAGGTGTATCTGGTGGGGCAATGGAACGCAGTCTGCAGGCAGTCCATACGGACGATGCCGGCAGGCGCAATACAGCTCTTGGGGAGCGGATCACCCGTTACTATTATCAATACCTGAATGAGCGTGAGCCGGAACAGCTTCGGCTTGCGGTATAAAAAATAATTTCCACTTATGAAGAAAGGCAGGCTATTCCTTATGTAGAGGGATATCCTGCCCTGTTTGTGAAAGGAGCAGATGTATGAACGAATTACTGTATCAGAAAAATCAGGCAGTGGCAGCTTTGAACCGGGTAGAGGGATTTGAGCCTCTGGAATTTGCCCGCACGATCAAACAGGAGGAACAGGAAGACCAGCTTTATCTGGATGTAAAGTACCGGAAACTCTGGTTCCGTCTGGCTAACCCTTTGGGGCGAATCTCCAGTCATATTGTTTGGTTTAATGAGAATGCAGCGCTGGCAGAGGCAAGGATCTATCTGAACCATGAAGATGCACCGGAGAACTATATTGCCAATGCTTTTTCTATGAAATTCCGCTCAGAGGATCCGAAGTTTGGGGACAAGTTCCTAGAGATGGCAGAGACTGCCGCCGTGGGAAGGGCACTCTCCGATGCGGGCTTTGGTGTCCAGTTTGCGGATGTGGGAGAAAGCAACGATCCGGCGCAGGTGGATGCGGGAATCCCTGCACCGCCGCAATATCCGGAAGCTGCCGTAGGTACTCCCTCTTATGGAGGACAGCCGGTTTATGCCGGACAGCCGGACTACAGTGGTCAGAACGGCTATACCGGGAACACTCCCGCTGGAAATATGGTGTATCCGGGAAGTACGGCAGAATCCAGCCCCAGCCAGAGCATGATGAACCAATTCTATCGTCAGGCCCAGGTGCAGGGAAATATGATGGGAGCGTCTGTACAACAGATGAAACCAACAGTGGCTGCGCCGGATATTCCGCTGGACAAAAATCTTCCTGTGGAGGAGCTGGTGAATCGAATGACCTATGAGCAGGCGAAAGCCGTGGTTATCGGTGGAAAAGGAAAATTTGGCGGAAAAACTATGGGGCAAGTGGCTGTGGAAAGCCCTTCCAGCCTGGATTATTTCGCTACCAGTTACCGGGGGCATAACAACCTGATCCCGGCGGCAGCCAGGGTGCTGTTGAATCAGGCCCTGCCGCTTGCAGGATAAAGAAATACACAATACCCGCAGTCTGTCAAAGGGCTGCGGAGAAAGGAGGACGGGCATGGATGTATGACGGACCGGATTTTGATTATGACATTTTAGATGTGGTCAATCTTCTGAGGCTCCATAAGCGACGGGGAAATTACTATGATTGTCCCTTCTGCGGCGATACCAAAGGGCGGTTTAACATTAACCCGGCAAAGAATGTATTCCGGTGCAACCGCTGTGATAAATCTGGCGGGATGCTAAGTCTCTATGGCGAGCTGCATAATTTGACGCTTTCTGAAGCAAACCGTGAGATCCGGGAAGCCCTTAACCGGGGAGAATACCGGCAGGTGCGTCAGACAAGGGTACAGGAAGAAAAGGAAGAACCTGTGCAGTCGAACCTTGCGTCACTGGATGAACGACACCGTACCTATACGGAATTGCTGGATCAGCTTCCTCTTTACAGTATACATAGGGAAAACTTGCTCTCCCGGGGGCTTACAATCGAACAGATAAAAGAACTGCGTTACCGGAGTGTTCCGATGTATGGGCTGCGTAAGATTGCAGAGGCACTTCAGGAGAGAGGCTGTGTGCTGGAAGGTGTGCCGGGATTTTATCGGATACGGAGGAGCGTTGGACGCTAAATTTCAAGACGAAGAACTCCGGCTTCCTGGTTCCTGTGGAATCCATGGATGGAAAGATACAGGCGTGTCAGATCCGTCTGGATCATCCCAGGGATAACAACAAATATCTCTGGTTTTCCAGTGCGGGCTATCCAAGCGGTGTTTCTTCCGGAAGCCCGGTTCATGTGATCGGAGATCTGGATGCGGAAAACGTCTATCTGACGGAGGGCGGACTGAAAGGCTCGATTGCCCATTACCTGTCCGGGCATACATTTATCTGCCTGGCGGGTGTGAATATGTACCGGAGCCTGCGTCCGGTTCTGGAGGAATTTCAGCAGAGAAAAATGAAATTTCTCTTTGAGGCGTTTGACATGGACAAGAAGCTGAAAACAGACTGTGATAGGCATTATCATAAATGTGCTGTCTGCAATGAAAGGGGGACGCCGGCAAACTGTCCATACAAGGTGGAAAAGCGCCGGATCATCCAGAACGCCTGTGGAAAAGTCTATGGGATCTGTCAGGAGTTGTCCCTGCCGGTTAGCCGTATGATCTGGGACCAGGATGCAGATGGTAACTGGAATGGAAAAATCAAAGGTATAGATGATTATTATTACGCAAAGCGGGCTGCGACGTCAGCCCCTTTGCAGAAACAGAAGGGAGTGGAAGCATGAGAAAAGGAGAAAAGCTGCTGTTTCTGGCAGGGATCCTGCTTGCCATCGGCGCCCTTGCTTTTTCTGCGTGGAAACTGAGAGGAATCTATGGAGAATACCAGGAGGGCGAAGATACCTACGAAGAGCTTGCCTCATTTGTGGAGGATCCGGAGGATAAGCCGGAACCAGACAAAAGCGATGTGGAACCGGACGGATATTTGCAGATTGATTTTGAGGGACTGCAGGCTGTGAACTCGGACGTGATCGCCTGGATTGATATTCCCGGCCTTTCCATCAGTTATCCGGTGGTACAGGGAACCGATAATGCTTATTATCTGCATCATCTGTTTACCGGGGAGTACAACAGCAGCGGCAGTATCTTTGCGGACTGGCATAACCAGCCGGATTTTGCGGATCCGAACACCATTGTATACGGCCACAATATGAAAAACGGCAGTATGTTTGGAACCCTCTCCCATTATCAGGATCGGGCTCTGTGGGAGGCTTCTTCTTATTTTTACCTGTATGTGCCGGGGAAGGTACTGAAATATCAGATTTTCTCCTGTTATGCCGGGTATGTGGGGAGCGAGGCTTACACCTATGCGTTTCCGGAAGAGACAGACTTTCAGGCTTTTCTGAAGCAGATCCGCTCCTATGCGGGATATGATACCGGTGTGGAAGTCGTGGAAACAGACCGGGTGGTGACACTTTCCACCTGTGTCAGCTCTAGACGTGACTATCGGTACATTGTCCACGGGAAATTGACAGAGGAAATAGCAAATTGAAGAAGAAAAGTATAGGAACAGAAAACAGCGCCGGTATGGAAAAGGAAGACACCATGCCGGTCTTTTTTATGGAGGAAAGTATCATGTTGGAAGCTGAATATGAGAAAGCACGGGAGGAAATTGGATGGAAAGGAAACAGTGTGCTTGAAGAAGAGCGGATACAAACACTCCAGTTAATCTTTCAGCGAGCCTGGCGTTATCAGGAGCGAGGGATGCTGGATGAGATTATATTAGGCTTTGTCCGGAAAAAGACAGGAATGATTCAGAAAGCTAAAACAAAAGGAGAGCTGCAGGAAATCAGCAAACCGCCAAGGCCGGTTTATAACGGCAATGGCTTTACACCTGGAAAGTATGACACAGAGGAAGAAGAATTGCTGGTCTGGAGCCTTACTTGTTTGAAAGCACCGCTCAACAACCAGGCATATGAACGGTACAAAGAGCTGTTCTGCCGCCTGTTGCCGGAAAAGGCGAAGATATTATTCCCGGAAATGAATGAGAATAATCAGGCAAAAGTTGCCTGAAGAATGGAGGATGGATATGACGATCAGAGAAGCAGGAAAAGGAATTGTGACAACCGGGGGAGGTACTTACAGGATCGGATTTATCAACATGGATGGTCAGGAAGATGAGACCGAACTCGATGCTTACAACATGACGGAATTGGAAGAATTATACAGGGATTTTTGTAAAGAGAATGGATTTAGACAGAATACCGTCATTTATGTGGAGCGGTAAATGAAGCGCAGGTGCCGGGAAACCGGCGCCTGCCTTGATAGAGAAAAATTAGGATTGTTCTATTTCTTCAAATTTTCTATAAACCCGGAGATAGCGGATATAAGCCAACCCAAGCCAATAATAATTAACGCAATTTTCGAGACCGTTTCAAGTTTTGTGTAAATTCAAAAACTGATATAAGATATGTCATTAGTTACTCTGGGCAGAGCCGATTTTTTTGAGGTTCTGCCCTTGCTTGTATTATAATGCAGTTTCCAGACATGTCAAGCAGAGCTGGCTAAGCCAGCCCTCTCAAACAGGAAGCTGCTTATAATCCGGATAGTCTTTCTTCAAAGAAAATCTCCAGTTGCGAATGGATCTGCCCCCAATCCTGTCGGTGTCCAGTCCATTTTTTCGTGATATCCATCATAGCCAGATACAGCATTTTCAGGAGACTCTCATCGGAAGGGAATACCGTCTTAGATTTCGTAACCTTCCGCAGCTGCCGGTTAAATCCCTCAATGGCATTCGTGGTATAGATTAAGCGGCGAACCGCTTCAGGATACTTGAAATACGTTGAAAGATTCGCCCAGTTGTCCTTCCATGATTTTGCGATTTTTGGATATTTCCCGCTCCATTTCTCATCAAAACCATCCAGTTCAGCCAGTGCGATTTCTTCTGTTGGGGCTGCATATACACGCTTCAGATCAGCCATCAGCGGTTTGAGTTCCTTGTAGGAAACAAACTTTGTCGTATTCCGGATCTGATGGATAATGCATTGCTGGATCTCCGTATCCGGAAAAACAGCTTCAATTGCCTGAGGAAAGCCTGTCAGACCGTCTACGCATGCGATCAGGATATCTTCTACGCCACGGTTTTTTAGTCCGTTCAAAATGGAAAGCCAGAACTTTGCACTCTCATTTTGTCCTACATACATGCCGAGCACATCTTTATGCCCTTCCATGTCGATTCCTATAGCGATATAAACCGCACGTTTTACAATCCTGCCTTCATTACGAACGTGATAATGGATGGCATCCATGAAAACGACCGCATAGATTTCCTCCAAAGGTCTTTCCTGCCATTCTTTTACGATGGGAAGAATCTTATCTGTGATCCTGCTGATGGTACTGTCAGAAATCTCGATGTCATAAAGTTCCCTCATATGACTTTCGATATCATTCGTGGTCATTCCTTTGGCATACATGGAGATGATCTTTTCTTCCATGTCTTGAGTGACCGTATTCTGATACTTTTTAACGATCTGTGGTTCAAACTCACCTTTCCGGTCTCTTGGGATATCAATCTCCATATCGCCGTAACTGGTATGCATGGTCTTCTGGGAATGGCCATTTCTGGAATTATCCGTTTCCTTATTACGGTAATCATACTTGGAATAGCCTAATTCTTCATTCATCTCCTGGTCCAGAGCGCCTTCCAGGATGATGGACATCATATCCCGCATGATGGAGTTGACATCGGTTCCATCCTTGACCTTTACATTGTTCTCTTTCAGATAGTTGCTCATCATTTCCCGAAGAGCTGCTTTTTGTGGGGTATCTTTTTTTCTTGCCATAAAATAAACCTCCAAACTGGTAAGTCTATCTTACATCAGTTTGAAGGTTTACACAAACTTTGGGATACTCCCCAATTTTCCACCCAATACCATTATCAAAAACAAAGATAAATGTATATAGAGCGAATAAACTAACAGGAATAGCAATTCCATATAACACCAAATGAAACTTCCTCTTTTTTTCTTTATCCATTTATTCTCACCTCATTAACTTCCAATTCGACAACTTAGGATTTGCTGTCCTATTAAATTATTTTTCATAATCCGTATTGATTGTCTCATTATCTACTAAAATTAAAATATTCCCATTTTTATCTAAAATTACCATTCTATTTACACCTAAAGTTTCGCTATTAAATGGATTTTCATAGTCATACTCAAACCCCACACTGTATTTTGCAGTATTTGTTGCTATATCTATGCTAAATCTATAAGTCTTTCTGTGCTTGCCACTATCCCAATGTGTTTCTGACCCATTAAGTTGTGCTTTAAAGTCTGTAATGTTTTCATTTGAAATATTTATTAGTAGATTTATTCCTTCATCTAAATTTTGAACATTATTTATCAGATCTATTGAGAAAATATCTTTTATAGTGTCATAATCTTTTGTTTCAATTTTATTCATTATATCCTTACATATAATTTCTATTATTTTGTCATCTGACATGAATAATTGTTCAATAGGGTTATTTGATAATATTATTTTGCTATCTTCTTGCCTTATATTTATACTCTCATCATTATTTATATCTATTTCACTAAAATTCTTTATTAAATTATTTATTGTGAAGAAATCAATAATTCCAAGGAATATTGTTGCAATCAACAAAATTATAAAAGTCTTTTTAAATTTCTTTTTGACTACTCTGATAATTCCAAATACTATCGTAAGTACAAGTAATATAATAGTAATTATACAAACAACTAATATCAATATTCCTGATATTCCAAATGTTAACATATCCATCATTAAACACCCCCTCAAATTCCAATTTGTCGCTTTCACCATACCCATATTATAACAGTTCCATATATCCGCTACAATGAAAATCTATTCAGCAATACTATTTCTTCTGCTGTCCCTGCGGAGCGTAGTTCTTGTCGCTGGCTCTGATACGGTGTCCTTTATCCCAAACCATGCACATAAATCAATCACTCCTTTCTGGGTATGAAAAAACAGTCAATCCTAAGACTAACTGCTTTGTGTGTATGGATATGAAGTTTTCAAACTGGGCGTTTATTATTTCTTCTTTTTCGGTTTTGAATTTGGTAACTCATCATACATAGCATTAAATAATCCTGCTAAAAATTCCTTATTATCAACTTCATCTACCAACAACATTTCTTTTGCTCCCTCATAGGGTAATTCATACGGAGCTGTCGGCATATAACTAATTGCCGATTTCACTGGTTTAACAAGCAATCTATCATCATAGATACCACCTACAATCTTGCCACGATAATAGATAATAAATTCTCCCATCATAGCTCGATAAGTAATTTCTTCTAACTCAGATAACTGCCCTAAAATAAACTCTAAATATTCCTTGCTTGATGCCATATTTCCACCTCAAATTCCAATTTGTTGCTGTATTCATTCTACCAAAGACACTTCTCAAATGCTATCCTAAATAAAAAATCTCAATAATTTTCTTTCCAGAGTTGCTATCTACATATCTCCTACGTATGAAATAAGTAGAAAACAATATAAGGAGAGTGACGCATTATGATAAAAAAATTGACTATCCCCGTGGATCACGGGAACCGGAACATGAAGACCCCCCATTTTCTTTTCACCACGGGGCTCTCTTCCACAGACCGTAAGCCTGCGGGACGGGAGGATTTCCTTCAGACTGACGGGAAGTATTATGTTTTGAGCGGAAAGCGGATCCCGTATCAGAGGGACAAGACTCAGGATGAACGCTTTTCCATCCTGACGAGATTTGCTATTGCGAAGGAACTGGAGCGTACCGGTCAGGTAACGGATGAAGACGTGGTGCAGGTGTCACTGCCGATTGGTGTGCCACCCAAGCATTACGCAGAACTGGCGGAGCGGTATCGGGAGTATTTCCTGGGAGATGGAAAGGTGCAGGATCTGGTGTATAACGGAAGAACCTACCATACCTGCATCCGGGACGTAGCTGTATATCCCCAGGCGTATGCCGCTATGATGACCGAGGGAGAAAAAATCCGGCAGATTCCCAAGGCAGTAGGGATTGACATTGGCGGATTTACATCGGATTTTCTGCTGATGCGTAGTGGAAGCCCATGTCTAGACTATTGCGATTCCATGGAAAAGGGTGTCATCACCATGTATAACGATATCATTTCCAGTGTCAACGGGGATCACGATATGCTGCTGGAGGAAACTGACATTGACAGTATCCTGGAAGGCAAGACGGAATATTATCCGGAAATGGTGGTACATACCGTGGAAGAAATGGCCCGGAATTTTGTGACTGACCTGCTCAGCAGTGTCCGAGAACGTGGCATTGACACCAAATCCACCTATACCATATTCATCGGAGGCGGAGCTATCTTACTTCGGCGGTTTCTGGAAAGCTCCAGCCGTCTGATCAAGTATCAGTTTATTGATGATATTTTTGCAAATGCGAAAGGGTACGGCATCCTGTACCGCAGTTCTATAGCAGGGAAGTGATGATCGTGGGAAAGAAAAATCCATATGTATTTACGATAGGATTTGATAAGAAAAATCCGGAGCATTTGGAAGTCGTGGAGATCCTGAACGGTACGGAGAAAAAGGCGGCTCTGATTGCGGAAGCGATCCTGCAGTATACAGGGAAGAAGTCTGGAGGAGATATGGGTGTTTCCCAGGAAAGCATCCAGGCGATGGTGCGTCTTTTGGTACGGCAGGAAATGGAGCGAATTGCTGTCCAGGCTCCTGCTACAGACGCTGGAACTTCAACCAGCCAGCAGATACAGCTGGAGGTAGAAAAGCAGCCAGCAGAGGTCGTGATTGAGGATTTAAACGAGGAAGGGCCTCCGATTGATGAAAGAACGATGCAGGATATTGCGGATGCCATGGCAGCATTTAGAAATATGTGATACAGATCTTTGGGGAGAACTTGCAGTAGTTCTCCCTCTTTTTTACCGTTTTTTCAGAATTTCCATAGAAAATCCATAGAACTTCTATAAAGATTTCCGAGAAGTGTATTTTACAATGGCAGAAGAGGTGGTTATGTGGGGTTCTCTGTCCGGGTATGTAGTCCTTTCAAGAGGCCTCGCAGCGTCTGCAGCACAATAACCTGCTCTTCTTCTGAGCAGGACTCAAGTTCCACCAGGATCTGCTGCATCGTCGTACTGCCGCTATTGTTCTTACGGTCTTTGATCACCGCATCAATAGAAATGTTCAGATAGGACGCCAGGGAGCAGAGACTGTCAAAACGAGGGTTCGCCTTATAATTTTCAATATCTGAAATTGTACGAAGGGATACGTGGGAACGTTCTGCGAGCGTATTCTGCGATAAATCCAACTCCATTCGGGCTTCTTTTACAGCATCCCCCAATCGTTGTCTATACATCCAATCACCTCATTTCCTGCATATATTTTACCGCAGACAAGCAGTATATGAAATGCGTTATCATGCGTGTACATAAGCGATATAACGCATATAAAGAGGGAAATCTACGGAAGATAAGGTGTGAACAGCCGGATGGATTGGAGGCTATCTGAAACAATTTCAAAAAAATCCTGCTTCTTTTTGCAGATGAAGAAACTTTTATATGCGCAATATATGTGTTGGCTTCGACTACATATACTGCGTATTCTAATGAAAAGTTAAATCCTCCGTATAGGATCGGGCTGCCATTGGCAGCTTTCGGTCTTATTTTTTTATCGTGGACGCGGAAACAAAGACTGCCAGGGTGCCGCTCGCCTCCGGCCTTCTGAATTTCTTTGGAACTACAGATGAAATTCAGGAGGAATAAACATATGAATGAAAAACATACCTATTCAGGAGATCGGACAAAGAACCATTTTACAGCATACTTACTGGAGTTTATTAAGGGACGCAGAACCAGTTACCTGGATAAAAAGATCCGGACGGAGAAGGAGTCCTTTTTGATGGAGGAAATTGCGGAGATTGAAGAACGGATCACGTTTGAAGAAATGAGGGAGATCCAGGAGCGGGAACAGATTCTGCTCAAAGAGTCTGCAGGTGAGTTCCCGGAGTGGAACGAACTCTCGGATGAAAAACTTGTGAAATCGCTGCTGATGCTCAATGAGAAAGAACGGGAGCTGATCTATCTTCACGTATTTGAGGAGCGCTCGTTTAAAAAGATCGGTCAGATGACCGGGATGACAGCAGAGCGCTGCAAGGATGCGTACTTCTATGCAATCCGTAAAATACGTAAAAGATTGGGGGATAAATAGGATGAGCTTTGATGAATTATTATTCCGGGCGAAAGCCGGCGACATGGAAGCGAAGACAGAGATCTTTGCGATGTACCGTCCATTGCTGATCAAGAACGCACTGGTGAACGGAAGATTTGATGAAGATCTGTACCAGGAACTGGCAGTAGAGCTGATGAAGTGTATCCGGTATTTCCGGGATGTGGAGTAATTAAGAAGGGACCGGGCGGCGTTAGCTGCCCGGTCTTTGATAAGTACACTATTATGGTTTATGTAATGAAGATATGATAGAAAGTGATCCGGGCCATCCTAAAGGACAGACAGCATATGAAAAACACACGACTCAGGGCAGCCAGGTTGCTGTGTCCGGCACTTTCTTATGGATATACCTACACCAAAATACACAACCAATCATAAAAATATTTGGTTGATATGGTTTGTGAATGATTGTATATTTTGTACACTGACTATTTATTTTCATGGCATCGTTGTGCGACAGATTGTATCTTGATATAATATAACCCTACATTATAACACCAGACTTTTCGTGGGAGGTATAATTGTATTTATGGTACAAGGAGGTGATTGAGTTGAATACATATAGAACAACAGAGGTTGCAACTGTAATTGGAATACACCCTAACACAGTACGGCTATATGAAGAGTTAGGTCTTATTCCAACACCAGAACGCGAAAGTAATGGATACCGTATTTTTACAGAATTTCACATTCAACAATTCTTACTGGCTCGGACTGCATTTCAAATCGAAGTGCTTCAAGGTGGTTTGAGAAAGAAGATTGTTTCTGTGGTTAAACTCTCTGCGCACAAAAAATTTGACGAAGCACTTAACCTCACACAGGAATATTTAGAAGGTGTTCGGATGGAGAGAAATAATGCAGAAGAAGCTATCCAAATTGTACAAGATATTCTTTCGGGTGAGATTGAGGAACATCGTTTTTCTATGAAGCGAAAAGAAGTGTCGGAATATTTGGATATTTCTATGGACACTCTGAGAAATTGGGAAATGAATGGCTTGCTTACAGTTAAGCGTAAGGAAAATGGATATCGTGTCTATACAGACGAGGACATTAAAAGGTTAAAGGTTATACGTGCCCTGCGCTGTGCTAAATATTCTTTGGAAGCAATTTTGCGGATGCTCCGCCAACTATCTAAAAATCCAGATCTGGATATTAAAGCTGCGTTGAATACCCCCTTACAGTCGGAGGATATTATTTCAGTTTGTGACCGTCTAATTATATCTTTGACGACGGCAGAATACAACGCAAAAAAAATCATGGAAATGTTACAAGAAATGAAGGAAAATTATTAAAACCCTCCACTTTGCCACCAGTCTTTGAACTGGTGGTATTCTTTTTCTATCAAAGGAGGTATAGTGATGAAAACAATTATCCAAGTGCGGGGGCTTACAAAAGCCTATGGTCAACTTCCAGCGGTAGATCATGTGAGTCTATCGGTAAAGGCAGGTACCGTGTTCGGTCTGCTGGGGGCAAATGGAGCTGGAAAAAGCACAACGATTGAGTGTATTTTAGGAACAAAGAAAGCTGACAGCGGTGAAATATCTATTCTTTCTCTTGATCCTCAAAAGGACAGACGCCACCTTTTCCAAAGAGTTGGTGTTCAATTTCAAGAGTGCGATTATCAACCAGAGATTAAAGTTTCGGAGCTGTGCGAAGAAACCGTTTGTCTGTATAAGAACCCGGCTGACTGGAAAAAGCTGTGTACACAGTTTGGACTTGCGAACAAAACAAATTCAGCAGTCAAAAGTTTGTCCGGGGGAGAACGTCAACGGCTTTTTATCGTACTTGCCCTAATTCCCAATCCGCAGGTTGTTTTTCTGGATGAATTAACCACCGGACTTGATACAAAGGCCCGGCGTGATGTTTGGAAAATCCTCGAAGAACTAAAAAATCAAGGAATGACAATTTTTTTAACTTCTCATTTTATGGACGAAGTTGAGGCCCTGTGTGACGAGATTTGTATTATCAAAAAGGGAAAAATTGTGTTTTATGGAACGATTATGCAGGCCATAGAAAAGAGTGGGTGTGAAAAATTTGAGGATGCGTATTTAGCACTTGCTGGTGAGGAGGTCGATGCGGAATGAGGTCTTTTACTGTGCTCTTAAAAAATGAGTTGAAATTGAATATCCGAAACATGAATATGGTGATCTTTGCCGTTATATTGCCTTTGGTAGTGTTGGTGATCCTTGGCTTTTTGCACGGGACAAGTCCTGCTTCAGAAGGGGCTGGCTTTACCTTTTTGGAGCAATCTATTGGTGCGCTCTGTACCATTTCCATCTGTGCTGGCGGTTTGATGGGGCTGCCTCTGGTGGTATCGGAATACCGGGAAAGAAAAATACTTAAGCGGTTCAAGGTAACACCAATCAGCCCGGTTATGTTGTTGACTGTGGAATTTTTGATTTATGTTATTTATTCCGTTATTTCTCTTGCAACTATAATTCCTGTGGCTATGATGTTTTGGAAAGTTGAAATACATGGATCATGGATTGCTTTTGTCGGTAGCTGGCTTTTGACTACGGTTTCTACTTTGAGCATTGGAATGATGGTAGGAGGTATTGCCCAAAATGCTAAGACTGCAAGTGTAATTGCCTGTATATTATATTTTCCTATGCTCATATTCTCCGGGGCTACCCTGCCTTTTGAAGTAATGCCAAAGGGGATGCAAACGGTTGTACAGTTTTTTCCGATAACACAGGGCATCCAGCTTATGAAATCTACTTTTTTGGGAACACCGCTTTCCAATGCGTGGCTCCCTGTTTTCGTTATGCTGGCTATTACCATTATCTGCTCTGGCGTTGCAATTAAGTGTTTCAAATGGGAGTAAGGGTTATTTTTCTATCATATAGAGAAAATAACATAAATATCAGATGGTGGTGCTAAATGATAGAATATAAACAATGTATTAGCAAATTAATAAAAGGGGTTGAATGACTCTGAAGAAACAAATGGTGATTGAATTTCCAGAGAAGTGGCTGCCGGAGATCTGCAGCATCAAAAGAAAACTCCAGACTCTGGAAGGTGTAAAGATTTATATGGAGCCGAAGCAGATCCGATATCCGGGATTTTCCCTGGATATGCTCCAGCGTAAGGTCATGGTGGAGGAAAAGGAGGTACTGCTGACTGCCAGGGAATTTGATGTCCTTGCAGTCATGGCCCGGCATCCGGGACGTGTGTATACCTATGCTCAGATCTGTCGCATGATCTATGGAGAAATGGATGTAGGGGAAGAAATGTACAGCAGTGCCTACTGTCTGATCAGCAGCCTGCGGAAGAAGCTGGAGAAGGAACCACGGCACCCCCGGTACCTTGATACCGTATATGGTGTCGGGTATCGGTTTGAGATTGCATAAATAATAATCGTTATAACCATCAAGGGGCGCTGCTTTTTACACAGCGTCCCTTGAGTTCATTCATAAGATATTTACAACATTTTTATTCTGGGAACGGCAAAGTCGGGCGATAGTAGCCATCCACATGAAGAGGAAGGACTACCGACCCGGCTTCGATTTTTTTAATCTGAACGTCATGGGAATAGCCCAGGACAACGCAGCCACATGAAACGTTTTCAATGCCTGACCGACCAGATGCCCGGTCAACGATTGTTTGTCCGCCCATTGTTCCAATCCGTGCATTCCCATTCAGGCGCAGAATACGGGAGTTGTCCAACATATTATGTATATGGCTGTTTCCATATACACTACGAATAAGCGAAATGCCTTTCATCTTATGGACGACTGCATTCCCACACAATTCACAGATCATGGAATGGTCAGCCAGATTTTGAATCTGAACGTTTCCACAAGCATGTCGAATCAAAGAGTTCCCTGTGATCAACTCTGCCTGAGCGTGATCAGACATAGAACTTATGACAGAATTAAAACAGTAGATTTCTGCATCTCCACAAACGTTCGTTACGTTACAGTGATACAAAATATGCTTACCGCTGCTGATCATCTTGATTGTCTCATATGTCCGTAAGTATTTTTTCTGCCAATCCTCCAGTGCGGCAATTATTCTTTGTTGGATAGGTTTGTTCTTCCGTAAAGGTCTGTCAAGCCAGGAATCAGCAGAGAACATTGAAAAATCGATTTTCTGGTGCTTTGGACTGATCCACCATTCCCAACAAGATTGATATAATGTGATAATTATGGGAAAGGTGCCCTCCTTGATATATCCGGACTCGGTTTTGGCTGCCAGAATATCCTGTACCCCTTTATCTCCTCTAGCTGTTGCATAACCTTCATTTTCAAATAGTACAATTCTAAAATCCATTCTTTTCTCCTTTCTTGTGGGTGTTCCTCCGGAAATTTAATTCAATCCTCCTCTCCTGCTTTCAGGCATAAAAAAAGAGAATGATGCCGGGTGCTCATTCTCAAACTTCGTACAGAAATCTCTGCAAAATAAAAAGCCAGAAGGTACTGCCCTGGTGGCAGAATATCCCCCTGACTGATTACAAACCTAAACAGCATATCCTTTTCCGGATAAACACAAGTAATGATTACAAAGTAAGTATAATACTATATGTGGGAGAAATCAAGAAGATGCACAAGATATTGTACTATATTGATATAAAAATCGGATATGTGGTAGAATAATAGTGGCATGAACCAACTCATGCCATACGAATGTAAAGGCTCCCATCCGTTAAGATGGGAGTTCTTTACAATACATATTCTTTTTTAATACACTTTGATTGTATACAGTTCTTTGCCGTTATCAGTCGGTAATCTCTCCCCTTTACGTTCTATATTATAAAGCAAGGCTTGACTTAAAATTTTTATTCAGTTACCCTTAGATAAGAGTTACCGGTAGCTCTTTATCTAATCAATAAGGAGCGTGTAAAAATGTATCATACACATTTTAGGGGAACACACTACGAAGCTGGTTTTCGATGGGGTTCCTTACTGTTGAAACACCAAAATATAATTTTGGAAAATATTCCTTTTGAAATTACACAGGAACGAATCGACTATGCTTCATCCTGCCTTCCCATCTATGAGAAATTTTACCATGAAATCATAGAAGAAATTCAAGGACTTGCAGATGGACAGCATTGTGATGTTCGTATCTTGCAGGCAGTATTATTTAGTATGTACTCTATGCCACCAGCCTGTAATTGCTCTTGCTTTGCGTTCACGACCGGGCAGGAAATTCTCCTGGGACGGAACAGTGACTTTCTAACAGAAATCGAAAAGCTGAATATGAATGTAATATATAGGCTGACTGATGGGGCATATTCTTTTACTGGGAATACAACCGCTTTTGTAGAGGTTGAAGATGGTGTTAATGAATATGGTCTGGCTGCTGGACTGACTTCAGTTTACCCTATTCAACGCAAGCCAGGATTTAATGCGGGCCTGCTTCTCAGATATCTATTAGAAAAATGCAAAAATGTATTGGAAGCCATCTCTTGCTTACATCAATTACCAATCGCTTCCGCCCAGACCCTGACTTTGGCGGATATATCGGGAGAGATAGCGCTTGTCGAATGTACTCCGGATTGTGTAGAAGTTACAACATCATTGAGTAATACGCATTCTTTTGTCTGTGATACAAATGCTTTTCATCTTACAAAAATGATGCAATATAACAGTGTTGGCATTGATGATTGGTTTGCAGAGACAAGGTTTCAAACTATGATTTCAGCCTTCCAAAATACTAAAAAAATTGATTTGGTATTTGTGAAGAAACTGTTATCCGGTGATTATGGTTTTCTCTGTCAATATGACAGGAGTACCGGCAAAGATACCGTATGGTCTGTTATTTATGATCTGAAACAGCATAAGATCTATCGGAGTGAGGGAAATCCCAGACGCTTCAACTTCAAAGAAGATACCCGTTTTTGTTTTTGATTTTAGTCTTCTGTAACAATCAAGAAACACCTAAATATAACCGCACTCAGCGGTACCACCGAGCAGGAAATCATTGAGCGGTTTCCTGCTTTTTCTATTCTGAAATTCTCTTCCTGATGTTGCTCTTTTCATGCCTCTTACGTATGAAATAAGTAACAGAGCCATATGAAGCGTTCAGGGAAGTTTTAGTATTGAACAGACAGAAAATCATCCACTCTGCGGAAATGCAGCCCTATTATTCTTATGAAAAGTAAAATACACAGGAGGAAATCACTATGGTAAAGAAAAAAGGCGTTTTATGCTATGACCGGGAATCCGGGAGGTATGACATCTATTTTGGAAACGGGAGCTATTACGGTGGCCTGCATTGTGGGGACTGCTTTGATGTGGAGATGGATGGAGACTGGGTGCCGGTCCGGATTGAAATGGATGATGACTGGTATCTTGTGGGAGTTCCGAAGATCCGGCTGGACGGCCTGACAGTCCGGGCAGATTGGTACGAGTAATCTTGTCAGGAGGGCGAACATGAAAAAGGAATGGGTGAAACCTGAGATCAAGTTTATCACGGATCCGGATATTATCCTGGGATGCCTCTATGAAGTGTATGGACAGGAACAGAAGTCTGTATTGGCTGGGAAGAATATCCGGCATACGATGATCTTCCCTTTTCTCCGGATGCTGGCAAATAACACACAGGGAGATATCAGGGATCTGGAGGCTCTGCATCAGCGGCTCTGGAAGATATATGAAAAAGAACCGGAAAAGCAGGTGTTTGTACAGCAGGGAGAGAAAATCCTGGAAGCTGTCAGGAAAGGAGAAGATGGTGGATGATTTCCTATGAAAAAGCAAAAATGGGGAAGCAGCTAATGAAACAATTCATTGCGGAAGGGGAACTGGAAAAAGCAGCGTTAATCGGGTTGATGTACCAGATGCCGATTCGGATAGGGGATGCGATAAAGCTGCGGAAAAGTGACCTTTCCGGGAGGAATGTTTTAAAGATCTCTGCCAAATATGGAAAACCTTATACGAACCGGCATGGCAATCCTTATCGGATCACCAGACAGCTGAGGAGTCTTCTAAATTCTATCAACAGGGACTCTGATTTCATCTTCACACGGAAGAAGGAGTATTATATACATTTATTCCACATATATTGGGGGTATTATCATCTAAATGACTTCCGGTGTGAATATTTGAGGAACGAAGAACTGCTTGAGAGCCAGAGACGGAAGAAACAGTCCAAACCAGCCCAGCGCTTCACCGTTGAGGTAAAGGACGGGAAGCTGATTTTCAAAAGGGTGAGCAGCACCTAAGCTGCCCCTTGTAATCATCCAGATCGGACAGTGGAAAAAATCTGCTGTCCTTTTTGCGTTTTTATGTCATGAAACGTATGGATTATATATAGGAAGCGTGTCAGAACCATGCCATTTTCTGAACGCAACATAATAGCAATTATGTTGTGTTGGAGGCATGAAAGACAGAAGAAATCCTATCTGGACGCAACATAATTACGCAACTCTCACGGAGAAGTGAGCGCAACATAATCACAGAGAGGAAGAAGTACCGTGGCATTACTGGATGATTATAAAAAGTTCCTGAGAGAACAGGGCAAGTCAGAGAATACCATTAAGACCTATAGCGGTCACGTAAATGAATATTACCGGTGGTATAAAGATACCTTCGGGGAGGAGCTTACTCTGCTTTACCATACTAACATTTTGGATTTTCGGTCATACCTGCAGAACATTAAGAAACTGAAGTTTAAAAGCATTGATACGAAATTGTCCTCTCTGACCAGTTTTAATGAGTTCCTGGTGCAGATCGGAGTTCAAAAAGATCTGGTCATTACGGCAGAGGACCGGCTGAAATTTCAGCAGGAAATTGCAAGCCCGGCGGAAATAGAAAAGAAAGATGTGGAGGCGTTTCTCCAGAAGGTACTTGTTGATACTGGAAAGAGAAACTATGCGATTGCGGTGATCCTTGCATATGCCGGCCTGCGTGTCAGCGAGTGCATCAGCATCAGCCTGACAAATATTGATTTTCAGGCAAGGGAACTGCTGGTGACTGGAAAAGGCAATAAGCAGCGGATCGTATTCATCAATGACAAGATCATCCATGCAGTCCGGGAGTATTTGAAAGTAAGAAACTCCCAGTCTGAGTATCTGTTTGTCAGCCGGAATGGTGGAAAGCTCCACCGTAGCAGTGTGAACCGATTTTTCAATCAGTGTTCAAATAAGATCACACCGCACAAGCTCCGACACTACTTCTGCTCTCATGCCCTGGAGATGGGATATACGATTGCGGAAGTCGCAAATCAGGCTGGCCATGCCAGTGAGCGGACAACGTTGATTTATACTAATACGAGCCGTGAAAAGATGAAGGAGAAATCGAACCTGCTGTAAGTAACTATAAGAATATAATTGTCCTTGTATAAACAGACAATAAGTTGATTATAATAAAAGTATGAGGTATAATAATGACAAAGTGCGAGCTGTGAAATCAGCGTAGCTGATTTCCCCTGGCGAGCGGAGGAAACTCTGCAAACCTTGGTAAGCTGATAACAATACAGTAGGAAAATCCTATCAGGTAAGGTCTAGCCAACCGCCTGTACCGAGTCCTTGGAGCCGAAGCGGTAACGCCAGGCTTAAGCGTAGGACAGGGAGCAGCAGAGCCGAAACGAAAGTGAAGTGATTGAGCTGG
Source organism: uncultured Blautia sp. (assembly GCA_963927715.1). Classification (GTDB taxonomy): domain Bacteria; phylum Bacillota; class Clostridia; order Lachnospirales; family Lachnospiraceae; genus Blautia_A. Next base: position 34,115 of record CAWVBU010000002.1, on the reverse strand, counting down.
GAAATTATTATGAGGTTGGATACGGTCGATGTGTTTTTGTCCACAGCAGACAACACGGTCATGACCGGTAAGGCGAGGTCATGGCGGCATCCCCCAGTCTGAGAACTTGGCGAGGCTGATGATAAGTATGTTATCGGAACAGTTGAGATCCTGTCATTTCCTCTACAAGAGGTATGGAAACCAAAACAAAGAAATGCGTCAGGAATCCAAATGAGTGGCAGGAAGTCCGACACAGCCATAGTATCGTAGAAGTCTGTGAAAGCAGATGGAGAAAAGGGCTGTGCACTTTATAGCTTCAAGTGATAAGCGCTATGCAGACGAAAGAGAGCTGAAGAACATGGTAAGTGAGTTGCTTGGAATACAGTACAATATCGCGAAAGCAAACAGAACAGACAGAAAGGTTCAGAATCTTGCGTCATATATCAATGAGGACACTTTGAGAGCAATCCATAAAACGATGGATAAACGAAAAGCGTATGGGATTGATAAAGTGACAAAAGAGGACTACGAACGGAATCTGGAGGAAAATCTGTCGAATCTTGTAAAGCGGATGAAAAGCGGAAGCTACCGTCCGAAACCAATAAGACGAGTCTATATTCCGAAAGAAACAAAAGGCAAAATGAGACCGCTGGGAATCTCCTGTTATGAGGATAAACTGGTGGAAAATGCGATAGCACAGATACTGGAGCAGATTTATGAACCAAAGTTTTATAATGAGAGCTTTGGGTTCCGACCAAACAGGAATTGCCATCAGGCAGTAAGGGAAATCATAGAGATGGTACAGTATCGGAAGACGAATTATGTGGTGGAAGCAGATATCAGAGGGTTCTTTGATAATGTAGAACACGGATGGCTGATGAAGATGCTGTCACATGACATAGCGGACAGAAGGTTTCTTGAGCTAATCGAGAAATTCCTGAAAGCGGGAATCATGGAAAACGGCAAATATCTGGACGGCGAACGGGGAACCCCGCAGGGGAACGGAGCCAGTCCGGTACTTGCAAATGTCTATCTGCATTATGTATTAGATAATTGGTTTGATGTAATCGTAAAGAGACAGTGCAAAGGCGAATGCTATCTGATTCGCTATTGTGATGATTTTGTCTGCTGTTTCCAGAATCGATATGAAGCAGAAGTATTCAGACAGAGGCTGGAAGAACGCTTCAGGAAATATGGACTGGAACTGGCGGAAGAAAAGACGAAGATTTTAGAATTCGGGAGGTTTGCCAGGCGGAATCGAAAAGCAAGAGGAGAAAGAAAACCAGATACCTTTGACTTTCTTGGCTTCACGTTTTATTGCGGAATGGACGGAAAGAAGGAGTTTTTCCGATGCAGGGTAAAGACCAGCAAGAAGAAATTCCGCAGCAAGATTAGGACAATGAAAGAATGGATAAAGGCTCATAGGGCAATGCCATTGGAGCAGATATTCAAAACGGTCAATGCAAAACTGAGAGGACACTATCAGTATTATGGAGTGACCGATAATACAAGGGAAGTGAAGAACTTTCTGATGCAGACAAAATGGCTATTATTTAAGTGGCTCAATCGGAGAAGCCAGAGAAGAAGTTACACTCTGGATACGTTCTTTAATGGGTTACTCAGAACATTCCCATTGCTTGAACCAAGTATTAAAGTGAGTTTGTTTTACAGATAGAGTATGAAATATAGAGTGAAAAGCCGTATGCGTTAATAGCGCACGTACGGTTTTGTGTAGGGATATGGGGAGTAATCCCCATATCTACTAGAGACTAATAAAGGACGTGGAATGTATGGAGATGATAAGACGAAATTTATATTTGAATAAGATACGTCCATTCATTGACCAGGATCTGATCAAGGTATTGATTGGCCTCAGAAGAAGTGGAAAGACGATCCTGCTTTCGCAGATCCGTGATGTTCTTTTAGAACGTGGAGTGCCAAAGGAAAATATCATAGAGATCAATTTTGAGTCCCGGCGTTTTAAAAAGCTGGAGGATGCAGATAACTTCTATCAGTACGTCACGGAACGGGCAGAGCAGGCGGATGGAAAAGTATATCTCTTTTTTGACGAAATCCAGCATGTGAAAGAGTGGCACTCAGTCATCCCTTCCTTCCGAATTGATTTTGACTGCGATATCTATGTGACAGGCTCCAACAGCAAATTGCTGTCCGGTGAACTGGCAACAAATATGGCAGGAAGATATGTTTCTTTTCATGTGTATCCTTTTGTGTTGTCTGAGATACAGGAATTTTATGAGATCAATGGGCTTCCTTATACCAGAGAACAGCTTTTTACGGATTATCTAAAATATGGCGGCCTTCCGATGCGCCTGGTGCTGCCGGATGAACATTCCGTCCGCACATATCTGGAGGATGTCTATGATTCTGTCGTGATGAAAGATATTCTCTCCAGATATGCCATTCGCAATGAGAGTCTTTTGCGAAAGCTGCTGGAATTTCTGTTGGACAATATTGGGAACCCGTTCTCGGCAAGATCCATCTGCCGGGCGCTGACCACAGGCGGGCAGTCAACAACGGTGGACACGGTACTTAATTATATTGATAAGCTGCAGGCAGGTATGATTCTTTCAAAAGCGGAAAGATATGATATTAAGGGGAAAAACATCCTGGCTTCAACAGAAAAGTATTATGCGGGTGATATCGGGCTTCGCAATGTGAGCAAAGCCAGCGAACAGATCGACACAAGTAAGCTGTTGGAGAATGTGGTGTATCTGGAAATGTTAAGTCGGGGATATGAGGTGAAGGTAGGGAAACTGGATACCCAGGAAATTGATTTTGTATGTTACAAAGGGCAGAAGAAACTCTATATCCAGGTGGCTTATGTCTTGTCAGAGGACTGCATTGCAAGAGAATTTGGCAATCTGGAGAAGATCGATGACAATTATCCGAAATATGTGATCAGCAGCGACATTGTAGATCTGAGCAGGAATGGTATTGTCCATTATAATATCATTGACTTTCTGCTGGATGAGAAGGATATATAACTCAGTGATAATAAGGAGCCGTCCAGTGAGGGCGGCTCCAATTAATATCCTATTTGTTTATACTTATATTTTGCTTCATTATTTCAGAGGCATAGTCAAATAAAATGTGGCCCCACCATTAGTAGTATCTTCAAATCCTATTTTGCCTCCAAGTATTCTTGAGAGTTCTTTTGCAATACTTAATCCCAGACCAAAATGCGATTTATCTGTTCGTGATTTATCGGCACAGTAAAAACGGTTAAATACAAAAGGTTTATCTTCTTCAGCAATTCCGCATCCATGATCAACAACATAAAAGGTCAATTCTTTAGAAGTCTGTTTTGTTCGTATCTCAATGGTGCTGTTTTCTGGTGAATAGTAGACTGCGTTATCAAGATAGATACTTAAGATCTGAAACAGTCGTTCCCGGTCTGTATAGAGTACAGGGTAGCTTTCTTCACTAATATCAAGTTTTAAGAAGATGGATTTACGGATACATACTGGCTCAAACGCTTCATACAGTGTAATCAATAGTGTATCAATATTTACATCATTCTTCTGGATGGTCCATTTATCAGCATCAGAAGACGCAAGGAGAAGCATATCTCTTACGAGCTTAGACATTCTGCTACATTCTGAGTCAATCGTTTTCAAGCAGGTTTGTGCCTGGGGGTCTTGTATTTCTGTATTATGGACTGCTTCAACATTTGCCATGATAACAGCCAGCGGTGATTTTAATTCGTGTGAAGCAGCGGCAACAAAATTTTTCTGGCTCTGCAGGATTTGCTCAGTTGGCTCGAAGGCTTTTTGCAGGAGAAACCTGCTGATAAAGAGGATGCTGATCAGGGAAACAATCCAAATAGATAAATATTTTGGAGCTTCCCGTAACAGCAGGTCTACAATAGATGTCCGCTCATAGAATAAAGCTAATGTATAAACAGTTCCCGCTTTCGTGCTGACTGTAGCCGGGATAGCATAATAGTGGTCATGATCTGCTCCATCCATTTCTATAAATCCGCCCTGTTCCGTTACCGTCTGAAATTTCTGACTGTCCGCTGCGCTTTCCGTGGAAATGCTGTTACTTATTTTTTGGAAGAGATTGGCAAAGTCAGTACCGGTATCAGGAATACTTTGATATAGCACCTTTCCTTCAGAATCTTCTAAAATGCTGTAAACATTTGTCCCACTTTCATAGTTTGAGAGAACCGCTTGCGGGTTAGAAGTATCATCCTCCAACTGATAGATGATCAGGGAAGTCATACGTTGAATATAGGATATATCAGCAAGCTGTTGTGACTGATACATATTCCAGAGGGAAAAACACAGGATCAAAGTAATGATGACCATTAGGATTCCTGCTAAAAACAGATGTAGTCGGTTGGATAATTGTTTAAGCATGAGTGTTCTCCAATCTGTAGCCTGTAGCATATACTGTTTTAATGATACAGGAGCTTTTAAGCTCTTTCAGCCTTTTTCTTAGAAAGGAAATATAATTATCAATATTTCCTGGAGTAATATCCGAGTCAGTTCCCCAGACCTTTAAAACAAGCTGTTCTTTTGTAAAAAGGGTTTCCGGCTGTTTCATAAATGTATACAGAAGCTCCGCCTCTTTTCCTGTCAGGTCTAATTTTTGCTCATGGCAGGTCAATTCCCTTATTTCTCTGTCAAACTGCAGATCCCCGTAAGTTAATATTACATCGTCATGGATCTCTTTGGAGCGCCTGGTTAATGCCCTTATCCGGGCAAGTAACTCCCGGATATGAAACGGCTTAACCAGATAATCGTCCGCTCCGCCGTCCAGACCATCGATCCGGTCATCGAGGGCAGACATACCGGTAATAATAATAACCGGAATCTGTATGTCCTTTCTTCGCATCGCCTTGATTATTGTCAGTCCATCTATAATGGGGAGCATCCGGTCAACAAGGGCAAGGTCATAGCCATAATCTTTATTGAGTGCGTAAAGCATGGCTGTTTCCCCGTCATTACAGCAGTCTACGGTATGCCCGCTTTTGGATAATTCTTTCTGTATCAGATCGCATAGATCCAGGTCATCCTCCAGAAGCAATATTTTCATAATCCATTCATCCTTTTTTAGTTCATATCATCAGTATAACAAGTATAGCAAAGAAATCCTCTAAAAGTTCTCTAAAAACTGAGGTCGATTTCTTTATTTCTTAGATGAGTTTTACAGAAGTTTTTTTGTATGATAGGCCCATAAAACAGAAAGGAGCTATGTCAAATGAAACATATGAAATTAGTAATGGTAACTGGAGTCTTGATTTTTGCACTCTCACTGGCAGGCTGTGGAAATTCCAAAGGGGAACAGGCCGCAGATAGTGGGACATCTGTGAACAGTCAGAGTGAGAATCAAGCTGGTGACACAGGAGCATCGGACGATGGCGGCGAAAACTCAACAAATCTGGACAATTTGGTAGAGACAGCTAGTTTAAGAGGCAGCGTAGCTGATTTTCAGGATGGAAGTTTTCAGGTCGTTCCCGATCAGGATGATGGGCAGATAGCAAAATCAGCGGCAGAGGGAATGGAAAGCGGCATGGAAAGCACTACGGTTTCTTATGGAGAAGATTGTACCTTCCAGATTGCCAACATCAACAGTTCCACCGGCGCAGTGGAATTAGAAGCGGCTACGGCTTCCGATGTAAAAAAATCTACGTCTGTTTATGTTTATGGAGAAACACAGGATGATGGGGAAATCCATGCTACAAAAGTGCTGATTACCCGGTTTAATTAACAGGAGGGATAGATCGATGCCTTTTTATAAGAGAGGCTTCCTTTATCTGATGCGGAAACGCGGAAAGTCGGTGCTGCTGCTGTTGATTTTCCTTTTTGTCAACAGCATGATCCTCAGTACAAACATGATTTTACACGCAACAGAAAGCACAGAGGCTGCCATGCAGGAAAAAGCAGGAGCAAAAGTGGTATGTGAAATTTCAGACACCGCCAATCCGATTACAGACAAAGAAGCCGAAATGATTAAAAATTTAGCGGAGGTAACGTCCATCAATCGAATGGGGCAGCAATCCGCATATTTAACAGATCTTGCGCCTGTGACCGCAAGCGCTTCCACAGAACCGGACAACTTGAAAGTCAGCCTGCTATCCTTTGATGATATGGATACAGACAGTCCCTTTGCGGATCAGTCTTATCGGCTGACAGACGGTGAACTGGTCAAGCCGGAAACCAAATATGGCGCCGTCATTAATGCGGGATTTGCAGAATACAATGGTTTGCAGATTGGCGATACACTTTCTTTTGAAACAGAAAACGGAAAAGCTGTTACCGTGGAAGTGATTGGGGAATATCTTACTGGCAATGAAAGCCAGCAGGAAAACAATACACTTGCCGTCTATCGGATGGAAAATCAGATTTATATAGATAATACGGCATATTTAGAATTATTTGACGGCAGCGGATTTTATAAAGTATCGGCATATACCGGTCAGCCGGAGCTTTTAGATCCATTGGCAGAGAGCATACAGGGCATTTTGCAGGATAAAGCGGACATTACCACGTCGGATGCCCTGTATCAGCAGATGAAAGCTCCATTAACACAAATAACAAGGGTGGTATCACTGATGCGTTTGCTTACCTTTTTCGCCGGCACGGTGATTGTCTCCCTACTGCTTTGTATGTGGATGCGGAGCAGACAAAAGGAAATGGCTGTATTTATCAGCTTGGGCGAACAGAAAGCCACTATCTTTTTGCAGGCTCTTTTGGAAGCGGCAGCCGTGTTTCTCATTGCCCTGCTTTGCTCCTGCGGTCTAGGTTCGCTGGCTGCAGGAAGCCTTACAGAACTGTTGCTGTCTTCTGTGGAAACAGGCGTTTCTCTGCAGGTTTCCTTACAATTTACCGATATCGCATTGCTATTGGGGATTGGCAGCGGAGTGGTTGTAATTGCTGTATTGCTGTCTTTGCTGCCAGTAATCCGTGCAAATCCGAAAGATATTCTGTCACGAATGGAGGGATAATACGATGAACTTATTGCAACGGGCAATTCGTTCCTGTTTTAGAAAGCCGGTTAAAAGTCTGCTGCTTCTGCTTGTAGTTTGTATCATCAGTCTGCTTTTCCTGTCTGGTATGGCAAGCCGTTCTGCAAACATTGCTACGAAAGACAGTACACGGCAGGCCATCGGCGCAGGATTTTTACTGGAATATAATCCAGAGAGCAGAAGCCAACGATTGGAAGAAGCCAGTCAAAAAATATTAGAACGCAATCCGGACGGTCAGGGAAGTTATGGTGGAGTCCATTTGAAAAACGTGACTGTCATGGGTTCCGAAAACCTGATGATAACGACGGATCATTCCTTTGAGTCATTAAAAGCTGATGATATTGAAAAGATTGCTGCTGTGGAGGGAATCGCCGACTATAATATAACCACGGTTCCTACTGCGGTAAAACAGGCAAATTTTGAACGGATTGAGGATGCCGATGCAGACCAGACCAATGATTTTCAGGGTGTAGCCTTGATTGGTAATCGGGATATGTCAATGGACGCCAATGTCCTCAGCGGCAATGTTACCATCCTGGAGGGACGGATGACGACAAAGGATGATACAAATGTTTGTGTCATTTCCGAAGAACTGGCAGAAAAAAACCAGCTAAAGGTCGGCGACCATCTGCAATTTCATTCAGTAAAAGCGGAGGAACCCGTGCAAGAGGCAACGATTGTAGGAATCTATCAGGTAAAAGAACAGATGAAACCTTATATGTCCGGTGATACTTACCGCTCTGAAAATGTTATTTTCACGGATTTACATTTTCCTGAGAAGGTGGAGCAGGATGATCCGCTGTATGAAAAGGCTTATTTTAAAGTGGCAAATGTGGATGATTACGATGCGGTAAAGGAGGCCATCAAGAAAACGGATATTAACTGGCAATGGTATGATTTGATCGACAACAACGGAAATCTTGACACAATGGCTTCCAACTTCAATGATTTGGAAAAAATCAGTAACACGCTGCTTCTGGTCGTGACCGGAGCAAGCTTTGTGATCCTGTTTTTGATTTTTATTTTCTGGATCAGGAACAGAACAAATGAGATTGGCATACTTCTGTCCATTGGAATTGCAAAGGGAAAAATATTTTTGCAGATTTTAACCGAAGCTGTTCTGATCGGCGTTTTGGCGCTTGCACTTTCGTTCCTGATTGCTCCGGCAGTTTCCAATGCCGCTGCTGATTATCTGGTGGGTCAGCAGGCACAACAGGCCGAATTGCAGGATGAAATGGATACGGGCAAAGTTGCCACCGATTATCAGGCGCCGGAACTTACCGTCACGGATGTAGAAACAGAGATTACCTCTACTATGCTGCTTGCAGATAGTCTTAGCGTAGGTGTCTTGATTATTTTATCTACAGGTGCGGCAAGCGTCCTGATTTTCCGCAAGAACCCGAAAGATATTTTAAGCGAAATGAGTTAGGAGGAATGGAAATGATTTTAGAGGCGAAAAATGTCTTATATTCTTATAAATCGAAGCGGGATAAAATAATTCTAAAAAATGTATCTGCCACTTTTGAGGAAGCTACGTTCTATGCGATTGTCGGTTCCAGTGGTTCAGGAAAAACCACATTTCTTTCCCTTTTAGCGGGCTTGGATAACCCGGTATCAGGAACCATTCTTTATAATGGAGAGAATATTCGTAAAAAGGGGCTGAATTATCACCGGAGGCACGATATCTCTCTTGTTTTTCAGAACTACAACCTGATCGATTATTTGACAACGGAAGAAAATGTGAAGCTAGGTGGAAAGAAAGATGCAGAGAAGCTATTACAGGAAGTCAGTATTCCAAGGGAAGACTGGAAGCGGAATGTGCTGCAGCTTTCCGGTGGCCAGCAGCAGCGTGTGGCGATTGCCCGTGCTTTGGCAAGTGAAGCCAAGGTGCTCTTAGCGGATGAACCCACTGGAAATTTGGACGAGGATACGGCAGGGGAAATTATTGAATTGCTAAAGAAAACTGCACACGAATTGGGAAAAAGTGTAATTGTGGTAACTCATAGTAAACTACTTGCAGAAGAGGCAGATAAAATTTATGAAATAAAGAATGGCAAATTGTGTACAGAGTAAGGGCTGCAATCTATATGAACCCGTTAGAAAAAGTTATTTGATTGGAGATGGGAATATAGGATATATTTTACTCGCAGAATTTGATGATACAGAAAAGGCTATTTTAAATGAAATTATGGCTGTATTAAAAAGATATTCTGCTAAGTATAAATGTGAGGAAGAGAACATAAGAAAGATCGTTTTTCGTGGGCTTGTTATTTATCCAGATCAGCGGAGGATATTAGCAGCGGAGAATGAAGTATTTCTATCACATTATGAGTTTGATATCTTACTGCTTCTTGTAAATCATCCAGGCTGGGTATTTACCAAAGAACAGATCTATGAAGCAGTCTGGGATGACATCCCTGTAAGTGTGGATGCCAAGGTTGAGTGTATGATTTACAGCATCCGGAAGAAGTTTCGGGAGTATACTGACAGGCAATACATTCGGACTGTCTGGGGTGTAGGCTACAAATTCGATCCGGAAACATAGAAAGGAGCCGTCCGTGAGGGCGGCTCCAAGTCATTTGTTATTCCTTTTTCTTCTTTGGACACCAGGCTGGAGAGGTCTTTATCGGAACCTCATCAGACCAGGGTTTCCCATAATCCAGGAATCCTGGATCTTTTGACATTCTATGTTCCTGGAAATAATCTAAAATATAATGCTGATCCGGGTGCTTACAGCGAAAAGAAGCCCGGCTGTTACCGTAAGGACGAAAGGAATTGCAAAATTCACATTCACTGCATTTTATCTTTTCTTTCATATTCGATCACCTCATAGTTTTATCATAGTTCACTTAATACATAAGATCTTCCGCTACGCTGATCTGAAAGGTCTCTTCAAACCAGTGCCAGATTTTTTCCCGGTGTGTTCCAGACGGAAATCCATGCCAGGACTGTTCGATACATTCTGTCTCCGGGTCCATAGGAATCTCTCCAAATTCTTCCCAGAGCCGCCGGATGCTGCCCGGCAGGTACAGGATAGTAAGGGTAAAACAGGATTTAGAGAACAGGGGAACAAGAATCCCGCTGTAAACCACCTCCCAGTCACCGCCTGCAAGCCCGCAGCCCAGATAGCCGGGGATGGCGATCTGGGATACTCCTTCTTGCGCAGCCAGGAACATCATACTGGTCAGGCTCTGCCTTAATGCGCTATATTCTGTATCCAGCCCTTTGCCGGTGGGAATATTTTCGGCAAACAGATGAGCCACATAGCGCAGCGTATCCTTCTTCTGCGTTAAATAACAGGCGCCAAGAAGGGCTTCCCTGTTCTTTTTACAGAGCTGCTGGTATTCCCGATACTGGCCTGCAGTTAAGAAATCTTTCCGGATCTGTCTGGCGATACCGGCTCCCATGACGCCCTGGCAGTTGACCTGGTGGGCGATCATCGGCGTATCTGCCTGGAGCAGATTTCCTTTTCTTTCTTTGATCATAGATTTTCCTCCCATCTTTCTTAAAGATATTCATATGTTATCTTTTGGTTCTGGCACCATTCTTCCAACAGCTTCAGATTTTCCGGGCTGTGTGCCGGGTATCGGGAAATCCGTACCGGAGATGCCGGAGTTTTGTACCATAGACCTTTCGGTGGCAGTCCATGCGAATCCCCAAAGAAAAGAACCGCAGGACGCTCCAGAAATTCCTTCTGCTTCCAACGACCGTTATGCAGATAACGGAGACGGTATCCAAGCTGGCACTGGCTGTATTTGCAGCGCTGAAGCTGGACCTGGATACAGGGATGAATAGAAAGTCCGCTGTCATCCAGATATGCCAGATAACTGGATTTGGACCGGATGATCTGCTCATAAGGAATATAATTATGGTTCTGGACAGGCAGCATGGCATGTTCTTTCTGAAAGGATATCTGAGGAAAGCCAAAGGTATCACAGAAGTAGAAACGGCTGTCTCCCGGTGCATCCTGCACTTCCAGGATGTCAGAAACAGACAGGGAATGTCCGGTAAAACCGATTTTTTCCAGATATCGGGTATCTGCTTCGTCCGTGCGGTTAAAAATCCGGTAGATTTCTTCCAATGTAGCAGCTTCTGTCTCTCCACAGAATACAGATTCATAAATCCCGGCAGGCGGCGTTTGATAACCGGCTTTCTGAAAGCAGGAAAGCGGCAGAAACATCAGCCTTTCCTGATCCAGTTCCGGGATGATCTGGTAAATCGTAATTCTCATAAGTATCCTCCTTGAAAAAGAAGGACCTCCCCGTGGGAAGATCCTTCCTAATTATGATAGTTATTCGTTGCATATGGCTTTTTCATAGTTCAGGAGCTGCTCCCAGGTCAGCCATTCCGGTTTCCCGTCAGCAGGAAGCTCCTTCCACAATTCTTTCATACGGTTCATATGATGCTGGGGACGGCCATCAGCGACATCATCGACTATGTTCAAAATCCGCAGAAAACAGACAACGGCAGGCTCATTACCAGCTATCAATGTGACAGCCGGATTGCAGATGCGGAGTTCCTTTTCAATAAGCGTCAGTACATCGCCGCCACCGGCCGGGTACGGGGCGAGGACGATGTGATTGCCTATCATCTCCGGCAGTCCTTTGTCCCTGGTGAGATTACGCCGGAAGAAGCAAACCGGCTGGGCTGTGAGCTGGCGCGGCGTTTTACCAAGGGAAAACACGCTTTTATTGTCTGCACTCATATTGATAAAAAGCACATCCATAACCACATCATTTTCGATGCCACCGCCTTGGACCATCAACGGAAGTTTCGGAATTTTTGGGGCAGCACCCGCGCGGTCCGGCGGCTTAATGATACCATCTGCATAGAGAACGGATATTCCATTGTGGAGAACCCGAAGCCGCATGGAAAGAGCTATAACAAGTGGCTGGGGGATCGGGCCAAACAATCCCAGCGGGAGACGCTGCGGGTGATGATCGACCAGGCCCTGGAGCAAAAGCCCGCCGACTTCGATGCCCTGCTGAAGCTGCTGGAAGGGATGGGCTGCGAGGTGTCCCGCCGTGGGCAGTCGTACAGCCTCAAAGTGCCTGGCTGGGATAATGCCGCCCGCATGAGTAAGAAGCTGGGCAAAGGGTACAGCGAAGCCGAGCTTCGTGCGGTTCTGGCCGGAGAAAAGGAACATACCCCCACCAGGGCCACGCTCCATCCGGAGCCGAAACAGACTGTAAGCCTGATGGTCGATATTCAGGAAAAGCTCCGCGCTGGCAAGGGGGCTGGTTATCAGCGGTGGGCCACTGGCTTCAATCTGAAGCAGATGGCGCAGACTATGAATTATCTCTCCGAGCATAAGCTGCTTGATTACAAAGTGCTGTCTGAAAAGACAGCGGCAGCCACCGCCCGGTACAATGAATTATCCTCGCAGATCAAGGCGGCGGAAAAGCGAATGACGGAGATCGCGGTCCTTCGCACCCACATTATCAACTATGCCAAAACGCGGGAGGTCTATGTTGCATATCGCAAAGCGGGCTATTCAAAGAAGTTCCGCGCCGAGCATGAGGCGGACATCCTTTTGCACCAAACCGCAAAGAAAGCATTTGATGAGCTGGGAATGAAAAAGCTGCCTACTGTCAAGAGCTTGCAGACAGAGTATGCGGAGCTGATGGCACAAAAAAAGGCAGCCTATTCCAGCTACCGAAAGGCCCGTGATGAAATGAAGGAGCTTCTGACCGTCAAGGCCAATGTGGATCGCATCATGGGCTATGAGGAAGAAAAGCAGACAGAGAAAGACCATTCCCAGGAGCAAAACCAGGGACGATGACCGGCTCATGGATTTGGGCTTTTCGGGAGGGAAAGCCTGCGGCGGCTTTCCCTCTTGTCTGCTCACTGGCGCAGGACGGGAACCGGGTCAAGAGTGCAAAGCACCGCCCACCGGCGGCTTGCTCTGGATGCGGTTCTTGTCCTGTGCTATCCATCGTCTGGGCGATGGGAAAAGCGTTCCATCGGAACGCGCAGCCAGCTTCAGAATGAAGCTGTTCATGGGGGCTTGGGGGCAGCGCCCTCAACAAGCAACCTGGGATATTCGCGTCAGCGGAAATCCCAGGTTTGGCCTCGGTGGGTCCCACGAGGCATTGCTTGCCGGTTTCTCGTACCCCGTATTTTGCCCTTTCGGGCGGTATTTCTTCCAATGGGAAAAAGAGGACGCTTACACATCCTCCTTCTCATCATCCGTGTCTTTCAATTTGATGGCTCCGTCAATGACACCTTCCACAATGGGCAGATACTTTTCCGGGCAAAGCTGTAATTTGTGGCTGGTCCGCTGGCGTTGTTCGCTGTCCTCCCGAAGAAGTTCCGGGTTAAAATAGCGTTCTGCGGGCAGCTTGCAAATACGGATGAGCTGCATCACAACCGGCACGCTTGGTATTGTGCCGCACAACTCAATATTTGCAAGATAGCGCGGATCAATGCCGACCTTTTCGGCCAGCTCCCGGCGGGACATTTTCACAGCTTCACGCGCCTGCTGAACATCTGCTCCGAAGGTTTCAAATCCAGGGCAATCTTTCACATTTGGCATATCACATCACCTTATTACATTCTATTGTTCATAGAGTGTGCTGGGAATGATGTGATATGCGCTTTGAGTTCATTTTATAATTCATACATGGAGAGAAATTACATGATGGAGGCGGCAGGTGTCACCGAGGAACTGAAAGCCCGTGACCCCATGCGCTGGGAGCTGATGAACACGCTGAAAGCACAGGAGAAGGAAATCATGCTTTACTTTCTCTGTGCAGTTTTTCTGTACTCTAATGGCAGCAATCCAGTGCTTTTGCGGAATAATTCAGCGAATCGACTTGCACTTGTATATCCAACACTTTCCTATAATAAAGCCGATTAGAGTGAGAAATGGTAAGGTAAAGAAAGTAGCTATTGACAGGCATATATAAATCTGCTAATATGATAACGGTGTTACTGGTATCAATGTTATCGGTTGCGGAAATATTACGAAAGGGGGAACCATATGTCATTACCAGATCACAGTATAGATCCAAAGATATTGGCCAGTGCAAAAGAAGAATTTTTATCAAAAGGCTATGTGGAGGCGTCTTTGCGAAAAATCTGTAAAACTGCTGGCGTTACGACAGGCGCCTTATATAAACGGTTTGCAGGAAAAGAAGCACTCTTTGAAGCACTTTTAGCACCTACGTTGCAGGACTTAAAGACAATCCACTCGGAAGGTGAAAGTTTCGATTATGAAAAACTTAACCAGAATGAGATGCACGCGGTTTGGGATATGTCTGAGGTAACTTTGAATAGATTTATGGACTTTCTTTATGACCATTACGATGGCTTTAAAATGCTTTTGTGTTGTTCAGAAGGTTCCGTCTATTCTAACTTTTTGAATGACTTTGTTGATGAACACACAAAGAAATCTATGCGGTTTATAGAAACAGCTTATCAAAAGGGGATTGCCCCGGAACGCATAGATGAAAATGAGCTTCACATGCTTTTGACGGCTTTCTGGTCTACCATGTTTGAGCCGATCGTGCATGACCTTAGTAAAGAACAGGCAGTATATCATTGTAAGGCTGTTTCTAAATTTTTTAACTGGCAGGCAGTTTTGGGCTTTTAGGCTTAGTTCTATGATAGGGCTAAGCCTAGATTTAAAAGATAAGATTAGCAATAACTAACCACAGGAGGAAAACAATTTATGGAAACGAAAAAAACAAGAAAACGGAACAACGAGCGTATGAATGTACGGGATTATATTACAACAGCAATTATGTTTGTTTTGATGTTTATTGTTTTCTCTGTCGTAGGGACACCGGTAGGGATGTCTGTAGTGGGGAACCTGTTTGTATTTGCCGTTTGCGCGATTTTATGGGGAACTATTTATCTCTTATTATACACCAAAGTAAATAAAAAAGGTGTTCCTTTACTATTTGGAATGATTCTGGCTGTTTTAATGCTTATGAATTTCTGGGCTGTCTCATTAGTTCTGGTTGTCGGAGCGATTGTTGCGGAACTTGTTTGGCGCAAATTAGACCGGCATAAATTTTCTACAATGCTACTCTGTTTTACGATAGAAACCGTTTTTTGGTATTTGGCGATGACGTTGCCACTGATTTTTTTAAAAGATCTTTATTTGGCTGCAGTTCCGGCATATGCTGATCTGTATGGAGCTGTTTTTAATCTTGTTATCGGTCCAATGTTTTTTGTGGGATTGGCAGCTACGATTGTCGGTTGTGTAATTGGTGCTTTTCTTGGAAAGGTATTACTGAAAAAACACTTTCTTAAAGCGGGGATTGTCTAAGTATGAGGTTGGAGATGGGAAATAAGCAGGAAGATATTTATACGTCACTTGATCCACGCATGAAATTACTAATGCTGATATTATTTACCACAGCTACTTATATTTCCCAAAGTACATGGGTATTGTTGTGGGATTATATTATCATTGTGGCTTTGTATATGATTCGACGCCTTTGGAGAGGAGCATGGCGAACAGGAATATTGTTTGGGAGCTTTTTGATATTGGAATTTCTCATCAGTTTTATCCCCCATGAGGGAGTAAAAGCCGCATTGGGATTGATCATATTCTTTCTGGAGAGAACTTCTATTTTCTTTGTGATGGGAAATTGGATGGCAACAAAACTTCGTATCAGCGACTTTTCAACGGCATTACAAAATATGCACTCCCCTAAAGGGGCGATTATTACGTTAGCTGTTGTATTCCGATACCTTCCCACAGTGAGCGATGAATTTCGCTCTATAAAAAACACAATGAAATTAAGGGGAATCGGTTTGACCTTTAAAAATATTATATTGCACCCGATAAAAACAGGGGAATATGCAATCGTTCCGCTGATTATCAGAAGTATGAAGATAGCAGATGAACTTGCGGCCTCTGCCATGACGAGAGGATTAGACTTGGAAACAAAAAGAACTTCTTATAGAGAGATTCGTTTAAGATTAAAAGACTTTGTTGCTGCCGGTATTGTCGTAATTGCAGTGATCGGAGGAATAGCAGTGAATTCTATTCTTCAGAAGGGAGGAATTTGAATGATCCGCATTGAAGATGTTTCCTTTCGATATGCGAACTCAAAAGATGACGCTCTGGAACATATCAATTTACATATTCATCAGGGAGAGTTTGTGGTACTGTTGGGAAGTTCAGGCTGTGGAAAGACAACGATCACACGTCTTATTAACCGGCTAGTGCCAGAATTTTTTGAGGGCAAGTTGGAAGGCAAGGTTTATATTGACGGACAGGATACCTCGGATTTGGATATTCAGGATCTTGCCGGTATTGTCGGCTCTGTGTTTCAAGATCCCCGGTCTCAGTTCTTTGCGACAGATACTACGGCAGAGATTGCATTTTCCTGTGAGAATGTAGGACTGCCACGGGAGGAATTGTGCCGCCGGATAGAAATGGCAGCGAATGATTTACAGATTACAAAATTGTTGGAACGAAGTATTTTCGAGCTTTCCAGTGGCGAAAAACAATCAATTGCGATTGCCTCGGTGTATGCTTTGTCACCTAAGATTCTGGTTTTAGATGAGCCGTCAGCTAATCTGGATTCGGCGGCAACAGAACATCTTATGGAAATATTAAATACCTTAAAAAAACAGGGCTATACGATTGTGATTTCGGAACATCGTATTCACTATTTGAAGGATATTGCTGACCGCGCGATACTGATTGAAGATGGAAAAGTAAAAAAAGAGATTGGGGCAAAGGATTTTAAGAATCTGTCAAATGAGGCAGCGAATGCAATGGGACTACGGAGCGTCCAGTTATTATCCATAAATCCGCATGTACCTAATGTTCTGACAAATGAGGAACAAGTTTGTCTGAAGGACATTTCTTATTATTACGACAAAACAGACGAACCATTGAAGAACGTAAGTTTTTCGGCAAATAAGGGAAGTATTGTTGGCATTGTCGGAAATAATGGAGTTGGAAAAAGCACGTTATTAGAAATTATCTGCGGATTAAAAAAAGAAATGTCCGGCAGCTTTTTGATTAACGGAAAGCCTGTCAATCATAAAATACGAAACCGTGATACATTTCTCGTTATGCAAAATAGTGATTACCAATTATTTACAGAAAGTGTTGAGAAAGAATTATATCTGGGAAATGGCGAAAATGAACAGCTTCGTAAAAAGGGCTTATCTTTATTAGAACGTATGGGACTTTCTGACTATCTGCAGCAACATCCGGCCTCTCTTTCCGGCGGACAGAAGCAACGGCTTTGTATTGCGGTAGCTTGTATGAAAGATACGGATGTGATCTGCTTTGATGAGCCGACCAGTGGCCTTGACTATACAAGTATGAAGAATGTTTCAGCATTGCTTCATGAGTTGTCGGAGGCAGGGAAAACCCTCCTGGTAACGTCACATGATTATGAGTTTTTAATGTCAACCTGTACCCATATCTGCTATTTAAAAGCAGGGCATGTGGAAGATTATTTTGAGGTGCAAAAGGAGACTGCATGTAAGATATATCGAATTCTATTTCAAAAGGAGGATGAATGATGAATGAAAAAGGTATGCTTGGAAGTATTTTATCCTATGCAAAACCATGTAAAGGGAAATTGATACTGTCTGTTCTTTGTGCGCTGATTTCGGTAGCCGGTGGAATTGTTCCTTTTGCGGCGGCTTATCGTATTATTATCATGTTTTTTGATGAGTCTGCCACAACAGAGGAGATTCTTTTTTGGGGCGGGATCTGTATTGCGGGATTTATCGTGAAGGTTTTGTTTCATGCAATCTCGACAACATTATCTCATATTTCTGCATATACCATATTGGAACTTATGCGAAAACGAGTAGCGGAAAAGTTATTGAAAGCCCCCCTGGGGGTAACGCAAAATATCAATGCCGGAAAAGTGAAGAATATCGTTGTGGATCAGATAGAGAATATTGAGATTCCCCTGGCGCATGTAATTCCTGAAGGCTCTGGAGCACTCGTATTACCTCTGGCAGTATTTGTATATCTGTGTATGATTGACTTCAGGCTCGCGCTTGCTTCGCTTATTACGATACCGCTTGCGATGATTCCCTATGGGATGATGTTGGGCGGCTACAATAAAACCTATCAGAAATACATGGAATCCAACGAACATATGAACAATGTTGTGGTCGAATATGTAGAGGGAATTGAGGTTGTAAAGGCGTTCAACCAGTCTACTTCCTCCTACGAAAAATATCGTAAAGCTGTTGAGGCATTTAAGGAAACAACGCTTAATTGGTATAAATCCACATGGAAGTTTACGACTTTAGGGGCTGTGATCCTTCCAACGACGCTTTTAGGGGTTTTGCCAATAGGAACGGCCATGTACCTTTCCGGCGCAACGACCCTGCCTAAGATTACAATGGCTATGCTGCTGTCCATGGGGCTCGTAAGCAGTTTGGGGCGGTTCATTTTGTTTTTTAATCAGTTGAAGTCTATCCAGTATTCCATAAATACGGTCAATAAGACCTTTGATATTGGAGAACTTTCCCTGGTGTCTGAAGAAAAGCCCATAACTCGACATGACATCTGTATGGAACATGTTACGTTTTCATATACCGGGAAGGAAAATGTAATCCATGATGTCAGCGTGAAGATTCCTGAAAAGTCTTTTTATGCGTTAGTCGGGCCATCTGGCGGCGGTAAATCTACTCTGGCGCGTCTGGTGGCACGGTTTTGGGATGTGACAGATGGGAGTATTGCGATTGGCGGTGTAAATATCAAAGATATTCCGCTTACACAACTCGCAGATGAAGTGAGTTTCGTAACGCAGGATAATTTTTTGTTTAATAGTTCGATCATGGAAAATATCCGTCTGGGAAATCCAAAGGCAACCGATGAAGAAGTATTAGAAGCGGCAAAAAAAGCACAGTGCGATGAATTTATCAATAAATTAGAGCATGGGTATCAATCCACAGCGGGGGAAGCAGGAGATAAACTGTCCGGTGGTGAGAGACAGCGAATTGCTATCGCCAGGGCCATTTTGAAAAATGCACCGATCATCATTCTTGACGAGGCGACTTCCTTCACTGATCCTGAAAATGAGGCGAAAATTCAGGAGGCCATTGCTGAGTTGACGAAAGGAAAGACTTTGCTGGTCATTGCACATCGGCTTTCTACAATAAAAAATGCCGATAAAATTCTTCTGGTAGAGAGCGGAAAGATTATACAAAGCGGAACACATCAAGAGTTACTGCAGAATAGTACATTATACAACGATATGTGGCAGGCGCATATCGGAGCAAAAAAATGGTCTGTAAATGTAAGCGAGGAGGTGCTGGCATGATCCGTATATTGAAACGGCTTTTCCATATGATGGCACAGTATAAGAAGCGCCTGTACTTGGGGATTGTGTTATCTATGGTAAATAATATTCTTGGCATTGTTCCTATTGTATGCGGGGTTTGGGTGATTAAAACCATTTTGGACGATATTAACGGTGTGGCGGTATTGGATCAGAGTTTTGTTTTTATGCTGACAGGAATTATCGTCGGTACGATTTTACTCCGCTGGCTTTTTGCATATTTAAGGGCTACAAAGCAGGATAGTATTGCCCATGAAGTGACAACGGCAGAACGATTGAAAATTGGCGATATTTTAAAGAGGGTTTCACTCGGCTTTTTACAGCGCAAAAATATGGGGGAACTTACGACAGCAATTACGACAGACCTTGCATTTTTTGAAATGCAGGCGATGAATGTCATAAACAACATTGTTGACAGTTATATCTTTTTGCTGATTACGATTATTTTCCTGCTGTTCTTTTCACCGGCTCTGGGAATTTCTGCTCTCATAGCGGTGATTATTTCCTCTGCAGGTTTACAGCTTATTGAACATCAGAGCCGCAAAAACTCTCCGATTCGGCAGGAGAGCATCAATGAAATGGCAGATGAGATTGTTCAGTATGTCAGAGGTATGGCTGTGGTAAAGTCTTTCAAGCAGGAAGGTGTAGCTTCAGAAGGACTTTATAAGGCATACCGTAAATCGAAAGATATTAATATCCGTATGGAGAAAAATTTTGCACCTTGTGACGCGCTTCATCGGTTTGGGCTTTATATGGGAACCAGTGTCATTACGATCCTCACTGCGCTGATGGCTCTAAAGGGAACCATGGAGCTTCCTATGGCTCTTATGCTGATTGTTTACAGTTATGTGATGTTCAATACCATTGAAGCGGCAAATACGTCCTTGCATATTCTGGAGATGTTAGATACAGTAGCTGAAAAGTTACAGAGTATTGACGATGCAGAGTTTATTGACAAAGACGGAAAGGATATTACGATCAACCATTTTGATGTTGAATTTAAGGATGTTTCCTTTGGATATGACAGCAGGGAAGTATTGTCCCATGTATCATTCGCAATCCCGCAGAATACGACAACGGCAATCGTTGGGCCTTCCGGCAGTGGAAAAACAACTATCTGTAATTTATTGGCACGATTCTATGATGTACAAAAAGGGCAGATCCTGGTGGGCGGAAAGAACGTAAAGGAATTTACCTGTGATTCTTTACTGAAAAATATCAGTATGGTTTTTCAGAATGTATATCTGTTCCAGGATACTATACGAAATAATATTCTCTTTGGCGATCCTAATGCGACAGAGGAAGAAATGATCGCGGCGGCAAAAGCGGCTCGATGCCATGATTTTATTATGGGACTTCCAGAAGGATATGACACCATAATCGGTGAGGGCGGTTCTACCTTATCAGGAGGGGAAAAGCAGAGAATTTCTATTGCCCGCGCGATGCTGAAAAATGCTCCTATTGTTATATTAGATGAGGCTACAGCCAGTGTTGATCCGGAAAATGAGCATTTGATTCAGCAGGCGATCAGCAACCTGACACACGGAAAAACGATTATTGTAATTGCTCACCGGCTTGCTACGATTGAAAATGCGGATCAGATATTGGTAGTAGATGAAGGAGAAATTGTCCAGCGCGGAACGCATAATGAGTTGGCTTCTCAGGAAGGAATCTATAAACGATTCATTAACATTAGAGAAAAGGCTGAAGGTTGGGCTATTGGATAATGAACAGTGAAAGGAGAAAAATTCTTATGGAAACAAAGTGGACAGGAAAAGGTTTTGGGGTCACTATCGGTTTTTCGCTGATTTATTTTATGATTACAATGCTTGCCATGATGTCAGGCTCATTTACGCCGATCACATGGATGTTTATGACGGCGCTGATCGGCCTGCTTGCGGGTGTTCCTTATCTGTATATTACGGCCAGACAGCAGGTTTTCGGAGTAGCTATTATTATGAATCTGGTAGTAGGTCTGATTTATTTTGTGGCTGGGGAATTATCAAATTTAGTTATCGTGACGTTAGCTGCAAGTGCTGTGCTGGCTGAAACTATCAGAAAAGCAAGTGGATATAACAGCCCGAAAGGAAATCTGTTCAGTTACATTTTATTTGTATTTGGTATGTCGGGATCGCCTATTTATATTTGGGCATTCCGCGACTATACGATCAGTAAAGCAGCAGAGGAAATGTCGGCTGAATATGCGGCTTCTATGGATTCAATGGCAACGCCGTTTATGCTGGTCTTGATGATTGTTGCGACGATTATTTTAGCGTTTGTCGGAGGTATAATTGGAAGGACGGTATTAAAGAATAAGATTTCCAATTTCGGAATGAAATAATGAGTTCTCTCTAAAAAGGTTCATCTAAATTGGAAATGCAAAGAAGCGTTTTGAAAGGAAAGCTGATATTGGGGAAGAAGTGAAAAAAATGTGTTCCGATATTAGCGACAAGGTGAGGAATGTGTATTCCGATGTTAGGGACAACACAGAGCGTGTACTGGAACAAATCTCTATGGTAGATCAGGATGTGTTCCTCTTTGACGATACCATCCGGGACAATATCCGCCACGCTCGCCCCAACGCCACGGACGAAGAAATCGAGGCTAATTGTGACAGTTTCATCCGCAAGATGGAGAAGGGCTATGATACGCCGACCGGCGAGAACGGAAACCTTCTGTCCGGCGGGGAGCGCCAGCGTATTTCGATTGCCCGCGCCATTTTGAAAAACAGCCCGATCCTGCTTTTGGATGAAGCAACAGCGTCCCTCGACATCGAGAACGAGCTGGCTGTGAAACAGGCGATTGCCAATCTTCTCAAAGAGAAAAAACTGTGGTTATGATTGCTCATACTCTGTCCATCGTCAAAAATGCAGATCAAATCCTTGTAGTAGGTGACGGAAGGATTGTTGAGGCTGGAACTCACGATGAATTGCTTGCGAAAGGTGGAAAATACGCAGCCATGTGGAATGCAGAGCAGAAACTATCTGCTTGATAGGAGGTAATGATGAAACTTCATGCGTCCGGGGAGGACTATTTGGAGGCAATCCTTGTTCTCCATAAAAAGATGGGCATGGTGCGCTCCGTGGATGTGGCCCGGCACATGGAGGTCACAAAGCCAAGTGTATGTGTGGCAGTCAATACCCTAAAAGATGGCGGCTTTCTCATCATGGACGAGAATCATTTTCTCCACTTGACTGACATAGGCCGGGAGGTTGCCGAAAAAATCTACGAGCGGCACTGCTTCTTTACAGAGCAGCTCATCGCCGCAGGCGTTGACCCTAAAACAGCGGAGGCCGACGCCTGCCGGATTGAACACGTTATCAGCAACGAAAGTTTTGCCCGGCTGAAAGAGGCAGCCGCACAGGAGCAAGACTGAACTGAATATGCCAAGCTATCCTGCCCCGCCAGACGGGGAAAGAAAAAAACCGTTGCAGGGGCAGGTAGTTTTGTGCGCTCATTTTATATTTTTACCCTGACGGCGGTTTTGAAATACATTTCAAGGCCGCCGTTCTCCATGCCCTATGAGGATGACGACCCTGTGCTGAATGTAACGGCGGCTTTAGGAGGGAGCCGCCGTGAAGCGAGAACAGCTTCGACATAATCCGGCAGGAATTTACCTGCCAAAAAAAGTCTGTCCCCGGTAACGGGGACTTATACCCAGGAAGATGAACTATACGATGTAGGGCAACATCAAAATACACCAGATAGCGTCTGGCTGGATTATATCCAGTCGGGCGTTTTTTGTCGTATCCTGCGGTTTTCCGTAGGGTGCCGTTCTCCACCTGCCCCATTTCAATTCACCCGTCAACCCCTGAATTGAAATGGAGGACAAGTATGTTTGATAAGAAAAGTGATTACGCCCTGAACAAACAAGATCAGGACAGCATTATATACATAAGTGTAAACGGCCGCATCCGGCTTACCCGCGCAGACTTTTCCAGTGAGGAAGAATTTCTGAAATGGAAAGCCTGGTCTGATGCAGACTACCACCAGACAGAAAGGAAGGCCGGAGCTTCAACGATAATCGGGTGGCTCTGGATGATTACCTGGATGTGGTCGGAGCGGTCCAGTCCGCCGAGGATGAATTTTTCTCAAAGCTCTATGAAGCAGATTTACAGGCTGGTAAAAAAGCTCTGACGGAGCGGCGGCTGGCTGCACTCAGGAGCATTTTGAATGCCAAGCAGTACCGGCGTATTTGGATGTACTGCGCCGAGGAAAGGTCCGTTACGGAGATTGCAAAGCTCGAAGGAGTAACAAAAGCCAGCATTTCTCTCTCCCTTGACGGGGCGATGAAAAAAATTTCAAAAAAGGTTGCGAAAGCTCTTAAAAATACCTAACAAATGACCCGAAAAAATGTGATAGGTGAAGGACACATTTTCCTCACCCTTCACAGAACCATGACAACTGAATATACGGTATTGCAGGTACGAAACCCGCGTGATGAGCGACATAAGGTGCGCCGCCATGACGATAGCTTCAAGGAGGTGATGGGACAAGCTATCCGAGCGATCAACGCATACCTTAGACCTGGACAGGCATTCCGGGCGCGATGACAGCGCGGGGGTTAAAGATACTTTCTCACGACCTCCCACAGACTTGAGGGGGAACCCTGCGGCACACGCTTTGAACGATGCTGCGGAGTTATGACAGCCCTGCCAGGGGCGGCCTGCAATATCCCCACCGCTGGGGATGCGTGGCAAATACAGCGGACTTGAAGTTACTGAAAAATCAAGGCAGCCGCGCCGAAGTGCGCCGTATGTTACAACGGCTCTAACCAGATCGGCGCGGCTGCTTTTTTGTTCTGTGTGTCCAGCAAAGCTGGACCACACTAGCCGGTGCAAGTCCGGTCACAGTAATCGCCAGTGAGCTGTGTAGCTAAACTCGGTGCGTTGCAGTAATGCAGGGTACTAAGCGAGTGGATAAAGTAGCCTCGATAAGAGGAGCGAGCAATCATGCAGACCGTAACATAAAGTGAATTCTGCCGTATCGTTAAAAAGGTCTCGAAAGAGAGCAAAGAGAAGTTGAGTCCTGCGAATATGGGCGAAAACCATGGAACGTGTGAAGAAACTGGAAAGCAGCACGGAAGAATCTCTCGGTATAGAGGAAGCGGTATGTATGAAAAGTGTGGTTCGGAACTGGAGAGACCCTACCCATCACCGAAGGGTAAAGAGAAAGCGTATAAGCTTGGCGAAATCGTATTTCTGATGGGAGGGAGTCGGAGAGGAACATAGTACCGATAATGGCTGTGCAAGAAAACGCAGTCTATGGGAAGGTTCCTTACTTCATTCATGTTTGTAGAGAGGGTAAGAGTGAGAGAATGTCATGCAGACTAATAACTCCAAGGAAAAAGTTCGACAACTTCAAAACAAACTATATCTAACAGCCAAGAAATGTGCTAGCCGAAGATTTCATGCACTATACGATAAAGTATACCGGGATGATGTACTTTTCGAGGCATGGAAACGGGTAAAAGCTAATAAGGGTTCCAGTGGAGTGGATGGTATCGGAATTGAGGATATTGAAGCGATAGGAATTGAGAAATATCTGACAGATATAAAAGCAGAACTGGCGGACGGCAGATACAAACCGTCCCCAGTAAAGCGGGTGATGATACCAAAGCCAGACGGAAGTAAAAGACCCCTTGGAATACCAACGGTCAAAGACAGAATCGTGCAGATGGCTGCAAAGATAGCTATAGAGCCAGTTTTTGAAGCAGATTTTAGAGACTGCTCCTATGGCTTCAGACCCAAAAGAAGTGCTAAGCAGGCGCTTGAAAAAGTCAGAAAAGCATGTAACAACAAAGGCTACTATGTAGTAGATGCAGATATTGAGAAATTCTTTGACAATGTAAACCAGGACAAGCTGATGGTGTTAGTAGAACAGAGAATATCAGACCGGAGAATACAAAAGCTGATAAGGCAATGGCTGAAATCAGGAGTATTATACGGGAATATACTGACAATCTCTGAACTGGGCACAAGTCAGGGATCAGTTATATCTCCGTTACTGGCAAATATCTACCTGAACACACTGGACAGATTGTGGGAAAAGTATGGACTCACCCACGGTATTCTTGTGAGGTACGCAGACGATACAGTAATCATTTGCAAAAATAAGAAAAGTGCAAACCATGCACTGAACTTATTGCGTTACATCATGGCAAAACTGGACTTAAAGCTGCATCCAAAGAAGACGAAGATTGTCAGCATGTGGGATGGAAAAGAGGGATTTGATTTTCTCGGAATGCATCACAGAAGAATGACAACGGAAACAAGCAAAGGACAACTGTATAAGGAAACATATCAGTATCCAAGCAGAAAAGCCATGAAGAAAATGAAAGCAGAAATCAAAAGGAATGTAAACAGCCGAAGTCTGCTGGTAGCAAAAGAGGAAGATTTAATAAAGAATCTGAACCCGAAAATCACAGGGTGGAAGAATTACTATTCTACCAAGACAAACGAAAGGTGGATGCAGACGCTCGACTGGTACATTATCTGTACTTTTACAAGATGGTATAACAAGAAACACCAAAGGCGTAACCATATGTCAAAGGTGGGATTTGTTAGAAATAGCATTTACGAAAAAGGATTAAAGAAAATGGCTAGAGCATGACGTAATGCTGTAGAAAGAAGAATGTCGGAAAGCCGTGTGAGGGAGAACCTCATGCACGGTTTGATGAGGGGAAAGAGGGCCAAAGCCCTCTAACCTACTCTACCGAAGGAGGCGAACTATTATGGCTTCAAATTCGCCTGTTTGTTATGCGAATATTCCGTCCGGGACTTCCGGGCGTACTCATACAGAAAGATACTCCGCTGTTCAGCCTGCGGGCTTTGGTAAGATCGGTATGACGATTGAAGAAGCTGCCGACTATACCGGCATTGGTCGCAATACCCTCCGCCGCCTTGTGGATTGGGGAAAAATCCCGGTCCTGCGGATCGGGCGCAAGTCTATTGTCCGCGTGGATGTGATTTGCTGCTTTATGCAGATCAACGAGGGCCGCGATCTTCTGGACCGCAATCAGGTCCTTGCGGTGGATTAAACATAGAAACTTTGATACTAAGCAAGCGGTATGTTTGATAGAGTGGACACCCTTTGCTATAATCAGGGTGACACATCACTACGGTTCCGTTTGCCAGCATAGAAAGGAGTTTGCTATGGCAAAAGGATCTGTAAGAAAGAAAGGAAAGAAGTGGTACTATCGCTTTTATGTAGAGGATGCCAGTGGCAACCGTGTCCAGAAGGAATTTCCGGGTACGGAAAGCAAGAGTGAGACTGAGTCATTGCTCCGCAAGGCAATGGAGGACTATGAAACCAAGATGTTTCTGGCACAGGCCAAGAACATCACTTTGGGGGATATGCTGGATATGTGGGTGGAGGAAGAACTGAAACCCGGATCGCTGAGCGATGGGACGGTGACAGCCTACATCAACACTGTTTCCCGCATCAAGAAGCACCCCATTGGTAAGCGCAAGCTCAAGACGGTAACTTCCGACCATCTGCAAAGCTATATGGATTTGTTGAGCTTCGGAGGGACAGGTCCTGATGGAAAAACTGTTGAGGCTTTGAGCAAAGGATCGCTGGGCCAGTATTCGGCAGTGCTTCAAAATTCCTTCCGTTTTGCGGTTTTTCCCAAGCGGCTGATTACCTTCAATCCGATGCAGTATGTAGTGAAACGGGTCAAAGGCGATGAATATGAGCTGTTCACCGAGGATGGCACAGGAGACCTTCCCATTGAAACTCCGACAATCTCCCATGAACAGTATTTGGCACTGAATAAACTGCTGGAGAAAAAGCACAATCCCGCGTTACTGCCTATTCAGATTGCTTATTTCGCCGGGCTTCGTATCGGCGAGGTGTGCGGACTGACCTGGCAGGACATCGACTTGAAGGAACAGTGCCTCACCATTCGCCGGAGTATGCGGTATGACTCCGTAAGGAAGAAAACGCAGATCGGCCCCACAAAGCGTAAGAAAATCCGTACTGTGGATTTCTGCGATACCCTGGCGGCCATCCTGCGGGAAGCCAAAAAGGAGCAAATGCTGAACAGCATAAAATACGGGCCGTTGTACTCTCAAAACTACTATCGCATCGTCAAGGAAAAGAACCGCACCTACTACGAGGTCTACTCCTTGCCCCGGATGGAGACGCCGCCGGAAGATTACACTCAAGTTTCCTTTGTCTGCCTGCGGCCCGATGGAGCCTATGAAGCCCCTGCAACGGTCAGCAGTGTATGCCGATACTCGCGGAAGAAAATCGGAGATATGGATGACTTTCACTTTCATCTGTTGAGGCATACATATACGACCAACCTTCTCTCTCACGGGGCAGCCCCCAAGGATGTGCAGGAGCTGCTGGGACACTCTGATGTAAGTACCACGATGAACATTTATGCCCACGCCACCAGAGAGGCCAAGCGGACATCTGCAAGGCTGCTGGATAAGGTTGTAGGAACGGCCTGAAAAAAGTTTCCCTCATTTCTTCTCGCAAGGGAAAAAATGAGGGAAAAGGGCCAATCCAAGGCGGTGAAAATGCTGGAAACACCAGTGTTTTCAAGGGGGATAGAAATTTTAACTGAGAAAATAGTATTTCCCTGTAAAAGAGGAGATAACATTCCTGTGAGTTTGTTTATGGATAGTTTCTTTCGGTTGATAATTAGATTTCATGCACATTCCTTTCCGCACAAAAAAAGGAACCGCCTATCCTATAGGTAGTTCCCTTCTTAAACAAAGTGCTTAAATCTTCAGTTTGTCTGTAATTCTTTTTGTTCCTGTTCTTCGTAGAACCGGTCTGCGATATAGCCCGCTGACTCCGCCCAAAGCGTATTCTCGGTATTCTGCAGAGCCTGATACGTCTTAGAATGGTAAAAGGCTCCGGCGGCATCTTGGAAAGAAAGATGGCTCCGTTCCTTGATGATGTCGATCACATCCCGGATCTGGATACACAGGTTCATCGTGATATCTTTGTTATTGAAAAAATATTTTCCTTCCATAGTTTACGAAACCTCCCTTCGGGATTCCAGCGTCAGGTGCTCCAGGGCAAGGGGCGTATGGAAAGACACCTGGTTGTTGACTTTATTATAGCGAAGCCTTTCCACTGCTTCCTCGGCTTTTAAAATACCTGACAGGTATAACTGCACAGTCTCCATTGTATTGTCGTCTGCAACAGGCCCTACGACCACATCATAAGCGTGCTGGATGCCGCCTTTCGTGCGGTTTTCTTTGATAAACTCCAGCCACTCCCGATCCAGAGCAGCAAAGTGCTTGATCTTCAGGTCCTCTGTCTGGTGGAACAGGTAACGGTAAACATATCTGCCGCCTTTGTGGGAGCGCAGATAAAGACGTTTGGCCCATTCCTCCGCCTGGCTTTCCAAGACGGTACAGTAAAATCCCCGGCCAAAGTCACGGCGATTATGGGATTTTCCCAGGTCAATCTCATCAAATGCGATGTTGGAACCGTGGTAAAGTACCAGTTCCAGAGCATTTTCTTTGATGATTTCCTCCACATATTGAAAAGTCTCTTCCATATCCAACTGATGAAGCATTTCGTGCTGTATCAGGATTTTTTCAAAAACCTGATGCTTACAGAAGAGATCAAAGACGTCCCCTTCAGACAGATGATGCTTTTGTGCGTAATACTCGACTGCTTGTACAGATAAGATTTCCACATCGGATTGAATACTCATACTTATCATTGCCTCCATTTGCCCCTATTATACCAGAAATGAATTTGTATTCCAACGGAATTATCTGTGGAATGGCTGCATCATTTTCGGGACTGTAATGACAGGAGCTGGCTGGAACTTTCTTCTAAAGGGAAGGGAACTGCCCGGCAGTTCCTTTCCCGAAATCATTATTCAGCGAAAACCGTAAGTGGGATTTAAGAGATCTTAGCCAGAAACTCTGCTTCTGACAGGATCGTGACGCCAAGAGCCTGGGCTTTGGCCAGCTTACTGCCAGCTTTTTCCCCGCAGATCAGGTAGTCGGTCTTTTTGGATACCGAGCTGCCCGGCTTTGCGCCGAGCGCCAGGATCTGGTCGTTGATCTCTGAGCGGGTAAAGTTTTCCAGCTTTCCGGTTGCTACGATAGTCTTTCCTGCAAATTCAGTATTTTTTGCCATAGTGGTTTCTTCCTTTCTTTCTTCAAATGTAAATTCTTTCTGTAACGTGTCCCAGAGCATCAGGTTTTCTTCATCCGCAAACCAGTCGTGGATGTTGCGGTTCAGCGTAGCGCCAAAATCCTCTAACTGTGTGAAATCATAGTCATCGGTGGCAGCCGCCCGGAAGGCATCCAGACTGCCGGAGAATACGGTATCCAATACCCGGCTTTTTGTACGGCCTACCATGGGAATATCCATGCTGATCAGATAGCGGACAAAGGTGGTGCTGCGGCTGGCCTGGATTGCGTTCCAGAGCCGGTCAAAGGATTTCTCCCCGAACCCTTCCAGCAGGATGATTTCTTCCCGGTGCTGATCCAGATGGTAGATGTCATGAAAGGTCTGAAGGTATCCCAGGTTCAGGAATTTCTCCAGAGTAGCCTCACTTAACCCTTCAATATTCATGGCTTTCCGGCATACGAAATGGACGAATTTTTTCAACTGCTGGCTTTCACAGGATGGATTGCTGCAGTGTACGGTTTCAATGATCCGTCCTTTTTCTCCTTTTTTTCGATGGAGTTCTGTTGGAGCGCCGCAGCACGGGCAGATAGCAGGGGCTGCATCCCGGTAATGTCCACGGTCCAGGTTCTCCTCTACATGGGGAATGATCATGTTCCGTTTGGATACCAGGATACGGCATCCCGGCACCAGCTCCAGTTCCCGGATAAAGGTGAGGTTATGAAGCGTGGCCCTGGATACGGAGCAGCCGTCAATCTCCACGGTATCAAAGACTGCCACAGGTGCCAGTTCCCCGAAACGGGAAGGCGTCCATTCAATACTCTTGAGAACGGTTTCATAGGTTTCGTCCTCAAATTTGAAAGCAAGTCCGTCCTTGTAGTGATGTCCGGTTCTTCCGCAGCTTGCAGAATATGCCAGGTCATCGAAAATCAGTACCATTCCGTCAATGGGAAGGTCCAGTTCCTCTGCCTTTTCCTTCAGGTCCTGGATACGAAGATCCAGATATTCCGGCGAAATCTGATCCGGATTTAGGGGAATATACGGGCAGGAACCAAAGCCCAGCTTTGATAACTGATATAGGCGTTCCTCCCGGCTGTTGCTGTTTTCTCCCTCATCCAGCCCTTCCAGTACGTTGAAGGGAAGAAAGGTGACACAGCGGTCTTTGCAATTCTCAGGATCTAGGCTCCGCACAGATCCGGCAGCCAGGTTCCGGGCGTTTTTATAAGGTTCCCCGTTCCTGTCCCGGAGTGTGGTATTCAGCCGTTCAAAATCCTTTCTGTGTATGAAGGCTTCCCCGGTGACAACCAGCCGCTCTTTATAAGAGATAGCGAATGGCACATTCTCAAAGGCGGGAATGTTATGGGTGATCTCTTCCCCGATCTCTCCGTCTCCCCGTGTGGATGCCTCTGCCAGCCAGCCGTTTTCATAGGTGAGTTTTACGGTCAGCCCATCCAGCTTCAGCATAAGCAAAGCTGCGTGATTGCCACAAAAACGGCATAAATCTTCCACCTGCTTTGTCTTATCCAGAGACAGAAGCGGATGGGGATGCGGTACTTTCTCCAGTTCGCTGACGGGCGGGTAGCCTACGGTCTGGGTTGGGGAATTGGAGTAGATGATCCCTGTCTCCTTTTCCAGACTTTCCAGCTGCTCGTACATCCGGTCATACTCCGCATCGGAGATTTCTGGTGCATTCAGGTTATAGTAGGCGTGACGGTGTTTGTTAAGGTTGTCTACAAGCAATTTTACTTCTTTTACATGGTGCATGATTGGATGCTCCTTTCTTGGGATTCGCATAAATTATTAAGCGCATTTTAAGGTATGTAAATTACAGTCATAGTAGTATGGATGTGATGACAGAATGTCCGTATCCAACACGGTTGTCTGATTGACAGATGTAATTAACTCTGAAAGACCTCCTTCTTCTGGAGACAAATGTTTACGCAGAATCAGAAGCTCGTGGATACTACTGGGAATTACATAGAAATCCTCCTGTAATACTTCTGCTATTTTTTCCAACATATTGTCATACAGGATACAAGCTGCACCGTCTATACGGCTTTGATTCGTTAAGACCAGAAGGTCTTCCTCCGGCATTACAGATAATGGGGCGGTAAGATTTTCTGACATTTCGTTAAGCGTGGCGCATACCGACTGAAGTGAATAGGGAAACAGTCGGCAAGTGTTCTTATGGGCATACTTGTATAATTCGTTTTGCTGGATTCCCCAGAGATCCAAATGGGAATTATGAATGAGAAAACCAGCAGTCTGTTCATCCGTGTTCGCAATGCAGCAATAGAAAACGATTGCCAAATCAAGATACGGGATATAAGGAATATCGTCCAAAAGATCCTTGTTCATATCCAGATTGATTAATTTATAGATGATTTTTTCCTTCAGTTCCTCGAAATTAGTTAAGTCCTTCAGCTTAAAATCTCCAGTCTGCTTGGCGTTCCGATATAACTTATATATGGTTTTTGCTATCTCTTCAAAAGATGATCCATTACACAAGTCGCTATAGAAATCATCCAGATAGATAACCGGGGATGCTGAGAAACGCTCTCCATCGGAGGCGTCTTCAATGAGAAGACCTTGGCAGAGGGTTTGATTGTTCTTTCTTGCCGTGTATGTGCTGACAGTAACGTCAGCACCAAGGTTCTCCTCCAGATACGTTTTTACTTGCATTTCAAATTCTTTGTAAGTCATTTTGATTCTCCTTTCTGTTACCATGTCCATCCGGAGCATTGAAAAACAACCCTCCTTTCCCTGTTCAGGCATAAAAAAAGAGAATGACGCAAAATGTTCATTCTCTGACAGCGTGCAGTTCTCTGCAAAACAAAAAAAGCCAGAAGGTACTGCCTGATGGCAGAGTATCCCTCTGACTGATTACAAACCTAACAGCGTGGTGATAAATCCTTTCCGGATAGACACAAAATATATGGTATGAATTTAGTATAACACTAGATATAGTAGTGGTCAAATGAAAAATAGCTCTACACACCTATATATAGCATAACAAATAAGCAGCACCCCTTTGTACGTCAGGTTTTGACAGAAAAATCCTCTTGACGAAAGAACATATGTTCGCCATAATAAGAGAAAAAGGAGGCGAACATGAGTTTGGAAAGAAGAAACGTTATTTTTCATATTGATGTAAATTCCGCATTTCTGAGCTGGGAAGCTGTTTACCGCCTCCACCATTTAGGCGGGAAGGAGGATCTGCGGGAAAAGGTGTCTGCGGTTGGCGGTGATATGGCAATGCGGCACGGAATTATATTGGCGAAATCTATTCCGGCCCAAAAAGTTCATAACACGCGATCTAGTGTCTATTCTGGAGGCGAAACAGAAATGTCCGGAGTTGATTCTGGTTCCGCCTAACTATGGGCTATATGAAAAGTGCTCCAAGGCATTTATGGATATCTTGCGCCAGTATTCTCCAACCGTAGAGCAATACTCGATAGACGAAGCCTTTGTGGATATGACAGGTACGGAAGGACTCTGGGGCGATGCGGTGACGGCAGCATATAGGATGAAAGATCAAATCCGGGATACGCTGGGATTTACCGTCAATATCGGGATCTCGGAGAACAAGCTATTGGCCAAGATGGCATCAGATTTCCAGAAGCCAGACCGGGTGCATACGCTGTGGCATAATGAGATTGAAGATAAAATGTGGCCGCTTCCGGTGAGTGATTTATTTTTTGTGGGTAGGGCGACTGCAAAAAAGCTGTTTAACCTGGGGATCCATACCATAGGGGAACTGGCCCATGCGGACCCGCATCTGCTGAAAGTCCATCTGAAAAAGCACGGGGAGGTCATCTGGGCGTTTGCCAATGGGATGGATGTATCCGTGGTGCAGTCTGAAGCCCCGGCCAATAAAGGATACGGGAACTCCACCACCATTGCCTTTGATGTAACGGATGCGTCCACTGCGAAGCTGGTGTTGTTGGCGTTGGCGGAGACGGTGGGAACCAGACTGCGGGCAGCAAAGGTGCGGGCGGAAGTGATTGCTGTGGGAATCAAATCTCATGACCTGCGTTATGCCAGCCACCAGATGACGCTGCGGAACACTACGAACATTACCATTGAGATCCATCGCTGTGTCTGCCAGCTTTTTGACCAATTATGGGATGGGACAGCCATCCGGCATCTGGGGATCCACACCAGCCGGGTAAAGGATGGGTTCAATATGCGCCAGTTGGATATGTTTGACACGACAGATTATGAAAAGCTGGAGAAAATGGACGCAACGGTGGACCGGATCCGTGGACGGTATGGGATTGACTCGGTAAAGCGGGCGGCATTTGTCGGAAGTCCGATTGACCATATGTCCGGTGGAATCTCAAGAGAAAAAAGGACTGTTGATTATAAGAAAATCGGGGTAAAATAGGAGGTAGAGATCTATGAGCATGGGGATTGGAACGAACACCCAGAAACCGGATGAGGGCGAGCTGAAAAGAAAAATGAAGGAAATTGCCTGTTCTGTCTGGTACACGAGCAAAGGCAGAACAATTCCTATGATGTTCAAATATCAAGATGAGGAAGGCGTAATTCATAAAGTTACGCACATTAATGTACAGAAGCAGGCAGAAAAATTTTATTGTGGTATTCCTATTCAGGAGTTCTGCTGTAGTACAGTGGTGGAAAATCAGGAATATCTATTTCGGTTATATTATTATCCGGAGTCGCATTGTTGGAAGGTAAGTTGGGGAGAGGAATAGTGAATAAGCATATTTTAACACGCGATCTAGTGT
>CAWVBU010000001.1:167500-1185295 GCA_963927715.1 uncultured Blautia sp. | reverse complement strand
CAGGTCGGCATACTGTTCCAACCGCACCATCAATGCCAAGTGCCCGCCGGTCAGGTCGGTGACCACCGTGGGACTTGGCATCAGAGAGATCAGATCCTTCCGGCAGGCAGAGGTGAAGGTGGTGTCGTCTTCGGACAGGATCAGCAGCACCCGCCCCTCCCACGGGGCAAAGTCGTCGCGGGTCATGCCGAAGTAGTGTTCTGCGTCACAGAGGAAGTCGATCATGTGCTGTTCATAGGGCTTGGTGAGCAGTTCCATCATGGCGTTGCACAGTTCCTCCATAGCGGCCTTTTCCTGGAGCGTAAAGCCATCGGTTTTCTTTTTCATCACCGCCCATCTCATCATCCGCTTGATGAGCGGAAACGGCAGGAAGGCAAGCCATTTTTTGAACTTCCGCTGGCTCTCGATCATCTTCATCAGCTCCTGATGTCCGGCCTCGCTCATACTGCCGGACAGCGAACAGGTGTTGGAGAGGACCAGCCCCTCCACCACTTCCGGGTGGCGGGAGGCGATGACCTGGGCCACTACGCCGCCCAAAGACTGTCCCACCAGCCAGACCTTTTCCTTCAGATGGCGGAGCAGTTCTGCCACGGCGTCGGCAAACTCGCCGTTGTCCGCAAACTGGAGCTGATAGTCAAAGGTCAGCACCGAAAAATCCCCGGCGAACCGGGCAAAGTGCTTATAAAACAGGTCGGACAGCCCAATGCCGCCCGTGAGCAGGACCAGCGTGGCTTTGGCCTGGGGATTTTGATAGTAGCGATAGGTAAAGGGTTTCCCGCTGCTGACCGTGAAGGCAGTGGTTGGATAAACCCGGCAAAATTCTGCAAGTGTCATGAAAAACCTCCTCTCCCATCGCTGCCTTGGAACGCCATCCGCACGATCCGCAGCTTCAGCGGCCCGTCGGCGATCCTGGCCATCAGACGGTGAATGGGCCGAATCCCCGGCCCCTGGAGCGGCTGGTAGCCCAGCATATAGCCCCGGCTGGATACAGAGATGCGATCCGACCAGGCAGGCAATTCTTTTTCCGCATCCCGGACGGAGAAGTACGCCCCCACATCCCGGATGCCCGCCTGTTTGACCCAGGTTTTCAGCATCAGTTTTACTGCCGTCGGTCCGGCGGCGTCAAATACCAGCCGTCCACCTGGAAATCGCTCCGCCATAGCCGCGCAGAGGGCTTGAACCTGTTCTGTTCGGAAGTAATAGAACACCCCGGCGGCAAAGAACACAGCTCCATCTTCAAGGGGAGTGTCAATGGCATCGAACCAGGAGAGGTCATTTAGGTCGGCGGTCAGGTTTTTCTCCCGTTCCCCGGCAGGGAGCAACGCTTCCCGCACCGCCATTACGTCGGGCAGGTCGATGTTATAGAGGCGACATTGCCCGTTGTCACAGGAGCGGCCTGTCTGATCCAGTCCGCAGCCCAGGTTCACCACAGCCGCCTGGGGATGATCAGCCAGGTAGTCTCGCACCTCCCAGGCCAGATCACTCTGGCGCATAGCCGCCTCCATAGCTCCGAAGGTCTGCATCAGACTGCCGGACGTCCGTTCCAAGGCGGAGAAATCGTAGTCCAGCTGCTCCAACAGTTCCACTGACAGCGGATCGGAAAACAGATGGGGAAAACGCCGGGTACACAGCGCCCGAGCGTACAAGGGGATCACCAGCGTCTCTTGTATCGTGTTCTTCTCAATGTGGTATTTCATTGGCACCCTCCTATGCTAAGTTCATTACTACTAACCGAAGTACAGCATCTGCATACAGGCCAGCCAACAGTACACAAAAAGGGGTGCGTTTTGTTTGTGTCATAGAAAGCCTATACACCGGCCTTATTTCCTCCCCACCAGCATCCGGGAGTCGCCCAGCATCATCATGGCCGCCCGCCGGCGGGAGCCGAAGGCCTCCTGGGCCGTGTCGATGATGTGTACGTCCTCATACCCCATGTCCCGTAGCTCCTGGGCGAAGGTCTCCATGTCCCCGTACATGCGGGGCTTCATCTCATCGTTGAGGGCGAACACACCGCCCTTTTTCAGCACCCGCAGGGTTTCCAGCAGCAGTGTCCGCTTGTCTGAACCCATGATATTATGATAGACATAGTTGCTCACCACCGCGTCGAAACTCTCATCCGGGAAGTCCAGCCTGTTTGCGTCCCCATGCTGGAACCGGCACCGGGCGGCTACACCTTCGCTTGCGGCGTTTTTCTCGCACATAGCCTGGTTGTAGCCGAAGTCTACGCCCCAATAGTCAATGCCCACCACCTGGGCCGACGGCCAGGTGAGAGCCGCCCGGATGGATAATGGCCCGGAGCCGCAGCCCACTTCCAGCAGCTGCCCCTGCCCGTCAAAATCCAGATGGGAGAGGATGGCCAGGTGGGTCCGCTCCATCATACCGCCACCCCCAAAGGCATATTGACGCCGTATCCAAGCGCACCACAGGAGCAGCGCCAGCAGGATCACTGCGGCAATCACGAACACCACACCCAGCGCCGTGATATGGAACACCGTAAATGACAGCACCGCCAGTACCACAGACAGCGCCAAAAGGGCGCCTACCACATAGAAAACAGGGTTTGACATCCAGCTCCCGTAATCCTCTCCATGCGTCCTAAGGCGGATCTCTTTTTGCTGGACTTGATTTTGCTTCATTTGAACCATCTCCTTAATTATCATATTTTTTGTAACAACAGACACAATCCCGCCTGGGCCGCCGCCATGAGTGGGCACAGCAAGAGCGGCCACTGAAGCAAATGCTCCGGCAGAGCGTATCCCTTCATCCAGGCTTTAAACTCATAGCCTGGTTGCCCTTCGGTTCCAGGGATGACAAAACGGCGTTTTGCTTTTTTCTGTATCAGCCAGAGGTCCAGAAAAATCAGGTCACAGACATTAACGATCATCCACTGGATATACCCCGTCAGGGCCAGACGCCAGAATCCTGTTGTGCCGCCCTCCACAGTGCTAACCGCACCATAAAGGAGGAGGGGCAGCCACTCCCCAAAGCAGATCCAAAGCCAGTAAAAACGGTTTTCGGCCTTTGTCGGTGGTTCTTCCGCCGCCTTGATGATGGCGGGCGGATAGCAGGGAAACATCAGCCGGGGCTTATACAGCGCCACCGCCGCGGCGAACAGGTTAAAATAGGCCGCCATTGCGAGCCCGTCCAAGATGGTGCGCGTCCAATTCATATACATCCCCTTTCACTTGTAAGCAAATCAACTGGTTAGCAATAACTAACTGATATGTATTTAGTATATCTTATCCCGCATGAAAAAGCAATATGAAAGCAAGAGGTTAGAACTAATGGATAGCTGAAAGCGCAGATAGAGGGCGTTATTTTTCAAGAATTGATTTACGCATGAAATTTTAAGCATAAGTAGGGCCGGGATTTTGCTGACAAGCGGCAAATCCCGGCCTTAGTCTTATCCGTTTTCCAAATTCTTTGAACGCCTGTATTCCAGTGGCGATAGTCCAAACTGTTTTTTGAATACGGCTGCAAATTTCCCTTGATTGGAGTAGCCAACCTGCTCTGATATTTCGGCAATCGGACGCTTTGTGGCAGAGAGAAGTCTGGCGGCTTCATTCATGCGGATTTCTCGCAGCCAAGTAGATATATTTTGACCATATACGCCTCTAAAATAATTTTTCAGGCTGGTTTCACTGACCGAAAAGCGTTCTGCAATCTGCCTTACAGGGATGTGCTGGCGAAGGTCATCTGACAGAATTTTTGCTGTCCTTTTTGCAAGCTCCACTTGCGTTTCCGTGTAGAAGCCGCAGGTTTTCGGAGGCCGGATTTCCATGTTGAGAAGCCGGTGGATAAGTTCAAGCGTATAGATTTGCAAATGGAAGGCAGACGGTCTTTCCGAAAGCCGCCAGAGTTTTTGAAATATATTTTCCAGTTCGCTGTCCGCTTCGTTGATATATGTTTTATGGTTCGCGCAATAGTTTTCTTTCAAGCGCATGAGATCAATCGAAAAAGATTTCATCAATTCGCCGCAGGACTGTAATAGGAGCGAAAGGTCAAAGTATATTTTTATGCCCTGATATTGCCGTGTGGGAAAGATATACTCTTTCTGCGCTGTCTGCCCACTGATACAAAAGTCGTTTTCCTTCAGGTAAATGTATGAGCCATCATCGAGAAGCAGTTCACTTCTGCCGGAAATACAATAGTTTATCAATAATGGCCTTAACTCTGAGTTGGCTTCTGACTCCGGCCACACAGGAGCATTTACAAAAACAAAAGCTAATGTCAGACCCGGAAAGAGCGTATGGAATGTCATGCGACCTTTACCATTTGCCTGATCTAATAGTAGTTCGCTGCTATTTGGACTGTTTTTCAAAGTCACACCTGAAACGGAATTACTGTTTTCCAAAATGCTGTATATCATATCACGCAACTGCTTCGCCCCTTTCATCACGCAAAATCGTTGATATTATTATACCGGCGCAAAAATTCCCGGTCAATGGGTATTCCGGCCAAAGGTCAAAACTCCTTGCTATACGGGCCTAAAATACCGATATGTGCATAGAAGCATAATCGAATATGTGCTACCATTAGAGTTGGTTAGCGAGGTCTAACCGAGAAAGCAATCATGTTAGGAGGTTTCGCAATGAACAACAAATTGCAAGGAAAGGATCTCATCAACATCGGTATTTTCACGGCGATTTATTTTATCGTCATTTTCGCGGCGGCGTCTATCGGCTTTATCCCGATTTTCATTCCGCTTATCAGCGT
The DNA here is from genome assembly GCA_963927715.1 of uncultured Blautia sp. Classification (GTDB taxonomy): domain Bacteria; phylum Bacillota; class Clostridia; order Lachnospirales; family Lachnospiraceae; genus Blautia_A. Next base: position 1,180,579 of record CAWVBU010000001.1, on the reverse strand, counting down.
GATCGTGCCGCTTGTAGGCGGTATTCCGATGATGTTGTTCTTCTCCAAAATCAAGAAATTCGGTATGCTTACCATCTGCGGGGTGCTGCTCGGTATCATCATGCTACTGACCGGCATGGGCTATTGGTGCATTCCCACCGGGCTGATCTTCGGCCTGATTTCCGATTTTATGATGAAAGCCTGTGACTACAAGAACGCTAAGCGTGAAGTGCTGATCCACGGCGTTTTTTCCATGTGGGTAATCGGTGCCTTTATTCCCATCGTTGTGACGCGTGACGCTTACTACCAGAGCCTGCTTCCCGGTTATGGTCAGGAATATGCCGACACGCTCATGGCTTATATGCCCGACTGGATTTTGCCGGTACTGCTTATTGCTGCTTTCGTCAGTGGCCTTGTAGGTGGCCTGATTGGACGGAATATTTTCAAAAAGCATTTTGAGCGGGCGGGAATTGTGTAATGAGCCGCGAACTTCTTGCAAGTCAAAAAAACAACAGTGGAATTTTATTAGACCCCCGGACAAAACTGGCGGTACTGATTACCATAGCCGTTTTTATTTTAGGCGGTTCGTATGAAGGTATCATGCAGTATTACATCATCGTGCTGGCGGCCATCCCTCTGCTGCTTTTGTTAGCGGCCAGGAAATGGAAAGGCGCTGTTCTCTATATCCTGATTTTTGGGGGCAGCTTGTGCCTGGAAATGTTTGGTCTGTCCCGCCTGACCGGTGTAGCAAACTATATTGCGGTAGCCGTTGTTGGTATTCTTCTGCGGTTCACCCCCAGCGTGGTCATGGGATATTTTGTGGTAACGACAACTACGGTCAGTGAATTTGTTGCGGCGATGGAACGGCTCCACCTGCCGCAGCAGATCACCATTCCCATGTCTGTGATGTTTCGCTTCTTTCCCACGGTTGCGGAAGAATGGAGCGCCATTGGGGACGCCATGCGGATGCGTGGAGTCCGCTTTGGTGGTGGAAAAGCCAGTGCGATTTTAGAATATCGGATTGTTCCTATGATGATCTGCTCCGTCAAAATCGGAGAGGAACTGTCCCAGGCAGCCCTTACGCGGGGATTGGGTGGCCCGGTAAAGCGGACGAATATCTGTAAGCTGGGCTTTCATGTGCAGGATGTTATTTTTCTGCTGATCTGTCTGGGAGCATTTGCAGCGCAAATCTATGTGCTTGCCGCAAGGGGGTGAAGGAAGTGATTGAATGTCAAGATGTGTCCTTTTCCTATCCGGCCAGCGCCCTTCCTGACAGCGAGAGTCAAACCGGGGGCGCTTTGAAACACATTTCCTGCACCATTGAGGACGGTTCTTTTGTCCTGCTCTGCGGGACTTCCGGCTGCGGGAAAACGACCATGACCCGGTTGTTTAACGGCTTGATTCCCCATTACCATGAGGGGACTTATACCGGCTCCGTCTATCTGAATGGAAAGGATACCCGTGACCTGTCACTGTTTGATATTTCTCTGAAAGTCGGCTCTGTATTTCAAAATCCGCGTTCTCAATTTTTCAATGTGGACACGACCAGCGAACTGGCTTTCGGCCCGGAAAACCACGGGATGACGGAAGATATTGTGCGTGACCGGGTAAAGCGTGTAGCTACACAACTAAAGCTGGAGCCGCTGCTTGATAGAAGTATCTTTTCTTTGTCCGGCGGTGAAAAGCAAAAAATCGCCTGCGGATCGGCAGCGGCGATCGACCCGGATGTTTATGTGCTGGATGAACCTTCATCCAACCTTGACGCATACGCTATCGCTGATTTCCGGCAGCTTCTCTTTGATTTGAAATCACAGGGAAAGACCATCATCATCTCTGAACACCGGCTGTATTATCTGTCCGGTCTCTTTGACCGTGTTCTGTACCTGAAAGATGGAGAAATCAAAGGTGATTATACAGCAGAGGAATTTTGCGGCCTGTCGTTAAAACAGCGCGATGATATGGGGCTGCGGCCTCTTGAACTTGCAGGGCTTTCAGGAGTTGAAGGGCCGCCGCAGCGAATAAATGAGGCGGTTTGGAGGATAAAGAATGTGTCCTTTGCCTATAAGCATGAGCCGGAAACCTTGCATATAACGGAAACTACTTTCCCATCCGGCAGCGCCACGGCTATTATCGGACATAACGGTGCGGGAAAATCCACCTTTGCCCGGTGCCTCTGCGGATTGGAAAAGCACTTCAAGGGGACGGTGCAGGATCGGAGCAAGATTTATTCCAGGAAAGAACGATTGAAACTCTGCTATATGGTTATGCAGGATGTAAACCATCAGCTCTTTACCGAAAGTGTTCTGGATGAAATTCTGCTCAGCATGAGAACCGGGGATAAGCAGAGGGCAAGAGAAATCTTGCAGGAGATGGACTTACTTTCCTTTGAGGATTGCCACCCGATGGGGCTGTCCGGCGGTCAAAAGCAGCGTGTGGCGGTTGCCTCTGCGATTGCTTCGGGGCGGCCTCTGATTTTATTCGATGAGCCAACAAGCGGCCTCGACCTTTTTCACATGAGGCAGGTTGCCAGTGTTGTTAATCAAGTGGCAGATACTGAAAGAACTGCGCTTGTAGTGACCCATGACCCGGAATTTATTTTACGGTGCTGTAATTATGTCCTTCACTTAGAAAACGGGCAAATTCAGGAAAGTTATTCCATAGAGAACAACGATGGCCGAAATCGGCTGCTCAAGTTTTTCCTGCAGGATATGGGAACAGGGTAACAAATAAGTTTAACCTCGCTTTAAATGTATGGAACGGCGGTATTCCAACGGCGTTTGTCCATATTGCTTTTTGAATACAGCAGCAAACTTACTTTGGTTCATATAGCCCACCTGTTCTGCTACTTCAGATACAGACAAGTTGGTTGAAGCAAATAATTCAGCAGCTTTTTTTAGCCGTATTTCACGCAGATATACAGAAATGTTTTGGCCATAAACGCCACGAAAATAATTTTTCAGGCTGGTTTCACTGACAGAAAAGCGGGCGGCTAATTCCCATGCTGGATGGTGCTGGCGCAGGTCGGAAGTGATGATTTTTTCCACCTGCTTCGCAATATCTACCTGTGTTTCTGTAAAAAATGTACATGCCTGTGAAGGAGGAAGGTTATCAAGATTTTGTAAATATGAAAACAGCGCCAGAGAATAGATCTTCATCTGGGTGACAGCAACAGAGTCTGGTAAATCAAAAAGCTCCCAAAGTTTTTTTTAAATAGTTTCTGCTTCTGCAGGGGCCGGGGATATGTAGGTGCTTTCTTCCGGACAGTAATGCTTTACAATCTGATGAAAGTCAATGCCAAATTCCCGCAGCAACCATGTGTTTTCATTTGCGATCGTTGTAAGATCAATAAAAAATTCCAGCCCTTCATAAATGTGCCGGGGATACTGATATTGATTCTGAGCAAAATGTTCCGTGAAAGACAGATCATTGTCTTTAAGATAAACATAGTTTCCGTTATTAAGGACAATTTCACAGCGTCCTGTCACACAATAATTGAATAAAAGAGGTCCTGTTGCATTGGAGCCATTTTCATGGAAATCCGGTGCAGGCCATATGGGAGAATTAACAAAAATATATGCCAGGTTAAAACCCGGAAAAAGAGAGTAGAAAGTCATGGACCCTTTTCCGGATGTACTCTTGAAAAGAAGTTCTGTACTGGTTTCACTGCTTTTTATTGATATACCGGGGATTTCAATACACTTTTTCAGAATATCATCAATTTTCATATGGAACTCCTTTAGTATGAATGAGAATTGGTTGTCAAAGGCTACTTTTATATTATAGTCAAGCTGGATGATCTGGTCAATGGAAAAACTCGTTGCTGTTTGGAGTCAAAAAGCTGATAGGTCGTAGAGAAACGTAAGAACATCTGATATTCTGTTCTGTGTTAGCATTATCTAACCAGTAAATGAATGGAGGTATTCGTTATGAGCAACAAGTTACAAGCAAAGGACCTGATTAACCTGGGTCTGTTCACCGTTCTCTACTTCGTGATTGGCTGCTGTGTCGCCATCCCCATTGGGTTTGTACCCATCTTTCTACCGATCCTCGGTGCCCTGTGGTCTTTGATTACAGGTATTCCTTTCATGCTGTTCCTGACAAGAGTGAAGAAATTCGGCATGGTTACGATAATGGGGATTTTAAGTGGTTTGCTGATGGGGTTGACCGGAATGGGGTTCTGGGGCGTACCCATGGGCGTAATCTTTGGCTTACTGGGGGATTTGATTTTGAAATCTGGCGGTTATAAAAGTGCCAAAAAGAGCCTGGTTGGTTATGCGGTATTCAGTCTTTGGATGGTTGGTACATACATTCCCATGTATTTCATGGTAGAGGACTCCTGGGCCAGTTTTGCGGCCAGCTTCGGTGAGGAATACGCTGATCGGGTAATGGCTGTCATGCCTATGTGGAGCATTGTTCTGGTAATCGTCGGAATTTTTGTCTTTGCAATTTTGGGCGGTCTGTTGGGTAAGGCGCTTCTGAAAAAGCATTTTGTTAAAGCGGGAATTGTGTAATGAACGGGGTATCATTCTCTGCAACGACTGAAAATAGAAAAGGGATATTGCTTGACCCTCGCACAAAGCTCGTCCTATTGTTGACGATTACGACACTGATGTTCAGCACCAGCAACGAAGGAATTATGAATATTGTCAAACCCTGTTTAAGCCTCGTGCCGTTTGTGTTGATTTTATCGGAGCGTCGTTTTAAAACGGCAGGAAAATATTTGCTATTATATGTGGCGTGTTTTGTACTGGAACGAATAGCCCTTACAACATTGAGCGGCCTGCTTTCTTTTATTGTGCTTGCGATTACATCTATTATGACGCGGTTTGCCCCCGGCATTATGACAGGAGCTTATTTGATTTCATCGACTTCGGTCAGTGAATTTATCGGCGCAATGGAGCGTATGCACATTACAGAAAAAATCGTCATTCCTATGTCTGTGATTTTCCGCTTTTTCCCTACAATCAGCGAAGAATATCAGGCAATCCGGGACGCAATGAAAATGCGGAACATCCGTTTTGGCGGAAAAAATCCTTTTCTGATGGTAGAATGCAGGCTTGTTCCATTGATGGTATCCGTTGTGAAGATTGGCGATGAACTATCTGCTGCTGCGTTGACCCGGGGGCTGGGTGCCCCCGTTAGACGCACAAATGTATGTCAGATCGGTTTTCATTTTCAAGATGTGGTTGCAATCTTGTTCTGTATCATCTGTTTTGTTTTATTTTTATTGCAGCAGCAAATTGCTTTTTGAGGAGGTGAGCCTGTGATACGGATCGACCATGTGACCTTCTCTTATGGAGAAGAAAATGAGAGTGCCGGTGGGGTTCAGGATATAAACCTGAACATAGAAGATGGCCAATTTATCGTGCTTTGTGGCGAAAGCGGCTGCGGGAAAACGACAATTACCCGACTAATTAACGGACTAATTCCGCACTACTATGAAGGAAAAATGAACGGAGAAGTGTGGGTGAACGGGGCAAAGGTTTCGGAGCAGCCCCTTTATGATACTGCGAAAACGGTTGGCAGCGTATTTCAAAATCCACGCTCTCAATTTTTTAATGTAGATACGACCAGTGAAATTACATTCGGATGTGAAAATCTCGGCCAGCCGGAGCAAAGTATTCGGGAACGATTAGAAAAAACCGTCCGGGATTTTCGTTTAGAGAAACTGATGGGGCGCAATATTTTCCATCTTTCCGGTGGAGAAAAACAGAAAATCGCCTGTGCCGGTGTATCAATTATGGAACCGGATGTACTTGTCATGGATGAACCATCATCCAATCTTGACGCTTCTTCTATTCTTGATTTGAGAGCCACGCTTGCCTTTTGGAAGTCGCAAGGGAAAACGGTTATCGTATCGGAACACCGACTCTACTATCTGCGCGGCCTTGCAGATCGTTTTATTTATATTACCGCCGGGAAAGTGGAAAAGGATTACTCCGCAGCAGAGTTTGAGCGCCTGACGGAGCAGCAGAGAGTCAATTTAGGGCTACGCACCTTTATTCTTGAAGATTTGCTGCCGCCTAAAGCATTGCCGCCGGCCAGAGAACAAATGGAACTTCATAACTTTTGCTTTGCATACAAAAATGAACCAGAAACACTTCACATTCGTGAATGTGAAATCCCTGCAAATCGTATCGTAGGTATTATCGGGAATAATGGAGCCGGGAAATCGACTTTCTCCCGATGTTTCTGCGGTTTGGAAAAGCGTTGTGGTGAAGTTATCTGGAACGGCAGAACTTATCGACCTAAAGATAGGTTAAATACTTGTTATATGGTAATGCAGGAAGTCAATCATCAGCTTTTTACGGAAACGGTATTGGATGAAGTTTTAATCAGTATGGAGGAGGAAAATCAAGAACAAGCAGAAGAAATCCTTGCCAAGTTAGATTTGACAGGCTTCAAGGACAGACACCCCATGTCCCTTTCCGGCGGCCAAAAACAGCGGATAGCGATTGCCTCAGCAATCGCGTCTAAACGCTCTATTTTATTTTTTGATGAACCGACCAGCGGCCTTGATTATAAGCACATGAAAGAGGTCGCAAATGTCCTGCGACAAGTCAGGGACACGGGTATTACCGTGTATGTCATTACTCATGACCTTGAGTTGATATTAGACTGTTGTACGGATATTGTCCATTTTGAAGATGGTTCTATCATTGACCAATTTCCAATGGATGCGGATGGACTTGAAAAAATTAGAAACTTTTTTCTAAGGGGGTATTTGTAAAGTGAAAGAAGAAAAGAAAGAGTCACCCATAGGCGTCTTATGGGGATGGGGCAAACCTTATCATGGAAAATTCATCGGCAGCATTGCTCTTGCGGTATTAGGCGTAGCCTGCCAGATGGTGCCCTATTTTTGTGTGGCTCATATTGTTATGCTGATGTTGTCCGGGGATCAGAATTTTTCGCACTATACAGCAGCTTGTGTTATTGCGCTTTGCGGTTATTTGGGAAAAGTCATATTCTCAAATCTTTCCACAACAATTTCTCACACAGCGACCTATTACACGCTGCGAGATCTCCGGGAGAATATTACCGAAAAGCTGGCCCGTGTCCCGATGGGGACGATTTTAGATACGACCTCCGGCCAGTACAAAACAACGATTGTTGACCGGGTGGAAGGTATGGAGCCAACCTTCGCGCACCTAATCCCGGAAATGACCGCAAATGTGCTGGTGCCGCTTGTGATCGCTGTGTACCTGTTCCTTTTGGACTGGTGCATGGCGCTTCTGTCCCTTGTTACGCTGGTGGTGGGCCTTGCTGTTATGTCTGCCGGTATGAAGAATTATCCCGTCAAATGGGAGGGTGCTGTCAAGGCAGGCAAGCAGATGGCAAACGCCATTGTAGAGTACATCGGCGGGATTGAGGTGGTAAAGGCGTTCAGCCAGTCCGCCGGTTCCTACAAAAAATATTCTGACGCAGTGAATTATAACGCCAACTACTATGTGGACTGGATGCGGGAAAACCAGAAAACCATGAGTGCCTACAACGCCATCCTGCCCTCGGTGCTGATCTGCGTGCTGCCCTGCGGTTTTGCGTTCTGGCTCTCCGGCAGTCTGGAGCTTTCCACCTTCCTGTCCATTGTGATTTTTTCGCTGGGGCTGATTGGGCCGATTATTGCGGCCTTTACCTTTACGGACGATCTGGCTGTACTGGGGACAAATGTGGAAGAAATCAGCCAGCTTTTGAACGCCGAAGAACTGAACCATAAGGACGCGCCGGTTAAGCTGGAAGATACCGGCATTTCTCTTAGGTCTGTATCGTTTTCCTATGATGGAACAACAGAGGTCTTGCATGATGTGAACTTTGCCATCCGGCCCGGAACCATGACTGCCCTTGTGGGGCCGTCCGGCTCCGGTAAATCCACGGTGGCAAAACTGATTGCCGGGTATTGGGATGTTACATCCGGCAGCATTACTCTCGGCGGACAAGAGCTGAAGGATATACCGTTGTCTGAAATTGCAGACCAAATTTCCTATGTGTCCCAGGACAACTACCTGTTTAACCGCAGTATTCGGGAGAATATCCGCATGGGAAGACCAGATGCCACGGATGCAGAGGTGGAACAGGCCGCCAAACAAAGCGGCTGCGATGCCTTTATCCGCAAGCTGGACAATGGCTATGATACGGTTGTTGGGAGCGCCGGTTCCCATCTTTCCGGCGGCGAGCGCCAGCGGATCGCCATCGCCCGCGCCATGCTGAAAAATGCGCCGGTTGTCATTTTGGACGAGGCAACAGCCTACATTGACCCCGAGAACGAGGCGCTGGTACAGAAAGCCATTTCCGCTTTAACTGTCGGCAAGACCCTGATTGTGATTGCACACCGACTGTCTACCATTATTGGCGCAGATAATATCGTTGTGGTGAAAGATGGAACCATCCACGCACAGGGTACGCATGAGAAGCTGCTGGAAACCTGCCCTCTCTACCGGGATATGTGGCAGGCGCATATCGGCGCGAAAGACCAGATGTAAGGGGGTATTGTCAGATGTATGGAACATTGAAAAAAATCTTTGCTTTTGCAGGCAGTAAAAAGGGACTTCTGAAAAAATCCCTGTTATTTTCATTCCTGTCCGGGTTGTTTTCAGCCATGCAGTTTGCGGCCCTCTTTGTGGTAATCGGCGCACTGGTATCTGACAACCGGGACGGAAAGTTTATCTGGATTTCGCTGGGGATTATGGCCGTTTCCCTCATTGGGCGTATCATCACGACCTATTTCTCCACGATGGAGCAAACGGAAACCGGCTATTGCATGGTGGCGGAAAAGCGTATCCACATCGGAGATCGGCTGCGCTACATCCCGATGGGCTACTTCAACAAGAATAGTATCGGGAACATTACCGCCATTGTCACAACAACTTTGGGCGATGTAGAGAACTCAGCAGCCCGTGTCCTGGTGTCAGTGCTGGGCGGTTTTTTCAACTCGGTTGCCCTCGTCATTGTCCTGTTGGTATTTGACTGGCGGATCGGTCTTGTGGCCGCTGCCGGTGTCCTGCTTTATCTTGCGGCGGCGGAACTGGCGCTTCGCAAATCTGCCGCGCTCAGCGGGGTGCGTCAGCACACACAGGAGTCCCTTGTAGAGTCCGTGTTGGAGTACATTCAGGGCATGGGGATTGTTAAAGCCTTTGGTCTTGAACGGGACAGCACGCAGTCTATTGGCAGTGCAATTAAGGCGAGCTGCCGGGACAACCTGAAACTGACAAAGGCCAGTGTTCCCTATGACGCCATCAAACAGGCCGTTGTCCGGGTGTTCAGCGTCCTGTTGCTTTTGGCCTCGGTCTGGTTCTGGCTGGATGGCTCTCTGCCGCTGGCCTACGGCCTGATTTTGGTAATCGCTTCTTTCATGGTGTTCAACGATTTGGAGAACGCCGGGAACATGGCTTCTCTGCTTCAAATGCTGGCGGCCTCGATGGATACGGCAAACTCCATTGATGACACGCCGGTGATGGACGAGAAAGGCGCTGACATTACGCCGAAGTCCAGCGAGATCGTGTTTGACAAGGTGGATTTTTCTTACGCAGACCGCAAGATACTGGATCAGGTCAGCTTCACCATTCCCGAAAAAACAACTACGGCCATTGTCGGCCCTTCCGGAGCAGGTAAGACAACGATGTGTAACCTGATTGCCCGTTTTTGGGATGTGAACGCCGGGAAAATTACCATAGGCGGTACGGATATACGGGATTTCAAGCTGGACAGCCTGATGAAGAATATCTCGATGGTGTTCCAGAGCGTGTACCTCTTTGCAGATACGATTGAGAACAATATCAAGTTTGGCTGCCCGGATGCCACCCATGAGCAGGTGGTTGAGGCAGCGAAAAAGGCTTGTTGCCATGACTTTATTTCTGCCCTGCCGGATGGTTATGATACTGTGATTGGCGAGGGTGGCGGCACTCTGTCAGGCGGCGAGAAACAGCGGATTTCCATCGCACGTGCCATGCTGAAAAATGCGCCCATCATCATTTTGGATGAGGCGACAAGCAGCGTTGACCCGGAAAATGAGGATGAATTGCAGCGGGCTATCGAGGCGCTGACCCATGATAAGACTATCATCATGATTGCCCACCGGCTGAAAACCGTTCGCAACGCCGACCAGATCCTTGTGCTGGACAACGCTCATATCGTTCAGCGCGGCACTCATGCGGAGTTGATCCGGCAAAAGGGCCTGTATGCCGACTTTGTATCGGCCAGACAGGAGGCTATCGGCTGGAAGTTGGCTCAGTAAAGGAGGTTCAGATGAAACTTCATGCGTCCGGGGAGGACTATTTGGAAACTATCCTTGTTCTCCAAAAGAAACTCGGTATGGTGCGCTCTGTAGATGTTGCCCGCTATATGGGAGTGTCAAAACCAAGTGTATGTGTAGCGGTCAACACTCTGAAAGACGGCGGATTTCTCACAATGGATGAGGATCACTTTCTCCATTTGACCGATATAGGCCGCGAGGTTGCCGAAAAAATCTATGAGCGCCATTGCTTTTTTACCGAGCAGCTTATCGCCGCAGGCGTTGACCCCAGGATTGCGGAGGCCGACGCCTGCCGGATTGAACACATTATCAGCGATGAGAGCTTTTCACGGCTGAAAGAGGCAGCCGCACAAGAGCAAGAATAAACCGAATAAGACAAGCTATCCTGCCCCGCTAAACGGGGAAAGAAAAAAACCGTTGCGGGGCAGGCGGCTTTGTGCGCGCAATTTACATTTTCACCCCGACGGCGGTTTTGAAATACATTTCAAGGCCGCCGTTCTCCATGCCCTTATGAGGATGACGACCCTGTGCTGAAATGATACGGCGGCTTTAGGAGGGAGCCGCCATGAAGCACAAAGAGCTTCGACATAATCTGACAGGAATCAACCTGCTAAAAAAATCCTGACCGTTTATCGTTCTCCATCTGCTTTTGAACAGGCACTATCGTGGCTGATTCAAAAGCACTATCAAACCTCTTTCAAAAGCGCCAGCCGCCGCACACCGGATGCTGGCGCTTTTGCTTGTCGTTTTTTCGGGAATTATCCCGAACGGTGTCGCCCGCCGCCTCCGTTTCTGTTCACCCATCAACCAGTGAATTGAAACGGAGGTACATAATGCAGAAGATCAATCTTCGGGACCTGTATCCCGATGTATATAAAACTGATGTCTTTGTAGAGGTGGCCGAGGAAATCCTGACTGTGATTCAGAACAGTCAGCAGACTGACGCTTCCTATGAGCGCCGGAAGTTCCGGCACAAGGCTCATTATTCTCTGGACCGGGAGGATGGCATTGAAAATGATGCGCTTGCCCGGCCGCTAACCCCGGAGGAAGTCCTGGAGCAGAAACAGCTGCGGGAAGAAGTGTATGCTGCGCTGATGCAGCTGCCCGCAATTCCTGTGAAGCGGAAAGGCCAAAAATATTTTTTAAAAAATCGCATTACAGGCAGGACAAATCTCCTGTTTTTGTCATGGTTATCAAGAAGGAGTTTTTTCTTTCGCTGACCTTTGACAACTGAATACACGGCATTACCGGTACATAACCCGCATACGAGCGAACAGGAACCGCCGCCATGACGAGCAGCTTCAGGAGGTGATGGACAAGCTGTTCCGAGCGATACACGGACTCCCTAGCCCCGGATTGGCAATCCGGGCGCGATGACTGTGCGGGGGCTTAAAGATACTTCCTCACGGCCCGCCAAAGACTTGGGGGAAACCCTGCGGCGCACGTTACGAACGATGCTGCGGAGTTATGACAGCCGCGCCAGCGGAGACCGGTGATGTCCCCAGCGTCAGGGATGCGTGGCCAAATGTGACGTGATCACTTGGTTATAATAACAGCCGTACCAATGATTTGCAGAATGCGTTTTTAATCATTGGTACGGCTATCTTTATATGACATTCTCCAAAAGGGAGGTGTTCTACATGAGTGTGTCAATATCCCAAAAAGATGCTTACGCTATGATCTTTAAGGAATACCCTGACGTAGTAAACGTCAACCAGATGAGCCAAATGTTAGGAATCAGTGAAAAATCGGCCTACCGTCTGCTGAAGAAAAACTGCATTGAACACTTCAAGGTGGGACGAACCTATAAAATTCCTAAATTACATATTTTCAATTACCTGCACGTTACCGGACGAAGTTAATCCGTATCCTTGCCGCATTCTTCCGCAACTGCTACGATATAAGTGTCAACAGCGGGTGAATACAGCTACTGCTTGGAAGGAGGAAAACAATGGTAGCAGGACACCTGAGAGAACAAAATGGTTACTATCAAATGATCTTGAGCTGGAAAGGCAAGGATGGAAAACGCAAAGGCAAATCCATCAGTACCGGGCTGCCTGTCAAAGGCAATAAGAAGCGAGCGGAGGCAATGCTGCTCAAAACGCGCAAGGAATTTAACCCGGACAACCTTATGGAAAATGCGGATATGCTTTTCACGGACTTCCTCTCTAAATGGCTCAAAGACAAGGCTGTGACGCTTGGCACCAGCACCTATGCTGAGTATGCCTACGACGTAAAAAACTGCATCGTGCCTTATTTCCAGGAGCATCCGATAGCCCTCTTAAAAATGACGGCAAGAGATTTGGAAAATTTCTACCGCCATGAGCGCCAGCAGAATGAAGCAACTGCAAACGAGCTACTGCTGTACCATGAGGTCATCGTTACGGCCTTTCAGTATGCGGTCGATCTGGAATGGATCAGGGAAAACATCATGGCCCAGGTCAATCCCTGTGCGGATGAAGCGCCGATTCTGTTTACAGATTTCCTTGAGGAATGGCTGGAGATGATGAAGAACAGTTTGGAGGTCACAACGTATGCCTCTTACTCTATGTCTATCAGAAGAAGCATCATCCCATACTTTCGGGATAATAAGCTCACGCTGCAAGACCTGGAGAAGCATCCGAAGTACATCCAAGATTATTACCAATATGAGCTAAATTCAGGACTGACTGCAAACACGGTCATTCATAGGCACGCAAACATTCGCAAATGCCTGCAATATGCGTTTCAGATCGGCTTGATTAAGTCCAATCCCGCCGACCGCGTAGAACGGCCCAGAAAGGTCAAATACGTCGCTACTATCTACAATCAGGAAGAGCTTGAAACTCTTTTCAATGTGGTGCGCGGCGATCCGATTGAACTGGCTGTTATTCTGGCCGCATTTTACGGCCTGCGCCGCAGCGAAGTTGTCGGGTTGAAATGGGATGCCATTGACTTTGAGAAAAAGACGTTCACAATCAAGCACACGGTTACACAGGTCACAGTGGACGGCAAGGAAGTCACAATCCAGAAAGACCGGACCAAGACGAAATCCAGCTATCGCACGCTGCCGCTGGTCCCGCCTTTTGAGGAATTGTTGCACCGGCTCAGACAGGAACAGCTGATCAATCAGAAGGTATGCGGAAATGCCTATTGCCAGAAATATCTGGATTACATCTATGTCAACGCGATTGGCGAGCTTGTGAAGCCGAACTTCATCACCCAGCATTTTGAAATCGTGCTGAAAAACAACGGTCTGAAAAAGATTCGTTTCCATGACCTTCGTCACAGCTGTGCCAGCCTGCTTTACGCAAACGGCGTCAGTCTGAAGGAAATCCAGGAATGGCTGGGACACAGTGATATTGGAACGACTTCCAACATCTACACCCACCTGGATTACAGTAGCAAGGTCTCGTCTGCAAATGCGATCCTTGCGTTTTACCCGGAGAACACCGGAGTACAGATCGTTGGGCAATAGAAAAGCCCTGAACCGTAAAGCTCAGGGCTGAAAATTCTGGTGCCGGTGGTGGGACTCGAACCCACACGGATTTCTCCACACGATTTTGAGTCGCGGTCGTCTGCCAATTCCGACACACCGGCATTTATATTTTAATTTCCCTTGTGTCCCGCACATCTCAGATTTTGGAGGGATGTGCGGGAGGGATATTAAAACCAAATGAAATTATGAAGTTGTGAAAACGCCGATTTATCAAGGGTTTTGCCAGGGCACTCAACATTCTACGAAGTAGATTTTGAGTCTGCCTCGTCTGCCAATTCCGACACGCCGGCCTGTCTTGAATCGCTGGCTGACTGCCATGCTTTTCAGAACCGAGATTAATCATATCATACTCCCCGGCTGTTTGCAAGCGTTTTTTGATGAAAATACCGGGGCGCTGTTCTCTGCCCAGCCTCCCCGGTGTATTTTTTCTGCTTTTTCTGCAGACAGCTGTTCTTTTCGTATACCAAAAGGTCATCGCCTGCCTGCACGTCCTGCCTTCTTATTTGTCCGCATCCTCCAGCAGTTTCTCATAGATCGGGAAACAGTCAAAGGTCGCGAAATAATCTTTCGCCGTCTCCGCGCGGCGGATCATCTGGTAACTGCCATCCTCTTTGAGCAGAATCTCCGCGGATCTCAGCTTTCCATTGTAGTTATAACCCATAGAGAACCCGTGCGCTCCCGCGTCGTGAATAAACAGCAGGTCGCCCTGGTCAATCTTCGGAAGTTTCCGGTCGATGGCGAATTTATCGTTGTTCTCGCACAGAGAGCCCACCACGTCATAGACATGGTCGCAGGGCTCGTTTTCCTTGCCCATAACCGTAATGTGATGGTATGCGCCATAGATCGCCGGACGCATCAGGTTCGCCGCGCAGGCGTCGCAGCCGATGTATTCTTTGTAAGTATGTTTCTCATGAACTGCCTTGGTCACCAGCGCGCCGTAGGGTCCCATCATAAAACGGCCCAGTTCGGTACACAGAGCCACATCGCCCATACCTGCGGGAACCAGCACTTCCTCATACACCTTACGTACCCCTTCACCGATGGCACGGATGTCATTGGGTTCCTGATCCGGACGGTAGGGAATTCCGATACCGCCGGACAGATTGATAAATGTAATCTTCGCTCCGGTTTTCTCTTTCAGCTCCACAGCCAGCTCAAACAGAACTTTCGCCAGCATCGGATAATATTCGTTGGTCACCGTATTGCTGGCCAGGAATGCGTGGATTCCGAACTCCTCGGCACCTTTACTCTTCAGAATTTTGAAAGCTTCCAGAATCTGTTCCTTCGTCATGCCGTATTTGGCGTCCCCGGGATTGTCCATGATATCATTGCTGATCTTGAACACGCCGCCGGGATTGTAACGGCAGCTGATCTTCTTCGGGATCTTCCCGATTGCTTTCTCCAGGAAATCAATATGGGTGATGTCGTCCAGATTGATGATCGCCCCAATCTCATTGGCATACTGATATTCGTCGGCCGGAGTCTCATTGGAGGAAAACATGATATCGTCTCCCTGGCATCCCACTGCCTTGGCCATCATCAGTTCTGTCATGGAAGAACAGTCACATCCGCACCCGTACTCTTTCAGAATCTGGATCAGAAATGGATTCGGAGTCGCTTTCACCGCGAAATACTCTTTGTATCCCGGATTCCAGGCGAAGGCTTCCTTCAATGCTTTCGCGTTCTCACGGATCCCTTTTTCATCATAAATATGAAAAGGGGTAGGATACTCTTTTTCAATCTCGCGCAGTTTCTCCAAAGTTGTAAATGGTGTCTTGTTCATTCGTAAAGCACTCCTCTTTTGACATATTATTTCGCTTCCACGATGTGAAGCATATTCGTTACAAAACCTTCTCCGGTTCTCTCATTGGTGGCCGGATCCCCGCAGGTGAACACCACCAGATCACCGGACTCGATCAGTCCGTTCTTACGGATCACTCCCAGAGACTGGGCAATGATGTGCTCCGTAGTCTCTCTCTGGTATCCGCGCAGCGAGCTGACGCCCCAGTATAACTGCAGACGGTGCTGCACCACCTCATCCGGCGTCACCGCATAGATGGGCACTTCCGGACGGAAGCTGGAGATCAGTTTCGCCGTCTCTCCGGACATGGTCGGTGTCACAATACATTTCGCGGAAAGATTATGCGCCGCATTCACTGCCGCGTATCCCACCGTACTGGAAACCATCTTTCCATAGAACATCTTCCGGTCATGGATGAACCGGTCATGATTCAGATAAGGCTCTGTCATTTCCGCGATCTCTGTCATCATCTGAAGAGCTTCCACCGGATAATGGCCGGCAGCGGTCTCTCCGGACAGCATGATAGCATCGGTTCCGTCGTAGATCGCGTTCGCTACATCGGCTACTTCCGCACGGGTAGGACGCGGGTTGCGCATCATGGAATCCAGCATCTGTGTCGCGGTGATCACCGGGACATAGTTTTCATTACATTTCTGGATGATCTGTTTCTGGATGTGAGGCACCTGGCTGGCGGGAATCTCCACGCCCATATCACCTCTGGCCACCATGACGCCATCCGCTTCCTGGATGATCTCGTCGATGTTTTCCACACCTTCCGCGTTCTCGATCTTCGCGATGATGCCGATGTGTTTTCCGTTATTTTCGTCCAGCAGCTTACGGATCTCACGGATGACTTCCGCGTTCCGCACAAAAGATGCCGCAATATAATCAAATCCCTGTCCGATACCGAAGATGATATCGTCCTTGTCCCGATCGGTAATTCCCGGCAGCTTCACTTTGACGTTCGGCACATTCACCCCTTTGTGCTCGCCCAGCTCACCGCCGTTTTTCACCAGACAGACAATGTCCGTTCCCTGAATTTCCTTCACCTCGAGGCCGATCAGTCCGTCGTCAATCAGAATGGTGCTTCCCGGCTGTACGTCCTCCCAGAGGCCTTCATAGGAAATGGAGACCTTCTTATGATTTCCCGCGAAATCGCCCAATGAGAGAACGAACTCTTCCCCGGTCTCCAGCGTCACTTTCTGCCCGCCTTCCAGGAGTCCGGTCCGGATCTCCGGTCCTTTCGTGTCCAGAACGGTGGCAATCGGCAGACTCAGCTCATCCCGGATGGTTTTCAGCTTATTCATTCTGCCTTTGTGCTCTTCATGACTGCCGTGAGAAAAATTGAACCTGGCGATATTCATGCCGTTTTTGATCAACTGCTCAAGAACATTCCCCTTGTCCGTCGCAGGTCCCAAAGTACAAATAATCTTCGTTCTCTTCATTTTCTTTCCTCTCTCTCATTTCACATGTTCGTGTGTGTATAAATGATCCTGGCAATATTCATAATTGCCATTGCATTTGGAACAGAATCTGAATTCCAGATTCTCTCCATCTCTTTCCGTTCTCCCGCAGACAGCGCATTTGTGTTTCGTAATGGTTGTCACCTTGGAGGGATTTACCGCCTTCTTGAAATTCTGCCGTCTCCGTACCTCTTTGGGACGGTAACGACCTATATCCCTCGTGGAGAGGAAAAAGATTACAAAGTTCAGCAGGGAAGCCACAATCGGCACGGCCATCGGCCACCAGCCTCCCCTTACATAATTGAAAACATCATAGATAATCATGGCGGCGTAAACAATCGCCATCCATTTCATCTTAATCGGAATGACAAAGTAAAGCAGCACCTGCATATCCGGGTAGGACAGGGCAAATGCCAGAAAAATCGACATGCTGACATAGTAGGTCGAGAAAAAGTTTCCGATGCCTGTCACATTGCCGCCCATGATGAGATACAGAAGGAACGCGCCCAGTATGGTGAAAATCAGTCCCGAAAAAATATAGAGACTGTAACGGAACGTTCCCCAGGTCCGCTCCAGAGTCGTTCCAGAGAGTAATAAAACAAAAGCATGATAATCGTAAAAATGGACAGCGATTCCGGCGGAATCAGAACCCAGGTAACCAGCCGCCAGATCTGTCCCCGGAGAATCCATGCCGGTTCCAGCGTCAGATAAGACAGGAAATCACTCCGGAACACAGCAATCACATACCCGATAATATAACAGCCGATGATGTAATTGGTCAGGTGCGGCACTCCGAATCTCCCGAATTTACGTTCCAGTTTATAAAATAATTTCATAAAACTCCTTTTCTCTGGCCGGCGCGGTTTCTTGAAAAACCACACCGGATATTATCTGAAAAACTTCTTCTTTGACAAAATCAAAGCCACAACCAGACTGATAAATACCGATATCAGAATGATAATCAGGAATCCCCAGTGGCTGCCGGCAAAGGGCATTCCGGACAGCTGCACATTCATGCCGTAGGCGCTGAACACAATCGTCGGTATGGACATGACGATGGTAATCACCGCCAGCGCCTTCATGACGATATTCAGGTTATTGGAGATAACCGAAGCAAAGGTTCCCATCATGCCGTTGAGAATTCCACTGTAGATATTCGCCATCTCGATGGCCTGCTTGTTCTCTATGATGACATCCTCCAGAAGATCGGTGTCATCCGGATATTTCTTAATGGAATCCACCTTCAGAAGCTTCTCCAGCACGACTTCGTTGGAACGCAGAGAGGTACTGAAATAGACCAGGGATTTCTCCAGCTCCAGAAGCTCCATCAGTTCCTGATTCCGGGTGGACTTGTGCAGTTTTTCCTCGATCTGCTCGCTCTTCTTATCTATGATACGCAGATATCGCAGATACATACTCGCGTTCCGGTGAAGAATCTGAAGGATAAAACGGGTCTTCATATACGTGTAAAAACTGCGCACCCGCCCTTCCATGAAACGGGTCAGCACCGGCGTATCTTCCAGGCAGATGGTGATAATCATATCCTTTCCCACCACAATACCGAGAGGAATGGTTCCATACCAGTCTTTCTCGTTACGTTCCTCGATCATAGGCACATCTACAAGGATCAGCGTGTAGTTGTCCTCTACCTCAATACGGGAACGCTCTTCTTCATCCAGAGGCGCCCTCAAGTCGTCCACTTCAATCTGAAATTGTTCGGAAAGCTCAAAAATCTCGGTTGCTGTGGGATTCGTCAGGGCAACCCAGCACCCTTCTTCCGGTTTTTCAATCTCATGAATCGCGCCATCTATGGTCTTAAAAATCCGAATCACAACCTCAACTCCTTTCCGCCTTTTTCAAACCGAAATTCATCTCCATTATAGTTTCTGACCTACTATTTGTCAATTCTTTACCGGACACAGTTTCTCATTCTTTACCTAATCTTTACCGCTGAAAAAAAACTGCCGCACACGCTTGTTTCATGTGCGGCAGTTCTCAGATACTCTCTGCCTCTCAGGCGTCCTCGTCCGGCGCCTGGATAATACTGATACAGTTCGGAGTCTCTACTTTCAGAGGTTTTCCGTGCATTACCAGGATATTCTTCTCATGATCCACTGTAAACATGGTGATGCTGTTGCTGGAATGGTTCGCCACCGCGATGTGTTTTCCGTCCGGGAAAACCGCCAGATCCTTCGGATAATCTCCGCTGATCGGCAGCGCGAATTTCTTCTCCAGCATTCCTGTCTCCGGATCCACCGCGAACATGGATACGGTATTCTCTCCTGCTGTGGAGCAGAACAGGTATTTCTCATCCGGTGACATGGCAAAACCGGAAGCCGCGTCATGCACGGAGTCCTCCCCGTTGCTGCCGGACAGGGTGCTGATCACCTGGATCTCTTCAAACTGCGGATCTCTCTTCGATCCGTCATAAGTATAAACCCGAATCTCGTTGCTCAGCTCAAACAGGAGATAGGCAAAACGTCCGTCCTTGCTGAAACGGATATTTCTCGGACCGGATTCTCTCTGGCATCTCAGAATATCCGCCAATACCAGCTTCCGTCTGCGGGGATCCACCCGGTACAGCTTCACCTGGTCGATTCCGTTGTCCACCGCACAGATATATTGATTATCTCTGGTCGGCCGCACACAGTTCACATGGGGGCGGAAATTCCGCTCTGCCACGCTTCCCAGTCCCCGGTGGAACACGCCGTCCAGCACTTTCCCCAGATGTCCATCCGGCAGAATTTCAATCATCGTCACTTTTCCGTCATGGTAACCGCCCACGAACAGATATTTTCCTGTGTAATCCGTGGACAGAAAACATCCGCGCATTCCCTCGATATTCACACTGTTCAGCCGCTCCAGATCTCCATTCGCGTCTCTGCGGAATACAGCCACACCTTCATCCTCAATGGAATACAGGTATTTCAGATTCTTGGAAACAGACACATAGGAAGAGTTGCTGACTTCCACTTCGTTTCTCTCCGTCAGGAGGCCGTTCTCCACGTCTACATCATATACATTCAGCCCCTTGCTGCTTCCATGGACGTAAGTTCCCACATATGCCACATATTTTTTCTTACCCACCAGATAACCCTCCTGTTTTTCATTCAAGACTCTTCCGTCAGCCTTCCCTGGCTGATCCATCGATACCGTTATTTTAACACAGATTCCGGGCGACTACAATCATTTTGTCGTCTGGAAATAGCTCTGAACCGCTTTTTGCGTCCTGCAGATCTCCTCTTCTGTGTGGGCTGCGGAAAGAAACATTGCCTCAAACTGCGAAGGCGCCAGATGAATTCCATTTCGAAGCATGTGCTTGAAATATTCCGCGAAAGCCTTCGTATCCGAACGCTTAGCCGTCTCGTAATTTTCCACAGGCTCCGGGGTGAAGAACAGACTTCCCAGAGAGCCGATCCAGTTCATCCGGCAGGGCGCCTGGTACTCCTTTATGAGCTTCTCCATACCGCCGTATAACTCCTGTCCTGCCTTCTCCAGCTGGCTGTAAATCTCCGGATGCGCTTTCAGAATTTTCAGCTGGGTCAGTCCGGCTGCCATGGCGATGGGGTTTCCGCTCAGTGTACCGGCCTGATATACTTTCCCCACAGGAGACACCAGGCTCATGATCTCTTTGCGGCCGCCGTAAGCGCCCACCGGCATGCCGGCTCCGATAATCTTCCCGTAGGTCACCAGATCCGGGCGGACCTGGAAATACTCCGCCGCCCCCGCGAAGGCCAGGCGGAAGCCGGTGATCACTTCATCGAAAATCAGAAGCGTCTGATACCTGTCGCACAGAACGCGCAGTCCCTCCAGGAATCCGGCAGCCGGCGGCACTACGCCCATGTTGGCTCCCACCGGTTCCACAATCACCGCGGCAACTTTTCCTTCGTTCTCTTCCATCAGTTTTTCCACGCTGGAAAGATCGTTGTAGATCGCGGTCATCGTATCCCGGGTGCAGCTCTCCGGAACGCCGGCGCTGTCCGGAACGCCGCTGGTCATCACACCGGAACCCGCGCTCACCAGCATGGCATCGCTGTGTCCGTGATAGCAGCCCGCGAATTTGATAATCTTGTTTCGCCCGGTGTACCCTCTGGCTACCCGAAGAGCGCTCATCACAGCCTCCGTGCCGGAATTCACCATACGGATCATCTCCACATGGGGGATGTTTTCACAGATGAATTCTGCCATCTCCACTTCGATCTGGGTGGCACAGCCGAAACTCAGGCCCTTCTCACAGGCCTTCACCACAGCCTCCCGGATCTCCGGGCGATTGTGTCCCAGAATCATCGGTCCCCAGGAGTCAATATAATCAATGTATTCCTTCCCGTCCACGTCGTAAATGCGGCATCCGTCCGCACGGTCGATGAAACGGGGAGCCTCTCCGATGGCTCCGTAAGCCCGCACAGGGCTGTTCACGCCGCCGGGAATACAGGTCACTGCCCGTTCAAACAACTGTTCTGATTTGGTCTTCATCCGATTCTCCCTTCTTCCATGAATCTGGCCAGTTCCTTCGCGAAATAAGTGAGGTAAATTCCGGCTCCCGCACGGTAAGTTCCCACAGCCATCTCACAGATAATCTTATCTTCCTCGATCCAGCCCATCTTAGCCGCCGCTTTCACCATCGCGTACTCGCCGCTGACACTGTAAGCCGCGACGGGCACATGAGTCGCCTTGGAGATCTCCGACACCAGATCCAGATAGGACATGGCCGGTTTCACCATCAGAATATCCGCGCCTTCTTCCACATCCAGCAAAGCTTCCTTCATTCCTTCTCTGCGGTTGTGGTAATCCATCTGATAACTTTTGCGGTCCCCGAAGGAAGGAGCGGAGCCTGCCGCGTCACGGAAAGGACCGTAAAACGCGGAAGCGTATTTCACCGCGTAAGACATAATCGGAGTCTCTTTGAATCCGTTTTCGTCCAGCTTCCGGCGGATCGCCGCAACTCTTCCATCCATCATATCGGAGGGAGCTACCATATCCGCTCCCGCCTGAACGTGACTCAGCGCGGTCTTCGCCAGGAGCTCCAGGGTTGGCGTCGTTCTCCACTTCCTGTCCGCACAGAACGCCGCAGTGTCCGTGTGAGGTATATTCGCACATACATACATCGGTCACATAGTACAGCTGGGGAACCTGTTTTTTCGCTTCCCGCAGGGCTCTTTGCACAATTCCGTCCTCCGCGTACGCCTGGCTTCCCACTTCGTCTTTGTGATCCGGGATTCCGAACAGCATGACGCTGCTCACCCCGGCGTCCGCGATCTCTTCCAGCGCGTAAGGCAGCTGATCCACACTGTAGCGGTACTGTCCTTCCATGGAGGGAATCTCCTCTTTGATGTGTTCTCCGTCTTTGACAAAAATCGGATAAATCAGGGAAGATTTGTCCATCCTTGTCTCACGGACCATTTTTCTTAAGGTCTCATTTCCCCTCAGTCTCCTGGGTCTTTTGATCATGTCCATCTTTTTTTCCTTCTTTCATCTCGATTACCAGGTCTGCCAGACTGTCCATGGTAGCCTGTTTTGCCATATAAGTTTTCATTCCATACGCGTCCGCCGCCGCTTTTGTCTGGTTTCCGATACAGGCAGCGGTGACTTTGGTGTAATCCAGTCCCGGCGTTCCTTCCACAAATCCTTTCACCGTGGAGGCGCTGGTAAACACCGCGCACTGGATGCCGCCGTTTTCGAATTCCTGTCCCTCCGGATCACCGGACTGTTCACATAGACCGTGTCATACGTGGGGGACGTCGTCCACCAGAGCTCCCGTTTCCCGCAGAAGTTCCGTCAGTTTCTGATTTCCTCTGCTGGCCCTCGGGATGAGAACCCGCTCACCGGCCGACAGCTGTCCTGCCAGTTCCTTTCCCAGGGATTCCCCGTCGTAGACCGCCGGCATCAGATCCACGAAAAGACCCCGCTCTTCCAGCGCTTTCTTCGTTCCCTGACCGATGGCCGCGATCTTTGCCGCGCCGAGTTTCCGGATATCGCAGTTTTTCCCACGCATCTGCTCAAAGAAAATCCGCACGCCCGTGGGACTGGTAAAGACAATCCACTGGTAGCCGAAAGCTGTTCCAGCGCCCGGTCAAGCAGATGCAGATCCTGGCATGGCCGGGTCTCGATGGCCGGAAGTTCCAGCACTTCCGCTCCTTTTCTTCTCAGCTTCTCCGCCATGGAGGAAATCAGTTCCTTCGGCCTGGTCACCAGAACTTTCCAGCCGGCGAGGGGAAGCTCTTCATACCAGGCGAATTCTTCCGCCAGCTCACAAACTTTTCCCACTACAATCACCGCCGGCGTCTCGATGCCCTGCTTTCTCACTTCTTCCGGGAGCGTACTCACCGTGGCCACAATCCGCTTCTGCGCCGCGGTTGTCCCTTTCTGAAGAATCGCCGCCGGCATCTGCGGATCTATTCCGCCTCTCAGAAGCCCCTGGCAGATATCCGAAAGGGCCGTGACCCCCATCAGAACACCAGGGTTCCCTTTGTACGGACCAGCGCCTCGAAATCGATGTCATACGCCGCGTTTTTGCGTTATGTCCTGTAATGATATGCAGCGAAGAGGTGTAATCTCGGTGTGTCACCGGAATTCCGTTATAAGCCGGAACCGCTATGGGAGAAGTGACGCCGGGCACGACTTCATAGGGGATCTGATTTTCTTTTAATAACTCCAGCTCTTCTCCGCCTCTTCCGAACAGAAACGGATCGCCGCCTTTCAGCCGGACCACACGAAATCCTTTCCTGGCCTCTTCCAGCAGAACCTGATTGATCTGCTCCTGGGGCATGGTGTGATGTCCGGCCCGTTTTCCCACGTCAATACATCTGGCCTGCCTGGGAATCATGGAAAGAACTCCCTGTCCCACCAGGCTGTCGTAGACCACCACCTGCGCGTCCGGAGAACCTGCTCTCCTTTTCTGGTAAACAGACCGATATCTCCCGGCCCTGCCCCCACCAGCCATACTTTTCCTACTGCCATTTATTCGTATCTTCCTTTCATTTTCTTCGCCAGCGCGACTCCCAGCTCCTGCGCGTCTTTCACGTCACCGCGGATCTGATCCTTGTGCCACTGTCCGGTCTTCTCATGATAATAAAGCCCGGTGATGGAGATCCTTCCCTCCTCGCAGACCGCGTGGGCCGCCACCGGAGAAGAACATCCTCCATCCAGCCAGCGCACAAATGCCCGCTCCGCCTGGGCCTCAGCCGCGGCTTTTCCGTCATGAAATCCCTGCAGGAAGGAATAATCCACGCCTTCTCTTCCCTGAACTGCCAGAATTCCCTGACCGGCCGCGGGAAGCATCTCCTCCACCGTGGAAATACCTGGAAATCCGGTCCTGAAGTCCCAGTCTTTTCACGCCTGCCGCCGCGAGAACCAGCCCGCTGTATTCCCCGCTGTCCAGCTTGCGCAGACGGGTCAGAACATTTCCCCGCACACTTTTGCAGGGGAATTCCGGGAAACAGCTTTTCCAGCTGCAGACATCTTCGCAGGCTGGAGCTTCCGATGGGTTTCGACGGATCCAGTTCCTTCGCTCCCTTGGGCAGTATCAGAACATCCCTGGGATCTTCCCTTGGGGAATACGCCACCACAGGAAGCTCCTTTGGCACCTCCATGGGCAGATCCTTGAGACTGTGCACGGACAGATCACTTTTTCCCTCCAGAAGGGCCTTGTCCAGTTCCTTCACGAACAGGCCTTTCCCGCCGATCTGATCCAGCGTCCGGTCCAGAATGATGTCGCCGGTGGTCTTCATGGTGAGAATCTGTGCCTCCAGCCCCTGTTCTCTCAGATAGTCCCGCACCATCTCGCTTTGAATCACTGCCAGCCGGCTCTCTCTGCTTCCTATCCTGACTGTTCTCATAAATCCTCCTCGATCAGCACTTTCTCGATCGCCTCCCGCACCCGTCTGGCTTTTCTGTGATCCAGACCGCTGGCGTTGATGCCGATCACCATTTCTTTATATTTCACAATTCCCGGAAAATAAAAATCGCATTTTTCCCGGTCGCTGGCCACATTGACATAGATTCCCTCTTTCTTGCAGATCCGGTAAATGTCATCGTTGAGCCGGTTATCGTTGGTGGCCGCCAGGACCATATAGGCGTCTGACAGATCGCTCCGCATACATTTGCGGTTCACCCAGGCAACAGCCCCTGTCTTCACCATCTCTTCCAGCTCCGGCGTGATCTGCGGAGATACCACACGGATATCCGGGTAAATTCGAAAGGGCGGCCGCCCTTCTGGTGGCCACTCTCCCGCCGCCGATAATCACTGCCAGCTTTCCCTCCAAATCCACGTACAGTGGAAAAAAAGCCTTACTCTTCATACAACTTCTCCAGTCCGGCCACGCACTCCAGGAACGCCTCCTGCTCCAGTGCGTCTCTCAGCCCGAAAATCATTTTATTCACCACTTTGCCCGCGGCGGTGTCAATCACCTCAATCAGTTTTTCCCGTTCTCTCTCCTCGATCGGCATGGATTTCAGAATTTTCGCGATTCGAAGATTCAGGTCATTGACGGCCTCTGCTTTGATTTCCTGTATCCGGGGAATCACGTCCCGGCCGTCATACCACTGATAAAACTCCGCCATCTGCTCTGAGACAATCTCCCCTGCCTGCTGCATACTCTCCTGCTGCTCTTCCAGCGCGGCTTCCATCTTGAAGCTGTCCATATCGTAGAGGGTGATGTTCTCTGTCTGGGAAAGAGCCGGATCGATATCTCTGGGAACCGCCAGATCGATCAGAATCACCGGATGCTCCAGATGAATTTCCTCGAAAAGCTCGCCCCGAAGTGTGTAATTGGGACTCGCTGTCGCGCTGACCACCAGGTCACATTTCGGCAGATAGTCCATTCTCTCTCCGTAATTGATCCTCCTGCAGCCCTGCGGGATATTCACGATCCCGCTGCGGTACTGCCGGATGGTCACCGTAACGTCCGCCCCGTTCTCCCTCAGGGTCTGGGCCGCGATTTTTCCCATTTCACCGTTGCCGATTACCATACAAGTCTTTCCCTGAACCGTATATCCCTCTTCCTTGAGACAGGCCAGCGCCTGGTGGATCACCGAGAGATTTCCCCGGGAGAAGGTCACTTCCGTCTTAATCTTCTTTCCAGCTGTCACCGCCATCCGGAACAGAACCTCCAAAACTCCGTCCGTGGTGAAATGTTCTCTTGCCAGCGACAGGGCGTCCTTCACCTGTGTCAGAATCTGATCCTCTCCCAGAATCTGCGATTTCAGTCCGCTGGTGAGATAAAACAGATGCTCAACCGCCTCTTGGTCCTCTCTTTGGATAAAAAATTCCCGGTACGGCCCCGGAGAGACTCCCTTCACCCTGCACAGCGTGGCGTAGAGGTCTCCCTCCCAGTCCGGCACTGTGCTCACCCACAGTTCCATGCGGTTGCAGGTGGACAGCAGAATACAGCCCTGGATTCCTTCCTCGCTGTTCAGGATTTCCTCCATGGCGCTGCCGGCGTTTTTCTTCGTGAAGGCAAACTGCGCGCGCACATCCACGGAGGCCATGCTGTGATCAATTCCAATCATGGAAATGCTCATAATTTTACTTCCCCTAACTTTCTTGTCGTTTTATTCACTTTTTTTATCATAATCATTCCTGCCTTTTCTGTCAATTCATTGCTTTCGTTTTTTTTGTGGAAAAAAATTTACCCATATCTGCGGAAAGCCCCATCGAAAAAAGATTTTTTGATTGACAGTTTCCGCAGAAACCGATAGAATAAAGGAGATCTAAATATGTGCTGTATGCGGCTCCTGTCGGATGAAAGGGAAAAGAGTGAAAATCTCTTACGGTCGCGCCACTGTAATGGAGGAGGGTTCCTCAAATGCCACTGGGTCAACTGGGAAGGCGGGGAATTCCGAAGATACCTGAGTCAGAATACCACCCATACAGTAATCACGCATGGTTACGAACGATGACCAGGTGATACCTTTTTCTCCTCCGTGGAAGAAAGGGAAGATGCCTGTCTGAGATTCAGACAGGTTTTTTTGTTTGAACGAATCCTTTGATTCAGACAGATCCTACACCAGGAAAAGTTTCTAACATGTGCGGCTGGAAATAACAGAAGGGAGAACAACATGACAAAACGACAAAAAAACATCATCTCGTTATCTGCGGTCTTTGCACTGACTTTTGGAATCACCCCGGTGGCAAACGCCCATGCACATCATGGAGGGGTATCTGCCCGCCGCCTACTGCATCGGCTGGGGAATCCTCTGCGTTCCATTCCTGATCGCAGGCTTTTTCTCGATGAAGAAGACCCTCGCGGAACATGCGCGGCTGCTGCCTCTCGCGGCGATGGCCGGCGCCTTTATCTTCGTGATTTCATCTCTGAAGATCCCGTCCGTGACGGGAAGCTGTTCCCATATGACCGGCACCGGTCTGGGCGCCATCCTGTTCGGGCCTTCCGCCGTCAGCATTCTGGGAATCATTGTCCTTTTATTCCAGGCCATTCTGCTGGCCCACGGCGGACTGACCACCCTGGGAGCGAACACGTTTTCCATGGCGGTTGCCGGTCCCTTTGTCTCCTACGGGATCTAAGTCCTGTGCACCAAAGCAAACGTGAACCGAAAGTATCGGTCTTCGCGGCGGCAGCCCTGGGAGACCTGTGCACCTACTGTGTGACCGCCATCCAGATGGCACCTGGCTCACCATGCGGACACCACCCATCTGGGGCGCCATGGGCAAGTTCCTGGCTGTATTCGCGCCCACACAGCTTCCTCTGGCTGTGATCGAGGGAATCCTGACGGTTCTCATCGTCACCGCCCTGGAAAGTTACGCGAAACCGGAACTTCGTTCCCTCGGTTTTCTCAAGGAGGTGCGCTGATATGAAAAAATCTACGGTAATTCTTTTAATTCTTGTGGTCGTTCTCATGGCCTTCGTCCCGCTGTTCGCCCTTCCTGACAAGGAGTTCGGCGGTTCGGACGACGCGGGAAGCGTTGTGGTGGAAGAAGTGGATTCCAGTTACCGGCCCTGGTTTGAGCCGGTTTTCGAGAAAGCGCTGGGACATGAACTGCCAGGAGAAGTAGAAAGTCTTCTGTTCTGCATCCAGACGGCCATCGGCGTGGGCATTATCGCGTTCGTCATGGGCCGTTATGTAGAAACACGCGATCTAGTGTAGAATAACCTTCTTTTGCCGGCGAAAGGAATTCTGCATCCATGATTACCATCGATAAACTGTGTTACCATTCAAAACTCAGATACTGCAATGCGGGAGAGAAATTCGCGTTCTCGGTTGTGACCCTCCTCTTCTGTGTGGTCACCCGTTCTCCCGTGATTGCAGGCGTCGTTCTGCTGACAACAGGGATTCTCACCGTCTGCAAAGGTGGAATCCCTGTCCGCCGTTATCTGAAGTTTCTCACAGTTCCTCTGGCATTTCTGCTTCTGAGTACCTGGCAATCGCGGTAACCTTTCCAGGACGCCGCTGGATCTCTTCGCCATCCCCCTGGGAGACTGGTATCTCACCGGGAGCCGTTATTCTCTGTTTTACGCGCTCTCGCTGATTCTGACCGCCCTGGCCAGTGTATCCTGTCTCTATTTTCTCTCGTTTCATACTCCGATGACTGACCTTCTGTCGGTCCTGGGCAGACTGCACTGTCCGCGGCTGGTGATTGAACTGATGCTTCTGATCTACCGGTTTATTTTCCTGCTGATGGAGATTGCCTCCGCCATCACTACCGCTCAGAACTCACGGCTGGGAAACAAAGATTTCAAAACTTCCTGCCGGTCCTTCTCCTCCATGGCTTCGGCGCTGTTCCTTAGGGCGATCCGGAAATCCGGAATTCTCTATGACGCCATGGAATCCCGCTGCTATGACGGAACACTGCGGGTTCTCAACGAACAGGTCCCGCCCAGGAAACGGGAAATTTTCTGGATTGTTCTGTTCGAGCTGTTTTTGCTGGCACTGGCCCTGCTCCCTTATGTTCTCTGATTAGAAAGGTTGTTCTTAAGATGAAGGATGTTATATTGAAAGCGGAAGATCTGTATTTTTCCTATGACGATGAGAAAACCCATTCCCTGAACGGGCTGTCTCTGGAAATTGAGCGCGGAAAGAAAATCGCATTTATGGGAGCCAACGGTTCCGGCAAATCCACGTTTTTCCTCTGCTGCAACGGAATCAACCGCCCGGCAAAGGGGCGGATTCTCCTGGACGGGAAGCCTGTGGAATATACCCGGCAGGGACTTCTCAATCTCCGGCAGAAGGTGGGCATTGTCTTTCAGGATCCGGACAACCAGCTTTTCTCCGCCAGCGTCTACCAGGAAATCTCCTTCGGCGTCCTGAACCTGGGGCTTTCAGAGGAAGACGCGAAAAAAGAGGTGGAACAGGTCATCCAGGAACTGGAAATCACGCCTTTTCGCCACAAACCCACCCACGCCCTGAGCGGCGGACAGAAAAAACAGGTCTCCATCGCCGACATCCTGGTGATGCACCCGGAAATCATCATTCTGGACGAACCGGCTGCCGCCCTGGATCCCCGTCATACACAGATGGTCAACCAGATTGTCAGCAAAATGACAGAACAGGGAATCACCGTTCTGATGTCCACTCACGATGTGGACTATGCCTATGAGTGGGCGGATCAGATTTTTCTGTTCAAGGACGGCCAGGTGCTCCTGCAGGGAACTCCTGTGGAAGTCTTTTCCAACGCGACGGCCCTGGCGGCTACCAATCTCCACGCGCCTGCGGTGCTGGAACTGTTTCACCGGCTCTGCAAAAAAGGCATTTTGAAAACTTCTCTTCCGGTCCCGAAAAACCTCGGTCAGCTGGAAGCTTATATTGAAACAGCAAACGAACCCTATTACCAAGGAGGAACCATTCCCATGAATCAAGCGGAAAAGAAAGCGATTCTGGTGGTCAGCTTCGGTACGTCTTACCACGCCACCAGAGAAGTCACCATCGACGCCATCGAACAGGAGATCGCAGGCGCCTATCCGGATTACCGGATCTACCGGGCCTGGACCAGCAAAATGATCATCGTAAAGCTGAAAAAGAGGGATCAGATCCACATTCCCACCGTGCGGGAAGCCATGGAGCAGATGGCTGCCGACGGAATCACCGATGTGGTCATTCAGCCCACCCATGTCATCAACGGAATTGAAAACGATCTGATGAAGGAAGACGCGCTCTCCTGCCGGGACCGGTTCCATTCCATCCGGTTCGGCACGCCCCTTCTGACCTCCGAGGAGGACAACCGGGCAATCATCCAGGCGGTCTGTGAGGAATTCTCAGATCTGGCCGGGGATGAGGTTCTGGTGCTCATGGGCCACGGAACCACCCATTATGCCAACTCCATCTACGCGGCACTGGATTATACCTTCAAGGATTACGGCCATAAAAATATTTTCCTCGGCACCGTGGAAGCCTATCCCAGCATGCAGTCGCTGCTGCGCATGATCCGGGAATACAGCCCGCGACAGGTTGTCCTGGCTCCGTTTATGATTGTAGCCGGAGACCACGCCCGCAACGATATGGCGGGAGACGATCCCCAGTCCTGGCTCTGCCAGTTCCGGGAAGCCGGCTTCGAGGTGAAACCTGTGCTGAAAGGGCTGGGAGAATATCCTCTCGTCCGCCGGATGTTCGTGGATCATGTGGCAGACGCGCTGAAAAACTGAATCCATATATGCGAAGAGGGACCGGGCTGCAGCGCCCCGTCCCTCTTTTTTCAAGGATTCAGATATTCATAGGTTACTCTGGATATTTTCCGGATCAGCTGAATGGAACTTCCCGCTCCCGAGGAATCCTCTGACATCACGCAGAGAATGTAGTCCTTCTCCGGACCGTAGACAATGGCCGCGTCGTGCTGTACCTCATCAGTCTCTCCGGTCTTATTCGCCACTTTCACATCCTTGGGAACTCCCTGGGGAATCTTATTCTGCACTTCCTGTCCCAGGAGCAGATGCTGCATCCGGACAGAATCCTCCGGCGACACACAGGTGCCCCGGTAGATTTTCTCCAGCAGAATTCCGCAGTCCTCCACGGAAGTGCAGTTTTCTTTATCCGCAATGGAAACCTGTCCCGTGGCGGATGGATTCAATGTATGATAGATCACCGTATCTTTGTACCCGTTTTCCGCCAGATACTGATCCAGGGCCACGCACCCGGCCGCGAAATCCCTGTCACTGCTCTGCAGCCGCACCAGCTCATTGAACGATTCGTTGTCTGAACGCTCAATCATATTTTCCAGAAGTCCCAGTACCTGGGAATCTCCGTCGGTCCCATCTGTCCCCGTCTCCTGGTGTTCCGACGTCTGCTCGAAATCCAGAAACGTCTTCTCCATCACAAACAGCTTGATGAGACTGGCCGCATAGAGAGGCCTGCTCTGTATGGAAAAAGAGAGATCCTCCTCCAGATCCTTCACATAGATACTCCATTGCCCTTTCTGTCCGGCAATCATCTCTTCCAGCGTTTCCTGAAGTTCCCCAAGGGGATTCTCCTCATGTCCGTTCTCCCAGGACTGCGTCTTCTCCGTCTCTTCGGGCTTGTCCCCTTCCTGGGAAGCTTCCTTCTCCTCCCTGGAACTTTCGGCCGTCTCCGGGGCAGGCTGCGAGCTTGTCTCTTTTTCTCCCCGGAAATGTCCCGCCAGAATAACGCACGCCGCCACCGCCGCGCACACCAGCAAAAGCCGGATATCCCTTATGATTCTTCTCCTCGTCTTCTTGCTTATTCTTCTCATTTTGCCTCACAGATGCCTGATTTCGTTCCAGTTTCTTCTATATAATATGGTATACTCGCATTCTGTGAAATATGAATGGCAAAATCAAAAAAACTTCATCCGCAAATCCCGGTTCAGTCTCTCCGGTTATCGATGCGATACAAAAGAGCGTTGCAGATGCAGGCAGCAATGTTGCTTCCTCCCTTTCGTCCCCGTGCCACAATATAAGGAACTTCCGTATCCATAATCAGTTCTTTGGACTGCACCACGTTGACAAATCCCACCGGAACACCAATCACCAACCGCGGATGGATTCTCCCTTCCCGGATCATCTCATAGAGATGAATCAGAGCTGTCGGGGCATTTCCGATGGCGAAAATCAGATTTTCTCCCATGGCAGCCGCCTTCTCCATACTGGCCACCGCCCGGGTCGTCCCGTTTTCTCTCGCGGCCTGCGCCACATCCTCATCGGACATGAAACAGTACACTTCCCCGCCGTAACGGGCAAGGGCTTTTTTGTTGATTCCTGCCTTCGCCATCTGGGTATCGGTCACGATGCTGGCTCCTTCCCGGATGGCCTGCATCGCCTTCTCCACCACGCCGTCGGAAAAGCAGAGATTTTTCGCGTAATCAAAATCCGCGCTGGTATGAATACATCTTTTGACAATCAGCTCGGTTCCCGGAATCAGGGGAGTGTCTCCCAGTTCCCGGGTGATGATCTCAAAGCTT
Organism: uncultured Blautia sp.; assembly: GCA_963927715.1. Taxonomy (GTDB): domain Bacteria; phylum Bacillota; class Clostridia; order Lachnospirales; family Lachnospiraceae; genus Blautia_A. The sequence goes on along the minus strand of CAWVBU010000001.1, from coordinate 1,148,251 downwards.
CTGGTCTCAATCTCCATGGGTTTTACATTTTCAAGCTCTACCTTCATACTCTCACTCCTCGATTCCTGCTTCCAGAATTTCATATATTTTCTTCATATCCAGATGACGGCGCAGCTCGTCCGCCAGAATATCATACTGTTTCTCCTTAAACGCCGCGAAATCCACACTGGCCATCTCCGATACATCAATTCCTTTCCAGGCACCCAGAGCCCGGATCAGTCCCTGCGTCACCTCTTCCCGGTCAAAAACTCCATGTACGTAGGTTCCATAGACATTCCCGGCGCTGAGTCCATCCTCCTTGGTCTGTCCCGTCACCTGATCGGTAATGCGGGCAGTCCGCACAGATTCTCCCCGCGGCGTGCTGGTTCCCATATGGATCTCATACCCTTCCAGCCTGACTTTTGACAGGACGCTCAGGACCCCCGGCAGGTTCTGGAATTCTCCTCGCACCCTCGTCCGGGTTTTTGCCTCAATAAATACCGTATCCATGGGAAGAAGTCCCATTCCTTTGATCTCGCCTCCGGCTTCCACATGGTGAGGATCTGACAGGGTCTGCCCCAGCATCTGGTATCCTCCGCAGATTCCGAAGATAATCTTCCCTTTGGCGGCCTCCTTCAGCACGGCGGCTTCCAGTCCATTCTGGCGCATCCAGAGCAGATCTTCCATGGTGTTTTTCGTACCCGGAAGGAGAATCATATCCGGATTGCCAAGCTCCCGGACCGTTCTCACATACCGCAGAGATACGCCGGGAATGCTCTCCAGCGGATTGAAATCCGTGAAATTGGAGATTCTCGGCAGCCGGATCACTGCCAGATCCAGAAGACCGGCCTCCTGATGTCCCTCGAACCGTTCCGTCAGGCTGTCCTCATCTTCCACCTGTATATCCAGGTAGGGAGCCACTCCCACCACCGGGATCCCGCTGCGCTCTTCCAGCATCTGAATTCCCGGATCCAGAATCGTCTTGTCGCCCCGAAATTTGTTGACGATCAGCCCCTTTACCATCTTCCTCTCATCTTCCTCCAGAAGCATCACGGTGCCGATGAGCTGCGCGAAGACGCCGCCCCGGTCAATATCGCCCACCAGGAGCACCGGAGCCTTCGCTCTTTTGGCCATCCCCATGTTGACGAGATCATCCTCTTTGAGGTTGATCTCCGCCGGACTTCCGGCCCCTTCTATGACGATGATATCGTTCTGCGCCGCCAGCTCTTCATAAGCCTCCATCACTTTGGGCACCAGCTGGCTTTTGAATTTAAAATAATCTCTGGCGCTCATGGTTCCCAGAACTTCCCCGTTCACGATTACCTGAGAACCCACGTCGTTGGTGGGTTTCAGGAGGATGGGATTCATTTTCACGGAAGGGGCGATCCCCGCGGCTTCCGCCTGCATCACCTGCGCCCTTCCCATCTCCAGTCCTTCTTCTGTGATGAAGGAGTTCAATGCCATATTCTGTGATTTGAAAGGTGCCACCCGGTAACCGTCCTGCCTGAAAATCCTGCACAGACCTGCCGCCAGCAGACTTTTTCCCGCATTGGACATGGTCCCCTGCACCATAATCGCTTTTGCCATAATCTTCTTCCCCCTTGCCGTTTATTCCTTCTCTTTCCCGCAGATTTCCCGCAGAACCTGCACAAGTCTCTGATTTTCCCCGTGCGTTTTCACCGCCACCCGGTAATAGCCTTTGGTCAGTCCCGTGTAATTGCTGCAGTCCCGGATGAGAATTCCCCGTTTCTCACACTGTTCCCACAGATCCCCGGGGCCCTCGAAAAACAGATAGTTCGCCTGGGAATCATAGATGGGAATCCCCAGACTTCGAAACGCTTCCTTCAGCCACCGCAGCTCCCGGAACACCATTTCCCGGCCCCGGCGGACATAATCCGTTTCTTTTAAAGCCGCCACGCCTGCCTTCTGGGCGATCACGGACAGATTCCAAGGCTGCGTCACCCTGCTCATCTGTTCCAGAAAGTCCGGATTTTTGCACAGGCCGTATCCCAGCCGGATTCCGGCCATGGCATACCGTTTCGTGAACGCCTTTAAAAGAAAGAGATTCGGATGAGAGGACAGCTCCGGTTTCAGGGAATAGCGCTTTGGCTCCTCCACGAAATCCAGGAAACACTCATCCACCACCAGCATGGTATGATTCCTCTCACAGAGCTCCAGCACGCGAAGCAGAAAGGATCTCTCCAGCAAAAGTCCGGTGGGATTGTTTGGATTGCAGAGAAACACCACATCCACCTGTCCGGTCAGACAGTCAAAGAACCCTTCTCCCGGCTGGAATCCCTGTTCCTTTTCCAGGGAATAATAGGAAACCGAAGCCCCCAGATTCTCCAGCGCCTGCTCATACTCCGCGAACGTGGGAGCAAATACCAGCGCGTTTTTCGGTTTCAACGCCAGTATCAGGGTGTAGATAAGCTCTGCCGCTCCGTTTCCGCAGATCACCTGTTCCATCTCCACATGCTCATAATCCGCGATCGCTCTTTTCAGTTCTTCGTATCCCACCTGGGGATAGTTCACCAGTTCGTCCAGACTGTCTGTCACCGCCTGTCTCACCCCCTGAGGTGTCCCCAGGGGATTGCAGTTCGCGGAGAAATCCAGACATCCCGCATGGTGATAGACATCACCGCCATGTATGTGTTTCATGTTTTCTTCCTCTCGTCGTCCATACTTCTAAATTCTCTCATCGTTCTGAAAGCCGCGGCCTTTTACAGAAGCTGCAGCACTGCCCACCGCGCGAAGGCAAACAGAATCACTCCCAGAAAAGAAGTGACATACATCAGCCGGTTCGCCCGGGGAATGTCTTCCCGCTCGATGGGACGGATCGCGTCCCCGATGGTCGGCTTCTCATAGAGCTTCCCGAAATAACAGGCATTCCCGGCCAGCTGGACATCCAGCGCGCCGGCCATCACAGACTCTGTCTGCGCGGAATTGGGGCTTGCGTGATTTCTGCGGTCCCGCAGAAAAATTTTCTTCGCGTTTCGGCCGTCCAGGCCCGCCAGATAACTGGCAGCTGTCATCAGCCAGCCGCTGATCCGGGAAGGCAGATAATTCGCCAGGTCGTCCAGCTTCGCCGCGCACCGGCCGAAATACAGATATTTCTCATTTTTATAACCAACCATGGAATCCATGGTGTTGATTCCCTTGTAGAGGAACATCAGCGGCGCCGATCCGACGGCCATGTAGAACAGGGGCGCGACCACGCCGTCCGAGGTATTCTCCGCCACGGTTTCCACCGCCGCCTTTACCACGCCCTCCTCGGAGAGTTCCTGGGTATCGCGGCCCACAATCATGGAGACCGCCTTTCTCCCGTCTTCCAGCGTTCCTTGGCGCAGCGCCTCATAGACCTTCATGCTCTCGGTCTTCAGCGATTTCATCGCCAGCAGCTGATAACACCAGAAGGTCTCCACCAAAAGCCCGGCCCAGAAATTCCACCGATACAAAAGCAAGAGAACCGCCAGAGGGATTCCGCCGCAGAGCAAAAGCACCAGAATCACCAGAAATACGCCGGCGGTTTTCTCACCGGACGGTGTTCCCGGGAAAATTTTCCTAAGCTTTTTCTCCAGGAAGGCAATCCCGCTGCCGATGGCGCAGATGGGATGATACAGCCACCGGGGATCCCCCACACAGAAATCCAGTATAAATCCCACGCACAGGGCAATCAATCCTGCCATCTCTTTGTCTCCTTCTTCTCACATTGTCTCAGGAAAGCCGCCGCCACCTGGGGGCATCCGTAATAATAAAGGTGCGGAAATCCGAGAATTCTTCTGTCATCTCCATGGATACACCTCCAGCTTCTGCTGCCGGCCGGCTTCCTGGCCAGGAAATCCTCTCCGCAGTTTTCCGAATCAAAATAATGGAACTCATGGGCCGGAAGGACTCCCAGGTCTTCCCCCAGCACCGGATGTCCGGCCTGAAGATTCACATAGCCGAACCGGTTCAGCCGGGGTGTCCGATAAGCTCTTCCCGAAAGAAAGCCTGCCATGGGATAACTCTGTCCGGCCATGCCTTCCATCTCCTCATGAAGATACATAAAACCGCCGCACTCCGCCAGACAGGGAAGGCCGGACTGCAATGCCTGCCGGATCTCCCGACGCAGGGAATGATTCCCGGCGAGCGCTTCCGCGTGAAGCTCCGGATAGCCGCCGCACAGAAGAAGTCCGTCCAGACCTTCGGGCAGCTTCCGATCGCGCAGCGGGGAAAATTCCACCAGTTCTGCTCCCATATCCCGGAGAAGCTGCAGATTATCCTCATAGAAGAAGCAAAACGCTTCATCCCGTGCCACGCCTACCCGCACCGGCTGTTCCAGCCGGAAGGCGAACGCCGGATTTTCCCGGAGCAGATCCTCCCGGGAAAGTTCCGCCGCGCCGTCGGCCAGTTCCAGAATCTCATCGATCGAAAGGGACTCCTCCAGCACCTGGGCCAGTCTGCGCAGTTTCTTCTGCAGATCCTCCACCTCGTCGGGCATCACAAGTCCCAGATGACGGCTCTCGATCTGACAGTCTTCCACTCTGGGCACATACCCGTATACCTGGATACCCAGCTCTTCCTCCACCAGTTTCTTCATCCGCGGATAGAGCATGGGCGACATCTGATTGAAGATCACGCCCCGGATCTGACTGTCCGCGCGGTACTCAAGAAATCCTTTCAGGTAAGCGGCCAGAGAGACGCTCATCCCCCTGGAATTTACAATCAGGATCACCGGCGTCCTGGTCACTCTGGCCAGATCGTAGGCGCTTGCCCGGGTGGTCGTTCCGCCCACCCCATCGTAGTACCCCATCACGCCTTCCATCACAGCCAGATCCATGCCGGCCATATTTCTCTGCAGCAGATAACGCACCACAGACTCTCCGGCGAAAAAGGTATCCAGGTTCCGGGATTTCGCTCCTATCACCTGGCTGTGGAACATCGGATCGATGTAATCCGGCCCGCACTTGAACGAAGCCACTTTTATTTTCCGGTTTTTCAATGCCTGCAAAAGTCCGCAGGTAATCAGGGTCTTTCCGCTTCCGCTGGCGCCTGCCGCCAGCAGGATCCTGGGGATTCTCATGGCGTCCCTCCTTTTTCACAGGTAATCACATAAATGGGATTCTCCCCCATCATCATGTGATACCGGCCCAGATTCTTCGAACGCGCCATTGCCACCTGAACCAGATCCCTGCAGTCAAGTCCTTCCTCCTGAATCAGGGAGAGGACTTCGGACACCGTCTCCAGCGTGATGCAGTTGATCACCATACGCACCGCCGGATTCTTCCGCAGCAGGCTGTGTACGATCTCTTTCAGATTTCCGGAAGATCCCCCGATGAACGCATGGGTGGGAGGCTCCAGATCTCTCATGGCTTCCGGTGCAGTTCCTTCAATGATATGAAGCTGCTCCAGCGCGAATTTCTTTTTGTTTGCCCGAAGCAGTTCCACCGCTTCCGGTTTTCGTTCTATGGCGTAGACACGGCCTGCCGGAACCCGCAGCGCCATCTCCACGCTCACGGATCCGGTTCCCGCCCCCACATCGTAGCAGACGGAATCCTCCCGGAGTCTCAGCTTGCCCAGAGACACGCAGCGGACTTCCTCCTTCGTCATGGGCGCTTTTCCCCGGATAAACGCCTCATCCGGAATCCCATGGGTGGATCCCGCCGGCTTTGCCCAGGGATTCTGCGCGCAGACCACGCTCAGAGGATCCCCCGCATACTCCGTCAGTTCCGATGCTTTCCCGGTAAAAATCTTTTCATCCTCATAGGACAGACGTTCTCCCACGGACAGAAGCACCTCTCCCATTCCATATTCCGTGAGAGCGGCCGCCAGGTCACGGACACTGTTCTCTTTTCCCAGAATGGCGAACACCTTCGGGTGGCTGCCGATCCACGACACCAGATTGCAGTCCTGCCCGTGGGCGCTTACAATCTTCGCGTCATCCCAGGACAGCCCCAGTTTACTCATGAAATATACCAGAGAGGAAATTCCGCTCAGGATCTCCACCTGTGTGAACTTGCGCAGTCGTTCCAGCAGGTTTCTGGCGCCGCTGTAGAATCCCACATCTCCGGACAGGGCGACGACCACCTGTTCATACTCAGGATGTTCTCTCAGATACCGGCAGATCTCTTCCGCCCGGTACTCCTGAAAGATCTCCTGTCCCGGACGGGCTGCCGCCTGTATCATCCGCTTCGCGCCGATGATCAGATCCGCCTGTTCGCAGGCCTGCTTCCCTTCCAGGGTCATGGTCCGGGTGCTGCCCATCCCGATTCCCAGAAGCGTCACCTTCTGCAGGCTTTTCAGAGAAAAGCGGCGAAGCAGTTCTCGCTTCATCTCCGTCATGGAGAGTCCCTTCGCATCTCCGGCCGGACGGCCGATCACCACCAGGACGGCCCCTGCCTCCTGCGCCGCCTCCGCTTTCTGGGGAAAACCTCCCGCTGTTCCCGTATCCTTCGTCACCAGATACCGGCAGTCATACTGGCGGAGCATCGCCAGATTCATCTCTTTGGAAAAAGGCCCCTGCATCCCGATCAGATGCTTTCCCTCAATTCCAAGTTCCGCGCAGGCGTTCATCACCGTGGGAAGACTTAAGACTCTCGCGTAGAGCCGTTCCTGATAATCCGGAAGCGCCGTAAATCTGCGCAGTTCCTTGCTGCCGGTGGTGAGGAGAATGTTTCCTTTCGTCTCCCCCAGCCAGGATACGGCTTCCTCCACGGAATCCACACAGACCACTTCTCCGTCGACGCCTCCCTGGCGCAGAAGCCGCAGATAAGGAAACCCGCTTTCCCTGCAGGCTGTCCGGATATTCTCCGTCACTTTGGCCGCGTAAGGATGCGTGGCGTCCAGCACCAGATCCGGCATTTCCTCCCCGAAAAACTGCCGCATCTGTTTCTCATCCATTCTTCCCGCCGCGATTCTCAGATTCCCGGATTCTTCCAGAGAATGCGCCCCGTATTCCGTGGCCACACAGGATACGACGTTCACATCCCTCCTGGCCAGCCACCGGGAGATCTCATACCCTTCTGTGGTTCCGGCAAATACAATCACCTTACACATTCCGGTATCCCCTTGGCGTCACCATTTTCCCGCCGATCTCTTTCGTCTGGGAATTTCCCACAAACACGGTTGTGAACATGTCCACCTGCGTGTCCCGAAGTTCTCCAAGGGTGAGGATTCTTCCGGACTCTCCCTCTCTTCCGATCTGGGAAACCAGTCCGCAGACCGTATCTTTCCCTTTGTACTGGAGCATCAGATCACAGGCTTTTTGGAGATAATCCCGGCGTTTTCTGCTGGAAGGATTGTAGAGGCAGATGACGAAATCCGCTTTTGACGCATGCAGAAGCCTCGCCTCGATTTTCTCCCAGGGAGTCAAAAGATCGCTCAGACTGATCAGACAGAAATCGTGAATCAGCGGAGCGCCAAGTACGGCCGCGCCGCCGGTCGCCGCTGTCACTCCCGAGACGATTTCCAGTTCCACATCCGGGTAATTCTCTCCCACTTCATACATCAGACCGGCCATCCCGTAGACGCCGGCGTCGCCGCTGCAGATCATGGCGACCTTCTTTCCTTTTTTCGCTTCCTCAAAAGCCAGGACGCACCGGTCCACTTCTTTGGTCATCGGCGTGGTGAGGAATTCTTTTCCCTGAAAATGTTCCCGCACCAGCTCCACATAAACCGTGTAGCCGATGATCACATCACAGCTTCGCAGAACATCCGCGGCTTTGACTGTCATCAGTTCATAGGCCCCAGGCCCGATTCCCACTACCCATATTTTATTCAAAACACACACTCCAATCTGAGAGAAACAGTGCGCAGGTCACACCGTCCCCCGCGTTTTTTTTCTGTATCATTCTGCCTGAACCGCCGGCCCGCGCCGCGCTCCGCTCACAGACATTCTCCACACCTGCCGTTTTTTGGACAAATTCTGAGGCCGTAAAGGTTCCCGGCACCTCCTGAAGCTCCCGGGCCGTGTAGGTCTCAAAAGGCAGGTTATTCTTTTCACACCAGGCCAGAATTCCCGGCTCCTCTTTTTTCAGATCCACACTGGCTGCCCGTGCCATCGCCTCCGGCCAGATCCCGGCCTCCTCCAGGGTCTCCCGGATCCGCCGCTCCAGCACAGCTTCTTCTTTGCCTCGGCGGCATCCAAGGCCCAGGGTTACCGCTTTGGGAACCACCCGCACCGTCTGGGCAAAAGGCTCACAGTCCTTTCGCACCGTCACCGCCGCTCCAATGGCCGGGTTGTTCTTCTGATCCCGACTGTTCACCAAAACCAGCCCTGCCGGCAGCTCTCCTTCCCAGGGAAAATCGCTGTAGAATCCCACCGGCTCCCCTGCCAGCAAGGCGGCTGAAAATGCCTTCGCCGCCGTCATGGGAAAGATCTCGCACCCGTTCCTTTTCGCGAAAACATCCACGGCAAATCGGTCATGAAGGTCCGTGGCGGTGGTGACCACTGCCTGTGCTCCCAGAAAGTCCGCCGCTTCCCTCGCCAGAGCATTGGCTCCTCCCAGATGCCCGGAGAGCAGAGAAATCACAAACATTCCGCACTCATCAATCACCAGAACCGCCGGATCCGTCTTCTTGCTCTTCACATAAGGGGCGATGCCGCGCACCGCGATCCCGCAGGCGCCGATGAAAACCACCGCCTCACAGTCCTCGAACCGTCTCCTCGCCCACTCTTTGAGGGAGCCCGGCCAGGAATCCGGCAGATAGGCGCTTTTTGAGACATTTTCCACCTGCCATCCCTGTTTTTTCCAAAAGATTTCCAGCTTCTCCGACAGAACCGCGCCTGTCAGGCTGAAACTGATCATCCCTAATTTTCTCATGCTTTCTTCTTTCCCTCACGAAACTCCGTGGTGAATTCCGGATGATACAGCAAAGACCGGTCATACTCGGAAGTCTGAACCACATCGCCGATGATCATCAGCGCCGTTTTCGTAATCTGGTTCTCCTTCGCGGTCTGTGCCAGCGTCCCCACCGTACAGAGGAATTTCTTCTCATCCTCCCAGGTGGCCTTGTAGACAATGGCCGCGGGAGTGTCCGCAGAATATCCGCCTTCGATCAGCCGCCGGCTCAGCTCTTCCAGCATTCCCGTACTCAGGAAGATCACCATGGTCGCCTGATGGGCCGCGAAAGATTCAATGCTCTCCTTCTCGGGAACGGGAGTCCGTCCCGCCATCCGGGTAATGATCACACTCTGGGAGATATTGGGAAGCGTATACTCCAGATCCAGGTCCGCCGCGGCTCCGCAGAAAGAGCTGACGCCCGGACAGGAATCGTAGGCGATTCCCATACGGTCCAGTTCATCCATCTGCTCCCGGACTGCCCCGTAGACACAGGGATCTCCCGTGTGCAGACGCACCACCGTCTTCCGGTCTTTTTCCGCCTGCTTCATCACATCCAGAACTTCCTCCAGGGTCATCTTCGCGCTGTTGTATACCTCACAGCCTTCCTTCGCGTAATCCAGAAGCTGGGGATTCACCAGGGAACCGGCATAGATAATCACATCCGCCTGTTCCAGATAATTCTTTCCTCTCAGGGTAATCAGATCCGGGGCTCCCGGTCCTGCTCCAACAAAATGTACCATCGTCTTTACTCTCCTTTTTCTTTTACAATAATCAGGGAATAATATCCCACGCTGTCCGGGATCTCTTCCGGGGTCCGGTAAATCTTTTCCCCCTCCATCCCGCAGTTTTCTATCATCACCGCGGTCTCATTGTGCCGCAGCAGCTCTTCTCTGACTTTTCCCATCTTCTTTCCCGCTTTCATCAGCACCTTGGTTCCCGGAAGCTTCAGGGCGTCCTCGATCTGATAGGAAGCCGGAATCACATGCAGAGGCTCTGATTTTTCCACCAGTCCCAGATTCAGTCTCGCGGCGACCGCGCAGAACGAAGTGATTCCGCTGACAATCTCGGTCTCATAGCCCATGGACTGAATTTTTTTGTGTACGTAAATGTAAGTGGCGTAGACCGTCGGATCTCCCAGCGTGAGAAACGCCACATCCTTTCCCTGATCCAGGCAGGCCGCGATCCGCTCTGCCCCCTTCCGGTGGCTTTCTTCCAGCCGCTCCGGGTCCTTGGTCATGGGAAAATCAATCGCCAGAATTTCTTTCTCATCGATCTGGGGATACGCCTGTTTTACAATCTTATAGGCCACACTTTCTTCTTTTTCTCTGCCCGGCACCGCCAGGATCTCACTCTCGCGGATCAGCCGCAGAGCCTTTAACGTCAGAAGTTCCGGATCCCCCGGTCCTACGCCGAGGCCGTATAATTTTCCTGCCATGTTTCATACTCCTTGTCTTCGTATTTTTTCCATCAGATCCGCCGCGTCCCTCGTCTGCCCCAGATACCCCTGGGTATTGGAAAACAATACCGCGCCCAGAGTAATCTGTTCATAGGACCGGTGGTCCAGGTAATATTGAATTTTCTCCAGCACCACCTCCATGGTGCCTGCCAGCCATCCGCTGTCCGCCAGCAGAGCCAGCGCCTCATCGGTGGTATTGCATTCCAGGATTTCGCGGATCAGGGAAAGTCCGGCTCCCGCCCGCGCGGCGCTGGCCGCCAGGATCTCCATCCGGCCGTCCGCGCTGTGGGAATGGGTATTCATAATCCCCGCCGCCACCTTCACGAATTTCCCGATATGGGCCACGAACAGAATTCCTTTTACCCCCAGGGAAACCGCCATGTCAATGGTCTCTCCCACGTAATTGCTGCACTTCATACTCTTTTCAAAGGGGAGATCCATATGGCTTCTCAGATACTCCGCGCCGTAGTTTCCCGGCGTCACCAGGAGAAACTCTTCCCCGGTCTGATGCTTCATCTTCATCTCCACCTGGATGCTGGAGATCAGCGCCGCCTCACTCATGGGTTCCACAATGCCGCTGGTTCCCAGAATGGAGATTCCTCCCTGAATTCCCAGGCGGGAATTGAAGGTCTTCTTTGCAATCTCTTCGCCCTGCGGCGCGTAGATGGTCACGGTAATTCCCCCTTCATAATCCCACTTATCGCAGGCCTGCTCCACTTCTTTTTGAATCATCGCCCTGGGGATCCGGTTAATCGCCGGACTCCCCACCGGGCATTCCAGCCCCGGCCGGGTGACTCTCCCCACGCCGGGACCGCCTTCCAGATGGTATCTGCCGTCCGCGCTTCTCTCGGCCCTGGCATAGATCAGCATCCCGCTGGTGGTGTCCGGATCGTCTCCGCCGTCTTTTCGCACCGCGCACACAGCACGATCCGGTTCCAGCTGCACCTCCTCCAGGCGAAGGTGCAGAAGAATCCCTTTGGGCGTCATCAGATCCACCTGTTCTCTCTTCTCCTGTCCCAGCAGCATATCCACAGCCCCGCAGGCAGCCGCCGCGGCGCAGGAACCGGTGGTATAGCCGAAACGCATTTTTTTATGATTCTTCACCACATAATAATCTTCCAGTCCGTTTTTCCACATAAATTTCTCCCTGTATTGTCTGATAACTGTATTTGTTTTCAGACTCTAAAAAAGGGCGATGCAAAACAGAGCTTCTAAATTCCTCCGCTTCGTTTTACATAGCCCTCATTCCGGAGATTTTCAAAACTGACAATCCCTGTCAGATATCCGCACTCTTTTCAAAAATCCCCGACAAATATTCCATTTGATTTCCAAAGTTCATTATATCGACTCACAGGAAAAAAGTCAATCATCTGCGGAATCTTCCAGCAATCCATTCTCTCTCAGAACGTTTTCCAGAATCTGTACCGCGTCCCCGATGTAACCGTTGCAGATCTCCAGCGGCCCGTGAATCCTTCCGCCTTTGAGTTTCTCACAGACATAGGTGTGGTTTTTCCGGGTAAACTGATCCAGCACCTGGCTGGACAGCACGTAAGTCTCTTTTTTGCTCAGGCACTGATCCTTACCCTCGCTCCTCAGAAGTCCCGTCACCGCCACAGCTCCGGAGAGGGCGCCGCAGCTTCCCTTCAGATCCCCCATTCCGCCTCCGAATCCTTCCAGGACACGGAACAAGGTATCCTCATCCACCGGAACCACATCCAGAAACGCGCAGGCCACCGCCTGGGCGCAGTTGTATCCTTTTTTGTGGTAAGCTATCGCTTTTTCTGCTCTTTTCGACATGGTATCTCCTCCTTCTCCAGAATGTATTTCTTCAGAAACTCATAGATCTGATTTTCCGTGGGCGGGGCACCCCTCCAGGCTGTACTGAAATCTGCCTGTACACTGCCCGATTCCCAGCTTTCCGCTTTTCCCGCGGAAGCCCTGTCCGATGCAGATCTTATCCTCCAGCCGATCCAGAAGCCCCTCTTCCCTCAGCTGATCCAAAGCCGGAATCAGATAGCCGTAGCAGGCGCTGCAGGATTCCACTTCCTCCACAGCATCCTGCACATGGACGATCTTGCGATCCCTGGGAAGTTCCCGCTCCTTTCTTCCTGCCTGGCATTCCCGCACAGTCAGACCGGAAAGATCCGCGCTTCCCACGCCCAGCTCCTGTGCCAGTGGAATATAGGGAACCTGCTTTGGACGGTAATGCATCTTCTCACAGACATAAGCGTCACACAGCACCGGATCTCTGGCCGTAAGGATCTGGTCGCACACAACCGGATTTCCCCCGTCTTCAAAATCCAGATCTCCGCAGATGTGATCCACCACAATAAAATCCTGCCGGATCCCCGCGTTCAGGTGCGCGATGGGTTTGTGAAGCCCCAGGGAATGGAATCTGCGTTTTTCCGAATTGGGAATCAGCCCTTTTAAATTTTTCAGGGCACAGGTAATCTTCGTCTGGCAATGTCCCTTCCAGACCGGTACGTTGATGAGAAAATCAAGGTCCTCCACACAGCGGCAGATCTTCAGAGTCATTCCTTCGCAATCCCTGGGCACCCCTTTCTCCTTCTGGGTATCCCAGAACTCAATCCCGTATTTCTCGCACAGCCGGTCATAACCGCACACCTGGACCGCTTCCGAAGTCCGGTCTCCCACCCAGGAGCCTTCCAGAATGACGAGGTTGTGAAACCCTCTCTCCTGAAGATATTCCACAATCCCTTCCACAATCTCCGGATGGGTCGTGGCCCCATAGGGGGCCGTGAGGGAGACACCAGATTGGGCTTGATCCCTATACGGGAATCCACATCCCCAATCAGTTCTCCAGAGCGGACTGTTCCAGAATCTGAAGGGTCATGGCCTTATATTCTTTTCCCTGTATTACATAAATCTCATTTTTTTTCATTCTGCACCTCGCTTTTGTTATTATACTTCCTGGCAGACTTCCTGTAAATGAGTTTTGCATTCTTGCGGAAACAATCCTCGTTTCTCTGGAGTTCCCTTTTTGTTTATGCTATACTTTCCGCAGAGGAAACCTGCAAACCGTGAAAGGATACGGAGGTCATTTGAAGCGTCTGAAAAAGTCTTATGAGTACATGCATAAAATCACCCGTTTCGGGGAGCTGCTGCTCTCCATCGTCATTCTTCTGGCAATCATCCTGTCCGGAATCTCTCTGATTCTGGAACTTCGGCAGTTTGCCAGCTTTCAGCTGGACATCTCTGCCTTCACAAGCTTCCTCGCAGCGGCCTGTCCCTGGCCGTGGGAATCGAGGTTCGTGAAAATGCTGTGCCAATATACGCCGGAAGCCCTGGTGGAAATCGTTATGCTCGCCATCGCGCGGCAGATGGTCGTGGAGCATCTGCAGCTTAGCCAGATGTTCATCGGTGTCTGCGCCATTGCCATTTTGTGCATGGTCCGCAAATATTTTCTTTCGAATTCCCTTAAAAAGTCTGAGAACAGGGAAAAATAAGCACTTTCCCGCGCGCCCGCGGTCAGAAATTTTTCCAAAAAAGAGGGCATCCTCAGGTCCCTTTCAGGACCAGAGGCGCCCTCTTTTCCTTTTTATTTCTATGGTCTGTCTGCGCAGGCTTCTCCTACTCCCACAAATTCTGGGGATAAGTTCCCGCATCCTTCAAAGCCTGAACCGCGGCAACCACCACCGGCTTATCTTCTTTGTAGGTTACACCGTACCATTTATCTTCTGATTCCAGAACCGTGACCGACGCTTTTCCCTTCTCCAGAAGCTCTCCCACAACCGATGGAAGGAAGTACTCGCATTTGAGAGGATTTTCCTCCAGCCCTTTCTGCAGGAACTTTGGAAAACCGTTCTGAATCTCATCCAGAATGCTTCTGGTAAAGCCCCACAGATTCATGGACACCAGCGTCTCTCCGTCCACGAACGTCCAGGTCTGGCCGTCATCCTCGGAATAGGCAATCTTGCCGTCCCGTTTCTCGATTCTGGTTCTCTCGTGGATATCCACCAGTTCTTTCCTTTCGTTCAGGGACACAGATTCCCCTGGCCACATGGCCGTTGTCCGTCACGGTATTTTTCAGCCGGTAGCCCACCATAGCGTACCGGTATTTCTCATCATCCGTATGGGTCGTCAGATACTGATAAATGGTCTCAAAGGCATGTCTTCCATAATAATCGTCCGCATTGATCACCACAAACGGACCATCAATCTCTCCGACGGCGCTGAGTACCGCGTGGGCGGTTCCCCATGGTTTCACACGACCTTTTGGAACCTGGAATCCCTCCGGAAGATTGGTCAGCTCCTGATAGACATAGGCCACTTCCATCACCTTCTCAACCCGGTTCCCCACAGTCTCCCGGAAATCTTTCTCATTCTCTTTTTTTATGATAAAGACAACTTTCTCAAAACCTGCCTGCTTCGCGTCGTAAATGGAAAAATCCATGATGATATGGCCTTCTTTATCCACAGGATCGATCTGCTTCAATCCGCCATATCTGCTTCCCATTCCAGCCGCCATAATCACCAACACCGGTTTTTTCATAATTTCTCGATCTCCTTTGTATTCTCTCACATTCTGTATTTTTTACTTTTTCTCTCCATACTGTCTGCGCACACGGTTCACCACTCCGGCAAGTGCCCAAAGCGCCAGCGCGTTGGGAATCACCATCAGGCCATTGAAGAAATCGGAAAGGGACCACACCAGATCCAGTTTCAACGTGGAGCCGACGACAATACAAACCGCCACAATCACCGAATAAAGCTTCACCGCCTGGTCTCCGAACAGATATTTCACATTGACCGATCCGAAGAAATGCCAGCCAATGATGGTGGAAAGCGCGAAAAACAGCAGGCAAACAGCCACAAAAATATCCCCGAATCCACCGAATCCTGTGGTAAATGCCCTCTGAGTCAGAGCGATTCCGTTCTCACCGCTGTCCAGCACACCAGTCGTCAGAATCGAAAATACGGTCAGATTCAGGACAACAAACGTATCAATAAACACACTGACAATGGCGGAAAGCCCCTGTTCGTGAGGATTCTTCGCCGCTGCCCGGGCGTGGGCGTGGGGCGTGGAACCCATACCAGCCTCATTGGAAAACAATCCGCGGGCCACACCGTAGCGAATGGCTTCCCGGACGGTGATGCCGGCAGCGCCGCCCACGATGGCTTTCGGAGAAAAAGCACCCACGATAATCATCCGGAAAGCTTCCGGAACCGCTGTGATATGCATGGCGATGAGAATCAGGCTTCCCACAATATAAATCCCTGCCATCAGCGGCACCAGTTTCTCCACCACGCTGGCCAGTCTCTTCGTTCCTCCAAGGAACACAAACAGGGCGAAAACCGCAAGCAGCAGACCGATGATCACCGGCGGCACTTCCAGATTTCTGGCTTCCAGCACGCTGGCAAAAGCCTCGCTGATGGAGTTGGACTGTACCATATTTCCCATGAATCCCAGCGCTACCGTGATCAGACAGGCAAAAACCGCCGCCAGTACCTTGCCGAACTTTCCTTGAAAAGCCTGACGGATATAATAGATGGGACCTCCGGTCACCTCACCGTTTTCCACCGTCTTATATTTCTGCGCCAGCACCGCTTCCGCATAGATCGTCGCCATGCCGAAGAAGGCTGACATCCACATCCAGAAGATCGCGCCGGGACCGCCGCCGATCAGCGCCGTGGCGGCGCCGGTGAGATTGCCCGTACCCACCTGCGCGGCGATGGCAGTGGCCACTGCCTGGAAGGGGGTCATCTCTCCGTTATCCTGCTTCTTGCCCCGCAGGCTGAAGCCGCCGAAGACAATCTTCAGCCCCTCCCGGAACTTACGAACCTGAATAAACTTCAGTTTCAGGGTATAAAAAATGCCGGTCCCGCACAACATGATCAGAAGCACTGTGTTCCACAGCACATCGTTGGCAGAATCGATCCAGTTCAATAATGCATCCATGTTCTTTCCTCCCTCTTTGTTTTTTCTCGAGAGAGATGAACATTTACCCTGTCCTTTTGCCTGAGAGATCAGCAGAATGGCTCTGCCTTACACCTTCGGCGTCCCTGTCTGCCCGGCCTTTTTTGCCTGACACAGGAAGCTCTCCAGAGAATTTTATTTTACACAACGAATTCACTATAGCACAAACCGCCGGCAGATACAAGCAAAAACACAAAAAAACTGCCGCCCGGGAAATCCGCCCGGGCGGCGCACCGCGTCTGCGGCAGCTTTACTGTCTTTTCAAAATTCTGCACTGGAAAGCTTCCAGCTCCAGCACGCCCTGGATGGTCTCGGCACTCTCCGCGTCCGTCCAGGAACCCAGTCCTTCTACACACACCGGTTCATTCCGGAAATTCATGACGAAGACCAGAGAACTTCCGCCGTCCTTCGCGGTTCTCTGAGCTGTGGTCACACCGTAGGGCAGCTTCACGCCCAGAGGGTTCTCCAGGGACAGTTCCGCCAGAAGATCCCCCAGAAACGCCCGCAGGAAATCCATTCCGGGTACGGCGGCCAGATAATAGGCTTTTCCGCTTCCATAGGAATTCCTGGTCAGAACCGGCATTCCCTTCACATAGTCTTCCTCATACACCGAGAGGATCTCACAGCCATCTTTCGCATGGATGACCTCCCGCAGCTCTCCGGCTGAATAGTCTGTTCCCTGATAACGGAAACTGTTGGGAAACTCCTCCATGGGGGCATCGATTTCTTCCTGCTCGATTCCCAGCACATCCTCCAGGGGATGATTTCCCAGGAAACACAGATCACTCTCGTCCACCAGACCGCTGAAATACGTCGTCACATAGACTCCGCCGTCCGCAACGAATTTCCGCACCTTCTTTGGATAGCCTTCTTTATACATATAATTGAGGGGCGCAAGCACCAGCTGATAATCTTCCAGGGAATCCTCCATTCCCACCAGATCCACATCCACGCCGGCCTCCCACAGAGGCTGCAGAGGCTGATAATAATCAAAGATCGCGTCCACGTAATTCAGATCCATTCTCGGCCCGGACACATCCTCCAGCGCCCACCAGTTCTCCCAGTCAAAAATCATGGCCACCTTCGGACGGTTCACCGTATGATCCAGAAGCTTCGCCAGCGGTTCCAGCCGCTCGCCCACCTGGGTAACCTCCCGGAAAGTCCGGGTATTGGTTCCGTTTTTGTGTCCGACCACAGCGCCGTGGAATTTCTCAAAGGATCCGCGGCTTTTTCTCCACTGGAAATACAGCACAGAATCCGATCCGTGGGCAACTGCCTGCATACAGGAAAGCATGTGCATGCCCGGACGCTTTACCGGATTCACCGTTCTCCAGCTGACCATGGCCGGTGTGCTCTCCATCAGAAGGAACGGCTGTCTTTTCATGGAACGCATCAGGCTGTGGCTGGCCGCCGTGCGCATGGCCGTGGTCACCTCATCCTTCTTCTTGTGCCAGAACGGATAGTTATCCCAGGAGATCACGTCCAGCTCATCCCTAAGCCGGTGATAATCCAGCCCTTTGAAGAAATACATGAAGTTCGTGGTGGCCGGGAGTTCCGATTCCGAGCGGACCGCCCGGATCTCGCCTGCTGTGAAATCGCTCATCTGCTCAGACACGAATCTTCTCCAGTCCAGCTTCAGTCCGGTCATGGTGGACTCTCCCTGCGGGGACGGGCTGTGAATCTGCTCCCAGTCTGTATACGTATGGCTCCAGAAGGTACTCCACCAGGCCTTGTTCAGATTGTCCAGTGTCTGGTAGCGCTTCTTCAGCCACTTTCGGAATGCTTTCTGGCAAAGCTCGCAATGACAGGTGGAATCTCCGAAATTTCCTCCCAGCTCATTGGAAATATGCCAGAGAATGACATTGTCTTTTCTGCCGAACCGACGGGAAAGCGCCCGGTCCAGAGCCTGAATTTTCTCACGCATCACCGGAGAAGTATAGCAGAAATTGTGACGCTTTCCCGGAAGATTCTTCGTCCCGTCCTCCTGTACCTGCATCACTTCCGGATATTTCTCCGTGAGCCAGTGGGGCATCGCCCCGGAGGGGGTCGCCAGGATCACCTGGATCCCCTCCTCGCCCAGCCGGTCAACGATCTCCTCCAGCCACTGGAAGTGATACCTTCCTTCCTCCGGCTCCAGCACAGCCCAGGAAAAGATGCCGAGAGTCACGCAATTCACATGGGCCTGTTTCATCAGTCTGATATCTTCTTCCAGAATCTCCGGACAGTCCAGCCACTGCTCGGGATTATAATCTCCGCCATGGAGAATTCTTCCTCCTAACATAGGTACTCCTTCCTGCTTCTCAGATTCCTTTAAAAGTAAACGTAAATTCCATCTTTCCTTCCGCATTCAGAAGATACTCCGAATGGGTCCTGGATCCCCAGCTGTCGTCTCCGCCGACTCCCATCTGTCCCAGTGCCGCGCGGACAACGGTGTAATGAACCTCCGGAAGCTCGTAGGGATGTCTGGCGTTCTCCAGTTCATGGGGTGTATAGGGCAGAGCGCTGAACATCATCGGACCGCTCTTCTCATCCATCTCGAAAAGCATTCCTCTTCCCTTGCGGTCGGTCACTTTGGCGTAACGGACTTCTTCCTTGGCGCCGCACTCCTGGGGAGTGATGTATCTCGCCAGATTCTCTTTCACCAGATTGCGGTAGATCCCCAGCTTGGAACCTCTCTTGCGGTCCGCGTAAGTCTCCTCCGGTCCCAGGCCGTACCACTCCACATGATCATAATCCGCATTGAGTTTAAACAGTACGCCGAATTCCGGCATATCGCCCAGCTCTTTCACCGGATCGTAAGTCAGGGTGGTCTTCACGCTTCCGTCTCCGAAGACCTCGTAGGAAAGCCGGCACTCGCTTGCCGGAGTCGTGGGCATCAGATAAGTGAACGTTACTTTCACACCGTATTTTCCTTCTTCCACCTCCGGCTCCAGATTCGGAACGTACATCTGACCGACGCGGTAATCTTTGTGGGTCAGATACATGCTGGCAATCTTCCACTGGCCGTAACGCTGGGGCATCAGACTTCCCATATCATTGTCGATGGGCGCTCTCCAGAAGTTGGGCATCGGAATGGATTCCATCATTTCCTTTCCCGCATAGCGATAGGAAACCAGTCCTCCGTTCAGAATGGAGAACAGTACCTGGAAATGCTCCCCGCGCACGCCGATGTTATGGGTACTGCGGATCACCTCCAGCTCTTTTTCACACACGGTTTTCTCCACCGGAACCGCGTAGACATACTGTCCGAAGGCGACCTCATGTCCTGCTTTCGCCCATACCTGATCTTCCTTCAGATGGAAGGAAACCGTGATGGTGTACTCTCCGCCCCTGGTCTCCTCCGGTACCGGAAGCGCATACGTCTTCTCTGACAATGGCGCCACATCCGTGTCCATCTTCACTCTGCGGATCTCTTTTCCGTCCCGGGCCACGGTCACCAGACAGTCGAAGGTGTCGGTGTTCACGAAAAGGTTCTTATTGATCACCCGCACTTCTGTCTTCGCCACATCCGCGGTGATATTCTGATAGTTGAATTTCACATCCTGCATCTTCGGAGAAGGTTCCCGGTCTCCGCCATAGGCAATTCCATTGGCGCTGAAATTGTAATCCGTGGGACGCTCGCCGAAGTCTCCGCCGTAAGCCTGGAACTCTTTTCCGTAACGATCCTTTTTATAGAGGGTCTGGTCAATATAATCCCAGATAAAGCCGCCCTGATACAGGGGCTCCGTATCGGTCAGATCCGTATATTTGTGCATGGCTCCGCAGGAATTTCCCATGGCGTGGGTATACTCGCAGCAGATGAAAGGTTTGCTTCTGTCCTTCGCCAGAAACTCCTGGATGGCCTCCACCGACGGATACATCTGGCTCTCCATGTCACTGGTATCGTTGTAGGAACGGTCATGGAAAACGCCTTCATAGTGTACCAGGCGGGTGGGATCCTCTCTGCGGAAGAACTGGGACATCTCGAAGATATCCTTTCCGCCGAAGGATTCATTTCCGCAGGACCAGATCAGAATCGACGGATGGTTCTTATCTCTCTGGTACATGGAGTTGGCACGGTCCAGCATCATATCCAGCCATTCCGGTTTATCGTGGGGAACAATGTACGTATAGTCTTTCGTGCGCTCCGCCACATCCCAGGAACCATGGGACTCCAGATTGGTCTCATCGATCAGATAAAGTCCATACTCATCACAGAGATGATAGAGCAGAGATCCGTCCGGATAATGGCAGGTTCGAATGGCGTTGATATTGTTCTGTTTCATCACCGTCAGATCCTTGCGCAGCTCTTCTTCGGAGACATGACGGCCGCTGACGGAACTGAACTCATGGCGGTTCGCCCCTTTGAATACGATCCGTTTTCCATTCAGCGTCATGATGTGATCCTTCATCTCGAAACGGCGGAATCCCACTTTCTGGGGAATCACTTCCTGAAGACTGCCCTTTTCATCGTACACTTCGATGGTCAGATCATAGAGTTGGGGTTCCTCCGCGCTCCAGAGCTTCGGATTTTCAATCTCCCAGGTATACGTGTCCGCCTCCTGAAGGCTTTTTTCTTCCTGCAGGCAGATCTGTCCGTCCCGGCACAGAGTGAAGACCGCTTTTCCCTGTCCCCAGGTTCTGGTCTGAATCTCCAGGGACGCTTTTTTCAGCGTTTCGTCCGGAATGGCCCGCACGCGCAGGTCACGGATGTGTACCTCGGGAACCGTATACAGATAGACATCCCGGTAGATACCGGAGAAACGGTAGAAGTCCTGATCTTCACACCAGCTGCTGCTGGTCCACTTGAAGACCTGGGCCGCCAGTTTGTTTTCCCCGTCTTTCACATAATCGGTCAGTTCAAATTCGGACGGCGTAAAGGAATCCTCACTGTATCCGATGAACTGCCCGTTCAGCCAGAGAGCCAGTCCGCTCTCCGCTCCCTGAAACGAGATGAAAATTCTCCTGCCCTGCATTCTCGCGGGAACTGTAAAATACTTCACATAGCTTGCCACCGGGTTGAAATGCGCCGGAATCTCCCCCGGATGAATATCCTCATGTCCCTCCCAGGGATACTGCGTATTGGCGTACTGAGGCGCATCGTACCCTTCCATCTGGATATGCGCGGGCACATGGATATCATCCCAGTCCCGGCAGTTGTAATCCTCTTTTTCGAATCCGGGAATCGCGCTTCCGTAATTCTTTGCGTAATGGAATTTCCACAGCCCGTTCAGGTTCTCCACAAAGGAAGATTCTCCTTCCTCGGCGTCCGCTGCCTTCGCGTAATAGCCGTGATCGGAATGTGCTTCCAGCCGGTTGTCACAGAAATATCGTGGGTCTTTTACTTTTTCATAATCAAATGTTCTCATTTTCTTTCCTCCTGCTTATGCCTTTTACGTTGTCTTTCGCAGTCTTCTGCATGGTTTCTTCGTTTTTTGCAGACCTGTCTGACAGGCCTGACGCCGGTTTGTCCTTTTCGGAACTGTTTTCATTATAATATAGATAGACAAAAAAATGTATCCTATGTTAAGCTAAAGAATATAATATTTCGAAACAGGTGGTGACACGTATGCCTATTCTTTTCCGAAGCACTCCTGTGGTGGAGCCCTTTACCTTCGACTCCCTGGGCAACCACTGGGAACAGGACCGGATTTCCCGGCCAAAAGGTTATCCTTTCTACCATTATCTTCAGACAGAATCCGGAACCGGCGCTGTGAAGGTGGACGGCAAAACCTATCTTCTCCACGAGAACGAAGGAATCCTGATCGCTCCTTTCCTCCGCCATTCCTACGAAAAACAGGGAGAGGAGCCCTGGTTCACTCTGTTCGCTGTCTTCACGGGCACTGTGGAGAGCAGCATCCCCCAGATGCTGGGAAACCGCCGGGTGATTCTGACCCATCCGGATCAGGGAAAACGGATTGCCGTTATTTTATCCGAAAGTATCCGAAAATATGAAACCCTGCCGGTGGACGAAAAACAGCTGTCCATTGACTGCTATCGCCTGCTGATGAATTTCGTGGACGGCGTCCACACCCGGAAGCTGGCGGAAGATCCTCTCTATCAGCGTTATGTGGAACCGGTGATAAGAGAAATTGAAAGCCATTACGACCTGGATCTCACCGTGGAAGCCCTGAGCCGTCAGGTCTACATCACTCCTCAGTATCTCACCCGGCTTTTTCGTCGTTTTTTGAACTGTTCCACTTATGAATATCTCACTTCCTGCCGGATCCGCCGGGCAAAAGAGTTTCTCATTACAAATCCAAGGATGGAAATCCAGCAGATCGCCCGGATGGCCGGCTTCTCCGACGCCAGCCACTTCATCGCGATTTTCCGAAAGACCACAGGGCTGACTCCTCTGGAGTTCCGGAAACTGAACTAAAAAAGGGTTGCCGCGAAATGGCGGCAGCCCTTTGAATATCCAATCTTTTATTTTACGGCACCAGTGATACCTTCTGCGAACTGTTTCTGCAGTACGAAGAATACGATCATCGTCGGAATGGAACAGAACAGTACGCCCACCATCAACATACCATAGTCGGTGGTATATCCGGATGACATGTTGGCGATCAGCATCGGCATGGTCTGTGCATCTGGCTGGGTCATAATTACCTTCGGCCACAGGTAAGCGTTCCATGCGTTCATGAACGTGATAACGCCTGCTGCCGCGTAGGTAGCCTTCATCATCGGCATGTACATCCGATAGAAAATCTGGAACTCATTCAGTCCGTCGATTCGGGCTGCTTCCATTGTGTCAACCGGGAAGTTCCTGGAGTTCTGACGGAACATCATAATCAGGAACGGCGTTGACAGAGAAGGAAGGATAAATCCCCATACACTGTTCAGAAGTTTCATGGAAGAAAGCATTTTAAACAGAGGGATCATCGTTGCAACCTGCGGAATCATCATCGCCAGCAGAAGAATGGAAAACAGAAGATCCTTCCACTTGTCATGATACAGCTCGAATCCGAAACCTGCCAGAGAACAGATCAGGATTGCCAGGATCGTCTGGACCACTGCGTACAGGAAAGAATTTCCCATCGCGCGCCAGAGGTCATAGTTGGCCAGCAGGTTCTGGAAGTTTGTCATCAGTTCCCCGCCGATTGTGATCTTACCGTTCGCAACATCGAAGGTGGTGTTGGTTGCGGCGGAGATCATCCAGTAGAACGGGAATACCGATAAGAATGCCACAATAACCAGGAATATGTATGTAGGAATCAGACGACGCTGGATCATACTTACGTTCTTTTTCTCAGTCACGAGTATCACCTACTTTCATATTGATGAATGCCAGGACCGCAACGAGAATAAATACGAAGAAGCACATTGCCGTTGCATATCCGAAGTTCGAAACGCCGCCGGCGCCGAACGAGTTGTTGTAAATATAGTGTGACATGGTGATCGTTGAGTTTGCCGGACCGCCGTTGGTCAGGTTGACAGACTCATCGAACAGCTGCAGAGTACCGTTGATCGACATAATGAAGGTCATGATGATTGTCGGTCTGAGCAGCGGCACGGTAATTTTCCAGAAAGTCTTCCATCCGTTGGCACCGTCGATCTTCGCTGCCTCATAGACAGAATACTCGATGTTCTGAAGACCTGCCAGATAGAATACCATGTTGTATCCGGTCCATCTCCAGATCAGAGCAATGATGATAACGGCTTTCGCGCTTGCGGAATTTCCAAGGAAATTGTAATTCTCCTGAAGGATGCCAATGTTTACAAGAATGGTATTCACCAGTCCATCTGTCGCGAACAGGGATTTGAAAATCAACGCATAAGATACAAGGGATGTCGCACAGGGCAGGAATACACAGGTACGGAAGAATCCTTTGAATCTCAGATGCTGGTTGTTCAGAAGCTGAGCCAGCAGGATTGCCAGAATCAGCATGATCGGCACCTGGATGATCAGGTACAGGAACGTGTTTCCGACAGAAGTCATGAACACTTTGTCGGAGAACATTCTCGTATAGTTGTTAAAAATCGGCTCATTCCAATGCATGTTCGCACTGGATCCGGTCTGCAGTGACATGATAAATGCCTGGATCATCGGCCAGAAAGCCATGATCGCGATGAGAATCGTGGCCGGAGTCAGAAACGCCCAGCCCGCTGCCGATTGTTTTCCCAGCAGTGTCATCTTTTTTTTCTGTTTCACTTTAAGGGCCCCCTCCTTTTAATAAGCGGGCAGGGTAACGGTGTGAACCGCACCCCGCCCTGTCTCAAATATCTCCGTTGGCGTATTCTTATAAATTAGAAGTTAGTTGCCCATCTCGAAGTTCAGCTGGTCTTCCGCCTCCTGCAGTGCTTCCATGGTGTCTGCGCCGTTGATGATATTTACGATCGCGGTTCCCACGTAGTTACGTGCAGAATAGTGGTAGTCGCTCTGCTCTACGATCTGTACATTGGTACCCATCTCTACGATGTCTGCGTAGATCGGCTGGTTATTGAAGTACTCAACGCCTTCCTGGTAAACCTCGGTCTCGCCTGCCGGTGCGTAAGTAGAAATCACACCGCCGTCTTTCAGAGCGTTGTCATAAGTTGTGGTGCTGCTTCCGAAGGTCTTTGCAAGGAAATCTTTTGCAAGATCAACGTTTGCGCAGTTGGATGTAATGTAAAGAGAAGATCCTCCGTTACTTGCGTATCCCTCTCCGCCTTCCAGAGTCGGCATGGATGTGATCTCCCATTTACCGCTGTTGGCTTCCACTTTCTCGATGGTCGGGATAATCCAGTTACCGTTCATAACACCTGCAACCTGGTCGCCCTGGATTGCTTTGTCGGTGTAGTCAGACCAGCTGTTCGGCATCAGCAGGGTGCCGTCTTTTGCCATCTGAACCAGTTTCTCAACGATCGTTACGAGAGTCTCGTTCTCGGTGATGTACGGTTTGCCGTCCTTGAACTGGGAAACGCCCTCAGCCTGCATCATCATGTATGGAAGGTCATTGCCATCGCTGTTCATACACAGCAGAGCTTTTCCGGTTGCGTCATATACCGCTTTACCAATCTCCATGAACTCGTCCCAGGTGCATCCGGTCAGATCATCGATGGTATAGCCGGCTTCTTCCAGAAGGTCGGTACGGTATGCGCATACAACGGTACCATTGTCTACCGGTACGCCGTAATGCTCGCCGTCGATGGTGGAGTAATCCAGTTTCTCAGCTGCGAAATCATCCCAGTTGATGTCGATGTCTCCCAGCGGAGTCCATGCATCCGGATAATCCGATACATATCTCTGAATGTAGTGATCCTGGAACAGAACCATGTCAGGAAGGTTGCTGAAGTCGCCTGCAGACGCAGCGGTTGTAACTGCTGTCTCCACGTCCTGTGAAGCTGCCTGCTCGATAATCTCAAGCTCGAAATCCGGGTTTACATTCTCTTTGTAGTCAGCTGCCGCTGCTTCCAGAGCCGGAATGTTGAACGCCGGGTCCCACGCGAATACGGTGAGCTTGTTTTCGCTGCCTTCCGCTGCCGCTGCATCTCCACCCTCGGAATCTCCGCCGCCGCCACCGCAGGCTGCAAGTGAGAATGCCATCACACCAGCCAGTAACACACTAAGTAATTTCTTTTTCATATTGCATGTCCTCCTTTTTACTGTGAAAAACAACGCCAATCACCGGGAATCTACAACCGACATCTGTTTTTCACACAAATTACTTATGGTGTTATTATAGCAAAAGACTCTTCCGGATTGTATGCGAAATTGCCCATATAATGTGCAATTTCGATCATCATTATCAGTATTGCACTATTGAAACAGCCTTCTATAGGCTTTTTTATCCATTTCCATCAGGGACTTCACAGTTTTTACAAAAACCGCTCTCCTTTTTCGTCAATTATGCACGAAAGAATTCAACAAAAATTGCTCAATATTTTTGTGCACATTCTCTAATTTCGTCATTTTTTTATCATTTTATGCAAAAAAGACTTTTTCCGGATACTGCTGTTTCATGATCTGCAGCATCTCTTCATTCAGATCCAGAAGCAGCTTGATCTTCGCTCTTCCTTCCATAATAATCATTGTATAGTAGGGAATATCGTCCTCATAGGACGTATAGTCGTATTTCCGCAGATGCTCGGTCCCGCCTTCTTTCCGGTACCGGGCCACCGCCTCATGCCAGTTGGGCGCCACCGTCACCAGATCTCTCAGATTGAGTACGTGCGCGTTCTTCCGGTAACGCTTTCCATAGATCACATCAATGGTCAGCTCATTGTTCTCCAGAGTATATTCGTAACTTTTCTGTACAAAAAGATCATAGACGAAATAAAGACCGACCAGAAGAAATCCCGGGAGCATGAATCCGCGGTTGAGCATAATCCCCGCCAGCACGAACAGGACGCCGAAGAAAACCATAATCCCCTTCAAAAGCCCTGTCATCGGCTTTTTCTTTCTCTCCACCTGTGTCACGATCCGATAATTGTACATTCTCTACCATCCTTCCTCTGAGTGAATATCAAAATCCAAAAGCTGCCGTTCGTAATTCTCCGGCCGTTTTCTCCATTCCATGGGAGTGACGCCCATCACCTGCTTAAAATTCCGGTTAAAGGTGGAACTTGTGGTGAAGCCGCACTTATGGGCTACGTCCACAATGGGTTCCTCCGTCTTCTCCAGATGGTCGCAGGCCACATGGACACGGACGAAATTCAGATACTCCAGCGGCCCCATCTTCATATAAGAAGTAAAAATCCGCCTGAAATGGGTCTCGCTGATGTGAACCTGATCTGCCAGATCCTTCACCTTCAAGGGCTCCATATAATGAACGCTGATATAATCCAGTGTCTTCGAAACCACGTTCATCAGCTCCTCCCCTTTGGACCACTCCTTTTCTTCCGTTTTACGGTTGATGCGGGCGATGCTCACCAGAAGACCCAGGAGAACCCCCTTCGCTTCCTCCAGATAGAATTCCTCCGTATCGCGCATAATGTCCAGGATCCGCAGGATTTTCTTCGCGATCTCCGGATACTGATCCAGTTTCAGAAACATTGCCTGCGAGTTAATCCGCTGGATCAGAACCTCCGCCTGTCCGGGATTGTCGAAATAGAAATGCCGCAGGAATCCTTCCACATCCACAAACAGATACTCCCAGCTGCTCTCGCTCCCCGGATCACTGTTGGTGGTATGGGGAAAATTCTTCGGAATAATGCTGAATTCCCCGCCGTGGAAACGCAGATCCCTTTCTCCCAGAGTCAAAGTCCCGTGTCCGCTGTAGCAGTAGCCGATCTCCAGGTAATTGTGGAAATGCAGGTAATCGATCTCCCTTCCGTACTCCTGGGTCCACTTCTCTCCCAGCAGAGCCTGGAGGGGACTTCCCGGCGGCATCTGATAATACCGAAACTCAATTTTTCCTCTTTTTTTCCTTCTGCTCATTTTGGTCACTCCTGTCTGATCTCACCGGATCCCAACTTCTTCTCCCAGGCTCCCGAGTAATACCGCACCGCTCCCACCGCAGCCGCGCAGATCCAGGTAATGGGAGACACGAACCAGAGCCCTCGGTAACCGAACCCCAGGGGAAGCAAAAAGGCGCATCCGATTCTCGTGATGACTTCACTGACTCCCATCAGCACAGTCACTGCCACATCCCCGGTGGCTCTCAGAATATTATGATACACCACCAGAACGCCTCCCGCCAGGAAGAACAGGGTAAAAATCCGCATGTATTCCACTCCGTAGCGGATTGCCTCCGGAGTCCCGGTGAAAGCCCGCATAATCGGTTCCGCCAGGAAAAATACCGCCGGGCAGAAAATCCCGTAACAGATGAGATTCAGAAGATAAGCGCTGTTCACGCCTTTTTTCACCCTTCGCAGATTTCCCGCCCCCGCGTTTTGTCCGGCAAAGGTACCCATGGAAGAACCGATGGCGTCCGCAAGCTGAAAACCAAGGCCTTCCACCTTCATGCAGACGCCGTACGCCACAATCATGGCCGTTCCGTAAGTGTTGATCACCGCCTGCAGCGTCATATCGGAAATGGAGATGATGCTCATCTGAAGCCCCGTGGGCAGTCCGTAGCGCAGCACCTGTCCCACCAGATATCCGTCCGGCCTCCATTTTTTCCTGGGAACCCGCAGAACCGGCAGGATCCGGAGGGCATATCCCAGACACAGAACGCCGGACACCAGCTGGGAAAGCACGGTGGCAAACGCCGCTCCCGCGACTCCCATGGGAATCCAGGACACAAACGCCACGTCCAGAACCACATTCAGGATACTGGACAGAATCAGAAACATCAGCGGAACCACCGAATTTCCCAGCGCCCGTAAAACCGCCGAAGCGAAATTGTAGAGCATGGTGGCGCCGCATCCCAGATAAATCACCACCAGATAGGTATACGCCTGGGGCATCAGCTCCTCGCTGGTCTGCAGCAGCCCGAGCAGCGGCCTGGCCGTCCATACTCCCAGCAAAGTCACCAGTACAGCCACCCACAGAGATACATGGGCTCCCGCCGTGAAAGTCTCCTGGATTTTCTTCTCTTCCCCGGCTCCGTAGAACTGGGAAATCACCACGCTCACACCGGTGGTCACCCCCATCATAATGGAAAACATCATGTACATGGCAGAACCTGAGATGCTCACCGCCGCAAGGGCCTGATCCCCCAGGAATCTTCCCACAATGTAGGTGTCCGCAAAATTATAGATCCTCTGACAGAGCATGCCCAGAAGAACCGGGAACCCGAAGACTGCCATCTGACGCAGCACCGGTCCCCGGGTCATATCCATGGTCTGTCCTTCATTTTTCCTTTCAGATTTCATACCAGCGAATTTCATTGGCTTCCAGATCCAGATGGAAACTGGAGCCGTCTCCTTTGTAAACTGTCGTACTCTGCGGCTCGTAAGTATTGTTGACCACACAGTATTTTCCGTTTTTCACATAGGCGTGGACTTCCACACAGACATTCGTGCTGAACCACCGATGCAGCTGATCCTCCCCGTGGGCGGACCAGAGAATCGCCCGGTACAGAATCCTGCCGTTTACAAAACTGTATGGCAGCCCGCTGAGGTAGACGCAGCGTCCTTCGCCGAATTCCCGCACGGCCATCTGAACTTCCCGATCTTTCTGCACCAGGATTGTGGTACCTTCCAGGGCATAAATATTTTTCTTTCCCTCCCCGAAATCAATCTCACCGGTACAGTCTTCCTTGATGAAATGATCCTGCTCTTCCCAGTTATACTTATCCTGATTCAGCGTAAATCCGGTCTCCTTCTCCACTCCCATCACCGTGGCCAGCTGGAAGAAATGTCCCCCATACGGATGAGCCGCAGGCTCTCCCACGCCGATGAACCCGCCGCCCCGATAGATAAATCTCCGAACCGCCGTCACAATCTTCTCATCCGTCCAGTTCTCCCCTCCGGTATAAGCCGTGTCCGCGTCTCCCACATTCAGGATCACGTCGATCTCATCCAGAAGGGCCGGATTCCGGCGGATGTCCTCAAAGCTGATAAAGCGCACGTCAAAGGGCGCCCCGCTTAAGTATTCCGTAATTCCGGCGTAAGAGTAATTCTGCTTATGATAAATGGCATGGTGCACCATATGATTGCCCCAGGCTCTCATCTTTCCCCAGCAATTTAAAACTGCCACTTTCCTGATACAGTAGGGTGTCGTCCCTTTGATATTCTCATAGAGAGTCCGGAACTCCTCACAGACACTCTCCACATAATCTATGAAATCCGGGAACTCCATCGCCAGCTTCAGATAGCCTCCATAGCCGATGCGGTCAATGGGACTTCTGAGAATCGCACGTCTCGCCGTCACCCAGTTTTCTTTCGCCTCTCTCACCGGATCTCCGCCCTCATGGAAGGTATCCGGGAAAAAATAGGGCAGGAACCGTCCCTCGGTATAGTTCACACCTTTGATATCACTGATCAGCCGCAGGGTCGAACCGTTTCCCACGCTTCCTACCACCGCGTCCAGGCCGATGCCCTGGAATTCTTCCATGAAAGGTTCCATTCCGATCCAGTGATCTCCCAGAAACATCATGGCCTCCTTGCCGCATTCATGGGTGATGTCCACCATCTCTTTGGCCAGTTTCGCCACTTCTCTTCTCTGAAATTTCTGAAAATCCAGAAATTCTTTCGACGGAATCCGGTAGGGATTGTTCTGATATCCCTGATCGATGATATATTCCGGGCGGAACGGATAGCCCGCCTCCTTTTCAAACTGCTCCAGGATATAAGGACTGACGGAAGCGGAATATCCATACCAGTCCACATACTTTTCCCGGGCCAGCTCATCGAAAATCAGCGTAAACTGATGAAAAAATGTGGTAAAGCGGATGACATCCACATAAGGGTGATCCGCAATAAATTTTCTCAGGCGTTCCATGGAATACCGGTGTGTCTTCGGCTGGCGCACGTCAAAAGTGATCTGTCGCTCAAAATCCGTCCAGCCGTTGGTCACCGCGTTGTACATATGTACCGGATCCCACATAATATAAGCGAGAAAACTCACCGTATATTCGTGGAACTCTTCGGGATCTTCCAGAATCACGTCTCCCCGCTCCCGGTCATACGTCCATTCACCGGCGGGAACCGCTTCCCCCGTGGTGCGGTCCATCACTTCCCACCATCTGGCG
Organism: uncultured Blautia sp.; assembly: GCA_963927715.1. Classification (GTDB taxonomy): domain Bacteria; phylum Bacillota; class Clostridia; order Lachnospirales; family Lachnospiraceae; genus Blautia_A. The sequence goes on along the minus strand of CAWVBU010000001.1, from coordinate 1,117,519 downwards.
ATGTCGTCCCGGTCATTCACTTTCAGCATATCCGGATAGAGGTGATCCATCAGGTGAATCCGAAGTTCCCCGCCCACCGCCGTATAGAACGGCGTCATCACATACATCTGCTGAATTTCATCCGGATTGGCTTTCGCCCAGGCGTTGTCTTTGCGCGTGGTATAGTAGGTGGCATAGACCTTCGCGTCCACATTTTTCAATTCCTCCGGATAATCGGTACCGTCACAGTCACGGACCGCGTCCGCGCCCCATCTGCGGATCAGTTCCAGCGTTTCCCAAACCACATCCACATCCGTGGGAATGGTTACTCTTCCTCTCATCTGTTCTCCCACAATGGCTCTCCTTTTCTCCCAAAAATCACACTTCTGTCAAACTACTCTACGCAATCAGAAAGCAGCTGGTATAGGCGATGGTTCCCGGCCCGTAGTAATAAGTCAGGCCATTATCCTGACAGACCTGGGTCACCAGCATCCCATAGGCTTCCATGGACGCGAAACTCTCCTTCGGAAACCGGCAGGGGGCGTCCGGATAAGTACAGCTGCCGCACTTCGTGCAGGCGCCTGCGCCGATGGCAAGCATCCCCGGAAAGAGCGGCCGAAGTTTCTTCTCCAGCTGTGTAAAATGCTCTTTGTGTGTATGTTCCGCTTCCATCATCCCCTCTCCGTCCAGGGGATCTTCCAGTTCTCCCACGGTCTGAACCAGAACGCCCCATTGATACCGGCGAATTTGCTCCCCGCATTCCTCCAGAGTTCCGCAGGCCGGCGGACAGTTCCAGTTCTTATCATACATATGGCAGGAATCACTGGCACACATCTGACGCACCTCCGGCATCAGCCGGATGGTCGACGCGTCCAGATACGCGGTATGCGTAAATCCGGTCTCCTCGGACAGCTTCCTGATCTTTTCATATTCCTGATTCATACTTTTCTCCTTCTTCTCTGTGCGGCTCAGGAAATTCCAGTTCGTCCACAAAACAGTCCTGAAATTCCGGAACCGTAGCCAGTTCCAGAAAGTCCACACGATTCATCAGTTCCTGTGTTTTCTCAAGCTCTTCCCGGTTCATCAGCGCCAGTTTCGCCCCTTCGCCGGCCGCGTTTCCCACCGGTTCTATCCGGTCACGCAGGCAGCCGGGAAGCAGGCCGATCGCACAGGCGCTCCTGGGATCCATATAATTTCCAAAGGCTCCGGCTATGTACACCCGCCTGATCTGCTCATGGGAGATTCCCAGTTCCTTCTCCATCAGCAGGATTCCCGCGGAAACCGCTCCCTTGGCCAGCTGCACTTCACGGATGTCTTTCTGGCTGAGATAGACCGAAGGAAGCCTTGGATCGAAGAGAAACACCGGTTTCTCCTCCCGGCTGGACAGATGCGCCACCAGGCCCAAGTTCTGTTCCCGCGCTTCCTGTGCTGTGAGAAGCCGTCCGGATTCCTCGATCAGACCGGCTTCCAGCAGACAGGCAATGGTATCGATCAGACCGGATCCGCAGATTCCCCTGGGGGCTTTGCCGCCGATCACGGAATAGGAAAGGTGTTCCCCATCCCATACCACATGGTCGATGGCGCCGTCGGCGCCCCGCATACCGCAGGCAATCTTCGCGCCCTCGAAGGCGGGCCCGGCTGCCGTGGAACAGCAGATCAGCCGGTTCCGGCTGCCCAGAACCAGTTCTCCGTTGGTCCCGATATCGATCATCAGAGTGATCTCTTCCCGCAGATCCGGCTGGATGGTCAGAATACAGCCCATGGTATCTGCCCCCACAAAACCGGCAATCACCGGCAGGAAGAGCAGTTCCCCTTCCGGGTGGATGTGAATCTGATACTCCCGGGCTCTGGCCCGGATCAGACCTCTCTGATAAGGTTCGTAAGGAGCCCGCACCAGGGAATCCATGGGATATTCAAAGAAAATGTGATGCATACAGGTATTTCCCACCAGGCAGATCTGCACAATCTCTTCTCTGGCGATCCCGGCTTCCTGCGCAAGCTGTCCGGCCAGCTCATCGACTGCCCGGTGGATACAGTCCGCCAGCTCCCGGCTTCCATGCTCCAGATTATAATTCGCTCTGGAAATCACATCCGCCCCATAGGCGGCCTGGGGATTCAGGCAGCTTGCCGTACACAGCTGTGTTCCGTTCTTTCCGTCCAGGAGGTAAGCCGCGATGGTAGTCGTGCCGATATCGAAAGCCGCCAGATAATACCGTTCCAGCTGCTCCAGGCAGATTCCCGCGGGGAGGGACGGCGCGAAGGGGACCTGCCGCGCGCTGGACTGCAGCAGAATCCGATACTGTTTCACACTGTCCGCGGTATCCACTTTAAGATCCGAGACCACAGACGTCTGACAGGCCTTCACCTTCTCCCATTTCTCTCCGTCTTTTGAAATCTTCACCAGGCATTTTCCGCAGGTTCCCTGACCTCCGCAGGGGGCATCCAGGAAAATTCCTGCCTGCTTCAGCCCTTCCATGAGGTTTCTGCCCTCTTCCAGTTCCATAGAAAATTTCTCCCGGAGAAAAGTAAGCTGATATGTTTTTTTCATAATATTCTCCATTCCGCGCAAAACGCTTCTTGCTTTCTTACATATAAGACAGTTATACCACAATCCCGCGGCTTTCGAAAGCACTTTTCCCACTTTCTTTTTCTTTCGGATCTTGACTTTTCTTCCCTTCCCATGCTATCATAAGTCTCGCAATTTCATTGATTTTTTAAAGCCATATTTTCCTGTTTCTGGTTTTACACTAAACAGGCATATGGCTTTTTTTAAGGAGTATTTTCTATGGAAACCAAGAACACTTTTATGAAGACCAAACCCATGTTCCCTCTCCTGATCTCCATGGCGGTTCCCATGATGCTGTCCATGCTGATCCAGTCTCTGTACAACATCGTTGACAGCATCTACGTATCCCGCCTGGGCACCGACGCGCTGACTGCCGTCTCCCTGGCCTATCCGCTGCAGAACATCACCATCTCGGTGGCTGTGGGAATCGGCGTGGGCATCACCTCCGCGATTTCCATTCACCTGGGAGCCCAGGACCACGAGAAAGCCAACCGGGCGGCCACCATCGGCATTGCCCTCACAGTCCTTCACTGTCTGCTGTTCATCGCGGGAGGACTGCTGGTCACCCGGCCTTTCCTGCGGCTGTTCACCAGCGACCCCGGGATTCTGTCCGCGGCATGTGATTACACCTATATCGTCCTGTGTGTCTCCTTCGGCTGCCTGCTTCAGGTCACCATGGAGAAAATTTTCCAGGGAATCGGTGAAATGCGGCTGACCATGTACCTGCTGGCGTCCGGATGTATCATCAATATCATCCTGGATCCCATCCTCATCTTCGGTCTTCTGGGATTCCCGGCCATGGGCGTAAAAGGAGCCGCCATTGCCACCGTCATCGGGCAGATCTGTTCCTTTCTGCTCTATCTTCTGGTTTACCGCAGAAAGAATCTTGCCATCTGCATCCACCCGAAGTATCTGTGCCTGGACTGGCAGATCATTTCCCAGATCTACAGCGTGGGAATCCCTTCCAGCATCATGATGACGCTTCCTTCCATTCTGGTCAGCGTCCTGAACCGGATCCTGGGATCGTTCTCCAGCGTCTATGTGGCAGTCCTGGGCGTCTACTTCAAACTGCAGACGTTCATCTACATGCCGGCCAACGGACTGGTACAGGGACTGCGCCCCATCCTCGGCTACAATTACGGTGCCGGCGAGGTGAAGCGGGTCCGAACGGCGATCCGCTACAGCCTGATTCTGACTGCCGGCCTGATGCTTCTGGGAACCCTTCTGTCCCTGCTCATTCCGTCCCGGATCCTCTCCCTGTTCGACGCGGATCCGGAACTGATGCAGGCAGGCGTGACCGCGCTGCGCGTGATCTGTCTGGGCTTTCTGGTATCTACCATTGGCATTGTGTACTCCGGAACCTTCGAGGCTCTCGGCAAGGGCAGACAGTCTCTGACCATCTCCCTGCTGCGCCAGTTCCTGCTCACCATTCCTCTGGGCTATCTCCTCTCCCGGATCTGGGGACCGGCAGGCGTCTGGGCCTCTTTCCCCGTGGGAGAAGCTGCCGCTGCCCTTGTGGCCATCATCCTTCTCAATCGATTCGAAGGCGGAAAATACTCTCCCTTCCGCCGGTGAAAAAACAGCGTGCCGCCGATGCATTCTCCCGCATCGGCGGCACGCCTTTGTTTTTCTGTCTTCTTAATGTCCCCTGGGAATCTGATCCAGCCGGTCTTTCTCCGTTTTCAGATCCGCGTACAGAAGATCCACCAGCAGAATCCCCAGAGGGATCAGCGCCAGCCAGATCGCCCTGCCCAGCAGAAGATTGCAGAAATAGGTGGACAGCACCCCGCCCGCCACGAAGACGGTCAGCATCCCCGCGTGAATCCACATCCGGTGGAGATAGGAATCCTTCTCACCCGGATGACGGATCGCTTTGCAGATCGCGACTCCCACCTGGCGGATATGGTTGGTACAGAAGGTCGTCGCCATGGGAATTCCCTGCGCCTGCCGAAAGGTATTATACTGCATGGAGCAGATCAGATTGATCAGCACCTGCGTAATCTGAACCGGCGCGCTTTCCGGCAGAAAACCCAGAAAGACCACCACCACGATCTCAATCATCACCAGCAGCGTATCCCATCGGAACAGCCCCAGCTTCTTAATCGGTCCCGCCACAATCTCGGAGACAAACGCTCCCAGGCAGTAAGCCGTAATCGGAATCACGAAATAAAGGGCATGGAGCCATTCCTGATTGCCCAGGGCCATGGCCAGAAGCACAAAGTTTCCCGTCTGCGCGTTGCAGAAGACATTTCCCCGGATGGAATAGGTGAAGGCGCCGAAGTACCCTCCCACAAACATCATGATAATAAAAACCCGCCATCTCTCACATTCCAGAAAATCATTCTCTCTGGCCTGCGTCTTTGGCATCGTATTCTCGCCCATCACATCGTACCTTTCTTTCTTTTTCTCTGTGGATTGGACACCTTTTTTATTATAACAAGCTTAAGAAAAAAGTAAATTCCTTTTTTCTTTTTCCATTGCCCCGCCGGAGGACATCTGACGGGGGTATTCGCTGAGCATTTCCTCCAGTTCCTTTTTGATCTGCATATAGGGAACCGCGGGAATCGGAATGCGGATCCCGCAGATCAGCTCTGCCTCGTACCGGTAAATGGCGGTAATGTAACGGATATTCACCAGATAACTCCGATGAATCAGATAGAAATTCCCCGGCAGCTTCCCGCGGATCTCACTGATGGAATAATTGCAGGGTACAATACAGTCCAGACAGTGAATTTTTGTCTTCCGTCCGCTGCTCTGGATAAAAAGCACCGTATTCAAATCCAGAAACAGCGTCCGTTTCCCGCTGGGGACGAAGAAACGCTTTCCGGGTTTCTGTTCCAGAAGAAGCTCTTTCACAAACCGCAGTGTATAAAAATCCGCAGACATCCGCCTCTGCCCCTCTCCCTCCTCGTGAAAGGATTCAAAAAAAGCCTGCTGCAAAGCCAGCTTGATTTCCTTCCCTCCGGTCCGGTAGACAAAAGTAATCGTCCCTTCTCCCACACAGACAGCCTCCTTCCGGCTTTTCTCCGTCAGCTTCGCGATCACCACCGCCACCCTGGAATTCACCGTGAACGGGACATATTCTTCCCGGCAGAGGACAGATTCTCTCCCGGTCCCGTACTTTTCGAAATAATCCCGGATACACTGAGCCCCCATCAGCATGGGCGTCCGGGAACTGATCCAGATACTTTTGGAATCCAGATACCGGAACCAGCGGGCGAATCTGCCCTCATAGGCCTCATGCAGCAGCTTTCTCGTCACGTCAACCAGCTTTTCCAGCTCCTCTTTCTTCATTTTCTTTTTCCCCCATATCCCGGAAGCATTTCGAACCGTCAAGGATGCTCCCGGGCTTTTTCTTCTCATAAACGATTTACATCTGTTCTGACAGCGATTATACTTGAGAGGAACCAAAGATCTTTGCCACACTGCCGGAAAGGAGCAGCATCAAACAGCTTATGGATAAAAAAAGACTGTGGAAAATATTTATCTCGACCTTCTATCTCAGCGCGTTCACCTTCGGAGGCGGATATGTCATCGTCACCCTGCTGAAAAGCAAATTTGTGGATGAACTGCACTGGATTGACGAAAAAGAAATGCTGGATCTGGTGGCAATCGCCCAGTCCTCTCCCGGCGCCATCGCCGTCAACGGCGCCATTGTCGTCGGTTACAAGCTCGCCGGCCTGGCCGGGGTGCTGTGCGCGGTCACCGGAGCCGTCCTGCCGCCCCTGATCATACTGACGGTGATCTCCGGCTTCTATAATCTCTTCATCGAAAACACGCTCATACAGGCGCTTCTGTCCGGCATGACCGCCGGCGTGGGCGCGGTCATCGTCTCCGTTGTCTACGACATGGGAAGCGACATCGTCCGGTCCCGGGATCCTGCCATGATCTTCGTCATGGCGGCCGCTTTCGCCGCAGACTATTTCCTGCGGATCAATGTGGTCTTCCTCATTCTCGCCGCGGCCCTGTGCGGAATCGCCCGCACCCTGTACCGGAGCCATAAGAAAAGGAGGGCGTCATGATTTATTTTCATTTATTTCTCGCTTTTTTACAGATCGGCGCGTTCAGCTTCGGCGGCGGATACGCGGCCCTTCCCCTGATCCAGGAGCAGGTGATCGACCGCTTCCACTGGATGACCCTTTCCGAATTCACGGATCTGGTCACCATCTCCCAGCTGACCCCCGGCCCCATCGCCATCAACGCTGCCACTTTTGTGGGAAATCAGACCGCCGGAATTCCGGGAGCGCTCATCGCCACCTTCGGCTGTATCCTCCCCTCCTGCGTCTTCGTCACCATTCTGGCCTGGCTCTACACCAGATACCGCAGCCTGGATCTGCTGCAGGGAACGCTGGAGTTTCTCCGTCCGGCCGTCGTCGCCATGATCGCAGCCGCGGGAATCGTCATCCTTCTCCCGGTCTTCTTCACAGACGGGCAGATCGCCGGCCATCAGCTGCAGATCCAGCCGGTTCTGATCTTCGGAGCCGCCCTTTTTCTTCTGCGCAGAAAAAAGATGGATCCTGTCCTGGTCATGGTACTGTGCGGGATTGCGCAGGCCCTGATTTCTGTGATACAATAAAGTCATGAAATCTGAACGAACGAGGAGGTACGCCTATGAAACTGACATGGCTTGGTCATTCCTGTTTCAAAATCACCAGCAAAAACAGCAGCATCCTTCTGGATCCCTTCGAACCCGGCAGTGTACCCGGTTATCCCAGGATCTCTCAGACCGTGGACCAGGTGCTGTGCACCCATCAGCATTTCGACCACAATTACCGGGACGGCGGCAGAATCACGGAAAATCCGGATCTGTCGGCTTTCACCATCACGGAAATTCCCTCTTACCACGATGACCAAAAGGGAGCCCTCCGGGGAGAGAATACCATTTTTCTCATTGAGGCCGAAGGGATCCGGCTGGCGCATCTGGGAGACATCGGATGTCCTCTCACAGAGGAACAGGCTACCCGCCTGAAGGGACTGAAGGCCTGTCTGATCCCCATCGGAGGGACTTACACCGTGGACGCCGCCGGCGCCAAGCAGATCCTGGATCAGATTCAGCCGGAGATCATCCTCCCCATGCATTACCGGGACGGCCAGTACGGACTGGAAGAGCTGGGAACGCTGGAAGCATTTACCGCGCTGTTCCCGGACCGCTCTTTCCAGTACTACCGCTCCAATGAAATGGAACTCACGGCCGATACGCCGGCCCACATCGCCATCCTTCATCATCCTGTGTGAACCTCTCTTTCCGCGAAGGAACCTTCCTTCGTCAGCAGACCGGCTTCACATCCAGGACGTAGAGCTCATGAAGCGCCCGGGTGGCCATAATATAACGCGCCTGTACATAGAGGGGATGGTTCTCCCATCCCCCGGACAGGGCAAAGACCTGATCGAATTCCAGCCCTTTCGCGAGATAAAATGTGGTGACCGTAAGTCCCCTTTCGAACTGTCTGCTCTCTTTATTCACATAAGAGCAGGAGAGCGTCTTTTCCTTCTCTTCCTGACATTTCCGTTCAAAAAATTCCTTCGCCCGCAGCGCCTCCTCCTCTGTCATGGTGAGCACCGCCGCGGTCTCATAACCGCCCTCGGCCAGACGAAGCGCCTCCCAGGCTGCCTCAAAAGCTTCCTCTTCCCGCCGGAAAGTCTTCTCCTGAACCGGTTTTCCGTGTCTTTCGAACAATTCCATGTCTGAAATTCCCGCCAGCCGGTTGGCGTAGGAAGCAATCTCGGAGGTATTCCGGTAACTTTTCTTCATCTCAATCTTCCGAACCTTTTTCCCGAACAATCGCGAGAGGTATCCGGTCACGTCCCTGGGATGCTCCCCGATGGTCTGGGACCGGTCTCCCAGAATCGTCATTTTGCAGCGGAACAATTTCTCCAGAATCCGGTACTGCAGCCAGGAATAGTCCTGCATCTCGTCGATCACCAGATGTTTGATGTTCGACCTGGGTGTATATGCCAGCAGCTGATACTTCAGATACAGAAGCGGGTACACATCCTCGTAACGGAGGGCTCTCTTCTCCCACGGCACCTCCGGAAGCGTCTCATATCCGAACTTCTCCAGAAAACGGTTATAAATCTCATAGAGGTCCGTCGTCAGATACATGTTCCGGAACTGTTCTTCGATCTGAACCGCGGCTTCTTCGGAGAGATCCCGTCCCAGAAGCGTCTCATATTCATCCACATAATACTCCCGCACCGCGTCCATCCTGGACAGCAGCGGAAGATCCGGAAATTTGTAATAAAACATCTCCATCACCTGGCCGGCGGATCTGTGGAAGCTCCGGTAGTCCACATCCTGAAACCGCATCAGTTCATCCTCCAGCTCCAGGACAAACAGATCCAGCTCTCCCAGAAACTCCTCCGACTGTTTTCTCCGGTAAGATGCCGTGTCTTCTGAGCGAAGCTCCCGCTCGATCTGATCATATTTTTCCTCGCAGTCACTGACCGTATCCCGCAGTTCCTGATAAGCGAACAGATCAAAACTCATCTCCTGAATATTCTCCTCCCCCAGCTCCGGCAGAATCCGGGAAATATAATCCGAAAAAACCGGATTCGGAGAAAGGATCAGGATATTGGAAGACTTCAGATACTCCCGCTCATGGTACAGAAGATAAGCGATCCGGTGCAGAGCCACCGAAGTTTTTCCGCTGCCTGCCACACCCTGGATCACCAGAATCCGGTCCCGGGTGTTGCGGATGATGGCGTTCTGTTCCTTTTGAATGGTGCGGATAATATTTTTCAGCTTCACGTCGCCGCTGCCGCCAAGCTCCTCTTTGAGTACTTCGTCATCGATCTTCACATCGCTCTCGAAAGCGTAGACCAGCGCCCCTCTGCGGATTTTATACTGCCACTTGGACAGGACTTCTCCGCTCATTCTGCCTCCCGGCGCCTCATAGAAGGCCGGTCCCTTGTCATAATCGTAAAACAGGCCGCTGACCGGCGCCCGCCAGTCGTAAATCAGCGGAACGCCCCCGGTCTCCTCCGCGAAGTTCCCGATTCCAATGTAAAAGGTCTCCGGCTCCTCTTCTCCCTCATACTGAAAATCCACCCTTCCGAAGAAAGGGGAATCCAGCATTCTGCGAAACCGGTGCCGCAGAATCCTCTGTTCCTGATTGGCGTTCACCTGACTGAGCAGAGCCTGCTGGTTGTCGTAATTCTCATATCCATACTGGTCCATCTCCGTATAGTTTTCCCAGTAGTACTCATGCATCTGGCTGATCTCCTTCTCGCCCTCTTTCAGAGAACAGTCAATTTTTTCCACACGTTTCTTTATCTTATCCAAAACAAAATCCAGATACTCCCGAATGTCAGTCATCGCACGTCTCCTTATCCTCTAAGATTTCTCATTGTCCTTTCCTCTGTGCCGAAAACAGGCAGCCCGACCGCTGTCTCTTCCCCTCCGTGATACAAGAGCGGCGCACCAGGGAACTGCCCTCGTGCACCGGACTTTTCTCATTATATAATATCTTCCCCTAACCTGCAAGAAAGAAGAACCTGCACGAAAAGCAAAAGCTTCCGGGCGAAAAAAAGAAATCCGCACAAAAAGCGGCGGCGCGAAGTCTGTGAAAATCAAGACTTCACGCCGCCTGCTTTCGTTATCTGTTTTCAGTTCTGAAGTTCTGCGTTTTAGCTATGAGGAACCTGCTGCGGAATCCTCCTTTTTCAGAAATAATCTCTCGGAATCTTTAAGTCACCAAATATAAGGCTTTCAGATTCCTTTTTTATTAAAATCCCCCACTTTTTTATCAAAAACACTTGACAAATCCATCGAAAAATGCGGCGCTTCGCGCCCTTATTTATAAGATATATTTTTCGATTGGAGGCGATTTTTTTGTTACCTGTTAACTGTGGCTGTCATTCCGACTACCAAAACTTTGTTGTTAAAAATTTACGTAAATATTATCCTGATCCTAATTCCATTGCCCGCTCTACATGGGACATTATTGACCGTTTTTGGAATCTTGACCTTTCCTACACCGATGAAAAACTAAAAAACAGATACTCCGTCTTTGGCCCTAAGCCCAGGACTCCTTCCTGCATGCACCGTTCTTACCTGCTGTCTCTGGATTTTAAAGTTACTTCCCTGACGGAGTGGGCTGCACAACTAAAAATCAACCCTCTTTATGCTATCCTCAGTGGTTTTGAATTCGGTGATACTCCCGGTGTTGGTACTTTCTATGACTTTTTGAACCGTCTCTGGGATTCTGATGAAGATAACCTGTCTCCTCATATACATCCCATTAAGGCATCTGTCAAAAAGCCTTCTGCAAATGGGGCTAAAGCGAAACCTGTTGAAAAGATCTCTGTTGAGCAGCTCCTACAAGAACTGGAAAAGACTTCTTTCTCTATTTCCGAACATCCTTATGGTTCTCTGTTTGACCTTTATAATAGGGAATTCCTACAGCAGTCTGTTTCCAAACAGCTTATTGATCCTGATGCCCTGGCTCTTGCCGGCGACGGTACTCCTTTTGTTACTTCTGCCAGGGAGCGGAAGCATCGTGTTTGTGACTGTGCCTCGAAAGGTATCAAGGACTGTTCCTGTGACCGCTACTTTTCCCAGCCTGATTGCGACATCGGATGGGATTCATCCCGGTCCTGTTTTTATCATGGATACGATTTATATATGCTGGTTGCTTCTGATTCAGAAAGCGACCTTCCTGTTTTCCCTTTGCTGAATCCTGCCTCGAGACACGATTCCCACGGCTTTCTGCATGCCTTTTTCAGAATGAGAAGCTTTTTGCCTGAATTTAATATATCCAAGCTGCTTCTTGATTCCGCACATGATGCCATGCCTGTTTATCAATACTGTAAACGCAATGGAATTACTCCTTTTATTGACCTGAATGAAAAACGAGGGATTAAAGTCAAATATAAAAATGACTTTACCATTGGCAAGGATGGGGTTCCTGTCTGCAAAGAAGGTCTCCGAATGAATCATGATGGTTCAGAACCTGCGAAACATAGACTAAAATATCGCTGTCCTCTTGCAAGCAGAAAATACGGCTGCTCCTGCGAACATCCCTGCTCTGATTCCAAGTATGGAAGAACAGTCCACCTTGCCACAAAAGACAATCCGCGGCTGATCAACATACCGCCGCGTGACAGTGACGAATGGAAAAAAGAATTTAATGCAAGAACTTCTGCAGAACGTTCCAATAAACGTGAGAAGTATGATTTTCTATTAGAAAGCGGCAGACACCGCTCTACTAAGATGTGGTACTGCCGCCTCTATAACATCATGATGCTGCAACATCTTGATGCATGGGATCTGCCCTTTGAATCCACCCTACGAAAGTTGATTTTAGAAGTGGCATAATCCTATGATTATTATACACCTTTTTAAGGCATAGCGAAAGTTATGTCTGTTTCTCATGCTTATTTTTATTCATTTCGGATAATATTCACTTTTCAACGTTCATTACCAGCTGTGCTGGATATAATCACTCAGGATTCCGAGAGATTATAGAACTTATTCTTTCTTCCTTCCCCGAAGTTTCTGCGCAGCCACCATCGCGGTTCCCAGCGCCGCGAAGAGAATCCAGCCATATGTTCCCTGCCTGCTCTCATCTGCCGTGCGGGCGTTTTTACTCTGATAAGTGTCTGTATCGCTTCTGTCCGAGCTGGAAGATCTCCGGTAGCTGCTTCCGTACGTTGTTCCTGTGCTGCCGCCGGAACTGCCCGGTCTTCTCACCGTGGTCGTCGGTCTCGGGGTCGCGGTCGCTTTGCCCGGAGTCGGGGTGGGCGTCTCTTTGCTCAAGGTATTCGTCAGATCCCATCCTGTCTGCGAAGCCTCATATCCTTCCGGAACGACTTCTTCCACGCGATATGTGTAGCGTTTTCCACTGCTGTCTGCCTTTGGCAGATTCTGGAATACATAGTTCCATACATCCGCGTCCGTATTGCTCCAGACAGGTTCTGCGTCTACCCACTCTTCTTCGCCGCCCGCGGTCTTCCGATACAGCTTCAGCGTCAGGCTCTCCGGCCGTTTCCCGGCAGCGTCCTGATCATCCACCCAGGTCTTGGTTCCGCTGATGTCCGTCGTCTCTGACTCCGGTATCAGGGTGTTGACCAGATCCAGTCCATCCTGTCCGGAAGAATAATCCGCCGGTACTTTCTCCACAACGAAATAGGTATATTCCTTTCCTTTGCTGTCTGTCTTCGGCAGATCCTGGAATACGTACGTCCAAACGTCCGTATCTGTGTCTGTCCAGACTGGCTTTGCATCCACCTGTTCCGCTTCCCCGTTCTCTGTACTGCGATACAGATACAGGGTCAGACTTTCCGGTCTGGTACCGGACGCGTTGCCGTCGTCCACCCAGGTCTTGGTTCCGCTGATGTCGATCGTCGGCGTCGGCGTGGTACTTGGCTCCGGTGTGGTACTTGGTTCCGGCGTCGTGCTTGGCTCCGGTGTCGTGCTTGGTTCCGGTGTCGTCGTCGGCTCCGGTGTCGTGGTCGGTTCCGGTGTCGTGCTTGGCTCCGGTGTGGTCGTCGGCTCCGGTGTCGTGGTCGGTCTCGGAGTTGTCGTCGGTCTCGGAGTTGTCGTCGGTCTCGGAGTTGTCGTCGGTCTTGGAGTCACGCTCGGACTCGGACTTGGACTTGGCTCCGGTTCCGGCAGCGAGTTGGTAATGGTCGACAGACCGTCTTTCACGCTTACCTGGCTTTCGAAACCGGCTTCCTCCACCGGCTTGCCATCCACCGTCAGCTCGATAGCCTCGTACTCGTACAGGTTTCCTTTTTCATCATATTTCGGAAGATCTGTGAAGGTACCCTTCCACTGGCTGCCGGAATTTAAGGTCACCGTCTTCTGGCTGCCGTTTTCATCCAGAACCGGCTGAAGGTCTCCGGCGCCATCCCGGTAACAGAGTCCCGCCGTGATCTCTTTTCGCTGATCCTCCGGAATATCCTCGTCCCAGATCTTCTCCACCTCATGGTTGGTCAAAGTCGTGTTGGTCACGGTCAGCTTGCCGCTTCCTGTGCTCTCGCCGGTGATGCTTCCGCTGTAAGACGGCTCATAGCCCGCCGGAACGACTTCCTCCAGAGAATACTCATAAAGTCTTCCCTCGGAATCATACTTCGGCAGTCCGCGGATCACATCTGTCCAGGAATCCATAGAACGGCCAAAGAACAGCTCCGCGATCTGTCCGGGAATTCCTTTCGGCTCTAAGGTAATGGTCTTATATACCTGTCCGTTTTGCAAAAGCCTGATCTCCACCGACTCCGGACGGTCAGCACTTCCGCCGTCATTCCAGAATTTCTCAACGGGAATATCCAAGGATCCGGTCAGGGTGTTGGTGATGGTAAGTCCATCCTCTCCATAATCCACCACGTACTGGTCGCCGCTTTCATCCCCGGAGAGCATGATCGTTTCTTCCCGGACGGTATAGATATACGCTCTGCCCTGTTCATCCACCGCCGGCAGATCCTTAAAGGTGTAACTCCAGCTTCTGGCAGTCGGATCAAGCTTAAGCTCTACTGTGGGATCACACAGCTCACCCAATAAGAGTCCAGAATCGCCATTCTCTTCCTGAAGTGTCATGGTCTCCTGAGCCGGTACCAGACTATTGTCCTCCGTCTCTGTTCTCCGATAGAGATAAAGGGTGATGCTTTCCGGTCTCTTGCCCAGCTTATTGTTGTCGTCCTTCCAGATCTTTTCCACGGTAAGGTCCGTGAGACTGCGGTTGGTAATCGTTGTGACAAGCGATCCATCTGTGTGAGTGATTTCGAAATCGCCCGCATTGATCTGAGAGGTATCTCCATAGGGAACCTTCGCTGCAGTAATGCCTGTTTCGATTACTGTTTCGGGGTCTGTTTCTCCAATGCGAATTTCTCTCGCGAAATACTGATACTCATAAACCTCCGTCTGGGGGCCTTCGCCGACAACTATGCACTTCGGCAGATTGGAGAACGTTCCCGTCCAGGTATTTTGATCGACGAAACCGTCTATAGTCAAAGTCATTGGCTCGCCGTCTTCATCTTTCACTTCTTCCACTACCTTGCCTGGTCCTTCCCCATACATTCGGTACAGCTGTACGGTCACTGGCTTTTTATTCTGCGCGGATACGCCAAGCCATTTCTTCTGAACTGTCAGAGATACCAGCTCCCGGTTGGTGATCGTGGTCATATGAATGGGTTCCTGGGTGTTCGGATCCGTTACACTGCTATCCTGTTCCCCAATCTGTTCATATCCCGGAGTGGTCTGTGGATCCTCTAACACTTCCACAACTTCATAAATGGTCTGGCCATCCTCGTTGACCTTACTGCCCGGGATCACCTTGGGCAGGTTCTTCCAGATCGCCTTCCATTCCTCATTCTCATAGAAATTCTCTTTATTCTCATCTACGTTTCCATCGAGGACGACTTTCGTATTCTCCAGATTCTTCACGCTGCCATCTGCCAGCTGATACTGAAGCATGAAGACAATCTGAACCGGATCGTTTTCGTCCGGTACAGAACCCAGCTCCCATTCTTTCGCACCGCCATAGAGATCCGCGTATTCCATGGTATTGGTAACCGTTGTCACATAGGTATTCTGATTCGGGTCTCCTCCCTGGTCATAGGACACCTCATAAGTGCCGTTGTAGAGAGGCGTTGTCTGGGAACCGTCCGCAGGAATGGTGTCATCGGAATCCGGATAACACTCCAGAGCACGGTACATGAGTTTCTTTCCATTGATATCCGCTGCCGGAAGCCCTTTAATCTCTGCAGGATCCCACTGGGTATCTGTTCCGTAAATGGTTACGTACAGATCCTGCGAAGTGCCGTTTTCATATACCTGAACCGGTGTCCATGTAGTCCCATCATCGATAGACTGCTGAATCAGGAACCTGGTCTCCCAGGTATAACCTGGACGTTCTGTGGCCGGACGGGTATGGAACTGATTGTCATGATCTTCCTCCCAGACCTTATTCACCGTCATGCCGGCAGTTACCAGCTGATTCTTCTGTTCCGTTGCCGTGTCCGGATTCGATGCTGCTCCCTGACCATAATATGGCCGGAACAGTGGGTTCTCTCCAAAGGTATAGGTATACGTATGCGTTTCCTGGCTGTCTGTCACAGTCACCTGAATGGAGTTGGCATTACCATAAGTGATCTGGCTCTCCACTACCCGGTATTCCAGATAAGCCAAAGAGTTATCCCCTTGCTTTTGAATCACTGTCGGCAGTTTCTCAAATCTGCCGCCTGTATTCCATATGGTATCCGTGATGGATCCTTTCAGTGTCCGGCTGAACTGGTACTCCTGGGAATCATTTACGAAAATTCCCTGGTATTGTTTTTTAGACAAATTCTTAGTATCCTTAAAATACGTTTCCGCATCGGACCAGTTTGTATAATCGCCATCCTGACTGCTCTTCTCCGCCACCTGCAGGGTGAACGTCACAGATAAGTCCAAGCCCAGGTAATCGGCGTCAATCGGATTGCCTTCGCTGTCCACCCAGGTTTTCCGGAAAGATTCTCCTGTCATGATTCCGTTCTTCAACGGATTCGTCACCTGGATGGTTCCTTCCTGCACATTGGTTCCCGCTTGAATGGTTCCCGTGGAAATCTGATAAGAAGGAGCCGCCTCCTGCAATGCTTTCGTATCCTCCCGGATCTGATATTTCCATGGCATGCCATTGGGCGCGTAGCGCTCCAGCTCATTGCTGTTTTCTTTTCCTTCGATTGTAAAGGTCCAGGAATCCTTATCTGTAACTTTGTCCCAGGTAATCTCGTATTCTTCCGCATCAACGGTCTCGGCCGGCACCGGATTGTTCTGTCCTGGCTGAGCGTCCGCAGAACGTGTCAGAATCAGTTCCAGCTCGTCTGGACGCAGCCCAAAGATATTCTGATAATCTTCCCATTTCTTGGTTCCGGTCAGCTTGACTGTCTCCGGTACCTCCGGCTGTTCATTCCAGAAAGTCGCCGCCGTTGCGATATCCGCGGACATGGTGCCGTCCCCGGCATTTGGTGTGAGCTTCAGATCAGAAACTTCAGCTTCCTTCGAAGCATCTACTTTATTCGAATTGTCTTGCCCGTCTTTTTCCAGATCACCTTTCGCGGCCCAGGTATCGTAACCGTTCAGGTTCGTCTTATCCTCCCGCACGGAGTACTGGTACTCAGATCCGTTGGGCGCGTAAACTTCCAGATCTTCGAAAGGCAGTGTCACTTCCACCCAGCCGTCAAAGGTCTCTCCTTCCGGCACCTTCAGTAAAGCTTCGTCATAAGCTTCCTTAACTTCACCGGAAGACCAGGTCACTGTCTCCACAGTTTCCGTAGCAGATTCCTTGCCTTCATTGGTCGTATAGGTTCGCTCCAGCACGAAGGTCACAGCCGGAAATACGGTGTATGCTCCATTCTTATCCAACGGAAGCTTCAGATATTTCTTCACCGCTGTGGCCGCCTTCACACTGTCATAGACGTTGTCAATGAGGAATGTGTTGGGATCGACGGTGGGCTCCCGGAACACATCCCGGATTTCTTCCGCTTTGTCTTCTCCGATTTCTTCTGCCCACGCTATGCTGGATTCTTTCAGCGTATAACGATAGAGATTTCCCTCTTCATCGTATTTCGGCAGTTTCTCTGCCTTCGGATTATCCGGAACACAGGTCGTCTCTCCGCCCTGGTTTTTCTGCATGGTCTGGCTGCCGACATATTCCATCTTGAAGATATAGGAACCATTCTGCAGCAGATCCGTCCAGTTCTCAACGGTCACCGAAGCGACAGCTTCTTTCTCCGATGGATTTTCGGTTCCGGTTTCTCCAGGCTGCTCTCCCGGCGTTGTCTCTTCTCCGGCAGAAGGCTCTTCTCCGACAGGAGGCTCTTCCGGCTCTTCCTGACCGTCGCTGTCTTTGGCCAGAGACTGATAGAGGCTGAATGTAACCGTTGGCAGATCTTCCTGCGGGTATCCGTTTGGAAGCGCGGTCCAGAGCTTCTGTCCCTGAATGGTAACCTCATTGGCAAGACAGTTAGTGAAGGTTCCGCCTTCAATCAGAGCGTAGTGATCCGTTTCTCCTGCGCTGCTGATTTTCTGGACATACGCAGGTCCCTGCGCAGATCCGCTGTCCGTAATCTCATATTCCGTTCCAATCGGCTTCATGGCCTCCGTATCTTCCGCATCCGGATCCGGCACAGAATATTCCACCGGCTGGTAATCAAAATCTCCGGCGAGAATCTCCGTATGCTCCGTCGCGTAATACTGAATCTCATAGCCCAGCGCATCGTACTTGGGCAGATCATAGAAAATGGCATGCCAGTGATGCTGCTTGTCATATTTACCATCCAGATCTTCCAGCCCTTCGATGTATTCCCACTTATAGTTTTTCTGGAACAGCTCCGTTACCGTCTGAACCTGACCATCATTCGTCTCCTGGTGATAGGTCCGGTAAATGTTCAGATAGATATCCGGACGCTGTCCGTTTTCATAAGTATAGGCATCCATCCACTGTTTGTGCCACAGAATGTCTTTGGAACCGCTCAGCGTGTTATTCACTGTGACAGACTGCTTGTCCGCCTCATGCTTTTGTCCTACCACATACTCACCGTAGCTGTAGGAGGTCTGATATTCCGCCAACAGCTCATACAGCTTTTCCGATTCCTCTTTCAGCTCAGCGCGGGATAATTCCTTGTATCCATCTTCGGTCTCTTTGATCCAGACTTCCCTCACTTCATAAGCCACCGTTGCGCCTGTCCGGTCATATTTCGGAAGATTATGGAAGGCATACGTGGATGTATCCTTTTCCAGGTCAATCGGCTGAATGGAGGCGGCCGGCTGATCAGCCGCATCGTAAATCGGAACCTGATTGTCCTGATTTCCGACCGTAACCGTATCCCCTCCGGTCTTCTGTCTGGTAATCTCGAAATAATCTGGAGTTTCCTCCTCTGCGAAATCCAGATAGAGTGCCGGGTAAAGGGTTGTTCCCTCTGCTTCCAGATTCTCTAACTCTTCCCGAATCTGTTCTCTTTTTCCGTTCTCGTCTCCGCCATCCTTCCAGTTCTTTGTAACCGTCAGATCCACATTGCCGAGACGGCGGTTGATAACCGTATAGAGGGTTTCTCTGTTCAGCTCCCTGGCCGGTGAATACACCGCCGCGTAATTATGATTCTCCGTGGAATACTGCATGGCGTCAAAACTGGTATCCGTCACGCCATCATAAGTTTTCGGCTCCTGCGGATCCGTGTAATTGGGTTCCTTACCCGATCCCTCATCCTGAAGGAACCAGGTCGTCAGCGGTACCTTATTATTTCCCACGGAAGTCTCCAGAATATAGACTTCATCCGGTTTATAGTCACCGATTCCCACATAGCCATACCACTGCTGGTTCGTATCGCTTCCCAGGGTAATTGTATTAATGAACGAATTGACCGGATTGCCATCTTTTTCTACTTTGGAATAAACGTTGATCGTCACCGGCTCCCGGTGCATGGCATCACTCTGGTCAATCCACTCTTTGCTGACCAGAATGCGGTGTCCCGGCCCCGGACGGTTAATCACCTTCGTGTGATAATTTCCTTCCCCATCGATGGTGGTCTCATAGGTAGGAAGCCACTCTCCTTCGGATTCCAGAATCACATACTCATACCGGCTTCCTTCCTCGTCAAACTCCGGAAGATTCTTGACCTCCGCATGCCAGGACGATGTTTCCTGCACCGTCACATTCGGACCGGCCTTTTCCAGAGGCACTGCTTCCTCATCCGCGATTCCATCCATCGTGAACGTTCCGATCGCGGAACCATCGGTCAGAGAGAGTCCGCTTTTGGTCTGATACAGGGTAAAGGAGATTTCTGTTCCGATTTGTTCTGTCCAGATATCCTTACCATCCGCATCGTACCATTCTTTGTCCACCAGATAATCGATCTCATTGGCGATGGTGTTGGTGATCTGCGTATGCCCGTCTTCCGTCACAGCCGCAGACTGATATTTCACCTCTCTGCCGTCCTGCGAAAGGGTAAAAGTTCCGCCGCTTGCGCTATCCGCATTTGGCTGGAACAAATTCGTGTCCTGACTGACATTATTTTGGTATACTCCGGTCTCCACCCAGCGGTATTCCAGTTCCTGGCCCAGGGGACCGTATTTTTCCATGGTTCGGGACACTGTGTCAGACAAACTCTCCGCGATAAAATCGGTCATCCGCTCTGTGATTCCGGTATCCTGCCACTCCAGCTCTGTGTTCGCCGGACGGTACTGCAGAGTCAGCTCCACATCCACATCTTCAAAAGCAGCCTGGAAAGCAGCAGCCTTCCATACCTTTTCCGCGGAAACCTCTTTCGAATCATGAATACGGTTGGAAAGCGTTCCGTCATCATAGACAAAGGTATTGGATCCGCGGGCTGCATTCTCATCGTCCCCGAAATCAAATGGCGTGGTGACTGATACGACCTCTCCTTTTTGATCCAGCCGATCGGTAATCTCATAAGAGAGCGTTCCGTCTGCTGCCTCCTTTCGTTCAATCCTGCCGAATACCTGTTCGTAATCGCCGACATTGTTCCCTTCCAGATATTCCCGTGCCACATAGATGTAGCGGTATCCTTCCGGATCGTATTTGGGAAGCGTCAGCTCTTCGCCGTCCTGTCCGAAAACAATGACCGACTCATCCTGTGTCTTATCCAGTCTGACACTCAGAATCTCTCCGCTTTCGTCACGCACAACCGCTGCGGTTGTGTCGCTGCTTCCGGCACGGTAACGCCACAGCTGAAACTCTGCGTCCGGACGGTTCTGCGGATCCGTTCCTTCCGGATCCAGCCAGATCTTCGTAGCCTCATAATCGGTCACGCCTTTCAGTGTCAGGTACAGCGTGCCTCCGCTGTAGACCTGTGTGGTCTCGTTGCTGAAATTCGGAACCGACGTATTGTCATAGGTGGCCTCCATGTAATCTCCGGCCTCTTGGTCCTCCTCTGTCAGGAAATCCGGAACAAATACATTGCCGGAATCTTTGCTGTTCAGCGTGTAAGTCGTCCGGCTGCCATCCAGATTGTAACGGGGCAGTCCCGAAATGGTCAGAATTCCTTTGTATTCCGGTTCGCCGCTCCAATCGATCTCACCGTCACGGGATTCTATAATCTCCCGCAGAGAATATTGATCATCGCGGATATTGGTGTGGACATAAAACTGGAAATTGTCCAGAATATTCTCCTCTATCTCCTTGGGATCTCCACGGCTGCCCCAGCGAAGATGGATATTGATCTCATAATCGGTCTCCAGCAGATAATACCAGCCGGGTTCCTCCACGGACTGATAGGCGTCCGGATCGATGACATCCACGAAATAATACCCATCCACCTGGTCACTGCCCGGTGCCCGAATCTCCCATTGGATCTCCACCGGCTGCGGATCTCCATATTCGTCCGCATACTGAAGTTTCGTCGGCAGCTGGTCATCCGCGATGGATACCTGATACGTTCCGATCCCCTGTTCTGTCACGGAAATCTCCGGCATTTTGTTAAGGCCGGCCTCTGTCAGATTCTCGCTGGTCAGCTTCTTCATCTCACCGCCGTTCACAGAAAACCACAGAGAAGACTCCAACAGTTTCTGCTTATAGCTATCCGTGGAAAAACGATTCCCCAGTTCATTCCGGTTATCAATCCAGAATACCGTCTGCTGGAACGCTTCTTCACATTCGATAATCTCCATGGCCGGATCTGCCAGCACCTGTACCTTCTCTTCACCGTTTTGGGACTCTGGATTCTCCCCGTCTGTGAGAGAATTCTCTGTACTCTCCACATCCGGAAGTTCTTTCTCTTCCGGCTCTTCCTCTTTGGCGGGCTTTTCGGTATCGTCTGTCTCCTCCGTATCGGACGGCTGCATCATCCGGACTACGGTTTCCGCAAAGGCATCCGCCTCACAGACATCGCTCTCCCCGGCCAGGGACGCCGCCGTCATATGTACGGAAGCTGTCACCGTGCAGTCTTCGCTGTCCGGTGCCGGATCTGCCAGGAGAAGGGATCCTCCGGTGATATCCGCCGTCAGGTTCAGATCTTCCATCTCCTGCTGCGAAACCTCCCCGCTCTGGCGGACCAGATCAAAGGTCAGTGTCTGCGCGTCCCCGCGTGTGGGATTCGCCACCTGCAAATCCTGGGGCAGACCGGTAAAGCCGATCACCGGTACACCGTCTGCCAGGATCGTTCCGCTCTCACAGGTATAAGCGCCCTCCGGCCAGGCAAGTCCTTCCGGAAGCGCCAGGCTCCAGGTAAAGGTCAAAGAGCCGGTATAGAGACTTCCTGTCTCTGCGCGGTTCTGGGAAGCCGCGTTCATCACGAACGTGAAATCCGGACAGACGCCATCTTCCGTCTGGACGGACTCCGACTCCGCCGCCTGCAGATCCACCGTCCAGCCCTGATAAGCTGCCGACACTGCCAGCGCGGCGCTCTGTGCCGCAATCTTCGGCTTCACACCCTGGGCTTTTGCCTCTTCCGTGAGGGTGCACTCCGTCTGAATGTCCTCCTGAGTCACGTCCAGAGTAAAGGGAAGCGTACTTCCGTTCACCGTCTGAACCGAAAACGTCTTACTTATGGAAGGCGTCTCCTGGGTCAGTGTGGCCGTCAGAACAGAACTTCCATCCTCTGCCTTCACCAACTGGAGAGTCCCGTTTCCCTCATCGGAGATTCCCTTGCCGGATTCGTCGAAATTCTGACGATTCTCCAGCGCCAGAGTCTCCTGCGCCGTCAGGGAAATCCTGACCACGGCGCTTTGGATGCCGCCGGTTTCTCCCTGCTCGATCGATGCCTGCAGGGAAATCTCTCCGGTTTCTCCTGTCTGAATGGTTTCTTTCGCGGGCTGCCAGGTTACGTTCACCGATGGCTGTCCGGTCAGGGGAGCTGTCAGCAGCTCTGCTGCGTAAGCCAGATCCTGAGACGGGATCAGTGACAAAACCATCAGGAATACCAGAAATAAACTGACTGCCCTGGTTTTCAAAGTTCTCTTTCCCATCATTCCCCTCCTTTTATAGAAGTATTTTTCCGCAGTCTGATGAGAGCATTTTAGGAATCCGGTAAATCCGGTCTTTTCTCTCACACACAATCTTTTACATTACATCCTCCATTTTTTACATTTTTGCGGAATATTACTTGTATTATATAATATTTTCCCTGTCCAGAAAACACTTTCCCGCTATTTTTTACAAAAAAAGTTCTGTTTTTAACACTTCACAATCAATCTGTTCAGTTACGGGATTCAATGTTATAATGGGAAAGCATAAGAAATCGGAAATGTCTCAATTTCACAGAAGGATATGGAAAAAGGAGTCTGTATATGAACGCAATCACGAAAAAAATATATCTCACTTTGGACGCGCCCACTCCCAAGGACGCCGTATCTGACCAGGAACGGATCCTGCGGGCGCTGCGGGCCATGGACCTGGAAGCCGAGCTCTCTCTGCCGGTTCTCCGGCAGCTCTATCCCCTCTGCCCGGACTCAGACTGGAACTTCACGGTCTCCCTGGCCTATAACGGACGGGTCTGGACCGTGGTGCGGCTGGAAGCCGGCAATACCGCCGACCGGCATTACGGTATCTGCGCGGATCTGGGCAGCACCACCCTGGTTCTGCAGCTGGTGGACTGCGGCAGCGGACAGGTACTGGGGGAAGCCAGCGCCTACAATCATCAGATCGCCTTCGGCGAGGATATCCTGACGAGAATCTTCTACGCCAAAGATGACCCGGATCATCTGGAGGAGATCCGCCAGGCTACTCTGGATACTTTCCGGGAAATCCTGGAAACCCTTCATCAGCAGACCGGAATCGCTCCGGAAGACTGTATCAGCATGACCGTCGCGGGAAATACCACCATGATCCATTTTCTGCTGGGGATGGACGCGTTCTGCGTCTTCTCCTCTCCTTACGCGGTTCACGCCCTGGATCCCGGTTTTCTCCCGGCCAGGGAAGCAGGACTTCCCCTGCCCGGCTATGTCTTCTGCTATCCGGGAAAAGCCAATTATCTGGGCGGCGACATCATCAGCGGCGCGGTTGCCACCGGAATTCACGACCGGGAGGAACTCTCCTTGTTCTTTGACATCGGAACCAACGGAGAGCTGATCATCGGCAGCAAGGATTTCCTTCTGTGCGGCGCCGGAGCCGCCGGCCCGGCTTTGGAGGGCGGCGTAGTCAGAACCGGCATGCGCGCGGTAACCGGCGCTGTGGAGCGGGTGGAACTTGTGGACGGAACCTTCCATCTGCAAACCATCGGGGACGCCGCGCCCGCAGGGATCTGCGGTTCCGGTATCGTGGACATGCTGGCCCAGCTGTTTCTGAACGGCTGGATCACCATCCAGGGAAAATTTGTCCCGGACAAAAGCCCGCTGATCCACCTGGAGGAAGAGGAATACTGTGTCACTTACGCTCCCGGCCTGTGTTTCTTCCAGAGCGATATCGATGAATTCCTGAAGACCAAGGCCGCCGCGGTCACCATGATCCAGTACATGCTGGAACTCACCGGAATCTCTGCCGATGAGATCAGCCATTTCTATATGGCCGGCGCCTTCGGCGCGCACATCTCCAGGGAATCCGCGGTCACCATCGGCATGTACCCAGACGTAGACCGCGAGAAACTGGTTCCGGTGGGCAATTCTTCCCTGACCGGCGCCCGCCTGCTGCTCCTGGACCGTTCGCTCCTGGACCGGCTGCCCGGTATTCTGGAAAATATGGAATACGTCCAGTTCGGCGCTGTGGACAACTTCCTGCATCTGATGGTGGCTGCCACCGCCATCCCTCACACGAACCTGGAACAGTATCCCACGGTAGTGGCAGAGATGAAACGCCGGCATCTGCTCTGATCTGAAAGCATCAAAAAAAGACCGCTTCGGGAAACCTCCTGGCTTTGAAAACCAGGGGTGCCCGAAAGGGTCTTTTTCTTTTATGCAAGTAAGAGCAGCTTCTCTGCCTCTTCCATGCGCTCTTCGAATTGCCGGTAAAAATCCTTCTCTGTCCCAAAGGGCGTCCGGTAAAACTGTCTCAGTACATAGAGGCTCAGATTTTTCACCAGCTCCGGATCGCCGGCAGTCTTCGCGATCTCCTCCGCCCTCCGCAGGAAGTGATGCCACTGTCTCACAAAAGCCTCATAATTCCCAAGCTTTGGCATCTCCAGCCATTTATAAATCTTTACCTTGGAGCGGGCCGGATGATGGCACTCCCCTTTCTGTATGAAATACTGAAAGGAATCCCCCTGATAATATCTTCCCAGAGGGAACAGGCGGCACACACCGGGCCGGAACCTGTGAATCGTGCACCGGTTCTCCCCGTCGAGGAAACAACAGGCTTCCCTGGGGCCGGTCATCCGCAGATTGGGAAGGATCAGTCCGTCCACCACCTGCAGCTCCAGAAGATCCGTCAGCATCTCGTCAAAGGTTTTTCCCAGATTCTCCTGCAGCCGACAGACATCCAGAGGATCCAGAATCACGGAATGTCCCATATTGCGGCAGCAGCCGCCGCAGCCGGAGCATCCCAGTTTCGCCATATCGTTGGCTGTGTAAAATCTGCCGTCGGATATCTCCCGGATATCCACATCTCGTTTCATCGGTTTCCTCCTCTTATTTCAGGAATCCGTTGACGATCTGTTCCTCAGCCTCCGCCTCGGTCAGTCCCAGAGTCATCAGTTTAATGATCTGTTCTCCCGCGATCTTGCCGATGGCGGCCTCGTGAATCATCGCCGCGTCCGGATGGTTCGCCGTGATCTCCGGCTGGGCACTGATCTTCGCCTCGTCCATGATAATGGAATCACACTCGGTGTGGGAACTGCATTTGGCGTTTCCGATCACATTGGAGACAAAGAGCTGGTGTGAAGACTCTCTGGCCACAGATCTGGACACCACATTGGCGCTGGCGTTCTCTCCGTTCAGCTCCACCTCGAAACGGCTCTCCGCTGTCTGGACGCCATGGGTCATGATGCGCTCCATTACTTCCAGCTTGGCCCCTTTCGCCAGCTTCGCCGTGGTCATACGTTTGGTGGAATCCACGCCTTTGATCTGTACGGAGTCCATCTCCATATAACTGTCCTCTCCGATCTCGATCACAGTCTCCGGATTCAGAATCCGTTTGCCCATTCCGTCTCCGCTTCCGTAGTGCTTCTCCACGTATTTGATTTTGGAATTCTTTCCGATAAAGAAGCGGTGGATGCCGTCGTGCTGGCTGTTGGAATTTCCGCAGTTGTCGATTCCGCAGCCGGCCACAATCACCACATCGCAGTTATCCCCGATGAAGAAATCGTTGTAAACCACTTCCGTGAGACCGCTCTGGCTCAGGACAACCGGAATGTGAACACTCTCGTTCTGTGTTCCGTCCGCGATATGGATATCGATTCCTTTTCCGTCCTCTTTGCTGGTAATTTGAATGTTTTCCGTGCTGCTGCGCTCCACGCTCTGTCCGTTCGCGCGGAGATTATAGGCTCCTTCCGGCACTGCATGAAGGCCGGAAACCTCCTCTAAAAGTCTCTTCTGAATTGCATCCATCTCTAATTAACGCCTCCAATCTTGCTGCAGGCAAACTCTGCCGCGTTTGCCGTTCCCAGTAATGTGGGCAGAACTTCCTCTTTCGTACCGTGCTGCACCAGTTCTCCGTCGGAGATCAGAAGGATCTCATCCGCGATGTTCAGAATTCTCTCCTGGTGAGAGATGATCAGAATGGATCCCTGAATCTGGCTGTGCATTTTCTCGAAAACCTGAATCAGGTTCTGGAAGCTCCAGAGATCGATGCCCGCCTCCGGCTCGTCAAAGACGGATACCTTGGTTTTTCTCGCGATGATGGTGGCAATCTCAATTCTCTTGATCTCGCCTCCGGACAGGCTGGCGTCCACTTCCCGGTTGATATAATCCTTGGCGCACAGTCCCACCTCAGACAAATATTCGCAGGCTCCGCTCACCGAGATGTCCTTGCCGGCTGCCAGACGGATCAGATCGAACACCGTCACGCCCTTGAAACGGACCGGCTGCTGAAAAGCATAACTGATGCCCAGCTTCGCGCGCTCTGTGATATTCAGGTCTGTGATATCCTGGCCGTCCCAGAGAATCTTTCCGGAAGTGGGCTTGCGGATTCCCGCGATGACTTTCGCCAGAGTGGACTTTCCGCCTCCGTTGGGTCCTGTGATTACGACAAATTTATTATCCGGTAAGACAAAACTTACGTCTTTTAAAATTTCCTTCTCGCCCTGCTGATCAGAGACTTCGAAGGAAATATGCTGCAACTCTAACATCTTCGTTCCTCCATTCGTATTCTCGCAAAAAAGGAGTATCTTTGTCTAATTTCGCTCCTCTAGCTTATAGTACCAGTTTTTACAGATTTTTCAACCCTTTTTTGTGAATTTTTTCCTTTCTTCCCGGGCGGTTCCCCCTGGAAAATCCCCCTGTTTTTCTGATTTCAGAAAAACTGCCGGTTTATTTGCTGTATTTTCAAAAATATGGTATGCTGATGAAAATGTTATCACACCAAAAGGAGGTTTTCCATGAAAAGAGAAGAATTTTCCAGTCAGATCCCTCTTCCTTTCCTTCTGGACGGCGCCACCGGTTCCAATCTCATGGCCGCCGGAATGCCGCGGGGGGTCTGCACAGAAGTCTGGGTTCGTGATCATAAAGATATCATCATCCGCCTGCAGAAAGCTTATGTGGAAGCCGGAAGCCAGGCGGTCTACGCCCCCACCTTCGGCGCCAACCGCATCAGTCTGTCCATGCACGGTCTGGAAAAGGAAGTAAAAGCCCTCAACGAAATCCTGGTCTCCTATTCCAGGGAAGCCGCCGCGGGCAAAGCGTTCGTGGCCGGTGATATCACCACAACCGGAAAAATGATGGCTCCGGCGGGAGATCTTGACTACGAACAGGCCTTTGAGACCTATCAGGAGCAGATCTCCTGTCTGGCTGACGCCGGCGTGGATTTTCTCGTGGCAGAGACCATGATCAGCCTCGATGAGACTCTGGCGGCCCTGGACGCGGCCCAGTCCGTCTGTGATCTGCCGGTTCTGTGTTCCATGACCATCGAGTCCGACGGAAGCCTGTTCACCGGCGGCAACATCTTCGAGGCTGCCGCAGCCCTGGAAAGCGCCGGCGCCTCAGCGGTGGGAATCAACTGTTCCGTGGGACCGGAGCAGCTGGAATCCATTGTCCGCACCCTGGCCTCCACCGTCCATGTTCCGGTGATTGCCAAGCCAAACGCCGGCATGCCCCAGATCGATGAACAGGGACAGGCCGTCTACTCCATGACGGCAAAAGATTTCGCCCGCCACATGAAAGTCCTGGTGGACGCCGGCGCCTCCATCGTGGGAGGCTGCTGCGGAACCACGCCGGAATTCATCCGTGCTCTGGCCGAACTCCTAAAACCGTAACCTTTTTACCTGAATCGCTTTCCTGGGACACATCTCCTGGCAGCAAAAGCATCGGATACATTTGCGATAATTGTATTCCGGTGCTTTTTTTCCGCGAAATTTCAGGGCTTTGCCCTCCACCGGGCAGCTCTCCACACAGATTCCGCAGCCCACACAGTTCTCTTCCAGAATATACGGCCGTTTCTGGAAAACATGAAAAAACCTTGCCATCCAGGCCCACCAGTCGTTTTTCTGTGAAGTCCGGTCCACATCGAAATCCGGTTTTCCGAATCTTCTCACCGCTTCCTCCATGGAAATCTCTCCCTGGGGCAGCAGCAGCGAGATTTTCTCCGGCTGCCAGACTCCCAGCCCCATCTTCTCTCCCTGGTCGTTGGTGGGAACCAGCCGGGGATCCAGATGGATCAGATGACAGAATACACCGTCCAGAGCCACCGGATCCCGGGACATCAAAAGCACGTGCATGGGAACCGGATCTCCGGACCCCGGACCGTTGCCCTCCATGGCCACGATCCCGTCCATCACATGCAGCCTGGGTTTCACATACTGGTTCAAATCCACCAGCATCCGGGCAAAGCTGTGGGCGTCCGGATATTTCGTGTGTCCCTTCGCCTTGTAAAACCCGTAGATACAGCCGTACAGATTTTTCACCGCGCCGGTGATCCGTTCCAGCTGATGGGTCTTCATCTTGCACAGATTGATCACGGCGTCCGCCTCTTCCACCCGGGCGGCCATCATGAATTCTTTCGCCTGTTTCCCCTGGGGATATTCCCGGCGGACACCCTCATCAAAATCTGCAATCTCCACATGCTGTCTCTCCAGCGCCCGGTCCATGCCGGAGGCCCGCATAATTTTCTTCGTGGTACCCGTTCCGCAGGAATCCCCGGCCAAAACCTTATGGCAGCCCGCTTCCCGCAGCAACAGGGCGAAAGCCCCCATAACCGCGGGATGCGTTATGACGGCTTTCTCAGTTTCTGATTTTTTTAACAGATTGGGTTTCAGCAGGATTTTTTCCTCCGGACGGACGATGGAAGACAGTCCTCCCAGAAGATCCAGTCCCACACGCAGCAGCTCTGCGATCTTCGCCTCTTCGTAAGAATCACAGGGCAGCAGCACCACTTTGCTCTTCTCTTCCATTTTGCTCCTCGATTTCGGATTATATCCGGGTCAGGTCCAGGTTGCGGACCACCTTGCGCGCCGGCAGAATGCAGGCAGGGGCCATGGACAGGGCATCCACCTTCAGATTCAGGAAATAGGGAATCATCCCCTTCTCCGCGGCCAGTTCTCCGCAGACCATCACCCGTTTTCCCGCTTCATGGGTCGCCCGGATCACCATCTCCATCATCCGCAGCACAGCCGGATGGTGCCGGTCAAACTTCTTCTCCAGCTGCGGATTCTGCGCGTCCATGGCCAGCACATACTGGGTCAGATCGTTCGTCCCTAGACTGATGAAATCCGCTTTCTGTGCCAGCTCCGGAATAATCATGGCCGCGGCCGGCGTCTCCACCATAATCCCGTTGGGGATATCCCGGTAGGGAATCTCCCTCTGATCCAGGCTCTCTTTCACTTCCGACACGATCTTCCAGATTTCCTCCACTTCTTTCATGGAAGTAATCATCGGATACATAATCGACAGGTTTCCATAGATACTGGCGCGGTAAATGGCGCGGATCTGCGCCCGGAACATTTTCTTCCGGTCCAGGCAGACACGGATTCCCCGGTTGCCCATGGCAGGATTCAGCTCTGCCGGCAGATCCATGTAGCTGGCCTGCTTGTCCGCTCCCAGATCCACCGTGCGGATCACCACTTTCCGGTCTCCCATGGTCTGAGCCACCTGCCGGTATACCCGGTACAGTTCTCCTTCTCTCGGATAATTTTCCCGGCCCAGATACTGGAATTCACTCCGCAGAAGACCGATTCCGGTGGCGCCGTTGGCCAGCACGCTGTCCAGGTCCTCCAGGTTGGCGATATTGGCCAGCAGCTCCACCTTCGTCCCGTCTTTCGTCACGTCCTGCGCGTCCCTGAGCTTCAGAAGCTCCGCCTGCTTTCTCTGATCCCGGTGCTGTTTTTCCTGGTACACCCGCAGAGTCTCCTCATCCGGGTCCACATACAGGGTCCCGTTGTATCCGTCCACGATTCCCATCCAGCCATCCCATTCCAGATTTACATCCACACCGATCAGCACCGGAATGTTGATGGTCTTGGCGAGAATGGAGGTGTGGGAAATCGGAGATCCCTGTTTCGTCACAATGGCCAGCAGCTTTTTCTGGTCCATCTCCACCACATGGGCAGGAGAGAGTTCCCTGGACACCAGAATCACCGGATCCTCTCCCTGGATCCGGTCTTTGCTGATGCTGTCCAGGATCCCGATCAGCCGCTCAGACAGATAACGGATACTCTCCACCCTGGCCTGCACATAGGCGTCGTCCAGCTTGGCGAAGGTACTGGACAGCTCATCCTTCGTGGTCGCGATGGCATAGGAGACATTGACTTTCTCAGACACGACCATGCCTTCAATGGCGCGGATAAAACTGCTGTTCTCCAGAAGCTGGATATAGGTCTCGATCTGCCGCTGGGTTCTGCCAAGCTCCTCCTGCTCTTTCCGGTTCCACTCCTGTAATTCTTCAATTGCTTTCTTTCTGGCTTTCTGAAAACGTACCAGTTCTTTCTCCGTATCTGTGATCGTATATCTGCGGATATTCTGATCGCAACTGCGGTAATACTGGATTTTCCCAATGGCTATTCCTGGAAAGGTACCCATTCCATGATAGACATTCATTCTTTTTCACCCCCGCTTGATGCGCTTCTTTTTTCTGTCGTATCTTCTCAGTCGCAGGCAGCCTTGAATTCGGTCCAGTTCTTATTGTACTGGATGTCTGCCTCTTCGCTCACATTCTGCACGATCTCCGCCTCATGTACGGAATCCGGCACTACCAGGTTCGGATCCACCAGTTCGTCCGCCGCCTTGTTGGTACAGTAATAGCCGATGCTGTTAAAGCACTCTGCCGATACTTCCGGCTGCAGAATATAATCGATAAACTGATAAGCCGCGTCCTTGTTCGGGGCCTGGGAAGGAATAAACATATTCATCACGCCGAAGCCCAGTCCTTCCTCCGGATATACCACTTTAAGATCCGGATTCTCCGCCAGGGCCGTTGTCACCTGGGAAGTATAGAGGAACGCCACGCTGGCCTCTCCGTTGAGCAGCGCGTTCTGTGTGTTGTCGTCCTGAATCAGACGCACATTGGGCGCAAGCTCCAGCAGCCTCTGACCGGTCTGCTCAATCACGGAGACATCTTCCTCATTCATGCTTTTTCCCATGGAAAGCTGTGTGATTCCGTTGATCACCCGGTAATTGGCCGTCAGCGCCACACTGTCCTCCAAAGAGGGATCCCACAGATCCTTGTAACCGGTAATCTCAATGTCCACCTGCTCCGGATCATAGACAATCAGAGGAATTCCGGAACCGTAAGGCACGGTGTACTCGTCCTCCGGATCATAGAACTGTCCCTGATAAAGAGGATTGATGTTGCCGAAGTTGCTCAGCTTATCTTTATCCAGTTTCTCGGCCAGGCCTTCCTGAATCACAGGCTCCAGAATGTAATCGTCCGCGATCACCACGTCATAATCGCCGCCTTCTGCCTGGGACAGTTTCTCCAGCATGGTCTCATCCGTATCAAAGTTTGAATAGATAATCTTGATTCCGGTCTCTTCCTCAAATCCGTCCAGAACCTCCTGAGGGAACATGGCCTCCCAGGTATAGAGCACCAGTTCGCCGCCGTCGGATCCGGAGTCTCCCGAACCGCCGGAACATCCGCCGAGGACAAAAGTCCCCGCCATTCCCATTGCCAATACAGCCGCTAAAACTTTTCTTTTCATTTCATCCTCCTTTATCACTTATAGTTCCCGTTTCTTCTCTGATACTTCTCTCGCGCTCAGTTTCCGAACCAGGGAATAAACAAATAAGATAACAATACTTGCCGCCAGCATCAGTGTGCACAGGGCGTTAATCTCCGGGGTCACGCCGGTCTTCATCTGTGTATAAACCCGTACCGGCAGAGTGCTCAACCGCGGGCCGTTGACGAAGACGCTGATCACCACATCATCCATGGACATGGCGAAAGCCAGAAGCGCGCCGGAGAAAACAGCCGGCATAATCAGCGGCAGGGTAATATCGAAGAAAATCCGGACCGGGGAAGCTCCCAGATCCATGGCCGCCTCCTCCAGGGACGGATCCATCCCCACCAGCCTGGCCTTGACTTCCATCAGGATATAGGGCACACAGAAAACCGTGT
Organism: uncultured Blautia sp.; assembly: GCA_963927715.1. Classification (GTDB taxonomy): domain Bacteria; phylum Bacillota; class Clostridia; order Lachnospirales; family Lachnospiraceae; genus Blautia_A. The sequence goes on along the minus strand of CAWVBU010000001.1, from coordinate 1,085,410 downwards.
GGCCGATCAGCAGCGTCACCATGCCAAAAGGCAGGTTCATCCAGGAGAAAAAGGCCAGAAACACCATACCGAGAATAATCTCAGGAATCATCAGCGGCAGCAGGGAGACATACTCCAGCACCCCTTTGCCTTTGTAATGTACCTGGGCCAGCCCCACCGCTCCCAGCGTTCCGATCACCGCGGAAAGCAGGCAGCTTAACACGCCCAGGACCAGACTGTTTCCCAGAGCCTCCATCAGATCTTCATCCTGGAAAAGAGCCTCGTACCACTGAAGAGAGAACCCTTCCCATCCCACCGTAAGTCTGGAATCATTAAAAGAGAACACAATGACCACCAGAATCGGCAGATACATGATCACAAAGATCAGAGCCAGATAAAGGCTCGACAATTTGGAATTCTTTTTCAATGCAGTCCCTCCAGTTCTCGTACATTCGTCAGCCTGCGGTACAGCCAGATCATCAGACTGGTCAGAATGGTCAGCACCACGGCCAGAGCCGCGGCAAAGGGCCAGTTACTGCCCCGGGTCATCTGATCCTGAATCAGGCTGCCCACCAGAACGATTTTATTTCCGCCCAGGATATCCGCGATGAAAAACAGGCCCATGGACGGAATGAAAGTAAGAATCACGCCGGACAGCAGTCCCGGAAGCGTCAGCTTCAGCGTAATCGTCCGGAAGGTCTGAAAGGCCGTGGCCCCCAGATCCCGGGAGGCCTCGATCAGTGACCAGTCCAGTTTCTCCGCGCTGGAATACACCGACAGAATCATAAACGGAAGCAGAACATAAATCATACCGATGACAATCGCCGGATAGCTGTAGAGAATCTTCAGAGGTTCTTTGATGATTCCCAGCTTCATCAGCACGCCGTTGAGCATCCCCTTGGTCTGCAGAATGATAATCCAGCCATACAGACGGATCAGGGAATTCAGCCAGAACGGCAGCATCAGAAGCAGCATGGCTTTGGACTTCCACTTCTCCGACAGCTTCGCCATGAAATATCCGAAGGGATATCCGATCAGAATAATGATCAAAGTACTGGTGACCGCCAGCTCAAAAGACTGGGTGAAGGTCTGCAGATACACCGGTTCCAGAATTCTGGAATAATTCTCCAGTGTCAGCTTCCAGGTCACTCCGTAGCCTTCGTTATTCGTGGCAAAACTCAGCGCCACCATATAAACCAGCGGTCCCGCCACAAAAATAATCGTAAACAAAAACAGGGGGAGGGACATGAGCAGCCCTCTTTGATTTCTCTTTTTCATACGCTCAGCTCCTGTCCACCAAAACTGCCTGGCTGGATTCCCAGCGGAAACAGATTCTCTGCCCCACTTCCACGTTGGCGTCGATGCCGTACCGGCTGGAAACCAGCGTGTTCCCGTCGTCCAGCCGCAGTGTCATCCGCAGCATTCCGCCGGAGAAGGTCTTCTCCTCCACCGTAGCCTCCAGTCCGCAGCCGCAGTCCTCATCCAGGTCGATGTTCTCGCTGCGCACAGCCAGGGTGACCTCCTCCCCGGCCCGGACCTCTTCTCCGCAGCGGTCCACCAGCGCTTTGCCGCCGCAGGTGCGGATCAGAATCTTATCCTGCGCCACCCGGTCTGCCACACCTTTTAAGATGTTCGCGTTTCCCACAAACGTCGCCACATAGCTGGTCTTCGGATGGTTATAAATCTCATCCGGTGTCCCCACCTGTTCGAAGACACCGCCATTCATCACCACGATCCGGTCGGACATGTTGATCGCCTCTTCCTGATCGTGGGTAATATAGATAAAAGTGATTCCAAGGCGTTTCTGCAGTTTCTTCAGCTCCGCCTGCATCGCTCTGCGCAGCTGCAGATCCAGAGCCCCCAAAGGCTCGTCCAGCAGAAGTACCTTCGGATTATTGATCAGGGCGCGGGCGATGGCGACACGCTGCTTCTGACCGCCTGACAGTTCCGAAGGCTTTCTCTTCTCAAAGCCTTCCAGCTGCACCAGCCGCAGCATCTCGGAGACTCTCTTTTTGATCTCCTGCCGCGGGACCTTTTTTATCTTCAGCCCGTACCCCACATTGTCTGCCACAGACATATGGGGAAAAAGGGCATAGTTCTGAAACACCGTATTCACATCTCTCCGGTTGGGATCCAGCTTTGTCACATCTTTTCCTTCCAGGATCACCTGGCCCTCATCCGGTGTCTCAAGCCCGGCGATGATCCGAAGCGTAGTCGTCTTCCCGCAGCCGGAAGAGCCGAGGAAAGTGATGAACTCTCCCTCCTCAATGGACAGGCTGATTCCTCGCAGAACCTCTGTCCCGTCAAACTGCTTTTTGATATTTCTGATCTCCAGTAAGATCTCACCCATGACTGTTCTCTCCTATTTTCTGATGATCGTCCCTCTGCGGCGCCCGGTATATTCTCCGTTTTGCACCGTCAGGAAACCGTTAACCAACACATATGGAATGCCGTCCGGCTTCGCGTCCGGTTTTCCCCGGTCAGGATAATCGGACCGGTCCCGAATGGTCGCCGGATCGAAAATGGTCAGATCCGCGTCCTTTCCCACTTCTATGGAACCCTTCTGTTCAAATCCGAACACCTTCGCCGGAAGGAGCGTGGCCTTATACACCGCCTCCTCCAGAGACAGAAGCTTCCGCTCCCGGACCATCTTGCGGAAATACCGCGGGTAGGTCCCCGCAATCTGGGGATGTCCTTCTCCTCTGGCATAGGCCCCGATATCCGTAGAGGGCATCACATAAGGCTTGATCAGGCAGTCATAGACCTCCTGCTCCTGTCCCTCAAAACAGATGATCGCCTCCCGGGGATGCTTCTCTTTCATATGATAATACAGTTCCTCTGTCATGACGCTGCCGGTGTGTTCGCCGGTAGCCACAACCATCTGATCCCATCTCCAGTGGCTGTTTCGGATGGTCTCCAGGTCAAAGGTCGCGGTGTTGAAATAAGTCGTCCAGTTGGTGTACATGCCGCTGTCCAGCTGGATATTCAAATGCTCTTTCAGCGCTTTCTCCACCATCCGCAGACCCTCTCCCACCAGGCCGTTGCAGTACTGATAGACAAAATGGGAGATCAGAATATGCGCTCCCGTTTTTCTTGCCACCTGGAACAGCTCGTACAGAGAATACAGGTCTTTGTCTGTCAGAAGTCTGGTGTGTACCGGACAGATTTTATCGTGCGCTTTGCACACTTTCGCCAGCGCCGCCACTTCCGCGAGGCTGCTGCCGGGGACATAATCCAGACCGAAAGAGACGCCGCAGGCGCCCTCCCGAAAGGCCTGCTCAGCCAGCGCGGTCATCTGACGGATCTGTTCCTGGGTCGCCGGCCGGTACCGGTCCAAAGCTCCGGTTCTCTCCCGCAGCGCCGTCTCATGGCCAATCAGCATGGCCTGATGAATGGGAAATCCCTTTTGCTGCTGCTCCTTGAAAAAATCTCCGATACAGGAGGGAGAACAGCCGCAGTTTCCTCCCACGGTCGTGGTAATTCCCTGATACGCGGACAAGATTCCCGCGTAATCATCTCCGTCCACATGTCCGTGGACATCGATAAACCCCGGCGCGACGGTCAGCCCGTCTGCCTGAATCACTTCCTGCGCTTCCAGGGGATTTTCACTGATCGTCACAATTTTTCCATTCAGAATTCCCAGATTTCTGCGATGTCTGGTCTTTTGCACAACATCCACAACCACTCCGCCGTTGATCGCTGCTGCTAACATTCTGCCATCTACTCACTTTCTTTTGTATATTTCATTTCCACCTCTGACTTTCGTGCTTTGGAGAGTAACCAAACTGGATTTATTCTACCATAAGTGACACCCACTTACAAGGGCACAGCCCCTGCGCAGGGAAAATTTTACAAGCAAAAAGCACCCCGTCATCTACGGGATGCTCTTAGAACTCTCTCCTGTGTAAAGCTGGAAAAGGGACTTGAACCCTCGACCCCTTCATTACGAGTGAAGTGCTCTACCGACTGAGCTATTCCAGCTTGTGTTGGACACAAAAGCTATTATACATGATTCTCAGAAAAAATCAAGTTCTTTTTTATGGTTTTTCCTCTGCCTTCTGCAGATTCCCCCGGTTCACCCGCACTTCCAGCCGGGAATTCGCCATGCGGATGTGGTGTTCGTCAAAGGAAAGTTTGATCTTCTCATTCAGATCCCAGCGGACCGCCCAGTATTCCTCCGTCTTCACCCAGCCGCGAAGCCCGAGAATCATGGAGTTGTCCCTCAGCTCGTCCACAAACACGACTTTCTCTTTATCATCAAAGATCCGGGGTTCCTCATTCATCAGGCTCTCCAGAATCTGCTTCGCGCAGGGCAGGTCGGAATCATAGGAGATGCCGACCTTGATCTCCAGAAGCCTCAGATCTCTGGCTGTGACATTGGTGACGGTGCTGTTTGCCAGGGAGCCGTTGGGCACCACGATCCGCTTGTTGTCCGTGGAGGCCAGGGTGGTATAGCAGATCTCAATCTTTACCACCGTCCCCTCGCATCCGTTCTCGTTATCCACGATATAGTCCCCCACCACAAAAGGCTTGAACACCAGGATCATCACGCCGCCGGCCAGATTCTTCAGACCCTCCTGCAGGCCCAGCCCAAGGGTCAGGCCCGCAGACGCCATCAGAGCCGCCACAGAACTCTCCGTCACCCCGTACTGTGTCGCGATATTGAAAATCAGGATGCAGTACAGAAGGATCTTGGACAGAGAACAGATAAAGGTGTTGACGCCCTTGTCGATTCCTGCTTTCTCCAGAGACTGGCTCAACAGTTTCAGCAGCCATCGGATCACCTTGACTCCCACGTAGAGAATCACAAGGGAGAGCAGAACTTTCAGACCGAAAGACGCGAGATCCGGCATTTTCTGATCCAGCCATCCTAAGATTCGATTCATAGGCAGTTATCTTCACTCCTCCTGCATTTTCTTTTCCAGCTCCGCTTTCAGATTCTTCCGGATTCTTGAAACCGGACTTTTCTTCTTTCTCTGTGCTTTTTTCGCGCCCTGATTATCCGTCATCTTCTCCACCTTCTGGCTGTAGGAGAACACCGCGATTCCCAAAGGAGGCACTTTCACAGAGATGGAATTTTCTTTCTCATCACATTCTGCCTCTTTCGACATTTTGATTCTGGGATTCACCGCTCCGCTTCCGCCGAACCGGACCGCGTCGCTGTTGAGAATCTCTTTATACTTGCCTGCGTAGGGCACGCCAATCTGGTAATTGTCGTAGATCTCCGGTGAGAAATTGCAGATCACCAGGAGCGTATCCTCAGGTTTTTCCGCCTTCCGCAGAAAGACGACAATGTGTTCCTTCGCCTTCATCAGCTGAATCCACTCAAAGCCGTCGGTCTCATCGTCTTTCTGATACAGAGCCGGCTGTGCCCGGTAAAGCTCGTTCAGCGCTTTCACATATTCCTGTATCGGCTCCGGCGCGTCCGCGTCCAGCGCCTGCATTTTCTTTCCCGGATGGGTCATCAGATAGCCGTAGGCGGCACGCAGGGTTGCTTCCTTCTCCTGCTGGCTGCCGGGGAGCCGGTCGAGAAATTCCTGGTAAGTTCCCACATCCCGGGACGCCAGCGTCAGAATGTATTCCTCGCTGTAAGCATACAGCATACTCAGCGTCAGAGCGTCATGGCGGCTTCCTCTCTGAGAGGGATCCGCAGCCAGATAATCCAGGAAATCTCTGGTCCATCCGCCGCTCCACTTATAATCGAAGCCGAGATGGTCGTTTTCCACAGAATCGGTGAGATCCGGCCACAGCCCGTCCTCCTGGGCGATCAGAAGCACCTCCGGATGTTTCTTCTTCACCATGGAATTCAGATGTTTCAGGAATTCCATAGCGTCCAGATTCTCATTGGTTCCATACATGTTCGGAAGCCACTCGCCCTCTTTTCTTCCGTAATCCAGATACAGCATGGCGTCCACATCGTCAAACCGCAGACCGTCCGCGTGGAACTCACTGATCCAGTAGCAGGCATTGGCGATCAGGAAATTGCGGACCATGGGACTTCCGTACTTATAGAGATAGGTTCCCCACATGGGGTGGTACATTCTCTGCACCCACTCCGGTTCGTAGAGACAGGTCCCGTCAAACAGCGCCAGCCCCGCGCTGACTCCCGGAAACTGCGCAGGCGTCCAGTCCAGTATCACACCGACACCCGCCTGATGCAGCGTGGCGATCATCTCCATGAAATCTTTTCTGTTTCCAAGGCGTCTGCTGGGGGAATAATACGCGAAGGTAGCGTACCCGCGGCTCTTCTCATCCAGATATTCCATCACAGGGGTCAGTTCCACGTGGGTATATCCCTGAGCAGAGGCGTAATCCGCCAGCAGTTTTCCAAGGCTTTTGTAATCCTCCGGCACCGTTCCGTCCGGCGCCTTCCAGGTGAAAGGATCTACCTCATAAATCGAGAGAGGAACTCCTTTTCCGGAATATTTCTTTCTCGCCCGCATCCATTTCTCATCCTGCCAGCTGTAAGGCGTCTCATCCGGCACCACGGAAGCGGTGGCGGGGGGCATCTCGCTCTGTCCCGCGTAAGGATCCGCTTTCAGAATTGTATTTCCGCCTTTTACCTTCATTTCATATTTATAGAGAGCTCCCGCTTTCACACCCGGAATGAAGAGCTCATAGATACCGGACATAGGACAGCGGTGCATCAGCGTTCCCCGCCCGTCCCAGTGGTTGAAATCGCCCACCACACTCACATGGAGCGCGTTCGGCGCCCACACCGCAAAGGATACGCCCTCCACGCCCTTGTGGGTGACTACATGGGATCCCAGCTTTCTGTATACTTCATAAGAAACCCCCGCGCAGAACTTCTTCTCGTCACTCTCTGTGATCAGAGACGGAAACGCGTAACTGTCTTTTCTCCGGTAGGTCTCCCCTTCATGATTTTCTATGAGAAATTCGTAGGAAGGAATTCTTTTGTATGGCAAAATGGCTGCAAAGTAACCGGCTTCCTCTTCCTGCTCCATGGCAAATTTATGTCTGCCTTTCGCGGTCTCCACAGTCACCTTCACGGCTTCCGGAAAATACCCCTGCACCAGCACGCCTTCCGGAACAACTCTCGGCTGCATTACATCTCTCGGCGCGTTCTCTTCTCCGTAAATGATCCCCTCAATTCTCGGCCAATTCATATATCCATATGCCTGATTTCCCATTTTTGCATTCCTCCTGCCGTATTTTTGCTTTTATTTCTTTTCTATTTTATCATTAATCATACAATTAGAAAAGTCTTTTCATTAAGGAATTGACATCCGCCCGGCTCTGGGATAAATTATAAGAAGCAAGAATAGCAAATCTAGGGAGGGATACGATGAAAAAATATGATGTAACCGCACTTGGCGAACTGTTAATAGATTTCACGGAAAACGGCTCCAGCATTCAGAACAACCCGCTGTTCGAGGCAAATCCGGGCGGAGCCCCCTGCAATGTACTGGCGATGCTCACCAATCTGGGCAAAAAGACCGCCTTCATCGGCAAGGTGGGAAATGACCAGTTCGGCCATCTGCTGAAGAAATCTCTGGAGGATGTGAACATCTGCACCGACAATCTGGAGATGGACGACCGGATTCACACGACTCTGGCTTTCGTCCATACCATGCCCGGCGGAGACCGCGATTTTTCTTTCTACCGGAACCCCGGCGCGGACATGATGCTGAAAAAAGAAGAAGTACAGGCGCAGCTGATCCAGGAATCCCGGCTGTTCCATTTCGGAACCCTCTCCTGTACCCATGAACCTGTGCGGGAAGCCACTTACTACGCTCTTGAGACCGCGAAAGAAAATGATCTGATCATCACTTTTGACCCGAACCTGCGTCCTCCTCTCTGGGATTCCATGGAAGACGCGCGCCGGGAGATTTACCACGGAATGGAATACTGCGACGTCCTGAAAATCTCCGACAACGAGATGGAATTCCTGTTCGGGGACAGTGATTTCGACCGGGGCGTGGCCAGGCTTCAGGAGAAATACCAGATTCCGCTCATCCTGGTCACTCTGGGAAAAGAAGGAAGTATCGCCTACTACGGATCCCAGAAGGTAAGCGCGCCGGCATTCCTGAATCCCAACACCATTGAGACCACCGGCGCCGGAGATACCTTCTGCGCCTGCACTCTGAATTATGTACTGGATCATGGTCTGGAACATCTGACCGAAGAGAATCTCAGAGAAATGCTCACCTTTGCCGGTGCGGCCGCTTCCCTGATCACCACGCGCAAAGGCGCCCTTCGTGTCATGCCCACCAGAGAAGAAGTGATCGAATATATGAGAAAATAATTGATGCCGCATGGAAAAACTGGCATCCCGGGTCTATTTCAACACCAGGGATGCCAGTTTTTTGATTTTTTTTCGATTTTGGTAAAGACTCTGGAAAAACCGGACTGCTCTGGAGAGCAGTCTCCATTTTCCCTTCTTTTTTCTTTTCATTTTCATTTCACCACACGTTATTTCACCACGCGGACTCTGGACACTGCCTCCACAGTTTTCAAGGCCTCGACGGCTTCCTGGGGAATCTTCGACTCCAGGTCAATCAGAGTGTAGGCGTAACTGCCGCGGCTCTTGTTGGTCAGATCCGCGATGTTCATGCCCACATCACCGAGAATCTTCGTGAACTGACTGATCATGTTCGGAATATTTTTGTGAGTGATCGCCACTCTGGCCGCGCTCTTGCAGACGCCCATATCACAGTTGGGGAAATTCACCGAATTCCGGATGTTGCCGTTCTCCAGGAAATCCCGCAGCTCTTTCACCGCCATCACCGCGCAGTTCTCTTCTGCCTCCTCCGTGGACGCGCCCAGATGAGGGATCACCAGAACCCCTTTCTTTCCGGCAACCGTCGGATTGGCAAAGTCGGTCACATAGCGTTTGATCTTTCCGGCTGCCAGCGCCTCCACGATGGCCTCCTCATCCGCCAGCAGATCTCTGGCGAAATTCAGGATCACCACATGTTCCTTCATCTTCGCGATGGCGTCTTCATTGATCATCCGGCGGGTGCTGTCCACCAGCGGCACATGGATGGTGATATAGTCGCACTGCTCATAGATCTCATCCACTGTCTTGCTGTGGTGGATGTTCCGGGACAGATTCCATGCCGCGTCGATGGAGAGATAAGGATCGTATCCATAGACCTCCATTCCCAGGGCGTCTGCCGCGTTGGCCACCAGAGAACCGATGGCTCCCAGTCCTATGATACCGAGTTTCTTTCCGCTGATCTCACAGCCTGCAAACTGTTTTTTCTGTTTTTCCGCCAGTTTTCCGATATTCGGGTCCTCCTGGTTGGCTTTGATCCACTCTACGCCGCCCACAATGTCTCTGGACGCCAGAAGCATTCCCGCGAGCACCAGCTCCTTGACTCCGTTGGCATTGGCGCCGGGAGTATTGAATACCACAATACCGTTTTCCGAACAGTCGGAAAGGGGAATGTTATTCACGCCCGCTCCCGCTCTCGCGATGGCGACAATCCCTTTGGGAATCTCCATCTCTGTCATCTTTGCGCTGCGGACCAGGACTGCCTGCGCGTCCGCAAGCTCCTCCACTTTCACATATTCCTCCGGCAGAAGATCCAGTCCTCTGTCTGCAATCGGATTTAAGCAAGTATACTGGAACATCTCAGCTGTTTTCCTCCTCGAACTTTTTCATAAACGCCACCAGAGCTTCCACGCCCTCTATGGGCATCGCATTGTAAATGCTGGCTCTCATGCCGCCCACGGTACGGTGGCCTTTTAAATTCTCAAGACCTGCCGCCTTCGCCTCCTGGACGAATTTGGCGTCCATCTCTTTGCTTCCGGTGACGAAAGGCACGTTCATCAGAGAACGGGAAGCAGGCTCCACCGTTCCCCGGAACAGATGGCTCTGATCCAGATAATCGTAGAGAATTTTCGCTTTCTTCTCGTTGCGCTCCTTCATAGCCTGAAGGCCGCCCATTTTTTTCAGCCATTTGAATACTTTTCCGCAGATATAGATGCAGTAGCAGTTCGGGGTATTGTACATGGAACCTGCGTCCGCATGGGTTTTGAATTTCATCATGGTGGGAGTTCCTTCCAGAACCTCATCCGTGATCAGGTCGTCCCGCACGATGGAGATCACCATGCCGGCCGGTCCGATGTTCTTCTGAACACCGCCGTATACAATTCCGTACCGGCTCACATCCATCGGCTCGGACAGGAAACAGGAAGACACGTCGGACACCAGAAGCTTGCCTTTGGTGTTCGGCAGAGTCTTGTATTTGGTTCCGTAAATGGTGTTGTTCTCACAGATATAGACGTAATCCGCGTTCTCACTGATGGGCAGATCCGAACAGTCCGGAATGTAGCTGAAGGTCTTATCCTCCGAAGAGGCAATTTTGTTCGCTGTTCCGTACTTCTGTCCTTCCTGCCAGGCTTTCTTCGCCCACTGTCCGGTCACAATGTAGTCCGCGACACGGTTTTTCATCAGATTCATGGGAATCATGGCAAACTGCAGGGATGCTCCCCCCTGCAGAAACAGCACTTTATAATTGTCCGGAATCTCCAGAAGATCCCGCAGATCTGCTTCTGCCTCATCGATAATCTGCTGAAAAGCAGCGGATCTGTGACTCATCTCCATCACAGACATCCCGGTTCCCCGGTAATCCATCATTTCCTCTGCCGCTTCTCTTAACACTTCCTCCGGCAGCACCGCTGGTCCCGCGGAGAAATTATATACTCGACTCATTTCTTCATGTCCTCCTCATCAAATACGTCTTCCAAGTCTGCTCCGGCAGGAACCATGGGAAATACCATCTGGTTCTCGTCGATCACACATTCAATCAAAATCACGCCGTCGCCTTCCAGAGCTGCCTTCAGCGCCGGCTCCACTTCCTCCTGTTTCGTAACGCGGATTCCCTTGCATCCCATGGCTTCCGCCAGTTTCACATAATCCACCTGATCTCTCAGAATGGTCTGGGAATACCGGTCCTCATAGAACAGATCCTGCCACTGGTGCACCATGCCCAGCACGTGATTGTTCATCACAATCTCGATCAGGTGATGGCCGCTCCTGGCCGCTGTGGCCAGCTCATTCATATTCATCCGGAAGCATCCGTCGCCGGAAATATTGACCACCGTGCTCTCCGGTTTTCCGTAAGTGGCCCCGATGGCCGCTCCCAGGCCGAATCCCATGGTACCCAGACCTCCGGAGGTCAGAAAACTTCTGGGTGTTTTATATTTGTAATACTGGGCCGCCCACATCTGATGCTGTCCCACATCCGTGGTAATCAGAGCGTCTCCCCCGGTCAGTTCATAGAGTTTTTCAATCACATAAGGTCCGGACAGCACATCCTTCGGATAGCGCAGAGGATATTTTTCCTTATACTCTTCTATATGTGCCACCCACTTTGGATGTTCCTTGGGCTCCACCATCTCCAGAAGACGGCGCAGAACTTCTCTGGCGTCTCCTTCCACACTGGCGTCCACGACAATGTTCTTGTTGATCTCCACGGGATCCACATCAATCTGCAGAATCTTCGCCTTCTTCGCGAAATTCTTCGTGTTGCCCGTGACACGGTCGCTGAACCTCGCGCCGATGGTGATCAGAAGATCACACTCCGATACGCCCAGATTGGAAGCCTTGGTTCCATGCATTCCCAGCATGCCGGTGTACAGTTCTTCTTCTCCCGGGAAAACGCCCTTTCCCATCAGACTGTCGCAGACCGGCGCCTGGATACGGTAGGCCAGCTCTCTCACTTCCCGGTCCGCGCCGGAGATATTCGCGCCGCCGCCCACGAAGATAAACGGTCTTTCTGCCTCGCGGATCATCTCCGCCGCTGTTTCCAGATCCGTGATATTGATGTTTTCTGTGACGCGGCTGATGGTCGCCGGGCGTCTCGGCTCATATTCCGCCTTGAATCCGGTCACATCCTTCGTCACGTCCACCAGCACCGGGCCGGGCCTTCCGCTCTTCGCGATATAGAACGCCTTGCGGATCGTATCCGCCAGGATGCTGATGTCTTTTACAATATAGCTGTATTTGGTAATCGGCATGGCAACTCCGGCGATATCAATCTCCTGGAAAGAATCTTTTCCCAGCAGAGGTTTTCCCACATTGGCCGTGATGGCCACCATCGGAACCGAATCCATATACGCCGTGGCGATTCCTGTCACCAGATTGGTCGCTCCGGGACCGGACGTCGCCATGCAGACACCCACTTTTCCGGTCGCTCTCGCATAACCGTCCGCCGCATGTGCCGCCCCCTGCTCATGGGAGGTCAGCACATGGTGGATTTTGTCGCGGTATTTATACAAAGCATCATAGATATTCAGGATTGCTCCGCCGGGATAGCCGAAGACTGTGTCCACGCCCTGTTCCAGCAGACATTCAATGATGATATCCGATCCTGTTAACTGCATCGTCTTATGTCCCCCTCGTAGTTATTTCTTCGGCACTTCCAGAATCGCTCCGCGGTTTCCGCTGGTTACCATAGCCGCATAGCGTGCCAGGTAGCCAGTGGTCACTTTCGGCTCTCTCGGCTGCCAGTTCGCTTTTCTGGCTGCCAGTTCTTCCTCGGATACTTTCAGACTGATCGAGAGGTTCGGGATGTCAATCTGGATGATATCTCCTTCTTCCACCAAAGCAATCGGTCCGCCGACTGCCGCTTCCGGAGAGATATGTCCGATGGACGCGCCTCTGGAAGCGCCGCTGAAGCGTCCGTCTGTGATCAGAGCCACGCTGGAGCCCAGTCCCATTCCGGCGATAGCCGAAGTCGGATTCAGCATCTCTCTCATTCCCGGACCACCTTTCGGTCCCTCATAACGGATCACCACCACATCACCGGCGACAATCTTTCCGCCTTTGATGGCGTCAATGGCGTCTTCCTCACAGTCAAAGACTCTGGCCGGTCCTTCGTGCACCATCATCTCGTCGCAGACCGCGGAACGTTTTACCACGCCGCCGTCCGGGGCCAGATTGCCTTTCAGCACAGCCAGGCCGCCGGTCTGACTGTACGGATTGTCGATGGGACGGATCACTTCCGGATTCTTGTTGACACAGTCCGCGATATTCTCGCCGACGGTCTTTCCGGTAACGGTCATGCACTCGGTGTGCAGCAGACCTTTTTTATTCAGTTCATTCATCACCGCGTAAACGCCGCCTGCCTCATTGAGATCCTCGATGTAGGTGGGGCCTGCCGGCGCCAGGTGGCAGAGATTCGGGGTCTTCTCGCTGATCTCGTTCGCGAAGCTCACGTCGAAATCCATTCCGATCTCATGAGCGATCGCCGGCAGATGCAGCATACTGTTGGTGGAACATCCCAGAGCCATATCCACAGTCAGCGCGTTGAGGATGGCTTCCTTGGTGATGATATCTCTCGGACGGATGTTTCTGCGGTACATCTCCATTACCTGCATGCCGGCATGTTTTGCCAGAGCGATACGCTCGGAATACACGGCCGGAATGGTTCCGTTGCCCTTCAGGCCCATACCCAGAACCTCTGTCAGGCAGTTCATGCTGTTCGCGGTATACATACCGGAACAGGATCCGCAGGTCGGACAGGTTTTCTCTTCATATTCCCGCAGTTCTTCCTCGGTGATGCTTCCTGCCGTGTACTGACCCACGGCCTCGAACATACTGGACAGGCTGGTCTTATGTCCCTTCACGTGACCGGCAAGCATCGGACCTCCGCTCACGAAAACGGTAGGCACGTTGATCCGCGCCGCCGCCATCAGAAGGCCCGGCACATTCTTATCACAGTTGGGAACCATCACCAGCGCGTCAAACTGATGTGCCAGAGCCATGGACTCTGTGGAATCCGCGATCAGATCTCTGGTCACCAGAGAATATTTCATTCCGATATGTCCCATGGCAATTCCGTCACAGACAGCAATCGCCGGAAATACAATCGGAGTGCCTCCTGCCATAGCTACACCCTGTTTCACTGCCTCCACGATTTTATCCAGATTCATGTGGCCCGGTACAATTTCATTATAAGAGCTGACAATTCCCACCAATGGGCGGTCCATCTCTTCCTGTGTCATGCCGAGGGCATGAAATAATGAACGGTGCGGCGCCTGCTGTGTTCCTTTTGTTACTGCATCACTTCTCATAATATTCACTCCTGTTCTCTTCTTGGTATTTATTTGTAAGCGGTTTTTTCGAAATCCGCTTTGCTTTTATCCGGATTCAGACTGCCTTTGCGATCAGATCTCCCATCTCCCGGGTTCCCACAAGGCGGCAGCCCTCTGACATAATGTCCACGGTACGGTAACCGTCGGTGAGGACTTTCTGTACAGCCGCTTCCACAGCATCCGCCTCCCGGTCAAGATCCAGGGAATAGCGCAGCATCATTGCCGCTGACAGAATGGTCGCGATGGGATTGGCTTTGTCCTGTCCCGCGATGTCCGGGGCGGAACCATGGCTGGGTTCGTAAAGACCGAACCGGGTATCGTTCAGGCTCGCGGAGGAAAGCATTCCGATGGAACCGGTCACCATACTCGCCTCGTCTGAGAGAATATCCCCGAACATGTTCTCCGTGAGGATCACATCGAACTGACCCGGATTGCGGACCAGCTGCATGGCACAGTTGTCCACCAGCATATGTTCCAGTTCAATATCCGGATACTCCGCCGCCACTTCTTCCACAACCTTTCTCCAGAGTCTGGAAGAATCCAGCACATTGGCTTTGTCCACACTGGTCACTTTCTTTCTGCGTTTTCCCGCGATATCAAAAGCACGGCGCGCGATCCGGCGGATCTCGTTCTCATCGTAAGTCAGGGTATCGATCGCCTTGCGCACTCCGTTTTCCTCAACAGTCCTGCGCTCACCGAAATACAGACCTCCGGTCAGCTCCCGCATAATCATCAGATCAAATCCGTCTCCGATGATATCTTCCCGCAGAGGGCAGGCATCTTTCAGTTCCTGATACAGATAAGCCGGCCGAAGATTCGCGAACAGATTCAGGGCTTTGCGGATTCCCAGCAGACCTGCTTCCGGCCGTTTGGACGGTTCCAGCTGGTACCAGGGAGAGGTAGCCGCGTCTCCGCCGATGGATCCCATCAGAACCGCATCGGAGGCCTTTGCCTTCTCAATCGTCTCTTCCGTAAGAGGAACTCCGTGCACATCGATGGACGCCCCGCCCAGCAGCAGTTCCTCATAGTGAAATGTATGGTTAAATTTTTCACAAACTTTATCCAGGACTTTCCTTGCTTCTCTCACGATTTCCGGCCCGATTCCGTCGCCGTAAATCAATCCCAGTCTGTATTCCATTGTTCTTCGGTCCTCTCTTTCCTCGTTTTTTAGATATTTTAGATAATATGATACTCTACTTGACTAAAATTTTCAACTGTTTCCCGCCCCTTTTTTCTGATAAAACAGGAATTATAAAAGAAAAGAAGCCGCTGCGAATCATAAAATTCACAACGGCCTCTCATTTTTATTCGGATACGGATGCGCTTGCCTTCTCAACTTCGGCAATCGCTGCCTTACGCATGGGAATTCTGCAGTTACGGTTGTTTCCGAACTCCACAATCACATCTTCTTCTGTCAAATCGATGATCACTCCGTAGAATCCACTGGTCGTCACAACACTGTCGCCGACTTCCATGCTGGAAAGCATGGCGTTGACACGCTTCTGCTCTTTTTTCTGAGGACGAATCATCAGAAAATACATAATCGCAAACAGGACTACAATCCAGATAATCATTCCGCCGACACCCATTGCACCTGAACTTTCCATGGAATTAAAACCTCCTTCAATCTAAACTAAAGAACATCATACACAAAAATCCGGTTTTCTTCAAGTGCTTTCCCGATATTTTTCACAATTTTCACATCGAATCCGCCTGCGGATCTTCGGTTTCTTCTTCCGTTTTCCCCATCTGGTACAGACGCAGACGGCTCCCGCCGCTCACACCGATGTACTTTTTCAGCCCGTATACCACGTTGCTGATCACCGCTTCTCCATCGTTGACATAGACTTCGATCAGATTCTCATCCACCAGTACTTCCAGATGGCAGCCTTCCAGCAATTGGGGAGTCACAGAGATTCGGCGGGCGCCTTCCAGAGACGGATAGACGGCTGTCCGGTCCGCATAGAGCCGGTTCTCTCTCCGTGTGAGAAGAAAGCCTCCGATATCCGCCTGTTCTCCTTCCTCCAAATCGAAGACGGCCAGATAATTCCCGGATTTTTCCTGGGGTACTCCGGCAATCTCCTCGGAGAAGGCAGCCCGCACCTGCGGGTGCAGACGGAAATAAATCTTCTGTCCGATCCGTTCCACGACCCGGGGGGAACAGAACATTCCGATCCATCCCTCCCTGGTGGGTTTCGGCATCCGGATCCAGGCCTCCATCACCCGCCTGCCGCAGGCATCCAGGGTGGTCTGGGGCGCGTACAGATCCATTCCATAATCCACGAACTGATAAGTATCCGGAATCTCAATCCCACAGGAATCTTCCTGGAATTCCACCGGAAAACAGATGGTCTGATTCTTCTCCCGCTCCTCGTTTTTCAACAGCCCCATGGCAGAGATCAGGAGAACCTCTCCGTCTCCCGCCGGGAAAAGATCCGGGCATTCCCACATCCATCCGTATTCCGGTCCCTTCCACGCCTGATTCACATAGGTCCAGGTGTGGAGATCTTCGCTTCTGTAAAAAAGTATTTTCCCGTATTTTTCCTCTTCTGTACTTCCCAGTACCAGATACCAGGCATCTTTTCCTCTCCAGATCTTCGGATCTCTGGTGTGCGTCCGATGGCCGGTCTGCAGTTCTGTCAGCGGCGGGATGATCACTTCCTTGCCCTTCTCATTATCAAAGGAGAAACCATCTTCCGAAGAGATCATCAGCTGCGCGGATTCAAACTGTTCATCCAGACAGGTATGCGGATCCTGTGGATTCACGACTTCATAGCGCACGCCGGTATAGACCAGATACAGTCTTCCGTCACTTTCCACCGCGCTTCCGGAAAAGCATCCGTTCTGGTCTTCCCACACAGAGGGATAAAGAGCAATCCCTTTATGCTCCCAGGTAATCAGATCTTTACTCACCGCGTGCCCCCAGTGCATGGTTCCCCAGCGGGGTTCGTAGGGAAAATACTGGTAGAATAAATGATAATATCCTTTGTAATAGATAAAGCCGTTGGGATCGTTCACCCAATTGTCCGGCGCTTTCAGATGTAATTTCTGTCTCGTCATACTGCCTCCGTAAGATTAATTCCTGTCTCCTTATCAAAAAAATGCATTTTCGACGGCATAAATACAAAGTCGATTTTATCCCCGATCTGGCTGATCTCATATTTGGAAACCCTTGCCACTGCCTGGGTCCCGCCAAAACTGAAATACAGGTTGTTCTCATTTCCCATAACTTCCGTATCCGTAATCACCGCATGCTGTACATTTGCCTTGTTCAGATCCAGATTCTGAGCGTCCATCTTAATGTCCTCGCCCCGGATTCCCAGGATCATGGCTCCCTGCCGTCCATTCAGCTTTTTCAGGATCACATCGGAGAAGGTAATGGAATTCCCGTCTGAAAAATGAACCGTGCTGTCCTCCACAGTCACATCGAAGAAGTTCATCTGCGGTGAACCGATAAAGCCGGCCACAAACTGATTCTTCGGATGATCATAAAGTTCCATGGGTTTTCCCACCTGCTGGATCACGCCGTCTTTCATAATCACGATCCGGTCTGCCATGGTCATGGCCTCCACCTGGTCATGCGTCACATAAATGGTCGTCGCGCCCAGCTGGCGGTGGAGCTTGCTGATTTCCGTTCTCATGCTGACTCTCAGCTTCGCGTCCAGATTGGACAGAGGTTCGTCCATGAGAAAAACCTTCTGATTCTTCACAATGGCACGTCCCAGAGCCACCCTCTGGCGCTGGCCGCCGGAGAGATTCTTCGGCTTCCGGTAACGATACTCTTCCAGCCCCAGGATGTCAATGGCCCAGTCTACTTTCTTTTTGATTTCCTCTGCCGGCATCTTCATATTTTTCAGTCCGTAGCCAATATTTTTCTCCACGGTCATATGAGGATAGAGGGCATAATTCTGGAATACCATGGCGATTCCCCGGTCTCTTGGCGCAATCTCATTGACTTTCTCTCCATCGATGAACAGCTCCCCTCCCGTGATTTCCTCGAAGCCGGCGATCATACGCAGAGTGGTGGATTTTCCGCAGCCGGAAGGACCCACGAAAGCAATAAACTCTTTCTCTTCAATATTCAGATTAAAATCATTGACGGTGTTTCTATCCGAACCAGGATATTTCTTACATACATTTTTAAATTCTATAAAACTCATATTCTCATCCTTCCTTTGAGCCTGTTGATGTCACGCCTTCCACAATCTGTTTGGAAAACAGTGAATAAATAATAATAACCGGTATGGTGACAAGAGTAATCACCGCAAGGGTCTGTCCCATCGTGGTGTTGTCGTTGGACGTGATAGAATTCAGACCAATCTGCGCGGTCAGCAGATCACTGGAGGTAAACACCAGGGACGGCCACAGATAATCGTTCCATACATTCAGAAAAGTAAACACACTGACGGTTGCCACGACGGTCTTGGACATGGGCAGCACCATGGTGAAGAAATATTTCACCGGGCCGCAGAAATCCAGCTGAGCCGCCTCATACACATCGTCCGGCAGGCTGACAAAGACCTGGCGGAACAAAAAGATGTTAAACGGATTCACGATCAGCGGCAGAATATAGCCTACAATCGTATTCAGAAGTCCTGCCTTGGCAATGATCAGAAAGTGAATCGTGATCACCGTCTCTGTCGGCACAATGAGAAGCATGATGATGATCATCAGCCACTGTTCCCGGAAGGGGAACCGAATTTTCGCCAGTGCGTATCCGGCCAGTCCGTTCACAATGATGCTTAAAACAATCAGGATCGCCGCGTACAGCAGGGTATTTCCCATATATCTCAAGAAATTGGTGTCTGTGATAATGGAAACATAATTGTCGAAAAAGTTTCCGCCCGGCGCCGGCGGGATAAACGCCGCGATGGAGTTCATATCTGCCGTGATTGCCGCGTCCGGTTTGAAAGAATTCGCCAGCATCCAGATCACCGGAAACAGAAAGAAGACAGAGAGCACCAGCAGTACAGCCACCAGGATCCAGTTAATTCGCTTTTGCTTTTTTGTGAACATGTTTGCTTCCCTCCTTCTCTTTGGTCAGTACATTCTGTATGATCGTCAGAATCACAACAAATATGGTAAACACAATGGCCATGGTGGATGCCAGGCCCATCTCCCAGTTCACCGTTCCTGTCTCGTAAATGTCATAGACAATGGTGTAGGTGGAGTGATCCGGTCCGCCTCCGGTCATTACCATTGGCTGCACCAGCATACGGAAAGCGCCGATGGTAACCGTGATGAACACGAAAATACACAGGGGTTTCAGCTCCGGCAGCGTGATATCCTTAAATTTCTGCCAGCCGCTGGCGTGATCCATCTCCGCCGCCTCGTAAAGCGCGGGGTTGATGTTCTGCAGGCCTCCCAGGAAAATAATCATCTGGTAGCCGACGCCCTGCCATACACTCATGATGGCGATGGACGGCAGTGCCTGGCCTGCGCTGTGAATAAAGGGCTGCGTGTCGATTCCAATGTGTGCCAGCAGCGTATTCAGAATTCCCTCCGGACTGTAGATCTGCATCCACAGAGTGGAAACCACCGCCAGCGACATAACGACCGGTACAAAAAACGCAACTTTAAAATATTTCTTGCAGTGAGCCGCTTTGTTGATCGCCAGTGCCAGAAGCAATGCCCCGCCGCACTGGAGCGGTACGATGATAATCACGAATTTCACCGTATTCAAAAAGGACTGCACAAATAAATCGTCTTTAAAATATTAAAATAGTTTTCCAGGCCCACGAAATGTGTCAGCTCCGGATTCAGAGCGAAATAATCGGTAAAACTGAATCCGAAAGTGAGCAGCATCGGCAGGAACAAAAATAAGGTGAGCAGCACCAGTGCCGGCCCGAAAAACGCCATTCCCATGATTGAATTTTTTCTCTTCATAATTTATTCCCTCGTATAACGTTCCAGTTTCGTGTTGATCCGTTCCACAGCTTTGTCCAGTTCCGTCTGTGTATCTTTTCCGCCCAGCGCCACACTCTCCAGTACTTCCTGGAAAGAAGTGCTCACCTGAGGATACACCGGTGTCTTAGGTCTTGGATGACCGTACTTGCTCAGCTGGTTGTAAAGCGCGTTGTAGTTCTCATCACTCTGGAACACATCAATACTCTCGAAAGCTTTGTACGTGGATGGAAAACTCTTTGACATTTCCCAGATGCGGATTCCGCTGTCCACGCCGCTCATCCACTTCACAAGCTCCGTGGCGCCTTCAATATTGTCTGTCTCAGAGGAAGCCGCGAACGCCCAGGATCCTGTCGGCGTATAGGTGCCGCCGTCCCAGTCGTCACTGACCACATACGGCGCTACGCCCAGGTCCAGATCCGGATAACTGGTATACACCGTATTGACTTCCCAGGCTCCGTCAAATTTGAACGCGGCCCGTCCGCTCTCGAAAAGGTGGTCAATGGGAGCCTCCGACATATATTCCTTCTCCACCAGAGAATGGAAATAATCCATGGCCTTCGCCGTCTTCTCCGAATTGAAATAGCCATCCACGGTAAGTCCATCCTCGCTGACCAGTTCCCCGCCGCCGGACCAGACAAAGGGAGCATAGTAATAGATGCTCGTCTCTCCCACCGGGAACGTCATATCCAGCGGATAGCCGTCTTTCTCCTCCATCAGCGGTTTCAGTTTCTCCAGAATTTCCGTGAATTCTGACCAGGTCCAGGGGTGATCCGCGTCCGGAACCTCGATCCCTGCTTCCTCAAGGATTTCCTTATTGTAATAAAGCCCCACGCTGGATTCCATCACGCCAAGCGCATAAAGCTCATCGTCCACCGTTCCCTGCTCCAGAATCGAGGGCAGATACTCGTCCTTCTCTTCCTCGCTCAGCTGTGCCAGGGGCTGAATAATCCCGTTGGCCGCATAGGCCGCGATGTTCGGGCCGTCCACGGTAAGCACATCCGGAAGCCCGCCGGCCATCACCGAAGCGTTGACTTTATCCGAATATCCTCCGCCGCTGTCGTTTCGCGGAACAAATTCAATATCCGCGAAATACTGCCCGTCATAGGCCTCGTTAAAGGTGTCCACCGATTCCCGGTAAGCCTGTCCCTCCTCGGTGTCTTCAATGGAGTGCACCCAGATTGAAAGATACTCTTCTCCTTCCTCATATCCGGCAATCTCCCCAGGCTGCGGTTCCTTCTGGCTGCACCCGGAAAGTCCTGCCGCAGTCAGAAGCAGTACTGTCAGATACACCAATCTTCTCTTCATTCCATCCTCTCCTTCTGTTGCTGTTCTAAACGTTGCGTTACCGGTTAAGTAACCGGTTCCTTTACTGAAAGAATAGTACTTTCCAGGCCTTCTGTCAACGGTAATTTGCAAATTCGGCACATGTCCTATTTTTCCTCTGTTTTTTCTGTGTACCTTTCACAAAACCGGTTTTGTAACCGGTTACTTTATTGATTTTCGACCGTCTTTTCTGTTATACTGTATCCGGTGGATATTTTCACCGAAAAATTAGCGCAAAAGGGGACTGAAATTATCATGCGATCGAAAAAAAAAGTGACCTTCGCCGATATCGCGGCATACACCGGTTTTTCCAAAACCACCATTTCCCGCTATTTTAACGATCCGGATTCCCTTACTCTCGAAAATCAGGAAAAAATTTCCGACGCTCTTGCGGCGCTGGACTATAAAGAAAACAAAGTCGGCCGGATTCTGGCCAGCGGGAAAACAGAATTCATCGGGATCATCATCCCCAACCTGTATATGCATTACTATTCCGAGATGCTCAATCAGATTCTCGCCACTTACGAGACCTACGGCTACAAATTTCTCGTCTTTGCCGGAAGTGACAAGGCAGAGGCGGAACGGAATTACATCCATGAACTTCTGGCCTACAACATTGAAGGAATGATCATCCTGAGCGGCACCATCCCTTCGGAGGAGCTCGCCTCCTATCATGTCCCTGTGGTGGGAATTGAGCGGGAAGACCGGTATATTTCCAGTGTGAACACAGACAACTATATGGGCGGCGTTCAGGCAGCCGGGCTTTTGGGCAAAAGTGACTGCGATATCCTGATCCACGTCAACGCGGATCTTTCCGATGAGCTTCCGGCCAGCGGCCGAATCCATGGATTCGTGGATACCTGCCGGGAGTTTCATCTCCCTTACGAACTGATTCTGACTCATCTGGGGAATACTTTTGAAGAAAACCGCGCGAAAATTTCCGGACTGATTGACCGGATGGAAGAGAAATATCCCGGCAAAAAAAAGGGAATCTTCATGCCCAACGATACCCATGCCAATGTTTTGCTGAATCTTCTCATCCAGCGTTACGGAGCGCTGCCGGACACCTACTGGATCATCGGCTTCGACAATTCTCCGATCTCGAAGGAAGCGGTTATCCCGACCAGTACGGTGGGACAGCAGATTTCCGTCATCGCCGATGAGGCAATGAAACTTCTCATTGACCAGATCAACGAACGCAAAAAAAGAAGACCGGCTCCCCCCAAGGAGCCCGTCCACAAAATTATTCCGCCGATTCTGATCCGCCGGGAAACCACCGCCTGATCTTTCTTCTTTGGTGACAGGAAATCTTCAACGGACTTTCCGGTCACCAAAGATCTTCTCCGTCTGCGCCGTCTTCTCAGGCGTTTTCTTCCATTCCGGCAAGTTTTTTCTTCTTATACGCTTCGTACTCTCCCGCGTCCAGCGCATCCCGGATCTCTTCCATCATTTTGTTGTAGAAATACAGGTTGTGAAGCACGCACAGACGCATGCCCAGCATTTCCTTCGCCTTCAGCAGATGGCGGATGTATGCCCTGCTGTAATGGCGGCAGGCCGGACACTGGCATCCTTCCTCAATGGGACGCTCATCCAGTTCGTATTTGGCGTTGAACAGATTGCGCCGTCCCTGGTTGGTGTAGACATGTCCGTGACGGCCGTTCCGGGTAGGGTAGACACAGTCAAAGAAGTCCACACCCCGGCTCACCGCCTCCAGAATGTTGGCCGGTGTTCCCACACCCATCAGGTACGTGGGTTTGTTCTGGGGCAGATAGGGAACCACCTCATCCAGAATCCGGTACATTTCCGCATGGGTCTCACCCACCGCGAGTCCGCCCACCGCGTAGCCGTCCAGATCCAGTTCCGAAATCTGCTGGGCGTGGGCGATCCGGATGTCTTCATAGACCGCGCCCTGGTTGATGCCGAACAGCAGCTGATGGGGATTGATGGTGTCGGAGAGGGAATTCAGTCTGGCCATCTCCTCTTTGCATCTTCGCAGCCACCGGGTGGTCCGGTCCACAGAGTTCTGGACATATTCCCGGGTGGCCACACTGGACGGGCACTCGTCAAAGGCCATAGCAATGGTGGAAGCCAGGTTTGACTGAATCTGCATGCTCTCCTCCGGTCCCATGAAAATCTTATGGCCGTCAATGTGAGAGTTGAAATAGACTCCCTCCTCTTTGATCTTCCGAAGCCCTGCCAGGGAGAACACCTGGAATCCGCCGGAATCCGTGAGGATCGGACGGTCCCAGTTCATGAACTTGTGAAGTCCTCCCAGCTTTTTTACCACCTGGTCGCCGGGACGTACATGGAGATGATAGGTGTTGGACAGCTCCACCTGTGTTCCGATCTCCTTGAGATCCATCGTGGACACTGCTCCTTTGATCGCCGCCGCGGTTCCCACATTCATAAAGACCGGTGTCTGAATGGTGCCGTGAACCGTAGTCATCTGCGCTCTTTTCGCTCTTCCTTCTGTCTTTAATATCTGATACATAAACTTTCCTCTTTTTCTCTTCTGATCTTCCATTCGGTGCAAAGATTACCCTGGTAAGTATATCCTGAAATTTCCTGAAATTCAAGTCTGTTTCAGGACATGAATTGTTAAGTTTTTACGGTTGTATTTTCGCAGGTCCTGTCGTATAATGTTAGACTGAAAAAAACATTTAAATATGTAGCAATACATAAAAACGAATCGAAAACGTACATTTTGATAAAAGGAGGTACTGTTTTGGCTGTAAATTCATCCATGAACGATTCCTATCGTCTGGGTATTGATATCGGTTCTACTACCGTGAAAATCGCGGTTCTCGACCAAGACAATACTTTATTATTCGCAGACTACGAGCGGCATTTCGCCAACATTCAGGAGACCCTGGCCGACCTGCTGGCAAAAGCCCGGGGAAAGCTGGGCGAACTCTCCGTCCATCCGGTCATCACCGGTTCCGGCGGACTGACTCTGGCCAACCACCTGGAGGTTCCTTTCGTCCAGGAAGTCATCGCCGTATCCACTTCCCTGGAGACCTTCGCTCCGAAGACCGACGTGGCCATCGAGCTGGGCGGGGAGGACGCGAAAATCATCTACTTTGAAGGCGGCAACATCGAACAGAGAATGAACGGCATCTGCGCCGGGGGTACAGGCTCTTTCATTGACCAGATGGCTTCCCTCCTCCAGACAGACGCCGCGGGATTGAACGAATACGCGAAAAATTACCAGGCGCTCTATCCGATCGCTGCCCGGTGCGGTGTTTTCGCGAAATCGGACATCCAGCCCCTCATCAATGAGGGAGCGACCAAGGAAGACCTGGCCGCCTCCATTTTCCACGCCGTGGTCAATCAGACCATCAGCGGACTTGCCTGCGGAAAACCGATCCGGGGACATGTGGCTTTTCTGGGCGGCCCCCTGCACTTCCTGACGGAACTTCGCGCGGCCTTTATCCGCACTCTGAAGCTGGACGCGGAACACACCATTGTGCCGGAGAACTCTCATCTGTTCGCCGCCATGGGCTCCGCCCTGAACGCGAAAGAAGACGTGACGGTCTCTCTGACCGCCATGAAAGACCGTCTGGCCGCCTCCATCAAACTGGATTTTGAGGTTGCCCGTATGGAACCGCTCTTCGCTTCCGAGGAAGATTACCGGGAATTTGAAGAACGCCAGAGCCAGTACAATGTGGCCACCGGCGACCTGTCCACTTACGAGGGCAACTGTTACCTGGGCATTGACGCCGGCTCCACCACCACGAAGACCGCACTGGTCGGCGAGGACGGCACCCTTTTGTATTCTTTCTACAGCAACAACAACGGAAGCCCTGTGAAGACGGCCATCCGCTCCATTCAGGAGATCTACCGGATTCTGCCGCCCAGCGCGCGCATTGCCTATTCCTGTTCCACCGGTTACGGCGAAGCCCTGGTGAAAGCAGCTTTCCTGCTGGACGAGGGTGAAGTGGAGACGGTCTCCCATTACTACGCCGCCGCTTTCTTTGACCCGGATGTGGACTGTATTCTGGACATCGGCGGACAGGATATGAAATGTATTAAAATCAAAAATCAGACTGTGGACAGCGTACAGCTCAATGAAGCCTGCTCCTCGGGATGCGGTTCTTTCATCGAAACCTTTGCGAAATCTCTGAACTACAGTGTCGCGGATTTCGCGAAAGCTGCCCTGTTCGCGAAGCATCCCATTGATCTGGGAACCCGCTGTACCGTATTCATGAACTCCAAAGTAAAACAGGCTCAGAAAGAAGGGGCGGAAGTCTCCGACATCTCTGCCGGTCTGGCTTACTCCGTCATCAAAAACGCTCTGTATAAGGTCATCAAAGTATCCGATGCTTCGGAGCTTGGAAAGCACATCGTCGTACAGGGCGGTACCTTCTACAACGACGCCGTTCTCCGGAGTTTTGAGCGGATTGCCGACTGTCACGCGATCCGACCGGATATCGCCGGCATCATGGGCGCTTTCGGCGCGGCTTTGATTGCCCGGGAACGCTACAGCGAAGGAACCCAGACCACCATGCTCTCCATCGACAAGATCAACACCCTGGAGTATTCCACCTCCATGGCGAATTGCAAGGGCTGTACCAACCACTGCCGTCTGACCATCAACACCTTCTCCGGCGGACGCCAGTTCATCAGCGGCAACCGGTGCGAGAAAGGTCTTGGCAAGGAAAAAGAGCGGAAGAAAATCCCGAACCTGTTCGATTACAAATATAAGAAACTGTTTCACCGTCCTCCCCTGTCTCCGGTGGAGGCTGTCCGGGGACAGGTGGGAATTCCCCGTGTGCTGAACATGTACGAAAATTACCCGTTCTGGCACACCTTCTTCACAGAACTGAAGTACCAGGTGATTCTCTCACCCGGCTCCAGCAGGAAAATTTACGAACTTGGCATTGAGTCCATCCCCAGCGAGTCTGAATGTTATCCGGCGAAACTGGCTCACGGACACATCTCCTGGCTGATCCGCAAGGGAGTCAAGTTCATCTTCTATCCCTGCATCCCCTATGAGCGGGTAGAGTTTCCGGAAGCGGTCAACCATTACAACTGTCCCATTGTCACCTCCTACGCGGAAAACATCAAAAACAATGTGGACGAGCTGGACGATCCTTCCATCCATTTCGCGAACCCGTTCCTGGCCTTTACTTCCGAGGAAATCCTCACCAACCGGCTGGTAGAAGAATTCTCCCGGATTCCGGCGGAGGAAGTACGCCAGGCCGCCCATAAAGCCTGGGAGGAACTGGAAGCGACCCGGGAGGACATCAAACGCAAAGGCGAGGAAGTCCTGGCGTGGATGAAGAAAACCCATCACCGGGGTATCGTCCTGGCCGGACGTCCCTACCACGTGGATCCGGAGGTTCACCATGGAATCCCGGAACTGATCAACAGCTATGATATTGCCGTCCTCACAGAGGACGCAGTCTCTCACCTGGCCCATGTGGAGCGCCCTCTGCGGGTCAACGACCAGTGGATGTACCACTCCCGGCTGTACGCGGCAGCCAACTATGTGAAGACCCGGGATGATCTGGATCTCATCCAGCTGAACTCTTTCGGCTGCGGACTGGACGCTGTGACCACGGACGAGGTATACGAGATTCTGGAACGGAGCGGCAAAATCTATACCTGCCTGAAAATCGACGAGGTAAACAACCTGGGCGCGGCCCGGATCCGGATCCGTTCCCTGATCGCAGCCCTGAAAGCCAAAGAAAAGCAGAACCAGCCCCGTGTGATTCAGCCTTCTTCCATTCACAAGGTGTCTTTCACCAAGGAAATGCGCAAGAACTACACGATTTTATGCCCCCAGATGTCGCCCATTCACTTTTCCATCCTGCAGGCAGCGTTCAATGCCAGCGGTTATCACCTGGAAGTACTGCCCAACGACAACAAAGAGGCCGTCGATGTGGGACTGAAATATGTGAACAACGACGCCTGCTATCCATCTCTCATGGTGGTGGGACAGATTATGCAGGCTCTGCTCTCCGGAAAATACGACCTGAACCGTGTGGCGGTGGTGATGAGCCAGACCGGCGGCGGATGCCGTGCTT
This sequence comes from uncultured Blautia sp., assembly GCA_963927715.1. Classification (GTDB taxonomy): domain Bacteria; phylum Bacillota; class Clostridia; order Lachnospirales; family Lachnospiraceae; genus Blautia_A. The sequence continues at coordinate 1,058,105 of CAWVBU010000001.1, read as the reverse complement.
CCAACTACATCGCCTTCATCCGAAGGGCTCTGGAAAAAGCCGGCATGAGCCAGATCCCGGTGATCTCCGTGAACCTAAGCGGTCTGGAGAGCAATCCCGGCTTCAAACTGACGCCGAAGCTCATTCAGCGTGTGGCCTACGGCGCCGTATTCGGGGATATTCTGATGAAATGCGTCTACCGGATGCGCCCCTATGAAGTGAAAAAAGGATCCGTCAACCGGTTACATAGAAAATGGGAAAACCGCTGCATTCAGTTCGTCAGCGATAAAAAAGTCACCCACAAGAAATTCAAATGGATGTGCCGCAGAATGATTGAGGAATTCGACCGGATTCCCATCACCGATGAGGTGAAACCGCGGGTGGGAATTGTGGGAGAAATCCTGGTGAAGTTCCTCCCGGCCGCGAACAACTACCTGGCAGAGCTTCTGGAATCGGAAGGCGCCGAGGCCGTGGTTCCGGATCTGATTGATTTCCTGGCTTACTGTTTCTACAACCAGAATTTCAAGGTAAAATATCTGGGAGCGAAAAAATCCGCGGCTGTGACCGCCAATATGGGCATCAAGGCTCTGGATTGGGTGAGAAGCGCGGCCAACGAAGCCTTCGAAAAAAGCGAGCACTTCGAGCCGGCGGCGGACATCCGTCAGCTGGCCCGCATGGCAAGGCCCATTGTGTCCAACGGAAACCAGACCGGAGAGGGCTGGTTCCTCACCGGAGAAATGCTGGAGCTGATCCACGGAGGCGCCCCCAACATTGTCTGCACGCAGCCCTTTGCCTGCCTGCCCAACCACATCGTGGGAAAAGGTGTGATCAAACAGATCCGCAAAAAATATCCTCAGGCAAACATCGTAGCCATCGACTACGATCCGGGCGCCAGCGAGGTCAATCAGCTGAACCGAATCAAGCTGATGCTCTCCACCGCCCAGAAAAACCTGAGGAAAAAGCAGAATTCCTGATCTCTGCCGTATCATAATAAAAGAAGGAATGAAAAATCCCACAGGAAGGCCTGACTGTATGTCAGGTATTCCTGTGGGATTTCTTTTTGACCAAAGAAAACCGGCTTCTGAAAGATCTTCTCTACCCAATCAGGCGAAGTTTCCGGGCCAGCCGGATCATCAGCCTGCCGCCGGGCAGTCCGCTTAATTCTTCCTCTGTGGGGCCGGCAACCTTCATATAAACAAAGAAATAAACCAGAGCCCCAAGACCGATGGAGAAAATCAGACAGATCAGGTTCACCGGAATCAGCAGATAAAGGCCGTAGTACACGCCTCCCGCCACAAGTCCCATGGGCACTGAGGCCAGCAGCGGCGGCAGATACGCCTTCTTCCACGGATTGCGGTAATTCATGTATTTTTTCATCGCCCGGTCATTGAGCACACACATGACCACCGCGTAGACGATCATCGCGCAGACGATGGTATAGACTCCCAGGTCCGTCGCCAGCAGAAGCACTGCCATCACAATCACATCCACCACCAGGGCAATGGCCGCGTTGATCATGGGGATCCGCGGTTTCCCGATTCCCTGGAGCACACCGTTGGAGATGTTGGAACAGCCGTTTAAGATGACCGTCACCGCGCCGATGGCCAGAATATTGGCTGCCACCGGTGTGGACACCGGAAACAGAATCCGGGTCACAGGCCCTGCCAGCACCGCCAGTCCCACCGCCGCGGGAATGGAGATCAGCATACTGATCCAGGCAGCCTGGTCCGTCTTCTGATTCGCCGCCGGGATATCCCCTCTGGCGTACTGGGCGGACACCTCCGGGATCATGGAAGTGGGCGCCGTACTGGCCAGCGTCAGTGGAATGTTGATGATGGTCATGAAGTAAGAATTCTGGCTGTACAGAGACTGTACCAAACTCTCTTCCATTCCCTTATAGCCCATAATCGCGGAATACATATAGCTGTTGATATAACCGTTTACATTGTAAATGAAAGAGCTGAGAATAATCGGCGAAGCGATGAGCACGATGGTGCGAAGCACGTCCGAATAGCTCTCGTCCTTTGATCTGCGGTCTCCGGCGATCCGCCGCGCGATATTCCTGCGGTTCAGCCCGTAGATCAGAAGCATCAGCAGCAAAGCGCTGAGGACTCCGGCTCCGGTTCCCATGGTGGCTCCGGCAGCCTCCCACCTCTGTCTGGTATCCGCGGAAGCCGCGGCAAAGCTCACCTGCATGAAATGCACCATCAAAAGCGCGACGCAGGCGTTGGCGATCTGTTCCAGAATCTGGGAAATGGATGTGGGCATGGTATTGCGGTACGCCTGGAAATAACCCCGGAAGACACCCAGAATTCCGGACAGGAAAATCGTCGGTGAGAGTACCTGCAGCGCCAGCCGGGCATTTCCCATATTGGACGGAATCAGAATCGAAGAGCCAAACAGACAGAACAGCGCCACAATTCCGCCGGCAATCACCGCGTAAATCAGCGCGCCTTTGAACACTCTCTGGGCATCCCGGTAACGGTGAAAAGCAATCCTCTCCGCCATCAGCTTTGAGACCGCCTGCGGAATACTGAAAGAAGCGATCATCAGCAGGATAAAATAAATATTCTGCGCAAACTGAAAACAGGCAAAACTCTCATTTCCCAGCATCGATGACAACGGCCTTTTGTAGATCAGCCCGATGATCTTGGAGATCAGCGCGGCGATCATCAGAAACGATGCGTTTTTCACCAGGGTATTGTCTTTTCTACTCATTTTGTCCTTCTCCATGGTTCTTAGTATTCTCAATCTGCCAGTCGATGGGCGTCTCGCCATGGGCTGTCAGAAAATCATTCGCCTTGCTGAAATGCCGGCACCCGAAGAATCCCCGGTAAGCCGACAGGGGACTGGGATGAGGCGCTTCCAGGATCAGATGCTTCGGATTGTGAAGCATACTCTTCTTCATCTGTGCCGGTCTTCCCCAGAGAAGAAAGACCATGGGGCGATCCTGCTGATCCAGCACCTGAATCGCCGCGTCTGTGAACTCCTCCCAGCCGATTCCTCTGTGGGAATTGGCCTGATGCGCCCGAACCGTGAGAACCGTGTTCAAAAGCAGTACGCCCTGCCTCGCCCACTTCTCCAGATATCCGTTATCCGGAATATAACAGCCCAGATCATCGTGAAGTTCCTGATAGATATTCACCAGGGACGGAGGAATCTCCACATCCTTCTTCACGGAGAAGCACAGCCCGTGAGCCTGCCCGTCATTGTGATAGGGATCCTGTCCAAGGATCACCACCTTCACCTTCTCCAGCGGTGTAAAATGAAACGCGTTGAACATATCCTGGGCCGGCGGGAAAATTTTTCTCGTCTGATACTCTTCCAGGACTTTCTTGTATAATTGGGTGTAATAAGGTTTCCGAAATTCTCCTTTGAGTGCTTCGTACCACTCGCCATCCAGTGCAGCCATATCCTCGACTCCTTTATCTTCTCACCGGCACGCCGCGCTGTGCCAGATATTCTTTTACCTCACGGATTTCCAGTTCTTTGTAATGGAACAGGGAAGCGGCAAGCGCTGCTTCCGCGCCGCCTTCGGTCAGCGCCTCATAGAAATGCTCCAGCGTTCCCGCGCCGCCTGAGGCGATCACCGGGATGGACACACTCTGTGCCACCGCGCGGGTCAGTTCCAGATCATAGCCGGCCTTCGTGCCGTCGCAGTCCATACTGGTCAGGAGGATCTCTCCTGCCCCCAGTTCTTCCACCTTTTGGGCCCACTGCACCGCGTCCAGCCCCACATCAATGCGGCCGCCGTTCTTATAGATATTCCATCCGCTGCCATCCTCCCGTTTCTTCGCGTCGATGGCAACCACCACACACTGGCTTCCGAATTTCTCCGCCGCCTCCCGAATCAGCGAAGGACGGTTGATCGCGGAGGAATTGATGGAAATCTTATCCGCTCCCTCACGCAGAAGCATCCGGAAGTCTTCCACCGTCCGGATCCCGCCGCCCACGGTAAAGGGAATGAAAACATTCGCGGCTACCTTTCTCACCATATCCACCACGGTTCCTCGGTCGTCGCTGGACGCGGTGATATCCAGAAACACCAGCTCGTCCGCGCCGGCAGCGTCATAGGCCTTCGCCACCTCCACCGGGTCACCGGCGTCTTTCAGATTGACAAAATTAATTCCTTTTACTACTCTCCCGTCATTCACATCCAGACAGGGAATAATTCTTTTCGTAAACATTTATGCATTCCTCCCGTCCAGCCGTGCGAAATTTTCGAGAATCTTAAGTCCCCAGTGACTGCTCTTCTCCGGATGAAACTGGCAGGCGAAGACATTTCCCTGCTCCACAGAAGCATGGATCTGTGTCCCATACCAGGCAGTCGCCTTCACAATGGAAGGATCTTCCGCCTGCAGATAATAGGAATGGACGAAATATACATAGGTCTCCTCCGGGATTCCCGCGAAGAGACGTCCTCCGTTCTGCAGATGAAGAGAATTCCATCCCATGTGGGGAATCTTCAGATCTGCGCTGGGGGGAATGCGAAGCACTCTGCCTTTCAGAATGCCCAGTCCGTCCACGCCGGGACTCTCCTCGCTGCTCTCGAACAACAGCTGCAGACCGAGACAGATTCCCAGAAACGGCACCTGTTTTTCCACAATCTCATGGATCACCGGAACCAGGCCGTATCGTTTTAAATTCTCCATGGCATCCCCGAAGCTGCCCACTCCGGGAAGGATAACTTTGTCCGCGTTCAGCAATTCTTCCGGATCTCTGGTCACCACGGATTTCTCCCCCAGATAGTCCAGTGCTTTTTCCACACTCTTAATATTGCCCGCATCGTAATCGATAATTCCGATCATAAAACCCCTCCGAATCTATCGTTATCTGCCGCGTCCGCGTCAGATCACTGTCATTGTTTTCCGGAAGATACCGGGATTTGACCTCTTTCGACGGTTTCCGCCCCGGCACCTACCAGATAAGTATACAGCATAAAAGCTTCAGGGTCAAAGCTATTTCTCCCCTGAAGCCTTTTCTCTTCTATCTTTTTTCCAGTTCGAACCAGAACTCCACACCGTTGTCATAATTTTCCACGCCGCACCGCTGGCCGAAGGAATCCATAATCGCCTTGACAATGGAAAGTCCGATTCCGCTTCCGCCGTACTCCCTGGTTCTTGCCTTGTCTACCTTGTAGAACTTGTTCCAGATCTGATCCAGATCCTCCTGCGGAATCGCTTTTCCTGTGTTGAAGACGGTCACCCGCACCGTCTTTTCATCCCGCTGCAGGATCCGGATCTCCACCGTCTTATGCTCATCCAGATGATTCAGCGCGTTGGTGAAATAATTGGTGATCACTTCTTCCGTCTTGAACTCATCCGCCCAGACCATCACCGGCCCCTGGCTTTGGAAAATCACCTTCGCCTCTTTTTGCTGTACCAGAATATTGGAAGCCTGGATGACTCCCTGGATCACTTCCACCAGATCGAATTCTTCCATGGTCACCGTGTCCATACCGGATTCCAGCTGATTCAGATTCAGAAGGTTGCGCACCAGCTTGTTCATCTTCGCGGCCTCATCCATGATTACATCACAGTAGAACTCCCGGCTCTCCGCGTCGTCACTGATATTCTCTTTGAGACCTTCCGCGTAGCCCTGAACCAGGGCGATGGGCGTCTTCAGCTCATGGGAGACATTGTTGAGAAACTCTTTTCTCTGTTCGTCGATACGGATTTTCTCCTCGATGTCCTCCTGCAGCCTGCCGTTGGCCTCCCGCAGTTCCGAGATGGTATACTGAAGCTTTCTGGACATTTCGTTGAAATTCTCTCCCAGCACATCGATCTCATTTCCCGCCCGGCTTTCATACTTCACATCGAAATCCAGATCTGTCATTCTCCGGGACAGCTCCGTCAGTTTGGAGATCGGCCGGGTAATCCGCCTGGTGACCAGGATAATGATCATACAGCTGAATACCAGAACACTCAGGCCTGCATACAGATAAAAGCCTTTTGAGATGTCCACGCTCTCCCGGATACTCTCCAGCGGCGACCGGATCAGACAGTAGTTGTCGTTGGTCAGTTCTCCCCAGATCTCCACATAATCCATTCCCATGTATTTGTCCTGGGTTTTCTGAATCACATACTCCTCTGTCTTGTCCAGAATTTTACACTGGATCTTCTCTCCGCCGATTCCATACAGATAGCCAAACAGCCGGGAAGCCAGCGTATCACTGTCTCCCATGCCTCCCACGATCGCTCCCTGGGGATTCAGAACCACCCAGCTCAGATTCCTCTCAGAGCTTTCCTTGACCCAGGAATAGGGAATCTCTCCGCCGGATTCCAGCTGTTCCAGCTTGTCAAAGGAGTTCTCCAGCACAGACTTTTTCTGTGCCACATAATAATCTTCCAGAAAAAACTGGTTCAGCAGCAGAACTGCCGCCAGGAACAGCGCCACCATTCCGGTGAACAAGAGGGAAATCTGGAATCCCAGCGTGTGGATCCGTTTTCCTTTTGTTCTCTCTCTCAGGGCGTGGATCCACTTTTCTTTCATTCCTCCACCTCAAATTTATAGCCCATGCCCCAGACGGTCTTGATATATTCCCCTTTGTCTCCCAGCTTGTTTCTCAGCTTTTTCACATGGGTATCGATGGTTCTCGCGTCTCCGAAATAGTCGTAATTCCAGACGGAATTGAGAATCTTTTCCCTGGAGAGGGCGATGCCCTGATTCTCCATGAAATACGTCAAAAGCTCAAACTCCTTGAAACTCAGTTCCACCACTTTTTTGTCCACCGTCACCTGATGGGCGGCTTTATCCACCACGATGCCTCCCGCGCTGAGCACATCCTCCATACTGCTCTGACTGGTTCGGCGCAGAATCGCCTCCACCCGGGCCACCAGAATCTTCGGACTGAAGGGCTTGGAGATATACTCATCCACTCCCAGTTCAAATCCCAGCAGTTCATCCCGCTCATCGCCTCTCGCCGTCAGCATGATGATCGGCACCTTGGAATTCTTTCGAATCTCCCGGCACACCTCCCAGCCGTCCATTCTGGGCATCATCACATCCAGAATAATCAGCGCAATATTTTTATCCGAATAAAACAGATCGATCGCTTCTTCTCCGTCCGCGGCTTCCAGAACTTCGAAATTCTTCTTTACCAGAAAATCCTTCACCAGCTTACGCATTCTGCTCTCGTCATCCACCACTAAGATCTTTAACGCATCCATATTCGGCCATCCTCCTTTTTTACCAACTATATCAAAGATTTATGTCTCTTCTGTGAACACAGAGCACTGTCATTCTGTCATTATATCGGATTTTTTCCGGTTTTGCATCTTTTTGTGGATTTTTCCTGTCTAATAAGTGAAAATATGTTTACGACCGGTTGAAAACAACGAAAGGAGGGACGTCATGGACAGTCTGATCCGCAGAGCAAAACGAAAAGACGGCGAAGCTTTCTGCCAGCTGATGGATTTTCATCTGCAGAGTATGTACAAAACCGCGATTGCCTATCTGAAAAACGAGGAGGACGCGGCGGACGCCGTTCAGGATACGATCCTCACCTGTTACGAAAAACTGCCCACACTGCGGCAGAACCGTTATTTTAAAACCTGGATGACACGCATCCTGATCAATAAATGCAAAGATATTCTGGCCAAAAACCAGCGAACACTTCCCATGGAAGATCTGCCGGAGAATCCCAGCCATCCCCAGGGATATTCCCTGGCCGAGTGGAACGCGACGCTTTCGCTTCTGGATGAGAAATACCGTATGGTTCTGCTTCTATATTATATGGAAGGATTTTCCATCCGGGAGATCGCGCAGATTCTCGATCTGAAAGAACCAACGGTAAAATCCCGCCTTCAAAGAGGGCGAAGACAGCTGGCAGATCTCTATCACTCTCAAAAGGAGGAAACCGTATGAAATCATTTGCTGAAAAACAGTTTCAGGAACAGCTTCAGAAGGATACTCCGGTTCCGGATATCCTGGAAAAGAAAGTCCGGCAGGCTTATCTTCAGATACAAAGCGGACAGATTTCTCAGGAAGAAACCATCCGCTCCCCTTACCGTTGGATCAAAAGGGCAGGTATCACCCTGGGCTGCGCGGCCGCCGCTTTTTTCTTCTGTATGATCCTGTTTCTTACCAACCCGGTTATGGCGGAAAATCTCCCCGGAATCGGAAATCTCTTCAGTCTGCTCCAGGACAAAGTTAGTTTCTTCGGAAATTTTGAGGACTACGCCACACCGCTGGAGCGTTCCGCTGAGGACGGACTGGAATCCGAAGACAATCTTGCCGCCCCGGACGTTGAAAACGCCCCGGAAGCTTTCAGCCAGACTCAGGATGGACTCACCATCACGCTCTCTGAAGTGTACGCAGACCCCCTGGCCGTCTACCTGACGGTTCTCATCGAAAACGACGAACCGTTTCCGGACTCTTTCGTCGACCAGAACGGCGACCAGACCCTCTGCCTCTCCATCCAGTCCAGGCTGGATTTCAAAGAAAGCGAAGACGAGGATTATTTCCTGCCCTATTACACAGAGGGTGCTTTCCTGAATGACCATTCCTACTCCTGCATCTTACGCCTTCCCCTTCAGGAACGGCTGGATTATCAGGATCCGGAAGGATACCAGGAAGTTCCCGATGAGATTCACCTGGACTTTCGCGTTCAGCAGGTTCTCGGCTATCTGGCCGATCCTCAGCGCTGGGACAGCGGCTATACGGAGGAAGAGCTTGCCGCCATGTCCGATGAAGAATTCCAGGCTGTCATGGCGCAGATGCCTGAAGAATATCTGGACCGTCCGAACAAATATGAGAACTACTGGTATGATGGTTCGTGGGATTTCTCTCTGGATCTGACCGTAGACAAATCCCGGACCCAGGTCATCGAAGTCAATGAGCTCAACGAAAAAGGAGTGGGGCTGGCCGATGTCATCCTGACGCCTTATGAACTGGTCGTCAACGACCTCTATGCCCCGGAGGTGCCTTTCTACGATTATTTCTGCGTAGCTCTGGACGCCAACGGCAATCGCCTGCCTTACAACGACTCCTTCGGCAACTGTGCCTTCTACACCGTTCAGGACCGGGATATCTCCACCATTGATATCTACATTCTGGATTACATCGAATACATGGATGAATTAAAAGGAGACGAGAATTACTACGACAATGAAAACAAGGCGCCGGAAGACCAGTGGAGTACGCTTCTCGAACAGCGATGCCTCTACCACACCACCTTGAACCTGGAACCGGTCTCCTGATTCTGTCACATTCGGGATCGTTTGAAATCCGCCGAAATACCGTCGCGGACTTCAAACGCTCCCTTTATTTTCCTCACTAAGTATGCTATCATAATAGCGTTGGCCAGGATCCTGTTTTTTCGACTTCTTTCCGCTTACGCGCAGAACCTGGCAGACACCATTTGAAATTCCATTGGAAAAAGGTATCAGAAAAGATGAATCAGAATTACTGTATTTTCGCCGCCCAGTATTTTCCCCATCTCGGGGGCGTGGAGCGGTATACGTATCATCTGGCAAAGGAACTGATCCGCCGGGGAGACCGGGTGGTCATCGTCACTTCCAATGTGCAGAGGCTGCCCTCCTACGAGAAAATGGACGGGATTCCGGTACTGCGTTTTCCCTGTATCAATCTTCTGGAGGGCCGCTTTCCCGTACTGAAGCCCACCGGAGATTTCTGGAAAATTCACCGGATCCTGAGGCGGCAGCACTTCGATAAAGTTCTCGTGAACACCCGTTTCTATCCTCACTCCCTCTATGGAGTCCTGTTCGGAAGACGTCAGCGGGCAAAGACCCTGGTCATCGATCACGGATCCAGCCATCTGACGGTCCACAATCCTTTCTGGGACACGGTGGGCGGCTGGTATGAGCATCTGTTCACGAAGATTCTCACCCTGTTCTGCCAGGATTACTACGGCGTTTCCCAGGCAAGTATCCGATGGCTGCGCCATTTTCACATTCAGGCAAAAGGCGCTCTGTACAATGCCATCGACCTGGAAGCCATTCAGCAGCGTCTGACCCGCCGGGAGCGGAACTTCCGTGAGGAATACAACATCCCGCCCCAGGCAGACGTCATCACGTTCACCGGCAGGCTTCTGGAAGAGAAAGGGCTTCTTCCCCTGGTCCAGGCCGTAAAACGGCTCCGTCTGCAGTATCCGGACACTTATCTTTGCATTGCCGGAGACGGAGATCTGGAAGAGGAACTGAGACGTCAGGCGGACGACCATATTCTGCTTCTGGGCCGCCTGGATTCCGGTGAAATCACCGATCTTCTGGCCGATTCGGATATCTTCTGTCTGCCGTCGGTCTCCGAGGGATTTTCCACCTCTTTGCTGGAGGCCGCTGCCTGTCGGAACTATATCGTGGTGACCGATTCCGCCTGTCCCAGAGAACTGCTGCCGGATTCCTCCTACGGACGGATTCTGCAAGAGCTCTCCGCAGACGCCATCGAAGAAGGCCTTCGTCAGGCTCTCTGCCATCCGCAGGAACGCCATGAGGCCGCCGCGCGCACCTACGAGCGACTGGCGAAGAACTTCACCTGGAAGATTGTCACAGACCGGATTCAGAAACTCTGAGCCGGTTCTGGAAAATCAGAAATGAGAACCTTATGAAAAATTTAGTGATTATTCCCGCTTACAACGAAGAAGAAAACATCGAGAAAACCATTGAAAATCTGAAAGCACAGACCAGGCTTTTTGACTATATTGTCGTCAACGACTGTTCCACGGACCACACCCGCCGGATCTGTGAGGAAAATCATTATCCTCACATCAACCTTCCCATCAACCTGGGCATCGGCGGCGCGGTCCAGACCGGATACCTCTACGCCTGGGAGAACGGCTATGACACTGCCGTCCAGGTAGACGGCGACGGGCAGCATGACCCTTCTTTTCTGGAAACCATGCTCCAGGTACTCCGGCAGGAGCAGGCCTCCATGGTCATCGGTTCCCGTTTCATCCGCAAAGAGGGCTTTCAGTCCTCTTTTACCCGGAGAATGGGCATCCATTATTTTACCCGGCTGATCCACCTTCTGACCGGGAAGACCATCACCGACCCTACCTCAGGCCTGCGGCTGGTGAACCGGGATGTGATCGAACTGTTCGCACGCCATTATCCCAAAGATTACCCGGAACCGGAGAGCACCGTCTGTGTCCTCCGGCACCGAAAAAAAGTCGTGGAAATCCCTGTGATTATGCGGGAGCGCACCGGAGGCGTCTCCTCCATCTCTCCCGGAAAATCCATTTACTATATGATAAAAGTTTCGCTGGCCATCCTCATTGAATGGCTCCGGCGCTGAGAAAGGACATCTCTATGAATTTCAAACTGCAGCTGATTATCGCGCTCCTCATCCTGACTGGTCTGGGAATTCTGATTAACCTGATCCGCAAAAACAAGCTGGATCTCAAATACGCGCTCTCCTGGATCCTCCTGGGCGCGGGCATTCTGGTCTTCGACCTGTTTCCGGGGCTCACCAGTCTGATCGCCGCTCTCCTGGGCGTCGATGTTCCCGTCAACGCTCTGTTTTTCCTGGGGTTCTGCTTCTCGCTCCTGGTTATCTTCTCTCTGACCGTAGCGGTTTCACGTCTTTCCCGGCGTGTCACCCGGCTCACCCAGGAACTGGCCCTGCTTGACCGCAGGCTGAAGGAATATGAAAAAGGCCGCCCAAAGGCGGAACCAAACTCTGCGGGAAACGAGGACTGAGCCCATGGAACGCAGATTTCACTATTTCCTCACAAAAGAACAGGAAGGGGCCACCGTCTCTGAGTATCTCCGTTCCCTGGGATATTCCCGGGGAATTCTTCTGCGGCTGAAACGGACACCCCGCGGGATTCTCCGAAACGGGGAGCCCGTCTATGGAAGTACCCGGCTTCAGTCCGGGGATCGTCTGGATATCCTGCTGCGGGAGGACGCATCCTCGGAAAATATCCCTGCCACCCCCATGGATCTCTCCATCCTCTATGAGGACGAAGATCTTCTGGTTCTGAACAAACCGGCGGATCTGCCCATTCACCCTTCTCTGGGCAATTATGAAAACACGCTGGCCAACGGAGTGGCTTATTATTACCAGTCCCGGGGTCAGAACTTCGTCTACCGCTGCATCAACCGGCTGGACCGGGACACCACCGGAGCCCTGATCCTGGCGAAACACGCCTACAGCGCTTCCCTTTTGTCCGCGGCTATACAGGAACGCCGGATCCGGCGCACCTACCTGGCTCTGGTCCAGGGAATCTGCCCCGCGAAAGGCACAGTCAGCGCTCCCATCGCCAGAAAACCGGACTCCATTCTTCAAAGGGAGGTCAATTTTCAGACCGGCGCGAAAGCAGTCACCCATTTTGAACGTCTGGACACGAGAAACCATCTTTCTCTGGTGCAGCTGAACCTGGAAACCGGACGCACCCATCAGATCCGGGTTCACATGAAATATCTGGGTTATCCTCTTCTGGGAGATTACCTCTACCATCCGGACTACCGCCGGATCGGCCGGGTCTCCCTGCACTCCTACCAGCTGGAGTTTTCCCATCCTGTGACCGGGGCTCCTCTGTGCTTCTGCGCTCCGGTACCGGGAGACTTTCTGCGGGCCTGGTACGCTTTTGAATAGAATTTCCTGCCTCGGAATCTTTACCGAAAAAAACTGCAAAACCGATCCTCCTGTGACCGGTTTTGCAGCTTTTTTTGCTTTCCGATTTTCTTTTATTTTCTACAGTTCATCCCGGAATACAATCTCACCGGTTTTTTCATTCATGGATTCCACCACAGCCAGAGACTCAATGCGGATTCCCTGAGACCGCAGCAGGTCTCCGCCCTGCTGGAAGCCTTTCTCGATGACAATGCCGGCTCCCACAAGTTCGGCTCCGGACATCTGCACCAGCTCCGCGAGCCCTTCCAGCGCCATCCCGTTGGCCAGAAAATCATCGATCAGGAGCACCCGGTCCCCCTCTCCCAGAAATTCTTTCGCCACGATAATGTCATACACTCTGCCGTGGGTAAAAGATTCCACCTTGGTGGTGTATACATCTCCCGCGATATTTTTGGTCTGATTCTTCTTCGCGAAAACCACAGGAACCCCGAAAGCCTGCGCCGTCACACAGGCAATTCCGATTCCGGAAGCCTCGATGGTCAGAATCTTGTTGATCTCTTCCCCTTCAAAACGTCTTCTGAACTCTTTGCCGATTTCCTCGAACAGGCGGATGTCCATCTGATGATTCAGAAAACTGTCCACCTTCAGCACATTTCCTTCTTTAATCTTTCCATCTCTGCGAATTCGATCTTTCAGTGTCTGCATATGAATTTTCCCCTGCTTTCCCTTTTGTATTGAACCTATTGTAGCGATTTTTGGAACAAAATGCAACCCTTCCGGCGACAGTTTTCTTCCTTTTCCTCCCGCGAAAGAGAGAAAGGTTCCCGGGATTCTTTCTTGTATCTGTCCTTCGTTTCTGCTAAAATAAGTTCGAAATCAATCGAAAGGAGTATTTTCTATGAAAAAAATAGCCAGCTTTACCGTTGACCATATAAAACTGCAGCCGGGAATCTATGTCTCCCGCAAAGACCAGGTGGGCGATCATGTGCTCACCACCTTTGACATCCGCATGACCTCTCCCAACGAGGAACCGGTGATGAACACCGCGGAGCTTCACACCATTGAGCACCTGGCCGCCACCTATCTGCGGAACCAGCCGCAGTTTAAAGACCGGGTGATCTACTGGGGCCCCATGGGCTGCCGCACCGGCAACTACCTGATCCTGAACGGAGATTACGAGTCCAAAGACATCGTTCCCCTGATGATCGAGACCTTCGAATTCATCCGTGATTTCGAAGGTGAGATTCCAGGCGCCGCTCCCAAAGACTGCGGCAACTACCTGGATATGAATCTGGGCATGGCGAAATATCTGGCGAAAAAATACCTGGATGAAGTGCTCTGTCACATCACTCCTGACCGCCTGATCTATCCGGAGTAAGCAGCGAAAAAGCCGCGCAGACCAGAATTTTTCTGTGTCTGCCGCGGCTTCTTTGTTCGAACTCTCACGATTCTTTTGTCTCTTCTTTTTTAGGTTTCTCCTGCTCTTTCGGATTTTCCTTCTCCGGTTTCTCCACAAGCACTGGAATATGTCCGTTCGTCCGTCCGGACATTTTCTCATAGACCTTGTGATGTCCCACATATTTGTACGCCGGACGAATGATCTTGCTGGCGCTGGTCAGCTCCTCCATGCGGTGCGCGCACCAGCCGGAGATACGGGCGATGGCGAAAATCGCTGTGAACAGTTCCTGCGGCAGCCGGAGCATACTGTACACAAATCCGCTGTAAAAGTCCACGTTGGCGCAGACCGGTTTGTGCAGCTGTCTCTTGTCTGCCAGAGCCTGGGCCGCGATCCGCTCCACTCTCTCATACAGAGCGAACTCCTCCTCACGGCCTTTCTCCTGGGCCAGAGCTTTCGCGTATTTCTTCAGAATCACCGCTCTGGGATCCGACAGGGTATAGACCGCGTGTCCCATGCCGTAGATCAGTCCGCTGTGGTCGAACACCTTCTTATCCAGCATGGCGTCCAGATAACTGCGGATTTCCTTCTCATCGCTCCAGTCTTTGATATTTTCTTTGATATCCTGGAACATTTCCTGTACCTTCAGATTGGCGCCGCCGTGTTTCGGTCCTTTCAGAGAGCCCAGGGACGCGGCCACCGCCGAATAAGTGTCGGTTCCGGTAGAGGAAACCACGTGGGTGGAGAAGGTAGAGTTGTTTCCGCCGCCGTGCTCCGCGTGAATCACCAGGGCCACATCCAGAACCTTCGCCTCCAGCTCTGTGTATTCTCCGTCACTTCTCAGAAGCCGGAGAATGTTCTCCGCCGTGGAAAGCTCCGGCAGCGGATAGCGGATGATCAGATGCTCTCTCTTGTGATAATGGCGGTACGCCTGATAGCCGTACACGGAGATCAGCGGCATCTGCGCGATCAGGCGCAGGGACTGATCCAGTACATTCAGAAGAGAAATGTTGTCCGGGTCGGAATCATAGGAATAGAGGGTCAGTACGGATTTCTGCAGCATATTCATCATATTCGCACTGGTGGACTGCATGATAACCTCCCGGACAAAATTGTCAGGAAGATCCCGGTAATGGCTCAGGATCTCCAGAAATTCCTGGAACTGTCCCTTCGTGGGCAGAGATCCGAACAAAAGCAGATAAGTCACTTCCTCAAACGCGAATTTCGGATTCTCTGTGTTGCCGATTAGATCTTTCACACTGTATCCCTGATAATAGAGCTGCCCGTCCGCCGGATATTTTCTGCCGTTCACCGTACGGTATCCGTTTACATCAGAGATCTCCGTAAGGCCGGTGAGCACGCCCTGTCCGTTGGAATCACGGAGCCCCCGCTTCACATCATATTCTATGTAGAGATTGGGATCAATCCTTCCCGCAGAATTCCAGTATTCCGCCAGTCCTCTCAGTTTGTCATTCATATAGTTTGCTTTCACTTCTTCCATACCATCCTTTCTGGTTCACGGGGTAATGGTCAGCGAAATGAGCCCCTCACACTTCCTGCCTTCCACGCAAACAACATGTACTAAGAAGACGAACCCTGCATATGCCGGATCCGTCTTAACTTCACTCTAGTATAATATGACAAAAGCGCATTTGTAAAGTTTTTTTTCATCTTATGAAGATTTTGCCGGAAACCCGGCTGTCTTTTTAAATTCTTAACGGGAAACTGCCTTTCCTCCGCAATTATTTAACCTTCCTGGATTCTCTGGGAATTCCTCTCCAGCTCCCGCCGTTCCTCTTCCTCAGCCAGCATCCGCCACCAGGGGATCTCCGGCTCATGTACGTCTCCCAGCCGTCCGGTCTCATTGTAAGTCTCAAACTGCTCCTCGATGTTCTCCAGCACCTGGGCATACTGCAGAAACGCCGCTGCCAGCTCTTCCCGGTGCTCCGGCTGTTTCTTATAACAGATCCGGTGCTCCATGCTGGCCCAGAAATCCATTGCCATGGTGCGGAACTGAATCTCCACCGGGAAATATTCCATGGTATCCAGATAATACACCGGCACTCCCACGATCATATGGTAACTGCGGTAACCGTTGGGCTTGGGGTTCGAGATGTAATCCTTCTCACGGATCACGATCAGCTCCCCGTGGCGTTTCAGGGCGTTGACCAGGTTGTGGATATCATCCACGAAATAGCAGATCACACGGATGCCCGCCACATCCAGCAGATGATCCTTCGCGTTCTGCACGCTGTCAGAATAATTCATCCGTTCCAGCTTCTCCTCGATGCTTCGCTTCTCCTTCACCCGTACCTGAATATGATGAATCGGCTGGGATGATTTCAGATATAAATTATGATTCAGCACTTCCAGCTTCATACGCATGATCTCATTGGCGTTCTGATAAGGCTGTATAAAATCGTAATATTGTTCGTTTGTCATTTTTTGCTCCTCACGATCCGGCAGGCTCTGCCCGGCAGCGGATCCTCCCGCCTGTCGGTTTCCCGCGCTCCTGCCCATATTCCAGGAGCATTGTAGCACGAAATTATGAACTTTCTGTAGGCAGAATCTTAAATTTTCATCATTTTCTTAACATTTTATAAATTATACACATTCTTGCATTCTATTGCTTTTTCCACCTTCTTCCTCTATAATAAAATCAGAAAATATTTTTAGCGGAGGATCGAATCATGAATCAACAGCTTTACGATGAGGCAGTTCGCTCAGAACTGTTGTCCAAACAATTAATCAGCACATTGCTGGAGTCCATGGACTACACCAGCATTTCCTTTATCAACTGGTCCATCGAGGTGCTTCGCGTGATCAAAACCCGTCTGGACCGCGGCGACAAAATCGTGGACGAGGTATCCCAGGAAAAATATACCGCCGCTTCTTTTAAAAAATTCGTGAAGAAAAATTTCTCCTCTTATATCTACAGTCAGGTATATGACGCGGACAATAAGAAGGAAAAAGTTTATTTCACCCTGGAACGCCACGGAAACGGAGAATACGGCCTTCTCATGGCGGAATCCAGCCACAACAAGACCTACGAATGGATTTCCAGCATCAGCGAGCGTTTCTCCCTGGTGGAAATGATCGCCACCAGCATCGTCTATCTGAAGGACAACAAGACCGATACCTACGCTCCGTTCCTCTCCGAGAACGGCAAATACTGCCGCTATGACAAGACCAACGGAGTCATTAAAGAAATTTAGTCAAAAAGAATACCTGAAAACTGAGAACCCCTCGAGAACGAATGGTATCCATTTGGTCTCAAGGGGTTTTCTATCTGATTACAATTCTTGCCTTCTATATTACACATCCTGCTCTTTTCCCGAATACATATTTACTTTCTTCTGTTTTTCTTATATTATTCCTTACGCTTGAATCGTTACAAGACAAAATATGTAATCTGTTGATTAAGTTTCTATCACTATTTTGAAAAGGAGATGGCAAAAATGGAATATTTAGTAAAACTGTTTACCGCATTCGGGATTATCGCGGGAATCGTAGATATGATATTGGAAAACCGTTGGAAATTAGGCGACAAATTTCAGCAAGGTTTTTCTATGATGGGCTCCATGATGATTTCCATGGTTGGAATTCTGATGATTGCACCTGCAGCTGCCTCAATTCTCAAAAACGCCGGAACTCCTTTTTTCCATTCTATTCATATGGATCCCTCCATTCTGAGTATCTTCTTCAGCTGTGATATGGGCGGCTATGCTTTATCCCAATCCCTTGCTGAAGACCCCGCCATAGGATTGATGTTTGGAATGGTCACTGCCGGAAGACCGTCCTTCATTTCATAATCAATATTTTCCGATTTATCAACGTTTCTTCCGGACTTATATCCGCACTGTTTTGCCAGTTCTTCCTGTCCACTTTTTAACACATTCACAGAAAACCTGCCGGTTTTATCAATCATCCCAGCTGTATAGTGGTTTTTTCCTACGGCAACCGTAATCATTTTAGGCCTGGATGCTGCCTGCGCTACCCACGCTGCCGTCATAAAATTTACTTTTTCTCCTTCTTTCGTCCCGATTAAATAGACTCCTTGCTCTTTCCGTTACTTTTTGTTCCTGACAAAAAGGACTGTCACTGAGCACTCTGGGAACATATCACTCACTGAACAGTCCTTTTTTCTTTACGATTTTTTTGCGATCTTCTCAACGGTTTCCACATCTACTTCCAGCATCTGCGCAATGGATTCTATGCTGTCGTACCGGTCAAGTTTTTTCGGATCAGTTCTCTTAATAACCTGTCTCTTCCTTCCTCTCTTCCTTCCTCTTTTGCATCTGCAATCATATCATCAAGTGCTTTGAACATATTGATCCTCTCCTTTCCCATTTGGCTTTTCTTTATTATCCGCATTTTGCAAAAATCCAAATACTAACCTCAAATCTGTCTTAAACTGATCCGCATATGGATAACTCCCCACCTCTATCAGATGCAACGGATAATTAGCCACAAATTTTCTCATTTCCAATGGAATCATATCCATATTCAGTAATTCATGAAGACTTCTGGCACCATCCCAGTGTTTGCCAAAATACAAAACAATTGTCACAACCGGCCAAAAACAATCTTCCCTGGAAATTCCAGATAGAAATTCATTTCCTGACAAATCCTTTTTCTTTTGGTGTCCCCGCTTTTTATCCTGCAGCTGCTGTTCATACCTCCCTACATCATATCCCATCACCCGGATTGGCATTGCATAATCCACCTGACTTTGTTCCTCCACGCTAATCAAGATAAACTGAGTCTGGCAAGCTACTTTCCGAATCAAATCCGCAAAACGATTTTGATCCCTCAGATAAATTGCTGTCATCGCATCTTTTTTTGACATACATCCTCCTCTCTGTCAGACGTATATCCCATCTTGATTTGATTATAGTAAACTCTCTGTAAAATTGCAAACTGCCTTCCAAGAAAAAGAAATACATCTGGCATTGTTCATTTTTAGCTGGAATAATTCGGCCGAATGGCCATAGAAACCAATACTGGTTTTATGAGATTGAAAATATTATAGCACACAGAAATTCTTTTTCCAATCCCCACTTCTTCTTTTATTGTTCATTCTTTCGTATAAAAAGGACTGCGGAAAATGCTTTCACATTTTCCGCAATCCTTTATCTGTTCAGCTTTTGCAATTTTCACTGAAGTTTATGGATAAACAGTCCGCTTCTCAGCTTCGGTTCAAACCAGGTAGATTTCGGAGGCATGATCTCGCCTGCGTCGGCGATGGTCATCAGTTCCTCAATGGTGGTGGGATACAGGGCGAAAGCGATTCCGTCCGTCTCATCCGCCAGGGCCTCCAGATCTTTCATTCCTTTGATTCCTCCCACAAATTTGATCCTGTGATCGGTTCTGGGATCTTTGATCCCCAAAATCGGTTCCAGAAGGTTTTTCTGGAGAATGGACACGTCCAGGCTGGCCACCGGATCTTCATGGTCATAGGATTCCTCCCGGGCCCGCAGGTGGTACCACTGTCCTCCCATATACATGCCGAAGCAATGGGGTTCTATGGGTTTGCAGGGGAATCCCGGGAAGAACAAAAGCTCAAAGTTCAGCTTCACCATAGCCAGAATTCCTTTTTCCTCAAATCCGTTCCGATCCCGCACCACCCGGTTGTAGGGAAGAATCTGCATATGACGGCAGGGAAACAGTACTGACAGGAAATAATTGAATTCTTCTTCCCCGGTATAATCCGGATGTTCCTTCCTTCTCTTTTGCCCTACTTTCACAGCGGAAGCCGCGCGGTGATGTCCATCGGCGATATAGAAGCCAGGGATCTCTTTCGCGCAGGTTTCCACCCGGCGGATGGTATCCGCGTCATCGATCACCCATACCCGGTGGGCAATTCCATCTTCCGACACGAAATCATACTCCGCCTCGTGGCTTTTTATCCACTGATCGCGCAGTTCAATCAGTTCCATGGGGAAACGGCCGGTGAGAAAAATCGGGCCCGTGTTGGCGTCGCAGACATCCACATGACGGATCCGGTCCTGCTCTTTCTCCTCCCGGGTAAGCTCGTGACGCTTCACCACCTGATTCTGATAATCGTCAATGGAGGCACAGCCTACCAGTCCGGTCTGCACATAATCTCCCATCTGCTGCTGATAAATATAATAGCACGGGGCCGGATCCTGCCGCAGGATCCCTTCCGCTTCCATGTTCCGCAGGGTCTCCCTGGCCTTTTCATAAACCTGTGGATCGTAGGGATCCACCTGGGGATCCAGATCAATCTCTGCCCGGTCCACATGCAGAAAAGAACAGGGATTCTCCTCTCCGATTTTCTCTGCCTCTTCTCTTGTCACCACATCATAAGGTAACGCAGCTACCTGCTTCGCCAGCGCTTTCGCCGGGCGAAGCGCCGCAAAAGGTCTGAACGTTGCCATTTCTCTTTACCTCCCAGTCATTTTCTTTTTCCCATTTAATTCCGGAAGAACGGTCACCAGCATGGTGATAAAACAGGCGCATCCGCCGATCAGGTTGGAGATCGGCTCCGCCCAGTAAACGCCGTTCACTCCCAGGCCGCCCACATGGGGCAGCCAGAGGGTCAGAGGCACCACAATAATCACTTTCCGGAAAATGGAGAAAAACGTCGCTCTCTTTGCCTTTCCGAGAGCGGTGAACACACATTGGCCGGAAAACTGCAGCGCCATAAAACAAAAGCCAAAAAAATAAATATGAAGCGCCGGCACACAGGCCGCGACCAGATCCTTGCTGCCATTGAAGATCTGGATAAAAAACTCCGGAAACAGCTTCACCACCATCCAGGCGGCAAGAGTATAGACGATTCCCACTGCCGAGGTGAAGAAAATCGCTTTTTTCACTTTTCCGAAAGCCTTTTCGCCATAATTGAATCCCATCACGGGGGACGCGCCGTTATTCAGTCCCTGGATCGGCATATTGAATATTTCCCGTACCGAATTCAGGATCGTCATCACACCCACATAGAGATCTCCGCCGAAGGTCTGGAGGGTGGAATTGCAGACCACCTGCACCAGCCCATTGGTAAAAGCCATCATAAAGCCGGCGGTTCCCAGGGAAATAATTTTCCTCACCCGCTGCAGCTTCAGAATCATGCCTTCCCGGGTCAGATGAAGAACCGCCCGCTTTCCTGTCAGAAATTTCAGCACCCACAGCGCGGAACAGCACTGGGAAATCACCGTCGCGATGGCCGCTCCCTGCACGCCCAGATGGAAGCCAAAGATAAAAATCGGATCCAGAATGATGTTTAACACGGCTCCCAGAAGAACCGTCAGCATACTCATGTTCCCGAATCCCTGGGCGCTGAGAAAATTGTTCATCCCCAGGACAATCATCACAAAAACCGTTCCCAGAAGATAAATCCGGATATACGCTCCCGCATAGGGAAAGGTCACATCGCTGGCCCCGAACGCATACAGAATCGGCCTGTAAAATAGCAGGCCGATTCCCGTGAGGATGGCTCCCGTGATCAGCAGAAGCGAAAAGGTATTGCCCATCAGCATCTGCGCTTCTTTTTCATTTCCCTTGCCTCTCTCGATGGCGCACAGGGGAGCTCCGCCGTTTCCAAACAAAAGGGAGAATGCGGTAATCAGTGTAATCAGAGGGAAGCACAGGCCCACTCCGGTCAGCGCCAGAGTTCCTTCCCCGGCAATCCTGCCGATGTAAATCCGATCCACAATATTATACAGAAGATTCAGCAGCTGGGCCGCGATCATGGGGATCGCCACCTCAATGATGTTTCTCTGTACACTTCCTGTGGAAAAATCTGTCTGATGCACCTGCACGCAACATCCCTCCGTCTGACTTTCATTCTCTCATTCTTCTAGTATATGGGAAGCCTGTCAGTCACGTGCAGGCTTCTCTCTCCTTTTCTCCAGAGATACGGATCCAGCAGGATCCGGTAACCGCTCCCGTTGTCCACGTGCCACTGATAAAAAGGTTTCTCCGTGATCGCAAAGGACTCCAGAATGTTCATGATGGTTCCTCCGTGAACCACCAGAGCCGCCTTTTTGCAGGAACTTCGCAGGCATCCGGTAACCGCTCTTTGAAATCCCAAAAGAGTCCTCCTTTTGAATTCCTCCGGACTTTCTCCTCCCGGAAAAGGAAGCGTCCCCTGGCTGTCCACCCATCTCTGATAATTTTCGTTCCCGGTCAGTTCCAGATAGTTCTTATTCTCGAATTCCCCGAAATCGCATTCCCGAAATTCATCGATGATATGGTATCTCCCGTCCGGGTACAGGATTCTGGCCGTCTGTACACAGCGTTTCATGGGACTGACAAAAATCATTTCCGCCGGCGGACTGGACAGCTGTTTCAGCTGATCCATGCCCTCCTGGCACAAAGGCTCATCGGTCCTTCCGATGTACCGTTTCTCTTTGTTTCCCGCTGTAAGGCCATGCCGGATCAGAAACAGTTCAAGCATCTTTGATCACCGTCCCCACTCCGCAGATTACCCGGTGCACCCGGCCGGAATATTCCGCCAGTCTGGTACAGATTCTTCCCACCGCTTCCCGGTATTTCCGTTCAAAGGGATCCACAGGAACCACTCCATATCCCACTTCATCGGATACCAGTATGATCTTTGGATTCCGGCTGATCAGCGTCCGGGCCAGATCGGTGACGTCCTGTCCCTCTTTCATGGCACGTCTTATGTATTCCTGAAAATCATAGACACCCTCACAGGAACAAAGCTCCTCCTCCCCGCAGACCGATCCATCGGTCCATCGGATCTGAGGAAACTGTTTCTTCGCGTAATCCAGCTGTCCCTGGAAGGCTCCGCCTACTATCAACTCCATCTCATTCTACCGTCCCGTTTTTATTTTCCGTTTCCGCGGCGGGATCTCTCCTGCCGTGGATTTTCGCAAAACCATTTATTTTTGCAGGTGTCAGCTCCACAGCGATCCGCCGCAGGCCAGAGTCAGCACTGCCGCCGCCAGCATCACACCCAGTTCGCAGACCTGCAGAAACCATCCTGCCATATCGCCGTTCACGCCGCCGAATTTGTCATAGACCATATGGCGGAAATACATCCACACCAGGCCGAACACAGCGGCGCACAAAACTCCCAGCTTCACATTCTGTACGCACATGCCGGCCACACAGACGATCATATAAGCCTCCATCCAGACACGGATCACCCGCTTGGACGCCCCATCTGAAAAAGTCGCCGCCAGCCCGGTATTCTTCGCAAGGCGCAGGGCGACCACCGCCATGCCGCTTCCGGAGCGGATCATCACATACATGAAGGCGAGAACCAGAAACGTTCTGGCTTCAATCTGGCTGACCGCGCCGGTATACAAAAGAAAATAAACCGCACAGCAGATAATGGCAAAAGCTCCCGCGTGAGAATCTTTCAGAATCTCCAGTCTGCGCTCTTTCTCCTGCCAGGAACTGAGCGCGTCCGACACATCCAGAAAACCGTCCAGGTGGATTCCGCCGCTCACCAGAACCGGAATTGCGGTCAGTACACAGACCCGGAACAACTGGTCCTCTTCCAGCCCCAACAGCTCAAACCCCCAGGCCGCGAAGCATACCAGCGCTCCGATTACCACGCCCACCAACGGCAGGAAACCCAACGCGTATTTCATGTTTTCCTTTGACCATTCACTCTGAGGCATGGGAATCTTGGAGTACATGGAGAACGCGATTTTAAATCCATTCCACAAAGCCATCTTCCTGTCTCCTTTCCTGCCTCTTTTTGAACCAGATCGGAATTCCGTAGACAATTTCCGCCGCCTGGTCCGCCATCCTGACCATTTCCCGGTTGATCCGCCCCAGATACTCCTGGTAACGTCTCGTGTCTCCCTCATAGCAGGCGGCTTCCGAGAAAATTTCATTGGTGACCACACACAGATGAGCAGCCTGCTCCCGGAGTTTCTGAATCCCCTCGCAAACCGCTTCCACGGTGGAGGAACCTGCTCCGCCTTCCAGGAACATCTCGTTGGCTGCCAGATTCGACATACATTCCAGCAGCACAGAGCTTCCCGCCGGGACAGAGAGATCTCTCAGACCCGTATAGCATTCCACCGTCTCAAACTTCTTTCCCGCCCGCATCTTCCGGTGCCGCCTGATTCTGCGGTCGCTTTCCCGGTCATAGGGAAACATGGTCGCTATATAAATTCTTTTCTGTTCTCCGCTGTCCACAATCAGATTTTCCGCAAAAGCAGACTTGCCGCTTCCGCTTCCACCCGTCACTACCGTAAACATCTCTCTACTCCAGATGCTCGTACGAATCCATGTGAATATCTTCGAACGTACTCATGGTGTTGTAAATCTCTGCCGCCATATCCAGAATCGGGAAGAGCGCCGCCGCTCCGGTTCCCTCTCCCATACACATCTTGCCGTGGATCATGGCTTCCTTCCCCAGCTCATCCAGAATTCTCTCTGCCGCAGGCTCCTTGGATACGTGGGACGCGAGCAGATAACCGGATACGGCCGGACACAGGCGAACCGCGAGAAGCGCTGCCACGCAGGAGATAAATCCATCCATCAGAACCGGCGTATGTTTCCAGGCTCCTCCCAGACACAGGCCTGCCAGAGCCGCGATGTCAAAACCGCCGACTTTTGCCAGTACATCAATGGGATCCTGCGGATCCGGCTGATTTTTCTCAATTCCTTTTTTGATCGCCTGGATTTTTCTTCTCAGTCCCTCGCTGGACAGCCCTGCGCCTCTTCCGGTCATTTCTTCCACAGACGCGTGCAGAAGAACACTGGCCACCGCGCTGCTGGTTGTGGTATTTCCGATTCCCATCTCACCCATGGCGAGAAGGCGGTAACCCTTGCGGGTCAGATCATCCGCCACCTGGATTCCGGCCTCGATCGCGGCAACTGCCTGTTCTCTGGTCATCGCCGGCTCCTTCACGAAATTTCTGGTTCCATAGGCAGTCTTATAAGCGGGAACTTTGGTGTCCACCGCCATCCCCACATCCACGGGAACCACATCCGCATGCGCCATCGCGCACATGTTGCAGGCCACCGTATCTCCTTTCAGGAAATTCTCCGCGACCAGCGCGGTAATTTCCTGGCCGGTCTGCGTGACGCCTTCTTCCACCACGCCGTTATCCGCGCACATTTCAACCAGAACTTTCTTCTGAATGTCCACAGAAGTCCCGCCGGTGATTCCCACAATCTGGACAATCAGCTCTTCCATCATGCCCAGGCTGTTCAGGGGTTTGGCGATACTGTCCCAGCGGCCTCTCGCCACTTCCATGGCACTCTCATCCGGTGTCTGGATCTGTTTTAGAATCTCTTCCAGACTGATTTTCCCCATAATCCTTAATCTCCTTTTTCTCTCTATCTCATGGTCATTAAGTTTCTCCTCCGCACTTTTACATAGTATCACAATCCGTCAAAAAAACCAAGTCTTCGCAGGCTAAGACTTGGTTTTCCCTCTGGTAAAGACGAAGAAGCGGCTGAACAGATAATTCAATACCAACACCAGGAACTGTACCAGGAATTTCCCCAGCATATCCGGGAAACGCCAGTGTTCAACCAGCAGCCAGACTCCTCCCAGCTCCACGAGCATGGTCACTCCTCTGGCGCCGAAGAACTTTCCCCCTGAGATCAGATGTTCCCGAAACCCACGGCAAGGTTCCTGGAAGACATAGCGGGAATTCACCACATAGGCAAACAGTACCGCCAGAAGAATCGACAGAAGATTCGCAGCATTTAAAGGCAGGCGCAGCACCAGACGAAAGAGATAGAATGCTGTCAGATTCACCATGGTGGTACAGCCGCCGAAGAACACATAGCGGATCACGGAACTCTGATAACATCTGCGGATCAAATCCCTCATATCGTTTCCTCCTCGCTGCTTTGGGTCATTCTGGATATCAGGTACCTGGGACGCCGGCGGACTTCATCGTATATTTTCCCGATATAAAAACCGATAATCCCCAGACTGATCATAATGCTGCTGCCGATAACCAGAAGCACCAGAAGAATCGTCGTGTATCCTTCCACTGCCTGTCCCTGGAAATACCGGATCAGAGAATAGACCGCCAGCGCCAGGGAGCCCAGCAGACCGATTCCTCCCGCAATGGTGACAAACTGAAGCGGCAGGGTGGTAAATGCCACCAGATTCCGAAACCCATAGGAAATCAGGGAACCCCAGTTCCACTTGGATCTTCCCATCCGCCGTTCTTCCACCTGATAGGCCACACGGGTGGTCCGATAGCCTGCCCAGGCAGAGAGCCCCCGGAAAAACAGATGCCTCTCCGGCATCCGCAGCAGGCTCTCCACAACTTTCCGGTCCATCAGCTTGAAATCGGAAGCGTTTTCCATATTCAGTTTCAGCGCCCTGGACAATCCGCGGTAAAACCACTCAGAGCCTTTCCGGTAGACTACATTCTCCCTTCCCCGGCTTTCTTTGACTCCTTCCACAACTTCGCTGCCATTTTCCCAGATACGGTACATGGCCACCAGTGTATCGACCGGATGCTGCAGGTCGCAGTCCATCACCGCCACCGCATCCATTCTGGCCTGTGCCATCCCTGCGAAAATAGCAGAATCCTTTCCGAAATTTCTGGAAAACTCCAGGCCGCGTATTCCTCTGTCCTGCTTTGCCGCCCTCTCGATGGCTTCCCAGGTTCTGTCGCTGGATCCATCGCTGACAAAAATCAGTTCATAGGGAATCTTCTCTTCTCTCAGCCGCATGGTCAGCTCCCCGGCAGTCACGGGAATCATTTCTTCTTCGTTGTAGGCCGGCAGTACCACCGATAAGCCTTTCATAAACCTTTCTCCCCTTTCGGATTTTTTCACAGAAGTTTGTTTTTCTATCCGCCTGCAAGTCTTCCTTCTCTGATAAAAGGAGCCATTGCTCCTCTAACTTGCGCTAGATTTGCAATGGCTCTTTTTCCGTTTGAACATAGGCCGCTCTGCCGCGGCTGCTGTGCCGGTATCCCGGATATTTTTATTCTTCCGGTCCGTACAGAGCGATCAGTTTCTTCAGATATGTGTATCTTGCTTTTGCCTGAGACTCGTTCAGTGCGAACAGTTTCTCTGCTTTCGCCGGATTGGAGCGTTTCAGAGAATTGTAACGAACCTCGCCGTCCAGGAATGCCTGATAATCTCCGCTTGGCTCTTTGGAATCCAGAGTGAATGCAGCTTTTCCTTCTGCAGCCAGTGCCGGATTGTAGCGGAAGTTATGCCAGTAACCGCACTCTACTGCCAGCTGCTCCTCGGTCTGAGCTTTGCTCATACCTTTCTTGATACCATGGTTGATACATGGAGCGTAAGCGATGATCAGAGATGGTCCCGGATATGCCTCTGCCTCAGTCAGAGCTTTTACGGTCTGGTTGAAGTCTGCGCCCATGGAAATCTGAGCAACATATACATAGCCGTAGCTCATGGCAATGCTTGCCAGGTCTTTCTTCTTGGTCTCTTTACCGCCGGCAGCGAACTGAGCGATTGCGCCGGTTGGGGTAGCCTTGGAAGACTGTCCGCCGGTGTTGGAGTAAACTTCGGTATCGAATACCATGATGTTGATATCTTTTCCGCTTGCCAGTACATGGTCAACGCCGCCGAAGCCGATATCATAAGCCCATCCGTCACCACCGAATACCCACTGAGATTTCTTGCTCAGGAAGTCTTTCTGTGCCAGGATCTCTTTGGCCTTGTCACAGCCGCATGCTTCCAGGGCAGCGATCAGTTTATCGGTAGCTGCTCCGTTGGACGCGCCGCATCCGTAGGTATCCAGCCATTCCTGACCTGCAGCTTTCACATCTTCGTTGTTTCCGTTTGCTACCAGATCTTCTACTTTCTCTTTCAGTCCGCCGCGGATTGCGTTCTGAGCCAGCAGCATACCATAGCCGAACTCTGCGTTATCCTCGAACAGAGAGTTATCCCATGCAGGACCCTGTCCTTTCGCGTTCACCGTGTAAGGTGTGGACGGTGAAGAGTTGCCCCAGATGGAGGAGCATCCGGTTGCGTTTGCAATATACATTCTGTTTCCAAACAGCTGAGTGATCAGTTTTGCGTATGGTGTCTCACCGCAGCCTGCACATGCGCCTGAGAACTCAAGCAGCGGCTGTTTGAACTGACTTCCTTTTACGGTAGTCTCTTTGAACTTCGCGATGACGTCTTCTTTCTCCGGCAGTTTTACTGCGTAATCGAAGTATTTCTGCTCGCCCGCGTTTGCTTCCATGTTCTCCATAGCCAGTGCCTTCGCACCCTTCTTGCCCGGGCAGACATTCGCACAGGATCCGCATCCGGTACAGTCATACGCGGATACTACAAGACCGAAGCTGTAATCGTTCATACCGGTCATCTTCAGAGTCTTCATGCCTTCCGGAGCGTTTGCCGCTTCCTCAGCAGTCAGAGCAACCGGACGGATTGCCGCGTGCGGACATACATAAGCACAACGGTTACACTGGATACAGTTGTCCGGATTCCATACCGGGATATCTACTGCGATACCACGTTTCTCGTATGCCGCGGAACCGGAAGGTGTGGTGCCGTCCACATAATCTTTGAATGCGGATACCGGAAGAGAATTTCCTTCCTGAGCGCTTACCTTAGCCTGTACGTTGTTTACGAAATCAACAACTTCCTGACGTCCTTCCTCAGCGTGAGTCATGGTCAGTCCCTCATCTGCAGCGTTCTTCCAGCTGTCCGGAACCTGAACTTCCACAACCTGTTTCGCGCCTGCGTCGATGGCGTCATAGTTCATCTGTACGATTGCGTCACCTTTTCTTCCGTAGGTTGCCTTCGCCGCTGCTTTCATCAGCTCGATTGCCTTGTCCTCCGGAATGATGTTCGCGAGTTTGAAGAATGCAGACTGCAGTACGGTGTTGATACGTCCGCCCAGTCCGATCTCTTTACCGATCTTGATACCATCGATTACATAGAATTTAATTCCATGGTTTGCGATGAATGCTTTCACCTGTCCCGGAAGGTGTTTCTCCAGTCCTTCCATATCCCAGGAACAGTTCAGAAGGAAGGTACCGCCGTCTACCAGCTCCTGTACCATGTTGTATTTATCGATGTAAGAAGGATTATGGCAGGCAACAAAGTTTGCTTTGTGGATCAGGTAAGTGGATTTGATCGGTTTCTTTCCGAAACGCAGGTGAGACATGGTCACACCGCCGGATTTCTTGGAGTCATAATCGAAGTATGCCTGTGCATACATGTCTGTGTTGTCACCGATGATCTTGATGGAGTTCTTGTTCGCGCCTACGGTACCGTCTGCGCCCAGACCCCAGAATTTACAGTTGATGGTTCCTTCCGGAGTGGTAACCAGAGGAGTTCCCTCATCCAGTGACAGATTGGTCACATCATCCACAATACCGATGGTGAATTTCTTCTTGTCGGTGTTGTTGTAAACAGCCACGATCTGTGCCGGTGTCGTATCTTTGGAACCAAGTCCGTAACGTCCGGAGTAGATCGGAACCGCGTCAAATTTAGTTCCCTTCAGTGCTGCCACAACGTCCAGATACAGAGGCTCGCCGAGAGCGCCTGGCTCTTTGGTTCTGTCCAGAACGGAGATCTGTTTTACAGTCTCAGGAATTGCAGCCAGCAGAGCGTCTGCAACGAACGGTCTGTACAGACGAACTTTTACAACGCCGACTTTCTGTCCTGCTGCCATCAGGTAGTCAATGGTCTCCTCGATGGTGTCGTTCACAGAACCCATAGCGATGATCACGTGCTCTGCGTCAGCGGCTCCATAGTAGTTGAACAGTTTATAATCGGTTCCGATTTTCTCGTTCACCTTGTCCATGTATTCCTGCACGATTGCCGGAAGTGCCTCATAGTAGGGGTTGCATGCCTCTCTTGCCTGGAAGAAAATATCCGGGTTCTGAGCAGAGCCTCTCTGGCACGGATGGTTTGGATTCAGAGCATGATCACGGAATGCCTGGATCGCGTCCATATCAGCCATATCCTTCAGATCTTCGTAATCCCAGGTCTCGATTTTCTGAAGCTCATGGGAAGTACGGAATCCGTCAAAGAAGTTGATAAACGGAACTTTGCCTTTGATTGCAGCCAGATGAGCGACCGGAGTCAAATCCATAACCTCCTGCACACTGGATTCACACAGCATTGCGCATCCGGTCTGACGGCATGCCATCACGTCAGAGTGATCGCCGAAGATAGACAGCGCATGGCTTGCAACCGCACGTGCGGAAACGTTGAATACTCCCGGAAGCTGCTCACCTGCAACTTTGTAAAGGTTCGGGATCATCAGAAGCAGACCCTGAGAAGCGGTGTAGGTTGTGGTCAGCGCGCCGGCTGCCAGAGAGCCGTGTACTGCACCGGCTGCACCTGCCTCGGACTGCATCTCGGTCACCTGTACTTCACGTCCGAAAATGTTCTTCCGTCCCTGTGTCGCCCACTCGTCTGTAGCCTCAGCCATTACAGAGGAAGGGGTGATCGGATAGATCGCTGCTACATCAGAAAACGCGTAAGACGCATGAGCGGCAGCATGGTTTCCATCCATGGTTTTCATCTTTCTTGCCATTGTTCTTTTCCTCCTTGAAAGATTTTATGATAATGAGTGTCAGACATACCTGCCGCCGTCCGAATGATCTGCCGGCAGTCAGAGAACTGTCCTTCTAAAATCCATTACATATTATAGCACAAATTCAAAACCCCGTCCATCCACTTTCCCGGTTTTTCTGTATATAATCGTATACAAAATCACGTATTGCGGACTGTTTTTCCAGTCCGCAATACAGCAAAATGTCTCAAAACTTACTCCTGTTTTTCCTCCCGGATCCTGACAACCAACTGATTCGCAATGAGCTGTTCTCCCTCCCGGACGAAGATTTTATCCACCACTCCGTCCGTTTTCGCCAGAATATTGCTCTCCATCTTCATGGCCTCGATGACCGCCACCGGCTGGCCCGCAGTCACCGCGTCTCCTTCTCCGACCAGGATCTTGATGATCGTTCCCGGAATGTTGGCCCCTACTTCCAGGTCATTGTCCGGATCCGCCACAAGGATCGATTCCTTGCTGGCCCTGGTATTCGCCGTCTTATCCAAAATCATCACCGAACGAATGCTTCCGTTTACCTGGAAGACAACTTCCCTCTCTCCTTCCGCGTTGGCAGCCTTCACTTCCAGCAGTTTAATAATCAGTTTTTTTCCTTCCCCGATCTTTACCCCGCAGGTCTCGTCAATATTGATTCCATGGAAGAATACATCGCTTCCCATTCTGCGGAAATTCCCTTCTTTTTTCAGCTTCGCGCGGTAATCTTCATATACCTTCGGATACATGCAGTAGCTCATAACTTTCTGATCATCCGCTTCTATGTCAAATTTCTCGCTCAGATATTTCTTTATGGCATCGAAGTCTTCCGGCAAAAGCAACTCACCCGGACGGCAGGTAATCGGTTTTTTGTCTTTCAGAACAATTTTCTGAAGATCTTCCGGAAATCCTCCCTGAGGCTGCCCGATCATTCCCTCAAAATAAGACACCACAGAATCCGGGAAGTCAATGGTCTTCGCCTTCTCGCAGATATTCTCCGGGGTCAGATCATTTTGTACCATGAAGATAGCCAGGTCTCCCACCACCTTGGAAGAAGGCGTCACCTTCACAATATCGCCCAGCATGAGATTCACTTTCTTATACATGGATTTCACTTCCTGGAAACGATGTCCAAGTCCGAAGCTTTCCACCTGAGATTTGAAGTTGGAGTACTGTCCGCCAGGCATCTCATAGTAATAAATCTCCGTAGTCCCCGTCTTGAGATCGGACTCAAACTGCTTATACACCGGGCGCACAGCTTCCCAATAAGAAGAAATCTCATCCAGCCCTTTCAGCGGAAGTCCTGTATCCCTGTCCGAATTCTCCAAAGCCGCCACCAGGGAGTTCAGCGATGGCTGACTGGTAAGTCCTGCCATGCTGCCGAAAGCCGCGTCCACAATATCCACACCGGCCATAGCCGCCATCATCAGAGTCGCTCCGCCGTTGCCGCTGGTATCATGGGTGTGCAGATGTACCGGAATCCCGATCTCCTGTTTCAGCGCTGTGATCAGTTTGTGTGCTGCCAGCGGCTTCAGCAGACTGGACATATCCTTGATCGCCAGCACATGTGCCCCTCTGTGTTCCAATTCCTTTGCCAGGTTCACATAGTACTTCAGATTATATTTTTCTCTGGATTCATCCAGAATATCACCGGTATAACAGATGCAGGCCTCCGCAACCTTGCCCTGATTCAGCACTTCGTCCAGGGCAATCTCCATCCCCTGTACCCAGTTCAGTGAATCAAAAATACGGAAAACATCGATTCCCGCTTTTGCGGACTGGCGGATAAATTCCCGGATCACATTGTCCGGATAGTTCTTGTATCCGACTGCATTCGCGCCCCGGAACAGCATCTGAAACAGAATATTGGGAATCTTCCCGCGCAGAGTTTCCAGACGCTCCCAGGGAGACTCACCCAGAAACCGGTACGCCACATCGAAGGTAGCCCCTCCCCACATTTCCAGGGAGAACAGATCCTTTCCATAGAGAGCAACCGCCGGCGCGATTTTTTCCATATCAATGGTACGCATTCTGGTTGCCATCAGAGACTGATGGGCATCACGCATGGTCGTGTCTGTGATCAGCAATTTCTTCTGATCCAGAATCCATCTGGAAAACTTCTCCGGCCCCATCTGCTGCAGCAGCTGCCGGGTTCCGCTCAGTTTCTGAATCTCTTCCTCTTTGATCCGCGGAAACGCCGGAACGTCGAACTGAGGCTTATTTCCCTTTATTTCGTTCACATATTTGTTTCCCAGGAATTTCAAAACTCTGGATTCCTCTGTCTCGCCCTGCTTAATGTGCATCAGCTCCGGATGGTCTCCGATGAAATTCGTATCACACTTTCCCTTGGCAAAAACCGGATGATTAATCACGTTCTGAAGAAATCGGATATTGGTCTTCACACCTTCTATCACAGTCTCAGACAGTGCGCGGAACGCTTTTCTTCTCGCATCCTCAAAAGTGCGCCCCCAGGAAGTCACTTTCACCAGAAGGCTGTCATAATACGGTGAGATTTCCGCGCCGGTAAATCCGGAATCTCCATCCAGCCGAATCCCAAAACCGGACGCGCTGCGGTATACATCAATTTTCCCGGTATCCGGAGCGAATCCGTTGACCGGATCCTCTGTGGTAATTCTGCATTGAATCGCCGCCCCTCTCATGGAGATATCCTCCTGGGAGCGGATACCGATCTCCCGGGAATCCAGCGGATACCCCTCTGCCACCAGAATCTGGGACTGTACCAGATCAATTCCGGTCACCATCTCCGTGACGGTGTGCTCCACCTGGATCCGGGTGTTCATCTCAATAAAATAGTGATTCCCCTCATTGTCCAGCAAAAACTCCACGGTGCCGGCGCTCTTGTAATTAACCTCTCTCGCGATTTTCAGGGCATCCTCACAAATTTTCTCCCTCTGCTCCCCGGTCAGAATCTGAGACGGCGTGAATTCTTCACCTTCTGATGTCTCCTCTGCACGGAACAGTCTCTCTCATAAAGATGAACCAGATTCCCGTATTCATCTCCCAGAACCTGCACCTCGATATGCTTCGGATTTTCTATGTATTTCTCAATAAAAATATCATCCACCCCAAAAGCTTTCCTGGCTTCACTCTGGGCGTTGTTGAACTCCGAGAGAAGATCCTTCTCCTCTCTCACAATACGCATTCCCCTTCCACCGCCGCCGGCAGAAGCTTTGAGCATCACCGGATAACCGCAGAATCTGGCAAATTCGATTGCGTCCTTTTCACTGCGGATCGCTTCATCCACGCCGGGAACGGTAGCGACTCCGGCCCTGTGAGCCACCAGCTTGGACTGAATCTTATCTCCCACCTGCCCCATCATCTCTGCGGTGGGACCAATAAATGTAATTCCCGCCTCCTCACATTGCTTCGCGAAATCCTGATTTTCTGAAAGGAATCCGTAGCCTGGATGGATCGCGTCCACACTCTTGGCCTTGGCCAGTTCGATAATCTGGGAAATTCCCAGATAGGCTTCCAGCGGCGACTTGCCCTTTCCGATCTGATAAGACTCATCTGCTTTCGCGCGGAACATAGCATTCTTATCTTCCTCCGAATAGATGGCCACGGACCGGATTCCGAGCTCCTTGCAGGCACGGATCACTCTCAGGGCGATTTCCCCCCGGTTCGCCACTAAGATTCTTTTAAATTTTTTCATTACCTTCTCCTTGCACCTCCTAAGCAATTTTTACAACTATATCGAATTTCCCCAGCAGTGTCAAGAATTTTTTAAAGTTTTTGGTTCGATTTCTTTAAATTTTAATTTCATTTTTCTTGAATTTTAATAAAATTAAGCACTTCACTATTGTCTCAATTTTGGCATTCAACGCAGGAAAGTTCTGAAATTTTCCCCGACAAAAAAAATCCCCCTCAGGCAGACCTTGCTTTCTTTGTCTGTCTGAGGGGGGGATCTGTCGCATCCATGCCCACAGGGGTTTTCTTTTTTCATCAGCCGGCGATGTCTTCCGGTTCTTTGGAGCTTAAAATTTCCTCCAGCGTTTTCTCACTGAGCATCTTCCGGAGATTGTTCTGAATCCGGCACAGCTCCTGATGCACCTCGCATCCGCCCTCCAGTTTCTCGTCCCGGCAGCATTTTTTCTTCGGATTCATACACTCAATGATATACATTCCCGAATCAATTGCCAGATATACATCCAGCAGCGTAAGTTCCGAGATACTCCTTTTCAGGGAATACCCTCCGTGAACGCCTCGATAGCCGCGGACAATCCTGGCCTTCTGGAGCTTTTTCAGAATCTTATAGGCAAAAGGCGCCGTGATTTCCTCGCGCTCACAGATATCATTCACACTCAGCCTCTCTTCGTCTGACAGTGCCCGAATCACTCTTACCGCATAATCACACTCTCTCGTAATTAACATAGAAGCCTCCCACTTGTAATAACTCAAACTTTCACGAGGCCGCGTACCTCTTTCGTTTTTTCTGTTGAAATTATACCAATTTAGAACAGAATATGCAACCGAAAATTCCTGTTTTCTCCTTCTTTTTCCACGTCAGTGTGACAGATTCTCACCTATTCCACAAAAAACATTCCGATGCCAATGAGGAAAATCAGAATTCCGACACAGGTCCGCAGGACTTTCCCCACTTTCTGAGAGCCCGGACGGTTCATGAGTTCTTCCACCGCTCCGTAGCTGGTGCCGGCGGCCACCAGCAGAACGCTGTGGCCCATGGCGTACAGGACCATCAGGAAAATCCCCCACCACATGCCTCTTCCGGAATCCACCACCATGGCCAGAAGCGCGAACATCACCGGCGTCGCGCAATGGGAAGCGAACAGTCCTCCCAGCGCTCCCGTGAGAAACGCGCCGCCGTACCCGGTTCCCCGAATCAGCCTGCGGTGATGGTGATTCTCACAGTGCCGCGGATCCTCGCAGTGAGAATGGTCATGATCTTCCCGGGAATCAGGTGGATAACACCCCACACCTGCAGAGCCATCACCACCATGAGAATTCCCAGAAACACATGCCACCAGCGTCCCATATCATGCATGGCATGTCCCACCGCGGAGGCAATGCTGCCGAACACGCCGAACGTGGCAGCCATTCCCAGCGCCATCACCAGGGAAAGCTGCCAGGCCCGTTTCCTGCTGTCAGATGCCGCGCCCACGTATGCCAGAATCATGGGAACCGCCGACAGGGAGCAGGGAGTAAAGGAAGTCACAATCCCTGCCGCGAAACTCAGAACCGGGGCAAACCACAGATTATCTCTCATCAATCCGGTCAGGGTTTCCAACCAGACATTCATTCAATCACTCTCCTTACTATTCCAGTCCATGTTCAATTCTTCTTGTTATATCACGATTTCAGCCTCTTGTCAAAAAAAAATTAGTTTTTTCCAAGTCAGTCTTGCAAAATTGGAAAGATACGTTAAAATAGCTAATGTGTACAATTTATTCTATGAAAAAATGAGGTCAAATTATGATTGCAGCAAATAATGTCACTTTGCGTATCGGAAAAAAAGCGCTCTTCGAAGACGTAAACATCAAGTTTACCGAGGGCAACTGTTATGGATTGATCGGAGCAAACGGAGCAGGAAAATCAACTTTTCTGAAAATCCTGTCCGGACAGCTTGAGACAACAAAGGGAGATGTGACCATCACCCCCGGCCAGCGCCTGTCTTTCCTGCAGCAGGATCATTTTAAATATGATGATTATCAGGTTCTGGACACGGTGATCATGGGCAATGCCCGTCTCTACGAAATCATGAAGGAAAAGGACGCCATCTACGCGAAAGAAGAGTTCACAGACGAGGATGGCATCCGTGCCAGCGAACTGGAAGGCGAATTCGCCGAAATGAACGGATGGGAAGCCGAATCCGACGCCGCCACCCTGCTCAACGGACTGGGTGTGGAGACTGATCTCCACTATGCCACCATGCGTGACCTGAACGGAAGCCTCAAGGTGAAAGTCCTGCTGGCTCAGGCTTTGTTCGGCAACCCGGATATCCTTCTGCTGGACGAGCCTACCAACCATTTGGATCTGCCGGCGATCGAGTGGCTGGAAGAGTTCCTGATCAATTTCGACAACACCGTCATCGTGGTGTCCCACGACCGTTACTTCCTTAATAAGGTATGTACACATATCGCGGACATCGACTATGGTAAAATCCAGCTCTACGCCGGAAACTATGATTTCTGGTTTGAGTCCAGTCAGCTTCTGGTCAAACAGATGAAAGAAGCCAACAAGAAAAAAGAAGAAAAAATCAAGGAACTGCAGGAGTTCATCTCCCGGTTCAGCGCCAACGCTTCCAAATCCAGGCAGGCAACCTCCAGAAAACGTGCCCTGGAAAAAATTCAACTGGATGAGATGCGTCCTTCCAGCCGGAAGTATCCGTATATCGATTTCCGCCCCAACCGGGAGATCGGAAACGAAGTCCTGATGGTGGAGAACCTCTCCAAAACCATCGACGGCGTGAAAGTAATCGATAACATCAGCTTTACCCTGGGACACGACGACAAAGTCGCGTTCGTGGGAACCAACGAGCTGGCCATCACCACCTTCTTCCGGATTCTGATGGGAGAGCTGGAGCCAGACGAGGGAACTTATAAATGGGGCGTCACCACTTCCCGGGCCTATTTCCCGAAGGACAACACCGCGGAGTTTGACAACGATCTGACCATCGCGGACTGGCTCACCCAGTACTCCGAGATCAAAGACGCCACTTACGTGCGTGGTTTCCTGGGACGAATGCTGTTCGCCGGGGAGGACGGCGTGAAGAAAAGTAAAAGTGCTCTCCGGAGGAGACGAAAGTCCGCTGTCTGCTCTCGAAGATGATGATCTCCGGCGCCACCATCCTGCTCCTGGACGAGCCCACCAACCATCTGGATATGGAATCCATCACGGCCCTGAACAACGGCCTGATCAAATTCCCAGGCGTGCTTCTGTTCGCCTCTCACGATCATCAGTTTGTTCAGACCACTGCCAACCGGATCATGGAGTTCCTTCCAAACGGAACCATGGTGGACAAAATTACCACTTACGATGAATATCTGGCAAGCGATGAGATGGCCAAGAAGCGCCATGTATACCAGATGACCGAGGAAGACAACTGATTTCACAGTTTTCCGTGATATTGAAAAAGAGGATCTGTCACACAGATGGAGCATAGCAAAATGCTGCTCTGTATGACAGATCCTCTTTTTTCGGTTCTCAAAGCTTCAGGCAGTAACCGCCGCCGTAATTCCCCCCGGTCACTTTCAGCAGTGCTTTCACCGGCACTTTCAGGGTGACACCGATCCTCCCTCCGCTCACATAGATTTCATCAAAATGATTCACGCTCTCGTCAAACACCGTGACAAATTGTTTCTTCATGCCCAGAGGGCTGCAGCCGCCGAATAGATATACGTATAGTTACATGAATCATATCCACGCTTTTCTCTCCCACCGCTTTCGCCGCGGCTTTGCGGTCCACCTCACGCTCGATGGGAATCACAAAAACATAATGTTCTTTGCTCTTTCCCACCATCACCAGAGTCTTATAAGACTGTTCATAAGGCGCGCCGGTCAGATCCGCCGAGTGGATGCCGTCGACAAACTCTCCGCAGTCATAGGTCAGTACCTGATACGGAACCTTCTGCCGCTCCAGCATTCTCATCGCGTTTGTTTTTGCCTCTTTCGCCATGTCTATTCTCCCTGTCTTTCTAATTTTACGGTCAGAATTCTCGTCAGCGCGTCCCTCAGCCGCTCCTGGGAAATGCTCCCGTTATTCACCGCTTCCAGGACACTGTCATAGGCAGAATAAAAATCTGCCGGCATCAGAATCATATCCATTCCTGCCTGAATGGAGCGGACCGCTGCCTCTCCCGAAGAATAATGATTGACAATCGCTCCCATATTCATGGCGTCCGTGATCGCAATCCCGGAAAATCCCATTTCTTCTTTCAGAAGCTGTGTGACTGCCCACGAAGAGATGCTGGTTGGTTCTCCGCTTCCGTCGATCTGCGGATAGCAGAGGTGTCCCACCATCACAAAATCCGCGCCGGCGTCGATTCCAGCCTGGAACGGAATCAGCTCACATTCCCGCAGCTGTTCCAGGCTCCGGTCCGCATAAGCGTATCCCTCATGGGAATCCTCTGCCGTAGCTCCGTGTCCCGGGAAGTGTTTCAGAGCGGCGCTTAACCCCTGCTCATGCAGTCCTCGCACCTCTTCTGTCACCATCTCCGCTACCAGAGAGGGATCACTGCCAAAAGAACGGCTTCGCACCACCGTATTGGAAGGATTGACAAGCACATCCGCCACCGGCGCGAAATCCACATCGAATCCGTAAGAACGCAGATACGTTCCCAGCGTCACCCCTGCCTGGTATGCCAGCTGCGGATCCTGAGTACTCCCGATATCAGCCATATTGCCCACATCCGTTACGGGAAACGCCGGATTTTGGGCAATTCTGGTGACACTTCCTCCTTCTTCGTCCACAGAGAGGAAGGGCGCCGCGCCGACAGTTTCCTCTCCCAGGGAAACAAACGCCGCGTTCATCCCGGTCAGCTGTTCTTCCGATACAATATTATTCTCCATATAGACAATACCGCCCACCGGATACTGCCGGTAAGCAGACGCGGTGGTCTCTCCCACCTGCGTCACACCGCTGACCTGGGCCAGAGAATCCGGAAGCACGAAGAAAAGCTGCGCGACTTTCTGTTCTGTCGTCAGATTGGCGATCAGCTCTTCCACCCTTTTTGACACGGAATTCTCCGCAGTCTGCGGATCTGCCTGCGCGTCTGCGGCTTCGTTCTGCCGGTCCGCATCCGGTATTTCTTCCGTATCCGCGCTTTCTTTGTTCTGGTTTTCTTTCACGCTCTCTGTTTCGTCCTGCTCTTCCTTTTCCGGATTCACGGCCTGTACACGCTCCGGCTCTTTAGCCTCTTTGCGTCCATTCTGATACAGATCGAAAATCAGGAAACTCATAAACAAAAGACAGAGGACAAGCAGGCAGCTTGCCCCCACTGTCAGAATTATTTTTCTTCTCTGTCTGTCTCTACCGTGTGATTTCATACTCGCAAATATATCCTATCTTTCCTGTATATTGCGGAACCACGTCCGTCAGTTCATTGGGCA
Organism: uncultured Blautia sp.; assembly: GCA_963927715.1. Classification (GTDB taxonomy): domain Bacteria; phylum Bacillota; class Clostridia; order Lachnospirales; family Lachnospiraceae; genus Blautia_A. The sequence continues at coordinate 1,018,650 of CAWVBU010000001.1, read as the reverse complement.
CATCGTTGATCACCCACCGGTTTTCACCCTTATAGAAGTTCATCGCCATACAGGTCTCCTGAATTGCTCCGTCTGTAAAACTCGGTTCGTTCGCCATCCAGTAGCTGTTCAGCGGTGAGCTGACATCGTTGATGGGTTCTCCTGTGACCACATTATTCTCATCGATCCAGTAATAGCTGCTGGTTCCCGGATCTCTTCTGGCGCCGATGAAGAACATATAGCTCTGCATTCCCTTCGCCTGAATCTCCCGGCAGATTGTCTCGAATTCCTCCGCACTCTCGATGCGGGCCAGATATCCGTTCTGGGCCCGGCATTTCTGATAAGCCTCCTCCCAGCTGCAGTTGTCAATATAATATTCATAGATATGGACAACTTCCGGCTCCTTTGTCGGTTCCGGTGTCGGGCTGGCAGCAGCCTCGGCTGTCTGCTCCTCATCCGGATCCTGGTTCTGGGAATCCGTCTCCTGAGAGTCGGTCTCATCGGAATCTTCCTGGGAATCCGCTTCCTGAGAGTCGGTCTGTGTATCGTCACTCTTCGTATAGAAATAATATCCAGCGAGAATTCCATCGATCAGCAAAAACAGCACCAGCAGCACCAGCAGAATCTGTTTGGTAAGCGACTTCTGATTCTTACCGCCTCCGTTTCCGCCGTATCCCGATGGCCCCGGCCCCTGGTTTCCGGGATTCGTCCAGCCCGGCCCGTTTACCGGTGCGCCGCACACCGGACAGTATCCACACCCCTCATCCAGAAGGCTGCCGCAGTTTCGGCATCGGTTCTCCGGATAACCGCGAACCGTATCTCCTCCCTGGGGGCTGCCCCAGTCAACCTGTTCCTCCTGCCAGGAACCGTTTCCCTGAAACGGGCGTCCTGTCGGATCGCCTCCCTGGCCAAAGACTGTCTCTCCTCCATTTCTGAACGCAACCGTGTCGTCCTGGCTGGTTCCCGCCGCCCCGGAAGGCAGCTGCGCGCCGCAGTGTTCGCAGAATCGCGCGCTCTCCTCATTCTTAAAACCACATTGTGGACAATTCATCGGTTTCCCCTCCTCAATTCTCCTTTTGCTTTTTTCAGTATAACACAAAGTCCATGAAATGCAAAAAGGAAAAGGCACCGCGGCCGGCTTTTCCGGTCAGTTTCCGCGGTACCTCTGCTGTCAGTATTTTAATGATCAATATGGCTGTGCAGTTCCTGCAGGGAGATCACTTCCTTGCTGTCCTGCTTCTTCACCTCGGCAATTCCCATGGCAGACATACGTGCCGCTGCCATGGTCGTCATATAAGGAACACGGCTCTTGATGCAGGCCTTGCGCACATAACTGTCATCCACTCCGTCCTCATTGGTTCCCTTCGGTGTGTTGACCACCAGCTGCACTTTTCCATTGGTAATCATATCATAAATATTCGGACGTCCTTCGGACATCTTGAATACCTTCTGTGCCTCAATTCCGGAATCCTCCAGAAGCTTCTGGGTATGTCCCGTAGCCATGATGGTAAAACCTGCCTCCCTGAACAGACGGGCCACTTCCACGACTTCCCCTTTGTCCCGGTCGCTGACACTGATCAGAACCGTTCCCTCCAGCGGAAGTTTGCTCTTGGTAGCCTCCTGGGCCTTGTAATAAGCTTCACCCACGGTCTTGGCCAGTCCCAGCACCTCGCCGGTGGAACGCATCTCCGGTCCCAGAAGAGGATCCACTTCCGGGAACATATTGAACGGGAACACCGCCTCTTTCACTCCGTAATGAGGAATCTTCTTCTCATGCAGGCTCAGCAGCGGAGAAGGTTCCCCGGTAAACTCGGAGGTAATAATCTCTGTGGCCAGCGGAACCATCGCGATGCTACAGACCTTGGAGACCAGCGGAACGGTACGGGATGCTCTCGGATTCGCCTCCAGCACATAAACTTTTCCATCCTCAATGGCATACTGCATATTCATCAGACCGCGCACATGCATCTCTTCCGCGATCTTTTTCGTATATTCTTTGATGGTCTTCAGATTGTCCTCGGAAATATTCGCGGACGGAATGATGCAGGCAGAATCTCCGGAATGAATTCCTGCCAGCTCAATGTGCTCCATAACCGCCGGAACATACGCATGGGTTCCGTCACTGATGGCATCCGCCTCACACTCCATAGCATGACGGAGGAAACGGTCGATGAGAATCGGACGGTCCGGCGTCACACCCACAGCTGCCGCCATATAGGATTTCATGCTCTCCGGGTCATAAACCACTTCCATTCCACGTCCTCCCAGAACGTAGGAAGGACGTACCATCACCGGATAGCCGATCTTCTCGGCAATCGCGAGGGCTTCCTCCACATTCACCGCCATACCGGATTCCGGCATGGGGATTTCCAGCTTATCCATCATAGCCCGGAACAGATCTCTGTCCTCTGCCATATCAATCACCGCAGGGGAGGTTCCGAGAATTTTCACTCCGTATTTTTCCAGATCCGCAGACAGATTCAGCGGAGTCTGACCGCCGAACTGGGCAATCACGCCCAGCGGTTTCTCTTTCTTATAGATACTCAGCACATCTTCCAGAGTCAGAGGCTCGAAATACAGTTTATCGGAGGTATCGTAGTCTGTGGAAACCGTCTCCGGGTTGCAGTTTACAATAATCGTCTCAAATCCGGCTTTTTTGAGCGCCAGCGCCGCGTGAACGCAGCAGTAGTCAAACTCGATACCCTGGCCGATCCGGTTCGGGCCGCCGCCCAGAATCATAATCTTATTGCGGTTGTCGCTGGCCTTGCTCTGATCTTTGATGTGGTAGGAGGAATAATAGTAAGCGCTGTCCTGGGTACCGCTCACATGCACGCCCTCCCAGCCCTCTTCCAGGCCGATGCCGATACGCTCCTCGCGGATTTCCTCTTCCTCCTTGTCCAGAATCTGACTCAGGTATTTATCGGAGAATCCATCCAGTTTCGCCTGGCGCAGAACCTCTTCCGGAAGCTTCTGTCCTTTGTATTTCAGGATTTCCTCTTCTTCCTCCACCAGTTCTTTCATCTGCTCCAGGAAATAGTGTTTGATCTTTGTAAGTTCAAACAATTCTTCCACCGTCGCGCCTTTGCGCAGTGCCTCGTAGAGAATGAACTGTCTTTCACTGGTGGGCACCACCAGCATTTTCAAAAGTTCTTCCTTGGTTTTCTCATGGAAATCTTTTGCCCATCCAAGGCCGTATCTTCCGATCTCCAGGCTGCGGATCGCTTTCTGGAAAGCTTCTTTGTAAGTCTTTCCGATACTCATCACTTCGCCCACCGCACGCATCTGTGTGCCGAGCTTATCTTCCACGCCTTTGAACTTCTCGAAAGCCCAGCGGGCGAATTTAATCACCACATAATCCCCGTCCGGCACATATTTATCCAGTGTTCCGTATTTTCCGCAGGGAATCTCGTCCAGGTTCAGTCCGGCCGCCAGCATGGCTGATACAAGGGCGATCGGGAAACCGGTTGCCTTGGATGCCAGCGCGGAGGAACGAGAGGTTCTCGGATTGATCTCAATCACGATGATTCTGCCGCTCACCGGGTCATGGGCGAACTGCACATTCGTACCTCCGATTACTTCAATCGCTTCCACAATCTTATACGCCTGTCTCTGAAGCTCTTTCTGTACTTCCTCGGAGATGGTCAGCATCGGGGCAGAACAGAAAGAATCTCCTGTGTGCACGCCGAGCGGGTCAATATTCTCGATGAAGCAGACGGTAATCATATTGTTCTTGGAGTCACGCACCACTTCCAGCTCCAGCTCTTCCCAGCCGAGAATGGATTCCTCCACGAGAACCTGTCCGACCAATGACGCCTGAAGGCCGCGGGCACATACCGTTTTCAGTTCTTCCACATTGTACACCAGACCGCCGCCGGCACCGCCCATGGTGTAGGCAGGTCTTAATACCACCGGATATCCCAGCTTGTCCGCAATCGCCAGAGCCTCGTCTACACTGTAGGCAACCTCGCTTCTGGCCATCTCAATGCCCAGGCTGTCCATGGTATGCTTGAACTCGATCCGGTCCTCGCCTCTCTCAATGGCATCCACCTGAACACCGATTACTTTCACATTATATTTATCCAGAATTCCCAGTTTCGCCAGTTCGGAGCACAGATTCAGACCGGACTGTCCACCCAGATTGGGAAGAATCGCATCCGGCCGCTCTTTCGCGATGATTTCTTCCATTCTCTCCACATTCAAAGGTTCGATGTAAGTCACATCCGCGATTCCGGGGTCTGTCATAATCGTGGCAGGATTGGAATTCACCAGCACAATCTCATACCCCAGCTGTCTGAGGGCCTTACATGCCTGTGTACCGGAGTAGTCGAATTCACAGGCCTGTCCGATGATAATCGGACCGGAACCAATAATCAATACTTTATGGATATCTGTTCTTTTCCCCATTCTGTTTCTCCTCTTCTATGTGATTTCTGTTACTTTCATTCAAGAGTATAACATATTCATATTCGAGAAAAAAGTCTCTTTCGCTACTTCTGTGTAAAAAAAAGAGAGTTTCCGGAAACTCGCCGGACACTCTCTTTTTCCTGTTTCATGCTTTGACTTCATTGGAAGTTTCCCCGCCCTGGGCGAAAATTCTCGCGTTTTCCAGCGTGGTCCGGCTGATTGCCGCCAATGCTTCCTGGGTGAAAAATCCCTGATGGGAGGTGATCATCACATTCGGGAAGGAAAGCAGCCGCGCCGTGGTGGAATGCTCCAGAATTTCATCCGAACGGTCTTCGAACACATTTTTCGTCTCCTCTTCGTAGACATCCAGTCCCACGCCAAAGAATTTCCGCGCCCGGATTCCTTCGATCAGATCCTCGGTCCTGACCAGTCCGCCCCGGGAAGTATTCACGAGAATCACCCCGTCTTTCATCTTGCCGATGGTCTCCCGGTTCACCAGATGATAGGTCTCATCTGTCAGCGGACAGTGCAGAGAAATCAGATCGCTTCTTTGCAGCAGTTCATCCAGGGAGACATACTTTGCGAAATCCAGCTCCGGATTGTGATAGACGTCATAGGCCAGAACGTTCATTCCGAAACCGTGACAGATCTTCGCCATCGCCGCGCCGATCTTTCCGGTTCCCACAATCCCGGCGGTCTTCCCGCTGAAATTAAATCCCAGCAGTCCATTCAGGCTGAAATCATTTTCTCTGACTTTCACATAGGCTTTGTGCAGTCTGCGGTTCACAGCCAGCGCCAGCGCCATGGCGTGCTCCGCCACTGCCTCCGGGGAATACCCCGGCACTCTCAGAACCCGGATCCCGCAGCGCTTCGCCTGTTCCAGATCCACGTTGTTAAATCCGGCGCAGCGCATCAGAATCAGCGAAATATTGCATCGATGGAGCTCCTCGATGGTCTGTGTGCCAATATCGGAACTGACAAAGGCACATACCGCGTCATAGCCCTTCGCCAGCTTCGCTGTAGCCGGCGCCAGGTCCGTCTTCAGATAATCGATGGTGATATCCGGATAGTCCGCCAGCTGCCGGTCAAAGGATGCCCGGTCATACTCTTTCGTATCATAGAATAAAATTTTCATTTTCCTGCCTCCGTTTCTTTCTCAGCGTTAGTATGTATAAAAATGCGTTTTCTTACTCTTTAATCTGCCAAATCTGTGGTTTCGGTGCTCTCCAGCACATCCCCCAGAGAAGTATCCGTCAGAAAGGTGTTCAGATTGTACAGAAACAACACATCCGTCACGCCTTCCGCGTCCATGAGCTGTTCCACATTATCGTAATAATACCGCGGATCAATCATGATGATTTTCCGGTAATAGGGAGTCAGAAACTGAACGAAGCTGTTGGCATAGGAATCTTTAAAAAGAAGCAGGCACCGATCCTGGGGATTGGGCGACTCAATGTCCACTCTCGTGTGATTTCCGCCGAAAAACACCGTGTACTGATCTTTCTCCTCCAGACAGGAGCGCTCGAAAATCGTCGTCGTCCTCTTCTGGTCATCCGCGTAAAACACCACGTAGTCATTCTCCACGTCCTGAGGCTCGTAGACCTCAATGGTATCCTGCTGCCCATGGTATCCGCTGGTGGACGCCAGCGTTCCGGAAAACGAATCCGATACCGTATGGATTTTATAGTCCTGGGTCGGTATCAGGCCCAAAGCGTCTGCCATATGATCGAAAACGTACTTTGCCCCCAGACTTGTCCAGTGGTGATCGGTCTTATAGTAGATCGGATCCGAAGCATGGTCCCGCAGAACCTCTGTCACATCCACAAAGGTCAGACTGTCTCTCACTTCGTCCGCGACTCTCTGGATATCCGCCGCCTGATCCCGCACCGGAGCATTGGCAGGCATTTTCTCTTTCAGAATATAAGCGGCGTTTGGCACCAGCGTCATCGTGATATTCCGATCCTCATGCCGTTTCGCGAACGCGCCGATGGCTTTCAGATTCTTCTCCACATACTCCTCGTTGGGATCGTCCAGCACCTCCATCAGGTACCCCTCTTTTCCCAGATATACCCCATTGGATTCTTTCCGGCCTGCCAGCCTGTCCAGCTGAAGCTTCAGCTGAATCCAGGAATCCCGCAGAAGGAACTGATCCGCCACATAGGATTCCGCCTGGGTCATAAAATCTCCCGCTGCCACTTCCCGGAGGTTCCATTCCGGCTTCTGGGTGAGAATCCGGTTCTCCGATTCCGAAAATTCCACATCCTTCTTCAGGAGATTCCCGATTGCCACTGCCGTTAGCGTCAGAACAAACAGAACTGCCGCAATTTTATAGATTCTTTCCGCTATGAGCCTGCGCAGCCTTTTTTTTCGCTTGCGCTGTTCTTCCTTTGACACACTGCTCATCTTGCCATCTCTTCCTTTATTGATCAAAATCTAAAATACAAAAACGGATTGTAAGTCACATTCACTAAATATGCGGCAGATGCCACAAAGATTCCTGCGTAGACCAGAATGGTCCCTGCCAGGCGGAACAAGGAACTGTCTGCCAGAGAAAACTGACGGAACCATTCATAGACCTTCGGCGTGGCGCACAGCGCCATGACAGCCAGCAGAATCAGATTCGTTGTGAGGTAATAAATCCCTGTACTGTCCACGAATCCCGCGCCGCCGACTCCCACCATGTTTCCAAGATAAGAGACTGCCTCTCCCATGGAAGGCGAGAAGAAAAAGACCCACCCGGCCATGACCAGAAGCATGGTATAAAGATGCGTAACGATCCCCGGCGCTTTCTCCAGGACGGAATGCAGCAGATACTTTTCCATCAGAAGAAGCACTCCGTAATAAAGCCCCCAGAATACGAAGTTCCAGGCGGCGCCATGCCAGAATCCGGTCAGAATCCACACAATCATAATATTTCTCACATGCTTGGGAACGGACACCCGGTTTCCGCCCAGAGGAATGTAGACATATTCCCGGAACCAGGTCCCCAGAGAAATATGCCACCGCCGCCAGAACTCTGTGACGCTTCTGGAAATATAAGGATATTCAAAGTTTTTCACAAACTCGAAGCCGAGCATTTTGCCAAGTCCCACCGCCATATCCGAATATCCGCTGAAATCGTAATAAATCTGCATGGTATAAGCCAGACAGCCGACCCATGCGGTCAGAACAGAGCGCTCGTCCGCTCCCATCGCCGCGACGGTATCGAACACCATTCCGATGTTATTGGCCAGAAGCACCTTCTTTCCCAGGCCGCGCAGGAACCAGAGCACGCCGTCCCCGAACTTCTCCAGGGAAATCGTCCTTCTTTGAAGCTGCTGTTCCACATCCGCGTAACGCACAATGGGTCCGGCGATCAGCTGCGGAAACATGGTCACATAAGTTCCGAAGCTGATAATATTCCTCTGCACTTCCACATTGCCCCGATATACATCGATGATATACGACAGAGTCTGAAAGGTATAAAAAGAAATTCCAATGGGAAGGGCCAGTTCCTGATAAGGAATCTCAAAAGGCAGGATCCGGTTCAGATTTGTAACCAGGAACCCGTAATATTTAAAAAATCCAAGAATCGCCAGGTTTGCCACAACCGTTGTGACAAAACAGATCTTCAATTTCGTCTTCTCTCCCCGCTGTCTTCTCTGCTCCAGTTCCAGCCCGCTGAAATAATTGAAGACAATACTGAAAATCATCAGAAAAACATAGACCGGCTCTCCCCAGGCATAGAAAACCAGGCTGAACAGCAGGAGAACCAGATTCTTGAATTTCCACGGCGCCAGAAAATACACAAGCAGGGTCGCCGGCAGAAAAACAAAGATAAAAAACACACTGCTGAAGATCACGTCTCTTCCCACCTACTCTCTTCTCGTAATACAGCAAAGACCGGATCCTCTTTTGGATCCCGGCCGTTTTACAGGCTCTCCAGAAAGGCCTCCCGCGCTTCCTGCGCCTGCTCATGAACCATAAAAAACAGATAATTTCCCTGCACGCTCAGAACATGATCCTGCAAAAGCTGATACTGCTGCGCGCCGTATCCTTCAAAACTGTTTTCCTGGTTCTCAATTCTGGTCTGAACCGCCGCCTCCACGGTCTCTGCCTGGGAAGCATCCGACAGCTTCACCAGGAGAAATTCCTCCGCGTCCATATTGGAATCCGCGATATACAGAACTACGCCTTCGTAATCATTGACATTCAGGCCATAGAGCCTCTTCACCATCTGGCTCCCTTCCTGGTGCATCTCCTCCAGGGGAACCTGTCCGGCAACCGCCTGCTCCACAGCCTCCACCGGCGTACTGCTCTCCCGGTCCGCTCCTGTGAGCACCGCCACAAAAACCACCAGCAGGACCAGCATTCCATAACGGACGCCGGTCAGCCAGTTTTCACGAATCTTATTCATCCACTGTCACCTCTGCCAACATATTGACTGCCCAGTATTCATAGAAGTCTTCCTGGAGATGAATCCCATCCTCGTCATAAAGATCCAGGTGTTCCTCGATAATCTCGTTGTTGTCGATATACGGATATCCTTCTTCCTCACAGTAAGCCTTCACCACTTCGTTGTATTCCGGAATTCTCCTCCAGTCTTCCGCCTGCTCAAAAGCCGGCTCCCGCGCCGGGAAAATAGAATTCACGAAAACCTCCGCCTCCGGAAGTTCCGAGCGGATGGAGTCCACCGCCTCCCCCAGATCCCGCGCGTATTCCTCCGGGCTGTCCCAGTATCCGATACTCACATCGTTGAGCCCGTAACACAGAAAAATGTAAGAGGGATCCAGCGCGCGCAGCTGTTCCATATAATCCGGGATATCCGCAATCGTCGCGCCCCCGTGGGCGAGAATCCTCTCTGAGGGCAGAAATCCGTACTGATCAAACCCCATGGTTCTGGAATCTCCCAGAATGGCATAATCCGTAAACTGTTCCCAGATTGTCAGATTTCCGCTTTCCAGGGCATCTCTGTGTTCGTCTTTCTCCAGGGCCCGGATTCTCTCCTCGATCGCGCCCTCGTCTCTGTTCTCCAGGCTTTCCAGGTAAGCCACGCCTTCCCCGATATCCGCCTGCGGTTCCTCACCGGCCCGGATTCTGAAAAGAATCAGAGCCAGAACCAGAAGAATCAGCACGGAAATGCCAGCCATCAGGGAAAGCCTTCTCTTTTGAATCTGCTCCCTGAGCATGTATTTTTTCCTTTCCATTCTCCGACCCCTTCTTTTCCATTCACTCTTTCTTCATCATACAGAACTTCTCGACGTATTTCAACATTTTTCTATTGCCTGTTTACATTTTTGTAAAAATTCCCTTTTATAATTTTCTGATAATTCTGTTTGTTCTTCCATTCATTCAGTTTATAGTTTTTTAATATTTTTATTTTGGAAATTTTTATTGACAAAGGCGAGACTATTTGTTATACTTTGTTCAACAAATAAATCAAACGCAAGGAGGACAAACCACCGAAAACGTTACGATTTACCTCATAATCTAAGAAAGGAAGGTACGGACCACCAGAAGTATAAGTAATTCATAACTCTTAGAAGTTAAAGAAAGTGAAGGTATCGTCCAATGGACAATCAGGAACAAAATTGATAAGGGTCATTCGAAAAAATAATTCTCGAATGACCCTTATCTCATGTCTTCAGACAGACAGGTACTTCGTTATGCTTTTTTCACAAGAAGGGACTGTCCGGTCATCTCTTTTGGCTTCTCCATTCCCATCAGTTCGATAAGCGTGGGAACGATGTCGGCCAGACGTCCGCCTTCCCGCAGGGTATAAGAAGGATCCGCATTTACCAGGATGAACGGAACCGGATTCGTGGTATGCGCGGTGAATGGTTCTCCGGTCTCATAATCGATCAGCTGTTCCGCGTTTCCGTGATCCGCGCAGATAAACATCTGTCCGTCCACCTCTTTGATGGCGTCCACAGCGCGGCCTACACATTCATCCACCGCTTCGATCGCTTTGACTGCTGCTTTTTCCACGCCGGTATGACCCACCATATCCGGATTCGCGAAATTGATGATGATCACATCGTATTTCAGGGAACGGATCGCTTCCACCAGTTTGTCACACACTTCATAAGCGCTCATCTCCGGTTTCAGATCGTAGGTGGCAACCTTCGGGGATTTCACCAGAATACGGTCCTCTCCCTCGTTGGGCTCTTCCACGCCGCCGTTGAAGAAGAACGTCACATGGGCGTATTTTTCCGTCTCCGCGATTCTCGCCTGTTTCATATGATGAGCCGCCAGAAATTCTCCGAATGTATTGGTAATGGAAACCTTATGGAACGCGACCGTCTTATTCGGAATGGTCTCATCGTATTCCGTAAAGCACACATAGGTGAGATCCAGCCGCTTTTCTCTCTCGAATCCGTCGAATTCATCCGCGCAGAACGCACGGGTAATCTCTCTTGCCCGATCCGGACGGAAATTGAAGAACACCACGGAATCTTTATCCTGAACGGTAGTCACCGGTTTTCCATCTTTCTCGATTACGATGGGAAGCACAAATTCATCGGTCTTCTCATTGTCATAAGACTCCTGCACCGCCTGGGCAGCATCGGTGCCTTTGACGCCTTCGCCTCTGGTCAGAGCACGGTACGCTTTCTCCACACGATCCCAGCGGTTATCACGGTCCATCGCGTAGTAACGTCCGGATACCACGCCGATCTGGCCCACGCCGATTTCCTGCATTTTCGCCTGCAGCTGCTCAATGTATTCTTTTCCGGATGCCGGAGGCGTGTCTCTTCCGTCCAGGAAGCAGTGCACGTAGACTTTCTCCAGGCCTTCTCTCTTTGCCATTTCCAGCAGCGCGTAAAGATGCGTGTTGTGGCTGTGTACACCTCCGTCAGACAGCAGTCCCATAAAATGAATGGAGGAATGGTTCTCCTTCGCGTTTTTCACCGCTGCCAGGAGCGCTTCATTTCGGAAGAAATCTCCGTCCTCGATCTCCTTGGTAATTCTGGTCAGCTCCTGGTAAACCACACGTCCGGCTCCCATATTCATATGTCCGACTTCGGAATTTCCCATCTGGCCTTCCGGAAGACCCACTGCCATTCCGCTGGCCGCGCCTTTTACGAAAGGACACTGAGACATCAGCTGATCCATCACCGGAGTTTTTCCCTCGCAGACCGCGTTTGCCTCACAATTGTCATTTAATCCATATCCATCCAGAATCATCAATACGGTTGGTTTCTTGCTCATAACGTTTTTCGCTCTCCTTTTTGTTATTTCTCCGTGTTACTCAGCTCTGTACACACGCAGCATCGCGGATACCTGTTTCACACAGTCCAGAATACGGATGGAATCCATCGCTTTGCGGAAATCTCCTTCCCGTACTTTCGAGGTAATCACCACGATCTCCGCAAGCTCATTGGCGCGGGTATTCTTCTGAATGATCTCCTCGATGCTCACCTGATTCTCCGCGAAAATCTTCGTCAGCTCCGCCAGAACACCGCAGCGGTCTTCCGTCTGCAGTCTCACATAGTAACTGTTGTAGGTATCATCCATCTTTTTGATCGGCAGCTCTTTATAGCAGGTACAGCTGATTCTTGTACAGCAGTCGAACTGGATATTTCTCGCAATATCGAACACATCGCCCACCACAGCGCTGGCCGTGGGAAGCTCTCCGGCTCCTCTTCCGTAGAACATGGCGTTTTCCACCGCGTCCCCGTGCACAAAAACCGCATTATAGGAATCATTGACAGAAGCAAGCGGATGACTGCTTGGAATCAGCATGGGGTTCACATAGGCTTCGATTCCGTCGTCGGCGCATCTGGTAACACCCAGAAGCTTGATGGTACAGCCCATCTCCTTCGCGTAGCGGATATCTGTCGCCGTGATTTTTGTGATTCCCTCGATGTTGACATCGTCAAAGACCACCCGGGAATTAAAAGCCACCGACGCGAGAATCGCCACCTTCCGGCCGGCATCCAGGCCTTCGATGTCCGCGGTCGGATCCGCCTCGGCATATCCCAGTTCCGTCGCCAGATCCAGGGCGTCCTGGAATTCCATTCCTTCCTGCGTCATCTTTGTGAGGATAAAGTTTGTGGTTCCATTGACGATTCCCATAACCTCGTCAATATGGTTCCCGGCGAGGCACTGTTTTAACGGACGGATAATCGGGATTCCGCCGGCTACCGCTGCCTCAAAGAGGAAATCCACCTGATTTTCCTGTGCGGTATCCAGAAGTTCCTTTCCTGCCACGGCCACCAGATCCTTGTTGGCAGTCACCACATGTTTTCCGGCGTTCAATGCCTGCATAATATATTCTTTCGCCGGAGACAGACCGCCCATCAGTTCAATCACCAGTTCAATGGAGGGATCGGACACAATGGAGTTCCAGTCGTTGGTCAGAATGGAGGGATCCTCCACTTTCTTTGCCGCCTTCTCCAGATTTCTCACCAGAATTTTGCTGATTTTTACTTTACAGCCGATTTTCTGCATCATCTCCGGCTCCTGTGTCTTCAGAACCTTATAGACTCCGGTACCCACAGTTCCGAGACCCAGCAAAGCCACATGCAACACTTTTTCCTCAGTCATCTCGCTCATTTCTCCTTTCGTTTCACTCTCGTTCTAATCTTAGGGGAGACTCACTCATTTGTCAAGTAAGAACTGCCTGTATCCGGCTCCTGCGGGCGGTCTTCCTCCCGGTCTTTTTCCTCTTTGGAATCCTCCTGGGTTCCTTCATAGGTGTCGTCCACCACATTTCCGTCCGGATCCACCATGTTAATATAACCGTCAAAATGGACCTCCAGAAGGCCGGTTCCGGTGGAAGGTTCCACCTTCTGGGACATAATCTCATCGTACAAATCGTAAAGTGTTTCCACTGTGAACTCGTCGGTGCGCACTTCATGCATGCTGTGCTGGGCAGCCAGTTCATTGGTGTAATCTTTCAGCAGATAAGGGCCATAGACGCCCTGGTCGTGGTTGTAGTGCATGACCAGCGGCTCCACGGACTTGGAGATCACCCGAACGGTACTCTCCTCCCCGATCTGTGTCTTCTCCAGGGTAAACTTTGCCATACCTCCCAGCAGCCCCGTCATATCCTGCTGTGTGGAGGCGAAATTTCCGAGGGAATAGAAAATCAGCATCTCATTGCCCTCCTGGTCAGAAAGGGTTCCATAAGGCTGAAGGATATGCGGATGTCCGCCGATACACACATCCACCCCCTGCTGCATCAGGAAGGTCGCCCACTGTTTTTCATACTCACTGGGAACCGGATCCTCCTCATTTCCCCAGTGGGCGACAAAAATCACACAGTCGCTGATTTCTTTCGCCTTCTGAATATCCGCCGCCACCTGCTCTTTGTCAAAAATGTTGATGACATAAGCGTCCTCCCCCGTGGCCAGACAGTTGTTGGTTCCATAGGTATAATCCAGAAGAGCGATGGTGATCCCGTTGACGGTCACAGTCTTAATCTCTTCCCGCTCCTCCTTCGTGGCGTTTGTCCCGATCACCGTCACCTCCGGATGCTCCCGCTCCCAGTACGCCAGTTCATCCTTAATCAGGTCCAGACCAAAATCATCGATATGGTTGGTGGCCGTCTCGATCACGTCGAAGCCGGCTTTTACAACCGCATCGCCCACTTCCTGGGGCGTGGCAAACGAAGGATAGGAACTGATGTCCTCATGATTGGGCGTCAGAACCGTCTCCTGATCGATAAATGCAAGATCCGCCTCCTGAATGTATTTCGTGGTATGCTCATATACATGGTCATAATTCCATTCTCCGGACTCATTCATACCGGATTCATATAGTTTTGTGTGAAAAAGATTATCCCCCACCGCCACGATATCCGCCGTGGTCACCACCGGTTCCAAAGCTTCTTTCTCTTCCGCAGCCTCCCTGCGCTGCGCTTCTTCCTTCTGCATCGGCTCCTGGATCAGAATCCGGTCTGCCTGCTTGAATCCAAAGCACAGAACCGCCAGCGCCGCGGCCGAACACAAAAAACTGACCTTTGATGTTTTCTTTTCCCTGCCATGGGACGACCTGTTTCTTCGGCTCATGCTGTTTCCCCCATAAAACTCCTTTATTTTCTCATTATTTTATCAAATTCCCATTCCGGAAAAAAGTTCATTTCTTTTCGCTGGCTTTAAAAATATTTGTCAGATATCTTAAAAAATATTGACAATTCATTACGACAGCTTTATACTGTTTACGAGTCAATTTCAGGAATCTTCAGGGCAGGGTGCAAGTCCCTACCGGTGGTATAGCCCACGAGCCGTAAGGCATGATTCGGTGACCCGCTTCCGACAGGAAAAGGGAATTCCGAAGCCGACAGTACAGTCTGGATGAAAGAAGATAGAAGTATTCACAAAAGATCGGTAATATTTTTATTTCCCATGTTTTTCAACTGCCTTGAGCTTTCCGCTTCAGGCAGTTTTTTATTTCCCGGAAATGTTCTTCCTTTCCTGTGAAAACTGCCTGCGAAAGGAGGTATTTTTTTGACGGATGAACATTATATGCGACAGGCGCTGGAACTGGCCAAGAAAGGCTGCGGCCGCGTCAGTCCGAACCCCATAGTGGGAGCTGTCATTGTGAAAGATGGCCAAATCCTCGGCTGCGGTTACCACGAAAAATACGGCGGTCCCCATGCCGAGCGAAACGCTCTTGCCGCCTGCCGGGAATCTCCCGAAGGAGCGACTCTCTACGTCACTCTGGAACCCTGCTGCCATTACGGCAAGACCGGTCCCTGTACCGAGGCAATTATCCAGAGCAAAATTCAGCGGGTCGTCATCGGATCCAAAGATCCCAATCCCCTGGTCAGTGGAAAGGGAATCGCCGCCCTGGAACAGGCCGGAATCCAGGTCACCACGGATGTCCTCCGGGAAGACTGTGACCGTCTGAATGTGATTTTTTTTCATTTCATTCAGACCCGGACACCCTATGTCACCATGAAATACGCCATGACTCTGGACGGAAAAATCGCCGCGTATACCGGGGAATCCAAATGGATTACCGGGGAAGCTGCCCGGCACCATGTACAGGAAACCCGGCATCGGTACTCTGCCATTATGACCGGCGTGGGCACGGTACTGGCCGACGACCCGCTTCTGACCTGCCGCCTGCCGGATGGAAAGAATCCGGTACGTGTCATCTGCGACAGCGGGCTTCGCACACCGCTTACTTCCCGGCTGGCAGCGACCGCCCGGCAGGTTCCCACTCTTCTGGCCACCTGCTGCGAGGACAGCCACAGAATCCGGCAATACCAGCAGGCGGGATTTGAAATCCTCACGCTTCCTTCCCGGGACGGACACATAGATCTGAAAGTCCTCTGCCGCCTTCTGGGAGAGCGGAATCTGGACAGCCTTCTGCTGGAAGGAGGCATGACCCTGAACTGGTCCGCGCTTCAGGCCGGAATTGTCAACCATATCCAGGCCTACATCGCGCCGAAACTGCTGGGAGGCAAAGAAGCGAAATCTCCCATTGGCGGAACCGGTGTTCCGACGCCCGGACAGGCCTTCCGGCTGTCGCCTTGTACCATCCGGCAGTTCGGTGAGGATCTTCTTCTGGAAAGCGAGGTGCTGCCATGTTCACAGGAATCGTAGAGGAGATCGGATATCTGATCACAAAGAAATCCGGAGCACAGTCCGCGTCCGTGACCATCGCGGCAGATAAAATCCTGGAAGACATTCAGACCGGCGACAGCATCTGTGTCAATGGAGTCTGCCTCACCGTCACATCCTTTGGTCCAAACGCTTTCACCGCGGATGTGATGCCGGAGACCATGCGCCGCACCAACCTGGGACAGCTTCACAGCCAAAGTCCTGTCAATCTGGAGCGGGCCATGCCTCAAAACGGCCGCTTCGGCGGGCATATCGTCTCCGGACACATTGACGGCACCGGCGTGATTCAGTCCATCCGCCGGGAAGACAACGCCGTCTGGTACACCATCCGGACTTCCCCGGAAATTCTGCGGTACATCATCCCCAAAGGCTCCATCGCCATCGATGGGGTCAGCCTGACGGCCGCCGAAGTCTCAAAGACTTATTTCCGTATCTCCATGATTCCTCACACTGCGGCAAACACCGCGCTGAGGCAGAAAAAAATCGGAGACACGGTTAATCTGGAAAATGACTGTATTGGAAAATATGTAGAAAAGCTCCTGGGGATCTCCAGGGAAAACCAGACATCCGTCTGGGATACCCTCAGGGGCTGACAGATAGGAGAAAAAACATGACCACATTCAACACGATTGAAGAAGCGCTGGAAGACCTCCGGCAGGGAAAAATCGTCCTGGTAACGGACGATGAGAACCGGGAAAACGAGGGAGATCTCATCTGCAGCGCCCAGCATGCCACCACACAGAATGTCAATTTCATGGCCATCCACGGCAAAGGCCTGATCTGCATGCCCATGAGCATCGAATTATGCCGGAAGCTGGATCTTCAGCAGATGGTCTCTGTCAACACCGACAACCACGAGACCGCCTTTACCGTCTCTGTGGATCACATAAGCACAACCACCGGAATTTCCGCCGAAGAACGGGGAATCACTGCCCGTGCCTGCGTGGATGAAAATGCCAGGCCATCGGATTTCCGGCGTCCCGGCCATATGTTTCCTCTGATGGCCCGGCCCGGAGGCGTCCTGGAACGAAACGGCCACACAGAAGCCACCGTAGATCTGATGCGTCTGGCAGGCCTGAAAGAGTGCGGCCTTTGCTGCGAAGTGATGCAAGAAGACGGGACGATGATGCGTACCCCGGAACTGGCCGGACTCGCCCGGAAATTTCATCTGAAATTTATCACCATCAAGTCTCTCCAGGATTACCGCAAAAAATACGACCATCTGGTCAGCCGAGAGGCTGTCGCCAAAATGCCCACGAAATACGGAAATTTCATGGCTTACGGCTATGTGAACCGCCTGAATCAGGAACACCACGTCGCCCTGGTCAAGGGAGAGATCGGCGACGGAAAAGATCTGCTCTGCCGCGTCCACTCGGAGTGTCTCACCGGGGACGCCTTCGGTTCTCTCCGCTGTGACTGCGGCCAGCAGCTGGCCGCGGCTCTGACACAGATTGAAAAAGAGGGAAGAGGCATCCTTCTCTATATGCGTCAGGAGGGGCGGGGCATTGGCCTGATCAACAAACTGCGGGCCTACGAGCTGCAGGAAAAGGGACTGGATACGCTGGACGCCAATCTGGCTCTGGGATTCCAGGGAGACTTAAGGGAATATTATATCGGCGCGCAGATTCTCAGGGATCTCGGTGCGAAAACCCTGCGCCTTCTCACCAACAACCCGGATAAAGTCTATCAGCTGGCGGATTACGGAATGGAAATCCTGGAGAGGGTTCCCATTCAGATGCAGGAAACCGCCTACGATCATGCTTACCTGAAAGCAAAACAAGTCCGCATGGGACATATCTTAAATTATAAATAAGGAGGATATCATCTGTGAAAGTATTCGAAGGAAATCTGGTCGCTCAAAATCTGAAAATCGGAATCGTCGTATCCCGTTTCAACGAATTCATCACCTCAAAACTGCTCTCCGGCGCCATGGACGGGCTGCTGCGCCATGAAGTCCGTGAGGAGGACATCCAGGTAGCCTGGGTTCCCGGAGCCTTTGAGATCCCTCTGGCGGCCTCCAAAATGGCAAACAGCAAAAAATACGACGCGGTGATCTGCCTGGGCGCGGTCATCCGCGGAAGCACTTCCCATTATGATTATGTATGCAGCGAAGTATCCAAGGGAATCGCTCAGATTTCTCTCTCCAGCGGCATTCCTGTTCTCTTTGGCGTTCTGACCACAGAAAACATCGAACAGGCCATTGAGAGAGCCGGAAGCAAAGCCGGCAACAAAGGCTATGACTGTGCCCTTGGCGCCATCGAAATGGTAAATCTCCTCCGCGGCTTGGATCAATAAAACCCGTCTTCCTTTCCCGTGGGCTGCCGGCAGGCAGCCCGGGAAAAAGAAGACGGGTTTTCTTTTATGACTTCACGGTAAAATTATTTGTTATAGTTTACGATCTTTCCGAAATCTGGTTTCAGAGAAGCTCCTCCTACCAGTCCGCCATCGATATCCGGCTGCGCGAACAGCTCCGGCGCTGTAGCAGCGTTCACAGATCCGCCGTACTGGATACGGATTGCGTCTGCGGTCGCCTGATCATAAATCTCAGCGATGCATGCACGGATTCCTGCGCACACTTCCTGTGCCTGCTCGGTGGTAGCGGTTTTTCCGGTTCCAATCGCCCAGATCGGCTCGTAGGCGATGACAGCAGTCTTTGCCTGATCTGCAGTCACTCCCTGGAAGCCGATTTTCACCTGCTGGCGGATGAAATCCATGGTCACGCCCTGCTCTCTCTGGGTCAGGGTCTCGCCGCAGCACATGATCGGTGTAATTCCATGTTCGAAAGCTTTCAGCATTTTTTTGTTTACAGTCTCACTGGTCTCTGCGAAATACTCTCTTCTCTCAGAGTGACCCAGAACCACATATTTCACACCCACATCGGTAAGCATAGCTGGAGAAATCTCTCCTGTGTAAGCTCCCTTCTCCTCGAAGTACATGTTCTCAGCGCCCACCTGGATGTTGGAGCCTTTCGCAGCTTCCATAACCGGAATAATATCAATCGCCGGCACACAGAAGACCACATCCACCTCATCGTTGGCAACCAGCGGTTTCAGGGTATTTACCAGTTCAACCGCCTCGCTTGGAGTCATGTTCATTTTCCAGTTTCCGGCAATAATTTTCTTTCTTGACATAATCTTTTTCTCCTTTACGCTTCCAATTTTATTTATCGTTTGCAGCTGCCACACCCGGCAGTTCTTTTCCTTCCAGGAATTCCAGGGAAGCTCCGCCTCCGGTGGAAATATGGCTCATCTTGTCGCCGAAGCCCAACTGATTAACTGCTGCCGCGGAATCTCCGCCTCCGATGATGGTTACCGCGTCTGTCTCTGCCAGAGCTTTCGCCACAGCGATGGTACCTGCTGCCAGAACCGGGTTCTCGAAGACACCCATCGGTCCGTTCCACACAACAGTCTTCGCGGATTTCACCGCGTCCGCATACTGTTTCGCGGTCTCCGTTCCGATATCCAGTCCCATCATATCCGCCGGAATCGCGTCCGCGGCCACATTGGATACCTGGATCTGCGCGTCAATAGGATCCGGGAATGCCGGAGCCACTGCGGAATCTGTGGGAAGCATCAGGGTCTTGCCTAATTTCGCGGCCTTTTCGATCATCTCTTTGCAGTAATCCAGTTTTGTGTCATCCACCAGAGATTTTCCGATCTCTTTTCCCTGAGCCTTCAGGAAGGTATAAGCCATACCGCCGCCAATAATCAGGGTATCGCATTTCTCCAGAAGATTGGAGATTACATTCAGTTTATCTGCCACTTTCGCGCCGCCCAGGATTGCTACGAACGGACGGGTAGGATTCTCCACTGCGTTTCCGAGGAAATCAATCTCTTTCTGCATCAGATAACCTACAACCGCTGTATCCACATACTGGGTCACGCCTACGTTGGAGCAGTGTGCCCGGTGAGCGGTTCCGAAAGCGTCGTTCACGAATACATCACACAGAGACGCCAGCTCTTTGCTGAAAGCTTCTCCGTTCTTTGTCTCTTCCGCACGGTAGCGGGTATTCTCAAGGAGTACCACTTCTCCGTCCTGCATTGCCTCCACTGCCGCTTTCGCGTTCGGACCCACAACCTCAGGATCCGCGGCAAATTTCACTTCCTGGCCCAAAAGCTCGGACAGACGAACCGCAACCGGCGCCAGAGACAGTTCCGGCTTCGGCTCTCCCTTCGGTTTTCCCAGGTGGGAGCACAGAATCACTTTTCCTCCGTCCGCAATCAGTTTTTTAATGGTCGGAAGAGCGGCCACCAGACGGTTTTCGTCCGTGATCTTTCCCTCTTTGAGGGGAACGTTGAAATCACAGCGAACCAGGACTCTTTTGCCTTTTACATTGATATCGTCCACAGATTTTTTATTCAGCATGTTTTTTCCTCCTATGCACATCCGTGCCAAAAGTAAAAGGGATCCGGCCCCTCTGTGACCGGACCCCTAATGAGTCTTATATTACAGTAATGTTCCGAAATGTTTGATTGTTCTCACCATCTGGCTGGTGTAAGAGTTCTCATTGTCATACCAGGAAACAACCTGAACCTCTGTGGTTCCGTTATCCAGCGGAAGCACCATGGTCTGAGTTGCATCGAACAGAGAACCATATCTCATGCCAACGATATCGCTGGAAACGATCTCGTCCTCGTTGTATCCGAAGGACTCGTTGGATGCTGCTTTCATAGCTGCGTTGATCTGATCAACAGTAACAGTTCCGTCAACAACAGCGGTCAGAATTGTGGTAGAACCGGTTGGGGTAGGAACACGCTGAGCAGAACCGATCAGTTTGCCGTTCAGTTCCGGAATAACCAGTCCGATTGCTTTTGCAGCGCCGGTGCTGTTCGGTACAATGTTCACAGCGGCAGCACGGGATCTTCTCAGATCACCTTTTCTCTGAGGTCCGTCCAGAGTCATCTGATCTCCTGTGTAAGCATGGATGGTGCACATGATACCGGATTTGATCGGTGCCAGGTCATTCAGTGCTTTTGCCATCGGAGCCAGACAGTTTGTGGTACAGGAAGCAGCAGAAATGATGTTGTCTTCCTTGGTCAGTTTATCATGGTTTACATTGTAAACGATAGTTGGCAGATCGTTACCTGCTGGTGCAGAAATGACAACTTTCTTAGCGCCTGCTTTGATGTGTGCAGATGCTTTGTCTTTGGAGGTGTAGAATCCGGTACACTCCAGAACTACATCAACGCCGATTTCTCCCCATGGAAGCTCGGAAGCGTCTGCTTTCGCGTAAATCTTGATTTCTTTTCCGTCTACTACGATGGAATCCTCACCAGCAGATACTTTGTCTGCAAGCGCATATCTTCCCTGAGTAGAATCGTATTTCAGAAGATGAGCAAGTACTTTCGGGGAAGTCAGGTCGTTGATTGCAACTACCTCATATCCCTCAGCTCCGAACATCTGTCTGAAAGCCAGACGACCGATACGTCCAAATCCATTGATTGCAACTTTTACTGCCATGTTTAATTCCTCCTATGATGATTGATTTTTTTTACCTTTGTGCATCACACAAGATAGCTTCAACCCTGTATGATATTGTAACCAAATCTGTAAAAAAATTCAAGACCAATTTCAAAAAAAACTCTTCTTCGGCATTTTCATGATATAATAGTCGTGAAATTGTCCTTTTCACGAAAATTTACAGAAACGGAGGCTTTTTTATGCAGCACCATCTTGTAAGCGATCTGCACCTGCACTCTTCCTTCTCCGGAGACAGTGACACCCCCATGGAGGAAATGATTCTGGCAGGAATCCGCCTCGGTCTGAAGCAGATGTGCTTCACCGAGCATCTGGATCTGGACTACCCCAGCCATCCGGAAGATTCCGTCGACTTCTCTTTGGATATCAGCCGGTACGAGGCCTGCTTCCGGGAGATGAAGCAGAAATACCAGGACCAAATAGAGCTTTTATTCGGCATTGAGCTGGGACTTCAGCCCCATCTTTCTGACACCTACCGGGAACTTCTGGAACGGCATTCCTTTGACTTTGTCATTGGTTCCTCCCATACCGCCTGCGGAGAAGATCCCTATTACAGCGACAGCTACTTCCGGGGCATCTCCGAACAGGAGGGCTACCGCCGGTATTTCTCTTCCATCCTGGAAAATATCCGCGTTTTCTCCGGCCTCATAGATACTTACGGACATCTCGACTATGTGGTCCGCTACGGCCCGAACCGGAACCGCTTCTACAGTTATGAAGCTTATCAGGAGATTCTGGATCCGGTTCTCCATGCCCTGATCGACAGCGGGATTGCCCTGGAAGTCAACACCGGCGGATTAAAATACGGGCTCGGACATCCGAACCCGTGTGAAGAAATTATTCAGAAATATTATGAATTCGGCGGACGCAGGATCACCATCGGCTCCGACGCCCACAATCCCGAATATCTCGGTTACCGCTTCCCGGAAATGGAGGAACTGCTCCGCGGAACCGGCTTTTCCCACTATACCGTTTTCCGCGGCAGAAAACCGGTTTTCCTCCCTCTATGACCGCGCGAAACGGCCTCTTCGATTCTTTCTGCCGGATTTCTGATACATCTTTCTCAGCAAAGAAGTGATTCCATCAATCGCCACCGGCGAAAAGGTCATCAGCATAAACACCAGAATAATCATTCCGAACTCCAGGGCCTTCAAATTCAGAAGGTTCTGGAGCACCAGCGCGCCGCCGAAGAAAACAACCTGCATTCCGTAGATAATCACCTTCCGGTAAGTGGTCAGCGGAGAGTAGACCGTCTTGAGCGCCGCCATATAATTCCATCCGGTCACCAGAAAACATGCCGTATTCAGCATCACATTGGAGCGGTAGATATCCTGACAGACCAGCATCACCGCGAACACACAGGCCGTGATGGTCACCGCGGCCGGAAACGCGTTCAGAAACACATGCCGCAGAAACGTCTTGTCCAGCCGTTCATAATTGGCTTCCTGAGCCAGAAGAAACGTGGGAATCCCCACCGCGCAGGCGCTGATCAGAGACATCTGGATCGGCTCAAAGGGATAGCTCTCCCCGAAAAAGATGGTCAGCAGGGACAGGCAGACAGAAAAGATGGTCTTGATCAGAAACATGGACGCCGCTGTCCGGATGTTGTTTACAACCTTTCTTCCCTGATTCACAATATGCGGCATCGCTGAGAAATTGGAATCCAGAAGCACCACATTGGCGATGTTTTTGGCCGCGTCGCTGCCCGATGCCATGGCGACGCTGCAGTCCGCTTCTTTCAGAGCCAGCACATCGTTGACTCCATCCCCGGTCATGGCCACCGTATGACCCTGCCTTTGCAGAGCCAGCACCATCTCTTTTTTCTGCTGGGGCGTCACCCTTCCGAAAACACTGCACTCGCTGACCGCTTTTTCCAGTTCCTGGGGACTTCCAAGGGTCGTGGCGTCCACATAATTCCGCGCGTTTTTCAGCCCTGCTTTTCTGGCAATCGCCGCCACCGTCACCGGATCATCTCCGGAGATCACCTTCAGGTCCACCCCCTGGCTGTCGAAAAAGGCCAGGGTTTCCCTCGCCTCCTTCCGGATCACATCCGTCAGAAGTAGCACCGCGCAGGGGCGCAGTCCAGACGGCCGCTGGTTTCCCTGCGCGATTTCCGGGCTGTGGGCCAGAAGCAAAAGCCGGTATCCCTCCTGCGCGTACCTCTGGCAGAGTTCCGTCAGCCCCTGATCCCCCTCCGGGAACAGGAACTGCGCGGCTCCCATCAGAAAGGTTCCTTTTTCTTCAAAACATGCCCCGCTGTATTTCCGGTCGGAAGAAAAAGGAATCGCATGATGCAGAGTAAAATCCCGGCGGGGCCGGAACCGCTCTCTCAGCGCGTCCGCCGTGGCGTTGTCATCGTTGAGAGCACTCATGAGATTTCCCATAATCTGCTCGATCTGCTTTTCATCCAGCAGGCCAGAACGCACGTTTTCTTCCCTGGAAGGCAGTTCTTTCGTCTCATCCTCCCCGCCTTCGGCGGTTTCCTCCGGTTCCCGGGAATTCAGGGGAATCACCTGCTCCACACACATGCTGCCCTCTGTGATGGTCCCGGTCTTATCCAGGCAGAGGGTATCCACCCTTGCCAGGGTCTCAATACAGTACAGTTCCTGCACCAGAGTCTTGCGGTTCGCAAGGTAAAGAGCGCCCAGCGTCAGCGCCACACTGGTGAGGAGAATCAGTCCCTCAGGAATCATTCCCAGAACTCCGGCCACCGTGCTGACCACGGAATTGCGGAAGGTATCTCCCACAATCACATACTGTTTGTAAAAAAGCAGAATTCCCAGGGGCAGAATAATCACACTGATCACTTTCAGGATCCGATCCAGCGAATTGCGAAGCTCCGAATTGTGTTTGCGGAATTCCTTCGCCTCCTTCGTGATCTGAGACGCGTAATTATCCTTGCCCACATGTACCACCTGACAGCAGGCCTCCCCTGCCGTGAGAAAGCTTCCGGAGAACAGCTCGTCTTTTACCGTCTTCTCCAGATTATCCGCCTCCCCGGTCAGCAAAGATTCGTTGACTTCCACATTTCCTTCCAGAATGACCGCGTCCGCCGGCACCTGATCTCCGCTTTTGAGGTAAATCACATCATCCAGCACCAGTTCTTCCGTGGGAACCGACCATTTCTGCCCGTCCCTGAGAACTACCGCCTTGCTCGCCGTGAGAATCGCCAGTTTGTCAATGGTTTTCTTCGCCCGTACCTCCTGCACGATGCCGATCACAGTATTGATGACGATAATTCCCATGAACAGACCGTTTTTATAAGATCCCACAAGCAAAATCAGAACCAGGAGAACCACGTTCAGAAAGTTAAAAAAAGTCAGCGTATTCTCCCGTAAGATTTGTTTGTAAGTTCTCGTATTCGGCGAATCACTCACATTGACCTGTCCGGCCCGGATTCTCTCTTCAATTTGTTCTTTCGTCAATCCTGTCATATCTCACCATTTCCTAACTGCCGCATTACGGATTTCATTTCTGTACTTATCTCTGCCCGGTGATGGTTCCCGCGGCTGCCACATATCCATCCTGATAAAACACTGCCGCCTGCCCGGGCGTCACCGCCCTCTGAGGCTCCCGGAAGCGGCAGATCACTTCGTCTTCCGACAGAACCTTCTCGATCACACAGGGCGCGCCTCTATGGTTGTAACGGATTTTCACCGTGAACTCCATTCCTTCTTCCAGCTTCTCAATTCCCATGAAATTCAGATTCTCACAGCGCATGGCCGGGGCAAACACCTCTTCGCTCTCCCCGATCACCACTTCGTTGGTTTCCGGACGGATTCCTGTCACAAAAACAGGATGTCCCATGGAAAGGTTCAGCCCTTTCCGCTGTCCGATGGTATAGTGAATGATTCCCCTGTGCCTTCCCAGCACACGCCCGTCTGCCGTCACAAAATTCCCCTCGGGAATTTCCTCGCCGGTCCGCCGGCGGATAAACCCTGCATAGTCGTGATCCGGAATAAAACAGATTTCCTGGCTGTCCGGTTTATCGGCGACTTTTAGCCCGATCCCGGCGGCAATTTTCCGGATTTCCTCTTTGGTATAATCTCCCACCGGCATCCGCGTGTGCGCCAGCTGCTCCTGGGTCAGACGGCAGAGAGCGTAAGTCTGATCCTTTGCCGAAGAATCACAGGTCTTCAGCGTATACCGGCCGTTTTCCAGGCGCAGAATTCTGGCGTAGTGGCCGGTGGCAAGATACCGGGCGCCCAGTTCCTCTGCCTTCTTCAGAAGCGCTTCCCATTTTACATACCGGTTGCACACCACGCAGGGATTCGGCGTTCTCCCAGCCAGATACTCTGCGGAAAAATAGTCCAT
This sequence comes from uncultured Blautia sp., assembly GCA_963927715.1. Classification (GTDB taxonomy): domain Bacteria; phylum Bacillota; class Clostridia; order Lachnospirales; family Lachnospiraceae; genus Blautia_A. Next base: position 992,923 of record CAWVBU010000001.1, on the reverse strand, counting down.
GACATGCCTGGAAAACTCTTCCTGGAAATCCACCACATAATAAGGAATCCCAAGATCCTGCGCCACCTGGGCGGCATCTCTTGTCACCTCAGGACTTCCTCCCAGCGCCGGATCCGTCTCCTGCGAATCCCCGGGCGTCCAGGTCTGCATGGTCACTCCAATCACCTCGTAACCTGCCTGTTTCAGAAGATAGGCTGCCACGGAGGAATCCACTCCTCCGGACAACCCGATCACCACTTTTTCTCCTGCCATCAGTATTCTTCCTCTTCTTCCTCTTCTCCTTCATGAATATCGGATTTCGGTTTCTCCAGTCCCTCTATCTGAATTCCATGTTTTTCCGCGTAATCCCACAGGGCAGCGTGAATGGCTTCCTCTGCCAGAAGCGAGCAGTGCACTTTCACCGGCGGAAGTCCGTCCAGCGCGTCCATCACCGCTTTGTTCGTCACCTGAAGGGCTTCCTGAATGTTTTTGCCCTTCACAAGCTCTGTCGCCATACTGCTGGTGGCAATAGCCGCCCCGCAGCCGAACGTTTTGAATTTGCAGTCACGGATAATCTGATTCTCATCAATGTCCAGATAGATCCTCATGATATCTCCGCATTTGGCGTTTCCCACCGTGCCCACACCGCTGGCATTCTCAATCTCTCCCACGTTTCTGGGATTCTGGAAATGATCCATTACTTTTTCACTGTACATACGATTTCCTCCTGTGTTTCTCTTTCACTATCTCAATTTTGACGCTTTCCGTCAATCCTGATTTTTATTTTTTGCAGATTCTTCATTTTAATTTTAGGAATTTGTATTTCTTTTTACAAAATCTTCATAAAGCGGCGACATACTGCGCAGCCGTTCCACAATCTCTTTCAGCTTTTCCACCACATAATCCAGTTCTTCCTTCGTCGTCTCCTCGCTCAGGGTCAGCCGCAGAGAGCCATGGGCTATCTCATGGGGCAGGCCGATCGCCAGGAGCACATGAGACGGATCCAGGGAACCGGAGGTACAGGCGGAGCCGCTGGAAGCGCAGATTCCCGCGTTATCCAGGAAAATCAGCAGAGATTCTCCCTCGATAAACTGAAAACTGATATTGACATTGTTAGGCAGACGCTTTCTGGGATCTCCGTTCAGACGGCAGTAGGGGATCTCTCCGGTAATTCTCTCAATCAGGTAATCTCTGAGCTTTGTCTCCTTCCCGGTTCTCTCCGCCATGGTTTCCGCCGCCCTCTGGGCCGCCGCTCCGTAGCCCACAATCCCCGGGACATTCTCGGTTCCCGCGCGGCGTTTCCGCTCCTGGGCGCCGCCGTGGATAAAGGAGCGGATTTTCACACCCCGGCGGATATACAGAAAACCGATTCCTTTCGGGCCGTTAATCTTGTGCGCGCTGGAACTGAGCATATCAATGTGATACTCGTCCACATGGATGGGAATCTGTCCGAACGCCTGTACCGCATCCGTGTGAAAATAAATCCCGTGTTCTCTGGCAATCTGGCCGATTTCCCGGATTGGCTGAATGGTTCCGATTTCATTGTTCGCGAACATTACGGAAATCAGAATTGTCTCCGGTGTGATGGCACTTTCCAGTTCTTCCAGATCCACCAGGCCGTTCTCATCCACATTCAGATACGTCACTCTGGCTCCCCGGTATTTTTCCAGGTACTCACAGGTATGCAGAATCGCATGGTGTTCGATCTTGGTGGTGATAATATGGTTTCCCTTCGACTGCAGATGCTCATAAGCCGCCTTCAAAGCCCAGTTATCCGCCTCGCTTCCGCTGCCGGTAAAATAGATCTCCTTGGGGCTGGCGCCGATCACCGACGCGATCTGCTCCCTTGCGTGGTCGATGGCCTCTTTGCTGATGCCTGCCAGACTGTAAATACTGGACGGATTCCCGTAATTCTCCGTAAAAAACGGAAGCATTGCCTCCACAACTTCCGGCGCGGTCTTCGTCGTCGCCGCATTGTCCAAATAAATCTGCTTATTCATCGTCCTTTGATTCCTTTCCATTTATTTTTTTACTCTCCTGAATCAGTTCCTCGATGGTAATGCCATCCACCGCCTGACTGATGCTGTCATTGATTCTCTTCCAGACATATTTTGTGACACATCTGGATGCCGCTTTGCAGGCGGGAACCTCGTCATTTCCCGGGCAGTTCACCGCTTCCAGGTCTCCTTCCAGCGCCCGCAGCACATCTCCCACGGAAACCGTGGAGGGGTCTTTCGCCATGCGGTAGCCCCCGGCCGCGCCTCTTACACTGGTCACAATACCGGCCCTGCGCATTTTACCCACCAGCTGTTCCAGATAGCTGACCGAAAGATTCTGACGGTTCGCTATGCTTTGAATCGAAACCGTATCCTTCTCACTGTGGACTGCCAGGTCCACCAGGGCACGCAGCCCATATCTTCCTTTTGTCGACAGTTTCATATCTGACCCTTCTTTTTATTTCCGAGTAATTTACTGTGATTTCATTCTTACTCTATCACTGTCCGATGGTTCTGTCAAGGGGATCCGGTGAATATACTGAACAAAAAGGGTAAAATTTTATGAGACAAAAAAAGAAGCTCCTTCTGGGAGCCCTGATTCTCACCGCCGCGGGATTTTTAAGCCGGGTGATGGGCTTCTTCTATAGAATATTCCTCTCTCACACAATCGGTGCCCAGCAGATGGGGCTCTGCCAGCTTATCTTTCCGGTTCAGGCTCTGTGCCTGTCCCTGACGGTATCCGGCATGTCCACCGCCATCTCCCGCTTTGCGGCCGGAAAATCCGCTCTGGGCGATGAGAAAGGGGCCCGTGATCTTTTCTTTACGGGAACCGGCTTTTCGTTTCTTTTTTCCTGCCTGATCTCCTGGGTTCTCCGGGAAAATGCCGGAACCGCCGCAGAATTTTTTCTGCAGGATCCCCGGACGGTTCCGCTGCTGCGGCTGGTCTCCTGGATCCTTCCTCTCTCCGCTCTCCATGCCTGTGTCAACGCGTATTTTTATTCCCGCGAAAAAACAGCCCTGCCTGCCGCAGGCCAGCTTCTGGAACAGAGCCTCCGGATCGTCACCGCCTGCGCTGCCTGTGCCTTTCTTCTCTCCCGCGGGGAAACTCCCACCGCCTGGGTTGCTGTAATCGGCATGTTCGCAGGTGAATTCTGCGCGGTAATCTTCTGCCTTTTTTATTTTCTCTGGAGGCATCCCTGGACAACGCTCCCTCTCTTTCCCGTGCGGACACCTTTTCTCCACCTGAAAAACCTGTTCACCGTCTATCTGCCGCTGACCGCCAGCCGGCTGATCACCACGCTTCTTTCCTCCGCGGAAGCCATTTTCATCCCCTCCAGGCTGATACGGTATGGCTGCAGCAGCCCGGAGGCTCTGGGAACCTACGGAACCCTCACAGGGATGGCGCTTCCCCTCATCCTGTTTCCCACAGCTTTCACCAACTCTTTCAGTGTGATGCTCCTCCCTTCCATCGCGCAGCTTCAGGCTCTGGAACAGGAGAAAAAAATCCGGCATGCCGTGGAGCTCACCGTCCAGTGCTGCCTGCTTCTGGGCTTTTCCTGTATGGTCTGTTTCACGGTTTTCGGAGACTTTCTCGGGAATTTTCTCTTTCACAGTTCCCAGGCCGGCTCTTTTATCCGCATTCTTTCCTTCGTCTGTCCGTTCCTCTATCTGAACGCCGCTCTGGCAAGTGTCTTAAACGGGCTGGGAAAGACAAATCTCTGTCTGATCCACAGTGTCCTCGGCATCACCCTTCGCCTGGCCTGTGTACTCTGGGTCATTCCTGTCCGGGGAATCCAGGGGTATCTCTGGGGGATTCTGATCAGTGAAGCCTGTCTCACCCTTCTCCATCTGTCTGCCCTGAACCGGCTTCTGTCCTTTGACCTTCATCTGCTCTCACCCGGGGCTCTCTGCCGCTGCCTCCGCTCCCGCTGAGTTCTCTCTGTTTTTGCGCTGCCGCGGATTCCCGGGCAAACGCAATCGAGCAGGCTTACGCCTGCTCGACTCTCTCTATCTCCTGGGATGCGCTTTTACATAGACATCCCGGATACGGTTCGTATTCAGATTCAGATACATCTGTGTGGTGGAGACGTCCGAATGCCCCAGCATTTCCTGAAGACTCCGGATATCCGCTCCATTCTGCAGCATATGAGCCGCAAAAGAATGCCGCAGCGTGTGCGGCGTGATATCCTCTGTGATTCCAGCGGACAGCGCATATTTTTTCAGAACCTTCCAGAAGCCCTGACGGCTCATCACTTTCCCGGAACAGTTGGGAAACAGCACCCGGCTTTCTTTCGCTCCCAGAAGTTCCTGTCTTCCTTCGCTCAAATACTGTTCCAGCGCCTTCCTGCAGGTATCCCCAAAGGGAATGATTCTCTCCTTGGTCCCGGCGCTGCAGTCCACATACCCCAGACTCAGATTAACGTCCGATACCTCCAGACAAATCAGTTCGCTCACCCGCATTCCTGTAGCGTACAAAAGTTCCATCATAGCCTTGTCCCGCAGCCCTTTCGCCGTATCCGCGGCCGGCTGCGAAAGCAGAAGATCCACCTCATCCACCGTCAGAATCTCCGGTGCTTTCTTCTCCACTTTCGGAGGTTTCAGATCCTCCGAGGGGTCCTTCTCGATCCGGTGCATTTTGAAAAGAAACCGGTAAAAAGCTCTCATAGACGCGACACTTCGCGAGATCGTTGAGGCAGCGAACCGGTTCTCTCTGAGATAATTCAGATATCCCTTCAGATCCGCCGCGGTAGCCTCCGCCGGATCCGCCACTCCCTGTTCGCTCAGATATGCTTCCATTTTATTCAAATCTCTTTCATAAGACAGCTCTGTATTTTTCGAACTCTGCTTGATGTTATGCAAATAAACAATAAACTCTCGAATCACACTTTTCATATCGTGCTCTACCTTGCTTCTCTCCCCCCGATGACACTATTATACGCAGATTCCGTCAGAAAAGCAATTCATTTTTCCTAAAAAAACCCCATATGAGATAAAACAAACTCCAAAACCATGGGATTTACAAAACTTTCCAGGAGCACACCGGCAAGATAAAGGAAAATACATCCCGTCAAAAACCTGCGATCTGTTCCCGGACTTTTGGAAAATCTTCCGTTCTTTTTCAGATACCCGGAGGATTTTCGCGCCAGACCGCTCATCAGCCAGATTACCGCCGGAAAATAACAGAGGATCTGAGGAAATACAAGCGCCGCCCCGCCGGCAAGCCCCAGAATTCCAAACTCCAGAATCGACAGCGTCACGAGCATTCCCAGTAGGAACCCCGGCAGCGCCACACTCAGAAAAGAGACCAAAAGTCCCCACACGGAACTGGATGCCAGCATGCAGACCAGCAGCCAGCCGCAGCGGTATTTCAAAACATACCAGAAATATTTCCCCGGCTCCCAGTCTCCGCGCACAGAACGAAACAGCAAAAAAAGCCCCATAAGGCTGCCCTGCTGAAAACAGGCTTCCCACAAAAGGTTCATGCCCAGAACGCCGGCTCCAAACGCGGCCCAGAACAGAATCAGAAAGAATCCGGGAGTGAATTCCCAGGAAAATCTCTTCTTTTCTTTCATCGCATCCACCCCTTAGGAGTGTATGCTTTTCCCGGCTTGTCAGAGAACGGACCGCATAAAAAAAACCGAGCCTCCCATTTGGGATTCTCGGTTTTCTTTTCGCTTAAGAACATTTTATTTCGCGTAGTCTACCACACGGCTCTCCCGAATCACATTGACCTTGATCTGACCCGGATACTCCAGCTCTGCCTCGATTTGCTTCGCGACATCTCTTGCCAGCAGAACCATGTCCGCATCACTCACATGATCCGGCACCACCATTACGCGGATTTCTCTACCTGCCTGAATGGCAAAAGACTTCTCCACACCTTTAAACTGGTTGGCGATGTCTTCCAACTGTTTTAATCTGTTTGTATATGTCTCCAGGGTTTCTCTTCTCGCACCCGGCCTTGCCGCGGAAATGGCATCCGCCGCCTGGACGATACACGCGATCAGCGACTCCGGTTCACAGTCTCCGTGATGTGCCGCCACCGCATTGATAACAAGAGGAGATTCCTTATATTTCTTACATAAATCAACGCCGATCTGAATATGAGAACCTTCCACTTCATGATCTATGGATTTTCCAATATCATGGAGCAGACCAGCGCGTTTTGCCATACGTACATCAACGCCAACTTCCCCAGCCAGCAGGCCGGACAGCTGAGCAACTTCTATGGAATGTTTCAACGCATTCTGTCCATAACTTGACCGGAACTTCATTCTTCCCAAAAGCCGGATCAGCTCCGGATGAATGCCATGCACTCCCACATCAATGGCTGCGTTTTCTCCCTCTTCCCGGATCATCGCCTCCACTTCTTTCTGAGCCTTTTCCACCATCTCTTCAATTCGAGCCGGGTGAATTCGTCCGTCAACAATTAGCTTTTCCAATGCAATACGTGCAATTTCTCTTCGAATGGGATCAAATCCTGACAGAACCACTGCCTCCGGAGTATCATCGATAATCAAATCCACACCGGTCAGGGTCTCCAGTGTCCGGATATTCCGTCCCTCCCGTCCGATAATTCTGCCCTTCATCTCATCGCTTGGGAGCTGAACTACCGAAATAGTTGTCTCAGAAACATGGTCCACCGCACATTTCTGAATCGCGGTCACCACATACTCTTTGGCTTTTTTGTGTGCCTCTTCCTTTGCTTTGCTCTCCAGTTCTTTGTAAAGCTTCGCAACATCAACTTTTACATCATCTTCAACAGATTTCAACAATTGTTCTTTTGCCTGTTCGGAGGTAAGACCTGAAATTCTTTCCAGTTCCCGTACTCCTTGTTCTTCAAGCTCGCCTACGCGTTTTTCCTTTTTCTGTAAATCAGCTATTCTTGCTGTACATTCCGCTTCCCGCTTTTCAATCACGTCAGCCTTTTTGTCAACCGCTTCCTCTTTTGAGAGCACTCTTTTTTCGTATTTCTGCAATTCTGCTCTTCGCTCTTTTGTCTCTTTCTCCAGCTCATTGCGAGTACGCAGAGATTCCTCTTTTACCTCTAAAAGAGCTTCTCTCTTTTTGGATTCCGCCGATTTCAGGGCTTCGTCTATGATGCCTCTTGCTTTTTCCTCTGCCGTACCGATAACTTCCGCGTCCTTTCGGGTCTTGTTATCGATCGCCACCTTATAGGTTACAGGGATTGCAATAAGTAGCGCAACTACAGCGACAACTGCAACAATAATTACATTTGCCACAGGAGCACCTCCTTATTAAATTTTCATTGTACAATCACAACAATACAAGTTTATATTGTTTTCGAAATTATGTCAAGTTTTTCTATTTTATTTTTTCACTTTTCCCAGGGGTCTGACTGCCGGATATTTTCTTCTTCCAGGACGCTGCGGATATCCTCATAGCGGAATCCTTTTCTGGACAAAAAGCCATAAAGTCTCCGCATCTGGCCGGCATCCAGCTGATCGTTTGCCTGGTATTTTTTCAGAACCTGGCGGCGGATCAGCTCCCGCTCATCCGGCTGGACATCCTGAAGGACTTCCTCCCATGCTTCCTCGATAATCTCCCGGTCCACGCCCTTTTGGTACAGCTCCCCGAAAAGCTGCCGGCGGCTTTTCGCCGACAGGCGGTATGCCAGGTAATTCCTGGCATACCGCCTGTCATCCACATACCCGTAGGACTTTACATAATCCAGAGCCTCCTCCACAGCTTCCGGCGGAAATCCGCTCTGGGACAGCTTCTGTCGGAGATTTTTCTCTGTACGGTCCATCTGTTCCAGAAGACGCATGGCTTTCTTCTTCGCTTCTTTCCTTACAGCCTCACGGCCTTCTTCCGGTCTCATATCTGTTCCGTCTCATTCGCTTCCTGTCCGGCTTCTTCCTCCTCAATCAGATGATGGAAGACTCTCACTTTATGGTCGATCTCCTGGAAGACATCCGGATGTTCTTTCAGGTAGAGTTTCGCGTTCTCCCGGCCCTGACCGATCTTCTCGCCCTGATATGCGTACCAAGCGCCGCTTTTGTTCACCACATTGCAGGCTGCTGCCAGATCCAGGACATCCCCTTCGCGGGAAATTCCTTCTCCGAACATAATATCAAATTCCGCAGTCTTAAACGGCGGCGCCACCTTGTTCTTCACCACTTTCACCTTCGTCCGGCTGCCCACGAATTCACTGCCCTGCTTCAGGCTCTCCCCTTTTCGCACTTCCAGGCGGATCGAGGAGTAGAATTTCAACGCCCTTCCTCCTGTGGTGGTCTCCGGATTTCCAAACATCACTCCGACTTTCTCACGGAGCTGATTGATAAAGAGAACAATACAGTTGGATTTGCTGATCACCGCGGTGAGTTTCCTCAGCGCCTGTGACATCAGACGGGCCTGAAGTCCCACATGGGAATCTCCCATATCCCCGTCAATCTCTGCCTTCGGAACCAGAGCCGCCACAGAGTCTACAATCACAATGTCCACAGCACCGGAACGCACCATGGTCTCCGTGATTTCCAGCGCCTGCTCTCCGCTGTCGGGCTGGGAAATGTAGAGATTGTCAATGTCCACGCCGATCTTCTTCGCGTACACCGGATCCAGCGCATGCTCCGCGTCGATAAACCCGGCGATGCCGCCCTGTTTCTGTACCTCGGCAACCATATGAAGCGCTACCGTTGTCTTACCGCTGGACTCCGGTCCGTAGACTTCCATAATCCTTCCCCGCGGTACTCCCCCCACTCCCAGGGCAATATCCAGACTCAGGGAACCGGTCGGAACCGTCTCGATATGGCTGTTCATGCTGGACTCTCCCAGCTTCATAATCGCACCTTTTCCATACTGTTTTTCGATGTTCTCGATTGCGGATTCCAGTGCTTTCTGTTTCTGATCGTTATTCATCTATGTACTCCTTTGATTCTTTCTTTTTATGCGAACCTGTGTTCGTGTTTTCCTCTAACATAGTAAGCTAGAATCCTGAAATTGTCAACCCCGGCGCACAGAAAAAGAAGCCCGCTTCGGGACTTCTTTTTCTTCTCTTTTTTTCTATTCTCCAATTAACCAGTTGTACATCTCTTCGTACTGGGCAGCGGAATGATTCCACGAGAAATCCTTCGCCATCGCCCGGTCTACGATTTTGTTCCACTCCCGTTTTTTATCATAGAAAATCCGCTCCGCGTTGCGGATTACTCCCAGCATCTCGTGGGCATTGTAATTCGCGAAGCTGAATCCGGTTCCTGTGCTTTCGTATTCATTATAAGGTTCCACGGTATCTTTCAGCCCGCCGGTCTCACGGACAATCGGAACCGTACCATACCGAAGGCTCATCAGCTGACTCAGTCCGCAGGGCTCAAACAGGGACGGCATCAGGAATGCGTCCGAAGCCGCGTAAATTTTATGGGACAGGGGCTCTGAATAATAGATGTTCGCCGATACTTTTCCATGATATTTCCAGTCAAAGTGGCGGAACATATTCTCATAGCGCTCATCTCCGGTTCCCAGAACCACAATCTGTACGGCATCCTGGCAAAGCTCGTCCATCACATAGGCGATCAGATCGAACCCTTTCTGATCCGTCAGCCGGGATACAATTCCGAGCATCATCACGCCGGGATCCTCATTCAGTCCAAGTTCTCTTTGAAGGGCACGCTTATTCTTTCCTTTCTCCTTGCGGAATGTCACCGCATTATAATGATTCGAGATAAACGGATCGGTCTGCGGATTATATTCGTCGTAATCAATTCCGTTGACAATTCCCCGCAGGCTGTTGGAGCGCGCGCGCATCAGCCCATCCAGACGTTCCCCGTAGAATGGAGTCTTAATCTCCTCCGCATACGTATTGCTCACTGTAGTCACCGCATCCGCGAAGACAATACCGCCTTTGAGATAATTGGCATCCTTATACGCTTCCAGCTTGTCCGGCGTGAAATAGTAATCGGAAAGGCCGGTGATTCCCTTCACCGTCTTCACATCCCATACGCCCTGGAACTTCAGGTTATGTATCGTCATAACCGTCTTAATACCCCGGAAGAATTCTCCTGCCTGGAAACTGTCGTGCAGATAAACCGGCACCAGGCCCGTCTGCCAGTCATGGCAGTGGATCACATCCGGCCGGAAATCAATCACCGGCAGAATAGACAGAACTGCTTTTGAGAAAAAAGCAAATTTTTCCAAATCCCAAGGGCCGCTGTCATAAGGCTTAGGTCCACTGAAATAATATTCATTGTCGATGAAATAGAACTGAATTCCTTCATATTCCATCTGCATAATTCCGACATAGCAGTTTTTAAAGCCCAGATCCATATAAAAATGGGTGACATACTGCATTTTGTCTTTCCACTCCTGCTTCATACAGGCATATTTCGGCAGCACGACTCTCACATCAAAATAGCGTTTATCAAAACATTTGGGAAGAGCTCCGCAAACATCCGCCAGACCTCCGGTTTTGATAAAAGGCACCGCTTCTGATGTAGCAAATAAGATCTTTTTCATCAGTAAACCCTCCTTGGCAGTACATTTTTCCCTCTGTCTCATAAAAATGACACAAATCTATTTTTATTATATCCCATTCTACCCTTAATGAAAAGAGCGATTTTTGTACTCCAGGCGGATTTTGTCCGCAATCAATGCAATAAATTCGGAATTTGTGGGTTTTCCCTTTCCTGTGCTCACCGTGTATCCGAACAATTCATCGATGGTGTCCATCTTTCCGCGGCTCCATGCAACCTCTATGGCATGCCGGATCGCCCGCTCCACACGGCTCGGTGTGGTCTGCTGCCTCTTCGCAATGGTCGGATACAGAATTTTGGTGATAGAATTCAGCATCTCCATGTCGTTGACACACAGAATAATCGCGTCTCGCAGATACTGATAGCCCTTGATGTGAGCGGGGACTCCAATCTCATGGATAATGTTGGTCACATCCGTCTCGAGATTTCTCTGGGGATACGCACTTTTCTCCTGCGCAGCTCCTCTCTTCGTAATCTCTCTGGTCCGCCTGGAAACCGACGTTTTCATGTGTTTGATTCGATTCAGCAGCATCTGCATATCGAAGGGTTTCAGGACGTAATAGTCTGCTCCCAGATTGAACGCATCCTCCGTAATCCTCTCCTGCCCCACTGCGGATACGACGATAAAAGACGGCATTTTCTTGATACTGCCGTCATGCTGCATTTTCTCCATCACAGAAAGCCCGTCTACTTTCGGCATAATAATATCCAGTACCACCACATCCGGCTCCTTGCTTTGAATAATTCTGCAGATTTCTTCTCCGTTATGCGCTTTGCCGACTAATTCCAGCTCTTTATCTTCATCAATCATTTTACCCAGCATTTCCACCATTTTCTCATTGTCGTCTGCAATCGCCACATTCAATTTTTCCATGGGTATACTACCTCCTCAACTCTATACCACAAATTCTTTTTCTATTTTGAATGATCAGAAACCTCGGGCCCTTTTTCATTTTGTTTCTTTACATCACATCATTATTATAGACTGAAATTTATCCGGAAACAAGCTGAATATGGCGCTTCCCGCGCATTTTCGTTCCCCATATTTTGACAAATTCTATTAATTTTCTGTATTTTTCTATCACTTTTTCCAGCATTTTTTTACACAGAAATCACTGCTGATCCAGCATCGTTTCTATGAAAATCCCATACCCGGAAGCGGAATCCTGCACAAAAACATGAGTCACCGCACCCACAATTTTGCCGTCCTGAATCACCGGACTTCCACTCATTCCCTGTACGATTCCGCCGGTAATCGACAGCAGTCTCGGATCGGTAACTTTTATCACAAAACTTTTATTCGTATCTTCATGATCCATGTCTATTTTTGTAATTTCCACATCGTAAGCCTCTGTCTTTCCATCCTTTTGAAACAGAATCTGCGCCTTGCCAAGCTTCATATCCTGCTTGTATCCCACAGGCATTTGAGCCCAGCTGAAAGCGTCCATTTCCCCTCTGTCCATTTCCCCGTAGATCCCGTTGGAACAGTTTTTCCGGATCCTGCCGATCTGATTGGACGCAGTGTAGCGGATAATTCCGGACAACTCTCCCGGGCTTCCTTTGCTCCCTTTCTGAATTCCCAGAATTTCCGTCTGGTACAGGGCTCCGTCCTGGATATGCAGAAGCTCTCCGGTATCCACATCGCTGATTCCATGCCCCAGAGCGCCGAACTCTCCGTTTTCCCGGATATAAGTCAGCGTTCCAATTCCCTGTGTGTTATCTCTCACCCAGATTCCCAGCTTATATCTGCCATCCTCACCCATCACCGGATCCAGAGACAGGGAGATTTCCTCTCCGTGCCGGATCACTGACAGGACAGCCGTCTCTCCCCCGCAGCAGGCAATGTCCTCCACCAGCTCCTTTTTTGAGGTCACTCTCTGCTCGTTGAACGCCACAATGTAATCTCCTGCCTGAGCGACATTCTGAGCCGGCTCGTAACTGACGCCATCCTTTCCCACAATCTCCCCGGTGTCAATAATCAGAACTCCCTGTGTCTCCATATAAAGGCCGACCGGCTTCCCGCTCACCCGGAGTGTCTCCCTCTCTCCTGTGGTCACTTTCACATCTTTAAACGGAAGAATTCCGAACAGACGGCAGCGGACGGTATAGGAACCATTCTGAGAAGCCGGAATTGACGTGTCGTATTCCAGCCAGGGAGACGAAAACACCTCTTCGATCTTCTCTTCTTCGCCTCTCACCACGTGCAGTTCTTTCGGTATTTTCCGATCCAGATAACGGTATCCCAGATAGCCCATCACCAGCAGATCCAGAAACAGAAGGACATACAGAAAGCGCCGATACTTCTGTTTTGCGGTCATATTATCACATCCTCCTTACATTTTTCTGTATAAGAAAAAAGAGGGTTCTGTTCACCAGAATCCTCTTTTAGTATGTGATAATTTTACTTTTTCAGTCTTCTATTTTTTTGCTGACGTGCCAATTCTTTCATCTCGTGGGCGTTCTCCAGCACTCTCTGAGTAATCTGCGCTCCGCCCAGCATCCGGGCCAGTTCCCGCACTGACGCTTCCTCGTCCAGAATCCGGATTTTCGTCGTCGTCTCTCCCTGTTCGGTCTCTTTCCGGATCTCAAAATGACAGTCTGCCATGGACGCGATCTGAGGCAGGTGCGTGATGCATAACACCTGATGCTTCTGTCCGATAATCGCCATTTTTTCGGAAACTTTCTGTGCGGTCCGGCCGCTGATTCCCGTGTCGATTTCATCGAAAATCAGGGTTTCCACTGCGTCTTTATCCGCCAGAATCGTCTTGACTGCCAGCATAATACGGGACAGCTCACCGCCGGATACCACTTTCCCGAAAGGCTTTCTTGGCTCTCCCGGATTGGTGGAAATCTCATACTCGATCTCATCGTATCCATTCGCCGAATAAGTATTCGTTTTCCGGAAAACAATCTCAAAATCTACTTCAAGGAAATTCAGCTCACGCAGGCCTTCGACGATCTCCAGAGACAGTTTCCGTGCATATTGTTTCCTGATTTCAGACAGTTCATGCGATGCCTCCTCCAGATCTTTCTGCGCGTCTTCCAGCTTCTCACGGAGAATCCGGACATTTTCCTCATACTTTTCCAGTTTTTCCAGTTTTTTCTGCTGTTCCTCCGCAAAAGACGCCACGTCTTCCAGCGTTCTTCCATATTTTGCTTTCAGCCCGTTGAGCAAATCCAGCCGCTGCTCCGTCTGATAGAATTCCTCCTCGGAAAACACCATGCCATCCAGATAAGAAGACAATTCCCGGTTGAAATCATTCAAAAGACTGTCGATATCCAGAAGCATGCTCTCCAGGGGCCGGATCTCCTCATCGTATGCGCTGACCCCGGAGATCTCTCCCAGCGCCCGTCCAAGCAGATCGCCCGCCGCACCGTTCTCCTCGTAGCCTGTGCAGGTATGGACCCGCTGCAAAGCCTCCACGATCCGGCGGCTGTTGTTCATCTTCCGGTAGCGCTGTTCCAGTTCCTCATCTTCTCCGGGAATCAGACTGGCTTTCTCGATCTCGTCCAGCTGAAATTCCAGCAGAGAGAGTTCCCGGTTTCTCTGTTCCTCGTCCATATCCATGGATCGCAGCTCTTTTTGTATCCCGCGATACCGCTCATACTTCTCCCGCACCTTTTCTCTGGCCGGATGAATCTCGTCTTTTCCGTACGCGTCCAGAATCTCCAGCTGTTTCGCCGGATACAGCAAAGACTGATGCTCATGCTGCCCGTGAATATCCAACAGCAGCTCCGCCGCCGCTTTCATCTGCCCCACCGTACAGGTCTGTCCGTTTATTCTGCTCACACTCCTGCCATCCAGAATCTTTCTGGACAACAGAATCTCTCCCTCTTCCACAGAAATATCCATCTCCTCCAAAAGGGAAAGCACCGCAGAATTTTCCGTGTGAAACAAAAGCTCCACAAGGGCATGGGAAGCATTCTCCCGAATCATTTCCCTGGACATTTTCGCTCCCAGCACCAGCTGCATGGATCCCAGGAGAATGGATTTTCCGGCTCCGGTTTCTCCGGTGAGAATATTCAGTCCCGGTCCGAAATCAACCTCTGCCTCCTCAATCAGAGCCAGATTTTTCACATGAAGATGTACTAACATAGTATTTCCTGCTCACCCCAACTCATCCAGTATCTTTCTTAACCGCTCCATAATCAGAAGCGTATCATCCACGGTTTTCACCGCGCACATAATCGTATCGTCTCCGGCAATACAGCCGACGATCTCCTTCCAGTTCAGCTCATCCAGAGCCGCCGCAACCGCCATGGCCATACCTGGAACCGTCTTGATCACCAGGATGTTCTGTGCCATATCCATGGACAGAAACGCGTCCCGGAGCACCCGGGAATATTTTTCACTGAGGTTCTGCTTGGAATTATGTATGATTTCATAATGAGAATGCCCGTTTCTGCCGGCTACCTTCGTCAGATTCAGTTCCCGGATATCTCTGGATATCGTCGCCTGAGTCACAGAATATCCCGCCTCATGAAGCCGTGCCGCCAGCTCTTCCTGGGTCTCAATCTCGTACTGGTGAATCAGCTCAATAATCTTCGCATGTCTTTCAATCTTCATACCAGTTCCTCCTAATAATTGCGCATTTTCTTGCGCAGAACCTCTACGAAACTCAAATTACTCAGCTTTACAATCTTTGTCTTTACTTTTGCCTGTTCAATAATCAGACGGTCCTTCGTCACCATCCGGAGGGTGGTGTCCCCGTCGAAAGAGACGATTGCCTGTTCCTCGCTGACTCTTCTGCCCTCCCCTACTTCCACGCACAGGGTATCTTCCGGAGAAAAAACCACGCTGCGCGAATTCAGGGTATGAGGCGCCAGCGGCGTCATGAGAATCATGGACGCGCTGGGAGATATAATCGGCCCGCCCGCCGACAGACTGTACCCTGTGGACCCCGTCGGCGTGGACACAATCACGCCATCCGCGTTATAGACGTTCAGATATTCTCCATTGACATAATTGATAAAATTCAGAACTCTCAGCCGGCCTTCCCGGCTGATGACAATATCATTGAGCGCCAGGTCCTCTCCGATGAGTCTGCCCTCATGGTAGGCACGCCCGGTGAGCATCATACGTTCATCGATAAAATATTTATCTTCCATCAGTTTATCCAGAGCCGGATAGAGATTCTGACGGTCTACCTCAGCGAGAAAGCCCAGCGTTCCCAGGTTAATTCCGAACAGAGGAATCCCTTTATGCACCACATCTCTGGCTGCCTGCAGCAGAGTTCCGTCCCCGCCCAGAACGATGATACACTCGGTGTCATCCGGGATCTGATCCGGGTTGGTGTAATGATAAGGCCCTTCTTTTTTTTCCTCGGCAATCTGAATCTGACATCTCCGGTTATGCTGTTCCAGATACTGACGGATTTTCTCTGTGGTCACAAGACCCACATCTTTCAAACTGTTTGTAATGACAAAAAAATTATCCATCGTCTCTTTCCTCTACGCCAGGGTATCATGCGCTTCCTGCACTGTCTTTTTGGGATCTGCCTGCCCGGTTTCGCTGCCGTTCTTTTGCAGATGGAGCAGATACTCAATATTTCCCTCCGGACCTTTGATCGGGGAGAACTCCAGTCCCAGAACCGCGAATCCAATCGAACGGGCATAGGCGATCACTTTCTCAATCACTTCCAGATGAACCGCCGGATCACGGACCACGCCTTTTTTTCCGACTTTTTCCCGGCCCGCCTCAAACTGCGGTTTGATCAGGCATACAATCTCTCCTTGCTCTCCCAGAAGATCCCGCACTGGTATCAGCACCTTCGTCAGAGAAATGAAAGAGACATCTATAGACGCAAAATCTGCCTCCTCTCCCACGTGTTCGGGCAGTACATACCGGATATTGGTCTTCTCCATGCAGACCACCCTGGGATCGTTGCGCAGTTTCCAGGCCAGCTGTCCATGTCCCACATCGATGGCATAGACTTTCTTCGCCCCGTTCTGCAGCATACAGTCGGTAAAGCCGCCGGTGGAAGCTCCCACATCCAGGCAAATTTTATCCTGGAGCGTTACCTGAAAATGTGTCATGGCTTTTTCCAGTTTCAGCCCGCCGCGGCTCACATAGGGGAGGGTATTTCCCCTCACCTCAATCCTGGCAGTGTCCTCAAACATGGATCCGGCCTTGTCCTCTTTCTGATTATCCACATAGACTTCCCCGGCCATAATCACTGCCTTCGCCTTTTCTCTGGAATCCGCCAGATTTCTTTTTACCAGCAAAACATCCAATCGTTCTTTCATCTTTTCCATTCCTCTATCTGTTTTAAGACAGACTCCGCGTCCAGTCCCAGTTTTTTTCTCCAGCTCTCCACATCGCCCTGCTCCACAAACCGGTCCGGAATCGCCACAATTTTTACCCTGATCTGCGGATGACGATCCTGCATGTAGGCCGTGACATGTTCTCCGAATCCGCCGCTTTGCACGTTCTCCTCCAGCGTAATCAGATATTCATGATCCGCCGCCAGTTCGTCCAGGAGCTCCCGGTCAAGAGGTTTCACAAAGCGCATATTCACAAAGGTCACTTCCTGGCCCTGCTCCCGCAGAGTTCTCCAGACGGTCTCCGCAGTCTTCACCATACTGCCCACCGCCAGAAGCGCGATCTTGCTTCCCCGGGCAATCACCTCTGCCTTGCCCAGCGCGACCGGCTCCCGGTATTCCTTCAGGCCGTCATAAGCCTCTCCCCTGGGATAGCGAATCGCCACCGGACCCTTTGCGTGAACCGCAAATTTCATCATATCGGACAGCTCCCAGAGATTCTTCGGAGCCATCAGCGTCATATGTGGCATCATGGACAGATAACTCAGGTCAAAACATCCGTTGTGTGTCTCCCCATCGCTTCCCACAAGCCCCGCGCGGTCGATGGCAAAAACCACATGAAGCTCCTGCATACACACGTCATGCAGCGCCTGATCGATTCCTCTTTGCAGGAAAGAGGAATAGACAGCCAGCACAGGAGTCATGCCGCCTAGCGCAAGCCCCGCGCAGAAGGTCACCGCATGCTCCTCCGCGATCCCTACGTCAAAAAAACGATCCGGAAACATATTGGCGAACCGTTTCAGACCGGTTCCCGTCGGCATGGCCGCGGTAACCGCCACCACGTCTTTCTCCCGGTCTCCCATTTTCCGCATAACTGTGGAAAAGATATCCGTATACGTAGGCTTGCTTTTTTTCAGAGGAAGCCCTGTGGCCACATCAAAGGCTCCGGTTCCATGGAACCGGGCCGGATGGCGCACAGCAGGTTCATAGCCCCGCCCTTTCTCCGTCACCACATGAACCAGCACCGGTCCCTGCACCCGCTTTGCCTCGTTGAACAGCTTCATCATCTGCAGCATATCATGTCCGTCTGCCGGTCCCAGATAAGTAATCCCCATATCCTCAAAAAACATTCCGGGAATCATCAGCTGTTTGATGCTGGTCTTGGTTTTTCTCACCGCATCCACCAGCTGCTCTCCCACATGGGGAATCCGTTTCAGGGAATTGGTCACATTCAGCTTCAGGCCTGTGTAAGACTGTGCTGTGCGGACTGCGCTCAGATAGGTGGAAATGCCTCCCACATTCTTTGAGATCGACATGGTATTGTCATTGAGCACAATGATAAAATTAGTCTTCAGCTCCGCCGCGTTGTTTAAGGCCTCATAAGCCATCCCGCCGGTCAGGGCGCCGTCGCCGATCACGGAAACCACCTGATAAGATTCCCCCAAAAGATCTCTGGCCCTCACATACCCCAGTCCCGCCGAGATCGAGTTGGAACTGTGCCCGGTATCAAAGGCATCGCAATCGCTTTCTTTTCTCTTTGGAAAACCACTCAGTCCCCCGTCCTGACGAAGCCTGTCAAAGCCGTCTTTTCTCCCGGTCAGTATTTTATGGGTGTATGCCTGATGGCCCACATCCCAGATCAGCTTGTCCTCCGGAAATTCCAGTACATTGTGAAGCGCCAGCGTCAGTTCCACCGCTCCCAGATTCGAAGCAAGGTGTCCTCCCGTCTTACTCACGCTCTCAATCAGAAACTGCCGGATTTCCCGGGCAAGCGCCGGAAACTCTGACAGCGGAATATCATGCAGGTCATTCGGCTGTTTCAGTTTTTCCAAAATCATAGGTATCCCCTCTATTTCCTGCGGCCCACCAATTCCAGAATCAACGCCCGCAAAAACTCATTTTTTTCTTCCAGTCCGTCAAAGACCGCCACAGCTTCCTCTGACAGGCGTTTTGCTTCCTGTCCGGCCGCCTCGATCCCCTTCAGTGTCACATAAGTCGTCTTATGGTTCTTCTCGTCACTGTGAATCGGCTTTCCCAGCTCTTCCTGGGTGCTGGTCACATCCAGAATGTCATCCTCGATCTGGAAAGCCAGGCCCACATAGCCGGCCGCGCGTTCCACCTGTCGGATTTTCGCGTCCTCCGCTCCCGCCAGGACCGCGCCGATCATCATCGAAGCTTCGATCAGTGCCGAGGTCTTATTCCGATAAATGTAATCCAGCGTCCGGATATCCAGAGGTTTTCCGTCATTCTCCACATCCACACTCTGCCCGCCCAGCATCCCATAGATGCCGGTCTTCGCCGCCAGGATCTGAAGCGCCAGAATGACCCGCTCTTTGTGATCGGTCAGTTCGAATCCGGAAAACGCCGCTTCGTAGGCATAATTCAAAAGAGCCGCCCCGCTGATCACTCCCATATCTTCTCCGAATACCTTCCAGGTCGTCTTCTGTCCTCTCCGGTATTCATCGTTGTCCAGAGCCGGAAGATCGTCGTGAATCAGCGAGTGTGTATGGATCATTTCCATCGCCGCCATAAAAGGCTCGATCACTCTTTCGTTTCCCCCGAACATTTCATAGGTCTGCGCCATCATCAGCGGGCGGAGTCTCTTTCCCCCTGCCAGCATACTGTAATTCATCGCGCCGGCCAGAGTCGCCGCGAATCCCTCTTCCCTGGGAAGATAGCGCCTGATGATTTCTTCTGTTTCTTCTGTTTTCTTTTGCAGTTCTTCTCTAAAATTCACTGATTATCCCATCCTCGTTAATCTGAAGCATTTTCTTCTCCACCCGGTCAATTTTTCCGCTGCAGAACCGGAGAAGCTCCATTCCCCTCTGATACAGAGCAAAAGAATCTTCCAGAGACGTCTGGCTGTTCTCCATTTTCTGTGTGAGTTCTTCCAGCTGCGCGAATGCTTCCTCTATGGTCAACTCTTCGTTTTCTGTCTTTTTTTCTTCTCTATCCATGTTGTTTCTCCCTGTCGATCGGTTTTAACGAAACGACCTGTGCCGAAATTTCACCGTCCGTCACCTGGACCCAAATCCCGTCTCCGGGACAGACCTGACCGATCCGGTTCACGGCGTGCCCCTGCCCGTCTGTCACATAAGAAAAACCCTGTGTCAGCTTCTTGAGCGGAGAAAGGCCGTCCAGCTTCTGCGCGTACACCCGGACTTCCTGTCTCGCGTCACGGATCTTGCGGTTCATCTCCCGTTCCATCCGTTCCTGTGTCTGCGCCAGATACTGCCGCCGCTCATAAATCTGCTGTCCGGGGCTTAAGTAACTCAGCCGGATGCGCTGCTGCTCCAGACGGCTCCGAAAAAGAGCGATCCGTCCTTCCAGCCCCTGGCGCAGCCGTTTCCGATAATCCTCCAATTGTTCCAGAATCCCGCGGAAATCATCCACGGCCAGTTCCGCCGCCGCGGAAGGCGTTGGAGCCCGAAGATCCGCGGCGAAATCCGCGATGGTCACATCGGTCTCGTGTCCCACTGCCGAGATCACCGGCGTCGAACACTCAAAAATTGCCCGGGCCACCTCTTCTTCGTTAAATGCCCACAGATCCTCCATGGAGCCGCCCCCGCGGCCCACAATGATCACATCCACCCCTGCCTGATCCAGGGTACGGATGCCTTTCACAATGCTTTCTTTCGCGCCTTCCCCCTGTACCAGAGCGGGGTACAGCACAATCTGAAGAAAGGGGTTCCTGCGAAGCGCAATGTTCCGGATATCCTGCACGGCGGCGCCTGTGGGAGCCGTCACAACTCCAAGTGTACGGATATAGCGGGGAATGGGCTGCTTGTACTGAGCGGCGAACATTCCCATCTCTTCCAGCTCCTGTTTCAGCGCCAGGAAACGCTCATAGAGAAGCCCGGCTCCCTCCAGCTGAATCTGTCTGGCATAGAGCTGATATTTTCCATCCCGCTCATACACATTGACACTTCCGCTCACCACTACCCTGTCTCCGTTTTTCATGGAGAACCCCAGGCCTTTTCGCATGCCTGCGAACATGACGCAGGCGATGGTTCCGGTCTCATCCTTCAAAGAGAAATACAGATGTCCGGAAGTGTGGTATTTGCAGTTTGACACTTCTCCCTTCACGGATATTCTGCTCAGCATAAAATCCTGGGTGAACATATTTTTGATATACGTGTTCACCTGTCCCACGGTGTAAACGCTACTCATTCTGACTTTGTCTCAGTTCTTTCGCCGCTTTTCCAAGGATTCCGTTTACGAAAGAGAAAGAATCCTCTCCGCCGTATTTTTTCGCAAGCTCCACAGCCTCATTGATGGAAACCTTTGTGGGAATATCCGGCTCGTATTTCAGTTCATAGACGGACAGCCGCAGGGCGGTCAGATCCACCCTCGCCATACGGCTGGTCTTCCAGCCTTTTGAGATCTCATTGAGGAGCGTGTCAATTTCTTCCAGATGCGCGGTCACCTGCGCGAATTTTTCTTCCATATAACTGCGGTCTTCCTCGCCGAGTTCCTCGAGCTCGTCAAAATACAGTGCCAGCTGCTGCGGCATTTCCTCTGTCTCATTAAACTGACTCATAAAAAGGAGCTTGAATATATGCTCCCTGATCTTACTTCTCCCCATGGGGTTTTCCTCCTGTATCTCTTATATAGAAAAAAGGAAAGGGTTACTTTCCTTTTTCATTCTCCATATCAACACTTGCAATGCGGATGTTCACGTCAGCGACCTCAAGACCGGTCATATTTTCAATCGCCGCTTTTACTTTTTCCTGAACCGTTTTGCTGGTCTCCAGGATGTTCTTTCCGTATTCAATGTTCAGTGCCAGGTCCACGGTAACCACATTCTCCAGCACGCTGACTTTCACACCCTTGGACAGATTCTTCATTCCAAGCTTGCCCACCAGCTCGTTGGTGATGTTTCCCGCCATGGACGCCACACCCTCTACTTCTGTCGCCGCCAGACCGGCAATAATCGCCACCACTTCGTCGGCAATGTAGACTTCTCCGCTTCCATCCAGTTCCTGTATCTTATATGTGTTTCTTTTTTCTGCCATAATCAGACCTCCTAAGGTTCACAAACTGCTCTCGTACCTGTATACAAGTTAGTATACCAAATTCCGGCGGAAAATAAAAGGTCTTTCCCGGATTAATTTCGGCTGAATTCTGAGAGTATCAGACCTTCGTTCCTCTCCAGGGTCATTCCCACACTCCAGGAATTCACAAACAGAAGAAGCGGATTTCCTTTCAGGTCTGTCACCTTCTTCATATCTGAAGTACCGGTCAGATTTCTCACATCGATTTCGTCCTTGTTCTCAATCCAGCGGATGTGTTCATACGGCAGATTCTCCAGAATAATCTCCACATTATATTCGTTCTGCAGACGGTACTTCAAAACGTCAAACTGAAGTACGCCCACGACGCCCACGATGATCTCTTCCATTCCGGTATTGAACTCCTGGAAAATCTGAATCGCGCCTTCCTGGGCGATCTGATTGATTCCCTTGACGAACTGCTTTCTCTTCATGGTATCCATCTGACGCACTCTGGCGAAATGCTCCGGCGCGAAGGTGGGAATCCCCTCATAGGCAAATTTTTTTCCAGGCGCGCAGACCGTATCTCCGATGGAGAAAATACCGGGATCAAAGACTCCGATGATATCTCCCGCATAAGCCTCTTCCACCACATGGCGGTCCTGCGCCATCATCTGCTGAGGCTGGGAAAGCCGCATTTTCTTGTCTCCCTGTACATGGTAAACTTCTCTGGACGCCTCGAATTTTCCGGAACAGATCCGCATGAACGCGATCCGGTCTCTGTGGTTCTTGTTCATATTCGCCTGAATTTTAAACACAAAGGCAGAAAAATCCTCTTCCATGGGATCGATTCGGCCGCAATCCGCCATTCTCGGAAGGGGAGAGGTGGTCATTTTCAGAAAATGTTTCAGAAACGTCTCCACTCCGAAATTGGTCAGCGCGGATCCGAAGAACACCGGAGAAAGCTCTCCCGCGCTTACCTGTTCCTGATCAAACTCCGCGCTGGCGCCGTCCAGAAGTTCAATTTCCTCCAGAAGCTGTTCTTTTTGCTCCGGGGAAATCACATCATCCAGATGGGGATCATCCACCGCGATCTCCTCCTCGATTCCCTCTTTGGTTCCTTTCTGGGTATCCCGGAAAATCAGCACTTTCCGGGTATTCCGGTCATAGACGCCCCGGAAATTCTTGCCGGAACCGATGGGCCAGTTCACCGGACAGGTGGCAATTCCCAGCTCCTTCTCAATCTCGTCCAGAAGGTCAAAGGTGTCGTTGGCATCCCGGTCCATTTTATTGATAAATGTGAAAATGGGAATATGGCGCATCACACAAACTTTAAAAAGTTTTCTGGTCTGCGCCTCTACTCCCTTGGATCCGTCGATGACCATCACCGCGGAATCGGCCGCCATCAACGTACGATAAGTGTCCTCCGAGAAGTCCTGATGTCCCGGGGTGTCCAAAATATTAATGCAGTATCCGTCATAATGGAACTGCAGTACCGAGGAAGTCACGGAAATTCCTCGCTCTTTCTCGATCTCCATCCAGTCGGAGACCGCATGTCTCGCCGTTGCTTTTCCTTTCACAGAACCGGCCAGATTAATAGCTCCTCCATAGAGAAGAAATTTCTCGGTCAGAGTGGTCTTGCCGGCGTCCGGATGGGAGATAATCGCAAACGTGCGCCGCTTTTCTATTTCTTTCGTATACTGAGACACAATATACCTCCTGTTTTTTACCAAAAGTTTCACAACGTACTTATTCTATTATAGAACGGCGCGCACTGTCAAGGGACTCTTATTCCGTTTCCCACTGTGTATCTTCCCGGGTTTCCTCCTGGCTTTCTTCCTGGGCATTCTCCTGAGTCTCCTTTGCTTCCCCGCTTTCCTGGGAATCCACACTGGCGGAAGTAATCACGATCTGTTCCGCGCCAACGCCGGTCTTTCTCTGCACGATATCCTCGATCTGCGCTCTCTGGTCATCCCCAAGCTGCGCTTCGGAGACCACCACATCCGCAGTCTCCCCGGTCAGGTTCACAATCGCGTCCACGAATCCTTTGGCCTCCAGGAGCATCTCCGCCGCCGACTCCTTCTCCGCCAGCTCTGTCATGGAGACCAGGCTGTCGACCGCCTGCTGTTTCTCCGCCTCAGAAATCTGCTCATTGTCAATGATCTGCTGCAGCTCCTCCTTATTCTGCGCCCGCACCTGTTCCCTGGTGATCCTCGCCTGCGCCGCGAAATCCGATGCACCGGTGAGAACTGCCTCTCCCGGAGTCTCCGTGACCGGATCCGTGCTTCCCGTCTCATCCACCGCGTCAGCCACTTCTGTGGCATCCGCCACGTCCACGTCATCCGTCTGCCCGGTCTCCTCCGCGCTCTGGGCGTTCTCCCGCGTCACATCGCTGCCGATATCGTATTCCAGATTTTCCACCTCTTCCAGTATACTGCCTCCGCTGCTGGCCTCCTGCTCTTTCTCAAATCCAAGATCCACATTCGCGAAATTCAGATAACCGGCCACTGCAATCAGCAGTGCCAGCCCTGTGATGATCACCTGATTCTTCTTCCATATTTTTTTCACTTGCCCTCTCCTTATATCATTTTCATTATTTTAATTTTATGGGCTTCCACAGAAAATAATGCCATCACCGCCTGCTGAATATTCCGTTCTACAATGGAATTGCCGGCGCCTTCCGCCGCGATCAGCACCCCCTCCACTTTCGGAAAACTTTCCTCGCCGTAAAAATCCACCGACTCCCCCTCCTTCAGAGAGAGCAGCACCTTCACCTGCCCCACTCCCTCTGTCCGGGACAGAAGCTCCTCCATCTGCCGTTCCATCTGTTCCTTTGGCGTACCTGCCGTTTCCTGTCCGAAGTCCAAAGCCCCCGTGGCCTCCTTTGAATCTTTCGCCCCGGAATCCTTCACCGGCAGGGCGATCACCGCCAGCAGAACACCGGCCAGCAGGAAAACCATCCACTGCTGTTTTGAGATTTTACCCAGTGATAATCCGGACCCGTTCTGCCGGAAGTTCATAAATCCGCTCCAGCTCATCGGCCGCCTCCTCTCTCTTTTCCTGACTGCAGACCGGACGCACCGTCACCGAGATCTGGCGAATCTCCACCTCTTCCCCGCGGTTCAAGGTGACCTCCACCGTTCTGGGATATGTCTCCAGCTCCACCAGACGGTCACGGATCTGCTCTTCCAGCTCCCGTTCATAACTCTCGAAAAGATATTCTTCCTGGCTGTTTTCCAGATCCCAGGCCCGCTCCCGAAGCTCCTCCTGCATACTGTATTCCGTGAAATTTCTGGTCATGGTCTCCGCCATCCCCAGGATGCGCAGGATCGGCGTGATCAGGAGAAGCAAAAGCACAAGCCCCAGGAAATGCCGGACATACCGGTCATACTTTCCATCCGGCAGAAAATTCATCACCGCTGTGAAAAACAGATAAAATACTGCCAGATTTTTCATCCACTCATAGATACTCTCTCTCATGCGCTTCCCCCGAAGGTGGCAGCCAGAATCACAATGGTCACCATACACAGAACCTGGGTGGTAAGCAGAATCCGAAGCAGCAGCGCGCACCCGTCTCCCATAATTCCGATGCACCCCACCAGACGGGGATCCGACACCGGCTGCGCCAGCGCAGACAGCAGGCGGTAAAGCAGTGACAACAAGCCATACTGAACCACCGGCGCCAGCCCCCAGACCACCAGGATCACAACGAACGCCACGCCCAGGCAATTGCGCACCAGTACCGCCGCGGTGACCGCAATCTCCGTCACCGCATTGAAGAGATTTCCCACTCCGGGCAGAGCGCCTGCAGTCTTTCCGATGGCGCTTCGCTTCAGGGAATCGATCACCGGCGCCACCAGCGACTGGACGATCTGCATTCCCGCCACCAGCCCCAGCATGGTCTTCAGGGACCAGTCCACCAGCGTACGCAGAAGATCTGCAAGCCGGCTCAGAAGATCCTCCCTGGACAGATGGTTCACCATACTCAAAAGCACACTCAGATTGGCAGCCGGCAGGACGAAGGTGATCAGCAGCCATTGGATCAGCCACACCAGCAAAAGCACCATCTGATAAAATACCGCGGCTGTGGATGCCCCGTTCGCGGCGGCAAGAGCGAGAAAATACGCCGGGGCAAGTCCCTGCATAAAGGTCACCACTGCCTGAAGATTTCTCTCCAGCTGACTGCTCATCTCCTGAAAAGATTCCATCAGAAGGACAAAAAGCAGAAGGTAGATCACATAAAAACAGATTTCTCCAATCTGGCCATTCTCGAACATGTGAGTAAAATTTGTGAAAATCGCGGCAGCCAGAACCAACAGAAGAATCTGCAGAAGAATGGTTTTTTCCCTGGCAGCGGACTGTGAGAAAACCTCTCTGAGAATCCGCGCCAGCGTCTCACGATCCAGAGGAATCTCTCCGCTTATCAGCTTTGTCACCAGTTCCTCCAGGGAAAAACTTTTCTCCTCCAGCAGTTCATCCACAGCCCTCTGCACTTCTCCCAGCTCCAGTTCCCCCATCAGCCGTCCGGTCTCCCCTTCCACCGTCTGCCCATCCGTCTCCTGCGCCACCGATTCCTGCGCCATCCGTTCCTGTGCCTTTGCTTCCTCCGAGAACCAGAATCCGATTCCCGCGCAGATCAGGAAAACCAGCACCCCTCTCCAAAAATCTCCGGCCCTATCTCTTTTCCCTCTCCTCATACCATGAATTCCTCTATGGTCTGCAGCAATGCCAGCAAAATCGGCATACTGACTGCCATGATGGCGAGTTTGCAGAAAAGTTCAATCTGTCCGGCAATGGCGGAATAACCGGCGTCCCTGCAGATCCCGGAAGAGAACTGTCCGATATATGTGATGCCGATCATTTTCAGAACCGCGGCCATATAAGCACTGTCAATAGGTATGTAAGAACGGATCTCTTCCAGCGACTCAAACAGATAATCCAGCTTTCCCACAGCCAGTCCCAGAATCAGAACTCCCATTCCCAGGGTCAGATACCCCGAGAACTCCGGTCTGGTATTCTTCATCAGATATCCCAGCAGTACACCCGTGACTCCCAGAACAGAAATTTTAATAACTTCCACATTTCCTCCCCGGCAGCGGCAGACCTGTCACAGCAGAAACAGTTTCTGGACATCCTCAAACAATTCATAGATATAAGGGAGAATCCAGAACAGGACAAGCAAAAGTCCCGCCAGGCTGGTCAGAAATGCCTGCTCTTCTCTCCCGCTGTGCTTCAGCACCTGTGTCAGTACCGAGACCAGGATGCCCACCGCTGCGATTTTAAAAATGATACTGACTTCCATGGTTCTCCTCACAACAACAAAATCACCAGAAAAATTCCTCCCGATATTCCCAGACTCTGATACATTTTCTGCCTGGCAGGCATGGACTCTTCCAGTGATTCGATCTCAATCTCCAGTTCCCTTTGAAACAAACGAAGCTGCTCTGTCTGTGTTTTCCGGCTCTCCGGTCCCAGGCAGGAACCGAACTGACAGAGGAGGGAATAATCCTTCGGACTCAGATTCCACTCTCTCTGATAGCGCGAAGCCTCTTCCCGGAGCACCTGTCCCGCCGATCCGCCTCCCGCCTGCAGACGGTCCCCCAGTCTGTGGGCAAACTGTGCGCAGCCGCCCTCCAGTTTCCGGCCGGTCTTTTTCAGTGCCTGCGGCAGAAGCGTGTGGGCACCGGCAATCTCATTCTCCAGAAATACGGCCATCCTTTGCATATTCTTCAATTCTTTCAGCCGCTGCCTCATCCGGTAAGCCCCGGAAAACCCAAGCCCTGTTCCCGCCAGAAGGATCAGCAGCATCCCCATTCCCTTCATCATATCCTTCTCTCCATCCTCTGCCGGCTTTCGGTCTCCGGAAATTCCTTTCCGTCTGACAGCAGATTCCCATCCCTGTCGTAGATTCCCAGAATTGTTCCCGCCTTTTCGCGATACCCCAACACCAGATACCTCTCAAAGATCTTCTCGTCCAGCAGACGGCAAAAAAGCGGTTTTCTCTTCAGATCCGCCAGAGAATTCCCATGGACGGTCGCAAGCAGTTTACAGCCGCAGTGCACCACAGATTCAATGGCATGAATTTCCTCACAGCCGCCCAATTCATCTACCGCCACCACCTGGGGCGCCATCGAGCGGATCAGCATCATCATCCCTTCCGCCTTGGGGCATCCGTCCAGCACATCCGTGCGGATTCCCACATCGTTTTGCGCCACCCCCTGACAGCAGCCGGCAATCTCTGATCGCTCATCCACCACTCCCACTGTCCTTCCCGGATTCTGTGGAGTTCCATCGGAAATCTGGCGGATCAGATCCCGCAGCAAAGTGGTTTTGCCGCAGCGGGGAGGCGAAATAATCAGAGTATGTGCCACTTCTTTCCCAAAAACCCATGGCAGCACCGGATCCGCGCACCCCTTGTTCTCATGGGCCAGGCGCAGATTGATACAGGAAATATCCTGCATCCCTTCCACCTTCTGTCCTTCCAGGATGGTTCTTCCCGCCACGCCGGCCCGGTGCCCTCCGGGAACCGTGAGAAATCCCTGCCGCAGCTCCTCCTCATAGGCATAGAGGGAATAGCCGCTCAGGACTTCCAGAGTTTCCAGAAGATCGGACGCCGTGACCCGGTAAGCCCCTCTCCAGTCAAAGACCTGCCTTCCCTTCCCGTCCAGGAGTACTTCTCCGTTCTCAGACCATACCATCAGTGGTTTCCCTGTTCTGAGACGGATCTCATAAACCTTTCGGAAGTCCAGCCGGGAGCGGGCCAGAATTTCCCTCACCGGTCCGGAAAAGAATCTCACGATCTGCCCCGTCTCCAACCCTCTCGCCTCCTCTCACTTTAATATATGTGGACAGCCTCAAAAACATGTTAGAAATCAAATGAAGCGCCGGACAAAGCCAACTCATCACCAATAGCAAGAATACACTGCTGGATAATCTCGGGGTTTTTCGTAATATTTACGGGTTCTTTCACTTGATTTCACACTATAAAACAAGTGAAGTGTTATAATGAAATTGTAACCAAATCTAATAACCCGTGAGCAAAATAATGATTGGAATCGCTGATTTCCATAAAAGTAAGAGAGAAAATGAACAATATGAAAGAGAACAGAACGGACAAAAGAACGCCTGGCGACAAAAAAAGCAAAGCGGAGATAAAACGGTTTGTTTTAGCCCTTGCCGTCATCCTTTTTCTGCCGATCACCATCCTCATGGCGGTGGAATGGTTTACAAGTGCCGATGCCTTTGCTATCGGAATCACGGGGTTTATACAAACCGCTATTGTCAATGGTGGTTTGGGGCTGGTGGCGGTGATCATCGCCCTCGTCTTCTTCCTGCAACTGATTCAGCCGGACACAACCTTCATACAAAATGTCGGAAGAACCGCGGGCATTATACTTTGCCTCACCATTGCCTTTTTCCTCGTCCGGCCGCTCGTTTTGGACATCCCCTATCTCAAGCACCCGGAAGCCTCCTGTTTGGAGCGGCTGGAATTTGATTATGAGCGGGGGATCGGGGATTACGCTTCCGATGACTATTATCTGCGCGGCGTAGATATGACCGGGGAACGGCATTCCTTTCCTGTCAGTAAAAAGAGGTACGAAGAAGGACGCACGCTGTGGAGTGAGAACAACTTTTCTCTGTTCGCGAAAGTCACCTACCTGCCGCACACCTCCACCCTGATGACACTCGAATTGATGACAGAACTCGACGCGGCAGCAGCCGAATTGTACCCGGCATCCCCTGAACTCCCGGATGATTGGGAAAGTTTTTCTATTCAGATTAATGATACGGTTTATACATTACCGGTTCCCCTTGCGGCCTTTCTTGATGACGGGTGGGTGATTTCCGAGAAGGATGCCAGGCTTTCTCTGGTTGGCGCGAAGGGCCCGAATGCGTCCTATGAATGGGAATGGATCTCGTTGACCAATGACCGCGAACAAACGCTTAGCGTCTGTGCCTTCAACACCACAGAAAACACGATACCCGTCACCGAGAGCACCGTTGGAAGCATCCATGTAATATATGGCAATTACGACTTTTCCGGCACGGAACTCCGCCTTCCCGGCGGTTTCATGCTGGGATGGTCTACCAGAAAAGAGGTGTTAGAGCAATATGGTCAGCCAAATGATAGCTTTGAGGCAACCTATGGCGGATATCGCTTGAAATACGAAATTGATGACCCTCTTGATCCGGCTTCCTGGAGGCTTGGTTTTGATGATTCAGGCATTCTAGACAATGTTATGGTACACCATCAGGCTTATTTCCGTTCTGACTAGTGTCATAGAACATATACATCGGATTTCATTTCTGAAGGGTAATCTCTGCTTTCTTCCATTCCATTTCCATGGGGCTGGCCGCATACACGGCCATACTGTAATCCGGATCCATGGAAAGCAGTTCATACCACCCTTCATCCAGGTCAATCTTTCTCAGATCCCTGGAAAGCCCCTCTCCGGTCCATTTCACATAGGCTTCCCGGAGCACCCACTGAGTGTAGAAAGCCTTCCCGCTGTCCGGGGCATCCAGAATCTGCCTTGCCAGATCAGCCGGCACGGTCCGCTCCAGAATCCGCTTCATGCGGACGTTCCGGTCATGGATCTGAATGTCCACCCCCACTTCCTGCGGCGCGAGGACACAGACTACATATTTTCCCGAATGACTGATGTTATAATGAATTTCCGGCCTGCTGCTCAGGAACGGCTTCCCATGCTCTCCTCTGCTTCTGGCTTCCTGTTCCAGATGGATCCCATAGGTCTCCAGCAGCGCCCGGGCCAGCAGCTGCTCTCCCACCATGTGCTCCAGTTTCTTCTCATACGCAGCCGGCATCACAGTATAATAAATGACCGCTCTCATGGCTCTGTTACCTCCTTCAGAAAACGGGAAATCTCCCGTTCTTTCTCAAACTGATGTTCCACATAACATAAAAACAATTCTTTCCTGGCTCTTGTCATCCCCACATAAAACAGCCTGCGCTCCTCTTCCAGCTGTTCATCCAGAACCGCTTTCCGGTAGGGAATGCTGCCTTCATTTACATTCAGGATATACACCCGCTCATATTCCAGGCCCTTGGCACTGTGCAGCGTGGAGATGGTGACTCCTTCTTTCTTCTCCCGCTGCCGTTCTGCCTGTTCCCGCAGCTTCTTTCCGTATTCCTCCATAAAGGATTTCCACTCTTCCAGTGTCTCCATCCCCCTGGCGCTCTCCTGGATCCGGTCCAGGATCTCATAAAGCTCCTCCACTTTCATCCGGCGGTAGGAGGCGTAGTCCTGCAGGTATTCCTCATAACCGATTCCATGGCGGATAAAATTCACCGCCGCGTAGGGCTTCATCTTCGCCAGCAGTTTCAGATGGCTTTCCAGAAGATCAATCCGATCGCACATCCATTCCTTATCTTCATAGTAGATCCGAAGCGTTTCCAGGGATACCTGTTTCTCATACACTGCCTCCCTGGACAGATACCGGTTCGGCCGGTTCATCACCGCCAGGAACCGCCTCCTCGACAGATCCCCGGCCGCCATCTCCATATAATCCAGAAGATTTCTGCAGATCCAGTGTTCAAACAGGTTGGGCAGACGGTCCTTCATGGTAAACGGCAGATTGTACTCCATCAGCGCGCGCACCATGGTCTCTGCCTCCAGATTGGTCCGGACCAGCACTGCGGCGTCTTCCAGACGGCGTCCTTTTGACAGATGCGTCTGAAGATCCTTCAGCACAAACAGGCACTGTTGTCTGGGGTTTTCCAGACGCTCCACATGAACCGGACTGCCCGGTGGATTCGGCGTTGTGAGCTGTTTTTCAAACCGGCTGCGGTTATGCCGGATCAGCCTCATGGCGCTTTTCAGTATCTCCCCGGAACAGCGGTAATTCACATCCAGAACCACTCGCTTCGCGGACGGATAATCCTTCTCGAAATTCAGCATGATCTGCGGACGCGCTCCCCGGAAATGGTAAATGGACTGATCGTCGTCCCCGACAATAAAAAGATTGTCTCTGGGCTGCGCCAGAAGACGGATCACATCGTACTGTACCGGATTGATATCCTGGAACTCGTCCACGAGAATATACTGAAATTTCTCCTGCCAGGCCTTTCGGATATCCTGACGCTTCATCAGAAGCTCCCAGGTACGCAGAAGCATATCGTCAAAATCCAGAAGCCTCTGTCTTGCGCACCGCTCCTGGTATCCGTGGTAAATCTTCCGGAAAATCTCATCGGAACAGCTCTTGGAATAGTAGTATTTCAGATCCACCCGGTTTCCCTTCACCAGACTGATCTCCCTTCCCAGCTCTTCCAGAAACTCTCCCTCCTGGCGCAGATCTTCCCCGTATTTCTCTGTCAGCTCCCGCAGGAACATCCTCTTTTGCTCATCACTGAGAATGTTCTCTGCCGTCAGTCCGTACGCGCACTTCAGGATTCCATAGAAGACCCCGTGAAAAGTCCCGAACGTAACCCGGCTGGAAGTCCGCTTCTCTTTGTTCAGAAACCGCTCTTTCATTTCTCTGGACGCGGCCCTGGAAAATGTAACCACCAAAATCGCGCTTTCCGGCACCTGACAGTGATGGATCAGATATGAAGTTCTCTCTGCAATAACGGAAGTTTTCCCCGAACCGGGGCCTGCCAGGACCAGCATGGGCCCTGACAGGTGGGCGACTGCCCTTTCTTGAGATGGATTTTTATTCATGTTCACTCAGTTTTTCAATCGCTGCCTGGATTCTTCTGCAGGACTCTTCTTTTCCGATGACTTCCATGATCTCTGTGGCTCCCGCGGGAGTAGCCGCCTTGCCGGAGACTGCGATCCGCACCGGCCAGATTACCTTTCCGACCTTATATTCTTTCTCCTTCGCGTATCCGGACAAAATCTCATAGAGCGCGTCGTTGCTGAAATTCTCCTCATCCTCCAGCAGCGGAAGAACATCCTTTAAAATCTCCAGGGAAGATTCTTCTGTGGATTTGGATCTCTTATGGCAGTACAGACTCTTCTCATATTCCGGCATCTGCTCAAAGAAATCAACCATATCCGGAATCTCCGCGAAGGTCTCAATTCTGGTCTGGACCATAGCCGCAATCTTCTCGAAATCATACTCTTTCGTCAGAGCCTGTTTCAGATACGGAAGAGCCATTTCACAGAACTGCGCGGGATCCATGGCTTTGATATATTCTCCGTTCATCCATTTCATTTTCACCATGTCGAAAACGGCCGGTGACTTGCTGATGTGATGATAGTCAAACACTTTGACCAGTTCTTCCAGGGAATAGATCTCCCGGTTCTCCGTAGGACTCCAGCCAAGCAATGCCACGAAATTCACCACTGCCTCTGTCAGGAATCCCTGTTCGATCAGATCTTCATAGGAAGAGTGGCCGGAACGTTTGGAAAGCTTCTGATGTTCCTCGTTGGTGATCAGCGGGCAGTGCACGTAGGTGGGAATTTTCCAGCCGAAGGCTTCATAAATCCGGTTGTACTTCGGCGCGGAGGAGAGATATTCGTTTCCTCTGACCACATGGGTAATTCCCATCAGATGATCGTCCACCACATTCGCGAAATTATAGGTGGGATATCCATCGGTTTTGATCAGAATCAGATCCTCCATCTCTTCGTTGTTCACGGTGATATCTCCGTAAATCACATCGTGAAACGTGGTGGTTCCCTCCGTCGGCATATTAAAGCGGATTACGTGGGGCTCTCCCGCCGCCAGCTTTGCCTCCACTTCCTCTTTGGAAAGTTTCAGACACCGCTTGTCGTAGATGGAAATCTCTTTTCCCGCCACTTCCCGTTTCATGGATTCCAGGGTCTCCTTGTCACAGAAACAGTAATAAGCGTCTCCCTGTTCGATCAGCTGCTTCGCGTATTTCAGATACAGCCCGGCGGCATTTCTCTCGCTCTGCACATAAGGCCCGTATCCGCCGTCTTTATCCGGTCCCTCATCGTGATGCAGTCCGGTCTTTTCCAACGTCCGGTAGATAATATCCAGAGCGCCTTCCATAAAACGCTCCTGATCGGTATCTTCGATTCTCAGTATGAAATCGCCGCCTTCATGTTTGGCGATTAAATATGCGTATAATGCGGTCCGCAAGTTTCCCACGTGCATTTTCCCTGTGGGACTTGGGGCAAATCTGGTTCTGATTCTGCTCATGTTATCGTCTCCTGTCATTTATTTTCACCGAAACATTATAGCTCAAGTTGCCCTAAAATGTCCATAGATTTTCCGTGAATGCAAAGATCTGCCCGGGAATCCGCGTAATGCTCTCTGTCATGGATCAGAATCACCCGCTCTCCGGTGAAATAGCGCAGAAACGACTCTGCCAGCGTGGAGCTCATGTCACATCCCAGAAGAAGCAGAGTATCCGCTTTTCCAACCTCGTCCGCCGCTCTGGTGGCCAGCCCGTTGTTCACCATCTCCCCGGCCAGAACTACCTGCGGCCGGATGGTGGTTCCGCATTTCTCGCATTTGGGAACCCCTTTGGCGTTCTTTATGTACTCCAGAGAATACTGTGTTTTGCAGTGGGGGCATTCGTTCTTATAGACACTTCCGTGAAGCTCAATCACGTTTTTGCATCCCGCTCTGGTGGCCAGGGAAAAAATGTCCCGGGTGATAATCATCTTCAGGACACCCATATCCTCCAGTTTTTTCATGTTTCTCAGGCCATCGTTGATCTCTCCCAGGTCACTGATCAGATCATGCTTATAGAAATCAAAGAATTCGTTCACCCGGGCGTTATAAAATCCGGCGCTGAAAATCTCCTCCGGAGAACGTCCGTATTTTTCCTCAATCTCATAGGCATACCGGGAGCGCCGGTAACTGGTGCAGCCACATTCCTTGCTCACGCCAATTCCTTTCAGCGCCACCAGATAATTACTCTCAAGCAGCATTTTTTTCAACAAACCTAATTTTTCATCGATCATAAGCAATCCCTCCTGTAACTCTTAAAAATGAGGCATTCTTATAGAACCTTTTACGATCCTTGACCCTCTTTTATCCATTATACAATCCCTGTTTCTCCCAGGCAATACCAAAAAAAGAATCCCCTGACGGATTCTTTTTTGGTTCTCTTAAAACATTCTTTTTCTAGGCAAATTCCGCCAGAATTTCCGGTACGGTCTCCATTTTCTGACAGCGCCACGCGTTGGCTCCGCAGAAAATCAGCCCCTGCTCCAGGTTTCCTTCCACAGCATGTACCAGCGCGTCCGTGATACAGTAGGGAATCTCCCTGGGATCGCAGGTGACAATGCAGTGATGACACCGGCGGATGGGAATTTTCTCATGGCTGGCTTTCTCGACAAAAGCGTTTCGGATCGCTCTTCCCGGCATCCCCACTGGACTTTTCACAATGCAGATATCCTCTTTCTTCGCGTCCAGATAGGCCTGCTTGTACGCCTGGGAGGCGTCGCATTCTTCTGTCGTGACAAAACGGGTTCCCATCTGCACGCCATCCGCGCCCAGGTCCAGGACATGGTCCAGATCTTTCTTCTCGAAAATTCCTCCGGCCACCACAACCGGAATTTTCTTCCGGTACTTTTGGGCATAGCCGCGGACCAGTTCCACAATGGAACGGATCACCTCGTCGTATCCGGTCTGGGTGATTTCCTGGAGTTCCTCCCGGGAAAATCCCAGATGTCCGCCTGCCTGCGGTCCCTCGATCACCACCAGATCCGGGGCGGTCTGATACCTGCGGTCCCACATCCGGCAGAGCACTTTTGCCGATTTCAGAGAAGAGACAATCGGAGCAATCTTCGTCCGGCTCCCTTTCACAAATTCCGGGAGATCCACCGGCAGCCCCGCGCCGGAGATAATCAGATCGATTCCGTTTTTCACCGCCTGCTTCACATATTCTTTGTAGTGCTGGGTGGCGACCATAATGTTGACGCCGAGGATTCCCTGGCCTTTCGCGGTCTCTCTGGCTTTCCGGATCTCTTTTCCCATGGCGCGGAAATTCGCTTCCAGCGGATTCTGGTGGAAGTCACTCTCCCTCCAGCCAATCTGCGCAGTGGAAATCACGCCCACGCCGCCGCAGGCAGCCACGCTTCCTGCCAGTCCTGACAGGCTGACTCCCACGCCCATTCCTCCCTGGATCACCGGAATCTTCGCGATCTGTTCACCGATTCTCAATGGTTTTCGTTCTGACATTACATTCTCCTAAATCTTTCATATCGCTCCGCGGCAAACTGCTCCGGCGTTTTGCCCTCCTGTCTGCGCAGGAAACGTTTGATCTGGATCTTCATGTACTCTCCGATTTCTTCCAGATTTTCCTCGCAGGCCGGAAACTCTTCCGGAATCACCCGCTCGATAATTCCCATTTCCTTCAGCTGGGCCGCGGTTACCTTCATCACCTGAGCTGCCTCATCCGCCCGTTTGCTGTCTTTCCAGAGAATTGAGGCAAATCCTTCCGGAGAGAGAATCGTATAGGTGGCATTTTCCATCATCCACACTTCATTTCCCACACCCAGGGCGAGCGCTCCGCCGCTTCCTCCTTCTCCGATCACCACAGAGAGAACCGGCACTTTCAGGTCGGACATCTCCAGAAGATTGTGGGCAATCGCCTCTCCCTGGCCTCTCTCTTCCGCCTCGATTCCGCAGAAAGCTCCCGGAGTATCAATAAAGGTGATGATGGGACGCCCGAATTTCTCCGCTTCCTTCATCAGGCGAAGAGCTTTCCGGTATCCTTCCGGGGAAGGCATTCCGAAATTCCGGACCAGATTATCTTTGGTGCTGCGGCCTTTCTGGATTCCGATGACAGTCACCGGCTGTCCGTCCAGAAAAGCGACACCGCCG
Organism: uncultured Blautia sp.; assembly: GCA_963927715.1. Taxonomy (GTDB): domain Bacteria; phylum Bacillota; class Clostridia; order Lachnospirales; family Lachnospiraceae; genus Blautia_A. The sequence goes on along the minus strand of CAWVBU010000001.1, from coordinate 956,443 downwards.
ATTACCGCTCCGTCATCCCGGAATCCCCGGTCTCCGTGCAGTTCCATGAAATCTGTAAACAACAGGTTTATATAGTCCGACGCCACCGGCCGCTTCGCGCTGCGGGCAATCTGTACCCGTTCCCACGCACTCATATCCGTCTTTGATTTCCGGCTTTTTTTCTTTGTAAAATTCTGTCTTCCCGGCCACTCGTCCGGGAAGGAATCGTACTGAACCTGCGCTGTGTGCAGACGCAGAAGACCGGAAATGGTGGATTTCAGATTTTCTCTCTCCACAATTCCGTCAATCATACCATGTTCCAGCAGAAATTCCGACCGCTGAAATCCCTCCGGGAGTTTCTGTCCGATTGTCTGCTGAATCACACGCGGTCCGGCAAAGCCGATCAGAGCCCCCGGTTCCGCCAGGATAATATCTCCCAGCATGGCGAAACTTGCTGTCACGCCTCCCGTTGTAGGGTCTGTGAGAACGGTCAGATAGAAAAGTCCTGCTTTGGAATGTTCTTTGATCGCTGCCGACGTCTTGGCCATCTGCATCAGGGACACCATCCCTTCCTGCATTCTCGCCCCGCCGGAACAGCAGAACAGCACCACCGGAAGTCTCCTGGCCGTCGCTTCCTCAAAAGCTCTGGTGATCTTCTCTCCCACCACATATCCCATGCTTGCCATCAAAAACCGCGCGTCCATGGCGCCGATCACCACCGGCTGCCCGTCCACCGTGGCAAGGCCGATCCGGATCGCCTCGTCCAGATGGGTCTTTTCCTGCAGTTCCTTTACTTTTTCCGGATAATCCGGATAATTTAAGGGATTGGAATTCTCAATCCCGGTAAACCATTCTTCAAAGGAGTGGGGATCCATCACCATTCGCATTCTGGTCTTTGCCTTAATCCGGAAGTATCCTCCGCATTTCGGGCAGACATAATGATTCTCCACCACATCCTCTTTATAAACCATCTCCGAACATCTGGGACATTTCACCCAGAGACCTTTGGGTACCTCCGGAGCCTGCTCTTCCGTCTGTGACACACTGGTCTTTTTAAAAAACTTTTTTAAATCCGGCATGGTATCACTCCTTTACTCTCCGAAATGTTCCGGAATAAAATCTGTCGTAATCCGGCCTTCCCGGAAATCCGGCTGGTTCAGTATCTCATACTGAAAGTCAACATTGGTCTTCGGCCCGTCTACCACCAGTTCTCCCAGAACACTCAGCATCTTGCGGATCGCGCTCTCTCTGTCTTTGTCATGGACAATGACCTTCGCGATCATCGAATCGTAGTTGGGCGGAATCCGGTAACCGTTGTAGGCAGCGGTATCAATGCGCACCCCATTGCCGCCGGGCAGATGCAGATACTCGATGGTTCCCGGACAGGGCAGAAATCCCCGTTCCGGATCCTCCGCATTGATCCTGCATTCAATGGCATGGCCGCTCAGATGAATATCCTCCTGAGATACCGACAGGGGAAGTCCCGCCGCCGCGCGGATCTGCTCTTTGATCAGATCCACGCCGGAGACAAACTCCGTAACCGGATGTTCCACCTGAATTCTGGTGTTCATCTCCATAAAGAAGAATTCCCCGGATTCGTCCAGAAGAAATTCAATGGTGCCTGCATTCTCGTACCCTACCGCTCTGGCAGCCTCCACAGCTGTCATTCCCATCTTTTCTCTCAGCTCCTGGCTCAGAGCGATACAGGGGGACTCCTCGATCATCTTCTGATGCCGGCGCTGGATGGAACAGTCACGCTCTCCCAGATGCACCACATTTCCATGCTTATCCGCCATAATCTGGACTTCCACATGCCGCGGTTTTCTCACATACCGCTCCAGATACATGGTATTGTCCCCGAATGCGTTGACAGACTCCTGCTGCGCCATCTGGAAATGTCCCGGAAATTCCTCCGCGTTCTCCGCGATTCTCATTCCTTTGCCGCCGCCTCCGGAAGAAGCTTTGATCATCACCGGAAAGCCGATTTTCTTCGCTTCCTTCAGCGCTTCATCCGGATCATAGACCGGTTCCAGTGTTCCCGGCACCACCGGAATCCCGGCTTTTCGCATGGTATTTTTCGCCTCGGATTTGTTGCCCATCTTCTGAATCAGTTCCGCGGATGGACCGATGAAGGTCACATTGCACTGCTGACACATTTCCACAAACTTACTGTTCTCCGACAGGAAGCCGAACCCCGGATGAATCGCCTGTGCCTTCGAGGCAATGGTCGCGCTTAAAATCCGCTCCATATTCAGATAACTGTCTTTGGGAGCCGCCGGTCCGATACAGATCGCCTCATCGGCCAGCTGGGTATGCAGGGCGTCCCGGTCTGCCTCTGAGTAGACTGCCACAGTCTGAATTCCCATCTCCCGGCAGGCTCTTATGATACGGACCGCAATCTCTCCCCGGTTGGCTACTAAGATCTTTCCAAACATTCCCTCACTCCTATCCAATCGCAAATGTGAGTTCCGCCATCACAGCCACTTTGCCATCCTGTTTCGTCGCTTTGGCTTTTCCGATTCCCATGGGGCCTTTTTCCTTTATAATCTCCACTTCCAGAGTCAGCACATCCCCGGGAACCACTTTGTTTTTGAATTTCGCGGAATTGATCGCTCCGAAATAAGCAACCTTTCCCTTATTCTCCGGCTTTGCCAGCAGCGCAACCGCTCCGGTCTGCGCCAGCGCTTCCACAATCAGGACTCCCGGCATCACCGGTTCCTGCGGAAAATGTCCCGCGAAAAACGGTTCGTTGTAGGAAACACATTTTCTGGCTGTCGCCCGTACTCCCGGTTCCAGCTCTTCCACAGTATCGATCAGCAGAAATGGCTGTCTGTGCGGAATAATCTCCATAATCTCTTTCGTCGTCAGCTTCATCCTGGAAAACCTCCTATCTAATCACAAACAACGGCTGTCCGTACTCTACCATCTGCTCGTTTTCCACCAGAATCTCCACAACCTCGCCGTCATAATCAGACTCAATCTCATTCATCAGTTTCATGGCCTCTACAATTCCCAGTACCTGGCCTTTCTTCACCACGTCTCCCACTTTTACATAGGGATCCGCGTTTTCACTGGGCGCGCAGTAGAAGGTTCCCACCAACGGAGATTTCACCACATTCCCCTCTGGCATTCCTTCTTCTCTCACAGGAGCGGCCGCTGCCGGTACCGACACGGGCGCCGGTGCCGCCGCAGGACTCTCAGGAGCGGCAAGGATCACCTGTTTTCCTTCCTTGTCCGTGCGCATGGAAATCTTCAGATTTCCTTCCTCCATCTCAAAGCGGGTTAAATTCGATTTGCTCACTGCCTCAATCAGTTCTTTGATTTTATCAAATTCCATTTTCTCTACCTCTCACTTCAACCGCGGTATTTTTTCAGCAAAATACTTGCGTTATGTCCGCCGAATCCAAGGGAATTGCTCAGTGCGTATTCCACCTCTTCTTCCAGCGGGCCTTCCGTCACGTAATTCAGGTCGCACTCTTCGTCCGCCACCTGATAGCCCACTGTCTGATGAATGAATCCTTCCTGGATGGTTTTCACACAGACAATAAACTCTACCGCTCCTGCCGCTCCCAGCAAATGACCGATCATGGACTTTGTGGAATTGATCCGCAGATCCTTCGCGTGTTCTTTGAACAGGTTCTTGATCGCCCGGGTCTCGAACAGATCGTTGTGGTGCGTGCTGGTTCCATGGGCATTGATGTAAGTCAGATCGCCGCAGGAAACGCCTGCTTCAACAAGGGCGTTCTCCATTGCCCTCGCCGCTCCGGATCCGTCCTCGATCGGGGAAGTAATATGGTAAGCATCCGCGGTGGTTCCATATCCCACTACTTCTGCCAGGATTTTGGCTCCGCGGGCTTTCGCATGCTCCAGCTCTTCCAGAATCACAACGCCGGCGCCTTCTCCCATCACGAAACCATCCCGCTCCTTGTCAAACGGAATGGAGCAGCGGTCCGGATCCGTGGAGGTGGACAATGCGGTCAGCGCGGTAAATCCGCCCAGTCCCAACGGGGTAATGGCGGCTTCCGTACCTCCGGCAGCCATCACGTCCGCCTCGCCGCACTGAATGCTGCGGTATGCCTCTCCGATGCTGTTGGTTCCCGTGGCACACGCCGTCACCACATTGATATTTTTTCCGCGGAGTCCCAGCTGAATGGAAACATTTCCTGCCGCCATATTGGAGATCATCAGCGGAACCATCAGCGGATTGATCCGGTTGGGACCCTTCTCCAACAGCTTCTGGTACTCTCTCTCCGCCACCTGCAGACTTCCGATTCCGGAACCAATGGAACATCCCACGCGGAACGGATCCTCCTGATCCATCTGGATTCCCGCGTCAGCCATGGCTTCCTTCGCGGCAGCCACCGCGTACTGACAGAACAGTTCCATTCTTCTTGCAGATTTCGGATCCATATAATCTTTTCCCTGGAACCCTTTCACTTCCGCCGCCAGATGTACTTTGTACGCGGTCGTGTCGAAATGTGTCACCTGGGCAAAACCATGTCTGCCTGCTTTTACACTGTCCCAGAACTCCTCTACATTCAGACCGATGGGAGTGATCGCTCCCATTCCTGTCACAACTACTCTTCTCATACTGCTCCTCCTAGATATTCATGCCTCCGTCTACACTGATCACCTGGCCGGTGATATAATCCGCCTTCTCTGATGCCAGGAACGCAACCATATTCGCGATATCGGAAGGTTTGCCGAACCGTCCCAGAGGGATCTGGGCACACGCCGCCTTCTTCACATCCTCCGCAAGTACCTGAGTCATCTCGGTATCCACAAAGCCCGGCGCCACCGCGTTCACCGTGATTCCACGGCTGGCCAGCTCTCTGGCCATGGTCTTGGTCAGACCGATCACGCCCGCCTTGGAAGCGGAATAGTTGGCCTGTCCCGCATTTCCCATAATGCCGGAAACCGAAGAAATATTGATAATCTTTCCGCTCTTCTGCTTCAGCATCTGACGGGAGAGATGACGAATGGTATTGAAGGTTCCTTTCAGATTAATATTCAGAACCGCGTCGAAATCCTCTTCCTTCATTCTCATGATCAGATTGTCTCTTGTGATTCCCGCGTTGTTTACCAGAATATCGATATGGCCGAACTCTTTGATCAGCTCTTTGACCATCTGCTCGCAGGCATCGAAATCACTCACGTTGCACTGATAGATCGAAGCTTTTCCGCCTTCCTGCTCGATCAGTTCTTTTGCTTCCAGAGCTCTCGCCTCTGAACCGTTGTAGTTGATAATTACCATCGCGCCTTCTTTGGCCAGTGTTCTGGCGATCTCTCTTCCGATTCCACGGCTGGCTCCTGTGACCAGCGCCACCTTATTCTCTAACATGATTCCTGCACTCCTTTGATTACTTTCTCCATATCTTCCAGTTTCTCAATATTGAATGCTCTCACATTCCGGTTAATCTTTCTCATGAAACCGGTCAGGGTTCTTCCCGGCCCGATCTCAACGAAGGTATCCACGCCCTGGGCAATCATATTCTCAACGCTCTGCTGCCAACGCACGGAAGAAGACACCTGGCGCACCAGCAGCGGCTTCACCTGAGCCGGATCCGTCACATACTGCGCTGTCACATTGGATACATAGGGAACTGTAAACTCCTGAACCTCCACGGAATCCAGAACTTCTCCCAGCTTCTCTCCGGCGCCGGTAAGCATCTGAGAATGGAAGGGGCCGCTGACTTTCAGCGGAAGCACTCTGCGGGCACCTGCCGCTTTCAGCGCTTCTCCTGCCGCCTGAACCGCCGCCTCCTCTCCGGTGATCACAATCTGACCCGGACAGTTATAGTTCGCGATGGATACGATTCCCTCCGTCTCCTGACAGATCTTCTCAATGGTCCCGGCATCGCAGCCGAGGACGGCCGACATCGCTCCCCCTGTGGGAACTGCCTCCTGCATGTAAATTCCTCTTTTGCGCACCACCGCAAAGATATCTTCCAGGGACATCACTTCACTTGCCGCCAGCGCTCCATACTCTCCCAGGCTCAGCCCCGCATTCACACAGGAAGAAAGGCCCTGCTCCTGGACTGCCTTCAGAATTGCCGCTGACACGCTGAGCATGGCAATCTGCGTATACTCTGTAATGTGGATTTTCTCATTTTCCTCGAAGCACAGCGCCGGGATATCCAATCCTGTCACCTGGCTCGCTGTGTCCATCACCGTTTTGCAGACCGGTATCTTTTCATAAAAATCCTGGCCCATTCCCACATACTGGGCACCCTGGCCAGGAAAAATAAAAGCTGTCTTACTCATAGATTCTTATTCCTCTGTTATTTTCTCGCTGTGGCTTCAAATCCTGAGGCCATCAAATAGTTTGAATTGCAAAATATATTGGTAAAAAAATTTCCTTCGGCTCTTTAAGGAGAAAGGTGTGGATTATGCTTCCACACCTTTATTTTTCAGGTAATCAATTACTGCGCCTACCGTTGTCAGATCGGTCAGCTCTTCTGCCGGGATCTCTACGGAATACTCATCTTCCAGACTCATAACCAGTTCAAACAGGTCCAGGGAATCTGCTCCCAGATCATCTTTGAAGTTGGTGTCCAGAGTAATGGAATCCGCGTCACAGTTCAGTTGGTCAGCAATGAGTTCTTTCATTTTTTCTAACATTTCTCTTATCTCCTTTTTCATCCATATCTAGGTGTCTTAGCAATTTATTTTGATGTTCAAAGTATATATTCTGTGTCCCCATTTGTCAAGATATATTTCTTATTTTTCCCAAATTCCTCTGAGACACTTCCTGCTCCTCTTCCTGGATCACCGGCTCCTGTATTTTCACCTGGTGGGACACGCCCAGGGCAATTCCCATCTCGGCCATAAGGAACAGAATCGAGGTACCTCCGTAACTGACAAACGGAAGGGTCACACCTGTGGTCGGAATGATGTTGGTCACAACACAGATATTCAGGATTACCTGAAGGGCGATATGAATCATAATCCCGGACACCAGCAGGGATCCGAACAGATCCGGCGCGTTCTGGCTGATTACGACCAGACGATACAGAAGATACGCGAAAAGGATCAGCACCAATGCGCCTCCGAAGATTCCCAGTTCCTCACATACAATGGAGAAAATCATATCATTCTGAGCCTCCGGCACAGATCCCAGCTTCTGCACGCTGTTGCCCAGGCCCTTTCCGAATAATCCGCCGGATCCTATGGCATACAGAGCCTGCATAACCTGATAGCCGCCTTCCTCCGAATACTGCTCCGGGTGCAGCCACACCAGAACCCTTCGGATACGGAAGCTGGCGCTGTCCGCCGAGTCGATGCTGAATTTCATGATCTGGACCAGAACCACCAGGAACACAAACATCACCGCCGTGATCACCACGAACTGTTTGGTATAGGGACTTGCCATCGCCACCATGATCCAGGTGATTCCGCAGATAATGATACCGGTACTCAGGTTGTCCGTCGCCAGATAAGCAATGGCTCCCAGCACGCCGCCGATTCCCAGCAGGACGATGGTCGCTTTCAGGCTTCGGATGTTTCTTCCCATCTGTACAATCAGATAAGAAAGACAGACAATCGCGGCGATCTTCGCGATCTCAGAAGGCTGGAACTGAATTCCGAGCTTCAGCCATCTCTTCGCTCCGTTCACCGTCACGCCCAGAGGAGACAGCACCAACAGCATCAGGACTACTGCCGCCAGGTACAAAAGCGTTGTAAACTTCTTCAGAATATGATAATCCACCATTGAGATCAGAATCATCATCACGATTCCGGCCGCACTGATGGCCGCCTGCTTTCCGAAGTAAAACATGTCATTTCCCTGTCTCACCTCCGCGATATAGGCGCTGGTGCTGTAAAGCATCACCAGACCGAAACAGGTGAGCAGGATTACCACAGCCAGAAGATTGTAATCATAATACCCGTTTTTGTTTAAGACCAGAAATCCTCTCCTGTGATTTCTTTGCGCTTTTCTTCTCCCCATATTAAGGACGACTCCCATCTGATTTAAAATCAATAATTATTCCATCGCTTTATTATAACTTCTTTTCGGGAAAAAGCAAACCCCAAAATTGTAAAACCTTTCTAAAAACATATTTCTTTTTTCGACCGGAATCCCCCTCCCTTCTTTCGCATTTTCTCCAGAGCGAAAAAGCGCCCTCCACAGGCAGGCAGACGCCTGCCGCGAACACGCACAGAACCGGAGCATCCAGGATTTTCATCAGATAACCGGCGCCGGGGATTGTAAACTTCAGAACGCCCAGCACCTGCCGCGCATTCTCGCCGGAACCTTCTTCCGGTTTCCGGATACATACCAGTTTCTCTTCCGGCTGCGGATCCTCCCGGATTTCCACATAAATCAGGGATCCTTCCGGGATCTCCGGCCGCAGAGAACCGGACAGCACCACATAAGGCTGCAGGCCCCACAGATACGGCAGATTCAGAAGCAGAACCGCTGCCGCTATCAGAAAGACTATCCTCCTAGCCATTCGCATGATTCAATTGACTCCTTTGGGAAATAAAAAGATTTTCAAAGATTTTCCTATAGACAGATGTGATCACATCTTTCAGACAGTCTTATCATACACAGTCCCCGAAAATTTGTCAATTCCTTTTCCGGATAACATTTTTCCCTTTCTTACATAGGATATAGGGAAATCAAAGTTCTCAGAAAGGATTGAACATGGAACGATATCCAATGAACCGTCCCGGCTGCCGTCAGACCTGCCAGAGTGCCGGCTGCCAGCAGCCGCCCGGATGCGGACCCCATGGTCCGAAATCCGCCGACTCTCTCTATGATCACGCAGACCATTTGCCTGTGGCCATGGCCTATGTTCCCTTCCAGAAATATCAGCAGCCCTTTGACTTGTGCTATGCCCTCTGCGCGGGCACCATTTTCCCGGATCTGTGCAAGCCATTCTGCGGAAAGAGAGGAATGTAAATGATGAATCCTGTGCAGAATCAGCAAAAAGAAATGCTTTTAAAGAAAATCAACGAGGTCAGCTTCGCCGTTGACGATATTCTCCTCTTCCTGGACACTCATCCGGACTGCCAGGAAGCTCTGGATTTCTACCATAAAAACGTCTCCGCGCGCAAAGAAGCTCTGGCCGAGTACGCCCGGCTGTACGGCCCCCTGACCATCGACACGGCTGACGATGGCTGCAGCCGTTCCTGGGAATGGATCCGGCAGCCGTTCCCCTGGGAAGAGAAAGGAGGCTGCTGCTGAATGTGGAACTATGAAAAAAGACTTCAGTATCCGATTAACATCAAAACGCCGAACGCCAAAATCGCCCAGTATATCATGAGCCAGTACGGGGGGCCGGACGGCGAAATCGGCGCCTCCATGCGCTATCTGTCCCAGCGTTTTTCCATGCCAAATCGAACAGCAATGGGGGTGCTCAACGATGTGGGGACCGAAGAACTGGCGCATCTGGAGATGGTATCTGCCATGGTGCATCAGCTGACCCGCAATCTGAGTATGGAAGAAATCGAAAAATCCGGTTTTGGTCCTTATTATATTGACCACGCTGTGGGTGTCTGGCCGCAGGCAGCGGGAGGGATCCCCTTCAACGCCTGCGAATTCCAGTCCAAAGGAGATCCCATCACGGATCTGACGGAGGATCTGGCCGCGGAGCAGAAAGCAAGGAGCACCTACGACAACATCCTGCGGGTGGTAAAAGACATCCCGGAGATCGCGGATCCTATCAAATTCCTCCGCGCCAGAGAAATCGTTCACTTCCAGCGGTTCGGGGAAGCGCTCCGCTCCGTACAGGAACAGCTGGACGCGAAAAACTTCTACGCCTTCAACCCCAGCTTCGACCAGCCCTGCCGGGCGGAATGCAGAAAACGGATGTAACCGCAGACACCTTCTCAAACCGGGCTTTGGGTCTTTCCGATTCAAAGCCCGGTTCTCTTTTTTCTGAAAGAAGCACGTCTGTCAGAAAGGTGCACAAAGAATATAACATTTTAACCCTTAATTTTTACACGGATTTCGACAGAACCTTTGCTTTTTCTTCTGGACTAATCGAAAACTTTATGAGAAAATAGGTCTAGAATACCGTAAGCTCAAACGGTAAAGTCAATTTACACTTGAAAGGAGTTTTAAAATGATTTATTCACATGAAGTAGAAATGATGTGCCCAGTGACACAGGGCGTTGCTCACGGTGCAGCTCCTATCCCGGAAGAAGCAAAATGGGTAAAAGCAAAAGAAATCAAAGATATTTCCGGTCTGACCCATGGCGTAGGCTGGTGCGCACCTCAGCAGGGCGCCTGCAAACTGACCTTGAATGTGAAAGATGGAATCATCCAGGAAGCTTTGGTGGAAACCCTCGGATGTTCAGGTATGACCCATTCCGCTGCAATGGCATCTGAAATCCTCCCTGGAAGAACTCTGCTGGAAGCATTGAATACTGACCTGGTATGTGATGCAATCAATACTGCCATGAGAGAGCTGTTCCTCCAGATCGTATACGGAAGAAGCCAGAGCGCATTCTCCGAGGACGGACTTCCCATCGGAGCCGGACTGGAAGATCTCGGAAAAGGCCTGCGTTCTCAGGTAGGTACCATGTACGGAACTCTGAAGAAAGGTCCTCGTTATCTTGAGATGGCGGAAGGTTATGTAACCGGTATCGCTCTGGACGAAGAAGGCTGCATTATCGGTTATCAGTATGTGAACTTCGGAAGAATGATGGACTTCATCAAAAATGGCGACGACGCCAACACTGCTCTGGAAAAAGCAAAAGGACAGTACGGCCGTGTGGAAGATGCCGCAAAGATCATCGACCCGAGAAAAGCTTGATGAAGCAACCGCGCCACGAAGAAAAATAGGAGGATTATAAGAATGGCTTTATTTGAATCATATGAAAGAAGAATTGATAAAATCAACTCTGTATTAAACAGCTACGGAATCTCTTCTCTGGAAGAGGCCGAGAAAATCACCAAAGACGCTGGTCTTGATGTGTACAATCAGATCAAAGGCATTCAGCCGATCTGTTTCGAAAACGCATGCTGGGCTTACATAACAGGCGCTGCCATCGCAATCAAAAAAGGCTGCAAAAGAGCTGCCGACGCTGCTGCTGCCATCGGAGAAGGACTGCAGGCATTCTGTATTCCAGGATCCGTCGCTGACCAGAGAAAAGTTGGTCTCGGCCATGGAAACCTTGGAAAGATGCTGCTGGAAGAAGAGACCGACTGCTTCTGCTTCCTGGCTGGACATGAGTCCTTCGCAGCCGCTGAGGGCGCTATCGGTATCGCGGAGAAAGCGAACAAAGTTCGTCAGAAACCGCTGCGTGTTATCCTGAACGGTCTTGGAAAAGACGCCGCTCAGATCATCGCCCGTATCAACGGATTCACCTATGTGGAGACCGACTACGACTACTCCACCGGAGAGCTGAAGGAAGTATTCCGCAAAGCATACTCCAACGGCCCCCGTGCCAAAGTAAACTGCTACGGCGCGAACGATGTACGTGAAGGCGTTGCCATCATGTGGAAAGAAGGCGTGGACGTATCCATCACCGGTAACTCCACCAACCCGACCAGATTCCAGCATCCGGTTGCGGGAACCTACAAAAAAGAGTGTGTGGAAGCCGGCAAGAAATACTTCTCCGTTGCTTCTGGCGGCGGTACCGGACGTACGCTTCACCCGGACAACATGGCTGCAGGTCCTGCTTCCTACGGTATGACCGATACTCTGGGACGTATGCACTCAGACGCACAGTTCGCCGGTTCTTCTTCCGTACCGGCTCACGTGGAAATGATGGGCCTGATCGGTGCCGGCAACAACCCGATGGTTGGTATGACCGTTGCCGTTGCGGTTGCGGTTGAGGAAGCTGCCAAGGCTGGCAAATTCTAAATACATTTTTTCCTTTATCATGAATTCAAAAAATCTCCCAGCCCTTCACGGCCGGGAGATTTTCTTCTCACACAGGATCTGCCTGGAAATTTTGTTCTCTTCTTCCAAAACAGATTGATTTCTATTTTATACGTAACCTTCCTCTCTCATAGCTTTTACCACGCGGCGGAAGCCGGCGATGTTCGCGCCCATCACGAAATTGCCCGGATGACCGTAGCTCTCCGCAGCTTCTGCCACCTGATCGTAGATGTTCTTCATGATCTCCTGCAGTTCGCTGTCCACTTCCTCGAAAGTCCGGCGTTTTCTCTGGCTGTTCTGCGCCATCTCCAGAGCGGAAACCGCTACACCGCCTGCGTTGGACGCCTTGGACGGCATGTAGAGCGTATGCTGCTCCTGGAAGTAATCTGCCGCTTCTCTGGTGGAAGGCATATTCGAGCCCTCTACCACTGCCATACAGCCATTGGCGGTCAAGGTCTTCGCGTCCTCCAGATCCAGCTCATTCTGGATCGCGCAGGGGAATGCCAGATCACAGGGAACTTCCCATACTTTTTTACCCGGCACGAAAGTCGCTGTCGGCACCAGATCACAGTATTCTTTGATCCGGGCACGGCGCACTTCCTTGATCTCCTTGAGCGCCGCCACCTGAATTCCGTTGGGATCATACACATATCCGCTGGAATCGCTGGCTGTCACCACGGTAGCTCCCAGCTGTTCCGCCTTCTCAATCGCATAAGTAGCCACATTTCCGGAACCGGATACCACGATTTTCTTTCCTTTCAGGGACTGTCCCACATGCTGAAGCATCTCCTCGGCAATATAGACCAGTCCATAACCGGTAGCCTCGGTACGCACCAGAGAACCGCCGTAAGCCAGACCTTTGCCGGACAGCGCGCCCTCGAAACGTCCGGTCAGTCTTTTGTACATACCATACATATAACCGATCTCGCGGCTGCCCACGCCGATATCTCCGGCCGGCACGTCCTCATCCGGTCCGATATATTTCACAAGTTCTACCATAAAGCTCTGGCAGAATTTCATAATTTCCGTCTCAGATTTGCCCTTTGGATCAAAATCAGATCCGCCTTTTCCTCCGCCGATCTCAAGACCTGTAAGCGCGTTTTTGAAAGTCTGCTCAAAAGCAAGGAAATTGATCGTTCCGCGTTTTACGCTGGGATGGAACCGCAGGCCGCCTTTGTACGGTCCGATGGCGCCGTTGAACTGCACACGGTATCCACGGTTAATCTGCAGTTCTCCGTTGTCATCCATCCAGGGAACACGGAAGGAAATACTTCTCTCCGGCTCTACCATGCGCTCCAGGATTTTCAGTCTCCGATACTCTTCCTCATGCTTATCGATCACACAGGCGATCGAATCCAGTACTTCCTGCACTGCCTGATGAAACTCCGTCTGGCCGGGGTTTTTCTCTTTTACCAGTTCCATTACTTCACTTACATAGGACATATCTGATCCCCTCTCTTTCATAATCTGACGTATCAAAGCAAAAGATTCAAAAAAAGATCCCCAAGTTTTTTCTCAATTATTTGCCTTGTGTTTTTACAGTATAGCTAATTATTTAATTTTTGTCAACCTTTTAATTAATTTAATTAAGTTAAACTCATTTTAACTTTAAATACTTAATTTTATTTTCATCATACTCTCTACAATCTTCACATATATTTACTCATTTTCGTCAATTTGCACTATTATATTTTTATCACGTCACAGTGCAAAAATATAATTGCATAATTTTTTGTTTTGTGGTAGGATATTTTTGGACATTTTACATAGTTTTACTGGGCGAGGAGCGTCGTTCGGGTTTTAACTGTACTGGAGCGTACAAAAAATAGTTTGCGAGGGAATCCGTGTTCCGGAGTGAGAGGATACCAGGGAGTATCGACCGTTAAGTACAGGAGGTTTCTATGAAAAACGTCAATGTAAAGAAACTGGCCCTCGCGGGTCTGCTGGTGGCCGTCGGAGTGGTGGGTTCCACCTTTTCCATTCCGGTCGGCGTCTCACGCTGTGCGCCGGTACAGCACTTTATTAACATCCTTGCCGGAGTCTTTCTCGGACCTGGCTATGGTGTGGCCATGGCATTCTCCACCAGTCTGATCCGCAATCTTCTGGAACCGGATCGCTTCTGGCTTTCCCGGTTCCATGTGCGGGGCTTTTTTATGCGGCTTTCTCTATCAGCGCAGGAATTTTCTTCCCCTCGCGTATGCGGGAGAACTTTTCGGCACTTCTGTCATCGGAGGAATTTTAAGCTATCCCATCGCAGCTTTTCTTCTGGGACAGGATACCGCAGTCTTTGCATTCGTGATTCCCTTCTTCGTGTCCAGCTGCGGCGGAACCATTCTGGCCGCTGTTCTGGTAACACTGATGAAGAAAATGCGGGTTTTCGACATTTATCTGGGAAATCTGAAAAGCGCCTGAATCTCCAGGCACCGAAAAAGGGGGTAAGCCCCTCCGCCCGGAGGGAAGCTTACACCCTTTATACGTCACCTGTCTCTTTATTCATTCTTCTCTTTTGCCATGATACACTCTCTCAAAAACGCCAGAGCGTGAACCGTTGACTGTTCTCTGATTTTCGACCGGTTTCCGCTGAAATGAAATTCCCGCACGGTCGTCTCTCCACGGCAGCAGCAACCCATAAAAACGGTGCCCACCGGTTTTTCTTCCGTTCCGCCGCCGGGACCTGCTATTCCAGTGACGGACAGGCAGACATCCGCTCCGGTCATACTGCATCCCCCCGCGCGCCATTTCGCAGGCACAGCGCTCGCTCACCGCGCCGACCGTCTTCAGCGTAGACTTCTTGACCTGCACCATCTTTCTCTTCGCCTTATTGCTGTAAGTGACAAATCCCGCCCCGAAAATCTCCGAAGCCCCCGGTACATTTACAATCCTGGCTGCCAGCGCGCCGCCGGTACAGGATTCCACCAGGCTCAGGCGCATCTTATGTTCCTTCAGAAGGTCTACCACGGCTTCCTCCAGAGTTTTCGCCTCCTCTGTGGTGTAGATATGCGCTCCAAAGCGCTTCTTTAACTCATGAAGCAGCGGTTTGACCAGTTTCTTCCCTTCTTTTTCATCGCTTGCCCGGGCAGTGATCCGAAGATGGACCTCACCGGTCTTTGCGTATGGGGCAATGGTGGGATTGGTCTGCGACTCAATCAAATCCTGGATCTCCGCGGCAACCTGACTCTCTCCCAGGTCGCAGATTTTCACCATCTGTGAATAAAAAATATGTGTCTGCTTTCCGCGCAGATAAGGATATACCTGTTCCTCAAACATCGGTTTCATCTCATTGGGCGGTCCCGGGAGAAGAATCGCGATTTTATTTTCTTTCTCCAGAATCAGCCCCGGAGCCGTCAACACGCGATCTAGTGTAACAATTGCCCCCTCCGGCACCATAGTCTGCTTCCAGTTATTTTCCGTAATCTTTCTGTCCGGATTGTTTTTCGCGCAGCTCTCCACATAACGGGTGATTCTCTTGCGTGTATGCGCATCCTCCTGCAGCCGCATCCCCATGATCTTTGCCGTCACTTCCTTGGTCAGATCATCCTCCGTCGGTCCAAGCCCTCCGGTCAGAATCACCACATCCGAGCGTTCCAGCGCCAGCCGGATCGTCTGATCCATGCGTTCTTTGTTATCTCCCACGACCGTCTGATAATAGAGTGACAGCCCCAGCCTTGCGCACATTTCCGATAGATACGCGCTGTTTGTATTTACAATGTTTCCCAACAAAATTTCCGTGCCCACAGAGATCAGTTCTGTAATCATTGGTACTCCTTTCTCATTCCCCCTTCACAACTTTGCCTGAAACTTCCCCGCAATTCCTCCGCTTGGTTCAGCCTTGCAGGGACAGAACGTTTCTGTTTTTATAAAGATAATCCACCAGCGAATGACTGTCAGCGCGACCGCCAGCCACACGAAAACAGCCTCCAGAATAAGGAAGACACCGCCCAGATCCATGATCATCAGGATGATCATAATCATCTGGGAAACCGTCTTAAATTTTCCCCAATAACTGGCCGCGATCACAATTCCGTTGTCCGCCGCCACCAGCCGGAACCCGCTGATGATGAACTCCCTGCCGATGATAATGATCACAATCCAGGCAGCCAGCCGTTTCTGTTCCACCAGACAGATCAGGGCAGAGCAAACCAGCAGCTTGTCTGCCAGCGGATCCATAAATTTTCCAAAATCCGTCACCAGATTATATTTCCGTGCAAGTGCCCGTCCAGATAATCCGTCAGACTGGCAGCCACAAAAATCGCCAGGGAAATCCACTTTCCCGCCGTCCCGGCGAAATCTGTCAGCATAAAGAACACAAAAAACGGTACCATAACCATTCTCATCACAGTCAGCTTATTCGGTGTATTCATCTGCTATTTCTCCTATCAAATCGTATTCCAGAGCCCCGGTCACCCGGACTCTCACAAAATCCCCGGACATCAGAAGCTCCGGACTCTGAACAAAAATGTATCCGTCCACATTGGGAGCGTCCGCGTAGGTTCTGCCCACATAAGCATTTTCATCCGCCACTTTTCCTTCGATCAGCACCAGAAGTTCCTGCCCGATTCTGCTGTTTCCTTTTTCCAGAGAGATTTCCTGCTGCAGCTCCATGATTTCAGCTCTGCGGTCTTCCTTCACCTCTTCCGGGATCTGATCTTCCATGGAAGCCGCCGGCGTCCCCTCCTCCGGAGAGTAGGGGAAGACTCCCAGGCGGTCAAACTCCATCTCGTCCACGAACCTCATCAGTTCTTCGTGATCCTCCGGTGTCTCCCCGGGGAATCCGGTGATCAGTGTGGTGCGCAGCACAATATCCGGGATCTTTTCCCGCAGTCTGCGGATCGTCTCTTCCAGCTGTGCCTTTCGTCCGTCTCTCCCCATCCGCCGGAGAATCCGGTCACTGCATGCTGAATCGGCAGATCCAGATAATGGCAGATCTTCTTCTCTTTTTCCATCACCTCGATCAGCTGCGGATAGATTTCCTCCGGATAAACACGCGATCTAGTGTGTCCAGCAGATTCCCGGAATCTCTGCCAGTCTTTTCAGCAGACGGTGCAGAGATTTCTCTCCATACAGGTCCACGCCGTAAAGTGTCGTCTCCTGCGCCACGAGAACCAGTTCTCTCACGCCTTTCTCCGCCATCTTTTCCGCCTGGTGGAGCAGACGTTCCATGGGATAGCTGCGGAATTTACCCCTGAGACTCGGTATAATACAGTAGGTACAGCGCTTGTCGCATCCTTCCGCGATCTTCAAATACCCGGTATAGCCTCCGGTTGTCAGGACACGCTCCGTCGGCACCAGAGGCAGTTCGTCAATGCTGTCATATCTCTCGTAAGAGCCGCCTCCCAGAACTTCCTCCAGGGCATCCGGCAGCTTATCGTAGGAAGTAGTTCCCAGAACCGCGTCCACCTCCGGAATTTCCCTGCGAATCTCCTCCTGGTATCTCTGAGCCATACAGCCCGTGACCAGCAGAGCTTTGCAGGAACCCTCGCTTCGGTACCTGGCCATCTCCAGAATGGACTGGATACTTTCCTCTTTCGCGTCATGGATGAAACAGCAGGTATTGATCACAATGATGTCCGCCTGGGTTTCATCATCCGTCATCTCATACCCCCGGGAACGCAGCAGCCCCAGCATCTCTTCCGAATCCACCAGGTTTTTGTCGCATCCGAGGGAAATAAATAACACTTTCATTTTAAGCTCTCCCAACAGGAACAGGGGCCGTTGTGATAAAATGTTCCAACAGCCCCCATTCTTTCCACATTCTACTCTTCTTCACTTTTGCTTTCTTCCGGCATAATTTTTACTTTGCCCTGATAAAGCTCATCAATCGCAATGGACAGAGGTTTCTTTCCCTCTGCGTTATCCACCTTCGGCTCCGCGCCCGCGATCAGCTGTCTTGCCCGCTTGCTGGTCGCCAGAACGATGGAATACCGGCTGCTCACCACCGGAGTCTCGTCTTCCTCGGTTCCCTGATTCACTACTTTAATTAACTCTGAATACGATGGATGAATCATTTTCTATTCTCCTTTCAAAAATGCCTTTAATTCTTCCTGTATCTGCTGCTGAAACTCCTGGTTTCTCTCCATTTTGCACCGCTCGCTCTGAATCAGCGCGTGGAAAGCCTCCACGCATACATCCAGGTCGTCGTTGATCAAAATGTAATCGTAATCTCCCATCACCGCGGCTTCCGCGTTGGCACGGCTCAGCCTGGACTCAATGACATCCATAGTCTCCGTCCCTCTGCCGATCAGCCTCTTCTTCAGTTCCTCAGCGCTGGGCGGCGTCACAAAGACCAGAATTGCTTCCGGAATCATCTCCTTCACCTTTCTGGCTCCCTGCACTTCAATCTCCAGGATCACATCCCTGCCTTCTTCCAGGCACCGCTCCACATATTCTCTGGGAGTCCCGTAATAGTGATCCACATACTGCGCGTATTCAATAAACTGGTTCTGAGCAATCATCTGCTCGAACTCTTCTTTGGTCTTAAAGAAATATTCTCTTCCGTCCACTTCGCCTTCCCGCGGACTGCGGGTGGTCGCTGAGACAGACAGCGCGTAATTGTGATAACGTTCCAGCAAAGCTTTCATAATCGTTCCTTTTCCGGAACCTGAAAACCCTGAGATCACAGTCAGTATTCCTTTACTCATGGCTCTCTCCTCTTTCTTCCGTCTCATTTCTGCTGCCGAAACGTTTGGATATGGTATCCGGCTGCAGCGCGGACAGAATCACCTGATCCTGTTCCATCACAATCACACCTTTAGTTTTTCTCCCCTGGGTGGCATCTATGATGCGTCCCTCGCTCTTCGCGTTTTGTACCAGTCTTTTAATGGGGGCTGCGTCCGGCCCCACAATCGCCACAATCTTCTGTGCGTTAATCAAATTTCCAAATCCTATATTAATCAGTTTCGTCACGGATCTTACCATCCTTATTCAATATTCTGAATCTGTTCCCGGATCTTCTCGATTTCTGTCTTCATATCGATTGCCAGATTGGATACTTCCAGGTCGTTTGCCTTCGACAGGGTCGTATTGGCTTCCCGGTTCATCTCCTGGGCGAGAAAATCCAGCTTTCTTCCCACGCTCTGTGCCGTCTCATCCCTCAGAATGTTCCTCATATTCTTGATGTGACTGCGCAGACGAACCGTCTCCTCATCGTTGCAGATCTTATCCGCGAACAGTACGACCTCAGCGGCAATACGGCTCTCCTCAATCTGTGTATCTTCCAGAAGTTCTCTCATCTTCGCGGTGAGCTTCTCACGGTAGGCGGCTACCACTTCCGGAGAACGCTTTTCCACCAGCGAAACCTTCTCTTCCAGCCCGTCCAGTTTAAGAAGAAGATCTTTTTTCAGATTCTCTCCTTCCAGACATCTGGATTCCACAAACTTTCCGCATGCCTGGCCCAGCACACGCTCCAGCGGCGGCCACAATTCACTCTCATCCACGGTTTGTTCTTCCATGATGAGCACTTCCGGACACCGCATCAGATGGGAAACTTTGATGTCGTTTTCCATCTGGAAATCTTCCGTCATCTGATCAAAATACTGAATGTATTCCGCAGCCAGTTCCCGGTTGTATTTCAGAGAAATCCGATTCTGCGTGTAATCCTCAAAGGTGATAAATACATCCACCTTTCCTCTCTGAATATCGTTCTTCAGAAAATTACGGATGGCTGCCTCGAAGAAACTCAGTTTTTTCGGCATCTTGATATTCAGGTCCAGATACCGATGATTCACTGATTTCAATTCGACCGTAATTTTCCTCTCCTCGTTTACAGCCTCGGCACGTCCAAAGCCAGTCATACTTTTAATCATGTCTGTTTCACTCTTAAAAACCTTTTCTTATTTCATTGCATATAGTACTATTATAGGAGATTTTAAAAGTCTAGTCAAATTATTTTTTTCTGTTATAATAGAAACCATAAAACACACAAAACAAAAGGAGATTTTCCCATGGCTTTTGACGGAATCACCATTGCGGCAATGGTAAAAGAACTGAACGATTATCTCGCCGGAGGAAGAATCAATAAAATCGCGCAGCCTGAAACGGACGAGCTTCTTCTCACCTGCCGCGGCCCTCTGGGCAACTGCCGGCTGCTGCTCAGCGCCAGCGCTTCCCTTCCTCTGATTTATTTTACGGAAAAAAACAAACCAAGTCCTCTGACCGCTCCCAATTTCTGTATGCTTCTGCGCAAATATCTAAACAGCGCCCGCTTTGTGTCCATCACTCAGCCGGGCCTGGAACGCGTGATCCGTTTTGAACTGGAACACCTCAACGAGCTGGGAGATCTGTGCCGGAAATACCTGATTCTGGAGATTATGGGAAAACACAGCAATCTGATTTTCTGTGACCAGGACTTTAAAATCCTGGACAGTATCAAACATGTCTCCTCCCATATGAGCTCTGTGCGTGAGGTTCTCCCGGGAAGGCCCTACTTCATTCCCCAGACCCAGCACAAGCAGGATCCTCTCACAATAACGGAGAAGATTTCCTGGAACAGGTACTCACAAAACCCATGCAGACAGCACGCGCTCTCTACACCAGCCTCACCGGCCTCAGCCCGGTCATCGCCCAGGAAATCTGTACGAGAGCCTCCCTGGACGGCGGCGCCCCCACAGAGAGCCTGAATGAAAACGCCCGAATCCACCTGTATCACACATTCCTGCGGATGATGGAACAGGTAAAGGAACAGGATTTTCACCCGAATATCGTCTTCCGGGATCAAATCCCGGTGGAATACGCCGTTCTTCCCCTGACCCAGTATCAGACCGGTCATACCACCGCGGAATTCACGACGGTCTCCGCCATGCTGGAACAGTATTACGCCCAGAAAAATATCGTAACCCGGATCCGGCAGAAATCCTCGGATCTGCGGAAGGTGGTTCAGACCGCCCTGGAACGAAGCGTCAAGAAATACGCCCTGCAGCAGAAACAGCTGAAAGATACCGAAAAAAAGGACAAGTATAAAATCTACGGAGAACTGATTAATGTCTACGGCTACGGGCTGGAGGAAGGCTGCAAGATGCTGAAAGCGCAAAATTATTACGACGGAAACAAAGAGATCTCCATCCCCCTGGATCCGACTATGACACCCCAGGAGAACGCGAAAAAATACTTCGACCGCTACGCGAAGTTAAAGCGCACCGAAGACGCGCTTACCACCCAGACTGCGGAGACAAAAGAAGAAATCGAGCATCTGGAATCCATCAGCACTTCTCTGGACATCGCTCTCACGGAGGCAGATCTGGTGCAGATCAAAGAGGAACTCACCCAGTACGGCTACATCAAAAAACACTTTGCCGGCAGGAAAAAAACTTCTGTGAAATCCAAACCGTTTCATTATCTTTCCAGCGACGGATACCACATCTATGTCGGAAAGAATAATTTTCAGAACGATGAGCTGACCTTCAAATTCGCCGCGGGAAATGACTGGTGGTTCCACGCAAAGGGCATGGCCGGCTCCCATGTGGTCGTAAAAAGCAACGGGGAAGAACTTCCCGACCGTGTCTTTGAAGAGGCCGGCAGCCTGGCCGCCTATTATTCCAAAGGCCGGACAGCCCCCAAAGTAGAGATTGATTACATTCAGAAAAAGCATGTGAAAAAGCCAAACGGATCCAAACCGGGATTTGTCGTCTACTATACCAACTACTCTCTGATGGCTGTCCCCGACATCCATTCCCTGACTCTGCTCAACGACTGAACGCAGCCGTTTGAAAAAAGGTGCGCACGGACAATTTCTCTCGTCCTTTGCGCACCTTTTTCAACGCTTTGATGTACTGTGGAATCTTCTTAAACGGCAGGAAAAAATCAGGACAGGTCCGCCTGATTCACCGCATCCTCACAGGAACGCATGGCAAGAATGGTCTTCTCAAACAGTTCCGGCAGCTCCCATCCCAGCATCTCGGCGCCTTTCTTAATCACATCTCTGGAACATCCCGCAGCGAATCTCTTATCTTTGAATTTCTTCTTCAGGGAAGAAACTTCCAGATCCTGCACGCTTTTTGAGGGGCGCATCCGGACGGCGGCTCCGATCAGTCCTGTCAGCTCATCCACCGCGAAAAGAACCTTCTCCATGGGATGCGTCGGCTCCACATCCGATACCAGACCGTATCCGTGACTGCAGATTGCATGCACCAGTTCCGGCTCCGCTTCGATCTCTGCCAGAAGCTCCGGCGCTTTTTTACAGTGTTCCTCCGGATACTTCTCCCAGTCCACATCGTGGAGAAGACCTGCCAGACCCCAGAATTCTTCCTCATCCGCATAGCCTTGATCCTTCGCAAACCAGCGCATGGTCCCCTCTACGGTCAGCCCGTGAATCCGATGAAATTCCTCCTGATTATACTTTTTCAGCAGGTTCCACGCTGCCTCTCTCGTCACCTTTGTCTCCATAATGATCGCTCTCCTCTCTTTTTTACAATCCAAGCGCTTCCAGCCACTCTGCCTCACGGAATCCCGGGATTACCCGGTCCTCTGTCACCAGAAGCGGCCGTTTCACAAGCATGCCGTCTGTGGCAAGCAGTTCCACCTGCTCCTCTTCACTCATGCCGGGAAGCCGTTCTTTCAGCTGCAGTTCCCGGTATTTCATTCCGCTGGTATTAAAAAAGCGTTTCAGCGAAAGCCCGCTTCGTCCGATCCACTCCTTCAGCTCCCCGGCCGTAGGATTTTCCTCCAGAATGTGCCGGTCTGTGTACGCCACCTGGTGGCTGTCCAGCCATTTTTTCGCTTTCTGGCAGGTACTGCACTTTGGATATTCCAAAAATAAAACCATGTGAAATCCTCCTTTTGTTTTGACTCTTATTCTTTACACCCGCCGTTCTCTCCTGTATGATAAGGAGAGAAAAGGGGGTATTTATCATGAGAAGAAAAGAAAGGGAAATTACCGATCCCAATCAGATCCGTGAAATTCTGGATACCTGTAAAGTATGCCGCCTTGCCATGCAGGACGCAGAAGGCCTCTACCTGGTTCCTCTGAATTTCGGCTATGAACTGGAAGGGAGCACACTCACTTTATATTTCCACAGCGCCCGGGAAGGCCGTAAAATCGCCGCGCTCTCACCCAGCGCGCCGGTCTGCTTTGAGATGGATTGTTCCCATAACCTGGTGAGCGGAGACGTCCCCTGCGCGTATACTTATGAATTCCGAAGCCTGATCGGATTCGGCACCGCGGTCCTTGTGGACGACCCGGAAGAAAAAAAACATGCTCTGACTGTTTTCATGAAACATATGAGCGGCAAAGACTTCCTGTTTGATGAGAAAGCGGCCGGCATAGTGGAAATCATTAAAATCCAGACGGACCAGTACACCGGAAAAGCCAACCGCGTAGGCTGAAACCGCCCCGGGGGTTCTCAGGTATCAAAACAGCGTAGACGGTGATCTCCCACCGTTTACGCTGTTTTTCTCATTTTTATCCGAAAAATTTATTTCTGTACAATGTTAATGATCTTTTTCGGAACATAAATTTCTTTTATGATATTGCCTGTCAGTTTGTCCGCCACGGCTTCTTTTCCCGCCGCGATGGCATCCTCTTTGCTGCAGTCCGCGGGAATACTGATCACCGCGCGGGTCTTTCCGTTGATCTGCACCGGAATCTCGATCTCATCATCCTTCATGGCATCCTCATCCGCGGATGGCCAGGTGGAATGGAAGACCGAATCCGTATGACCCAGTTTTTCCCAGAGTTCCTCTGCCACATGGGGTGCGAACGGAGCCAGAAGAATCGTCATCGTCTCGATGGTTTCTACATCCACCGCGCCTTCTTTTCTGGCAATTTCATTCAGCTTGTTGTTGTATTCCATGAATCCGGAAACCACCGTATTCAGGCTGAAGTTCTCCAGACGCTGCGTGATGTCATAGACCAGTCTGTGGCGGATTTTCACCATCTCTTTGGTCGCCGGCACGTTCTTCTCGATACTGTCTGCTGCCAGTGTCCAGAAACGTTTCAGGAAACGGTATACGCCGTCGATTCCACGGTCATCCCATTCCGCGTCCAGTTCCGGCGGTCCCACAAAGAGCTCATACATTCTCAGGGAATCACAGCCGTAATCTCTCACCAGATCATCCGGTGAAATCACATTGCCTTTGGATTTACTCATCTTCACGCCGTTCTTTCCGGTGATCATACCCTGATTGAAGAGTTTGTGGAACGGTTCGTCAAAATCAATCACACCGATATCATACAGGAATTTCGTGTAGAATCTGGAATACAGCAGATGCAGGACCGCATGCTCCACACCGCCGATATACATATCCACCGGCAGATATTTATCCGCTTTTTCCCTGGATACCAGTTCTTTATCGTTGTGATTATCCACATAGCGAAGGAAATACCAGGAAGATCCCGCCCACTGCGGCATGGTGTTGGTCTCTCTCTTGGCGTCCGCGCCGCATTTCGGGCACTTGCAGTTCACCCACCAGTCAATGGCTGCCAGCGGGGATTCTCCGGTTCCTGTGGGCTGATAGCTTTCCACTTCCGGAAGACGGAGCGGAAGTTCCTCCTCCGGTACCGGAACTGCTCCGCAGTGCGGGCAGTGTACAATCGGAATCGGTTCGCCCCAGTAACGCTGACGGGAGAATACCCAGTCACGGAGCTTGTAATTGACAGTAGCTTTTCCCATGCCTCTCTTTTCAATGATGTGGGGCGCTTCTTTTTTCAGAACCGCGGACTCCATGCCATTCCACTCTCCGGAATTAATCATGATTCCGGAAGCCTCCGTGTAGGCTTCTGTCATATTCTCAATTTCTTTTCCATCCTTGGAAATAACCTGGATAATCGGAATATTAAATTTCTTCGCGAATTCAAAGTCACGGTCGTCATGAGCCGGCACACACATGATCGCGCCGGTTCCGTAGTCTGCCAGTACATAATCTGACAGCCAGATTGGCACCTTGGCTCCATTCAGCGGGTTGACCGCATAGCTTCCGGTAAACACGCCGGTTTTCTCTTTGTCCTGCATACGATCCACATTGGATTTCATGGAAGCGTCATAGATATACTGATCCACTGCCGCTTTGTTCTCCGGCGTCGCGAGCTCAGCCGCCAGCTTATGTTCCGGCGCGAGAACCATAAAAGTCGCGCCGAACAGTGTGTCCGGTCTGGTTGTATAGACGGTAATCTCATCGTCTCTTCCGTCAACTTTGAAATTCACTTCCGCGCCATAAGACTTGCCAATCCAGTCGGTCTGCATTTTCTTTACTTTTTCCGGCCAGTCCAGTTTATCCAGATCGTTCAGCAGACGGTCCGCGTACTTGGTAATGCGCAGCATCCACTGACGGAGATTTTTCTTTGTCACCGGAGTTCCGCAGCGCTCACAGCATCCGTTTACCACTTCCTCGTTGGCCAGTCCGGTCTTACAGGACGGACACCAGTTGATGGGGAATTCCTTCTCATAGGCAAGCCCCTCTTTGAACATTTTTACGAAGATCCACTGGGTCCATTTGTAGAAGTTCGGATCTGTGGTGTTGACTTCCATATCCCAGTCATAAATTGCCGCGATATCATTGATCTGTCTCTTGATGTTTTTCACATTCTCCGCTGTGGAAATAGCCGGATGTACGCCCATCTTAATGGCATAGTTCTCTGCCGGCAGACCGAACGCGTCCCATCCCATAGGATGAATCAGATAATAACCCTGGAGCATTTTATACCGGCTCCACACATCGGAAATCACATATCCTCTCCAGTGTCCCACATGCAGTCCGTTTCCGGACGGATAGGGGAACATATCCAGACAATAATATTTCGGTTTCTTTCCATCGTTGACGTTGATGGGTTTCTCCTCCCATTTCACACGCCATTTTGCCTCAATCGCCTTATGATTATAAGGTACAGCCATTTTTTTCTCCTCCTGTCACCATGCGGCCCGCCCTGCCCGGCAGATCCTGCATTCTTTCAATCTGAAAAGCCCTTTCATCTCCATTTAGAGACGAAAGGGCCTTAACATTCCGTGGTACCACTCTAATTCATTCTGCCTGGGCAGAACGCACTCATTGATTCTGTAACGGGAACTCCCGCCTTCCCCTACTGAGCAATCCTGTTCGGAAAAGGGACTCAAAGGCCAGTTGGGAACCTTGCGATACTGTCTTCCACCGGCGACAGCTCTCTGGAAACGCAGCGGATTCTTAATACTCCTTCTCGATGTCTTTCCTTTTGAAACTACCAAATATTTTACCCAGACGGGAATCTTTTGTCAAGTACCTTTTCGCCCTCTAATCCTCCTGGGGATTCAGGGCCAGTACCTTGCAGGCCGGGGTATCCGGTGAAAATCTCAAAGTCAGCTCATCTCCCACATCGTAAGCCACAATCTCCGGATATTCCGAAACCGGCACATCGAAAATCAGCGGACTGGGAAGATCACTCTTGGATTCGTCCTCCGCAATCTGCAGCTTCTGTCCTTCTTCCTCAAACACCACATAGAAATGAGAATTTCCCTCCAGAACCGCCTGGGCAATCCTGTGAATCTTTCCGGATATGGTACTGCTTTGGCTTCCTTCCTGGGCGGCATCCTTGGAAATCCCGCTGGATTCCAGAAGTTCCCGGTAAGCCTCCTCACATTCCGCCACCGTATCTCCGGTAGCCACATTCTGATATTTCTGAATGTTGACCATGGCGTACATTTTCACCAGCCCCGCATCGTCCTTGAGAGCGATGAAATACGTCGGTTCATTGGCAATGTTCAGAAGAAGCGGGAAGGTTGCCTGGTATTTCAGGTTCTGCACCTGTCCTTCCGCGGACTCCATGGCGGAATACTCCTCCGCGCCGGCAATCTCATAGTAGTGCGTCTCTTTGGTACGCTGATTCATCAGAACAAATCCCACATTGGAACGGTCTCCGCTGACAGAGGTCACGCCGGTATATACCCACACATCGTCGTCCATGGCCAGATAATTATATCCTTCCGTTGTCTTCAGGCAGCCTTTCTGCCCCAGGACACTGTTGATGAATCCGTTCACCAGTGTTCCGTGGTAATCGTACAGCTCCACCAGGAGATCCGCCGGATAAACCCGGTCCACCCAGGTGGGACAGTCTTCCACCGGCATATCTTCGCATTCTCCGGTCACCGCGTTGCACAGGACCACCCTTCCGATGGTCTGCCCGCCGAACAGGCCAATGGTGTACTTCTTCACCGGACAGATCCAGTACGGCACACCCTCCTCATCGATCTCGAAACTCAGCTGGTCAAAAATATAGGTGGGATACTGGAAACGGAGATGCCGGTAGATGTTCCGGTTCAGATATTCGGATTCCGAATATTTGATTCCCTCCTCAAGCTTCACCAGTTCCGTATTCTGCGTCGCCATATCGATGGTAATATAAGCAGGAATTCCTTCGCTCTGATTGGTGAGCCATTTGATGAAGCTTGCGTACTCCAGAGGCGTCACCCGGACCGGCCGTCCCTGATAATTAATCTGGGAATACAGACTGCTGACTTCGAACTGAGAGACCATATCCACCATACTTCCCATCTTCCGGTTTCCCAGAAGCTCTGCGGAGTCTTTGTCCAGAATCGGAATCTGGTCGTAGCTGATCTGGGGAATATCTTCCGCGAAATTCCGGGTTTCCGGCTCGATCAGGTTCCGGTATTTCTTCGCGTTCACCACAGGAGAAGACAGCAGCGTGCCGATTCCATAGACCAGAACCACGAGAACCACAATTCCCGCGCCGATCTTCAGAATCTTATTCTCCCTGGCTTCCTGCACTGTGCGGACCCTGCGCATGGCATACGCCGCGAGGATCAGTACCAGAAGCGCGATGAGAAATGTCCAGAATCCGGTGGAGTGAATGTTCACTGCCGGAATCGCCACGTAATAGTAGACCGCCGCGATCACAATCAGCAATACCGCAGCCAGGATTTTTCCTTTACTTTTTTTCATAACTTTCCACACATTCCTTTTCTTTTTTCTGATTTATCCTATACTACCATCTTTCCCTCAAAAATTCAATTTTAATTGTATGGACATTTTTATCCATTCCCTGCGGCGCGGTTTTCTCTTTCAGAAATGCCATTTCCAAAAAAACCGCCGGCTTCGTCAGCCAGCGGTTTTTCAAATTTCTGTTTCTTTTCTTATTCTTCTTCTGACATATTCGCTCTCGCCGCAATCTCCCTCTCCTGAATGTCATTGGGAGCCTGCTCATAGCGTGCGAACTCATAGGCGAATTCTCCGCTTCCTCCGGTCATGGAACGCAGATCTGTGGAGTATCCGTAAATCTCCAGCATCGGCACATCCGCTTCGATTACGGTATTTCCTTCGTGATCCGGATTCATGCCCAGCACACGGCCGCGGCGTTTGTTCAGATCACCCATAACGTCTCCGGTATAGGTATCCGGCACTGTCACTTTCATGGATACGATAGGCTCCAGCAGAACCGGAGAAGCATCCATGAAGCCTTTCTTGAACGCCAGGATCGTCGCCATCTTAAATGCCATCTCAGAGGAATCCACCGGATGATAGGATCCGTCATAGAGCGTTGCCTTCACGCCTACCACCGGATAGGAAGCCAGCGGTCCTTTCTGCACGGATTCCTGCAGACCCTTTTCCACTGCCGGGAAGTAGTTCTTCGGCACAGCGCCTCCCACTACCACCTGTTCGAATACATAAGGCGTCTCCAGATCTCCGGATGGCTCGAAGCGCATCTTGACATGTCCGTACTGACCATGTCCGCCGGACTGTTTTTTATGCTTGCCTTCCACATCGGAGTTCTTGCGGATGGTCTCACGGAACGGAACCTTCGGTTTGGACAGTTCCACCTCAACTTTATAGCGTTCCAGCAGTTTGCTGCAGATAATATCCAGCTGCTGATCTCCGATACCATACAGAAGTGTCTGATGATTCGCGGAATCGTTCACTGTGCGCACTGTCAGATCCTCGCTCATGATCTTTGCGAGACCCTGGGCAATCTTATCTTCGTCTCCTTTGGTTTTCGCTTTATATCTCTTGTAAGTGTAAGGCGTGGAGATCACTGCCTTCGGATAAGAGATCGGCTGTGCCTTCGTCGCCAGACAGTCACCGGTCTTCGCGTCATTCAGCTTCGCGATGGCACCGATGTCTCCCGCGTGAAGCTCCGGAACCTCCAGAGGTTTGGAACCTTCCAGTACATAAAGCTTATTCAGTTTTTCATCGGACTGTTTGTCTACGTTGTAGAGAACATCGTCAGATTTGATCACGCCGGAGCATACTTTAATCAGAGAGTACTTGCCAAGGAACGGATCCACAATCGTCTTCCAGATGTAAGCGGATTTCGCTTTTGTGAAATCGTAATTCGCCTCGAAGATTTCATTGGTCTTTGTGGCGATTCCATTGCAGGATCTCTTGTTGGGGCTTGGGAAGTATCCGCAGATATCATCCAGAAGATTGGAAACTCCTCTTAAATTCACCGGAGCGCCCATGCAAACCGGAACAATGCTTCCATCCTGCACATTCATTGCCAGAGCTGCTGAGATCTCCGTCTGTGAGAATTCATCGCCTTCAAAATAGCGATCCATAAATTCTTCGCTGGTCTCCGCCACAGACTCAATCAGAATCTCACGGTATTTCTCCAGGTATTCCTGCAGATGTTCCGGAACCGGGCATTCTTCTTTCTTGCCCTTATCAATATAACGTCTTCCGGCCTGTTTTACCACATTGACATATCCCACGAATTTTCCGTTCTCACGGATGGGGAAATGAAGGGGCGCAATCTTCTTGCCGTAGAGTTCGGTCAGGTCTTCCACAACCTTCCGGTAACTGACCTCATCAATGTCCATGTCTGTGACAAAAATCATTCTCGGCAGTTTATATTTCTCGCACAATTTCCATGCTTTCTGTGTTCCCACCTGTACACCGGATTTTCCGGACACCACAATAATCGCCGCGTCCGCAGCGCTGACAGCCTCCTCGGCCTCGCCTACGAAATCGAAATATCCCGGGGTATCCAGTACGTTAATCTTTACTTTATCCCACACAACGGGAACCACTGTCGTGGAAATCGAAAATCCTCTTTTAATCTCTTCTTTGTCATAGTCACTGACGGTATTTCCATCTTCCACGCGTCCGAGGCGGTTGGTCATACCTGATAAATAAGCCATAGCCTCCACTAATGTGGTCTTTCCCGCACCGCCATGACCTAACAGGACTACATTTCTGATTCGGTCAGTTCTAAAAACGTCCATATGTAATACCTCCCTGTCTGTATAATATGTTCATATTTTACTAAAAAAATGCGCAACTTTCAAGCATTTTATGCAACCTTTACAATATAAATTCAAATTTTTTTTGAATTATTCCAGGAATTCGTCAAAAAATTCAACTTTTTGTAACGAAAAAGAACAGGAAACGTAATTGACTATTCTTCCCCCTTGCGGAATAATAAACCCAGAGGAAGGAGAATATCGTGGAATTTCATCAGAAAAAGCATAAAAAAACCGATTTTTATAAAAAAAGTAAATATTATCAGGAAGCCCGCCGGAAATATCTGAAGATCGGAGCCGCCTGCGGAGCAGGCATTCTGCTTCTGCTTCTCGCCGTCGCGGCTTTCTCCCGGCCCTCTGGAGGCGTTCCCGCATCCGGCCGGGAAACTGCCTCGCAGGATACCCAAAATCCCGCGTCTTCCGGCCGGGAAGAAGCCGCAGGCGCCGGGGAAAACGCGGACACTCTGCCGGAAGAACCGGTCAGCCTCGTGGTCACAACCGTCGGAGACTGTACCCTGGGCATGGATGAAAGTTTTGATTACAGTACCAGCCTGAACGCCGCCTATGACGCCAATGGAAAGGACTACTTCTTTCAGAATGTCCGTTCCCTTTTTCAGGAAGACGACCTGACCATCGCCAACGCCGAGGGGACCTTCACCCACGCCGATACCCGGGCGGACAAACAGTTCGCGTTCAAAAGCGATCCGGAGTACGCGCAGATCTTCACCAGCGGTTCCGTGGAGGCTGTCACCCTGGCTAATAACCACAGCCATGATTACGGCGACCAGAGCTTCGAAGATACCAAAGACGCTCTGGACGCGGCAGGTGTCGTTCACTTCGGTTACGAGGAAACCGCAGTGATGGAAATCCAGGGTGTCAAAGTAGGACTTGTGGGCATCTACGAGCTGAAGGACCACCTGGAACGAGCACAGCAGCTGAAGGACAACATCGCGAAAGTCAAGGAAGAAGGCGCTGCCCTCACCATCGTGGTCTTCCACTGGGGCAATGAAAAGGAAATCTCACCGGACAGCAATCAGACCACCCTCGGCCGCATGGCCATCGATGAGGGCGCCGATCTGGTGGTGGGCCACCACCCTCACGTTCTCCAGGGCATCGAGAAATATAAGGGAAAATATATCGTTTACAGCCTGGGGAATTTCTGTTTCGGCGGAAATGCCTATCCCAGCGATATGGATACCATGATTTTCCAGCAGACCTTCACCCTGGATGCCGACGGAGTAAAAACCGATGACCAGATTCAGGTCATTCCCTGTTCCATCTCTTCCGACGCTTCCTACAACAATTACCAGCCGACTCCGGTCCAGGGGGAGGAAGCCGCACGCATTCTCTCCAAAATCAACGAGCGCAGCCAGTTGATCGACGGAGAAGGGGTTGTTCTCCCCACCAAAGAATGACTCCCGCCCGGAACCAGCTTCCCGCGAAAAGCTCAATCTCACCATAAAAGGAGGCTGTAGGACGAATCAGTTCTGATTCATCCTACAGCCTCCTGTCTTTGCCGTCTCCCGATTACTGGTCAAAACGGATCTTCATATACGCCTTGATCTCTTCCACACATTTCTGGAAACCAAGCTTGCCGCTGTCCAGACAGAGATGGTAATTTCTCGCGTCCGTCCATTCATGGCCGGTGTAATACTTATAAAAATCACCCCGGTATTTATCCGTCTTTTCAATATACTTCTGCATTTCCTTCACGGACATGCTGTTTCTCTCCATAGCCTGTTCCAGACAGAACTGCTCGTCCGCATGGATAAATACGCTGACCACATTCGGATAGTCTTTCAGGACATAATCCGCACATCTTCCCACGATCACGCAGGATTCCGTCTCCGCCAGATCTTTAATCACCTTGGCCTGGTAATTGAAAAGATTCTCGTTGGACACGAAACCGTTGCTCTCCGGAGAAATCAGTTCGCCCTCATAGGGACGTTTCAGGAGCTTCAGCCAGCTGGCTCCCCGAAGCTTCTCATCGCTCATCCCGAAAAGCCGCTCATTGATGCCGCTCTCCTCAGAGGCCATTTTCAGAATCTCCCTGCTGTAGCAGTTGACTCCGAGATCTTTCGCCAGCATCGCGGCGATGGTCTTTCCGCCGCTTCCATACTGTCTCGCAATGGTAATTACAATATGATCCATAAGATCCCCTCCTATTCTCCCAGATACGCTTTCTTGATCGCGTCATCTTCCAGCAGATCTTTTGCCTTACCTTCGATGGAAATATTTCCCGTCTCCAGCACGTAAGCCCGATCCGCGATGGAGAGCGCCTTCTTCGCGTTCTGCTCCACCAGAAGCACGGTTGTTCCGCTCTGGCTTACTTCCTGGATAATGTCGAAAATCTCATTCACCAGAATCGGAGAAAGTCCCATGGAAGGCTCATCCATCAGGATGATCTTCGGCTTTGACATCAGCGCCCTGCCCATGGCCAGCATCTGCTGTTCACCGCCGCTGAGGGTTCCTGCCATCTGGTTTCTTCTCTCTTTCAGCCTCGGAAAGCGGGTATACACTTTTTCCAGCGTCTCCTCAATTTCTGTTTTGTCTTTTCTGGTATACGCGCCCATCTTCAGGTTCTCGTAGACACTCAGCTCCGCGAAAACCCTTCTTCCTTCCGGAACATGGGCCATTCCCAGGGAGACAATTTTATGAGCCGGCATTTTGGTAATGTCCTTTCCCTCAAAATGCACACTGCCTTTCTTGGGAGCAAGCAGACCTGTGACGGTATGAAGGATCGTCGTCTTCCCTGCGCCGTTCGCGCCGATCAGCGCGATAACCTCGCCCTGGTCCACATGAAAGGACACTCCCTTGATCGCCTGGATGACTCCATAATATACTTCCAAATCTTTGACTTCCAGCATTGCCATCGTCCTATTCCTCCTATTCGCCCAGATATGCCGTGATTACCTGCGGATCGTTCAGGACCTCACTGGTCTCTCCCTGCGCCAGCACCTCGCCGAAGTTCAGCACGGTCAGCTTTTCGCAGATACCGCCCACCAGCTTCATATCATGCTCGATCAACAGGATGGTCATATGGAACTGATCCCGCACAAACCGGATGGTATCCATCAGTTCACCGGTTTCATTGGGGTTCATACCTGCGGCCGGCTCATCCAGAAGAAGCAGTTTGGGATCCGTAGCCAGCGCTCTGGCGATTTCCAGTTTTCTCTGTTTTCCATAGGGCAGATTTGCCGCCTGATATTCTGCCTCCCGGTCCAGATCAAAGACTCTGAGCAGTTCCATTGCCTTCTCATTCATCTCTTTTTCCACTGCCCGGTAGCGGGGAAGACGGAAAAGGCCTTCCACGGTATTGTAGTGATGATTGTTGTGAAGTCCTACCTTCACATTGTCCAGCACCGAGAGCTGCTTGAACAGACGGATATTCTGGAAAGTTCTCGCGATTCCCGCCTTGTTGATATCGATAATCTTCTTTCCGGTGATATCCTGGCCATCCAGGATCACCTTTCCGGAATCCGGACGGTACACACCGGTGAGAAGGTTAAAAATCGTTGTCTTTCCGGCTCCATTCGGACCGATCAGCCCGTAGAGCTGTTCCTTTTCAATGGTAACCTCGAAATTGTTTACCGCACGGAGACCACCGAAGGAAATCCCCAGGTTTTTCACTTCCAATAAAGCTGTCATGACTCCTTCGCCTCCTTACTTCTTTTCAAAAATGCCAGATGCTTGTCTCTCCACTCTCTGGCTTTCGGAGACCAGTTGAACAGCATCATGACGATCAGTACGATGGCATAAATCAGCATACGGTAGTCGGACAATCCGCGCAAAAGCTCCGGCAGAAGCGTCAGAATCACCGCCGCGATCATGGAACCGCGGATATTTCCGATTCCTCCCAGCACCACGAAGACCAGAATGGAAATGGACATATTGTATCCGAAGTTATTGGTCGTCGCCGTCAGGGAAGAGAGATTGTGCGCGTAAAGCACGCCTGCCGCGCCGGCCATTCCGGCTGAGATAGAGAATGCCATCAGTTTATACTTGGTAATGTTGATTCCCACAGACTCCGCCGCGATCCGGTTGTCACGGATTGCCATAATCGCGCGTCCGTCTCTGGAATTGATCAGGTTCAGTACCACAAACAGGGTGACCAGAACCAGAATGACGCCGATCAGAAACGTGGAATCATTGGGCGTTCCGGTAATTCCCTGAGGACCATTGATGAGGATCTTTCCCGTGGCCGCGTCCATGTTCATGGACATGGCGTCCTTCATGGAAAAATGCAGTCCGTTCCCGTCTTTTCCGATGTAAAGCACGTTCACCAGGTTTTTGATAATCTCACCGAAGGCCAGCGTCACAATCGCCAGATAGTCTCCTTTCAGCCGCAGTACCGGAATTCCGATGAGGATTCCGAAAATCGCTGCCACAAGGATTCCCACAAGCAAAGCGAGGAAAAAGCGCAGCGGCGCGATGGTGATAAGGTCTTCCGTGTACAGGGAGAAGAACGCGCTGCTGAAAGCGCCGACACACATAAAACCTGCGTGTCCCAGGCTCAGCTCTCCCAGAATACCTACTACCAGGTTCAGAGATACCGCCAGGATCACATACATACACAGGGGAACCATCAGACCTTCCAGAAGACTGGAAATATTTCCGGTCATGATCAGTGCCTGAACCACCACAAAGGCAACGACCACGATGCCATATGTAATCAGATTGTTCTTCGTCGTTTTTTTCATATTCTTCATCTCCGCATCCACCTACACTTTCTCCTGAATGTTTTTCCCAAGAAGTCCTGCCGGCTTCACAAGCAGCACGATAATCAAAACCGCGAAGACAATCGCGTCTGCCATCTGAGATGAAATATACGCTCTTCCCAGAATCTCAATGATTCCCAGAAGAATACCGCCGATAAAAGCACCCGGAATCGATCCGATTCCGCCGAATACAGCCGCCACAAAAGCTTTGATACCCGGCATTGCTCCGGTATACGGAGTCAGACTGGGGTACGCGGAACAAAGCAGCACACCTGCGATTGCCGCCAGCGCGGAGCCGATGGCGAAGGTCAGGGCGATGGTTCCGTTGACATTGATTCCCATCAGCTGAGCAGCTCCCTTGTCCTCAGACACTGCCCGCATAGCCTGGCCGGCTTTGGTTTTCTGAATGAAAATTATCAATCCGATCATGATCGCGACACAGGCTGCAATGGTCACAATAGTCACTCCGGTGATAACCAGCTCGCCGCCTGCCAGAGAAATTCCCTCCCATTTTACCGCGGACGGGAAAGACTGTGCGTTCGCCCCGAAAATCAGAAGCGCCAGGTTCTGCAGCAGATAGCTGACGCCGATGGCCGTAATCAGAACTGCCAGGGGAGATCCGGCGTTACGCAGAGGTTTGTAGGCGATCCGCTCGATCACAACGCCGAGCACGGTACAGACCACCACAGAAATCAGAACCCCGACTACCGGATGTAAGCCAGCCTGCGTCATGCTCATTAAAGCCACGTAGGCGCCGATCATGATGACATCGCCATGGGCAAAGTTCAGCATCTTGGCGATTCCATACACCATGGTATATCCCAGAGCGATAATCGCGTACACACTGCCCAGGCTTAATCCGCTAATTAAGTAAGAAATAAAGCTCATATCCATCCCTCTCATCTTTTTTTGTAAACGTTTCTTATTATAGCATACATCCTTTTCCTTTAGCAAGACAAAGTAACAGCAAAACCATCTTTCCTGCCACAGATATAAACAAAAAGAGGCCCTCTTCGCGGCCTCTTTGCCAAATTTCAGAACGCACACGGCGAACTGCCAAAAAGCAGTCCGCCCGCGTAAATTCTCCGTCTATTTCTTACATTGCTTTGTAGGAACCATCCTCAATGATGACAGCCTTTGCTTCCTTGGAAGGCTCTCCATCGGAGGTCCAGGTAATTCCGCTTCCGGTCAGACCATCGATGGTAATCTCGGTCATAGCGGTCTTCATTGCCTCACACATATCGGAAACGCTCATATCCGGTGTCAGCTCTGCCTCTTCCGCAGCTGCCTTGATGGCATACATACAGTCATAAGCGTCCGCGCCGAACTGGATTGGTGTGATATCAAATGCCTCTTCGTAATCTTTTACGAAGGTCTGCGTCATCTCATCCTCTGCGTCCGCGGTAAACGGAGTCAGAAGCATTACGCCTTCTGCCAGGCTGGTGTCAAAGTTCTCCACTGCCAGGATACCGTCCAGACCATCACATCCGAAGAATTTCGGAGCGTAGCCCATCTGATCTGCCTGTGTCAGAATCAGAGAAGCCTCCTGATAATAGATCGGCAGGAATACCAGGTCTGCGCCTGCGTCCTGTGCTTTCTTCAGCTGTACTTCGAAATTGTTCTTGCTGTCCGCGGTAAACGCCTCAGCCGCAACGATCTCCAGTCCCTTGGTCTGTGCTTCTTCCGCGAATTTCTGATAGATACCGGTGGAATATACATCGGAGCTGTTGTAAATCACAGCTACTTTCTCAGCCAGTCCGTTGTCTGAGATATAATCCGCGGATGCTTTACCCTGGTTCGGGTCAGAGAAACAGATACGGAACGCATTGTCTGCCGCGATACTCTCCACTGCAGTCGCAGACGGGCTTAACTGGAACATATTGTCTTTCTCAGTCTCTTTTACCACTGCGGTACAAGGCGCAGAGGTAACGGTTCCCACCAGCATCTGCATTCCCCAGTCTTTCAGGGTGTTGTACGCGTTGACCGATTTCTCCGCGTCGTTCTGGTCGTCCTCGAACTGATACTCGATCTGATAGCCGTTGATACCGCCGTCCGCGTTGATCTCGTCCACAGCGAGCTGAATACCGTTCTGAACCGCGGTTCCGTAAGCTGCCGCGTCACCGGTCGTCGGTCCGATACCACCGATCTTAAAGGTATCTGCACTTGCAGAACCCTCACTGCTGTCGCTTCCGCCATTGCCGCATGCGGTCAGTGAAGTGACTGCAAGGGCAGATACCATCGCCAGGCTGAGCGCCCGTTTCCATATTTTCATTTCAATCTCCTCCTTCATTCCCTTTAATGTTACATATGTTACCTCTGTGAAAACAGTTTGTCAACTAAAATTTCGTTTTTTTTGAAGAAGTCTGTCAATTTACGACTCTGCTTCCGCTTCGATGTCATTCAATCATCATGGCGTCACCGAAAGAGAAGAAACGATACCGCTCACGAACCGCCTCCTCATAAGCCTTCATGATGTGGTCTTTTCCCGCGAAAGCACTCACCAGCATCAGCAGTGTGGACTCCGGAAGATGGAAATTCGTAATCAGTCCGTCCATAATCTTAAAACGGTAGCCCGGATAAATAAAAATATCTGTCCATCCGCTTCCTGCCCGCAAAGTCCCCTCTTCGTCCGCCGCGGACTCCAGCGTTCTGCAGCTGGTGGTTCCCACACAGATGACTCTCTTCCCTTCACGTTTGGCCTGATTGATCTGTTCCGCCTGATCTTCTTCCACCACGTAAAATTCCGAATGCATGTGGTGCTGCGTCACATCTTCCACCTTCACCGGGCGGAAAGTACCCAGCCCCACATGAAGTGTGACATGTGCAATACGGACTCCCGCCTGTCTGACCTCTTCCAGAAGCTCCGGGGTAAAGTGCAGCCCCGCGGTGGGCGCCGCCGCAGACCCCTCGTGTCTGGCGTAGACAGTCTGATAACGATTCCTGTCTTTCAGCTTGTGCGTAATATACGGAGGCAGCGGCATCTCTCCCAGCTGATCCAGAATCTCCTCGAAGATCCCGTCATAGTGAAACTGTATCAGACGGTTTCCCTCTTCCACCACATCCACAATCTCTCCTGTGAGAATGCCGTCTCCAAATACCAGCCGGGTTCCGATCTTCGCCTTCTTTCCCGGCTTCACCAGTGTCTCCCAGATATCGTTCTCTCTTCTCTTGAGGAGGAGCAGTTCAATCACTGCCCCGGTATCTTCTTTATGTCCGAACAGCCGGGCCGGAATCACCTTCGTGTCGTTGATCACGAGACAGTCTCCCGGGTTCAGATACCGCAGAATATCACGGAAAGTCCCGTGGGTCACCTCCCCGCTCTCACGGTTCAGATGCATCAGCCTGGAACTGCTCCGGTCCTCCAGCGGATCCTGCGCGATCAGTTCCTGGGGAAGTTCGTAATAAAAATCCGATGTTTTCATAATTCCTTTTTCCTTCTTATTTCAATAATATATTTTATCTGCCGCTACCAGGGTTGTCCTTCCTTCGCGGACATCCACAATATTCACACTGCAGTTGGGCGGAACCTTTCCGTGCCAGAAATCGTGATCCCGATACACATTCTGCATCAGCGCCCGGGACGCGCACCCGTGGGAAGAGATGAGAATCGTTTCCTCCCGGTATCGGGGATTTCCGGTAATATCCTGCCAGAATTCCCGGGTTCTCCTGCACACTGCCGCAAGATCCTCCCCCTGTTCCGGAGCCTGAAACTTCCAGGGATCTTCAAAAAAGCACCGCAGATTCTCCCGCAGCTGGGGATGATCCTCCCCGGACAGCTGCATTCCTTCCATCGCGCCAAAACAGATTTCCTGGATTCTCGGATCCTCTTCCCAGGGAAGATCCCGGTCCCCGATCACCAGTTTCGCGGTTTCCTTCGCCCTTTGCAGCGGACTTGTGATGACCCGGTCAAACGCCACATCCCGCAGGGCCTGTCCGGTCACCCTGGCCAGCTTTCTTCCTTTCTCGTTCAGGGGAATGTCCGCGATCCCCTGAAGTTTTCGCAGAACATTCCACTCCGTCTCTCCGTGACGCATAATGTATAATCGCATTCTCAGTCTCCCCTTTTCTTTCGTCTTTCTTCTTTTTCTCTCAGATCTTTCTTCAGGTCCTCCTGGGCCTCTTTCAGGTCCTCTTCCTCCCGTTCGAACAGTTCCCTCGCAAATGCCTGTGCCTGCCGGAACTGAGACTCATAATAAGCGTTAATCTCCGCGCCGAACAGAACAATATTCATACAGATATACATCCACAGCATAATCAGGATGATGGTCGTCAGACTCCCGTACATATTTGTGAAATTCGGAAAAAACGTAAAGTAGATGGAAAAGCCGAAGGAGAATACCGACCAGGCAATGGCAGTCAGCACCGCTCCGGGAAGCTGGCTTTTCAGACTGGCCTTCCGGTTTGGCAGTACCTTATATAAAAACAGGAACACAAAGACCAGGACAACAAAAGCCAGAAAGTTTCTCGCCCCGAGAAATCTCCCCACCACTTCTCCGAGAAACGGCACATATTTCATCAGCGTCTGCTGGATGGAATTTCCGAATACCAGAAGAATCAGACTGCCAATCAGCGCGAACACAAACAATACCGTATAAATCACCGACCACAGCCGTGTCAGCAGCCAGTTACGGGTCTCTTTCACATGATAGATGGTGTTCAGCCCATTGGTAATTGCCTGCATTCCTTTTCCCGCAGACCACAGCGCCGTCACCAGGGTGACCGGAAGTACCGCTCCGCTTTTGCTGAATACCTCTGCCACAATCCCCAGTACAAAAGACTGTATCTCTTTTGGCATAAAACTGATGATCGCCTCCCGGACCGCATTGTAGGTCAAAGGAGTATACTGCACCAGGGTCATGAGAAACAACATGATCGGTATAAAAGATAAAATGATAAAATAAGCAGCCTGGGCTGCATATGCCCCCACATGATCTTTCTGGGTCCGCATGACAAATCCGGTCAGCGATTTTACAATTGAACGCAATCTTTTCTCCATCTGGCCACCTCATGTAAGCTTTCACTTTCAGCTTTCTAACCCTGATATCTTCATATTCGTCTATCATAGCACGATTTCCCGCCACTGGCAAGCTTCCCTCTTCCGCTCCAGCGGCTGCACCCTCTCCCGTTCCGGCAGCCGCGCCTTCGCCCATTCCAGCGGCAGCTCCTTCACACCCCTCACCGTCCGTCTGTCGGACACACCACGCAAAAAAAGAGGAGACTTTTTCATAAAGCATACGAAAAAAATCTCCTGTGAATTTTCTGCCTTTTTCTTCGTCAGTCTTCTTTCACAAAAAACCGGTAGACTGTGACAGAGTGGTACAGCTCTCCGGGCCGCAGCACCGGCGATACCGCTCTCGAATCATTAACCGCATTGGGCGCGTACTGCGTCTCCATACAGAAACCACTGTAAGGTCCGTACATAACGCCGCCTTTTCCGGTCTGCTTTTCAATGGCGTTTCCGGTATACAGCTGCATATCCGGCGTATCGGTCTCCACTTCCATGCAGATTCCGGTCACGGGAGACTCTGCCTCGGCAACTTTCTGCAGCTCACCCCGCCGGTAATTTTTCAAGACATAATTGTGATCATATCCGCCTGCCCGCGCAACCTGCAAAAAATCACTGTCCAGATCCTGACCAATGGCTTTCCTCTCCCGGAAATCCATGGGGGTATTCACCACGGACATCAGTTCGCCGGTGGGAATATTCTCCTCATCTACGGGAGTGTAGTCCTCTGCCTCAATTCTCACCAGTACATTTTTGATATCCGGATAATCCTGCCCGGACAGATTAAAATAACTGTGATTGGTCAGATTCACCACGGTTTTTTTGTCACACTTTCCTTTGTACTCAATGCGTACTCTCTGTTCGTCATCGAAAGAATAGGTCACACAGATATCCAGCTCACCCGGAAATCCCTGTTCGCCATCCGGGCTGATCCTGCCCAACGTCACAGAGTTTTCTCCCTGATTGACTCTGCGCTCTTCCCACATCATCCGGTTATAGCTCACCGGGCCGCTGTGGAGATTGTTTCCGTTTTCATTCGCGTTCAGATGATAAACCGCTCCATCCAGTTCAAAGGAGGCTCCCGCAATCCGATTGGCATTCCGTCCCACAGTCCCGCCGAAATAACTGGGATTTTCAAAATACCCTTCCGGTTCATCAAACCCAAGCACCACATCCGTCATACGGCCCTGTCGATCCGGCACCACGATTTTATGCAGTACGGCGCCGTAATCCAAAACTTCTATGTAAGCCCCCTGCGTATTCGCAATCCGGTATTTCGTAATCTTTTCTCCTTGTTCTGTACTGCCAAAACAGGCCTTCGTAACTGCCATATTTTCCTCCCTGATTTTCTTTTTTTGTTCTTTCAAGGAAAAAAAGGAAGCCACCTGCGACTTCCTTTTTTCTCTTTGTGGCCCCAAAATGCCGGTCCTATTTTTTTGACGCCTAGCCGACAGCTAGGTGGGTGTCCTCAACAGAGTATTCTGCCTACCACAACGAGAGGTCTGACATCCTACCTGCGATGTTGGAGTCCCATTAAGTAGATGTAGGTTCAAAAACAATAGGATTGTCGAGCATTCCAGGAAAAACACTGCCGTTCACTGCCTGAATCAGGCATCTCAACGTCACAGCTTCTTGCAGCGCTGATTTTCTATTTGTTATTATACTCTAGTATATGTG
This sequence comes from uncultured Blautia sp., assembly GCA_963927715.1. Taxonomy (GTDB): domain Bacteria; phylum Bacillota; class Clostridia; order Lachnospirales; family Lachnospiraceae; genus Blautia_A. The sequence goes on along the minus strand of CAWVBU010000001.1, from coordinate 915,078 downwards.
AATTTTCAATATTAATTCCCAAACTCAGCTGACAAAAATCGACATTTTTCATAATCATTTTAAATTTTTCTTCCTATAATATAGGGTTCGGCCGCAGTACGCCCCCAGGTTATCATCACAGACTGACGGCACGCCCTCCATATCGGAAAAAGGCTGCGCCCAGTGGACGCAGCCCTGAAATGTCTTATAACTGAGGACCAGCCGCAACAAGTGCCTTGCCGGCTTCGTTTCCTTCGTATTTCGCGAAGTTCTTGATAAATCTTCCAGCCAGATCTTTTGCTTTCTCATCCCACTCAGAAGCGTCTGCGTAGGTGTTGCGTGGATCCAGGATATTGGTGTCTACGCCCGGGAGCTCTGTAGGAACTTCGAATCCGAAGATCGGAATCTTCTTGGTCGGTACCTTCAGCACATCACCGTTCAGGATCGCGTCGATGATACCACGGGTATCTTTGATGGAAATTCTCTTTCCGGTTCCGTTCCATCCGGTATTTACCAGATATGCCTTCGCGCCGCTGGCTTTCATTCTCTTAACCAACTCTTCCGCGTATTTGGTCGGATGAAGCTCCAGGAAAGCCTGTCCGAAGCATGCGGAGAAGGTCGGGGTAGGCTCTGTGATTCCACGCTCGGTTCCAGCCAGTTTTGCGGTAAATCCTGACAGGAAATAGTACTGCGTCTGTTCCGGAGTCAGAATGGATACCGGCGGCAGTACGCCGAAAGCGTCCGCGGACAGGAAGATGACTTCCTTAGCTGCCGGAGCCGCGGAAACCGGGCGGACAATGTTCTCAATATGATTAATCGGATAAGACACACGGGTATTCTCTGTCACGCTCTTGTCAGTGAAGTCAATCTTTCCGTCTGCATCCAGGGTAACGTTCTCCAGAAGCGCGTTGCGTTTAATCGCGTTGTAGATATCCGGCTCGGACTCTTTGTCCAGATTGATAACTTTCGCGTAGCATCCGCCTTCGAAGTTGAAGATTCCCTCATCGTCCCAGCCATGCTCGTCATCGCCGATCAGAAGTCTCTTCGGATCGGTGGACAGAGTTGTCTTTCCGGTTCCGGAAAGGCCGAAGAAGATAGCGGTATTCTCACCGTTCAGGTCTGTATTCGCGGAGCAGTGCATGGAAGCGATGCCTTTCAGCGGCAGGTAATAGTTCATCATGGAGAACATACCTTTTTTCATCTCTCCGCCGTACCAGGTGTTCAGGATTACCTGCTCACGGCTGGTAATATTAAATACAACCGCGGTCTCTGAATTCAGGCCCAGCTCTTTGTAGTTCTCAACCTTCGCCTTGGAAGCGTTGTAGCACACAAAATCCGGCTCAAAGTTTTCCAGTTCTTCCTCAGAAGGCTGGATGAACATGTTTTTAATGAAATGTGCCTGCCATGCAACTTCCATGATAAAACGAACAGCCATACGGCTGTCTGCGTTGGTTCCGCAGAAAGCGTCCACAACGAACAATCTCTTGTTGGAGAGTTCTTTCAGCGCAATGTCTTTCACAGCTTTCCAGGTCTCCTCTGAGGCCGGGTGATTATCATTTTTATATTCATCAGAAGTCCACCATACGGTATCTTTGGAATTCTCATCCATAACGATGAATTTGTCTTTCGGTGAACGTCCTGTATAAATACCTGTCATTACGTTCACTGCACCAAGTTCACTTACCTGTCCTTTTTCGAAACCTTCCAGCTCCGGTCTGGTCTCTTCCTCAAACAGTACCTCATAGGACGGATTATGAACAATCTCTGTCGTGCCTGTGATGCCATACTTACTTAAATCAATTTTTGCCATAACGATTTAACCTCCTAACTCATTAACGTGTGTCACTACATAAATATTATACATTAATTACAAAAAAAGTCACCAGAAAAAGGGAAAAAAGATTTCTTTCTCATAAATTCACGAAGTATCTGCCTTTTTCCCCGGTTTTCCTGTCAATTTTTTATAAAATCAGCTGATTCCATTCAGCGTTTGATACAAATCCTTCGCGTAACTGTCCGTCATGCCGCTGATAAAGTCTGTGATCAGCAGCAGCCGAAGATACAGCCTCTCCGTCTCTGGCTTTCCCTGCGCATAGGTGTGATAGGCCAGTTTGTAATTCTCGGACACCAGATTCATCAGTTTTCCCGCCATCATATCCATGGGGACATCCGTATCATAGTATACCGCGGAATGTACAAAACGATCCAGAAGGAAATTCAGAATGGTGCCTGCCGATACTTCCATCTGCAGAATCTGCCGGGAGGAAAACGCATACCGGTGCGCGATCTTCCCAAGTGCCTGAACCAGCCACGCCCCGTCGGTATCCGCAAAAAGATCTTTCCGCATGGTCCCGTTCATAATCTCTGCGTAATGCTCCACAAAACTGTCTGTCGCGCAGAAAATCAGCGCACTCTGAAGCCGTACCACCCAGTTCTGTACCGCGTAAAGCCTCGGATCCGGCACCTGACGGGCAAGCGCCTTCTCGTACTGGTGTCTCAGAATTCCGGGCGCATCAATTCCTCCCCCGGCCTCTTTCCAGAAACTCTCAAGATCACGGGACAGATTGTCATAGGACAGGAAGCCTTTCTTAAAAGCATCCTCCACATCGGCAGTCAGGTAGGCAATATCATCCGCCGCTTCCAGAATATAGGACAGCGGGTTCCGGAATCCACCGGTTCCGGTCTCCCGGCAGATGGTTTTATAGAGTTCCTCTTCCGCATGAAAATAGCCCATCTTTTTTCTCTTCACATCTTCACCCAGGCTTTGGACCTCCAAAGAAGAGGTGGGATATTTCATCGTAGCCCCCAGCACACCCAGAGTCAGATTCATCCCGTATTCATTCACCAGAAAATGGAGTTTGCTCACCAGACGCAAAGCCTGGGCATTTCCCTCAAACTGATAAAAATCCTCGGCCATCTGAGGGGTCAGCGCCTCACAGATCTTTTGGCCTTTATAGCGCATCCCGGGAAGATTCCGGACGAACCAGTCCCGGATCGCCTCTTCCCCAAAGTGCCCGAACGGCGGATTTCCGATGTCGTGGATCAGTCCCGCGCTCTGGAGGATACTGCAGACTTCCTCCCTGCTCTTCCAGTCAAACTGCGGATCCTGCCCGCTGTCCAGCAGATACTGGGAGATATTCTGCCCCAGAGATCTGGCGAAGGAAGAGACTTCCAGAGAATGGGTCAGCCGGGTACGGATAAAATCGCTCTTATCCAGGGCAAATACCTGGGTTTTATCCTGAAGCCGCCGAAAAGAGGCGCTCCCGATGATCCGGTGATAATCTTTTTCAAATTCCGTGCGGAGGTCTCTGCTCTTTTTCCCGTTTCCCGGATACCGCACGGCTCTTTGCCCGGACAGCAGCTGCTGCCAGTTCATCTTATATTCCAAGAATCTCCCTCACTGTGTCAGGCATGTCGCAGGCATCCACCACACGGTCATGCAGTACCGGCGCCGTGCGAATCTCCTCCACGGCCCGCGGAACCGGCACGCCGGACAGTCTCGACATTGCCTCAATCAACGAAAAGTCATCCATTCCTTCGTAACGGGTGCTGTCGATGGCTCCCATCACACTTCGCGCGAACTTGTAGGGGCTGGCTGTAGACGCGATAACCGTCGGCGTCGGATCCTCCGTTCTGCGCAGGTATTTCTGGTAAACGCCTGCCGCCACAGCCGTATGCGGATCCAGCACATAACCGCCGCCATAGAACGTCGCGCTGATCGCCTCAGAGGTCTCCCCTTCACTGCAGTAATTGCCGTAGAAATCGGAAAGCCCCTCCTTCATCTCTTCTGTAATGGTATAGCAGCCGTCTCCTCCCAGTTCCTCCATCATCTTTTTGCAAAGCTTTGGGTTCTCTCCGGTCAGACTGAAAATCAGCCGCTCCAGGTTGCTGGAAATCAGAATATCCATGGAAGGGGAAGAAGTCAGCTTAAACTCTCTTCTCCTGTCATAGGTTCCCGTACGGAAGAAATCAAACAGAACCTTATTTTCATTGGAAGCACAGATCAGCTTGTGAATGGGAAGTCCCATCTGCTTCGCGTAATAAGCCGCCAGAATATTTCCGAAATTTCCTGTGGGGACCACCACATTGATCTCCTGCCCCTCCCGGATTTTTCCCTCTCCGAGCAGAGTCGCGTAGGCATAGACATAGTACACGATCTGAGGAACCAGACGTCCCACATTGATGGAATTCGCGGAAGAGAACTGGAATCCTGCCGCGTTCAGTTCTTCCGCCATCTGCCGGTCATTGAACATTTTCTTTACCGCCGTCTGCGCGTCGTCAAAATTGCCGGTGATTCCGACCACATACGTGTTGCTGCCCTTCTGGGTCACCATCTGTTTCTCCTGAATGGCGCTGACGCCATGCTTCGGATAAAAGACAATAATCCTGGTACCCGGAACATCCGCGAACCCGGCCATCGCTGCTTTTCCGGTGTCTCCGGAAGTCGCGGTGAGAATCACGATCTCATTTTCTACCTGATTTTTCTTCGCCGCCGTGGTCATCAGATGGGGCAGAATGGACAGCGCCATATCTTTGAACGCGATGGTCGCCCCGTGGAACAGTTCCAGATAATAAGTTCCGTTCACCTCTTTGATGGGAGCGATTTTCTCTGTGTCGAATTTCGAATCGTAAGCATTCGCAATACAGGACTTCAGCTCTTCCTCGGTGAAATCTGTGAGGAATCTGCTCATCACCTCATAGGCCACTTCCTGATAGCTCATCTTTGCCAGTCTGGACAGTTCCACATCCAGTCTGGGAATCTGTGTCGGCACAAACAGCCCTCCATCCTCGGAAAGACCTTTCAGAATAGCCATGGACGCGGTCACAGGAGCGCCGCTGCTTCTCGTACTCTTATATAAAACTTCCATCTTTTTCACTCCTCCGGTAATCGTTTCCGGGAAATTTCCCGGTTCTTCTGCGTTGTTTCCCATGATAACACAAAAAAGCGTGCAAGTCCAATACACTTTCCAAAAAACACGGTTCTCAGGGACGTAAAAAAGGAGAGAACTCTGTCTGTTGAATTCTCTCCTCTGTCTTACGCATCCGGATACGTATAGAACGTATGCACTCCATGCTCAAAAAGTTCTTTCAGATCTCTCTCGAACCAGTCCACATTTTCTTTTGCGGCCTGATCCTTCGCCACGAAGAACAGCGCTCCCTGGGATAAATCGGTTCCCTCCAGAGCCATTCGCACTGCTTCCTCTGTTTCCGGAGAAATCTCCACAATTCCGATCCGGCCGTCATAGGTCGGTGAGAACTGATAGCCTCCCTCCGTATCCCAGACCACTTCCGTAATGGTATCCGGGAACTGGTCGCTCTCCACACGGTTCATGATCACATTCGCGACCATCACCCGTCCTTCGATATCTTCTCCGCCGGCTTCCGCCTCCACAATGTGGAGCAGCGTATCATAATCTTCATCGCTCATCATGGCTGGTGTCGCAGCCTTTTCCGCAGACTGGCTGGTCAGATTCTTCACCGCGCTCCGGGCGCTGGCGCTCATATCCGCCTTCTGTACCTCCTGCTGGTTGGTACTCAGCCGCTGTCCCACAATCACTTCCTCACAGGACGTTCCGATCCTGGCCACCTTCTGATCCCGGTTCTCCGTCTCCTGTACACCATTTATGATTCCGGCCAGACCACTGGGCATCGGATCCTGCTGCAAGACAACAGCCTGCGTCTCCTTTGCCGCGTACACATCGCTCCGGCTGACTCCCATAAAAAGCCGGCAGCCGGCAAACACCGCCGTCAAAACGACCAGGCAGGTGCAGACCACGGCAATTCCATGGGGATACCTTCTCTTCCATCTCCTCACGAAGCGGTACAGCTCATTAAGCAAAATTCTCACGCATTTTTTCACTCTGCGAATTTTACGTTTTCGCTGAATTTTCCTCCTCTTCATAACGAAACCCTTTCCTTGCTTTTAATTATTCCGTAACATTTTCGAAACATGTAAGAAAATTATATTCAATAATTCAGGATTCGTCAAGCGATTTTACGCTTTTTTAGCGGAATCATCCAATTTTCCATCGACGGATTCGTCTATCTTTTGTAAAAATATATTAAAACTTGTTACATTTTATCGATTATTGATGGCCGTCACCAGAGCGTCAATGGAGGCACGGATGATATCCTGATCCACGCCGGCTCCCCAGGCAAGTCCGCCATCCGGCTTCCGGATCCCCACATAAGCGATCGCGCGGGAGCTGGAACTCTGCTCCAGAGCATGCTCCTGATAAGTCACCAGATCGTATTTCAGGCCATAGGCTTTCTTCAGCGCGTTGCTGACCGCGTTCAGACGTCCATTTCCCTTGGCCTCTGTCGTAATCTTCCTTCCCTTGAAGGATGAAGTCACATGGGTGGTAATTCCATCGCTGGTCTGCAGGAAATGAACCTCGTTGATGCTCAGCGGCGTCACCACGTTCTCGAAATTCTTCTTGAACAGCTCGAAGATCTCTTCCGGCATCAGCTCTTTGTGTACGTGGTCGGATACCGCCTTCGCCACATATCCCATCGCCTCGCGCATCTTCGCCGGCAGATTCAGGCCATACTTGGTCTCCAGAATATAACCGACGCCGCCTTTTCCGGACTGACTGTTGATACGGATCACATCCGCGTCGTAATTCCGTCCGATATCGGTGGGATCGATGGGCAGATAAGGCACGGTCCAGTGATCCGGATCGTGCTCCTCCCGGTAATGCATTCCTTTCGCGATGGCATCCTGATGAGAACCGGAGAAAGCCGCGAAGACCAGCGCGCCGCTGTAAGGACTTCTCTCATCAATCTGCATGCCCGTAAACTCTTCGTACTTCTCACAGATCTGCGGCATATCCGAGAAATCCAGTTTCGGATCCACGCCCTGGGAATACATGTTCATGGCCAGCGTCACAATATCCACATTTCCGGTGCGCTCTCCGTTTCCGAACAGGGTTCCCTCCACACGGTCCGCGCCTGCCAGAACACCCAGCTCCGCGTCCGCGACGCCGCAGCCCCGGTCATTATGAGGATGCAAAGACACAATCACATTCTCGCGGTCTCTGAGATATTTGCACATATACTCAATCTGGGAAGCGTAAATATGAGGCATGGAATGCTGAACCGTAACCGGAAGATTGATGATCGCCTTTTTGTCCGGTGTCGGCTTCCAGACCTCCAGCACCGCATTGCAGACATCCAGCGCGTAAGCCGGTTCTGTTCCGGTGAAACTCTCCGGGCTGTACTCAAATAAGAAGTTGCCCTCGGTCTCATCCGCCAGTTTTTTCAGCAGAACAGCTCCGTCCACGGCCAGCTGTTTGATCTCCTCCGGCGATTTATGGAACACCTGCTCTCTCTGAGCCAGAGAAGTGGAATTGTAAAGGTGGATGATCGCCCTGGGCGCTCCCTTTACCGCTTCGAAGGTCTTCTTGATGATGTGTTCTCTCGCCTGCGTCAGCACCTGGATGGTCACGTCCTCCGGAATGAGATTCTGATCGATCAGCGTCCGCAGGAAATTATACTCCGTCTCGGAAGCTGCCGGGAATCCCACTTCGATCTCTTTGAATCCGATGTTCACCAGCAGTTTAAAAAACTCCACCTTCTGCTCCAGGCTCATGGGAATCACCAGCGCCTGGTTGCCGTCCCGCAAATCCACACTGCACCAGATCGGCGGATGGTCAATATATTCTTTCTTCGTCCATTCCACACATCTCTCCGGCGGTAAAAAATACTGTCTCCTGTATTTGGCTGCATTCATCATGGTTCTCTTCCTCCTGTCCATAAAATTAGGTAAAAAAAATCTTCCGGCTCTGTCCAGCATAAGCTGAAAGAGACGAAAGACAATCTGTCTGCGCGGTACCACTCTTCTTTATGAGTTGACTCATACACTCAGGGATACGGATTCCTCAGGAACCTTATATCCTTCCCGAATAACGGTGGGACCCCGTCTGCGCCTACTCTCCCTTTGGATTTTGGGCAGCCGCTCCGAGGGCAGTTCCATAGATCCCTTCCGCTGTTTTCCACCGGCCAACAGCTCTCTGTGCTCCAGGATGTTATGTACTAATCCTCATCAACGCATTTTTCCTTTTTGATGTGAATAAGCTTATCATTTCTTCTTCGGTTTGTCAATCTTTTTTTAAAGCCCCGCAGCCGTCTTGGCGGCCGCGGGGTTTCGTCTTTTGTACTCCTTACTCGGTACGCAGCTGCGCGCCGCACGCTCTGTTCAGAGCTTCCAGGATATGATTCATCTTCGAGTTAATCTGCTCAGAAGTCATGGTACCGTCATCGTTTCCAATCTTGACACGGAGCATAATGGATTTCTTTCCTTCCGGAATCTGATTTCCCTTATATTCCTCCATGAATTCCAGTTCTTTCACTTTCGGTCCCACTGTATCGGCAATGCTCTTCCAGGTCACATCCTCATCCACCAGAAGGGAGAGATCCTTCTCCACCAGCGGGAACAGCGGAAGCGCCTTATATTCATTGGTTCTGGACGGCAGCGGCACCAGTTTGTCCACATTCAGTTCAAAAGCAGCCACATTGGTACGGCGAATCTTGGAATCTGCCATTGCTGCCACAGAGAGAAGTCCCATAGCGCCGACGATTTCTCCGTTTTGGGTGATATTCAGGTACGCATTGACATCTGCCCAGGAAGGTTTCTCGCTGTGTTCGAAAGCCAGGCCTTCCATCTGGCAGAATTCTGCCATGGCCTCCATAACTCCCTTCATCTCATAGAAGATCTCTTTGGCGTTTCTGCCGACAATACAGCCGGTCAGATATTTTTTGTGCACCGGCAGAGTCTCATCCGGCGTGGACTCGTGATACTCGCCTTTTTCCACCACCTGTGCCATCTCGAAAATCCGGAAGGCATCAAAATATCTCAGGTTCTTCGACACAGCTTCCAGCATACCCGGAATCAGGGAACTGCGCAGATTCGCGAAATCCGGTGCCGGAGGTGTTGCCAGTCTGACTGCGTTGGACGTATCAATTCTGGCCGCATGAATATATTTCACATCAATCCACGGATAGGTATAGATTTCATTGAATCCGCAGCGGAAAGCCATATATTCTTTCAGTCTTCTCTCCAGGAGCATATCATTCTGACGTACCGCATGCTCAAACTGAATGGTCAGAGGTTTGGACTCAAAGCTCTGGAAGCTTAACAGACGGGCAAGATCTCCCATGACATCATCTTTGATGGAGACATCCCCGGTGGATCTCCAGACCGGAGCGATCACATGGTAGACTTCGTCTTTGAATTCCACGTCGTATCCCAGCGCGCCCAGTACTCTCTCAATCGTCTCCTGCGGCAGCACTTTTCCCAGTCTCACATCCAGGAATTTCTTGGGAACCTCAATCACCGCGCGTTCGGTCTTAATCGGATACTGATCCGAATAGGCAACTACCCGGCTCTCCGGATAAAACTCGCGGAACAGTTCCAGGGCCATAGCCACGCCCAGATCTACCCGCTCCGTATCGATATTTTTCTCGTAACGGATGGATGCGTCCGTCTTCTCATCAAAACGTTTTCCGGTCTTGCGGATGGTGGCGGCTGAGAAATTCGCGACCTCCAGCACAACGCCTGTGGTATCCGGGAGAATGGAGTCTTTCTTGCCGCCGCGGATTCCCGCCAGCGCCATGGCGTTGTCCGCGTCACAGATCACCAGATCTCCCTCTGTGAGGGTAATGGAATTGTTATCCAGCAAAAGCAGTTCCTCATCCTTCTTCGCATTCCGGACAATGATCTGCTCTCCGTCCACATGAGTCCGGTCAAAAGCGTGCAGCGGCTGTCCCACAGCCAGCATCACGTAGTTTGTGATGTCGACCACGGCAGTGATCGGTCTCATGCCGCCGTTTAACAGCGCGGCTTTCATCCACATGGGAGCTTCTTTTTCGTATACGTTCTCAATTTCCAGGCCAAAATATCTGCGGCACTTCTCCGGCTCCTGAATCTCAATCTTATATTCCGGCAGATTCGGATCCAGCTCGACCTTCGGAAGTTCCTTCAGCGGCACGTTGTAGATCGCGGACAGTTCTCTGGCAACGCCATAATGTCCCCACATATCCGGGCGGTTTGTCAGCGATTTATTGTCGATCTCGAAAACCGTATCGTTCATGCACACCACTTCAGCGATGTTCTGGCCAGGAGTACACTCCACGCCTTTCAGATCCACGATCTCTCTCTCATCTTTCGGCGGGAAGAAATATTCCAGGTATACTTCCACAGCGCCGCAGATCATACCGAAAGATTCTTCGCCGCGCATTTTTGTCTTCTTGATTTTAACCGGCTCTCCCTCGCCGTGCCATACCACTTCCGCGCCCGGTTTGGATACAACCACATACTCGCCTTCATAGAGGTTGGAACCGCCGCATACAATCTGAACCGGCTCCGCCTCGCCGATATCTGTGATACAGATTTTCAGCTTGTCCGCGTTGGGATGCTCACGGATTTCCAGAATTTTTCCGACTACAATATCATGGAATTTCTCTGCCGTATCCTCCACAGACTCCACTTCCACGGTTCTCAGAGTCAAATCATAGGCAATCTGCTTTGGAGTCAAATCCGCCGGCAGCTCCACATATCTTTTTAACCAATTTAATGATACTTTCATTCGAACTGTCCTCCCTATTTAAACTGATTCAGAAATCTTAAATCCGCACTGTGGAATAACCGGATGTCATCCACGCCGTAACGCATCATTACCAGTCTCTCCAGACCGATATTCACATAAAAGCCAGTCCACTCATCCGGATCCAGGTTCGCTGCTCTCAGTACATTCGGGTGGATTACACCGCCCGGCATGATCTCCAGCCAGCCATTGTGTTTGCAGACTTTACATCCCTTTCCGCCGCAGACCAGACACTCCATATCGATCTCATATCCCGGCTCTGTGAATGGGAAAAAACCCTCTCTCATACGGACATTCACTTCTCTTCCGAATACTTTTTCCAGGATCGTCTGAATCATGACCATTCCGGAGGAGAAAGAGATATCGTGATCCACGATCAGCGCCTCATACTGGAAGAACGCTCTCTCATGTCCGGAGTCCACGCTCTCGTTTCGATAGACACGTCCCGGATACACAAAACGCGCCGGCGCTCCGTGTTTCATCAGATAACGGACCGAAGCACCTGTCAGATGCGGTCTCAGACAAAGTCTTTCGTTCGCGGACTTATCCTGGGTTCCCTCGATCCAGTAAGTATCCATCATCTGTCTCGCCGGATGATCCGGAGCAAAGTTCAGGTTATCAAAAGCGAATTTCTCACTGCTGATGTCGTCCTCGTCAAACACTTCAAATCCAAGGGACAAGAAGGCATCGTTCAGATCATAGCACATCTGGGTGACCGGATGCAGGGTTCCCCGGTTAATGGAAGTTCCCGGCAGAGTCAGGTCAATGGGCTCATCCAGAACGCTCTTGGCCTCAATCAGCTGTTCTTCCTTTTCTTTTAATTTCTCAAAAAATATATTCTTTATCTCTGTCGCCTGGATTCCGACTTCTTTTCGCTCCTCCTGCGGCAGTTTTCCAAGGCTTTTCAGAACTTCCGCAAGCTCACTCTTTTTTCCTGTGAGATCTTTGCGGACGGTCTGCAGCTCTTCCACACTTTTGGCGCCCTCGATTTTCTCTAATCCCAGGCTTTGGATTTTCTCTAATCTCTCTCTCATACTCTTTTTCCTTTCTTATTATGTCTTCCCTGGATAAATCTTTTTATCCCGATTATACTCTCAAAACGAATATTATTCAACCTATTCATTTCTTTCTTCACGGAAAGTTTCGCTCGCCCTGTGCCTCCCAAAGCTCAGAAATTCCTGCGCGGCTGCCCTTTTCGCCGGCAGATCCGTATAAAAAAAGACGGTCTCCATAGGAAACCGCCCTTACTTTTTATACAGTGAATTATCATACCGGAAAACCCTGTAAATGTTGAATAAAATCGGGGCAACAGGATTTGAACCTGCGACCTCACGGCCCCCAGCCGTGCGCGCTACCAAGCTACGCCATACCCCGCCGAGCTATTCCATTATACCACACTTTACTCAGATTTCAACTGTTTTTTTCAGAAAAGCCGTAATTCACGGTCACTTTTTTGCGGGGCGGAACACCGCCCCGCAAAATCAGCTTCCTGTCTTTTCTCACTCGGCCTTTCCGTTGATATAATTGATCAGTCCCTCGGCCTTGATAATTTTCTGCATAAACTCCGGAAACGCCTGTCCTTTGAACTGCGTTCCTTTTGTCCTGTTGTAGATCATACCGGTATCGAAATCCACTTCCACCTGGTCTCCGTCCTCGATTCCCCTGGAAGCTTCCGGGCACTCGATAATCGGCAGACCGATATTGATGGCGTTCCGGTAGAAAATTCTGGCAAAGGTCTGGGCAATGACACAGCTCACGCCCGCAGCCTTGATGGCAATCGGCGCATGTTCTCTGGAGGAACCGCAGCCGAAATTCTTATCTGCCACGATCAGATCCCCACGATGAACCTTTTTCACAAAATCCGCGTCAATATCTTCCATACAATGTGTCGCCAGCTCCGCCGGATCCGAAGAATTCAGATAACGCGCCGGGATGATCACATCCGTATCCACATTGTCTCCGTATTTAAAAACTCTGCCGCATGCTTTCATCAGTTCTTCCTCCTATAAACCTAATTCTTCCGGCGCGGAAATCTTGCCGGTCACCGCGCTTGCCGCCGCCACTGCGGGACTTGCCAGATATACTTCTGAGTCCACATGACCCATACGTCCCACAAAGTTCCGGTTCGTGGTGGAGATACACCGTTCGCCCGCTGCCAGAATTCCCATATAACCGCCCAGGCAGGGACCGCAGGTCGGTGTGCTGACAACCGCTCCCGCCTCGATGAAGATCTCCAGCAGTCCTTCTCTGAGTGCCTGCAGATAGATCGCCTGCGTCGCGGGAATCACAATACAGCGGATTCCTTTTTTCACTTTGCGCCCTTTGAGGATCTCGGCTGCAACCCGGAGATCCTCGATTCTTCCGTTGGTACAGGAGCCGATCACAGACTGATCGATGACCACATCCTCTGTGATTTCGTCGATGGTTTTCGTATTCTCCGGAAGATGCGGGAACGCGATCGTAGGTTTCAGTTCACTCAGATCAATGGTGTATTCTTCCTCGTAAACCGCGTCCTCATCCGCCTGATATATTTTGAATTCTCTCTTTGAATGCTCTTTCATATAGGCGATGGCCTGGTCATCCACCGGGAAAATCCCGTTCTTTCCGCCGGCCTCAATCGCCATATTCGCGATGGTGAAACGATCATCCATGGACAGATGCGCGATGCCCTCGCCGGTAAACTCCATGGATTTGTACAGGGCGCCGTCCACGCCGATCATTCCGATAATGTGAAGAATCACATCTTTTCCGCTGACCCATTTGGATGGTTTTCCCACCAGATTGAATTTGATCGCTGACGGAACTTTGAACCAGGCTTTTCCCGTAGCCATACCCGCTGCCATATCGGTACTTCCCACTCCTGTGGAGAACGCGCCCAGCGCGCCATAGGTACAGGTATGGGAATCCGCGCCGATGATCACGTCTCCGGCTACGGTCAGACCTTTTTCCGGAAGAAGCGCATGCTCAATTCCCATCTCCCCCACATCGAAGTAATTTGTAATCTCGTGGCGGCAGGCAAACTCTCTCACGCATTTGCAGTGCTCCGCGGATTTGATATCCTTATTCGGGATAAAATGATCCATGACAAGGGCGATTTTATCCTTATCAAAAACTCCCTTTCCCGTCATCTTATCCATCTCATGAATCGCCACCGGTGAGGTGATATCATTTCCCAGCACCAGATCCAAATCCGCTTCAATCAGCTGTCCGGCTTCCACATGGTCCAGTCCTGCGTGAGCCGCCAGAATCTTCTGCGTCATTGTCATTCCCATTTTTCATTCCTCCATACTGCTCTTCTTTGTCTGAGGATCCCCGGTCTTACCTGCAGCGGCCCCTTTCCGGCTTCTGCCAGCCTCATCCTCTGACCTTTCATCTGTGGACATTATAGCACCTGCGATGTTATAATACAAATACATATTACGAATATCTTTTATAACTTACAGATATAGCACCTGTGATAACCCGCCATTCAGCTGCCGCAGAAAGGAATCTTCATATGACTGAGAATTTGTCCCTTTACCGAATTTTTTATACCGTCGCCCGGACCGGCAATATTTCCAAGGCGGCAAAAGAACTCTACATCAGCCAGCCGGCCATCAGCAAAGCAATCCGAAAACTGGAAGAACACCTGCAGACCGTCCTCTTCACCCGCTCTTCCCGCGGGGTGACTCTGACCCAGGACGGCGCGCTTCTCTTTCAGCATGTCGACAGCGCCTTTCATTCTCTCAAAACCGGCGTGGATCTTCTGCACCGCAACCATTCTCTCGGTATCTCGCAGCTTCGGATCGGCGTCAGCACAACCCTGTGCAAATACATTCTCCTCCCCTGCCTGCAGGAATACATCCGCAAATATCCCCACATCCGTCTGACCATCTCCTGTCAGTCCACCTACCAGACGCTGAACCTTCTGGAGGAGGACAAAATCGATCTGGGGCTGGTAGGAAAAACCCGGAACCTGAAATCCTTTCATTTCCAGCCTTTTTGCCCTATCCAGGACACCTTCGTCTCCACGGAGAGTTATCTGGACAACCTGAGCCTTCGCTCAGCCAGCCCGGATCTGTTCTCCCATGCGGTTTTCATGATGCTGGATGAGGAAAACATTACCAGACAGTACGTGGACAGTGCTTTTCGCGAACACAACATTGTCCTGGAAAACATTCTGGAAATCACCACCATGGACCTTCTCATCGAGTTCGCGAAAATCGGACTGGGCATCGCCTGTGTGATCCGGGAATTCGTCCATGACGAACTGGAGAAGGGAACTCTGCGGGAAGTCAACCTGGGAATTGCCTTTCCCAGCCGGACCGTGGGCTTCGCCTGCAAAAAATCTGCCCTGCAGCTCCCTCACGTCCGCCATTTTCTGGAATTGTTTCCCAGTCCCCGGCAGCCCTTTCCCGCCTGACGCAACAGGGGCCCGCGAAAAGCGAATCCACGTTTTTCGCGGGCCCCTGACTGTTTTTCCAGGGAAAACCTCTCTGTTCTCAATACTGATAATGACTGTCGCGGTAATACACGTTCAGCTCATTTTGAATAATGGCGTAAATCACAATCTGAAGCCCTAAGAGGGACACCAAAAGATACAGGATCCCGGAAGAGCTGCTGTACCGTCCGTATCTCTCATGGAGCCGGTCCACCCGGCTGCCCATTTGATAAATCCAGTAGAGTCCATAGATTCCACAGGTAATCAGGCTGAACAGAAACACCATGCCGCCGCTGGTTCCGTTTTCACCCAGGGCGTCCAGCATCTCATCGTTGAGAACAATCATCCAGTAAATCCCATAAATCCCACAGGTCAGAAGGGTAAAAATAATACACAGAGCAATATTTCTCTCTCTCATTCTTTGGTCCTCTCTTTTGTTTCACAGAGTATTTTCCCGTCTTTTCTGAACCGGGCCCCGCGCCGGGGACCCGCAGGCAATTCTTTGATTAGTTGTCAAGAAGCTTATCTTCGTTGTTCCAGCTGTACAGTTTACGAAGCTCTGCTCCGACTTCCTCAAGCTGATGTCCTGCTTCTCTCTTTCTCATAGCCATGAAATGCGCGCATCCGGACTGATTCTCAAGCAGCCAGTCTTTCGCGAAGGTTCCGTCCTGAATATCGGTGAGGATCTGTTTCATCGCTTTCTTGGTCTCATCTGTGATGATCTTCGGTCCGGTGATGTAATCGCCGTACTCTGCGGTGTTGGAGATGGAGTATCTCATTCCCGCGAAGCCGCTCTGATAGATCAGATCCACGATCAGCTTCATCTCATGGATACACTCAAAATACGCGTTCTCCGGTGCGTAGCCAGCCTCAACCAGAGTCTCGAATCCGGCTTTCATCAGAGCGCAGACACCGCCGCACAGTACTGCCTGCTCGCCGAACAGGTCTGTCTCGGTCTCTACTTTGAAGGTAGTCTCCAGAACGCCGGCTCTCGCTCCGCCCAATGCGCATGCGTAAGCCAGTGCTTTGTCTTTTGCCTTTCCTGTGTAATCCTGCTCTACCGCGATCAGACAAGGAGTTCCTCTGCCGATCTGATACTCGCTTCTCACGGTGTGTCCCGGAGCTTTCGGAGCGATCATGGTAACGTCCACATTCTTCGGAGGTTTGATCTGTCCGAAGTGAATGGAGAATCCATGAGCGAACATCAGCATGTTTCCTTCTTCCAGGTTTGGCTCGATGGACTCTTTGTACAGTTTCGCCTGTTTCTCATCGTTGATCAGGATCATGATGATATCTGCCTGTTTTGCAGCTTCCGCCGCGGTATAAACTTTAAAGCCCTGTTTCTCGGCTTTTGCCCAGGATCTGCTTCCCTCGTACAGACCAACAATCACATTGCATCCGGAATCTCTTAAATTCTGCGCATGTGCATGTCCCTGGCTGCCATAGCCGATAATGGCGATGGTCTTTCCTTCCAAAAGGCTCATGTTACAGTCTTCCTGATAATAGATTTTTACTGCCATTTCTAATTCCTCCTATATGTAGTGTGATATATTGTTAAGGGAAGCTTTTCGAAAAATACCGCCCTTAGCCAGCTTTATAAATAAGTCACGTCCTCCGCGCCTCTGGACAGGCCGGTGATTCCCGTGCGCGCCAGTTCCAGAATCTCATACGGTTCCAGCAGTTCGATGAATGCCTCCAGCTTATTCTTGCTTCCTGTCAGCTCAATCACCAGAGAATCCTTGCTCACGTCCACCACTTTGGCCCGGAAGATATCCGCAATCGCGAAGACACCCTCTCTTTGTTCCACTGTGATGGAAATCTTCACCAGAATCATCTCTCTGCATACACTGTCTTCCGGATCCAGAACCTTGATATCCCGGACATCCACCAGCTTCGCCAGCTGCTTTGTAATCTGCTCCAGAATCAGATCCTCCCCGGTGCAGACCACAGTCATACGGGAAAATCTCGGATCCGCAGTCTCTCCCGCGGAAAGACTGTCGATATTATAACCTCTGCGGCTGAACAGACCCGCGATACGGCTCAGAGTACCTGACACGTTGTCCACCAGCAGAGACAGCACTCGCTTCTTTTCTTTCATCGAATTTCCTTCCTTTGTCTGTAATAATCTACCAGACTAACGTACCACAATTATCGTAAAAAAACAAGATTAAATTTCCGCCAAAGACAGAAAATTCTTCCACGCGGCACCCTTCTCTCCCGGGCGCTCAGATCAGATAATTGTCCCGGAGCTGTTCCAGACCTTTGGGGGACAGATACAGTTTTTTCCTCAGGAACTGCTCCACAGAACCGCACTGCTCTTCCATCACCTGGAAAACCCCTTCCAGATAAGTACGCCGTACCCCGAACGCTGCCTGGACATTGGAATAAACCTTGGGGCTCACCACCATCCTGGTCTCCAGAAGCTGGATCATGTACTCTGCCTCTTCCTGCAGATATTCATTGGTTCGCAGATAATCCTCCATAATCACCTGTCTTGGAATCCCAAGGGCGCTCAAAAGCAGCGCCGTCCCAACGCCTGCCCGGTCCTTCCCGGCGGAACAGTGATACAGCACCGCTCCTTCTGTGTGATGAATCAGCTCATCGAGAAACTGGGCATACTGATCCACCGCGTACGGATCCCGGATCAGCATCCGGTACACTTTCTCCAGGAAATTCCCCATGTCCACATCCTCGGAAGTCACATCGTCGATCATGCTGTTCTCCCTGGTGATCCCCAGGGTCGCCTCGTCCAGAATCGGTGTAAACACATAGGTGACTCCTTCCAGTTTTGTGTCCGGCTTCCGTTCCTTTTCCTGCATGGTGCGGAAGTCAATCACCTTGCTCAGTCCGCATTTTTCCCTCAGCGCGATCTGGTCTTCATGGGACAGATGGTATAAATCGCCGCTGCGCACCAGCCTTTTGGGAAGAATTCTCCGTCCGTCTTCCGCTTTCATACCGCCCAGGTCCCTGGTATTGGAAAGTCCCTGGAACGGAATGCGCTGTCCTCTGGGAAGCCCCACCGCCATGGCAGGATTCTGTCTCTGAAGCTCCCGGATACAGTCGTTGACTTCCTCCGGCTCCATCTCAAACTGATATTTCTTATGAATGCGGGTGACCACACAGACCGACTCCGTATGCTCCGCCTCGTCCCTCCGTTTATATGCCCATAAGATTTCCGAACAGGGCAGTATATTCGTCTTCACTCTTTTTACAAAAATCACGTTTCCGTCTTCTATCCGGATTTTGCCAAATTTCATCATCCCCGGTCCTTCCTTTCGAACAGCCCGCTCCTGCCGAACCGCTCTTTTCACTCCATCCGTTTGCCGTTATTCAGAAAAAGACACTGTAACTACAGTGTCTCTTCCTTTATGGAGCATACGGGACTTGAACCCGTGGCCTCCACACTGCCAGTGTGGCGCGCTCCCAGCTGCGCTAATGCCCCTTCCTCTGTCTTGGTATGAAAACCGCAGCGCCTTTTCTCAGGTCTGCGGTTCCTCAATGGACCTGGCGGGAATCGAACCCGCGTCCGAAAGCCTATCCCTTGCGGCATCTCCCATCACAGTCACTGTTTTGGCATTCCCTCCGCCCCACGCCCGGTGACAGGCTTAAGGCTTCAGTAGCTTCATCATACATCTGCCGGCGCAAAGCTTAACCGGCAAGGTTTCTCACATCATCGACGCCAGATTCTTAAAGTGTGAGTGCTCTAAGGCTGACGAGCTGCAATTAGGCAGCTGCTAACGCGTAATCTTCGTCTGCGTTTATATTTAAGTTCCGGCTTGATACGCAGTTCCGGAGTCTGCGAATGGCTTCCGCAACTTCAAAACCCCCGTCGAAACCAGTACAAGCCCGCGCATTCAGACTTCTGGCTGACAGACGAATCTCTTTTGCACAAAAATAGTATATGACAGACAAACCCGCTTTGTCAACTATAGATTTTTCACTTTAAATTCTCTCTGCGCTTCCCGTCTCTGATCCTTTTTCGCGATGTCCTGCCGTTTGTCGTACAGCTTCTTGCCCCGGGCAAGTCCCACTTCCACTTTTACCAGACTTCCTTTGAAATAGACTTTCAGAGGCACCAGCGTATACCCCTTCTCCGCGATTTTGCTTTCCAGCCGGTTGATCTCATGACGGTGCAGCAGAAGTTTTCTCACCCGCAGAGGATCCTTGTTGAAAATATTTCCTTTTTCGTAAGGGCTGACGTGCATCCCGTACACATAAACCTCCCCCTTCTCAATCCGGATAAAGGATTCTTTGATGCTGCACTTTCCGCTGCGCATGGACTTCACTTCCGTGCCGAACAGTTCGATTCCCGCTTCGTAGGTATCATCAATGAAATAATCGTGATACGCCTTCTTATTATTCGCGATCAGCCGGACGCTTTCTTTCTTTCCCATAAAATCATTTTCCCTCCCATCTGATAAAATCCACCGTTTTGGACACCGGATCCGCGTCCGCGACTTTTACCCGCACCCGGTCTCCCAGCGCGTACCGCCGGTGGGTAAGTTCTCCCTCCAGTTCCTGCTTCTGAGAGTCATACACATAATAGTCATCCGTCAGAGTACTGACACGGACCAGCCCTTCCACGGTATCCGGAAGTTCCACGTAGAATCCCCAGGCAGTCACGCCGCTGATGACGCCTTCCCGGACTTCTCCGATATGGTACATCATGTACTCTGCTTTTTTCATTTTTTCCACCTCGCGCTCCGCCTCATCCGCTCTGCGCTCTGTCACACTGGACTGCCTTGCCACATCCTCCAGGATCTCCCGGTAGTGTTCTTTTCTCCTGTCATTCAGACGTCCCCGCAGGAAATCCTTGATAATCCGGTGTATCTGCAGATCCGGATACCGTCGGATGGGGGAAGTGAAATGGCAGTAATATCTCGCTGCCAGACCGAAATGTCCGCTGCACTGGGTGGTGTACTGGGCCTGCTTCATACTGCGCAGGATTACTCTGCTGATCTGCGCCTCCCGTGGCTGGCCCTTTACCGTATCCAGAATCTCCTGAATCTCTTTTGGGGATACTTCCGCCTTTGCCTTCCGAAACGGAATTTTCTGGCTGTGCAGAAGACTCAGCAAAGCCTCCATCTTCTCCGGCTCCGGCCGCTCATGGGTGCGGTATACAAACGGAATCTCCATCTGACAGAAAATCTGCGCCACGCTCTCATTGGCCAGCAGCATAAAATCTTCGATCATCCTGGTTGCCACGTCTGCCTTACGCGGGATAATTCCCACCGGTCTTCCCGCTTTGTTCAGCAGAATTTTACATTCCGGGAAATCAAAGTCAATGGCGCCTCTTCTCTGTCTCGCCCTGCGGACTTTCCCGGACAATTCCGCCATTTTTTCAAACATGGGCACCAATGCCTCATAGCGTTCCAGAAGACTCTCATCCCGGTCTTCCAGAATTTTCCGGACATCGGTATAGCTCATCCGCTCTCTGACACGGATCACTGTCTCCGCGATTTCTTTGCGGATCACCCGTCCTTCCCGGTCAAGGTCCATCAGACAGCTCAAAGCGAGACGGTCCTTTCCCTGATTCAGCGAACAGATCCCGTTGGAGAGTCTGGCGGGAAGCATGGGGATCACCCGGTCTGCCAGATAGACACTGGTTCCTCTCCTGAGCGCCTCCCGGTCCAGCGCGCTTCCTTCCTGGACATAGTTGGTCACATCCGCGATGTGGACTCCCAGGTGATATCCCTGCTCGTCCCAGGAAAGGGAGATTCCGTCGTCCAGATCTTTGGCGTCCTCTCCGTCGATCGTCACCACGGTCTGCGCCCTCAGATCTCTCCGTCCCTGGAAATCACTGTTCCGGATATGATCCGGCACTTTCTGGGCCTGACCGGCCGCCCGGGCCGGAAATTCCGTGGGGATTCCATATCCCTTCACCACGGACAGAATATCCACTCCCGGCTCGTGAAGGTTTCCGAGAATCTCCGTCACCTTTCCCTCCGGGCTTTTCTTTCTGCTGCCGTAATGCGTAAGCTGTACCACCACTTTATCCCCATGTCTGGCATGGTTGACCTTCTCCTGGGGAATGAAGATATCTCTGGAAAATCTCGCGTTATCCGGAATGACAAATCCGTATTTCTGGCTTTTTTCAAACGTTCCCACAACTTCTGTCACGGAATGTTCCAGCACTTTCAGGATTTTCCCCTGGGCCCGCCGGCCTTCCCGGGCGGGTTCCACGATCTCTGCCTTCACCCGGTCCTGATGAAACGCCGGGCCCACATTTTCCTCCGGAATATAAAGATCTTCCTGGGCGCCTTCCACTTCCACAAAGCCGAATCCTCTGGGATTGCCGATGAAGGTTCCTTCCACACAGATCTGCGTCTTTCGCTTCTTCTTTTTGGAAATCCGTTCCGCCGCCTCGTACCGTCCTCTGCGGTCCACGAGAACCAGCCCTTCTTCCACCAGAGAGTCCAGCACCGGATACAGTTCTTTTCTGCGTCCTTTCGGCAGATCAAAAACCATGGCGATTTCTTTTGCCCGCATGGGTTTGTACTGCGGATGGCGCAGCAGACTCAGTACGGCTTTCTTTCTTTTTTCTAATTTTTCTTTTTTCACAAATAACTCCTATATGTCGAAAAACACCCTTGCATCTGTGAATACAAGAGTGTTTTGCTTTCTACCAAAATTTTAAGTTCAAAACCAAAGCAAGCACAAAGAACAGTGCTCCTAAAATCCTAGTCGCCTTTAACAAACCGCCTTCCATGGAGCGGCCTCTATTTCTTCCCCAGTATGTGTCGGAAGCTCCTGCAATCGCTCCCAGACCCTGCTGCTTGCCTTCTTGCATCAAAACGATCACTGTCAGTACGATACAGTCGATCACAAATATCACTGTTAAAACTGCTTTGAGAATCTCCACTTTGACACCTCCTAACCAATCGTTTCCCATTGTATCATAAAGGTATCAGCTTTTCAACCGGAATTTCGGATTTTATTCCAGAGTTTCCCCGATCTTCGGAAAGGGATTTTCGTAATCCGCCAGATCCCCCAGGTCATCTTCAATACGCAGCAGCTGATTGTACTTGGCGTTCCGGTCTGAACGGCAGGGAGCTCCTGTCTTAATCTGTCCGGCCCCGGTGGCCACCGCCAGATCCGCGATAAAGGAATCCTCCGTCTCTCCCGACCGGTGGGAAATCACGGCGCGATACCCGGACCGGTGCGCCATCTCCACGGCATCCAGCGCCTCGGTGAGCGTTCCGATCTGATTCACCTTCACCAGAATCGCGTTGGCGGCTCCCAGCCGGATTCCGCAGCGAAGTCTTCGGATATTGGTGACGAACAGATCGTCTCCCACCAGCTGAATCTTCTCTCCCAGTTCTCCCGTGAGAAGCTTCCAGCCTTCCCAGTCATCTTCGTGGAGTCCGTCTTCGATGGAGACGATCGGGTAATTCTCTGTCAGCTCCCGGTAATATTCCACCATTTCTTTTCCGTCCCTTAAGACCTCTTCCCCGCGCATCCGGCTCTCTCCCGGAAAATAATAGACATTTCTCTTCCCATCATACAATTCGCTGGCGGCAGCGTCCAGGGCGATTCCCATTTCCCTTCCCGGCGCGTATCCGGCACTTTGCACCGCCTCCACAATCACATCCAGCACCTCTTTGGAGGAAGCCAGATCCGGCGCGAAACCGCCCTCATCTCCCACCGCGGTGGACAGCCCTCTCTCTTTCAGCAGTTTCTTCAGCGTCTGATAGACTTCGCTGCACATCCGGAGTCCTTCGGAAAAACAGCAGGCTCCTGTGGGCATAATCATGAACTCCTGGAAATCCACCGTATTATCCGCATGCACGCCCCCGTTCAGAATATTCATCATAGGAACCGGCATCCGGTGTACATGTACGCCGCCCAGGTACTGAAACAGAGGAATCCGCAGAGCCAGGGCCGCCGCCCGGGCAACGGCAAGAGAGACACCCAGCAGGGCATTGGCTCCCAGCCGGCTTTTATCCTGTGTCCCGTCCGCCTCCACAAGCAGATGGTCGATATAGCTCTGATTCAGGGCATTCTCACCCACCACTGCCTCCGCAAGCTCTGTGTTCACGTTCCTGACTGCCTGTTCCACGCCCATTCCCTGGTATTTTTCCTTTTCCTGGTCGCGAAGCTCCACCGCTTCAAATTTCCCGGTGGAAGCCCCGGAAGGCACCATAGCCCTGCCTGTATATCCATCGATTCCCAGAACTCCCTCTCCCACGGTCACCTCAACTTCCACTGTGGGATTCCCCCGGGAGTCCAGGATTTGTCTTGCGTATACTCTACGAATTGGCAGATAACGAAACATCTCAAACCTCCTGTATGTTGTTTGTTATGCTGCTAGTGTGTCCGGATTTAAAAATAAGTATACAAAAAAGGAACAGCGCCTGGCTGTTCCTTTCGCTTCTCCCGGAAACCGGATTTTCTAGCGGATATTTCCATCCTGGAATCCCTCAAACTCCTCCAGAAAGCTTTCTTTCTGCAGACTCCGGGAGTCGCCGGAGTTCAGCTGATCCGCAGAGTCCAGAGTGATTTCCAGTTCCTGTTCCTTGTATTCTCCGTTGTCTGCCACAGATACCGTGATGGTCACAGTTTCCCCGGCTTTGTAATAACTGAGCTGTTCTTTGAGTCCGGTCATGGAAGTGACGCTGGTTCCGTCGAATTTGGTGATGATCATCCCCGCCTTCAGCCCGGCTTTCTCCGCCGCGCTTCCTTCATTCACCTCTGCCACATAGGCCCCCTGAGGCATTCCGTAGGTATTCGCGGTCTCACTGTCCACATCCACTCCCTGGATTCCGATGGATGCTGCCTGATCCTCAGAAACTTTCTCACGGGTCTCACGGTTCATCAGATTTTCCACAATCGGCTGAGCCACGGAAACCGGAATGGCATAGCCGATTCCTTCCACCTCCGTGGAAGCCAGCTTCGCGGAATTGATGCCCACCAGCTCTCCCTTCATATTAATCAGGGCGCCGCCGCTGTTGCCGGGGTTAATTGCCGCGTCCGTCTGGATCAGAGGCGTGGAGACATCCTCCACCTGCCGGTCCACAGCGCTTACAATTCCCGTGGTCACCGACTGTCCGTAACCCAGCGCGTTTCCGATGGCCACTACCTGCTCGCCCACCTTCAGGCTGTCGGAATCTCCGATCTGAATGGCTTTGATCTGGCTGATCGTATCCTCAGAAATATCTGCCAGTTTCACCGCCACCACAGCCAGGTCATTTTCTGAATCGGTACCTTTAATCTTTGCCTCGCATACCGAGCTGTCCGCGAATCCCACCGACAGGGTATTCGCGTTTTCCACCACATGGTTATTGGTGACGATCAGAAGTTCTGTATCGTTCTGTCCCACAATAATACCGGAGCCCGCACTCTCCGTCTCTTCTTCGATGGTTCCTCCGCCCATGCCGAACATACTGAAGTAGTTCTGCACTTCCTGAACGGACTTATTGGTAATCGACACAATGGACGGCATGACCGTCTCCGCCACATCTGCCACGCCGCTGGTCTGGCCTGTGCTGGTCTCCCCGGAAGAGGAAGTCTGGAGGGTAGGCGCCGCGGAAACCTCTTTGCCGCCGGTCAGATTCCCTGCCGCGTAATTGACTCCCACAAATGAGGCGCCTGCCGCCACACCCACGATAACGCCGCTCAGCGCCAGCGCGCCGATTTTCTTCGCAAGCTTCTTTCTCTTCTCAGACCAGAAGTAACTTCTTTTTCCTCCCGGCTCCAGTCCTCCTGCCGTTTCCCTTCCGGTGTCTTCCATCCGCACAGTCCTGCTCTCTTCGGGCTGTTCTCCGTAACCTTCCGGATTCCTCTCCTGGTTATTCTCTCTATATTCATCACTCATCGCTGATTCCTCCTGTCTTTTTCTTTTCCTTTCTTGCTTTTGAGTATAGAGAAGACTTGTGATGAAATCGTTATGAAAATATGTTTATTTGGTGAAATACGCTTCCGATTTTTTCCTTTTCTTTTGGAAATATCCAAGGTATAATAAGGGAATTATGATACGTTTATCTGACAGGAGGTTTCTTATGGATACATCAGCACAGCTTCGAAGCCATCTGGCTTCTCTGAACAGAAAAAGCTACCCCGCGTACAAATCTCTTCGGGGCAGTTATGATTTTCAGCAATACATTCTGCACATCGAACACGTACAGGGAGATCCTTTCGCCTCCCCTTCCAATGTGAGAGTTTTCGTCTCCCATGACAAAGCAGGATTTCCGGCGGAATATTTTCAGACGGCGCACACCCGGATCGCCCTGCAGGACTATCTCATCCGACGCATGGAACAGGAACTGACGCCGCACAGCTTTCAGGCAAAGGGTTCCGGCAAGAGCGGAATTCTGCGTATCACTCACTGCGGCCAGGAGATTCTGGAGCGTACCGCGTGCAAAATTGACGCACAGGGAATTCACGTCCGCTTTGAGATCGGTTTTCCCGCCAACGGGCGCACCATCAACGCCCCGGAGCTGGACAAAATTCTGTTTCAGATTCTCCCGGGCTGCGTCGCCAGAGCTTTGTATTACCGCAATCAGAACCCGGACAAAGTCCGTCAGGTCTTTGAGCTGGCAGAAGATCAGCAGTATATCCGCCAGGAGCTTTCCCGGCATCATCTGTCTGCTTTTATCGCGGATCACTCCATCCTGCCGAGGAAAAGCGGAGTGAGCGATCTCCCCATGAAGGACAGCATTCCTTTTTCCTCTCCGGATTCCCTCCGGATCACCCTCACCCTTCCCCACAGAGGTTCTCTGAGCGGAATGGGCATTCCCCAGGGCGTCACCCTGATCGTAGGCGGCGGATACCATGGAAAATCCACGCTTCTCCAGGCTCTGGAAATGGGCGTCTACAACCATATCGCGGGAGACGGACGGGAATATGTGATCACCGACGACTCGGCCCTGAAAATCCGCGCGGAGGATGGCCGGCATGTTCAGGAAATTGATATCTCTCTCTTCATCAACGACCTGCCCAACGGCAGAGACACCCGCTGCTTCACTACACTGGACGCCAGCGGAAGTACCTCTCAGGCCGCCAACATCGTGGAAGGGCTCTACGGCCAAAGCCGCCTGTTCCTGATCGATGAGGACACTTCCGCCACGAATTTCATGGTCCGCGACGAGATGATGCAGACCCTCATCAGCCGGAAGAAAGAACCCATCACGCCATTTCTGGAACGGATTCGTGAAATCTATGAGCACGCCGGCTGTTCCACCATACTGGTCGCCGGAAGTTCCGGCGCTTTCTTCCACAAAGCGGATACCATCATCCAGATGGATTCCTACCGGCCATACGATATCACCCAAAAGGCAAAACAGCTGTGTGAGAAATATCCCCTTCCTCAGACGGAAAAAAATCCCTACCGCCAGCCTCAGGACCGGCGCTGCCTGGCTGCCGCCTCCTTTAGACGGTCTGGGCGAAGAGGTGCCGGCAGCGACCGGATGAAGCTGAAAGTGCTGTCCAAAGACGCTTTCTCCCTGAACCGGGAAACCGTTGACCTGCGCTATGTGGAACAGCTGGCGGACAGCGAGCAGACGGCTGCCCTCGGACAGATCCTTCGCTATACCCTGGAACAGCTGGCGGACGGCAGACGGACCTTCCCCGCAATCATTCAGACTCTGGAGGAACTTCTGGCTCAGAAGGGCCTGGAAGGTCTGTTCGGAAACTCTTCCACGATCCCCGGCAATCTGGCCATGCCGCGGGCAGAGGAAATCCGCTGCTGCCTGAACCGCTATCGCGGCTGGAAACTTCCCCGCTGATGGATGTCGTTCTTTTCATAAAAAAGCAGGCAGAAACCTCCGCTGTTTGAGGTTTCTGCCTGTTTCTCTTCTTTACTGTCCGCAGTGATGACCGCATTCGTGGTCCTCATGTCCATGACAGTTTCCTTCCCCGTGTCCGTGTCCGTGATGATCACAGACCGTATCCGGATTATAATTCAGATTTCCCTTTAAATAGGATTCCACCTGGGCATCCGCGTCCCCGCAGGCGCCTGGAAACAGCTGAATTCCAGCCTCCGCAAGAGCGTTTCTCGCGCCGCCTCCGATTCCGCCGCAGATCAGCACTTCCACATCCAGATCGCTCAGAAACCCGGCCAGAGCGCCGTGGCCGCTTCCGTTGGTATCCACCACCTGGGTTCCGGTCACTTTCCCCTCTTCAATATCATAAATCTTAAACTGTTCGGTATGTCCGAAATGCTGAAATACCTCTCCGTTTTCATAAGTCACTGCCAGTCTCATTTTAAAATCCTCCTTCTTTTTCTTCTCATTTTCTCTGTCCGCATAACAGAACCGCTTTCCGGTAAGAACGAAATTTCCTCCCTGGATCTCCAGCGTGGAAGCTTCCACCAGAAAACGTGCCAGCTTTTTGCGGGCGTCTGTGTAGAGACTCTGCACGGTAGCCCTTCCCACATCCATGGAAGCCGCGCATTCCGCCTGGGTCATTCCCAGATAATCGATCAGCCGGATGGTCTCGTATTCTTCTACCGACATCTGAATCCGGTGACCGGGGTTCTTCTCCCTCTCGGACAGAAACCTGGTGCACAACGGCATCCTGCAGACTCTCTTCTCTTTGTTTGGTCTGGGCATCCTGCACCTCCTGTTATTGACATATGCTAATAATATAATAGCACATTATAAACATATGTCAATAACTTTTTTCTTATTCTCCTTCTTGTATTTTCCCGGCAACGTGATAGAATACCAATGACTGTAATACGGGAGGAGAACCGCTTCCGGTTTTTCTCCGGCATCAAGGAGTTTTTATGGAAAAGAAAAGAGAATACTTATTTGATAATTATCGGTTTTTCCTGATTTTTCTGGTGGTCGCCGGACACTTTATCGAACCCTGTTTTCGAAACAGCCCGGTTCTCAGTGCCGCGCGGGGATTTATTTTCTCCTTTCACATGCCGGCGTTCATTTTTATTTCCGGCTATTTTTCAAAATCCGCAGAGTCTTTGAAAAAGCTGATTCAGACTCTTGTGATCCCGTACTTTGTCTACGAAATCCTTTATTATCTTCTGTACACCTATGGGATTCATAAGGAAACCAAACTTTATCTGGCTTACCCGAAATTTACCCTCTGGTACCTTGCGGCTCTTTTTGTCTGGAGAATTCTTACTCCCTGGATTCGGAAAATCCCCGGATACCTGCCGCTGTCTTTTCTGGCAGGACTGCTGATCGGGTTCAGCGAACTGGATAACTTTCTCACAATCCCACGCATTGTGTATTTTTATCCCTTCTTCCTGGCGGGGACCTGCTTCACCCCGGAAGATGTCGCCCGGGTACGGGAAAAATACCGCCGCGCGCCTTTCCTGGTCTGCGCGTTCGCGATACTCCTAGGCATCCTGTCTCTTCTGTGCGCCTACACCTCCACCATCCGCATCTTTCACGGAAGGTATTCTTACGCAGCCATGGATCTGACCGCCGCCCAGGGAATCGTCACCCGGATTCTCTGCTACCTGGTTTCCTTCGGTCTTCTTTTTTATTTTCTGATCCTTCTGTCGGATCAGAAACGGTCCTATTCTTATCTGGGTCAGAGAACGCTGCCGGTCTACATCTTCCACGGCATGCTGTTTCAGACTTTGAACCATGTGACCGTCTTCCTGCGGGAAATCCGTACCCTTCCGCAGATCTGCGGCCTGCTGGCTTTCTGTCTGTTCCTGGTGTGGTTTTTCTCTCAGAAACCGTTCCTGTGGATCACAAAGAAAATTGCCAGCGTTCCTCTGGAAAATCCCGTCCGACAACGGTAAAGCGCAAGAGCAGAGGCTTTTGTGCTTTATCACTTTAAAACAGCTCTTGAGTTTTTCCCCAGGGAAAGGTATAATAATTCCGTCAGCCAAAAGAAAAAGGAGGTTCGCCATGAAATTTGAAGTATATCCGGAACTTTTCCAGGCGCTGCCCC
This sequence comes from uncultured Blautia sp., assembly GCA_963927715.1. Taxonomy (GTDB): domain Bacteria; phylum Bacillota; class Clostridia; order Lachnospirales; family Lachnospiraceae; genus Blautia_A. Next base: position 886,212 of record CAWVBU010000001.1, on the reverse strand, counting down.
AGGCCTGCTTCGGCGTCGTCGCCGTCAAAGGCGTGGACAACACAAAAGAAGCGCCGGAAATCGAAGCTTTGCTGGCAGACAATATCCGCCGATGCGAGGCAAAGTATGAGGGAAAGAAAGTAAAAGAACAGCCGGAAATCGTTCCCTACCGGGAAGCCTTCCGCACTCTGGGAATCAACCCGAACAAATTTATGTGTTCCATCGAAGCGCTTTTGACCCGGATCGCCAAAGGCAAAGGATTTCCGCACATCAGCGCTGTGGTGGACCTGGGCAATGCCGTTTCCATCCAGTATGACCTCCCCATCGGAGCCCATGACATGGACACCGTGCCGGACGCGCTGTGTGTACGCGCTGCCAGAGAGGGCGATCATTTCACTCCCTTTGGATCCGACCAGACAGAGACCCCGGACGCAGGGGAGATCGTCTATATCTCCGGCCAGGAAGTCCGTACCCGCCGCTGGACCTGGAGGCAGAGTGAAATCGGAAAAATCACCGAAGAGACACAGAATCTGCTCTTTCCCATCGACGGATTCGCGGATTTCAACAAAGAAAAAGTTCTAAAGGCACGGGACACCCTGGCAGAACTTCTCCGGCAGACTTTTGACTGCCAGGTGGAAGTTGGTTTCGTGGACCAGGCGCATCCGGTCTTTTCCTGTGACCTTTGAAATTGTTCCGCCGCCAAAAAAACAGATCGGCTTTCCCCTCAGGGAATTCCGATCTGTTTGATTCTTCTCTAAGACAAGCAGGACGATAAGCCGGGTTATGTCGTTGAGTGATCATCTATCTAGCCCTGCCGTTGCCGACAGGGTCCAGCGACCCACCTGAAAGCGCGACGGGCAGCCGCATAGCTTTCTATTCGGTCTTGCTTCGAATGGAGTTTACATGTGCCCTGCCTGTTACCAGCCAGGCGGTAGTCTCTTACACTGCCTTTCCACCCTTACCGGGAAATCCCGGCGGTTTATTTCTGTTGCACTGGTCTGGGAGTCACCTCCACCGGACGTTATCCGGCATCCTGCCCTGTGAAGCCCGGACTTTCCTCACCTGGCCCCTTTCGTCTGGCCAGCCGCGATCACCTGTCCTGCTTGCCGAAGGTAATTCTAACACAAAACCTGCCTTCTGTAAATCAAAAATCACACATGAAAACAGCTCTCTCCGATAAACTCCCTCAGAATGGAATTCTTCGGAACCACCTCGCTGGGCACTCCGATAAAATAATCGAAAAATTTCAGAAGCCGCTTTGCCTCCAGATATTCCGGCACATCGCTGGGGATTCCGAACAGCAGCGGTTCCGCGTACACTTTCAGGCAGGCCAGTTCATAGATCAGCGCGGAATTAAACATGGCGTCCGCTTCTTCCTGAAAAGGAAAGATATTCTCTTCCTCACCTCTGCGCACCGAAGGCCACATGGCGATGGTATCCCGCGCGGAAGTCCCCCGGTTTCTGGCATCTCTGACAATCCTTCGGATCAGCCGCCCGTCGGTGGTGGGAATCCGATTGTGTTCATCCACATTCAGCTGAGTCAGCGCGCTGATATAAATCTTAAATTTGCTCTCCCGGGGAAGCGCGTAGCTCAGCCGGTCATTGAGTCCGTGAATCCCTTCGATCACAAGCACGTCGTCCCGTCCCAGCTTCATCCGGTTCCCACGGTATTCTCTCTGTCCGGTTTTGAAATTGAACTCCGGAAGTTCCACCGTCTTTCCTTCCAGAAGGCTCACCATATCCCGGTTAAACAGTTCCAGATCAATCGCTTCCAGACATTCATAATTGCGCTTTCCGAATTCATCCAGCGGCGTATCTTCCCGGTTCACGAAATAATTGTCCACCTCGATCGTATGGGGATGAAGCCCCTGCGCGGCAAGCTGAATGGCCAGCCGGTGAGAAAACGTAGTTTTTCCCGAAGACGAAGGGCCGGCAATCATAATAAATTTTTTATGTCCGCTTCGGATAATCTGCTGCGCGATATCCGCCAGTTTGCTTTCCTGGAGGGCCTCCTGCAAGAGAACCACCTGACCGATTCCCTCCCGGACAATGGTCTGGTTCAGTTCCCCCACAGTGGAAATATTCAGCATATCTCCCCACTCTTCCGTTCCCATCTGAACACGGAAAATCTTCGGAGACGCCACAAAGGGAGGCACCACATCCGGAGCCTCTCTCTCCGGAAGCTGCAGCACAAATCCCTGATCATAGAGAAACAGGTCAAAATAGGGAATATACCCGGTATCATAGGCCATAAACCCATAATAGTAATCCTGGTAATCTCCCAGACTGTACAGGTTGACGCGGGAGACCCGGCGGAACCCGAACAGATCCACCTTATCCTGCATCCTCTGCTCCCGGAAAATTTCAATCGCGTCCTCTGTACGCACATTTTTCTTGAAAAAAGGAATCCGTTCCCGCACAATTTCACGCATTCTGTCCTTTACCTGGCACAGAAGCTCTTCGTCCAGCTTTACTTTTCCCTTCATCGTGAAATAATATCCGCTTCCGATGGAAAAATGCAGCATGACCTGATCCAGATTTTCCTTTCCCACCACGTCATACAGCGCTTTCATCAGAATCATACAGGCACTGCGCTTATAGGTCTTATGCCCCACCTCATCCGCCGCGGTGACAAAAGACAGTTCACAGTCCTTGTGAAGATGTTTGTGCAGTTCCCTCAGTTTGCCATTGACCATAACCAGCATAATGGTATCCTTTTGTTCCGGCTGGTACTCCCGGACAATATCAATGTAACAGATCCCGTTCGGATACTCTCTGGTCTCCCCGTCGATCATCACCTTCACCGTTTTTGACTCCATAGAATCCTCCTAAAAAATCTGATAAGGGAAGCTGGTTTTCGCCCCCTGGATTTCCAGTTCCTCGAACTGTCCCGCCAGCTTTTCCTTCATTGCCTTCACGAAAATATACTCGGTTCCATAATGCCCCGCGTCAATCACAGCCAGTCCGTCCGCCACCGCGTCGATTCCCGTGTGATGATCCACATCTCCGGTCACATAGACATCCGCGCCCGAGGCCAGCACATCTGCCATCAGACTCTTTCCGGATCCTGTACAGACAGCCGCCCGCCGGATCAGACGTCCGGGATCTCCGTAGACTCTCACATCCGGAAGCTGCAGACGTTCTTTCACAAAAGACGCGAATTCTCCCAGCGGCATGGGCCTGGACAATTCTCCCACACGCCCCAGCCCCTGAGAGGTTCCGTCCTTCTCGGATGTTACGGTGAGAACCTCCCGGCCGCGCAGATCCAGATAATCCGCGCTCAGCTCTGCCATTCCCAGAATATCATAGTTGGTATGCATGGCGTAATAAGCCACGTGATTGGTGAGCAGCTTCAGAATCCTTCTCCCCGTAAAACTGTGGTTGTTGATCTTCTTCAGCCCGGTAAAAATCATGGGATGGTGGGTAATCACCAGATCCGCCCCGAAATCCAGCGCCTGGTCCAGCGTTTCCTCGGTCAGATCCAGCGCCAGAAACACCTTCCGGACCTCTTCCCGGTCGTCGCCCGCCAGAAGCCCCACATTATCCCATTCTTCCGCGTAGGACGCCGGATATTCCTGTTCCAGCCAGTCTGTCACTTCACTGATTTTCATATTCTCTCATGGCAGCTTCGATCCGCTGCCTTTCCTCCGCTAATTCCTCTTTGCGGCGTCTGGCCGCCTGATTCTGGTTTTCTGCCAGCCGGCCGCTGATTTCCCTGTTTTTCTCCAGCTCTCTCTCCAGAAACTGATAGAGAACCGGATGCTTCCCTTTCAGGAGCATCCTCCCGTAAGCATAATCGATATCCCGGTACTCTGTTTTCGAATTTTCTTCCCCCGGAACCGCTTTCAGGATAAAATAATACTTCTCATCTTCATATACCAGATCTTCCTGTATGATCTCGAATCCCTCTCTTGGCAGGAATTTCCGGAACCGGCACAGCTCCGACTGGGGCTGCAGAATCAGCTCCCTAAAACTCCTGCTGACGCACAGATTCTCTGTCAGAATTTTCTCCATCAGCGGTCCGCCCATTCCCGCGATGCTCAAGGTCTCTCCTTCCCCGCGTTTTACAGCTTCCAGGCCATCGGAGAGCCTCGTCTCTATGTATGGATTCAGGCCATATGCGCTAATATTTTCCTTCGCCCTTTCCAGAGGGCCTGGACGAACATCCATTGCTATGGCGCTGGGAATGATCTGCCGCAACTTCAGGACAATAGGCAGATATCCGTGGTCGCACCCCACATCCACCAGGCGGTTTCCCGGGGTAACCATACGGGCAATCGCTTCCAGTCTCTTTGATAACTGCATGCTCATTCTCTCAATCCAGATAATCTTTTAACTTCCGGCTGCGGCTGGGATGGCGCAGTTTCCGGAGGGCTTTCGCCTCAATCTGACGGATACGCTCTCTGGTGACATTGAATTCCTTGCCCACTTCTTCCAGCGTTCTCGCCCGCCCGTCATCCAGTCCGAACCGGAGCCTGAGCACCTTCTGCTCCCGGTCTGTCAGCGTGCTCAGCACCTCCACCAGCTGTTCCTTCAGAAGTGTGAACGCCGCCGCGTCCGCCGGAACCGGCACGTTGTCATCCTGGATGAAATCTCCCAGATGGCTGTCTTCCTCCTCACCGATGGGCGTCTCCAGGGATACCGGCTCCTGAGAGATTTTCAGAATCTCACGCACCCGGTCCACGGACATATCCATCTCCTTGGCAATCTCTTCCGGAGACGGTTCTCTGCCCAGCTCCTGAAGCAGCTGTCTGGACACCCGGATCAGCTTGTTGATCGTCTCCACCATGTGAACCGGTATCCGGATGGTTCTGGCCTGATCCGCGATCGCTCTTGTGATCGCCTGGCGGATCCACCAGGTCGCATAGGTACTGAACTTATAGCCTTTGCGGTAATCAAACTTTTCCACCGCCTTGATCAGTCCCAGGTTTCCTTCCTGGATCAGATCCAGGAACAGCATGCCGCGTCCCACATACCGCTTCGCGATGCTGACCACCAGACGCAGGTTCGCCTCGGCGAGACGTTTTTTCGCCTCCTCGTCTCCCTGCTCCATTCTTTTGGCCAGCTCAATCTCCTCGTCCGCAGTCAGAAGGTTCACCTTTCCGATCTCTTTCAGATACATGCGGACCGGATCCTCGATGCTCACGCCCTCCGGCACAGACAGGTCGATCTTATCCAGCTCCACTTCCTCTTCTTCCGCGATCTTGTCCAGATCCTCATCCAGAAGAAGCGCCTCATCCGCATCGTTGTCAGAAATCCGCAGGACATCCACTCCGCTGGCTTCCAGGAAATCAAAAACCTTTTCCATCTGTTCGGCATCCAAAGGGGTATCTCTGAAGAAATTGTTGATCTCCTGGTATTCCAGAACATTTTTCTTTTTCTTGGCAAACTCCAAAAGTTCTACCAGTTTCTCACTGAATTTACCCATATTCATTTCCATAGGTGTCCATTCCCTCCATATATTGTTTATATTTTATCCTTCTTAAAAAGAAATATGCAGTTCACTTTTTCTTCTGCTCATTTCTTCCAGTTTCTTCTTTTCCTGGATCAGCCGCTGCAGTCCTGCCATATCCGCAGGATCCAGAGTCTCACTCTGCCTTTTCAGACTGTTCTCTTTGATCCGGATCAGCGCGTCGGCAAAAGCACGGTTCTTCTCCTCCGCCCCATCCAGGTGGATCTGCGCGTGAAACAGCGAAGCCGCCTCGGTCTGTTCCTGGCTGTCCGTAAACTGATTCAGAATTCTCGCCGGACTCACCTGACCGTTCTCCAGCTGCTCAAACAGCAGTTTCGCCGTCTTCTCGTAGAACTTCTCCGTGAAATCCTCCGGAGACAGATATTTTTTCACCACCTGGAAAATTTCCGGCTCATTCACCAGCCAGGTCAGCATCAGTTTCTGTGCCTTCTGAACGCCGCTCTCCTTCTTTTCCCGCTCCCTGCGTATGGGCTTGGGCGCCGTCCGCCTCTCCGCGGCCGTCCCCCGCATCGCCTGGGAAGCCACCGATTTCTTCAGTTCTTCCGGAGAAATCCGGTATCTTCTGGATACCGCGTCGATATAATTGCTCCGCTCCAGCTCTTCGGGAAACTCCAGAAGCATCCCCGCCACCTGGCGGAAGAATTCGGTCTTCCCCTGGGGATCCCGCAGATTGTGGTTTTTCTCCTCCTGGCGGACCCGGAACAGAAAACCGTTTTCCGCCTGGTCCAGCCTCTCCTGGAAAGCCTCGGCTCCCATGGCTTTGATGAACTCGTCCGGGTCTTTGTGGGGAGCCAGATTCACCACCCGGGTGGCCACTCCGGCCTCCCGCAGAATCGGAATCCCCCGCAGAGCCGCCCGGATCCCCGCCTCATCGCTGTCATACAGGAGAAGCACTTCCTGGGTATACCGTTTCAGAAGGCTTGCGTGTCCTGAGGTGAGCGCCGTTCCCAGAGAAGCGACGGCATTGGTAAAACCGGCCTGGTGCATGGTGATCACATCCATGTAACCCTCACACACAATCAGATATTTCTTTCTCGTCGTCCGGGCAATGTTAAGACCGTAGAGGTTCCTGCTCTTGTCAAAAATCTTGGTCTCCGGCGAATTCAGATACTTGGGCTTTCCGTCCCCCATGACTCTTCCTCCGAAGCCGATTACCCGGCTGTTCACATCCATAATAGGAAAAATCACGCGGTTCCAGAACTTGTCATACATTCCCCGCCGTTCATCCGCCTGGAACAGTCCGCTCTCCCGCAGAAGCTCGTCTTTGTATCCCTTGCCTTTCAGATACCGGTACAGATCATTGCTGTATTTATCGGAATACCCCAGTCCGAACCGTTTCATCGTCTCCTCGGTAAGTCCCCGCCCGGTCAGATAATTCCAGGCAGTCCGCCCGCTCTCTCCCCGAAGTTTGAAATAGAAATACTGGGCAGCAGCCTTGTTCACTTCCAGAAGAGAAGCCCGCCGGTCAGCCGCTTCCTTCGCCTCTTTGGAATACTCCATCCGTGGCAGCTCCACGCCGGCCCGGTCAGCCAGATACCGCAGCGCTTCCACAAACGTAAAATTCTCATATTCCATAATGAAGGTAAAAACATTGCCGCCTGCCCCGCATCCGAAACAATAATACATCTGTTTCGCGGGACTCACGGAAAACGAAGGACTTTTCTCGTTGTGAAAAGGGCACAGCCCGAAATAGGAACTTCCCTTGCGCTGAAGCTTCACATACTGGGAAATCACATCCACGATATCATTTTTCGTTCGTACTTCTTCGATGATGTCATCGGAATACCGCATCTGGTCTCCTCCTTAATACACTTCCCATGCCTTCGGAATGAAAATCTCCTGAAATTTCTGCATGGAATACTGATCCGTCATACCGGACAGATAATCACACACGGCCTGATTCAGGCTTGTCCCTGTGGCGATCAGATTCACATATTCCGCGGACATGCTCTGGGGATGTTCCATATAATATCCGTAGAGCATACTCAGCATCTCGATTGCCTTGGACTCTTCCTTCTTGGCCTTGGGATTCAGATAGACATTCTGGAACATGATTTTTCTCAAATCCATCATCGCTTCGTAGACATCCTCCGACATCTGAATGGAATCCTTTCCCCGGCTGTTCTCCACAATGTCGTGGATCAGTGTATTCAGACGCTCCCGGATGGTATATCCCAGAAGCATCCGGATGGTAATGGGAATGTCATCCTCCGAAATCAGTCCCGCCCTCTGGGCGTCATCCATGTCGTGATGGATATAGGAAATCTTGTCACAAAGACGGACCACCTGTCCCTCCAGCGTTGCCGGGGAACCGCTGGTACGGTGATTCAGGATGCCATCAATCACTTCCCAGGTCAGATTCAGTCCCCGTCCTTTTTTCTCCAGAACCTGCGCGACACGGACACTTTGCCGGTAATGGGCAAAGCCCGCCGGATTCAGCCTGTCCAGCGCCCGCTCCCCCGCGTGTCCGAACGGAGTGTGTCCCAGATCATGTCCCAGCGCGATCGCCTCCACCAGATCTTCATTCAGATGAAGAGCCTTGGCCACGGTCCTGGCAGTCTGGGAGACCTCCAGCGTATGCGTCAGCCGGTTCCGGTAATGATCTCCATGGGGAGCCAGAAACACCTGCGTCTTATCCTTCAGACGCCGGAATGCCTTGCTGTGCAGAATGCGGTCCCGATCCCTCTGATAAACCGTACGGATATCACATTCTTCTTCCGGCCTCTCCCGTCCCCGGGAATCTTTGCTGTGCGCCGCATAGGGACTCAGATACTTTTCTTCACGTTCTTCCAAACTTTCCCGTATATTCATAGTACCCCTCCATAGCCTGACAACAACCTCTATATATTATATTCCACATAAAATGAAAATTTCCTTTTTTTCGATCTTATTTTAACGAAAAAAAATACCCTACGTGACAACGAAGGGTATGAATCTTCCCGTGGAAGCCTGTCTGTATGGAACAGAACTTTCCTTTCCGAATGCAAAAAAATAATGCGGAAGATGGGACTTGAACCCACACGGCACGAATGCCACAAGATCCTTAGTCTTGCTCGTCTGCCAGTTCCGACACTTCCGCATATCGCTATCGCTCGCGACAAAATGTATTATAGCATTCCACACCCATGGAGTCAAGGAAAAATTTCAAAAATTTTCTCCGCAAAGGGGAAAGCCGATATCTTTGGAAGATACCGGCTTATGAAAAAGAAAAAGATTTAAAAAAGGTCTTTGGCCTTTGTGCAATTCTACTATACTAAGCGATTGTGTTGTTTCTGTGAAAAACCTTCCGAAAAAATATGAATTTTCTTTCTTTTTTCAGCTCAGCTCCGCAATTCTGGTCACCGCCACATAAATCTCCTGGATTTTATACCAGGTGGGATAGTCCGTAATTCCCGTCTGTCCAAGTCCGAAGACCCCCTGGAACCTGCGGACCGCGTCTTTGGTACGCTCCCCATAGATTCCGTCCACGGTAATCGTGGGCAGTGCCGGATAGGCGCGGGCAATGGCGTTCAGCTGTTCCTGAATCTGACGGACCTTCGCGCCGCTGGCCCCGATATCCAGAGAATACCCCGGCCAGGACGCCGGAATTCCGGATATCGCTTCCGCCGAATTGATATACAGATCCTCGCCGTAGAAATGGCGCAGAATTTCAATGGCGGAGTACCCCTGGTCTCCCAGATCCTTGGAACCCCACTGGGTCATCCAGTTGGGGCAGGACACCTTCTGCCCGTCACAGTACTGGGTCAGAATCGGCTGGCGCACATTGGGCCTGGAAAGGTAACTGGCAAACAGTTCATCCACGATATTGGCCACATTGGCGAAAATATTTCTTCCGGGAATCCACTTATGATCATACGCTGTAGAGGAGGTGATGGTGAAATCATACCCTTTATTCCGGTACCATTCCGTGTAAACCCGGTTCAGCGTAAAAGACATGATTGCCAGAACATTGGCGCGGATGGTACTGTCCGGCCAGGTGGCGTAGATCTCGCTGCAGGCCACATTCTTGATATAATCCTTGTAGCGCACATAGTAATCTTCCACGTCCCGGTCCCCGATGGGGCCGTCATGCACAATCACAAATTCCGGAACGACCACCCGGCTCAGCACAATCTCTCCGGTCTCATCCACCGGCTTAATCTCCTCTTCCGGTATCTTTGGAGGGTATTCCCCATACAGCGTATGGGCAGGAATCACAATTCTCTCAAAGTCTTCTCCCTGCCTCGGCCGCATTTTCACCGGCTGTACCGCGGTAACCTCCGGCAGAACCTCCGTCCCCGCAATATCCACCGGCTCGAAGCCTTCCGCCTCCACATGCAGCGTATATTCCGCATAGGGCTGATATTCCACCGGCTGCATACTGTATTCCAGCGGCGGAGCTGTCAGTTCCAGAACCGGACTGTTTCCCGAGGAATCTGTGCGCACCTTCTCCACCGGACTGTCCGGATTTCCCGTGTAGGAAACTGTTATCTCCGCCTGATCCACCGGCCGGCTCTCCTGCGCAGTCTGCACCACAATCTGAAGCCGGCCCCGGTCCGTCTGATTATTCTGTGTCACCTGCAAACTCATTTGTTAACCTCGCATCATCCTGTCGCAACATTTTATGCGAGGGCATCCGCGGTACAGAACTAAAAGTTTTTTCTCCTAAAGGATCCGCATCACATCGTTATACATTACCACGACCATCAGCAGCATCAAAAGCATCAGTCCGGCGAAATGAATCATTCCCTCCACCTGGCGGTTGACCGGCCTGCGCAGAATCACTTCCAGAATGAGAAAGATCAGCCGCCCGCCGTCCAGGGCCGGCAGCGGGAGCAGATTCATGACTCCCAGATTCGCCGAGAGCAGAACCGCCAGATTCAGCATATTCATCCAGACCATCAGGCTTCCCTGGGACTGCGCCTCCTCGTAGGTATCCCCGATCACATCCACGACTCCCACCGGTCCGGTGAGGTCCTGGATTCCAAACTGGCCTCTGACCAGCATTTCCACGCTGTGAATGGTTGTGCGGATCCAGTATTTCACTTCCAGTCCCGCGTATTTAATCACATTCAGCCCGCCGGTTTTCACACAGCCCAGGTTGTAACTGAATCCCATGAGGACCGAATCATACTGCTTCGGCGTCACCGTCGTCTCATAATACTTTCCGTTTCTCTCATAGGTCAGCACCACCGGAGTGTTGCCCAGCGGATGTTCCTCTATATACTGCTCATACGCGTCTCCGTCCGGAATTTTCTCACCGTCAATGGCAGTAATCACGTCCCCGGCCCGGATCCCGGAATCTTCCAGCGGCATCCCCTTGATCAGGGATCCCACCTCCATGGAGTCTGTATCCACACGGTTAAAGCCCAGCAGATACCGGGTCAGCACATCCGGCGTGAATGTGATGGTATGTTCCTTTCCTTCTCTCTCCACCACGATTTCCGTCGGTTTCTCTTTCAGGCCATAAAGGGTTGTATAGGTATAAATATCGTTTCCGATATCCACCTGATATCCGTCAAAACTCCGGATGATATCCCCCTCCTGAAGTCCCGCTTCCTGCGCGGGCGAACCCTCTTCCACCTGCATGACTTCCGCGGGAACGTATCCCACGCAGCCGACGATGATCACCGCCAGCAGAAACGCCATGAGGAAATTAAAGACCGGCCCTGCCGCCACAATCGCGATTCTTGCCCAGGGAGAGGCCGCGTTAAAGCTTCCCGGAAGTTCCCCGTCCTCATCTTCTCCAAGCATAATACAGGAACCGCCCAGAGGGAGAAGTTTCAGGGAATACCTGGTTCCGCCCTTCACCGTACTCAGAAGTCTGGGGCCCATGCCCAGAGAAAACTCCGTCACCACCACATGATTTTTCTTCGCGAGAAGAAAATGTCCCAATTCATGAAACAAGATAATCGCGCCGAAGATGAGAACCGCAATCACAATTCGCAATTTACCACCTGCTTTCAATCCATCGATAAGTCTCCTGTTCCGTCTCCAGAATCTGATCCAGATCCGGAGATTTCACCACCTGATGGTTTTCCATGGACGCTCTGATAATTTCATAAATATCCAGGAAACCGATTTCCCCTCTCAGAAATTTCGCGACCGCCTTCTCGTTGGCCGCGTTAAACACCGTAGGCATGCTGCCTCCTGTCCGAAGTGCCTCCACCGCCATGGGAAGTCCCAGAAACGTCTCCGTATCCGGCTCCTCAAATGTCAGCGTTCCCAGTTTCGCGAAATTTAATCTCTCGCCATCCAGATATCTGCGCTCCGGATAATAGAGCGCGTACTGGATCGGCAGGCGCATATCCGGCGTTCCCAGCTGCGCGACCACCGCGCCGTCCAGAAATTCCACCATGGAATGGATCACACTCTGGGGCTGGACAACCACCTGGATCTGCTCCAGATCCACGTCAAACAGCCATCTGGCTTCCATGACCTCCAGCCCTTTGTTTACCAAAGTCGCGGAATCCACCGTGATTTTCTTTCCCATCACCCAGTTGGGATGGCGCAGAGTATCCTCCACCGTGACCTGGCACAGTTCCCCGCGTTTTTTCCCCCGGAACGGTCCTCCGGAAGCGGTGATCCACAGATTTTTGATCTGTCTTCTCTCTTCTCCGTTCAGTACCTGGAAAATCGCGCTGTGCTCACTGTCCACCGGCAGAATCCGAACCTGATGTTCCCGGGCCAGAGGCATAATCAGATGACCTGCCGTCACCAGAGTCTCCTTGTTCGCCAGAGCAATATCCTTTCCGGCCCGGATCGCCTCGATGGTGGGACGGATTCCGATCATTCCCACAATGGCGGTCACCAGAATCTCCGACTCTTCCATGGCAGCCAGTTCCAACAGGCCGTCCATGCCGCTGACAACCCGAACCGGAGTGTCCCCCAGCTTCACTGCCAGCTCCCGGGCCGCTTCTTCCTCCCACACTGCCACCAGTCTGGGCTGAAACTCCCTCGCCTGCGCTTCCAGCCTTTCGATATTGTTTCCCGCGCTGATCCCGACCACCTGCAGATCTTTGTTGGCACGGACCACATCCAGCGTCTGGGTTCCGATGGATCCTGTGGATCCCAATACTGCAATCTTCTTCATCGTACATTCCCTCACATCAATACCGTTGACAGAAAATAGATAATCGGCGCCGTGAAAATGACACTGTCAAAACGGTCCAGAATTCCCCCGTGTCCCGGTATCAGTTTTCCGTAATCCTTGATCTCCTGGTTTCTCTTGATCGCTGAAGCCGCCAGATCTCCCACCATGGAGATCAGCGCTCCCACTCCGCAGATCACCCCGTAAGCGGCCGGATCGCCTTTTGTAGCAGCCGCGTAAACCACTCCCAGCAGAACCGCGCCGGCTACGCCTCCGACAGCGCCCTCCACGGATTTCTTCGGACTCAGAAGCGGCGTCATCTTATGTTTTCCTATGAGGACTCCCACACAGTACGCGCAGGTGTCACAGCCCCAGGAACACAGAAAAATCAGCCACACATGGAAGATTCCCCCTTCCATCTCTCTGGAAATGTAGATAAACGACAGCATCACCGCCACATAGACCAGACCGAAGAAAGCGGTCATCACCTGATGGGCGTTGTATTTCGGGTAAGAGAATACGTAGACAAACATCAGGAGAATCAGTCCCGCCAGAAGCGCGGCCATACCGTACCGCTCAAAATTCAGCCAGACAGCTCCATAATAGAGCACCGCGCTGAAATAGCCGACGCCTTCCAGAAGCCCGTTTCCTTCCCTGTGAATTCCCATTGCCCGGTAAAGTTCAAACATTCCGATCACAGACACGCACAGCAGCGGAAAGAACAAAAGATAACCGCCAGGCAAAATCGTCAGCAGCAGCAAAACCACCAGAACAATTCCGCTCAAAAGCCGTGTGACAAACATGGCTACTCCTCCTTTACTCCCCCGTATCTCCGGTCTCTTTCATTATATTTCTCAATAGCTTTGACCAATTCCTCCCGGTTGAAATCCGGCCAGGCAACCGGCGTAAAATAAAACTCCGTGTAGGCAAGCTGCCAGAGAAGAAAATTAGACAGCCGCTGCTCTCCGCTGGTCCGGATCAAAAGATCCGGGTCCGGTATCCCGGCGGTATCCCAATAGCCTTCCACCACGGCTTCCGTGATCTCTTCCGGCTGGATTTTTCCCTCTTTCACATCCAGGGCGAGTTTTCGGATTCCCCTTGTAATCTCGTCCCTGCCCCCATAATTCAAAGCAATCTGAAAATGGAGCTCATCGAAATTTTTCGAATACTCCTCCAGCCTGCGCACGCTCTCCTGAATATCCGGATCAAAAGCACGGATATCTCCGATGACCTTCACCCGCATTTGATTCTGCTCTGAGATACGGATACATTTCTTCAGATAATTCCGGAACAATTTCATCAATCCGTCCACTTCTTCTTTGGAGCGTTTCCAGTTCTCCGTGGAAAACGCGTAGACCGTCAGATATTTGATTCCCAGAGATTTGGCGATATCACAGATCTTCTCCAGGTTTGCGCATCCTTTCACATGGCCGTAGCTTCTCGGCATTCCCTTTGCCTTTGCCCATCGTCCGTTTCCATCCAGAATAATCGCTACGTGATTTGGAACTTTCATTCTGTTCTCCTTTCCCGCTGAAACGGCATATTCCGTTCCGTCTAAAAGGGCTGATGCAAAACCCTCTGTATTCACAGAACAATCATGCAGCAGCCCTGATTCTATTCCTCTACACAGTTAAGATTTCTTTTGATTTCACGTCTACGACTCCATCAATCTCTTTGACCATCTTATCTGTCATTTTCTGAACTTTTTCCTCTAATTCTTTGATCTCGTCTTCGGAGACATCCGTCTTGGCAAGTTTCTTAAAGGTGTCGTTCGCATCCCGGCGGATGTTGCGGATCGCCACTTTCGCCGCCTCCCCGCGTTTCTTGACATCCTTGACCAGTTCCTTTCTGCGCTCCTCCGTCAGTTCCGGCAGCACCAGGCGGATGGTCTTTCCATCGGTGTTGGGATTGATTCCCAGATCCGAAGTGAGAATTGCCTTTGAGATTTCTTTGACCATTTTCGCCTCCCACGGCTGAATCTGGATCACTCTTGCCTCAGGAACCGTAACGTTCGCAACCTGCTGCAGCGGAGTCGGCACTCCATAGTAGTCTACCTGAATCTTATCCAGAATATGCGGATTCGCGCGTCCCGCGCGGATTGTCGCCAGATCCGCCTCAAGGCTTTTCTTCGTCTTTTTCATTTTGTCATCATATTTCTGCAGTCTTTCATCCATAAGTGTTTCCCCTCTCTTTTATTCCACGGTCACTTCCGTACCGTTAAATTTACCATGTACTGTGTTGACAATGCTGTTCTCTTCTTCCAGAGCAAAGACCAGCATCGGCATCTTCTGCTCCAGACACATGATGGATGCCGTCAGATCCACGGCTGCCAGCTTTCGGTCAATCACTTCCTGAATGCTGACTTTATCATATCTTTTCGCCTCCGGATTCACCTTCGGATCGCTGTCATAAATTCCGTCAATGGCTTTGGCGAGAAGAATCGCGTCCGCCTCAATTTCCACTGCCCGCAGCACAGTCGCCGTATCAGTGGAAAAATAAGGATGTCCGGTTCCTCCGGCGAAGAAAATCACTTTTCCTCGGGCGAAATCCTCCTCCACACAGTCCTTGGAATAAAGTTTTGTGAACGCTCCGCACACAAAAGGCGTGTAGACCTCTGTCTGAAGTCCCGCGTAACGGCACAGATCCGACACATAAATACAATTCATCACCGTGGCCAGCATTCCGATCTGATCCGCTTTGCTCCGGTTGATGGTCTCGCTGGTTCTGCCGCGCCAGAAATTGCCGCCTCCGATCACGACTCCCACCTGAATGCCTTCCTCTGTCACCGTCCGGATCTGTCTTGCCACTTTCAGAACCGTTTCCTCGTCAAAGCCGGTCTTCTTCTCTCCGGCCAGTGCCTCTCCGCTTAATTTCAGCAATACTCTTTTCATTTTTCTTCCTCAACTTTTTTCTTTTTACCACACAGAGGTTACGATCTCCTGTCCATCCTCACCCACTGTGGTAGCTACTGTGAAATCACTGTACTCATGGTAACCGATCTCCGTTCCGGTCTCCGGATCTGTCTCATAATTCACATCGTTGGCGTTGCCAATGGCGCCTTCCAGCGTATCGATGCTCTTCCCGATATAGCTCTCCGCCTGATCACGGGCGCTGGAGTATCCGGGATCCTCTCCGGGATCGGAACCGTCGTCTCCGCCGTTTCCGTCATCTCCGCTGTCTGTGTCGTCTCCATCATCTCCGCTGTCTGTGTCCGGAGTCGGAGTCGTCTCACTGTAGTCACTGTCGTCCGTTTCCGGAGTCGCAGTCACATCACTCTCTGTATCAGAAGTATCCAGGTCTTCCTCCTCACCGTCCGCATTCAGACCCATGCGCTCCCGGGCGGCCTCCAGCGTACTGATCTCCTTCTTCTGGCTCTCGCTGTAATAGGTCACATAGGGAACTCCGTCTTCCATCCGCAGTTTGATCTCCGTGGTGTCTGAGAAGTCCAGATCGCGGAAGAAACAGTTGGTCTCGCTCTCATCGGTGTAGAAAATCTGGATGTCATAATTTGTGGCATTTGACTTCTCATAATAATAGAGCGCTCTGTCCTTGTCTTTCCACTCATAGGCGCCCTGAATCAGGTCCTCTCCCCACGCGTCATCGGAACTGTCCGCCGCCTCGCGGATGTAAATTTCCGAGATATCCAGACCGGTGTTGTTGGTCAGAACCACATCCGAGCTGGTGCTGGTCTTCGTTCCGAGAATATTCCGGATCGCCGCCTTATCCGCGTCCGAAATCTTCTCCATTTTCACCACATTGTCCTCTTTCGCTTCCTCGGTGGGCGTCGGGGTTTCGGTCACCACCTGAGCCGTATCCGTCTCTTCTTCTTTATTCTTATTGCATCCGGCCGCCGCTGCCATACATACCGCCAGCAGAGCGACAAGAATCAGGTATCTTTTTTTCATAGCTCAATCCCTCCTGTGGGTATAAGTTTCTTTCTATCCTAATTATATAGAGTATCTTTTTCTTGTCAACCTCTGTGCCGGATTTCACATTTTTTTAAGACTTCCGGGTACCATAAAACGCCCTACTTTTCTCCCTTAAGGGCGGCGCGAATCACATCCGCGCAGCGCTGATATCCCAGAGTCGTTGTGTTCAGACACAGGTCATAATTTTCCATTGTGCCCCATTCTTTTCCTGTATGGAAATAGTAATAATCTCTTCTCTCCTTATCCTTCTTGGCGATATAAGCATCCGCTTCCCGCTCCGGCAGATGATCCACCTGGATGGCCCGCTCCCGTCTCTGATCCATAGAAGAAGCGTAGATAAACACGCTGAACAGATCTTCATAGCGGTGCCGCCTGAGAATGTGTTCCGCACACCTTCCGATAAACACGCAGGGGCCGTCTTCCGCGAGACGTACAATGGTATCCGACAGCGCCTGATACATTTTATATGGAAGCATAATCCTCTCCTGGTTCAGATAGACGTCGGATGCCATCGAAAGCCCGAACAGAAAATTCGACTGTTTTTTCTCATCATGATCCGCCATGACACCGGGATTCAGGCCGTATTTCTCCGCAGCCACCAGCAGAAGATTGCTGTCATAAAATGGAATATTCAGCGATTTCGCCAGCAAAGTTCCCACTTCCCGGCCACCGCTCCCATATTGTCTCTCAATGGTGATTGTTTTCATAGTCAACGCCCCTTCCATTTTATTATTCAGATGTCAGATTCCGAAGATGTCGGACGGTTTTTTCGCACTGCACATTAGCAAAATCCGCACTTTTTAATATTATATCATTCACCAATATAGATTACAATATATTTGAATTTTTCCTGTTCTTATGCTATTCTAATAAGTAATTATTACAAATGGAGGGATTGCCATTGAAAATTCAGGAATCCGCTGAAAATTATCTGGAAACCATTCTGAGGATCAGCCTTCGCAAAGAGCATGTGCGTTCCATTGACATTGTAAACGAACTGGATTTTTCAAAACCCAGCGTCAGTGTCGCCATGAAAAATCTGAGGCTCAACGGTTATATCAAAATGGATACCAGCGGTTATATCACGCTTACGGATGCCGGCCGTGAGATCGCGGAAAAAATTTACGAGAGACATCAGCTGCTCTCCAAGTGGCTGACACGTCTGGGGGTAGATCCGGAAACAGCCACCCAGGATGCCTGCCGCATCGAACATGTCATCAGCCAGGAGAGTTTCGAAGCGATCAAACAACATACCAAAAATTTTGAAGAGGAACAGGAGCATTAAGCAGATATGAAGAATTTAAAACGGGCAGGAGCGCTTCTTGCAGTTCTTCTGCTTCTGGCTCTGTACGGAGCGACTTTTTTCTTTGCCGTAACCGATTCCCCTGACAGCGGAACCTGGTTCCGTGTTTCCCTGGCCTGCACCATCGTCGTGCCCCTTCTTCTGTACGGCTATCTTCTGGTCGTGCGTTTCTTCCGTCAGCGAACCGTTTCCGGTCCTTCCTCTCCCTGTGTCGATTCCATCATTTTTGACGTCGGGAAGGTCCTGGTGGAATATGACTGGAAATCTTATCTGGACACCTTTCCTTATTCCGGGGAAGTCAAACAGCGAATCGGCAAAGCGGTATTTGAGAGCAAGACCTGGAATGAACAGGACCGCGGAACGCTTCCGGCCGGCGAATACATCCGGCAGTTTGTGGAAAACGATCCGGAACTGGAAAAAGAGATTCTCCAGGTTCTCGCCACCAACGAGAAAACCATCTCTGTATACGACTATTCCGAGACCTGGACACATTACCTGAAAGACCGGGGATTTCACCTGTACATTCTGTCCAACTATCCGGAACGTCTCCTGGAGAAAACCCGTCCGGACATGACCTTTCTGAAGTATATGGATGGAATCGTTTTCTCCAGTGAAGTCAGACAGATCAAACCGGAACCGGAGATCTACCGGATCCTGCTTGAAACTTTTCAGATTGATCCGAAGCGGGCGGTCTTCCTGGATGACCGTCAGGAAAACCTGGACGCCGCGGCGAAATTCGGAATCCGTACCATCCGCTTCCAGAATCTGAAACAGGCGGCAGCCGAACTGAAAAAAATAGGTGTGGAGTAATCTCCACACCTATTCTTTATTTCTCACGGTAAATGATATCTTTTCTTCCCGGTCCATTGGAAATCATGGTAATCGGGAATCCGATTTTCTCTTCGATAAATTCCACATAATTTCTGCAGTTTTCCGGAAGATCCTCATAATTGCGGATACCCCGGATGTCGCACTTCCAGCCCGGCAGAACCTCCAGAACCGGTTTTGCCTTCTCCAGCTGGCAGGTCGTCGGGAATTCCGTAGTCACCTCACCGTCGATCTCATAGCCCACACAAACCGGGATCTCATCCAGATATCCCAGCACGTCCAGAACCGTAAAGGCCACATCTGTGGTTCCCTGCATCCGGCATCCATATTTGGAAGCAACACAGTCGAACCATCCCATCCGTCTGGGACGTCCGGTGGTCGCGCCGTACTCGCCGCCGTCTCCTCCGCGTTTCCGAAGTTCCTCAGCCTCGTCGCCGAAGATCTCTGAGACAAACGCGCCGGCTCCCACAGCGCTGGAGTATGCCTTGCAGACGGTAATCACCTGTTTGATCTCATAAGGCGGAATTCCCGCGCCGATGGCGCCGTAAGCCGCCAGAGTGGAAGAAGAGGTCACCATCGGGTAAATCCCGTGGTCCGGATCCTTCAGAGAGCCCAGCTGTCCCTCCAGCAGAATCTCCTTGCCTTCTTTCAGCGCGTTCCACAGGAACAGAGAGACATTGCACACATAAGGCTCCACCATCTCTTTGTAGCTCATCAGTTCCTCATAAATCTTCTCCGGATCCAGAAGCGGTTTGTGATAAAGATGTTCCAGCAGAACATTCTTCGTCTCGCAGACACGGTTTACCTTGTCTTTGAGGTACTCCTCTCCCGCGAACAGCTCGCTTACCTGAAAACCGATTTTCGCATATTTATCAGAATAAAAAGGCGCGATTCCGGATTTTGTGGAACCGAAGGATTTTCCCGCGAGACGTTCCTCCTCATACTGATCAAACAATACATGATAGGACATCACCATCTGCGCACGGTCGGAAATCGCGATCTTCGGCATCGGCACATTCCGGTCCACGATACTTTTTACTTCATTGAAAAAAACCGGAATATTCAATGCCACGCCGTTTCCGATCACGCTGGTCGTGTGATCGTAAAATACTCCGGACGGCAGAGTGTGGAGGGCGAATTTGCCATAATCGTTGACGATGGTATGACCTGCGTTCGCACCGCCCTGGAATCTCACAATGATATCGGCCTTCTCCGCCAGCATATCCGTAATCTTTCCTTTTCCCTCATCTCCCCAGTTTGCTCCAACTACTGCTTTTACCATACTGCTCCGTTCCTCCTCATCATAGGTTCTCCCTGATCCTTTTGCCCGTTCTCTGCATCTCAGACATTAATCTGAGCTGTGACGCCCAGAAGCTCTTTGTGTTCCTCAATCACGGGACGGACTACTTTCTCAAGAAAAGCTTCCACCTGTTCCTTCGCCCGGCCTGTATAGCGGGACGGCTCCATTGCCGCCTTCAGTTCCTCCAGGCTCAGGTTAAAGGCCGGATCGGCAGCGATCAGTTCCAGCAGATCGTTATCCTTTCCTTCTGCCTTCACATGTTTTCCTGCCTCCATGGACAGCTCCCGGATTCTCTCGTGCAGTTCCTGGCGGTCTCCGCCTGCCTTCACCGCATCCATCATAATATTCTCCGTTGCCATAAACGGCAGCTCCGACATCAGACGCTTCTCAATCACCTTCGGATAAACCACCAGTCCGTCCACCACGTTGAGACACAGATCCAGAATTCCGTCAATGGCCAGGAATCCTTCCGGAATGCTCAGACGCTTATTTGCGGAATCATCCAGTGTTCTCTCGAACCACTGGGTCGCGGAGGTGATCGCCGGATTCAGCGCGTCGATCATCACATAGCGGGACAGAGAAGCAATTCTCTCACTCCGCATGGGATTTCTCTTATACGCCATGGCTGAAGAACCGATCTGATTCTTCTCAAAGGGCTCCTCCACTTCCTTCAGATGCTGCAGCAGACGGATGTCGTTGGACATCTTATGCGCGCTTGCCGCGATTCCTGCCAGTATATTCAGGACACGGGTGTCGACTTTTCTGGAATAAGTCTGTCCGGACACCGGATAGCACTCCCGGAAGCCCATCTTCTGGGCGATCATAGGATCAATCCGGTCAATTTTCTCCTGATCTCCGTCGAACAGTTCCAGGAAGCTTGCCTGGGTACCGGTGGTTCCCTTGGAGCCCAGCAGTTTCATGGTTCCCAGTACATATTCCAGATCTTCCAGATCCATCAGAAATTCCTGTGTCCATAAAGTCGCGCGTTTTCCCACGGTGGTCGGCTGCGCCGGCTGGAAATGTGTAAACGCAAGGGTCGGCTGCGCTTTGTATTTCTCCGTGAATTTGGCCAGCTCCGCGATGACATTCACCAGTTTTTTCCGTACCAGCTTCAACGCCTCTGTCATCACGATAATATCGGTATTGTCACCCACATAACAGGAAGTCGCGCCCAGATGAATGATTCCTTTCGCCTTCGGACACTGTACGCCATAAGCATAGACGTGAGACATCACGTCGTGGCGCACCTGACGTTCCCGCTCCTTTGCCACATCATAATTGATATCCTCAGCATGTGCTTTCAGTTCATCAATCTGTTCCTGGGTGATATTCAGCCCCAGTTCTTTCTCCGTCTCTGCCAGCGCGATCCACAGTTTTCTCCAGGTCCGGAACTTCATATCCGGTGAAAAAATGTACTGCATCTCCCTGCTCGCGTAACGCTCTGACAGTGGACTTACATATCTATCTGTATCCATTTTATTTACCCCGCTTTCCTTTGTACACAATCGCTGCACACAATACAGAAGAATTATATAACAGGAAATATTGAAAAGCAAGCATTACCGGAAAACTTCCTGCTTTCCCTCCCGGGATTTTCCGGTTCAGGACTCCTCCGTCTGGTGGAATTTCCCGAGGAACTCTCTCATCCGCTGATGTTCCGAAGAAAAGACCTCCTGCGGGCTTCCCTCCACGGCAACCACTCCCTGGTCCATAAACAGAATCCGGTCGGAAATCTCCCGGGCGAAATTCATCTCATGGGTGACAATCACCATGGTAATGTGCTCATCCGCCAGCTGCCGGATCACCTTCAGAATCTCCCCGGTCAATTCCGGATCCAGCGCTGAAGTCGGCTCGTCAAAGAAAAGAATATCCGGGTTCATGGCAAGCGCGCGGGCAATGGAAACCCGCTGCTGCTGTCCCCCTGACAGCTGGAACGGATAGGCATTCTCCTTATCCGCCAGCCCCATCTGTGCCAGAAGCTTCCGGGCCTGCGCGTAGACTTCCTCCTTCTTCCGCTTCTGTACCCGCAGCGGCGCGTCCACAATGTTCCGGATCACAGAATAATGGGGAAACAGGTTAAAATTCTGGAAGACCAGACCAACGGAACCATTCTTCACAATCTCGCCGCCGTCAGCGGTCTCCAGCCCGGTGGCGATCCGCAGCAGTGTGGATTTGCCGGAACCGGAGGGACCGATGATTCCCAGCACCTGACCCTCGTCCACAGTCAGGGAAATTCCCTTCAAAACTTCCTGTCCTTCAAAGCTTTTGGTTATATTTTTCATCTCAAAAAGACTCATCATCTTCCTCCTAACGGTAATAGCTGAGCATTTTCTCAAATTTACCCATCACCAGCGCCACCAGAAGATTAAATACATAGTAGAAAACCGCGGCGATGACAAAGGGCATCATCGTAGTCTGGGAGCTGGCAATCTGCTTCGCGATGGTGAACATCTCCGCTACTGCCAGAACGAAAGCCAGAGAGGTATCCTTCACCAGCGTGATCACCTCGTTGGTCACTGCCGGAAGGATTCTCTTGATCACCTGGGGCAGAATAATATGTACAAAGGTCTGCGGCCTTTTATAGCCCAGAACCTTCGCGGCCTCATATTGCCCCACCGGCATGGACTCAATTCCTCCGCGGTAGATTTCCGCGAAATACGCCGCGTAATTCAGCGCGAAGCCAATCAGAACCGCAATCATACTGTACCCTCTCGTGATGCTGATTCCAAAAAAGAAATAAGGTCCGAAATAGACCACCATCAGCTGCAGCATCAGCGGCGTTCCCCGCATCACAGATATATAAGCCGCCATCAGCCAGCGCAGCGGGCCGAATCTTGACATTCTCCCAAAGCAGATAAAAAGTCCCAGAGGGAGCGAGAACAAAAGTGTCAGAAAAAAGATCTCGGTCGAAATCACCATTCCGCTTCCCAGCTGCCGTATCATTGTCTCTAGTGTCATAACTTCCTCCATACTTCCTGATTCATTTGCGCGCGTCCTCTTTTACAGGACAGCGGCGCTTTTTCACATTAATGCAGGACAGCCTGCCCTGCCCAACAAGAAAGAGGCGGCTTCTTCTCCGGCTCATTGGCCGGAGCCGGGAAGCCCCCTCTGTGTCCCTTTTATGTTTATTCGATGCAGAGCATTGCCGTATCCACACCGTACTCCTGCGCGAGTTCTTCCACCGTTCCGTCTTCGTTGAGTTTCAGAACCTCTTCCCAGACAGCATCTCTGAGCGCGTCGTTTCCTTTCTTAAAGCCAATGCCGTACTGTTCGCTCTGAATCGGTTCTTCCAGAATCACATAAGCGCCTTCTTCTCTCTGGCTGAGCTGATAATTCGCGACGCCGATATCAATGGCCACGGCGTCTGCCGCTCCGGATTCCAGATTCATAAAGGCCGTGTTATAATCGGGATTCTCCGTCAGAGAGCCGAAGCTTGCGGTCAGATCCTGATTTGCCTCGCTGTTCAGCGCGTCCAGCGCCGCAGAGGCAGTCTGTACCACCACCGCTTTTTGGGCCAGATCCGCAAGGGCTTCGATTCCGGAATCCGCTTTTACCACAATCACCTGCTCGTTATCCAGATAAGGCTCCGACCAGGTATAGTCATCCTCCCTGCCATTGATGGTGAACCCATTCCAGATACAGTCGATCGTCCCGGAATTCAGCTCCGAATCCTTCGCGTCCCAGTTGATGGGTTTCGCCTCGAATTCCCAGCCCTTCGCATCGCACACCGCCTTGGCAAGATCCAGGTCAAATCCCACGTATTCCCCGTCGTCGTCCATATAACCAAACGGCGGATACTCCGCGTCAAATCCGACGGTAAAAACACCGTCTCCGAGAATATCTCCGGTCTCCTCCGCTGCCTGCGCGTCTTCCCCGGAAGCCTCTTCCTTGCTGCCGCCGCAGCCTGCAAGCACACCGGCAGTCATCACCGCTGCCAAAAGAACACTGATCCATCTTTTTCTCATATCATCTATCTCCTTCTCTTTTCCGCAATCATGCTATCATGCTACTACGCTAAAGCACAAGGAGATTCTATCATATTCTTTTCCCGCTGTCAATAAACAGCCTTCCAAAAAAGCCTTTACGCGGAAGTGCTGCGGTGGTACTCGGCAGTCATCCGCTCCAGCAGGGAATCCATATCTTCCTCAGAAAAATTCTCTTTCTGCGCTTCTCTTCTCGCGTTCTGAATCTCCTCACGGATCAGCTGTCCTGTGGCAGCGTCCACACCCAGCTCTTTCTGCTTCGCTTCGTATGCCTCCATGCCTCTGGCATCGCTGTAGGCAATCAGGTAAAACCGCAGAGCTTCCTCCGTATGGATCTTCTCGTAGGCTTTCCGGAAACACTCCGCGGCCTCTTCCTTCTGGAACAGGTAGCTGTACGCGCAGCCCAGATTATGATAGATGCCTGCCGCGGATTTCGGCGGCAGCTTCTCTTCTCTTTGGAGAACTTCCTGGTAATTGCGGATGGCGTCCACATACATGCCGTTGACCACCAGACAATCCGCCTTTTTCTTCTTGCGGATCTGGGGCGTCTCCTCTGACATAGCCGTCAGACGGCTGTTCAGAAGCTTCAGTTCCTCATAATCCAGATAATTGATCTCTTTTATGATTGGGTACAGAAATTCCGATAAATCCTCAGTCTCCGGCAGATAAGGACGCACCTTCGCCGCCAGAGCCCGGAGTCCCAGTTCCTCCTCCAGCCATTTGAGAAGCTCTTCGTTTCGTATGGTTGAATCAATCAGATACGGGTTTCTGCACAGATAAAAGCACAGCTCCTCAATCGTATAGATATTGACACTGATATTCTCGATAAAATAAGGCTTTTCGGCTTTCTTTCCCTGACACAAAATATAACCGCTCAATCCAATCCCCCCTTACCAGTGCGCAGTCTCTGTCCATACCATATTGCTGGACGGATAGAATTCTCCGAATCCCAGATCTTCCACCCGGATCTCGCAGATTCCTGCCGCGGTATATTCCAGATGAAGCTTCAGCCTGGTCGTTTTCCTGGGCCGCCTGGGGAGTCCCGGCAGCTTCATCTTCACTTTCTGGGAGGTTGTCTCATCCATGCGGGAAACCAGAAACGTCAGATCCTCCCTGTCGTCCAGCAGAATCTCACATTCCGCCTGGCTGTCATACCAGTTCTTCCCGGCCTCGATCAGCGCATAGTAAGCCGGTGTTCCCATCACCTGCATTTCCATTCCCACATTCATCTTCACCAGGGCGTCTCCCAGATAGAGAAATCCTTTCAGCTTTTTGTCCTCCAGCTGTTCCTTTGCCGCGTAGCAGGCGCCTTTTACAAACAGATTGTTTCCCTCGAAAACCTTACGTTTCTGTCTGCACAGCATGGGAACCGAGCGCGGCGCCGCCCAGTCCTGCGAAAACCCCTGTCCGGTAATATAGATACTGGAATACAGATCGTTCTCCAATGTATTTACAAGGAACTGACAGAAATCAAAATCCCGGTCCAGATCCTCTTTCGCAAGTTCCGTGCGAACCGGATCCCCGAACCGTACAAACGTTGTTTTCTTTCCTCCCGCATTCGCGTAAAGTCTGCGGAACATCACCTGATCCCCGTCAAAAGCGTACCATCCGACGTTGCGGCTGCGAAAATCCAGTCTCTGGCAGTAGGCGTAATAATAGAAGCTTTCCGTGTAATCCAGCAGAAGGATCTGCTTTCTGGAATACCCCAGGCTCTCACAGGCCTTCTGAAGATTTTTCACCATATTGCCGTTCAGGGCAGGTACGGTCACAGCCAGACATTTCGTATTCTTCACCGGATCCCTGCTGCCCAGGAAATGAATCAGCCCGTCAAAATACGCCGCGGCAAGCTCCCAGGGTTCCCGCGTCTGCTCTCCCAGCTGAATTTTCTGATCTTTCTCACACAGCTGATAGAGATCGCGGACGAACATTCCTCCCTGTTCCTGCGCGAAATATTCTGCTTCCAGGCCCACATTCCATTCCTGGTTTTTTTCCCGCCAGCACAGGCAGGTGGGGCTTTCATAGCAGGCCGATCCGACCTTCATGGTAACCTCCACCGGTTCCTGGCGTTGTCTGTCATAATAACAAATCTGAGAAACTTTCTCGCCAAAATCAATACCAATCAAGATATCTCTGATTTCATTCATAGTTTTATTCCTTCTCTATCCGGTACATTATTTTCACAAATTTCTCCTGCCGCAGATATTTTCTCATCTTATCCGCGGCTTCCGCGCGCCTGCCCTGTACCCGGTCCGCAAGCATCTGGTTCAAAAGCTGATAGCGGCTTCTGCCGTCTGAATCCACGCTCTGCACAGCCAGCGTTTTTTCACAGGTTTTCTCCTGTCCGTCTTCCGTCTCAATCACGAAATAGTAATGCAGGATTTCTCCATAAAATAACGTAAAAGTTTTCACGAAGACACCCTCATATCCCGCACGCAGAGGCTCGCTCTTATAATTCAGAGGTCTTCCCAGCCCCTGATCCACCGCGTAATACAAAGTGACTCTGGCCTTGGGATCGGTTCTGCACTCCGCGAACACCTTGTCGTCCAGCTGATAGGGACTTCTCATGGTTTTGGGAAGATTTTCAAAAAACTGGAACCGGTAATGTTTCTCCACACACATTCTCAGCAGATCTCTCAGAATCTGCTCCTCCTGCCCGGTCCGCGTCTCTTTCCGGGAATAAATCTGAAACAGGCTCAGTTCACAGACAATATCCGTATTCCATCCCCGCAGGTACGCGGTACGGAAACATTCTTCCAGAAACGGATCCAGTTCCATCCCTTTCATGAAATATCCGTAAGCACAGAAATTCAGATACGCGAGAATCAGCTTTTCCTCCCCGTGCTGCTGAATATAATCCTGGAGAACCCTGGCGCCCTGAGGCCGGTAATCCCACACCAGCATCAGAAGCTGCAGGATTTTTCCGTCCAGCTCATAGGTGTCTGCCTGGAAATCCAGCGCGCATTTCCAGAGTTTCAGGAACGCTTCCATAGGTCCCGTGAAATAGTGAATCAGATAGGTGAGAACCACCTCATCGTATTTTCCCTGTTCGAACACATAGGAAGCCAGGGAGGTCAGTTCCTCTTCCTCTTCCATGTCTTTTCGGAGAATCATCCGGCTGCAGAGTTTCACCAGACTCTCCGTCTGCACCCCTTCATAACCGTAGCAGCACAACACTTCGTAAGCTTTCTCAAACATTCTCCGCTCGATCATGATTTCCATCAGCGTCTTTTTATCCACACTCGCGAACCGGTGAAGATCTGCTTTCCGCAGATAATCATCCAGATCCTCTCCCCGTACATGGTTCGCGTAATACTCCAGCATTCTCCGGCGCAGCCGCACCTTATACGCTTCTGTAAATGCCGCAGAATCCAGAATCTGCTGATAGATATCCAGATTCTCCCGGTTCACGTCCTCCTGCTCCGCGATGTGAAGCAGGAAACCGGGCACCCGCACCGAATACTTTCTGCACTTGGAGACCAGCGTCTTCTCATCCATCAGCCTGGTCAGATTATAGTCTACCGTCTTCACGTATCTTCTCTGCCGGTCGTCCTCAAACAGAATTTCCGCGTCCTCCGTATAAACCTTCGGATACGCAACCCCATCCACGCAGGGATAAGTCTCTTCCTTCTCGAACTGGCTGCAGCGCACAATTACCTTGCGGATCTTCGGATCATCGCAGTACAGCCGGCAGGTGAAAATCTGTCCGGCAAGGTCTTCTGCCTCCTGCCGGCTTTCGGGCTGCGCCAGGAACTCCTGGTAAATCGCCGCGTAGTCTTCATTGATTTTCCCCTCGGAAATCTTCTCTCTTCCAAAGGCACGGATTGTCTTCTGATAATTCTCGTAGCACAGACGGTCCTTCTCTTTGTTCTGAATAATGTTCGCGTAAATATAAGCCCGTTTCTGGCTCCCCAGAGTATTGTTGTAGGAAAAATACATCTTCAGCGTCCTGGGCAGTTCTCTCTGATAGGAGCAGTCCAGAGTTTCCATATAATATTCATACAGTCTTGTCAGGCGCAGCCCGTGTTCCACTGCCAGGGAAAACCAGGGGAAGAATTCTTTTTCTCTGGGATTTCCCTTCATAATGTGTTTGCAGATTGCCTCCAGGGTGTCGTCTGACGGATACTGCTCATACGCTTTGCCAAGAGCCATATGAAGACTCCTGGAAAAACTTTTCTCATAACCGGAAAGGTAAGCCAGACGCATGGAGAGCTCTTCCGTGAGCAGGCGCTCTTTTCCGGCGAAAAGGAACACCTGAATCCAGAAACTGCTCAGACGCCTGAGTACCGAGATATCTCTGGTCACCATCTGCCAGGCCTCCAGATAGAGGAAGGGATTCCTGCATCCCCGCTCATACTGCTCTTCCATCAGAAACAACGCCTTCGAAGGCGATCGGCGAATCTCCTCGTCCGTCTGCAGCAGCGTCCACAGAAGCAGGAAGCTGTCCTGTTTCTGATTATAAAAACTGCGGATTTTGGAAGAAATATCTTTCTTCACGCCGATCAGGCCTGTCATCCGGCTCAGATACAGATAAATACCCGCAAACTCAAGATCTTTTCTCGTGAAGGATTTGTTCTCGTATTTCCGCAGAATGGCCTGGGCCTGCGCAGTCTCCTCATTCTGGTAGCACAGAAAGGCCTCGCACATCTGATATTCCGGATAATCACATCCCGCCTCTTTCAGCTCCCGGAGAACTGTGCGGGTCGTCTCTGCCCACTGGCGGTAATCTATGTTCTTAATTTTAAGATCCAGAAAGGCTCTGGCAAGTTCCACTCGTTTCTTTTTCTCCAGGATCGCCACATTCACCTGGATTTCCTGGTTTCTGGAAGCCATCACCCGGTAAACCAGGGTCTGATAAGGGCTTTTGACCACAATTTTCCCGAAGTTCTTTCCCTTTTCCAGACTGGCTTCATCTATGACATATTCCACCGGATAGACGCTCCCGATGAAATCCTCCTCGTGAATCACATGCCTGGGCACATGAAGAAAGCCTCCTTCGGTCTCCACCTCCAGCCGAAGGAATCCCCATCCGTTTCTCTGAATCTGAAACGACTCGCTGCGGGACTCGTTCACCTGATAAAACGATACCTCATCCTCCTCCAGAGAAAGCTGTACCGGCTCTTTCTGTCCCACACCGATCAGAAATTCCTCCAGATGCTGATAGGTCACCGGATTATGGATCATTCCCAGATAGAGCGCCTGCTCCTTTGGAGAGACGCTTTCCACGACCTGTCGGAAGCTCCCGGATGTGAACAGCCGGAACGCTTCCCGGAAATCCTTTCTGGCCAGTCCGGTAAACTCCTCCAGTGTCGTGATCTGTCCATTGGTACTGGTCACGGGAGTTCTCTCGATTTCAACACAGAACGGAACCTGATATTCACCGAAATTCGTCAGAAAGCACAGATTTCCCTCAAAAGATTCCCCCGGAGCCAACCCTTCCACATCGATTCCGCAGGAAATTTTCACCGTCGTTCCGGAAAACTGAGAGACATCCGGAATCACACGGCGGTGAGAAGAGCTGACATAGCCCTGAACCCGCTGTTTTTCCTCCGTTCTCAGATAAATTTCCCTCTGGCAGTTCTCTCCGCTCATGGTTTTTACCTGAATTTCATCCACAGACAGGATCAGCTGGGGGACCTTATATTCAAATTTTCCGTTTATCATTTGTTCTACTCTTCTTTTCAAAGTTCAACCTCTATTGTTCTTGACTATTTTTTTCGAAACACTATAATCGAATTATACACTACAAAAGAAAGCTGTGCAACAAAAGGAGCTCGAAAACCATGTTAACACACAAAGACCATTTCCACGGAAGCGATTTGGAAAAAATAGAAAAATTTTACGGCATAAAAAAAGAGGAAATCATCAGTTACAGCGCCAATGTCAACCCTCTCGGGCTGTCTTCAAAGCTGAAATCCCATCTGGCCTCTCATCTGAACGTGATCACCCGGTATCCGGACCGGGAATACACACGCCTGAGGCAGGAAATCGCCCGCTATACGGATTCTCAGCCGGAATTCGTCCTGGTGGGCAACGGTTCCACGGAACTGATCTCCCATTTCATCCAGACTCTCCAGCCGAAGAAGGCTCTGATTCTCGGTCCGACATACTCGGAATATGAACGGGACATCACGCTGTGCAAAGGCACCTGCCTGTACTATCCTCTGCGGGAAGAACAGAATTTCCTGATTGACACAGAAGGCCTCTGCAAACAGCTGAACGAACATCTGGATCTCCTGGTTCTGTGCAGTCCGAACAATCCCACTTCCACCGCTGTCACCAGAAAACAGATGCGCCGGATTCTGGACGTCTGTCTCCAGTACGGTATTTTCGTCATGGTGGATGAAACCTATGTGGAATTCACCCCGGATCCTGCCGGGATCTCCGCCGCTCCCCTCACCAGCTATTACACGAACCTGATCGTTCTGCGCGGAACCTCCAAGTTCTTTGCCTGCCCGGGCCTGCGCCTGGGATACGCCATCACCGGAAATCTGGATCTTCTGCAGGAAATCAATCAGAAAAAAGATCCCTGGTCTGTGAACAGCTTCGCGGAATACGCCGGCCATTTCATGTTCCGGGATGAAGCCTATATCCAGAAGACGAGAGCTCTGATTCAGAAGGAGCGGGATCGTCTCTACCAGGAGCTCTCCTCCTGGAAATCCGTGAAAGTTTATCCGGGATGCGGCAACTTTCTGCTCGTAAAAATTCTGCGGCCCGGGACAGACGCCCAGGATCTCTTCGAGCACTGCATCCGCCAGAAAATGATGATCCGCAACTGTTCCACCTTCCCCTTCCTGGATGAGTCTTTCTTCCGGTTCTGCATCATGCTGCCGGAACAAAACGACCGTCTGCTCGGCGCGTTCCGGGAACTTCTGGAAGACTGAATTTCTGCCGGAATTCCCGCAAAAATTTATGGACAAGATCCTGTGCCCTGGTGTATTCTGATAGTAGGATTAATTTTTCTTTCGGGGAGGAGAAAAATATGTTGAAGGATCTCTCAATCAATCCAAAGCATGAGCTACGGCGCATGGGCTGCGCGATCATCGCCGCCATTATTTTCGCCGTGAACATCAAGACCTTTGTGCGGGCCGGAAACCTTTATCCCAGCGGCTTCAACGGAATCACTCTGCTGGTGCAGCAGATCGGCACCCAGTTCTTCGGCGTGGCGATTCCGTTCACATTGATCAACCTGCCGCTGAACGCCGTCCCTGCCTGTATCTGTTTCAAATATCTGGGGCCGAAGTTTACCGTCAGTTCCTGCTGCGTGGTCGTTCTCACCAGTGTGCTGACCGACCTGATTCCCAGTCAGCCGATCACCTACGATCCTCTTCTGATCAGTATCTTCGGCGGACTGATCAACGGACTGGCCTGCAGTCTCTGCCTGATCGGCAACACTTCCGGCGGCGGAACGGATTTCATCGCGATTCTGATCTCGGAGCGGAGCGGCCGGGATATCTGGAACTATATTCTGATGGGCAACGCGGTTGTGCTGACCATCGCCGGCCTGCTGTTTGGCTGGGACGCGGCGCTTTATTCCATTATTTTCCAGTTTACCTGTACCCAGACCATCCAGATGCTCCACCAGAGATACAAAAAACATACGCTTTTTATCATTACCAAACATCCCGAGGAAGTTTACGCGGAAATCAAAAACTTCACCCATCACAGCGCCACCCAGTTCGCGGGAAAAGGCTGCTACAGCCAGGATGACCAGACGCTTCTGTATTCCGTGGTATCCAGGGAAGAGGCGAAACTGCTGGTGAAAAAAGTGAAGGCCGTCGATCCCAGCGCCTTCATCAATATCATTAAGACGGATTATATCAACGGCCGTTTCTATCACAAAACCGATTATTGAGCCTGCACTGCCGCTCGATGACCGTTGCCGGTCGGATGCCCGCTCGTGCAGGCACGGCGGGCGCCTGACCGGCGTATCTCACAAAAAAAACTGCCGCAGAATCATCTCCGATTCTGCAGCAGTTTTTCTATTTCTTCTTCCGTCAG
The DNA here is from genome assembly GCA_963927715.1 of uncultured Blautia sp. GTDB lineage: Bacteria > Bacillota > Clostridia > Lachnospirales > Lachnospiraceae > Blautia_A. The sequence continues at coordinate 854,350 of CAWVBU010000001.1, read as the reverse complement.
GGGACGGCACTGCCCTTCCCCCAGGGTCTCTTCCAGAGAAAGCGGTCCCATGGAAATCCTCCTGAGATAGAGGACCTCTTTTCCAACCGCCTGTACCATTCTCTTAATCTGATGAAATTTCCCCTCGCGTATGGTAATCTCCGCCTGGGAAATCCAGCCTTCCTGCGTCTTGCAGATCTCCAGGATCTTCAGCACCGCCGGAAGCGTCTTTTTCTTCTCTCCGATTTCCAGACCTTCCCGGAATTCGCAGACGTCTTCCGGGGTAAGTTTCCCCCGGATTCTGGCATAGTAGGTTTTCTCCACATGCCGCGCCGGCGAGAGCAGGGCGTGCGCCAGTTTTCCATCATTGGTGATCAGCAGAAGCCCTTCGGTGTCTTTATCCAGCCGTCCCACAGGAAACAGATCCTTTCTCTTGGAAGGAACGTACTCCATCACCGTCTTCTGCCGGGGATCCTCCGTGGCGCTGACACAGCCTGCCGGTTTATTCAGCAGATAATATTCAAACTCCCGGACCTGAAGAATCTGATCGGCATATTTCACTTCGTCCGCGGCAGGATCGATTTTCATTCCCGGATCCTTTGCCGTTTCTCCGTTGACCTGTACCTGCCCTTTCTGGATATGCCGTTTGACCTCTCTGCGGGTCCCTGTGCCGGCTTCGGCCAGATACCGGTCCAGACGCACAAATCCCACGATTTTTATTCCTTTCCGTTCCAGCAGTACGTACAGAGTTTGCAGGGAGAAATTCCGATGGAATCAATCATGTCATCCAGACGGTGGTAACGCAGGGAGGTAAAATGCAGCTCCTTGCGGATATCTTCCAGCATCTCTTTGTAGTTCTGGGAATCCGGATTCGCGTAATCCTCCAGCTTATCCTCGTAATGCAGCTCACCTTCCCGCTTCAGGATCACTCTTCTGGTAATCAGATCCATCTCCGATTTGGAGCGGGAGAAATTCAGGTACTTGCATCCATACAGAAGCGGCGGACAAGCCGGGCGGATGTGAACCTCCTTCGCGCCGCTCTGGTAGAGGAAATCTGTGGTGCTCCGCAGCTGTGTTCCCCTCACAATGGAGTCGTCGATCAGAAGCAGGCTCTTTCCTTTGATCAGCTCATGCACCGGCAGCAGTTTCATCTTCGCGATCAGATCTCTCTGGCTCTGCTGGGTAGGCATAAAGGATCTGGGCCAGGTCGGGGTATATTTGATAAACGGTCTCGCAAACGGAATTCCGGAACGGTTGGCATAACCCACCGCATGGGCAATTCCGGAATCCGGCACACCTGCCACCATATCCGGATGAACCTCTCCCTCATCCCGGCGCGCAAGCATATCGCCGCAGCGGTAACGCATCTCTTCCACATTCACACCCTCATAGGTAGCTGTCGGATATCCGTAATATACCCAGAGGAAGGAACAGATTTTCATCTTGTCCTTAGGCTGTACCAGGGTCTGGAAGCCGTCCGGCGTGATGAAGACAATCTCTCCCGGTCCCAGCTCATGGATTGTCTCATAACCCAGGTTGCCAAACGCGAAACTTTCAAAAGAAGCACATAGCGCGTTCTCTTTCTTTCCCAGAATCAGCGGCGTTCTGCCCACGAGATCTCTGGCGCCGTACAGTCCTTTCGGGGTCATGATCAGCATGGTCATGGAACCATCAATCAATTCCTGGGCGTACTGAATGCCCTCCACCAGAGTCTGTCTCTGATTGATCAGGGAAGCCACCATCTCGGTGGGGTTGACGCTTCCGCCGCTCATCTCCAGAAAATGGGTGCAGCCGTTTTTGTAGGAATGTTCAATCAGCTGCTCCATGTTATTGATCTTGCCCACGGTGGTAATCGCGAAGCTTCCCAGATGCGACTGCACCATCAGCGGCTGGGGCTCACTGTCAGAAATACATCCGATTCCCAGGGTTCCGTCTAAAGACTCCACATCCCGCTCGAATTTCGTCCGGAAGGGAGAATTTTCAATATTGTGAATTGCACGGTCGAATCCTTTTTCCCTGCTATATACTGCCATTCCTCCTCTGCGGGTACCCAGATGAGAGTGATAATCCGTTCCGAAGAACAAATCCAATGTACAGTTTTCTTTTGAAGCTACTCCAAAAATTCCTCCCATGTCTTATCTCCTTATCTCTATAATCTGTGTAAACAAATCCATGTCTATTATATAGAAGAAGAAAAAAGAAGTAAAGCCTTTTCTTTTCCGCAAAAACAGGATACCTCCTGTTGGGGGAGATATCCTGTCCTCGTTTTATTTTTTATGGAATTATTGGGAACCGAAAGTTATTTCGCGGCCTGCTCCTGTATAATCTTGTCAAGCACTTTGTCGATTTCCTCGTATACGCCCGGGAAGATAGATTCTGCCAGACCATAGGTGATGCAGGGGATGAATCCCGGAAGCCCATCACAGGCTGCCACACCGCGGCGTACTTCTTTTTCCACCATCTCCGGTGTCCAGTCTTCGAAATCAAAAGCGCCTGCGTCCAGACCGCCCATCAGAACCATTCTGCCATTCAGCTGTTTCAGCAGAGCCGGCACATCGTTGGACGGAAGAACGCCCTGCCATACATTGATATGGCAGTCCACCATATCCTCAATGATGTTCGCCAGATAGCTGTCCGCGTGATGAATTACCTGTACGCCTCTGGAACGGATGTAGCTGTACAGTCTCTCATAACGGGGTTTGAAAATCTCTACCCAGGTCTCTCTGCTCATGAACAGACGATCCTTTGCGCCCCAGTCGTCATGGGACAGAATCACATCCGGATTCAGATGATCGATCAGCTGTTTCGCGTACTCGATCTTCCAGTCGCAGATATAATCCGCCAGCTCTTCCATTGCCTCCGGCTCCAGAAGAAGATTCATCAGAGTATCCTCGAATCCCATCAGGAAATGCATTCTCTCGAAGATACCGGTCGCCATCAGACAGGATACCATATACTGGCTGCGGTCGATCTGATTGGCTGTCTCCACTGCCTCTGCCCAGTCCTCATCCGGGAACTGCAGATTGGAAGCCTTCACATATTTCTTCCACTCGGTCACATCCGGGCACACTTTATTCTCTTCTGTGATGTAAGGCATACCTGCATGCTCGCTTGCCGGCCAGCGGATGATGGTTCCCCATGCGTCCGGAGTATCCTGGCCTTTCACACGGCACAGATATTCCTGTTTCAGAAGCGGCTCGTTCAGTACGAAAGCGAAGGGCTCATACTGTTTTACCAGACGCTCGGATTTACCGGTGTTCAAAAGATCCATATAATTTTCGCGAATTGTCTTCATACCTAAAAACCTCCCTGATCCATCAACATCAAATTAAGCTGCCAGTTCTTTTGCTTTCTGAGCTGCGCTTGCCGCGTCCTCCGTGTAAGCGTCCGCACCGATCTCATCTGCGAATTCCTGCGTAATCGGAGCGCCTCCCACCATAACTTTGATTTTGTCACGGAACGGAGCCGCGTTCAGAGCTGCAACGGTCTCTTTCAGAGCCGGCATGGTCGTGGTCAGAAGCGCGGAGCATCCCACGATCTTGGTATCCGGATTCGCGGCAACCGTATCTACAAATTTCTGTACCGGAACATCCACGCCCAGATCAATCACTTCGAAGCCTGCGCTCTCCATCATCATAGCAACCAGGTTCTTTCCGATATCATGCATATCGCCTGCAACGGTACCCATTACCACCTTGCCGGCAGCTCCTGTCTCGCCGCTTCCCAGATGCGGTTTCAGAATTTCCACGCCTTTCTTCATACACTTTGCAGCAACCAGCATTTCCGGCACAAAGATCTCTCCGGCTTTGAATTTTGCTCCCACGCTGTCCATCGCCGCGATCATACCCTGATTCAGAATATCCAGAGGCGCATTTCCCTCGTCCAGAGCTTCCTGAACCAGACCCTGAATTGCTTTTACTTTACCTTTCTCGACGGTTTCGTACACTTCCTGAATTTTTGACATTGTCATATCCTCCTTTTCTTTTTTTGCACTCATTTATGACATTGTTTTTTATTTTTTCGGTCCAATCAGGCCTTCCCGGTAAGCTCCGATATATTCCATGCAATAATCGTCTTCGCCCAGGAGCGCCTCTGTCGCGTAGATCAGTCCCAGAAGATCCCGGTTGGTCGGATCCATAATCGCGCTGTCCAGTCCCGCATTCATGGCCAGCACGGCAAATCCCATATTGATCAGCTTTCTCACCGGCAGATTGAAGGAAATATTACTGATCGCCGCCGTGATGTGAATATCCGGATACTGGCTGCGGATGGTGCTGATCACCTTGGCATTCAGGGCGATTCCATCCTCTGAGGTACAGAGCATCTCAACCAGCGGGTCGATGTGAAGACGGCTGGGGGCAATGTTGTACTGTTTTGCCTTCTCCATAATCTTGTCAAACACCCGGAGACGGTCCTCCGCGGTCTTCGGAATGCCTGTGTCATCGCTGAGCAGACAGATCACTTCCCATTTGGTATCCGCGATCAGCGGGAAGATAATGTCCACCTTGTCCCCTTCCATGGAGACGGAATTGATCAGGCCCGGTTTGTTGCAAAATTTAAAGGCCTCTGCCAGAACTTTGGGGCTTGGACTGTCTACACTGATGGGAAGATCTGTCACTTCCTGAATACAGTCAATCATCCACTTCAAAGTTTCCACTTCTATATCCTCCTCCACCGAAGCGCAGCAGTCTATGTAAGTGGCGTTGGCATTGGCCTGTGCAATAGCTCTCTGTTTGATAAAATCCGCATCCCGGTTGGCGATCGCTTCCGCCACGGAAGGGATGGAGCCGTTGATTTTTTCTCCGATAATGATCATGTCTCTTACGCACCTCCTTAAAACTGTAACCATTATAACCCCGGTCTTTTTCCCCTTCAATCCGCAGATGATTGACATTTTTCGTTTCTTTTCCTACAATATGTAGGAAGACCAAAAAAGGAGGATTCTACATGAAATTAAGCGCAGCCTATCTGGTGGAAGAGCTCAGTAAAAGCTATCCCGTACACACCCGGGAGCCCCTCTCTTTGCTTCCCGCCCTCGGAAGACCCGTCTTCTGTACGGACTCTCTGTCCGTGAAAGCAGAGCAGGTCTATATCACCTCAGACCCTTCCCTCATCCCTGTCATGGATATCGGTTCTCTTTTCTTTCTCACCGGACCGGACAGCCGTCCCTTTCCTGATACCTCCGCCGGCGTCTGCCTGATTGAGACCTCAATCCCTCCGGAGAACGTTTATAATGATATCCAGGCCATCTTTGACCGGGCAGAACAGTGGTATGAATCCCTTCTCACTTCCCGGATCCGCGGGGAATCCATCCAGCAGCTCCTGGAACTGAGCTATTCCTTCTTCGGCAATCCTCTGACCGTTATCGGAATGGATTTCGTGATTATCGCCTCAGTGGGATCCCGCTACGCCCGTTTTCACGAGAAAGTCATGGGCTCCTCGGAAGATTCCTACCGTCAGGTAGTCAAACTGAAAAAAGATGAACTGTACAATTCCGTGCGGGAACTGGACGGCTATTTCTTCTATCCCAAAGAAATCACCGGCGACGGCTCTCTGTGCGTCAACCTGAAGCGGAACGGACAGACCACTCACCGGCTGCTCCTGCTGGAAGAAGAAGGCCCTCTGCGGGAGCCCCAGGGATTTCTCCTGGAAATTCTGGCCTCCATGGTAGAACACGCCCTGGAGCACAACACCATGCACCGCAGCAACCGGGAGCAGGATTTCAAACCGGTTTTTACTTCCATATTAAATGATCCCGCCGCGGATTATGTGACGATGAGCCAGAAGCTGTCCGCCCTGGGCTGGCCTTCCACCAGTTATTATTTCTGTTTCATCCTGGAAATCACCGATCTGGACCAGAAGAATCTGACCGCCCTGTCCATCACCACTTACCTGGAAAATCTGCTGCCCCACTCCTGTTCTCTGGTCCACCGCTCCTTCATCGTCACCTTTGTAAATCTGACGCTGGGAGGACTGACCATTGACGATATCACCCAAAAACTTTATTATTTCGTCCACGACAGCTATCTGCAGACCGGCTACAGCCGTTCCATGCTGGGGCACATGAACCTCCGCCGCCAGTACGTACAGGCAAAAATCGCTCTGAGATTCGGGAAAAGCCAGAATCCCACCCAGTGGATCATCCATTCAACGCCATTTCCTTTTCCTATCTTTTAAAGGAGTGCACACACCGCCTTCCCAGTTACATGGTCAGCCATGAAAACCTGCTGAAGCTGAAATACATCGATGAAAATCAGCACACGGAATACATGAAGACCCTGCGGCTCTATCTGGATCACCATAAGAACGCGGTGCAGACCGCCAAAGCCCTTTATATCCACCGGAGCACCTTCCTCTACCGTCTGGATAAAATCAAGCAGATACTGGAATCGGATCTGGAAGATACGGAAGAGGTGCTCTATCTGATGCTCTCCTTCCGTCTCATAGAAATGGAAGAGGACAGTACTTCCGGCTGAAACGCCGGGTGTACTGTCCCCGCAAAAAATCAAAATTTCTCGTAGCCATTGATCAGATGATCCTGATGAAGCAGCGGCAGCACCCGTTCCAGCTGTACGCCGTCCCTGCGCTCATAGTCATAGCCGCTGCTGACTTTGATGCACTGGGATACGAACTGGGCCGCCCAGTCAATAGCCCCCGGAAGGCTCTCCCCTTTCAGAAGGGAGCCAATCATCACGCTGGCGAAGATATCGCCGGTTCCGGGATAATAATCGTGAAGCAGACGGCTGGCGACCTTCCAGTAGGTATCGCTCTCTTTCTCGTAGGCGATCACATTCATCATCTCCGGTTTTTCCTCATCCGGCGCGCTGGTAATCAGCACCGTCTCCGGTCCCAGTTCCGACAGCCTTCTCAACATCGCTTTCAGCTCTTCGTTGCTTCTGCGCACCTCCACATCCTCATCCAGAAGGAGGGCCGCTTCCGTATAGTTCGGCACAATGATATCCGCCTTATTCACCAGTTTCCGCATCTGGGGAACCATGTTCTCGGAAATCGAACTGTACAGACCGCCGTTGTCTCCCATTACCGGGTCCACGACCACCAGCGTGTTCTCATCGGCAAAATCATCGAAAATATCCGCAACCATCTGCGTCTGTACCGGAGATCCCAAAAATCCGGAATAAATACAGTCAAAATGAAGATTCAGTTTTTTCCAGTGGGCCATATAGGCAGGAATGGTGTCTGTCAGATCTTCAAACGTGTATTCCTGAAACCCTCCGGAATGTGTAGACAGGATGGCCGTGGGAACCGGACAGACCTGAATTCCCATGGAGGATAAGGTCGGAATGATGGAGCACAGAGATGCTCTTCCGAATCCGGACAGGTCATGGATCGCCGCCACCCGTTTCATCGTTGGTTTCATAGGTTTCGTCCTTTCTGTCAAATCGTTCTGTCATTCTTTGTAGCGGTACGTGGAGATTCCTTTGTAGTGAACCACGGTCAGAGAAGGACAGTTCTCCAGTTCCCTGAAAAATTCCTGAGAATTTTCCACCTTTCTGGAATCCAGAAAACTCTGTATCTCAAACTGGTTCATAGGATGGCGTCTGCAGATGCTCACCACCGCCTCCATGGGATCCTCAATCTCGCTGATAAAGCTTCCGCTGGTCAGCGTGTCAATGCTGATCGCGCCGAGTCTTTCCGCCGCTCTCTCCATGGTCTCTTTGTCCGCCGGCACCACATTGTCTTCCGCCGGAGGCCGCACCGCCGTATTCACATAGACCCGGTCATAGCGGATCTGCCTGAGCATCCGGGAGAATTTCTCCAGACTCTCCTCATCGCAGTTGATTCCGTCCAGAAGCATAATCTCCAGGTACAACTCTCCCTGATATTCTTTTGAAAAGTCAATCAGTCCCTGGCAGACCTGATCAAAACGGATCCTTCCGTAGGGACGGTCAATTCTGCGGAACATCTCTTCATCCACCGCGTCCATGGAGGGAAGTACAATATCCGCATGGCAGAGATCCTCTCTCACTTCTTTCTCATAGAGCAGCGCTCCGTTGGTGATCACTGCCACCGGCTTGTCCGTCAGTTTCTTAAGTCCTTCCAACAATCTTCCAAGATCCGAATAAAGGGTAGGTTCTCCCTCTCCCACCACCGTCACCACATCGAAATTCTGTTCTTTCTGGGTATAACGGCGGAATTCTTCCAGAATCTCCTCACAGGGGAAGAAATTCTGACGCTTGTTGGTCATGTGCGTGGTTCTTCCCAGCTGACAGTAGGTACAGGTATAGTTACAGGTCTGCTCCGGGATCGGGCTCACCCCGAGAGAGCGCCCCAGCCTTCTGGAAGGAATCGGGCCGAATAAATATTTGATATGTTCTTCCATTGTCTCTGCCTCCTGTTTTATATTTCCAGGAATCTGGAAAAGGCGTAAGCCACTCCGGATTCTTCATTGGTTTTCGTCACTGCGTAAGCTGCCTGTCTGCATTTCTCAGAAGCATTTCCCATGGCAATCCCGTATCCGGACATGGCCAGCATCTCCCAGTCATTGTCCCCGTCGCCAAAGGCTGCCGCCTGAGAAGGCGCAATCCCGAGCCGGTCCAGCATCCAGGCATACGCTCTGCTTTTCCCCGCGTCCCGGTGGGAGATTTCCAGCCGGTTCGGCATGGAGGAAGTCACATAGATATCCTCGACCTGCCGTTCCAGGAGCTTCCAGATCTCCTCCCTCTCCTCCGGGTTTTTCAGAATATAGTCCAGACATTCCAGCTCGTCCGCATGCCGGTCAAAAAACGCGTCCACATTCTCCACCGGCACCCGGGTTCTCTGAATATACGGAACTGCGGATTCAAAGATCCCGTAGGCCACCGGGTCCTGCACATAGTCCGCCGGCGCGTAAGGCTGTCCATCCAGAAAAATTTCCTCTGTCACCTGCATCCCCCGGACCAGGCTGCGGATTTCTTTCACGGATTTCGGCGTCATCCTGGTCACCCGCAGACATTCCTCCGTGGAAATCCGGTATATCTTCGCCCCGTTGGACGTGATCGCGTACTCAAGCCCCGGAATTTCCAGAAGCTCTCTGGGAAGAGAGGTAAAAGCCCGGCCGCTGGCAATCACCACATGAATCCCCTGATCCATGGCCCGCTTCAGCGCCTTCCGGTTCTCCTCGGACACTCCTTTTTCATCGGACAGCAGGGTTCCGTCCAGATCCAGCGCGATACATTTCACTTTCTCACTCATTGTCCTCTCCCTCCATCCATTCTGCAATCTCCAAAAGCGACGCGGCCTTTCCGTCAAGGATCGCATCCACCGGTGAAGAATCCTCGATGAGATCCGGCACCATAATGGTCACCATCCCGGCCCGGTGGGCGGACACGATTCCGTGGAGGGAATCCTCCAGCGCCGCCGCGTAACAGGGTTCCACCGCAAGAAGCTCACAGGCTTTCCGGTAAATCTCCGGAGAGGGTTTCCCCTCCCGCACCATATTCCCGGTGATCATGCCCCTGAAGTAGCCCGCGATCTGTTCTCTCTCCACATTTCTTCGCGCATGCTCAAAGCTGGAAGATGTGGCGATCGCCATGGGAATTCCACGCTTTCTGAGAACCTCCAGCAGTTCATGGAGTCCTTTCTTCGCCGGAACTCCGTATTCTTCCACGTACCGGGAATACACACTCCGGTACCTCTCTTTGAACTCTTCAAAGGGAAAATCCTGCCCGTATTTTCCATAAAAATATTCCTGTCTGCGGGTCACGTTAAAGCCTATGGTATGACGCATATTCTCATCTCCCAGCTTTCCGTATCCCATCTGCTGTCCCGCCTCGTTCCAGGAATACTGCACGATCCGCTCACTGTCAAACATCAGGCCGTCCATATCAAAAACCACGCCTCTGATTTTCTTCAGTTTCTCTTTGATCTCTGTCATTTTTCTCTCTCCGGAAGCTGGTCCAGAAGCTGCTCCATCGTCCGGTTCAGCACGGGGTGCCGCAGATAGGGAGCAATCTGTGCCATGGGCTTCAGCACGAAATCCCGGTTCTGAAGATCAATATGGGGAACGTGGAGATCTTCTGTGTCAATCACCTGATCATCGTAGAACAGAATATCCAGGTCCAGAGTCCTGGGCCCCCAGTGAATGATCCGTTCCCTCTTCGCCTCCTGTTCCAGTTCATGCAGACGGTCCAGAAGTTCCTCCGGAGTCAGCAGCGTCCGCAGGCAGAGCGCTCCGTTCAGAAACTCATCCTGCTCCACGCCCCCGTAAGGCTCTGTCACCAGATAATCCGATACTTTGAGAACCTCACAGCCCCTGGTCTTTCGCAGCCCCTCAACCGCCGCGTCCACATAGGCTTTTTTGTCACCCAGATTCGATCCGAACGCCACGTAGGCCGTGTGCCACGCTCTCTCAATCTGAACCCCCACCGTGCGCAGAGGCAGTCCCACCGGCGCCCAGGGCTTCTCAATCCGGAACCGGATCTTCTGTACCGGCGGGTAGGCAAGCAGCAGCTCCTCTGCCGCCCCTTCCGCAGCCGCCTCGATCAACTGAAACGTGTGGCTTTGCATATACTCGGTAACTTTTTGGCTGACCTCTCCGTAATTGACCGACTGCTCCAAATCGTCACTCTTTCCGGCTTTCCTGGCATCCAGGTACAGAATCATGGAAACTACAAATTTCTGTCCCAGCCGGTTTTCCTCCGGAAAAACGCCGTGATTGGCAAAGATTTCCAAACCGTCAATGATAATCTGATCCATTTTAACCTCCTGTAATCCAATGAAAAAGACATCCGCCGCCTGTGCGGTCTTCCGAAGTCTTTCCTGTTTAAAAAAAATGCCGCACACTCCCTTCCGCTCCCGGATATTCTGTCCGGCAGCAGTCCGTGAATGTGCAGCAGTCTTTCTCCTTTTTATTTTCCCAATATCGCTTCCGTCATCTGAATGACTCTTTTGTTTTCTCTGACATCGTGGACACGGACAAAGGCACATCCGCTCATCACGCCCATCACGGTCGTAGCCAGTGTTCCCTCGACTCTCTCATCCGCAGGCAGATCCAGGGTCAGACCAATCACGGATTTTCTGGAAGTCCCCAGCAGCACCGGATATCCCAGCTCCCGGAACAGATCCAGACGGCGGATGGCAAGAAGGTTCATCTCATAAGTTTTCCCGAATCCCACTCCCGGATCCAGGATGATCTTCTCCTCTTTCACGCCGGCTGCCTTCGCAAGATTGACACATTCCTGTGTCTCATGCAGCATATCCACCAGAAAATTATCGTACACAGCCTCGGATTTATTGTGCATCAGACAGCAGGCTGCTTCGTATTCTGCCACAACCTTCGCCATGGCGGGATCTTTTTTGAATCCCCAGACATCATTGACCAGGCTGGCTCCCGCCTGAAGCGCCTGTTCCGCCACCGATGCCTTATAGGTATCCACGGAAATGGGGATGTCAAATCTGGCATGGATTGCCTCGATGACCGGCAACACCCTGGCCGCCTCTTCCTGGGCTTCCACTTTCGCGAATCCCGGCCGGGTGGACTCTCCGCCCACATCCAGGATATCCGCTCCGTCCCGGATCATCTCTTCCGCGTGCTTCAGCGCCGCGTCCATCTGATTCCATTTTCCCCCGTCCGAAAAAGAATCCGGGGTCACATTCAGAATTCCCATGAGATACGTCCTGTTTTTGATGTCAAATTCCCGATTGCCGATTTTCACTCCTGCTTCCTCCTGTGATGTTATCTTCTAAGACACCGGACGGGATCCTGCCGTCCCCCTCCTGCCTCTGTCTAGTAATGAATCCGCATATTTTTCTTCTCAACCGGCCAGCTGCACTGTGCCGCGGCCGGGCAGACCAGGCAATTGCGGGATCCTTTGTCTGCTTTATAAAACAATTCATTCAGACGGGCTTTCTGCGCTTTTTTCTTCTTCCTGTGTGTCAGAATCAGATCCAGAATCCTCTCGCAGTCCTCTTCGGAAAACCCGCAGTCCGGCAGAATTCTCCCGGCGATTTCCGCGCTGGCCTCCTCATGGGGAATCCCCTGGGTATACTGAAGATCCTTCCCGATATCATGGAGAAGCCCCGCCGCGTAGATCGTCCTTCTCGGAATCTCCAGGCCCTCCTCCAGCACATAAATGTAAGCCAGCCTGGCCACCGCCAGAAAATGTTCCAGCGTGTGGCAGCACAGTTCCCGGTCTCGTTCCAGTTTCTGAATGTTCTGATAATGCTCCTGGTACAGAGGATGTTCCCAGATCTTCTGAAGCCGCTTCATCAGTCTTTTACCATCTGCAGGAACATTTTCTGCATCTCATAGTTTCCTTTGAACTCACCTCTGGTGACTGTGGTAACCGTCTTGGTACCCGGCTTTTTGATTCCGCGCATGGTCATACAGGTATGCTCCGCCTCCAGCATCACCATCACGCCTTTCGGATTCAGATATTTCTGAAGCGCGTCCGCGATCTGAACCGTCATCTTCTCCTGAATCTGCGGCCTTCTGGCATAGACTTCCACCGTCCTTGCCAGTTTGCTCAGTCCTGTTACTTTTTCGTTGGGAATATAGGCAATATGTGCCTTTCCGTAAAACGGGAGCAGATGATGTTCGCACATGGAGTAGAACGTAATATCCTTCTCTATCACCATCTCATTGTTTTCCACGGAAAACTGCTTCTCCAGATAGACTCCCGGATCCTGATCCAGGCCTCCGTAAATCTCCTCGCACATACGGGCGATACGGGATGGGGTATCCAGCAGGCCCTCACGATTTACATCCTCTCCGATTCCTTCCAGATACAGGCGAACCGCCTGCTCTACTTTTTGTCTGTCAACCAAAAAAACGACCTCCTCTTTTTCTGACGTATACGATTTCTGGAGACTGCTCTCTGGTAAAAATACATGGGAGCGCTTTTGCTTTCCGCTTCCTGCTTACAAGTAAATTCAGCAAAAAAAAATCTCCATTGTGATAGAACATATGTCGAAAAATATCCCTACACAATATGAGATGCGATCTTATATTGTTGCAACGGGTGCGGATTTTACACCGTAAGACGTACTTTTCGTTTCGGCGGCAACTCCCCATCCACTGAACACTTGACGCGTAAAATCCTATTTTGCATATTATTCATTTCAGGGGATATTATATCACATTCTTTCTAAAAAGCAACCATATCCCGCAATTTGCAAAAAAAGATAAAAGAATTCCCCAAAAAGAGAACTTTGCTTCTCTCCGGGGAGCTGTTTTCCCATTGAAAAAGCCGCTTTCCGCGGCAATGCCCTTCCTGGCGCTCCCGTGAAAAACGGCTGCTTTTTTCTGATAAAAGTTCTACCGATTTTCTGATTATCTTTTCAAATCTCCGCAAATGCTGGAAAGGCTTGTTATATCAAGCATTTCCGGCATTTTGCGTTTCGGAAGATACCCCGCATATCATGGCATTTCGGAGCCTCACTTGGCGTTGAAAAGTAGTAAAACCGTAGTAGAAACGGCGGCTTACTACTACGCCGCCAGCCTGTCCATCGCCGCCTTTGCGGAAGCATAATCCGCATGAGCGTAATAGTTCAGCGTCATGGTGATATTGGAATGTCCCATGATGTACTGCAGGTCTTTGGGGTTCATCCCAGCGTGGGCGAGGCGGGTGCAGAATGTATGGCGCATGGTATGGGGCGTGATGTTCGGCAGGGCTTCTTCTGGCTTGTGGTGCTTGTTGTACTTCCTGACAAGCCCCTGGAACATACTCTCGTAACAGGACGCCGTTTTGGGAAGGCCGCTCTGGTTGAGGAACAGGAAGTTGGTGTAGCCCCCGATATTGACCGGGGCGGCCTTACCTCTGTTCTTCACAGCCCGCTTCAACGCCTGGTAGACCTTCTCACTCATGGGGATCTGCCGCGCACCCTTTTTGGTCTTGGGCTCGTCCACATAGTAGCCGAGCTCACTGTCCCGCAGGAGCTGGTGGTCCACATGGATGCAGCGGTTTTCAAAATCCAGGTCCGTTGTCAATCCGCATAACTCGGAAACGCGGAGTCCGGTCCCCAGCAGAATGATGATCTCATCACAATACTTCCGGTAGACCGGATCGCTGCCGGCGAAGGCCAGGAGGCGGTCCTCCTGCTCCTGGGTCAGCGCGGCTTTTTCCTCCGTGTCATCCTCCAGGACATCGGCTATGGCGAAGTTGAACGGGTTTTTGCGGATGCAGTCATCCTCAATCGCCGTGTAGAAGGCCGCCTTCAAAGACCGTTTCCAGTTGCTGATGGTCTTGTAGGCGTAGCCCTTCTCACTCATCCTGATGGCCCATTCCTTGGCGTCTGACAGCTTCACGCTGTCAATGCTCCGGGACCCCAGGGGGTCCTCTTTCAGAACGGACATCAGGTATTCCCGGCCCTTCTCGGTGCTCCGCTTGACATTCTTCCGATGGCTGTTCTGCCGGGCGTAAAGCTGGCAGACCGTCATCTTCTTGCCGATGGTGTCGATCCCATCGCTAATGTCCCGCAGGATCTCCTTCACCTTCTCACGGAGCGAAACATCGTCCCGCTTGCCCGTGGGGGTCTTGTCGGTGGGCACCAGTTTCCAGGCATACACGAATTGAGTTTTACCGCAGGCGTCCGTGTACTTGTAAGTGTATCTTCCGTCTTTTCTCTGGCTCTCTCCAGTCCTTAAAATTCGACCTTTGCTATCGCGTCTTTTCTCTGACATGATGGTAAGCTCCCTTCCATCGCTGGAATGAGCCTCGATACGCTACACATATTATAACGCGCCCAGGGCCCATTGTCAGCCGGCCTCGTCAAATAACCTCCAGTTCGTCGATGACTTTCTCAAACTGCTTTCGTTTGATCTGGAGGCGGTTGCCGTTCATAATGAGCCAGTTTGCGTCAGGGTTTCCCACGGCTAACCTGGCAGCCATTTCAGTGACACACGCCTCTGAGGAGCCGATCTGAAACAGGACCTTCATACGGGAAGGGTCCCCCAGAACCTTAAACAACTGTGTCATGTTTTCCAGTTCCCGCCCTTGCGGTTCGCGGGGCCAAGAATCATGCATGGGGGGACCCTCCTTTCTGTTTTCGTCTCTCACGAAACCTTAAAGATTTTTCACAAACAGTGCCCGGATAGCATTGAGGACGGCGATGATCATTACGCCCACATCAGCGAACACGGCCAGCCACATATTGGCGAAACCCAGCGCAACCAGTACGAGGCAGGCCAGTTTTACGCCGATGGCCACCACGATGTTCTGATAGACGATGCCAAGGCACTTGCGGGAGATTTTGATTGCTTTGGAAATTTGCATTGGGTCGTCATCCATCAGTACCACATCCGCAGCTTCAATGGCAGCGTCAGAACCCATAGCGCCCATAGCTATGCCGATGTCTGCCCGGCGAAGCACTGGGGCGTCGTTGATGCCATCGCCCACAAAAGCCAGTTTTTCTTTCTCCGGCTTGTTCTGGATCAACTGCTCCACTTTCTCCACCTTGTCGGCAGGAAGCAGTTCACTATAAACCTCATCCAGCCCCAGTGCGGAGGCTACACTGTCAGCCACCTTCTTGGCGTCACCCGTAAGCATCACGGTCTTGCGGACACCCGCAGATTTCAACGCCTGGATAGCACCCTTGGAGTGGGGTTTTACAATGTGCCCGGCATATTTGCCGTCAATCGCCATGTGAATGATCGTCCCCACACTATGGCACGGAATAGCCTGGACGCCCAAACGATTCATGTCCTTGACAATGACCGTACCCACTTTCCCGGCTTCGATGTCTGCAAGCATGGCTTGAAAACCGGGCCTTTGAAAGTTCGCGCCGGAATAGCCGTCGTCGGTGTACCAGCGCAGGTTGGTAAAGCCATTTTGTTTTGCAAAGGTTTCGAGTATCCGTTTTTGAGACGAGATTTGTCAAGGAGTGTTTTTGCAAAGCAGTGTGCAATTCGCATTGACAAGCAGCAAAAAGAACGCTATAATAATGTCGTTATCGATAATGATGTTATTATTTAGGCGCAGAGGAGTGAAGACATGGCCAATAGGGATCATTCCCTGGATGATGGGATCATTCAGGCTGCTTATTCGGAATTTCTTGCTTACGGCTTTCAGAAAGCCTCTCTGCACAAGATCGCCGAAAAAGCCGGTGTTACTACGGGGGCAATCTACACAAGATACAAGAATAAAGACGCGTTGTTTGCCAGTCTGCTTCAGGATTTTTTTGAGACGATGCAGGTTCTCTTTGCTCCCATCGCGGAAGAATACGAAAAAGCAAAGTGCAGCGCGCAGCCGGATGATATCCTCCGCGCCATAAACGCCGAAGAACAGGTATATTTTCAACTGCTGACCGAGCACTGCAATGACTGCACTTTATTTTTCTGCCGCAGCGATGGCAGCTCCATGGAAACCGTGCTGCATAAACTAATGGATCAAAAAGCGGAACAAACGGTGGAATTCTTTTCGCATATCTATGGGAAAGCGCCAAATGCCGATGCGATCCGTCTTTTGATGGGCTCACAGTTCTGGTACTTCCGCCAGCTGCTGGATCAGCATATGGAGGAAGGCAGAATGCTTACCTGCTTACAGGCAGTCCTTGATTTCACCAACGCTGGCTGGCGGCAGCTATGCGATACCTTGCAATAAATCCGAAAAGTTAATTCGGACGGTCCATCCGTCCGTTTTTTACGGCCGATGGTTAGAGACGGCTAACTAATAAGAAAAGAGTTTGCGATGATAGATTTTGAATTTGAATTTCAATATGCAGAAGAAAAGCAGCCCACCTTGCAAAAAGTCGGCGGCAGCATCCCAGCCGGACGCTGTGTAGTGCTCTGCGGCGGCAGCGGCTGCGGAAAGTCCACACTGCTACGGTGCATCAACGGATTAATCCCCCAGTTTTACGAGGGAGAGCTAAAAGGCTTTTGCCGCCTGAATGGGCAGGACACCGCCGGAATACGTATCGGCGAGATCGGCGAGTTGGCCGCCTCGGTCTTTCAGGATCCTCGCAGCCAGTTTTTCACCGTGAACAGCTCCAATGAAGTGGCCTTCGGTCTTGAAAATCACGGTCTGCCGCAAGATAAAATCCGACGGCGGGTAGATGAGGCCTTCCGGATCTTTCATCTGGAGCGGCTGAAGGATCGCAATGTCTACGAGTTGTCCAGCGGCGAGCGACAGCTCATCTCCATCTTGTCCGCGTGGGCAATGGACACAGATATTTTTCTGCTGGATGAGCCCACGGCCAATCTGGACTTTGCAGCCACGCAGCAGTTAAAAGAGATTCTGCTTGCCCTGAAAAAGCAGGGCAAAACGCTGCTGCTCAGCGAGCACCGACTCTACTATCTTGCCGACATTGCCGACGAATTTTGGGTCATGGCAGACGGCGAGATCAAAGGAAAATATACTGCCGCAGAAGCAAAGGCGTTCTCAGTGGAGCGGAGACAAACACTTTCTCTGCGCACGCTCGACCTTGCGGAGATCACCGTGCCGGAGAAAGAGCCGCTGCCGAAAACCGCGCCGACGGCGCTTGCCGTCTCAGATGTCTGCTATACATACGGCAGGAAGGCCGGAGATACCCTCTCTGGTGTCAGCTTTTCCGTCCGTGAGCATGAGATCGTCGGCCTTGTGGGCGCAAACGGCTGCGGCAAAACGACCATCGGCAAGCTGATTGCAGGGCTTTACCGCCCCTCCGGCGGCAGGATAATGCTTTTCGGAAAGTCGCAAAATCCAAAGCAGCTGCAAAAGCAAGTGCTGTTCATCCTTCAGGAGGCGGAGTTCCAGTTCTTCACAGGCTCCGTCCTGCACGAACTGCAATACGGCCATGCGGTGACACCGGAGTTTGAAGCAAAAACGGAAGCGCTGCTGAAAAGTATGGATATGTGGGACTGCCGCAACCGGCATCCCTTTTCCCTCTCCGGCGGGCAGATGCAGCGTCTGACGCTGATGATGGCGTATCTATCCGACAAGCCGATCGTCATACTGGACGAGCCGACAGCAGGACAGGACGCGGAAAGTCTGGAGCGGTGCGCAGCGCTGATCCGGGAGATGCGGAAAGAAAAGACTGTTCTCATCATCACCCACGACCCTGAGCTAATTGCAGGTGCGTGTGACCGCTGCATTGGGCTGTCGGATGGGCATGCAGAAATAGAATTTCCCGTTCATTCGGAACGAGATTTGCAAGCGGTACGGCAATATATGGAGCGCTTCCATCTTTCCAATGCTCCTGCGAAAAAACAGCATAAAGAACGATTCCACCCGGCAACGAAGCTGCTTTACTGGCTGGCCCTGCTGGTCGTGATCTCCACATCCAACAACCACTTAGTTTATGCCGTATATACGGCACTGATCCTGCTGACCGCAGCGGACGGCTGGCTCGGAACGGCGCTGGCAGGCGGGATGAGCTTTGGGCTGCTGTGGGCGGCAAACGCTCTGCTGCCGGGCACGGTGTTTTCCTTTATGCTGGTGCTGTTCCCGCGGATCATTGCCGTTGGCATTTCCATGCGGACGCTGATTGGGCGGAATGAAGCCAGCCGTACCCTGGCAGCGCTGCGCAATCTGCGCCTACCGGAGCGGCTGATCATGATCGTGGCGGTGATTTTCCGCTTCTTCCCCGTTCTGTCGGGAGACATGAAGTTGCTGCGGCAATCCATCCGCACCCGGGGCGCGTTTGTGACGCCATGGCAAAAGTTGCGTGCGCTGCCATCCTATATCGAAATACTGACCGTGCCGATGGCTTTGCGCGTTATCCGCATCGCCGAAACGCTGTCCGCCTCCGCCGAAACACGGGGCATCGACTTAACCCGCCGCAAAAGCAACTATCTGTCGCTTCGGTTTTCTGCGTGGGATGCTGTGTTCTGCGTCCTGCTGGCGGCATCGATCGCCGCCGGCCTTATCCTGTGATCGCCGTCTCTGCGACGTTCAACCATATTCCATTCAAAAAGGAGTCTTTAACCATGAGTACTGCAAACCCCAATAAACTGAAAATCAAGGACATCATCACCGTTGTCCTGCTGGCTCTGATCAATGTGGTCATTTTCTTCGCCAGCTCCGTCCTGTACGCAACGCCCATTACCATCATTCTGATGCCGGTGTTTTTCGCCCTGCTGGAGGGCATTGTCTACTTCATCATCGGCACGAAGGTGAAAAAGCCCGGTGCGATCCTCATTTACAGCATTGTCCGCGCCATTATGGGCGGATACCTGCCGTACATCATCCTCTTTATTCTCTCCGGTGCCATTGCCGAGCTGCTGCTGTGGAAGATGGGCTACGGCAACGCGAAGGCGCTGACCGTCAGTTATGTCATCAATCAGGTGCTGGCTGCATTCGGCAGCACCATCATTCCCTACGCCATCGCAGCCAAGGCTATGGCGGATCAGATGGTCACCGATGGCCGTCAGGACGCCATCCTTGCCGCATCCCAGATGCTGCAGTCCTTGGTATCCGTGGCACTGGTGGCCGGTGTGATCGTGGCCGCATTCATCGGAGCAGCTATCGGCAAGGGCATCGTGAAGAAGCATCTGGCTGCCTGATCTGCCTTGGAGGAATTACCCATGAATCAGAACACGAAGCAAAAGCGCTCCGCCGCCTCGTGGCTGGCAGAGCTGGCAAAAGGGCGGTACGGCGAGTACGCTTTGAGCGTCCTTACGGCGCTGCTGGGCGTTGCCTGCTCGCTTATTCCGTATTTCATCATCATCCGGCTTATCACCGCACTGGTAAACGGCACGGCGGAGCTTCCCCGCTGCCTGACGCTCTGCGCATGGATGGCGGGCTGCTGGGTGCTGCGCTATGTGCTGCACAGCGTGTCCACCTCTCTCTCCCACCATGCGACGTTCCATGTGCTGGCCAATACCCGCGTCCGGCTGCTGGACAAGCTAGCGACGCTGCCGCTGGGTACGGTGCTGGATCGTTCCTCCGGCTCGTATAAGAACATCATCGTCGAGCGGGTCGATTCCATCGAAACCACCCTTGCCCACCTGCTGCCGGAGATGACCACCAACATCGTGGGGGCGCTGGCGGTACTGGTGCTGCTGTTCATCGAGGACTGGCGCATGGGCCTTTCCATGTTCATCGTCCTGCCGCTGGGCATTCTCTGCTTTATGTCCATGTTCAGCGGCTATAACGAGAAGTTTCAGCGCACGGTCACCGCGACAAAGACACTGAACGACACGGCTGTGGAATACATCAGCGGCATTGAGGTCATCAAGGCGTTTGGTCAGTCCAGGACCAGCTATGCAAAGTTCGTCTCCGCCGCAAAAGAGGGCGCGGACTGCTTCATCGACTGGATGCGCGGGAGTTTGTTCGGACAGGTGGCCGGAATGGCGATACTCCCTTCGACACTTCTCTGCATCTTGCCGGTGGGCTGCCTTCTCTATATGCACGGCACACTGTCGGCGGAGACGTTTCTCGCGGTCATTGTTCTGTCCTTCGGCGTTATGCAGCCGCTGATCACCGCCTTTTCCTACACAGACGACATCGCCCAGGTAACGACCATCATCGGCGAGGTGGCGGAGGTGCTGTCCGGTGAGGATATGCATCGCCCGGAAAGCGCGGAAAAGCTGCCGGCCGATAACGCCATCCAACTGAAGGATGTCCGCTTTGCCTATCACGACAAGGAGGTACTGCACGGAATCGATCTGCACATTGCCCCGGGGACAGTCAATGCTCTTGTGGGCCCCTCCGGCAGCGGAAAGTCCACCATCGCCCGGCTTATCGCCTCCCTGTGGGATGTAAAGGACGGTGCCATTGAGCTGGGCGGCGTGGATCTACGCATCCTGCCCCTTGCCGAGTGTACGAAGCGAATCGCCTATGTGTCCCAGGACAACTACCTCTTTGACCTCTCGGTGATAGACAATATCCGCATGGGCAGAAAGGGTGCGACCGATGCGGAGGTCATTGACGCCGCGAAGAAATGCGGCTGCCACGAGTTCATCATGGGGCTGGAGAACGGCTATCAGACCGTATGCGGTGCATCCGGCGGTCACCTGTCCGGCGGTGAGCGGCAGCGCATCTCCATTGCCCGTGCCATGCTGAAGGACGCGCCGATCGTCATTCTCGACGAGGCAACGTCCTATACAGACCCGGAAAACGAGGCGGTCATCCAGTCGGCACTGGGAAGGCTGGTGCGGGGCAAGACGCTGCTGGTCATTGCCCACCGGCTGTCCACCATTGCGGACGCCGATCAGATCATTGTTGTCAATCAAGGCAAGATCGAAGCGACCGGCACGCAGGCGGAGCTTCTTGCGTCCTGCCCCCTTTATCAAACCATGTGGGAGGCCCACATCAGCGTCAAAGACGACGGGGAGGTGGCATAATGCTCAGGACACTGAAAAAGTTCTTTGCCTTCTGCGGGGTGGACAACCGCAGGCTGTTTATAACATCTATCTGGCTGGGCGTGGTCAGCGCCATTTGCTCTGCCATGCGTATTCCGGCAGCCGCCATCGTCATTCAGGCGCTGCTGGAAAGGAACGTCACTATGGCAACTTTATGGACGAGCCTCGGCATTATCGTGATCTCATTGATCATTACGATTGCCATCAACATGAAGGCTACCATGCTCCAGACCCGTGCGGGCTACCGCGCCTGCGCCAACAAGCGCATCGAGATCGCCGAGCACCTGCGCTACCTGCCTATGGGCTGGTTCAATGACAACAGCCTCGGCGAGGTCACGTCCGTCACCACCAACACCATGGAAAACATGGCGAATGTGGCTACCCGCGTCGTCATGGTCACGACCCGCGGCTTTATGACCTCCGGCATCATCGCAGCGATGATGTTCCTCTTTGACTGGCGCATGGGGCTGATCACACTGACGGGACTGGTGCTGTTCTTTGCCGTCAACGCCGCCATGCAGCGGGCGGAGCAGACCCTTTCCCAGCGGAAGTTCAATGCCGATGAGCGCCTTGTGTCCAAGGTGCTGGAATATGTGCAGGGTATCGCCGAGGTCAAGAACTTCGACCTGACCCACGATTCCGCCACGCAGGTACACGGCGCGGTGGAGGAGGCCCGCAAGGCTTCCTTTGCCATGGAGATCCCGTCGGTACTTTATATGCTGGCGCAGTTTGTTGTCAACAAGCTCACCGGTGTCGCCGTCTGTGTGGCCGCCATCGTCTTTTACTTCGGCGGAACGATGGAGCTGACAAACTGCCTTTTGATGCTGATCTGCTCCTTCATCCTCTTTGAGCAGCTGGATTCTGCCGGGAGCTTTTCAGCTCTGTTCCGCTCCATCGACATCGGCGTAGATAAGGCAAACGCGATTCTGCGTGTGGAGCCCATGGATATTGATGGGGAGGATCTGTCGCCGGAACGGGAGGACATCACCCTGTCCCATGTGGATTTCTCCTATGACAGCAAGCCCATTCTGCACGATGTGTCCCTGACCATCCCGGAGAAAACGACTGTTGCTATCGTCGGCCCCTCCGGCTCCGGCAAGACCACGCTGTGCAATCTTATGGCGCGGTTCTGGGACGTGCAGTCAGGCAGCGTGAGCCTTGGTGGGCACGATGTGCGGGAGTACAGCTACGACAGCCTCATCCGCAATTTCTCCTTTGTGTTTCAGCGGGTCTATCTGTTCTCCGACACCATCGCCAACAACATTCGCTTCGGAAAGCCCGATGCCTCCATGGAGGAGGTGCAGGCCGCTGCGAAAAAGGCCCGCTGCTACGACTTTATCATGGCATTGCCGAACGGCTTTGACACCGTCATCGGCGAAGGCGGTGCTACGCTTTCGGGCGGCGAACGTCAGCGAATTTCCATTGCGCGCGCCATCATGAAGGACGCACCCATCATCATTCTGGACGAAGCCACCGCCAATGTCGACCCCGAAAATGAAAAGGAGCTGATGGAGGCCGTCTCCGAGCTGACCCATGATAAGACGGTCATCATGATTGCCCACCGGCTGAAAACCGTGCGCCATGCCGACAAAATATTCGTTGTCGATCACGGTGAGATCGTCCAGCAGGGCACCCACGACGAGCTGGTTGCTGTTGACGGGCTCTACCGCCGCTTCGTGGTGGAGCGGCAGCAGGCCGCCGGGTGGAAGGTCTGAAGAAACACAATCTAAAAAATATGAAAAGAAGCTCGTATCAGCTATTGACCGATACGAGCTTCTCCGTTTATTCTCTGTTTTATGTAGTGTTAGAGTCTCAGTATTCGTCACTTCCTTCCCACCAGCAATGTTGAACCGCGAAGCATCAGGCGTCTGGCCTCCTTCGGCGTCATGAAGCTGCCGTCGGTCGTGTCCATCAGTTCCACGCGCTCATAGCCCATGTCCCTGAGCTTTTGGACAAATGCCTGCATATCGCCGTATCTACCGGGCGACATCAGGTCGTGGATGGCAAACGTTCCGCCCTTTTTCAGCACGCGCAGCGTTTCCAGCAGAAGCTGCTGCTTGTCCTTCCCCGTGATATTATGATAGACATAGTTGCTGGTCACCGCGTCGAAGCTCTCGTCGGGGAAATCCAGCTTTACGGCGTTCCCGCGCCTGAACAAAGCGTTCTTCACGCCCTCCGCAGCGGCGTTTTTTTCGCACAGCGGCAGGGTGAAGGAGGCGTATTCCTTGCCCCAGCGATCGATACCGATCATTTTTCCCTGGGGATTGCGCTTCGCGCAGGCAATGGTCAGCGCACCGCTACCGCAGCCGATGTCCAGTCCCACGCCGCCCTCCGGCAGCGTGATATGCTCCGCCGTGCCGTCAATGATCTGCTTTGAGAGCTTGCGCTCGCCGTCATAGGAAAAGCTCCGATAGGCATACACGCACCACTGGGTGTACTTTGCACAAACGACAAAGGCAATGCCGAACACCACTCCCAGCACGACGCGCAGCTTTCCGCTCACACAGATGCCAAATACGCCGAAAACTAGCAGCAGCGCAAGGGACAGCACCGTTCCCGCGATGAGCGAAACCAGCATTCCCTTGGGGATCCAGTTTTTGTAGTCAGGCTTCATATTCAAGACTCCTTTTTTATTAAGTGTGATTTCTCTCATAAACCGCAGCCGCGATGCACCAGATCACGATGGCGGTATTGGTACTGCTCTGGCTCATTACGGACATCCATGTGGCTGTCGGCACCTGCATGGCCTGTGCAATATCAGGAACAGCAACCAGCAGAAGATTCCATGTGACCGGGTGAAAAGCCAGCATCCACCGGGAATACCGTGTCTTGCCCGCAAGCAGCATCACGAAATGGATGCCGAAAGCCAGTATCATCGGAACGTACATCGGCGCTATGGCGAGGAGCATACCGTCCTGATAGGCGGTGACCGCCGCGATGGCAGCTTCTTCTCCGATGCGCGGGCCCAGATAGGTGGTGAACCACGCCATGGTAGCTACCCAGGTGTGGATAGTCAGCGCCACCGCAACGGTGAAAATTCCGCACAGATACTGAATGATCTTTGTTTTTCTGTACTTTGTATCAATGTCCGCATTCAGCGCTTTTACTACGAAGTAATAGAGAAAGCCGCCGACCGCTCCCAGCCCAACAGTAAGCACAGGCTTCCACAGCCCATAAGAGCCGGACAGATAATTGGCTCTGTTGAAAAGGCCAGTGTTGGTTTGCTGAAGTGGAATGCACCCCAGCAGCCAGTCCCCGGCAGTCATAAATATCCCACCGATTGCACCAAGAGTGCACCAGTGGATGTACTGTTTTGATTTTTCTTTCTTCATTTTCTTCACTCCTGCGCCCCTATTTCATGATCTTCATGCAAAAGTCGCAGCGGTCATCGCCGCGCCCCAGCGTTTTTGTTCGATGCCAAATGAGCTTCGGATGAAGACCGGTGTAGCTGATGTCGTCGCTGTCGCAAAAGCAGCAGCACAGCTCAGGACATCTGTATGCCACGCAGGTGTCATGATATGGACATTTCATCATATCCACACGCCATATACCGTTGCCGACCTGCAGCTCCTTTGAGTCAAAGCCCGCCGCCGGGCCGAAAACGCTCCGTGTGGATTTGACAAAAACGCCGGGGACAAGGCGGTAAAGCCCCGGTATGTGCAGCAGGGCTGCAAGCTGTTTGTGGCTCGTTCTCGCCAGCTCCTCCACATAGCCATGAACGGTTTGCAGAGCCTCCTCTTTTGGCATGACCCGCTGCAAGGTTTCGTAGGCCGCAATGCCCGGTAATATCTGCCGTTTGAGGTGGTATTGCTTCTCCTTGCTTGCATCTGCATTTTCAGCCAGCAGCACATTCAACCGCGCATCAAAAAAGGCATTCAGCTCCTTGGCCTGCGAGGGAAAGCACTGTGCCGCAGTCTCCCGAAAATCACGGGAGAGATAGGTTTCCTTCATCGTCCTGCCTCCGTCCCAGCTTTCACGAAGCCCTTCTTTTTATACCCGCAGTCGCAGTATGGGCCGCCGGAGGCGAGAGTGTACTGCCGCACAAAGTCGGTCACGCCGCCCGCCTCGCTCATGGTGTAGTCCAGACGGCACAGCGCGGGAGTGAGGTTATATAGCCCCAGCTTTTTCATTAGCACGCAGATGCCGCATTTGGTGAAGCGTCCCTCGTAGCCGCTGCCGTCGGGATATTCGTAAAACTCCATGTTCCACGAATATGGGTTGCGGTCGGCGGCTTTCAAGGTGGCGGTCGCCTTCATGCCGGAAATATCTTTGGGGGTAAACTTGTTTTTTCCGCTCTTGCGGCAAAACCATTTCATGGGCTTTGTCATCATGGATTTTGCATAATACTCCGTCAGCCGCTCCACATCCGGGCGCTCCGGCATGGAGAGAATAAACGCACCGATCATTGCGCAGTTGACGATGTTCATCTTGAATCGGTCGCCTTTTTCAAATTCGGGCAGCTCGGAGATGATCTCCCTGTATTTCGGCTTTGCTTTTTTCGTGATGGCTTTTGCCGTATTCGTACCGTAGCCGAACACCGCTGTCAGCTGGTTTCTGAAGGACGGCGCAAACAGCATCCACATCCCAAAGGGCATTCCGGCATACTTCATTGCAGATACCTCCCGGCTTCCGCTTCCAGTGCCTGCCATACCGGGTAGGCTGCGCCGTTCGCATCAAAGAACTGCTTGATATCCCGATTCAGGGCGCTCATTTCGTCTATGGCGTTCATGGCGTGGTCGGAGGCACATAGTTTGCCCAGTGAGGTGGCGCACATGAGTTTAAAGAAGCGCAGACAGGTCTTGCGGTACTTTTCGCTCTCAAAGTCTGCATCCGCCTTTGGCAAAATGTCGTGTCCCGCATTGCGTATGGCACGGTAGCCTTCAATATTGGCATCGATCACCCGTCCAAGGTACACCGTATTTCTCCTAAGCTTTTTCAGGTCGCCGTCCGTCTTATAGCAGGCGAAGGCCGCAGGCATCACAAAGGCCGCATGGCAGAGCAGATAGTCCTCCATATTCGGCTCATAGACGACCTTGTATTTGGTACCGCCGAAAATTTCTCCGATCAGTTCCGCATTGGAGACCGCCCCACGCAGCTGCCCAATGGTGATTTTTTTCAGGTCGATAGAAACGACCCGGTCAGGTTCCCGATGCCCGGCAGAGAGCGCAAAGGCAAACAAGATATTTTTCTCCGGCAGTGCCGCCGCCAGCGCTCTTGCCTGCACATTGTTACCCACAAAAACAATATTTTTCGTCTGATTCGCCCGCAAGGTTTCCAGAGCAGAATCCAGCTGCGTATATCGCAGGACGACAAATATCACATCGTACCGGACATTCGGTGCCAGTTCCGTCACCACAGGAATATTGCTGACCGATGTGCGGAGGGAGAATTGATCCTTGATCCGCAGTCCGTTCTTCCTGATTTCCTCTGCCCAGTTTCCCCGGGCAAGCAGGGTCACATCCTTTCCGGCGTGAAACAGATTCCTTGCCAGATTGCACCCTAAAACACCTGCACCATATACCAGAATTTTCATTGCTTGCCTCCAAATCTGATCTTTACAATCTGCATTTTCATCATACCGTCGCCGACCTTTGCGAGAAAACGGAAAAATCTGCTGACGGATGGGTCTTTCAAATCGGTGTAGCCCAGCATATAGCCCCGGCTGGTGACCTGCAAGCGGCTATCCCACGCACTGATCTCTTGGGGAGCGTCGGAAACCGCGAAATAAGCACCCACATCTTGAATTTTCGCACTTTTAAGCCATGTTTTTGCAATCATCTTCACCGCCGCCCGATTTGCAGCGTCAAACACCAGCACGCTGCCCGGAAAAACGTCTGCCATTTTTTGCACCAATGTTTTGACCTGCTCGGTCAAAAAGTAGTAGAACACCCCGGAGGCAAAGAATACCGCGCCGTTTGAAGAGTCAATTTTTCTAAACCATTCGGTATTGTTCAAATTGCATGGGATATTTCCCTCACGCTCCCCGGCGGGCAAAAGCTCGTTACGCACGGCTATGACATCGGGAAAGTCCAGATTGTAAATTTTACAGCTGCCGTTATCGCAGCTTCTTCCAGTGCTGTCCAGCCCGCAGCCCAGATTGACCACCGCCGCATTGGGGTGAGATTTCAGATAATCCCGCACCTCAAAAGCAAGGTCATTCTGCCGCATGGCCACCTCCAGTGAACCGAAACGCTGCATCAGGCTGCGGGAGTTTTTCTCCGCCTCTGAAAAATCGTAGTCGATCTCGTCAATCAGGCGAACCGCTGTTTCGTCCCGGTAGAGATTCGGGTATAGTTCTGAGCAGACCTTCCGCGCATACAGCGGAATGATCAGCGTCTCCTGTACGGTGTTTTTCTCGATTTTATATTTCATATAGGTATCTCCTTCAGTGAATAAATACCGACATAATCGCCGCCAGTGCTGCCGAAATGACCGCCATACCAATTGTGCCGAACAGCCACTTTTTGCCCTTATCCTTGGCTGTAATGTAGGGTTTCAGGTCTTCCGTTCCCGGGATTTCCCATGCGCTCGTATGTCCTACCCAATAGCCGTCAACCCAAAATCGGTCTATGAGATTCATCACGGATAAGATGACCAGCAGCTGCCAAAAGCCCTGAACGAAGCCCTTTGCGACGTTGAGCGCATAGACGCAGACCAGCACATAGGCGATGTAGCCGGGGACGCAGACAGCTTTGAAAATCAAAGCATTTCGCTTGATTTTCGCGTGTGTTGTAAGCCCCAGCTTTACGCACCTACCTTGAACTTCAGGGCTGTAAAGATGCACCATGCCCACCGCGCCCTTGCGGATACCGATGGCGCAAACCAAAATGAGCAGAACGCCCAGCCCGATGCCTTCCAAAATCACCTGTAAAATCATCATTTACTTCCTTATCCCAACGCCACATCCAGCACCATCATCATGCTGAAGCCTACCGCAAAGAACACCGTTCCAAGATTCGAGTGCCGCCCCTGCGACATTTCCGGAATCAACTCCTCTACCACCACATAGAGCATGGCGCCCGCTGCAAAGCTCAGCAGATACGGCAGCGCCGGGATCACAAGCTGCGCCGCGAGAAGCGTCAGCACCGCGCCGATAGGCTCGACCACGCCGGAAAGGACGCCGCCGAGAAACGCCTTGCTTTTCTTTTGCCCCTCCGCCTTGAGCGGCATGGAGATGATCGCACCCTCGGGGAAATTCTGAATGGCAATGCCGAGAGACAGCGCCAGTGCGCTTGCCGCCGTGATCTGCGAGTTTCCCGCGAGGAAGCCTGCATACACCACGCCGACTGCCGTTCCCTCCGGGATATTATGTAAGGTAACAGCCAGCACCATCATGGTGGTGCGGCCGAGCTTGCTTTTCGGACCCTCGGCCTGTTCACTTCCCACATGAAGATGGGGAATCAAACGGTCAAGCAGGAGCAAAAACAGCACGCCGACCCAAAATCCGATAAAGGCGGGGAGAAAGGACAGCTTCCCCATATCCTCCGACTGCTCAATGGCGGGGATCAGCAAGCTCCAGATGGACGCTGCTACCATCACACCGGCGGCAAAGCCGGCAAGCGCACGCTGCATCAGATCACCAAGGGATTTTTTCATAAAGAACACGCAGGCCGCGCCCAGCGTTGTGCCGAGAAAGGGAATCAGTATTCCGAGAAAAGTTTTCATTTATCTCACCGCCTTTGCGTGAATTGTTGCTTGTTTCGCCGAAATCCGGCCTCATCCCGGTATTCGGGATGTCCCTTCAAGTACGGGTCTTTATCGCCGCAGATGGTATAGTCGCACCGGCAGCCGTTCACGCAGGTGTTCGTCCGTATAAGCCTTGCATGGAGCAGCTCCATAGACGCAAAGTCCACATTACACAGGGCGGGCATAATATCCGTAAGACCGTGCTTGATAGCAAACTCCGCTGCCGGGCACGCCGTAAATTCATAATAAATAGGCTTGTCGGTTTCATAAGGCGCAACCGACATCTCGTAATCGTGCCATTTGTCACAGCCGCTTTTCGCACGAACAAACGCCTTGTACATCAGTTTCCTCCAGAACGGCTTGTTGCAGTCCACAAATTTCAGCTTGCGGAAAGTCGGAAGAATCAGATTTTCCTCCATCTCTTCAATTTCACGGAACGAAGTAACTGCTTTGCAGTCCACATAATAGCTCATGATGGCGATTCAGTCGTAGGTGCCGCCTACGCCGTTGTGGAAGTTCTTTTTGCCGCCCAAATCGGTGCGTCAGACGGAGAGAAAGACCACGTACTGCCGCTGCACCTTTTCCCATACTGTCTCCCGCTCTGCTTCCGGATAGTGCAGGGCGATTTTCGCCAGGATTTCTTTCTTGCAAGACTTTGAATACAGCACATGGCTTTTGCGGTCGAATAGGAGCTTCTTGTCTTTCATCTGTTTGTTTTCGTCCTTGCTCTCTGTTTTGCGCACGAAATCGTTTAGTCCGCTTTTCGGCAGACAAACCATGCCATGCTTTTCAGGTTTCCCATGTCCACATCCGTATACATTCCATCCAGCCGTGCTTTCAAACTGGAAACCGTCTCATAGGGCGGTGTGAAAAAACCTGCCTTTTCATAAACATGCCGGATAAACCAATCCGTCCGCTTGTGCTCGCCCATCACATAAAAGCAGCCGCAGAATGTCCCGCCGGGTCTCAAAACCCGGAAAACCTCCCGATAAGCGGCTTCCTTGTCCGGAAAAGCATGAAAGCCGTTCAGCGACAAAACGATGTCGAAGGTGTCGTCTGCATAGGAGAGTGCTCCCACATCTCCCTGCCGGAAGGTTACATTTTTCAGGTGCAGGCGGTCAGCCTTTTCCCGTGCCTGCCTCATCATATCGGGCGAATAATCGAGACAGGTAATGTCCGCCTCCGGCATAGTCTGATAAACCGGCATGGTCAGAATCCCTGTTCCCACCGGCACTTCCAGCAGCTTGCCGGAGAAATGCTCCGGAATACCGGACATTGCCTTTTCCTGATAGGCGTCGTTTTCCGCCTTGTTCATTGCCCACACCAAGCGGCACACCGCTTTCCCGCTCAGGGTGGAGCAGGTGATCATGCCGTCATAAAAACTGTTTCCGCCCGTCATTCGGTACGCACCGCGAATGGCTTCTTTTCGTTCCATGGCCTTCCCTCCGTGTTTCAATCATCACACGACCGTTTCCGATCTCATTTTTTCAAAATGTCCACGATTTTCGCAAAGTCCTCCTTTGCCTCCTTGAAGATCGGCAGCATACAGTAGCAATGCACCATCTTCGGGCGGGCGGACACCGTATAGGGGACATTTGCCCGTTTGCAGGCTTCCTCAAAGTCCGGCAATGCGCCGTAGAGCACCTCGTCGGCAGAATAGAAGAAGTGAATATCGCCTACGCCGGTAAAATCTCCCCGGGAGCCGGAGAGCATATAGTCCGGCACATTCTCGCAGCCGTGCCGCATGATTTTTTCCACTGTAACCATAAAGGCATAGTCGATGGAGACGTCCCGTTTATTGAGCGCCTTCATCCGCGCCTTTTCCGCATCGTTCCACGGCACTTCACCGGGGGATACAGCGACGATGTGTCTCGGCTGCGGCAGCGGCTCGGGCTGCGCGTTGTTGTGCGCCGCGATCCCCAAAGCCAGCAAACCGCCGGAGGAAAAGCCGCAAGTACTGACATTTCCGCCGCCGTACAGTGTAATCATTTTTCGATAACATTCGTACACCATCGCGTAGGTTTCAGTAATACAGTGTTCCATGCAGAGCGGGTAAAACGGAAACCACACATCACAACCGGTCTCGCGGCAGAGCTTGCGCATCACAGGCAGGTCGCCCTTATCGGGGCCGATCACCATGCCACCGCCAAAGAAATAGAGAATCGCGCGCTCGGACGGCTTCGGATGCTCTCGCACGATCAGGCAGGGAAAGCCGTTCACTGTGATCGTCTCATAATGTGCTTTGTGGTCGGTGGGCGTAAAAACGCCACGATGCTGGTTCTGCTTTTCAATTTCCTTTCGCAGTGCATCCTCCGGCAAGGCGAACGCCTTTTTCGCGCCGGAGAGCTTGTATACGCTGCGTAAGATAGATGCAAAGATACTCATAATTCAGCCCCTCATTTCCGCGCCGTAATGCAGAGCCAGCTTTTCTTTTTGTGTATCTGCACATCGTGAAAGCCTGCCTGCTCCAGATACGCCTTTAATTCAACGTCCTTATAGATGGTCATGCCGCCGATGATCTCCGTCCACTTCTTGTCCTTGTCCGTATCGCCGCTGCTCTCGTTGCAGATGAGAAATGTCCCGCCGGGCTTCAGCACCCGGTAAACCTCCCGGAAGCACTGCGGCAGATCGGGCCAGAAATAGACGGTTTCAAAGGCCGTTACCGCATCGAACCAGTCGCCTGCAAAGATCATATTCGCCACGCTGCCTTGCAGAACGGTGCAGCGGCCTTCCGCTATGGCGGCCTCGTTGACCTTTTTGGATTTCTCCACGCTGACGAGCGAATAGTCGATGCCCTTCACGATACCCTCCGGGCATTTTTTCAGAAGTCTCTTGATGTTCGCTCCTCCGCCGCAGCCGCAGTCCAGCACCTTGGCGTCCAGAGTAAGCTCCAAAAAGCGAAGTCCCCACCGTGCCACAGGACTGTGCCCCAGGTTCATCATGGCGACCATGATTTTCCCGCCAAGCCCCACAGGCTTTCTGGTGTTCTCAAAAAATGACATCTTATCACACCTCCAATTTCACACATTCCGCATAGGTCAGCGGGAAGGACGCCTTTAGAACAGCGCTTTTCCGCACCGTCCAGCCATTCTGACTTAGAAAGCGCAGGTATTCCGCGCTCGTCCATCTGCTGTGGAGAGGAAAGCCTGCCAGTTTCATGAAAAAGGCTTTGACCTTGCCGGAAAACGAGTTTCCCGCGTGGGTGAAGGTCGGCGCGATGAGCGTGCCGTCGTCTTTCAGTACCCGTTTTATCTCTTGCAGGGCTTTTTCCGGCTGCGGCACGATATGCAGCGCGTTGGACACGATCACTACATCAAAGGACTGGTTCGCATAGGGCAGGCGGAACATATCCTGCACGGAGAAGTGCAGCTTGGCAGAGCGGTTATCCCGCTTCGCCTCGGCGATCATCTCCGCAGAGGCGTCCGTCGCCTCGATGTGTGCCGCCGCGTTCACGATGTGTTTTGCAATCAATCCCGTGCCGGTCGCCAGCTCCAGCACCGTCTTGACTTTCACCTTCGGTCGGATCAGTTCATACATCTCGTCATACGCCGCCCGATCCTTTCGCATAAAGCGGTCGTACCGACCGGCATTTTTGTCCCAGAAGTCCTTGTGTTCCTGCATCGCTATCATTCCTTTCGATGTTAGATTAACCTAACCGATGCGTGCATCCGAGCGGTTAGATTGCACTAACCATTACACCTTGGAAAAGCCGCATCTCTGCGGCCTTCCGCTTATTTAAATAACTCCCTGCAAGCGCCGTACACCAGTGCTTCCAGCACCTGCGGATACAACTCCCCAATCTGCTCCTTATGGGAAACTGTGAGGATCAGTCCCCGCACCGTCGCGGCAGCCAAAGAGGCGCCGCACTTTGGCATCAAATCATATTTTTCCAAGAGCTGACGAATATGCGTTTCGTCATCGTGGTAATGTTCCTTTTTGACGCCCTCCGGCAATCTCTGTAAAAGCAACTTGGCGTCATGTTCAATGAAAACCATGTCGCCGGTATCGGACAGCCGCCGGCAGACGGCAAGAACCGCCTTTGCCGCACGCTCCGACGGCGGCAAGCCGTCAGTTTCGCTCAGTGCATGGTCAGCCACTCCGTAAAGCTCGGAGTGAATGTTCTCCAAAACCGCGAAGAAAAGCATTTCCTTGGATTCGTAGAATTTATAGAACGAGCCCTTTGCAATGCCGACCGCCTTCGTCAGCTGCTCTACGGAGGTTTTCTTCATCCCCAGCGTGACAGCACAATGTCTCGTTTCCTTCAGCAACGCCTTGCGGAGCTGCTCAGTCTCGTAATCGGTAAAAGCCAAGGTCGCACCCTCCTTAAATATGACCATTTCGGTTCTTCTGGTCATATTATACCGCGCTTTTTTCTGGTTTGCAAGAGGTGCGGAGAAAAAATCACTAATCAAAAGGGGTGCAGCGTTGCAGAAAGAGACGCTGGAATTCCGGTAATCGTTGTCGCCGCGGTAAAGGAAACTATATCGTAAAAGGGCATCAGAGCGAAGCATCCAAACGCTGCGTTCTGATACCCATTTTGTTTCATATTGCACGGATGGATTGATTACAAGAAAAAAGCAGGAATTAACACAACATGAACGACATATAATATCTGCAATAATCTTCCTATGGAACGATCTGCACAACGCTCAACGACATGCCCCATGTATAGAGACGGCGGCGCGTATGCGCCGTTCATCTTGACCGTTGACTGGCTCGGCTGGCTTTGCTATTACCTTGCGGTAAACGTAAATGGATATGATCGCAGTAATCGCTTCCGTAATCCAAAACGCATTCCAGACGCCAACCGCTCCGAGAAACCTGCTGAGTAAAAACGCAGCCGGGATGATTACCACTACATACCGGCAAAGAGAAATCAGTAAGGAGGGCGTGCCTTTCCCCAGCCCCTCCAATGCGCCGGAAGAAGTAACAGAAACCGCCGAGACGATAAATCCGGCCCCGATGATGCGCAAGGCAGTTTCCCCGGCCTGGATCGTCGCTTCCGTGTGGGTAAACAGCCCTATCAGCTGGCCGGGGATCAGCAGACATATCGCGGTTCCAAGCACCATAATGATACCGCTCATGCACAAAACAATCTGATAAATCTGGCTGACTCGTTTGTGCTCCCCTGCACCGTAGTTATAGCCGATCAGGGGGCGCATCCCCTGCACAATGCCATTCGCCGGAAGATAGATGAAGGTCTGCAATTTGTAATAGATCCCCAAAACCAGAATATACACTTCGGAATAGGCAGCTAAAATCGCATTGAGCGCCGAAATCAAAAGAGACGGAAGTGCAAGATTCAGGGTTGCGGGAATGCCGATAGAATACAGCTTGATGACCATCTTTTTGCTGGGCAAAATGTACTGCCTGCGGATATGCACGCGAATTGGCCGCAAAAGATAGACTACAAGGTAAATCGCCAGTGTCAGAGCCTGTCCGATGCCGGTTGCCAGCGCAGCGCCTTCAATTCCCATTTCCGGGAATGGGCCATAGCCAAAAATCAGAACGGGGTCTAAGACGATGTTTGTGATGCACCCGCACATCAGGCTGATCATGGTTGTCTTCATGTTTCCTACTGCCTGGAACAGTTTCTCAAACGCCATGCTGACGGTAACAATGAGCGTAAAGGCGAACGCAACGATAGAATAGCGGACGCCAAGTTCAATGACCGCTTCGGATGAAGTGAACATCCGCAGGAAAACCGGCATGATGGCGATACAGCAGACTGTCATAACAACGCCATGAATCACGGCAAGCACAAGTCCCTGCGTGGCGGCCTGATCCGTTTTTTCATGATCCCCCGCGCCCAGATAGAAGGCGATCACTGCATTGATCCCAACGCCAAATCCAATTCCGGCAGCATTGATAAAATTTTGAACCGGGTAAACCAACGATAATGCCGTCATAGCCTCCTCGCTGATCTGCGCGACGAAAAAACTGTCCACAATGTTGTAGAGGGAATTGACCAGCATGGATAACACCATAGGCAGGGACATGGATAAAATCAGCGGTAATACCGGCTTTTCTTTCATGAAAGTATCGTTCATAATTCCTCCTTCGCAGAATACGTTATGATTTTTTACGGTGATACCAGGCCATCATTATGAGAGCAACAAGCAAGGTGCCAGTTTCCGCGACAGGGAATGCAAGCCAGATTCCGTTCAGATGGAACAATTTGTCCAGACACCATAAGGATGGAACAAGGAAAAGCAGTTGCCTGCATAATTGAATTGCCATGCTGGAACCTACTTTTTCTGTGGCCTGAAAATAGGTGGAAATCATAGTAGAAAGACCGCAAAACAGATAGCTTGTCGCCATAATCCGCATAGCGGATATTCCAAAGGAGCGCATGGCTTCCGATGCCGTAAACAATCCCAAAATCTGCGCCGGAAAAAGGATGACAGCCAACGTCCCCAGTATCATCATGCCGGTGACCAAAGCAGTTCCGTATCGGAAAGCGGAATGCAGCCGTTCGCTGCTCCCTGCGCCGTAGTTAAACCGCATGACTGGCAAACAACCCTGGATTAAGCCATTTACCGTCATAACAATCAACTGCTGCACCTTAAAATATGCACCGAAGAATGCAATCGCCGTATCAGAATACGCCACCAGAAACAGATTGACGAACGTCACCATAAACGAACTGAGGGCGTTCATAATAAAAGATGGCAGGCCAAAGGCAAAAATACGGCGGATCATCTGTTTCTGCAAGTGAAAGCCTTTGATTTTTATCTGCACTTTTTGCTTTTTGTCCAGCAGCAAAGCAAACGCCAAAATCATGGACAACAAATAGCCCGCAACAGTAGCCACCGCAGCACCGCGGATTCCCATAGCCGGGAAAATACCAATACCAAAAATCAGGATGGGATCGAATACAAAATTGACCACCACGCCCGCAATCTGAAACCACATGGGAGCAATCATGTTCCCGGTGGCCTGTATCATCTTCTGGATTGCGATATGCACCATATTGGGGATTTGCATGAACGAACACACGCTCATATAGGCGATGCTCAGCTGATAAATTTCTTCATTATTGGTAAACGTCCGAAAATAGGGTTTCATAATCAGCAAGGACAGAAGATTGAGCAAAGCACCAATTCCAAAGGCCAGTAACAATCCATGCGTGACGGTGGTATTTGCCTCGTCCTGCTTTTTCTGCCCAAGATACCCTGCAATCAGTACATTCACGCCCACACCGATCCAGATAGACGCCGCATTCATCAGTGTTGTAATCGGGAATGACAGAGAAACAGCGGTCAGCGCATTCTCACTCAACCGCGCCACAAACGCGCTGTCTATCAGGTTATAGGAATATTGCAGGAACATGGAAATCAGCGGCGGTATCGACATTTGCCAGATGAGCTTTCCAACAGGAGCGACCGCCATTTTATTATTGGTCTGCATACTTTCCCTCCTCTCCACAAAGTGTCCGGCGCAAAAACATTGCGCCGGACAGCAGGAACTTTAAATCCGAACGATATAGTTTTGTTTGCGTGCTGCGGGTTGACCGGCTTCCTGGGCTGGATAACCCAATGCAATCGCCCCGACGCCTCGCAAGGTTTCCGGCAGTTTCCACTCCCGCAGGAGAGCCTTGCCTTTTTCGCTGTCGAAAATCTCACGTTCCCGATGCACCCATACGGTTCCAAGACCAAGGGCATGGGCGGCCAGCATCATATTTTCAAGGACGCAGCTTCCGTCCTCTACAAAGGTGCTTGCACCGCCATCTGCCAAAACCAAAACCACGGCAGGCGCACCATAGTAGGGGTCTGTGCTGCTCCCCATCACTTCTGCGTTTAGCTTTGCGATTTTCTGTCTATATTTGGGGTCTGTGATTGCAATAATGGTGGGGGATTGACGTCCGCCGCCGGTAGGTGCATAAGTCCCGGCTTCCAGTACAGCGTCCAACGCCTCGGAAGGGACAGGTTGCGGTTTGTAAGCCCGTACACTACGGCGCGTCTTGATCAGAGATAAGAAGTTGTTTTCCACAAAAAATCATCCTCCATTCTGTCAACATTTCCGAGATGCAGGCAACAAAAAAGCCACACAACTATCATAAGACAGTTGTGTGGCAAAAAGATGACCGAATCCGGAAAAGTCCACTCAAATTTTACGTCTATTATTATAGCGAGCTTTCGGGAGACTGTCAAGTATCAATCTTTACGGAATTGTGGCGGCTGTCTGTTGCTTTTTGTGTTACTTTATGGCACATGAGCATTGGACGCCGGGTTGTCCTGGCCGTAACCTTCCAGAAGGTTGATGCCGCCCCACACGCACAAGCCGCCGCCTAGGGCGATCACCAAGGTCTGCAATACGTCGATAGCGTTAGTGAAAAAATCCATAAATCATATTTCCTTTCTTCGGTGTAGAATGGTTATTGAAGGTCCGTTGCGGTCAATTCGTACATCTCGAAAGGCTCATCCGGCTTTACGATGGCCGGTTTGCGTTTCATGTACCGTTCCATATCAAAGAGGTATTTCTTGTCGGCGTCGGCGGTGTACTTGTAGTTGGGGTGCTTGGTCAGGTCGAACTTCTCCGAGAGGAACGGCCGAACGCCCCGCAGCATAAAGATACACTTGCCTCCGTCCATTACTGCCAATTCGTCCTGTGTCATCAGCTCTTTGCCACAATGTCAAGTGATGAATTAAAAAAATAGCAGCCACGATCAAAGAATTCCTTTTTTGTGGTTGTCATTCTGATAATTATTAGCTTGACTTGTACTGCTTAACTTGTTTTATTCGAGAGTACGAATTATAATATGGCAGTACGGAGGTGCTATATGGATTACATGACTTTGAAAGAAGCAAGCAAGATTTGGGGAGTAACACCCCGTTGGATAAATTACTACTGTTCCGCAGGACGTATCCCAGGAGCGGAAAAAATGGGAACCGTCTGGCTTATCCCTAAGAATGCTACGAAGCCATTGGATGGGCGAAGAAAATCTGCCGGGCAATCAGGAGGAGAACATCATGATTGAAGTTTATTATGCGGAAGATGACGAAACGATTGGCAAGTCTGTAAAAGAATATTTGGAACAGCAGAATTGCAAAGTAGCCGTTTTTGATAGAATTGCGGATGTCAAGAAAGCGTTAATCGGTCATTTGCCTACAATCGTCTTGCTGGACTGGAATATGCCGGACGGACAAGGGAGTGAATTATGCCTTTGGATTCGGGAAAGATGGAAAACTCTGCCGATTGTTTATTTGACGATTCGGGGCGATTCCCACGACATTGTTACTGGTTTCCAAAATGGGGCGGATGATTATGTGGTAAAGCCCTTTGATCTTGCCGTTCTGTATTCCCGTATTTTGGCACTGCTGCGAAGAACCAAAACCATAACCGACACAAAGCTATTCTGCGATGACCTGATGTTGGATAAGGAAAAAACGGCTGTCTATGACGGACAGAAAGAAATCGTTGTAAGCCAGCCGGAGTACCGCATTCTGCTGATTCTGATGGAAAACAAGGGAAAAACGATCACCAGAAACCAGTTATTAGAGCAGGTTTGGGATCGCAGCGGGAATTATGTAAATGATAATACGCTGACGGTCACAATGAAAAGATTGCGGGAAAAGCTGAATCATCCAGTCTGCCTAAAAACGATCCGAAGTTTTGGCTACCGTATGGAGGACACACAATGAGCGAAAAATGGAAACAAAAAATACTTCTGATTTTTCCGTTTGCTGTTCTTGCGGCAGGCATGATACTTACCGCCGCTTTCTTCCTGCACACGTACCGGCAGATTGCATTTGAACACACCTCGGCATTATGCGAAACCATATTGGCAAATTCTCCTGAAGCGGAGCCGCAGCTATTAGCGG
Organism: uncultured Blautia sp.; assembly: GCA_963927715.1. Taxonomy (GTDB): domain Bacteria; phylum Bacillota; class Clostridia; order Lachnospirales; family Lachnospiraceae; genus Blautia_A. The sequence goes on along the minus strand of CAWVBU010000001.1, from coordinate 815,644 downwards.
CTCTGAAAGACTATCATTCATTGACGGAACAAGAACTCAGAGGCAATGATTATCTGGAAAAATACGGATACCGGGTTAATGATTTTTGCTATGATTTCCCGCTGGATACAGTGCTTTTTCCGATTCTATTTTTCCTTGTGACTGCTTGTGCTTTTGGGGCTGGAATCTTTCTGTCCCACAGAAAAAATCGAAAGAGGATTGATGATTTGACCGAGTATTTGGAGCAGGTTAATATCGGTGCTGGCGGGACATTGATACAGACGAAGGAAGATGAATATTCCCATTTGCAGGACGAAATATACAAAACTGTCACGATGCTTTATCAAACAAGAGAAACGGCAGTTGCCGCAAAGGAAAATTTTGCAGAGAACCTGGCTAATATAGCACACCAACTGAAAACGGCGATCACAGCAGCCTTTTTGTCGTTGCAGCTTATGGAAAAAGAAATTCCGGGGACTTACGCAGAACAGGTCAAACAGCAGTTGAAACGATTAAACCGTCTGGAAGAATCCTTGCTTATGCTTTCCAAGATTGATGCTGGAACGCTGCCGCTCAAACGGGAAAAGGTCGATCTTTATACGGTATTAAATCTGGCGGCAGATAATCTGAACGATTTATTGCGAAAAAACCATATTACTGTTGAAATTCCAGAAAATGGCTGTATTGAATTTTTGGGGGATTTGGAGTGGACAATGGAAGCCCTCATCAATCTCATCAAGAATTGTATGGAACATTCCAAGCCGGGCGGCGTAGTCCATTGTGGCTACTCTGGCAACCCTCTCTATGTAGAAATTCAGGTATGGGATGACGGGGCGGGCTTTGACACAGAGGACTTACCGCATCTTTTTGATCGTTTTTACCGGGGCCGGTGTGCGGTTGGAGATGGAATTGGAATTGGTCTGGCTCTTGCCCGTTCCATTTTTGAATTGCAGAACGGAACTATAACCGCCTGTAACTTGCAAAATGGCGGTGCTTGTTTTGAAATAAGGATATACAGTCACTGAGATGTCACTTTACTTTGTTATACTGTACGCAAGACCATTTAGCAGAGAGGAGAAAGTGACATGGAGATACTAAGATGTGAAAATGTCCGAAAGGTGTATGGCTCTGGAAACAATCAGGTCGTGGCGCTGGATCACATTGATCTGTCCGTACAAAAAGGAGAATTTGTAGCAATCGTGGGGGCATCCGGTTCGGGAAAATCCACTTTGCTGCACATTTTGGGAAGTGTGGATAAGCCAACAGAAGGGAAAGTCCTGATCGAGGGAACAGAACTGTCTGCCATGAATCGAACACAGGCAGCCATCTTCCGACGCAGGAAGGTCGGACTGGTCTATCAGTTTTATAATCTTATTCCCACTCTTACCGTCGGAAAAAATATTCTCATGCCGCTCCTGTTAGACAAGCGCAAACCCAATAAAGAATACTTTGAGCAGATTGTACATTCACTGGGAATCGAGGATAAACTGGAAGCACTGCCCAGCCAACTATCCGGCGGACAGCAACAACGTGTTGCCATCGCCCGTTCTTTGATTTATCGTCCGGCGCTCTTGCTTGCTGATGAACCGACCGGCAACCTGGATCGGAAAAACGGAGCGGAAATCATCGACTTGCTGAAATTATCTAACCGTAATCTGGAACAGACGATTCTTTTGATTACCCATGATGAAAAAATCGCACTGGAGGCGGATCGCATTATCACCATAGAGGATGGAAAGATCATCAGCGATCAGAAACGGAGGTAAGGATATGTGGAAAGACTATTCGATAGGATTCATCAAAAAGAATCGGGCTTCCAGCGTATCCGTTATGGTGGCAGCTTTTATTTCTGCTCTGTTTCTTTCTTTATTGTGCGGCTTATTTTATAACTTCTGGAATTATGAAATAGAATCCGTTGTTTTAGAAGAAGGAAACTGGCAGGGACGCATCAGCGGGGCGTTTGAAGAAAATGAAGTATCCGAAATTGAAAATTTTGCCAATGTAAAAACGGCGGTAATCAATGAGGATTTATCAGACGAACAAACTCTTGTAGTCGATATTTGCTTTGATAACATAAGGGCTGTGTATCAGGATATGCCTCTTATCGCCCAGCAGTTAGGTGTTCCTGAAACTTCCGTATCGTATCATGAATCACTGTTGTCAAGTTATTTCATCAACGATCCGCAGGATAGCACGCCGCCCTTATTGATGGCTTTTTATCTCTTTGTACTCCTGATCGTATCGGTGTCTTTGATTTTAATCATTCATAACTCTTTTGCTGTATCTATGAATGCCCGTGTGCATCAATTCGGCATTTTTTCCAGCATTGGAGCGACGCCGGGGCAAATTCGTACCTGTCTTTTACAGGAAGCGGCGATGCTTTGCGTGATTCCTATTTTGCTCGGAAGTTTTATTGGAATCGCTTTGACCTTCGGAGCCATTCAGGCTGTAAATGTCCTCGCAGATGGTATTGTCGGAAGGCATGAAGCTGTCTTTATCTATCATCCGTTCGTGTTTGCAGTCACCATTCTTGTCTCGTTTTTGACGGTGTTGATTTCCGCCTGGCTGCCAGCCAGGAAATTAAGCAAGATGACCCCACTGGAAGCCATAAAAAATACGGGAGAATTGCAGCTAAAGCGGAGAAGGAAGTCCCGTATTCTTGCGCTTTTATTTGGAGCGGAAGGGGAACTTGCCGGGAATGCGCTGAAAGCACAGAAGAAATCTCTGCGAACCGCTACGCTGTCGTTGACCCTTTCTTTTCTTGGCTTCGCTCTAATGCTAAGCTTTTTTACTCTATCTGGGATCAGTACAAACCATACTTATTTTGAACGCTACCAGGATGCCTGGGATGTGATGGCAACGCTTGAGGATACAAAGATTGAGGACTTTTCTCATACGGATGAAATCCATGCTTTGGCTGATACAGACAGTGTAATTTATCAAAAGGCAACCGCCGTCTGTTCTGTTTGGGCGGACGATGTCAGCGAAGAAGTAAAAAGTCTGGGAGGTCTTGAAGTAATCGCCGGAAGCGATGTCAGTATGGCGGATGGGATTTATACCATTCAGGCTCCTATTGTAATCATGGATGACAGCAGCTTTGCCACGTATTGTGAACAGATTGGTGTTTCCTCAGCGGAAAACGGGAGCATTGTTTTGAACCGCATTTGGGACAACATAAACAGCAATTTCAGATACAAGGAATATGTTCCGTTTTTGTCAGAGAACCAGGACACGATGACTTTGCAAAGCATGGAAGATGCGGCTGCGACTGTGGAGATCCCGGTTTTGGGCTTTACACAGGATCCACCGGTTTTGAGAGAAGAATATGATAATTATGCTTTGGTCCAATTTGTGTCCCTTTCCACCTGGAAACAAATCGGAGAGACGATTGGAAATGCTGAACCAGACACCTATATCCGCATTCTTTCGGAAAAAGAGAGAACCTTGACGGAATTGAATGTGATCGAAACCGAACTGACGACTATGCTGGGGCATAACATTTCTTTCGAGGTAGAAAACCGGATTCAGGAAAAGATAGACAATGATGCCATGCTGAACGGATACAAACTGATAATTGGGGCGCTGTGTGTGCTGCTGGCCTTCATCGGGATCGCTAACGTATTTTCCAACACGTTGGGATTTATCCGGCAAAGGAAACAAGAATTTGCGAGATATATGTCCATTGGCATGACGCCAGAGGGTATGAGAAAAATGTTTTGGATCGAAGCCCTCGTCATTGCAGGCCGCCCCGTTCTAATCACGCTGCCGATTACCGCTGTGTTTGTGTGGTTGATGATAACGGCAAGCTACCTGAATCCAATGGAATTTTTGTCAGTGGCTCCCATTGTTCCCATCCTACTTTTTATCGTGGCACTTTTTGGCTTTGTTGCACTGGCATATTACCTGGGTGGCAAGAAAATCTTGAAATGTAATCTGGTAGAAGCACTGCGAACGGATTATGTGGGATAATACTATCGTTCAGACAAATCGCTTTATCCATAACAAAAGCCCCATCCCTCAGTGGTTGAGAGATGGGGCAAACTATTTACGCTGCAATCTCCGGGATTTCCCCGACAAAGTTATAAACAATCCTGACTTCCTGTACCTTCTGGCCGTCCACCTTTTTAACCTCGCCGATCAGGATTTTGCTGATAAGCCGGTTCAGTACGGACTCATCCAGTTCCTCAATGGCGGCATAGCGCCGGATTTCCTTGATAAAGGTACGGACTTCGCTTTCCTGTGCGTCCGCCCGGCTCTGCATCACCGCCAGGTCATGCAGGCGCTTCTGGTTGGCTTCCTGTTCCTGTTCCAGCGCCGCTGTCAGCTTCATAAACCGCTGTTCGGTCAGGACGCCTTTGGCCTTATCCGTGTACAGGCTTAAAAACATCCCGTCAATTTCCTGATTCCGGGCTTCCAGCCGTTTCCGTTCCTTCTCAGTCTGGGAAGTGTCCACCAGATACCGGCGCTCCATCCGGCTGCTGAGCCGCTGGTAAAACATATCCGCATCTTTCATGGCCTGCGCCGCCAGTTCCTGTATATCCTTCAGCACCAGATTATATAAATCCCTTGCCTCGATCTTGTGGCTGGAGCAGACCTTGCAGCCCATCCGGTTGTAGGTCTGGCAGATATAGTACGCCTTATCAATCGGTTCCCGCATCTCGCCGGTGAAGCGGTTTTTTCCGGTTCTGCCGACCTTTTCATACCGCACCTGCATGGACTTCCCGCAGGTGGCGCAGTAGACAAGCCCGTGGAACAGGTTATAGAAGGGGCAGGCGTTGCCTTTCATAATGGTGGGCCTGCGGTCAATGATTTCCTGCACCTGTTCCCATTCCTCCGGCGTCACAATCGCCTCATGGCAGCCCTCAATGACTTCCCAATCTTCACGGGGGATAATGTCATAAGTATTGGAGCGGATGCCTTTCTGGTGTGTCCGGCAGACAAGATGTGCGCCTTTATAAAAGGGATTCCGCAGGATATGGCTGATCCTTGCGCTCCCCCATGAATAGTAGTTCACGTCACATTCTGTATTGCTTTTTACTCTGGTGATGGGGATTTTATCATCCATGAGCTGCTTTGCGATCCGCATACAGCCCCAGCCGTCCAGTGCCATATCATAAATTTTTCGGATCACCGGCGCTGTTTCCGGGTCAAGGATCAGATGCCCTTTGTCCTCTGGGTCACGCATCAGGCCAAGAGGCGGCTGCCCGCCGCAAAACTTTCCCTGCCGGGAACGGGTCATGCGTCCCGCCAGCACCTTTTTGGAAATATCCCGGCTGTACATATCGTTCAGGATATTCTTAAAAGGCGCCAGCCGCACACCCTGACAGAGCTTGTCAAAGAGATACACGAAGATAAGATACGGGAGGTTGAGCAGCACCAGCTTTTTCACCTTGTCGGTCATCGCGCCACCTCCCGGTCCTTGGTCTTGACCTTCTCCCGTTCCCGGTGCTTGGTCTTGGCCTGTTCCTGGGCCTGGGCCAGCCGCTCCCGGATGGTGGGGCGCTTCTCCCTGTCCAGGGTCATGGCGGTGAACTCCTTGAAAGCCGGTTGGAGCTGGTCCTTGTCCTTCGCCTTGAAGAACACATAGTAATGCGGGGGTTCTGTATGGGGGTCCTTCTTCAGGGCGTAGTCGATGTCGTACTTCTTCGCCACCGCCGAAAACGCCTTGATGTTCTGCTCCGTGATCTCAATGTTGGTCAGGGAGGCCCCATGCTGTTTGAGCTGGTGAAGGGTCTGTTTTCCCTGGCGGAGGGTGCGCTGGGAGGGCTTTTTCTGCATATCCTCCAGCACCTTCTTCAGGGCCTTTTGGAGCAGGTCCGCGGTCATCTTTCCCGCCTCCACCGAGAGGGAGACCGCGCCCTGGGTGATTTCTTCCTGCACTCACATCACCTCCGATCTCCGCTGCCGTACAGGTCGTGGTTCACCAGGGACGCATAGTAGCTGTCGATGGTGGCCGGGGCGTTATACAGGGCAGCCAGCAGATATTTCTTGATATTGCGGACATAGGTGGTGTTCTCCCGCATACGATCCAGCACATACTCGATGTGGGAGCTGTCCAGCTTCAGGAACCGGGACTTGACCACCTCCGCCGGGTAGTCGTCCCCGGCAATACGGATCATCTCCCGGTTGGAGCAGACCGTGTCCACCATGAGCTCCACCAGCTCGTCCAGGCGGTCCCGGTCAAGGTGGTGGTTCTGGATGAGGCAGTCATACTCGATGTTCTCCAAAATCAATTCCCGATAGCTCTCCCGCTCCCGCATCCGGTCCCGTCCTTTCTGGTCCGAGCCCCTGGGGGTTTGGGGGATTGATAGGACAGGATTTGATCCTTCCGTACTTGATAGATCTTTTTTTGATTTTTCTTTACTTGATCTATTAGTATTTAATTGTGCGGGGTTTTCCTGTTCAGGTTCTTCCAAGACAGGGTAAGCCTGTTCAGGATTATCCAGGACAGGGTAAGCCTGTTCAGGATTATCCAGGACAGGGTAAGCCTGTTCAGGATTATCCAGGACTGGATTTTCCCGTTCAGGTTTTTCCGGTTTAGGTTCCGGCGGTCTGGGCTGCTCCAGGATGGTGTACTCGATGGCGCCGAGCTGGCCGTTGGGGTTGCGGACCCGCTGGCGGATCACATAGCCGTGTTCCTCCAGCTCCCGCACCCCGGCGCAGATACTGTCAACGCCATCCTTGCAGATCCGGGCCAGCCCCTTGGTGGTATAGTCCCACTCCTCCGGCAGGGAGAGCATGAGGGAGAGAAGGCCCTTCGCTTTCAGCGAGAGCGACTTGTCCCGCAGGTGATGGTTTGACATCACCGTGTAATCGCGGGTTTTCTCAATGCGGAATACCGCCATGTTGGATACCTCCTTCCGTTGGTTTTGAAAAGTGCTCGTTTCGGTGGTTTTGCGCCCCTGTATCACCGCCCGGCCTCCCATGAGGGAAAGGATATGGGCGGCCTCGTTTGCGCCGCCCACAGACGAAAAAACAGGGGATTTCCCACCCGTTTTCAAACAGTTTTGGGTGCCCCCGGCAGGGCATAAAAAAACGCCACAGGTTTGTGTTACCTATGGCGTTGCCCCGGCAGATGGCCGGTCTGTATTCAGTTGTATGGTCAAGGGGAGCAGGCCCCGCTTGACAGGCTCTGTATCCATATCTCGGCATTTCGTGGTCTTTCAGCGTGTCAAGGCTCACTCAACAGTAGTAAAATCGTAGTAAATGAGGCGGTTTAGACCCGTCTGAAATGCCCGTAGATACAGTGTTTTCAAGGGATAATCAGGTTTTGGCTTGATTTTTTATCAAAAATTACCGGCTTCCCTGTTCTTCCGGGGAAGTTTCCTGTTCCGGCAGAATTTCCAGTTTCGTTTTTCCTTCTTCCTGTTCCTGCATCAATTCCCGATACAGAGGTTCCCAGACCTGAACCTTCTTCAGGCTCCCGCAGCCGAGCACCTCCTCACAGAGCACGTTGGTGTCATACAGCGCCAGAGATTCCAGCGTGTGAACATGACTTAAGCACTCTCCGTCTGTGAGCCCGATCCCGCAGATCTCCAGATGTCTGAGATTCACCAGCTTTTCCAGAAAGCGGAAATCCAGCGTCTCTCCCCGGTCGCCCCGGAACACCAGCTCCCGCAGATTCGGATAATTGCCCCAGAACCGGAAATCCCGTTTGTACCGGCAGTTGATAATCTCGAACCGCTCATAGACGTCCTCCAGCCTCAGGGCATCCGCGAAATAACATTCCTCGAAGATCAGCGTCTTCAGATTCTTCGCCTTCAGCTGCCGGATCTGGTACATGTCTCTGGGACAGAAATTCACCTTCGTGAAAAATATTTTTTCCAGATTCGGCAGAAGCTGCAGTTCCTGCAGATACAGCCGCTGCGGCTTCTCATTCCAGATTCCGCTCACGTGCACTTCCCTGATTTTCGCGAAATCCTCCGCCGTAAATTCCCATGGCTCCTTCCCGATCTGTCCCCTCAGATCCGCCGAGATGGAACGTGTGGCAAAATCCGGCTTCTCCTTTGTAATCCTCGGCTTTTCTTCCAGCTTTTCTTTTCCCTTCCCGGAACCGCCGAACAGATTCTTCAGTATCCCCATAGTTTCCTCCTGATGTCTCTTCCATGTTTTCTGCACTCAACATAAACATAACACATCTTTCGGGGAAAAAAAAGAAGAACTTTTCACCGTTTTCTCACTGACTTCTCAGATAAGATCTCATGGTTTTCAGCGCTGTCTTCTCCAGGCGGCTCACCTGCGCCTGGGAAATCCCGATCTCCCGCGCCACTTCCATCTGCGTCTTGCCCTCGTAGAACCTGAGATCTATAATATGCTTTTCCCGTTCTCCCAGCCGGTTCATTGCTTCTCTCAGCGAGAGTTCCTCCACCCAGCGGTCCTCCCGGTTCTTCTTGTCACTGATCTGATCCATCACATAGAGGGCGTCGCCGCCCTCTGTGTACACCGGTTCAAACAGGCTGACCGGATTCTGTATCGCGTCCAGTGCATAGACGATCATTTCTTTTTCGATTCCAATCTCTCTGGCGATCTCATCTACCGTGGGTTCTCTGAGATCTTCCTTCACAATTCTCTCTTTCGCGTAGATCGCCTTGTAAGCAATGTCCCGCAGGGAACGGCTCACCCGGATGGAATTGTTATCCCTGAGATATCTGCGGATTTCTCCGATAATCATCGGCACCGCATAGGTGGAAAATTTCACATTTAAAGTAGTGTCAAAGTTGTCAATCGCCTTGATCAGCCCGATGCAGCCGATCTGAAACAGATCATCCGCGTTCTCGCTGCTGTTGGAAAACCGCTTGATCACGCTCAGCACGAGACGCAGATTTCCCTTGATATAGGTCTCCCTGGCTTCCTGATCCCCTTCTTTGATTCGTCGAAACAGCTCCTCTTTTTCATCGTTGCTCAAAACCGGCAGTTTCGCCGTGTTCACGCCGCATATTTCTACTTTATTCAACGCCATCGCAAGAATCCTCCTATCTCGTCGTCCTAATAAAATGATTCTCACAATAAAATAGAAATATACGATTTCGGGGAAAATATAAAAAATATCAGCCCTTGACTTTCTCAGGAAACCGGGTTCCAGCCTAATCCAGGACTTCCTGGAGACGGCTGATCACGATCTTCAAGGCTTTGATCCGCGCGTATTTCTTATCCACGGATTCCAGAATATACCAGGGTGCGTACGCCGTGCTGGTCTTCTGAAGCATCTCGTTTACCGCCTCCTCGTAAGCGTCCCACTTTTCCCGGTTCCGCCAGTCCTCATCGGTAATCTTCCATTGTTTTTCCGGTGTATTCTGGCGGGCAGTGAACCGTTCCAGCTGCGTATCCTTATCAATCTGGACCCAGAACTTGATAATCACCGCTCCCCAGTTATACAGTTCCCGCTCGAACTCATTCATCTCATTATAGGCTCTCTGCCAGTCATTCTCCGAGCAGAAGCCTTCCAGGCGCTCCACCATGACCCGGCCGTACCATGTCCGGTCAAAGATGGTCACATGCCCTGTTTTCGGCAGCCGGTTCCAGAATCTCCAGAGATAATGTCTCGCTTTCTCATGGGGTTCCGGACTTGCGATGGGCTGTACCTCAAACCCTCTCGGATCCAGCGCCTCCGTGATTCTGCGGATGTTTCCGCCCTTTCCGGCGGCATCCCAGCCCTCATAGCAGATGATCAAAGGCACCCGTTTGCGGTAGAGACGGTTATGAAGTTCCCGCAGCTGTGCCTGCAGCTCCTTCAGCTGCGCTTTGTACTCTTCTTCCCCGATGGTCTTGTCATCCAGACGGATCTCATTCAGCCTGGGCATGGATACCAGCGGGAACACATTCTGGAGAATCGGCACCGCGTGGCTGCTGTTCTGCATGGCGATATCAATCCCGTCGCACAGAGTCTCGAGAACCTGCAGTTCCGCCCATTTTTTCTTCTCCGCGTCTATAATATACCAGGGAGACGTTGAAAGATTCGTATCTTCCATATACTGTCCGAAGATTTTTTCACATTTCTCGTAGTGCTGATTCTGCCAGTGATCCGACTCGCTGACTCTCCAGCTGGTATCCTTTCCGGACAGCAGTCCTTCCATCCGCTTGTTCTGCTCTTTGCGGCTGATGTGGCAGAAGAATTTCATCACCAGATAGCCATTGTCCGTCAGCTGTCTCTCGAATCGTTTGATACAGTGGACTCTCTGCTGGTAAACCTCTCCGTCGATCTCTTTTCTGGCTCTCGCCATGCAGATCTCATTCATCCAGCCGGAATCGTAAAATGAAAATTTCCCCGCTTCCGGAATTTCCACGAAATAACGGTGGAGAAACGGATAGCGTTCTTCTGTCGGATCGCTTTTCTCCATGGTCACTACTTTGAAGAAACGGGGGTCAATATTCTTGATCACTTTCCCGATCAGACTTCCTTTCCCGGCTGCTCCCCATCCTTCCATGAGAACCAGCACAGGAAGTTTGTGCTCCTTTAATTTCATTTGCTGGGCCGAAAGCCTCGCCCGCGCTTTTTGCAGCCGCTCCTCCAGTTCTTCTTTCTCCGGCTGAAGCGGAACAATCCAGTTTTTCAGCATGGTATTCACCCTTCCTCTCATAATCGTATGATCAATACTGGGATCGGCGGATCGTTCGGCCGGTTATAATAAGCCGAACAGATGACCAGATACCGCCGGCAGTCCAGAGTCTTCAGATACTCCAGCACCTGATCCCTCTCTTCTTAACCGCTGTCTTTTCCGCTGTAAATACAAAGACTGATCATTCCCCCCTTCCTGAGCAGCTGAAGACTCTGGCTCAATGCCTCAATACTGCTCCCGGCCTTCGTCGCTGTCCGGTGATCTGCCCCCGGCAGATACCCCAGATTAAAGACAATACAGCTCACACTCTCTTTTTGCGCGTACTCCGCCATGTGAACATGGGACCGGCAGTACAGCTCATAATTGTCCGGGACGCCTGCTTTCCGGAGCCGCTCCCGGGTGGAAGCCACCGCGGCTTCCTGAATATCGAAGGCAATCACTCTTCCACTCTCTCCGGCCAGTTCGCACAAAAGCTGTGTATCCTGCCCTCTGCCCATGGTCGCGTCAATACAGAGATCTCCCGGCTTCACCTGCTCTCTCACAAAACGGTGGCACCACTCTGTAATCTGATAATTTTTCATATTTTTCTTCCTTTTAAGTCTTTTTAAGAGCTTTCACTTTCGTACTCTGATTTTTTAACATCATATCATATTTAATAGAAAAAATACAGGTTTCTGTTCCATATTTCTTACTCGTATTTTACAATTTCTTTTTTGAGCCTCTTCATAATCCGCTTCTCCAGTCTGGAAATATAAGACTGGGAAATCCCCAGCAGGTCCGCCACCTCTTTCTGCGTCTTCTCCTGGCCGTCCACGGAGTGCAGACCGAACCGCAGTGTGACGATGGTCTGCTCTCTGGGGGTCAGTTTCCGGATGGCATTTCCCAGAAGATCTTTCTCCACCTCATCTTCGATTCCGCGGGAAATCACATCCTCGTCCGTTCCCAGAATATCCGAGAGCAGCAGCTCATTTCCGTCCCAGTCCACATTCAGCGGTTCATCAATGGAAACCTCCATCCTGGTTTTGCTGTTTCTGCGCAGATACATCAGGATCTCATTTTCAATGCACCGGGACGCATACGTAGCCAGTTTGATTTTCTTTACCGGATTAAACGTATTGATCGCTTTAATCAGTCCGATCGTGCCGATGGAAATCAGATCCTCCACCCCCACGCCGGTATTGTCAAACTTCTTCGCGATATACACCACCAGCCGGAGATTGTGCTCAATCAGGATTTCTTTTGCCTCCTTTTCTTTCTCCGTCCCCAGCTGCCGCAGAATTTCTTCTTCCTGCCTGGCGCCAAGAGGAGCCGGCAGTACGTCCGCCCCTCCGATATAATAAACTTCTCTTCCTCTGGGCCAGACCACTCCTGAAACCCTGGAAAGAAAAGAAACCGGACTGTAATTTGCTGCTAATCTCATATTCATTGATGCGACCCCTCCTGTTTTAAGTTCTGATCAGTTTTGCATTGATAATCATCTGATAATCTCCTCCCAAAGCGGATTTTCCCGTTGGCACGGCCACCACCGGACACGGAATATGGATCACTTCCCCGGGAGTATGTATGAACAGATCTTCGATTGTGACTGCAAGCAGAATTCCGCTTCGGGAAATCCCCTGATAAGTCAGAAAATGGGGCTTCAGCCCCAGCAGTCTTGTACTTTTCTTCTCCCCTGATATCTCCGGCAGGTACTTCATATATTCCGTCAGTTCTTCTCCCAGGAGTTTCTCCAGGCTTTGTCTGTCCACCACACTTACCGGTTTCCCGCTCACCGGGTCTTCCAGCTGGTTTCCTGTATCGTAGAGTCCCCGAAGAGAGAGGCTTTGCCCGCCCAGCTTCAGAATCACCGGACAGACATGACAGGTCCTCTCCCGCCAGGCCCGGTATCCTCTGCCGGCCCAGGTCAGCGCCAGATACGTAACCCCCGCGCAAAGGAAAAAGGTTTTCAGGCTGATGTCACGTTTCCCTGACAGTACCTCCCAAAAACCTCCACACAAAAACGCGGTAAGATACAGTGTTGCCGTTGCCCGCGCGAGTTCTCCCGCGGTTTGGGGCCGACAGCCGATCCAGGCCATTCCCACAGCCAGAATCCCCTGGCACAATGTCAGGAGCAGACGGCCGGCGTCCACAGGTATCATCAGAAACACACAGGCTCCAAGGGCTCCCGCGGCTGCCCCGAGAAGACTTCGCAGAACACTCACAGAACCATTCAGCGCCCTGCAGGTCAGACGCAGTAAAACAAAATCCATCACGAGATTTGTGAGAAAAATCACATCCAAATAAATCTCACAGTACACAAAAAACCCCCTGTCACCTGTCTGTCTCTCACTTTGGTAAGTGAGATCATTATAGGTGATAGGGGGTTCTAAATTTGTCAAAACCACAGAGCCGGAATCAAAAAGTTTTCGACACCAGAGAGAACTCCTCTCTCTTGGCTCACCCTCAGATATAATTCTCGTGATAAAACCGCAGCGCTTTTCGCACCGTCTCCACCGCTTCCTGTCCGGGGGCGGCTCCCTCGTCCAGAGCCGCGAACGTCATGCAGGACCCGAAGACCTCCCCGCAGTAGCGGCTGACCCTTCCCATTTCTGCCATGGAGATGGCCACAACCGGATGCCGGGTATATTCCTGCACCATCTCTCTGGCTGTCTTCAGCACATCGCAGACGTCGTCCAGATTCTTCGGCATCATGGCAATCTTCAGCATATCCGCTCCCGCCTGATCCATTTTCCGCATCCTGCGGACCATCATCTGCCGGGATTCCGTGATGGAGAAATTGTGATGAGAGGCAATGACACGGCCTCCTTTTTCGTGAATCCCGCGGATCAGTTCTTCCATTTCTTTCTGGTTTTTAAAAAATTCCACATCGATCAGATCTGCCTGCCCGCATCCGGCGGCGGATTCCAGAATCTTCCGGTACGTTTCCAGGGAAAATTCCCGGTTTCCTCCCTCGCTTTTCGTGCGCACCGTGAAAATCACCGGCATCTCGCCCAGAGTCTCCCGAAGCAGAAGAAGTCCTTCTCTGACACTGCCGGGCTCCTCCACAGCTTCATAGAAATCTGCTCTCCACTCTGCCAGATCCGTCTGCCTTTTCACTGCCTCCTCAGCCTGCTTTCGAAGTTCTTCTCTTCCCGCCGCCATCAGCGAGACACAGATTTTCGGAATCCCCTCTCCCAGAACCACATTCCGGATCCGCAGAGGCTCTGTTATGACTGAAAGCATTCTTCTCATCCTTTCCTTCTCAGATTTTGAATTGAAAATACCCGTTTCCTGCGTCCACCGCAGAAAACGGGCTGTATTCTTTACCAGTTTCCGACCATTTTGTCTTTCACCAATGCCAGAACCTCTCTGAGGCTGTACCAGATCAGCTTCCAGGAGGGATAGGGAGCGGGAACACCCCAAATCCGGGTACATCCCAGCTTCTTTCCGATTGCCACGCCCCGGAAAACATGAAACTGATTGGTGACTACACCGATTTTCTTCTGTCTGTCCGGCAATAATTCCAGGGAAAAACGCAGGTTCTCTGCCGTGCTCGTGGAACGCTCCTCCAGGATCAGGCGATCGGCATCCATCCCTCTGCGGACCAGATACTCTTTCATCGCCCGGGCCTCGCTGACCCATTCCCCTTCGCCCCGGCCTCCCGACAGTACTGCCCGGGTACGTGGATTTCGTTCCAGATATTTCCTGGCCTCCTCCACCCGGTAGCGCAGCGCCCTCGACAGCTGATCGCCGTTCACGTGCGCGCCCAGAACGATCAGGTAATCCAGCCGGTCCGGCGCCTTTCTCATGATCTTCCGTGACAGAATTTATATTTCTTTCCGCTTCCGCATGGACAGGGATCGTTTCTTCCCACTTTGTGTCCTTTCACAATGGTTCCGGATTTCTTCTGCTCCCGATACAGAGCCTTCTGTTTCTCCGGATCGAAGATCTCGTTCCACTCCGGCAGCTCATAAAGCCAGTCTGCTTTCGCGTCTACCATGTTCTTATACAGCAGCTCTTTGTCAAAGCCCAGATTCACTTCCGTATTTTCATCCATAGTCTCAATGGGATTGGCCACTTTCAGACTGTCGTTGATTCCATCCAGGAAACCTACCATAGTCATCAGATCCACATGGTATTTCTCCGCCAGTTCCTTGACGGTTCCCTTGACAACTTCATCCGGGTTCTTCAGAAGCTGCGCATAGATCTCTTTCTCTGTGTTAAAATATACGGCCCAGAATTTCTGAAGTCTGCCTCTGTCCGCTTTCTGGTCATAAGCCATTCCTCTCCACTGTTCCAATAAAGTACTCATTTTCTTCTATACCATCCTTTATTTTTTTCCATTTTTAATCGGACGAGCGCCTTTCTCTCTCCTCCGATCAGAATTTGCCATCGCCGCTTTCCGGTGCGGCGGTCAGTAAACAGTACCTATAGTATATCCGAAAACATGGATATTTTCAACTCTTACTTGGAAGTTCCGGCAATTTTTACGAAAAATACATGTTTTTCGCGAAATGTTTGTAGATCAGAAGTTCCACCTTTTCGTGATTTCTCTCCTGTACTGCCTGAAAAATCTCCTCATGTTCCTGAAGATTTCCAAGATACGCCACTTTATTGTGGCTCTGTTCATAGGTGCCGGCGAGAAACAGCTGATCAAAAATACTGTCCCCCAGTACATTCATGCGCTCATTTTCATGAACCGTAAAAAAACAGCGGTCAAAAGAAAACGCCTCGTCTACAATCTCGTAATCACTGTAGGCGCTGGTCACTCCCCTTTGCTTTCTCAGCTGCTCTTCCAGAGCCTGTTCCAGCTGCGGAAGTTTCTTCTTTATGATGCACATGCGATACCCGCCCACCATCAGCCCCACGAAGAGCTTCCAATAGATATACGTATAGTTCGGGGTAAACCGCTTCATCCGAAATCCGGAATTCGGGGTAATTTCCACCAGTCCGTGTTCTTCCAGCATACTCAGTGCTTCCCGGATTGGCGTATTGCTGATCTGCAGTTCCTCCGTCAGGCTTGCGATACTGATTTTCTCCCAGGAGTATAAGACTGGTTCAAAATCTTCTTTCGGATAATTTCGTAGGCTTGGTTTTTCATCGTATTTTTTTTGATTTTCCTCATCACCACACCTGCTTTCTCACATAACACAGAACACCTTCGTTCTCCGGTGTCTTAAACTACTTGTATTTTAACACAGAAAACTGTAACACTGTACTGTTTTTATTTTATGCCGGTTCGATTCAGCATAATTACCGATAATACCCCCCTGCTTTTCGGCATTTCAGTACAAAAATAATTATATTTTTTAAATTTTATTGACAAAATTGCATAAAGTAGAATAAAATATAGCCATAATCGTGCACGAAACACAAAACGCATCTGCCGTCCGCGCTCCACAACCGCGGCTGCAAACTTTCGCTTCCGGAGATTTCCGGAAAGAGGAGAAGGGAAAGGAGATTCATTATGGGGAACACATCATCGAATGACCAAGGCTTCAGTTCTATCTTTGGTTTTATCATGACCGCAGTGGATGTGCTCTGGGTATCGGAACCCTTTGGCGCTTCCCGTACATGCTTGGAACAAGCGGCGGCGCCGTTTTCTTGGTACTCTACATTATTCTGCTGTTCGTGGTAGGTGTGCCCGCTTCTGACCGCTGAGATGTCCGTGGGATTCAAAGCGCAGAAGACCGCCATTCAGGCTTACCAGACTCTGTCGCCCGGAACCAAATGGCATCTGGCCGGCTATCTGCACACCATCGCCGCGATTATCATGATCGGCTACACCATTCCGATCTACTCCGCGATCTGGAATTACATCTATCAGACCGCAGTGGGGCTGTTCCAGGGAATGGGCAGTGAGGAGATCGTAAACTATTACACCACCTTCAACGCCGACAAGCCTCTGGTTGTCATTCTGGCTCTCGGCAACTACCTGTTAACTTACATCCTGATCCAGTTCGGCCTGCAGAAAGGCGCCGAGGCAGTCGCGAAATACTGTCTGCCCGCACTGGCTGTGATCATGGTCATCATCGTAGTTTTCGGCCTGCAGCTGGACGGCGCCATGGATGGCGTTGCCTTCATCTTCAGCCCGGATATCTCGAAACTGAGTCTGCAGACGGTTGTGGACTGCGCGGGGCAGATTTTCTTCGCCCTGGGCATCGCGATGCTGGCTTCCATGGTATTCGGAAGCTATGTAAAGGACCCGAAGGAAAACCTGAGCAAAACCTCCATCATCATCTGTATTTCCATCCTGTTCACAGGACTTCTGGCAGCGCTGATGATCTTCCCGATGGTATTCCACGCAGGACTGGAACCCTCCCAGGGGCCCGGACTGGTATTCCAGGTGATGCCTCAGGTGTTCAATACCATCCCTGCCGGACGTCTGATCGGCGTTCTGTTCTACATCGGCTTCTACATCGCCGCCATCACTTCCCTGCTTGGCGTGTTCGAGGCAGTGACCAGTGTGTTCCAGGATCAGCTTCACGTAAGCCGCCGGGTGGGAAGTACCATCGCCATGATTCCGGTTGCAGCACTCGGCATTCTTTCCTGTATCTTTGATCCGCTGTTCAACTTCATGGATATGTTCGAGAGCAACTTCGTCCTGATCCTCAGCGGTCTGTGCATCGCCATTTACACCGGCTGGGTATGGGGCGCGGGACAACTTCCTGGACGCGGCAAACGTTTCCAATCCGCTTCTTCGCGGATGGATCAAAATCTGTGTGAAATTCGCGGCACCGATCATCATCATCGCCGTGTTCATCACTGCTGTATTCTGATGTTTCAACAGACAGCCCTCTCGATCTGTTTCTCCGAGGGCTGTCTGTTTTTTGTCTAAAATATATAATTATTTCAGCACTTTAAGGCGTTAAGTTGTATATATTGTCTAAATTTTATTGATTTTTTCTGTCTTTGCTGATAAAATATCCGTAGAAGCTGCGAAACGCGCCGAGATTGTGAAAAGAAAGGAGAACTATCGAAATGTCACAGTATTATATCCTGGCAATCAATCCGGGATCCACGTCCACAAAGATTGCCGTATACGAAAACGAAAAAGAAGTGTTTGAAAGTTCCCTGGACCACACCTCCGAAGAACTGGCAAAATGTCATTCCCAGAAGGATCAGTTCTTCATGCGGAAAGAAGTGGTACTGAATGAACTGAAAAAAACATCACTTCCCTCTGGAAAAGCTCTCTGCGGTTGTGGGGCGGGGCGGACAGATTTCTCCTCTGCAGGCAGGCGGCTATTACGTAAATGAGGCCATGAAGCGCAAAATCATCCAGGGACCGATTATCGCCCACGCTTCCAATCTGGGAGCCCTGCTGGCAGCCGCTGTGGCGGATCCCCTTCACATCCCGGCTCTGATCTATGACGCGGTGGGCGCGGATGAACTGACTCCCGTCGCGAAGTGACAGGAATTGCCGGCCTGAAACGGGAGAGTTTCTGCCACGTTCTGAATACCAAAGCCATGGCCCGCAAGGCAGCCGCGGAAAAGGGAAAAACCTATCAGGATATGAATTTTGTCATCGCCCATCTGGGCGGAGGCATCTCCATCAGCGCCCATGAGCACGGGCGGATCGTGGACGTCATCACCGATGACGCCGGACCTTTCTCCCCCGAGCGTTCCGGCTCTGTACCCATCCTGTACATTGTAGATATGTGTTACAGCGGCGACTACAGCAAAGCAGAACTCAAGAAGAAACTCCGCGGTATGGGCGGCCTGAAAGCTTTGCTTGGCACGTTCGACTGCAGAGAAATCGAGAGGCGGATCGCCGACGGCGATGAGGAAGCCAAACTGGCCTACGAGGCAGAAGCCTATCAGATCGCGAAGGGAATCGGGGAGCTGGCCACAACCATGTGCGGGAATGTGGATGAAATCATCCTCACCGGCGGCGTGGCAAACTCCAAAATGCTCACAGGCATGGTGACGGAACGTGTAAAATTCATCGCTCCCGTCCATGTGATGCCGGGCGAAAACGAACTGGAGGCTCTCTCTCTTGGCGCTCTGCGTATCCTGCGGGGTGAGGAAGAAGCTCACACTTATGTGGAGAAACTTCCGGAAAAAGAAGAATTATACGTATAAACTGACATTACCTTACAACATTAGAACAGGTGCATGACGGATCTGCCGTCATGCACCTGTTCGTTTCAAGGGGAGGATAAGTATTCTACTCTTCTTTTGTAATATTCATCGAAGGGGGATTCAATGAACACTTATAGTATAACCGTTCTCCCCACCCTTATACACATCTTTTTCTTTTTCTTCTGTTACTTTAGCGTACTCAGAAACAGTTCCTTCTGTTTCCACTCATTTCGGATCTGCTCAAATCTGGCGGAGAGAAACTCCGGATCAAAGGTATCCGCCAGGCGGTTCGCCAAAAGTGTCACCATGGCCATGGTCGCCACATGGGAATAATCAAACACCGACCCGCTCACTGACACCGTCAGTGAATACGCGCTCAGTCTCGTCAGGCGGTTCGCCTTGGTATCTGTGATACTCACAATCGGGGTGCCGCGTTTTTCGATATACTCGCAGGCCTCATAAATCTCCCGCAAAATTCCCTGAAAACTGAACGCGATCACCAGATCTTCCGGTTTCGGCTGTATATACTCAATTTTCCTGGAAAGTCCCAGATCAAATACACACTGGTGGGAGATATCCAGCCGGTCAAGATAATGGGCCAAAGCCCGCGCCGGATTCTCTGAGGCAAACATCGCCAGAATATACACCTTATCCGCGTCATGGATCGCCTGCGCCACCGCGTCAATGGTCTCCTGCGCGTTGTTCTGTTCCAGCGCCGCCAGATTTTCCACATTTTCCGTGATAAACTGGTGGATGGAACTGCTTTTCTTCTCTTCTTCCGACAGATGCTTCTGGTAAATATCGTAGGGCGTCACTTCCTGCCGGTAAATCTCCTGCATCTCCCGCTTGAATTCCTGAAATCCGGGATATCCCAGCTTCTGGATCAGACGGGTAACCAGGGAAGCGGACACCCCGCAGAAATTCGCCAGCTGTGCCCCGTTCAGAAAGGCAGCTTCTCCGATATGATTCATGACCGTCTCTACAATTTTCTCCTCTGCCCTGGTCAGCTTCGTCTGTTCCGCCCGTTCCGATAAAGTCAGATTCTGATTCACCGTTTTACTCCTCTTCGTCTCTTCCTTTTGCCTCTAATATACCACGTCGTCTCCCACATAACAAGCAATTCTCTGATCCAGGTAGTATTCCTGCAGCTGCTCCATCACACTCTCTTCCGTGGGGAGATAGTCCGCATAGGGATAAGTCTTTCCCAACTGTTCCCATTTCGAAGTTCCCAACCGGTGAAATGGCAGGAGATTGATCTCGAACAGGCCGTTTTTCTTCATAAACTCCGCTGTCCGCGCAGCGTTCTCCAGAGTATCGTTGAATCCTTCGATCACCGGCATCCGCAGAATCAGGCGTCCGCTCCAGGAACTTGCCGCCAGAGCTTCTATATTCGAGAGGATCCGTTCGTTCCGACTCCTGTCACTTCCCTGTGTCTGCGGGAATCCATGTGTTTCACGTCGATAAAGGCAAAATCGATTTTCTCCATCACCCTTTGAAAAACCTCCGGATCCACACAGGCCGTCGTCTCGATGGAGGTATTCATTCCTTCCGCCTTGCAGGCCTCCAGAAGGGAGCAGAGAAATTCCGGCTGCGCCATCGGCTCTCCCCCGGAGAAACCAGGCCCTCCCTGGGAATCCCAGTACGCCCGGTCCTGCGGAAAATCCGCATGATCTCCTCGGTGGTCCGGTACTGTCCGGAAATCCTGGCCGCTTCATGGGCGCAGGCTTTCGCGCACGCGAAAATCGTGCAGCTGTCACAGATTTTCCGGTCGAACTCCAGAGGGTTCTCCGGATTTCCCGTCTCCCGCACTCCGCCGTACGGACAGGCAGTCAGGCAGCGCCGGCAGTGGCTTTTCTCATATCTGCATTTCTGACGGCTGAACAGCAGCCGGCTTTTCTTTTTCATGCCCTCCGGATTGGCACACCAGGGGCAGTGCAGCGGGCATCCTGACAGGAACACCAGCGTACGGCATCCGGGGCCGTCATGGACGGAGAACCCCTGGATATCAAAGACCAGTCCTTTTCGCTCTTCCATATGCTCACCCGCTATGCTTTCTGATAACCCTCACAGTTTCTGGCGTCTCTTTGCGCAAGCGCCCAGAAAGAATGATCTTCCAGACCAGTGCAGGTTCCGATTCCCTCTGCGTCCGGATTCTGGAAATGCGCGCAGTTTTTACATTTGGGCCGCTGGGAGAAGCACTCGCAGGCTTCTCCGTCGTAAGGCACCAGACCGTCGTGTTTCACGCAGTATCCTTTTGCACATCAAAATATTCGAAATTTTCGCAATCGTTATGTTTTTTCATAATTTTATACCCCCTCATATTCCGTTCTGGCCACAACCTCATCCTGAATCGGCTTTCCGATCTCCACCCAGTACTGGGTAAATCCGGCCACACGTACCATCAGATCCCGGTAATTTTCCGGATTCTTCTGCGCTTTTTTCAGAAGATTGCTGTCCACCACGTTAAACTGAATGTGGAATCCGCCTTTCTTCATATAAGCAGTCGCCAGATCCATCAGCCTTCTGGTTCCCGCTTCTCCTTTCACTGCGGTGGGATGAAGCTTCAGGTTCATCTGAGAGTTCTGTGACTCGCTGTGATCCCATACCGTCGCGGAATTAAACAGCGCATACGGACCGCTCTTGTCTGTTCCCGGATACGCGGACATGGAAGCGTCCGCGAAGGTCGTCCCCTCCAGGCGGCCGTCCGCGGTCGCCGGGCAGCCCTGTCCCAGAAGTCCCTGTGTGGAAACCGAGATCTGGCAGGCATACATGGGCAGACCGAAGACAGACTCAAAGGTTCTGCAGGTAGGACACAGCCACTCCTCATATTCTTTCAGGATCTGCTCACAGTATCCTTCGTCATTTCCGTACTTCGGAGCCAGCAGACAGTCGGAATGAATCTCATCGTACTGTTCCATTCCGTCTTTTTTGATCTGCTCACCCATGGAGTAGTTGCCGGATTCCGCCGGTGTATAGAAACCGAAGTTGTGTTTCAGCGCGTCCCGCATCTCGTCGAGCGTATATTTCTTCTCCTCGTAAACCAGCTTTTTCAATGCTGCCAGGGAGTTTACCATATTGATGGTTCCGGAAGTCTCGATATTGTAGGTGGCATTGTAACGGTATCCCATGTTGGCATGCTCATACCCGGTCTCCAGGCAATCCGGTTTCAGCGTGCTCTGCAGCAGCGGGATATCGAATTTTCTGTGAATGTCATGCTGAATGTTGCAGCAGCGAAGAAGGGTATTGATGCAGTATTTGTAGTATTCACAGAAGGTCTCCCAGAGTTCCTCATAGGTCTCCAGCTTCCGGTTATGAGGCGGAAACAGCTGGAATCCGTACTTGGTATCGTATCCGTTGTCCAGAACCAGGCTTAAAATTTTCGGATTGGAGATAAAATGCACACCGATGGAGGTGGAGTTTCCGGCGCCTCCCGGTATCTCGTATTTCTTTCCGTTCAGAGTCAGTTCCTTCCAGCAGCAGGGGGAAGTCTCCAGGCAGCCGCCGATGGCGATGGCCCGCGCCTCTTCCTCGGTCATTCCTTCCGGTCCATACTGTTTCATCAGGAATTTGATTCCCACCTGATTGTTCATCCAGGCCGGATAGCCGGTTCCGGTTTTCACCACTTCCGCGGCTTTCAGCACGAAATCCTCCGGAAGCTTCTCATCCCAGAGAATGGAAAGGGTCGGCTGCGGAGACTGCAGCGTCTCTGCGGCATGCAGGATCAGCCATTCCAGGCGGTTGCAGGCAGGCTTGCCGTCTCTGGTCAGTCCTCCCACTGTCAGGTTGTTAAAGGTATTTCCGGAGAGTACACTGGTGGAACTTCCGCTGACAAATAGGTCCATGCAGGTGAATTTTACCCGCATACATTCCAGCAGCTCCAGCACTTCCTTATCATTGGTCCGGCCGGCTTCTATATCCTGTTCATACCAGGGATAGAGCACCTGGCCCAGACGTCCCGGGGATACGCCGGAGGCCACTTCCTCATTGACCAGCGCAATGTGTGTGAAATAAGCCAGCTGCGCCGCTTCCACAAAAGTCCTCGGCTGATTGTGGGCGATCCACTGACACCGCTTTGCAATCTCCTGGAATTCTTGTTTCTGTTTTTCATCCGGAGTAATCTTTTCCAGACGGCGGGCTTCCTTCGCGTAATTTTCAATCCACGCCTGAACCCCTTTGACCAGAATAATCACCGACTCATAATAGTACAGGCGGTCCATTCCTCTCAGGCCGTCTCCGCCTGCGTGGCCGGCTACTTCCTCCGCTCTCTTGTCGCAGTATTCCACGATTTTATCCCAGCCCCAGGCCAATGGATAATAGTAATTCACCACTTCACGTCCCACCGGGATCGTGTAGGCGGAATCCGGACGCGCCGTCAGCGTACGGCCGATATCATTCTTGATTTTGAATTCCGGTACCCGGGCGCTGTATTTCTCACCCAGATCAAATACCGTCTTTCCTTCCCAGTAATCCGTAATCTTGTTCAGTCCGGAAATCTCTTCTACGCGGACTCCGAACTTTCCGGCCAGGGAAATGATTCCCGGCATATCCTTGGTCACATTTCCGCCGCCTTCCCCCAGAACTGCCTGTTTGTCGGCTTCTCTCTGGGCGTTTCCTTTCGCCTTATCGCTGAACTGATCCTTCTGCGCGGCGAAAAATGACTGGTTCAGCCAGGGCATGGGGTAAGACCCTCTCATGTAGCTGGCTTTTCCGCCTACCAGGATCTCTCCCGGATAAATACTGGTCGTCACATGCCGGAAAGCATTTGCCAGAGCGTGAGCCCGGCGGATGATCTGAACGTCTCCGTCCATCTCCTCATATTTTCTCGTATACCAGTAGGTCCACTCCGTGGAAGTGGAGGCAAGCGTCTGATAATAGAGATCCATCAGCTTTTTCGCACGGCTGGTAGGTTCACAGGGGAGTTTCTCCCTCTCGGTGATCTCGCCGGAATTCTCACTTCCGCCGTATCTCTGGTTCAGGCCAAGGCCTTTCTCCGCCAGAATCTCGGCAAGTTTTTTATTCTGCTTTGTCATATTCCTTCTCCTTTCCCTTTTCGAAACAATCCTTCACCCGCATAAAATCTTCCGTCTTATACTCTTATTATAGGAAGTCACTTTCGGATTGTCAATTTATATTTACATATATTATATAAAATAAATATAAATTTACTTCTCTTCGACAGGAACGTCACCTGCTTTCATGGATTCGCGGAATCGGCGCCTTCCCGCACAAAAAAACGGCATCCCCTCAGGACACCGTTTTCTCTCTTTTCCATCGATTCAGGAAATAAAAGCTTCCAACCCAGAACAGCAGAAGCTGCAGCAGCAGAAACGCCGCCAGCGCGATTCCCTGATTCCATCCGGCAAGCGCGACCGCGTAGCTGCTGTACAGAATGGAAATCAGATTCGCCCCCATGTGAAACAGAATACTGGACCACAGCGTCCCGGTAAGCTCCACCAGAACCGCCATCAAGATTCCCAGCACCGAGGCGTAGAGCGCCTGAACCACATTCCCGTGATAGAGCCCGAACATCACTCCGGAAATCACAATGGCCGGCCACCTTCCCATGGAATCTCTCAGTCTTCGGAAAATCAATCCGCGGCAGACCAGCTCTTCCACCATCGGCGCGATTACCGCCGTCCAGACAACCAGCCAGAAAACACTGGCATTTTCGGTAATCCTCTGGGTCTGCTCACTGTAAGTGGGGAACCGCTGAAAAATCTGCAGCAGCGCAAACAGAAGATTCAGCACCACCGCCAGAGATCCGCCCCACAGAAAGCTCATAGCTCCATCCGGCAGCTTTAATCTCCTGCGCCGCTGCCACCCGCCCCGCAGACGCCGGTCTCTGCGGTACAGCCACCAGAAAACCGGCAGAATCAACAGCGAAGCCAGGCCGTTGAGCACTACTGCCTGGTCATAAAAATCCACCGAAGGCCCCTGAAGAAACAGGAGCACTCCATAGAAAAGGTTCACTCCCAAGGTCAGCAGCACATAATGCAAAAGCAGCGGATAGGCTGCCCTCCACACAAGGCGAAGTTTCCCCGGTTTCTGCAGAGGGCCTATTCGAAAAAATCCGGCAGTTCCTCCACGGAATCCGCAATGGCGGCGGGGTTGGCCTGTTCCAGCTCCTCCCGGCTTCCATATCCATAGGCCACTGCCACACATTCCAGGCCTGCCTGTCTCGCACCCAGGATATCGTGTTCCCGGTCTCCCACCATAATGGCATTTTTCCTCTTTTTCGACATGCCAAGCTGTTCCAGGGCTTCTTCAATCACTTCCGCCTTGCGCACACGTTTCCCGCTCAGCTCACTCCCCACGATCACTTCAAAATAAGATTCCAGATGAAAATATTCCAGAATCTGTGTCACATAATGGGTGGGTTTCGAGGAAGCTACCGCAAGACGGTATCCCCGTTCCTTCAAAGTCCGCAGCACCTCTTCGATTCCCGGATACGGATGATTCTCATACATTCCCTTCTCAGAATACCGCTCCCGGTAATAGCGTACCGCCTGTTCCGCCTGCTGCGCATCCAGCCCGGCATACTGCATCATCATATCTTTCAGCGGAGGCCCGATAAAAACTTCCAGTTTTTTCAGATCCGGTTCATAAATTCCAAATTTCCCCAGAGCATACTGAACACACCTGGTGATTCCCTCACCGGAGGCCGTCAGCGTCCCGTCCAGATCAAATAAAATCGCACGATACATCTTCTGTCACCTTTCCTGTTTTGCTCATCATAATCGCGTTGCGATCATGATACCATGTCTGCTCCGCAGACCATTATACCATACCGCCGCCGGGCGGGACAATCTTTGAAGGGGATTTTCCCTTGTTCTTATTTCCGGAAGAACACCATCCAGGGATCCATAAGGTGAAGTTTCCCGTCTCCGGTGCGCACCGCGGCCTCAATGGAATTCGCGCCCTCCTGCCAGGAGATCTCCCCGGCAGTCGCCCAGGAGCCCTCCCAATGGTAGAATACCTCCTGCCCGTTAATCTGAAAGGAATACAGATACCAGTCCTGCGTGCTCTGGAAGGAAAGCTGCACCATACGCTCTCCCTTTCTCACCTGTATCTGCCTTCGAAAAACCTCTTCCGAAACATCTTTGCCGCCGCTCTTTCTTTCGGCTTTCTTTTCTCGCCTGCCGGCGGAGACAGAAGGCACTGCCGTCGGGGCCGGACTCGCCGTGGGACGGGGACTTTCCGTAATCTGAGCTTCCTTCGTCCGGGAATTTGCCGCCTCTTCATCTTCCGCAAAGAAAGATTCCGTCTCCTTTGCCTGCATATCGTCCTGCGCGTTTTCCGGACTCACCTGCCAGGAATCCCCGATCTGCACTTCCTCGGTCTGAGACGACGCCGGCGGTTCTGCGGCCGAATCCCTCTCCGGTTTCCGGCTTTGCGCCGGTGGCTGTGTTTCCTCCGGTTCCACATCAGAGAACTCCCGGGACGGTTCCTGTACCGGAGACGGCTCCTTCTCTTCCTGCTCCCGCGCCTCTGATCCGGTGTCCAGTTCCTCCTCTTTTCCGCCGACCTGAATCTCAAATCCTCCCAGCTGCATGCCTGAAACCTTCACGGAAACCGCTGCTGCCAGCAGAACCGTCCCTAACAGCAGCCCTTTCCAGGATCTCTTATTTCTTCTTTTCTTCACGAAGCATCTCCTTCCATTTTTTCCCGTTGTCATGTTCCGCAGTCATTTCTTCCACCCCATCCAGGCCAAACAGTTTCCATGACGCCTCTGTCTCGCCGATTTCCAGCAGGTACAGTCCGTATTCGCTGAAAACCTGTTTGGGCTGCCACTTTTTCCTGAGCAGCCATTCATAATGTTTCCTCGCATTCTTACTATCGTTCTGCTCCCGGCACAGGCGGGCCGCGGTCAGACGCAGGACTGCCTGTGCCCGGAAATCCCCGGTCTCCTTTTGAAGTTTCTCCAGTCTCTCCCCGCTTGCGGCAAGGATCTGACTGCGTGCCTGCCCTTCCTCCAGGAGAAATCCCTTTTGGATCTGATTCTGAATCTCTGTGTAGCGTTCCAGAAAATCTTCCTGTGTGATCTCGCGGACTTTCTCTTCTTCGGCAGGTCCCTGATAACGCAGAACCAGGAATCTCCCCGCCAGCATGCCGCCCGCCAGTCCCAGCACAAGCAAAAGCAGAAGGCAGCGGTGTCTGCTCCCATGGAGCCGTTTTCTCAGATCCGCCTCCAGCCGGCGGCAGTCCGGATACCGCTGTTCCCGGTCAGGCTGCACGCATTTTCGGATCACTTTCCACAGCTCTTCCCCCGCCCGCGCCCGTCCGCCCACAAGCACTTCCATGGTTTTCCCCAGGCTGTAGATGTCACAGCGCACATCCACCTCTCCGTCGGCCTGCTCCGGCGGCGCGTAACCCGGCGTCCCCTTCGCCGTCTTCCGCCGTCGGTTCTTTCCGCCCGCCAGGCCGCAGCTTCCCAGATCGATCAGATACAGATCCCCCTGACCGGTCAGCAGAATATTGGATGGCTTCACATCCAGATGCACCACGGGAGGATATCGGGTATGAAGATATTCCAGAACCTGGCAAAGCCGGATTCCCCAGCGGATCACCTGCTGCCTGGCACAGGGACCCTTCTTACGGATCTGTTCCAGACTCTGCCCCTGAATGTATTCCATCACCAGATAAGCAACGTTTTCCTCCTGCACATAGTCCACAATCTGCGGAAGCATGGAATGAGAAAGTTTCCGCAAAGCCTGCATTTCCTCCTGCCGGTCCGGTGAAACTTCTTTGACTGCCCAGTATTTCCCCAGCTCTTCATCGCGGGCAAGATAAACCGTCCCCTCTCCTCCGCCGCCAAGACGCTCCAGGAGATAATAACGGTCTTTGATTTTTCTGCCTATCACAGGCATCTCTCCTTTTTTTCTTTTGTCATGTTTTTGGATCTTCGGGCCGAAACGCCCTTTTTTGCGGAACCGCAGTGTTTGAATTCTCTGCCGCAGACGCGGCAGAATAAGAAGTGCTTTCATTATAAACCAAAATCCCCGGACTTGTAAAGCACAAGTCCGGGAACGGTAAGTTAAAAAACAGAATTACATTCTCTCCGGCGCGGAAAAGCCCAGAAGATCAATGCTGGTCTCCAGAACCTCTTTGGTAAGGTTCAGAAGCTGAATCCAGGAGCTCTTCTGTTTTTCATTTTCCTCACTCAGGATCTTCGTCTCATGATAGAAACGGTTAAAGTCATTGGCCAGTTCATAGATATAAGAACAGATCTTATGAGGCGCTTTTTCCTCATAGGCATTCTCAATCATCGCGGAAAATCCGGCCAAAGCCAGGGTCAGCGCTTTCTCGCTCTCACCGGAAGCCTCCAAAAGTTCCCCTGTGAGAGGATCTCCGCCATCCTGCACATAACGGTTCAGAATGGATTTGATGCGGACGATGGTATACAGAATATAGGGACCGGTGTTTCCCTCGAAGGAGGTAAAACGGTCAATGTCAAAGACGTAATCCTTCGTAGCCTGATTGGAGAGATCTCCGTATTTTATGGCTGACAGCCCTACAATCTGAGCGGTCTCTCTGGCATCTTTATCCCGCACGCTGCGGTTCTCCACAATCTTCCGGAACATTTCTTCATTGATATCCGCGATCAGATGTTCCAGACGCATCACTCCGCCTTCACGGGTCTTGAATGGCTTCCCATCCTTTCCGTTCATGGTTCCGAATCCGAGGAAAGACAGTTTCGTCTCTTCCGGCAGAAGCCCGGTCTTTTTCGCGCAGCGGAACACCTGGATGAAATGCATCTCCTGACGTTTGTCCACCACATAGAGAATCTCATCCGGATGGAACAGTTCTTCACGCTCTACGATCGTCGCCAGGTCTGTCGTTGTATAAAGAGAAGCCCCGTCAGATTTTAAAATCATACAGGGCGGAACCTCCTTCGTATCGGAATCCTCTTTCACATCCACCACCAGGGCTCCCTGATCCAGATAAGCATAGCCCTCGTTTTTCATCTTTTCCACCATAGCCGGAATGTATGGCTGGGCATCGGATTCTTTCTTCCAGAGATCGAAGGTCACATCCAGCTTCTCGTAATTCTTCTTCAGATCCGCGACGGAGACATTCATAATGTGATTCCACAAAGCCCGGTATCCCGGTCTTCCCTCCTGCAGAAGGTGGGTTGCCTCCAGTGCCTCCTGGCGGAACGCCTCATCCTCTTTGGAACGGGCGCTGGCAGCCGGATAGATCTCTTCCAGCTCTCCGATGGTAAAGGGCGCATCTTCGGGATATTCCCCCTGATAGTTCTCGTCGAAATAAGGCAGATCCGGCTGCTGATGACGAAGCTGTGTGATGATCAGTCCCATCTGCAGACCCCAGTCTCCCAGGTGCACATCACCGATCACCTTATGTCCCATAAATCTTCCCATTCGCTTGATGCTCTCACCGATAATCGCAGAACGCAGATGTCCCACATGGAGAGGCTTCGCCACATTGGGCCCGCCGTAATCGATGACAATGGTCTTGGGATCTTCTGTCTTCTCCACTCCGAGTGATCCGGACTCTCTCATCTGCTTCAGATATTCGCAGATGAAGGTTCCGCTCACTTTCAGATTGATAAATCCGGGTTTTACTGCCTCTGCCATGGAAAATACCGTGCTGTCCGCCAGATGCCAAACCACATCCTGCGCGATCATGATCGGCGCTTTGTGGTAAGCTTTCGCCCCCGCCATCGCGCCGTTGCACTGGTACTCGCACAGATCCGGCCGATTGGACACCGTGACTTTTCCGTAGGAGGCATCGTAGCCCGCCTTCTCAAATGCCGCTGACATTTCCTGTGCCAGCAGATCCATCATTTTCTTCATTCTTCTCGACTCCTTCGCTTGCGTATCGTTCTGTCCTGGATCCCGGATTTTTCTAATCCGCGTCCACCCGTTTCGCGCAGGCAATCGCCAGCGCTCCCTGGCCGATATGGCAGGACACGCTCAGGGACAGGGGATCCATCCAGATCTCATATCCGGGGAATGTGTTCAGAATTTCTTCCCGGAACTCTTCTACCTCCTCAAGATTCCCTGTATAGGCAATCTGCAGGCACATTTTCCCCTCCTGTACTTCCCTGGCAAAACGGTTCTCAAAATCATCTCTCATTGCTTTGATCATCGTGCGCCGGGCCGCTTTCTTCCCGCGCACTTTCGCGTACGCGTCCAGTTTTCCTCCCTGGATCTGCAGAACCGGCTTCAGGTTCAGCACCGTTCCGATTGCTGCCGCCGCAGGAGTGATTCTACCACCTTTTTTCAGATATTTCAACGTCTCCAGCGTGATATAGATGCTGGAATTTCCTTTTTCCGCCTCCAGAATCTCTTTGATCCGGACAGCGTCCAGTCCCTGATCCCGCAGAGTCAGGGCATCCAGAACCGACTGTCTCTGGGTTACAGAGATTCTCTGATTATCCACCACCTGAACTCTTCCGTCGTAATCCCTGGAGAGCATAACCGCTGTGGAGCAGGTCGTGCTCAGGCTGCTGGACATGGGAATATGCACAATCTCATCATACTCCTCCAGAAGACGGTCCCACAGACCGGTGACGTCCGCCGGAGCCGGCTGTGAAGTGGAAATCTCCGCGTCTTCTCCCAGACGCTGGTAAAACTCTTCCTGGGTCAGGGTAATCCCCTCAAGATACAATTTCTCGTCAATAAAAAAGGGCATAGGAATCACTGAAACACCCAGTTCCCTTCCTCTGTCCTGCGTTATTCCGCTGTTACTGTCTGTAACAATTCCGATTTTTTTCATTCTCTTTGTCCCACCTTCTTTTTATTCGAATGGCTGCATGTCCTGATTATAACATACCCCCATCGAATCTTGCAACGCCGGGCAGAACAATTCTTAGCCACAGGTCCCTCTCATCTCCTCTTTCATACGCTGAAAATCCTCTCCTGCCCTGGACTGGCTCTCCCTTTCTTCTCTCTGTACAGATAAAATCTCTTCCGCAGAAGCCGTCAGAACCTGATTGGCCTGCCGCAGTATGCCGCGCCCTTCTGAAAAATATTCTCTTCTGCGCTCCTCCCTTCCTCCGCGCTCAATTCCCAGCGCCAATGATGCCTGGTTTTTCCACAGAGGAATCAGTTCCTGCGCGAATTCCTGAATCCTTTCTGCCAGAAGGCGATCCTGATTCTGGATTAATTTCAGCTGAGGTATGATCTGCATGGCAATGGTTTCACTTGTCTTCAATCCGGTAATCTTCTTCTCGAACCGGTTCAATGACTCTTCCCAGTCCCTTGCTTCCTGAATCTGCAGATAGTCTCTGCTTTCTTCTGCCTTCTTCCGCAGACCGGGAAGCACCTGTTCGCGAACCTCTGAAATTTTTTTCTCTCCGGCTTCGATATAACACTGCAGTTTTTCCAGGCTCTCCCTGTTCTGCCGATACAAGACATCATAAATTCCGGCACTTTTGAGAAGTTCCATCCGGATTCCTTCCAGTTCACCTGCCAGCAAATCCATCTGACCTTCCACACGCTCATACCTGGAACGGAATCTGCGTATTCTTCCGTTTTCTCCAAAAAACAGCAGAAATACACTTCCTTTCTCCCCGGAAAATATTTCTTCACTCTCCCGGAGCATCCTGAGCAGGCGATCCAGCAGATCCCCGATCTGTTCTGTTGATTGTCTCTTCTGAAGATGGGCAAGAATTCTCTCCGAAGAATCCGCGATTTCCTGACGGGCACCAGAACCATACTGCATCACCATCTGGGAATCTTTCAGATCAATCCGTTCTTTGATTTCTTTCACTCTTTTTTCCCATTCCATAGACTCACTCCAACGCTGCAAAGATTTCTCTCATCACCGGATATTCCGGCACCTGTGTTACCTGTGTGATACTGTCCGCCACACCGGATATTCCCACATCCTCACCGGCTCCGCTGACCTCCGTTCGAAATCCATGTTTCTCCCAGGCAAGTTTCTGAACCTCTTCGTCCAGAAGCCCCTGAATCAATTTCTGTCCTTTCTCATCCAGAGCAATCAGCACATGGGAAGACCAGACCGTGGGAGTCGGATAAAGCAGAACCAGGTCCTCCTTCATTGCCTGATATTCCTCTGGATTCTCCGCCGCATACTCAATCAGCTGGCTTTCATATCCGGCAATGACAGGCATGGCTCCCACGCCCATCTTCAGGAATTGGCTGAATAAATCTGCAGAGGAATCCTCCATATATCCGAGCTTTCCGAAAATGGATTCCAGCTGCGGCAGAATTTCTTCCATATCTTCCGAAGTAAGCGTCTTACCGCCATTCAATACATTCGCCAGAAGTGCCGCAAACATGTTTCCTGAATTTGATCTGGAAGGGTCTGTGGTATCCACAGATACCGTTCCATATAACTGGGGCAATCCCAGATCCGCCCAACCGGTGTCTTCCTGAATCAACTGCACCATTCCCTTCATATCGAGATAACGTGCCTCACCCTGTGCGGTAATCAGTCCCTGTTCTTCCAGCGCGTCGGCAACCATTTTCCTGGTATACAATACGATCGGCGTATTCATCACAATTTCACTCTGTACCGGTTTTCCATGCAGCTCTTCGTAATATTCCGCTGCAATGCTGCTGGAAGGAAACAAATAATTTCTCTCTTCCTGATCCGCAGTCATCATATCCAGAGAACCTGCTTTGGAATAGTCCACCGACAGGCCATATTTTTCCTGCAGGACCGACTGCACTTCCTCATCTTCCAGAAATCCGATTTTCTCTCCGCCCACATAACCATTGACCGCCGTCTGTGGTTTTTCTTCTTTTTTCGCAATATAGGAAATCCCTACAAAAATCATTACCGCCAACAGCAGAATCAATCCAACTGCTTTTTTCATGCGCTCCTCCTCATTCCTTTCGATTCGGCTCCAGGCAGCCTTCTTCCTGCAGTGTCTGCCGCAGCAGATTCATATCCGCTTCCATATCAATCAACTCATTCTGCGTCAATTTTTCAAACTGAATCTGAAAAGCCTGATTCAGAATCTCCATAGTCTCTCTGGTGTTTTCCAGAAGACGGGTTTTCTGAGATCCAAACTGAGTATTCTGCAGTTTTACATATTGTTCCAGCACATTGGCCGCCGTCTCCTGATAATAGTCAATATATTTCCGAGCCGCTGAAATCTTATCCGGATTCTCTGTCAGATATTTCAGGATTCTCTCCGCAAGTTCCAGAAGTTCTTTTCCTTTTCTCATCAGCTCCGGATCCATCATCTTTTCAACCGCTTTTTCCATCCGGGCGTAGTCCGCTCCCGCCTCATTCAGTTTTTCATGAAGCAATTCCCCATGACGCAGAGAGGAGACCCGGACTCTTCCGATTCGTTCTTCCGGCTTCAGCAGAAAAGTCAGTGCCACATAAGACACCAGAGCCGAAAGAACCGATGCCAACAACCCCAACTCCAGTTTGATAAACAAAAACACAAACAGCAGCAGTGCCAGCAGCACGGAGAGAAAAACGCTGATCCACTCCGTCCATCCATGTCGTTTCATTTAATTATATCCTTTCACATTTCGAAATGCTTCTGTGAGATTTTCGGTTCCGTCAAAAACTCTTCCGCCGGTTTTCTCCGCCAGTGCTTCCAGCTGTTCTTCATCCGCGTTTCCAAAAGTGATGGAAAAAACGGGAATATCCATCCCATACTTTTCCCACGCCTGATTAAACACCTCCTCATGGTAAGAGGACTTTCCGTCTGTCATCAGAATGATTGCCGGCGTATATTCCTGCAGAGGATACTGCGATGCTTCCTCAAGCGCCCGCGCTGCCGCATTGTAGATATCTGTTCCTCCACTGGTTCCGTACCGGGCAATCTCGTCATAAAGCGACTGCAGCGATGACGCGGAAGCATCCTCCGCGCGGAAAACTTCCAGGACGGAATCATCAAATAAAATGGCAATATTAACTTCTCCTTCTGTCGCCTGCAGAAAATTTTCCTTTGCGTAATCCTGAATCAGAATCTGCGCCATGGCGTCTTTTAACTGTTCCAGGCCCACCGGTGCCATACTGTCTGAAAAATCAAGACAGTAAAGATTCAGAGAAGGCTTTTTTAAATCTGACTGGTAAAGATTCAGAGCTTTCATAAGCACTTCCGCTTCCGGCATCCGAATAGGAGACAAAATTCGGTCTGTATCAATTCCCCATTCTCTTCGGAACACTTCCTGATTTTCATCAGAAACTCCATCTGCCCGGATCCGGCGTCCTGTTGCTTCAATCTGAGACTGTGTTTCTTCAGAAAGCAGACATTCCTGAAATCTCAAAAAAGCCTCTTCTTTCTGCTCGTCACCGTGATCCACGTATCCAAGTGGTGAATCCGCAATGGAAAGCCCGTCATAAGGATAAACAATCTGCAGCGGTTCCTCCCCCTTAGCAGTCAGCTGCTCATTGGCATCAATCATCAGACATTCATAATTCACCATGGCATCATAATCTTCTTCCAAAAACATCTCTTTCAGCCAGTCAGAACTCCCTGAACTCCTCTCTACTCCACTCAGCAGTTCCCGCACATTTTCTTTCAACGCCGCATCGTCCAGATCTTCCATTGTCATATTTTCCTGCTTTTCCAGCATCGCGTACAGAAAACCGATATATGCACTGGCTCCCGAATTGGACTGCGTGGCACTGGTCATACAAAAACTCATCTTTCCCTGGCGGATTGCTTCCAGAAGATCCTTCACCGAGACTTCCTCATCGGTAAATCCAAGTTCCTTCGCGAGGCCCTGCCGAATACCGAATACCACAGGGGTCATGGAAACAGACGCTTCATGTTTTACCAGATGCTGTTCATCTCCTATGGACACCCAGATACTGCTGGCCGGCCATACCGCATCATAATCCACAGCCCCGCTCTGCAGTTCTCTCATAATATCCACAGAACCTCTGTATTCCATATCTACGGTAATCCTGGCTTTATCCGCACATTTTTCGACAATCTCCTCCAGTTCCTGATTTTCGGATCCCGATAAAATCCGCAGCTGTATCCGCTCATTGTCCTGGTCAGAATTCTGAAGGTTCCCCCCTTGTGAACACCCTGCCAGAAAAACTGCCGCACACAGACTCCCCAGAAAAAATCCCATCCTTCTCTTCATATTTTACCTCTTTTTATGGATGCAACATTTGTTTCTTCTCTTCTTTATTTTCGGTTTTTCTGTCCTTTTTTTCTATCATCTCTATATTAAATCGACGTAAAAATCACGTAAAATGAACGCAAAAACTGCCGTACCAACAGAAAAAAATCCGTCGGTACGGCAGTTTTATCTCTTCGGCCGGTACAGTTGATTCCGTCAGGACGCCGCGAACTGACTTTCGTACAGATGCGCGTAGAATCCTTCCTGCTCCAGCAGTTCCTCGTGTCTGCCCTGTTCTATGATATTGCCATCTTTCATCACCAGAATCAGGTCTGCTCCCTGAATGGTGGAAAGCCGATGCGCCACGATAAAGCTGGTCCGTCCTTCCATCAGTCTGGCGAACGCTTCCTGGACACGAATCTCCGTCCGGGTATCAATGGAGGAGGTCGCCTCATCCAGAATCAGCATGGGCGGATGCATCAGCATCACCCTCGCGATACACAGAAGCTGCTTCTGTCCCTGGGAAATGTTCCCGCCGTCCTCGGCGATCACCGTATCATATCCCTGAGGCAGCCGCTTGATAAAGCTGTGCGCGTGCGCTTCTTTGGCAGCCTGTACAACCTCTTCCATGGAAGCGTCCGGTTTGCCGTAGGCAATGTTCTCCCGGATGGTGCCGGCTTTCAGCCAGGTCTCCTGCAGTACCATGCCGAAACTTCGTCTCAGGCTGTCCCTGGTGACATGTTCCACCGGTTCTCCGCTGATCCGGATCTCTCCCGCGTTCACATCGTAAAAGCGCATCAGCAAATTGATCATCGTCGTCTTTCCACACCCGGTGGGCCCCACAATGGCAATCCTCTGTCCGGGTTTCACCTGAATGGAAATATCTGTAAGCAGCGGAGTGTCGGGGCGGTAAGAGAAGGAAACATGATCCACTTCCAGGCTTCCGTCCACCCCATCGAGCACCCTGGCATCTTCCTCATCCGGTTTCTCCGCCGGTGTCTCAATAAAATCAAAAATTCTTCTGGCGCTGGCCAGAGCGCTTTCCAGCTCCGTCGCCACACCGGAAATCTCATTAAAGGGTTTGGTATACTGATTGGCGTAATTCAGAAAACTGGTGAGCTGACCCACCGTCATTCCGCCTCCGATTACCGTAAACGCTCCGAAAATACCCACGCCGGTATATACCAGTCCGTTTACAAATCTGGTACAGGGATTTGTGATCGAGGAGAAAAACAACGCCTGGATTCCACAGGTCTTCAGTTCCTCGTTGATGGAGTCAAAACGCTCCATCGCTTTCTCTTCATAGGAAAACGCCTGTACAACCTTCTGATTTCCCACAAGTTCTTCTACCAGAGAAGTCATCGCAGACCGTTTCTCGGACTGAAGATGAAACATCCGATAGGTTCTCCCCGCGATAAAGCTGGCCACAAACAGAGAAACCGGAGTCAGCAGAATAACCAGGAGCGCGATCTTCCCGTTGATGGAAATCATGAAGCCGATGGTGCCCAGAATCGTGAGCACACCGGTGAACAGCTGCGTAAATCCCATCAGAAGCCCGTCAGAAAACTGGCTTACATCCGTCACAATCCGGCTCAGAATATCTCCCGGCTGGTTCTGATCCACATAACCCACCGGAACTTCCTGCAGATGGGCGAACGCTTTGCTTCGAATGTCCTGGACTACCCGGTAAGTCACCTGATTCGTGAGAAGGTTCATCAGCCACTGGGCAACGGCTGTGATGAGAATTACCACGCTCATACAGAGCAGAATGCGCAGCAGCCGTCCGGTGTAAATTTGCTGCGGTCCCACGATCTGGTCCACCGCGTCGCCGATCAGGATCGGGGCGTACAGAGTCAGCGCCACGGTCACGGCAGCAAGAAGCAGCATGAAAATCACTTTCCATCGATAGGGCCTGATCAGTTTCAGGACTTTCTTTATGGTCTCCCGATGTTTCATGGCCTTCTCACCTCCTCTTCTGTCAACTGTGACAGGCAGATTTCACGGTATACTTCGCAGGTGTCAAGCAGCTGTGTATGGGTTCCATTTCCCACAAGCCTTCCATCGTCCAGAACCAGAATCCGGTCTGCCTGCCGGATGGAAGCCGCTCTCTGCGAGACGATGAACACCGTCATTCCCTGCGTTTTTTCCCGGATCGCATGGCGCAGCGCCGCGTCCGTGGCGAAATCCAGGGCAGAAGCGCTGTCGTCCATAATCAGAATCTCCGGACGTCCCACCAAAGCCCTGGCAATGGTGAGTCTCTGTCTCTGTCCTCCTGAGAGGTTGCTGCCTCCCTGAGAGATCAGGCTGTCCAGGCCTCCCTTCCGGTTCCGCACGAAATCCTCCGCCTGGGCAATTTTAAGCGCGTCCCAGATTTCTTCTTCTGTGGCGTCTGATTTTCCCCACTGCATATTTTCCCGCACAGTTCCCTTGAACAGGACCGCGTGCTGGGGAACCATGCCGATCTTTCCCCGCAGCTGCCAGAAGGGATAGCGTTCCACAGGAATTCCATCCACCTGCACACTGCCTGTGTCCGCGTCATAGAACCGCGGGATCAGGTTGATCAGCG
The DNA here is from genome assembly GCA_963927715.1 of uncultured Blautia sp. Classification (GTDB taxonomy): domain Bacteria; phylum Bacillota; class Clostridia; order Lachnospirales; family Lachnospiraceae; genus Blautia_A. The sequence goes on along the minus strand of CAWVBU010000001.1, from coordinate 778,454 downwards.
TAGTCTTACCGGATCCGGTACCTCCGATCACACCCACAGTCTCTCCGGCTTTTACCGAAAAGGTAATCTCTTCCAGTGCCGGAGCCCCGGCGCCGGCGTAAGTATAAGTCACATCCCGGAAGGAGACTCTCTCCTGATCCCGGCATTCTTTCTGTTCCTCATTTCCCTCATCGCTCATGGAAGGCTGTATCGCGAAGATTTCATTGAGCCTCGCGCCGGAAGCAGTGGCTTTGGTCACCGCCACAATCAGATTTGCCAGAGCCAGAAGCGCCGTCAGAATCTGTGTCATATAGTTCACCAGGGCAACCACCTCTCCCTGGGTGATCCGTCCGGTATCTACCTGAATGCTTCCGGACCACAGAATCGCAACAATGGCAAGGTTCATAATCACATAGGTGGCAGGATTCAGAAGGGCTGAAATCTTTCCGGCAGTGATCTGGATCCTGGTGTACCACTCATTGTTCTCCTCGAAATCTTCCGTCTCCTCCCTCTGTCTGCAGAAGGCACGGATGACACGAACGCCCACATGGTTCTCTCTGGTAATCCTGGAGATCCGGTCCAGATATCTCTGAACTTCCTTGTAGATAGGTACCGTAGCCTTCATAATCAGATAAATCACCAGTGAGATCAACGGAACGGCAATCACAAAAATCACCGCGGTTTTCACATCAATGGTGAATGCCATAATCACAGCGCCTGCCACGATAAACGGTGAACGGAGAAAGAGCCGCAGCACCAGATTCACTCCGGTCTGGGCCTGGTTCACATCACTTGTAATCCTGGTAATCAGCGTAGGCGTTCCCAGAAGATCCAGCTCCCGGTAAGACAGGGAATTGATGTGGGCAAACAGACTTCTTCGCAGAGCCGTACTGAATCCCATCGCCGCCTTCGCCGAGAAGTACTGCGCCGTCACGGAACATACCAGTCCGATGATTCCCAGAAAAATCATCACCGTACACATTTTCCAGATATAAAGCTCATCCTGACTGCGGATACCCACGTCAATGATCTTCGCCATCACCAGAGGAACCGCCAGCTCAAAGCTTGCCTCCAGCATCTTGAACAGAGGCGCCAGAACCGCTTCCCTGTGATAGCCTTTCAAATAAATCAGTAACTTTCTCATGTGTTTCTCCCGGAGACCTCTTCGGCCTCTTTTTTACTTTTTACATTGATTTTACACCGTTTTTCATCATAACAAAATCTTCCTGCAAATTCAAGAAATTTGCGCAGAAAAAGAAGAACTGATCATCACCAGTTCTCCCTTTTCCTGCGCTTCTTCCTTTTGTCCGCATCCGGAAAACAGCATACATCCGGCCAGAAGCAAAAGAAAAATCATTTTTCTCTTTCTTTGCATGGCGTCCTCCTTGCATGTGTCTTCCAGAGTATTCCCGCTTTTATAAGGATTTATACCGGACTCTTTTCGGATTCCAGTTCCCGCCGGATATATCCTGCCAGATCCCGGTAGATCTTTTCCCTGCACGGTTCGTTGAGAATCTCATGGCGCAGTCCCGGATACAGTTTTCCCCGGACATTTTGGTACCCTTGGCTGCGGAGATGGTTCAAGGCCGCTGCGAATCTTCGCGCGTTTCCAATACAGGGATCTTCCGCGCCTCCCACAAAGAGAATCGGCAGGTCCGGCTGTGTGCACTGCCATCCGCTCCGGCTGTAAGTCTCCTCCATCAGCTGAAACAGGGCCTGGTATCCGTCCACGGTGAACGTAAAGCCGCACAGATCGGAATTTTCATATTCCCTGACGACCAGCTGATCGGTACAGATCCAGGAACCGGAATGGGGCTCTTTGGGAAAACGCGCGGCAAACCCTCCGAACGTCAGCGCTTCCAGCAGCCGGCTGCGGTGATGGCCTCCGAAAATCATCTTCTGTATTTTTGCAATCATCTGGCCGAAAATCACAGCCCGGTTCCTGCTGGGAGATCCGCAGACAATCAGCAGATCAATAAGAGAATCGTATTTTCTGAGAAATGCCCGCACCGCCAGAGAACCCATGCTGTGGCCGAACAAAATCATCGGCAGATTCGGATACCGTTCCCGTGCCATCTGCGTAATCTGATGGATATCTTCCACCACCGCCTGGGCCCCTCCGCCGTAGAAGTATCCCAGGTCATCCCTGGATTTCACACTTGCCCCATGTCCTCTGTGATCGTGAATCACACACACATAGCCGTGTCTGGCCAAATATTTCATAAAAGGCAGATAGCGCTCCTTGTATTCACACATTCCATGCACCAGCTGAAAAATTCCGCGAAGCTGTCTTCCCTCTTTGGGGATCACACTCAGCACAGATAACTGCAGTCCGTCATATTGTGACACTATAGTCTCTCGTTCTTGTCTGCTCATGCTTTTCCTCCGTTTTGTATCTTCCTATATTATACTGCTTCTGTTTTTTTCTTCAACCCTCTCCTCCCCGGAAGTTTCCCGCCGACAGGAAAGATCCGGAATAAAATTTGCCCTTATCCTGAAAATCTGCTATAATAGGGAATGCTTTTTGCAACTGGATTTTTGTTTACAACAAAATGGAGGAATTTATGAAAAAAACAAATGAAAACGCAGAGAGTACCGAAACTCTCAAAAAGAAAAAATCCCGCGCCCCCATTCTTGTTCTCATACTTCTTTTGCTCATCGCAGGATTAAGCGGCGCAGGGTATTACATCTACCTTCGGGAACAGCCCAAGAAGGAAGTTTCCCGCTTTCTGGACTACGCGCAGGCATTCAACATGGACGGCATGGCCTCCTGCGTAAAGGACGGCGATCTGGGCGATCTGGAGAGCAACCGCCTGAACGTGGAATCCTATCAGACATTCTTTCAGGCGGTCAATGAGAAGATGACCTACAAAATCACAGGCCTGGATTTCAAAAACACTTCCGCGACTGTCACAGCCGAAATCAGTTACTTCGACGGAAAAGAGACCTACATGGAAGCCATCAGTGAGTTCTTCCGTTCCGGCATGCAGCAGCTGTTCACCGGCGGAGACATGACCCCCGCGGAAAACGAGGAACTCCTGTCCGAGATTCTCTCTGAGAAAGCAAAGGATCTTCCGGACAGCCTGACCACCGCAACCATCAAATATCCCTGCATCAAAGAGGACGGCAACTGGTACATCACAGAAATTGATGAAGATACTATCAACGTGATTACCGCAAACTTCGGGGCTTTCACGACAGACCTGGAAGAGTCCGCGGCAGATCTGGATTCTCTGGAATCCGAGGGCACCACAGGGGAGAAGGAATCGGAAGATTCCGCTCAGCCGGCTGAGGAAGACGACGGCGTCCTGAACTATACCAGCGACCAGTTCACGGTGGTATACGACCGCTATGAATTGTCGGAGGATTACAGCGGCAATACCTGCCTCCTTGTATATTACAACTACACCAACAACTCGGAGGAAGCGTCCCAGCCGATGGTTCATGTATCCCTCCGCGCTTCACAGAACGGCGAAAACTGTACCGCTGCCTTCCCCGTGGATCACAACACAGAGATGGACAATTATATGGCGGAAGTTCCCGCCGGCAGCACCGTCTCCGTCTGCCAGTCCTTTGAACTGACCGATACCTCCGACGTGACTCTGGAACTTTCCGAGGCCTATTCTTTTAACGAAGATGTGGATACACAGGTAATCCAGATCAGCGAACAGTAAAAAATTTCTTCGCGAATAATTTTCCCCATAATTCACATACTATTCCGGAAAGGATGGTGAATTATGGGGAATAAATTTTTGAGCTATTTCGCTCTGACCATTGCCATTATCGGAGCTGTCAACTGGGGACTGATCGGATTTCTGGATTTCAATCTGGTTTCTTTTCTGTTCGGGAAAATGTCCTGGTTCTCACGAATCATTTACGGACTGGTGGGACTGTGCGGCCTCTATCTGATTACCTTCTACGGCGCCGTGAAGTCCAACGCAGATTCCGTCGGCTGAAGGAGGGATGTCTGATGTCCGAAACAAAGTCCGCCGAAACCTGCGGCTGCAAAATTGCGGAGCTTCCGGATGCCTGTCTGAAAAAGATCCATGAGTTCGAACGGGAACTGAATAAGCAGGGATACTGGAATCTGGCCCTCGTTGCCTATCAGGTAAAAAATTAAGCAGGTCATTTCTTTTACAGCACCTCGTTTTCGGTAAACAAAAAAGCTGTCGTCACAACTGACGACAGCTTTTCTCAAGCGATAGACGGGGCTCGAACCCGCGGTCTCGACCTTGGCAAGGTCGCGCGTTACCAACTACGCCACTATCGCATTGGCATCCCTTCCGGGCTTGCCTAATTATATTACTAAATTTCCTGTTGAAAGTCAAGAGAATTTTTTAACTTTTTTGGTATCTCTCCGGATAATAGCGCAGCACATGTTCCGGATAATACTGGTCTCCATAATCCCAGATTCCCGCATTCTCCCTGAATGGATCCTCCTGCGCGCGCTGCTTCCCCTCGCATGCTTTCCGGGCGTAATCCTGAGCGCTTTCCTCGCTCCACTGCTTCAGCCCGTTTTCCTTCATATAGCGCAGATATCCTTCCCCGAAATTATACGCCTGCAGCGTAATCTCAATCTTTTTGATATCCTCCGGTCCGGAGCATCCCGTCTCCTCCAGGGCATGCCGCAGTTCCTGAATTCCGCACTGAATCGAGTATTCCGTATCCGTGATTCCGTTTGGTTCCTGGGGATACCTGGTATTATACGCCCCTTCCGAAGACTGCATAACATCCGTAAGTTCCCCGGAACTTTCCTGCATCATTACGGCGAGAATCAGATCCACATAGTCTTCCATCCCGTAATTTTCTGCCATCGCTGTCACCGTATCCCGGTATGATTCACAGGCGGCATTGACCTGATAGGGGTTCTGCCGCAGTCCCGAGAAAAACGATAGCCCCGGAATCCCTTTTCCCACCAGAATTCCCAGAACCGACAGCAGAATCACCAGAAAGATTCCGCTGCGGATCAGGATTTGTCTTCTTCGCTTTCTTCTTTTTCGCCGAAGGACCGCGGCTCTTTGACGGCGGTCCGGGACTTCCCGTCTTTTTCGCGCCTCTGCCGCTTTTTTTCGTGAGCGTACAGTTTTCGCGTTTCCTCTGCTTTCTCTTCTTGTTTTCATGAAATCAGTTTTTCCATCTCATCCAGGTAAAAATCAAACAGCTCCAGGGCTTCTCCCACCGGCTGCGGCGTCGTCATATCCACTTCGCAGATTTTCAGAAGTTCCACCGGATCCATGGAGCTTCCGCCGCTAAGGAACTGTTTATATTTCTCCACAATTCCTTCTTCACCATTCAGAATTCTCCGGCTGATGGCAACTGCCGCGGAAAATCCGGTCGCGTATTGATACACATAGAACGGTGTGTAAAAATGGGGAATCCTCGCCCACTCCAGAGCGATCTGCGGATCCATCTCCACTTCCTCTCCGAAATATCTCCGATTCAGATCCAGATACTGACCGCACAGCACCTCTGCGGTCAGACTCTCTCCCTGCGCGCACTTCTCGTGAACCATCTTTTCAAATTCCGCGAACATGGTCTGGCGGAAAACCGTTGTGCGGAACTGTTCCAGGAAGTAATTGATCAGATACAGTTTCTCCTCACGGTCCGCTGCTTTTTCCAGCATTCCGTGGATCAGCAGGGATTCGTTGCAGGTGGACGCCACCTCCGCCACGAAAATCCGGTAGCCCGCGTAAGGATAAGGCTGCGCATGATCCGAATACCAGCTGTGGATGGCGTGTCCCATCTCATGGGCCAGCGTAAACACATGATTCAAAGATCCATTGTAATTCAGCAGCACATAGGGATGGGTCCCGTAGGCGCCCCAGGAATACGCGCCGCTCCTCTTTCCCTGATTTTCGTATACGTCGATCCAGCCATTTTCGAAGCCTTCCCGCAAAAGCGCCTGATAATCCTCTCCCAGCGCGGAAAGCCCTTCGTATACCATTTTCTTTGCTTCCGCAAAAGAATACTGCTTCTTCTGCCGCGGCACCAGCGGCGTGTACAGATCATACATATGCAGCGTGTCTGTGCCGAGCATCTTCCTGCGAAGCCGCAGATACCGATGCAGGGAATCCAGCCGCCCATGCACAGCTTCCAGCAGCTCATCGTAAACCGTCTCCGGAATGTTTCCGCCGTCCAGCGCGGCTGCCCGCGCCGAAGGATACTTTCTCATTTTCGCGAAAAAGCCGGCCTGTTTCACATTCGCCTCGAAAGTCGCCGCAAGTGTATTGCGAAACTGTCCGTACACTTCATACAGACGTTCAAAAGCTTCCTTCCTCACCCGGCGGTCCCGGCTCTCCAGGAACTGGATATATCTTCCATGGGTCAGCTCCACGGAATTTCCCTCTTCATCCTCAATGGTTCCAAACTTCACATCCGCGTTATTGAACATGGAAAAAATGTTTTCCGGGCCGTCCGCGATCTGCGACACCTGAGCCAGGACTCCTTCCATCTCTTTCGAAAGAACGTGTTCCCTCATGCGGAAAATCTCTTCCATGTATCTCTGATACAGAGAAAGCCGATGATCCTTTTCCAGATAATCCCGAAACGTATCTCCGGACAATTCCATCAGCTCCGGTTCCACAAACGCGAAAGTATTCTGGGCTTTCACCATGAGATTCTGCGCCCTTCCCGCAAGCTGCTGGAACTTCCCGTTCCCCGTATCTTCGTGGTAACGCTGATTCGCGTAGACATAGAGACGTTCCAGATGCTTCTGAAGCTCATTCATTCTCTCCAGCCCCTCATACAGAAGCGCCGGTTTCTCACAGAGTTTCCCCTGATACCTTTCATAGGCGTCCAGATCCTGTTCCGTCTGTGCGTACTCCCGCTCCCACTCCTCTTCCGTGAAAAATAAATCTTCCATTCTCCATTGATCCTTCCGCGGAATTTCCTCCCGCGCAGGCAGTTTTTTCTGTCCCATACGAAACCTCTCTTTCAAAACATCTGTTCCCTATTATACCCCAGAAAAAAATTTTTGAAAACCCTATTGACAGATTCTCTTTCTCAATGTATTATTGTATTAAGCAATTAGTACAATAATACAGAAAGGAGAATTTGCAATGCCATGGAAACTGGATTCCAACCTTCCCATATATACCCAGATCATTGAGCATATTCAGCTGGACATCATCTCCGGACACTATCAGCCCGGCGACCGCCTGCCCTCTGTCCGGGAACTGGCTGCCCAGGCGTCCGTCAACCCCAACACCATGCAGAAAGCACTCTCAGAACTGGAACGCAGCGGACTGCTTCATTCCCAGCGAACCAGCGGACGTTTTATTACGGAGGATATTCACATGATTGAAAAGATGAAAGAAGAACTGGCTGCCGCCAGAATAAAAGATTTCCTGGATACCATGAGCCAGATGGGCTTTCAGAAGAAAGAGATTCTGGCGCTGATTGAAAAAATGCAAAAGGAGGACGACCAATGAGCACAATTCTGGAATGCAGAAATCTTTCCAAAAAATACGGCGCGAAAACCGCGCTGGATCAGATCAATCTCCGGCTGGATTCCGGAAAAATCATCGGCCTGCTTGGTCCAAACGGAAGCGGCAAATCCACACTGATCAAACTGATCAACCGCCTGCTCACCGTCTCGGAGGGATCGATCCTGATTGACGGCAAGGAACCCGGCCCAAGACCAAAGCCATCGTTTCCTATCTTCCGGAGCGGACTTATCTGAACCGCAGCCGCAGGATCCGCGAATATCTGGATTATTTTTCGGATTTTTACCCGGATTTCGACCGTTCCCGGGCAGACTCAGCTGAAAAAGCTGAACCTGTCCGCAGACTCCCGTATCCGCACACTCTCCAAGGGAACCCTGGAAAAAGTGCAGCTGGTTCTGGTCATGAGCCGCGGGCAAGGCTTTACTGTCTGGATGAGCCCATTGCCGGTGTGGATCCGGCCGCCGAGATTATATCTTAAGCACGATTTTGAATAACTACGACGAACAACACGCGATCTAGTATTTCTACCCACCTGATCTCGGATGTGGAAAACATTCTGGACGAAGTCGTCTTCCTGAAAGACGGCAAAATCCGTCTTCATGAAACCGTAGAAGATATCCGTTCCTTCAAAAAAAGATCGGTGGACGAATTATTCCGGGAGGTATTTCAATGTTAGGAAAATTACTGAAATATGACCTGCGGGGTGTCTCCGCAATCCTTTTGATCGTACACGCCGCCGCTTTGTTTTTCTCTTTTCTTGGTTTCGCGGTGATGCATATAGCGGGAATCCGGCCTTTGGACAACATTCTGTCCGGTATTTACACCTTTACCATTATCATAGCTCTCTGCGTGATCTCGGTTTTTACCACCGTTTACCTTGGAATTTTTTATTACCGGAATCTGTATTCCGATGAGGGATACCTGACCAACACTCTCCCGGTGACTGCCGGCCAGCTCCTGTTTTCGAAATTCCTGTGCGGAATTCTCTGGACGTTTTTGGATTACCTGATACTGTTTCTGTCGCTCTCCATTCTTCTGAACATAGAGATTGCGGAAGCGCTCCTTGATTCTCTGCGGGAAGTCCCGGCGGGAACCGTGCTGCTGTGCCTCGGTGTGTTTCTGACAGAACTGCTGACCTCCTGCCTTATGATGTACTGTGCCGTCGCAATCGGGAATTTCTTCCACGGCCACCGCGTCCTGGGATGCGTCGGGGGATATCTGATCCTCTATCTGATAAATCAGATTCTGGCCCTGTTTTTCGTCATTCCCATGTTGGTGGACCCCACCCTTTCCGCGGTCAGAGCGCAGGTGTCGGTTTCCACCGGCCAGTATCTGTCCTGGTTCAACCGTACATTAGCCTTTGCCCTGGTCATTAATCTTCTTCTCGGATTCGTTTACTACCTGTTTTCTTTTCGCTCTCTGGACAGAAAACTGGAGATCGACTGATCCGGAAGACCGGACAAAAAAGGAATTCTGCCGCGGCAGAATTCCTTTTTATTTTCCTCATTTTCAGGGACAGCTCCTGTTCTTCTCAGTGATGGAACAGACGGATTCCGGTGAACGCCATCACCATTCCGTATTTGTTGCAGGTATCGATCACCAGGTCATCTCTCACAGATCCGCCTGGCTCCGCGATGTATTTCACTCCGCTCTTATGCGCCCGCTCAATGTTATCGCTGAATGGGAAGAACGCATCGGATCCCAGGGTCACGCCGGTCATCTGATCCAGCCACGCCCGTTTTTCTTCCCGGGTGAAAACCTCCGGTTTCTCCATGAAAACTTTCTCCCAGGCGCCGTCAGCGAGAACATCCATGTATTCCTCTCCGATGTACACGTCGATGGCATTGTCTCTCTCTGCTCTCTTAATGTCCTCACCGGAAAGGCAGGTTCATCACCTTCGGGCACTGACGCAGGAACCAGTTATCTGCTTTCTGGCCCGCCAGACGGGTACAGTGCACGCGGGACTGCTGTCCGGCGCCGATACCGATTGCCTGGCCGTCCTTCACGAAGCATACCGAGTTGGACTGGGTGTATTTCAGCGTAATCAGGGAGATCTTCAGATCCCTCTTCGCCTCTTCCGTCAGTTCTTTGTTCTCCGTCACGAGATTGGAAAGCAGCGCGTCATCAATGGGAAGTTCCTGTCTTCCCTGCTCAAAGGTGACTCCGAAAGACTTCCTTGTGCTCCAGCGGCGCCGGAACATAATCCGGATCAATCTCGATCACATTATAATTTCCTTTTTTCTTCTGGCTTAAAATCTCCAGAGCTTCTTTGGAGTATCCGGGGGCAATCACTCCGTCGCTGACTTCTCTCTTAATCAGCATTGCCGTATCTTTGTCACACTCGTCAGAAAGCGCGATAAAATCTCCGAACGAAGACATCCGGTCCGCTCCTCTGGCTCTCGCGTAAGCGCAGGCAAGGGGAGAGAGTTCGCCCAAATCGTCCACCCAGTAGATTTTCGCCAGGGTCTCCGTCAGCGGAAGCCCCACTGCCGCGCCGGCCGGAGATACATGCTTGAAAGAAGTCGCCGCCGGAAGTCCCGTCGCTTTCTTCAGTTCCCGGACCAGCTGCCAGCCGTTGAAGGCATCCAGGAAATTAATATAGCCCGGCTTTCCGCTTAAGACTTTAATCGGAAGTTCTCCGCCGTCTGTCATATAGATTCTGGAAGGTTTCTGATTTGGATTACAACCGTATTTCAATGCTAATTCTTTCATCCTGATCACTCCTCACTGATTTTTGTTGACAATTTTGGTTTCATAAGCTCCCGTGGCAATATCAATATAGCGCACAAACAGGGACACCTTAACACGCGATCTAGTGTCCACAACAGGCTGGTAAACGCCTCCATATCATCCGGAATTTCCACCAGCTTCGGCTCACCCTCAAAGCTGGGAAGCGGATTCCCGTCATGCTGATACGTATGGATAAAATGCCCTTCCCCTGCCGCGCAGTTTTCATAGGCAAAGGTAAAACGGTTGCAGGAGTCCGGACTTCCGTTGTTGCTCTTCAAAATGGAGAGCGCGTAACTGTAGGTTCCGTTTTCCACATGCATGATTCCGGAAATTCTCGGCGTATAATTGGGAGCGTCCGGTTCGAATTCCCGGCATCTCAGCGACTGTTCGAACGTCAGCTGACGGTCCATTCCCTCGTAAATGGTATCGGTCTGATCCCCGTTGGTCACGATCGTCTTGTTGCCCAGCACACGTACCGGCGCATAGATAATCAGACTGGGATCCGTCAGTTTGGAGGATCAAATGCCTGTGTGCGGATTCCCGCTCCGTCTTCCACGAAAATCCGGTTGCGGCTGTTCTCGCTTCTTCCCATGATAAAATAAGCTGCCACAGCCTTGGTGCCGTCCTTGGATCGTCCCAGAATGATTCCTCTTCCGGGATAAGAATTCTTCTGTAATTCTTCAGCCAACGATAACATCTTCATCTTTGATTCTCCTTTCACACTAAAAAAGAAAGCTGTTACACAAAAACCGCCTGGGTAATCCAAACGGTTGCCCAGGCGGTCGACATTCTAATCGGCTGCACTCCCTGTAGTTTCTCTACTTCCGCCAGTCATGCAGTTATTATCATACTACAATACATTTTTCTTTTTGACAAGTCCCAAATCCTTTTTTATTCCATCTCTTTTTGTTTTTCCAGCATTCTGGCCTGGATATCCGCTTTCATCTGCTCCCAGGCATCCGGATGTTCCACATAATACTTGGGGCAGTTTTTTCCTGTCACATCGTAATGCCGGATCACATGATCGATATCCAGCCCGAACCGGTTGCAGAGATAGGCCGTCAGCTCCACCACAGACTGGTAGGTGGCCTGATTGAACTGTCCCGTCTCGTCCGGATGGCAGCACTCAATGGAAATGGTATCCACATTTCTCTCATTCGTCGCGTAGGAAATCTCACTGGTGGGAATGCACTGTACAATCTCACCCTCCAGCCCGACGACGAAATGACTGCTCACTTTGCTGGAATGGTTGTCTTTGAGTCCTTCGAAATAGTCCCGGTTATTCCGTGCGCTGGATCCCGGATTGGCTGTGTAATGAATGGCTACATTCTTTACCTGCTCCATGGCGATTCCCGGTCTGGAATAGGGATTCACCGTCAGAAGCTCCACATCCAGCGGCGGCGCTCCCAGAAGGGGATCCCTGGCATACTCCGCGCTCAGCGCCTCTCTCAGCGCGCTTTCCGAACGCAGAGTGTGCAGAATCATCCTGCCGCTCACCAGGAACAGGATCAGCAGCACCAGACATCCCGCGAAAAGCCAGCGGAAATCCTTGCCCTTTTTCTTTCGCCGGTTTCTGTCCGCTCTCCCTGTTCTCTGATATGAAGTTTTCCTGCCGGCGGATGCTCCGCCGCTTCCTCTGGCCGTTCTCCTCTGACTCGTCATTCTGTCACGTCCCATAATATGAGCAGGCAGGCCATCCCACAGAACCCCTGTGGAATACCCCGCCTGAACTTCAAGTTGATTATTCTTCGATTGTGTAGTTTGGAGCCTCTTTCGTGATATGGATATCATGCGGATGGGACTCTTTCAGAGAAGCGGAAGTGATCTTGATGAATTTTCCGGTCTTCTGAAGGGTCTCAATGTTCTCCGCGCCGCAGTATCCCATACCGGAACGCAGTCCGCCGATCAGCTGGAAGACCGTGTCCTCCACCTGGCCTTTGTAAGCCACACGTCCCTCGACGCCTTCCGGAACCAGTTTCTTCGCGCCTTCCTGGAAGTAACGGTCCTTGCTTCCGTTCTCCATGGCGGCGATGGATCCCATGCCCCGGTATACTTTGTATTTTCTTCCCTGATACAGTTCGAAAGTTCCCGGGCTCTCATCACAGCCGGCGAACATACTTCCCATCATACATACATTGGCGCCCGCGGCAATTGCCTTGGTGATATCGCCGGAATACTTGATTCCGCCGTCTGCGATCAGAGGAATTCCGTATTCTTTTGCCACCTCATAGCAGTCCATCACAGCAGTGATCTGCGGCACACCGATACCGGCAACCACACGGGTGGTACAGATGGATCCGGGTCCGATACCTACTTTCACGGCATCCACACCTGCCTCAATCAGCGCCTTCGTCGCGTCTCCGGTCGCCACATTTCCGGCGATTACCTGCAGTTCCGGATAAGCCGCCTTGATCTCTCTCACAGTCCTGAGAATATTATCGGAATGTCCGTGAGCGGAATCAATGACAACCACATCCACATTGGCTTTCACCAGCGCGTCCACTCTTGCCAGAACATTGGCCGTAATTCCCACGGCAGCTCCGCAGAGCAGTCTTCCCTGCGCGTCCTTCGCTGAGAGCGGATACTTGATCTGTTTCTCAATATCCTTGATGGTAATCAGGCCTTTTAAATTATAATCATCGTCAACAATGGGTAATTTCTCTTTTCTTGCCTTCGCCAGGATTTTCTTGGCTTCCTCCAGCGTAATGCCTTCTTTCGCAGTGATCAGGCCCTCGGAAGTCATGGACTCTTTGATCTTCTTCGTGAAATCCTCCTCGAATTTCAGATCACGGTTGGTGATGATGCCCACCAGCTTCTTGCCCTCCGTGATGGGTACTCCGGAAATACGGAATTTCGCCATCAGATCATTGGCGTCTTTCAGGGTGTGCTCCGGTGACAGGAAAAACGGATCTGTGATAACACCGTTCTCAGAACGCTTTACCTTATCTACCTCATCTGCCTGAGCCTCAATCGACATGTTCTTATGAATGATACCAATACCGCCCTGTCTGGCCATGGCAATCGCCATACGATGTTCGGTCACCGTGTCCATTCCCGCACTCATCATTGGAATGTTCAGTTTTACCTTTTTTGTTAAATAAGTGGAAACATCTACCTGATTCGGTATTACCTTTGAATATGCAGGAACTAACAATACATCATCAAAAGTAATGCCTTCGCCGATAATAGTACCCATTGTTTTTCCTCCCTTGTATTCTGTTTTTGTGTTATTGTTCCCTAGTGTAACAAATATCCCAACCGGTGTCAATCCGTAAAAACTTTCGAAGGAGCAGTTTTTTTCATCATATTAATCATGGTTTCATCCGGTTCCAGGATCACTTTACAGTTCTGCTGATTCGCTGATGTGATCATCGCGTATCGTTTCGCGTTCGGATTTCCGGAAGAATAATCCAGGACTTTCAGTCTGGAATTTCCATTGTAATATTCCATCCGGCGGGAATTCAGAGGCGCCACCAGATCCGCCTGATTCAGATCAAACGTGTTGGCTTTTTTTCTCTTTTTCTTCGCCATGACCATGTCCACGTCCAGCTCTCCGTTCACGTACAGATACTCATATTCAATATCTGTCCTGGGTAATACGAAAAAGTAAACCAGACATGCCGCCACGATTACCACAGGAAGCAGAAACAGCATGGCAAAGATACTGAACCACAGCAGGATTACAATCGCAGCTATGGATCCGAGCTTGATCATCATATCCTTTGTGCTCCGCTCTTTCTTCACAAGACATTCCGCGTATAAATCACCCATCTTTTTTCCCTCCACAATTTCTGGATTTTCTCTTAGTGTAACACAAAATAGGGAATGCTGCAAAACAACATTCCCTATTTTTCATTCAATCGTCACACATTCCATGTAACTTCTTTCGCTTACGTCTTCCGTGCGCTCTCTTACATCATTCCCATACCCGGGTTTCCAGCGGCCGCTGCCGGAGCATCCTCTTTGATGATGCCTACCACAGACTCTGTGGTCAGCAGAGTGGAGGCAACGCTGGTCGCGTTCTGCAGCGCGCTTCTGGTAACCTTCACCGGATCCAGAATACCTTTTTCGATCATATCTACATATTCTTCTTTCAGAGCATCGAAGCCAACTCCAGGCTCAGACTCTCTTACTTTATTGATGATCACAGAACCTTCCAGTCCTGCGTTTGCAGCGATGTGATACAGCGGAGCTTCCAGCGCTTTTAAGATGATGTTCGCGCCAGTCTTCTCATCGCCTTCCAGTCCTGCTGCCAGTTTCGCAACTTCTTTGGACGCATGGATATATGCGGATCCGCCGCCGGCAATGATACCCTCTTCCACAGCTGCCTTGGTTGCTGCCAGAGCATCCTCCAGACGCAGCTTCGCTTCTTTCATCTCAGTCTCGGTTGCCGCGCCGACACGGATTACAGCAACGCCGCCTGCCAGTTTCGCCAGTCTCTCCTGAAGTTTCTCACGGTCAAAATCAGATTTGGTCTCTTCGATCTGCGCACGGATCTGAGCAACTCTGTTCGCGATCTCTTCTTTCTCGCCCAGACCGTCAACGATAACGGTGCTTTCTTTGGCAACTTTCACAGATTTCGCGCGTCCCAGCTGAGACAGTTCCACTTCTTTCAGATCCAGGCCGAGCTCGTCAGATACTACCTGACCTCCGGTCAGAATTGCGATATCCTGAAGCATCTCTTTTCTTCTGTCGCCATAACCAGGTGCTTTTACAGCTACAACCTGGAAGGTTCCTCTCAGTTTATTTACAATCAATGTGGTCAGTGCTTCCCCTTCCACATCCTCTGCGATGATCAGCAGTTTCGCGTTGGACTGAACCACTTTCTCCAGCAGAGGCAGAAGCTCCTGAATGTTGCTGATCTTCTTATCGGTAATCAGGATGTACGGATCTTCCAGAGTCGCTTCCATTTTCTCCATATCCGTGGACATGTAAGCGGAAATATAACCTCTGTCAAACTGCATACCTTCTACCAGATCCAGCTCTGTGTGCATGGTCTTGGACTCCTCAACGGTGATCACGCCGTCTTTGGATACTTTTTCCATAGCGTCCGCTACCAGTTCGCCGACCTCTTCGCTGCTTGCGGAGATGGCAGCTACATTCGCGATCTGAGCTTTTCCGTTGATGGTCTTGCTCATATTGGAGATAGCTTCCACTGCCGCGTCTGTCGCTTTCTTCATTCCTTTTCTGAGAATGATGGGGTTCGCGCCTGCTGCCAGGTTCTTCATTCCTTCATGTACCATAGCCTGAGCCAGCACCGTCGCTGTGGTAGTTCCGTCTCCGGCCACATCATTGGTCTTGGAGGCAACTTCTTTGATCAGCTGAGCGCCCATGTTCTCAAAAGAATCTTCCAGCTCGATCTCTTTCGCGATGGTCACACCGTCGTTGGTGATCAGCGGAGCACCGTATGGTTTATCCAGTACCACGTTTCTTCCTTTCGGTCCCAGTGTCACACGAACGGTATCCGCCAGCTGATTTACACCTTTCTCCAATGCTGCTCTGGCTTCTGCGCCAAATTTAATTTCCTTTGCCATAATTGCATTCCTCCTGATCTATCTCAAATTTTGTCTCGTTTTTCTTATTTTACAACTGCCAGAATATCACTCTGTCTTACGATGATGTATTCCTCGCCGTCTAATTTTACTTCTGTTCCTGCATATTTGGAATAGATGACCTGATCCTCTACGGCTACTTCCATTTTCACTTCTTTTCCATCTACCATTCCGCCAGGGCCGACAGCTATGACAACTGCCTGCTGTGGTTTCTCCTGTGCCTGACCTGGCAGTACAATACCGGACTGTGTTTTCTCTTCCGCTTCCATCTGTTTCAATACGACTCTGTCACCCAATGGTACTAATTTCATATCTATTGCCTCCTTATTTTTTACCCTTTTTACTAGCACTCATTTTGATCGAGTGCTAATCACTGTCCTTATATTAGTGAATTCATACATTTTCTGCAACCTCTTAAAACCATATATATGTTTGCGGAACACTCTTTTATCTCTTTTTTACTCTTTTTTACTTATTTTTTCTCACTTTTTTATTTTTTCTCTTCCAGACAGCGCTGTCCCGTCAAAATCCACAAACCTATTGTCTCCCGGAGCACGGTCAACTCTTTCCTCCCGCGGAACCTTGCTCATCTCGCGGCATTGCCACTCGATGACCGCTGCCGGTCGGATTCCCGCCCGCGCAGGCACGGCGGTCGCCCGACCGGTGTATCTCACAAAAAGGCTCCGCAGATATTTTTTCTCAAATATCCGCAGAGCCTTCTTCTGTCTCTGTATTTCATTTCGCAATCTTACCCAAAATCAGTCCTGCGCACAGACAGACGCTACGCTTTTTTCGCTCTCTGTGCCTTGATCTCTTCCAGTTCATCAAAAATCACTTCATTAAGAACTTTAATATAGGTACCCTTCATACCTGAAGAACGGGATTCGATGACGCCTGCACTCTCGAATTTACGAAGAGCATTGACAATCACAGACCGGGTAATTCCCACGCGGTCCGCGATCTTGCTCGCTACCAGAATTCCCTCATCGCCGTTCAGCTCATCGAAAATGTGAATGATTGCTTCCAGTTCTGAAAAAGAAAGTGTATTAAACGCAGATTTGACCACCTGCTGTTTTCTGTCTTCCTCGGCGTTTTCCTCATGCACAGATCTCATCATCTCAAGTCCGACCACCGTTGTCCCGTACTCGCTGACAATGATGTCCTCAATATCATAAGATTTATCATTCCGGTACATAAACACCGTTCCCAGACGCTCCCCTGCGATATCGATGGGATTGATAATTCCCTGATACCGATCCACATCCGGTACCTCGAAACCTAATGTCTGAAGATTCACATTTTCCTTTGTGGATAACACTTCCAGGAAACGCTCATTGAGCATATGGTCAATATATCCGCCTACCTTGTCCTCAATCAATTCTGTCAATTCTTCTACTCCAGGACATAAACTGACACCCAATACCTTACCTTTCTTACTGATCACTAAAATATTAGAGCTTAACGTTTCCATCAGGACCTGACAAATGTCATTGAACACAACCTTACTAGAATTGCTGTTATGCAAAAGCTTATTGATCTTTCTGGTTTTGTCTAACAATTGAACACTCATTGCTGTCCTCCTTTCAAATATTTTTGTCAGTTATACTCCTTGTTTTATACTAACATGTTATCTGTGCGAAAATCAATAGATTTTTTTACATTTTTTCATTTTTTTTGGATTTTTTACCAATTGATAGATTTTTCTTGAATCAAATAACAAAAATGCTGTCTATTCCGTAGACAGCATTTTTTTTCGTAAATTTTCAGGCTTTTGCCGTTTCTTTTTTCTGTTCCACATAACCGCAGGTCTCATTGCTGCAGACCAGCTTATTTCCCTTTTCCACCATGTAGCTGCCGCAGTTGGGGCATTTCTCCTTGGAAGGCTTCTGCCAGGACATGAATTCACATTCCGGATTATTCTCACATCCATAATACTTTCTTCCCTTTTTGGTTTTCTTGAGAACAACTTCTCTCCCGCACAGGGGACAGGGCACTCCGATCTTCTCGTAATAGGGCTTCGTATTGCGGCATTCCGGAAATCCCGGGCAGGCCAGGAAACGTCCGTGAGGACCGTATTTGATCACCATATGGCGTCCGCACTCCTCACAGATGACATCCGTCACCTCGTCTTCAATCTTCACCTGCTCCAGTTCCTTCTCCGCCTTTTCCACATCCCGCTTCAGATCCGGGTAGAAATTCCGGACAACGGTCTTCCAGAAAACCGTTCCCGCTTCCACACAGTCCAGCAGACCTTCCATTGTGGCGGTGAAGTTCACATCCACAATACTCGGGAATGCCTGTTTCATGATATTGTTCACAACCTCACCCAATTCCGTCATGTACAGATTCTTATTCTCTTTTGAGATGTAGCGGCGGGCGATAATGGTGGTGATGGTCGGCGCGTAAGTACTTGGACGGCCGATTCCCAGTTCTTCCAGGGTTTTGACCAGAGAAGCCTCCGTATAATGCGCCGGCGGCTGTGTAAAATGCTGCTCCGGATCCAGCTGCAGAAGCTGCAGCGGCATTCCTTTGGTCAGACTCTTCGCCAGAACATTTTCTTTTTTCTTCGCGTCCTCTTCCTGGGTATAAACCGTCTGGAATCCGGCGAACAGCAGTCTGGACGCGGCTACCGTGAAGAAATATTTTCCGGCCGCGATCCGGACCGAAGTCGTCTCATATCTGGCGCTGCTCATCCGGCTGGCCACAAACCGCTTCCAGATCAGCTGATACAGACGGTACTGATCCCTCGACAGGGATTCCTTCAGGGAAAGGGGCGTTCTGGTGATATCCGTGGGACGGATTGCCTCATGGGCATCCTGGATCTTCTGTTTGTTCCCGGACGCTTTGGGCTGTTCCGCCACAAAATCACTGCCATACTCCTGCGCGATATAAGCCCGCGCCGCCTGGTCCGCCTCCTCGGAGATCCGGGTGGAGTCGGTACGCAGGTAAGTGATCACACCGACCGTTCCGTTCCCTTTGATGTCAATTCCCTCGTACAGCTGCTGCGCCAGACGCATGGTTTTCTGCGTGGAGAAATTCAGCGTCTTCGCCGCTTCCTGCTGCAGGGTACTTGTGGTGAAGGGAAGCGGAGCGTTTTTGTTTCTCTCTCCTTTTTTCACATCGGCTATTTCATAGGAAGAATTCCTGAGTTCTTCCAGGATTTCGTCCATCTGGGCCTTATTCCGAATGGCCATTTTCTTATCTGTTCCATAGAATTTCGCGGTCAGAGGTTTCTTCTCTCCCTCTACCTGGAACGTTCCTTCCAGATCCCAGTACTCCTCCGGGATGAAGGAATTGATTTCCTCTTCCCGGTCTCCGATAATTCTCAGTGCAACCGACTGCACACGTCCGGCGCTCAGGCCTCTTTTTACCTTCGCCCAGAGCAGCGGGCTGATGCTGTATCCCACCAGGCGGTCCAGAACCCGGCGCGCCTGCTGCGCTTCCACCAGATTCATATTAATCTTACGCGCCTGCTTGATGGACGCTTTTACCGCTGTCTTGGTAATTTCGTTGAACGTAATCCTGTGCATTTTCTCTTCCTCTACCTTCAGAGTCTGAGACAAATGCCAGGAAATCGCTTCTCCCTCACGGTCAGGGTCCGTCGCCAGATAGATTTTATCTGCTTTCTTTGCCGCTTTTCTCAGCTTGGTCAGAAGTTCCCCTTTCCCGCGGATGGTAATATATTTCAATTCAAAGTCATGTTCCGTGTCGATTCCCATCTGACTCTTGGGCAGATCACGCACATGCCCGTTGGAAGCCTGTACATCATAATTGTTTCCCAGAAATTTCTTAATCGTCTTCACCTTGGCCGGTGATTCCACAATCACTAAATATTTCGCCATGTTTTTTCTCCTATATCGCTCCATGTTGAAAATTCGTGACCTGTTGTCTGTGCAGTCTACTTGTCACAATTTCTTAAATCTTTCTAAAATCAGCGTTTCTGAGCAAAACCCGCCTGCGGGTCTCCTCCTGTCTGATAAAATTTCTGCCCGATTCTCCCCACGAGACCCTTCAGTTCCAGCTCTGTAAGACTGTTTAGGACTTTCTTCGCCGGAAAACGTGTCTCTTCGATGATCTCCTGCAGACTTTTAGGCCGTAAATCGAGACAACTATACACCAAATCAAGATCTCTTGCAAGTCTTAAATGGCTTTTTTTTGGTGAACGCTCTTTCTGTTTTTCTACCAGACCCCACTCAGAGAGCACGGTCTGCACCGACCAGGCGACCCCCGCGCCCTGCTCCAAAAGCCTATGACAGCCCAGGCTGAGGCTGGAATCCACCGGGCCTGGAAGCGCGTAAACGGTCTTTCCCTGTTCCAGGGCAAAGTCCACGGTAATCAAAGATCCGCTCTTTTCTCTGGCCTCAATCACCAGTACCACATCCGACAGGGCACTGATAATCCGGTTACGGGCCGGAAAATAGCAGCCCAGCGGCCGGGTGCCGGGCGGCTGTTCGCTGATCAGGCCGCCGGACTGCCAGACCTGACGATAGAGATCCTGATGCTGCCGGGGATAACACACATCCACACCGCTTCCCAGAACCGCGAAAGTCGCGGTTCCTCCTTCCAGCGCGCCGCTGTGCGCCCGTCCGTCTATCCCCAGAGCGAGTCCGCTGATCACCTGGACCCCCGCCCTGCTGAGTTCCTTCGCGAAGAAAAACGCCTGACGGCTTCCATAGGTACTGCACCGTCTCGCTCCCACCACAGCCGCCGTCGGCAGATCATCTCTTGGCAGCACGCCGCGCACATACAATTTTCCGGGCATTCCCTTCTGTTCCCGCAGTCTTTTGGGGTAACGGCTGCTGTTTCGCTCAATACATTCTATGTCGGGATCATAAATTTCTTCCATAATATATTACCTCCAGTATTTTTTATCCAGCATCCGAAAACCAATGGCTTCCTGCAGGTGTTCCTGCTGGATCACTGCCGCTCCATCCATATCCGCGATGGTCCGCGCCACCTTCAGTATCCGGTGGTATGCCCTTGCGCTGATTTTCAGCTGATCGAACGCGCGCTCCATCAGAGCCCTGCCCTGGGAACTCAAAACACAGTACTGGTCCAGGGCTTTGGCGGACAGATCCGCGTTAAAACGGATTCCCGTTCCCTGGTAACGTTCTTCCTGCATTTTCACCGCCTGTTCCACACGGCTTCGGATCTGCGCGGAACTTTCCTCCTTTTTCGTCTTCGCCAGTTCCTGATAAGTCACCGGATCCGCCTCCGCGCAGAGGTCAATCCGGTCCAGCAAAGGCTGGCTGATTTTCCTCAGATATCCGAGAACCTCCCCCTGGCTGCAAGTACAGCGGTTCATATCCGGATAATACCCGCAGGGACAGGGATTCATGGCCGCCAGAAGCAGAAAATCCGCAGGAAAACAATAGGTCCCCTGAACCCGCGACAGGCGGATACAGCGATCCTCCAGGGGCTGCCTTAAAATCTCTAGACTTTTTTTGGAAAACTCCGGCATTTCATCCAGGAACAGCACGCCCCGGTGCGCCAGTGTCACTTCTCCGGGTTTCGGATTTCTGCCGCCGCCTGCCAGCGCCTGGGCAGACACGGTGTGATGGGGCGCGCGGAACGGGCGCGCTGTCATAAAAGGATGGGAGGCCGGAAGCAGCCCTGCAATGCTGTAGATCTTCGACACTTCCAGGCTCTCTTTTTGATCCAGCGCCGGCAGAATTCCCGGCATTCTGCGGGCAATCATGGATTTTCCCGTGCCCGGCGCCCCGATCAGCAGAAGGTTGTGAAAGCCGCTGGCCGCAATTTCCGCCGCGCGCCTGGCTCCTTCCTGCCCGTGAACATCCTGGAAATCTTCATATTCCGTTTCTTTCTCCTGCCATACTTCCCCGGTCTTTGTCCCCGAAGGCGCCGCTTTCTCCCCCCGCAGAATCTCACACATCTCTTTCACAGATCCCACCCCAATGATGGGAATATCCGGAACCAGACGCCCTTCTTTCACATTTTCCAGGGGAAGGATACATCCGCGGCATCCCAGTTCCCTCGCCTTCAGGACAATGGGCAGAACCCCGGACACCGGACTGCATTTTCCGCTGAGGCTCACTTCTCCAAGCATCAGAACACCCAAAATAGCCTGCCGGGGGATCATCCCGGCGGCTGACAGAATCGCTGCGGTAATGGGCAGATCGTAGCCGGATCCCTCCTTCCGGATGTCCGCCGGCGCGAGATTTACGGTAATTCTTTTCGGCGGGAGCGCGATTCCCGCGTTTTTCAAGGCAGTCCGCACCCTCTCCTGTGCCTCCTTCACCTGGGAAGTCACATAACCCACCATGGCAAATGAGGGCAGACCATCGCTCACGTCCGCCTCCACCTGTATCGGACAGATATCCATTCCCTGAATCGCCGCCGATAATACGCTGCTGAACATAGCATTCTCCTTTCTGCGTTTTGAATCTATCTTTCCGCCGGCCGATTCTTTTGCAGAACCTTTTTTCTTTTCTTCTATTTGTTTTTCTGAGAAACGGGAGCAGACTTTCTCCCAAAGATATGAATTCAGAAATTACAGCTAAATATTTTTATCCGTCTTCTCAATCACCAGACAGAACTTTTCCCCGTCCATCAGCTCCAGATAGACGCGGCCTTCCTCCTCTTCCACAATCAGGGAAGCCAGATCCAACTGTTTGGTTCTGTTCAGAATATGGTAAAGCTTCCAGATGAATTCCTCGTTTTTCATTGGTATCCTCCTCATTAAGTGTAGCCCATTTTGTTCCGAAATGCAATAGACCAATTTGTTCCGGCTATAATTTAGTAACAGTTCTGCCATACAGCCGGAACCGTCCGAGTCTTACACGAAACTGTCACAACATCTACGGAAAAAGGAAAAGGAATTCTATGAAATATCAACGTATTCAGGATCTGCGTGAAGACGCTGATCTGACTCAGAAAGAGCTCAGCGAATATCTCCATATCAGTCCCCGCACCTATTCACATTATGAAAACGGCACACGCAATATTCCCGTGGATATGTTAATCCGTCTGGCGAATTACTATCACACCAGCATCGATTATCTGGTCGGAAGAACCGATGATCCACATTGGAATTCCGAAAACGAATAAATTCTGGAATCCCCTTCGGGGGATTCTTTTTGTTCTTCCTGCATACTGACATTTGCCGGAAAAAGTAGTAAACTGTAAAAAACAGAAACTTTCAGCACAAGGAGGCAGATTTATGTTACAGGACATCGCACCCTATGTATATCACAACGAATACCACCCCTGTTCTCCCGGCCCGGACGATGAGCTTCTCATCTATCAGCAGCAGCAGATTCTGATCCGGTGGGAAGGCTCTTCTTTTTTCTTTCCCAAGATCCGGGAACTTCCCAAAGCTCTTCCCGGTCAGCCCGATCCTCTCCGCTACCTGTTTTCCATTGACCGGCACCGCTTTTTCCTGGGCGCGGAACAGCAGGCGGCCTTCCTGGAGAACTACAGCTTTCAGCCGATCCGGGTTCTGCGCAACGCCGCCCCCTCCCACATGGCTTTTGCCGGAATCACCGGCATGCAGCTGTCCCACTGGTATGACACGCACCGCTACTGCGGCAAATGCCGGACCCCCATGGTACACAGCGACCGGGAACGGATGGTCTATTGTCCGGAATGCCACACCATCGAATACCCGAAGATCTGTCCGGCCGTCATCGTGGGAATTCTGAACGGCGACCGGATTCTCCTGTCCACTTACGCGGGACGGGAGGTCAAAAGCTATGCCCTGATCGCCGGCTTCGCCGAGATCGGAGAGACCATCGAAGACACCGTCCGCCGGGAAGTCATGGAAGAAGTGGGGCTGAAAGTGAAAAATCTGCGCTTTTACAAAAGCCAGCCCTGGTCTTTCAGCGACAGCCTTCTCATGGGCTTCTACTGCGAGGTGGACGGCGACGATGAAATCCACATTGACCACAATGAACTGGCCACTGCCAGCTGGTTCACCCGGGAGGAAATCGACCTGGATGAATATGATATCAGCCTGACAAGAGAGATGATCCTGAAATTCAAAAGGAAGGAAATTTCCCTTTAATGTCTCTCTTTGACCGTGTCCAGAATATGCCGGGCAAACTGCTCCGCCTTATCCTGGATCTGATCCACTTCCAAAATACTCTCCGGATTGTTGGCGGTCTCAAGGAAGGCAAAGCGGGAAGGCAGAATAAAACTTTTGTTCATATTCAGGCCGGAAATCAGCTGCTCTGCCACCAGATCTCCCCCGCTGTAGCCGGAAATCACAATGGCGAACAGATTTTTTTCTGAAAAACGGTTTTTTCGAAACAGCGCCGTCAGCCGGTTGATAAATGCCGACAGATTGGCGCTGATCGCGTCATTGTAGTTCGGGCACAGCATGACGACCGCGTCACACTTCTGCACCGCCGGATAAACCTGCTCCACAATCACCCCGCCGTAGTAGCAGTTGGACTGACTGCTGAAATGCATACACATCTTATACGGGCATCCGGCACAGTCCTGAATGGAACCGTTGCGAAGGGAAATTTCCTTAATCTGGCATCCATCCAGATGATTCCGGACCATCTGCCAGAAATTCACCGTGTTGGAGGTTTTAAAATTGCTGGCGTGAAGCATCAGAATTTTCGGAGTCTCCTTTGGGTGCTGGCAAAACCCCAGTACATTTTCCACCAGCTCTCTGGCCGCGGCCAGATAAGCGCCCATATTGTCGGTTTCCAGATTCATCGCCTGAATATTGAAATTCTGGAGGGAACCCGTTCCCTCCACCAGCGGTCTGCCCGGAAACGTACATCCGCAGCGGTTGGCCGTGAACACAAAATCCCGGGCAATGGACTTCGTGTACAGTTCGCTCTCCCCGTCCACGATAATTCCTCCCACGGAACCTTCCAGCATCTCAGGATCCATGCGCAGTTTTTTCAGAAACCGGAAATATTCCAGATTAATCCCGGACGCGCCCTCGGAAATCGCGAAAAGAATCCTCTGATTTTTCAGGCCGCGAAACTCCTCCAGCCGGTCGATTTTCCGATACGTATATCCTTTCAGAGCATAGTCCAGCACCTGCTTCAGACGCAGGGTTTTCTGTTTGTCCTGGCATTCTGGCTGAACCAAAACCAGATCGGTCATAGAATTGCCCCCAATCCCTCATAAGCCTGTTCCAGTCTCTCATACAGTTTCTCCGGCAGAGGCACAGACTCGATCTCCAGTCCTCCCATGGTGTACCGGTTTCTGCTCCCCATATAGACCCCGCCCAGGAAGTTGGAGCTGTAATGCCATTTCCCTTCCATGGTAAGAATCAGGGAAATCGCCGCGGAAGAAAGCGCGGGAGCCACATAGGGCTTGAATCCCAGCTCACGGGTTCTCAGATTGGCCTCCACGGTTTTCCTCGTCAGTTCCCTGGAAAGCGCGTCATCGTAATGGGCAATGCTATCCGCGATCACCAGGTCCTGACCGTGCGGGCCATAAGCCCTGCCCTCGGTGAGAAACTGCGTAAATCTGGCATCCTGCTTCGCGTAATAAGCCGCCCTGGCATTCATCACCCCGAGACCATAGCCCTGAATCTGTTCCGGAAGCAGGCCGCGGGCATCAAAATTCCCGTCCTCATCCTCATTGGAAGCCAGAAAAGCCGCCTTACAAAGCGGATCCACCGGATCCGAAACCACCGCGAAAACTCCCTGGAACCCCTTTTGCCGCGCCATCTTTCCATAATGTCCCACAATGGTCCGGTTGGCCTCAAACTGCGCCATACGGACATCCTTCACCGCAGAACCCACCGGCGGAATCCCCCTGGAAGCGCAGAATATGAACAGATCGCAGTCAAACAGATGCCCGGTGTCCACGATCTTCACCTCCGGGAGCCGGTCGTATTCCCAGGGAAAGGCCGTCTGATTCATCTCACATTCCCATCTTTTGCAGACATTCTCATCCAGATCACAGATCCCGATCTCTTCGATACAGGTTTCACCCAGAAGCTTCAGTCCGATCAGCACCGTGCTCCCCACATCTCCCAGAGCGAGCAGATGCACCCGTTTCTTTTTGCGCATCCAGTGTTCCCAGTACCGCTGTCTCTCTTCCCATGCCGCCGCGTCTTTCCACGCCAGATTCCGCGCCGTCACCGGCGGAAACGTTCCGATATCGGATCCCAGCCGGTGCTGATCCAGCCAGTGAAGACCTTCTTCTCCCTGCAGCATTCCCTCACTGACAGCCAGAAAACTTCCTTTTGCTTTTCTCGGATCCCGCCGCAGCTCTCTCACCGCGTATACTTGTTCTTCTCTCATTTCCCCACATCCCTTTTTTCTTTTCTCATTATCGAACATCCTTCTTGATCAGCTCTTTTAAGCGGATCAGACGGACAATATCATTTTCCACATAAATCGAGGGCGCCAGATGATAATCATAACTCAGATGATCTCCCCGGTCCGGACAGCAGGGCGATAAAATCACTTCGCTGAGCCGGTTCAGAGTCAGATTGCGCTCGAATACCGCCTGATATTCTTCCTCGAGAGCCTTCAGGATATCCCTGGAGTTCTCCAGGCAGGTCATGGACAGATCGTAAATGGCATCGTTGGAAGCGCCGTGCATGAATCCGGGCATCACATAGGGCAGAATCAGATTGATGGAATTGAGCAGGGTTCCCTTGCTCTCCATCTGGGATTTGATGCTGTCTCCCCCGATAAAGGGATAAATGGTGGATTCCACGAACCATGCCTTGATAGACGGAATGAAATAGACACTCTCCACCTTGCGGTTCTGGATCTCCATCAGATCTTTTCCCCGTCCGGACAGAAGGCCCACAATGATCCGGTCGATTTTCACTTCCTCCTGTTCAAACAGCGGATTCAGTTCCTGGATCCGGTAGCCCTTATGCAGCAAGTCATCCACCAGAATCACCGGACGGTTGAAGGATTTAATGGTCCGCACCTGGGTGGGAAGCGGAGAATAATTCGGATATTCCGTGATGGAAAATCCGGTTACCTCCGGCTCAAAGGTCTTCTCCGTATGGAGGGCTTTGGTCACCGTATTCGGCACCGCGTTTCCGCGGAGAATCTTGCCGAAAGGCACACACATGGAGGGCCCCAGCCGGCGCACCTTCGTGGGTTCGCTGGGCACCTGATTCGCGTTGGTGATCCGCTCCACCAGCCGGTAATACATAATCTCCGACTGCAGGGAAACCACTAACTGCCCCGGATAAAGCCGGGTCATCGCCGTCTGCAGACGCTGATGGGTCTTCTGCAGCGTCTCCTGCACCCGCTCATTGCTGTCAAACGGCGCCTTGAGCACCGTCTCCAGATTCTGGAAAATCACGATCGGCGTCTTCATATCCACCGCGTAGACCGCGCGCCTTCCGGCACAGTCCCCGATCTTCTGGAAGCCCTGGCGCTCCAGGATTTCCCTGGTCTTATCCGAAACCGATCCGTGATAAGGACTGAACACCGCGTAGGTGTAATCCTTCTTCATACAGAAGGTCAGCGTCTCCGTGGCCAGCAGCTGCGCAATATCCCGGATCTCAGTCTGTGAAGAGATGTAGACCGCCACTACCAGGACAATCCGGCCGGAAGTATGCTCCCGGATATGCTCCGCGATCTCGATACTCTGAAACTCCTGATACAATCCGTTGGTGGACTGTCCGTGGAACGCGACCGCTCCCACGATTTTTCCGCCCTGATCCTGATCCCGGATCAGCGTATAACGGATATTTTCCACGCCGGCGGCTTTTCGGAATTCTTCCTCTTCCGGCCTTCCTTCCACCGCCCGCAGAATCTCTTCCTCCACACGGTCCGTGGGGATCTCGAACACTTCCGACTGAACCGCGCGTCCCCGCAGAATCTGCTTATACTGGGGCTCCCGCAGGTACAGGCTGTTCTCATAAATATAATTCTGAACCACCGGGTCCACCAGAGAAGAAATATCCCGGTTGTCATCGATATTTTCCCGGATTCTGGTGGAGCTGATATCTTTCAGGCGCTCCGGCAGATTCAGATAATAAATCGGCGCTTTCACCTTTTCTTTCAGTTCCGAAGGATTTTCCTCCCCCCGCATAATCAGGATATGCGGAAATGTCTGAATGGAATTTTCCACACAGGGAACCTGATAAGAAGAAGCATTGCGGATGACATCGCTTCCCGCGACCATGTAGACTTCTTTTCCCGAAAAGAGCCGGCGCAGCTTTTCCAGATCGCTTGGCGTGGCAATATTTACCGGCCGGTCATCCGGAAATACATAAATATTCTCCTCGTCCGCCACCGACATGGTGATAATCTCCCTGCGGATCATATGCGGCTGCGTCTTCTTCGACCAAGAAAACTCATCCAGCGCCAGATACACCGTAAAGCCCATGTCCCGGATCATCCGCGCGATCTCCTTGTGTCCCAGGGAGAAGGGATCGTAAGTGCCCGGGAAGAACGCGATCTTCTTCGGCTCCTCAAAAGCGAATTTCTTATATTGAAACAGATAATTTCCAATAAAACGATAGAGATAATTCAGAGAGGCCGCGTTGTTGAAAAACGCCAGCTCCGACTTCTCCCGGCTTTCCAGAAGAGCCACGAATTTCTTCCCGATGATCTGGAAAATATCTTTTTTCTCCTCCAGAGTCAGAACCTCTTCCTCGAAAAACGCATGCCCGATGACCAGAACCGCCTCCTGGCTGACTGCGTCCCGGTAATTGGCAAGCCCGCTCAGCAAAAAGCCCAGCAGCATTTTTCTGCGCTTCTGGAACCGTTCCTCGGACTCTGTGAAACGATGCTGATAATCATTGTAATGCTGTACCAGCACCGCCGCCGTATCCAGAGCCACGCAGCTGACTCTCTCATTGGTGCTCACCAGAAGCCGGCGGATCTCCATGAGGAATTCATCCAGTTCCTCCGGACCCAGATACAGCGCGAATCTGCCCAGATACTGAGGAATATATTTGGAGAACTCATACTCTCCGATCTCAAGTCCTTTGATCAGCTCAATGGAAATCTCATTTCTCTGATCCTTCGTCAGCAGCGGAGCCAGGCTCACCAGCGCTTCTCCTGCCCGATGGCGCACGGTCACCTGCTCACTGACCTTCAGCAGATTGGAAAAATGAGTTCCCAGCTGCAGGGCGGGCACGTTGCCCCCGGTCTTGGCGCGCATAAACAGATACTCAATGTTCACCGATTTCACAATCCAGGGCGTGGCTGCTTTCAGATTTTCCAGAAGGATGTCTGAGATCGCGTTCTCATTAAACAGGCCGGAGAAATCCCACCGTCCCGTCTCATCCTCCATGGACCAGTTGTTCAGAACCAGTTTCACCTTGTAGAGAAGCCCTGCCTTATCCTGCAGGCACAGGCAGCCCAGAATCTCCCGGACCTCTGCCTCCAGCTTCGGCGTCGGATCCAGATTCTCCGTCAGCTGGCGCAGAAAACGAAGCGCAGCCACATGAATCTCCAGAATCGGCCGCTCCAGATACACCCTGGCGAATTTCAGAAGTTTCAGGATCTCTTCCTCGCTCAGCCAGTCCAGCGGCAGTACCGGCATCGTATCCAGAAGAATAAAGGCTTCCGCGTCTGAGAGTTCCCGCACCCGGTAAAACTTCAGGAAAACGTTCAGATAACCTGCTTTTTCATTTTCACTGCACCGGCTCAGGACCGACTCCGCCATTCGCTTCAGCGCGTAGCCAATCCACCTGCGGTGTCTCTCTGTAACTTTGTGATCCGGATGGATGATCATCCCCAGATACCGCTCCCACAGCTGAAGGCTGGTGATTTCCCCGGCATCCGCCTGGACTCCCTCCGGCAGCTCCTTGCGGTAGTCCTCATCGTAATTGACGATAATATTTCCCATCAGATCCGCCGCCTGCCTGCGGATATCTCCCTCCCGGTGCATCAGAAGTTCGTAGAGGAACTGAAGGGTGACGCTTTTTTGTTTCTGCGTCATATAAGTAAAATATTCCTCAAAAATGTTGATGTACGCCCGGCTGTTCTTCCAGTTTTTCGCGCTCCGGGCCGCCTCCAGAATGGTTCCAAAGGAAATCTCATGGCTGATTTTGTGCATCAGGCTGATGTTGTGCGCAAAGGTCATATGTTTCAGGGCATATACCGTCTCGGTCATATTCAGCAGAACCCGATCTTTGCGCTCTACCTTTTTGAGCTGATCTGTGGTGAAATCCACGTTGACCCCCTTGGATTCCATGAAATCCTCGAAATCCTTCAGCTTCGCGTAGACATGGCGGTAACGGTCTTCTTTTTTCTGATCCACGTTATCCAGCTTGTCCAGAATCACCTGGAAGGAATCCTGCAGACTGTAAAAGCCCATCACTTCTTTTCCATTGACCCGTTCCCTGGTCTTGACCCGGAAATCCGCATAGATCAGCACCAGCGCCTCCACCTGCAGATCTTCCAGTTCCAGATCCCAGGTTGAGTGATTGGCTGCCACATGGGCGATGGTAGGCAGCTGGTTGCGCCTGCACCACACATCCGTGTAATAGTAATGCAGATAAGGGATCCGGCGCACCTCGAAATCCCGGCAGCCGTATTTGCCGATGTCATGGCAGGCCGCCGCGCCGGATATCAGCCGCAGATCAATGGGAACCCCCGCCTGGTGAAGCTGCCTGGCCACATGCATTGCCACGTAATGGACACCTGCCACATGCGCCAGCAAATCAAACGGCATAATCTCCTTGCCGATTCTCATCAGTTCATAGACGTACTGTTCCCGAAAACATCTGAGAAAACGGTCGTATTCCTCTGTGTAATGACTGTCCCCTTCATTCTCCGGAAACTCGAAGTCCCTGGTTCGCTCAAAGGGCTGCCACTTTTTCTCCCAGAGGAAGAGACGATGCAGAACTTCCAGATAAAACAGGGCCGCTTTTTCAAACTCCGGCTTTTTTTCCGCGCAGCAGCTTTCCGGATACAGTCCCTGGCGCACATAGGCATAGATGTACGCCAGCCAGCCTTCCTTCGGAGTCTCCGAAGAGAGCTCCGCCATACTCTCTTTGCACAGCTCCAACACTTCTTCACAGACAATCTGTCCGCCTTCCAGCACCGTTCCCAGGCCTGTGCGGAAAGAATCGCCCCGGAGCAGACTCTGCATCTTTTTCTTTGTCAGTTTTATTCTTCGCAAAACGGATTTCTGCATCAGCGCTTCCTGCAGACTCCGAAACACCTCGTTCGCCACTTTAGGCGTCATACCTTCCCCTCCACTTCTTAAGTATACCGTTATCAGACTCTACCGTTATCTTACCATTTTTGCCCACAGGAAGAAAGCCTTTCATAAAAAAGAAACCCCTGGATAAGGAGTTTCCGGCGAAAAAAATTCCTCTCCGCCTGTGACGAAGAGGATCTTTCCTTTTTTACAGTTCTTTTTTTCCCGCGCCGCCGCTTTGCATCACCTGGGCCTGCACATATGCTTTCACTTTTTCGAACGGCACTTCCAGGGATACGGAAAGTTCGTCGTACAGAAGCGCCTCGGCTTTCTTCCGGTACTCCACATCCGTCTTTCCGACTTTCTTTCCCTTCTGAATCAATCTGCGGTTCTTGGCATAGACCGATTTGATCAGTCTCACCAGTTCTTCACAGGAATGCGTTCTCAGAGAAGCTTTATAGTGTTCGTTGAGAATTCTCTGATCTTTGCTGCTGCAGACCTCCTCGCTGATCGACGGCATCTGTCGGATCAGCTCATCCGCTTCCTGCCGGGTCATCACCCGGCGCATGAAGACCTTGGTATCCACAGGAGCGTAAATCGTCCCGCCGGTCCGCACAGGCTTCAGCCTGTAATATACTTTCTCCGGATCGGATCCCGAAATTCCATGGATAGGGCCAATCTCCTCCACCCGGCAGACACCGGTATTTCCATAGACAATGCAGGTCCCTTTTTCAAACATCTGTGTTCCTCACTTCCATTCTCTTTCCATCCATTTTCCTTTTCAGATGTCTGGTTATATTCTGTAAATTCTTCCATCCAACATGTATAGTGTATCATTTTGCGGGTAATCTCACAAATGTTTTTTATTTCTTTTCATATTTTTGTGTATTCTGTCTATACAGGGACCCGCCCGCTTTTGTGCACTTTTCCTCTGTTTTTATTCTTTCCGTTTTTTCCCAGATTCATACCGGGTTTTCAAACATCTTGACACATCCGGCCGATTCTGTTATGATGAAACTGCTTTAACATTGGTATGAACTCGTGAGAGTCTGTATAATCAGTTGAGAATCTTTTTATATAGAATTTTTTATTTCTCACATCCACCGATTCAACGCTGATTATACATAGCACGACCTTTCGGGGAAGCTTTCCATCAACGGAAAGCTTCCCCGTTTTCATCCCCGATACTTTTTCGAAAGACGAAGGAGACCTTTTATGCAAGACCTTTCTTATCTGTACGAAGACTGCACTCTGTGCCCCCGCATGTGCCATACAGACCGGCGGCACAGGCCAGGCGTATGCGGACAGGGCACCTCACTCAAAGCCGCCCGGGCAGCGCTCCATTTCTGGGAGGAACCCTGTCTGAGCGAAAACGGCGGAAGCGGAGCCATCTTTTTCTCCGGATGCACCCTGAAATGCTGCTACTGTCAGAATTACAGAATCAGCCAGCAGGATCTCGGCCGGGAAATCCCGCCCCGCCGTCTGGGAGAAATCTTTCTGGAACTTCAGGAAAAAGGGGCGCGCAATATTGATCTGATCACCGCCACCCATTTCCTCCCGTCCATCCTGCCGGTGCTGGATGAGATCCGCCCGCTCCTTCGGATTCCCGTGGTCTACAACTGCAGCGGATACGAACGTGTGGAAACTCTTCGCATGCTGGAGGGATACGTGGACATCTATCTCCCTGACCTGAAATATTACTCCCCGGAACTCTCCCGGAAGTACTCCGGCGCGCCAGACTATTTTTTCTATGCCTCCGAAGCAGTGCAGGAAATGATCCGCCAGTGCGGCCCTCCTGCATTTGACCAGGATCACATGCTCATCCGGGGCGTCTTACTCCGGCACATGGTTCTGCCCGGACAGAAAGAGGATTCCATCCGGCTTCTTCACTGGATGAAGGAGGCCCTGCCCGAAAAAAAATGGCTCATCAGTCTGATGAGCCAGTACACACCTTTTTTCCACGCGGCAGACCATCCGGAAATCAACCGGCGCGTCACCACCTACGAATACCGCAAAGTGCTGGACGCTGCCCTGGCCTGCGGCCTGGATCAGGGGTATATGCAGGAGCGCGCCAGCGCCAAAGAAGAATACACCCCGCCCTTTGATCTGGAGGGGCTGTAATCTTCTTTGGCTTCTCTTATTCCAGCGCGATTTTGATCACATGTTCTTTTCTGTTCTCAAAAATATCATACGCCTTCTCGATCTCCCGCAGAGGCATCCGATGGGTAATCAGCGGCGTGGTATCAATCTTCCCTTCTTTGATCAGACGAAGAATCTCATCGCAGTCGCAGCCGTCCACTCCTCCGGTTTTAAAGGTCAGATTCTTCCCGTACATTTCCGGCAGAGGAAGCGTCTGCGGCTGCTCATACAGAGCCACAATCACCACTGTCCCGTTGGGGCGGGCACATTGCCAGGCGGCTGTGAAAGTCTCTTCCGTGCCGCCCACTTCCAGCACCACATCGGCGCCGCCGTGCGGACTGTGTTCTTTCACAAACTGCCGCACATCCGTTTTCTTTGGGTTCACCGTCAGCACCTGGGGATAATGCTCCTCCACAAAGCGAAGCCGTTCCTCGTCCACCTCGCTGACAATGATTTTCCCCGGATTTTTCAGCATCACGCACAGCAGGGTACAAAGTCCGGTGGGGCCGGCTCCGATAATCAAAACGGTATCTCCCTCCCGGATCTCTCCGATGCGTGCCGCCCAGAATCCCGTCGCCAGAACATCTCCCACAAACAGCGCCTGCTCATCGCTGACGGAATCATCAATCTTATTCAGTCCCTGCCGGGCAAAGGGAACTCTCACATATTCCGCCTGTCCGCCGTCAATACGGCAGCCCAGAGCCCATCCTCCGTTTTCGTCCTCACAGTTATTGACATAGCCGTTTCTGCAGAAAAAACATTCTCCGCAGAAAGTCTCCACATTGACCGTCACCCGGTCACCTGGTTTCACATGGGTTACCTCTGGCCCCGTCTCTTCCACCACGCCCACCATCTCATGACCGACGATGACGCCTGGCACCGCCCGGGGCACACACCCGTGCCGGATATGGAGATCACTGGTGCAGATGCTGGCCAGCGTCACCCTTACAATCGCGTCCCGGGGATCCAGAATTTTCGGTTTCGGCCGTTCCTGTAAAGTGAATTTCCCCGGTTCTTCGTACACATAAGCTAACATTTTTTCTCATCCTCCCGCTGTTGTATCCTGCTTCTGCCTCTATTATAGAGGCTGTACGGATCCCGCGCAAGGATTCCCTTTCTCATTCCGTCTCCCGCAGTCTTTCCACAATGGTCAGCCTGGCGATACTGCCATAGACAGCCAGCGGCAGCAGCGCGCCCAGCGCCAGGAAAACCGGCGCGGTTACCCACAGCGCCGCGGCGTTGAAACGGTACTCAAAAAACCAAAACATCCCCTCCAGCATGCCGCCGATCAGAGGTTCCAGCGCCAGAATCAGCACGAGAGAAATCAGAAGCGTCGCCACCGCATAGAACACCCCTTCCAGCATCAGCATTTTCTTCAGCTGTTTTCCCGTCATGCCCACCGCCTGGAGCATGGCAAATTCCCTCTTTCTGGACAGGATTCCGGTCAGGATCGCATTAAAGAAATTCAGGATCCCCACCACGCTTACAATGGCGCACAGGGCTCCGCCCAGGATCAGAAACATCTGCTGGAATCCCTGAAATTCCTCCCGGATCAGTTTCTTGCTCTCATACATGAGCCCGGAAGTCTCGCCCTCGGTCATCTGTGCCAGGAACTGCTCCGCCTCTTCTTCCGCCTCCCGGTCCGCCGTATCAAACATGTACAGCAGCGAAAACAGCTCGGTTTGACTGTCTTTTTGCAGCTGTTTGGTTCCCATGACGGCCTCCATGCCGTACATGGGAGCTGACCGGTATGAGATCTGATAGGGTATCGTGACCAGGGCGCAGACCGTATACTCCACATCATGGCTTTTTTCTATATGGTATTGAATAAACTCTTCCGGCGTATCCTCCGTGATCTTCTCCTCGCTTCTGGAATCCACATAGTACCCCTCATCCACATAAGACACCGTCAGCTTTTCTCCCGGCTGCGGGATTCCTTTTGCATTCTGTGGATTCCCGTAATCATCCGTATCGACGGCAACGGCGATGGCATTTCCCTTTGGATCACGGAGGGGATCCAAACTTCCCGAAAGAACCGTCAGCTTTTCAAGCAGCGCATCGTCCATTCCTTCCACCTGCAGGGAGGCTGCGATTTTCTCTCCTCTTTTTTCCCGGTAAGCAAGCTGCTGACGGATCATCTCATCCGAAGCGCCGTAAGCCATGCTTCGAAACTGCTGTTTGCTCAGCCAGACCTGCGGATAGTTTCCCGGAACCGCCCAGGCCTGTCCGCCCCCGGCGGTTCTGGTATGGCTTTGTATCGTCTCGATTTCTTCCGCAGATATCCCGGACTCCGGTCCGTTGGCGCGGAAGCGGAAATAATCGGTACTTCCCACAATAAAATCCGCGCAGGTCTTGTTTTCCAGATACCTTTCCATGCTGAATCCGCCGGTGAACAAAAAGATAACGGCCAAAAGCACCACGGAAAGGGACAGCGATACCACAACCAGCACGGTTTTCTTCTTATTCCGTCCCAGATTGGCCAGCGCCATCCTCCCGACGCCTGCGTGCTCTCTCTTTCGTTTTCTTTTGGAGGAAAACGCCGCTTCGGTATATTTCACCGCCTCCACCGGCGAGACTTTCGCCGCCATCCGGCCCGGTTTTTTACAGGAGAGCAGCACTGTAACCACGGTAAAGAAAGCAGACACAAGAAAAATCAACGGAGAACTGCTGACACTGGCGCTGATTTCCCCCAGGCTGGTTCGCTCGATCACCAGCGGCACCAGCAGATATCCCACCAGCCATCCGGCCGCAAGCCCCACAGGGCAGCCGATAGCGCACAACAAAAGCGCCTGCTGGCGGATGATCCGCTTCAGTTGCCGGGGCGTCACACCGATGGTCTTTAAGAGTCCGTAGTAACGGATATCCCCCGTCACGGAAATTTGGAAAATATTGTAGATGATCAGATAACCGGTGAAGATCACCAGAATCAGGAAGGCTGCCATCGCGATCACCAGTCCGGGATCCAGTTCTGACTCCGCCTGGGCCGAGGTATACCCCCAGTTCACCCCATAATTCACATAGGTGTCCGCAGCCGGATCCTCTCTCTGATACCCCAGATCCTCCTCGATCTGCTCCATGGTTTTATCGATATTCACGCTGGAAGGCAGCATCACACTCAGATCCATCCGGAAAGGTTCCATGCCTTTCGCCCTCATCTCCCTTTCCAGATTTTTCACATACGTCCGGGAAACGTTGATGTAATGTACCGGCGACACGGAATCATATTCCCACCAGCCGCAGAGTACGAAGGTATCGGTTCGGGATCCTCCGCTTTGCTTCTTGTCATGCACCTCGTAGGTGAGCGTGACCTGCTCCCCGATCCTGGGAGCTACGCCCAGCAGTTCCAGCGCCGCTTCATCCAGGATAATCTCATTTTCCCGCTGCGGCATATGACCTTCTTTCAGATCAATATAACTCCACCTGGCGTTATTTTCGTCCATGTAACTGATCTCCGCCGGAACTTTGGCAAAAACCCCTTCCGCCATCGTCCCGGCCACAATCCGTTCCCCGGCCTCTTTCACCTTCCAGTGCTTTTCGATGGCCTGTGCCTGCTCATCGGTCACATCCTTGAACGATCCGTGAGCATATCCGCCGATCTGCCGGAAGGTGTAGGTCTGATAGCTTTCATTTAAGGACATCACAATAGTAAAAAGCGAAGTAAACAAAACCGTGGTCAGGACAATGGCCGCCGCTGCGATCAGATTGCGCTTTCCCGCCGTCCGAAAGGAACGCACGCTTAAATTCCGTATGGTTTTACCGTTTTTCACCCGCATCTTAGACCAGCCCCCTTTCTCCTGCAGAAAGGATGCGCCCGTCCTCAATCCGTATGATCCGGTCTGCCATCTGGGCAATCTCCTCATTGTGGGTGATCATGACGATGGTCTGGGCGAACTTCTGCCCGGATACTTTCAGCAGGCCCAGAACGTCCTGGGAGGTACAGCTGTCCAGATTTCCCGTGGGCTCATCGCACAGAAGAATGGCCGGTTTCGCCGCCAGAGCCCGCGCAATGGCCGCCCGCTGCTGCTGGCCGCCGGACAGCTGCCCCGGAAGGTTTCTCTCCTTTTCCCGGATCCCCAGCGTGTCCAGGATCTCCTGTACAAATTCCCGGTCTGCCTTTTTCCCGTCCAGCTCCACCGGAAGTACCACATTCTCATAGACGCTCAGCACCGGAACCAGGTTATAGGCCTGGAATACGAAACCGATCTTCCTCCTGCGAAAGATGGTCAGCGCCTCCTCCTTCAGCGAAAAAATGTCCTTTCCATCCACATACACCTTTCCGGAATCCGGCCGGTCCAGGCCGCCCAGCATATGCAGCAGAGTGGATTTCCCGGAACCGGAGGTGCCCACCACGGCCACAAACTCCCCCTTTTCCACGGACAGGCTGACCCCGTTCAGCGCCTTCACCTGATTTTCTCCTTTGCCGTATATCTTAATGAGATTTTCCGCTTTCAGAACTTCCATATTGCTCTCCCCTTTCTGTCACATGAAAAAATCTGTATGAATTTTTCTTTCATACAGATTATCTCACAGTATTCTTTCCAGAATCTTTCCGCCGGAAAATCAATTATGACAGTTCTGAAAGATTCCTATCCCCGCACCCGCTCCATCACATCGTGCCCGGAGACAGTGTCCGGGTTTCCGGTGGGCTCGTCCGTAATCTTTAGCCCCTCTCCCTTCCTGCCCGGAAATACTGGGATTTGACAGCATACAAAACGGTATCTCCTGTTTTTGTTTTCTTTTTCTTATACATTTCGTCCCTGATACTGTACAGTCACAACATGAACAGTTTTATTCGATTCATCAATTTTGAAGATGGCAATATAATGATCTATGAGTAATTGGCAGTATCCTTTTCCAGCATATCTTCCTTCAATCCGTTCTTGATGCGACTGAGGGAAAGTTTCTAATGTCTTTAATGCCGCCCAGATCCGATCCGTCTGTCCCTTTGCATTTTCCGGTGACAACTTTTCCAAAGCAATGTAAGAAAAAATTTCATCAATTTCGCGGAATGCTTGTTGGTTTAATCGAACTTTATATTTATCCATAGTATTTTCTATTCAGTTTCTCAAAAGCTTCATCGAGATCGATCGAAGCGCCGCCTTCTTCCATTTCTTTCTCGGACTCATAGATTGCCTGGTCAATCCGGATGTTTTTTACAAATTTATCGTATAATTCACTGCTCATTACCACCAGATCGCTGTACCCGTTTTTGGTAATAAAAATCGGTTCCTGTATCTTATGCGCCATATCGGATATCTCACTTGTATTGCGAAGATCTTTAATCGGCATGATAACTGGCATAATATCAGCTCCTTTCTTCTTTTGACATGATTATAGCATAATTATGTTAGGATGTACACCAAATTATTCGCCCGTTTCTCTTTGTTTTTGATCTATCTCTATAACGACCAACAGACATGCTCACGCATGCCTGCCGGTCAGAAAGGCACGGCAAAAGGTACCATCATATAGTTCATGGACTGATACACCAGATAAGTGATCCCCAGCCCCAGCGTCGCGGTGAGAAGCAGCGATCCTGCCGCGTACAAAAGTCCTTCCGTCACAAGAATCCGGTTCCTCTGCCGGTCCGCCATCTGAGCGATATCCCGGTCATGGATGATCAGAATCTCCGTCTGCTGGAACTGCTTCGCCGCCACTTTCAAAAGCCCCATCACATCGTGTCCGGAAGCAGTGTCCAGGTTTCCGGCAGCCCCTTAATTTATTTCAAAAATTACTTCACTTTTAGCTTACACGTTGTACGCTCTCATTTCTTCCTTAAAGGCTCTGTGCCTCGGGAACTGCTTTAAATATCCCTGCACTCTCAGGAACTTCCCGTTTATTTTTCCTCGCGATTCTTCCACTTCGCCCAGCGCAGCTCCCAGCTTTGCAGCTTTCCAGTAGCTTTTTTTGTGATTGCCGCCCACGATTGCTTCCACCCTCTGGTCGATCGCCTTTGTCAGGTACTCGAATATCTTCTGTTTTTCTCCCATCGGTATTTTCACAAGCGCTCTCCATCGCCGAAAGCGTTCTTCAAAATCCAGTTCCCCGAACTCGTCCTGATATCCGAGAAATCCCCGAATATCAGAAACCATCGACCGCATCGCTTTCCCAGACTTCTCTATATCCTCCTCTTCATACAGAAAAAGAAGCAGCATCGGAACGCCTGTGTTGATAAATCTCCCTGACCACCCAAGCGGATCCTCTGTTTTCCTGCATTCTTCCCAGACCGCTCTGTAATCGCCTGAAAGGAAGCAGATTCCCATCCTGTCCGTATCCGTCTGACGATACGGATCGGTCTCTTTCCTCTTGTACCGGTTCCATACCCCATATTCCCTGGGCTTTTCCCCGATTCGAAGATCATCTTGTAGCTTCTCTGCCATCTGCAGCATCCCGGCATTTTTTTCATTTTCTATTTCCTTCCTGACTTCCAAGCTTGTGATCACCCGGAAATAGTTCGCAGCCGTCGGCTTAGAACAGAAGGCTTCCCGCAGAGCTTTCAGTTCTCCCCCTGCGTCTTGGCACCTTGCCGCCCCGACTGCCGCAAGCCGCGCCGCCTTGTCCCTGATCTCCATTTTCCGTTCCATCCGGCGCAGTGCTTCCATTCCTTCTTTTCTGAGCCGCTCCCAGTCCTCTTTCTCGAAAAGCCATTCCAGCATCTGTATGTACAGCTTCGGATAACGGTTGGGTTCCCGTTTTGCCTCTTCCAACAGACCTTCGTCTCCACCCTGAATTCATCGACTCCCTGCAGCGGTTCTCTCCCTGCTGACAGCATGTCTTCTATGCCAATATTCTGAAACATCTGCCATGAAAAAAATCCGTATAGCCTCGATGTCCGCTCCGGCAGTCCATATGCCTGATAGGTCGAGTAAAGAGTCAGCGCAGCGATCTTCTTAAGGTCAAGAGACGCCAGATTCTCCGAAACCATTTCTTCTATACTAAGTTCAACCGGATCCATACCCGTCTCGTCCTCAGCCGTAACCGTCATTGTTCCGAGATTCCAGTACATCAGGCTGGCCGACTCGTAATCTCTGTCATAGACCGCCTGCTCCGCTTCCTCATAATACCTCTTCAGCTGTGTTCCGATCCCCGCCGGATCCTCATACTCTGTCACCCAGTCCGGATCCCATGTCCAGTACTCCGAATCATACTCTTCATGACTGTAACAGGAAAGTACGATCTCTTCATTTTCTACCTTTTCGCGCCACGCAATAATCTCATCAAGCTTTTCTTTGTGGCTGCGCGGTTTTGTCTCCCTCAGCTGTTTCAGGAAATCTTCCCTCGCCTCATCTGGCAGGCTGCGGGCGTAATTCTGTATCCAGCCCTTCAGTTCCGATTCATTTTCAAAGCGGAAAAGGGACTGTTCGACCGAAGTCATAAAAGATTTAAAATCCATATCAATATCCTTTCCTTCTGTCAGTTATCCAGATTGTCCGTTTGCTTATCGCCCGCAGCATTTCTTATACTTTTTTCCGCTCCCGCAGGGACACGGGTCATTGGGATAAATCTTCTTCGGTTTTAACACGGTTTCCTGGCGTTCTCTTCCCCCATTCATTCCCCACAGAGCGCTGCGGGGATCTTTCAGATCCGCTTCGCTGAGGAATGGAAGCTCCCAGTCCTCGAAATCATCTTCCATCTCCTTCAGACGTTCTGCGTATTCCTCCTCTATCTGATCAAACTCTTTCGCTTTCTTTTCTTCTCCCATCTGCCGGTAGAACGCCGCGGCGCTTCTGTAAAATCCATCATACTCTGTAGTCCCCTCGCATTCGTCTAGGATACGGTCCAGGATCTGTTCCGCCTTTCCGTAATTGCCTCTTCCCATCCAGTAGAAAGTTCCGGCGATCGCCGCGTCAGGCTCCCACTCTGATCCGAGCCAGTTCTCGTACCACTGATCGCCTTCTTCTGTCTTTCCAAGAGCAAACAGGCATTCGCCGATGCATCTTTTAAATATCACCGGGCTGTCATTCTTCCATGAAAATGTTTCCAGCACTTCTTCGCAGAAACGGATACACTTCTCATGCTCTCCCATCCGCTGATACGAAAGCATCATATCCTCAAGCCATTCATCCAGACCATACTCGTAATCTGTCGCCTCATCGGCCTCAAAAATGTCCATCGACATATCGGCACTTTTCATTTTTTCTTTGACGATCTCCCACGCTTTCTCCCATGGAAGGATCGCCTCCGGATCTCGGAAATCCTCAGCCAAAGCATCGCTGCCCTGCCCAAGCAGTTCGTTCATTCCCTCCCAGGGTTCCCGCGTCTCCAGAATTTCATAATCCTCCAACATCTTTTCCAGCCCTTTTCTGTATCGGTTCTCATCAAATATCTTCTGTTCTCCCAGAATCGTATACATTTCACTGAGCAGCACTCCGGCGATCGCCTCTTTCGCCTCTTTTGCCGTATACCCCGCCCCGCGCATTTTCTCATACGCTTCTTTCACGTACTTTGTTTCAGGATCTCTAAGCTGATTGTCAACAGCCTCGATCATCAGCTTTTTTAATCTCTTGCTTACCATTTTATCTCCTCACCTAATGTTTTAAAAGGTTCTCATGACGCAAGTATAGCACAAAGCACAGTTCCTGACTACCTTGACCCGGATGCCTTTCATTACTTTCATTACGCTTTCTTAGGATAGTCAGACAGGCAAGGGCGTTTCATCTCAAACCAGTCCGCACGTTTATAACAGGACAAGTCAGAGCGATACGGACCGGCGATTTTTGCCTGCATATCCGTAATAAAATCTTTCAATCAATCACTCCAATCTTAATTTCGAGCATAGAAAAAGACGCATCCTCTCTTGGACACGTCCTCCTGTTTCTGTGATTCTTATTTTATCTGTTTTGCAAATGTTTCATTTCTT
This sequence comes from uncultured Blautia sp., assembly GCA_963927715.1. Classification (GTDB taxonomy): domain Bacteria; phylum Bacillota; class Clostridia; order Lachnospirales; family Lachnospiraceae; genus Blautia_A. Next base: position 736,686 of record CAWVBU010000001.1, on the reverse strand, counting down.
TTTTCTGTTTCTCCCGGTCTTTGGAAAGTTTCAAAGCCAGGCTGCGTACTCTCTCAAAAGATTCCAGTTCGCTTTTTAACAAAACATAGACCATTTCCGATAAATCTTCCCGTTTGTCATACCGTCTGAACGCTTCCCGGTACTTTCCGGTAGGCGGGATTGAAACGGGCAGGAACCCGTTATTAATCAGCTGCTGATTCATAATCATCCTCCCAGTCCTGCCATTCCCATCGGAAAATGGATGGATCCGTTCAAACCGGACATGGCTGGCCGCAATTTTTTCAAAAGTCTCTTTCACTGTCTCCGCCTCAATATCCGCTTGCCTGATCCAGTTTTTCATAAGCGCCGGAATATCCTGCGGATCCGGCGGGTAGTATACTGCTTCCGACAGGTTGCCAATATACACCGATGTCTCTCTGTACTCGCCCTGCAGATGCCGAATGTAACCGTTTGCCTTCTTAATCCACGCCTCATCAATCACTGTCTTGGTGAAAGGAAGAAGCATGTTTTGAATGGCATGGTAAGCATTTTTTGCATCTGTATATTCGGAATAAGTATGATTTGACCTTACTTCATCATAATCGATCACTGCAATCGTCTCTTCCAACGACAAAGTGTTCCCTTCAATTGCATTTGTACTCCATGAAAATCTCTTTGAAAAGTCTTCCATAAAAGGCTGGCGGATCAACGGATTTTCCATGTGCTGAAAGATTTCTGCTTTTTCTGTTTCAATCTGTAAGATCCGATTTTCGTTGTCAAATAGTGGCATGATATCTGTCTCTCCATATATATTCAAATCTTAACGCAGAATCCGGATTGTCTGCAACTGGCACAATACTTTTCCGGATCCGATGTTCTCTCCTCTTTGAAGCGCTCTCCATATACACGCTGAAGGAGTTCTGCCATCTTTTGTAATATTTTTCTTAATCTTTCGTCCTAATCTTATCCATGACACCGACCTCCTGCCCAAACTGGGGTTACCTTTTGGTCAACCTTAGTATACCACACAACTGTCCGCTTATCTATCAGAAAGAAGAGATTACAGATTATCTCACAGTATTCTTTCCAGAATCTTTCCGCCGGAAAATCAATTATGGCCGTTTTGAAAGATTCACACACCCCGCACCCGCTCCATCACGCTGCCTTTCCCCGTCATATATTTCCCGGCAGCCAGCGGAATCAGAATACACACCAGAATCAGGAATGCTGTCATCCCTGCTGCCGGCCAGAAAGGCACGGCATTTACTGCTTCTTCTCACCTTTCATAATATCCCGCATAATTTTCACACCTCTTGCGGTCAAATCTTTTTCATTTACTCCCCTGGCCTCTAAAATTCTCTCAATCGCCTGTGCAGGATCAAGAGAATGGTATGGATAATAAAGATCGCGGAGTTCTTTCGGCTTAATAAATTTATATATTTGCTTACTTGTTTTCTGATATGTGCAGGACCAATAACGATAAAGATATCCAATCCAATATAGTTCTGCTTCGGAATATTTCTCTTTGCCGTAAGAACTTTCACCAAACTCCATTTCTATTTCCCGAAAGATCTGACTGACATCGCATGCTTCAAATAAGAATCCGCCAAGGTCCATACGCTGTGCCACCTGAGAATTCATAAATCTTCTCATAAATATAGGCGAACTGCAATTTGTTTCTTTTACAGAGGCAGAAAATACTTCTGCCTGTATTTTACATAATTTCAAGCCAATTTCATCAATTTTTTTCATTCCAAAATATCCTCTATATATTTACCCTGACCTCTATACTGCTTACGGGCAATTTTTACCTTATCGTTTCCTATGCGTGATTCTTCCCGTTTATAGGAGAGATAATACTTCTTTTCGTCAGGCGCCAAATAGCAATGGCGTAATATTTGCAACTGGCTCAACGCCTTATCCGTAACAAATACATATTGATTGCCAAGATTGGTTGCGGAAAGACAATGCTGACATTGCACATCCGTAATTTCTCCATCAATAAAACTGTCAATAATTTCAAACATTCGGTTGTCCGCGATCGGAGCAATAATATAATCAACATTTTCGAGCTTTGTAAGCAACTTTTGTATAACAGGATGGTTTGCATACTCCGTTAATTTATTTCGAAAAAATGCAATAAGCAACATCCAATCCCTGTCAACATTTAACTGCGTATAACTCAAATTGGTTTTATCAAACTCCAAAATATAAAGTGATGATTCTGGATAATTGGCAACAAACATAGCAGATTGTTCCAGACTTTCACCACAATAAAACCCTTTGCCAAAATCATTGGTACTTTTTGATTTTTCAATTGAAATCTGCCCGTCGATGTATGTTTTAGCGCCATGAAAAAGTATGACGGAATTGCCCTTGCAATCCTCTTTAAACAATTGCTCTTTTATTTTGTTAAACCGGATACCTTTGCCAAAAGCAAAGTTGTAAAAAGCATTCAGGTTGGAGGAAGAAACCTGCTCCTCATTTTTTCTCCACCGGGAAATTGTTGTCGGCGTAATACCAATAGACTCTGCAAGATCCTTCGCGGTTATATCCAACAATTCCATTACAATTTCAATATCTGTACTTAGTGCAAAATCATTCATAATAAACGCTCCTCTTGCATTTTACAAACTTATTATAACAAATGTTGATAAGAACTTCAATTGTTTTTAAACTTATTTTCAACATTTGTTTATATAAAGACAGCTCTTTGTTATGAAAGACGCACCCGCTCCATCACGCTTCCTTTCCCCGTCATATATTTCCCGGCAGCCAGCGGAATCAGAATACACACCAGAATCAGGAATGCTGTCATCACCGCTGCCGGCCAGAAAGGCACGGAAAAAGGTACCATCATATAGTTCATGGACTGATACACCAGATAGGTGATCCCCAGCCCCAGTGTCGCGGTGAGAAGCAACGATCCTGCCGCGTACAAAAGTCCTTCCGTCACAAGAATCCGGTTCCTCTGCCGGTCCGTCATGCCGATGCTTTCCAGAATGGCAAGCTCTCTCTGACGGCTCTGGATGTTCCCGGTCACGGTATTGATGTAATTCAAAATCCCTATGAGAGCCAGGATGAGGGCGATGCCAAGCCCCACTTCCCGCATATTCCCCTGGGCACGTTTTACCTCCTGCATGGTTTCCAGCTTGGAATCCCAGGAAAGAGCATTGCCATCCGGGTTGCTCTGCACCAGCGCAAGCACTTCGTGTTCCGTGTTTTCATCATATTCCTTCGTATATCTTACCCCGATCTTGCAGATCCGGGGGTTTTCCACAAAATCCCGAACCACGGACTCGCTTACGATGATGGTGGGCAAAGTTCCCAGCATGGGGCCGGTATAATACCCCTCGTCTGTGAACCCGGCGATCTCAAAGGTGCGGGTATTCCCTCTGTCCCCGTATTCTGCGCAGGTCACCTGCTTTCCCTCCAGTTTTTCCATCGTAAGCTCCACCCCGTTTCGATAGAGGACGCAGCTCTTTCCGGACAGAAAAGCTTCCCGGTCCAGTGTGGTATCTGTCACTTCCTGCAGATAGGGGAACTCCTCCTGGCTGATTCCCAGAATCACAGAACCGAAATTTTCCGGATACTGCTGATATTCACTCCGATCCTCCTCGTAGGGGATCATCATCCATTTATCATAGAATTCTTCCATCCACTGATCTGCGAAATTCGGCTCCCAGGGAACCGTAATCTGCCCGTACAGCAGAGGATAAACCGCCGAAACTCCATCCAGACGACTCAGTTCTTCCATAAACGAAGCGCTCAGAATATCCCGGTGCTCTTCCTCATCTTCCTTTCGCAGAGAATCATTGGTAATGGTGATATCGTTATTCATGTGATTGGTCACAATCGTCCTGGCCGCCTGGCTTTCCAGCAGTGTACTGATACACAGGAAGACCGACAGGCCGGCCGCCAGAGACGTCATGATCACCAGAGATTTCTTTTTATCCTTCCAGATCTGATCCCAGGCCAGGCGAAACAGCAGTCCGCCTTTTCTTCTTTTACGGCCGCCGGTCTTCCCCTGCGCCGGCCGGTATCCTGCCGCCTCCAGCGGGGAGATGGATACCGCCAGCTTCACAGGTTTGCGACTTCCCAGGTAAATCGTCAGCACCGCCAGCGCTACTGTCAGGACCAGTACCATCGGATGCAGGGAAATCTGTATTTCACCCGCTTCCCTTGCACGGATTCCGAGCGCGCGGATCACCGATGGAAATAAAAAGAAAGAGACAAGACTCCCCATTATGAGTCCGCACACAATCCCTCCGCAGCCAAGGATCGTCATCTGTCTGCGGATCAGGCGCCGGATCTGCCGCCCGGTCATTCCCACCGTCTGAAGCAGACCATAATACCGCACATTTCCCGCCACCGACAGATAGAGGATGTTGTAAATCAGCAGATAAGCGCACAGACAAGTCACCAATACCAGTCCGCACAGCCCAAAGAAGATGGGCAGGGAATAGCCCAGGTCGCCGGTAAAGAACACCGCCTGCTGCTTCCCCAGATCCATGCTTTCGATAAACGCTTCCTGTTCGCCCTTCGTCATGATCACTCTGTCAAAATCCAGATGGTACCTGCCGCAGGTCACCTCAGAGATATCGCAGCCGGATTTCCGGTAAAATGTTTCTGACACGTAAAAGGCCGACTTGGTGCCATACCCTTCCCATATCCCAGAGATCTCAAATTCTTTATCCAGGAGGTTCCCGTCTCCGTCCCGGTACCTGGCGCGGAAACGATCCCCGACGGTCAGCCCCGCAAGCCCAGCTTTTTCCAGGCCTTCTTCCGTCACCATAACCTGGTTTTCCTCCCGGGGATAAGTCCCTTTCACCCATTCCCTGGCAGGAGCCATCATCTCATCCCATAAGACCGGATCACACCAGATACAGGCTGCCTCCACCGTGTCGTCCCCCTGGGTGGCTTCCAGATAGCCGCTCAGGGCGAGAATCCCCACTCTGCGGATATCCGGATCATTTTCACACTTTTCCCGCTGCTCCGGTGTAATCCCATACATGACAGCGTCATACTCCCCGCCGTTCAGCCGGATATTCTGAACCTTCTGCATCTGGAAATAAGTAATCCCCACCGTAAAAATAGAAAACAGCATAAAGGACGCCAGCACGATGGAGAGAAAGATGATCAGATTCCGTCCCCGGTTATGCTTCAGGGAGCCCGCCGCCATGCGGTCAATGACCTTCCGGTTATTATTCGCCAGCATACGGATCACCTCCCTTTGTTCCGGGCGCCGTATCTTTTGAACCCACGATCCGCCCGTCCTCAATATGGACGATCCGGTCCGCCATCTGAGCGATATCCCGGTCATGGGTAATCAGAATCACCGTCTGCTGGAACTGCTTCGCCGCCACTTTCAAAAGCCCCATCACATCGTGTCCGGAGGCAGTGTCCAGGTTTCCGGTGGGCTCGTCCGCCAGGATAATGGCAGGTTTTGCCGCCACTGCCCGGGCGATCGCGACCCGCTGCTGCTGACCTCCGGAGAGCATGCCCGGCAGCGCTTCCGTCTTATCTGCAATCTGCAAAAGCTCCAGGATTTCCTTTACAAACTCTTTATCAATCCGCTTCCCATCCAGTTCAATGGGCAGAACCACATTTTCATATACGTTAAGGTCCGGCACCAGGTTATAATTCTGGAACACAAAGCCCACCTTCCTCCTGCGGAAAATCGCCAGCTGCTCCCGGTCCATATCCGAAAGCTTTCGCCCATCCACATACACCTCTCCGGACGTGGGAACGTCAAGACCGCCGATCAGATGAAGCAGCGTACTCTTCCCGCTTCCGGATTTCCCGATGACAGCGATAAACTCCCGTTCTCTCACATCAAAGTCCACGCCGTCCAGCGCCCTGACCGTATTCTCGCCCAGCCGGTAATATTTCTTCAGATTATCTGTCCTTACCATGTATTTTTCCACGTCTCTTACCTCCTTTGTGATCTCATCTTATCTCATAAAAATCACAAACCGGTCTCAACTGCCAAAAATCACGAAACTGTGACACTTCCGGCATTTGGCAGGAAAATACAAAAATCGGCTCCCCGGCCCGGCCTGGAAGAAACCTCCACGTATCCGCCCTGAAGTTCCGCAATCTTCCGGGTCAGATACAGACCGATCCCAAGCCCCTCCTGGTTTTGAACTTCCGGTTCCCGGTAAAACCGGATAAAGATCTGGGCCTGGCGTTCTAAAGAGATCCCCTTCCCGGTGTCGCTCACGTGGATCTCTGTAAAGATCTCCCTCTTTTGCACGCGAAGCGTTACTTTTCCCCCTTTCGGAGTATATTTCACCGCATTTTCTAATAGATTATAGACCGCTTCCTCCGTCCATTTCCTGTCATGGGGAAGGAAAAGCCGATTCCTGTGATTTTCCCCTGTGACATCTTCTTCCCCTCCTTCTGCTTCCAGCACGATCCCCTTTTTCGATGCCGCCGGCACCACCGCCGCCACCGCACCGGCAAGAGTTTCAAAAAGATCCTTCTCTTCTTTGCGGATCTGGATCACCCCGGTTTCCAGCCGGGACATTTTTACCAGACTCTGGAACAGGAAATCCAGCCGGTCTGTCTGGTGTTCCAGCTTATCCAGGAATTCCTTTGCCTCCCCGGAAAGCTCCATATCCTTTAAAATTTCCAGATAAATCTTCTGATTGGCAACGGGCGTTTTTGTCTGGTGAGAGATATCAGAAATCAGCTCTTTCATCTGCTGTTTCCCCCGCAGATTTTCTTCCGCCTTTGTCTCAAGGACATGAAACACTCTGCCCAGTTTTTCATTTACCTTTCCCAGGAGAGAATCCTGCGCATCCGCAGACTCCTCCGGTTTTCTTCCCTGAAGGATCTCATCCAGACTGTGCTCCAGTCCATCGGCAAAATCACAGACGTCCCGTTTAAGCTTTTGCATCCGCCAGACCAGGATCCCTGCCAGCGCTATGGCACAGACCATAACGATCACTTTCCAATCCATTGATACCCCATCCCATATACATTTGAAATATATTTGTGTTCCTCATCCTCGATCTTCCCGCGAAGGCGGTTTATATTGACGGCCAGCGCATGCTTATCGACAAACTGATTCCCGCCGTCCCACAGACGATCCAGCAGGACGTCATACGTGAGAAGCTGGCCTTTATGGGCGAGGAATTCCTTTAAGATACGAAACTCCGTGGGCGTCACGGAACAGATTTCTCCCTTTCTTTGAACCCGCGCCTGTGTCAGGTCAATCCGCAGAAATCCATCGTCAAAGGCAGCTCCCTTTTCTTCCCTGGTCCGCTTTAAAATCACATCGATTTTCTTTTGCAGGATCTTCATGGAGAATGGTTTGGTCACATAATCCTCCGCGCCCAGCTCATACCCTCTCAGTGCGTCCTCTTCCAGATCCCTGGCTGTCAAAAACAATACCGGCGCCTGGGAACGCTCCCGAACCCAGCGGCAGAAAGAAAAACCTTCCCCATCCGGCAGATTCACGTCCAGCAGGATCAGATCCGCCTCCTGTTCTTCCCAGGCAGCCTTCCCCTCGGCTATGGAATGAACCGACACCGTCCCATATCCATTTTTCTCCAGAAAGTAAGAGATCCCCTGATTCATCTCCCAGTCGTCTTCTATGATTAAAATTCGACTCATACCTTTTTCCTTTCCCAGATCGATAGAATAATTGCTTTGCAACTTTGAGTTTACTTCGATAAATATGATGTTTTTTCATAAAATCGTTCAAATCTCAAAGTTAGGTTACTCAACGAAAAGAATTATAACATTTAATTTTAGTCTTTGCTATATTGGCGAAACGAATTTAACAAACCAACATTTTGACAGAACGTAAAGAAGCAAAAAAGAGACGAAAAAAACATCCGACGCACGCAAAGATAGCCGGAAACACTGAAAAAACAAGAGTTTCCGGCTATCTTTAAAACATTATACAACGAAACCATTTCTGCAATATTACCTGAGACAGACACATTTTTTCAATCTTACAGACTGGTCAGCACAGGATTATTGAGATAATCATATACTCTCTTCACTTCGCTGACTTTCCTTGTATCCAGCATAAAAGGACAATTCTTATCCAACGATCCGATTCGTTCCATATCATCATCTTCTATTTTAAAATTCCAGATATCAAGATTTTCTCTCATTCGTTCCCGGTGAACGGATTTCGGGATCACGATTACTCCATGCTGTACATTCCAGCGTAAAATAATCTGCGCCACGGTTTTATCATATTTTTCTGCAATTTCTTTTAATATCGGTTCATCAAACATCCCTTTCAGTCCTTCGGCAAAGGGAGCCCATGCCTGGGGCTGTACTTTCAATTCGTCCATAATCTCAAGGTCTTCTTTTCGCTGATAATGGGGATGCCGTTCTATCTGATCGATCTGCGGCGTGATTTCCGCGTTATAATACAGATCCAGCAGCCGATCCGGGAGAAAATTACACACACCGATGGCTCGGACTTTTCCTTCTCTGTATAATTCCTCCAGTGCTTTCCAAGAACCGTAGTAATCTCCAAAGGGCATGTGGATCAGATAGAGATCCAGATATTGAAGCCCTAAATTATCCAACGATTCCTGAAATGCCTGCTTGGTTTTTTCATATCCCATCTGCTGGATATAAGCCTTGGTCGTAATAAACAGCTCTTCCCGGGGCACATCGCAGCTGGCAATAGCCCGGCCCACAGCATTCTCGTTTTGATAAGAACTGGCAGTGTCAATCAGCCGGTAACCCAGGTCAATGGCATCTTTTACCACCTGTTCACAGATGTCTTCCGGAATCTGAAAGACTCCAAATCCCTCCATCGGCATCTCTATACCATTATTCAGTCTGACCGTTTTCATGATAAATAGCCCCCCTACTTCATTTCCATATTTCTTACAGTTTCTGATTTCCCGTAGACCAGACATGCTTTTCCTTTGCCTGCTCTGCTGTATTCTGCGCCATAACGCCCACCAATGCGTGGGGCACATACGGCTCTTCCAGATAGTTGAGCTCTTCCTTTGTCAGGCACAGATCAGCCGCCTTTGTCATCCCCTCCACATGGGAAAGCTTCGTGGCGCCCACAATAGGGGCAGTCACCTTGGTAAGCAGCCATGCAAGGGAGATTTCTGTCATGGACACGCCGCGCTTCTTGGCCAGTTCCGCCACCCGCGCGATGATCACACTGTCCTCAGCGGCCGTGCCGTTGTATTTCAGCTTTGCATAGTCGTCCTCCCGGAGCCTTTTTGACGTTTCTCCCGGCTTTTTGGAGAGCCTGCCGCCGGCAGGGCGCTGTACGGCGTCATGGCGATATTGTCTTCCCGGCAGAGCTTTGTCATCTCCCGCTCTTCCTCGCGGAAGATCAGATTATAATGTCCCTGTATGGATACAAATTTCGTAAAGCCTTCCCGCTCCGCCAGTGCATTAGCTTTTGCCAGCTGATACGCAAAGCAGTTGGAAATGCCGATATATCTTGCCTTTCCCTCTTTCACCACATTGTTTAAGCCTTCCATGATATCATACAGCGGCGTCGCGTAATCCCACATATGATAAATATACAGATCCACATGGTCCATCCCGAGATTTTCCAGGCTCTTGTTGATCATTCGTTCAATATGCTCTGGGCCGGAACGCCCTGTTCGATTTCTTCCGGCGTGCGGGAAGAAATTTGGTAGCAACTACCACTTCATCCCGTTTTGTGTAATCCCGCAGCGCCCTTCCCAGATACTGCTCGCTTGTGCCGCTCTGGTATCCGATGGCAGTGTCATAAAAATTGATCCGGATTCCAGGCCTTTGCGGATGATCTCCCGGGTATGCTCTTCATCGATGGTCCACGTATGCTGCCCGTTCTTTGCATCCCCGAAGCCCATGCATCCCATACAGATGCGTGATACATTTAACTCAGAATTTCCTAATCTTTCATATCTCATTATGAATCCGCCTCCCCTGTCATACCGATATTGGCAAGCCCACTCTGACACCTCATCTGCGCAGTCCTCTGCCTCTCCGTCTCCAAGGGAAAGCCCTTCTGTGATCTTGGCCTCCGGCTCCATCTGGGCGATGGTATCAAGGGAACCGGAAAATCCGCTGCCGCCGCTTGTATTGAAGGGCACGACTGTCTTTCCGGAAAGGTCATGCTCATCCAGAAATGTATACAGGATCATAGGCATATCTCCCCACCAGTTGGGGAAACCGAGATACACAGTGTCATAGCCGGATAGATCCACAGTCTCTGCGATTGCCGGGCGGGCGTCGCTGCTTTGCTCCTCCTGTGCGATATCCAGGAGTTCGTCATAGTCATCTGTATAAGGCTCGGCCGGAACGATCTCAAACAGATCCTCACCGGTCTGTGCCTGGATCTCCTGGGCTACGGCCTGCGTATTCCCTGACCAGAAAAGTAAGCAACCAGTGCGCCGCCCTCTCCTGCCGCCGCATCTGTTTCTTCTCCTGCAGCAGGCTCCTGTCCGGCATCCGTATCTTCTGCTTCAGCCTGTACCCCAGCACTTTCTTCTGTCTGAGTCTCCGCCGGTTCTCCTGTATCAGCTCCGCCGCTGCACGCGGCAAGACTGCATACCGCTGTTCCCACGAGCATGGCGAAAGCAGTTTTTTCAGAAATTTTGATTTCATAAGTGTCCTCCTTACCTTTATCCTTTTTTCCGTCTGTTATTGGTCAAGGTTCATACATTTTCCGATGACATCACCCGTACGTAAATATTCGTAAGTAGGCATCTCGAAAAGAACCGGCTTCAGTGTACGGTAGTCAATTTTTCCCGCTTCATTTAAAACATTCTCTTCCGCGTAAACGCCGTCTATTTTGCAGATAAAGCTCTCGAACCCTTCTGTCTCGTAAATGTCGTCTACCCTGCAGTCCATCACCACCGGCGCCTCGTCGATGACCGGCGCCCCGGTCCCTTCGGTATGGAACTGGAACATCTCTGACTTATCCACTTTATTTCCGCTGACACAGCCGGTCCGGTCTGCTTTTTTCAGCATAGCTTCGTCTACAATATTCACAGTCAGCGCTTTTGTCTCTTTGATCCCCTGATTGGTGTAATGGGGTTTCGCAAGGCTGACCATGATCCGGTCATGCCCGATGATTCCCACATGTCCCACCAGGACGTAATTCGGTTTCCCGTTTACCATGGTTCCCACTACCACAAGCGGTGTGGGATAAAGCGCCAGACTCTTTCCGATATTTTTCTTCATGTTCTTTACTTCCTTTCGATTCTGTTTATTTCAGTTTTTTTCCAAGTTCATATGCCTGTTTCGGATATTTGAATGCTGTGTCATAGATGGCGTGCCGCATCCCTTTCCCAGCACCATTCCCATATCCTTCAGATTCAGATACTGTACCAGCGTCTTGTATGGGCTTCCAGTGCAATCAAACGTCCAGCCGTCGCTGTTCCATGCCGCTGTCAAAAGCGCGGACTGATGTGACAAATACCATCATATCCGCCTCCAGAATATCCTTACGGAACGTCTCTACGTCATCTTTTAGCACGCAGGGGCCTTCATAACCGCAATGAATACACCGGTACAGGGATGGATATCCGCATGTGCCGCATCAATTACCTTGACTGTGTGTCCGGCTTCCTTTGCTCCCCTGATAAAATGATCCGCCAGCATGTTGGAAGAGCCGTGCGGATTCGGGCTTCCCTCCAGAACTATGATCTTCATTTTCATGCCTCCAATCCGGCAGGGATTTTCCTGCCTTTACGTACATTGTAAGAGGATTTTTCTCCTAAGTCTAATACTTGTCTTTTATCATTTTTCATACGTTTCAGGAATGATTTTTCTGCCCGTTTTCAGGATAATCACGGACAGATAATGTGCGATCCAGATAAACAGCCCCATTATAGCCAGGTAATCTATATAAAAAGATATCGGGGACTCACTGTAATCCAGGAACACAAACTGCACCCACAGGAACATATAAGCCGCCAGATCTCTTGTCACAAATGCATACAGCCCGTAACCTGCGGTTAAGACCCCTGCAATCCGGAGAACTGTACGGCGGATCCCAGAACTCCTGTCCATCCCCAACATCTGCCGAAACCGCGCCAGCATCATGCTCCAGTGGAGACCCAGGTGAAACGCCATCAGCACAAAGCCCCAGTAACAGGCAGCCATGTGAATCAGTCTGGCTGTTCCCATTCCTCCACTGATGGGGAGAAATGAAAAGACATGGCGAGACATGGCAATGCCGCTTGCCATCAGACAGACCATCGTTGCCAGAAGTATGAGATCAACTGCGTTTATCAGCACGGTCATTCCGGTATATTTCGCCCGAAACAAGTTTCTGTACCAGGCGCCGTTCAGCACATGATGAACGATAAATAGTATAAGCATAAAGGCGCCCGCCCACTCATGAGCGGATTCTCCCCAAAGCTGATACCCCATCAAAAACAAAAGTGTCAATGTCATCAGGATATCCACCGCAAGTTTTAATTTTTTCTTCCCATTATCCATTACTTATCTTCCTTTCTCTCAGGTGAAAAATTTTGCTTCAGCCACTCTTGCACCATGTGGGACAAGTTTTCACTGCTGTTTTCCAGTACATACAGGCTGTTCTTCATGTACGCTCCCGGGCATTTGTCTCTGACAGCCTGTCCCATCCCCTTATCTTCTCCTCCGCAATGGCTGAAAAAAGGAAGGATTATCTTACCCGTCATATCATTTTTTTCAAGCCAGGCTGCCAGGGGAGGTGCGATCGTACCGCACCAGTTAGGTGAACCGACAAAGACAATGTCATATCCGCCGGCGTTTTCTGTTATGGGAAGCAGTGCAGGCAGCTTTCCCGATCTGTTTTCCTCTCTCACCTGTTTCAAAAGGCAATCAAAATCTGCCGGATAAGGTTGTCTCGGATAGATCTGGCTTAAGCTTCCGCCTGTCTGTTTCTGGATTTCTTCTGCAATCCTGTGGGTTTTCCCGGAATAAGAATAGTACACGATCAAAATATTTTCTTTCATAATATTTATTCATCCTTTACCTTTTATTTAGAGTTTCTGTTTAATAAATCAGTTCTTTTGTCACTATTATAGATTCCTTCTGTTCCCACTGTCTAATACCTGTCTGCTATGAAAAACGATACGTTCTTCGTATGTTAAAAATGGCCATGACACCAGCGTTATTACTGATGCCACAGCCATTTTTAATGTTCCTGAATTGTCTGCACGAAAAGGGATGCTGCCTGAGAAAACAGATGATTCTTTTTCCACAGGATCACACTTCTTGTCGTATGCTCCGGAAGGAGACGGCGAAAGCAAAGATCGGGATCTGCATGTATGGATAAGGCGCCGTCCAGACAGACTGCGCAGCCCATCCCGGCCGCTACCAAAAGCGCGCCATTGGAAAGAAGATTGTAATAGGCCGGAATGTTCAGGTGCCTTTCCTCGCACTGCATCCAGTGAAGGACCTCATTTTTGGCGTTCTCTCTTCCCGGCATGATCAGAGGATACTGCCGGATTTCCTCCACGGTTATGGTTCCTTTTTCTGCAAGTTCGTGATCCTTTCTCAAAAGGAGCCCCCAGGTTTCTTTCTGGGGAAGCCTCACATATTCAAATTTCGCAGTGTCGATCGGTTCCAGCACGAGACCCAGGTCAAGCAGACCGCGTTCAAGCATTTCTTTGATATTATCTGCCATTCCATTATAAAGATCAAACTGGACATCCGGGTATTTCTCACGGAAATCTTTCATATAAGCGGCCAGCGTCCGGCATCCTACCGCTTCTGCCGCGCCGATTCGGATGGTTCCGCAGACGACGTCCTTCTTGTCTTTAAATGTATGTTCCAGTTTATCCGAGAGCTCTACGATCATTTCCGCCTGTTGTTTAAACAGAAATCCTTCGTCTGTTAAAGTCACAGAACGCTTTCCCCGGATCAGCAGCGCCGTTCCCAGTTCGTCTTCCAGCTCCATAAGCTGGCGGCTTAAGGTCGGCTGGGTAATATGAAGAATATCCGCAGCCCTCGTAATGTTTCCTTCATCCGCTACTGTCAAAAAATATTTCAGCACACGCAATTCCATATCCGTCGCCTCCGATCACATCTTTTTGCAAAACGATCATCCCGTGATTCTGTTTGATTAATGGAATTATATCATCATTGTGCCCCGGCAGCAATCTCTCCCGCCCAATCCTGAATTTCCTCCTGGGAGGATGAGGCTTCTTCTTCGTAGCAGTCAAAAATATTTTCCGATATCACTGCATCCGGCACATTGTCCTTATAGATGTGCTGGATAATCCGATCCAAATCCTCCACCCTCTTCTTCGTCCTCTAAAGCCTCTTTCAGCTTTTGGAAGGATTCATTGCTAATAACATGTTCAATCCGGCAAGCGTCGGCCTCCGCAGTTTTGGGGTCAACGCCTGCGGCGATAAGCTGCTCGGTAAAAAAGCAGTGGCGCTCATAGATTTTTTCGGCAACCCCGCGGCCCACTTCGGTCAGATGGAGAAAGTGATCCTCATCCATTGTGAGAAAACCGCCGTCCCGCAGGGTCGCCACCGCATGGCACACGCTGGGCTTTGACACCTCCATGTGCCGGGCCACATCTACGGAGCGCACCATACCCGTTTTCTTATGGAGAACAAGGATGGCCTCCAGATAGTCCTCCCCGGACGCATGAAGTTTCATTTCTAATCACTCCTCGAATGCGAAGAACTGTTGCAATCGTTCCCGGCTGATTCTGTTCCACCCATCGCTCCACAACACTTTTCCGTTTTCAATAAACACAAAGTAATTACAGCACTCTGCAATCAGTTCCGGATCATGAGTAACAATAAACAATGTTTTTCCCAACGAACTCAATTTCTGCAAATTTTCTGCAACCTTTTTCATGTGTCGATAATCCAATCCACTTGTAGGCTCGTCAAAGACAATGACCTGTTTATCGGATGCAATCGCACTGGCAATAGCTACCCGTTGCTTCTGACCTCCAGACAATGACATTGGATGGGCATTTCTAAATTCTGAAATATGTAGGCTTTCCATAATACGTTCTGCCTCAGATGTCGCTTTTTCCATATCCGAATTATCCAGACCAAGCAAAATTTCATCTATCACACTTTCCGTAAATAGCTGGTGGTTAACATCCTGCATAACCGTATAACAGATCTTGAGCCTTTGGTTTTTCATATAAGTTTTTCCATTCATGCTCATGTAGCCTTTTGCGGCTCGGAGCAATCCGCATAGATTGTATGCAAAAGTAGTTTTCCCGGCTCCATTGTTTCCGATTACACCAACCACCGCACCTTGCGGTATCATCAACTCTGATATATCCAGCACCTTTCGCTTTTTCTTTCTCCCATCGGAAGCATTTTTATAAGAGGCTTCAAAGTCCCTGATATATAGCTGCTTTGTCGCACACGCTACGCTTTGCATTTTGCAAAAATCTTCGGATTGTAAAGTTCTAAGGCCCAGCGTGTGCAATTCATCCGCAGATTTCTTTTTGAAGTCAGAGATGGAAAGGTTTTCTTTTATTTGTCCGTCCTGCATATACAGAACACGGTCTGCAATATCCATCAGGTAATACAGGCGGTGTTCCGCAATCACAATCGTTTTCCCTTGTATTTTCCATTCCCGCAATACGTTTTTTAATTCTCTGATTGATTTAATATCTAAATTGGAAGATGGCTCGTCCAGTACAAATATATCCGGCTCCATTGCGGAAACGGACGCACAGGCAATTTTCTGTTTTTCACCGCCGGATAGTGCAAACAAGCTCCGATTCAATAAATCTTCAATTTTTAACGCGCCTGCCGTTTTTTCTATCCGCAAATTGATTTCACCTGCATCGATTGCCAAATTCTCGCATCCAAACGCAATTTCGCTGGTGGTGTCCACCGTAAAAAACTGTGTTCTCGGATTCTGAAAGACGGAACCAACAACGCCGGACAAAGCATACAGAGATACATTTTTTACATCTATTCCTTCCACAAGCGTCTGCCCGGTAAGTGTTCCCTCATAATAATGCGGGATAAGCCCATTTATCAAACGTGTGAATGTCGTCTTTCCACAGCCGGATTCTCCGCAGATCAATACAACCTCGCCGTCATGGATGGTCAAATTTATATTTTCAATTTTTCCTTTGGAACTGCCTTGCTCATATTGAAAAGACACATCCTTAAACTCTATCATTTCAGCCCTCCTGAAAAAGCAGGAACACCAACAGGGCGGCAGTAACAATAATCATAAGCGCAAAATCCTTCCATCGGAAACCGATCCTGCAAATACTTGTACGTTTTTTGCCGTTTCCTAAGCCCCTTGTCAAAGCTGCCGCAGACAGGTCATTCCCTATTGTTACTACGGACATCATAAGGGGGACAATTCGATATTCTAAAACTGCTTGTGGATTCTTGAAAAAATTTTTTCCGGTAATTCCTCTCATACGCATAGCGTTTCCGATAGATTCAGCCTCTTCGGAAATTGTAGGGAAGAACCGGAACATAACAGAAAACGGGATAATAAATGCTTCTGGTATGTGCATACGCTGCATGGCAAGGATAAATTCACTAACCTTTGTAGTCGAGAGAAGATAATAGCCCATCATGCCGCTCGGAAGCCATCGTGTTCCAAATTGAGCCAGCAGCGATATTATAATTGTCCCTATCAGTCCCATATACGGAACAAGAAATATGTTTACCGTCCATGAAACAACAAAAACAATCAAATAGACAATAGCAGCCTTTTTCCTCCTGCCCGAAAGCAGGAGGAAAAAGGGTACTAATGCCAGAACCGGCTTTAACCAGAAACTAATACCGTCCGTTTTTCCGTCAATCATTACAATACTGAATATTACCAGCATATATAGCTTTGTTCTTGGGTCAAGCCAGAAATGCCGTTCCGAATCAACTGACAGTAATAATTCTGGTTTCATTAAACAATGCCCGCCTTTACAAAATGCTTCTTCAAAATTGCCTTGCCTAAATAAGCGCCAATCACTCCGCCAACGATGCCTAAAACAATAACTACCGGCAGCATCCAGTTGGCGGTAAGGCCCATAACGGCATCGATGTATTCATCTGTACCGCCGTTGCTTCTATAAGCCTCAAAAAAGGTATCTCTCATAATCCACATAGGCAGCATGGAGCCGATTACCCATTCGGTAAACACGCAATATCCAAGTACAGTATGTTTCCAGCTTTTATATTCGCCAGCCTTGAAGATCAAATCAGCCAGAAAACCGAATATGATTCCAAACGGAATCGAAATCCAACTTTGTCCCATCAGAAAGCAGAGGACGCTGACCAACGTACCCATAATAGTTGCTGCACCGAATTTCCCGGTCTTTGTCAGGAACAGCATGAACGGGATGCCGCCCAATATTCCCAGTACAAGCGGAATGATAACCGCAAAGATAGGGATGTAACCCAGCATACCCGTGATAAAGAACATCACAAAGTAGATGACGGTAAAAATACCGATGTTAATAAAGTCTTTTGCGTTCAATTTTTTCTTGTCCATTGTAGGAACTCCTTTCTTTTATGCAAGGCTGTCTGCCTTGATTTTCCAACCGATAGCTTTTTCTCTCATGCCAACAAAATCCGCATAAATACCTGCCTGTTTGATAAGCTCGTCATGCGTACCTTGCTGAGAGATTTTACCACGGTCGATAACGATGATTTGATCTGCATTTTTTACAGTTTTCAACCGATGGGCAATCATAATAATTGTTTTTCCCTGTGTCAGCGCCTCAATCGCTCTCTGAAGCTCGGCTTCATTTTCGGGATCAACATTTGCTGTGGCCTCGTCAAGAATAATGATGGGCGCATCTTTCATAATCGCTCTTGCAATAGAAATCCTCTGCTTTTCACCGCCGGAAATGGTTGAACCGCTTTCTCCGATTACAGTCTGGTAACCCTCCGGTAATGCTAAGATGAAGTCATGGCACCTTGCCGCCTTTGCTGCCTTTACGACATCTTCATGGGTGGCGTTAGGGCAGCCGAATTTGATATTGTTCTCAATCGTGTCAGGGAACAGATACACATTCTGGAATACCATGCTGATATTTTTCATCAGGCTGTCCAGCTTATAATTTTTGACATCAATGCCGCCGATACGGACGCTGCCGCTGTCAACATCCCAAAAGCGTGCGATTAAATTTACCAGTGTTGTTTTTCCAGAACCCGACGGACCGACAATCGCCGTTGTGGTTCCTTGCGGGATGGTAAGCGATACCTGGTCGATCACTTTTTTATCCCCATAGGAAAAACTCACATCCTGCATTTCAATGTCCAGCCGGTCTGGGGTCTGTTCTTTGCCGTCAATGTCAATCTGAGGGCTTTGGTTGATTTCTTCCACACGGTCAATAGAAGCATCGATCATGGAAAGCATAAAGAACATTTCTCCAGCGCTTTCCAACTGGCTATATACCATGAACGCCGATACTAAGATTATCAGACAATATGTCAATTCCAGCGTGCCGTTTATGAAAAGAGCGATAGAGCAGAAAGCAGCAGCGGCACTGGCAATCCGGAGGACAACCTGCTCGGCAGCTATATAGGGAATCCTCTGTCTTTCAATAAGCTGGTTTTTCCTTTGTGTTTCATCAATGGACTTTTCCAGCGCAGTATTTGACTGCTTTGCCATGTGGAACGCCCGTACAACGCCCATTCCCTGTATGTATTCCAGTACAGCATCCATAAATTCTGTCTGTGCCTTTAACCGTTTTGGAGATAATCTTCTGGAGCAGCGCAGAAGCATTGTGTTAATTACCATGAATAAAATTACGCCAGCCAAAAAGATCAAACTAATCTTCCAGCTAAAGCAGCACATGGCAACAGAAAAGATACAGGCGTGGATTACACCTACCAAAGTCCGCACGATAATAGCGAAGGACATACTTTCAAGGTCACTCATAGTCGCTGTTGAAACGGATGTGAGATTGCCCAGACTATGGCTGTTGAAATAGCCCATCGGCATATATTTCATTCGGTTGCCAATTTGAATTCTCTTGTCCTCACACATTCGGTAGCTGCCTTCGCCTTCTTTACCATGCGCCAGATACCAGAAAATAATAGTGCCGATCACACTGACTAACATAATACTAAAGGCAAGAAATGCAGTCTGTGCGGTGATATTGTCATGAACTAACCCGTCCAGCACTACCAAAAGGGCAGCAAACTGCAGAGCCTCTAAAATGCAGCGTATGATTTCATAAAAGAGTCCTAAATACCAGTTTCGGCTCTGGCGGCCTGCAAATTCAAAGAATTTACGAAAAGAACGTATCATGCTGTTTTCACCTCCTTGGCGTCCATGTGAGCTGTCCACATCGTATGATAAAGACTGCAGTCTTTTAACAATTCCTCATGTGTTCCCTTTGCCAGAATCGTTCCATCCTTTACCACAACAATCTGGTCGGAATCCGTTATCGTTGACAGGCGATGAGCAATTACAATCAATGTTTTGCCCTTTGTCAGTTGGCTGATGGCTTCCTGTATTACCGCTTCATTTTCCGGGTCAGTATAGGAAGTTGCTTCATCAAGGATCACAATCGGGGCATTTTTCAGCATGGCTCTGGCAATCGCGATCCTTTGACGTTCCCCACCAGACAAATGTCCTCCGGCACCGCCAACCACGGTTTCATATCCATGTTCAAGATTCATAATAAACTCATGGCAGCCGGAAGCCTTTGCAATCTGTTCTACTTCGGAATCGCTTGCCTGCGGTTTGCCCATACGGATATTGTTACGCACCGTATCATTAAAAAGATAATTGTCCTGCGATACATAGGAAATTAATTCGTTCAGTTGGTCGGTGGAGATTTCTTTTACGCTTTTATCGCCAATCGTAATCAATCCCCCGGTCACATCCCAAAAAGAAGCAATTAGTTTTGCAATTGTTGATTTTCCGCTGCCGGACGGCCCTACAAAAGCGGTAATCCTTCCTTGTGGAATTATCAGATCAATTCCTTTCAATATCTCTTTTTCCTCGTATGCAAAATGGACATTTTCCAGAGAAATATCAAGATTTTGCAAATCGCATTTTCCCTCTGGCCGGACAAGTTCCGGCTGGTTTAATATACCGTCAATTTCCCCCATTACCGTGCCAATTTTTGCAATATCATCGGTAAAGAACATTGCGGCAACAAGCGGGCCTGCAATTCCCAACGACAGGACAGTTATCGTAATAAAGGTTGCGGCTGACAGGGAACCATTCATGTAAAACAGGCACCCGACTGGAAGTACACTAATCAGCGCCGCAGGCCATACACTCATCATAACCGCTGAATACTTTTGTGTGTCTTTCATCCAGTCCAAAATCAGGTTTGCATTTGCATGTACGGCATCTGTAAATTTCTGATAGGAATTGTCTGCCTGATTAAATGCTTTAATGACTTCAATACCGCCTATGTATTCTACCGTTGTTGCGCTCATGTGATTTCCGGCTTTCACAACTTCCCCGTACTTCTTTGGATATTCTTTCATCATTCCCATGTAGCACATCATTCCAACCGGAATTGTAATCAGCGACACGAACGCCATTCTCCAGTCCAGGATGAACAGATAAACGATGATAGCAATTGGTACAAGAAGATTTGAAGTCATTTCCGGGATTACATGAGCAAGGGGAACCTCTAACTGTTCAATGCGTTCCACCATGCCATTTTTTAGCTGCCCGGACGGAGTATTGAGAATGTAGCCCATAGGCACTCTGGTAAGTTTTGCAGCAATTTTCCGCCTTGCCTCTGACAGCACTTCAAAAGTTGCTTCATGGGATGCCCTTGTGGATATTCCCATCAATATTGCTTTTAGGACAAAACAGCCGCCGGAAATCAAACACCACTCCATGTAAAATGATAAATCCCGATTCCCGGAGAGCAGCTCAATCGTCATTCTGGCTGTGGCAAAATAGGGGACAATACCAAAGGCAACTCCCAACACAGCTAAAACAACCGAAACGATGTAGCCAGTCTTATGCGGCCTGGCAAACTCTACGAGCCTGCCAAATGGATTCCCACCCTGTGACTGATTCATATAACTCCCTCCTTTGGTTAGGTTTTGCTAACTCTTATTCAAAAGAATAAGCCGATAATCTGTCATGTGATCTTACACAAACAAATTATCGGCTCTGCGTCTTAGCGTCTGGCACTACTGATAATCGTATTTTCATATTGTCAACATCTATCAAACATTCCTGCTTGCATTTGGGACAAAATATTGGAAAGTTCCTCAATGAAGTATCTGCCCGTATCTTTGTACGTGTTCTGCATTTACAAAAAGGGCAGTGAATCCATCCGCTTTCGTCCACGCAAAAGCTTTCTGTTTTCTGCATTTCCTTCGCACCTTCTTTCTTATTTTTGATAATATTCTTTCCAGCCATTCCCATAAAAAGCACGCAGCTCATTGATATACTTCTTTGCTTCTTCCATCGGCATATTGTGAATTACCACTTCAAATATACCGGAGTAAAAAGCACTGGAAACAACGTGTAAGAATCCATCTGTAATTCGCCCTTCCGACAGAGCTTTACTTCCAACTTGAATCAAGAATTTCTTTGTACAATCCGTATCCAGTTCCACTAATCCTTCCAAAAATTCCTGATAATAATTCCCTGGCGCTCCAGTAATCAGTAACTTAAATTCAGAAAAATATTCATAGATATATGCAATCACAACTTCAAAGCCACGGTCTGAATATTCCATAAATTTTTCGTTTTGCTCGCGCTCTGTCAAAGAAGAAAAGCTGCTTAATGATTGCCTTAATAGCTCTTTCATGCCGTTAGCTGCTGGTTCAACAAGAAATCGGAATAATCCCTCTTTATCCGAATACCGTGTATATATTGTGCTGGTACTGACACCGGCATTTTGAGCAATCGTCCGTATCGAGGCATCCGTATAGCCTTTTTCTAAAAATTCTGCTTTCGCACAGGCAAGAATCTTCTCGTCAAATTCTTCGATTCTGCTTGCCATTGATTACCTGCCTTTCTTTCAAAACATCGTTTCAAAAACATTGTATTTAAAACACTGTTTTAATTATAGCAAAGAAATACAGATTGTCAAGAGGGCCATATAGATTTCTTGCACGTTTTCCATTTTTATCGGTATCGCAAATTTGGGCTTATGATTAAAAGCGTTTTCTGACAACTTTTTTCGATCTACCATGAGTAAACCATTCAATCACTAATAGAGTATCACAAACGATGCAAATAACTCCTTCCTTTTGCAAGTCAATAAAAAACAGAGTGGCTCCAGATCTGGAGCCACTCTGTTTATACCTATCCTTATAATATTTTCTTCACTGATTATTCTGGAGAATATTCTCCAGGGTTATCACTTTCAATGGCTGCTGCCAGCTTCGAGAAGGATACGGTCTTTCCCGCCTTGGCCAAATACAGCAGCATCTGTATGGCATAGTCTGTAGAACGGTTCAGCTGCATTGACACTCTCCTCCTCTACTTTTCTTATAGCCCACGATTTTCATTTTTGCTTAGATATTTTTCTTTCAGCCGGCGGAAGGTTTCTTCGCTGATCACATGCTCTATGCGGCAGGCATCTGCCTCTGCAGTTTTGGGATCAACGCCGGCCTCTATCAAACGATCTGTAAAAAAGCGGTGCCGCTCATAAATCCTCTCTGCAATCCTCCGTCCCTGCTCTGTCAGATGAAGAAAGTGATCTCCATCCATGACAAGAAAACCGCCTTCCTGCAAAACTGCAACTGCATGGCAGACACTGGGCTTGGATACCGCCATGTGCCGGGCCACGTCCACCGAGCGCACCATACCCATTTTCTGCTGAAGTACCAAAATAGCCTCAAGATAATTTTCACTAGACGCAGTGGTACATTGTTTTTTCTTCATTTAATTTTCACATGCCTTTTCCGCTGCTTAAAGTTTTATTAGTTACCTCTTAATCACTGCCCCTGTCACCATACAGCTTCCAGTTGATTGCCTTTTCTCTGACATTCACAAAATCGGCATAAATGCCAGGCTGTCCCATCAATTCCTGATGTGTACCTTGTTGAGCGATTCCGCCATTTGCAATAACAACAATCTGCTGCGCGTTGCGAACCGTTTTCAGTCGATGAGCAATGATGATGACAGTCTTATCCTCTGTCAGTTTCTCAATGGCCTGCTGGAGTTCCGCTTCATTTTCCGGATCCACACTGCTTGTTGCTTCGTCCAGAATGATGATAGGGGTATCCTTCAAAATAGCCCGTGCAATCGAAATCCGTTGCTTTTCGCCGCCGGATAGAGTAGCGCCGCTCTCGCCAATGACGGTATCATAACCGTTTGGCAATGCCATGATAAAATCATGGCAACACGCACTCTTTGCTGCTCGGACAACTTCTTCGTGAGTGGCATCCGGTTTACCAAACTTGATGTTGTTCTCAATGCTGTTCGCAAAGAGAAAAACATTCTGAAAGACCATGCTGATATTAGAGAGCAAGCTGTCCAGCTTATACTCCCGTATGTCGGTGCCTCCCAGTTTGATACTCCCTTCATCTACATCCCAAAAACGAGCAATCAAGCTGCACAATGTCGTTTTACCGGAGCCAGATGGCCCGACTATCGCCGTAGTGGTTTTTGCAGGGATCGTCAGATTAACATGGTTCAAAATCCGGTGATCGCCATAAGAAAAGCCAACATTCTGCAATTCAATCGTGGTATCTTTCGGAGTAATATCTCTGCCGGATAGATCCATGACTGGTGTATCGTCAATAGCATTCACTTTGTCGATGGAGCTTTCTATTAGCCGAAGGGCGAATGACTTTCCTCCCGCCGCCTCCAGTTCACTGAAAATCAGGAAGGAAGCAACACACATCAGCAAGCAGTACACCAGTGTCATGCTGCCTTGCAGATAGAACAGGATAGAGCAAAACATGATTGCTACACTCGCCAATCGTAAAACAAACAGTTGCACCATTCCGTAAGGTCCGAAAACGGTTTCCAGTTTGGTATTGCGTGTGCAGCTTTCCTCAATGGCCTGTTTCATTTTCTGGT
Organism: uncultured Blautia sp.; assembly: GCA_963927715.1. Lineage (GTDB taxonomy): Bacteria > Bacillota > Clostridia > Lachnospirales > Lachnospiraceae > Blautia_A. Next base: position 712,808 of record CAWVBU010000001.1, on the reverse strand, counting down.
TCGATCCGCCACCGAGATTGAAAGACTTTACAATGCCCATACCCTGGATATATTCCAGTGTGGCACCTACCAAATCCTCCTGTGCCGCCTGCCGTTTAGGAGATACTTCCTGGGATTTCTTTTGAAGTACGAAGTTACAGAGCAAAAACAGCGCAATCCCCAAGCAAGCCAGCAGGCCAATCCTCCAGTCGAAGAAAAACATCACAATGGTAATGACCGTTACATGGATAAAACCGTGGATCACTGTAATCAGAACCGATGGTGCATTATTCTCCACATCGCTGATTGTTGTGGTGACGGTGGAAGTCAGATTCCCCAAACTATGTCTGTTAAAATAGCCCATCGGCATATACTTCATCCTGTCGCCTACATGGATGCGCTTATCCGCGCACATAAAATAGCCAACTCTTGTTTGAGAAAAGTCTGAAATATAACTGCAAACGATTTTTCCAATCACACCTGCCAAAAGAAGCAGAAAAGAGAACAAAATATCCTGCCCTCTAATTCCCTCCACCAACCCGTTGAGGATCAGAAAAAGAGCGCCGATCTGAAACATATCAAAGATTGAGTGCAGCAGGCTGAACACCACTGATTTTTTCAGAACTCCTTTCCAGCGGCCAGAAAAAGCATAGATTTTCTTTAAGGCAGTAATCATTCTGCTGCACCTCCTTCATCACGGCTCCCAATATGGGCCTGCCACATTTCTTTATAAAGCGGGCATTTTTTCAGAAGTTCCTCATGCGTGCCGGTTGCCTCAATTCGCCCCTGATTCACCACCACAAGCTGATCCGCCCCTGTCACCGTATAGAGTCGATGAGCGACCATAATCAGCGTTTTGCCCTGTACCAATTTTGAAATAGCTTCTTGAATCAGGCTTTCATTCTCAGGGTCAAGGTAGGCTGTTGCCTCGTCAAAGATAATAATAGGGGCGTCTTTCAACATAGCTCTGGCGATGGCAATTCGCTGACGTTCACCACCCGACAAGTGGCCGCCTGCACCGCCTACAATTGTGTCATATCCATGCTCCAGATCCATGATGAAGTCATGGCAGCCACACTTGCGGGCGACATCTTCTACTTCCTGATCGGTAGCCGACAACCGCCCCATACGGATGTTTTCACGGACGCTCTCGTCAAAGAGGTAATTGTCCTGCGATACATAAGACACATAAGAGGAAAGCTGCGACAGGTGGATCTTTTTCAAATCCACTCCGCCAAGAGAAATAGTGCCGGATGTAGCCTCCCAAAAGCCGGTAATCAATTTGGTAATCGTTGACTTGCCTGAACCGGAAGGCCCTACTAAAGCCGTCATTGTTCCAGGTTGTATTGTCAGATTGATATGATCCAATATCGGCTTCGGGTCCTTCAAGTCATAAGAAAAGGAAACATCCTGGAATTGAATAGACAGATCGTGAATATCAGCATCATGGTTTGGCCTCACCATTTCTGGTGCATCCAGCAGATTTCCCACTTCTCCGACAATCGTACCAAGCTGCGAAATATTGTCAGTAAATTTAATCGCTCCCAAAATCGGGCCGACAATACCCAGGGACAAAATCATAATGGTCAGAAAGACCGGGGCGGACAAGGTTCCATGTTGATACAGAACTGCACCAATGGGAAGAACCGCCAGCCAAACACTGGGCCAGATAGTATTGCTCATGGACATAAATAACTGCGTGTCCTTCATCCAATTGACCGCATAACTGGCGTCATCATTTACTGCATCGGAATACTTCTGATAAGAGTTAGCCGACTGATTGAATGCCTTGATAACCTCAATACCACCCACATACTCGATAATGGTAGCGTTCATTTTTTGAACCCGTTTCATCAGGCCGGAAAAGCGTTCGCTATACCCTCGCGACATTCCCATATAGCACAGGAACCCAATAGGCAGGGTCACAAGAGAAGCCAGCGCCATGCGCCAGTCTAAAATGAACAAATAGACAATGATGCACAGGGGTACGAACAGATTCGATGTCATTTCCGGCACCAGATGGGCCAGAATCGGCTCCATGCTCTCTACCCGATCAACAATGACATCCTTGAACCGGCCAGAGGACTGATCCATGATGTAACCCATTGGCACCCGTGAGAGTTTGTCGGCAATTTTAATACGTACTTCTTTCAAAGTCTGGAATGTCGCTGTATGAGATACGGTTGTTGAAAGGGTAGAAAAAAGCAGTTTTAGTGTGAAACCAAGCAATATTACGCCGCACCAAAGCGCATAAGTGTTTAGGGCAGTCACGCCATCAATCAGACAGAGCATGATATAAGCGATAGCAAAGTATGGGATCATCCCACAGGCCACGCCCAAAATAGCCAGGATGATGGAGAGCGCATAGGCTCTACGATGTGCGCCAGCCAGCTCCCATAACCGCTTGACTGGCGATGGTGTTTGTTTCATCATCTCTCACCCTCCATAAAAGCAATACGGGGCAGTCGGCACCTCCCGACCACCCCGCATCGCCAAGCTGTGTTATTCTGCCGGAGTGATCTGTGTCACATCCAGGAAAGCATAATCAGAAGCAAAGTTATAATCTGCAATCTTATCCGTGTTATAGACGATCATATCCATCTGGTGAGTGAGAGGAACATCCAACACCTGGTCAAGATCAGTATTGATGAGCAGTTCAAAAAGCTCACGTAACCGGGTATCATCGTTGCAGGTCTTAAACTCGCTCAGCGCAGAAATGAACTCATCGGAATTATCCAACAGAGGGATGGAAACATCTTCCGGCATCTGAGCCATCATTGCAGAGAACCAGCATTGCGGCATAGCATAGTTGAAGAAACCTGCGGTCATAGCGGTAATATCCCATCCCGTGGGTCCCATATAGCTTGCGTACCATTCCATCTTTTCCATGCTCTTGATCTCAACTTCAATTCCAACTTCTGCAAGCTGGCTCTGGATCAAAGTGGCGATGGAGCCGATGGTGCTGTCATCCGTGGGGCAGGTAAAGACTACATGAAGCGGTGTTCCATCCTTTTCCCGGATTCCGGTGGACTCATTCATTGTCCAACCGGCATCATCCAAGAGCTGATTGGCTTTATCCACGTCATAGCTATACTCAACAGTGCCGCAGATGTCCGAGTAAGGTGTTCCCTCCGGAACAATCGTATTCGCCACAGGCTCATAGCCATAGGTCAGGCCCTCAGAAATAGCTTCCTTGTCAATGGCATAGGCTAACGCCTGGCGCACGCTCAAATCAGCCAGATTCCCATTGAAGTTCAAAATGATATTGCGGATCGTCGATCCGGAAGGCGCAAACTTGCCCTCAATCCACTCAATGGCGGTAGCCTGGTTATAGTCCTCATAGCTCAACTCAGCGGAGCCGTAAATCAGGTCGATCTCACCGGTCTGTAATGCCTGTACACGGGAGGCATTGTCAGGAATGTACTTCGCTACGATTTTGTCGTAGTAGGGCTGCTCACCCCAATAGTTTTCGTTGCGGACAAAGGTGGTGTACTGGCCCGCCACATATTCATCATAGATGTAAGGACCGGTTCCGGCATAACCGTTGACGGTCTGGAAGTCTCCCTGGGTAATCAGTTTCGGAGAAATCATAGTGCAGACATCCGGCCAGCAAAAATCGTTGATGTATGCAAAGTATGGTGTATCATAGGTCAGACGGATGGTATATTCATCCACCGCCTCAATATTGGTATAGTTGACAACACCGGGCAGCGATGCGAAAGACGGGTTGATATGCCAGGACTCAATATTGGCAATCGCCGCCTCTGCGTTAAAGGGTTCTCCATCATGGAAGGTCACGCCCTGTCGCAGATAGAAGGTAAGCTGTGTGCCATCTTCACTCAGTTCCCAATCTTCCGCCAACACCGGCTGGATCTCCCCATCCACATATTTCACCAGGCCCTCATAGAGCAGTTTCTGTGTGGGGCGGTTGTCCGCAATCATATAGAGGGGAGAAAGGGTTGTTGTTTCGCCAATCGTGGCGATGTTCAAGACCTTTTCGCTCGTTTCCGTTCCGCTTGTTTCATCTGCGGTGTCGCTGTTGCTGGGGGGCCCGCCGCAGCCAGCAAGCAGACCCATACACATAACAGCGGCAAGAGCGAGGCCCAAAATACGTTTGGTTCGTTTCATCTCGTTTCGTTCCTTTCTGTGATTTTATATTTATCGAACGGCCTTTTTAGTAAATTTGCCGTGTTCGATCTCATAAATGGCCTCGCAGAGCCGCGAGGCAACTTGAAGGTCATGGGTAATGACCAAGTAGGCGCAGTCATGCTCCTGCTCATATTTTTCCAAAAGTTGAAGGACCGCTTCTGTTGAAATCAAATCAAGACCTGCGGTCACCTCGTCCAGAATTAGAAATTCCGGTGATATAGACAGGGAACGCAGCAATGCAAGCCGTCGCTGTTCCCCTCCGGACAGTTTTCGGACCGGAGTATCAAGGAGGCTTTTGGATAAACCGGTTTGTTCCATCAATTCAGCAATACGGTTTTTTCGCTGCGACGGAGAAAGATCAGTCAGATTTACAAGGGCTTCCTCTACATTTTTGGATGTACTCCATGATGGATTTAGCGTTCCGCCAGCATCCTGAAATACCGCTTGGATCTTGCCTCGATATTTTCTCCATTCACGCAGACCCCATTTTGTGGTATCAACGCCATTGATAAGGACACGTCCCTCAGAAGGGCGTTCCAGTCCAATCATCAATCGAGCCAGGGTGCTTTTTCCGCTGCCGCTTTCGCCCATAATGGCGATGCTATGGCCCTGCTCCCATATCAAGGAGGCGTGATCCAATGCACAAAATGTTTCTCCCTGCGCGTCATAGTAGGTTCTGGTGAGGTTATCTAATTCAATGTGGTCCATTTCCAGTTCACCTCCTCCCGGTGACAGGCAGCTTCGGCAAATCGTTTGGTCCACGGCTGCTGCGGGTGGATGAATAGCTGCTCAGTCGCCTGCGTTTCAATAATTTTTCCATGTTCCATCACATGAGTGATAGGGCATAGAGCTTTCATTGCCTCAGTATCATGGGAGATGAACAAAATCGCTGCTGTTTCTTGATATTTCCTCAGTAACTCCAGTAATAAATCCCGATTTGCTTCGTCAAGGGCGCTGGTCGGTTCGTCTGCCAAAATATATTTAGGCTTCGTCCCCAAAATCAGCGCCATAGCAATCCGCTGAAGCATACCACCGGATAACTCTCCAGGATATGCACTCAGCACTCGCTTCGTATCGGTCAGGTTGACTTTCCGCAGCACATTTTCCGCAAGCGCATGGGCCTGTTTTTTATCCAAACCAGTGTGCATACGAAGCGTTTCAATGATCTGCCGCTCCATCTTTGCGTGTGGGAAAAACGCTGTCATTGGGTTTTGCGGAATAAATCCAATCGTTTTCCCGCAAAGCATTCGGCGCTCCTTCGCACTATGCGTCAGCAAATTGTCTCCATCCAGGAGAATTTGACCCTGTGGGATTTCCAGATCGCCGCCGTTCATCCCCATCATGGATTTAATCAAAGTTGTTTTTCCGGAGCCGCTGGCTCCAGTCAGTCCAATACAAGTCCCTTCGTCAATAGACAATGAAACATCGGTTAAAATCGGTGCGTTATTTTTTACTTTCACGGTCAGATTTTTGATTTCAAGCATCAGGCACCCTCCTTTTCCAAAAGCCGCCCCAAGTAGTTGAAACAGAGGGAGCTGATAAAGATAAAGAGGATCGGATAAAGGAGCAACTGCGGATGAGTTCCTGCCAGCGCTCTTGCGTCGGAAAGCATAACACCCCAATCAATTACATCATCGCCCAGAGAAAGGCCGATGAATGAGAAACCGGAAATCGCAATAATCATTTCCGCGCAGGAGAGGCAGATAAATTGCACGATGTCACGGATAATATTGGGAAGGATATGTACCAGCATGATCCGCACCTTGCTTGCACCGCAGGCAATCGCGCACATGATGTATGCTTTGTCATACTCAACTTCAATCAAAGTTTTGACCAGCTTAATCATCCGAAGGATTAAAGATGCCGTCAGTGCCACCAGCATGGTGGGGATACTGTTCCCCCAAATACCGATGAAGATAATCAGATAAGCCACCGGCGGTATCGCTGTAACTGCGTTCAAAACACTTTCTGCAAGAATATTTCTGCGGCGGCCTGTCTTTGCCAGTAAGATGCCAAAGAGGATACCAAGTAAAATGACAATGGCCGATCCGACCAGCACAATACCTAAAGTTGTTTTCCCTCCTTCAAGGATACGCGAAAACTCGCAGCGGCCGAAATCGTCTGTCCCAAACGGATATTCTGCGCTGCTGGAAAGATACTTGTCCCGAATATTCGTAGCTGTCGGATCATGGGGCGCGAAAAATGACCCAAACAGGAAAAACAGCAATATTACAATCGGAATTGCATAGGAAAGAATATGCTTTGTCCGGCTCATAATCTTGCCCCCTCTCTTAAAGAGACATCCCTTTGTAAAATTCTCCGCAGCACATCTGAAAGGATATTAAACATCACCAACGAGAACGCCAGAAACAGAATCGTTGCGTGGATTACCGGGGAATCCCGATACAGTACACTGTCAATAATCAGGTAACCCAATCCAGGCAGGGAAAATACACGTTCTACAATCGCAGATCCAGCCATACAAAGACCGAGCATCTGGCAAAAACTGGGCAGGAGCGTAACCACTGCGCTGGGGAGCGCATATCGCAGCAGAATTTTCCCTTCAGACAGTCCACGGCACCTGGCATAAAACGCGCTGTCCTGCTCCATTTCCTTCTGAATGTTATTCGCCAACATGGGCGAAAACAGGGCAATACACCCAATGGCAATACAGACTGCAGCCGGGAGATACCGCATCAGCCCCGTATTTCCCACCACCGATGTCAGGCCGAGTTTGACAGCAAAAATATCAAGGTATGTGCTGGCAAAGAAAAACGATGGAATAGATACACCGGCAATGCACAAAAAAATCAACACATGGCCGATCATTCGTTTTCGTGTTAAGTAACAAAGACATCCAAACAGCAAAATGAAAACCGCCTGGATAACGGCCGAGATCAAAACAATCGTTACCGTTATTCCTATTGCTGTCGTAACCTTTTCAAACACTGGCTGTCCACTGACAAAGGACTCTCCGAAATCCAAATAAAGCGCATCCCTCACCCATGTAACATACTGCACAGGCAACGGATCATTAAGACCCATATCTTCCCGCAGCGTCTCCATCTGCTCATCCGTAAAACTAAAAGCAGCAAATGATCGGCGGGCATACGCTTCTGCCGGATCGATGGGCGAAAGACGCACAAGCAGGAAAGAAATCAGTGTAACAACAACAAGCGTTATCAGCATTTCAAGGATTTTATTGACGATAAATCGCCTGGTTGCCTTACTCATCTAATTCCCTCCTCATCATAGTTTTGCGGTTAGCTCTATCTAACCGCACAGTTCATGTTACATCTTCTCATCTTCTTGAGCCACTCTCAAAAGTTTAAATCTATCCAAAAAGCCAACAAATTTCAAACGTATCAAATAAAAATCTTAGAATTTTCTTTCCACCCCATTGAAAATGTGTTTGTATTTGTGATAACATGATATTAGTCAAGACTAACCATCGTAAAGGGGAAGCGTGTTTTTATTATGCAATCCATTGTAAAACCAAACGTACAAAACGAAATATTTTCGGTTCATTCAAGCATTGTAAAGAAAACGGAATCGGAAACAAAATATCAAATTCCTTGTGATACATCCAACGGCTTTATGCACTGTTATCACCTATTTCCGGGGATTGATCTGGCATACTCTACCTTTGAAGCCTTTTCATGTTCCATGCGTGATCATTACATACCCAATGTTCTGGAAATTGCATTTTGCAGAACCGGCCGCTTTGAATGTGAGTACAAGCATGGTTATATGACTTATTTGGGGGAAGGCGATTTTGCTGTAAGTATTTTATCCCCTGAACAAGAACCGCCAGTATTTCCTCTGAGATATTATGATGGTATTGCTCTTATTGTAAATATGGACATTACCAGTGATTGTTTTCACGGTATTGTTGAAGATGTATCCATTAATTTCCGTGAATTAACTGAAAAATTTTGTTCTCAACAGTGCTGCACGGTTATAAAAACACCTGACCCACTCCTGCACGTTTTTAACGAAATCTACCAGTCAAAAAATAATATCCATCTTGGTTATCTCCGTTTAAAAGTTCTGGAATGTTTTTATCTTCTATCTCAAATGATCCCACAGGAGAACTTTGAGACGGCAAGATATTATTCCGCTGCACAGATCCGCAAAGTCAAAGCGATCAAAAAGGAATTGCTGGAAAACTTGACCGGGCATGATACATTACAAAATTTCGCTGAAAGATATGATATGAGCTTGACTGCTCTCAAGGACTGTTTTAAAGCCGTTTATGGAAAGCCGATTCATGCTTTTCAAAGAGAATATAAAATGCAGGCGGCCACTAAATTACTGATTTCGACTTCTCTATCAATCACAGAAATAGCCGGGAAACTGGGATATGAAAATCCTAATAAGTTTTCAACTTCCTTTAAAGAAATCATCGGCCAATCACCAAGCGAGTATCGCAAACAGCGCAAATAGATTCTTTCTCTTACAAGTCTATAATAAAAAACAGAGTGACTTCTAATCTGGTGAATATCACTCTGTTTATACCTATCCTTATAATGTTTTCTTCACTGATTATTCTGGAGAATATTCTCCAGTGTTATCACTTTCAATGCCAGCTCCAGCATTTTCTCCATTTTCCGATATTCCTCTCCCAGAGCAAGCATCTCCTGCGCTATTTCAGCTGCTGGCCTTCCACAGATTTCTCCGGTCCGCACTGCTCCCTCCATACTCAGAATAATATCATACAGGCTGATCTTCTCTGGCGCTTTGTCCAGATTTAACCCTCCAGACGGACCATGGGCGGCCCGGATAAACCCGGCCGCCCTTAGCTTCGCACTGATCTGAAGCAGATAGCGATGAGATACGCCGATAGCTGCTGCCAGCTTTGAGGAGGATACTGTCTTTCTCGCTTTCGCTAAATACACCAGCATCTGTATCGCATAGTCTGTAGAACGGTTCAACTGCATCGACACTCTCCTCCTCTGATTTTCTTAAAGTCCATTGCTTTCACTTTCGCTTTGGTATTTTTCTTTCAGCCGGCGGAAGGTTTCATCGCTGATCACATGCTCTATACGGCAGGCATCTGCCTCTGCAGTTTTCGGATCAACGCCGGCTTCTATCAAACGATCTGTAAAAAAGCGGTGCCTCTCATAAATCTTCTCCGCAATTATCCGCCCCTGCTCTGTCAGATGGAGAAAATGGTCCCCATCCACGGCAAGAAACCCGCCTTCCTGCAGAACTGCCACCGCATGGCAGACACTGGGCTTAGATACATCCATGTGCCGGGCCACATCTACAGAACGCACCATACCCATTTCCCTATGGAGAATAAGAATGGTTTCCAAATAGTCCTCCCCGGACGCATGAATCTTCATATCACAGCGCTCCTTCCACACATCAGGCAATGCTCCAGCCCTCTGCCTGCTCACGGATCATAATGAAACGGCGGTAAAGTCCTTCCTGCAAAACAAGCTGCTGATGTGTTCCTTTTTGAACAACTTGACCTTTATCCACCACTAAAATCTGATCCGCATGTTCAATCGTTGCCAGACGATGGGCGATAACGATCACCGTTTTTCCAATGGTCAGTTCACTGATGGCCTGCTGGATCAGATGCTCATTTTCGGGGTCAATACTTGCTGTTGCCTCATCAAGAATGACAATGTTGGCATTTTTCAAAATGGCGCGGGCAATGGAAATGCGCTGTTTTTCTCCGCCAGACAGTGTAGAGCCGCCCTCGCCAATCACCGTTTCATATCCATCAGGAAGGGCCATAATGAAGTCGTGGCACCGAGCCTTTTTCGCAGCTTCTATAATTTCTTCCTGCGTTGCACTTGGATTGCCGAAACGGATGTTGTTTTCAATGGTATCGTGGAACAGGTAGACCTTTTGAAAGACCATCGAGATATTGCGGAGCAAACTGTCACAGGTCATGTTCCGCACATCCTCACCGCCTACTGTGACCTCGCCGCTGTCCACATCATAGAAACGGGCAATCAGGTTGCAAATCGTGGTCTTGCCGCTGCCAGATGGCCCTACAATGGCCGTAGTGCTGCCCTGGGGGATGGAAAAGCTGATATTCCGCAAAACAGGAACTTTATCGTAGGAGAATGTCACATCATGGAAAGCAATGTCTGTGTTCTGCAAAGAAATATCTTTCCCGTCTTTGTCTATAATGTCGGCGTGTTCAATGCCGTCCAGTTTATCCAGCGTAGCGTCAATAACCTCCAATACATGGGCGGCGTTGTTCATGGCTTCCACACTTCCAAAGATCATAAAGGAGAACATATCCAGCATGAGCATGGTAGGAAGTTCCATACTGCCGTTATAGGTCAGCCAAGCGGCCACGGCTACAATGGCAATGGAGGCGGCTTTCAGCGAAAACAGGTGCAGGCAGTTGAAGGGCATATATTCCACTTCAATTTTGATGTTGATTTTCTTACTGTCGTTATATGCTTTGCGAATACCAGCAATAGACACGCCTTCCTGCTTAAAGGCTTTCACCACCTGCATCCCTCGCAGATACTCGATGGAACTTTCCACCATATCATCCTGTGCCTTTTGATGGATAGGTGCGTTTTGGTGGCTGCGCGCCTCCAGCAGATGAAGAAACAGGGCAGACAGAAGGACACCAGCCAGAGCAATTCCTCCCGCCATAGGACTATAAAATGCAAGGAACAATATCAGGACGATAACGGTGATATAGCCATTCACAACAGTGTTGACCATATTCATAGCGAACATTTCCATAAACGAGAGGTCGGTTGTGGCCGCTGCGGACAGTTCTCCCATATTGTTCTTACTGAAAAAGCCCAGCGATACCCGCTTCAAAATGTCTCCCAGCCGTATTCTCTCGTCAGCGGTTGCTTCATACCCGACACTTTCCTGCGTGATGGCTCGGAGGTATGAGAACAGGTATCGGCCCAATACAGCTAAAATCATGGCCCCCAGCATGATCCAGATGTCCCGGCCCTCCAATGGTTTGACGCCATTGAAGTCATCCAGAACAGCACTCAGTCCCTTTGCAGCCAGCATAATAGGAATGGCGGTAAAAATGCTATGAATGAAAGCGTAGACAAAACCGATGTAAATACGCCGTTTATATTTTCCTGTCCATTGGATCAGTCGATTTACAATCCGAAACATATCAGTTACCTCCTTTCCCGGAACCGGCAGACCAGTTCTGCGCTCCAATATGCGCCTCCCACATATCCCGATAGAGGGCATCGCCATCTAAAAGCTGCTGATGAGTGCCTGTGTTTTCAACCTGCCCGTTTTGCAGGACGATAATCTGATCGGCATTTTTGATGGTGGACAGACGATGGGCGATGACAAGCAAAGTTTTCCCTTTTGTCAAAGCAGCGATAGACTGCTGGATTTTTTCTTCGTTCTCCTGATCGGTGAACGCCGTTGCCTCGTCCAAAATCACGATGGGGGCATTTTTCAAAATCATGCGGGCAATGGAAATGCGCTGTTTTTCGCCGCCTGAAAGCCGGTTCCCCGCATCCCCGGCCATCGTGTCATAGCCATTGTCCAATTTCTGTATAAATTCATCACAGCAGGCGGCTTTTGCTGCCGCATATACTTCTTCGTCCGTAGCATCAGGGTTTCCCAGCCGGATATTTTCCTTGATGGAGCAGTTGAACAGGAAGTTATCCTGTGTAACAAAGCTGACAATATCGGCAAGCTGGGCCAGCGGCATACTGCGAATGTCCACACCGCCAATGGTGATTTTTCCATCGTTCACATCCCAAAAACGGGCAATCAAGCGAGCGATGGTGGACTTACCTCCACCGGACGGGCCGACAAGTGCCGTAAACTTTCCCTCCGGGATTTTTAGATTGATATGGGAAAGCACCTGTTTACCGCTCTCTTTATCATAAGAGAACGAAACATCCTGAAGCTGAATGTCTTTGGACTGCACCTCCACTGATTTTCCAGTATCGGGCAGTTCTTCCACATGGAGCAACTCGTCCACGTCGTGGACGGCGTATTCAATCGCCTTCGTCTCATTGATGTAAGTAGTAAAGTTCATCAGCGGGCCTACAATACCCAGCGAGAGGATTAGGCACATTGCAAGGTCCTGCGGCGTAAGGCTACCGTTCCAGTAGAGATACATACCAATCGGGAGCGTTCCCAAAAAGGTGGACGGTAGCACAGCAGCAACAAAGTTCATCACTTTCCAGGAACTTTGATACCATTTGAGGGTGTAGTCTTTGAAGGACTCTACCGCCTTGGTGAACTTTTCGTAAGAACTGGAGGACTGATTGAACGCCTTGATAACTTCGATACCCTCCACATACTCCACGATCACGCCGTTCACATAGTTGTTGGACTCCATGTAATCAGCATAGAGCTTGTTAAAATTCTTCATCATCATAGCAAAAGCAATCAGAACGAAAGGCAGCGTGACCAGCATCGCCAGCGCCATGCGCCAGTCGATGCAAACTAGATAAACAAAGACTGCCACGGGGAGCAGCAGGTTGGAGATACACTCCGGGATCATGTGGGCCAGCGGCAGCTCAATCGTTTCCACCCGATCTACCAATACATTTTTCAGTTTACCCACAGACTCTCCGATGACTGTCCCCAGCGGTGCTTTCATCAGCCGCTGGGCAAGAGCCAAACGAATATTCTCCAAAATGGTATATGCGGATATGTGGGACAGGCTCGTTGAAATACCATAGAGCAAGAAGCGTATCGCATAAGCGCCAAGTCCGATCCAGCACCATCTCCAAACCTCTGCCATCACAGGTGAGCCGCCGATAAAGAGCGTGATAATCTGGTAAACACTCCAATAGGGTATCAGTCCGGCAACCACACTGATGATCGCACATAAGACGGACAGGACAATCTTGCCCCGGCACTGTGAAGCAAAGGAAAACACAATAGAAATCCAGCTTTTTCGCTTCATTTCCATTCCTCCTTTAGCAAAATAATAGAGAGCATCAATCGACTTGATACTCTCTAAGTATTGCAGATATTCATGTTGTCCGCCACTCTGCCCGGGCGGGTTTTACTCCATTTAGATTTTAACTTTTCGATATTCCAGCGGCGTTTTTCCTTTTACCTTCTTGAATGCTTCGGAAAATTTGCTGGTATTCGTATAACCGACTTTTCCGGCAATCATCGTAATCGGTTCATCCGTCTGTGTCAAAAGAGAGGCTGCCAGGTCCATACGATAATTTCGCATATAGGTATAAATGGCGGAGCCATACACGCCCTTAAAGCACTGCTTCAGAGCAGAAGTGGAAATATCGAACTTTTCAGAAAGCTCCTCCATTGTGAAATGGTGCTCCGGCTCATTTGTCATAAACGACATGATAGCCTTGACTTTCTCTACCTGCGTTTTATAAAAATAGGGACGTTCCACACCTAAGACCGTAGGGTCTACCGTCCTGAGCGTGACCAACAGTTCTAACACCTTTACCCTGAGATATTCCAGACGGATATTTTCCGGCACCTGGTACAGTTCCGAAATCACATGGTCGGGAACGGAATTTCCGTGCATAATGAAAGGTCGAGTCTTTAAGGTGAATTGCTGCTCGATTTGCTCCAGGTCAATGGAAAACAGGGACAGGAGATCCCCCAATCCCTCTACCGCTTCAGGAACAGAGATCGTAATTGTGATCCCGTGGTAATGGCTTACGGGAAAGCTGCAATGGTTGTTTTCCGTGGCAGAACTGTCCAGCATAATATCGCCGGACGCAAGATAAAGATAAGCGCCATTGCTGACTTCCCACTCGACGCGACCTTCTCTGCAATGGTGAATTGCAAAAGTGTGCGTATTTTGTTCAAACTTCCTTGACGGGCAGTGCTCCATGTGAAAATCATTATACATGACACCTACTCCGGGATATACTTCATAATAGGTTGCTGTCCCGTCTCCCGTTTCGTTTTTCATCTGATAAACGGAACAGGATTCATCCCGGCAGAGCAAATTCATATTTTGCTGCGAGAAAAACAGGTCGCTTTTAGTCAAACCAGGATCACCTCGATTCTATAAAAAAAATTTGGAGGCGCTGGAGCCCTGCGGCATCCAGTGCATATTGTTCCTGTACCATACCATGCTCCAAATGCAGAACATGAGTACAGCAACTGACGATCAGCTCATAATCATGGGTGATGACAAGAGATGTCTTTCCCATTTTCTGTATCGTCACAAGTTCATCAGCCACTTCTTTCATGTGCTGTAAATCCAGACCGCTGGTAGGTTCATCCAGCACCAAAATCTTACGTTCAGAAACAAGAGCGGTGGCAATCGCCACCCGCTGCTTCTGCCCGCCGGAGAGCGCCATCGGGTGTCTCTCCTTAAACTGCAACAAATCCAATCTGTCAAGAACCGCGTCCGCCTTGTCGGGAGCTGGCTCCGCCATACTGATGAACATTTCTTCCTCTGTGCTTTCCGTAAACAGCTGATGGTTGACATCCTGCATGACCATATAGCACAGAGATAGCCTTTGTTTTCTATTATACGGCTTCCCGTCCACTTTCACAATGCCCTTGCAGTGTTTCTCCAGACCACAGAGGCAGCGGGCCAGAGTGGATTTTCCCGCTCCGTTATGGCCGATTACTGCAATCACGCCCGCCTGTGGCAGCGAAAGACTGTCAATATCCAGCGCATCCCTCTGCTTTGTATAAGCAAAACGAAAATTCTCACATTCGATAGAACCACTGCTTGCAACAGGATGTGCTGTCACAGGGAACGCGCCCAGGTCAAAAGGCCGCAGCCCCATTTCTGCCTGTTGCGTCACGGACAGTTTAAGTGCATCCAGAGCCAAGTAATCTTTTTCAATTCTCCCATCTTTTAGATACACAACACGGTCTATCAACTCTTTCAGATAATAGAGCCGATGTTCCGCAATAATAACTGTTTTCCCTTGCTGTTTCCAAATCTGGATCATCCGGCGCAGATCTTTTGTGGCTGACATATCCAGATTAGAAGATGGTTCGTCCAGAACGATGATGGGCGGATTACTGGCCGACACAGAGGCACAAGCAATTTTCTGCTTTTCTCCGCCGGAAAGAGAAAAGATATTTTTCCCCAGCAGATTGTCCATATCAAACTGTTCCGCAGTTGATTTCACCCGCTGAATGATTTCTTCTTCAGGCAAGCCCTGATTTTCGCATCCAAAAGCCAGTTCGCTGGTGGAGTCCACCGTAAAAAACTGCGTGCGGGGATTTTGAAAAACGCTCCCCACATATTTCGCTGTTTCATAGAGTGGAAGTCTGCTGATGTTCTTGCCATCCAGCAGGACTTCGCCGCTTAACTCGCCCTCATAATAATTCGGGATCAGCCCATTCACCAACCGGGTCAGGGTTGTTTTTCCGCAGCCAGATTGCCCACACAAAAGGATAACTTGCCCGTCCGGGATGATTAAGTTAATGTTTACAAGCCCGCCGGTCTCCGTTCCCCCGGCATATCGAAAATTGATGTTGCGAAATTCAATCATAGACGCCTTCCTCCTAACAAATAAAGAAACCGACCCAACAGGGTATCGCCAGCAGGAAGAAGAAAATGTCCAAAGGCCCAAAGCCGATCTTACATATATTCGTCCGTTTCTGCGGCGCTCCAAGCCCTCGCGTGAGAGCCGCCGCAGACAGTTCTTCTCCGATTTTGGCAATCGACATCATCAGAGGAACCACCCGGTATTCCAGCATCTTCATGGGACTGCGGAGAGTAGTGATGCCGCGCATCTTCATGGCGTCCCGTATAGCCGCATATTCCTCTTTTACCGTCGGGAAGAAGCGAAACACCACGGACACAGGGATTACTATTTTCTCGGGAACATGCATCCGTTCCATAGCTGCGACAAATTCACTGACAGTTGTAGTGCTCACCAGATAGTATCCCATGATAAATCCGGGAAGCATGTGTGTATAAATCCCGACCGCAGCTCCCAGGATAAAATTCCATGTACCAGTGAGCAGCGGCAATACCGTTAATTCCAAAGCAAACAAAATAGCGTATGTAATTGTAAACCTGACTGCTGCTGTCCATTTCCTTGAAAGAAGCAAAAAAATGATGGGGCAAGCCATTAGACACGGACGGACAAAGTTCATAAACCCGCCAGTGCCGCCGGTAATCATAATGGTGCTGACTGTAACAGTCAAAAACAGTTTTGTCCTCGGATCGGTGGGAATAACAGCTTTGCTTTCAAATTTTAGCGTTGTAACCGCCGCATCCATCAGGCAATCCCCGCCTTTTCAAAATGCTTCTTCAACACAGCCTTACCAAGAAGCGCCCCCAAAATGCCACCGATAAATGTGACAACAAACAGAACCGGATACATCCAGCCAGGGGTATAGGACATGAGTGTGTCTACATATTCCTGCCCATAACTGCTTACAAGTGAGGCGAAGAACGTATCGCGGGTCAAAAACATCCGGCTCACATATCCCATGATCCAAAGGGAAAATACCCCATTGCCAAGGAGTGTGCATTTCCAGCTTTGATATTTTCCGGCCCGTAAAATCAAATCGCCTATGATTCCAAAAATGATGCCAAAAATCAGAACCAAGACACCGCTACCCATAATTAAATTCAATAAGCCAAGGATAATGCCGGTCAGGGATACCATGCCAAACTTCTTGACCTTTGTTAAGTACAGCATAAAGGGAATCCCGCACAGGATGGGACACACCAGTCCAAGCAGCGGGATAAAGATCGGGATATACCCCAGCATCATGCCTGCAAAGAAAATGACAAAATAGATGGCTGTAAAAACACCCACATTGATTAAATCTTTCGCCTGCAGTTTCTTACTTTCTACTTTCACGCTCTATATACCTCCACTTCAGTTAGATTTCGCTAACCCCTTCCGTAAAAAAATCGCGAAACGGGATTTCGCATGATTAAATCCTATCATAATACCAATAGATCTCACCACTCTAAATAGTTTCAAAATACTCCATTTGGTTTTTAAATACAAAACGGAGCTATTTCTACTCATGGCAAAATAGCTCCATTCCTTACATGTATAAGCTGTATTAAAAAGGCTCACATTACTTACAGATGCGAATCAGCTTCCAGGATTCTGGCAAGTGTAATCGCTTTCAATTCCCGTTCCAACATACAATCCACCTTCCTATACTCATTCTTTAACATGAGCATCTCCTCCAATACTTCATCCGATGGTACTCCGCAAATTTCCCCAGTCTGGATGATTCCTTCCATTGCTATAATCACTTCATACAGGCTGATTTCTTCCGGTGCTTTTTCCAATGCCAACCCTCCAGACGGACCATGGGCGGCCCGGATAAACCCGGCCGCCCTTAACTTCGCACTGATCTGGAGCAGATAACGATGAGATACCCCTATGGCTGCTGTCATCTTCGAGGAGGATACGGTCTTTCCCGCCTTGGCCAGATACACCAGCATCTGTATGGCATAGTCTGTAGAACGGTTCAGCTGCATTGACACTTTCCTCCTCTACTTTTCTTATAGCCCACGATTTTCATTTTTGCTTAGGTATTTTTCTTTCAGTCGGCGGAAGGTTTCATCGCTGATCACATGCTCGATACGGCAGGCATCTGCCTCTGCGGTTTTCGGATCAACGCCAGCTTCTATCAAACGATCTGTAAAAAAGCGATGCCGTTCATAAATCTTTCTGGCAATCTCTTTTCCTACTTCCGTCAGATGAAGGAAATGATCTTCATCCATAATAAGAAAACCGCCCTCCTGTAGGACAGCCACCGCATGGCACACGCTGGGCTTTGACACCTCCATGTGCCGGGCCACATCTACGGAGCGTACCATACCAAGTTTCTTTTTGAGAACAAGGATGGTTTCCAGATAGTCCTCACCGGACGCATGAAGTTTCATTGAAACCTCCCTTACTGTATCCGCCAGCCTTCAGCCTGTTCGCGGATTTGGATAAACTTTTTGTAAGTACCTTCCTGTTTCAGCAGTTCCTTATGCGTACCTCTCTGAGCCACAGTCCCGCCATCAATCACAAGGATTTGGTCAGCGTTCTCAATCGTAGCCAGGCGATGGGCAATCGTAATAATGGTCTTGCCATGTGTCAGGGCGGAAATAGCCTCCTGAATTAAATGCTCATTTTCAGGGTCAATGCTTGCTGTTGCCTCATCCAAGATAACAATGGGAGCATCCTTGAGCATCGCCCTGGCGATAGAAATTCTTTGCTTCTCACCGCCGGAAAGCGAAGAACCCCCTTCACCAATCACCGTGTCATATCCGTCTGACAAAGCCATTATGAAGTCATGACAGCGGGCGGCTTTTGCGGCGGCGACAATCTGCTCATCCGTAGCGTCCGGGCTGCCGAATTTAATGTTATTCTTGATGGTATCCCGGAACAAATAGACATTCTGAAAAACCATGCTGATATTCCCCAGCAGACTATCGCAGGTAAATCTGCGAATATCCGTTCCACCAATGGTAATCATTCCGCTGTTAACATCGTAAAAACGGGCAATCAGGTTACACAGCGTAGATTTTCCACTGCCAGATGGCCCCACGATGGCCGTTGTGCTATTCTGCGGAATTTTGAAGTTCAGGTCATGCAAAACAATCCGGCTGTCATATCCGAAAGAAACATCCTTAAACTCAATATCATAGGATGCCGGTTTTATGTCGGTGCCATCCTGGTCGATATAGTTTACATTCTCCAATGCTTCCAGTTTATTCATGGCAGAGTCCACAACTCCAAGCGTATGGGCTGCGTCATTGATATTCTCTACACTGCCGAACATCACAAAAGAGAACAGGACAAACATCAGGAAGAACGTCATACTCATTTGTCCCTGCAATGCCTGCCATGCACAAATAAAGACAATTCCCATCGAAGCCAGTTTTAAGGCGAACAAATGTAGACAGTTAAAGGGAGTAAAGCCTTTTTCTACCTTGATATGAATATCTTTCAGGTCTTTACTGGCATTACGAAAGTTCCGGGCAGAGGCCCCTTCCTGTCCAAAGGACTTCACAATGGAAAGCCCCCGGATGTATTCAATCGCTGCGCCGGACATATCTTCCATTGCCCTATGGGTTGTTGCAGCGGTTTTTTCACTGTGTCTGCTGATCCCCTGCAAAGCCAGCGCCGAAAGAGCAACGCCGACAATGGAAATAACCGCAGCAACGGGACTGAAGAAGATCAGGCATAAAACGATGGCAATAAACTTTGCGTATCCATTGATGATGGCATCCACCATTTTCATACCCTGTAATTCCAAAGTAGACAATTCCGTGGTAACACCTGCCAGAATGTCACCTACACTGTTCTGTGAAAAGTACCCAAGGGGAACCCGTTTCAGTACATCGCCCAGATGAATACGCTGTCCGGCGGCCACTTCATATCCAATGCTTTCCTGCAACACTGCCCGGAGATAAGAAAGCAGGAAGTTCAGCACAATCGAGCCAATAATGATCCACAGCGTTTGCCAGATTAAAACAGTATCAATCGCAGTATTCGTCCAGTACGCCTGAACTGCTTTATCCAGCGCATATGCGGCTGCCATCGTAGGAATAGCAGTTGACAGACTGCTGAAAAAGGAACACACAGAACCAAGATAGAGGCGGCCTTTATATTTGCCAGCCCATTGGATAATGCGTTTCATTGACTTAAACATTGACAGCCACCTCCTTTTTCTCGCCCACAGACCAGTTCTTTGCACCAATATGCGCCTGCCACATATCCGCATAAAGCGAACAGCGTTCCAAAAGTTCCTCCTGCTTTCCGCAATCAACAATCTGCCCTTTCTTCAGAACGACAATCTGATCTGCGTTTTGAATGGTAGACAGACGATGTGCAATCACCAGCAGGGTCTTTCCTTTGGAAAGGGCCATGATGGATTTCTGGATTTTATCTTCGTTCTGCGGGTCAGTGAAGGCAGTTGCCTCGTCCAAAATCACAATAGGCGCATTTTTCAGGATTGCTCTCGCAATAGCAATTCGTTGTTTTTCTCCGCCGGAGAGCCGCTTGCCAGCGTCACCGGCCGGGGTATCATATCCTTTTTCCAGCCGGACAATGAAATCATCGCAGCAGGCTGCTTTTGCGGCGGCATATACTTCCTCATCCGTAGCATTTGGATTACCCAGGCGGATGTTCTCTTTGAGAGAGCAGTTGAACAGGAAATTGTCCTGTGTCACGAAACTGACCAATTCGGAAAGCTGCCGGATGGAAAGTTCCTTGATATTCGTACCGCCGATGGAGATGCTGCCGCCGGTCACATCCCAAAACCGGGCAATCAGCCGGGCAACGGTGGACTTGCCCCCGCCGGATGGTCCAACCAGGGCTGTAAAACTTCCCTGCGGCATTTTCAGGCTGATGTCGTGCAGCACTTCGTTTTGCCCGGTGCCATCACGGCCCAGGCCGCCTTCTCTTCCTGCTTTACCGGAATTCACCTTGTAGGAGAAAGACACATCCTGTAAAACAATATCTGTGTGCCTGATCGGAACACTTTTGCCAGAGTCCAGCAATACAGGCAGGTTCAGAAGTTCATTTGCAGCTTCTACTGCATACTCCATTGATTTTGCCTCGTTGATAAAAGTAGTAGCTTTCATCAGCGGGCCGACAATACTCAGCGAAAGAATAATTCCCATCGCCAATTCAGCAGGTGTAATGCTCCCGCTCTGTACCAACAGCAAACCGATGGGAAGTACTCCCAACAGGGTGGTGGGCATAATCGCCATCATCAGGTTCATTGTTTTCCAGGTACTTTTGAACCAGACAAGAGTAAAATCCTGAAAGGACTTTACCGCTCCCACGAACTTTTCATAGGAACTGGTGCTTTGATTGAACGCCTTAACAACCTCAATGCCCTCTACATACTCAATAATGACATTGTTTACATGATTGTTTGCCTCCATATAAGCAGCGTACTGGCTGTTATAGTTCCGCATGAGAAAGAACATGGGGATCATAGACAGAACCGGGGCAATCAGGACTGCAAGGCCCAAACGCCAGTCAATCGCCAGCATCCAGATGAAAATAGCAATCGGAAGGAGCAGGTTCGATGTCAGCTCCGGGATCATGTGGGCCAGAGGCGGTTCCAAATCCTCCACCTTGTCCATGATAATATTCTTCAAGTAACCGATCCTTCGTCCCGTTACTTCGCCAAGGGGCGCTCTCATTAGGCGGTTTGCGATTTTCAGGCGAATGCCTTCCAGTATCGTGTAAGCGGAGATATGTGCCAAAATTGTGGAAATGCCAAAGCAGATGACACGGATCAGGTATCCGCCAACTCCTACCAGACACCAGAGCATGATGTTGTTCAAAGTAGCGGTCCGGTTAATGAACAGGAATAAAATTTCATACACCGCCCAAAACGGAACAAAGCCTCCGGCAACACTTAAAATGGCACACAAAACCGAGAGGGTCATTTTCCCTTTGCAGGGACCTGCAAAAGAGAAAAGCGTTTTGACCCAATGCTCTTTTTGCTGCTTCATATCAATTCACCTCTCTCGATCAATTTAGCCAGCAAAGAAAAAAGGATGGTTAATCTTCGCTAACCATCCTTAATGCTATCACAATTCAATTTTTCTTTCCGCTCCACACGGCCTTTTTTATTCCAATCAGATCATTGATTTTCGATATTCCAACGGCGTTTTCCCCATTGTCTGATGAAATGCGGATGCGAATTTGCTGGGACTGTCATATCCCACAAGTCCCGCGATCTCCGCCACCTTCAGCGACCTATCTGATTTCAGTAAAGAGGCAGCATAGTTCATACGATAGTTTCTCATATATGTAAAAATCGGGCTGCCATATACCGATTTGAAACAGTTTTTCATGGGGGTCAGGGCAATATCAAACCGCGCGGACAGTTCTTCCAGAGTATAGTTTTTGGTCAAATCCTGCGTCAGAAGTGCCTGGATCGCTTTGATTTTCTCAACCTGGCCTTTATAAAAATAGGGGCGTTCTTCTGTATGGCCTGAAAGTTCCAGCGCATCCAGATACAGCAGCAGCTCCAACACTTTGATCTTGAAATAGTCCTTTTTGATTTTGACCGGCACATTGTAGAGTTCGGAAAAAATATGCTCAATGGCCGGTTCTCCTGGAATGACATAAGGTGTACGGTCGCTGCAATACTTTTTCTGCAATTCATAAAGATCCACAGAAAAGCCTTTCATAGAGGCCGGTATTTCCTTTGCCGCAGTCTCCATCTGAAAGCCAATGGAAATACCGTGGTAGTGAGAAAGCGGAAATTCCACCTTGCCGGAATGATGGATGCGGCGATCCACCCGAAGATCGCCAGCCTCTAAATAGCTAAAGGCATTTTGGCCGACTTCCTGCTCAATGCGCCCTTCCCGGCAGTGGTCGATACAAAGCAGGTCCATATCTGTCTGGAAACCCGAAACGCACTCCTTCATGTGGAAATCATTATACATGAGAAACACACCGGAAAAAACATGATAGAGTGTCATCATGCCTTCACCGGAGTTATCACTTAAACGCATGACCTTACAATCATCGGACTCGACCAGGTTTTGAACATTCGGGCCGTAGTACATTTCCTGGGATAATTCCGGCATAGACGCTACCTCCTTTCTTTGGAGCATCCCTCCATATCAAATATTTTATCACAAGTCCGGCCCAAAAACTCGAAATCATGGGAAACAATGATAATAACTTTATTTGCATCATTCAACTTGCGGATCATGTTGCTCACTTCCAGCATACGATGATAGTCCAGCCCACTAGTCGGCTCGTCAAAGACAAGCACATCTTTGTCTGAGAGAATAGCGGTTGCCACCGCAAGGCGCTGTTTCTGTCCTCCTGACAGAGCCATCGGATGACGGTCTTTGAAATCCAGCAAATCAAAGCTCTTGAGAATTTCTTCAATCCGCTCCGGCGGACAATCCGGCTGCGCCAGTTCACATTCGTTCCATACGCTGTCTGAAAAAAGCTGATGGTTCACATCCTGCATCACGCAGAAGCTGGCCTTATTACGCTGTTTTGCTTTCAGTGTTTGCCCGTCCAGGCGGACCGTTCCATTCACTTCTTTCAAAAGCCCGCACAGGCAGCGCGTCATCGTCGTTTTTCCTGCGCCGTTATGACCGACAATTCCCAACACTTCGCCTCGTTTTGCAGAAAAGCCAAGATCGCCAAATACCGGCTGATTATCAAAGGCACAGGAAAGATTTTCTACGGATAAGCCTTCCTGCGCTCCTGGCGGATCAGCGGGAGGTAACTCCAGTACAGGATGGACAAGACTTCTAAGCCCCATCCTGATACGCTGCTCATCCGAAAGATTGCGAAACTCATCTCTTGAAAAAGCCTGAACAATTTTTCCTTTTTGAATGAAGATCGCCCGGTCAATCAGGTCCATCAGAAAATATAAGCGGTGTTCGGCAATAACAACCGTCCGTCCTTCTTTTTTGATCTGGATAATCTGCTGGCGTAAGGTGTCAATCGCGTCGGCATCCAGATTTGCTGTCGGCTCGTCCAGCACAAAAACGGACGGGTTCATGGCATATACAGAGGCAAACGCAAGACTTTGTTTTTCCCCGCCAGACATAGAAAAAATGTTTCTTCCCAAAAGCGATTGAATTTTCAGGGCGGAAACAGTGGCCTCATATCGCTCTTTGATTTTCTTTGGCTCGACACCCGCATTTTCTAAGCCGAAAGTGATCTCGCTGTCCGAGTCAATATTGAAAAACTGGGATTTCGGATTTTGGAACACAGAGCCAACCTGCTCTGCCAGCCGATACATTTCTGTTTTCGGCACTTCCATACTGTTTACAATCGCCCGGCCGGATAAAGTGCCACCCTCGACAAAATGAGGGATTAAGCCGTTAATCAGTTTTGTCACTGTTGTTTTGCCACAGCCCGACTCCCCTGTAAGGACAACACATTCTCCCTGTTGGATATTCAGGTCAATATGTGAAAGCGTTCCCTGCTCTTTCTCATATTCAAACGATACATCCTGAATTTGGATCACATGGAACACCTCCTTAACCTACCGTAATTGAAATCACACAAAAAATCAAACCTGCTGCCAGACACAAAAAGTCCTGCACACCGAACTTCATTTCAATCATGCTGGTCTTTGGCGCAGGATTTTCAATGCCCCGTGTAACAGCGGCAGCGGATAATTCTTCCGCTGTCGTTGTTGCAGAGATCATGATCGGCACCAGTAAGCACTCAATTTTTTGTACCCCATGAATATTACCAAGCTTCATGGCATCCCGGATATAGCCGGTTTCTTCTTTCAAGGCCGGAAAATACCGGACGGTTACAGACAAAGGAATAATCAGTCCCTGCGGGATATGCCATTTCCGAAGCGCAACCATCAATTCCCGGACGGGCGTTTTCTGTAAAACCATCGTACCGACAATCAAGCAAGGGAAAATCTTTCTTGCATAAGATACAATGATCGTAAAGCTGCTGGCTAAAATTTTTGGCCCGTTTGGGAATACATAGTATTGCAGCGCCAGACAAATCCCAAATGCGATTGCCAGTTTGCCTGCGGATTTTTGGCACCCGCAGGCAACGATCAGCAGGAGGAGAAAAACAACCCATGTAATTTCAACCCATAGGTCGTGCTGAGTAAAGGCCACAATATTTGCCAGTACCAACAAGAGCAATTCCGTCCGTGGATCGAACTTTAATGTATGTTTTTTGCCCGCCCCATTCATCACACAACTCCTGCCTTTACAAAGTGCTTTTTGAACAAACCTCTGGCAATAAATGCGCCGATGATACCACCGATGATCGGAGCAACAAACAGAACGATTAGCATTGCATTGGATGACAGAGCTTCAACTGCCGCAACATAATCAGCGGGCATTCCCTGTTCTGTAATCTGCGCCAGGAAATCGGCCTTAAACAACCAGATGGGAAGGGGAGAACCAACCATCCCCAGCGAAAAAATCACATAGGCAAACGAATTTCCCTTGAAGCTATTATACTTAGTCACCACTCGGACAACTTCGGCCAAAATGCAAGTAGAAGCCATCGAGATCAGAATTACCATGGTAAATTGCCCGGTGACAAAATAGATAAGCGCAGTGATAAGTCCCATCAGGAAAACCGCACCCGGTTTTTGAACCTTTGCCGCCATCAGCATAAAGGGAATACCTGCAAACACTGCAATAAA
The DNA here is from genome assembly GCA_963927715.1 of uncultured Blautia sp. Lineage (GTDB taxonomy): Bacteria > Bacillota > Clostridia > Lachnospirales > Lachnospiraceae > Blautia_A. Next base: position 687,650 of record CAWVBU010000001.1, on the reverse strand, counting down.
ACCCGGCATCAGCATCCAAAGAACAGGGTGGATGCCTCCCAGAAGCATGAAGGCAAAGTTGATGACAAAGTAGATTGCGGAAAAGATACCGATGGTAATGAGGTCCTTTCCTTTTAGTTTTCTGTCCGTACTCACTTCAGACATTGAAAATTCCTCCTTTTAGTTAGGTTGTGCTAACCCACAGGGTTTTTGAAAGCGCCCTTTGGCGCTTCCAGTCATTATCATAACAGACCTGAAAAATCTTTTCCGCTCCATTCGGCCTTTTTTATTCCGATCAGACCTTTTTATTAAAAAATCAAGCCAAAATCTGATTATCCCTTGAAAACACTGTATCCACGGGCATTTCAGACAGGTCAAAACCATCTCATTTACTACGATTTTACTACTGTTGAGTGAGCCTTGACACGCTGAAAGACCACGAAATGCCAAGATACGGATACAGCACCCGTCAATCGGGGCCTCCGCCCCGTGACCATATAACTGAATACAGACCGGCCATCTGCCGGGGCAACGCCATGGGTAACACAAACCTGTGGCGTTTTTTTATGCCCTGCCGGGGGTACGCAAAACTGTATGAATACGGGTGGGAAATCCCCTGTTTTTTCGCCTGTGGGCGGCGCAAACGAGGCCGCCCATATCCTTGCACCAGCTCAAACAGCATGGTGCCTCCCTGACCAACATCGAGATCACCGAACAGAACATCAAGGCGTTTTCGGCGGTGGCGAAGAAGTATGACATCGACTATGCCCTGAAGAAGGACTCCCACACCGAGCCCCCGCACTACTATGTGTTCTTCAAGGTCAAGGACAAGGACCAGCTCCAGCCGGCCTTCAAGGAGTTCACCGCCATGACCCTGGGCCGGGAGAAGCGCCCCACCATCCGGGAGCGGCTGGCCCAGGCCCAGGAACAGACCAGGACCAAACACCGGGAACGGGAGAAGGTCAAGACCAAGGACCGGGAGGTGGCGCGATGACCGACAAGGTGAAAAAGCAGATCATCCTCAACCTCCCATATCTCATCTTTGTGTATCTCTTTGACAAGCTCTGCCAGGGGGTGCGGCTGGCGCCTGGGGCGGACGCCTCGGAGAAGCTGCTCCATATCGGGCAGGGCTTTTCGGCGGCCTTTGCCAGCCTGGCGCCCAGTTTCCATCTGCTGGACCTGTGCGTGGGCGCCGCCGGCGCGGTGCTGATCCGGCTGGCGGTCTACTCCAAAGGCAAGAACGCGAAGAAATATCGCCGGGGGATCGAGTACGGGAGCGCCCGCTGGGGCACCCAGGCCGACATCGCCCCTTACATGGACAAGGATTTTTTCAACAACATCCCCATGACCCAGACGGAGCGGATCACCATGTTGAGCCGCCCCAAGGAGCCCAAGTACGCCAGGAACAAGAATATTTTGGTCATCGGCGGTTCCGGCAGCGGAAAGACAAGGTTCTTTGTCAAGCCTTCGCTCCTCCAGTGACATTCTTCGTATGTGGTCACCGATCCGAAAGGTACGATATTATGCGAGGTAGGGGCCCTGCTGGACCGCAAGGGATACCGCATTAAAAGCCTGAACCTCATCAATTTCAAGAAGTCCATGAGGTATAACCCTCTGGCGTACATCCGCTCGGAGAAGGACATTTTGAAGCTGGTGAACGCCTTGATCCTCAACACCAAGGGCGAGGGTGAAAAAAGTTCCGAGGATTTCTGGGTGAAGGCCGAGCGCTTGTACTACTCCGCCCTCATCGGATACATCTGGTACGAGGCGGAGCCGGAGGAACGCAACTTCATCACCCTGCTGGACCTCATCAACGCCAGCGAGGCGCGGGAGGACGATGAGGAGTTTCAGTCCCCCGTGGACCTGCTGTTCGCCAAGCTGGAGAAGGAGCACCCGGACCACTTTGCCGTGAAGCAATACCGCAAGTTCAAAATGGCCGCGGGAGATGTATGCTCTAAGTGACTTCTTAATCATGGTTTTTGTCATGGTTAGTGAAGCAGTCACTTAGAGCATTTTCATTTCAGGAGGTACAGCCATGAGAAACGAAAAAATCACCCCTCTGTATGAGCGTTTGAGCCGCGATGATGAGTTACAGGGCGAGAGTAACTCCATAAGCCATCAAAAGCAGATGTTAGAGGAGTTTGCCCGCCGGAATGGTCTGCCGAACCCCACCCACTTCACCGATGACGGCGTATCAGGAACCCGTTTTGACCGTCCCGGATTTCTGGCGATGATGGAGGAAGTCGAGGCCGGACGGGTGGAGGCCATTGTTATCAAAGACATGAGCCGCCTGGGGCGTGACTATCTGAAAGTCGGCCAGGTTATGGAGATTTTGCGGCAGCACGGCGTCCGTCTGATCGCCATCAATGACGGTGTGGACAGTCTGAGAGGAGATGATGATTTTACCCCTTTCCGCAACATTATGAACGAGTTTTACGCCCGCGACACCAGCCGGAAAATCCGTTCTGTGTTCAAGTCCAAAGGCATGAGCGGCAAGCACCTGACCGGCACTGTCATTTACGGCTATCTGTGGGACGAAAAGCGGGAACACTGGCTTGTGGACGAAGAAGCCGCCGAAGTGGTACGCCGTATCTTTTCCCTGACGATGGAGGGCTACGGCCCCTATCAAATCTCGAAGCTGCTGTCCGAGGCAAAGGTTGAAATCCCCGCTGTCCATCTGGCACGCTTTCACGAAGGAGTAAACAGGACGAAGCCGGTCAAAGACCCCTACGGCTGGGGATCATCCACCATTGTGAACATCCTGAAAAAACGGGAATATCTGGGCCACACCATCAATTTCAAAACCCGCAAGCACTTCAAGGACAAGAAAAGCCACTATGTAGACGAAAGCGAGTGGACGATTTTCGAGAATACCCATGAGGCCATCATCGACCAGGAAACCTTTGACAATGTGCAGCGTATCCGGGCAAATGTCAGGCGTTACCCGGACGGCTGGGGCGAGGCCCATCCCCTGACCGGCCTGATGTACTGTGCCGACTGCGGCGGCAAGATGTATGTCCATCGCGTCAATAACGGCAAGCGTGACCCGCAGTTTACTTGCAGCCAGTACAGCAAAATCCCATGCGGGACGCTCTGCGGCACACAGCACCGCATCCGGGCCGAGGCTGTCCTGACCCTGATAACCGATATGCTTCGGGCCATCGCGGAATATTCCAAGAATGACCGGGCCGAGTTTATCCGCACCGTCCAGGAAACGCAGGCCGCCCAGCAGACCGCCGACATATCCAAGAAGCGGAAACGGCTGGCCGCCGCCCAAAAGCGGGCTGGGGAACTGGAACGGCTGATTTGCAAAATCTATGAGGACAACGCCCTGGGCAAACTGCCGGACGCCCGGTATGAGGCCCTGGACGCACAGTATGTTAAAGAGCAGGACGCCCTCAATGCGGAAATCGCGGAACTGGAAAAGGCCGTTACCGGCTATGAGCAGAGCCGGAAATCTGCGGAGAAGTTTATTGCCCTGATTGACAAGTATGAGAATTTCGACACGCTGACCAATACCATGCTCAACGAGTTTGTAGAGAAAATCCTTGTCCATGAACGCGCCCGCAAAGGCAGCCAGGACACCACGCAGGAGGTTGAAATCTACTTCAACTTTGTGGGCCGGTATATCCCGCCCGCCTTGCAGCCGGTTCCCCTGACCCCGGAGGAACAGGAAGAACTGCGGAAGAAGGAGGAACGCAAGGACAGGCTTCACCAGAACTACTTGCGCCGCAAGGCAAACGGCAAGCAGAAGGAATGGGAAGAACGCTACAACGCCAAGCGCAAGGCCCAGGTAGAGGCGGCAAAGGCCGCGATCCGGGCCGAGGACATGGAAAAAGGCATTTTTACCACCGTCAGCCAGTTACCCAGGCAGGAGCCGCGCAAGGCCACTGTATCGGCCAGCGCCGCAGTTTAACCATCACAGTGCAAAGGAGGACGAACATGAGCGAATTGACTTACACCCGCTGCGGGGATTACTACATCCCCAACCTGAAACTTTCTGAACAGCCGGAGGCCCCCATCGGCAAGTATGGCCGTATGCGGCAACGCTACCTGAAGGAACACCGGCCCGGCCTTTACAGCAGCTTGATTTTGAGCGAAAAGCTGTACCCGCACCTGTTGGAGATTGACCGGGCAGCGCGGGAACGGATGGATGCTATGCTGCCCCGTATGATGGAGGCGGCGGGCGTCACCGAGGAATTGAAAGCCTGTGACCCCATGCGCTGGGTGGGGCTGATGAATACGCTGAAAGCTCAGGCGGAGGAAATAGTTTTAGATGAGTTAATTACGGATTAACAGCATCGAACAGGCGGAGTTTTCTCCGCCTGTTGTTGTCCTCAAGTCAGTAGAAACTTATTGCCCTTTGTGCTATAATCATTCGCGAAAACGAATGATTGTTGGGATGGTGCTGCGAAATGGAAAATTATGTGACAATTCAAGAGATTGCAAACAAATGGAATATCTCTCCCCGCCGGGTACAGTATCTTTGCAAAACGAACCGAATTCAAGGAGCGCAAAAAATAGGCGATGTATGGTTTATTCCGGCTGATGCCTTAAAGCCTGCGGATATGCGAATAAAGAAAGCCGTAAAGGAGCCTGCGTTTCCCATTGATGACTTGGATATAGAAACTTTGTATGGGCCGGATACAAGGCAAATTCGTGACTATGATGTATGTAGCATTTATCGAACAAAGCATGGAAATGGAACAGGTGTAGTAACAAAATATGATGTGTTTCCCGGCATACAGCTTTTTTACCAGGACTTCCATCTTGATAGTCTAGATTACAGCCGGACAGATCAGGACTTTTCAAGAAATGTTATTACAATCAATCATTGTCGCCTTGGACGATTTGAAGCCGAATTTCCTAACGGGGAATTTATTTATCTTGGCGAAGGGGATCTGGCAATGAACCTTCCTGAAAAAGCACCTGTCCGTAATGCTTTTCCTCTATCACATTTTCATGGTATTACTATTACAATTTCGATAGAAGAAGCGGCACAAGGAATAAGCGAATTAGAAAAGGTCTTTGGAGAAATACCTATACATTTTGAAACCTTGCGGGATCGACTGCTGAAAGGAAATGAACTTGTTATCTTTCGTGCTAACCCAGCCCTGGAACACATTTTGGGTGAAATGTATGATGAACAAAAGAGTACTCGCTTGTTTTATCTGAAATTGAAGGTTTTGGAGCTTTTTCTGTACTTGCTTTCTTCTAATGCAGGGGCCACAGATGACCGTCCATACTTCTATAAAAATCATGTTGTGGTAATTAAGGCTATGACAGATTACATGGTAAAGAATATTGATCGTCATTTTACTTTAGAGGAACTATCTGCAAAATTTGAAATACCGCTGACCTCTATGAAGAAATGCTTTAAGGGTGTTTATGGTATGCCTGTACATACTTATATGCGGGAGTATCGTGTTCATGTGGCTGCCGATCTGCTCCGGCAGACAAACCTTTCTATTGCGGAGATTTCGGAACGGGTCGGCTATTCCAACCAAAGCAAGTTTACGGAAGTGTTCAAACGAATTCTGAATGTTTCTCCCATCGAGTATCGTAATAATTGTTGTCTTGACGGGCGAAAAGAGGACTTTTCAGATTAACGCCCCCTTCCCAGGCTATGCTAAATTATATAGTCGTAAGGAAATCGCTCCTTCACGGAGCGATTTTTTTAGGAATATAGGTTAGCACTATCTAACCAGAAAGGAGAGTAAACCACATGACCAGAATGTTAGACCCACGGGTTAAAGTGGTGGTTCTGCTTTTTGTAAATCTGCTGATGTACAGTTCAATAGCATATTGGGTAGAGGCACTTTGTGTCTTAGCAATCACACTTGCACTGCTTTATCAACAGCAGTATAAAGATGCCGCAATTTCCCTGACTGGCTACGCTATTATTGCAGCACTCACTTTTCTTATGGTGATTATTGGCGGAAAAGTGTCTACAGCTATTGGCGCATTCTTGCTACTGATTAGAAAAATGTTTCCTGTTTTTATGGCGGCAAAGCTGCTGATCCATTCACCATCCGGGCAACTTATCTGCGCCTTGCAAAAATGGCATTGTCCCAAAGTGTTGATTGTAAGCATTACAGTCATTCTTCGTTTCTTCCCAACGATTGCGGAGGAATTTAGAAGTATCAAAAGCGCAATGCTCATTCGAGGAATTCCGCTGAATGTGAAGAACAGTATCATTCATCCTGCGGCCACAACAGAATTTGTTTTAGTCCCACTGATTTCAAGACTTTCGATAGTCTCAGACGAATTATCAGCAGCGGCATTAACTCGTGGAATTGAAACTCCACAAGAGAGAACTTCTTATTATGAACTAAAGATAGGCGTCCTCGATCTTATTATCTTTTTCATGCTGTTTGCGTTGCTGTTGATAGCCTATTTTCCAAAATTGGGGGTGACATTTTGATTGATATAAAAGATGTATCTTTCTCCTATGGCGGAAAAGATGGAAAAGCCCTCAATCAAGTCAGTTTACATATCAGCAAGGGAGAATGTGTACTGCTTGTGGGATTGAGCGGCTGTGGGAAAACAACACTCACAAGGTTACTGAATGGGTTGGTTCCCTCTTTCTATGAAGGGAAGCTATCCGGGGAAGTTCTAATCGAGGGCAAACCAGTTTCCGAATATAAGGACGGTTCCCTATCACAAAAAGTAGGCTCAGTTTTCCAAAATCCCCGTAGTCAATTTTTCAATGTAGATACAACAGGAGAAATTGCGTTTGGATGTGAAAACATTGGCATATCCCATGAACAAATTTTAGAACGTGTTTCCAAAGCAAGTTATGATCTGGAAATGGGTGGCTTAATGAACCGAGATATTTTTTCCTTGTCAGGTGGAGAAAAACAGTTAGTAGCAATCGCTTCGGTATATGCCATGAACCCGGATATTTATGTGATGGATGAACCGTCCGCTAATCTGGATATGGAAGTTACAGAACGGTTAAAGAAAATTATTACCCTTTTGAAAAGGCAAGGCAAGACCATTATTATTGCGGAACACAGGATTGCCTATCTTCGTGATTTGGTGGATCGGGTAGTTTACATGAAAAACGGTTCCATTATTCGTGAATATTCCAGAAAGGCTTTTTGGGCTCTTTCCGATAGTGAGCGCAAAAAAATGGGATTGCGAGCTGTATTTCCTGAACGGCTTAGTATCAAGTCTCCAGACAGGATTTGTCCCACAGAAGTGCTTCTCACAAAGAATTTAGCGGTAAGTTACTCAAAACGAGAGCCGTTGATTGCATCTATTTCCACAACTGCACATGCGGGAGAAGTAATTGGAATTATTGGACGAAATGGACAGGGAAAGTCAACCTTTGCAAAATGCGTATGTGGACTGTTGAAAGAAGCGGCTGGAAAAATAATTGTGAATGGAAGTCCCCTCTCGTCAAAACAAAGGGCCGGGAAAATTTATCTGGTTATGCAGGAGCCGGGCTATCAATTATTTGCTGACAGCGTGGAAAAGGAGTTAAGGGTTTCCTTTGAGCACAAAAAATCTGAGGCCGATAAAGAGCGTGCCGAGCAGCTTCTTGAACAGTTGGGATTGTCCGAAAAAAAAGATCGACACCCTCTTTCCTTATCTGGCGGGGAGAAGCAACGCCTTTCAGTAGCAGCAGTTCTTATGCAGGCCGCACACATTTTCTTTTTGGATGAACCGACCAGCGGTCTTGACCTGGAAAATATGAACAGAGTAAGCGCATTGCTAAGCGATCTTCGTTCAGAAGGAAAAACCGTCTTTGTTATTACACATGATTATGAATTCCTTTTGAATACCTGTGATCGGGTATTATGGCTGGATCATGGGACAATTCGCAAGGATGTGCGTCTAACTACGGAAATTCTGCCTGCGTTGCAGGAGTTTTTCAAAATAAATCAAAAGTAAAGGAGAAGTGTTTACAATGTCTCAAAAAATGAAACTCAAAGATGTAATATTCATCGCTATTTTTTCAGTGCTGTTTTTTGCCGTTATGCTGGTGGCTGTGGCATTGCTGGGCAGTACCCCGGTTACATTCTTTTTCACACACGGCGTGGGTGCTGTACCCTGCGGTATCATCTATATGTATGTTCGTGCAAAAGTACCGCGTAAAGGAAGCGTCCTGCTGATGTGTACTCTGGTTGCTCTCATTGCCTTTTGTCTTGGTATTACATGGCCGTCTGCTCTTGGCTTGTTCATCGGTGGAATCTTCGCCGAACTTATCAGTGCGGTTGGAAAATATACGAGCAAACTGTGGAACCTGATCGGTTATATCGTGTTTATTTGCGGCTTCTGGCTGGGTCAGGCGTTCTATATGATTTTCGGAACAGAAATGTTTATGAATTCTATGGTTCGTCAAGGAACAGACCTTGAATTTGCACAATCTTTGGTGGACTTTGTAAGTGGCCCGATGTTTATCGTGTGCCTGTTGGCGACCATCGTATTATCTGCGATTGGTGGCGCTTTGGGATATGTTCTGTTCAAAAAGCATTTTTCAAAGTTGGAAGCATAATAGTGCTGCGGGTACGGCCACTACGCCGTTCCCGCAGTTATTGGAATAGCGAGGTGAGAAATTATGAACAAAAAACCCCAAAAGGAAGATTTGCTTGCATACGCAGGCAGCTATCGGTCACTTTCCATGTTGGGATGTGTATTAGCGGGGATAAGTGCCGTTTTAGCGGTTATTCCATTTATCTGCATCTGGTTTGCGGTGCGTGATGTATTTTCAAATCTTTCCGACTTATCAAAAATTGAAGTTGGGAAATGGGGCTGGATGGCTGTAGCCTTTGCGGTTGGTAGCATGGCCGTATATTTTGCTGGATTGATGTGTACACATATCGCAGCGTTTCGTACCGCAAAAAATCTGCGTTCTGCAGCACTTCATCACTTGATTTCTCTGCCTTTGGGATATTTTACTTCCCACAACAGTGGACGCATCCGCAGAGAGATTGATGATTGTGCATCCCAAACAGAAAGCTATTTGGCACATCAACTTCCTGACTTGACAGCGGCGAAGGTAACGCCTGTCGCTGCGGTAATTCTTCTATTTGTATTTGACTGGCGGCTTGGGCTGATTAGCCTTCTACCCTTGTGCATCAGCTTATTCTTTATGTTTTCTATGATGGGGCCATCCCTTATGGAGAATATGCAGAAATATCAGTCTGCTTTAGGTGATATGAACGCTCATGCTGTGGAATATGTGCGGGGTATTCCAGTCGTAAAGACATTTCAGCAAAGCGTGTTTTCGTTCAAACGATTTCACGACTCCATACAATCTTATAAAGAATGGGCAGTAGCTTATACGGTACTGACAACAAAGCCGATGTGTGGTTACACGGTTTGCATTAATGCCAGTTTTGCGTTTTTAATTCCTGCTGGGATTCTTTTCATCGCTGGTGTTGCCAATCCTTCGGCTTTTATGTTGGATTTCATATTTTATGTGCTGTTTACGCCTTTATGTGCATCAGCATTTAACAAAATACTATGGTCAAGCGACCAGACTATGCGGGCGCAGGATGCCATGAGGCGTATTAAGGCGATCATCAATGAAGAACCATTGAAAGAAACACAAACTCCAGAAAAACCGGAAAATAATACAGTAGTTTTTGAAGATGTGTCCTTTACCTATCAAGGCTCTGAGAAACCAGCGGTCAATCATGTTTCCTTTACCGTCCCGGAAGGAAAAACGGTAGCTTTAGTCGGACCATCCGGCGGTGGGAAAAGTACAACTGCCAGCTTGATCCCCCGATTTTGGGATGCTGACAGCGGTGCGGTGAAGATTGGCGGCGTAGATGTGAAAAGTATCAATTCTTCCGAACTGATGAAGCGGGTTGGTTTTGTTTTCCAAGACAACCGTCTTTTTAAGACTACTCTGTTAGAAAATATCCGGGCGGCGAAGCCAAATGCTACATCTGAACAAGTAGAAGCCGCGATTGAAGCAGCTATGTGCCAGGACATTATCGACAAAATGCCAGATGGTTTACATACTGTCATTGGCACAAAAGGCGTGTACTTATCCGGTGGTGAACAACAGCGTATTGCATTAGCAAGAGCTATCTTAAAAGATGCTCCTATTATTGTCCTTGATGAAGCAACTGCATTTGCTGATCCAGAGAATGAACACCAGATACAGAAGGGCTTCGAGACACTGATGCAGGGAAAAACAGTTGTTATGATTGCCCATCGTCTTTCTACTGTAAAAAATGCAGACATCATTCTTGTACTTGAGGATGGGAAAATCAAAGAACAAGGCACTCACAATGAACTTTTGGCACAAAACGGCCTATATGCAAAAATGTGGTCTGATTATCAAAGTTCTGTGGATTGGAAAGTTGGAAAGGAGGTGGCAGTATGACAAATTGGTTAAAAAGAGTTTTTGCTTTGAGCGATCAGGGAGCAAAAGATCTGAACAAAGCAATTTGGTGCTATACAATTACAAATTTGAGCCTGCTTCTTCCTATGTGCCTAATTTATATGCTGCTGCGGCAATGGATCTTGCCATTGATGGGGTTTGCGGTACAGGGTATGAGTATTTGGGGCTATATTGGCCTCAGCATTGTTATCCTTGCGATTATCTATGGGCTGGAATACTTACAGTTGAACTCGTCTTTTTTGGCGTCTTATTCAGAAAGCGCCGCTCGAAGGATCAGCATAGCCGAAAGACTGCGTAAATTGCCATTATCCTTTTTCGGAGAGCGTAATCTTTCCGATCTGACAACGACAATCCTTTCAGATTGTGCGGATATGGAGCGTGCTTTTTCCAGGCATATTCCAGAATTGTTTGGTGCAGTATTTTCCATTATTCCAGTAGCAATCGCTCTGTTAGTAATGGACTGGCGTATGGGCATTGCTCTGCTATGGGTGGCTCCTATCGCTTTTCTGCTTTGCATATCCACAAAAAAATTACAAGAGCGATATAGTAAACAACATAAAGAGGCCACTCTTGATTGTGCGAATGGAATTCAGGAATGTATTGACAATATCAAAGATATTCGTGCAAACGATATGAGTGACCGCTATATGCAGACTCTGGATAGAAAGCTGGATCATCTTGAAGCCGAAACGGTAAAAAGTGAAGCCATCACAGGAATGTGTGTAACTGCATCCCAAATGATTTTGAAACTGGGGATTGCAACAACTGTTGTTGTTGGGGGTTCCCTGCTGGTGTCCGGGCATCTGGACTTTATGACATTTCTAATCTTTTTGGTCGCGGCGTCCCGTATTTTTGAACCGCTCTCTGGTGCGCTGGGAAATCTCGCAGCAATATTTAACACAATGCTCCAGGTAGAACGCTCAAGAGAGATTACCGAGTGTCCTATTCAGACTGGAACTGAAACAGTTCAGTATAGCGGATATGATATTACCTTCGACCATGTGGCATTTGCGTACAAAACAGGCGAAAGCGTATTAAAAGATGTAAGTTTTACTGCAAAACAAGGAGAGGTAACAGCTCTTGTAGGGCCATCTGGCGGTGGAAAAAGTACAGCTATAAAACTTGCTGCACGATTTTGGGATGCCTCTAAAGGGAAAATCACGCTTGGCGGTGTTGATATAACTACCGTAGACCCGGAAACATATTTGAAAAATTTTTCGATTGTTTTTCAGGATGTAACCTTGTTCAACAATACTGTTATGGAAAATATCCGGCTGGGCCGTAATAATACCACTGATGAAGAAGTTATTGCGGCGGCAAAAGCCGCTTGTTGTCAGGAGTTTATTGACCGCTTGCCAGATGGCTACCAAACCATGATCGGCGAAAATGGGTCTACACTCTCCGGCGGCGAACGGCAAAGGCTCTCTATTGCCCGCGCGCTTTTGAAAGATGCCCCTGTCATTTTGCTTGACGAAGCGACCGCATCCCTTGACCCTGAGAATGAGGGAGAAATACAAAAAGCGATTGCTAAATTGGTTGAAGGAAAAACAGTTATTATGATTGCACATCGTCTGAGAACGGTTGTCAATGCGGATCAGATATTGGTTCTTGATGATGGCAGGGTTGTCGAAAGTGGAACTCATAAAGAACTGTTGGAGCAAGGTGGACTATATAGGAAACTTTACCTCATTCAGCAGGAAAGCCAGAATTGGAGTATGTAACTATGTCTGGAAACGGCAAACTTCATGCATCCGGGGAGGACTATCTGGAGGCCATCCTTGTTCTCCATAAGAAGCTGGGCATGGTTCGCTCCGTAGATGTGGCCCGGCACATGGAGGTGTCAAAGCCCAGCGTATGTGTGGCGGTCAATGCCCTGAAAGAAGGTGGTTTTCTTACAATGAATGAAGATCACTTTCTCCATTTGACCGATGTAGGACGCGAGGTTGCAGAAATAATCTATGAGCGCCATTGCTTCTTTACAGAACGACTTATATCATTAGGCGTAGATCCTAAAACAGCAGAGGCCGATGCTTGTCGAATCGAACATGTTATCAGTACAGAAAGTTTTGAACACCTTAAAAAGTCTTTTGAAAACAACAACCGGGAGGTGATACCATCGGACGAGTAATCATCTTAGATCTGTCAGAACAAGACTCTGAAGCATTCGATGAAATTCTTTCTGTTCTGAAATGCCATCCAGAGGTAGAAACATACGAATTGGCCAGGGAGCCAATGCTATCCCTCCCAGGTCTTGAGATCTATCCAAGCAAGCGGAAAGTTTTCCGTGACCGTCAGGAGATCCAGCTTACCGCAAAGGAGTACGAAATCCTTCTTTTGCTTGCGGCCAACAAGGGGCATGTGCTTACATACAGACAAATCTACGAGAAAGTATGGGGTGACTTTCCCTCTGGCGGTGAAAGTAACACTATCGGCTTTCACATCTGCAATCTACGGGAAAAGCTGTACCAGGCAACTCCCAGTGCTCCCTTTACCATCCGATCCGTCCGGGAAGTTGGATATTGCTTTGAGATACAAGCAGAAAAATAAGAGTCAGCAGTCTGATCCACTCAGGCTGCTGTTCTTCTTTTCTGCTGTAAATCTCTCTTACAGTGGGAAGTTCACCTTCTCCTGTCATTATGCCAGGTGCCACCTTTCACCAAAAGGACGCAGTTGCCCCTTGGCGGAAGGTGGTATTTTTACCCGGTCACGGTTTCCTGATCTGAAAAAGCAGGCTGCTCTTGCCTCCCCTGGCACGGTACCTTTGCTCAGTGGCGAGAAGCTCCGCTTTTTTTAAATCCTGAATCGCCCGTCTCACAGTTGATTCTGAAAGTTTCAGTTCACGGGCAATGGTCGGGATGGAGGGCCAGCATTCCCCATCCCGGTTGGCCCGGTCACATAGATACAAATAGACTGCCACTGCTCTGTGCGGCAGTTCCATACGGTAGAGAAAATCAAGCCTGCCCATCCTCACTTACCTCCACAGTTTTTGGCTGACGAAGCATCCGGTTCTCCCGTATGCCTTCTTCCGCCTTACGTTCCGGTCTGGCAGCTCTTGGCGCAGTCCGCAGCCCTGTGCCGCCGCCTTTTCTTTTCTCCCTGGAGGATGGCTCATTTCGCTCTGTCATGGCTTGTGCCTGCCCTCCAGCCGGTGGGATGGCCTCTGCTGGCGGAACATCCTCCATCAGCCACTCCGGATGGTACTTTTTCACAATCCCGTCCAGGATCTCCTGCTTCTCGGCATAGGCCACCTTCCGGTTGCCCTTTTCCTCCACGGTATATTCTTCTTCAAACTGGATGCCCCATTTGAAGAACAGTTTCAGCTTGACCTTCATGGGATAGAAGCCGGTCTTCATCACAATAAACTGGCCTTTTGGCATACTCTTGAGTTCATCCGGTGTCATGAGCGCCCGTTCCATCATCTGCAGGGATTGGGACGGATCATTCTTCCCACGGCTGACCGATCCGGACATGACTGTCCGGCTCCCCAGAGCCTTGGATAGCACCTCCGCCGAGGAACTATTAGGTGCAAAGCCGCCGAAGATGCTAAGCTGGGTATTATCCACGATAATCTCCGCCCCTTCTTTGCCATAGTTCTTTTCAAGCTGAGCAAAGGATTGGATCACCGGCACGATCTGAAGGCGTCGAGAACGAGAGGCTGAGAACATCATCTCGGCGCTCTCAATTTTCGGAAGGGTGCCGAATTCATCACAGTAAAACACACAGCGGTTTTTCAGTTTTCCGCCCATCTCGTCCGCCACGGCCAGGATCTCCCGGTAGAGCTGCTGGATGATCAGGGAGATCATGAAGAAAGTATTGGGATTTTCCTCCGGCATGATCAGGAAGATGGCGCACTTCTCCCGGCAGAACTTCTCCGCATCAATCTCTGTGTCAAAGCACAGGAGCTGCTCCAGCTCGGAATCCAGAAAGGCATTCAGCCTGGACAGGGCTGTACTCATAACACTGGCCATGGATTGTTCGGCAGTATTGAGAGCAGCCCCGGCAAACCATTTTGCTTTGTGGTCATCCGGCAGAAGCTCCATGAGCTGCTGGAACTGATTTTTTCCCTTTTTCTGCGAGGGAGCGAGCAGCTCTTGGATGATCTTGAACACGGAGACGATGTGACGCTTCTCCGGTTCGCAGAATTCAGCGACCAATAGGATGGTCGCAGTCAGCAGACCTTCCGCCGCATCATAGAAATAGGCGTTCTGGCCAAAGCTGGCAGCATCCATCCCGGAGAGGATAATGGTCTTGCTGATGATCTTGGCATACTTCTCACAGCGGGCCTTGTAGACCAGCTCTTTCGGATGCTCTTTGTACAGATCCATATATTTGTTTACCAGATGGAGCAGATTATTGCCATTGCTCCGGGTTGGATTTCTCAGGTCGATCACCGATACCTGATATCCATAATGCTCTTTGGCTATGGTTCCATAGTTCCGCATGACATCGCCTTTGGTATCTGTTGAGAGAAAGCTCATACCAGAAGCGCAGGCGTATTCGATGCAGGGATAAAGCCAATAGGCGGTTTTGCCGACACCGGCGGCGCCGATCATCAGGGCATGGACATCGCCGGTATCAATAAGGGCTGTGGTTCCGCCCTTGGAGCTGGTGCATCCCACCACGATTCCCTGATCCTTGGGCAAGTGTTTGCCCTGCCGCCACTGCTCCGGCTCAAAGGGGATGTGCCGATAGGTTTTCCGGATTTCCGCTTTTGTGGCCCACCTCGCAGTACCATGCTGGCCATTGCCAACGGTCTTGCTCTTGATGTTGAGGGTGTACATGTGGGCAATCAACGAGACGCCGCCCAGGACGCCAAGCATTACCACAGCCACAAGAATTAAAGTTGCGATATTATCCATAGGACACCACGCTTTCCAGGTTTCTTCATCACTCCTTTTCATTCAGATTTTTATTGCTGCATTGCCATTGATGAGGATTCGGTTTGGCATGATGATTCCCTCCTTTGCATTTCCATTTGCTCACGCTCCACGTAAGTCTCCAGCCGCAGGCAGTCCACTGCCAGGGAGAGCGTATTCTTGATCTGTTCCATCTGTGCCGATTCCGGCAGAATCTCATTTTTCTGAAAAGCCTGACCGATTGCCTCCAGGCGCTCCCCGATCTCAGCGATGCGGGCTTTGTAGCCGATCTTATCATGATGAGGCGCATAGAGACGGAGCAGGATCTTCTCATATTGCTGTACGGTGTATGACTTCTCCAGTGAGGCAAATTGTTTCTGGCCCAATAAAAAAGCAATCCCCGCCATTTCAGAGGATTGCATGATGATATCCATGGGTTGCTCCAGGGAGAGCTGCCTCAGTTTTTGGTATTGCTCCCGCAACGCATCCAACGGATACTTGGGACATCGGTCACCGGCAAAGGCGATGGCCAGCTCATGGCAGAGCGTTTTCATCCGCACCAGGCCCGGATGCTCGGTTCCTGGGATCGCCTCCAAGCCATGGGTGCTTTTGAGGCCCTCGTTCCAGTCCTTAAACCTGGGCTGTTCCGCCCTGACCGTATAGGTTCCAAGCCGCAGGATTTCTTCCTTCAGACGATAGTTTCCCTCAATGCCTGCGCTGTCATGGTCGAGGCAGGTGACCACGGTATCGATCTGCGGATTCATTTTCAGGATATGGGTGGCTCCATAAGTGGCTGTGGAACAGAGAGCCACATAGCTGTGTTCCTGCCAGTTCTCCTTATGCAGAGAAATATAGGACAGCATATCAATCGGGGCCTCAAACACATACAGCCGATTGCTTTTCCCGATGTAGTGAAAGCTGTAATCGGGATTGCTGCTGTCCACGTTGCCCTTGAATCCGCTGTCCGAATAGGTGCCTCGCTTATGGGCATGACGGGCAATCCCATTTTCATCGACTCCCACAAAGACCACATTGTGATACTCCGCATCTTCATAGAGCAGGCCAGCCCGGACAAAGGCATTCACAACCTCCCGATCCAGAAACCGTACTTTCAGAAGATACGCATAAACTCTCCGCATGTCTCCATTCTTCGCTGGAAGGGCAAAGGGCTTTTTCTCCTTGGCTGGTGCGTCCTTTTGCGGGAGAACAACAACACATTGCTGCTCCAGGAGAAACTTCACGGCCTCCGGAAAATCCAGACCATAAAATTCTCTGACAAAGGCAATAGCATCACCACCTCCACTATCTGGTTTATACTGATTAAACCATAGATTTCCCCGGATCGTGATTTTTTCTCCACCATGATTCCATTTGTATTCCGATCCGGATCTGCGGTCTTTCCTTCTCACCTTGTCCGAGAAGGAAAGACCGCAGATCCGTGCGGCGGGCCTGATCTTTTTGTTCTTCTGTAAAGTGAATATAGGTTGTAGCCATGAAACCTCCTTTCTTAGCCCTGTTTCAAACCATGGGCCTGTTTCTTTTCATCGATCTTACGCTTCAGCTTTCGATCTATCCCGCCCTTGCCGCCTTTGCGCTCGTCCTCGATCCGGTTCTGGATGATCCGGGCCAGATGCTGTAACAGCCGCAGACTGCCCAGGGCCGCCGACCAATTCCGGTTGCTGTGGACGCTTTGGAGAAGCTGGGCAGCATAGACATTCCCCTGATCGGCAGAGGCGGTCAGATAGGAAATGGCTTTTTCCATGTCCTGTTCCACCTCCTGACCATACAGGAACAGTTTACCGAGTTGATATTGAGCGAAAGCATTTCCTTGATCCGCTGCCTTGGTAAACCAATGTAGCGCCGCTTTCGCATCCTTAGGGATACCTTCACCGGCCAGATAGAGTTTTCCAAGAAGATATTGTGCGTACTCATGATCCTGCTCAGCGGCTATCGTCAGATAGAGGATGGCTTTGGGGATGTCCTTCGGGAGCAGCTCTCCACTGGAGAAGACCTTCCCCAGCAGATACTGCGCTGCGGAGAATCCTTGATCCGCAGAGAAAGTAAGCAGCTCCATGGCTCTTGGAAGATTCTGCAGAAGAACTGTTCCTTCCAGCAGGGCCTTCCCCAAGGCATACGCCGCATAAGGGTTGCTGCGTGCCGCTGCTTTTTCCAGAAGGGAAACCGCACGGTGAATGTCCTGGGGAAGATCCACATCTTGAAGCAATGTTTTCCCCAAAAGGTATTCCGCATAGGGATTTTCTTTCTCCACGGCTTCTTCCAGCCAGCGCAGAGCGTACTCCGGATTCTTAGGGATCTCTTTTCCTTCCAGGAACAACTTGCCGAGAGTGTACATGGCATAATCATGGCCTTTCCCCGCTGCAGCCATGAGATAGTCGATTGCTTTTTTCACATCCCGGCCAGAGAAATCTCTGCTCAAATACAGTTTCCCCAGGCCATACATGGCATCGGCATTGCCAAGCTCCGCCGCCTTTTCAAAGTACATTCTGGCCTGCTCCGGATCTTTCTTTGTTCCTGTGCCGGTAAGGTTCATCTGGCCCAGACGGTAGTACAGCTTGTCATCCGCCATATCTTGCTCGATCTTCAGGAATCCCTGATACGCTTGCTTGTACCATTGCTCCGATGCCGCCTGATCCGGCGCAGTGCCAATCCCATTCCGGCACATGCGTCCCAGCTCATACTGAGCGTAGGCATTCGGTTTATCCTCATCTGTGGCCGCCATGGTAAACAGAGCAAACGCTTTTTCTTCATCCTGTTCCACGCCCTGGCCCCGATGATACAGACTGCCCAAGGCATAGGCAGCGAAGGGATTTCCCTCCGCAACCGATTTTTCATACCACTCGGCAGCTTTCAGATAGTCCTGATCCACGCCATAGCCGAAGGCGTACATCTTACCGATCCGGTATCGGAGATACCCTGGCTTTTCCTCCTTTGGCTCTCTGGCGCAGAAAGCAGAGAATGCTTTTCGGAACCATTCCTGTGCCTGTTCTTCCTCCTTCTCACAGCCAAGGCCGGTCAGAACCATTTTCCCAAGATCATGCATGGCAAAACCATTGCCACGCAGAGCTTCTTTCTTCAGAGCGGCCAGAGCCTGTTCAAAATCCGGTTTGGATGTCTTCGTGCCATAGAGGAAGGCACGGGCCGCCTTATATTCATCCGTCCACCAGGTATCTTTCTTCCGGCCCCTTCCGCCAGAATAAGAGCGAAAGGCGGGAGGCGGATCTGGCTCGATGGGATCACTTGCCTGAGAATCTGATTCCGGAGCTTCTGGCATTTCCGGATCGGGAGCATCCTCCTGGGCCGGTTCCTCCACATCCTGCCTGTCAGCATGAAGGCCCAGGGCCTCCTGTATCACTGCATTCTTGATGGGCTTGAATTCTTTATTCTTCGAGAGCGGCACTCGCTGTGGAAGTGCTTCTGTATAGACCGGGAGTGCTTCTTCTTTCTGTTCGTACCACAGATTGTAAAGAGCGGCAATCTTTTCATCTGCCGCCAGCTCATCCACGATGGCATCCACCAACGCTTTCACATCCGCTTTCAGGTAGCCATAGACCTTTTTCCCTTTAGTTTTAGAAAGCCGGTCAGCCAAACGCAGGAGCAGTTCCTCTACCTTGGGATTATCATAGGTTCCG
Organism: uncultured Blautia sp.; assembly: GCA_963927715.1. Classification (GTDB taxonomy): domain Bacteria; phylum Bacillota; class Clostridia; order Lachnospirales; family Lachnospiraceae; genus Blautia_A. Next base: position 668,802 of record CAWVBU010000001.1, on the reverse strand, counting down.
GCATTGATGTGGGAGACAATCTCTACGATCAGCTCCTTGCTGTGCAGGCGCAGCTCATCCCTTTGAACCGTCTGCTTTTCATAAATGCAGAGCAGATCCTGCTCAAAGATATCTTTGGACAGGGAAGACCGCATCTTTGCCACACCCTGTTTGGTAAGGAAACCTTCATTCTCGACGGTAGAGTACGCCAGCAGATGGATGTGGGGATGATGGCTCTCATTGTGAAAGGCAGCATACCATTTCAGATGATCCATGGGGATCTTCAGGCTGTCCGCCAGGGCCTGCGTCTGCGTCCGAAGCATATCCCGCCATCGGATGCCGGTATTGAAACCAAGGCGCTCCGCATCCTCCCGGCGCAGAGAAATGATAAGCGTCCACACATTTCCCTGATGAGCGTTCAGCTCCTGGGATACCTCTTTCAGCTTGACCTGGACACCATCATCCGTGAACAGCCCATGGCTGCCAAACCGTTCCGCACCAGGCCGGGTGCCGATGTAGTCGGCATAGGTTCTCTGGTTCAGGATCTCATGGGCATTATCCTCAATGGCACGGGTGATAAATTCAGAGGCAACTCCTACGGTCTTTTCTCTCTGGTAGTCCTCATACTCCAGCATCGTGGCACTATCCGGGAAATCCCGCAGGAGCTTTTCGATGAGCTTTTGTTGTTTCACTGTTGCGGGAGCCAGCTTGAAAGACTCATCGATCTTCTCCACACCTTCACGGGTGGCGATGTAGGTGGCATACCCGCCGATGGGCTTTTTCTGATCCGGCTTCAGGTACTTAAATTTGGTGACCAGACGGGCCATGGGGAACCTCCTTCCGTTTTAGAGTAAAGAAAAAGCAGGAGACCTCGAAAGAGATTTCCTGCCGGATGCGAATCATATTCTGTTTTATATCATTTGATGGCTGATCAGAGGATTGCTGTAATCGCTCCCACTGCAAGACAGGCGGGCAGGCCAAGAAGCATACCAATACAGGACTGCCTGATATGAAAACGATAGTCCTTATATTCTTCCATATCCTCTGTGCCTGGTATCCTGACTTTTTTCGAATGGCAAAACCAGATGCAATCAAGTATCAGAGCGTCATACCAATCAATGATCAGCCAGATCAGGTAGGAATCCCGAAACCCTTTCCAGAATGTATCCGCTCCATTAAACTGTTTCAGGACAACAGCGAAGATGAACACAAAAGCAAGCAGGGCGATCCCCTTTCGGAGGATATCTGCCCTGGTAAAGCGTTGTTCTCTTTTTTCGATCAATCCTAATTCCATACATTTCTCCCGTATGGCCGGGGGATAATCTCCCACTGAGGTAAGGGGATTTTTCAGCGTCAGTGACACAATCAGAACTGTGAATAATAAGATACCAATCAGACTTTCTATCATGACCGCCATATTCACTTTACCTCCGATATCCATTTTATCGTTTTATGGAAAGCGTCTTCACGGCTGCGCCTGCAATCTTCCGGATATTGTCTCTCAATTTTAAACATTTTCAGCTTAGATGGATTTAATGGAACAAGAATGTGGCTTGCTTTTTCATATTCCAAGACATCCACCCGGAAAGCAAACCGGTGTTTTTCCAGGCGGTTTACCATATATGCCACTGCCTCTTTGCTGGGCCACATGAGATCTTCCTTTGCGTAAATAAATAAAATGTTTCCCTGAATGTTCTCCACATGAATGGCTGTATCCTCATCAAAATGTTTCAGCGGTTCTTCGTAGATGTAGGATAACTCGAACTGCTGATGGAGGATGAGGTTCCGGATTGCCGGCCCATATTTCAGATGCGCTGTCATACACGGAAAATCTTTTCCCCTGTATGTAAATTCGGAGGCAGATGAAAAAGTTTTCGATGCCATGCTTTTATTCCCGTACATGCCTCCCCATATACAGTGGATCGGGGAGAGGGCAACAACGCCGCAGATATCCGGCATAAGAGAAGCGCAAAGCAATACCAGTTCAGCGCCTTTTGAAATGCCATACATGATAATCTTTTCATATCCTTTGTTTTTCAGCCACAGGATCGCTTTTTCAAATGGATCGACAGGCACCCGAACCAGTTCTTTCGGCAGCCCGTCTACGTTCCAGTAACAAATACCTAACGCGGCGATGCCGCACCTGGCAAACATAGCACCCACATTCATCGGGATATTTTCATTCCCTTCGCTGCCGCCTACTACGATGACGACCTTTTTGGGATCATGATCCTTAACAGGGACATGATAAAGTCCATAGAAGCCCTCCTGTGCAACCGTCACATATTCCACTTTCCCAACTCTCCCTGTTTTTGCAGCTTGGATTGCTGTCCGTATTTTCTTTCTTTATCCCATTTAGAGTCCTTTTTGCAAATATAGAAATCACACTTTTCTGCTCCCTCTGCAAGTGTACCTGTCCTGTATAACACGCCGCCCATGAGATCAGCAGAAATAAAATCCATGGCACACATATAGGGTATCAGTTCTTCCAAATGCTCCTGTTTTCCAAGCGCACACAGGCCGCACCTGTGATAGTTGATGGTGTATTCGTCTGCATCCCTTCCGGGAATCGTCTCCGTCATCCAGTTGAATTCGCTGTCGGATATGGCATTTGCAATTCTGTCCTTCTTGACTTTCTTTTTTTGATATTCCATATCAAATGGATTTTTACTCCCGAAAGCTTTTTTAATGAGCGACGCCTGCATCGTGGCTGTCACCATTTCCCCGAACTGCTCATGGCTCATCGCCCCATCCATTGCCTTATAAACTGCCATCCAGACAATTCCGCCGGAAAGACAGATTCGCAGAGGATTTTTCGTAAAACCGCCTATGTCGGGTGTCCTTGCCAACATATCTTTAAAGTTTTTACGCGATTTCTTCTTCACCCTGAATGTATCCGTATTTTTGCAATTGGCTGCGATATATTTGAAAATAGCAGGTGTCATCGCTGACCACATCAGTTTTTCACAGATGGTGTTTTTCATATTCATGCTCCTTCAAAACGTACTCATAAACGAGGGACTGATTGCCGGAGCCATCCTGAAAGGGCTTCTCTGCCACTTTCTTAAATCCACGTTTTTCATAAAACTCCCACGATGCAAGAGTGTTCGTAAAAAGCCGCACACGATCTGCTCCATCAGCTTTTGCCCGATTCAAAAATTGTGTGACCAATGCGGTTCCCAACCCCTTTCTGTAATTCCTTCTGGACGAAAGGGCAACGAGTTCCAGATCGCATTTCCCAACGGTTTCCTTATCCCTTTCCTGTAGCTGACGGAAAAAGGCATCAAACTGCTTCTGGAATGGTGCTGACATTTTATATCTTTTCAGATAGAACTTGAGGAACATTTTACACCAACGGCCATAGTGCTTTTTTGTCTCATACTGAGCTGCCAGAGCCTTGCTGAAACGCTTATCATATTTTCCACAGATGAATCCTACGACCTGATGATCCTCCGTTTCCGCAACATAGGTGAAATTGCATTTTTCAATCAGGATCTGTGCGTAGTCACGCAAAAGTATTTTATCGTTCTGATCCACAGAGCATGAAAAGAATCCTTCGTAGAAGCAATCCCCGCAGGCCGCAGCATCTTCTTCCTTATATGGACGAACAGTAAACATGGATGTACCCTCCTATGCGCAAATAGGTTAGTGATAACTAACCAATATTATATCAGGAGACATGCAGGATTGCAATTCATTTAGTTCCCTTTCTTTCCAGACACGCAGAACATAAACTTATTTTTTGTAACCTTAACATCCATGAAACCAACGGCCTCCATGATCTGTTTTATTTCATCCGGTGTATATGATTTCATCCCCGGTATCATCTTTTCCCAGTGTTTTTCAGGATCTCCAGGATCATTGACGACTACGAATTTCCCGCCCGGCCTGATCGTTCTTTTCACTTCTGCAAAGCATTTCTCCAGATCTTTCCAGAAATACACAGTTTCAAAGGCGGTGGCAAGTTTTATGGAATTATCCTTTAACGGAAGGTTCTCTGCGCTCCCAAGAAGCACTTCACATCTTTTGCCAATATTCTTTTTATTCGTCTTTTTTGACTTCTCAACGCTGGTGCTGGAAATATCTATCCCATAAACGAAACCGTCTTTGGAGCGGTCTAATAATCTTCGGATATTAAATCCACCGCCACAGCCAATATCAACCAGCATTCCGTCATCAGGGACATCAAATTGTGTAAATGCCCATTTAGCCATCGGACTATGCCCCATATTCATACCAGAAAGCATCAGCCTTCCTATAAATCCCTGCGGGTTGCCGAAATTGTTTCTGAATGCCATTTTATGTCTCCTTTTTCATCAGATTTGTAATACCGGTTTATTCATCCGGAATTGGGTGAGTGTTTCCGTATATTTCTTATTGATAACCTTTCCCCTGTGTAAATACCGGCGGCCAGTATGGTAATGGCTGCACACCCGATTTTAGGCTGAAGTCACAGTAGTCGCCGTTGGCAAAGCAGGTATGCCTTCGGTACAGCGGTACGCCCAACACGCCGAACATCACATAGTCCAAATTGCAGAGATAGGGCATATATTCTTCGTAGCCGTATTTTTTTGCGAAATCGGACAGTGGGCAAACGAGAGTATGATAAGTAAAGACGCAGCCCTCTGCAGGCGGCTGCATGGTTTTTGTTTCAAAGCTGCCGGGATATTTTGCAGCGTTCTCCGTATTCTCCCGGTCTTTCTTTCGATACATCTTCGTGACAAGCCTGGGCGAGGAAAATATCTTCCTCATAACTGCCCGGACGGGGCGTGGGATAGCCTGATACTTCCGCTCATAAGCCAGCACCATCAGACGTGCCGAACCCTCCACAGAAACATCGTAGCGTTTAAGTACCTCGCCCATCGCCACAAAAATGTAAGCGCCAGTGAGGTTCTTTGTCCCGCTGACTTTGTCACCGCCGATGTAAGGGAAATGCTCCAGCAGATTCTTTTCATAGAAGCCCCAGATTTCCTCCCATACCTCGCTGTAAGGTTTGCCGGCGTTCTGTTCCAGTTCCACTTTCACAAAGCGAAGATAACCCTCGTTTTCCTTTTTTAATTTCAGGATATTGTTCCGATAATATTCATGCATGATCCGTTTCCTCCTCCATTAAACTGAGCATTCCGTTGCGGTATACCAGTGCGACGTCACGCATCCGCCGGATGATTGTTTCCTTATCCTCGGTTTCCAGAATGATGTGGGCGAGCATATCAAAATAGCCCCGCATCATCAGGTCAAGGGAACCGGGGTCGATGCCTAGCAGAGCCTTTGGCGTATGCTCAGCAGTTTCCACCCCCTGCGTAATCCGTTCGATGTTCATTATGCGGAAACTGTCAAAGAAGTTTTCATACTTCGTTCCCTCAGCACAGCGAAGTAGTAACACCATTTCTTCCCGGTGAGCGCAAAGATAATCTGCCAACTCCGGAAGGCGACGCAGATAGCAGTCCAGCATGGAATAGAGCATCTGTTCTGGTGGGAGTTTCTGCATATCCTCCCCGATGGAGCGTACAATGGTGGCAAGGCCCTGCGCCGTCTCGTCCGTTAAGGCGTAGAACAGTTCCTCTTTATTTTTGTAGTAGCCATAGAACGCACCAAGAGTAAAGCCCACATCATTCACAATCTTGCGCAGTGGAGCCGATTTGAAACCTTTTTCCAAAAACCAGCGTTTGGCACTGTTCAGGATCTTCTGCTGCGTTTCAGGTATTTCCATGCCGAATCCCCTCCTTCATATATCTTAGCTATATATCTTAGATATATTATGCGTAAAAAACTGATTCTTGTCAAGCTCCTTCTTGCCTGTTAATCATTTTCTTCCCATCCATTCTGCCAACTCACCGCATCATCGAAAGAGAACGCACCATTCAGCCTTTTGACTTCTTTGACACATTCTCCACGCAAGCGTTCCAGTGACACTGGATCGATGTTGTTATTCGCTGCAACCACGTTCATCATCACCGCCAGCTCCACAGCCATCTTGAAGATCATCCGGTTCTGCCGGTGATCACTCTCCGCTACAATGCTTTTCAACGTGGAGGTGACGATATTAGGGAGATAGGTTTTGTTGTCCTCTGCGGAAAGATATCCGGCATAAAACAACACGGCCTTTTCGCTGAATTCGCTCTTGCTGTCACAGTTGTCTTTTTTATAGAGAGTATCCGCCAGCTCCAGGGTGGACGGTCTGATCCAGAGCTGGAAGCGGCGTTTGATTTCTTTCTTTTCTGCCTCTGTATCCTGCATGTCTGAAATCCTCCTTCTTATTCATAGGAACCTGCCAAAGCACCGCGTCATTCGTTGAAACTTCTGGGCCTTGGGGGAGTTGAAGCACCTGTCCAGGAACCTATTGTTCCAAATCCGGCACCGTAATGCCATTTCTTTCAGAAGCGGCGGAAAGCCTTGAAGCGACCGGCTCTGCCGGACGCAGTGAGCTGGGGCGGGGCCGCCATGCGGCACCGTCCCTTTCTCCTGCTTGATTTTCGACCCTGTATCCGCACGGGCAACCGTTGCATTCCCACGAGCGGAGCCTGCCTTCGCACGGGCCGCAAACACCTCGCAAACAGGTGGGGAGGGATACTTCCCCGACCTTGCCCACAAAATCGCAACACGGAGCCGACAGGCGGCTCACAGGGGCGTTCTTTCTTCCGTCACATCTCCTGAACCGGCGGCGTTGTTTCTTCTGCTGTATCGGGAGACTGCCAGTCAATCTCTCGGTCCCGTAATGCTTCTTCAAAAATCAGCTCCCTCGCATCCATCGGAATGCATGATTTCCGTTCTGCACGGTAGACCGCAGTAGAAACATCTTTCAGACGATAAGCCCGCCATTCCGGATCGCCTTGCTCTTTCACACTGATAACGCCCTCATCAAAATCAAATTCCAGGAGGGCTGTGATACGCTCATCATGTTCCATGGCATCGCACAGGACAGAGAAGGTCAGGTCATCAATGGGCTGATGCTCTCCGAAGGAAAGAGCCAGACTGTCCAAGGTCAGCCTGCCCTCATTCTCACGCATATAATTTCGATAGAGATAAGCTGCGCTGTAGAAGTTATTCCGCAGGTCAGAAGTGAAATGAAAATCATCCCCGTCCTCATGAAAATGGATCACTGCAAACCGCCTGGCAGCTTCAGCTTCTCGCTGTGCCTGTGCTTCTTCCTGACGGATCAGTGCCTCGATTTCTTCACGCTTTTCTTCCGGGACGAGAGACGCATAGGTTTCCTCAAAACATTTTCGCAGCACACCTTCGATGGTGCGCCCCTGATTATTCAACACTTCATCCAGAGCAGCGAGCTGATGCTCGTTAAAATATACGGTAACGTCAATATCATTCATTGGTCATACCTCCGATCTCCAATTCGGTTTTTCTGTTCCTCTGCGAACTCTTTCTCCATAATCAGGACAATCCCACGCAGAACAAAAGTGACACATGGGATTGCCACACTGTTGCCCAGGGCTTTATATCTTGCCGAATCCGATGCTCCATCAATCAAAGTCCAGCCATCCGGGAAACCCTGCAGCCGCTCACACTCCAGAGGAGTGAGACGGCGGATCAGGTTTCTGTTTACCTCAGGCTGGCAGATTAGGTCAGTTGCATCTTTATATTGTCTGGCGCTTTCTGTGCCAGCGACTTTGCTTTCCTGGAATTCATCCACTCGCTGGCGGCTATAGACCGCATGCCGGTCTGTTGTATTCAGGGTGTAACTGATATCTTCCTGATAGCCAAACCCATTCCCGCCATTTTTACTCTGCCGGTCAATGATATTCCCGGCAATACAATAGCTGTCCGGTTCCTCCGCAATCAGAGGAAGATTATTGCCGCCTGTGCCGCTTCTGGCTGACAGTGTCGGGGATACCGGCAGCGGTCCGGTATAACGTCCATCGATCCCGTGATTTTCAAATAGCACCAGGGATTGTGTATTGCCTCCCATCCCGTAGGATGCGGTTACCGCCTGTGCTTTTTCAACGGGGCCGGTGAACCGGAGATCCTGCCCATGGTTATCAAAGACCAGCGGAGGATGGCCGGACATCTGCGCCCGGAGTGTTCCTGCCACATCTACACTGCAGTCCATCACCTGACCGCCCTGATCGTTCAGGCAGAGGGTTGGCTCTTTCTGCTGGTCAGGAAGTCCGGCAATAAAGGTCTGCATCTGCATATTTCTTGTTGCCATCAATGCACCGGAAACATGCCCCAGGTCGATGGTTTCCTCTCTTTGATTGATATGGAAAGCCATAAATCCTTCTGTGCCTATTTGATCCCCGCCTGGATCTCCAGCGCTTCTTTGAGTTTCGCCGGAAGCCCCTTGCCCCGTTCCGCTGACCTCCGCAGGATACCCAGGCAGGCTTTCCTGCTTAAATAATATTTCCGGGGCGGATGTTCCTCCAAAATCTGCGACAAGGAAGATTCTCTTACGTCTCTGGGGGACTCCCCAGTATTGAGCGTCCAGAACTCTCCAAGCGACAGAGAATCCACTTCCCAATATGGCCCCAGCAGATTTCCACCTCCCGGCCGGAGGTCGAGGAACAGATATGGTATGGTCGGCGATCCTGCAGATTTCCTCCAGGACCGCTCTGAAATCTTCTCCGTTTGAAGATGAGAATGCTCCGGGGACGTTTTCCCACACCATGAATCGGGGAACAATTCCGCAAGGGTTAACTGTTTCATTTTCTCGTTGTCTTTTGGCATCTGTCTTTCTCATCTCCTTTACAATCCGGATCTGCTCCATAAATAGTCCGGAACGCTCTCCAGACAAACCTGCGCGTTTCCCCGCAATACTCAGATCCTGACAGGGTGATCCGCCCGTAATGATATCTACAGCCGGAAGCTCCGCCCCTTTTAATTTCGTAATATCGCCCACATGGAGCATCTCCGGGAACCGCTGCATGGTTACTTGGATCGGGAAAGGTTCTATTTCACTGGCCCATACCGGAAGGATTCCGTTCCGGACAGCAGATAAAGGAAATCCACCGATCCCATCGAACAGGCTTCCAAGACGCAGCCGGATTCCCGTTGATTTTCCTATTACAGAACTTTTCGCATGTCAATCACCTCTCGATTCGTTATTCATTGATCCTTCAGATGCATTGTTAAGGACTCTCTCCTGTATCTGCCGGCGCCTGTTCTTTTTTCTCCGGCCTGGGCCGCCTTGCTCTGGGCGCAGGATCTGCTGGTTCGCCAGAGCGCATCTCAATAAATTCCCGCACATTGGCCGGGACATGTTTGCCATAGAATCCTTCCATGGCTTTGGTCAGCTCATCTTCAAGCTGCAGATCTTTCTGCTCCATGTAGAGCCGGAGCGCAGTCAGCTTTTCCTCATCAAAGGAAATTGTTACATTGGTTTTCTTCATAGGTTCCTCCTTCACATGGAAAGAGCAGGCCCGGAGTCCTGGCTCCAGTCCTGCTCATTATCACTTCCCATTCATTCATCAGCTACATCTCCATTCCTAAATCACTATTTTCTGAATCCATACACTCCGTGTCATCCCAATTATCTTTACGAAGGGCAAAGTTCTCCACAAGCTGTCTGGGCGTTAAAGGAATATTCGCAGGCTGATTTGTGCGCTCAAACCCATCTTCGCTGATTTCAAACCAGCAATGATCGACCTCGGTATCATACTCATCGAATCTCCTTTCCGGCATCCCGACCTGTCTTGGGATAAAATATTCCCCCATGTCACAGCAATCAAGAATGCTTTGGATTTGCTCCTTGGATAATTCCCCCTGGATAACGCACTCATTATGAACCTTATAGTTACCTGCATCCCGATATAGATAGCAGATCTTGGTGTTCATGGATATGACCTCCTTTCCTTATAGCTTGTAGGATAGGGGGATTTTTCCCATAAAAAAAGCGACCACTCTATGGTCGTTCCTACCTTACTCTATACACACTTTTTCTTTCTGTTGTGTTTCCTGTACCTATTCGCCCTCCTTCCTCCACGCAATACACCGCTATACACAGATATAACCCTGCTCCATTTTAGGATATCCCAGGAATACGGTATCATACTCTTCCATATTTTCTACATTCTCAATGAGTTCCGGCCTTGCATCCTCTGCGCGTTCCTCATTTGCACGATCGAGACACGCATCCCAGTCGCTGGGATATGGATCGGTCACCCGGATGGAAAACAGATCTCCTCCGGTTTCCTCCTGTACCCAGCCTGCCAGCTGCTGAACATTTCCCGGAGGAATCACACTGGGAGAACTTACTGCATCCACATCATCGTCCAGCACTGCATTGTCCGCCCAGGAAAAGTAAGCTACCAGAATATTTCCTGGTTCTTCCAAAGCAGAACTGCTTTGATCGGTCTGTGTTTCTGCATTTTCCTGCTGTTCCATCTGTGTTTCCGTCTGATTATCGCCATCTGAAGGACTGCTGCATCCTGCCAGGACAATACTGCACACCAGAAACATGGCTATAAATTTTTTTCTCATGATAATCTCCCTTTTCTTTTGATACTGCTGCTTTTTATTAAATTTTAAAAGGAATCTTCTTCTCTGATAAATACCTATATCCTATCATTTTATATTGATGAAAAGCATAATAACTTTCATCTTTGTTCTCCAGAAAACGGAAAAGGACGCATCCGCTTTTGGACACATCCCCCTGTTTTTGTGATTCTTATTCTGTCTGATAGCTAAGCTGCAATACCTGTCTCATTATAAATCTTCTTTATAATGTCTCATTATAAATCTTCTTTATAATTTTCTTGACAAATCCCATTTTGCGCCATATAATAACATTGTTATATGACACTGTTATATGGAGGGTATTATGGAAGAGAAATCATCAATCACACTGGAAAATATTCTGCAGGCTGCCATGGAGGAATTTTCTGACAAAGGTTTTCTGGGTGCATCCCTTCGTCAGATCGTAAAAAAGGCCGGCGTGACGACAGGAGCCTTTTATGGGTATTTTTCCAGTAAAGAGGCTTTGTTTACTGCCATTGTAGAGCCTCATGCCGCCGCCCTCATGGGAAAATTTATGGAAGCTCAGGCTTCCTTCGCCGAGCTGCCGGAAGAACAGCAGCCTGACCACATGGGTGTGGAGTCCTCGCACTGTGTCCACTGGATGGTAGAATATATCTGTCAGCACCGGGAACCGGTAAAGCTGCTGCTTTGTCGGTCAGAGGGCACCAGCTATGAACACTTTGTCCACAACATGGTGGAGGTGGAGGTAGAATACACAATAAAATACATGGAGGTCCTCCGCCGCCTGGGACAGGACATCCCGGAACTGGACGCGCAGATGTGCCATATCATCGCCAGCGGAATGTTCAACGGTATTTTTGAGATTGTAGTCCATGACATGCCAAGAGATCGGGCACTGCGTTATGTGGATCAGCTGCGGGATTTTTACACAGCCGGCTGGCTGAAATTGATGGGGCAATAGCCCCAATCTTTTTTACATGATGATTAGCTTTTGCTAACTTTGTTATAGCATATTTTATAAGAAGGAGGTATTCATAAGATGCAAAAAAAGCAAAGCAGTCTGTCCCGTATCTTAAATTATTCAGGCGGACACAAAAACCTTACCCTGCTGGGCTGCGTCCTCTCCGCTCTGTCTGCGGTGCTTGGGCTGATCCCCTATGTATGTGTCTGGCTGGCGGCAAGGAATGTACTGGAGGCCTGGCCTGATTTATCCGGAGTCTCCGACCTGGCCCGTTGGGGCTGGACGGCAGTGTGGACTGCCATTGGCAGTATCGCCCTGTATTTCGCGGCACTCATGTCTACGCATATCGCCGCTTTCCGTACTGCCCGGAACATCCGGCGTGCTGCCATGGCTCATGTGCTGAAACTGCCTCTGGGATTCTTTGCAGGGAATCAGTCCGGACGGCTCAGAAAGCTTATCGATGACAACGCCGGACTCACGGAGGATCTGCTGGCTCATAAGCTTCCCGATCTGGCGGGTACCATCGTCACGCCTGTTGCTTCCATTATCATGCTGTTCCTTTTTGACTGGAAAATGGGTCTTTTGTGCCTGCTCACCATGCTGTTGGCCCTGCTGTCCATGTGTCTGATGATGGGCGGCAAAAACGCAGGCTTTTTCCATCGTTATCAGCAGGAAATTGAGCGTATGAGCGGCGAAGCGGTGGAATATGTCCGTGGCATCCCGGTGGTAAAAATGTTCCAGCAGACGGTATACTCTTTCAAGGCCTTTTACGCTGCCATCAAAGATTACAGCGATCTGGCAAGCCAGTATGCCATGAGCTGCCGTGTGGGGCAGACCTGTTTCCTGACATTTATCAACGGCGCTTTCGCCCTGCTGATCCCGGCGGCGCTGCTTCTGGCATCCGGCGGGGACGTGCGGACGGTGCTTGTCAATTTTATCTTCTACGCCCTGTTTGCTCCCGCCTGCGGTCAGATGATCAACCGGATCATGTATATGAGCGAGGCTGTCATGGAAGCAGACGAAGCCGTGGGCCGTCTGGACGAGATCCTGAACCAGAAACCCATGGAAGAATCAAAAGTACAGAAATATCCGGGAAATGCCGCCGTATCCTTTGACCATGTAACCTTTACTTATCCGGGTACGGATCGGCCGACTCTGGATGATGTATCATTTTCTGTCCAGCCCGGCCAGGTGACAGCTCTGGTAGGCCCGTCCGGAGGCGGAAAGACCACCGCCGCCAGCCTGATCCCCCGCTTTTGGGACACAGACAGCGGCAGCGTTTCCATTGGCGGTGCCAATGTAAAGGAAATGGACACGGAAGACCTGATGAAGCAGGTGGCCTTTGTGTTTCAGGATACCCGGCTGTTTAAGGAAAGCCTATTGGAAAATATCCGGGCCGCCCGGCCACACGCTTCCAGAGAAAAGGTTCTGTCGGCCGCCCACGCCGCCCAGTGTGATGACATTCTGGAAAAACTGCCGCAGGGCCTGGATACTGTCGTTGGGACGAAAGGGATCTATCTCTCCGGCGGTGAACAGCAGCGGATTGCTCTGGCGCGGGCCATCTTAAAGGACGCTCCTATTGTAGTTCTGGATGAGGCCACCGCTTTTGCCGATCCGGAGAACGAGCATCAGATTCAGAAAGCGTTTGAAGTGTTGACCAAAAACAAAACCGTTCTGATGATCGCGCACCGCCTATCCACAGTACAGGATGCAGACAACATCATTGTCCTAAGCGACGGGAAGATCGCGGAACAGGGCAGCCACAGTGACCTGATAAAGAAAAACGGCGTCTACGCCGCCATGTGGACAGATTATCAGCGCAGCGCCCAGTGGAAAGTCGGAAATCCCACAAGGGGATACCTGGATACCCAAAAAGCCGGGCAGGAAAAAAGAAGGGAGGCAGCGGTATGACGCAGAAATTACAGCATATTTTCGCCCTCAGCGAAAAAGGGGCAAAGGATCTGGTGAAAGCCATTATCTGGTGTTTCGTGTGCAATGTAGCCCTCATGCTCCCTGTCGGGGCAGTTTTATTCACGGCGCAGCACCTTCTCGGCTGCATGGAGAATGGCGCCAATCCTGTGAAGGGTTTTTGGATCTATGTGGGCTTTGCCCTGGCAGTTCTTGTCCTGCTGTTCATCCTCCATTGGTTTCAGTATGCCTCGCTCTATCTGGCAACCTATAAAGAAAGCGCCAACCGGCGGGTGAGCCTGGCGGAAACCCTGCGGCGGCTTCCCCTGTCCTTTTTCGGGAACCGGGATCTGAGCGATCTGACTTCTACCATGATTGCCGACTGCTCCAGCCTGGATCAGATGTTTTCCCACTATGTGCCTCAACTGTTTGCCTCCATCTTTTCCACACTGGTGATCGGCATCGCCATGTTCCTTTGCGACTGGCGGATGGCGCTGACCGTCTTATGGGTGGTGCCGATGGCGATTCTGCTCACAGCAGGGAGCAAGAAGATCCAGGATTCCTTCGGGACAAAGAATATTATGAATAAGCGGGCGGTAGCCGACTGCATCCAGGAAGGGCTGGAAACTATCCGGGACATCAAAGCATGCAATCGCCAGGAAACCTATATGGAGAAGCTGGAGGACAAACTGGTCTCCATGGAAAAAGGCTCCATCCACTCAGAACTGGCTACCGGTGTGTTTGTTTGCTCTGCCCAGGCCTTCCTTCGCCTTGGGCTGGCGACCACCATTCTGACCGGCGGCGCGCTGCTGGCAGCCGGAGAGCTTTCTTTCCTCTATTTTCTGGGGTTCCTCTTTGCGGCCGCAAGGCTGTATGACCCGCTTGGGCTGGTACTGCAGAATATTGCCGCCACCTTTAATGCGAAACTGCAGATCGAACGGATGCGCTCCATTCTGGAACAGCCGGTACAGAAGGGAAGGGAGGACTTTACACCACAGAACTACGACATCACCTTTGACCACGTTTCCTTTGCCTATCGGGAAGGGGATGGTGTATTGGAGGATGTGAGTTTCACAGCCAGACAGGGAGAAGTGACTGCCCTCATCGGTCCTTCCGGCGGCGGAAAATCAACCGCCTGCAAGCTGGCCGCCCGTTTCTGGGACGCCACCGGCGGAAAGATTCTCTTAGGCGGAACGGATGTGTCCGCAGTAGATCCAGAGACCCTTCTGCGCTCCTACTCCATGGTATTTCAGGATGTGGTGTTGTTCCGGGATACGGTAATGGAGAATATCCGTCTGGGCCGGCGGGGAGCGACGGATGAGGAAGTCATCGCCGCTGCCAGAGCTGCCCGGTGCAATGAGTTTATTCAGAAACTTCCTCAGGGCTATCAGACCATGATTGGAGAAAACGGCTCCACCCTCTCCGGCGGGGAACGCCAACGGATTTCCATCGCCCGCGCCCTATTGAAAGACGCACCTGTGATCCTGTTGGATGAGGCCACCGCCAGCCTGGATGTGGAGAATGAAAGCGCCGTGCAGGAAGCTCTCTCCCGTCTGCTCCAGGGCAAGACGGTGCTGGTCATCGCTCACCGGATGCGTACTGTGGCCGGCGCCGATCATATCGTAGTACTGGAGAACGGCCGTGTAGCGCAGCAGGGCAAACCATCGGAACTGATGGAACAGGGCGGCCTTTACCGCCGTATGGTGGAACTGCAAAGAGAAACGGCTCAGTGGAAACTGGGGATGGAGCACGTGATTCGTGCAGAGAATTTTGAAAAGAGATAGCATAACGCATTTTTGACACAGACACGGGTTCATGAAAATGTAGGGGATTCCCCTACATTTTCAGTTTCTCCTTTGCCGTTTATGACAGTTCTGAAAAATTCTCCTTTTTCCCGTTGGGCAGAAAAAGAGAAAAGACCGATCCCTTCCCTTTTTTGGACGATACTTTGATATAGCCGCCTTCTCCCGCCAGGATCTGTCTGGCCAGATACAGGCCGATCCCCACGCCTTCCTGCTCCTGTGCGTCTTCTCCTCTCTGAAATCTGCCGAACAGTCCCGGGATCTCTTCCTCGTCAAGACCCGGCCCGGTGTCCGCCACCTCCACTGCGGTAAACAGTTCATACTGTCTGGTACGCACTTCAATCCTGCCCTGTCCGGTATACTTCACGGCGTTATCCAGGATATTGCCAAGCGCTTCCGCCGTCCATTTCCGGTCAAACCAGGCCACTGCGTGCTCCGAGCAGTCACAAAGCTTCAGTCCTTTTTTCTCCGCTTTTTCCCGGAAAGAATCCACCGTCTCCGTCACCATCGCCTTCACATCCTGCTGCCTGGGATGCAGGGTCACGATCCCCGTTTCCAACCGGGACATCTGGATCAGGGAGCGGATCAGAAAATCCAGTTTTTTTGTCTGCTTTCGTATTGCGGTTACGTATTCCCGATTCCGGATGCCGGTTTCCTGCTCTTCCAGAAGCTCGGTATAAAGCAGCAGATTGGCAATCGGCGTTTTCGTCTGATGGGAAATATCCGCAATCAGCGTTTTGATCTTTTCCTTCTCCGCGGCAGCAGCCTTCCCGGTATGTTCTGCCGCCTTCAGGTAATCCGCCATCTCGCTTTCCAGCGCGGAACATACCGTCTCGTCAAAATCCGATTCTCTGAAACGCCCTGCCTGAGCCGCCTCCAGCATCCGGCGAAGCCGCTCTGTCATACGCCTCTGTCTTCGGCCCCGAAGGATGACAAACAGAAAACTTCCCAGCACACATAGTGCCGCAGCGGCCATCCATAAAATACTTAATTTATCCATGCACTCTCACCCACCGGTATCCGGTTCCGTAAATCGTCTCGATCCACTTCCCTGCTTCCAGCTTATCCCGGAGGCGTTTGACTGTGACAGACAGGGCATTCTCATCCACATACTCCGCCCCGTCCGTCCAGATCCGATCCATCAGCGTCTCCCTTTTCAGAATCATCCCTTCGTTTTCCACCAGCAGACGCAGCAGCTTTTGCTCATTCCGGCTCAGTTCCACCGGTTTTCCGTCCAGATAATATTCCATCCGATCGAAACAGAACCGATATCGTCCAAAAGACCATACGGCTTCCGACCTTGTCCCCGCATCCATCCTCCGGCGAAGCTGCGTGTTGACCCGCGCCCGCAGCACGGCCAGACTGAAGGGCTTTGTAATATAATCATCCGCTCCGGCTTCCAGCCCTGCCACAACATCCGTTTCCAGATCATTCGCTGTGAGCAGGATGACGGGAAACGCCCCCTGCGCTTTCACTTCTCCCAGAAAATCAAATCCGTTTCCGTCCGGAAGATTTACATCCAGAATCATCAGATCCGGCTGCTCCCCTTTCAGAATCTGTCTGGCTTCCCGGATTTTTGCAGCGCATGTTATCTCTCTGTCCTGTGTTTTCAGCGCCCTGGCGAGTCCCTGCGCCAGAGCCTTGTCATCCTCCACAATCAAAAGATTGATTCTGTCACTCATATTCTGTCTCCTGCCTGTTGTTTTCCCCTATTATACTGCACCCTTTTGGGAATATCCACCTTTTCCAGGGAAAGCTATTGACATTGTTCTCTGTTATTATATACTGACTCTAGTTTGATAAAGGAGGAAACGGCAAAACTGCCGGACATCGTAACAAATGAACATAAGAAAAAAGTTAAAGGAACAGGGCCGGCGTTCTCTGAAAAAACATTACGCCATCTTCGTAGCCGCCTGCCTGATCGCGGCTTTTCTCGGCTCTGAGTTTACCAGTTCCCTGGATTTTTCTTCCGCGCAGAAACGCGAGGAGGACATATTACAATTTGAAAATAACCTGCAGGGTGACTTCTCTTCAGATATCAAAACAGAAGTCAGCGGGGTTTCCTGGGAAGATGTACTGCGCACCATCGCCGAAAACGATACCGAAACCGGCCGTGAAATGACCCGTCAGATCGAAGAAAATGAAATCCTGGAAGCTGCAGACGGCAACCCCATATTCGGCCGTACCCGCGGGGTTCTATCCAACGTTGTCAATCAGCTCAGCTCCGGCTCCATCCTCGTAACCATGGTGGCGGCCATCGCATCCATCACTGGTTCCGAAAATCTGGGCATTCTGATTCTGATCCTGCTGGGAGCGTTGGGCGCATTTGCTTTCTGGTTTCTGATCACCAATGTATTCCCGGTGGCAGTCCGCAGAATTTTTCTTGAGGGCATGATCTACGACCAGGTAACACCGCAGCGGTTTGTATTTCTTCTGCGGATAAAAAAGTGGCTGAAAGCTTCGTGGATCCTGTTTGTTAAATACATTTTTTACTCCCTGTGGAGTCTGACGGTCATCGGTATTGCGGTGAAACGATATTCTTATTATCTCGTACCGTACATCGCAGCGGAAAATCCTGACATGACAGCCAGACAGGCCATCACGCTCTCCCGGAAAATGATGGACGGACACAAATGGGAATGCTTCGTTTTTGAGCTGACTTTCCTGGGCTGGCAGATCCTCGGCATTCTCACCTTGGGAGTATTCAATATTTTTTATACCAATCCGTACAAGATTGCTTCTTTTACGGAATACTACGCGCAGCTGCGGGCAGAAGCCCTGAAAAACCATATTCCAGGAGCGGAACTTCTTCACGATACCTACCTCTATGAGAAAGCTGACACAGCCCTGATTGCGTCAAAATACCAGGATGTAATCCAGGTAATGGAATCTCCAAAAGAAGAGCAGACAAAACTGACCGGGTGGCGCGGTTTTCTGGCGAACAATTTCGGCCTGCTGCTTTTGCGCCGCCAGCAGGAACGTCTCTATGAACGTCACCTGGCGGAATACGTACGCATTCACGATATGATCGATGATGTGCAGCGGACGGCCTATCCCGTACGTCTCTACCCTATTCCGGAGACAGACCGCAGAAAACTGGTTCAGTCTCTGAACTATATGCGCCACTACTCCGTCTGGTCGCTGATTACCATCTTCCTGGGCATGTCTTTGTTTGGCTGGCTGTGGGAAGTTGGCATGCACCTGGTGACCAACGGTGAATTCGTCAACCGCGGCGCGCTGCACGGTCCCTGGCTTCCCATCTATGGAACCGGCGCCGTACTGATCCTGACCGTTCTCAACCGGTTCCGCAAAAACCCGGCGCTGCTGTTCGGCATGACGGTGATCCTGTGCGGCTTTCTGGAATATATGACCTCACTGGTCATGGAGCTTGCCACCGGCGGAACAAAATGGTGGGACTACAGCGGATATTATCTGAATCTGAACGGAAGAATCTGCGCGGAGGGACTGCTGGTATTCGGCGTCGGCGGCCTGGCAATCACCTATGTACTTGCGCCGATCATTGACAACTTCCTTGAAAAAGTGAACGAAAAACGGATCATTGCCGCATGTTCCGTCCTGATGATCGTATTTGCCGCAGATGCCGTATATTCTAATTTTCATCCGAACTCCGGAAAAGGAGTCACAGATATTGCTCAGGACGCCTGCCTGCCAGATGCAGACAATACAAATTCAATAAAACCGTCCCGACAAGTCTGATATAAAAAGTGGGCGCTGCACCATAGATGAATGACTCATTTATGGAGCAACGTCCACTTTCTCATAATCCATTATTCAATTCAAATTTCACCTGGGGAATAGCAAACTGTCACCACGATCACTGTTTTCTTTGTTTCATCTATTCTAAAAATGGCGGTGTAGTTTTCCACAAAAAGCTGCCGGTATCCCTGGTTGGCATAAGCCCCTCTTTTCCGTTCCGGGCAACGGTAAGGCATCGTCTCCAGCGACAGGATGGCCTCCTCAATCCGGCCCACCAAACCCAGTGCCGTCCCCGGTTCCAGCAGGGTGTGGGCAATGTAATCATAGATGCCGTCTAAATCCTGCAGTGCCCGGCTCATCAGTTTGACGCTGTATTTATCCAAAATGTTTCCTCCTTAAAGAAGCCAGCATCTCTCTTGCGTCATGAAGCTGTCCGTCCCGTTTAAACTCGGCCTCTGCTTCTGAAATCGCAGTATCCATCTTTGCATTCTCCACCAGCGCCTCGTAAGTTTCGATGCTCATCACCACCAGATCACCGTATCCGTTCTTTGTGATGAACACCGGCTCCCGGCGCGCATGGCAGATATCTGAAATCTCATTGGTGTTGCGAAGGTCTGTAATCGGTCTGATCTGCGGCATATCGCCACCCCCTTTCCTTTGTACATTATTATAACATAATTATGTGCAAAAATACAGAGATCAGGCAAAAAATATACAGAAACTTTCTTCCAGGCACTTATTCCAATTCGCTAAACCTCTGCTTTTCCTCTCTCAATCAGGATTTACCGACACGCCACATATCGGTAATGCGGCATGTCTACTCCTTTGTAATGTTTTATCCACATATCCTTCCTTGTCATTCCGTTTCTCATGGCTACCTTTTGAGATGCTGTGTTCGTATCTCGGATAATGGAACATACTTCTTTGGCCTTTAAAGTTTCAAACGCGTATTTTTTACAGGCTTTGGCAGCCTCGACAGCATATCCGTTATGCCAGTAGGACCGCCAAAAAAGATACCCGATTTCAAGTACCTCATCTTCTTTCCAGGGCTGCATGGTAAGCCCGCATTGCCCGATCATTTCCTCGTTTTCTTTCAAAATAACCGCCCATAGACCAAATCCCCATTTCTGATAGCGGGCAATCTGTCTGTCAAGCCATTCCTGTACTTCATCATCACAGAATGCTCCTTCATATGCGTACATCGCATCCTGGTCCTGCAGAATTTTACACAAAGCTTCAAAATCTGACTGCTTCATTTCACGCAAATATAATCGTTCCGTTTCAAGAATCATGTTTGCTTTCACATTTTCCATATCATAACTTTCCATTTCTTTATAAATATTCTCCTCACTGCCTTTATTTCAGCAGATTGATTTCTTCCTGCAGTCTTGCCAGAAATCTGCCCGCATGCGCGCCGTCCATCTGCGTGTGATGAAACTGAAAAGAAAGAGGCAGGTAATACCGAAACCATTTCTTTCGATATCTGCCCCAGATGATAAACGGATTGTTGAAAATGCCGCTGTTCATTCCGACAGCTCCGTCGATTTCCGTATCGATAATAGCCGAAGTGCCGATGACCATACTGTTTTCGGATAAGTCTCTGTCCTGACAGCTTGCCGCAGTCCGGGCCGTATATTTCAGATACTGCCGGTTGAATTTATGCAGATCCGCTTCATACGAAAGGTCACAGGAACTGACTTCGCCTTCTTTGTTTTTTACAATGGTGTTCACTGCTATCGTGTCGTACTGTATGAGCTTATCCCCCACCGGAAGGATGTAAAATTCCTTTATCTTTACGGCAACTCTGCCAATACAATAAGCAAGCAGCATATTGAATTTCAGCTTTCTTCTCCTGCTGACCCTGATCAGATTCGTCACATCAAATGTCTTGAAAAAAGTTACCATCGGATTGGGCGCTTTCATCCAAAGCTCATACGCCGCAGCCCGCCTGGTGTCTTTTGGATTAACTTCTTTTGGCATACTCTCCTCCTTTTTCCGGCTCAAAATATCCATACAAATGGAAACCGTATCTTACTTTGTATTTGCGAAATCGTATGCCTCCGCAACCCATTTCAGCAGCTCCCCGTCAACCTCCTTCTCATCCCCCAGTACGATATGCGTGGTCCACCGCCCCGGATATGGCTCTGTTTTGACAGCCACGCGGGAAGATTCCAACGGGTATGACATACCCAGTGTGACGACAAGATACGGATCCGGCAGTTCTTTTTTCTTTTTTACCCGGGCAAACGATACACAGGCAAACATATAGCGATTTGAAAATGATATTTGAGATTTCTGCACCTTGACCTTCGTATCGGGATATTGTCGTATGACCGCGTCCGCAAATGCTTCGTACAACGGAAGCGCCTCCGGCTGTTGTTCAAAAAACAGAAGTGTAGCTGCGTCCATTCTTGTGCTCCTTTCACTGTTCCCTCGCTATTTCTCCAAGGAACCTGGTTAAATGTTTTCCGCTATATAATTTAAGGAATTAAAGTCTACAAAATCTACTTTTGAATTAAAGGTTGCTATCATCGCTTTCATCTCAGCAGTTTGTTTTTCTTCCGGCAATTTTTTTACCTTGTTGTATAAAAGCGTCATCATCGTTTTGTGCTTAAAAGTCAGCTTCTGATAATCAATCCCACCTCTCAGATGAAAGACCGATGCCGTCTTTAGTAACGGTTCCGGCACTTGTCTTCTTATGGAATTTCTAATATTGCTTATATTTTCTTCATCACATACATCTGCTAATCCAACTGTCACGATAACCAACTTCGTATTTGGAGAAAATTTCTTAACTGTATTTTTTAGTCCTTTCACACCGCCTGCATATAAACCGCCAAAATAAATTACCCGGTCATATTCCGCCAGGGTTTTTATATCTTCATAACTGACAACCGGAATATCCGTCATTTCCGCAAATTTTTCTGCATATCGCTTTGTTGTGCCATACTGACTGCCATATATGATTAAAGTCTTCATGCATCCTTTCCTCCCAATGCTTTTCTTATATCCGCAACAAATTGTGCCTGCTGCTTTCTCAGATAAGGCTTTACAAAAGGTTTCAGCAACCATTTCTTTGCTTCCACGCACTCTGTGAAATCTATCTGCGTTCCATTGCCTTTATCCGTAAAAATACCGATCCAATGACCTTTCATGTTATTGTTTTCCATATCAAATTCCCATCGCCTGTATGGCTCAACAAGCGTCACGGTAAAGGTCGTAGGGTGTCCATCTTTAGTATATTCGATGAATTGCTTGTCACTGATCACTTCCGTCTTACTCAGATCACTTCTCCATGCCCCGTATTTTTCAATATGCAAGAATTTATCACGTCAATATAAGATCATCTATTTTCTGAATGTACTCAGAAGCATGATTGATACCCAAATCCCCATGATAATATCCCGACAAAACTTCCAATGTTGCGTTGGGAATTTGTTCATACAAAACTTCAGCGGATTTTTTCATAATTCTTGATTCCTTGCTTCCTACCAATATCAGAACTCTCGCCAGCGATTCTTTTACACTGTCTTTGAGTTTATAATCAGAATTAGCTTTTAGAAATGCAAGCATATTTTCTTTTGATATTGCCGCGCTGTCTCTATAATAATCCTCAAATAGGCTTTCCTTGATATGCAGCGTTTTGAACTGCAATCGTGCAAACCAGCGCTTTTTTATCAGTGGATAACATATCGAAAAAATCGGCTGGATAAATGCGTATGTTATTTTCATCGGTATAACAAGCGTACTTTCAATGATTGCATATTTACAAATATCTTTCCGCTTTGCAAGTATCTCTGTGAGAATTTGTCCTCCGAGAGAAAGTCCGCAAATCATAAAAATCCTTCCGCAGAAATTCTCATCAATATAATTAATAATCTCATCGGCATTATTCTCGATTGTCGTAAAATCCGCGTCGCTCCCATTATGTCCATCAAGAACAGGAATAATAATATGAAATCTGTCTTGAAGTTGTTCTGCTTTATCACAATAATTCCATGGCGCCAATCCGCCGCCATGCAGGAAAATAACCGTTTCGTTTTGCATCAATCCGTATTCAGCATATTTCATTTGTACCGCCCCACACCTTCCAATTTGTTGATTTATCTTTTTCTATAGATTAAATCTATCATGCCATTATAGGATTGTGTTTTTAGCAGCTTCAACTTAATTACATGGTCAGCGTTTTCAAAAAGCCGAATGTCTGAACCCAAAATCGTTGGAATCACAGTAATATAATAACAGTCAATGGCATCCTCTTTAATCAACTGTTGAATCAAGTTCGCACTGCCGTTTGTATATGTTTTACAGGAACCAATTTAATGGATTTAATAATTCAATGAAAAAATGTAGAAAAGTATCACGAAATCCTTCCTTGGCATATGTTTTCCCTTTTCTTAGACTAAAAAGAGCCCGGACGAATGAGATCAATGTAATCACAGGAATATATATCACTAATACCAAGATTATAATCCAAAATACATCCATAGATTTTTCTCCCTAAAGCCACTGAATACAGCACAATTGCAAACATATAATTTCTACCTCAACAGATTTAAAAATTTGTTACGTTAAAAATGGCGTCAGATAAAACGGTTTCAATAATAAATTTTCCTCTTTCCCAACATCTTTCTGTGACAGTAAATATATGTTATGCACATTCCTTGAAAACTTTCTGTAAAACTCTTTAATCGACTCGTGCTTTCCCACGCCGGAAGACTTTATCTCAAAAGCATTTATTTTACTTCCCTCTGAAATCAGGAAATCAACTTCATAGTAATGTGTACTTCCGGCTTTCTCCCAGGTATGATAATAGAGTTCTCTTCCTGATGCCGCAATCATCTGAGCAATAAGGTTTTCATAAAGATATCCTAAATTTGCCGGCAATTTATCCGAAAGCAATTTTGCATATACATCATTGTCCGTTACCGGCCGGTCTATAAACATCAGTGTCACAAATAAACCTGTATCTGAAAGATATAATTTATAACTGGTAAAATCTTTTGTATCTGCCAGACTGACCCTTGGATCTGTTGAATTATAACATGGTAAAACTGTTTTTGAATCTATCAACTCATATAGTAATTCATCTGCCCTGGCATTGGTTTGCTTTCCTATGGCAGTTGTGATCCTGTATTTCCGCGGATCTTTTGACAATTGAGCAGGAATTGAATGATATAATGCCGATATTCGTCCCGATGCATCAATCTTTTTGAAATCTTCTTCATAAAGAGAAATGATCTGTCTTTTTACCATATCAATTTGCGAAAAGTTTTTCCCCTCTATATACGCCTCCACCGCCTGCGGCATTCCTCCCACAGCCATATAGATTCTCAAATCCCGCATTAATTTACGGTTTGTTGCCTGTCCAATGGCTGAATCCATCTGATAAATCTGCTGTAAAAGTTCATAATTACTCCCGGTAGCCTTGCAGAATTCTTCATAGTCCATCGGATAAACCTGTATTTTCATTTCTTCTGATGGGATCAGAATATCTTTTACATTTTTCTTTATCGATATCAAAGACCCGGTTTCCAGATAATGATACCTGCCATCTGATACGAGATGCTTTATAGCCTGTCTCGCCTTAGGAAAGAGCTGCACCTCATCAAAAATGATCAATGATTCATGCTCATATAAAGTTATCCCTGTTTCTGCCTGCAATCTCAAAAAAAATATATTTAAATTCCCGATATCTTCAAAACAATCGCGTATCGTGTCCGTTGTTTTTGAAAAATCGATCAAAATATAAGACTTATATTCATTCTGTGCAAAATGCTCTGCAATTGTCGATTTGCCAACTCGTCTGGCTCCTTCAAGCAAAACAGCATATTTATCCGCATATTCCGCTTTCCACTCCGTCAGTTTTTTATATGCCTTTCGTTCAAAATACATTATTTACCTCCCGCAGCCTCCTTTATGTGTATGTTATATCATAAAAACCAATTTTCTTCAATGTTCTTATCTCAATTTTTGTACTTTTCTTCAATATTATTTATCTATATTTTATTCTTTTCTTCAATGTTTTTGTTTATTTTCTTTGTTGACTTTAGTCATTAACTTTTTTCATCGAGCAGACTACAATATAAAGTAGTACGAGGAGGTGAAATCATGGGCAAAAGACAAGAAGCAGCCTTAAAAACAAGGCAGAAACTTATAGATGCCATGCCTTTCTTATATCCGCAACAAACTGTGCCTGCTGCTTTCTCAAATAGGACTTTACAAAAGGCTTCAGCAACCATTTCTTTACTTCCACGCACTCTGTGAAATCTATCTGCGTTCCATTGCCTTTATCCGAAAAAATACCGATCCAATGGCCTTTTATATGATTGTTTTCCATATCAAATTCCCATCGTCTGTATGGCTCAACAAGCGTCACGGTAAAGGTCGTCGGGTATCCGTCTTTAGTATATTCGATGAATTGCTTGTCACTGATTACTTCCGTTTTACTCAGATCACTTCTCCAGGCAACATAATTCTCAATGTCCAAAACAAAATCCCACACTGTGTGAAGTTCTCCGGGAATCAGCGCTTTTATATTTGAAGTCGCCATTTTCGCACCCTCCTATCAATAATAGTTAACACAATTTCCATCAATATCATTATCAAAAACAAAGAAAAGTATATACTGAAAAAGCAGACGTCAAAAAACTTGCGCCTGCTTTATAAGACTGCTGTAAATGAGTGTAAAATGAAATTGGCACTATTATTCTAATTGATTACTTCAGGTGTTTTAAATCACCATTTTTAATAAATTCCATGTTCTGTGAAATCTTCTTAAATGTCCAATCCCACCATTTCAATTTTAAGAGTTCAGAAATAATTTCTTCTGGAAAACGTTTGCGTATTTGTTTTGCTGGTACGCCTCCGACAATCGTATAAGGTGGTACGTCTTTTGTTACTACGGCGCGAGTACCAATAATTGCTCCGTCTCCAATGGTTACTCCTGACATTATGACTGCTTCATATCCGATCCAGACGTCATTTCCGATAACGATATCACCCTTATTATCCCACGCTGAAGTAATATCCTTAACATCCAATCCCCATTCCTCAAAAAAAATGGGAAACGGATAGGTAGATAAGGATTTTACTGTATGATTCGCACTGTTGAACAAAAATTTTGCGCCACAGGCAATGGAACAAAATTTTCCAATCTTCAATTTATCATGATTGATTGGATAGTGATATAATACGTTATTCTTTTCAAATTCCCGCGGATCATTAACAAAATCATTATACATTGTGAAATCGCCAACCGTAATGCTTGGATCCGTTACAACGCTTTTCAAATAAACTGTTTCTTTATCTCCCGTACGGGGATATATTTTATTCTCCGATATAGTCATTTTTAAATCCTCCTCAAATCATCTGTGATATGTGACTATATCGGCAATTACAATGCAACGCTTCACCGTCAATTCACCTCTCCTAAGTTTTAAGGTTTCTATTATTTTTCCTCGCACACCTGGAAGATATAAAATTTCAAATAATAGGAGTCCCCTGCTCCCCACAGGATGGGATGATCCGGCGCCTGGGTCCTGAATTCCACCTGCCGCAGCCGCTTATGAACATTCTGCGCCGCCTGCCCAATGGTCTTCGCGAAAAGATCCGGATCCATGAAATGGGAACAGGAACAGGTGGCCAGATATCCGCCATCCTTCACCAGTTTCATGCCCCGCAGATTAATCTCCCGGTATCCCTTCACCGCGTTTTTGATGGAAGATCTGGACTTGGTGAACGCCGGCGGATCCAGAATCACCACATCGAACTTCTCTCCTCTTTTCTCCAGTTCGGGAAGAAGATCAAACACATCGGCACACAGGAACTCCACCCGGTCTTCCATTCCATTTAATTTTGCGTTTTCCTCTGCCTGACGGCAGCCCAGCTCCGAAGCGTCCACGCCAAGCACGTACTTTGCTCCGCCGTACACAGCGTTAAGAGCGAAAGATCCCGTATGGGTAAAGCAGTCCAATACTCTCGCGTCCCTGCACAGCCGCTGAACTGCCAGACGGTTGTATTTCTGGTCCAGGAAGAATCCCGTCTTCTGTCCGTCTTTCACATCCACGAGATAACGCACGCCATTCTCTGTGATAGGAACATTGGTGTCAAAAGGCTCGCTTAGGAATCCTTTCACCCGTTCCATGCCCTCATTCAGACGCACCTTCGCGTCGCTTCGCTCATAAATCCCCCGGATTTTGATTCCGTCCTCCAGCAACACTTCCTGAAGCAATTCCAGGATCGTCTCTTTCATCCGGTCGATGCCCAGGGCAAGGGATTCCACCACCAGCACGTCTTCAAACTTGTCCACCACAAGACCGGGCAGGAAATCTGCCTCTCCGAAAATTACCCGGCAGCTGCCGGTGTCCACCGTCTTTTTCCGATACTCCCAGGCATCCCTGACACGCATACGCAAAAATTCCCGGTCAATCACCGTATCCTCCCGGCGGGTCATCATCCGGATACAGATTCTGGATTTGCGGTTGATAAATCCCTTTCCCATGGGATACCCGTCAAAATCTTTCACCAGCACCAGGTCTCCATCTTCGAAATGCCCCATCACCGATGCAATCTCGTTATCATAAATCCAGGCTCCTCCTGCCTTCAGAGTTCTTCCTTCCCCTTTTTTCAGGTTTGCCACTGCCATAGATTGTCTCTCCACTTTCTCGCGCCTCCCGTTTTTTCTTCTGTCCCTGAATATACCGGCTTTCTTCCGCTTTGTCAATTCGTATATCGTCTTTCTAACTCCGGGACCTTTCCTCCTGAGACTGCCCACTGGTACAAACCTGCGCTTGATACCCTTCTCCCCAGCTCCACAGGGCGTCCAGGATCGGTTTCAGGCTTTTCCCCAGATCTGTCAGGCTGTATTCCACACGTGGCGGAACTTCCGCGTATACTTTACGATTTACAAGTCCTTTTTCTTCCATATCCCGCAGCTGTGCAGTCAAAACCTTCTGAGATACGCTGCCAATGGACTTTTTCAATTCTCCAAACCGCTTTGTTCCAGGCATAAGATCCCGCAGGATCAGTACTTTCCATTTGTCGCCGATCAGCATCAGCGTAGTTTCCACCGGGCAGGCGGGTAATTCTTTTGTCGTCTGCATTCCTTTCATCCTCTCAATAGTTTCCTTTTGGTAACTACAGCACAATATTGTGCTTACTTTACGTAACTTCCCTACAGCCATAAAATAGCATCAGAACAAGCGGTTGTCAATATCGCAATAATCTCTCGGAATCCTGAGTGATTATATCCAGCACAGCTGGTAATGAACGTTGAAAAGTGAATATTATCCGAAATGAATAAAAATAAGCATGAGAAACAGACATAACTTTCGCTATGCCTTAAAAAGGTGTATAATAATCATAGGATTATGCCACTTCTAAAATCAACTTTCGTAGGGTGGATTCAAAGGGCAGATCCCATGCATCAAGATGTTGCAGCATCATGATGTTATAGAGGCGGCAGTACCACATCTTAGTAGAGCGGTGTCTGCCGCTTTCTAATAGAAAATCATACTTCTCACGTTTATTGGAACGTTCTGCAGAAGTTCTTGCATTAAATTCTTTTTTCCATTCGTCACTGTCACGCGGCGGTATGTTGATCAGCCGCGGATTGTCTTTTGTGGCAAGGTGGACTGTTCTTCCATACTTGGAATCAGAGCAGGGATGTTCGCAGGAGCAGCCGTATTTTCTGCTTGCAAGAGGACAGCGATATTTTAGTCTATGTTTCGCAGGTTCTGAACCATCATGATTCATTCGGAGACCTTCTTTGCAGACAGGAACCCCATCCTTGCCAATGGTAAAGTCATTTTTATATTTGACTTTAATCCCTCGTTTTTCATTCAGGTCAATAAAAGGAGTAATTCCATTGCGTTTACAGTATTGATAAACAGGCATGGCATCATGTGCGGAATCAAGAAGCAGCTTGGATATATTAAATTCAGGCAAAAAGCTTCTCATTCTGAAAAAGGCATGCAGAAAGCCGTGGGAATCGTGTCTCGAGGCAGGATTCAGCAAAGGGAAAACAGGAAGGTCGCTTTCTGAATCAGAAGCAACCAGCATATATAAATCGTATCCATGATAAAAACAGGACCGGGATGAATCCCATCCGATGTCGCAATCAGGCTGGGAAAAGTAGCGGTCACAGGAACAGTCCTTGATACCTTTCGAGGCACAGTCACAAACACGATGCTTCCGCTCCCTGGCAGAAGTAACAAAAGGAGTACCGTCGCCGGCAAGAGCCAGGGCATCAGGATCAATAAGCTGTTTGGAAACAGACTGCTGTAGGAATTCCCTATTATAAAGGTCAAACAGAGAACCATAAGGATGTTCGGAAATAGAGAAAGAAGTCTTTTCCAGTTCTTGTAGGAGCTGCTCAACAGAGATCTTTTCAACAGGTTTCGCTTTAGCCCCATTTGCAGAAGGCTTTTTGACAGATGCCTTAATGGGATGTATATGAGGAGACAGGTTATCTTCATCAGAATCCCAGAGACGGTTCAAAAAGTCATAGAAAGTACCAACACCGGGAGTATCACCGAATTCAAAACCACTGAGGATAGCATAAAGAGGGTTGATTTTTAGTTGTGCAGCCCACTCCGTCAGGGAAGTAACTTTAAAATCCAGAGACAGCAGGTAAGAACGGTGCATGCAGGAAGGAGTCCTGGGCTTAGGGCCAAAGACGGAGTATCTGTTTTTTAGTTTTTCATCGGTGTAGGAAAGGTCAAGATTCCAAAAACGGTCAATAATGTCCCATGTAGAGCGGGCAATGGAATTAGGATCAGGATAATATTTACGTAAATTTTTAACAACAAAGTTTTGGTAGTCGGAATGACAGCCACAGTTAACAGGTAACAAAAAAATCGCCTCCAATCGAAAAATATATCTTATAAATAAGGGCGCGAAGCGCCGCATTTTTCGATGGATTTGTCAAGTGTTTTTGATAAAAAAGTGGGGGATTTTAATAAAAAAGGAATCTGAAAGCCTTATATTTGGTGACTTAAAGATTCCGAGAGATTATCGCATAAAAAGGAGGATACAACATGGATGTACAAAAATGTTTGGAAATCCTGCGCACTGTGAAGGATGTGGCATTTGCTACCGTAGACGAACGTGGACTCCCGCAGATTCGCATCATAGATGTCATGCTCATCGGTAAAGAAGCACTGTATTTCTGCACAGCGCGGGGAAAAGATTTCTATTCGCAGCTAATGAAGTCCGGCCATGTGGCAGTCACTGGTTTGAATGACGAATATCAGATGGTTCGGCTGACCGGCAAAGCTCACCGACTGACCGACCAAAAGCAATGGATCAACCGAATCTTTGAGGAGAATCCTTCCATGAATGCTGTCTATCCGGGGGAAAGCCGCTATGTCCTGGAGCCATTCTGCATCGACAACGGCGAGATCGAATAGTTTGATCTGGGGAAACAGCCGATCGTCCGGAAAAGCTTTTCTCTCGGACAAAACCTGGTGCGGCAGAAAGGCTTTGAGATTACCGACCGCTGTATTGGCTGTGGAAAGTGTCAGAAAACCTGTCCGCAGCAGTGCATCGAAAACGGCAGCCCCTGCCGCATCCGGCAGGAACACTGCCTGCACTGCGGGCTTTGTTATGAAAACTGCCCGGTACAGGCTATTGTGAAGCGAGGTGCCAAAAAATGATTCAGGAAATATGGAACTTATTCGTGACACGATGGACTTTTTTTGCCGGTCTGTTGCTGGAGCACATGGAAATCTCACTGCTTGCCATTGGGATCGCCATTCTGCTGGGCGGGATGGCCGGTATCTTAATCAGTGAGTTTCCACAGTATGCCAAACCGATGCTGGGAGGCATCAATTTTCTCTACACCATTCCCTCCATTTCGATGCTCGGTTTCCTGATCCCGTTTTCCGGCATAGGAAATGGCACGGCAGTGATCGCTTTGACCATCTATGCACTGCTTCCGATGGTACGCAACACGCATACCGGTATCAGCAACGTTGATCCTGCCATTCTGGAGGCGGCCAAAGGTATGGGCAGCACACGTCTGCAAACTTTATTCAAAATCAAACTTTCCCTGGCGATGCCGGTCATTCTGTCTGGTATCCGCAGCATGATGACCATGACTATCGCTCTGGCCGGTATCGCTTCTTTTATCGGAGCAGGAGGTCTCGGCGTTGCCATCTACCGGGGGATCACGACGAATAATGCAGCCATGACAATGGCAGGCAGCCTGCTGATCGCGCTGCTGGCGCTGATCGTAGATTTTCTTTTTGGTCTGATTGAACATCGCATGAAAAAACACAGGAAAAAGAGCAAACGTGCCAACCGGATTGCAGTCATCACGGCCCTTGTCCTCTGCCTCGCCTGCCTGTGTGCGGCACTGCTGCCTGCAGGCAGAGCAGCAACGATCCACATTGCCACAAAACCAATGACAGAACAGTATATTTTAGGTGAAATGCTGGACATTCTGGTGGAACAGGACACGGACTTAAACGTTGAGATCACCCAGGGAGTCGGCGGCGGTACCTCGAACATTCAGCCTGCGATGGAAAACGGCGAGTTCGACCTGTACCCGGAGTACACCGGAACCGGCTGGAATATGGTACTGAAAGAGGACAGCGTCTATACCGAAGATCTTTTCCCGGAACTGCAGGCCTCATACGAGAATACTTACGGTATGCAGTGGGTCGGAATGTACGGTTTTAACAATACCTACGGACTTGTTGTCCGTAAAGAAATCGCCGAGCAGTGTAACCTGCGCACCTACAGTGATCTGACAGCTGTTGCCGGCCAGCTTGTCTTTGGCGCGGAATATGATTTCTTTGAACGTGAGGATGGCTACGATGCCCTCTGCAATGCCTATGGCCTCCAGTTTAAAAAGACGATGGATCTGGATATTGGCTTAAAATACCAGGCGCTGAATCAGGGACAGATCGACGTCATGGTGATTTTTACCACGGATGGTCAGCTGTCAGCCGCGGACGCTGTGGTCCTTGAAGATGACCGGCAGTTCTTCCCGTCCTATCTATGCGGCAATATCGTTCGCAGCGAAGTACTGGAAGAACATCCCAAGCTGCGGACCGTGCTGAAAAAACTTTCTGGCACCATCACAGACCGTGACATGGCACAGATGAATTACGCGGTTGAAAGCGAGGGGAAAGAACCTCGCGCTGTGGCCGAAGCATTTCTGCAGCGCCACAATCTGTTGCAATAAAGGAGGAACCAACATGGATACGATCATTGAATTTCAGAATGTAAAAAAATCGTATGGTGACAAGATGATCCTCAGAGGACTCGATTTGCAGATCGAAACAGGCAGCTTTGTGACCATGATCGGATCATCCGGCTGCGGCAAAACCACCGCGCTGAAAATGGTCAACGGCCTGCTCACTCCGGACGCCGGAGAAGTTTTGATTCACGGCGAGAACATCCGTGACAAAGACCAGACGCAGCTGCGCCGCCACATCGGATATGTGATCCAGGGCAGCATTTTGTTCCCGCACATGACCGTCGAACAGAACATCGCTTATGTCCCGAACCTCATCAACCGCAAAGATAAGCAGAAAACCCGGGCAGCGGTTGACAAATGGATGGAAATCGTCGGCCTGGATAAAGAATTGAGGGAGCGGTATCCGTCAGAACTCTCAGGCGGACAGCAGCAGCGGGTTGGAATCGCGCGCGCTTTGGCAGCCTCACCGGAGATTCTGCTGATGGATGAACCGTTCGGTGCAGTAGATGAGATTACCCGGGCCCAACTGCAAACCGAACTGCGCCGCATCTACGAGCAAACCGGCATCACAGTTCTGTTTGTAACACACGACATCTCGGAAGCGCTCAGCCTTGGCACAAAAGTACTGGTCATGGATGCTGGAACAATTCAGCAGTATGCCGCCCCGGAGGAACTGCTTCAGCACCCGGCCACAGATTTTGTCCGCAAACTGACCTGCCCCG
Source organism: uncultured Blautia sp. (assembly GCA_963927715.1). Lineage (GTDB taxonomy): Bacteria > Bacillota > Clostridia > Lachnospirales > Lachnospiraceae > Blautia_A. The sequence goes on along the minus strand of CAWVBU010000001.1, from coordinate 636,081 downwards.
CAGGGGCAATGAAACGGAGGTAATGCCATGACACAGGAGGAACGGTTAGATTTTTTGATCCGTTATTTGCTGCATGAACAGGAAGAATATAAGGACATTCGGATACCCGATTCCCGTTCCAAAAAGCGGCAGCTTCTGCGCAGCCTGATGAATGTCCGCCCGCCTGTACCGGCCAGTTCAAATTTCTTGTCTGTGCAGGACGCTTATCTGACGGAACGCCTTACCGAACGCGGTATCACAAAAACAGAAGACCTGACGCCGGTACGGCCTGGTGTGTATCTCTGGCAGGGCGATCTTACCACCCTTGCCGCTGACGCTATCGTCAATGCAGCCAACAGCCAGATGCTGGGCTGTTTTATTCCCTGCCACGACTGTATCGACAATGCCATTCACACTTATGCCGGAGTACAGCTGCGCATGGAGTGCGCCCGCATAATGGCCGGGCAGCAAAAAGGAGAGCCTACCGGCTGCGCAAAGATTACAAAGGCTTATAATCTGCCCTGCCGCTATGTGCTGCATACCGTTGGCCCGATCATCCATGGGGCCGTCACAAAAACCGACTGTAATCTGCTGGCAGACTGTTACCGCTCCTGTCTGAATCTGGCGAAAAAAAATGAACTGCGCAGCCTGGCCTTTTGCTGTATCTCCACCGGGGAATTTCATTTTCCAGGTGAACTGGCTGCAGAAATCGCCACACAGACAGTCAGGGAGTGGCAGAGGCGAAATCCAGACGAAATGGAGGTGATTTTCAATGTTTTCAAGAACAGCGACTATGCGATCTACAAACACCTGCTGCGATAAGCTCCAACAGCTCAGGCAAAAACTGGCCACAGCAGATGCCGTCGTGATCGGAGCCGGTTCCGGACTTTCTGCTTCCGCCGGATTCACCTATACCGGTGAACGTTTTCGGAAATATTTCGGAGATTTTATCGCAAAGTATGGCTTCCGGGATATGTATTCCGGGGGATTTTATCCCTTTGACAGTCTGGAAGAACATTGGGCCTATTGGAGCCGGTATATTTACATTAACCGGTATCTGGATGCTCCAAAACCTGTTTACAGAGAACTTTATGATTTGGTAAAGGATAAAGATTATTTTGTCCTGACAACCAATGTGGACCACTGTTTTCAGAAAGCAGGCTTTGATAAAAACCGCCTGTTTTATACGCAAGGAGACTATGGGTTGTTCCAGTGCAGCGTCCCTTGCCATAAGGGAACTTATGACAATGCAGAGGTTATCCGCAAAATGATTGAGGCACAAGGCTATGTGATCGCCGAAAACGGGGAGATAAATTTACCGGAAGGAATTGTGCCTAAAATGGAGGTTCCCTCTGAACTGATTCCCCGCTGCCCGAAGTGCGGAAAACCTATGAGCATGAATCTTCGGGCTGATGATACTTTTGTGGAGGATGAAGGCTGGCATCACGCCGCAGAGCGATATGAGAAATTTTTGCAAGGCCATCAAAACCAAAAAGTGCTGTTTTGGGAGTTAGCCGTCGGGTACAATACCCCCGGCATAGTAAAATTTTCTTTCTGGAGGATGACGCGGCAGAACCCGAAAGCAGTGTACGCCTGCGTTAATCTGGGTGAGGCCTGGGCGCCGGGAGAAATTGCAGGTCGTGCTATTTGTATTGATGGGGATATTGGAGAGGTGCTAAAACAAGTATAAAACAGCAGATATCTAGCTTTTGCCTGCTTTCAAAAAAATAAAAAAATTTCAGTTTTGAAATCAGCTGCTTGCATATACTATCTGATGATCGTATAATAAATCCCAAGAGTAGTTTCAAAAAAATAAAAATATTCATTTTTTGAAAGCGGAGGCGCATATGAAAATAATAACGAGAACGGAGTATCTAAATAGGATCATCGAGCTAAATCAAACTCCGGACATTAAAATTATTACTGGTATCCGCCGGTCGGGAAAATCAGAATTGATGAGGGCATACATCGAGTATTTAAAAGGTCATTTTGAAAACATCAATATCATTTTTATTGACTTTATGGATATGGCCTATGAAAATCTCAAAGAATATCATTCGTTTCATGCGTATGTAGAAGAACATTATCAAGCAGGAAAAACAAACTATCTTTTTGTGGATGAAGTTCAAATGTGTCCGAGTTTTGAGCTGGCGGTCAACAGTCTTTATTCGAAGCGGAAATATGATATTTATGTTACAGGCTCCAATGCATTTTTGCTGAGTGCGGATCTGGCAACTCTATTTACCGGACGTTATATTGAGATTCATGTGTTCCCTTTCAGTTTTCGGGAATACTGTCGGTATTATGATGAAACTGATGATAAAGAGAATTTGTTTGAGGCTTATTCCATAAGAGGAGGATTGGCAGGCTCTTACGTTTATAAAACAGAAGCAGACAGAATCCGCTATATCAAGGAGGTCTATGAAACGATCGTTACAAGAGATCTTGTGCAGAAGTATTCATTGCCGGACACATTGGTATTACGGCGACTAAGCGAGCTTCTTATGGACAATATCAGCAATCTGACTTCTCCGAATAAGGTCAGCCAACTCCTTACAGCGAATAAAACAATAACCAATCACGTAACTGTGGGCAAATATATCAGGTATTTGTGTAACGCTTTTGTCTTTTACGACATCAAGCGATATGATATTCGCGGAAAGAAATATTTGGAAAGTTCTGAAAAATTTTATCTGTGTGATACAGGTATCCGGTATGCGATTCTTGGGAGCAGAAATATGGATTACGGCAGAGTATATGAGAACATGGTTTGTATCGAATTGCTCCGCAGGGAATATGATGTATACGTGGGAAAGTTGTATCAAAAGGAAATCGATTTTGTAGCACAAAAAGGAGACGAAAAAATTTATATTCAGGTCAGTGACAATATTTCAGATCCGAAAACGCTTGAAAGGGAGAGCCAGCCGTTACTGCAAATTCGGGATGCTTATCCCAAAATGATCATTGCCCGGACACGGCATCCGAAATATAGCTATGAAGGGATTGAAATCTATGATATTGCCGACTGGCTATTGCAGGAATAAAAGTGGTGTGCAATAAACATAACACCCCCGGCATAGTAAAATTTTCTTTCTGGAGGATGACGGCGGAAAATCCCAAAGCAATCTATGTCTGCGCCAACCTGGGGGAAGCCTATACGCCGGGAGAAATTGCGGGCCGGGCAATCTGTATTGACTGGGATATTGGGAACTTATTAAAAAAATTGAAACGAAACCAAAATGCCGATAAATGAATAGCCAAATCACCGAAAAATAAATAATCAAAATGCCGATAAAATACTTGCCAAAATGCCGAAAATGAGGTGTGTTTTTAGAAAAACAGAAGAAAATATAAATATAGTACATGGCAGGAGGCTCAAGTTAAAATGAAAAAATATAAGGCAAGAATTGCTGACAAAATCTTACAATGGCAGAAATCAGTCCGGGGAGACTTCTGAAAGGGAAAAGTCCGCGGTTGCTTGATGAATGGCAAATTGCGCCGAAACTATGGGATGCCGTCAGATTTGAGGTCGATCACAGGGATGAAATGGGACAGTTTATTTTAACAGGCTCTGCAGTCCCCGCTTCCTATGAGCATATTCATCATACCGGAACAGGACGCTTCTCGTGGATATTAATGCGTCCGATGAGTTTGTATGAATCTCTGGACTCGACTGGTGAGGTGAGCTTAGAAGCACTTTTTGAGACGCCGGACCAGATTGAAGGCGACAATCCGCTTGATCTGAATCAACTGGCTTTTTTGGTGTGCCGTGGCGGCTGGCCACGGGCAACCGATCTGGAAGGAGAAGTTGCTCTTGAACAGGCTTTTGACTATTATGACGCAGTAGTGAAATCAGATATTTCCAGAGCTGATGGAATTACTAGAAATCCAGAGCGAGTAAAACGGCTCATGCGCTCTTATGCCAGAAACCAAGGGTCACAGGCAACAAATACCTTGCTTAAGGACGATATTATGGCGAATGATGCGGAATCTCTTGACACAGACACGGTATATTCTTATATTAACGCATTGCAAAAAATATTCGTGGTTGAGGAAATGGAGGCATGGAATCCGAATCTTCGCTCTAAAACAGCAATCCGAACTTCAAATACCCGATATTTTGTGGATCCCTCCATTGCAGTTGCAGCGCTGGGATTAGGCCCCCAGGATCTGATCGGAGACCTGAATACGTTTGTCTTGTTTTTTGAAACGATGTGCATCAGAGATTTACGGGTCTTTGCGGATGCGTTGAATGGAAAAGTATATCATTTCCGGGATAAAACAGGATTAGAATGCGATGCGGTAGTTCATTTGAGAAATGGGTCCTATGGATTGATTGAAGTAAAGCTTGGCGGAGATAAGCTGATAGAGGAAGGTGCAAAAAACCTTAAGATCCTAAAAAATAAAATTGATATAACCAAAATGAAAGCCCCTTCTTTTTTGATGGTTCTAATTGGGGTCGGTGACTATGCGTACAGGAGACCGGACGGAGTATATGTAGTTCCGATTGGCTGTTTGAAGGATTGATTAAGTAGAAATATGGCGCGCAATAAACATAACATCCCCGGAATTATCAAGTATCCCTTCTGACGGATGACATACAAGCGGGATGATGCGTTATATGTCTGTTTGAATTACGGAGAGGCTTTTGCCCCTGGTGAAAACATTAGGAAGAAATATCCCGTGGATGCAAAATCCAGAGGCGGTTTCCGCTGCGAACGCTGCGTATTGATGAAAATATTGGAAAAGCACGAACCCTTTGTCCCGGACATAGACTATATAGAAATCCCCTATTGAGGTGAAGGTTTGAAAACGTTTCAAAAACCCCTGACCGCAAAAGAGGAACGGTACTATCTGGAAAAATATCAAGAAGGGGATCTGCAGGCAAAAGATATTCTCATCGAACGAAATCTCAGACTGGTGGCCCATGTGGTCAAAAAATATCAGGGACTGGAAGAAGATCTGGATGACCTGATCTCCATCGGTACCATCGGTCTGATCAAAGCGGTCACCACCTTTGACACTTCCAAATCCAACCGTCTTTCCACCTACGCTGCCCGCTGTATTGAAAATGAACTTCTGATGATGCTGCGGGCGCGGAAAAAGTATTCCCGGGATATCTCCCTCTACGAACCCATCGGCACCGACAAGGAAGGAAATGAAATCAATCTTCTGGATATTATCGAAGGTCCCATGGAAGACGTGGTGGAAAACTATTCCGAAAAGCAGGATATCCAAAAGGCTCTTCGCCTGGTGACAGACCGTCTGTCCCCAAGGGAATATGAAGTGATACGGCTGCGTTTCGGACTTTTCGGAGAGGAAGAATACACACAGCGTGAAATAGCAAAGCGGCTGAAAATCAGCCGCTCTTATGTGTCCAGGATAGAGAAGAACGCGCTCCTGAAATTACGCAGTCTCTTCCTGTCGTCTTAAAATATCATAGGGTTGGAAGGTTACATCCGCATCCACGAACAGCTTCTGCTGAGGATGTGGTGCGCTTTCCATCTCCTGTCCGTTCTCATCCAGAATTCTTCTCACGATCACTTCCAGATTTTCCCCGTCCGGTTTCATGACTTCAATCTTCTCGCCCACAGTGAATTTATTTCTCTGTGTAATCTGTGCCAGTCCGTCTTCCGTGACTTCTTCGACAAATCCCAGATACGTATATTCTTTCACATAGGTATTGTTATCATAAATCTGCGCGTTCTCATCCGGTTTCCCATAGAAAAATCCCGTGGTGAACTGCCGGTACGTGCAGTTGGAAATCTGTTCCCGGTACCAGGGCAGATGTTCCTGATACTTCCCGGGATCCTCGAAATAATCATCGATCGCCTTGCGGTAAGTTCTTGCCACTGTGGCCACATACAGCGCTGTCTTCATTCTTCCCTCGATTTTCAGGCTGTCTGCGCCCACGTTCAGCAGATCTTCCATATGCTCGATCATACACAGATCTTTGGAATTAAAGATATAGGTTCCCCGCTCATTCTCATAGACCGGCATATATTCCCCGGGGCGTGTCTCCTCCACAATGGAATATTTCCAGCGGCACGGATGTGTGCAGGCTCCCTGATTGGCATCCCGCCCCACCAGATAATTGCTCAGCAGGCAGCGTCCGGAATAGGAAATGCACATGGCCCCATGGACAAATGTCTCAATCTCCATATCCTCCGGGATATGTTCCCGGATCTGCCGAATCTCCTCCAGAGAGAGTTCCCGCGCGGTCACAACCCTCCTGGCTCCCAGACTGTGCCAGAAACGAAACGTCTCATAATTGGTGTTGTTCGCCTGGGTACTGATGTGGCGCTCAATCTGCGGACAGACTTCCTTCGCCAGCATAAAGATTCCAGGATCCGCGATAATTAGTCCGTCCGGCATCATCTCTCCCAGCTCTCTCAGATATTCCCGGGCCGGATCCAGATCCCGGTTATGTGCCAGAATATTTACCGTGACATACACTTTTACCCCATGTTCATGGGCAAAAGCAATTCCTTCTTTCATCTCGGCATTTGTAAAATTCTTCGCTTTGGCACGCAGCCCGAACGCTTCTCCTCCGATATAAACCGCGTCCGCGCCGAACATGACCGCTACTTTCAGGACCTCCAGACTGCTGGCAGGCACTAACAATTCCGGTTTTTTCATGATTTCTCCTCTGCTAAAACTTTAGAACTGACCGTGATGCCGTCCCCCACCGGGAGTACGGCAGTGACCAGCTCCGGATGGTGTTTCAGGGTATACAGGTATTCCCGCATTCTCTTGTGTATGGTCCGGTTTCTGCGTTCCACCAGATACCTGGATTCCAGGATCTCTCCGTCCTGAAGGACATTATCGGAAACCAGTACGCCTCCCGGGGCCAGCAGCCGAAGCACATCCGGCAGAAAATGAATATACTGCCCTTTTGCCGCGTCCATAAAAATCAGATCATAAGAATCCTTCAACTGCCCCAGAATCTCTCTGGCATCACCTTCCAGCAGGGTAATCTGCTCCCCGTAACCGCTTTTCGCGAAATTCTCCCTGGCAATGGGAATCCTTTTCTCATAATTCTCAATCGTCGTGATCCGGCATCCGGCCGGGCCGTACTCGCACATGAGGAGTGTGGAAAAGCCAATCGCCGTCCCTACCTCCAGGATGTTCGCCGGACGCTTGATCGCCAGCAGCACTTTCAGGAAACTCTGCATCTCACGGCGTATCACCGGGACATAAGTCTCATGGGCATACCGCTCCAGATTCTCCAGAAACTCCGTATTTCCCCCATCCAGAGAATTGATATACGTAGTCAGCCGTTCATCAATCATTGAGAAACGGTCCCTCCTTCATCGGTTTCCTCCTCCACTCCGGACAAAATTGCCAGAATCCTGTCCGGCGTATAGGCGGTACTCAGAATATAAGTCCCCGGCTGAATCTGGCCTTTGTATTTGGAAAGCTTCTCCTGAACCACAAACACTTTCGCGTCATCGATCAGCCCTTTCTTCTCCAGGCTTCTTCCTACCCGATAGACCGAATCGCCTTCTTTGACCACAACGGTGACTTCCTGTCCGTCCTGAGGACTCATGGCCTGCTGATTGAAAATCTCATATCCGAACCGGTAGGATGTCCTGGCAAACCAGATCACCAGAAAAACCACACAGATATAAAGCAGAATCCGCAGAACGCCTCCCGCCAGTTGTGATGTTATCTTATCTACGTTGTTCCTTAAATCTCCCATGTCTTTTTCTCCTTGCCGGATCACAGATCCGGAACGTCCAGTCCAATCCCATTGGTCAGTTCTCTGGTTGTCTTCTGCAGAAGCCGGCACAGAGCCAGTTCCGCGTCCAGATAGGCATTTACCTCCGGGATTTTCCTCAATTCTTCGGATTCCTTCACCATCTCGTCCATCTTTTCAAAAAGAAATTCTTTTTCTGTCTCCCGCTGCGTCCGGTAATTTGCCGCCCGAAAGCGGTTGACCCGTTCTTTCAGTTCCGGCTGCTTGCACAGGATTTCCTCCTGCTTTTTGTATTCTTTGTATACAGAACTCTGCCGGATCACCGAAATCAGAATCTGTACATTTCTCTCAATGATATCCATCTGCCCATTACGCCTCCATAATAATCGGCAAAATCATCGGTCTTCTCTTGGTACGCTTCCACAGGAAATCTCCCAGAGCGTCCTTGACCACCGTCTTGATCTTACTCCAGTCGCTGACATGGTGATCCAGACAGGTCTGAAGCGCGTCATCCACAACCTTTCTCGCGTCTCCCATCAGATCCTCGGACTCCCTCACATAGACGAATCCGCGGGAGACAATATCCGGTCCCGCCAGAATCACGTTGCTGTGCCGTTCCAGCGTCATAACCACGATCATGATGCCGTCCTCCGCCAGATGCTGGCGGTCTCTCAGAACGATATTTCCCACGTCGCCTACGCCCAGACCGTCCACAAGGATCGCGCCGGTCTGTACGTGTCCGGTCACCTGAGCGCTGTCCCGGTCAAGCTCCAGAACATCGCCGGATTCCAGAATGAAGATATTATCCTTTGGAATTCCCAGGCTCTCCGCGATCTTCGCCTGCGCTTTCAGATGACGGTACTCTCCGTGCACCGGAATCGCGTAGTGTGGATGCACCAGTGAATAAATCAGCTTAATCTCCTCCTGACAGGCATGTCCGGATACATGAGCGTCCTGGAAGATAACATTGGCTCCCTTCTGTGACAGCTCGTTGATCACCTTGGAGACTGCCTTCTCGTTTCCAGGAATCGGATTTGAACTGAAAATGATCGTGTCATTCGGCTTAATCGTAACTTTTTTATGGATGTTCGCCGCCATCCGGGACAGCGCCGCCATGGACTCTCCCTGGCTGCCTGTCGTGATCAGAACCACCTGGTCGTCCGGATAGTTTTTGATCTGGTCAATCTCCACCAGCGTACGATCCGGGATTTTCAGGTATCCCAGCTCTGTGGCCACGCTGATGACATTCACCATGCTGCGTCCCTCCACGGCCACCTTGCGGCCGAATTTATAAGCAGAATTGATAATCTGCTGCACACGGTCCACATTGGACGCGAACGTGGCGATGATGATTCTCGTCGATTTATACTCGTTAAACAGGTTGTCGAAGACACTTCCCACCGTCCGCTCGGACATGGTGAAGCCTTTCCGCTCCGCATTGGTACTGTCACACATCAGCGCCAGCACGCCTTTCTTGCCGATTTCCGCAAAACGCTGAAGATCTATGGCATCTCCGAAAACCGGTGTGTAATCCACTTTAAAGTCTCCGGTGTGAACCACGATACCGGCCGGGGAATAAATCGCCAGTGCCGAGGCGTCCTGAATGCTGTGGTTGGTCTTCACAAATTCCACAGAAAAGTGACCGAGATTGATAACCTGTCCATGACGGACTTCTTTGAGTTTCGTGGTCTTCACCAGGTTGTGCTCTCTTAACTTGTTCGTGATCAGCCCCAGTGTCAGTTTTGTGGAATAGATCGGCACATTGATCTCTTTGAGCACGTAAGGCAGCGCGCCGATATGGTCTTCGTGTCCGTGGGTGATCACAAAACCTTTGATCTTTGAAATATTTTCTTTCAGGTAAGTGATATCCGGAATGACCAGATCGATTCCCAGCATGTCGTCCTCCGGGAAGGATAATCCGCAGTCCACAACCACAATGCTCTCTTCATATTCAAAAGCGGTAATGTTCATTCCGATCTGTTCCAGCCCGCCAAGCGGAATGATTTTTAATTTCGCCGCTGATTTTTTCCCTTTTTTAGGAGCCGGCTTCGCCGCCGGTTTCGCGCTGTTTTTCACCGTCTTTTTCACCCCGCTGTTCCGGTTCTTCGCCGCGGCCTGTCTGGGCGCGCTTTTCTTCATTCCATCCGGATGTTTCGCCGTGTGATTCGCGCTTTTACTCTCTGTCTGATTTTTACTTTCCTTCTTCAATATCGCACCTCCGTATTTGTTTTGAAGCATTTTCCTTCTATGGCGGATCGATTTTTGTCTCACGTACACATTTTACAAATCTTTTTCACAGAATTTGTCCCTGAACGCTTTTTTCATCTCTGCGCGGCAGGACCTTTCCCATAACAAAACAACCAGACTGTCCCCATCGGCAGTCTTTTCCATGTTCTTCACCATATGAAACTAAATGCTTTTTTACTTTTATGCTAAAATGCAGCGTGCGTCGATACCTGCTACATTCTAATCTCTACGTCTTCCATCATTTGTGAAAAAACCTGGGAAACCACTTCCAGCTCTCTCTCGTCCTCTACCATAACATAGCAGGCTTCCTGGCTGGATGGTTCCGAGACATCTTTCAGAATATAAGCCTGGGCCTCTTCTCCCTCTGCGCAGTCTGAAACCAGCAGATAATTAAACCCGTTGATTCTCGTCTGTTCTTCCACATAGAATTCCTGTATTCCGTCTTCCGTCTGAAATTTAATTCGTTCCATCTGTGAATCCTCCCGGACTGTCTTCCCCCAGTTCTTCCTGTGCTTCCCGCATACGCTCTCCATCCAGATATCCCTGCAGAATCAGGACGGCCGCCAGCATGTCCACATAGTCTTTCCTGTGTTCTCTGCGGACCTTTCCTTCGATCAGCGTGCGGTTCGCCTCCACCGTCGTCAGACGCTCATCCCACAGGACAACCGGAAGCCCTGTTCTTCTCTCCAGCATTCCTTTGAATTCCAGAGATTTTTCGGCTCTGTCCCCGAGTGTATTATTCATATTTTTAGGGAATCCCAGTACCAGGACTCCCACATGATATTCCTCTATCAAAGCTTCAATTCTGGCAAGAGTCTGACGCAGTTTGTTTTCTGATTTTCTCCGTATAATCTCCACGCCCTGTGCCGTCAGGCCCAGCGGATCACTGACCGCGACCCCTACCGTCTTCGAACCGAAATCCAATCCCAGTACTCTTCTCATACTCTTCTTATCTTTCCCAGGATTTGTTCTTGATGTACTCTGTGAGAAGCTCCTCCACAAGCTCATCCCGCTCCACTTTCATAATCATGCTGCGGGCTCCTTTGTAGCTTGTGATATATGTCGGATCTCCGGACATAATATATCCTACAATCTGATTCACCGGATTGTAGCCTTTCTCTGACATCGCGTTGTATACCAGATCAAGAACTTCTTTTACATGAAGCTCCGCCTCCGGTTTTGTTTTAAAATACTGTGTATTTCCAAGATTTTCAGCCATTTTCTCACGTCCTTATTTCATAATTCTCCGCAGGGAGAAGTTTCTTTTCTCTTCCGCGGTTAAGCAGATATGCAAAATCCGCTTCGATACGTTCAATCATCGATCTTTCATTTATTTTAATATATCTTACCATAAATTACAACGAAAACTTTGCGGCCGCCCCCGTCAGCAGATGTTCCTGCAAAAACTTCTCAGGCGTCATCACAACGCAGTCGTTCACTTTCCAGCCCTCTTTTGCCGGTACCGCGCCTTTGATGTATTCTCTGGAATGGCCGGTCAGATAGGCTTTCCCGTCGATCTGTACCTCTTCTTCCAGAAGGATCTCCAGTTCTTTTCCCAGAAAACTTTCTTCATACCTAAGAGCCCCTTCCTGTCCCAGCGCAATCATTTTTTCGCTTCTTCTGGTCTTTTCCTGCTCCGGAATCTGACCGCTCATCTTATCCGCTTTGGTCCCCTTTCTCCGGGAATATTTGAAAATATGGGTTTCGTAAAAACGGATTTTTTTCACAAATTCATAGGATTCCCGGAATTCCTCCGGACTTTCCCCCGGAAATCCCACAATCACATCTGTCGTCAGGGCGGGATTCGCGAAACAGTTCCTCAGAATCCGGCATTTTTCTTCGTATTCTTCAGCCGTATATCTGCGGTTCATCCTTTCCAGCGTCGCCTGACATCCGCTCTGCAAAGACAGGTGAAAATGCGGACATACTTTCCACAGCCCGGCCAGAGCCCTGGCGAAGTCCTCGGTGATAATTCTCGGTTCCAGGGAACCCAGACGGATCCGTGTAATCCCTTCCACCTGATGGATGGTCTGGATCAGCGTCAGCAGATTACACTTCGGGTCCTTGAAATCCAGCCCGTAGGAACTGAGATGAATCCCGGTGAGCACCACTTCCTGATACCCCTTTTTGGCCAGACGGACTACTTCCTGCCGCACATCCTCCATATCCCTGCTGCGCACGCGGCCCCTGGTATAAGGAATGATACAGTAAGTACAGAACTGATTGCAGCCGTCCTGTACTTTAATATAGGCGCGGACATGTTCTGCCGTGTTCTCAATCTGAAGGGATTCGTATTCCTTCGTCTGATTGATATTGATGACACTCTCCTGCCTGTCCTTCGTTCTATCATATGCTTCCAGCAATGCTGCTATGTCTTTCTTACGGTTATTTCCCACAATCAGGTCCACGGCTTCATCTGCTTCCAGGCGGGGCAGATCTGCCTGCGCGTAGCATCCCACCGCCACGACGACAGCCTGCGGATTCATTTTTCTGGCCCGGTGAAGCATCTGTCTGGATTTTCTGTCCGCGATGTTGGTGACCGTGCAGGTATTGATGATGTAGACATCCGCTCCCGGCGCAAAGGGCACGGTCTCATAACCGGCTTTCTCCATGATCTGCTGCATGGCTTCCAGCTCATAGGCATTCACTTTGCACCCCAAATTATGAAAAGCAACGGTCTTCTTCATGATTCACTCCTTTTTCTCTGTAAAATATTTATACAAATTCACCAATTACATCGTTTTTTTTTATCTGTTTTCACCTTGACTTTTATACCACCAAAATGTAAGATAACGTTGTAAGTAAGAGAACTAATAGAAATCAAATTAGGGAGGTCTATTTATGAAAACAGTACAGATTTCACTGAACTCAATCGATAAAGTGAAAGCATTCGTAAATGAAATCAGCAAATTCGACTGCGATTTTGATCTGGTATCCGGAAGATATGTCATTGACGCAAAATCCATCATGGGTATCTTCAGCCTGGATCTGTCCAAGAACATTGATCTGAACATCCATGCTGACGGAAGCACCCTGGACAGCGTAATGGCTGTTGTAAAAGACTACATTGTTTAAGACCAGCGCAAAGCGAGATTGCCGATGCCGTACATTTCTGAAAAAGAAACGTACGGCATTTTTTCTGTGTGTTACCGGATCTCTATCACTTCTGTCGTCCGGATGGCTTCCTCCACAAGAGCATCAATCTTCTCGCTCAGTCTGGTCTCTGACCGGTGGATCACATTCAGGTTCGGCTTTGTCACCGGATGTTTCGCCACAAAAATGGTGCAGCAGTCTTCAAACGGCTGAATGGAAGTCTCATACGTATGAATCCGGTGGGCAATCTCCACAATCTCCTGTTTGTCAAATCCGATCACCGGACGGTAAACCGGAATCGTGCAGACCTCGTTGGTTGCCGCCAGACTGTGCATGGTCTGGCTTGCCACCTGTCCGATACTCTCGCCGGTAATCAATCCCAGACATTTTCTCTCTTTCGCGAAGTGCTCCGCAATCCGCATCATATAGCGTCTCATGATAATGGTCAGCTCTTCGTGCGGACACTGATCATAAATATAGAGCTGAATATCGGTGAAATTCACCACATGCAGGGAAATGGGGCCGCTGTACCGGGCCACCAGACGCGCCAGGTCCACCACTTTCTGTTTCGCTCTCTCGCTGGTATAAGGCGGCGCATGGAAATAAACCGCGTCGATGGTCACGCCTCTCTTGGCGATCATGTAGCCGGCCACCGGACTGTCAATTCCTCCGGACAGAAGCAGCATCCCTTTTCCATTGGTTCCCACCGGCATTCCTCCCGGTCCCGGGATCGTCTGAGAATAAATATAGACTTTCTCCCGGATTTCCACCGACAGTTTTAATTCCGGCTGGTGCACATCCACGGAGGCTTTCGGAAAAGCATCCAGGATCTCCCCGCCCAGCTGGGCGCTGACCTCCATGGATTCCATGGGGAAACGCTTATTCGCCCGCCGGGTATTCACTTTGAACGTTCCCGCGTATTCCGGATGGTACTCTTTCATATAGCTCAGAACATCCTGCGCAAGTTTCTCGAATCCTTCCTCCTCGTAAATCGCCACCGGGCAGATTCCCACGATTCCGAACACTCTCTGCAGGGCTTCCACCGTCTCCTCATAGTCATATTCTCCCAGACAATGGACATAAACCCGTCCCTGCTCTTTCGTCACCTGGTATTCCCCTTCCGTCTTTTCCAGGGCCAGTTTCATCTGATGGATCAGCGCGTCCTCGAACAGATGCCGGTTCTTTCCTTTCAGCGCGATCTCCGCGTATTTAATCAAAAATGCATTTATCATTTTATTTTCCATCCTTTACTTATCGCAAACACTATTTCCGGGAATATCTGCGCAGCACAGGCAGAAGTTCCCTCAGACATTCCAGACAGTAATCAATCTCTTCCATGGATGTGGTTTCACAGAAGCTGAAACGCAAAGTAGTCTCCAGCTGTTCCCGCCTCATCCCCACCGCAGTCAGCGTAGAACTTGCCGACCGCTTGTGGGTGGAGCAGGCAGAACCTGCCGACACGTAAATCTGCCGGTCTTCCAGCGCATGGAGCATCACCTCGCTGCGCACACCCAGAAAACTTGCGCTGACAATATGAGGAGCGCCCTCCATGCAGGGCATTCCGTTGAGAACCACCTGATCCAGCTGCTCCAGCCCTTCCGTCAGATGCCTCTTCAGCTCATACAGCTTCGCGACATTTTCTTCCAGATGCCCGTAGACTTCTTTTGCCGCCACGCCCATTCCCGCGATTCCCGGCACATTGTCGGTTCCTGAGCGCATGCCGCCCTGCTGCCCGCCGCCCAGAATCTGAGGCTGGATTTTCACCTTCTCCGAGACATAGAGAAATCCCACCCCCTTGGGGCCATGGAACTTGTGGGAACTGACCGAGAGAAGGTCGATTCCCTGCTTCTTCGGATGAATCCGGTACTTGCCGAACGCCTGAATGGCATCCACATGAAAGACCGCCTTCGGACTTTTCTCATGGACCCAGGCGGCAATCTCTTCCACCGGCTGGACGGAACCGATCTCATTGTTCACATACATCACAGACACCAGAATGGTATCCGGCCGAAGCGCCTCACAAAGGGCGTCCAGCTTCACCACTCCCTGTTCATCCACCGGAAGAACCGTAACTTCAAATCCCAGCTCTTCCAGATGGCGTACCGGCGCCGCCACCGCCGCATGTTCTATGGATGAAGTGATCACATGCTTCCCTGCCCTCTGATTTGCCATCGCGGTTCCCATCAGCGCCAGATTGTTTGACTCCGTTCCCCCGGAGGTAAAATAAATCTCTTTTGGCTTAACCTTCAGAATTTTCCCCAGTATTTCCTGGGTGTCACGCAGATACTGCTCTGCTTCCACGCCTTTCCGGTGCATGGCAGAGGGATTTCCGTAATCCTCCATCATGGTTTTGACGACGATATCACACACACTCGGATAACATCTCGTCGTCGCTGAATTATCCAAATACGCTTCCAACGTTACTCATCCTCCAATCGAAACATCAGGATGGACAGAATGGTCATTCCGGCCGTCTCTGTCCGCAGGATTCTCCGCCCAAGGGTAATGGGCTTCATCCCGGCTTCTTTTGCTTTTTCCACTTCCTCCGGGGCGAAACCGCCTTCCGGTCCGATGAAAATACCGATGCTCTGCCCCGGCTGGATTTCCTGAATCACTCTGCGCGCCTGTGCGATACCTTCCGCCCGCTCATAGGGAAGAATCCCCGCATCCATAGACTTTCCCAGCTTCAATGCCTCATCAAAAGTACACACCTCATGGACCGTCGGAACCAGCAGCCTTCGGGACTGCTTCGCTGCATTGCGCGCAATTTCCTGCCAGCGTTCTCTTTTTTTCTTCGCCTTTTTGTCATCCAGCCGTACGACACACCTGGCCATGGATACCGGAATGATCTCATGAACCCCCAGTTCCACCGCTTTCTGGATGATAAATTCCATTTTATCCCCTTTGGGAAGGCCCTGAAACAGGCAGATTTTTCCCGGCAGCTCATAGTCCGGCTCCTGGGCGTACAGAATATCCAGAAGGATCTGATCCGGTGTAATTTCCCGGATCACGCAGTGATACTCTTTCTTCTCACCGTCACTGACCCAGAGTTCTTCTCCCTCCCGCATTCTCAGGACCTGCCGGATATGATTTACGTCACTTCCGGTTATCCAAATCCGGCTCTCCTCTATCTGCTCCGGCGCCACGAAAAATCGCTTCATCTCATCCGTCCTTTCTCGCTGTGACAGACACCCACTCTCCCTGGCGGGTCACTTCCAGAACCGTCAGACCGGCGTCAGTCACCGCCTTGCGGACCTCTTCTTCTTTCACATCCAGAATGCCCGAAGTGATGTAGATCCCGCCTTTTTTCATGTGATGCACCACCTCCGGCGTCAGAGCCACCAGGACATCCGCCAGAATATTCGCTGTCACCACATCATATTTCTCAAATCCGGCCGCTTCCTGCACCGCCGGATCATCAATCAGGTTCCCGATCATCAGATCAAACTGCTCCTTTGGGATCCCGTTGGCCTGCAAATTGTCTTCCACTGCCGGAACCGCGCAGGGATCCAGATCTGTTCCCACCACATGGGCTGCCCCAAGCTTCAGGGCAATGATTCCCAGAATTCCGCTTCCGGTTCCCACATCCAGCATCTGTGTGTCGGAGCGGACGTACTTTTTCAGCTGACGGATACATAACTGTGTCGTCTCATGCATTCCTGTTCCGAACGCAGTTCCCGGATCTATATGGAGAATCATTTTCCCCTGATCTTCCTCCCGGACCGGTTCCCAGGAAGGCGTGATCAGAATGTCGTCCACATAAAACTGATGGAAATATTCTTTCCAGTTGTTAATCCAGTCCTTATCTTCTGTCTGAGATTCCTCAATGGTTCCCTCTCCGATGTCCACAAAAGCAGACAACTGTTCCAGTTCCTTTTGGACTTTCTCCAGGATTTCGCGGTTGTCCTCCCCGTCTTCCAGGTAAAAGCTCAGATAGGCAATCCCGTCGTCCTCCGGTCCTTCCGGCATGATATCCACAAACATCTGCTTTTTATCCTCTTCCGTCAGAGGTTGTTTATCCTCAATCTCAACGCCTTCGATTCCCAGCTCCGCCAGTGTGCAGATAATCAGATCTTCCGCTTCTGTCTTTGTCTTAATTCTGAAACGATTCCACTTCATTTCCTGTTCTCTCCTTTTCTACATACACAAAGCAACCAAGGGAACGGTAACCATCGCTCCCAGAGTCGTCACAATAATCCCTTTCGACAGGAGCCGGCTGACCTGCTCCATCCCGCATCATACCATCTCCTTATCATACACGATTTGCGCACAGTTGAAAAGGGGTTTCTTAATTCAGACGGGAAAAGCCGAAAAAAAGAACGAATCGGCTGCGAACCAGATCCGTTCTTCTTATTTTCAAAGGCTGTTCGGTCACTCTTCAAAAGCTTCTTTCACCTTGTCCATAAAGCCTTTTTTCTTTTTCTCTGTTTTCGGTTTGGAAGATGGACGGTTTCCACAGGCCTCGTCAAATTCCCGGAGGGCTTCTTTCGCCCTCTCGTTCAGTTTCGTGGGTACCTGAACAACCAAAGTGACATAGTGGTCGCCCCGCACATTTTTATTCCGCAGGGAAGGAACACCCTTTCCTTTCAGACGGATTCTCGTATCGGTCTGAGTTCCAGGCTTCACCTCATAGACCACATCGCCGTCCACCGTGCTGATCTTCACTTCACCGCCCAGCGCAGCCTGCGCGAAGGTAATCGGAGCCGTGGAGAAAATATTCATATCCTGTCTCTGGAAAATCGGGTGACGGGCCACGGAAACTTCCACCAGCAAATCTCCTCTCGGGCCGCCGTTGATGCCCGGCTCTCCCTTCTCGCGGATCCGGATGCTCTGTCCGTCGTCAATTCCCGCCGGCACCGATACCTGAATTTTCTTTCGGGACGAAATATAACCCGTGCCGCGGCAGTCCGGACATTTCTCTTTGATAATCTTTCCGGTTCCATGACAGTCCGGACAGGTCTGTACATTCCGAACCATGCCGAACATACTCTGGCTGGTCGTCACAATCTGTCCTTCTCCATGACATCTCGGGCAGGTCACCGGACTGGTACCCGGCTTCGCGCCGGTTCCGTGACAGGTCTCGCAGGTATCTTTCAGGGTAATCTCCAGCTCTTTTTCACAGCCGAAAACCGCTTCCTCAAATGTGATATTAATCCGCGCGCGCAGATTCGCCCCTCTCATAGGGCCGTTCTGTGTACGTCTGCTTCTTCCGCCGCCAAACAAATCGCCGAAAATGTCGCCGAAAATATCTCCCATATCCGCGCTGTTGAAGTCAAAACCGCCGAAGCCGCCAAATCCTCCGCCGCCGGCGCCTCCGTTTTCGAACGCGGCATGACCGAACTGATCGTACTGCCTTCTCTTCTCCGGATCGCTCAAAATCGCGTAAGCGTTGGTCGCTTCTTTGAATTTCTGCTCTGCATCTTTATCACCCGGATTTACATCCGGGTGATATTTTTTAGCCAGCTTACGGTATGCTTTTTTTATCGTCGCCTCATCTGCATTCCGGTCAATACCTAAGACCTCATACAAATCTCTCTTCTCTGCCATGTCTGACCATCCTATTTATTTTATTAGACTTCTTTGTAATCCGCGTCTACCACATCGTCGCCGTAACCAGCCTCGTCACCGCCGTTTCCTGCAGCGCCGCCTCCCATATTCGGATTCGGACCGCCGGCCTGCTGCTGTGTCTGCTCATACATCTTCGCGAACAGTTTCTGCGCGCTCTGCATCAGTTTCTCCTGTGCCGCTTTGATCTCAGCCACCTGAGCCTCTGTGGTTTCTTCCGGTTTCGTCTTGTTCAGCAGATCTTTCAGCGCGTTCAAATCCGCCTCTACAGACGCTTTATCGTTGGCATCCAGTTTATCTCCTGCTTCTTTCAGGGCATTCTCTGTCTGGAATACCATGGAATCCGCATCGTTTCTGGCATCAATTGCCTCTTTTCTCTTCTTATCCTGAGCTTCGTACTCTGCCGCTTCTTTTACCGCTTTCTCGATCTCATCATCTGACATGTTGGATCCGGCTGTAATCGTAATGTGCTGCTCTTTTCCGGTGCCCAGATCCTTCGCGGATACATTTACAATACCGTTGGCATCAATATCGAAGGTAACTTCAATCTGCGGAACGCCTCTTCTTGCAGGCGGAATTCCATCCAGACGGAACTGTCCCAGAGATTTGTTATCTCTTGCGAACTGTCTCTCACCCTGTACTACGTTGATATCTACAGCAGTCTGGTTGTCTGCCGCTGTTGAGAAGATCTGGCTCTTCTTGGTCGGGATGGTGGTATTTCTCTCGATCAGACGGGTAGCGATACCTCCCATGGTCTCAATGGACAGGGACAGCGGAGTTACATCCAGCAGAAGGATGTCGCCTGCGCCGGTGTCGCCGGCCAGCTTACCGCCCTGTACACAGGCGCCCAGTGCCACACATTCATCCGGATTCAGGGATTTGCTCGGCTCTTTGCCGGTCAGCTGGCGAACCTTATCCTGAACCGCCGGGATACGTGTGGAACCACCTACCAGCAGTACCTGACCCAGCTCTGACGCATTGATTCCCGCGTCGGAAAGCGCGCGTCTTACAGGCTCTGCAGTCTTTTCTACCAGATCATGTGTCAGCTCATCAAACTTCGCTCTGCTCAGGTTCATATCGAAATGTTTCGGACCTTCGCTTGTCGCGGTGATAAACGGCAGGTTGATGTTCGTGGTCGTCGCGGATGACAGCTCTTTCTTTGCTTTCTCTGCTGCTTCTTTCAGTCTCTGAAGAGCCATTTTGTCTGTGGACAGATCCACGCCTTCGTTTTTCTTAAACTCTGCCAGCATGTAATCGGTGATCTTCTGGTCGAAATCGTCACCGCCCAGACGGTTGTTTCCGGCTGTTGACAATACTTCGATGACGCCGTCGCCAATCTCGATGATAGACACATCGAAGGTACCGCCGCCCAGGTCGTATACCATAATTTTCTGCTCTTTTTCGTTATCCAGACCATATGCCAGAGCTGCCGCGGTCGGCTCGTTGATAATACGTTTTACATCCAGTCCCGCGATCTTTCCGGCATCTTTGGTAGCCTGACGCTGCGCGTCATTGAAATACGCCGGAACAGTGATAACTGCCTCTGTCACAGACTCTCCCAGATAATCTTCCGCGTCTTTTTTCAGTTTCTGGAGAATCATCGCGGAAATCTCCTGAGGAGAATATTTCTTGCCGTCGATATTTACACGGTAATCGGTACCCATCTCTCTTTTAATGGAAGAAATAGTCTTCTCCGCATTGGTAACTGCCTGACGTTTCGCAGGCTCACCTACCAGTCTCTCTCCAGTCTTTGTGAATGCCACAACAGAAGGTGTGGTTCTCGCTCCCTCCGTGTTCGCTATAACGGTGGGCTGTCCACCTTCCATAACTGCTACGCAGCTGTTGGTTGTACCCAAGTCAATACCTATAATCTTGCCCATGATGTTCTTCCTCCTATCTAATCCTTCCTCACGTTTCTGTGAGTATTACTTTTGCTCTGTGATTTTTCTATTTCAAACCCACCTGTGCGGTCAGTTTGCTACTTTTACCATGCTGTGGCGGATGACGAAATCTTTGTATGTGTAACCCTTCTGCAATTCCTCTGCCACAACATTCTCGCCCAGACTCTCATCATCCACATGCATCACCGCGTTGTGATAATTCGGGTCAAACGGCTGTCCCACTGCCTCGATGGCTTTCACTCCCAGCTCATCCAGCGTGGTCATCATCTGTTTGTAAATCATCTTCATGCCGTCCGCAAACGCGTCCCCTTCCTGGGCGGTTGCCAGACCTCTCTCAAAGTTATCCACCACCGGCAGAATCTTCTCGATAATCTCCTTCGCGCCGATGATGTACATGCTTGCTTTCTCTTTCTCTGTACGCTTGCGGAAATTATCAAACTCAGCCATGGTTCTCTGAAGACGGTCGGTCAAATCTGCGATCTGCTGATCCTTTTTATCCTTTTTCTCTTTTTTCTTACCGAAGAAAGAAGTTTTGCTCTTCTGTCCGGCGCCATCCTCGGAGGCCTCCTCCGTTTCCTGCGCTTCTTTTCCACCGGCCTCTTCGCTGTCAGCCTCTTCTGTCTTTGCGCTGTTTTCTTCTTCGTCGGATGCTTCCTCCGCCTGAGACTGCGCAGTCTCCAAATCTTCCATTTCATCCTGGATCTTCTTTTCCTCTGACATGTTTCTCCTGCCTTTCTAGGTTTTTTTGTTAAATATATTATCCAGTTGGGTTTTCAGCGTTTTCAGGCTGTCTACCACATTCTCATAATCCATTCGTTTCGGTCCGATGATTCCGATGGTTCCCTGCATTCCATTTCCCAGCTGATAGGTAGCAGTCACAACACTGCAGTCCTTCATGTTCTGAATGGGGCTCTCATCGCCGATATAGACCTGAATACCGGTATTCTCCTCGTCCATGGTATCCTTGACCAGTTCCACCAGCTGTTTCTTCTCCTCGAACGCGGAGATCAGCTCACTGGCACGGGTACTGTCGCTCAGCTCCGGATACTTGAAGATATTCGTGGCGCCCGAAGTGTAAATCTCCGGTTCCTCCTCGAATTCAATCATCTTCGCCACCTCATCCAGCACCGTGGCCACCACGCCGCTGTGGATTCCGGCCTGCTCTTTCAGCTTCGCGATCAATCCGAAATTAATCTCAGCGATCTGCAGTCCGTTCAGATTGGTGTTCAGAAGAAGATTCAGCTTCAGGATGGTTTCGTCATTCATCCCTTCTTCCAGTTCGATGATTTTATTGCGGATCAGATTCCCCTCCGCGACAACCACCGCCAGAAGCTGAAGCTCACTGACACGGGAAAGCTGAATAAATTTCAGACGGTTGCTGGTTCCCTGCGGTACAGAAATCATGGTTGCGTAATTGGTATTTGACGCCAGAACACGCACCACCTGTTTCAGCACGTTCTCCATTTTATCGGTCCGCTCAATCATCAGATCACGGATCTCTGCAATCTCATCTTCTTTCTCCTGCATCAGTTCATCCACATAGAGACGATATCCCTTGTCTGAAGGAATCCTTCCGGCGGAAGTATGCGGCTGTACAATGTAGCCAAGCTCCTCCAGATCTGACATTTCGTTACGGATCGTAGCTGAACTCAGATTCAAGTCCGTATATTTGGAAATCGTCCTTGACCCGACCGGCTCCCCGGTCTCCAGGTAATTCTGAATGATCGCATGAAGTATTTTCCGTTTACGTTCACTCAACTCTTCGCCCAAAATCCGTCCCTCCTGTCCTATCAGATTATTAGCACTCAGCAATAAGGAGTGCTAACATCTATGTTTAAAATAGCACTCCATCTCTTTTTTGTCAATAGTTTATATGGAAAAATTGTGTTTTTCCTGTGAAACATTCCCGAAAATCGGACAGGCGGTTCTGTGTATCCACAAAACCGCCCGCAGTCTTTTTTCTATTTTAATTCTGCAAGATTCTTCTTCAGCTCAATCATCTTGTCACGCAGCTCGGCGGCCTGCTCGAAATTCAGGTCCGCGGCCGCGGCGCGCATCTGCTTTTCCACTTGCCGGATCAGTTTCTCCAGCTCTTTTTTGCTCATGGACTCCGGATCTTTTTCCATCCTGCTTTCCGTCTGCGCCACCGCCCTGGAAATACTGATCAGATCCCGCACCGATTTCTGTATGGTCTTCGGCGTAATACCATGTTCCTTATTATAAGCCTCCTGCAGCGTCCGACGGCGCTCTGTCTCATCGATGGCGATCCGCATGGAATCCGTCATCATATCCGCGTACATGATGACCCGCCCTTCCGCGTTTCTGGCGGCACGGCCGATCGTCTGGATCAGGGAGGTCTCTGATCGGAGGAATCCCTCTTTATCCGCGTCCAGAATGGCCACCAGGGTGATTTCCGGGATATCCAGTCCTTCCCTCAAAAGGTTGATGCCCACCAGAACGTCGAAGACATCCAGACGCATATCGCGGATGATCTGTGTTCTCTCCAGCGTATCGATATCGGAATGCAGATATTTCACCCGAATGCCCAGATCCTTCATATAATCTGTGAGATCTTCCGCCATTCTCTTGGTCAGCGTGGTGATCAGGACCTTGTGGTGTTTCTCCACTTCCTGATTCACTTCTCCCACCAGATCATCAATCTGTCCCTCCACCGGCCGTACCTCCACCTTCGGATCCAGAAGCCCGGTGGGACGAATGATCTGTTCCGCCCTCAGAAGCTCGTGATCCGCTTCGTATTCTCCGGGTGTGGCAGATACGAACAGGATCTGGTCAATCTTGCTCTCGAACTCTTCGAAATTCAGCGGCCGGTTGTCTTTCGCTGACGGAAGGCGGAAGCCGTAATCCACCAGCGTGGTCTTTCTCGACTGGTCTCCGGCGTACATGCCCCGGATCTGCGGGACTGTCTTATGAGACTCATCAATAATAATCAGGAAATCATCCTTGAAGAAATCCATCAGTGTATACGGCGGCTGTCCCGGCGCGAGGCCTGCCAGATGTCTGGAATAGTTCTCGATCCCGGAACAGAACCCGGTCTCTTTGAGCATCTCCACATCGAAATTGGTGCGCTCCGCAATCCGCTGTGCCTCCAGCAGCTTGTCCTCGCTCTTAAAATACTCCACCCGTTCCTTCAGTTCTTCCTCAATGGCATCTGCCGCCCTCCGGATCTGCTCCGCCGGCACTACATAGTGAGAAGCCGGAAAAATTGCCACGTGTTCCAGTTCCCCCCGGATCTCTCCGGTCAGCACGTCAATCTGCGTAATCCGATCAATCTCATCTCCGAAAAACTCCACCCGGATCGCGATCTCCGCCTCATTGGCCGGGATAATCTCCACCACGTCCCCGCGCACCCGGAAGGTGCCTCTCTTGAAGTCCATCTCGTTGCGGTCATACTGGATATCGATGAGCTGCCGAAGCACCTCATCCCGATCCTTTTCCATCCCCGGCCGCAGGGAAACCATCATTTTCTCGAAGTTTTCCGGCTCGCCCAGGCCGTAAATGCAGGACACACTGGACACCACAATCACGTCCTTTCGCTCCACTAAAGAAGCGGTGGCCGACAGACGCAGTTTATCAATCTCCTCATTGATGGAAGAGTCCTTGGCAATGTAAGTATCCGTGGACGGCACATAAGCCTCCGGCTGATAGTAATCGTAGTAGGAGACAAAGTACTCCACAGCATTGTTCGGGAAGAACTCTTTGAACTCGCCGTAGAGCTGTGCCGCCAGAGTCTTGTTGTGAGCAATGATCAGCGTCGGTTTATTCAGTTGTTGGATGACATTCGCCATGGTAAATGTTTTGCCCGATCCGGTAACGCCAAGAAGAGTCTCGCACTGGTTGCCTTCCTTAAAGCCTCTGACCAGCTGTTCAATGGCCTGCGGCTGATCGCCGGTGGGTTTGTATTCTGATACTAATTCAAAATGATCCATGATCTATTTTTTCTCCTTCTCCTGACGGATTTTCTTTACATAATCCTGTAGTTCCGATTCTGTAAGAAAGCTTGCAGCTTCCGCTGAAACGGAAAAGGCTTTCTCAATATTCTGAAATGCCTGAGTCACTTTATTTTGATTCCTGATATCTTCTCTCACTCGCATTAAAATTCTGCCCAGAAGATTCTGTCCTCTCCATTTATCAATGCAGAGTCTGTTCTCATCTTCCATAGAAAGACCAATTCCCCATATTCGATCTTTTACAGCGCATTCCGCAATTATCTCTTCACCTGTCCGCTCCAGTTTTTCAGCAAGTTCAGGATTCTGACGGAATTTCTCTGATACGCCCCGGTAAACAATACCTTCTCTTTCCTTTACCCAGACTTTTTCATCAAAATTTTGCACAGTTCTCCCTAACGCCTTAATCTCTGCCACATCATCCGTCTGCAATATCTTTTCTGCAGTTGTCTGATCTTTGAACAAAACCGCCTTTTCATACATCATATATTGCTCCATGGAAGAAAACGTAATACCGCCAACTGTGAATTCAGATAGAAACCAGTTGCTCAGATAGCCATTTTCTTCATCCGGGTTATGAAAGCATATCATAGCCGCACCTTCTTCCTGTAACACTCCGCCTTTATTCCCGTTTCTCAAGTCCGCACTGTTCTCCTACCTTTTGGACAGCCACCTGCAGATCAAGATCATGAAGCCCCGAATACCCTTCAAACATAAATTTCACCGGAAGAAGTCTTACAACTTCTTTGCTTGGCATCCTGTACGTCCATTGAAACAAAGCATAAAACTGCCCGATCCAGTCAGGGGCGAATCCCCCTGCCTCTTTTCCCTGTTTTAACTCATATTTATCATTTTTCAGGAAATAGTCAAATAAACTTTCTGCATCCATAGTAGAGACATACGCCTGTCCCTCATCTATCAGGAATCTAGTCCGGCTGTTCATATATTGATTAATAAAATCCACTATATCCATTCCCGGACAGTGATCCTGAGCATATTCAAAGAGTTTCCCCTGATTTTCAATCACTTCCTCCAAATACGCTTTACTAAATACTTCCATTATCTTACCTCTCACAGCAGTTTACTGAACACATTTTCAATTTTATTCTTTTCAGAGTTGATCAATGCATACATAGTCTCTCTGGCATTTCTGTCACGCTGTGTATACTGTGGATTAATCTTGTGATAGTCAATTTCCCGCAGTGCTGTAATGTCCTCGTTCAGAGACAGAAACGCTTTTTCTGTCTTTAAGCAGTACTGAATTCCCAGATCTCCCAATTTTAATAATTCCGGCAAAATATCCAGATCTACTTCATCCCTGACAAAACATTTAGCAATATAAAAATATGACGCATTCGCTCTCCACCCTTTGATGACATCATATCCTTCTGTAGAAATCTGATACTTTTCTATAAACCTGGGCGCCAGCACCTTATATCTCCGTCCTGTATCAGCATCCCGGTGTTTCATCAGTTCTGCCAGCCAGGAAAGTATATCACATTCCTGAAAATCCAATATGTTTAATTCAGCAACATCCAATATATACTTATGTACCCACCCGTTATTCTCTATAGGATTGCAGACTGACCACTCAGATGCCAGCACCGGGCTTTCAGTCAGATAAAATCCCTTTCCGTAATCGTGTTTGTCATTTCCCAGACCATATGTTGGTCGTATCTCTTTATTCGGGCTTCCATGATATAGGACCAGTGTGTTTTTATCACTCTTCATTCTCGCAATCCCTCCCCACTTTTCATATCAGTTATTCTAATTTTTCGAATATCTGAAAAAATCTGTAATCAAATTTTCTTTCTTATCTCCATTATACCAGAAACATTCTTTTAAATTCTCGCTGATCTTCTTAGAATGTTTCATAGCAAAGATTGCCGCCCAAAATCTTCCGTAATCCTCTCTGCATCCCTGGCCAATATATATCCTTGTTCCCTGGTGTCTCTTTACACAAATCAGCTTTTCAGTTTCAAAAAAGTGATCAATTTCTTTACAGATTTGATCAGCGTCATCTTGTATCAGATTGTGCATATCAATTTTTAATTCTACTTTGTACATACTTTCACGCTTCGCTATCAATTAGGGAAACATTATTTCCCTAATTCCAGTTCCAATAACTCTGCCATCTGTTCCAGAGAAAGCCATACCGTATCATTTACAAAAGTCGCCTCAATTTTTGTTAAACCATCTTCTGTAGTATTATACATTAACAAATTCGATTGCTACATCCATACTAACCTCTTTATCTACTTTATATCCATTTCTACTCGTTACGAATCTAATCTGCAAAAAGTCACAAAATCTTTTTGTCCATACGGCATTATCCAGCCTATCTCGTCCTGTTTTCTCCACAAAATATGAACAAATCAGCGCCAAATAACACCAGATATTCCCCATTTTCCGGCTCCGGCACACTAACTAACAAAATACTCCACTGCGTTATCAGGGAACATCTCCTTGAATTCTCCGTACAACTGAGCGGCCAGTGTTTTATTGTGGGCGATGACCAGTGTGGGTTTCTGCAGCTGCTCGATCACGTTGGCCATCGTAAACGTCTTTCCAGAACCCGTAACCCCCAGTAAAGTCTGGCATTGATTGCCTTCCCGGAACCCTTTTACAAGCGCCTCGATCGCCTGCGGCTGGTCGCCCGTAGGCTGATACGGAGCCTTTAAAACGAATTTATCCATAGCAAAATCTCTCCTTTGTGACTTTTGATACGTTCAATATCAGCCACCCTCAAAAAAATCATTCGTAACGAAAACGTCAAAATAATAGCCTTATAGGACACCATTACGAATCCAGAAAGGCAAAAGTCACATTACGAAGTATCCTTTGGGAAAACGCTTTTTCGAGGACTAAATAGCACAAGATAACCTTAACGGGCAGAGCACCTCGAAAAACCTCCGGTTTCCTCGGTCGCTTCGCTCGTCAGATATATGCAAGGCCGACTGTTCATGCAAGCACGACAATCTGCCTTGCATATATCTGGCTCTGCTCTTTTCGCACATTATAGCAAAGATAATGATAAAAGTATATAGGATGAAGATTAAAAAAAGTACAAATGTTCGAGTGTACATCTGTACTTTTTATCATTCCTTCCTTTTTTTATTAATTTGATAGGTCAGCAGGTCGATCTGTTTCACTCTCTGCACCACTTCCGGCGCAACATAAGGCATAAATATCATCTCCTTTCCTGCCCATGATTGGATATTCCATAAGTTATTTCAGATATCCGGGCATAAAAATAGCCGGATGATCTTCTTTTCCTGAAAACCGTCCGGCTATGTAATTTCGTTTTTGTTTATCGCTTATCCCGGTCGATGAACTCCAGACTGATCACGGCCACTGCCGCGTAAGCCAGGGAGAAAATCACCAGATACCCCCAGCGGCGCAGCACCAGGGAAGCATCGTATTCGTAAATTCTCCGGTAAGTGTAATCGTGGACGAAATCCTGCAGCAAGGCGTAGCCTTCTTCCTGAACATCTTTTACCACATCCTGCGGAAGCTCATCCAGGGCCTCCTGCAGACCGTCGATCTCCGCCAGCATTTCCAGCTCGGAATCCAGAATCTCAGAGGGCAGTTCATTGAGATTCGCCTCAATGCACAGCACTCTCTGTCCCCACTTACTGATGGTGAGATCCGAGAGAATCTTCGCCTGTCCGGTAATCGGGAAAATCGACCCGGAGAAAATCAGCTGAACAATCAGCAGAAAAGGCATCACCGTCATGGCTGCCGTGGTCGTCTTCACCAGAGAAGACACCGCTATCCCAAGCATATCCGCCGCATACAGCACCAGAAACAGGCTGATGGAAAAATCCACATGAAAGCTTCCGGTCACCAGGCCATGCGTTGGGAATTTCATAAAAAAGCTGTAAAACAGAACCATAAATACCGTCTGTGCCAGGCAGATCGCCGCCTGATAAATCATATGCGCCGCCACATAGGAAGTAATATGCAGACCCGTCCGGTGTTCTCTCTTGATCACCTGGCGTTCCTTGCACACTTCCTGGATGGAATTAAAAATACCAATCCAGACACAGGCGGATACCATGACAAAAAATCCGGAGCGTGTGCTCTCTTTGGTGATAAACATGGAATCCTTCAGCACATAGGACAGAATCAAAGCCACAATCACTGCAAAGAGAATGGTTTTCCAGTTTCTCTCATTAACAAATATCCGGAAGAACTTCCCCACATACACCTTGATCTGGGTCAGCCGTCCCTGTCTTTGCGCACTCTGTCTCTCCATTGATCATTCTCCCCTCTGCTTTACGATATTTTTCAATATAAAAATCTGCCATTCCTTCTCCGCCCTCATCCGGACGGTTAATTCTGCGCACCACTTCTTCCATGGTATCCACGTCGAAGAACTCCCGCGCCTCCCGGGGAGATCCGTAAAAGGTCAGATGTCCCACATTTTTCCTGGAATCCTTTGCCAGTACAATCACTTTATCAAACAAATCGATGACACGGTCCGGCGCATGCGTGATCACGATCACCGTCTTTCCCTGATCGGCAATCCCCCGCAGACATTCCATCAGATGACGGGCCATTACGCCGTCCAGCCCGGAATCCGGCTCATCCAGGAAGAACAGGCTGGGATTGACAATATATTCCACCGCAATGCTCAGACGCTTTCTCTGTCCTCCGGAAAGCTTGGACACCAGAGAGTCCTTCTCGCTCTCCAGTCCCAGGGTCTCCAGCACTTCCCGCACCTTCTGATCTCTTTCTTCCTCCGTCACTTCTCTGGGCAGTTTCAGCTCCGCCGCGTTGCTGAGAGTCGCCCACACGGAATCATCCATCCGCAGCCAGTCCTGCTGCGGCACGAACCCGATTTCGTATTTCATCTGTTCATAATTTTTATAGACGTCCACGCCGTCCAGAGAAATATTTCCGTGGGCTTTTTCGTATCCCATCACCGCGTTGATGAAAGTTGTCTTTCCCGCTCCGGAACCGCCCAGCACCAGTACCATCTCGCCCGGACTGACAGACAGATTGATATCCTGCAGCAGCATCCGTTTTCGGAACAGACTCCAGACACTCCGGTCCTCGATATGGATGGACAGACGGTTTCCCGCTGCCTCATGATGGTTGTACATCAGTTTATCTCCCAGGAAGAGAAACAGGGTACGCCCGATTCTCACCACGTCCAGAGGCTTAAGTGAGCGCCGGCGTTCCACCAGCTCCCCGTTGATATAGATTCCGAACTTGGTGTTGTGTTCCTGCACCGTCCAGCTTCCCTCTTCATAAGAAAGAAACGCGTATCTCTTCGGCAGTTCTCCCTCTCCGTCCGTGTCCTGAATTTCCTCTCCCACAGATTCCTCCCGGCAGCTGAGATAGTAATTCTCCTCCTGGTCTGTCAGTGGAAGCGCTTTCCACTCCACTCTCGGATCAAACTTCTCCCGGAAAATGATTACCGCGGCCTCCCGGCTACGCTCCCCATCCACAGGATTGTCGATGCGCAGAACATCTCCGTCCTCCAGATGCACGCTGTGCTCACCCTCTGTGGATGAGCTGCCAATCTTCGCGTTATTGTTCAGATAGGTTCCGTACTCGGTTCCCAGATCTTTGTAGATAAACTTGTTTTCCTCCCGGATCAGTTTTCCGTGCAGTTCTCCCAGGAAGGGACAGTCGATCTGAATCTCCGCCGCGCCTCCTTCTTTCCTGCAGCCAATGTATACGGTCTCTTCCTTTACCGGAACCTGAACGACATTCTGATTTCTGTCGCAGATTACCAGCTTTGCGGTCTGTGCCATTCTTTTTCCTCCTCCAGTACTCTCAATGATCTTCCTCGTCTTCCTCAATCAGCTTGCCGGTCAGCTCACGCTGCTGCTGGGCAAACTTCTGTGCGCGCATCTTCTCCCACTCGGTCGCCTTCTTGAATTCCAAAGGCTGATTTACCACAATCTGCGGGAATGGAACGTTAATCTCATACTTGTCAAAAACCAGCTTCATCTCACGGTTCAGATCCCGCTCCCTCTGAGACAGGATCCGCTTTGCGTCCGATGGTAAGCAGGAAAAATACAATGGCCAGCGCGGCAAAACTTGCCAGCACGGAAGCCACGGTAATGGGCAGGCGTTTTCCACCGATCGTCTCCGAAGGAACCGCCGCATAGATATAATCCTCGCTGGTTTCCACTGAAGATGCGAAATATTTCTCTTCTCCCAGCGTCAGATATCCGTCATAATTGTCCACCAGCTGATCTTCCTCAAGCCCATACTTCAGCGCGCTTCGTCCGATGATCCGCTCGTTGGGATAATACTCAAACGTATCGTTCTCCTTCTCCACCGCGAAGACAATTCCGCCGCTTCCCACTTTGATATTGGGCAGAATGTTTTCCACCTGCATATTGGAAATGGTCTCTTCCAGTTTCTACGGCTTCACAGAAATCTGTACGAACCCCGCCGGATTATACTCCCCATCCCGCAGAGTCTCTCACACAAAAATAGCATTGAATGGAAATTCAATGCTATTTTCGCGTATCTTATGATGTCCGTTTTTCCAATTCCACTGCATAATATAATATAAAAAGCGGACAAAGTCAATCCGGAAAGCCCGGATTTTCGGGGGGTTCCCGGAAGTTTTCGATTATTCTACGTGCACCGCTCCGGTCTGGCGGATATTCATCGGATACACGTTATCTCTTCCCACAAGTCTGGCAATATATTCTACATACTCTTCCGTGTACGCGCAGGGGATGATTCCCATGATGACGCCGGCGAAACCGCCTCCGTGCACCCGGCAGCATCCGTCCTTTTTCTCCTTCAGAAACAGTTCTGTCAAAGCCAGAGTCAGCGACACCTTCTGCTCTTTCACATTTGCTCTGGTATAGCAGTTCTGCAGCCATTTCCAGGAAGAATTTCCGGACTCCGTGAGAATGGAGAGCAGCTCTCCCTCATTATTTTCTTCTACTGCTTTTGCCGCGTCCTCCACACGCTGATTCTCGGTGTAGAAATGAAGCGCCCGCAGGATCGCCCGGTCATTGTTCAGCTTCTTCTCAATCTGAGGAAGTTTTTCCAGAAACGCGTCCAGAGAACTCTCGCACAGTCTCTCCACGCCCAGTTCCTTTGCCACAGCCTTCATCTCGGAAGGAACTTCGGAATAATCTTCGCTGAGATCTCCGTGTCCTTTTCCGGTGTTGACGATCACCAGGTCATATCCCAGTTTCTTGAACGAAAACTCTACTTTTTCATAATGAACACCGTCCGCGAAATCCAGCAGAATCGGTCCGCCCACCGCGCAGGCCATCTGATCCATCAGACCGGAAGATTTGTTCCAGAAATGATTCTCCGCGTACTGGCCGATCCGCGCGTAATCCGGATAGGCCATCCGGCCGTCATTGAAGAAATAATTGACCATGCTGCAGATCAGCATCTCAAAGGAGGCAGAAGAACTCACTCCCGCAGCCCCGATCACGTTGCTGGAGACATAAGCGTCAAATCCGGCGATCTGGAATCCGAATTTCTTCGTTCCCTGAACCATGCCGGCCACCAGTACTTCTGTCCCGATTCCCGGTTTCACGGAATCTACCTTGTCAATGTCCACCGTAATCTGTTTTCCGTAACCCTCGCTGATGATACGGATGGTATTCGTTCCGTTCGGATGAGCCGCGCCTACCGTATCCATGTCAATGCTGGCCGCAAGGATTTTTCCTCCATTGTGGTCCGTATGGTTTCCCACAATCTCTGTTCTTCCCGGAGAAGTGAAGAAATCCATCTCTTCCGAAGAAAAACGCTTTTTAAAATTTTCCGCCAGATTTTCATATCTCTTCCGGCTCTCGGTGCTCTCCCCGTAAATTTTTTCCAATACTGAGCTGTTCGGTAAACTCATGGTATGTTCTCCTTTCCCATCGTTGAATTCCTGTCCGCATGTCAAGATCCAAAATCGCCGGACAGATGATTTCCTGCCGTGCGTCCCGCACATTGGTATTCTATCTATTATTATAGGAATATTTTCGCAGATTTCCTTAAATAAATCCAGTAAAATCTGTAATATATTGAGATTTTCACTTCCCAATGCTATAATTTTCTGGAAATCCGTATTTTTTATTTTTAAAGGAGCGCGCCATGCAGATCATCACCAATCAGAATCAGAAAGAATTAAAGGATCACGGAAACGATTCCTTCCCTTTTCTCATCAGTTACGAAACCTTATCCCACTATGAGTCCGGTTCCTTTCTCTGGCACTGGCATCCGGAGATCGAGATCACCCTCGTCACCGACGGCGAGATGCTCTACCGGATTAACCAGGATACGTTCCATCTGAAATCCGGCCAGATCCTCTTCGGGAATTCCAACGTCCTGCACTCCGGACAGCGGTACCGCCATACCGACTGCAGCTATACCTCCATCACCTTCGACCCGAAATTAATCTACGGCTATGAGAACAGCCGGATCAACACACGCTATGTCCGGCCGCTCACCCGGAACTTTCAGATCGCTTCTATTTTTCTGGATCAGTCCCAATCCTGGCACCGGGAAGGAGCCCGGCTGATCCGGCAGGTGATCTGCGCCTGGCAGTCCGCGCCGGACGCCTGCGAGCTGGAGATTCTCGCCGACCTGCTGAAGTTCTGGAGACTTTTGATTCTGCACAGCGAAACCGCGGGAATCCCCGACACCGGAGACCCCCGCGGCTACGAACGGATCCGCGAGATCCTTTCCTATATTGAAAACCATTACCGCAGGAAACTGACCCTGGATGAAATCGCGAATCAGATCCATCTGTGCCGCTCAGAATGCTGCCGGCTCTTCAAAAAGCACATGAATACCTCCCTGTTTGACTTTCTTTTAAACTACCGCATCGAAAAAAGTCTGGAACTTCTTGGAAATACCGGGCTTTCCATCAAGGAAATTTCCGAACAGGTAGGCTTCAACGATTCCAATTATTTTTCCAAGGTTTTTCACCAGAAAAAGGGACTTTCGCCCCGTGCGTACCGGAAGCTTCTCCTGGACGGGTCTTTCGTCAGCTCAGCTCAAACATCCCGTGATAAAGCTGATAATACTTTCCCTTCTGCCTGAGCAGCTCCTCATGGTCGCCCCGCTCCACGATCTGTCCGTGTTCCAGAACCATAATGGCATTGGCATTGCGCACCGTACTCAGCCGATGGGCAATCACAAAGACCGTACGCCCCTCCATCAGCTGATCCATGCCCTTCTCGATGAGCGCCTCCGTACGGGTATCGATGGAGGACGTGGCCTCGTCCAGAATCAGTACCGGGGGATCCGCCACCGCTGCCCTGGCAATCGCCAGAAGCTGCCTCTGTCCCTGAGACAGATTGTCTCCGTCTCCGGTCACCATGGTGTCATACCCTCTGGGCAGACGCCGGATAAAGGAATCCGCATTGGCGATCCGTGCCGCTGCGCGGATCTCTTCCGGCGTTGCGTCCAGTTTGCCGAAACGGATGTTGTCCGCGATGGTCCCCGTAAACAGATGGGTATCCTGAAGCACAATCCCCAGCGAACGGCGCAGGTCGTCTTTCCGGATATCCTTCACATTGATCCCGTCATAGAGTACCTGCCCTTCCTGCACATCATAGAAACGGTTGATCAGATTGGTGATCGTGGTCTTTCCCGCTCCGGTGGAACCCACGAAAGCGATTTTCTGTCCCGGTTTCGCGTAGAGGCTGACATTTCGCAGGACCGGATGACCTTCTTCGTACGCGAAATCCACCTGTTCAAACCGCACATCTCCCCGGAGCAGAGTCAGCGTTCCATCCGGCCGCTTCCAGGCCCAGTTCCCGGTCTTCTCCTTGCAGGGCACCCACCGTTCCTGTTCCCTTTTCACGCAGACCAGCATAATCTTTCCCTCGTCCGCTTCCGGCTTCTCGCCCATCACACGGAAAACCCGCTCCGCTCCGGCCAGGGCAGCCAGCATAAAGTTGCTCTGCTGCGTGAACTGGTTAATCGGCATGGCCGCCTGACGGACAAACACCAGATAGCTGGCCAGGGTTCCCACATCCATGGTCCCTCTCATGGCCATAATTCCGCCCAGCACGGCCACAATCGCATAGTTTATATAAGAAATCGTCACCACTGCCGGAATCATGGAAGCCGCGTAACTCTGCGCTCCGGTTCCCGCTTCCTGCAGCGCTTTGTTCTTTCTGCGGAATTCCTCCAGATTCTTCTGTTCATGGTTAAACACTTTCACCACTTTCTGCCCGTTCACCATCTCTTCAATATACCCGTCCAGGTCTCCCAGGCTTTCCTGCTGGATCAGATAATATTTCTTACTCCGCTTCCCGCTGAACCGGATATACCAGAACATCACCACATAGCAGACCGCCACAATCAGGGACAGCCGCCAGCTTAAGACAAACAGCACAACCAATGTTCCGGTCAGCTGGATAAAGCTCTGAATGATCATGGCAAAAACTGTTGTTCAGGGCATCGGAAATGGTATCCACATCGTTGGTGAAATAGCTCATGATGTCCCCGTG
Organism: uncultured Blautia sp.; assembly: GCA_963927715.1. Taxonomy (GTDB): domain Bacteria; phylum Bacillota; class Clostridia; order Lachnospirales; family Lachnospiraceae; genus Blautia_A. Next base: position 601,187 of record CAWVBU010000001.1, on the reverse strand, counting down.
ACGGTTGGTATCAAAGAACTTCAGCGGAAGCGTCTGCAGATGGGCAAACAGATCCCGGCGGATATCGCAGAGCACCTGCTGGGCGGCCTTCACCATGGTCTGCGTGTATCCGTAGGCGGAGACTGCCCCGATCCCGTAAATCAGCGCCGTGACCAGCACTCCCTTTATCAGGGATCTCACATCGCCGTCTGCCAGGTGGTTCACCACCGGCCGGATCATATAAGTGCCCAGAAGATTTCCCAAAGCGCTGAACGTCACGAGAACAGCCACAGCCAGGAAGAGAATTCTGTGCCGACCCAGGTAGGCAAAAAGCGTTTTCAGAGTATAACGCAGGTTCTCGGGTCTCTTAGCCTGGAATGTGCGTGCCATGCGCTTCTCCCCCTTTCATCTGAGACTGATAGATTTCCTGGTAAATGGAATCTCTCTCCAGCAGTTCCTGATGCGTTCCCATATCGTGAATCCTGCCGTCCTCCAGAACCAGGATCAGATCGGTGTTCATCACGGAAGTAATTCTCTGGGCAATCACAATTTTGGTCACATCCGTCAGTTTCGACAGCGCGCTGCGGATCTTCCCTTCTGTGGCGGTATCCACCGCGCTGGTGGAATCATCAAAAATCAGAACCTTTGGTTTTTTCAGAAGAGTTCTCGCGATACACAGCCTCTGTTTCTGTCCGCCGGACAGATTGCTGCCTCCGTGTCCCAGATCCGTGTCCAGGCCCTCCGGCATCTGCTCGATGAACTCATCCGCGCAGGCTGTCCGGCACGCGTTCCACAGGGCCTCCTCATCCGCCCCGGGGTCCCCCCACTGCAGGTTTTCCCGGATCGTTCCGGAAAAGAGTACATTTTTCTGAAGGATCATCCCCACCGCGTCCCGCAGAACCTGCAGGTCATAGGATCTCACATCCCTGCCGCCCACCTTCACCACTCCTTCTGTGGCGTCATAAAGGCGGGGAATCAGCTGAACCAGCGTGGTCTTCGCCGAACCGGTTCCTCCCAGGATTCCCACACTCTGGCCGGCCCGGATGTGCAGACTGACCTCTGACAGTGCGGCCTCCTTCGCGTCCGCGTGATATTTAAAGGTAACCTGTTCAAAATCCACACTCCCGTCTGCCACTTCCGAAACCGGTTCCTCCGGCGACGCCAGCCAAACCTTCTCATCCAGAACTTCCGCGATCCGGCGGGCGCTGGCCAGGGAACGGGTGAGCAGCAGAAATACATTGGCGATCATCATCAGCGAATTGATCACCTGCATCACATAACTGAAAAACCCGGTGAGATCTCCCACCTGCAGCGTGGAATGCAGCACCATATTGCCGCCGAACCACATAATCAGAACCACAGACAGGTACATGACTGTCTGAAAAGCAGGGAGATTCAGAACCGCATAGTGAAAGGTTTCCTGACTGACCGCTCTCAGATTCTCATTGACCTCCCCAAAACGTTCCTCTTCATATTCTCCCCGCACAAAAGCTTTCACCGCCCGAATGGCCAAAGTTCCTTCCTGTACCACCTGATTCAGGCGGTCCACCACCTTCTGGAGCTTCCCGTACATAGGCGCCACCTTATGTACAATCCAGGCCAGAATCACGCCAAGCACAGGCGCGCACACCACGAAAACCAGCGCCAGATAAGGATTCATCCAGAAAGAAAGCGCCACGCCCATCACCAGCATCACCGGTCCCCGGATCATAGGACGGAAACCGCCGTTCACCGCATTCTGCAAGACCGTCACATCCGTCGTCATCCTGGTAATCAGGGAAGAAGTCTCAAAATGATCCAGATTGGCAAAGGCGTAATCCTGCACCTTCTCATACTGCGCTTCCCGAATCCGGGCTCCCCATCCGTAGGCCATCCTGGCCGCGTACCGCGCGTACAAAAGCCCGGTAACCAGCGCCAGAAGCGCACAGATTCCCATCTGTATTCCTTTGGCGCAGACATAGGAGACATCCCGCCTCGCGACTCCCACATCAATCAGATCCGCGATCAGCACCGGAATAAACAATTCCAGACAGGTCTCCACGGTTACCAGAATGGCGCCCGCCGCCGCGTCCTTTTTATACTTGCCCAAATAAGAGAGCAATCGTCTGATATCCTTCATAATGGTTTTCCTTTATCATCCCGCTTTTCCCGCTGCCAAAAACACAAAGCAGTGCATTACCCCGCCGGACTGTTTCACAGCCTCCAGGTAACCCACTGCTCTGATTTTTCATACCGTCAAAGATCAACGCTCATCCCCCAGGAAAAACAGCGCGACTGTTCCCGGACCGGAATGCGCTCCGATAGTAGCGCCTACATGATTCACCATCACGGTCTTAATCGGGTATTTCTCTTTAATCTTATCAATGACAAACTGCGCGTCCTCCAGACAGTCTCCGTGGCTGACGAAAATGGTATCACAGGAATCCTTATAGCTTCCCAGCTTCTCTCCCATCATATCCACCAGCGCGAGCAGGGATTTCTTTCTTCCCCGCCACTTTGCCCACAGCGACCAGCTTGCCCTCATTGTCCACATGAAGCACAGGCTTGATGTTCAGCACGCCGCCGACCACAGCCGTCGTTTTGGAGACTCTGCCGCCCCGGTACAGATGGTTCAGGTCATCCACGGTAAACGCATGCACCACGTTCAGCCGGTGGTCCTCCACCCACTGTGCCACTTCCTCCATGCTCTTTCCAGCTTCCTTCTGCTGCTGTGCCAGATAGACAATCATTCCCTGTCCGAGAGAAGCTGCCAGGGAATCCAGCACGATAATCTTCCGGTCCGGATACTCCTGCTGCAATTCTTCCGCCGCAATCCGTGAGCTGTTATAGCTTCCGCTCAGGCCGGAAGAAAAAGCAATGTGAAGAACGTCTTTTCCTTCTTTCAGATAAGGTTCCATCAGCTCCCGGGCAGCTACAGGGTTCACCTGTGCCGTCGTCGGCATGGATCCCTTTCTCATTCTGTCGTAAAACTCTTCCACCGGCAGAAAATTATCATGATGATAATTCTCTCCGTCCATGGTATAACTCAAGTAGGTACATCCCACATTATGTTCTGCGTAATAAGACTCCGGCAAATCGGAATTGTTATCCGTTGTGATTACGTATTCCCTCATACCTCTGCCTCCCTTTTATTAATTTCAGAGTAATCATAGCACTAAAACCAACGGGATTCAACCTTCAATTCATTCTTTCTCCCCGTCAGGGACAGTTCCCGCACCACTTCAATGGCTTTCTGCAGCTGATTGTCCTGCGCGCGGTCCGCCGGATCTGTGATCTCCTCGCTCAGTTCCACCTCCACATCCGGCTGAATTCCCACCTGATGAATGTTGTTGCCATTCGGCGTGTAATACTTGGAAACTGTCAGCTTCACCGCGCTTCCATCCTCCAGCTGTCTCACCGTCTGGACAATTCCTTTCCCGAAAGTGGTCGTTCCCACAAGAGTTCCCACCTCATGGTCTTTCACAGCTCCCGCGAAAATCTCCGCGGCGCTGGCACTCTCTCCATTCACCAGAACCACCAGCGGCAGATCCAGCGGGGACTCTCCGTCACAGGTTTCCTCGGACCGGTTGCCGTATTTATCTTCGGTGTACACAATCAGGCCTTCCGGAAGAATTTTCCGGAGAATATCGCAGACTGACGACATGAGCCCGCCGGGATTATCCCGCAGATCAATGATCAGCCGCTCCATCCCCTGACTCTCCAGATCGGAAAAAGCATCCTCATACTGTTCATAAGTCACCTCTGTGAATTTCGCGATCTGAATATAACCGATCTGGTCCTCCAGCATCTCATGGCTCACGGAAGGAATCTCCACTTCTTTTACCGAGACCTCCACATCCCGGTCTTCGCTCTCGCCTTCCCGCCGGATCGTCAGCGTCACATGATCTTCGGAAGTCTTTTTGATTTTTTCCGTCACCTCCGAAAGCTCCATTCCGGATGTGGTCTCCCCGTTCACCGCCAGAAGAAGATCCCCGGCCTGGATTCCCGCCTGTTCCGCCGGTCCGCCTTCATAACACTGCACAATCACAGTCTCCTTGTCACTGTTCTGTGAAATCGTCACGCCGATTCCCACATACTCTCCCTCTGTGGGACGCGCTGGCTTCCTCATACTGCTCCGCCGTATAATACACCGAATAAGGATCTCCCAGACCATAGACCAGGCCGGTGTAAATTCCTTCTGCCAGTTCTTCTTCGTCCTTATCTTCCAGATAATACTGGTCAATCAACTTCTCCAGATACGCCAGCTTCTGCCTGTGCGCAGGATCCGACAGTACCGTCTTCGGTCCCAGCAGCTGCCAGCCGGCGAAAATCAGTCCGCCGGCAAGCAAGACACAGAGCACACCCGCCGCGAATCCACTGCGAATTTTTTTCTGTCCTTCATACGCTCTCCATTTCTCCATCAAACACCGCAGATATCACAAAAAGAGGCTGTTCTGGTACAACAACCCCTTTTGTATCTCATTTTTCTATTCTATGCGCCAACTCTGTGAGCTTTTCACACTCTCAGATGCTTTCTCGTGGTAATATAGCTGCCGATCAGACCGATTCCGATTCCCAGCACCAGGCCCACCGGAAGCAGCACCTGATAAATCTCCTGCACCGGAATAAATTTCATAAAGTCTGACAGACCGTTAAATTTGGTGAGCACCATTCTGACTGCCTGATTATACAGGAAATAGAAAGCCCCCAGAGGAATCGCCGCTCCGATAAATCCGAGGATAATACCCTCCAGCAGGAACGGGAACCTCACGAAGAAATTCGACGCTCCGATCAGCTTCATAATACCGATCTCCTCCCGGCGCACGGAAATTCCCACGGACACCGTATTGCTGATCAGGAAAACCGAGATGATCAGAAGCACCGCGATCACCGCCAGCGATATGTAGAAGATCAGCCGGTTGATGGAAGTCAGTGTCTGTTCCGCTTCTTTTGACTGTTTCACTTCCCGCACATGATCCAGATTGCTTATGTAATCCACCAGCTGGCTCTGCTGTTCAATCTGATTGACATAGACTTCATAGCTGGCGCAGTTCGCCAGAGGATTGTCGTCCTTAAATCCTTCCGCTGTCTCCTCGGATCCACCCAGATAGACATCGATAAATTCGTCCCACGCCTCATCCGCTGAGACAAACACCGCCTTTGCCGTCTCCGGGCGTTCCTCAATCTTCTTGCCAATCTCTTTCATCTGTTCCTCAGTCGTTCCCTCATCAAAGAAGACTGTGATCGCCACATCCTGTTCCACCGTTCTGGTGATAAAATTCAGGTTCTCCACAATGGAATAAAAAATACTGAACAGGAAGATGCAGGCCGTCATGGTGATAATGGATGCCAGGGAAAACATCCAGTTTCTCCGGATATTCTTAAATCCCTGTTTAAAGTTGTACCAGAAAGTACTAGGCCTCATAATGATACTCTCCTTCCTGTTCGTCGCTCACAATGACACCCTTGTTCATCGTAACCACACGTTTCTTCAGTTTATTCACCACGTCTTTGTTATGTGTCACCACAAGCACCGTGGTTCCCCGGTCATTGATTGCTTCCAGGAGCTTCATAATCTCCAGCGCTGTCTGCGGATCCAGATTTCCGGTGGGCTCATCCGCCAGCAGAATATCCGGCCGGTTCACCAGTGCCCGGGCAATCGCCACACGCTGCTGCTCGCCTCCGGACAGCTCCGTCACTTTGGATTTATATTTCTCCGCCAGGCCCACTTCCGTGAGAACCTCCGGAACTCTCTTGCGGATCACACGGGTCGGTCTTCCGATTACCCGCTGGGCGAAAGCCACATTCTCATACACATTCCGATCTTTCAGAAGACGGAAGTCCTGAAAAACAACGCCCAGTCTTCTGCGGTATTTCGCAATCTTTCTTCTCTTCATGGTCTCCAGCTTCTGGCCATTGACTACAATGGAGCCGGAAGTCGCGTCCAGCTCTTTCAGAAGCAATTTAATCAAGGTTGATTTTCCGGAACCACTGCTTCCCACAACAAAGACAAACTCTCCCTTTTTCACATGCAGCGTCGCATGGCTGACCGCCGGAAGTCCTTTGTCATAAGACTTGGTTACATTTTCCAAATCAATCATAGTACCCTCCTGTATTCTTTCACTTTCGTGCAGTTTTTTAACCAATTTGTAACATAATTGTAACATATCCACTGCCGATTGCAAGTGAATTTTTCACAAACCCCTGTTTTTTCACGTTTTTTTCACATTGTGCACAGACAGAGAAATATTTCCCGCCAAATCCTTGTACAGATTCACAGAATATTCCCCGGCTGCCCGGAATCTCTTCCCCGCCTGACCGGTTTCTTCGCCTGCACAACGAAAAATGCTGCAAAAAGGATCATCTCACATCATACCTGCAATTTCTCCGATTTGCAACATTCCCGATTAGAATTTCAAATAATTTTCAGATTTTCAATACTCCAGCGTCTCCATATATTTCATATACCGCACTACCATAAGCGCGATCTTAAAGGTAATGGCGTCCTCGAATACCCGAAGATCCAGCCCGGTACTCTTCTGGAGCTTATCCAGCCGGTATACCAGAGTATTTCTGTGGATATAGAGCTGTCTGGATGTCTCTGAGACGTTCAGACTGTTCTCAAAGAATTTATCAATGGTCACCAGTGTCTCCTCATCAAAATCATCCGGAGACTTGTTCTCGAAAATCTCTTTGATAAACATTTTGCACAGCGGGATCGGAAGCTGATAGATCAGACGGCCGATTCCAAGGGAACTGTAGGCAATCACTTCCCGGTCTCCGAAGAAAATCTTGCCCACGTCCAGTGCCATTCTGGCTTCTTTATAAGAACGGGAAACTTCCTTGAGCTCTTTTACGATGGTACCGTAGGCAATATGGGTTCCCGGCTGCTTGTTCAGACCCAGCGTGGTGAGAATCGTCTGCGCCAGCTTGTCCATCTCCGGATATCCCTCGTTCTCACCCAGTTCTTTTACGATGATGATGCTTTTCTCATCCACAGCTGTGATGAAGTCTTTGCTCTTTCCTCCGAACAGACTCTTCACACTCTCAATGGAATTGTGGTCTTTCTCCTGCTGTGTCTCGAGAATCAGCACCACCCTGGGTACGTCCGCCTCAATATGCAGTTTCTTCGCACGGTTATAGATATCCACCAGAAGCAGGTTGTCCAGCAGCAGGTTCTTGATGAAGCTGTCTTTGTCAAAACGCTCTTTGTAGGCCACGATCAGATTCTGAATCTGGAACGCCGCCAGCTTTCCGATCATATATGTATCTTCGTCTTCCCCGTGAACCACCAGAATATATTCCAGCTGATGATCGTCACAGACTTTGAAATACTGATATCCCTTTACCAGCTGGCTGTCCGCCTGGGAATTGGCAAACGCCTGTACATCCACCTGATTAATCACATAATCCGCAAATGTGGATGCCAGCACTTTTCCCTCTGTGTCAATCACGCAGAATTCCGTTCTGGAAATCTCCTTGAGTCCTTCCACCGTATTTTGAAGTACCTGATTTGATATCATAAGCTCAATCCCTTCTCGTATAAGTATATGCTTCCCCGATTACATACCTAGACCTATTTTATAACAAAATAGACAAAAATGAAAGAGCAAATCCTAAAAAATTCATATATTTTTGTCAGATTTACCCAATCGCACATAAAAAACCGGGATTTTCTCTAGGAATCTGCTTCCAGCTGTTTGGTCAGATACCTCCCCACAATCCTGGAAAAATTGGTAATATCACGAATATAGGCGAAATCCTTGCCGAAGATTTTCTTCTCTGTATCCAGATCTTTCTCTTCTCCCGCGAAAACGCCCAGTACACTGACGCCCAGATTTCTCAGCTTCCGGATCTCAAAACCCGTATCCCGGATGGCGTATTTCCCCTGATAGGGCTGAGGATTCCTGGCGTTCGGACGGTTCACGATGACGTCATAGGGCTTCCCGTCACTGAGGACAATCATAATCTTTTTATCCTCGCTGCGCTGCAGCAGATCATAGCCCGCCGCCTTGATGGCCAGGCCGTCCCGGTTGTTGGAAGAAGTCATATAGTCGAACAGGTTCGCGTTGGCTCTGCGGTCATCATCGTAATCCCGGAACCGGTGCAAAATGGTATAATCCCAGAAGGTGCAAAAACTCATAACCCGATGGGGAATCTGCGCGTTGCTCAGCGCCTCGCTGATCATATAGCCCTGCAGGGCCACTTCCCCCTGACGGCTCCGCTGGGAGCCGCTGGCATCCATCAGCACATCCACCACGAAGTCCGCGCTGTCCGCTTTCAGTTCCCTCTCAAAGACCTTCGCGTCCGAGGTCCGTCCGATTCTCCACAATCTCGAGGGGACAATCTCCCCCCGGTCAGACAGCACATAATCGGTCTCACTGCGCAGAATCAGAGACTTCCGCAGCATCTCCGTCAGCAGGGCGATATTCCTCTTCACGATCCGGTGCTTGTCGTGATACGTCCAGAGGTTCTTATCTTTCAGCCTTTTGGCGTACTCCAGCTGGTAATTGCGCTTCACGGGATTTTTCAGAATTCCTTCCGTATAATACAGACTGCAGTCCCCGTGGATCTCTCTGCACAGGTGATAATTCCGCTTCTTCTCTTCCAGAGGGCTCAGATAAGTCTTTCCGAAATTCAGCTCCACATACGTGTAAGATTTCTCCAGAACCTCCGGATCCAACACCGTGATCTTGTTCTTCACCCGGCGTTTCTCCTCCATCTCCTCCGTCACCCGGCTGTCTTCCAGGTTGGTCATGTTCTCTGTGATTTTCTCCACGTAGCTTTCCAGTGCTTCCTCATACATCTCTTCGGAGAGATAATCTTCCCATCCGAACTCCGTCAGTTCCTCCAGCGTCACTGACAGAACTTTTTCCAGATTCCCATGGGTATTTTCAAACCAGGGATCCACAATGGTATTGTACAGGCGGTCGATCAGCCGGATCAGGTCCATGGTGTCCTTCGCTTCCCTGGCCTGGCAGACCAGATCCATCCACTGTCGGATCTGTCTTTCCACCGGATAATCTCCCTGGGTTTTCTCCTTCAGAAGGGCGAACTTCAGACGTCCCAGAGGGCTTTTCGCGAGAATCTCGAATTCCTGGTCGATCATGTCCAGAAACGCCTGATTCCGGATCCGGACAATCCCCGGCCGCTCCGCCGCGATTTTCTCTCCGATTGCCTCCTCAATGCAAAGCTGCGCGATGGCAGTCAGCGGCGTCTCCAGTCCCTGCAGGAAAATCTTTTTGACCAGATACATTCCCAGGAGGTCTTTGTCGTAATACTTCGCGAAGGCCCCCTGTTTGATCCCGTCATACAGCGCCAGCGGTTTGGAGCGGAGAAAGGTCTCCACATTCGGCTTCATCTCCAGGGTGTAATCCCCGCTGACGGTCCACAGCAGGTTGCGGATCCGGTTTTCCATCTCGATCTGATATTCCTCTAAGATCGTATCCTGCATCTTTCTACCTCTCTGTCAATTCTGATATACCTGCTCCCGGGTCCAATCCTCCGGAATCCGGGTCATCACCACATCTTCCACAATCTCTTTCTCGAACACATCGAAGGTCTTGTTGACGATTCCCATCTTCACAGCTTTCAGGGGCGCAAGTCCCGCGTCCACAATCTTCATGGCTGCCAGAAGTCCCCGCAGGTCCAGCGCCTTCGTGGAAATCTCACTGTTCAGAGCCTTCAGCTGCAGATCCAGAAACAGGCCGATGAACTGACGCACCGCCTCCTGGCGCGCGTCTGGAAACATCTGGTCAAAAATAAACTGCAGCGTTTCCTCATTCTGCGCCGGCATATCAATCACCAGGAACCTGGAAACCAGCGCCTCATTCAGTTCCTTGGTTCCCGCGTATCCGTAATTCATCGTTCCGATAAAACGGGCGGCCGGATGAAGGTCAATCTTCTCATAGCCGGGAACGTCAATGCTTCTGCGGTAATCCAAAGTGGCGTGAAGCACGGAAACCGCGTCGTTCTTCGCCATATTGATCTCATCCAGGATTCCGAAGCCGCCGTACTGGGCACAGCAGTAGATGCTTCCTTTCCGCAGCTGCACCTCGTTGTTCACAAAAGTGTCCGTCCCGATCAGGTCCCCGCTGTTTGTATTCACATGGAAAGAGACATTATAGGTGGGTCTTCCGAAAATGTAGGCCAGGTTCTCTGCCAGGATGTTTTTTCCTGTGGCCTTCGGGCCCGTCAAAAGGAGATTCTCCCCCTCCAGCAGCGCCGCAATGGCCATTTCCAGAATATCTTTTCCATAAAAAGGAATGTTAGGCCGGATGATTCTGGACGCCACCGACTCCTCCACCGGATAGCGTTCCCGAAATTGGCGCACGGCCTCGATCAGAGCCGGATTGACGTCCTGTTCTTCCAGAAATTTCAAATCACTCATCTTCGTCTCCTTATACTTCGAAAATCAGATCCCCGTAGGAAGGCATCGGCCACACTTTCTTATCCACCAGGATTTCGAGGGCATCCACAGGAGTACGAAGCTGCGCCATCGCAGGGATTACCTTGTCCTTATAGTAAACCGCCCGGTCTCTTCCTTCTTCCATCGCCGCCGCGGTATCTGTCACCTCACTCAGATGACTCAGCGCCTCGTTGACTTTCTTCAGGTGCTGGGTACATTTTCTCAGGATATCGGTCTGTACGCTCACATCCATTCCCTCAATGGATCCCACAGAATGGATGGAATCTGCCACCATGGTTGTATAACGGACTACCGCAGGAATAATCTGTTTCGTCGTCATATTGATCATGGTTCTCGCCTCGATGTTCACGGCCTTCGCGTAGGATTCATACTGAATCTCCGCGCGGGATTCCAGCTCCGCACGGCTGAACACCTTGAAATTCTCGAAAAGCTTCACCGCTTTGGGCGTGGTCAGCGCCGGAATCGCGTCCACCATGGTCGGAAGGTTCGGAAGTCCCCGGCGTTTTGCCTCTTCCTCCCACTCCCTGGAATACCCGTTGCCGTTGAAGACAATCCGCTGGTGCTCGGTGGCGAACTCTTTGATAATATCATGAATCTCCAGATCCCGGTCCGCCGCTTTTTCCAGACGGTCGTTCACTTCCTGGAACACCTCAGCCGTGATCGTGTTCAGGACAATATTGCAGGAGGCAATGGAATCTCTGGATCCCACCATACGGAATTCGAATTTGTTTCCGGTAAAAGCGAAAGGTGAGGTACGGTTGCGGTCGGTGGCGTCTTTGACCAGATCCGGAAGTGTCCGCACGCCGGTCTCCAGTTTCCCGCCTTTTTTGCTTCTGGTCGCGGTTCCCGTGGTAATCAGCTGCTCCAGAACATCCTGCAGCTGCTCTCCCAGGAAGACGGAAATCACTGCCGGCGGCGCCTCGTTTCCGCCGAGACGCTGATCATTTCCCACATCCGCCGCGGATTCCCGAAGCAGATCCGCATGAATATCCACCGCTTTCAGAATACTGGTCAGTACAAGAAGGAACTGAATGTTCTCATGAGGGGTCTTGCCCGGCTCCAGAAGATTGATCCCGTCATCGGTGGTCAGCGACCAGTTGTTGTGCTTTCCGGAACCATTGATTCCCTGGAAGGGTTTCTCATGAAGCAGACAGCGCATTCCGTGACGGCTGGCTACTTTTTTCAGAGTTCTCATAATGATCTGATTGTGGTCCACCGCAATGTTCACAGGCGCGTAGATCGGAGCCAGCTCGTGCTGCGCCGGAGCCACCTCATTGTGCTGTGTCTTGGAGGTCACGCCCAGTTTCCAGAGTTCCTCATTGACTTCTCTCATGTAGCCGGCGATTCTCTGACGGACTACGCCGAAATAATGGTCGTCCATCTCCTGGCCTTTGGGCGGCATCGCTCCGAACAGGGTTCTTCCGGTGTAAATGATGTCTTTTCTCTGTAAATATTTTGCCTTGTCAATCAGAAAATATTCCTGCTCCGCTCCCACGGAAGGGGTCACCCGTTTGGAAGTGGTATTTCCAAAAAGGCGCAGAAGCCGCAGCGCTTCCCGGTTGATGGCTTCCATAGAACGAAGCAGCGGAGTCTTCTGATCCAGCGCCTCACCCGTATAAGAACAGAACGCTGTGGGAATACACAGAATCGCTCCGGCCGCGTCATGACGCACAAACGCCGGAGAGGTACAGTCCCAGGCTGTATAGCCTCTTGCCTCAAAAGTCGCCCGCAGACCGCCGGAAGGGAAAGAAGAGGCGTCCGGTTCGCCTTTGATCAGTTCTTTTCCGGAAAAACTCATCAGAACTTTTCCGTTTTCCATAGGTGCCGTGATAAACGAATCGTGTTTTTCCGCGGTCAGTCCGGTCATCGGCTGAAACCAGTGGGTGTAATGGGTCGCTCCTTTCTCAATTGCCCACTCTTTCATCTCATGGGCCACCACATCCGCGATCTCGAGAGAAAGTTCTTTTCCCTCTTCGATGGTCTGTTTCAGCTCTTTGTAGACCTTTTTCGGCAGGCGTTCCTGCATCACAGAGTCGTTAAACACATCCTGCCCGAAAATTTCCGCTACATTTACATATTCACTCATGTTCCTTTTCCTTTCTCTCTTCTTTTGCATTTCTGACTGTCAGTTTCCTGGTATCTTTGCTTTTCAGATAAATATTCAAAGCCCGGTGGCAGTTTCGGATTACCACTTGATCCGGACATCCTCCGTACTCCCCGTCCAGGGTCCAGGGCGTCGGGATATCCGACTCAATTTTCAGGCTGCTTGCCTTAAACGAATAAATCATATCGGTATTGTCTTCCTGTGTCAAGAGCGCAGTGACAATCTCCTGCATTTCCAGGGGATTGCGCGGCTTCTTAATCAGGGTAACCTCGAACAGGCCGTCATTCATATCCACATTTTTTCCCGTCAGATGCTTAAAACCGCCCACCGACCGGGAGTTGGTCACCATGCCGAAGATGAAATCCTCCTCATAGACGGTATCCTCCGTCTCCACTTTCATATGGCTCGCCTTAATATCAAAAATCCGCTTCACGCCTTCCAGCACATAGGCCACATGGCCCAGCACATTTTTCAGATCCTGATCCGTCCGGTAGGACACATCCGTGAACAGTCCGAAAGCCGCCACATACGCAAAGATGGAATCGTTGAACTTCCCGATATCGCATCGATACAGATGTCCTTCCATAATGACCTCCGCCGCCTTCACCATATTCCTGGGAATAAACAGGCTGTTCGCGAAATCATTGGTACTGCCGGCAGGGATATAGCCCAGGGGAAGTCTGGCGTTTACCTCACTGATGCCGGTCACCACCTCATCCAGTGTCCCGTCTCCGCCGCTGCAGACAATCATATCCACCCGGTTGGCATATCTGCGGGACTGCTCATAGGCATCTCTGGCCCTCTGGGTGGGATAAATGATAACTTCCCATCCATGTTTCACAAAAATATCCACAATCTCCATCAGGTGCTGTTTAATCTGTCCTTTGCCGGCACGGGGATTGAATACAAACAACATTCTCTTATCCATGAAACGCTCCTTCTTTTCCTGTAAAAATCACGGACCGACTCCGTCAGGGCCTTCCCTTCGCGCGAATCCGTCCTCCGTTTTCCGGAATCACCGCGGACTTTCTCCCAGTCACGCTGGGTACATTTTACTACGGGGAAAGAAATCCTGCAAGAAAAAACGGGACAGATTTCTCTGTCCCGCCCTTGTGGATCCTTTGCTTTTCTCTATTTTCCCGCTGTTTTTCCCTGGATCCGCTCCCGGATGTATGCCTCCAGCACCCGCACCGTACCTGCCGTTTCCAGCGGACTGCTGTTGATACACAGATCATAACACCGGGAATCTCCCCATTTGGTGTCGGAATACCGGTTGTGATACTGCCTTCTGGTCCGATCCATCCGACGCATCTTCTCCTCCGCTTCCGAAGCGCTCAGCTGATATTTCTCCATAATCCGCTCTGTCTTCTGCTGCTGCCTGCCACTGACGAAAATGGAAATCAGCGCTTCTCTTCCCCGCAGCACTGTCTCCGCGCAGCGTCCCACAATCACAAAAGACTTTCCTTCCTCTGCTTTTCTCCGTATAAAATCAAACTGCAGCTGTGCCAGGAGTTCCTCCGGAGAATTTGTATGGCCTTTCACCGTCCGGGACAGAAACGCCTTTTTCGGCTTTTCGTCGTATTGTTTCAGTCCCTCCGCCGGCACCTGGAGTTCCCCCGCGATCTCATCCAGAATTTTTTTGTCGTAAAATTCCAGATTCATATGCTTTGCTATGGTCTCCGCGATTTCGTGCCCTCCGCTTCCGAACTCACGGCTGATGGAAATAATAACCTGTCTTTCCATAATCCTCACTCCCTTCTGATTCCTAACAGTAACGCAGGAAAATAACCAGCATGGAAATCAGCAGCACCAGAAGTGTCGCCGGAATCGCCGCTTTGCAGTATTTTCCCCAACTGATAAGATAACCGTTTTTTCCGGCAACGGAGACGCCCACTACATTGGCGGAAGCTCCGATGGGTGTGGCGCTTCCTCCGATATCCGTACCCATGGAGAGCGCCCAGGCAAGTGTCTGAAGATCTACTCCCTGCGCTGCCGCAAGGCTTTTGATCACCGGAACCATGGTAGCGGCAAAAGGAATGTTGTCTACAATGGCGCTGGCCACACCGGAAACCCAGAGAATAATCGCCGTCATCAGCATCAGATTCCCCTGACTGAGCGTTCCGATCAGACCTGCCACCAGCTCCAGAATTCCAGTCTGCTCCAGTCCGCCTACCACCACAAAAAGACCGATGAAAAACAGCAGCGTCTCATAATCCACACGTTTCAGAATTTCCGCCGCATATTTTCCCCCTGCCAGAAGCGTCAAAAGAGCCGTCAAAGCCCCGATCAGCGCGACGGTAAGCCCGGTCTGGGCGTGGGTCACAAGCATCACAACCGCGCAGGCAAAAATCAGGCAGCTGAAGAGGAAATCTCTCCGGTTCACAATCGCCTCCTGCGGGCTTGGCATGGACGCGGTATCCGGTCTGTCACTCCCCGCGGATGCCAGTTCTTTCCTATAGAATAGCAGAAAATACGGCAGAATAAAAGCCAGACTCAGAAATGCCATCACTCCGGTGTTGGTGATAAAGTCTCCGAAGGAATACCCCAGAGAAGTTCCGATGATGATATTCGGCGGATCCCCGCACATGGTAGCGGAACCGCCCAGATTGGCACAGAAAATTTCCGAAAGTATCATCGGCACCGGATTAAACTTCAGCAGCCGGGCCAGCTCAATGGTCACCGCTGCCAGGAACAGAATCACGGTGATGCTGTCGATAAACATGGCGAGCACAAAGGACATCACCATAAACGCCGCCAGCAGAGGCATGGTCCTGTAATGCACCAGCTTGGCCAGCAGCATACACAGCCAGCGGAAAAACCCGGACCGGGCCATTCCTTCCACCATCACCATCATCCCCGCGATAAAAATAATGGTAGCCCAGTTAATCCCTGCCGAAGACTCCTCCGCGCTCCCGGCCGCGTACCAGAACTCTGCTGTGAAAATACTGTGCAGATTCAAAGTCTCCCATACGGCTCCGCCGTCCCGCATAACGGCGCCGAATACCAGCGCCAGCGTCAGAAAGCCGCAGGCCAGTGTCACATAATGCCTCTTGATTTTCTCCAGAACAATCAGTACGAACATTACCAGAAAAATTGCTGCCGCGAGAATCTGTGCAGCTGTCATAGATTCATCCCCCTCTCTTTGATGTGCTTCTCTGCCGTTGCGCTCAGTGAAAGCGGAAACGGCAAAAAAAATGAACCGTACCCTGAATTTATTATAACAGAATGGTAAAAAAGGGTGCTGTCTCGCACAGCACCCTTAACACCTTCGCTTATACCAGCTCTAATACGACTTCCATCGCTGCATCGCCTTTACGCGGCCCGATTTTGATGATTCTGGTGTATCCGCCGTTACGGTTTACGTACTTCGGAGCGATCTCATCAAACATCTTCGCAACCATGTCAATCTCTTTTGTATTTTTCTTTCTTCCGGCGCCCTTTGCAGGAACTTCTTTCACCGGATAGAAGACTTTCATCATCTGTCTTCTCGCATGAAGTCTGGAAGGAGCATCTTTCTTGATCTCTTTCTGTACTTCATCGTAAACGGTTTTCTTCTTTCCGTCTACCACTTCTTTTACTCTCTTGCCGTCAGCATCCTTGCGCGGAACTTTCGCGGTAACAGTGATCGTCTCGAAATTATCTTTCTCACGAACTGCCATTGCGATCAGACCCTCTGCAATTTTGCGTACTTCTTTTGCTTTGCTCTCGGTGGTGACAATTTTGCCATGGTACAAAAGGCTGGTTACCTGGCTTCTCAGTAAAGCTTTTCTCTGGTCAGAAGTTCTGCCCAATTTTCTATATTTTGCCATTTTCATCCTCCATCTGTGGAACAGTATATCACGCTTCTTCGGTCTTACTGGTATACTGTCAGCACCCACTTGTTTTTACTCTTCTGAAGGCTGCAGCTGCAGTCCCAGTTCTTTTAACTTCGCCAGTACCTCCTCCAGTGACTTCCGTCCCAGGTTGCGGACTTTCATCATATCCTCAGAAGTACGGTTGCATAATTCTTCAACGGTATTGATTCCGGCTCTCTTCAGACAGTTGTATGAACGCACGGATAATTCCAGTTCGTCGATACTCATCTCCAGAACCTTCTCTTTTTCATTGTCTTCCTTCTCGATCATGACTTCCGCGGTCTTCGCGTTCTCGGAAAGGTCAATGAACAAACTTAAATGTTCACTCAATACTTTTGCCGCCAGGCTGACTGCCTCATCCGGATCCAGCGTTCCGTTGGTGTAGACATCCAGGGTCAGCTTATCGTAATCGGTAATCTGTCCGACACGGGTGTTCTCCACCACCAGATTCACCCGGTCAACCGGGGTGTAGATGGCGTCCACCGCGATCACGCCGATGGGCATGTCATCGGACTTGCCTTTTTCCGCGCTCACATAGCCTCTGCCCTTGGTGATGGTCAGCTCCATCGCCAGTCTGCAGTCTTTGCCGCCGTTAAGGGTCGCAATCACCTGATCCGGATTCATGATCTCGATGTCCTGATCGGCCTGGATATCCGCCGCAGTGACAACACCTTTGCCTTCACACTCAATGTATGCGGTCTTCGGCTCATTGTCATTGCTCTTATTCTTGATTGCCAGACTTTTCAGATTCAGGATGATCTCACTGACATCTTCCTTCACACCCGGAATAGAACTGAACTCATGAAGCACGCCGTCGATTTTCACCTGGCTCACTGCTGCTCCCGGAAGAGAAGAAAGCATGATTCTTCTCAGGGAGTTTCCCAAAGTTGTACCATAACCTCTTTCCAGAGGCTCAACTACAAATCTGCCGTATTTTTTATCTTCAGAGATTTCCGTAATTTCAATTTTAGGTTTGTTAAAATCAAACACTTATAAGGTCCCTCCTTCTGGGCTTCTATCATTTTGAGGGTATTGATACGAATATACCTGCGCTGCCGCAGCAGATGCGGCAGCAAAAGGCAGTTATTATTTGGAGTACAACTCGACGATGAGCATCTCGTTCACAGGAACGTCAATGATCTCTCTGGTCGGCAGCTCTTTTACGGTACCTCTCAGAGCTTCCTGATCTACATCCAGCCACTCCGGAACCAGTCTTCCGCCGGTAACCTCCAGAATTCCTTTGTATCTCTCGGAACCTTTGCATTTTTCTTTTACTTCAATCACATCTCCGGCTTTTACCAGGTAAGACGGGATGTTGACAACTCTTCCGTTAACGGTAATGTGTTTGTGGTCTACGATCTGTCTTGCCTCTCTTCTGGTTCTGGCAAATCCCATACGGAATACGATATTGTCCAGTCTGCTCTCCAGAAGCACCATCAGGTTCTCACCTGTCTGGCCCTGCATCTTGTCCGCTTTCTTATAGTAATTGCGGAAAGGTTTCTCCAGAACTCCGTAGATAAATTTCGCTTTCTGTTTCTCTCTCAGCTGCAGTCCGTACTCAGACATTTTACGGTTGGTACGTTTCAGCTGTCTGGTTGATTTTTTATCAATTCCCAGATAAATGGGATCAAGATCCAAAGATCTGCATCTTTTCAGAACCGGCACTCTGTTTACTGCCATGATTAGCTACCTCCTAATTATACTCTTCTGCGTTTTGGTGGACGACAACCGTTGTGCGGAACCGGTGTCACGTCACGGATACTGGTTACTTCCAGGCCGCATGCCTGAAGCGCACGGATAGCAGCTTCTCTTCCGGAACCTGGTCCTTTTACCATTACGTCTACAGTTTTCAATCCATGAATCAGAGCAGCTTTGGTAGCTGTCTCAGCAGCCATCTGAGCTGCGTAAGGGGTAGATTTCCTTGAACCTTTAAATCCCAGACCACCGGCACTTGCCCATGAAAGAGCGTTTCCTTCAGTATCTGTCAGTGTAACAATGGTGTTATTGAAAGAAGACTGAATATGTGCCTGTCCGCGTTCAACGTTTTTCTTGACACGACGTTTTGTCGTTTTCTTAGTCACTTTTGCCATTTTAAAACTAACCTACTCTTTCCTAATACTTAATTATTTCTTCTTATTTGCAACAGTTCTCTTAGGACCTTTTCTGGTTCTTGCGTTTGTCTTGGTCTTCTGGCCACGAACCGGAAGTCCTTTTCTGTGACGGATACCTCTGTAGCATCCGATCTCCTGAAGTCTCTTGATGTTCAGGGCGATCTCTCTTCTCAGATCACCTTCCACCATCATGGTCTCATCGATCACTTCACGGATTCTGTTTACTTCTTCGTCAGTCAGATCTCTGACACGGGTGTCAGGATTTACTTTTGCATCTGCAAGGATGCGGGTTGCGCTTGATCTGCCGATTCCATAGATATAGGTCAGACCAATCTCTACACGTTTGTCTCTTGGTAAGTCTACACCAGCTATACGAGCCATGTAATGTTTCCTCCATTTTCTACGGAAAGCTGCTTCGTACGCCACGTATGGAATCCATACGGTGAAATGGGACGTATCTTCCGCCGCTCTCGGTTAATATTGTTCCTAATTGGGGTGTCTCGGTACCACACCCAGCTGCGGGATCTTCCGCGCAGCCTTTCCGATTGACCGGCTTTACGCCTGTCGAATCCTGAAAAGGATCTCCGAAATAGCCTCTCGGTATTAGGCAATATAATTATTTAAACAGTGTGAACAACGTTTCCGGGTGTTCCCACTGCAGCCGCCTAATTATACGCACAAACTGTCCTGACCGGGAATTAGCCCTGACGCTGTTTGTGTTTCGGATTTTCACAGATTACTCTGATGCTTCCTTTTCTCTTGATAATCTTGCATTTTTCGCAAATCGGTTTCACAGATGATCTTACTTTCACCGGAAATCCTCCTTTCCAAATTTGCTGATTTTGGGCAGAGTAACTCTGTCCTGTCACAAAGTACGCTTAACAGTATAACACCTGAAATTCCAAAATGCAAGCGGAAAATCAGCTTTTTTCCAGGTTTTTTCTATTTCACGTCCGGTAAAAAAGAACCCCGGTATTCCGTCCGGACGCGTCAGCCCTCTTTGACAGAATACCAGGGTCATAAAAAATTGATCGGTTCGCTTTTTCGCGCTTTTATTTATCACGCCAGATGATTCTGCCCTTGGACAGATCATAGGGAGAAAGCTCAATGGTCACTTTGTCTCCCGGCAGAATACGGATGAAATTCATGCGAAGTTTTCCGCTGATGTGAGCAAGCACCACATGCTTATTTTCCAGTTCCACTTTGAACATCGCGTTTGGCAGCTTCTCCAACACGGTACCTTCTACTTCAATAACATCTGCTTTTGACATCTATCGTTAACCTCCTATGTCCTATCTATTTATTTACTCAGAGTCAAGAGCTCCGGTTCTCCATCTGTAATCAGAATGGTATTCTCATAATGAGCGGAAAGAGATCCGTCCTGTGTGACCACCGTCCAGTCGTCATCCAGAAAGACCACATCCGCGCGCCCGATATTGATCATGGGCTCAACAGCCAGTGTCATTCCGGGCATCAGACGAATTCCTCTTCTGTGCTGACGGAAATTGGGAATCTGAGGATCCTCATGGAGATGGGTTCCGATCCCGTGGCCTACCAGGTCTCTGACAACCCCATATCCGAAACTCTCCGCGTAATCACCGATGGCTCCCGAGATATCATTGAGATGATTCCCGGCTGTCGCGAATTTCAGTCCCTCGAAAAAGCTCTGTCTGGTCACGTCCATCAGCTGCTTCGCCTCCGGGGAGACTTCTCCCACCGCGTAAGTACGGGCGGCATCGGAATGGTACCCCTTGTAAATCAGCCCCGCGTCGATTTTAACCAGATCCCCTTCCTGAATCACTTTCGCGTGAGAAGGAATTCCATGTACCACCTCATCGTTCAGCGAAATACAGAAAGAAGCGGGAAAGCCATTATAATTCAGGAAATTCGGAATACAGCCCATGGACCGTATCATCTCTTCCCCGATTCTGTCCAGTTCCCAGGTGCTGATCCCCGGCTGGATGTGTTCTGCCAGCTTCTCATGTACCTCTTCCAGATACTTCCCGGCTGTCCTCATTAGCTCTATCTCTCTCGAAGTCTTAATAGATACTGACATATTCTCAATCTCCTAAAATCGCAGTGATGGCTTTGAATACGTCTTCCATATCCTGGGTGCCATCCACTCTTTTCAATACCTGAGCATTGGTATAATAGTCAATCAACGGCTGCGTTTGCTCATGGTATACATTTAAACGTTTCTTCACGGTCTCCGGTTTGTCATCGTCTCTCAGGATCAGTTTGTCACCGCAGGCATCGCAGACACCTTCCACTTTCGTCGGCGCGTAAACCACATGATAAGTCGCGCCGCATTTTACGCAGGCTCTGCGTCCGGACATCCGGTTGATGATATTCTCATCCGGCACATCCACATCGATGGCATAATCGATCTTGCTTCCCACGTTTTTCAGCGCCGCGTCCAGGCTTTCTGCCTGAGGAATGGTTCTTGGAAATCCATCCAGCACATAACCCTTCTGCGCGTCCTCCTGCTGGAGACGGTCTACCACCAGATCCACCACCAGCTCATCCGGAACCAGAAGTCCCTGATCCATATAGGTCTTTGCTTTTTTGCCGAGCTCCGTTCCCTCTTTGATGTTCGCGCGGAAAATATCGCCTGTGGAAATATGCGGAATTCCGTATTTCGCAGCGATTTTCTTTGCCTGTGTTCCTTTTCCGGCGCCGGGCGCTCCCAACATAATAATTCTCATAAAATACCTCCCACCAAATCAAGGCTGTGATGTCACCACCACAACCTCAACTTTATTTAGTCATTCAGGAAGCCTTTGTAATTCCTTACAAGCATCTGAGATTCAATCTGCTTGATGGATTCCAGTACCACTCCCACAACGATGATGATGGAAGTTCCGCCGAAGGAAACATCCGCACCAAAAACACCATTGAAGAAAAATGGAATGACGGACACAATGACTAACCCTACTGCTCCTATAAATATAATGTAATTTAAGATTTTTGTCAAATACTCTGACGTTGGTTTTCCGGGACGGATACCCGGAATAAATCCACCCTGTTTTTTCAGGTTATCCGCGATTTCCAGCGGATTAAATGTGATAGAAGTGTAAAAATACGCGAAGAAAATACACAGTGCAACATAAATCACCAGACCAATGGTATAGATCGGTTCATCCGGATTGCACCAGTTGCTGGAGGAAAGTCCCTTCATAATCTCTCCGCCGATTCCTCCCATGTTGCTCTTGCCCGCGAATGTGGCGATCACCACCGGGAAAGACATGATGGAAGAGGCGAAGATGATCGGGATTACGCCTGCGGTGTTCACCTTCAGCGGAATCGCGCTGGACTGTCCGCCCACCATCTTGCGTCCCTGCATTTTCTTCGAATACTGTACCGGTATTTTTCTCTGCGCACCGTTCAAGATCAGCACGAAAACAACAACAACCAATACGATTGCGATGATGATCAATGCAGCCAGGGTTCCTTTCGCGATGGTCTTGCCCTTCACAAAGGTATCGAAAAGGGTTACAAAATCGCTCGGGATTCTGGACACAATGTTGATTGTCAGGACAATGGACATACCATTGCCGACTTTCTTCTCGGTGATTCTCTCACCGATCCACATCAGCATCGCTGATCCGGCAGTCAGGCAGACAACCACGACTGCACCGGCTGCAAATTTCTCAAATCCGGAAGCATCCGATCCGGAAGACATGACAGGAATCAGTCCCTGTCTTCCAAATCCGATTGCCATCGCAACGGACTCGAAAATAGACAGACCCACTGTTACATAGCGGGTAATCTCTGTAATCTTCTTCCTTCCTTCTTCTCCATCCTTATGCAGCTCTTCCAGTTTCGGAATCGCGATGGTCAGAAGCTGTATAATAATGGACGCGGTAATGTATGGTGTGATATTCAGAGCAAAAATGGACATCTGGGTGAAAGATCCGCCGGTGAAAGCATCAAAGAAATTGAACGCGTCACCGGACTGGCTCTCAAACCACTGTTTGAAATAATCACCATCCACACCCGGAACCGGAATCTCGGAACCGAGGCGGATGATGAAAATCATCACAACCAGATAGAACAGTTTTCTTCGAATATCTTTAACCTTAAAAACATTACGAAGACTTTTTAACATTAGATCACCTCTACTGTTCCACCTGCTGCTTCAATCTTTGCTTTTGCGCTGTCGCTGAACACTTTCACGTTACCGTCTCTGTCGATCTTCGGCAGTTTTACGTTCAGCTTCTTGGTCAGCTCGCCGTTACCCAGAATTTTCACTCCGTCAACAACTTTGGAAACTGCGCCGCTCGCGAGCAGGCTTTCTACAGTCACCTCTGCTCCATCTTCGAATCTATTTAAAACATCTACATTGATTGCTGCGATCTCCCTGGAGTTTCTGTTGGTGAAACCTCTCTTCGGGATACGTCTGTATAATGGCATCTGGCCGCCTTCGAAGCCAGGTTTCTTAGCACCGGAACGTGCTAACTGACCTTTGTGTCCTTTACCTGCCGTCTTGCCATTTCCTGAACCATGTCCACGGCCTCTTCTGAAATTATCGCTGTGTTTAGAGCCCTCTGCTGGTCTTAAATTGGATAAATCCATGACTGGCACCTCCTTCAAAAATTAACACTGTCAAACTAAATCTTTAGGCTTCCTCTACTTTTACCAGGTGCTGAACCTGCTGAATCATTCCTCTGGTTGCCGCGTTGTCCGGAAGCTCAACGGTCTTGTTCAGTTTCCGGAGTCCCATAGCCTCCACAGTTTTTTTGTGTTTCGGAACGGCACCGATTGTAGATTTTACCAAAGTAACTTTCAATTTATCTGCCATTTTTCCGTCCTCCTTAAGCCAAAATCTCGTCAACAGATTTTCCGCGGAGTTTCGCAACTTCCTCCGGAGTTTTCAGCTGTCTCAAACCTTCGATGGTTGCAAGTACGACATTCTGCTTATTTCTGGAACCCATACATTTGGTACGGATGTTTTTGATTCCTGCCAGCTCGATTACCGCACGGGCCGGACCACCAGCGATAACACCGGTACCTTCCGGAGCTCTCTTCAGCAGCATCTGCGCGCTGCCGAATTTGCCGATGAAGTCATGAGTGATACTTCCGTTCTCATCTCTTGCAACGGTCACCAGTTTCTTCATGGCGTCCTCTTTTCCTTTGCGGATTGCTTCCGGAATCTCGGCTGCCTTTCCAAGTCCAGCGCCTACATGTCCATTGCCATCTCCGACAACAACTAAAGCTGAGAAACGGAAGTTACGGCCACCTTTAACAACTTTGGTAACACGTTTGATCGCTACCACTTTATCATTCAATTCTAACTGACTTGCGTCAATAAGCTCACGCTTCATGTGTTCTCGTTCCTCCCTTCTAGAAATCCAGCCCAGCTTCTCTTGCTGCGTCTGCCAATGCTTTTACTTTTCCGTGATAGAGGAAACCTCCTCTGTCAAATACCACTGAGGTGATTCCTTTTTCTGCTGCTTTCTTCGCGATAACCGTTCCCACTTTCGCAGCTGCCTCTACGGTATTGGTGTGCTCCAGTCCCTCTTTCACTTCTGCCTGAAGAGTAGAAGCGGATACCAGAGTACGTCCCTGTGTGTCATCAATGATCTGCGCATACATGTGATTGTTGCTTCTGAACACTGCCAGACGTGGGGTCTGGGCAGTTCCGCTCAAATGATGACGTAATCTTCTATGCTTTTTCTGACGAATTTCCGCCTTAGATGCTTTCTTAATCATTTTCACACTCTCCTTAATTATTTCTTACCAGTCTTACCAACTTTGCGTCTGATTACCTCGTCCGCATACTTGATACCTTTGCCCTTGTAAGGTTCCGGTCTTCTCTTGTCTCTGATCTCAGCCGCGTACTGACCAACTCTCTCTTTGTCGATACCTGCAACTGTGATCTTGTTGCCGTCTACGGTTGTCTCCAGTCCTTCTGGATCCTCCATCTCAACCGGATGAGAATAACCTAAGGATAATGTCAATTTCTTGCCCTGTTTCTGAGCTCTGTAACCTACACCGTTTACTTCCAGAACTTTCTTGTAGCCTTCGCTTACGCCTACCACCATGTTGTGTACCAGGCTTCTGGTCAAACCGTGCAGAGATTTCATTCTCTTCAGATCATTCGGTCTGGTAACGACCACATGACCGTCTTCTACTTTGATGCCCATCTCCACCGGAAGTGCTTTCTCCAGGGTTCCTTTCGGGCCTTTTACTGTAACATGATTGTCCTCTGTGATATCCACAGTCACTCCTGCCGGAATCACAACTGGCAGTCTGCCGATTCGTGACATTTCGTCTTCCTCCTTACTTAAATTGTCGGAGAGAACTTTCGATTCCCTCTGTTTTCAGTATTACTGTTTAAGCGCTTACCAAACAAAAGCCAGTACTTCGCCGCCGACTTTCAGTTTTCTTGCTTCTTTGTCAGTGATCACACCCTGGTTGGTGGACAGGATTGCGATTCCCAGACCGCCAAGTACCTTTGGCAGCTCATCTTTTCCTGCGTACACACGCAGACCAGGTTTGGAAATTCTCTTCAGACCGGTGATGATCTTCTGATTCTTGTCCTCACCATATTTCAGTGTGATGTGGATGGTCTGGAATTTTCCGTCTTCTACAAGATCATATTTTGCAATATATCCTTCATCAACAAGAATGTTGGCAATCGCAATTTTCATTTTAGATGCTGGAACATCTACCGTATCGTGTTTTGCAGTATTTGCGTTACGGATTCTTGTAAGCATATCTGCAATCGGATCGCTCATTGTCATTTAAGGTTGCCTCCTTTTTTTTATTCAAAACATTGGGCCGCGCCAAATCCGCGCCGCGTTTCCCGCCTGCGCGCATCCGGCTGCTTTCGGCCTACCAGCTGGCTTTCTTTACTCCCGGGATCTGTCCCTTGTATGCTAATTCACGGAAACAAATTCTGCAGATACCGTATTTTCTCAGGTACGCATGCGGACGTCCGCAGATTCTGCAACGGTTATATTCTCTTGTGGAATATTTCGGTTTACGCTGCTGTTTGATTTTCATTGCTGTTTTAGCCATGAATAATTCCTCCTATATTCCTACTTTGCAAATGGCATATTGAATAATGTCAGTAATTCACGAGCTTCTTCATCCGTCTTGGCAGTGGTAACGAAGATAATATCCATACCTCTTACCTTGTCGACTTTATCATATTCGATCTCCGGGAAGATCAGCTGTTCTTTAATTCCCAGAGCGTAGTTTCCTCTTCCGTCAAAAGCATTCGGATTGACACCGCGGAAGTCACGTACCCGAGGCAGAGCCAGGTTGATCAGACGATCAGCGAACTCGTACATTTTCTCGCCTCTTAAGGTAACCTTGCATCCAATCGGCATACCCTCTCTGATTTTGAAGTTTGCCACAGATTTCTTTGCCTTGGTGGCAATTGCTTTCTGTCCGGTGATCAGTTCCATATCACCCATTGCAGCGTCCAGAAGTTTCGCGTTTTCTTTCGCTTCACCAACACCCATGTTTACAACGATCTTTTCGAGTTTTGGCACTTCCATAATATTTTTATATCCGAACTTTTTCATCATGGCGTCCATGATTTCATTCTTGTAAGCGTCTCTTAATCTACTCACGATTTTATGCCTCCTCTCTCAATTAATCGATTACTTTTCCGGTTGCTTTCGCGTAACGAACTTTCTTGTCTCCATCCATTTTGAATCCCACACGGGTAACTTTTCCATCGGATACCAGCATTACGTTGGATACATGGATCGGAGCCTCTCTGTTGATAATTCCGCCTTCTGTATTTGCCATAGAAGGTTTCGCGTGCTTGGTAATCATGTTCACGTTCTCAACGAGAACCGTGCTGTTTTTCACATTCACAGAGAGAACCTTGCCCTCTTTGCCTTTATCTTTGCCAGTGATTACTTTTACGGTATCACCTTTTTTAATTTTCATAGCTGACATACGCACCCTCCTATAATACTTCCGGAGCTAAGGACACGATTTTCATGAATTTCTTCTCACGAAGCTCTCTGGCTACCGGCCCGAAGATACGTGTTCCTCTCGGAGTTAAGTCATCCTTGATAATTACTGCTGCGTTTTCATCGAATTTAATGTAAGAACCATCTTTACGGCGAGCGCCTTTTTTGCTGCGCACTACAACGGCCTTTACGACATCACCTTTTTTGACAACGCCGCCTGGTGTTGCATCTTTGACCGTAGCAACGATGGTGTCACCAATATTCGCATATCTTCTCGTAGAACCGCCCATAACACGGATGCAAAGGATCTCTTTTGCACCGGTATTATCAGCAACTCTCAGTCTGCTTTCCTGCTGAATCATACTGGTATTCCTCCTTAAGATTTTTACCTTTATCCAATTATTTCACTTTCTCAACGATCTCCACAAGTCTCCATCTTTTGTCTTTGGACAGAGGTCTTGTCTCCATTACACGAACGGTATCGCCGATGCTGCACTCATTGTTTGCATCATGGGCTTTCAGTTTATAGGTTCTCTTTACGATTTTTTTGTAAAGAGGATGTTTTACATGGTCCTCAATGGCAACAACAATCGTCTTATCCATTTTATTGCTGACTACTTTGCCAACACGGGTTTTTCTCAGATTTCTTTCCACGATTATGCCTCCTTAGCCTGCTCAGCAATCACTGTCTGGATTCTGGCAATATTTCTGCGAACTTCTTTGATTCTGCTGGTGTTGTCCAGCTGATTGGTCGCGTTCTGAAATCTCAAGTTAAAGAGTTCCTTTTTAGCAGCTACTAATTCTTCGTTCAGCTCTGTAGCTGATTTTGTTCTCAAATCTTCTACGAATTTATTAATTTTCACTGTTATCACCGCCTTCTAAGTCTGCACGAGAAACGATTTTGCATTTACATGGTAACTTGTGCATTGCAAGACGTAACGCTTCACGAGCAGTTGCCTCTGGAACGCCTGCAATTTCAAACATTACACGTCCTGGTTTTACGACTGCAACCCAGTATTCCAGGGAGCCTTTTCCGGAACCCATACGTGTTTCTGCTGGTTTTGCTGTAACTGGTTTATCTGGAAAAATCTTGATCCAAACCTGGCCGCCACGTTTGATATAACGGGTCATGGCAATACGGGCTGCCTCAATCTGATTGGAACGAATCCAACATGGTTCGGTTGCAACAAGTCCGTACTCTCCGTAATTGATCTTATTACCTCTTAAGGCTTTTCCTCTCATGGATCCACGGAATTGTTTACGACGTTTTACTCTTTTTGGCATTAACATTATTTATCGCTCCCTTCCTTAGCTCCTTTTGTTGGAAGTACTTCGCCATTGTAAACCCAAGCTTTCACACCAACTTTTCCGTAGGTGGTGTCTGCCTCTGCGAAGCCGTAATCGATGTCTGCACGAAGTGTCTGCAGTGGAATATTTCCCTCGCTGTAGAATTCGGTACGAGCCATATCAGCTCCGCCCAAACGTCCGGAAACTGCAGTCTTGATTCCTTTTGCTCCAGCTTTCATAGTTCTGGACATGGTGGATTTCATAGCTCTTCGGAAAGAGATACGATTCTCCAGCTGTAACGCGATGTTCTCAGCAACCAGCTGAGCGTCTCTGTCTGGTCTCTTTACTTCTTTGATGTCAACGATTAATTTCTTGTCTGTGTAGTTCTTTAACTCTGCTTTTACTTTCTCAATCTCAGAACCGCCTTTTCCGATTACGATACCGGGTTTTGCGGTGTAGATGATGATTTTGATGCGGTCAGATGCTCTCTCGATCTCAATCTTGGAAACACCTGCGGTATATAATTTCTTTTTCAGGAATGTTCTGATATTATAGTCCTCAACCAGGTAGTCTGCGAACTCTTTGTCAGCATACCATCTGGAATCCCATTCTTTGATCACTCCGACTCTAAGACCATGTGGGTTCACTTTCTGTCCCATATTTTCCCTCCTTATCTCTCATCCAGCACGATAGTGATATGACTTGTTCTCTTCTCGATACGATAAGCTCTTCCCTGAGCTCTCGGCTGAATTCTCTTCATCGTAGGTCCTTTGTTCGCGTAGCACTCTGCGATGTAGAGGTTTTCCGCGTTCATACCGTTGTTGTTCTCCGCGTTTGCGATTGCGGATTCCAGTAATTTTTTCAATACGCTGGAAGCATATCTCGGGTTATATGTTAAAATACCAAGTGCTGTCTGTACGTCTTTTCCGCGGATTACGTCTAATACATAACAAGCTTTCTGTACGGAGATTCTTGCGTAAGACAGTTTTGCAGATGGTCTTGTGTCTCTGTTGTTCTCATTTCTGGATCTCTTTATTTGGGATCTATGTCCTTTTGCCATTGGATAAATCCTCCTTTCTCACACACTCAATCGATTAACGAACGCCTGATTTTTTCTCGTCTTTTCCGTGTCCTCTGTAAGTTCTGGTTGCTACGAACTCACCAAGTTTGTGTCCGACCATATCCTCTGTGATATAGACCGGCACATGTTTTCTTCCATCATGAACCGCAATGGTATGTCCCACAAATGAGGGGAAGATGGTAGAACGACGTGACCAGGTCTTAATAACTGTTTTATCGTTTGCTGCGTTTAACGCATCTACCTTTTTTAACAAACTAGCGTCTGCGAAAGGTCCTTTTTTCAATGAACGAGCCATGTTCTAACCTCCTATTATTTTGCTAATGCTTTTCCATCTCTTCTTCTTACGATGAGCTTGTTGGACTGTTTGTTTTTCTTTCTGGTCTTAAGACCCAGAGCAGGTTTGCCCCACGGAGTACATGGACCCGGACGGCCGATACCGGTCTTTCCTTCACCACCACCGTGTGGATGGTCATTCGGGTTCATAACAGAACCGCGGACGGTAGGTCTGATTCCCATGTGACGTTTTCTTCCTGCTTTACCAATGTTGATCAGGTTGTGATCACCATTTCCAACAACACCGATGGACGCACGGCAAACAATCGGAACCATTCTCATCTCTCCGGAAGGAAGACGAAGGGTTGCGTATTTTCCTTCTTTCGCCATCAGCTGAGCGCCGTTGCCGGCGGAACGAACCATCTGTCCGCCTCTTCCCGGATGCATCTCAACATTGTGTACCATGGTACCAACCGGAATCTCAGACAGCGGCAGGCAGTTACCAACACGAACCTCTGCTTCCGGTCCGTTCATAACCGTTGCGCCGACTTTCAGTCCTTCCGGTGCCAGGATGTATGCTTTCTCGCCGTCTGCGTAGCAGATCAGAGCGATGTTTGCTGTTCTGTTCGGATCGTACTCAACTGCAGTTACTGTTGCAGGAATACCATCTTTTCTTCTCTTAAAATCAACCAGTCTGTATTTTCTTCTGCTTCCGCCTCCGCGGTGTCTCACTGTGATTTTACCTTGATTGTTACGTCCAGAATTCTTTTTCAGGGATACCACCAGAGATTTCTCAGGAGTTGTCTTGGTGATCTCGGAAAAGTCAGATCCTGTCATATGTCTTCTGGACGGAGTATATGGATTATAGGTTTTAATTCCCATTTTTCTGCTCCTTTCACGCAATAATTCTGTGAATCGTACCGTACCATTGCCCGGAGTCTCTCATCTTCGGGCGCCCTGTTTCTTACAGTCCCTCAAAGATCTCGATATCTTTGCTGTCCTCTGTCAGAGCTACGATTGCCTTTTTGGTCTTGGCAGTTTTTCCAACTGTCATTCCACGTCTTTTCTTTTTGCCGCTGATGTTCATGGTGTTGACACTCTTTACTTTTGTGCCTTCGAACATTTTCTCAACAGCCTCTTTGATCTGAGCTTTGTTCGCTTCCGGGTGTACCAGGAAAGTATATTTCTTCTCGCCCATCGCGTTCATGCTCTTCTCGGTGATCACCGGCTTCTGAATTACATCATAATATTTAATCGCTGCCATTATGCGTACACCTCCTCGATTGAAGCTACAGCATCCTTGGTCAGAACCAGAGTGCCATGTCTCATCACATCGTATACGTTGATGGTGTTGATGGTCGCGGTCTGAACTCCCGGAATATTTCTAGCAGAGAGTACCACATTCTGATCCACTGCCGGCATTACAACCAGTGCCTTCTCAGCTTTCAGATTGTTCAGCACATTCTGCATATTCTTTGTCTTGATAGTATCCATTTTCAGGTCGTCAAGGACGATCAATTTATTGTCCTGAACCTTTGAGGTCAGCGCTGACTTCAGTGCAGCGATTCTCTCTTTGCGGTTCATTTTCACACTGTAATCTCTTGGTACCGGAGCAAAAACAACACCGCCGCCGGTCCACTGTGGTGCACGGATGGAACCCTGTCTTGCGTGACCTGTTCCTTTCTGTCTCCACGGTTTTCTTCCGCCGCCGCTTACTTCAGAACGGGTTTTTGCTTTCTGAGTACCCTGACGTCTATTTGCAAGCTGACGAACAACAGCCAGATGAACCAGATGCTCGTTGATTTCCACACCGAACACCGCATCGTTCAGCTCCATTGTTCCAACTTCATTGCCTTCCATATTATAAACTGATACGTTTGCCATCTCTTAGTGCTCCTCCTTTCTTATTATAAGGACTTTACTGTCTCTTTAACGGTCACTAAAGATTTCTTAGGTCCTGGAACAGCACCTTTTACCAACAGTAAATTATTTTCTGCATCTACGCGGACAACTTCCAGATTCTGAACTGTGATCTGTTTGTTACCCATCTGTCCCGGCATTTTCTTTCCTTTGAATACCTTGCTCGGATCAGATGCAGCACCGTTGGAACCTGCATGACGATGATATTTGGAACCATGTGCCATCGGTCCTCTGGACTGTCCGTGTCTCTTGATTGCGCCCTGGAAACCTTTACCTTTGGAGATTGCGGTCGCGTCGATGTGGTCGCCCGCCTCGAAAACGTCTACCTTGATCTCCTGGCCCAGCTCATATTCAGCCGCGTTATCCAGCTTGAATTCTCTCACGAATCTCTTCGGGGATACGCCAGCTTTCTCAAAATGGCCTTTCACCGGCTTGTTCACAAGTTTTTCTCTCTTGTCCATGTAGCCAACCTGAACGGCACTGTAACCATCATTTTCCTCTGTTTTCACCTGTGTTACCACACATGGTCCAGCCTGCAATACAGTAACTGGGATCAGCACGCCTTCATCGTTGAAGATCTGAGTCATGCCGACTTTGGTAGCCAAAATAGCTTTTTTCATTTTATTTTCCTCCTTATAGCGGATTACCAAAAGGTAATCATATAGTGTTTTTCACTTATTTTTTGTTTTTCATTTTGATGTCAATGTGAACACCTGCAGGCATCTCAAGACGGGAAAGAGCATCCACGGTCTTCTGGGTCGGTGCCATGATATCGATCAGTCTTTTGTGGGTTCTCTGCTCGAACTGCTCTCTGGAGTCTTTGTATTTGTGAACCGCTCTTAAGATTGTTACCACTTCCTTCTTGGTCGGAAGGGGAACCGGTCCACTCACCATTGCTCCGTTTTTCTTCACCGTATCGATGATTTTCTTTGCAGATGCATCCACCAACTGATGGTCATATGCCTTCAATGTGATTCTCATTACTTGACTTGCCATAAAAAAAGCCGCCTCCTTTTCGCACTTATTATCAGTACGACAAGCGGTGACTGTACACATCTCCGTGTGTGTCCTAACATCCACACACAGCATTTCTACACTTTCTGTAGATTTCTGAACTTGTACAGTGACTTGTCGTCAGTTTCCTAACTTGACATTCGCTCCACGGAAAACCTGCCACATACGGACAGCAACCTCACGCTTCATCGCTATCAATGTCACAGCATCTATGAGTATACATGACCTCAAAAAAAAATGCAAGGATTTTTTCACAAATATTGCACTTTTTTTTGTACATACTGCAAAAAATCCCTGCATACTCTTTTTCTTTACTTTTCTTCTTTTTTTCCGCCGTTTCCGGAAAGGATCTCGGAGTAGTCAAAGAAAGTCACCTGAGCAATCTCGTCTTCGAAGACCGCCGGAGCGTCTCCCGCTTCTTTCGCTTTCGCCGCCAGCTGATTCGCGTTCCACAGCGGAATCGCCAGCTTCCGGGCCGGTTCTTCCTGAGGTTCTTCCTCCACAGCCGCCGGTTCTTCCTGGGCCGCTGGCTCTTCTTCCAGAACAATCTCTTTCGTACTTTCGATGGCAGGTTTCTCCTCAGCCTGCGGCTCTTCCACCGCTTCCGCTTCCTGCTCTTTTGAAGTCTCCGCCGGCTCCTCGCCGATCGCCGCACTTACTTCTTTTCGAAGCTCTTCATGAGCCTCGCCGGTCGGAGTGATGGCGGACATTGTCTCCACCTCAGGCTCGGACTCCGGCTCCATCTCCAGCTCGTCCTCGTAAATATCGTCTACAAAACCGCCGGTTTTCTTTTTCTTCCTGCGCTTTTTGTTCTTTTTATTTTCTTTTTCCTGCGCTTTGATTGCCCGCTCTTCTTCTTTCAGCTGGCGCGCTCTTTCTTTTTCTTCCCGTTTCAGTTCCTTGCGGGATTTCAGTTCAGGGCCATCGTCCTCACTGTCCTCATACTCTTCTCTGGATGATTTCTTCCAGACTTCCGCAATCACATACAGGATAATCAGAAACAGGACCGCAAGTCCCAGAATCACCAGACCTTCGATGCTCTGGGTCGCTGCCGCCAGATACCCGATCACACCGATGGTAACCACGACCTTCGGCACACTGTCAGGCACCGCCACGCGGAGTTCCTCTCCACTCGTGCTGGCGGAGTTCACAACCGTGCAGGTTTTCCCTTCCACATCGATATCCTGAACATAATAACGGTATACGTTCCCCTGATTCTGTACCAGAATGGAATCACCCCGGTTCAGAGAATCCAGGGAAGCCTCTCTGGCGTAGGTCACGGATCCCACCGGAAGATTGGTGTCTTCGTAGGTTCCGTCATTGATCGCTGTATATATCCCGCAAAATCTCGGAATCGTCAAAGCCAGGACACAGATGATTGTACAGAAAATCACCAGATGCACAATAAACTTCAAAAATTTAGACATCACACTCGCTCCTTATTCACTTCAGTTTCTCATGAATCTCCATAGATATTTTTTATTCTACCATTTTCATTCCCATATGTAAATGAAATCTTTAAATTCTCAGATTCCTCCTTGTTTTTCCGGCCAAACCACAATATAATAGGAAAAATCGGAGGTAATTGCTATGATAGACTACATAAAGACCATAGAGGATCTGTCCCTCAACGCCTGGCCTTCTCACCAGATGCAGATTTACGACGGATGGATCCTGCGTTTTTCCTATTTTTATACCCACCGCACCAACTGCGTGGAGCAGATCGGTCCTTCCTCACTTCCTTTTGAGGAAAAAATCAAATACTGCGAAGAAATTTACCGTTACTGGGGAACCCCCTGCATTTTCAAAATCACACCTCTTCTGCCCGCCGCCTTCGACCCTATGCTCGAGGAGATGGGATACCAGGTGGAACATATCACCGAGGTAAAGTCCATGAATCTTGACCGTTTCCTCTGCCGCCCGGAATCTCACCCGGCAGAAATCACGGACAAGATCACGCCCCAGTGGCTGGAAGCGTTATTCCGTCTGAAAAACACCACCAACCTGACCCACCGGCGCGTCGTCCCCACCATGTACGCGGCAATCCCAAAGGAGACCCTCGTGGCCTCCATCACCATCGATGACAAAATTCGCGCCATCGGCCTGGGCATCCTGGACCGGGATCACATCGGTCTGTACGCAATCAATGTGGACGCTCAGTACCGCCGTCAGCATCTGGGGCGTTCCGTCTGCCAGGAAATTCTGAAAGCCGGAATCGCGAAAGGGGCGAAAAAAGCCTATCTTCAGGTCGTGCCCGACAACTTCGGCGCCAAAAATCTCTATACTTCCCTGGGATTCCAGGATACCTACACCCACTGGTTCCGCGCGAAGCCCGTCTGAACAGAAAGGAGATTTCAATGGAATTCTTACGTTTTCTCGCACAATACCGCACGCCTCTGGGAGACACCCTGTTTCAGGCCGTCACCTGGTTCGGGGAGGAAACTCTGGTTCTCGTGGTCATCTGCTGGCTGTACTGGTGCAAAGACAAAAAACTTGCCTACACCATCGGTCTCACCTACTTTTTCTCAGGCCTGCTCGTTCAGGGCCTGAAAATCACCTTTCGGATCCCGCGTCCCTGGGTTCTGGATCCTGACTTTCAGGCAGTGCCTTCCGCGGTTCCCGGGGCGACCGGCTACTCTTTTCCCAGCGGACACACCCAGAGCGGAACAGCCCTTTACGCTTCCCTGGCTCTTTCTTCCTCGAAAATCTGGCAGAAATCCCTCTGTGTCCTGCTCTTTCTCGCCATCGGATTTTCCCGGATGTATCTGGGATGCCACACCCCTCAGGACGTGCTCACCGCCATGGCGCTCTCCTTGCTCTGCTCTCTCCTGGCATACCGGTTCCTTTACCGGCGGCCGGACAGTTTCGCGCGAAGCGGACGGATTTCCTGCCTGCTCACCGTCTGTGCAGTTTTTCTTCTATTATATACTGCATGGCTGTACGCCCGCGGAACTCTGTCCCTGGATCACGCGGCGGACTGCGCGAAGGCATCCGGCGCAGGGCTCGGCTTCGCCCTTGGATTCTATCTGGAGAACCGGTGGATCCGTTTTTCCACAGACAGTCCCAGCCCGCTTTTGCGTCTCCTCCTCGGACTGCTGGCCGCGCTGGCTCTCCTGGAAGGACTGAAACCACTCCTGGGAGCTTCCCTCATGGCCGGAGCTGTACGTTATTTCCTGGCAGTGCTCTGGATCCTGGCTCTCTACCCCTTCCTCTTCTCCAAAAGAGAGACAAAATAATTTCACAAAACGCAGGCTCCCGCAAAAAAAGCTTTGAGAAGCGCGGAACTTCTCAAAGCTTTTTGTTCTTTTATGTAATAAAACTGCCTAATGACTGTTCAGGTACTTCTCAATGCTGTCCATGGCAGCTTCCTCGTCCTCGCCATTCACCAACAAAGTAACCTCTTCCCCGGCGTCCAGGCCCAACGTCATCATTCCCATGATGCTCTTCGCATTTACTTTCTTGTCACCGACTTTCACATGGATCTCACTGCTGTACTGACTTGCCACCTGAACCAGCTGCGCTACCGGTCTGGCTTCCAATCCCGTGGATAAGTTAATCTTTACTGGTTTTTTAATCATAACAATTCCTCCTTATTCCCCCTGAGCTCCTCCGCAAGAATGCTCAGCTTCCGCAAACGATGATTCACTCCAGACTTTCCAACTGCGGGGGAAAGCATTTCACCCAATTCTTTTAAAGTAGCCTCCGGATACTCCAACCTCAGTCTGGCCATCTGCTCCAGTCCGGGACTCAGACTCCCAAGGCCCCTCTTTTCCTCAATCAGTCGGATATCCTCGATCTGCTTCACTGCCGCGTTCACGGTTTTATGAATATTGGCTGTCTCACAGTTCACCTTGCGGTTCACAGAATTCCGCATTTCCTTCAGGATCCGGATGTTTTCCAGATTCATCAGTGCCAGTCCCGCTTCCATAATGCCCAGGACCTCTACGATCTGTGCTCCTTCCTTGATATACACCACATAGGATTTCTTGCGCATTACGATCTTGGCGTCAATCTCAAAACTGGAAATCACCTGCTGAACCTGCACCGCTTTCTCCTGGGTGGAACAGACAATTTCAAAATGATAAAATTTCTCCGGGTCGCTGATTGAGCCGGAAGCCAGAAAGCATCCCCGGATAAATGCCCTTTTGCAGCAGTTTTTCTGAAACACAATGGAGTCAATCTCCACTGGCTGATTGGATCCTTCCTCGTCCAGCCCGACCGCCTTGATCCCCTGCAGGACCTTCTTTGCTTCATCGGAATCATCCAGGCAAATCAGGTATACATTCCCCTTATTGAGGCCCGTATGCTGCCGGACGCGAATTTCTGTCTCTATATTAAAGGTTTTTTTCAATAATGTAAAGCACTTTCTGACAACAACTTCATTTTCCGACTGAAAAGCCAGAAAAATCTTCCCGTCAGAATCTCTTCGGATATGACCGTTCATCATCAGAATCGCCGCAAGCTCCGCAATCTGGCAATGTCTGGCCGTGCTGCAGTGCCTGGAAAGTTCTTCCTTCACCTGACCGGAAAAAGACATGTTCTCCTCACCTACTCCTGTGTTTTCTTTCGCAGCGTGTCTTTCTGCAGATCCCGGTGTTCAATCCGCAGGCCGTAATCCGCATGGCTGGCCAGACGGTGAAACAGTTCCCTCGCCAGAGTGACGGAGCGGTGTTTCCCTCCGGTACATCCGATTCCGATGACCAGACTGTTCTTTCCCTCATTCATGTAATTGGGGATCAGAAAACGGATCATATCTTCCAGTTTATCCGCGAAAATCTTTGCTGTCTCGCATCCCATCACATAGTCAAACACCGGCTGATCCTCACCGGTCAGATGCCGCAGCTCATCGATATAATAAGGATTCGGGAGAAAGCGAACGTCAAAAACCAGATCCGCGTCGCTGGGAATCCCGTATTTGAACCCAAAGGACACCACAGAAACCATCAGGCTGTGAAATTCCTTGTCATCCACGAAAATCCGGATGATTTCCTTTTTCAGCTCCCGGGTCAGCATCCTGGATGTGTTAATCACATAGTCCGCCTGATTGCGCAGGAACTCCAGTTTCTTCCGCTCCAGACAAATCCCCTCATCCACTCGCCCATCCGGCGCCAGAGGATGATTCCGCCGGCTTTCCTTATAACGTTTGATCAACACTTCATCCGAAGCGTCCAGAAACAGAATCTCAAACTGATAGCCCTGTCTGCGCATCTTTTCCAGTATGGATTCCAGGTCTTCCAGCTGCTGCCCGCTGCGGACATCCACGCCCAGCGCCACATTGCGGATCTCCTCGGAATTCATGCTGATTGTCATCGACGCGAATTTCTCCAGCAATGGAATCGGCAGATTGTCCACACAGAAATACTGCGCGTCCTCCAGAAATTTAAGCGCCGTACTCTTTCCCGCGCCGGAGATTCCTGTTACAATCACAAAACGCATAACTTACTCTCCTGTTGAAAACTCTCCCAAAAACTTGACTTCCGGTTCCAGTTTCACCTGGAATTTCTCCCAGACACAGTCGGAGACTTCCCGCATCAGCCGGCGGACATCCTCCGCCGTCGCGTGATCCGTATTCACAACGAATCCGCAGTGCTTTTCCGACACCTGGGCGCCTCCCACACGGTAGCCCCGAAGGCCCGCGTCCATAATCAGCTTGCCCGCGAAATACCCTTCGGGACGTTTGAACGTACTTCCCGCGCTGGGCAGATCCAACGGCTGTTTGGAAACCCGTTTCTGGGTAAGCTCCTTCATGGTCTCACGGATTTCTTCCTCATTTCCCGGCCTCAGCCTCAGCACAGCCTCCAGCACGATATAATTCTTTTTCTTCACGATGCTGGTACGGTAGCCCATCTCCAGCTGATCCGCAGGAATGGTCACAATCTCCAGATCCTGTGTCAGCACGGTGACCGTCTCCAGAACATCCTTGAGTTCTCCCCCGTAGGCGCCTGCGTTCATCACCACCGCGCCTCCCAGGGTGCCCGGAATCCCGCCGGCGAACTCGAACCCGGTCAGACTGCTGGAAAGCGCCTGTTTCGCGATGGCGGACAGAAGCGCTCCTGTCTGCGCCCGGATACAGTCTCCCTCCACGGTAATCTGACTCATATTTTTAAACAGCTGAATAATCACTCCCCGGTAGCCCTGATCGCTCACCAGAAGGTTGCTGCCGTTTCCCAGAATAAAATAGGGAATCTGATTTTCGAGACAGATTTCGATCGTCTTTCGCACTTCCTCCGCCGTGCGCGGACACACGAAATAATCCGCCGGCCCGCCGATACGGAACGTGGTATGGCAGCTCATGGGTTCCTCTGTCAACACCTGCTCGCTGCCCAAGAGTTCACAAAACTGTTTTTTTATTTCTTCTCTCAAAACTTCTTCCTCTTTCTATCTCTTATTTTTTTGAATCTGCAAAAGATCACGCACAACCTCTCCCGCGATCTGCAGCCCGGCAACAGCCGGAACAAAGG
Source organism: uncultured Blautia sp. (assembly GCA_963927715.1). GTDB lineage: Bacteria > Bacillota > Clostridia > Lachnospirales > Lachnospiraceae > Blautia_A. The sequence continues at coordinate 562,761 of CAWVBU010000001.1, read as the reverse complement.
AAATGCTTCCCGGAACCGGATGTCTGCCGCTGCCTTTGGTCTCCGCTGCCTGTTCCTGCATCGGAACCGGCTTTTCCTTGGAAAACAGCACCTTCACTTTCCGGATTCCCCGCTTTCGAAGCTCCGTGCGCACGGCTTTCGCCAGCGGACACACACTGGTCTTGGAAATATCCGCAATCTCAAACCGGAAGGGATCCAGCTTGTTTCCCGTTCCCATGCAGGAGATAATCGGTACCTGAAATTTCTTTGCGTTTTCAATGAGCAGCAATTTCGAGGAGACCGTGTCGATGGCGTCCACCACATAGTCAAACATCCGAAAGTCAAACATATCTGCAGTATCTTCATTATAGAATGTCTCATAAATATGGACCAGAATATCTTCGTTGATGTCACGGATCCGTTCCTTCGCCACCTGTACCTTCGTCCTGCCGATGGTAGAATGCAAAGCGTACAGCTGCCGGTTGATATTCGTCACAGATACCGTGTCATGGTCCACCAGGGTCAGGCTCCCCACTCCACAGCGGGCCAGCGCCTCTGCCACGTAGGAACCCACGCCGCCCAGGCCAAATACAGCAATTTTCGCTGAACTCAGTTTTCTGATTCCTTCCTCCCCTACCAGCATTTCTGTTCGGGTAAACTCATTCAGCATATGACTTCCTCCTATATTTTGTCGAATGGTTGTCTATCTTTGTCCATTATACTATCAGCTTATGAAAATGTACAGTTTTTTCCGCTGTCCGGATAACCGGTTTCCGAAAATGCCTCTGCGCAGGCATGCGCGCAAAAGGGGAAGCCCTGCGGCTTCCCACTCTCTCATTTTTTCATTTTCGGTCGGAAAACGAGACTTGCCAGATAAGAAAAGATCAAAGCGGCTGAGACACCCACCGCGCAGGCCTGAAAAACCGCCCGTGAACAACCCCAGAACTCCCTGTTCCTCAATCGACTGACGCATCCCCTCCCAGAGAATGTTCCCAAATCCCAGAAGCGGCACGCTGGCCCCCGCGCCGGCATAGTCCACAAGGGGCTGGTACAGTCCCAGAAAACTTAAAAACGCCCCGCTGCACACCAGCAGCACCATAATCCTGCCCGGCAGCAGTTTCGTCCGGTCCAGCAGAATCTGGACCAGCGCGCAGATCAGTCCTCCCACCCAGAACGCGTTCCAATAATCCATCATTTCTCCTCCAGATATTCCACCACAACTCCCTGGGCAATTCCCGGAATCGTGCGTCCTTCGTTGTAAGATACCTTCGACAGGAGCGCCCCCGTCGGCAGAAACAGAACCTTTTTCCATTCCCCCCGCTCAATCTTCGGAAGGATATAGGAAGCAAACACCGCCGCACAGCACCCGCACCCGCTTCCTCCGGAATGGGTATCCTGTTTCTCATTGTCGAAAATCAAAAGCCCGCAGTCCAAATGATTCCGGGAGATGTCAATCCCCTCCCTGGCAAGCAGGTCCCAGAGGATGGTTCTCCCAACCTCTCCCAGATCCCCGGTGATAATCTGATCGTATGACTCCGGACCGCAGCCGAAATCCTGAAAATTCCGGCGGATGGTATCACAGGCCGCCGGCGCCATACAGGCGCCCATATTCAGGGAATCCCTCAGGCCATAATCGACGATCCTCCCGGAGGTGATGCCGGTGATCCCCGCTTTGCCTCCCCCGGACCCCAGGACGCAGGCTCCGCTTCCCGTGACCGTCCAGGTGGCGGACAGCGGTCTCTGATTCCCGTACTCCAGCGGAAAACGGAATTCTTTCTCCGCGCTGGCGAAATGGCTGGAGGTCACGGCAGCCGCGTATCCGGCGAAACCTCCTGCCACTGCCATTGCCGCAAGTCCCAGGGCCTCTCCCATGGTAGAGCAGGCGCCATAGAGCTGATACACCGGCCGCCCCAGTTCCTGAAGTCCGAAAGAAGACGCCACAGACTGCGCCTGCAGATCTCCGCAGAAAATCATCCGAAGATCCTCCCGGCGGATCCCTGCTTTGTCCACGGCCCGCTCCGTCACTTCCTTCTGCATGGCGCTCTCCGCGCTTTCCCAGTTCTCTTCTCCGAAGAGGGGATCCTCCTCAATCCGGTCAAAGCACTCTCCCAGCGGTCCTTCTCCTTCTTTTTTTCCCACCAAAGAAGCGCTGCCCAGAAAATGCACCGGCTGTTCCAGACGAATACTCTGCTCTCCCTGCATCCGGCTCATCCTGTCACCCCCATCCATCTCAGAAGACAGAAGATAAGGCCCAGCACCCAGGAACTGAAAATCCCATACAGGATAACCGGCCCGGCAATGGTAAAAATCTTACATCCGATGCCGAAGACCTGCCCTTCCTTCTGATACTCAATGGCCGAGGCCGCCACAGAATTGGCGAAACCGGTGATCGGAACCAGCGCTCCCGCCCCGGCAAATTTGCCGATTCTGGGATAGATATTCCATCCGGTCAGCAAAACGCTGACCAGAATCAGAATCAGGGAACACCAGGAACCGGCTGTTTTGGCATCCGCTCCATAATAGGCGGCCCCATTCAAAATCCCCTGCCCCGCCGCGCAGATCAGCCCGCCCACCAAAAAAGCTTTTCCCATATTTTGGATCAGGCTGTGCTTCGGCGTAACCTTCCTGACATACGCTTCATATTCTTTCGCTTTTTCCTCTTTTTCTTCCTTTGTCATCTCCTGCACTCGCTCACCATCCTTTTCTCATTTCTCGTAAAATCCAAAGGGACCGTTCAAAGCCGATAGAAGGCATACAAAGCCCCTAGCAGTTTTCCTGCCGCCACGCTGACAATGATCCAGGGCATTCCCTGCTTCAACCGCACCCTTGCGGCCAGTACCGGAAACACCTTCGCCATCTCTGCCAGAGCCAGAATCCAGCTTCCCATGAAAATCCCCGCGAACAGACCGTAGACCGCCAGCCCGGCAGCCCCGACCGGAATCCTCCAGCCGAAGACCAGACAGGCATTTCCCAGAATCACTCCCAGAATCGTACAGTCTTCGTAGAGCAGAATATGCCGGGCCGTGCGGGTAATCCCGGCATACCTGGGGAGGATGGACAGCCCGAGAATCAGTCCGGCAACTCCGCTGGATACGGTCAGCCCCGCGCAAAGACCCAGAATCCCCAGAAAAACCGTTCCCATCTTCACTGCTCCTTTCCTCTGGCTGCTTCCTGGATGATGGTCTCATCCAGATCCTCCTCATACGTCCGCATCTGAATCTGCATGGGCGTGGGGTCCTTTGTGATTTTCATACGTCCGAAATGATTGAAGAAAAACAAAACTCCCGCTCCGATTCCGATGGAATAGGAAACCTCCAGTACGGTAAAACCATCCGAAGTCTCTCCGGTCGCCTGTTCATAGAGCTGCGAAAACAGCGTTGTCACATCCACATCGTTGTTAAAAGACATAATGGCAAAGGCGGTTCCGAAAAAAACAGCCAGACAGATCACTGCCGTCTTCAGCCACTCCCAGATTCTGCCCCTGGTGCTTTCCTCACAGTAACTCACAATGAAGGAACTCTCCCCCAGAGCGCAGATTTCCAGATTCTCCTCTTTCTTCTGAATCATGCGGATCAGATCCACGGCAGACAGCACATACCTGCCCGGATCCCTGGGTCTCAGATTCAGAACCGGGAGCACTCTGCAGCGGTTCAGAACCCTGGGATTGCTGCAGCTTAGCTGCGCCACGTCCTGCAGATACACATGCGGATGCCGCACCTTTACGTTTTTTTCAATCTGAAGATATAAGGTGTCACTCATAACTGCCTCCGGATATTTTCTTCTGTGCCAGTTTCAGGCATACCTTTATTATGTCTGAATTTCTTATTTTTATGACCGGCATGGGTCACAGTTTCTCTCGAAGCCCTTTTAAAATCTTCTTTTCCATCCTGGATACCTGAACCTGCGAGACTCCCAGTTCCCTGGCGATCTCCGTCTGGGTCCGCTCCTGAAAATATCTCATATAAATCAGTTTTCTCTCCTGGGTGCCAAGCTGTCCCAGGATTTCTTCCAGCAAAATCCGGTTCAGAGACTCCTCCTGCCGGTCTCTTTTCTCTTCCAGCCGATCCAGAAGACAGATGTCATTTCCCTCACCCTGGTAAATCGTTTTCTGCAAAGATTCGATCTCCGCGCCGGAATCCAGCGCCTGAATCAGTTCCTCTTCCGGGATCCCGATTTCATCCGCCACCTCCCGGATCTGAGGATCTCTGCCCATTTTTTTCTCCAGTTTCTCTCTGGCCAGATACGCCTTATAGCAGATTTCTTTCATGGACCGGCTGACTTTTATCATGCCGTCGTCCCGGAGAAAACGTTTGATCTCTCCGGAAATCATGGGAACCGCGTAGGTGGAAAATTTCACATCGTAGGAAAGATCAAATTTATCCACCGCTTTCAGAAGGCCGATACTCCCGATCTGAAACAAATCCTCCGGCTCCACCCCGCGGTTCTGAAACCGCTTCACGATACTCCAGATCAGACCAATGTTTTCCCGAAAAAGCAGGTCTCTTGCCTCTTTATCTCCCTGGTGCGCCCGTTCAAGCAAAGCAAGAGTGCGTTCCATTCCTACCTCCCGATCCGTTTTCTCATGTGGACCGTGGTTCCCTCTCCCACCTTCGATTCCACCTGCAGGTCATCCATAAAAGCTTCCATAAAGGCAAAACCCATACCGGACCGGTCCAGTTCCGGTTTCGTGGTAAACATAGGCTCCATCGCTTTCTCAATGTCCGCGATCCCCACTCCGTGATCGATCACATCCACACAGAATTCTTTTCCCTGAATCCTGCACTGTACCCATATCTTATGTACCTCGCCGTTGTATCCGTGAATCATCGCGTTGGTGATCGCCTCCGACACCGCGGTCTTAATATCCGCCACTTCCTCCAGCGTGGGATTCAGCTGCGTGCAGAAAGCCGCGACCGATACCCTTACAAACCCCTCATTACAGGATCTGGCATCAAATTCGATCTGCATTTCATTTGCCCGTTCCATAATCTGCTCCTTCCTCCTCTCACTTCTCTTTCCTGACACAGATTTTCATAATTTTGTGTATACCGGACAATTTCAGAATCCTCTCGATCCTCGGGCTCACCCGGATCGCCCGGACACAGTCTCCCCCCATGCCCAGCGCCTTGTACCGCCCCATAATCATCCCGATACCGGAACTGTCCATGAAGGTCGTCTCCTGAAAATCAAAGACAATCCCCCGGATATACCGTTCCTGCAAAATCTCATCAATCTGCCTGCTGATCTCGTCCGCATGGGGATGATCCAGCTCCGCCGGCATCTGAACCGTCAGAATCGCATCCCCGATCTGAAACCTCTGATCCATGTTATTCTCCCCTTTTTTTCTGATTTTATTCTCCTGTTCAGACATTTTTTCGTCCGGAAAACAGAAATTTCCCCAAAAAAAGAGCTGCCGTCCATCTGGACAACAGCCCCTGATTCGAGGTTTCTCTTTCGTTTTTCTTCTGACGGCAGGATTGCTCTCCCGTCTAATAATCTTCGGTCCCATCCCAGTCGCTTCCGTCATCCTGGTAGGTCGCGTCATAATTTCCGTAATCGTCATAACCGGAAACATCCGGTTCTTCCTCTTCTTTTGGATCCGCTTCCCCGCTTTCTTCCTCGATTCCGCTCACTCCGGTCTCATTGCTGATCGCCGTATAGAGATCCCTGGCGCTCTCAGAGAGCGTGGAGACATAAACCTTCTGGATCTCCACAGCCGCCGTATCCAGATCCTCCTCCTGATAAGCCTGATAGGCCGCTAAAAGGGCCTCATAACTCTCACTGGCTCTCTGTGCCTGTGTCATCTGCGTCTGGGCCTCTTCTACCGTGGATCCCGTCTGCTCCAGCTCGTTCTGGGCACGGGTCAGCTTCGTCCCCTGGCTGGCAAGAGAATCGCTGTATCCCACCAGCTGAGCGTTGGCTACCCGGTAAATTCCCTGCCGGATCGACGGAACAATCAGGAATCCAAACGCGGCAAGCCCCACCAGAAATCCCACCGCGAGGTGAAGCATGGTTCCCATCATGGTATTCTCCCGGTAAGTCAGCGGCTGAATCACCACGTCGTTTCCGGAACGGTAAGTCAGGCTTTGGCGTTCCTCGTCCGCCTCTTCCTGGCGGCCTTTCTTTCCCTTTGGCTCAAGCCGGGTCGCGACGCCGGTCTGTTCTTCCACCTCCCGCAGAAAACGCAGCGTGGTGGTATTCTCCCGGTCAATCCGAATGGCTTTTTTCAGCGTCTTGCGGGCTCTCCCGTAAGAGTGATGTTTCAACTGGATCAACGCCAGCAGCTGATATCCCTTCACCAGCTTCGGATTCTGCGACATGATCTTTTTCAGCTGAATGGCAGCCACGTCCTCATGCCCTTCCTGACACATGGCCAGGGCCTGGTTGTATTTGCGCACGGATTCGTTGAGTGTCTCCAGTTTATTCAGGTTCTTCCGGACTTTTTCCAGAAATTCCGTCGCCAGATTATCCACCGGGCGCAGATTTCTGCTGATCGTCCACTCTGTGAGAGCCGCCGCGCACTCGCCCATCTCAAAATAGACCAGCCCCAGAAGGTTTCTGGACAATATGTTGTTCTTATTGAACGCCAGACTCATCTGGAGATACTCCACCGCTCCGCTCAGATCCCGGATCCCGGCTTTCTCCAATCCCAGATTATAATATACGTCTGACAGATAATAGGCTTTCTTCTGAACCAGCACATGAAACCCACAGTGCCCACAGTAATCCTCATCGGTCAGAAGCGCGCCACAGTTAATACAATTCATGCGGTTCTCCCTCTCAATTCCTGCGTACTCCCGGGCTCTTCTCTTTCAGTACTTCTTTCATCAGATCCATCATGTCGGTCATATCCCGGCTGTAAACCGTCCCCTCCACATCCGAGACTTCCTGGACCGGTTTGAATTTCTTCAACTCTTCTTCGTAATTAATCATTCGCTTGTCTCCTAATCTCCGCCTTGACTGCGCCGACCAGATACAGAGAGCCGACACAGAACAGGATTCCATCTTCTTTCTTCTTCAGCGCTTCGGCAAACGCCGCCGGAATATCCGGCTGCGCCGTCACATCTTCGCAACCGCAGTCACAAAATACCTGCGCGAGTTCCTGTGCGGGAACCACCCGGTAGCCGTCAATCTGCGTCGTGATGACATGTTCCAGACGGATCTTTCGGCAAATCTCCCCGATCATATCCCGGTAATCCTTGTCCGCCACCGCAGAGAACAGAAGCGTAATCTTCGCTTCTTTCTGGAAATAACGGGCCGTCTCCACAAAGCGCCGCACACCGTCTTCGTTGTGCGCGCCGTCTACAATCACCCCCGGCAGGACCGTCTCCATCCGTCCCTGCCACCGTGTCCTGGCAATTCCCCGCTTCAGATCTTCCATCGTCCAGGTGAATTCTTCTTTCAGCACCTCCATGGTCTTCAGCGCCAGGGCCGCGTTCATCACCTGATAGCGGGCCACAAAGGGAATCCGGAAAACGTTCTCCCGGAAGGCTTCCTTCAGGGAAAAGGCAATCCCTTCTCTCGTATTGCTCAGCACGGTACAATCTTCCTCGCGGATCTCATAACAGGGGCATCCCAGTTCGGCCGCCCGTTCCCGGATCACCCTGGCCGCCCCGTGATTTCCGTCGAAAATCACCGGCACACCCGGCACGAGGATTCCCGCCTTCTCCGACGCGATCTCCTCCAGGGTATTCCCCAGATACTCCATGTGATCCATACTGATCGAAGTAATCACACAGGCCAGAGGATTCTCGATGGAGGTCGTGGCGTCCAGTCTTCCGCCCAGTCCGGTCTCCAATACCACATACTTCACGCCTGCTTCCCGGAACATCAGCATGCCCATCAGAAACAGCATCTCGAAATAGGTGGGGTGATGAATCCCTTCCGCAGCCAGCTCATCCGCCAGCGCTTTCACTTTCTCAAACGCGCTCAGGAACTGTTCATCACTCACAGGGACCTCATCGATCTGAAAGCGTTCGTTGACCTTCACCAGATGGGGCGAAGTGAAAAGCCCGCAGGAATATCCTGCCTCCCTCAGCATAGACGCCAGAAACGCGCAGGTGCTTCCTTTGCCGTTCGTCCCTGCCACATGGATGACCCGGAAAGAATTCTGCGGATCCCCAAGCCTGCGCAGGCACTCTCTTGTATGTTCCAGACTGTTCTTCGTCGTAAATTTCGGAGTTTCATCAATATAAGCTACCGCTTCTTCATAATTCAAAAATATCACCACTTATCTTCCTGTAATAGCCTGTTTTCCTCCCCGGCAGTATCTCCGGGGAGGAAGCGGCTTCCTTTACATTATAATATAGTGGTGATAGATGTCCAGACCCAATCGTAATATTTTATCCGACAGCAACTGCAGACTCTTTCCGGTCTCAGGATTCCTGGCTGTCAAAACTTAGGATTCCCCGGTTTTCGCTTTTCACGGCGTAATACAGACGCTGATTGGTCCTGGTCAGCGCGCGCCTGGTGGAACTGTTGCTCCTCTGCACCACGCAGATCTGATCATAATCCGTCAGATTCTGTCCGGTGATCAGCAGGGTATTGGTATCCAGATAGTTGGTATCCACCCATTCCCCGTTGATCTGGATCTCCGTGGACGGCGTAAAGTAATCGCCGATGATGTAATAGCTTCCCTCCACACTGGAGTCCGCCCGCACCTCTGTGAACTGCGTATCGTGAATTCCCATCCGCATATCGGTTCTCTTATAGGGACTCTCTCCATCGTAGACATACTGCTCTCCATAGAGGATGTCATACTGCAAAGTCTCCAGGTCTACCTGATAATTCCGGGTGTTTCTTCTGGCCTGATGATAGCGGAAAATATTTCCCTCGTGAATTCCCAGCCGGTCCAGAACTACCGCTGCCATCTGATAGGAAGACACGTCTTCATCCTGCTTCTCCAGTCCGATGTTATCCCAGATCACATATTCCGTCTGGAACAGATACCGGTTATTCAGATCCTCCACTTCCAGTCCCATGGTGGGCAGATGATCTCCATACATCACCAGAACCGCATCCTCGCCAGTCTCCTCCAGCGCCTCAATCAGCTGTCCGATGAACTGATCCATCTCATGAATCTGATTGGTATAATATTCCCATTTATTGTTTTCTTCTTCGGACTCCGCGCCGGTCACTTCAATCGCCGGTTCCTCCAGAAGCGGTTCATCCGGATAAGCGCCGTGTCCCTGCACGGAAATCGTATAGATGTAATCCGGGCCTTCTGAGGATTCCATACAGTCCAGAATATGATCGGTCAGGACCTCATCCTTCACCCAGCCAAGCTCATTCTTGTCATCTTCCTCGGGCATATACTCTTCGGAAGTGAAGGTGTCAAAGCCCAGATTGGGGAAAATGGTTCTTCTTCCGTAGAAATTCGCTTCGTTGTTGTGGATCGCGTGGGTGGTATAGCCCAGATCCTTGAGCACGTAGGGCGCGCTCTCACAGGTGGTCTCCTTCAGGATCGATTTGTAAGGATATTCTCCGGGGCCGAAATAACGAAGGCTCATGCCTGTGATGGTCTCAAACTCCGTATTGGCCGTTCCCGCTCCCACCGATGGAACTTTGAAATATCCGGAAGAATACTGCTTCATCAGCTTGCGGAAATTCGGAATCGGATCCTCGGAAAATTCCAGGAAATTCACTTCCGTGGGATCAAAAAAGGATTCCAGCTGCAGAAACAGGATGTTGGGCCGTGATTTCTCCTGGGTTTCCTCCAGATCCGATTCCGTGTCCTGAATCCGGTCCATCTCTTCCTGGGAATAATCCTGGGGACAGCTGATTCCCGTATTAAAAATCGTCGTCGCCAGACAGTAGGGATATCCGTAATCCTCATAGGCAAACGCAATGTTGCCGAAATAATTGGACAAAACCCTCTTCTCCAGAGCCAGCTTCGTCGCCCCCGCAAAGAGAAGGACGCCGGCCAGTACCAGAGGCAGGTTATACTTATATTTCATCGGCCCCCGGTAACGAGGTCCTTTCCAGAACAGAATCACCAGCCCGATGATCACCAGGACAAACGCGATTCCCGCCAGGATCATTCCCGGAATAGGCAGATACCGCTTCGCGATTTTGAAAGCGTCTGTGATCAGGTGGAGATCCGGCCCGGTGAACGGCGTCACCCGCTGAGCCAGAAGAACTCCGTTGATGATTCCAAGCGTCATCCAGAAAATGGCCAGGAGGGTCCTGACAAACACCCTCCTGCGCACAAGATAGACAATTAACGTGGTTGTGAAAATCAGGCCTGCATTGTACAAAAATACCAGCGGCCGGGTCGTCATATAAGTCCAGGCTTCCCGGAAGGAATGTCTGGAAATCGTCTCGATCAGATAATAACCGACACAGACTGCCAGGGCCTGTATCAGGATCGATATTTTATTCAGTCTCTCAACCCAAGGTTTCATACAAACTCTCCCTTATGCTATTTCTGCAATTGTTCCAGCTGCACTTTCACCTTTTCCATCATCTCTTTATATTTCTGTAACTTTTCTTTTTCCTGCTCTACCTTCGCGGCCGGGGCCTTGGCCAGAAAGCCCTGGTTGCCGAGCATTCCCTCACCCCGCGCGATCTCTTTGGTCAGGCGGGCCTCTTCTTTTTTCAGTCTCTCGATTTCTTTTTCTCTGTCTACCAGATCCTCAAGGGGCAGATAGGCAACCGCGTCGGATACCACCACGGAAACCGCGTCATCGCCGATTCCTGTCTGATCCAGCTGCACGCGGATCTCTTTTGCCTGCGCCAGATTCAGGCAGGATGTTTTCACCTGCTCGTACCGGCGGGCGGTCTCTTCATCCTGGCACACCAGACAGATGCTCGTCTTCCGGTTCTGAGGCACATTCATCTGGGTGCGGATATTTCGGATTCCGCGCACCACATCCTGCATGCCGGCCACTGCCTGCTCTTCCTGGGGATAATTCCACTCTTCCCGGTATACCGGCCAGTCGGAGATCATAATAGATGCCTCCTGCGGAAGCAGCGTACAGTAAATCTCCTCGGTGATGAACGGCATGAACGGGTGGAGCAGCTTCAGCGCCTCGGTCAGCACGGTCCGAAGCGTCCACAGAGCGTCATTGGCTGCCTGCGGATCTTCCTTCGCGTTCCAGATGCGCACTTTCGCCATCTCAATATACCAGTCGCAGAATACCTCCCAGAGGAAATCATAGACCTTCTGAACGGCAATGCCCAGTTCATATTTCTCCATGTTGTCCGTCACTTCCCGGATCACCGTATTCAGACGGGATAAGATCCAGTGATCTTCCGGGCCGAGATTCTCAAGCTTCGGCTCCGTGACGGTTTTTCCTTCCAGATTCATCAGAATGAACCGGGAAGCATTCCAGATCTTATTGGCAAAATTCCGGCTGGCCTCCACCTTTTCCCAGTAGAAACGCATGTCGTTTCCGGGTGCGTTTCCGGTCACCAGAGTCAGACGCAGAGCATCCGCGCCGTATTTGTCAATCACTTCCAGGGGATCGATTCCATTTCCCAGAGATTTGCTCATCTTCCTTCCCTGGGAATCCCGCACCAGTCCATGGATCAGCACGTGATGGAACGGAGACTTTCCGGTCTGCTCCAGCGCGGAAAATACCATTCGAACCACCCAGAAGAAAATGATATCATAACCGGTCACCAGCACATCCGTGGGATAGAAATACTCCATCTCCGGCGTCTTGTCCGGCCATCCCAGTGTGGAGAACGGCCACAGCGCGGAGGAGAACCAGGTGTCCAGGGTATCTTCGTCCTGGGTGAAATGGGTACAGCCGCATTTCGGACAGGTCTTCGGCATCTCTGAAGCCACCACAAGCTCCCCGCACTGGTCACAGTAATATGCCGGAATCCGGTGTCCCCACCAAAGCTGACGGGAAATGCACCAGTCACGGATATTCTCCAGCCAGTGAAGATAAATTTTATCAAAACGGGAAGGAACAAAGTTCAAATCTTTATTCAGCACATCAATGGCCGCTTTGGCCAGCTCATCCATCTTCACGAACCACTGGGGCTTGATCATCGGCTCAATGGTGGTCTTGCAGCGGTCATGGGTTCCTACATTGTGAGAATGGGGAACCACTTTCACCAGCAGTCCCAGCTGATCCAGATCCGCGACCACCGCTTTTCTGGCTTCATAGCGGTCCATACCGGCGTATTTGCCGCCGCGCTCATTGATGGTGGCATCGTCGTTCATGATATTGATCTCTTCCAGATTATGGCGTTTGCCCACCTCGAAGTCGTTGGGATCATGAGCCGGCGTGATTTTCACACAGCCGGTTCCGAATTCTTTATCCACATAGGAATCCGCAACCACCGGAATCTGTCGTCCTGTGAGAGGAAGCTCCAGCATCTTTCCGATGAGATCCTGATATCTCTCATCCTCCGGATTCACAGCCACCGCCGTGTCTCCCAGCATGGTCTCCGGACGGGTGGTGGCAATCTCCACGAAGCGCCCTTCTTCTCCCACGATGGGATAATTGATGTGCCAGAAGAATCCGTCCTGATCCTCATGCTCCACTTCCGCGTCGGAGATCGATGTCTTACACACCGGACACCAGTTGATGATCCTGGATCCTTTGTAGATATAGCCCTTGTTGTACATACGGATGAAGACTTCCTGAACTGCCTTGGAACAGCCCTCGTCCATGGTGAAACGTTCTCTCTCCCAGTCCGCGGAGGCGCCCATCTTCTTCAGCTGGTTGTTGATTCTTCCGCCGTACTCTTCCTTCCATGCCCAGGCATGCTTCAGGAATTCCTCCCGGCCGATCTCTTTCTTATCGATTCCCTGCTCTTTTAATTTCTCTGTAACCTTGACCTCTGTGGCGATGGCCGCATGGTCTGTTCCCGGCTGCCACAAAGCCTCATATCCCTGCATTCTCTTGAAACGGATCAGAATGTCCTGCAGGGTACTGTCCAGGGCATGCCCCATGTGAAGCTGCCCGGTAACATTGGGCGGCGGCATCACAATGGTAAAGGGTTTCTTATCCGGATTTACTTTTGCGTGAAAATAGCCGTTGTCCATCCATTTCTGATAGAGTCTCTCTTCGATTCCCTTGGGATCATAAGTCTTGGCCAACTCTTTGCTCATGATTCTCTTCCTCCAATATCTTATTTCCCGCCCGGGTATTCTCCCGCGGCAGGTTCTTCTCTGTAACTTTCGGTTCCGCCTTATGGAACTTCCGGCTGCCGTGCAACAACAAACGCCCTCCACACCAAGTGTGAAGGGCGAATCATCACGGTACCACCTTCGTTATACGCGCCGGGGCGCGTACATCTTTTCGTCTTATAACGCAGACTACACGTGGAAGCCTACCAATCCGCAGCAGTTCGACCTTCAGCCCCCCGGTTCAAAAGCTACCTTCCATCTGCGCGTTCTGAAAACGTCTCCCAGCCTGCGGACGTTCCTCTCTGACAGTGCCACAGATGTACTCCTCTTTCTCATCACCTTTTCTTTCGTACTATCATAAGAGGAAATTTTTCATTTGTCAAGTAAAAAAGATCACGCAGCGCCCCATTTGACACTGGCCGGCGGCGAAACCGTCACTCCACGCTTTTCAGGGATTCCACCATATCGATCTTCTTCAGCTTGAAATGCATCACACCGTTGACAAACGCGGAGAATCCGCAGGTGATCAGCCCGCTGATCACGAAACTAAGCGGCGCAATGTTCCGGCCGAACATGCAGGCGTCCACTTCCACCGTGGTAATCACAAACCGGTGAAGAAAGATTCCCAGGATTCCTCCCGCAATCACCCCGATCACCGTCAGAAGCACATTTTCCCGGAAGACATAAGCAGACACTTCCGCGTCATAGAAGCCCAGCACCTTGATGGTGGCAAGCTCTCTCTGTCTCTCCGTGATATTGATATTATTCAGATTGTACAGAACCACAAACGCCAGAAGTCCCGCGGATACAATCAGAACCACCATGACCATATCCAGAGAACTTAACATGTTGTTCATCTGTTCCTCAATGCTGCGGTTATAGGTGATGCTCAGCGCACCCGGATATTCCAGGATCTTCTGGCCCACCTCAGTCTCCATCTGTTCGCTGTCTTCCCGAAATGTCAGGATATAATCCGGATACTCCGGCTCCTGACCCCATACCTGTTCATACAGAGCGGGCGTCAGGTAAATATAATGTTCCAGATAATTCTCGCAGATGTGCGCGATGGGAACCTCATATTCCTGATTGTCCTCTTCCAGCACAATGGTATCTCCTTCTTCCAGCCCCGCCAGTGTGGCAGTCTTCTCGGAAAGAATGGCGCCGGAATCATCCATGGCGTAGGTTTCCCCTGTCACACGGTCCCGGAAGGTCACATCCTCCTGGAAAGTTTCCGTGTCCGCGGGAACGTAGAGGTAGACGCCCAGATTGGAATCGTTCTCCTCGGTGGTCAGCTGTTTGAACAGGACTCTGGTGTACCGCTCCACATTCTCATTGTCTTCCAGGAACTGTTCCACATCCCCCTGTTCCTCCGCAGACGCGTCCTCATCCATAATCAGCGTGGCATGGTACCGCTGCAGTTCTCCGTACTGAAGCACCGCGATGTCCATGATGGAATCACGAAGGCCGAATCCCACCAGCATCAGCGCCATACTTCCGCCGATTCCGAAAATCGTCATGAAGAATCTCTTTTTATAGCGGAACAGATTCCGCACCGAAGATTTCCAGGAGAAATTCATCCGCTTCCACAGGAAGGTAACCCGCTCAAGGAGTACTCTCTTGCCTTCCTTCGGCGCCGGAGGCCGCATCAGAGACGCCGGCGTCTCCGCCAGTTCTTTGTAGCTGGCGGATAAGGTCGCTCCGATGGTACACACCAGAGACGCCGCCGAGGCAATGGCCGCATAGGTAAATTCATAAGGAATCCGGATATCCGTCGCCATATGGTGGTACATGATTCCATATGCCTTGATGATTATATAAGGAAGAAGTTTTTCTCCCACCAGAATTCCCAGAATGCTTCCGCCCACCGTCGCCAGGAACGCGTAATTGAGATACTTGGACGCAATGTCGAATTTTCCGTATCCCAGCGCCTTCATGGTGCCGATCTGCGTACGCTGTTCCTCCACCATACGGGTCATGGTCGTCAGGCTGACCAGAGCTGCCACCAGGAAAAACAGTACCGGAAAGACTCTTCCGATGTTCCGGATCCGGTCCGCGTTGTCGCCATAGTCCGTGTATTCCGGGAGATCTCCCCGGTCGGTGATGTACCATTCCGGCACCTCAATGTCCGCCACTTCCTCTTCCGCGTCTGCCAGCTCCTGCTCCGCGTCCGCAATCTCTTCCTGAGCCTCTTTCTCCCCTTCTTCGTATTCTTTCTGACCGTCGGCGTACTCTGCCTCGCCTTCCTCCAGCTTGGCTTTGGCATCCGCCAGTTCTTCCTCGCCGTCTTCGATCTCCGCCTGACTGTCTCGGATCGTCTGTTCATTTTCTTCAATTTCTGCCTGACCATTTTCCAGTTCCCGCTCGCTGGCGGCAATCTCTTCCTGACTGGCCGTCAGCATCTGCTGGGTATCGAGAAGCTGCTGCTCCCCCGCTTCAATCTGCGCCTGGCCATCCTGCAGCTGGGCCCATCCGGCGTCAATCTGTGTCTGGGCCTCATCCAGCTGGGCCTGGGCATCCAGAAGCTGCTGTCTGCCCTCCTCCAGAGCCTGCTCTCCGGCATCCAGCTGCGGTTTCTGGCTCTCCAGCTGGGCAAGCTGAGCTTCCACCTCCGGTCTGGCCGCCAACGCTTCCTGCAGCTGGGCAAGGGCTCCCTCCAGCTGGGCAAGCTGAATCTGCGCTTCTTCCAGCTGCGCGCCTTCCAGCATACCGCTCTCCACAGCGGCCTTCAGGGTCTCATACTGCTGCTGAACCGTCTCCAGCTGCGCCTGGGCCTCATCCAGCTGGGCAAGGGCATCCCTAAGAGTCTGCAGACCGCTCTCATACTGCTCTTTCTGGCTGTCGAAAGCCTCCTTCTGCTGGTTATACTCTTCCCATTTCCCCGGAAGATCCGCTTGTGCCGCCTGCTGATCCAGCTCGGCCTGACCTGCCAGAAGCTCATTTCGGGATTCTTCCAGAGTCTTCCGGCTCTGGGTAAGCTCCTCCCAGCCATCGGCTACCTGCTGCCATCCATCCGCCAGCTGCTGCTTTCCTTCATTCAGCTGGCACCGTCCGTCTTCCAGCTGCTGTTTCGCTTCCTCCAGCTGGCTCTGTCCGTCCGCCAGCTGCTGTCTCGCGTCTTCCAGCTGACTTTGACCGTCATAATACTCTGCCCATCCATCGTCCAGTTCCCGGCGGGCGTCTTCCAGCTCCCGGCGGGCGTCCGCCAGTTCTTCTTCCGCCTCTTTTCTGCCGTCTTCCAGTTCCTGCCGGGCGTCCGCCAGTTCCTCGTCCGCTTCTCCTTTTACTTCTTCGTAACGGATCTGACACTGTTCTTCCTCGATTCCTTCCAGCCGTTCCGTCACCTGATCAATCAGATCGTTGTAGCCATCTGTGAAACTGATCTGTTCCTGTGAGTTCTTCACCCGCAGATAGATCTGGGTATAGGCATCCTGGTCAAAATTCTGCGCGTCCACATAGAGGAACCCGCTCACCTCACCGGAGCCCAGACTGGTATTCCCCCGGCTGAAAGAAATATAAAGGGGGCTGTTTCCGCTTCCCACAATCTCATAAGTATGTACCTTCAGAAGCTCAGAATCTCCGTCTTCCTCCAGGGTGATCTCATCCCCGATCCGGTATCCCGACGAGGCCATATATTCACTGTCCATCAGGCACTCGCCGCGTCCCTCGGGCATCCGGCCGGACTCCAGCGTCACCTTATTCAGTTTTTCGTTGAGACTTTCCACATGGAGAACTTTCTGCTCTCCCTCTTCCCTGCACAGGACATCCGTCCCGTAGGCGCCCTCGGCGAACTCCACGCCCTCCACTTCTTCCAGGGCCTTCCGGTCCCGCTCCTCAAACCCCAGTGTGCTGACCACCTTTACATCCATCAGCTCACTGTTGTCGAAATAGGCGTCTCCCGAAAGGCGCATATCCGGGGAGGAAGCCTGGATTCCTGAGAAAAACGCCACTCCCAGCGCCACAATGAAAAAAATTGACAGAAACCGGGAATAGCTTTTCCGGATCTCCATGAGGAAATCTTTATGCAGTGCTTTCTTCATCGCATTCCCTACCACTCAATCTGTTCCACCGGCATCGGATTCTCATTTTCTTCCATAGAAGATACTTTTCCATTTTTTATCCGGATCACTTTATCCGCCATCGGCGTGAGCGCTGAGTTATGGGTGATGACAATCACCGTCATTCCCCGTTCCCGGCACATATCCTGAAGCAATTTCAGTATCGCCTTGCCGGTCTGATAATCCAGGGCTCCCGTGGGCTCGTCACACAGCAGAAGTTTCGGATTCTTCGCGAGCGCTCTCGCGATCGATACCCTCTGCTGCTCACCGCCGGAGAGCTGGGCCGGAAAATTCGCCATTCTCTCCTGCAGGCCCACTTCCTGCAGAACCGTCTTCGCGTCCAGAGGGTCCTTGCAGATCTGAAGCGCCAGCTCCACATTCTCCAGAGCAGTCAGATTCGGCACCAGGTTATAGAACTGGAAGACAAACCCGATATCTTCCCTGCGGTACCGGGTCAGCTGCCGTGAGTTGTATTTTGCCACATCACTGCCGTCCACCCAGACCTCGCCGCTGGTTGCCTGATCCATTCCGCCCAGAATGTTCAAAACCGTAGTCTTCCCGGCTCCGGAAGGTCCCACAACCACTACGAACTCTCCCTGGTCGATGGAGAAACTGATCTCATCCACCGCCACAATCCGGACTTCTTTGTTTCCATAGATTTTGGAAACTTTATCCAGTTTTACAAATTCCTTTTTCTGTTCCATCGCTTTCTTCCTCTGCTTTCGTCACTGACAGGTTTTTTCTGATTGCCGGTCTCCTTCCCGGATCAGATAATATCCGCACACTGCCCCAAAAGCCAGGCAGATCACACCCATCGCCGCCAGATAAAGCTCTACCGCTCCCATCACTCCATGGGCCCGGATCAGCGGGCCGCCGGCCAGCTGGACTCCCGCGGCCGAAATTCCGTAGATCAGAAGCGTCGTCCTCTGTCTGCGCATCACGGTGATCCCGTAGCTGAGAATCATAATCATTCCATACAGTCCTCCGGCGGCCAGAAGCACCATCAGAGGAACCTTGTACGGACGGAGATCCAGTCCGGAAATCCAGCTCAGCGCCGGTATGCCCAACAGCCAGCCGCCAGCCAGCACCGCCCCGGTCAGGGCTGTGACCGCAAGCAGCATGGTCCGCATCAGCCGCAGAAACCGTCTCCGGTCCCGATTGTGCCAGGCCACAGCCACATGGCCGTACAGGGGGACACAGACAAACATGCTGAACATATTGATCACCGAGGACGGCATGAAAATCATGTTGTAACACGCCTGTACCTCATCCGACAGATAGGTATTGATACCGTTTTTCGATACATTCATAATAAATATCAGCAAAAAGGAACCCAAAAACAGGGGAACGCACTCCCCGAAAAGCTCTCTTAATCTCCCCCAGCGAAACCGGATTCTCACGAAATCCAGCCCCTTTGCCAGAGGCAAGTCAAAAACCAGCAGCCAGAACATGGAAACCGCCAGCGCCGCCGTAAAAGCCGCCGTCAGACTTTGGGTCAGACAGAGGAGAAGGAGAATGACCAGATAACTCAGCCCGATCCGGATCACATAAGACCTCCCCGCCAGATGCAGCTTTCCCTTATGCTGAAAAAAACCGCTGAAGACATCCGCGAAGACGTCCGCCGTCAGAAAACAGCAGAACAGAAAAGTCAGCCCCAGTTTCTGCCGGCTGTATCCATAGGCCAGTCCATAGACGATTCCCCCGGCCAGCATTGCCGCCGAAGTCAGAAATTTCGAACTGAGATAGTCCTGAAATTCAAACTGATCCTGCACGTCTGAGACCTGAAACTGTCTCATGGAAAACCATCCCACCGACTGCATCAACTGGGCGGCCGACCAGGCAATGGCAAAAACTCCTGCCTGGGACGCCCCGAGAATCCGGGTCACGGTCACGGTGAGAAGCATGGAGAACAGCGCGCTGCACATGCTTCCGGCAGTATACCACAGAGTGTCTTTCCTCTGTGTCGTCTCCTGGGAAAGCAGATACTCCCTGAATCTCTTCATGATTTTTGTTTTCCTCTCTGTACCTATACTATGATGTCAGAGTCCGAAAATACCAGACGGACTGCCGGGCACTGTGTACCCCCGCAATCCTGCCCCGCATCATACTAAAATTATACAATTTTCACAAGAAAAGTTCAACACGATGTCCTTTTTTTCACAAAAAAGTCGCAGTCTCCTATAAAAAAAGAGCTCTGCAGATTTTTCTCCGCACAGCTCCTTACCCGTTCACTGTTTTTTCTGACGTTTTTTTCTGGTGATCAGCCCGCCGATACGCCCGGTCTCTTTTGCCGACAGGCTTTTCCAGCCATCCTCAAGAATCTGATCCAGAAGTCCCATCTCCCGGGCAATTTCATATTTCATCCGGTCCTCTCCTGACAGCTCATGATTCAGATATGCCTTGATTTCCTTGTCTTTTTCCATCTTTCTTCGGCCTCGCTTTCGGATTGATTTCGGATTCGGCCGGCGTCTGTCCGCAGCCGTCTTCCTGTCTTTGAGTATTTCCATATCCGAAGGCCTTATTCATCCGCGCGGGGAGATTTGTCTTCCCGCGAATCAGCCGGCCGGCATAATCACAGCCGCGATCACATAAGCCGCAAGACCGCCCACTCCGGCACTCAGGCAAGTGAAAATCACCCAGATCAGACGGATCACGGTGGGATCCACCGCCAGATATTCCGCGATCCCTCCGCACACGCCGCAGATCATACAATTCACATTTGATTTATACAGCCGTTTGTTGTTCATGCTCACACCTCCGGATTCTCAAAGCGAAAATCAATGGTTCCGACGCCGCACTGGATCTCCGTCTCATACTCGGCGTCCCTGTTCTCTATTTTCTTCTCCCAGCCCACTCCGGCATAGGACTCCTGCCCCAGATGTACCGTTCCCGCGCCGCAGGAAACCTGATAATCGTAATCTGCTTCCCTGCCGGCCATGCAGACCTCAAGGGTTCCCGCTCCCACTTCCCAGTTGGAATCGGAAGCTTCCACAATCCCTGTGGTCTCCACGACGCCGCCGTCCACAGACACTGCCAGTTCTTTCACCCTCAGATCCCTGATGGACAGATAACCGGCTCCTGCGTCCAGTTCCACCTCGTCCAGCTCTTCCTCCGGCAGATAGAGATAAATCTCCGCCTCCGGTCTCTCCTTGGATTCACAGCGGATCTTCAGTTTTTTTCCGGATTGTTTCACCTTCACATCCTGCTCTGTGCCCTTTCGGTCCACAGCCACATGAACGTCCGAGTCCTTTGAATTCTCCAGATAGACCGCGCATCGTTTCACATCCAGGTCAATGTCCCGGATCTTCTCGAAATCATACGTCTCGACTCCCTGGTCTGCCTGCCAAAGTCCGTAATCCGCGCGGGCTGATCCTTCCAGGAAATCGTAATCTGTGTGATCCTCCCAGAAATCAAGCCATTCATCCTGAAACGCCGCCTGGATTTCTCCCCAGACTCTGCTCTCATCCAGCTTCCGGCCGATCTCCTGGCTGGTGGCGCCCAGCGCCATGGCGCCTCCCAGCATCCCCAGACCGAGAAAAGCGAAGACAGCCGCGAGAATCAGACAGATTTTCGTGAATTTCTTCATATCTTCTGCGCCCCCTTCCCATACCTGCCAAGATGTCTCTGGCAGAAATCAACCAGCTTCCGGATCAGCCACGGGGCAAATCCGCACACCAGCCAGATAAAGGCCAGCCCCAGGAGAAATCCGATGGCAATCATGAGAAAACCGCCTCCCACAATCGCCATTCCTCCGGCCGGACTGGTGAAGCAGTAGACGATCCCGACCACAGTCATGGCCACGCCGCCCAGGCCGCAGGCCAGTGTTCCCACCAGCAGTCCGGCTACCAGCCCGACAATCCCGCCGGCCAGGCCCAGAATCCCTCCCAGGATTCCGCCGCCGATTCCCAGCAGAACGGGAACCGCGCAGATCACCAGCAGAACCAGAAGAATCAGATTCGTCTGGCTGTTCTTCTTCCTGTCACGGGGAGCCTGGGGCACCTGTCCCGCGTCCCGCATCCGGGAATCCTCATAACCTCTCTCGGTATACTCTCCGTAATCTCCGTCTCCGCTCTCCAGATCCGCTTTGATCATGGCCGCTACCTTTCCGGGGCTTCCCAGCTCCTGGATCACCGCCGCTTCGTTCTCAGGCCCCGCGTCGTCAAAATAATTTTCATAATATTCCAAAGCCTCCCGGCGCTCATTCTCGGAAATTCCACCCAGGAGTACCGCAAGCTGTTCCATAAATTCTTTTCTAGTCATGTTTACATCCCTCCTCAAACAATCTGGTAATCCTGGACGAATAGTTCTTCCACTCCGTCTGGTACAGATTCAGCTGTGCCGCTCCCCGCTCGGTGATCCGGTAATACCTCCGGTTCCGCCCGCCGTAATTCATATCGTAAACTGCCAGACAGTCGTCCTTCTGCAGCCTGCGAAGCACCGGATACAGCGTCGACTCTGAGACATCCAGCACTTTGCGCACATCCTGGGTGATCTTATATCCGTATGTTCCTTCTTTTTCCTGGGAAACCACCGCCAGAACAATGGCATCCAGCAGGGCTGCTCCTGTGTTGAAGACCATCCTCTCACCCTCTCTTCCTGTAATCTCTCCTTGTATCCGTCTCTCTTATTATACAAGGCATCATATTGTTTTATTAATAATACTATATGTCATATAATATTATTTTGTCAATAGCCTTCTGTGTTTTTTTCAAATAAACCTTGTATTCCGGTCCGACCCTTACTATACTAGAGCCAATGGCAGCATACCGCCGCCTGGACGGCGCGGTATCTGCCTGGAACTTCAACGATACGAACAGGAGCGATTTTGCTATGGAAACAACTCTGCCAAAAGATTTTGTCACCCGCATGGAAACCATGCTCGGAGACGAATTTCCTCTTTTTCTGAAACATTATGACGAGCCCAGAGAATACGGCCTGCGGGTCAACACTCTGAAAATCTCCTGCCGGGAATTCGAGGCCATCTGCCCCTTTCCCATTCAGCGGATCCCCTGGATCCCCAACGGCTATTTCTATCCGCCGAATGTGAGGCCTTCCCTCCATCCTTACTATCAGGCCGGACTGTATTATCTCCAGGAACCCAGCGCCATGACTCCTGCCGCCTGCCTTCCCGTCACCCCGGGAGAAGCGGTTCTGGATCTGTGCGCCGCTCCGGGGGGAAAAGCCACACAGCTGGCCGCCAGCCTGCAGGGACAGGGAATCCTGGCAGCCAACGATATCAGTGCCTCCCGCGCCCGGGCGCTGCTTCGGAACCTGGAACTCTTCGGAGCCCCGAATATTTTTGTGACCAGTGAGAAACCGGAGCGCCTGGCAGAGCGTTTCCCGGAATATTTTCATAAGATTCTGCTGGACGCTCCCTGTTCCGGAGAGGGAATGTTTCGAAAAGACGAAAACCTGATCCGGGACTGGTCTTTGGAAAAATCCGAAAGACTGTCGCAGATCCAGAAGGATTTGATCCTGGACGCCGCCCGGATGCTGCGCCCGGGGGGAATGCTGCTGTACTCCACCTGCACCTTCGCGCCCGCGGAGGATGAAGGCGTCATCTCCTGGCTTTTGGAAAACCGTCCGGATATGTCCCTGCTTCCCCTGCCCTCTTATCCGGGATTCTCTTGCGGCGTCCCCGCCTGGGGCCAAGGAAATCCCGATCTGACCCGGTGCGTCCGCATCTGGCCCCATAAAATGAGAGGGGAAGGCCATTTTCTGGCGCTGCTGGTCAAAGAAGGAACCCTCACGCCCCTCTCCCGCGGAAAAAGAAACCGAAAAAAAGGCCCGGACCGTGAGGCTCAGGCTCTGCTGGATGATTTTCTGAAAAAGATAACCCTTCCCCTGAACCAAAACCGGATCGAAGTCCGGGCGGAAAAGGCCTATCTGCTGCCCGATGTGGATCCCGCTCCTTTCCAGGGACTTCATTTCCTGCGAAACGGCCTGTACCTGGGAGATCTGAAGAAAAACCGCTTCGAACCCTCCCAGCCCCTGGCCCTGGCCCTGGGAAAAGACGGCTGCACCCACCGGATCTGCCTGGATCCCGAAGACGAACGGATTCCCCGCTTCCTGAAAGGAGAGGCGCTCCCCCTCCGGGAAGGAGAGGCCAGCTCTCAAAAAGGCTGGCATCTGGTCTGTGCCGGAGATTATCCTCTCGGCTGGGGAAAAGTGGTAGGCGCAACCCTGAAAAACAAATATCCCTCCGGCTGGCGTATCTGAAGCCAGCCAGAGGGATTTTCCCTTACAGGGCCAGAATTCCCTGGTTCTTCTCTTCCATGGTCTGGATAATCTCCTGGATCATCCAGCTGCAGGGAGTGGGGACATTCAGCTCCTGCCCCATTTTCACCACTGCCCCGGCGAACATCTCGATCTCCGTCTTTCTCTTATGTTCCAGATCCTGGAGCGTGGACGGCTTGCTGGCCGCCGGAAAACTTTTGCTCAGTTCGATCTGCTCTTCTGCTTTCTCCCTGGTGAGCGGAATTCCTTTTGCCTGGGCCACCGCCACCACTTCGTTCATCAGCGCCCTCTGAATCTCTACCGCATGTCCGCTTTTCGCGCAGGCCCCATAGGGAAGGCCGAAAAGCGCGCAGGTCAGATTGGTTCCCACATTCAGCATGAACTTGATCCAGATTCCCAGCTCCATATTTTCCTCAATCACATAAGGAAGACCGCAGGCTTCCACGAACTCCCGCACAGCTTCCACCCGCTCACTGAGCACCCGGTTCTCCTTCTCCCCGAAACGCAGGCTGCAGTTGGGATCGTAAACAATGGAATTTCCGTTTTTCTCCGATGTGATTTTCATATAGGAGTAAAGCACATGCTCCTCCCCGAAAGCCTCGCAGAGAATCTCCTCGTGGCCGACTCCGTTCATCACACAGAGAATCTGGGTATCATCCCCCACAAAGCCACGGACGTCCTCCACCGCCCGGGCAAAGCCCGACTCTTTGACTGCCATCACCAGCAGATCCACCGGAAAAGCTTCCTTCGGTGTCACAAGGGGAAAATCATAGATCTCCCCGTTGATTTTCACGCCCTCTTCCAGCCTCTTCTTCCGCTCGCCGTCCGCGATCACACAGAATTTTTCCTCTCCAAGCTGCCGCAGAAAAGCCGGCGCGAAAAAGCCGCCCACCGCGCCAAGGCCGATCAGTGCCGCACTTCTGATTTTCATGTCTTTCTACCTCCCATTTCTGATTTTCATGCAAAAACTTCCCCGTCTCCATCTTCTCTCAGACCGGAATTTCCCGCCCGAGGAAGAAGGACCAGATCCATTTCTCCTTCACCTTCCTGCCGGTCATACGCTCCAGCGCCTCCGCGTAGCTGTCCAGCTGAACCCGGTATTTCTCCGCCAGGACGCAGGCCTTTCTTCCCGGGACGAAATCCGTCTTGTAATCCACCAGAACCAGTTCTTCGCCCTCCTGAAACCAGGCGTCCATGATTCCCTGAACCAGAACCGCCTCCTCGCCGTCCCAGCCAGCATTCAGCTTTTGCGCCGGCTGTGAAATCACAAAAGGCTGCTCCCGGTGAAGCCTTCCCTCCCGGTCCGCCAGCGCCATTCTCTCTCCCAGTCCGGAGCGCGCGAAGGAAGCAATCTCCTCCGCCCGCACACAGTCTCTCTGGAGGGGCGACAGTTTCTGTTCCTCCACCCACGACTCCATCTGTTCCCGGATCTGCCGGGCAGAATCCGCGCGGCGGTAATCCAGGCATTCCAGAACCCGGTGATAAGCCGTACCCCGAAGAGCTCCCGTAAGTTTCTCTTCTTTTTTCTGAATGAATTCCGGCACCAGGGGAATCACATCCGGTTCGAAATACAGCTCCTCACTCTGGGAATCCCCGTCCTGACTTTGCCGCTTCAATTCCGAAACCGTGATCTTCGCCGGCACGGGATGGTGGATATCGTAGGGATACTGGTAGGAAAAACGCTCCTGGAAAATCCGGAAAATCTCTTCTTCCTCCGGTCCCGGAGAATTCTCCCGCTCCAGTTCTTCCCGCAGAATCTTCTTTTGTGTCCTCTGTTCCAGCTGCTGCACCGCCAGATCCTCGCTTTCCACCAGAGAAATGGTGAATCCGGCATCCTCCCGGCTGTACTTCGGCAGTCCGTGGAAAATTTCATACCGGTCATACAGGATCTCCATCGCCGGATGCCGTGCCAGCGCCGGGAGAATCCAGTCCCAGTAACAGGCTGCTCCCCTCAGCAGAGAATAGGACAGCCGCTCCTTTTCCCGTGTTTGAAGAGCCGCGCAGTCCTTCGCCCTCTTCTCCAGCCGTTCAGCCAGGCCGGTGAGAATCAGCTTCTCCTTCGCCCGGGTGAGCGCCACATAGAGTACCCGCAGCTCCTCTCCCAGATTCTCATCTTTTAACTGGCCGCGCATCACCTGTCTGGGAAGCGTGGAAAACTGCAGCCTTTGTTCCACGTCCACGGCCTCCGTTCCAAGCCCCAGCTGCGGGTGAATCACCACATTCGTATTCAGGTCCTGGAGGTTAAACCGCTTGCCCAGGCCCGCCACGAACACAATGGGAAACTCCAGGCCCTTACTCTTGTGGATGCTCAGAATCTGAACGGTATCCTCTGTATTTCCCGCCAGGTTGACTTCCCCGAAATCCACATTGTATTTCTGAATTTTCTCGATATAGCGGATAAAATGAAACAGTCCCCGGTAACTGGTCTGTTCATAATCCATTGCCTTTTCCACCAGCATGTTCAGGTTCGCCTGCCGCTGCCTTCCTCCCGGAAGGGCCGCCGCGTAATCCCCGTATCCGGTCTCATCCAGAATCTCCTGGATGAGCTGGTGGATGGGCGTATAGGGAACCTTCGCCCGGCTCTCCTCCAGCAGACGCAGGAACCTTCGCAGCTTCTCCCGCAGCTTCTCATCCTCACCCTCCCGGACATATCGGACGCACCGCAGATAAACCGGAAGCTCCGGCGCGCTGTTTTTGATCAGGGCCAGCTCCTGGGCGCTGCATCCCGCGATGGGGGAGTGAAGAACCGCGGTAAAAGGAATCTCCTGCAGAGGATTGTCACAGATGTGCAGATAATTGAGCACTGTCACGATTTCCAGGGCGGAGAAATAGCCGGTCTTGGAAGCCGAATAGGCCGGAATTCCCTGAGCCGCGAACACCTGCAGAAAATCCTCCGCCCACCCGGACATCGTCCGCAGCAGCACCACGATATCCCCGTACCTCGCCGGGCGGTATTCCCCGCTTTGAACCAGCTCTTTTCCCACCATCCGGCGGATCCTTTCGGTGATTGCCAGAGCCTCCACCTCTCTTTGGGTCCTGGCTTCTTTTTCTTCCATCCATTCCATGGTCTCCCTGGGAATCAGCAGCACCTCCGTATCCAGTTCCCGCGGATTTTTTCCTTCCGGAAAACAGCCCCCGGATAGAGCGCCGCGTTCTGGTCATACTCCACCTTTCCCAGTTCCTCGCCCATCAGCTGGCGGAACAGAAAATTCACACTGTCCAGCACCTGGCTGCGGCTGCGGAAATTCCGGTGCAGGTCAATCCGCTGTTCCTCACTGCCATCGGTGGAATACCGGTGATATTTCTCCATGAACAGATCCGGCACCGCCAGCCGGAAGCGGTAGATACTCTGCTTCACATCCCCCACCATGAAGATGTTTTTCTTCTCTTTGGCCCATCCGGATACCATGGTCAGCAAAAGCTCCTGAACGTAATTGCTGTCCTGATATTCGTCGATGAGGATCTCCTCATAGCGCAGGGACAGTTCCCTGGCAGCCTGGGTGGGCACGAAAGAATCCCCTTCTCTCTTCACCAGGATTTCCAGGGCGAAATGCTCCATGTCCTGAAAATCCACCAGATTCTCTCTCTTTTTTTCCGGGCAAACGCTTCCAGGAAGGCCAGTGTCACTTCCACCAGCATCTGAACCGGTCTTCTGCAGGCCTTCAGATCCCTGAGGATCCTCGCGGAATCCTCGAAGAAATACTGATCCCGCAGCTTCTCCAGCGTGTCTTTGAAGCCTTTCCGGCTTTCCTGTACCCATCCTTTGAGCAGCTGCGACACCGCCGGATCCTGTTTGGAAGAAAGCCTGGCATAGGAAGGCTTCGCCAGCAGCTCCACCATCCGGTCAAAATCCTCCACGGACATCAGCTGTTCTGCCAGGGCCAGGTCCTTCTTCAGCATGGGTTCGTACATATAAGGGCCCTCCGGCTGCCGGCACAGCTTCAGGCTCTCGGCTGCCTGTTCCTTCAGATCCGCCAGAATTTTCCCGGTGTGTTCCCACAGCAGTTTCATCCAGGAAGACGCTTCCGCCTCTTCCCAGGAATCCGCCTCATAAACCGCCGCGCACTGGCGCAGCCATTCCTCTGGCCAGGGATTGCTCATGGCAAAATCATACAGCTTCAGCACCAGATTCTCCAGGCCCTCGTCACTTTTCCCCGGAGCGTACCACTCCGTGAAATTCTCAAAATCCGGATCCTTTCTGCTGTAGAATTCCTCCAGTACTTCCCGGATCACATCCACACGCAGCAGTTTCAGCTCTCCTTCGTCCGCGGTCCGGTACCCGGGATCCAGATCAATCATATGAAAATAATTCCGGATCAGATAGCTGCAGAAGCATCGATGGTGGTGATCTGCGCATTGTGAAGCAGGGTGGACTGTCTCTGAAGATGTTCATTCTTCGGATCCTCCTCCAGTCTCACGGCAAGGGCCTGTTCCAGACGCTGCCGCATCTCCCCGGCGGCCGCCCGGGTGAAGGTCATCACCAGCAGCCGGTCGATGTCCACCGGATGCTCCTCATCGGTGATAATCCGCAGAATCCGTTCCACCAGAACCGCCGTCTTGCCGGATCCTGCCGCCGCGCTCACCAGAATATTCCGGTCCCGCAGATTCATCACCTGGAGCTGTTCCCTGGTCCAGTTCACTCCATCTTTTCACCTCCTCATTCATCTTCTCCCATATCTCTTTCTCATCCATCCGGGAAAGCCTCCGGTAGGCAAATCCCGGAAATCCGGCGTCAAACCCGCAGATTCCCTGATACGGACAGTAGGTACACGCTTCTCTTTTCTCCATCTGACAGGGATTCGCTTCCACATTTCCGGACAGAATCTCCTCCCGTATGGTCTCGATTTTCCGGTTCACGTACCGGGAAAGCAGCTGGAACTGATTTTCCCCGGCACGCTAGATCCCTTCCGGAAGCTGCCGTCTTTATTCCGGGTCACCGGCAGGGTCTCCAGGGTGGAATCCAGATGGTCCAGAATCTCCTGCTCGGACCGGACGAGACCGTTTACTTTCAGTTCCTTCAGAAGCCTTTCCCCGGTCTGATCCAGATCCTTTCCCATCTTTTCCTTCAGCAGCGGATCCTTGATGTTATAGTAAAAGACCGCTGCCGGAACCACCTCCCGGTCCCGGTATTTTCTCTGTTCCACCTGCAGGGCCGCGTCCAGATAGACCATCAGCTGCAGCTGCAGGCCATGATAAACTGCCATCAGGTCAAAGGAAGTATTGCCGGTCTTATAATCCATCACCTTGACCAGGACTTTCTTTCCGTCCTCACACACATCCACCCGGTCAATCCTTCCCCCTTCGAAGGTAACTTCGAATCCTTCCGGCAGGAAATCTCCTCTCTTCAGCTGTTCCTGCAAAGCCCAGGCCGTGCGGTTCAGAATTCTTCCGGTTCTCTGGATCATATATTCGTTCCGGGCACTGCTGTGCAGGATGGTATTGCCATAGTCCGCGGCCACCTGGGACAGACTTTCCTCCATCAGCTGTTCCCGTTCCTCTTTCTTCAGTTCCTTCCAGTCCAGATGCCGGTCGCGGATCCTCCTGGAAAAGACCTCCAGCGCCTGGTGCATCACGTTTCCCAGATCCAGGGCGCGGAATTCATATTCCGCCCGTTCCGTCACGCCCAGACCATACCGGAGGAAATGGGCAAAGGCACAGGACGCGTACTGTTCCAGCCGGGTCGCCCCATACGGAGAGATCTCCCCATACAGGATCTTCGCCGTCTCCAATAGATATACGTATAGCGTATTCTCGCAGAAAGCCGCCTGGATCAGCCATTCCGCCTCCGGACGGTATTCCTCGCTCTGCCGGTACCAGCGGTACAGGCTCTCCCACACCGGATCCCGGGACTCATACTCCAGCTGCTGCAGGCCACGGAGAAAATACGCCAGACTTTCCCTGGGCCTCTCCAGCAGATCCACACGCCTGGGTTCCTCTCCCGCAAGCTTCGGAAACAGCTTCCGGATCATGGACACCAGATAAGAGGGCGCCAGACTCTCTCCCCTGGCATTGGACTGGCTGTAGGACAGAAACAGGTAATCCTGCGGCTTGGTCAGATTCAGATACAGGTAAAACCGTGCCTGCGCCAGCAGTTCCCTGGCATCCGGCGCCAGCTCAATGTTCTCCCGCGCGAAAATCTCCCGGTCCGACTGGGAGAGCATGCCTCCCTGCCGGGGACTCTTGGGTATGCTTCCCTCGTTCATCCCCAGGAAGAACAGCGCCCGGATTTCACTGAGCCTGGTCCGCTCCATATCCCCCACCAGCACCTGATCGGTGCTGGGCGGAATGATTCCGATCCGCGCTTCCGTAAGTCCTGCCTCGAAAAGCTGCTGGTATTCCCTGGCGGTTACCTTTTCTTCTCCCAGAATCTCCACCATCTTGTTCAGAAGCTCCATGACAATTCCGTAAATCTGCGCGTACTCCTTTTCCATGGCCTTCTGTCCCCGGGAAGCGAACTGTCTCTCCTGGATTTTCAGCTTCTTCTGAACCTCATTTTTCACCGCGAACGCGTAGAGCGCCTCGCTGCGCTCCCGCACCGTCTTCTTCGCCCCGCGGAATCCCTGGATCAGGGGTTTTAGTTCCTCCAGAAAACGCTCTCTGGACTGGTTCAGTTCCAGAATTTTTTTCTCATCCAGTCCCCGGTAGAGCCGTACCCAGCTCTCCTTCCAGTGGACATATCCGCGGATCCCCAGAGCCGTCACATAGTTGTCCAGTTCATCGATCTCTTCCAGTGACAGGGCGGACATTCCGCAGCGCAGATACCGGAAACAGCTCTCGTAAGAAAATCGTTCCGTCATCACTTCCATGGCCGCCCGCAGATATTCCACAAAAGGATTCATCAAAACCGTATGTTTTTCGTCGATGAAACAGGGAATCTCTGCTTTCTCAAAAACCCACCGGGCATAGCTGGCGTACGTGGGGAGATCTCCGGTGATCACCGCGATCTGGCCATACCGGTACCCCTTTTCCCGGACCAGCCTCTGAATCCGCCGTGCGGTATCCTCCACCTCAGCCAGAGGATTCTGACAGGCTTCCAGGAAAATGGTCTGCGGCCGGTTCTCGAACACTGCCCGATGATAGCGGAACAGATGACGCTCCAGAAATCGCATCTCCGGGTTCTTCCCGAAACGGGACGTCTCCTTCTCCTCCACCCACAGATCCGGCTGCACCGCCGTCTGCGCTTCCTTCGCCGCCCGGTAAAGTTTCTTTCGCATCACCGCGCTCATGGAAAACAGCGCATAGGCTCCGCCTTTGCTTTCCGCTGCCAGCGGATCCATGGTCACCGTCACATACACCTGTTTTCCCAGTATCAGAAGCTCACGGATCAGCCGCAGCTGCACCGGAGTAAAGCCGGTATAACCGTCCAGCACCAGGACACAGTCCTTCAGATTCCGGGATTGGGAAATCCTCCTGCACAGGACATCCAGAACTGCCTCCGCCGTGAGAAACCGTTCCTTCAGGTATTCCTCAAATCCCTGGTAAATTACCCCGATATCCTTCAGCTTCCACTGAAAAAGAGAGGCCCCCCCGCCTTTTTGGGCCAGCTCCTCCAGCTGTCCCGGCGACACATCATACTGCAGGAATTCACTGATCAGAGATTTCATCTCCTGAATACAGCCTGTCCTGCGCATCTGGCTTCCCAGATAGCCCAGCCCGTCTTTTCGCTGCTGAGCCACCTTCTGGATCACCATGCTTTTCCCGGTCTCTCCCAGAACCGGGAGCGCATTGCCTCCCACCTCCTGGAAAACCCGGTAGGCAAGACGCTCAAAACTCAGCACATCCACGTT
This sequence comes from uncultured Blautia sp., assembly GCA_963927715.1. Taxonomy (GTDB): domain Bacteria; phylum Bacillota; class Clostridia; order Lachnospirales; family Lachnospiraceae; genus Blautia_A. The sequence goes on along the minus strand of CAWVBU010000001.1, from coordinate 531,616 downwards.
GAGGATCCCTCCTCCCGGATGCATCTGTACCAGACGTCTCTGGGTCTGCATGGTGAACTGTTCCGGAACCAGGACCACATAGGAACTGAAGGGGTTCTGGATGGATTCTTCTATGATTTTCCGGTAAATAAAATGGGATTTTCCGGACCCGGAACTTCCCAGAATCAACTGCAATGCCATATTTTCCTCCCGCTCTGCCGGCCTTTCGCCGCAGGCACGTCAAAACGCTCCCGCAGGCAGAAAGTTTTCTCACAAATTACAACGTGATTATATCATATTTTTCTTTTTCATTAAATAAAATATAGAAAGTGTGACCGAAGGATGCAGGTCGCCGTAAGTAAACCAGGGGGTGTACACATGAGCGCTAAAACGAAAATCGTAGTCCTGCATATGAAAGAAGTGGTCTACACGGCCATTTTTCTCATTCTTGCCCTCGTTCTGGGCGGAATCCTGCTGTTGATGTTCGGACCCGGACAAAGAGAAGCTTCCGAAACCGCCGCCAGATACCAGCCAGGGGTCTACACAGCCTCCATCTCTCTCAATGATAACACCTTCGACGTCCAGGTCTGTGTGGACGCCGACCGGATCAAGGCCATTGAGCTTGTGAATCTGAGCGAGACCACCACGGCCATGTTTCCTCTCGTGGAACCGGCTCTGGACTCTCTGGCCTCCCAGATATATTCCACCCAGTCTCTGGAGAATATCCAGTACTCCGAAGAAAACAAATACACTTCCTTGATGCTTCTGGACGCCATTCAGTCCGCGCTGAAAAAAGCGGAGCTCTGATCAGCTCCGCTTTCTCAATCTGAAAATCTCTATGAAATTTCCTCCAGCTCCTGAATCCAGATCTTCGCGCAGGCATCGCTGGGCATCCGCAGATCTCCTCTGGGAGACACCGCCACGCTTCCCACTTTCGGTCCGTCCGGCAGACAGGAACGTTTAAACTGCTGGCTGAAAAATCTCCAGTAAAACTTCTTCAGCCAGTGAAGAATGACTTCCCGGTCATAAATTCCGTCAAAGGTCCGGCAGGCAATCCGGAAGATTTTCTTCGGAGAGTAGCCGGCGCGCAGCATATAGTAGAGATAAAAATCATGCAGCTCATAGGGACCCACCAGGTCTTCCGTTTTCTGGGAGATGTTTCCGTCCTCCGGCGGCAGAAGCTCCGGACTGACCGGCGTATCCAGCACGTCCTCAAGGATCTGGGACAGTCTCTCGTCCCCGCAGGTTCTGGCGTAATATCCCACCAGATGGCGGACCAGAGTCTTCGGCACCGAAGCGTTCACCCCGTACATGGACATGTGGTCTCCATTGTAGGTCGCCCATCCCAGCGCCAGCTCCGACAAATCTCCGGTTCCCACCACCAGGGCGCCGCACTGATTGGCCAGATCCATCAGCACCTGCGTACGCTCTCTGGCCTGGGAATTCTCATAGGTCACATCATGGTTTGACGCGTCCTGCCCGATATCATGGAAATGAACCCGGACTGCCTCCTTGATATCCACCTCCCGCAGAGTCGCTCCCAGTCTCCTGGTCAGTTCACAGGCATTGTTGTAAGTACGGTCTGTCGTCCCGAAACAGGGCATGGTCACAGACAGAATGTTCTCTCTGGGCAGTCCCAGCAGATCAAAGGCTCTCGCCGTCACCAGCAGGGCCAGCGTGGAATCCAGTCCCCCGGAAATTCCCACCACAGCTCTCTGTCCGTGCACATGGGCCAGACGTTTCTTCAGTCCCATTGCCTGAATGTTGAGAATCTCATCGCAGCGCTCATCCCGGTCGGCCGCATTCTGAGGCACAAAGGGATTCCTCGGGAACACTCTCGACAGCTTCGTCTCCTCCACGGACAGGCAGAACGGAATCGGCTGATAGTCTCCCATCTCGCAGAGGAAGGTAGACATCCGTCTGCGCTCCCCGCAGATTCGCTCCAGATCCACATCCCCGTAGATGACTTCATTGGTGAATTTCCTGCTGGAAGCCAGCAAAACCCCATTCTCCGCGATCAGATTCTGTCCGCCGAACACCAGATCCTGGGTAGACTCTCCCTCTCCCGCGTTGGCATAGACGTAGCCGCACACCAGACGCGCGGACTGGCCGGTCACCAGATTTCGGCGATAGTCGCTTTTTCCCACCGCCTCGCTGCTGGCCGACAGATTCACGATCAGATTCGCTCCCGCCGCGGCATGGCGCACGCTGGGAGGAGCGGCAACCCACAGATCCTCGCACAGCTCCGCCGCCACCGTCAGTTTCGGCATATTGGCGCAGGTAAACAAAAGCTCACTTCCGAACGGTACGTCTTCCCCGTCCAGAGACACCAGTTCCAGGCCTTCCGGTCCCGGGGTGAAGTTTCTCCGCTCATAGAACTCGCCGTAAGTGGGCAGGTTCTTCTTCGGAACCAGACCCAGGATCTCCCCGTGACAGCAGGCTGCCGCCACATTGTAGAGCTTTCCGCAGTGTTCGAAGGGAAGTCCCACGAAAATCAGCGCGTCCACATCGGAAGTTTCCCGCACAATCCGAAGGAGCTGCTCTGCCGCGAAACGGATCAGAATCTCCTGTCCGAACAGATCCCCGCAGGTATAACCGGTAATACAAAGCTCCGGAAAAACCATCACTTTCGCCCCTTCTTTTTCCATCTCCCGGATCAGACGGATAATCTCATCGGCATTGTGGATACAGTCCGCCACCTGAATATCCGGCGTGGCTGCCGCCACTTTCACAAATCCTTGTCTCATATCACACCTCTTCCTATCTGCACTTTCGCAGAATCTCTTTGAGTTCTTCTACGGTAAACTGATAATTGGTATTACAGAAATGACAGTTCAGCTCCACAGGCTTTCCTTCCCGGATCATTTCCTTTAACTCTTTGCTGCCGATGCTGATCAGAGCGCGCTCCACCCGCTCTTTGCTGCATCCGCAGTGAAAACGCACCGGAAGCGTATCCGTGATCTCCAGATTCAGGTTTCCCAGAAGCCTTCCCAGAAGATCCTCCGGCGTGTCTCCCTGGTCCAGAAGCGCGGTGACCGAGGTAATGCCTGAGAGATTCTCCTCCAGCTTCGCGATCGTCTCCTCCTCGGCAAAGGGCATCAGCTGTACCACAAAGCCGCCTGCCTGGCGCACCGTATTGCCGCGTTCCATCAGAACTCCCAGACCCACCGAAGACGGCACCTGCTCGCTGGTGGCGAAATAATACGTCAGATCGTCCCCGATCTCTCCGGTCTGCAGGGTGGTCTGTCCGGAATAGGGTTCTTTCAGCCCCATGTCTTTTATGACATTGAGAAAACCATGTCCCACGGCCTTGCCCACATCCAGTTTTCCCTGGGCGTTGGCATGCAGAAGCACCTGGGGATTTCCCACATAACCTTTCACATTTCCCTGGGAATCCGCCGTCACCGTGATTCCCTCCAGAGGGCCGTCCCCTTTGATCTGAAGGGTGAGCACATCCTTCTCCCCTTTCATCATGGCTCCCATCATTCCTCCGGCAGTCAGAAGCCGTCCCAGGGCCGCTGTCGCCACCGGACTGGTATTGTGCGCCTTCCTGGCAGCCTCCACCACTCCGGCTGTCTGCGCCGCGAAGGCACGGATCTGACCATCCGCCGCGATCGCGCGCACGATATAATCTGTCATGCTTGTCTCTCTCCTTCCCTTGGCTTCCCCGCTTTTCCATTCTCTCTGGCCAGGATATAAATCCGCTCACTCTCTTTCGCCGGTGGATTCCTGGTAAACGCGTCGTAGGCCGTCACATATTCCATTCCCGCCTGCGCCAGAAGCTTTTGAATCTGCTCCAGCGTATAGGCTCTCTGATAATGCTCTTCCTCATATTTTTCATAAAGTCCGTCCGGCCTGGGAAGAAACAGCGCCAGTTCATAGACGTTCAGCCGGCTGGAACGGTCGTATTCATTCTCCCAGATGAAACTGCCCTCCTCGCGGTTCTCCGCGATGGTCCGGTCTCCCAGGAGCTCTTCATATTTATAGATGGTATTCAGATCAAACAGAAACAGGCCGCCCGGATCCAGGTAGTTGTTGACCAGGCGGAAGACCTGCAGCAGATCCTCTTCCTCCGTGACATAATTCATGGAGTCGCAGATGCTGACCACCGCCCGCACGGTCCCGTAAAGCTCAAACTCCCGCATATCCTGCAGCAGATAGAGAATATCCAGGGACTCTTCCCGCGTCTTCTCCACGGCTTCCTGGAGCATAGCCGGGGAGTTGTCCACGCCAATCATGTCATACCCTGCCCTGGCCAGGCGCATGGTCAGGCTTCCGGTTCCGCATCCCAGTTCCAGAACCAGTCCGTCCCGGATGCCCTCCTCCCGCAGAAGCCCGATGATATAACGGCTCCAGGAATCATAATCCACATCACTCATGAACAAGTCATAGACTCTGGCAAATTCTCCGTATGCTTCCATCAGCTGTTTCCTCCCTGTTCTTCCTCCACGAACTGCGGATCCTCCGAGTAATCCTCACTGCTCTTCGCGCTCCCTTCGTCAGAGTCCTCCTGTTCCGGTTCCCCGTCTGCCTCAGCCATGGCGTCCGTCTGACAGATCCGCAGACTCTCCACGCTGTCCCGGACTCTGGCCAGAAGATCCTCATCCTCCCGCAAAACGGTTCCGCAGACACTGTAGATTTCCTCGCCTGCCACCACCACGTAATTGGCGCTGTAGACATAGGAAAAACCGGAATCTTCCTGGAATTTCACCGTGTAGCGGTAAATTCCCACCGTGCCGATGGAATTGTCCACATACTCCAGAATCTGAAAATCCCGTCCGGACACGCCGTTGTCCTGATAAAACTCTTCCACACGCTTTTCACTGTCCGGAATGGTAAAATCCTTCAGTTCCTTCCTGGTTCCGTGCAGAATAGAAATCTTTCCCATATCCTCGGACTCAAACAGGCGGATGCCGTCCTCATCGGAGACATTCTCCCAGCTGTCATCCGGAAGATACAGGATCATCCGTTCATCCTCCGTCTCGTATTTCACCGGTTCCGAAAGAGGAACGGCCGAAGGGGTGGGCGTGAAGGTGGGACTGGGGACGGCTGTCGCCGTCGGTGTCGGTGAAACCGGTTCCTCACCGGCCGGTTTGGCCGGCACGGAAGTCTCCTGCTGTCCCGGGGCACAGCCGGCGAGAAGCCCGCACACTGCCGCGGCCGCCAGAATTTTTCGATATCCGCGCGTCTTTTTCATACGCTTCTCCTCTTAATTTCTGTGTCTTGCTTTTTACTCTCCTATTGTATCTTTTTCCCCAAATCCCGTCAATCTCTATTTCCGCGTCCGCACGGAATCCCTCCATAAGCCGCGAATCCCCGGGTGCCTTGAGGAATATTTCCGCGGCGGCAAAACTCACTCGGCCACAGGCTCGAACTGACTGTTGTACAGCTGCGCGTAGAAACCGTTCCGGCGCAGAAGTTCTCCATGATTTCCCTGCTCGATGATATCGCCGTCCTTCATCACCAGGATCAGATCCGCGTCCCGGATGGTGGACAGCCGGTGGGCAATGACAAAGCTGGTTCTTCCCCGCATCAGATTGTCCATCGCCTTCTGAATCTGCATCTCCGTCCGGGTATCCACCGAAGAAGTGGCCTCGTCCAGGATCAGAATCCGGTTATCCGCCAGGATCGCCCGGGCGATGGTCAGAAGCTGCTTCTGTCCCTGGGAAATGTTGCTGGTCTCCTCGTCCAGCATGGTCTGATATCCCTCCGGCTGGGTCATGATGTAATTGTGAATGTGGGCGGCTTTGGCAGCTGCCTTCACCTCCTCATCGGTGGCGTCCAGACGCCCGTAACGGATGTTCTCCATGATGGTCCCGGAGAACAGCCAGGTGTCCTGAAGCACCATGCCGAACATTTCCCGCAGCTGGCTGCGGTTGAAGCTGCGCACATCGTGGCCGTCCACCCGGATGGAACCGCCGTTCACATCATAGTAACGCATCAGCAGTTTCACCATGGTGGTCTTTCCTGCCCCTGTGGGGCCCACAATGGCCACCTTCTGTCCGTCTTTTACCCTGGCTGAGAAATCATGGACAATGATATTTTCCGGATCGTAGCCGAACTTCACATGGTCGAATTCCACATTTCCCGCCAGATCCTGAATCGGCGTGGGATGTTCCACCGTCTGATCCTCTTCCTCCTCTTCCAGGAACTCAAACACTCGCTCCGCGGCTGCCGCGGAGGACTGCAGCATGTTCGTCACCTGGGCGATCTGCTGAACCGGCTGGGTAAAGTTCCGAATATACTGGAAGAAAGACTGGATCTCACCCACTTCAATGGTGCCCCGGATGGCGAAGACGCCTCCCACGAGAGCCACCATCACATAGCCCAGATTTCCCACAAACTGCATGATGGGCATCATCATGCCGGAGAAAAACTGAGACTTCCAGGCAGAATCATACAGAATCTTATTGTCCCGCTCGAAGGTCTCCAGAACCGCTTCCTCCTGATTGAAGACTTTCACCACGTCATGGCCGCCGAAGGTCTCCTCGATCTGGCCGTTGACCTTGCCCAGATACTCCTGCTGCGCGCGGAAATATTTCTGGGACCGTTTCATCACCTTGCCGATGATCAGGCCGGAGACCGGCAGGATCAGAAGGGCGATCAGCGTCATCCAGACATTGATGCGGATCATCATGATAAAGACACCGATCAGCGTGGTCACCGAAGTGATCAGCTGGGTCACACTCTGATTCAGGCTCACCTGCAGGGTGTCAATATCGTTGGTCACCCGGGAGAGAATTTCTCCGTTGGTGCGGCTCTCGAAATACCGCATGGGCAGCCGGTTGATTTTCCGTGAGATCTCCTTTCGCATGGAATACGTCACATCGTTGGAGATTCCGGTCATCAGAAAGCCCTGGATAAACGAAAAAACGGCGCTCACCAGGTAAAGTCCCATGGTCATCAGAAGGATCTGCGTGATCTTTTCAAAATCGATCCCTCCGGTTCCCTGAATCTTGGCCATCAGGCCGGAAAACAGCTCTGTGGTGGCGTTTCCCAGAATCTTCGGTCCGATGATATTAAAGACCGTACTGCCGATGGCAAAGACAAACATGATAAAAAAGCGGTACCGGTACCGTTTCAGATACCGCAGAAGTTTTGTGACAGCACTTTTGAAATCCCGGGCCCGTTCCGTGCTGTTCATTCCGTGCATGCCCGGGCCGCGCATTCTGCGATTCTCACTCATTGGCCAATTCCTCCTCTGACAGCTGTGACATGGCGATCTGTCGATATACGTCACAGGATTTCAACAGTTCCCGGTGGGTTCCCCTGCCCACGATTTTCCCAAGATCCAGAACGATGATCTGATCCGCGTGGAGAATCGTACTGATCCTCTGGGCCACAATCAGGGTGGTAGCGTCCCGGGTCGCCCGTTTCAGCTCCCGGCGCAAAGCCGCGTCGGTCTTATAGTCCAGCGCGGAAAAGCTGTCATCGAACAGAAAGATCTCCGGCTTCTTCGCGATGGCCCGGGCAATGGAAAGCCGCTGCTTCTGTCCGCCTGAGACATTGGTTCCTCCCTGAGCGATGGGGGATTCAAAGGCATGCGCCTTTCCCTCGATAAACTCCGTGGCCTGGGCAATCTGCGCCGCCTCTTCCACTTCTTCCATGGAAGCTTCGGGACATCCGTAACGGATGTTGGAGGCGATGGTTCCCGAGAACAACACCCCTTTCTGCGGCACATATCCCAATTTGTCCCGCAGTTCCTTCTGGGTCATCTGACGGACGTCCACGCCATCCACCCGGACGGAGCCTTCCGTCACATCGTAAAACCGGGGAATCAGATTCAGCAGAGAACTTTTTCCGCTTCCGGTACTTCCGATGAAGGCCACCGTCTGGCCTTTTTCAGCGGTAAACGTAATGTCCCGGAGAATTTTCTCCGCAGAGCCCGGATAAGAGAACGATACATGGTCGAATTCCACCCGGCCCTGCGTCTGGGGATCCGGATGCTGAGGTTCCTCCGGATCCAGAACGGTTCCCTCGGTCTTTAGAACCTCATTGATCCGCTTCGCGGCGACGTCCGCCCTGGGCAGCATAATCGACATCATACAGATCATCAGGAAGGACATGATAATCTGCATGGCGTACTGAATGAACGCCATCATATCTCCCACCTGAATGGATCCCGCGTCAACACCTTTGGCCCCGAAGAAAATGATCAGGACCGAGATCCCGTTCATGATCAGCATCATAACCGGCATCATGAATGTCATACAGCGGTTGACGAAAAGGTTGGTCCGGGTCAGTCTCCGGTTCGCTTCCTCGAACCGGTCTTCCTCGAACTTCTCCCGGCTGAAGGCACGGATCACCAGAATTCCGGTCAGGATTTCTCTGGTCACCAGGTTCAGCCTGTCAATGAGATACTGCAGCTTTGTAAATTTCGGCATCGCGATGGCAAAGAGCAGGCCGATCAGCAGAAGGATCAGAACCACCGCCAGAGCGATAATCCAGGACATGGACGCGTCTGTGCTCAGCACCTTCAGCACGCCTCCGATTCCCAGAATCGGGGCATACAGAGCAATCCTGAAAATCATGGCCGTCATCAGCTGAATCTGCTGCACATCGTTGGTACTCCGCGTGATCAGAGAGGCCGTAGAGAAGCGGTTATATTCCGCCCCGGAGAATCCCACCACTTTGCGGTACACCGCGTTTCTCAGATCATGGCCCAGCGCGGCCGCGACTCTCGCCGAGAGAAAGGTGACCGAGACTGCCGCCAGCATAATGACGAAGGCCATGCCCACCATCTCCATGCCGGAATGAAGAATATACCGGATCTGAATCTGGTCCACATTTTCCCCCATGGCTTCATACTCTGCCCGCACATAAGTCACCGCGGTCTGCGTCACCGTGGACTGCGGCATCTGCGCGATCTGCTCTTCCACTGCCCGGAACATTTCCTGCCGGCTCTCCTTGGGCATCTGCGCGATCACCTGCAGAAGATCCGCATCCTCAGGAAGCTGCAGGCGTTCCCGGATCTTTCGGGTCTGTTCGCTGTCCCGGGACAGCTGCTGAACCATCAGCATAGGCGCTCCCAGAATCTGGTTCAGGGACTCCCGCTCTTTGTCGGAGAGATCCCGAAGCACCAGCAGGCTGCCCTCTTCCCGGTAAGCGTCCTTCACAATCTCCTGTTTCTCATCGTCGAGAAACAGAAACAGTTCTTCCATAGAAGTTTTCCGGATTTTATCCGGCACCCCGTCTTCGATTCCCTGCTGCTGGATTCCCACATTCACAATCCGGGAAGTATAATCCGGCAGGGAGAGGTCGCAGTAAGCCTGAAGAAACAACAGCAGGACAATCAGCAGAAGATAGCCCGCGGATCTCTTCAGGTATTTGAAAAGTTTGATCATCGTTCCCTGTTTCCTCCTTCCAGTGTCTGAATATTTTCCTTTAACTGTTCACAGAATCTGTGAAACAGACATAACTCGGTCTCACGAAATCCCCGGGTCAGTTTCTTTTCATTGTCATCGAAAATCTCCTGCATCCGCGCGGTACAGTCTCTCCCTTTCCCGCTCAGGCAGATCCGGCTGACTCTCTGGTCGTTCTCATCCTGGCGCCGGGTCACAAATTCCCCTTTCTCCAGCCGCCGGATACTCATGGTCACCGTCGGGGCGCTCAGGCCCAGCCTCGCCGCGATCTCTTTCTGGCTGAGTCCGTCTTCCCTTTCCAGGAGAAACAGCAGCGGCACCTGCCCCGGATGAACCCCCAACTCCTTCAGCTGATGATACAGGCTCACGAAATACGCATGTGACACCGACATCAACAGCTTCTGAACCGAAAGATTCTCCCTGGTCTCTTCCATATGTCTTCACCTCGCTTTTTATTTAGTCAACTAACTAAATATACGTCTTTTTCTTCTGCTGCGCAACCCGTTTTTTCGAAAACCTTGCGGAAAAGCATTGACACCGCAAAAAAAGCCGATATATAATACCTGTATTACAGGTATTATCTGTGCATGGGGGTTCGCGCGGAAATACCGAAACAAACACTTTTTTCAGGAGGAGGTAAAAAAATGGGAATTTATTTCTCCATTGCAATGGGAATTGTAGGTCTGGTATTCGCCTACATTCTCTCCAGCTTTGTAGGCAAAGCGGAATCCGGCACTGACAGAATGAGAGAGATCTCAGCTGCCATCCATCAGGGTGCGAAAGCATTCCTGTTCGCGGAATACCGGGTATTGGTTGTATTTGTAATCGTACTGTTTCTCGCCATCGGCATCGGACTGGGCAACTGGATCACAGCCTTCTGCTTCGTCTGCGGATCCGCTTCTTCGGTTCTGGCCGGCTACTGCGGCATGAACGTGGCCACCAAGGCCAACGTGAGAACCGCCTGCGCCGCCCAGCAAAAAGGTATGGTATCCGCCTTGGCCATCGCGTTCCGCGGAGGCGCTGTCATGGGCATGTGCGTCGTCGGGCTGGGACTTCTGGGCTGTACTCTGGTCTATTCTTTCACCGGAGACGCCAATGTACTGTCCGGTTACAGCCTGGGAGCTTCTTCCATCGCCCTGTTCGCCCGTGTGGGCGGCGGTATCTATACCAAGGCCGCTGATGTGGGCGCCGACCTGGTAGGAAAAGTAGAGAGCGGAATTCCTGAGGACGACCCGAGAAACCCGGCGGTAATCGCTGACAACGTGGGCGATAACGTGGGCGATGTGGCCGGAATGGGCGCTGACCTGTTCGAGTCCTATGTGGGGGCCATCGTCTCCGCAGTCACCCTGGGCGTCATGGAATACCAGGCAGAGGGAGCCATCTTCCCCCTGGTACTCTCCGCAATCGGCGTTCTCTCTTCCGTCATCGGATGTCTGTTCGTGCGCGGCGATGAGAAGAGCAATCCGCATAAGGCCCTGAAAATGGGTTCCTATGTCTCATCCATTCTCGTCACCCTGGGCACTCTGTGGCTGAGCTACACGGTATTCGGCAGCTTCCGCGCGGCCATCGCCATCATCGCCGGACTGGTTGTCGGTCTGCTGATCGGCCAGCTGACGGAAGTCTACACCTCAGACCGCTATCCTTACGTGAAGCGGATCGCGGAGCAGTCCCAGACCGGGCCTGCCACAAACATTATCACCGGTATCGCGGTGGGTATGCAGTCCAACGCGCTGCCTATCCTGTGCATCGCAGTGGGAATCTACATCTCCTACACCGCGTTCGGAATTTATGGAATCGCTCTGGCCGCTGTGGGCATGCTCTCCACCACGGGAATCACTGTGGCTGTAGACGCCTATGGGCCGATCGCTGACAACGCCGGCGGCATCGCCGAGATGGCAGGTCTGGACGAGAGCGTCCGCAACATCACCGACCAGCTGGATTCTGTGGGAAACACCACAGCCGCCATGGGAAAAGGATTCGCCATCGGATCCGCCGCACTGACCGCCCTCTCCCTGTTCGTCTCCTACGCGCAGACGGTGGGGCTGACCGGCATTGATATTCTGGACTCCGACGTCATCATCGGAATGTTCATCGGCGGCATGCTTCCCTTCCTGTTCTCCTCCTGGACCATGGAATCAGTGTCCAAAGCCGCATACTCCATGATCGAAGAGGTTCGAAGACAGTTCCGTACCATCCCCGGCATCATGGAAGGAACCGCGAAGCCGGACTACACCACCTGCGTGGATATCTCCACCAAAGCCGCCCTGCGTGAGATGATCCGGCCCGGTATCATCGCTGTGCTCGCTCCCATCGCCATGGGCGTCATTCTGGGGCCCACTGCCCTGGGCGGAATGCTGGCAGGCTCTCTGGTCACCGGTGTTCTTCTGGCAATCTTTCTGAGCAACTCCGGCGGAGCCTGGGACAACGCGAAGAAATACATCGAAGCCGGCAATTACGGCGGCAAGGGCAGTGAAGTACACAAAGCCGGTGTCGTGGGTGACACGGTAGGTGACCCCTTTAAAGATACTTCCGGCCCTTCCATCAACATTCTCATCAAACTGATGACCATTATTTCTCTGGTTTTCGCGCCGCTGTTCGCAGCCATCGGCGGTCTTCTGTAAACCAGAAAGGCGATACGAAGCGGCGCGCCGCAAAGGCGCCCGCCGGATAAGGAGGCCTGTATGAACGATAACCGCTTGCCTTTGAGTGAAGAAGTTTTTAATCAGATCCTGGTCCGGATCCAGGAAGGCGACTGGGTGGAAGGTCAGAAGCTCCCCTCAGAAAATCAACTCTGCGAAATGTTCCAGGTCAGCCGGATCAGCGTCCGGGCAGCACTGCAGAAGCTGAAAGGTCTGGGCCTGATCACGACGAAGCCCGGCGTGGGATCCTTCGTCTGCCGTCCAAAACGGGACGAAGATCCGGATGCCATTCTGACCGATCAGATCGCGGGGGAAGCGTTTCGGGATTTTTTCGAATTCCGTCAGGCCATCGAATTCAAAGCCATTGAACTTTTCGTCATCCACGCCACGAAAGCAGATGAGGAGGCGCTGCGCAAAGCACTGGACGGGATGCTCGCCTGCGGGGAAGACCATGAGAAATTCGCCCGCTATGACTGGGATTTCCACATGGGCATCATCCGCGGATCGAAAAACGCGTTCCTGTGCGGCGCCATGGAAAACGTAGAACCCATCCACCGTTCCTATCTGGAAGAAGTGGGGCGGGTGACCAGAAAGACCAATGCCCAGCGCCTGCGGGAACACCGAAAGCTGTATGAAATGCTTTTAAAAAAGAAACCGGGAATCGTCAAAGAGAAAATCCTGGATCCCGAGATGTGCTGTGATCTCTCAAAATACTAGACAAACCGGCCAGCGTTACCGGCAATTTACACAAAAAACCTTCCGGGAAGAAAACATCGTCTTGCCGGCCAAAAAGGGAGGGGACCGCGGAAAAAAATCCGCAGTCCCCTCCTTTTTTATGGCAGCAAACGAAAAACCGATCTTTTCTCTTTTATGTTTATATCACAGAGCCAAAGTGCTCTTCCAGATATCCGGTGGTGATTTTCCCTTCCTGGAAGTCTGGTTCCCGCAGAATCTCCTGCAGAAATTCTTTGTTCGTCTTCACGCCCTCGATCTTTAGTTCCCGCAGCGCGCACTGCATCTTGCGAATGGCTTTTCTGCGGTCCTCGTCCTGGACAATCACCTTGATGATCATGGAATCATAGTAGGGAAGAATCTCACTTCCGCTTTCCATGGCTGTATCCACCCGGATTCCCTTTCCGCCCGGCATATGCAGGTAAGCAATCTTTCCGGGAGAAGGGCTGAAATTCTGTGCCGGGTCCTCTGCGTTGATCCGACACTCCATCGCGTGGCCCCGAAATCCGATCTCCTCCTGTGTCTTCGACAGCGGCAGCCCGAAAGCCACCCGGATCTGTTCCTGAATCAGGTCCATTCCCGTCACCGCCTCGGTTACCGGATGCTCTACCTGAATCCGGGTATTCATCTCCATGAAATAGAACCGGCCGCTTTTGTCATAGAGGAACTCAATGGTCCCCACGCTCTCATAGCCGACGGCCTTCGCCGCCTGCACCGCGGTCTGGAAAAGCTGCTGCCGGATCTCTTTGGTCAGTGCCGTGCAGGGCGACTCCTCGATCATTTTCTGGTGGCGTCTCTGAACCGAACAGTCCCTCTCTCCCAGGCAGAGTACGTTGTGGAAGCTGTCTCCCACAATCTGCACCTCCACATGTCTGGGGTCCTGGATATACCGTTCCAGATACATGGTGGAATCTCCGAAGGAACGCATCGCCTCCTGCTGGGCCAGATTGAACAGCGGCGGAAATTCTTCCTCCGTGTAAGCAATCCGCATTCCCTTGCCGCCTCCTCCGAAAGCGGCCTTGATCATCACCGGAAACCCGATCTCCTTCGCCTGACGCAGCGCTTCTTCCTCATCGAAGAGCGGCTCTTTGCTTCCCTCGATCACCGGAACGCCCGCCTGGCGCATGGTCTCTTTGGCCTGGGATTTGTTCCCCATCCGGCGGATCAGCTCCGCGGACGGACCGATGAACACGATTCCCAGAGCCCTGCATTTCGCGGCGAACTCATCGTTCTCCGACAGGAAGCCAAAGCCCGGATGAATGGCCTGCGCGTGGGTGATCAGCGCCGCGTTCAGAATCCGGTCCATATTCAGATAACTGTCTCCCGCGGCCGCGGAACCGATACAGACCGCCTCATCCGCAAGCTTCACATGGAGGGACTCCCGGTCCGGTTCTGAGTAAACCGCCACCGTCAGGATCTCCATCTCCCGGCAGGCCCGGATGATCCGCACCGCAATCTCTCCACGGTTGGCAATCAGAATTTTCTGAAACATCCCCACGCCTCCTCTCATTTAATCAGGAACATCGGCTGTCCGAATTCCACCGCCTGTCCGTCTTTCACAAAGATCTCCTGGATCACTCCGTCCTGTTCCGACTTGATCTCATTCATCAGTTTCATGGCCTCGATATTCCCCAGAAGCTGACCTTTCTCCACATACTTTCCTTCCTCGATGCCTTCGATTCCGTAGAAGATTCCCACCATGGGCGACTTCACCAGATATCCGTCTTCCACGGAAATTCTGGTCACCTCCTGCGCGCTTTCCTTGGGAACCGGCTCTTTGCTGACCAGCTGTACCGGCGCCGCCTCATTGGCGGCTCCCTTGCGGATCCGGATCTTTTCTTCCTGATTCTCGTATTCAAATTCCGAGAATTCCGTCTCATTGATGGCGAAAATCAATTCTATCATTCTGTCAAATTCCATAACAATCCCCCAATTCTTTTGAAAAGAAGAGCTGTTCGCACAGCTCTTCTCTCAGGTTGTCTATGTAGTTCCTCTGCTTTTTCGTGATCTCTCAGCTGTTGTAGATTTCTTTGTTCAGTTCTTTCTCCTTCGCGTTGACAATCACGTTGGTAGCTGCGTCGCCGATAACGTTCAGCGGAAGCAGCATCATCTCAACCGGACGGTTGATCGCCACTACCAGAGCGTAGCCGATCATGCAGGCTTCACTGGTCCATCCCATACCGGACAGTACTGTGAAGATCATGGTGGTACCTGCGATCGGGATCGCCGGAGTTCCGGCTGCCGCGCAGATGGACAGGAACGCCATGACTACCATGTTGGCCGGCGTCACATCGATGCCTGCCGCCGTCGCGATGAAGGTAACTGCGAACATATGCATCACCGTGGTACCGTTCATGTTGATGGTCATACCGGTGGGCAGTACAAAGCTTGTGATCTCCTCGCTGCATCCGATCTCCTCGATACAGGTCTTGGTATTCAGAGGCAGACAGGCCGCGGAAGAGTTGGTGGAGAATCCCAGGATTCCTACCTTCGCGATCTTCTTCAAGAACTTAAACGGATTCAGTCTGGTGGTCAGCCAGATACCAATCGGGTAAATGGTGATAACCAGCAGGAACAGGGTCACCATAGCGGATACCATGTAAGCTGCCGCCGGAGCCAGATACTCGATGCCATAGATGGCGAAGGTTCTGGAGATCAGGCAGAAGATGGCGATGGGGCCTACTTTGTTGATCAGGAAAGTCAGGTACATCTGGATTACATCGCTTCCGCTCTCCAGCACCTTCTTCAGCGCGTCCCCTTTCTCGCCCAGTCCATTCAGGCACAGGCCGATGATGATGGCCACCACCACAACTGCCAGGATGCTGTTGTTGGAGCTAAACGCCTCTGTGATATTGGACGGAACTGCATTCACAATGGTCGCCAGCGGGTTGAACGCCTCGATGGTGGACGCTTCCGTTACCTGCTCGCTGGGCAGGGTAACGTCAAAGGCCCCCAGAGATTTCACACCGTACGCCACCAGATTGGCGAAAAACGCGCCGCACACATAGAAGCAGAAAAATCCGATCAGGGTCTTCGCCGCGATTCTTCCAAGCTTCGTGGAATTCGAGATACTGCACATGGCCAGGCTCAGGGAGCAGATAACCAGCGGTACGATGGCCAGCTGCAGTCCTCTCATGAAAAGCTGTCCGATAATATAGAAAATACCGATGGCACTGACACCGTCTGCCGCCGTGATATCCTGGAACAGAAGCATGTTGATGACATTCCAGACACCCTCATTTCCGGAATCCACCAGATACTCCCTCAGAAACAGGCAGGCAATACCAACTGCCAGTCCACCTACCAGAGCAATCATCATTTTCTTGACGATGGACATTTCTTTTTTCTGTTCTTTCATAAGTTACCTCCACTTCTCTTTGTTTTTTTATTCTTCCCCCAAAGAAGTTCTTCTCTTTTTAGAAACTCTTAATCTCAATGCCTTCCTTCACGAACGCCTCACGGATTCTCTTTACGAAATTCAGCGCTTTCGGTCCGTCTCCGTGTACGCACAGGGTATCTCCCTTGATATCCAGCTCTTTTCCGTTGATGGAAGTAACTTTGCCCTCTTTGATCATCCGGATACATCTTGCGATGGCCACTTCCTCATCGGTGATCATGGAGCCTTCCATTTTTCTGGGCACTAAAGACAGATCGTCCATGTAGGCCCGGTCCACGAAAATCTCCGAAGCGGTGCGAAGACCGATCTTCTCCGCCTCCTCGCCGAGAACGGCGCCGGCACAGTAGTAGATGATCAGCTCCGGATCCACCTCATACACAGCCTCGCAGATGGCTCTCGCCACGTCCCGGTCGTTCTGGCACTGGTTGCCCAGAGCGCCGTGAGGTGCCACATGATGAAGCTTCATGCCTTCGCTTTTGGTGAACGCCATCAAAGCGCCGATCTGATACTTCATGTCGTTTTTGATCTCTGCCGGTGAGAGCACCATCTTTCTTCTGCCGAATCCCACCAGATCCGGATAACTGGGGTGCGCGCCCACCACCACGTTGTTCTCTTTGGCCATCTTCACCGTGCGGTCCATGATCATGGGATCTCCCGCATGCCAGCCGCAGGCCACGTTGGCAGCAGTCACGTACTTGATGATTTCTTCATCCGCTCCCATTTTGTAAGCGCCGAAGCCTTCTCCCAGGTCACTGTTCAAATCAATTCTGTACATTGTCTTTCCCTCAATTCTTATGCATTCACTACGTTTACAGGTTTCCCGTCCAGATAAGCTTTCAGGTTATTCACCGCGATATCCATCAGCCTCTGTCTGGACTCCTTTGGCGCCCAGGAGATATGTGGGGTGATGATGCAGTTCTTCGCGCCAAGAAGCGGATTGTCTCCCTTGATTGGCTCGGTGGATACCACGTCCAGGCCGGCCGCCGCCACTTTACCGCTGTTCAGGGCGTCCGCCAGATCCTGCTCCACGATGAGGGGCCCTCTGGAGTTATTCAGGATAATCACGCCGTCCTTCATCTTCGCGATATTTTCCTTGTTGACGATTCCCTCCGTCTCCGGGAACAGCGGACAGTGCAGAGCAATGACATCGGACTGGGCCAGTACCTCGTCCAGATCCGCGTATCTGCAGTTCTCGTTCTCCAGCGCCGGATTGTGATAGGAATCGTAGGCCAGGACTTTCATTCCCAGAGCCTGGGCAATCCGCCCGGTCGCCTGACCGATTCTTCCGTATCCGATGATTCCCATGGTCTTGCCGTCCAGTTCGATCAGCGGATAATCCCAGAAGCACCAGTCCGGATTGTGTTCCCATTTTCCTTCGTGAACCGCTTTGTTGTGATGGCCGATGTGATGACAGATCTCCAGCAGAAGCGCGATGGCGAACTGTCCCACAGAAGCGGTTCCGTAGGTAGGAATGTTGGCAACCGGAATGCCTTTTTCCTTTGCTGCGTTGACATCTACCACATTATATCCTGTTGCCAGAACACCCACGAAACGGATATTCGGGCAGCGTTCAAAGACCTCTTTTGGCATCGGCGTTTTGTTGGTATAGACCACATCCGCGTCGCCGATTCTCGCAATCACTTCTTCCATATCAGTCAGGGAGGTCCGGTCATAGACCGTGCACTCTCCCAGCGCGTTCAGTCCGTCCCAGTTCAAATCTCCCGGATTCAGGCAATATCCATCTAATACTACAATCTTCATGATTCTTCTCCTTCTATCTTCTCTCTCCAAGACTCTTCCCGCTCCCTCTCACGGATATACAGCTGCTGCGCCAGTTTCATGGACACTTCCACGAAACGGACCTTCATGCCCGGAAGACTCTGGGCAATCTTGCGGATGTCCGTAGAGATCACGGTGCCGATTTTCGTGTAACCTCCTGTCGTCTGATGATCCGCCAGCATGATGATCGGCTTCCCGTTTCCGGGAACCTGGATGGAACCGCACATGATTCCGTCCGTGATGGTATTTCCATCCTTCACATGCTCAATGGGATCACACTCCAGCCGGCATCCCTGCCGGTCGAACTCCGAGGTAATCTGAGCGCTGTGCCAGAAAAACTGACGGATCCCGTCTTTCGTAAAGGCGTCTTTCTGCGGCCCTAACACCACCCGCAGGACGATCTCCTTCTTCGGGAAAACTTCCTGGGGAATCCAGCGTTTCTTCATGCCCGGAAGCGTTGGTTTCGGATCGGTGAACCCGATGACGTCTCCCGCCTTCAGCGTTCTTCCCTCCACGCCTCCGATCTCATTTCTCACCAGGGTTGCCTTACTTCCCATCACCACGGGGACATCCAGGCCGCCTGCAAAGGCAATATAGGCCCGGCATCCGTTTTTCATGCCGGTGAAGCTGAGCAGATCTCCTTTCTTTACCGGAAAAGCCTGATACATTGGGGCTGGCTCTCCGTTCAAAGAAGGTCCCAGATCTCCTCCCGTGACAGCAACCACATTGTCTTCCTCCATCCGGATCTTCGGCCCGATCAGAGAGATCTCCAGTGCGGCCTCCTCCTTTGGATTACTGACCAGAATATTTGCTAAATGAAACGAATACCGGTCCATGGGACCTGCTGTGGTCATTCCGAACTGCTGGTAGCCGTAACGGCCCTCATCCTGCACAGTAGTGAACATTCCACCGTCTTCGATCCGTATTCCCATGTTCACTCCTCCTTCTCATAAGTTTTGCATTGATACAGTCCTTTTTCCACATCCGCCCGGATCCTGTGATATTCATCCTCATTGATGGGAACAAATTTGATCCACTGGCCTGCATGCAGCAGAAATGGATTTTCTTTGCTGTAGTCGCACATCTTAAGCGGCGTGCTCCCGATCAGGTTCCAGCCGCAGGGCTGGTCAAAAGGCAGAATGTTGGAGAGATTCTCTCCCGCCACAATGGAACTGCCCGGTACCTTCAGCCTGGGAGTATCCCTTCTCATGAAATGAAACGGATTCTCAAACCGCGCCGCGTAGGCGTGCCCTGGAGCAAAGCCCAGCATATAAACGTAATACTCGCTCTGGGAGTGAATTTTGATAAACTCCTCTTCGGAGATTCCCTCGATCTTCGCGCAGTCGCTCAGATCCATCCCCCATTCGCCTCCGTAGAGAACCGGGATCTCCGTCACAAAGCTTCTGGTTTTCTCCACGCTCTGCATGTTCCCGATCCGTTCCCGCAGCGCGTCCGCCAGAGCGTCGAACAGAAGCACGTCCGGGCGGTAGATCACCAGCAGAGCCGCGTAAGTGGGGATCGTCTCAATGATCCCGTCCATCGGATGTTCCTGTAAATCATGGTGAAGCATTCGAACCTTCTCATTGACCTCGAGACTGATTTCCTTTCCGAATTCCACGGTCATTCCCATGTCTCCAGATGGAAGAAATTGCACATCCATGATTCCACCTCCTTAAAATTCTGACATTTTTTTGTTAATCATTGTTTTTTCGATCTTTAAGATGGGTTTATCATACCACAGAACGTTAATATATAAAAATGAATTATTTGAGTATAATATATAAACTGTTTTTATTTTTAACATAAAAAACAGGCATATTTACCAAATTCCCGTTTTCGGATTTAGCAAATATGCCTGTTCCTGTCCTTTTTATTCCTCTTCTTCCCGGCCGGACACCCAGATTTTCTCGTGATTTTCCTTCAGATAGGCCTGCAGCTGTTCCTCAAAGATATGGATTCCCCGGTGAAGCATCGCTCCCGTATATTTATGCCGGATCTTGTAGGTTACCCGGGGAGGCGGCGGCAGCTCATTGGCGATCTCACTGACATACAGATGATGATATCGGGACAGCTCTCTCACGGTACTGGCCGGCGCGATCATCCACCGTTCCCGGTCGCTGGCCAGCAGGTTGCTGATCAGCATGAAGGAATCCACCTGGATGTGCGGATGGGGCGACTGGGTGATCACCTGATCGTGCCAGATCTGGTAATTGGTATCCCAGCTGAAAAAAAGCTCCTTCTTCGGATCCATCTCATCGGTGTGGATCGTTTTCTTCCGGAGGGCGTACTCCTCATTCTGCACCAGATACATTTTCTCCCGCAGGACCGGCTTTGTCACAACGTTCTTATAATGAAGGTGGTGATAGACGAAACCAATGTCGATCTCGTGTTTCTCCAGAAGGCCGTAGAGCTCCGAAGACTGATGGGTGCACAGCCTCAGGTCAATCTGGTCCTGCTCTTTGAGAAGTTTCTGATAAAAAGGATACATCACCGTCGTATGGAGGGTATCGATGCATCCCACTGTGAGGAGCACTTTTTCCTGGCCGCTCTGGAGCATCTGCATCTCCTTCCAGAGGGTCATCCATCTCTGGGCAATGGAGATGAACTCCTCCCCCTTCGGCGTCAGCTCGATGGTCTTGTGCCCTTTTTTGCGCACCACCAGCTTGGTATTCAGCTCCTCCTCCAGAGATTTCAGCCGGTGACTCACCGTGGGCTGGGACAGATACAGATTCTCGGAAGTCTTCGTAATGTTTTTCGTCTGCACAATCATCAGAAATGTTTCGATCTCTGAAAAGTTCATTTTTCTTTTCCCCCTCCCCTGCTGTATATAGATTTCTTCTATATTATACAACAAAATTATTCATTTTCCAACGATTTTCTCTTATGGTACAATATGCTCAAAAGAAAACGGAATGGAGGATACGAGGATGATCACATTTAACAATGCAATTGACAATCTGAAACCTTCCGCGTCAATCAAGTACATTGAAAAGGCTAAAATCATGAAGATGAACGGAGAGAATGTCATCGGCCTCAGCGGAGGAGACCCTGATTTTCCAACTCCAAAAAAAATCTGTGACGCTGCCTACGACGGAATGGTCAACAAACACAACACCCACTACACCCCTGGACCTGGAATCCCTGAATTCCGGAGAAAAATCGCGAAGAAACTGCGGGAAGAAAACCACATCAAATGGCACCAAAGACAATATCTGGTGACTCCGGGCGGAAAAATCGCCATCTACACAGCGGTTCGTTCCCTCCTGAACCCTGGAGATGAGGTTCTCTGTCCGGAAACCGAACTGGGTATCTTATGAACCCATCATCTGTGCTTCCTACGGAGTACCCGTATCCCTGGGACTCTCCTATGAGAACAACTACCGCATCACCGAAGAGCTTCTGGAGAACGCTACCACAGAAAAAACCCGGCTGGTTATCATCAATTATCCCTGCAACCCACCGGAAAAATCCTTCACGGAGAAGAAGCGCTGGCTCTGGTGTCCTATCTGAAGAAGCATCCGGACATCCTGATCCTGACGGACGAGATCTACGAGAAAGTCATCTATGACGGCAACAAACACATCAGTCTCGCCAGCTACGATGAGATCGCGAAACAGGTAATCACCATCAATGGATTCTCCAAATGCGCGGCTATGACCGGATGGCGTCTGGGCTATCTGTGCGCTGATGAAGAAATTCTGAAACACATTCTGAAACTATGGCAGCATATGATGACCTGCACCAGCGGTTTCCTGCAGGACGGCGGAATGGCAGCTCTGGACTGTCATGAGGAAATGGAAGAAATGCGCCAGGCTTATGAGGCCCGCAGAGACGCTTTCATCGACAAGCTGAACGAAATCCCCTGCGTGACCTGTGAAAAACCGAAGGCACCTTCTACGCCTGGGTGAAATTCGATATCCCGGGTATGACGTCCTTTGAGATCTGCGATTATCTGCTGGATCACGCTAAAGTCTCCGGCGTTCCGGGAGATTCCTACGGAAAAGGCGGCGAACACTGCATGAGGTTCTCCTTCGCCAATTCCATGGAGGATCTGATGGAAGCCGCGGACCGGATCAAAGCGGCTTTGGAAAAACTGAACAAATAACAGAGAGGAGAAATTACCATGGCAAATGTAGGATGCCGTTATTTATACAAAAATCAAACCGCCCGGACAAAAGTCTTCTGGAAGGATTCCGCGGACTTCCCGTGGCAAATATCGACGACTGCATGGGACGGATCGCCTGCTGCAACAGCAGCCTGAAACCCATGAATCATTCCCCTCTTCTGGGAACCGCCTTCACTGTGCGCTGCCCGGAAGGTGACAATCTGATGTTCCACAAAGCTCTGGAGCTGGCACAGCCGGGAGACGTACTGGTAATCGCAGCCGGCGGAAGCATGCACCGCTCCCTTTGCGGAGAGATCATGAGCCACACGCCATGAAAGCCGGCCTGGCCGGATTCGTCATTGACGGCTGCATCCGTGACATCGACGAGATCTCCACCTTTGAGAACTTCCCGGTGTACGCGAAAGGCGTGACTCCGAACGGCCCGTACAAAAACGGCCCCGGCGAGATCAACGTTCCTGTGTCTGTCTGCGGACAGGTCATCTGCCCGGGCGATATCCTGGTGGGCGATCAGGACGGCCTTCTGGTCATCAAAACCGGAAGAAGCTGCCCCAGCTGCAGGAAAAAGCCAAAGCAGTATTTGATATGGAGACCCCGCAGAAAGCAGACATTGAGAGCGGAAAAGGTCTCTCCAAGCCCTGGCTGGACGCCAAACTGAAAGAATTAAAATGTGAAATTTTCTAAGTTTTGATATACATAGAGTTCTCTCCTATGCACATGTTCTCATCGCATAGTCTCGACCTTCTCTATGTGATGGAAAACCCCTCCGGTTTCTGCCTAACCAACAGAACCGGAGGGGGGGTTTTCACTTCATACGAACTGGTTCAGATCCGCGTCGTAATGATAATCGATCTGATCCATTTTCTCTAACAGGTCATCCTTGCGGATTCCCCGGCAGGAGCAAAGCGCCTCCAGGGATTCATAGTAATCTCTCAGCTGTGTGTTCACATAGCTTAAGAGGATCATGGATCTCTCGGAATCATCTGGTACTTCCTTTATCTTTGTGAGAACTGTCCCGTCTTCCACGTCCAGCACAATGGTATCCCCGGCACGCACGCCGCCGCTTAAGATACATTTGGCAGGCCAGCGTCTCCACATTTTTTCTGCAGATAACGTTTCAGCGGACGGGCTCCGTAGACCGGATCATATCCGTGATCCACCACATAGTCCTTGGCCCTGTCTGTCAGCTCCAGGGACAGCTCCTGATCGGCCAGCCGGCGGCTCAGGTCTTTCACCATCAGATCTACAATACTTCCTATATTCTCTTTTGTCAACGGCTTGAAGAGAATAATCTCATCCAGACGGTTCAGAAATTCCGGACGGAAATGTCCGCGCAGATCATTAACACGCGATCTAGTGTCGGATCTCTCCGTTCTCCTCGATTCCTTCCAGAAGATAGGTGGATCCGATGTTGGAAGTCATGATCAGAATGGTGTTCTTGAAGTCCACCGTTCTGCCCTGGGAATCGGTGATCCGCCCATCGTCCAGCACCTGCAGAAGGACGTTGAACACATCGGGATGCGCTTTCTCAATCTCATCAAACAGTACCACACTGTAAGGTTTGCGGCGCACAGCCTCCGTCAGCTGTCCGCCCTCCTCGTATCCCACATATCCCGGAGGAGCTCCGATCAGACGGGATACGGAGTATTTCTCCATATACTCACTCATATCGATCCGGACCATGTTGTTCTCGTCGTCAAACAGAGTTTCCGCCAGCGTCTTGGCCAGCTCTGTCTTACCCACACCGGTGGGACCCAGGAACAGGAAAGAACCGATGGGTTTCGTGGGATCCTTGATCCCTGCCTTGGAACGTAAGATGGCGTCTGTCACCCTCTTTACGCCCTCGTCCTGGCCGATGACCCGCTGATGCAGCTGATCTTCCAGACCCAGGATTTTCGCCCGCTCGCCTTCCGTCAGTTTGGCCACCGGAATTCCCGTCCAGCGGGAAATAATCCGGGCAATCTCATCCTCGGTCACACTCTCATGCACCAGGCTCAGATCGGTATTCTTAATCTTCTGCTCTTCATTTTCCAGCGTCTTCTGCAGTTTCGGCAGCTTTCCATATTTAATCTCAGACGATTTCTCCAGATCATAATTCTGCTGCGCCTGCTGCAGCTGTTTATTCAGATCCTCAATCTCTTCCCGCAGTTTCTGCAGCTTCTCCACCGAATGCTTCTCATTGTCCCACTGTGCCTTCTGGGTATTGAACTGATCTCGCATCTCCGCCAGTTCCTTCTGGAGCGCTTCCAGACGGTCCCGGCTCAGACTGTCCGTCTCTTTTTTCAGCGCAGCTTCCTCGATCTCCAGCTGCATGATCTTACGGCGCTGCTCATCCAGCTCTGTGGGCATGGAATCCAGCTCCGTCTTAATGGAAGCACAGGCCTCGTCCACCAGGTCAATCGCCTTATCCGGAAGGAACCGGTCGGTGATATAACGCTGGGACAGGGTCGCCGCAGCCACCAGGGCGCTGTCCGTGATCTTCACGCCGTGGTAGACTTCGTAGCGTTCTTTCAGTCCGCGGAGAATGGAGATGGTATCTTCCACCGACGGCTCATCCACCTGCACCGGCTGGAATCTACGCTCCAGGGCCGCGTCCTTCTCAATATATTTCCGGTACTCATCCAGGGTGGTGGCACCGATACAGTGGAGCTCTCCCCGGGCCAGCATCGGTTTCAGCATGTTGCCTGCGTCCATGGCGCCCTCTGTCTTTCCCGCGCCCACAATCAGATGCAGCTCATCGATGAACAGGATGATCTGCCCCTCGCTCTTGCGGACTTCCTCGAGAACCGCTTTCAGACGTTCCTCAAATTCTCCCCGGTATTTCGCTCCGGCCACCAGAGCTCCCATATCCAGGGCAAAGATCTTCTTATCCTTCAGGCCTTCCGGCACATCTCCCCGGACAATCCGCTGGGCCAGCCCTTCTACGGCTGCCGTTTTTCCCACGCCGGGTTCACCGATCAGCACCGGGTTGTTCTTCGTCTTACGGGACAGGATCCGGATTACATTGCGGATCTCCGCGTCCTGCCGATCACCGGATCCAGCTTCTGCTCTCTGGCTTTCTCCACCAGATCCTGACCGTATTTATTCAGGGTATCGTAGGTCGCCTCCGGATTGTCCGTAGTCACCTGCTGATTGCCCCGCACCGTGCTCAGAGCCTGCAGAAAACGTTCTCTGGTGATTCCATACTCTTTGAAAATCTTCTTCATGCCTGCGTTCGGATAGCGCAGAAGCGCCAGGAACAAATGCTCCACCGACACATAGGAATCCCCCATGGCCTTCGCCTCGTCCTCCGCGCTCACCAGTACCTTATTCAGATCCTGGCCGATGTACAGCTGTCCTCCGGAAACCTTCGTGCGGGCCTCCAGAGCTTTCTCCACCGTGACGAGAAAATGCTCTTTCTGAATTTCCATTTTCTCGATCAGTTTCAAAATCAGGCTGTCTTCCTGATGCAAAAGATTATAGAGCAGATGTTCCTGCTCAATCTCTTGATTCCCGAATTCATAGGCGGTCTTCTCCAACTCCTGCACTGCCTGAAGAGATTTCTGCGTGAATTTACTGATATTCATACAAATCGCCTCCTAATCTATCTGATTCTCTCATTTAGAACTTTCTTTCTCTGTTCTACTGAGAATATAACACCAATTGTTAGCAGTGTCAAGAGGCGAGTGCTAATTCTTTTCATTTTCCTGCCTTTCTGTTAATTGAAAAAGTTATTTCTGGTTTTCTATGTTTTTGCCTGTAAATGAAAGAAGGGGTAGAAGTTACTTCTGCAATTGTGTTAAGCTATAATCCCGGAGCAGATTGGAGGTTGTTATGACAATTCAACATACTTGCAGCTTTAAACATCTTACCCTCTCTGAACGCGCAGAGATTGAAGTCATGATCGACAAAGGATCCTCTTTTGCGCAGATTGCCAGGACTCTTTCCAGAGATCCATCCACTATCTCCAAAGAAATCCGCAGCCATCGCTTTCTGGTCCCTCATTACCGGGATGATAAAAGCCGTCATCGATCTGAATGTATCCATCTTCCTTCCTGCGACAGGAAACATTTATGCGGACGCGACTCCTGCCATTCCATCTGTTCCAAATGCCGCAGCAAACGATGTTCCCTTTACTGTCCGGACTTTTCCCCAAAGATATGCCCGCAGCTCTTAAAGCCGCCCTACGTTTGCAACTCCTGTCAGAAGCTGCGATCCTGCGCCCATGATTTTTATTTTTACCGGGCAAAGTATGCGGATGATGCCTATGAAAAACTGAAGCACTCCTGCAGAAGCGGTATCAATCAGTCGCCGGAATCTCTGGAAAAACTGGATAAGCTTATTTCTCCCCTTTTGAAACAGGGGCAGCCTCTTTCCCACATTTATCTCACCCATAAGGAAGAGATCAACTGCTCCCAGCGTACTTTATACAATTACATTGATCTCCGGTATTTTTCAGCGATCAACCTGGACCTCCCAAGAAAAGTTTCCTATAAACCAAGGAAGAAAAGAACGGGCGAAAAAGAAATCCCCGGATACCGCATGGAACGTACATATCTGGATTTTGAACAATATATAGCCGCTCATCCGGACTGTTCTATTGTGGAAATGGACGTTGTGGAAGGAACTGATGGAAAAAATGGTCCGGTCTTTCTTACCCTTTTCTTCCGCAGCTGCTCCTTTATGCTTCTTTTCATCATGGATGCAGACTGCAGGGCAGCCGTCAAGGAGATTTTTGACTTCCTGTATACCTCCCTGGGACCTGTACGGTATGCAAGACTTTTTTCCGTGATCCTGACAGATAATGGTTCTTCCTTTAAAGATCCGTCTGTTTTTGAACGGGAAAATGGCCTTGGGACCTATACACTGGTCTTTTATTGTGACCCCATGGCTTCCTGGCAGAAAGGCAGACTGGAAAAGAACCATGAGTTCATCCGTTATGTCCTGCCGAAAGGGAAATCTTTCCGCGGGCTTACCCAGACACACGCAATACTCCTGGCTAATCATATCAACAGTACGGCAAGAGCCAGTTTAAACGGCTGCACCCCGTTTGAACTGGCTCTTCTCCTGTTGGATAAAAAGCTGCTGGAACTTTGCCACATGGTACAGATCCCTGCTGACCAGGTAACCTTAAAACCTTCACTTTTAAAAAGGATTTAAAAAGATTTGATTACAAAAAGGCTCCGGGATGACGACAATGATTAAAAGATCTTAAAAAGCCGGTAGAAGTTAGTCTTGCAAAAAAACTTCCAGCGGTCTTTTTTTGCTGTCCTGAAACAGGGAACCAGCTGCTTTTCTCCTTTGATTATAAGAGAAAAACCATATAAAATCTATGAAAAAGTTGAAATAAGTCTTTCAAAATGCCTTTATCTACAAAGAAAAACTCAGGTAGAAGTTAGTTTTTCATTCAACCTTTCCTGCCTTTCTGTTAATTGAAAAAGTTATTTCTGGTTTTCTATGTTTTTGCCTGTAAATGAAAGAAGGGGTAGAAGTTACTTCTGCAATTGTGTTAAGCTATAACCCCGGAGCAGATTGGAGGTTGTTATGACAATTCAACATACTTGCAGCTTTAAACATCTTACCCTCTCTGAACGCGCAGAGATTGAAGTCATGATCGACAAAGGATCCTCTTTTGCGCAGATTGCCAGGACTCTTTCCAGAGATCCATCCACTATCTCCAAAGAAATCCGCAGCCATCGCTTTCTGGTCCCTCATTACCGGGATGATAAAAGCCGTCATCGATCTGAATGTATCCATCTTCCTTCCTGCGACAGGAAACATTTATGCGGACGCGACTCCTGTCATTCCATCTGTTCCAAATGCCGCAGCAAACGATGTTCCCTTTACTGTCCGGACTTTTCCCCAAAGATATGCCCGCAGCTCTTAAAGCCGCCCTACGTTTGCAACTCCTGTCAGAAGCTGCGATCCTGCGCCCATGATTTTTATTTTTACCGGGCAAAGTATGCGGATGATGCCTATGAAAAACTGAAGCATTCCTGCAGAAGCGGTATCAATCAGTCGCCGGAATCTCTGGAAAAACTGGATAAGCTTATTTCTCCCCTTTTGAAACAGGGGCAGCCTTTTTCCCACATTTATCTCACCCATAAGGAAGAGATCAACTGCTCCCAGCGTACTTTATACAATTACATTGATCTCCGGTATTTTTCAGCGATCAACCTGGACCTCCCAAGAAAAGTTTCCTATAAACCAAGGAAGAAAAGAACGGGCGAAAAAGAAATCCCCGGATACCGCATGGAACGTACATATCTGGATTTTGAACAATATATAGCCGCTCATCCGGACTGTTCTATTGTGGAAATGGACGTTATGGAAGGAACTGATGGAAAAAATGGTCCGGTCTTTCTTACCCTTTTCTTCCGCAGCTGCTCCTTTATGCTTCTTTTCATCATGGATGCAGACTGCAGGGCAGCCGTCAAGGAGATTTTTGACTTCCTGTATACCTCCCTGGGACCTGTACGGTATGCAAGACTTTTTTCCGTGATCCTGACAGATAATGGTTCTTCCTTTAAAGATCCGTCTGTTTTTGAACGGGAAAATGGCCTTGGGACCCATACACTGGTCTTTTATTGTGACCCCATGGCTTCCTGGCAGAAAGGCAGACTGGAAAAGAACCATGAGTTCATCCGTTATGTCCTGCCGAAAGGGAAATCTTTCCGCGGGCTTACCCAGACACACGCAATACTCCTGGCTAATCATATCAACAGTACGGCAAGAGCCAGTTTAAACGGCTGCACCCCGTTTGAACTGGCTCTTCTCCTGTTGGATAAAAAGCTGCTGGAACTTTGCCACATGGTACAGATCCCTGCTGACCAGGTAACCTTAAAACCTTCACTTTTAAAAAGGATTTAAAAAGATTTGATTACAAAAAGGCTCCGGGATGACGACAATGATTAAAAGATCTTAAAAAGCCGGTAGAAGTTAGTCTTGCAAAAAAACTTCCAGCGGTCTTTTTTTGCTGTCCTGAAACAGGGAACCAGCTGCTTTTCTCCTTTGATTATAAGAGAAAAACCATATAAAATCTATGAAAAAGTTGAAATAAGTCTTTCAAAATGCCTTTATCTACAAAGAAAAACTCAGGTAGAAGTTAGTTTTTCATTCAACCTTCCTGCCGCCGGATTTTCCGGCGATAAAAACTCGAAAGCAATATATTCAAATATCCCTCGCAAATCTTCCTCAGCCTGTATTGATATGACTACATTAAAAATCATAATCCATAATCTTTGCGAATATCCGCAAAAACCATCCTTGCGTCTTTGGTTCAACCTGCTTTCATATCCGCATATCCTTTCTCCAACTCTGCGTGCAGTTCTTCTGTTCCCAACATACTTATATCTGCGGGCGTTCTATCTGGAATTTTCACTTCAAAGGGAAGCCCTCTCTGTAAGATAATCTGTTTATAAAACGACCTGTTACGGACGACCTGTTCCGACCTGTTTTGACTTTTCTTTTCATAATCGCTAACACAACGGCGTGAATTTATTGTACAATAAAGATAATCTATCTGCGTGGGGGGCTGATATCTATGAAAGGAAACTGGGAAAAACGCCGAAAAAGAATCTTTGAGATTATTGAAGTGGGAACCGAGTACGACTATGTAAGCCGTGCCTATGATTTTTTCAATGCCTTCTGCATCATTCTCAACCTGGCGGTCAGTATGATGTATACCTTTGACGATCTGCGCGCCCAGTACGGCAGCTTCTTCGTTCTGGTCGAACAGGTCACGGTCGCCCTCTTCGCCATGGACTATCTGCTGCGGATCTGGACCGCCAAATACCTCTATCCGGATCTCTCGCAGCCGCGGGCAATCCGCAGATACGCCTGTTCCTTCACCGGAATCATCGATCTGTTCTCCTTCCTGCCCCAGTACCTGCCCTTTTTCTTCCCGTCCGGAGCCATCGCCTTCCGGATGTTCCGGATCATCCGGATTTTCCGCCTGTTCCGCATCAACGCCTATTACGATTCCCTGAATGTGATCACGGAAGTCATCGTCAGCAAGAAACAGCAGCTCTTCTCCTCCGTATTCATCATTCTGATGCTGATGTTCGCATCCAGCCTGTGCATGTACAGCCTGGAACATTCCGCCCAGCCGGAAGTGTTTTCCAACGCCTTCTCCGGCATCTGGTGGGCAGCTTCCACCCTCCTCACCGTGGGATACGGGGACATCTATCCGGTAACCACCCTGGGAAAAATGTTCGGCATCTTCATCGCCTTTCTGGGCGTGGGAATCGTCGCCATCCCCACCGGTATCATTTCCGCGGGATTCGTCGACCAGTATTCCCGGATCAAACGGATGAGCGAATATGGCCAGGAAGCAGCCATCCACTTTATCAAGATCCATCTCACCGACCGGGATTCCTGGGTCGGCCAGAGTATCTCCCAGCTGAATCTTCCCAACCGGGTCATCGTCGCCGCCATCCAGCGCAACCACAGAATCATTGTCCCGCGGGGAAACATCGTCCTCCTGGCAGAAGACGATATGATTCTGGGGGCGGAATCCTTCCACGACACGCAGGAACACATTAAGCTGAAAGAGATTCAGCTTCAGAAGAATCATCCCTGGATCGGCCAGCGGATCCGCGAACTGGAAATCTCCCGTCAGTCCATCATCGTTCTGATCCGGCGGCACAAGAAAGTCCTGATCCCCAATGGAAATCTCGTTCTGAACGAGGGAGACACCGTGATCCTCTACACCCAGACCCATCTGTCCCACGCCACGGATATCGAGCTGTGATCCCAAAGACACGGCCTGCGAAAGAGCAAAGAGTTCCGCAAGCGGAACTCCCGCGCCGGGCGCGGCCGCTTGTGGGACTTATTGCCACCTTGCGCGAGCGCGAAAAAAAGCGCCTGACGAAAGTCAGACGCATTTTTTATGCTGCTATTTCTCCGGTTTCAGATCTTTGAAATGAAACTGTTTGCTGCCGGAAGCGTAATCCGCCACAATCTGGCCGCTTCCGTATAATTTGTATTTATAGGTCACGAGACCTTCCAGTCCCACCGGTCCTCTGGCGTGAATTTTTCCGGTACTGATACCTACTTCCGCGCCGAATCCATAGCGGTAACCGTCCGCGAACCTCGTGGAGCAGTTCTGGTAAACGCCTGCGGAATCCACCATCTTCATGAACCAGTCCGCGGTCTGCCGGTTCTTCGTGAGGATACAGTCTGTGTGATGGGAACCGTAGGTATTGATGTGATTCACTGCCTCAGCCACATCAGACACCAGTTTCACCGACAGAATGTAATCCGTATACTCCGTATGGAAATCTTCCTCTGTGGCCGGACTGCAGGAAATGATCGCCTGCACTTCCTTTGTGCCCCGGATCTCCACTTTTTTCTCGTCATAAACCTCTTTCAGCCTGGGCAGAAGCTGCGCCGCCACATCCCGGTGCACCAGCAGCGTTTCCATGGTATTGCAGGCCGCCACATACTGGGTCTTGGCATCCACCAGAATCGGTATCGCCTGGTCCAGATCTGCCTCTTTGTCCACATAGATATGGCAGATTCCATCCGCGTGTCCCATCACCGGAATCCTGGTATGATTCATAATATACTGCACGAAAGAATTAGATCCTCTCGGAATCAGCAGGTCCACATATTTATCGCATTCCAGAAGCTCAGCCACAGCCTCTCTTCCCTCCAGCTGCAGCATGCAGTCCTGGGGAAAACCGGCCTGAACCGCCGCTCCATGCATAATGGAAAACAGAATCCGGTTGGTGTAGAGTGCCTCGCTGCCGCCTTTTAAGATCACACAGTTGCCGCTCTTCATACACAGGGCGGAGATCTGTACCAGGGCATCCGGACGTGATTCAAAGATGATGCCGATGGTTCCGATGGGGCAGCTCTCCCGGCAGAGGGTCAGGCCCTCGTCCAGTTCCCTCACCATCTGCACCTGCGCCACAGGATCCGCAAGGGCGCTCAGGTCGTGAAGCCCGCTGACCACCTCTCTGAGTTTCTGTTCGTTGAATTCCAGTCTCTTCAGAATCGGAGCGTCCAGCCCTTCCTCGCGGCCGGCCGCGAGATCCTTCGCGTTGGCTTCGAAAATTTCTTCTTTTTTCTCCATCAGCGAAGCCGCCGCCAGCTTCAGCGCCTCGCTGCGCTTCTCACTCTCCAGTATGCTCAAAGCCGGAAAGGCTGCGTTCACTTTTCTGATCGATTCTTTGATGTTCATTCTTCTCCTCCTTTTTCTTTTCTATGGGGTAATTTTACATTTGTAAAAAATCTCTTTTCTTTTTTTCTCCGGGAATTCCCCTCTTCTGTCTCCTGGTTTTTCTCCTCCACACGCCGGTAGATATGGACGGTCCCCGTCTCATTCAGGTACCGCAGAAGAGACAGCAGAATCGGAAAGCCGAACAGTCCCACCACGCCCAGAAGCTGAACGCCGGCAAACATGCTGACCAGAGTAATCACGGGATGCAGACCAATCTGACTGCCCACGATTTTCGGCTCGATGATGTTCCGGATGATGGTAATGACTACATACAGGATCAGCAGCTTCAAAGCCAGCGGATAATAACCCAGCACCGCCGCGATCACCGACCAGGGGATCATGATACCGCCGGTTCCCAGAACCGGAAGGATATCAAAAATCGCGATTCCCAGGGCAATCAGAATCGGGTTCTCGACTCCGATAATCGTCAGGCCCAGGGAAAGTTCCACAAAAGTAATGGACATAATCAGCAGGTAAGAACACAGACACACCAGCAGGGTTCCCACCACATACTGTTTGATCTGAAGGAAGACATTGCTCACCTTCTCACTCATCTGCGCCATGCAGAACCCAACCAGCTGGTCATAATCCGCCGCGATAAAAAATGTGGAGATAATCATCAGCACCAGCTTGATAAACAGCATGGGCAGGGAAGCGGCAATGCCGGAGATCAGTTCCATACTGGTCACAGACAGCCTGGAAACCAGCTGCAGCAGAGACTGCATAAACTGATCCCACACATAATCCAGTCCCGTCAGCAGCGTCGGATCCATCTGGATCACCGCCTGCTCCAGGCGTTCGAAAATTCCTGACAGGATCGGTTCCCCGTAATTGCGGAACATCTGGGGGAGGTTGGTGACGAACATCCCGATCGTGGAGAAAGCCTTCACGCTGAAAAGCCCTACGAGAACACCGATGGTTCCGTAAAAAATCAGTACCACGGCAATCGCCACAACTTTCTTGGAGCATTTCAGTTTTCTGGTCAGAAAGCGGATCGGCCATTCCAGAAAATATGCCAGGATAAATCCGATAACAAACGGCGCAATCAAAGGCAGACCAAACTTAATCAGGAGAAAAGCCGCCGCCAGAATAATCAGAAAATACGTAAAGTTAATGATAAACGCTCTTCTTTTTTCCATATTTAAAAAACCTTTTTCACATCCTTTTCTTCTCTCGAATGTTTCTTCCCTATTATAGCATAAGAATGCAGAGAAAGCCTCTGTAATTCCACAGATTTTTCTATTTTTTTCACAATTTCCCACAACAGAAAGAAGTTTCTGTCTGAGTTTTTCCTGTTTTTCCCATTTGTACACTCTCTGCGGGGCAAAAGGCCCGGGGAAATTTTATTTTAATCGGTTTTTTAGAATTTCTTTAGGATTTTCCCAAATCCTTTAGGGATTTGCCATAAATTGCTCACAATTATACGGTATAGTATTACTTGGATAGATGAATAACCACTCTCTATCTCCCCCCTCAAACAAGTGAAAGAAACAAGACCGGATGGTTCGCATCCGGTCTTGTTTTTTGTGTTGTATGCAGCAGGAAGACGCCCTGCCGCATAAGCGGCGGCTTTACCCCGCGTTTCTTATCCTGCCGCAGCAGACAGGAAACTTTGTATTTTCCCCCGGTGGTACCGGGAACATCACAACAGGATCTCATCCCCCGCCGCAAGGTAATGCAGCTGATCTCCCATCTTTTCCTTCATGAATTCATAGGCCGCTCTTCCGGTGCAGTGGCAGGTGTAATAGACACAGGAACGACTCTGAAGATAGTCGGCCAGCTTTTCGAAAAATTCCACCGCTTTCCCGGGATTTTCCTCATACATGCCCTTCAGATGAAGGCCGCCCACGGCCCACTCCACCGGCCCGCCCGCAAGCAGATTCGCCCGGTCCAGAATATTTACCATACCGTTATGGGAACAGCCGCTGATGAGGATTCGCTTCTCCCCCTGATGGATCAGAAGATTCTGTTCATGGGTGAACGGATCCGGCACCTGCCGGCCTTCTTCCTCCACGTACAGCGAATCGTTTGCCGGGGAAGCGCAGACTCTTCCGGTGACGCCGGAGAAGACTTCCAGCTCCCCGTCAATCCGGTAATCTCCCTCATGCAGGACAAACCTGGGATTCCCCCGCAGCCTTTCGTCCAGACCGATGTAACGGATCCTCTCCGGATTGGTATCGTGGGCATAATATTTTCCGAACACACCCTTCTGCACATGAATCTGTGCTTTCTGGTTCACACGCAGAAAAGCCTCCAGCCCTCCCCCGTGATCATAATGGCCATGGGAGAGAAACGCGATATCCACCTGGCTCAGATCCAGGTTCATCTTCTTTGCGTTTTCCAGAAATCCGTCATCCGGCCCCATATCAAACAGAATTTTATGGTTTTCTGTCTCCACATAAAAACTGAGTCCATGGCGGCACAGATACGCTTCCGAAGCCGCCGTATTTTCCATCAGAACTGCTAATCTCATTTCGTTTCCTCTATATTCTTCTTCACAAGTTCCATGATTTCCTTATATTTTCCTGTCACATACCCGTAATTTTCCTTCCTGTGGGGAATCATGCAGGCAGAGCAGTCCTTCACTCCATTCTCCCGGATACGGAAATTTCCGCCGCATCGGGTTCCCAGCGCGTACAGCGGACAGTAACAGAACAGACAGTTAAACTGATCCGGGTCCTCGGTCTTATGGCAGGGAAAATATTCGCATTTTTTGTGACAAAAAAAAGAGAACTCCTTGTCCTCCCAGAATTCTTTCTCGTCTTTCATTGTAAGTTCCTCCTGTTTTAAAGGGGGTGCGATTTACTCCAGTTTCATACGTTCGTTCATGAGTGCGCGGAGGGAACGAATCTCCGGAGTAAATCGCCTGCCATTTAATCATGCATAATTCAAATGAACAGGCGGATTCCATAAAAAGCATCTGACTTGCAGATACGCATCTGAGACTGCGGATTGTCTCAGAAGTGGCTGTACACTTTACACGGAAGGATCACCTCGCCATATTAAGCAGGTTTCCTGGCTCCAGGATCGCTACTCGATTCCCCCTTCTCATACTATCCATAGTACAATGGGACCTCGGAATCTCGTTCCCCTGTTACAGTGACCGGATCGCTCAGGACTCTCACCTGATTCCCTCTCTCCATTCTCAGAATGGCACTTAATACGTTCATTATGGAATTATACGCATTTAGTATAGCACTCTGCCCTCCCCAAGTCAACCTTCCCGAAAACAAAACTGAAAAAAAGCCGAAAAAAACGGGGCAGCTTTCGCTGCCCCAAAAAGTCTCTCTTCTATTAGATCACACGTCTTACAGAAAGAATCGTACGGTATGCCGCATTGTCGCTGATCTTGATTCCGCCTGCCGGATACGGTGCACTGTTGGATGCATGTACAATCTGTCCGTTTCCAAGATAAATTGCCACGTGTCCGCCGTAGCAGATCAGGTCGCCCGGCTGTGCCTCAGAATAAGATACTTCTGTTCCTGCGGTCATCTGCTCGTAGGAAGTTCTCGGAAGACTTACGCCGAAGTTCGCGTATACACTCTGTACGAAACCGGAGCAGTCCGCGCCGTTGGTAAGACTGGTTCCGCCGTATACATAAGGATTGCCGACGAACTGTGTCGCGTAGCTTGCTACGGAAGAACCTGCGCCGGAGTAGCTCGGTGTTGAGCTGCTGTCATCGGAGCTCTCCTCGGTATAACTCTCATCCTCACTGTAATCGGAGCTTCCGTCATCGTAATCTTCCACGGTGTTGTCCTCGTCGATCACGTTGCCGTACTCATCCGTTACAGTCTCGTCAGAACTCTCATCCTCGGTATATTCCTC
Organism: uncultured Blautia sp.; assembly: GCA_963927715.1. GTDB lineage: Bacteria > Bacillota > Clostridia > Lachnospirales > Lachnospiraceae > Blautia_A. Next base: position 495,576 of record CAWVBU010000001.1, on the reverse strand, counting down.
GTCCTCGGTGTACTCTTCATCCTCGGAGTAATCGCCGTCCTCGGTATATTCCTCATCCTCAGTGGACTCTTCCTGACTTTCCGCCGCTTCTTCCTCAGCTGCTGCAGCGGCTGCCGCTGCGGCTGCTTCTGCCTCCGCCTGACGTCTCGCCTCTTCCTCAGCTGCGATTCTCTCAGCTTCCAGTCTCTGGATCTCTGCGGTCTGTTCCTCTAACAGTGCTGCGTACTCGTTCGCCTGCTGCTGTGCGTAAGCGATCTCGTCATTGGCATTGGCTGCCGCAGCCTGTTTCTCGCCGATCTGGGTCTCCAGGCTTGCCTGGTTGGCTTCCTGCTCAGACTTCATATCTTCCAGCTCTGCTTTCTCACCGTTGAGCTTCACGCCCAGAGTCTTAATCTCTTTAATGGTCGCCACGTACTCATCCAGAGCATCGCGGTCGTATTTGTACATCTTCTGTGTGTACTCAGCTTTATTCAGCAGCTCGGTGATATCATTGGAATCCAGCATCAGATTGTACCATGCGTTGCTTCCGCCGTTCTCATACAAGTACTGAATTCGAAGCTTCATCGCTTCGTACTGTTTGTCACGTTGTTCCTTTGCTGCCTTCAGATTGCTTCTGGTCTCCTGAATCTCGGCTTCCTTATTGGTAATGTCGGTATTCAGAACCTCGATGTTCACCATCGTATTCACCAGCTCCTGATCCAGAGATGCAATCTCTGCATTCAAGCTGTCAATCTGTGCACCCAGTTCATTAATATAACTATATGTAGCATCCAGCTGGCTGCTGGTATATGCTGCCTCTTCTCTTAAATCATCCTCACGTGATGCACTGACCGTCATTACTTGACTTGCGCTCATGATTAGTGCCAACGTTAAGCACACCATTCTTTTTTTCATAATCCACACCCTTCGTAAATTTTCTGGACGAATGTCTTAATACATTCGTAACATTCTCTTTACTTCTCCTACATATTAACACAATGTTACAAAGGATGCAAGCCCAAATTCGATTTTTTTAAAATTTTTGTAACATTTATAACGAAATCATTAACAAACTGATACAAAAAAGGGAAGCCCGCTGTCGGTACTTCCCTCTTTTATCTACTTTTCTCAGATTACTCTCCGAACAGATCCTGCAGAATCGCTTCCGCGTCCATCTCGCCATATCCATCCGGATCCGCCAGAGTGGAGCTGCTCCATCTCATGGTATTACATCCGGAGAAATAGGTGGAATATCCGGTTGAACTTCCCAGGTCAAACTTGTCCACGGTGCTCGGATAATACCGTCCCATGTATTCTCTCGCCAGGGAGATCGCCTCGCTGCTGTAGTTGCCGGAAGGCGTCGGTGTTCCTGCGATCTGCACACACGGAGGTGTGGAGTGAACGATCACATAACTTCCGTCACTGCACTGTCCGAGGACAATCCATGCATGTCCGGGGCTGCTGGCCACATCGCCCGCCTCGAACTGACCGCGGTAGTTGTTCTTCTTCAGAGTCGCCTGTGTTCTCAGGGATCCCCATCCATAATTCGCGTACGTGGATGCCACTGTCGCGGCACTGTCCGCGTATCCGGATCCCACACCGCTCTTCGTCTGCATCACGTTGTAGGTGGACCATGCCACGAAACCGGAACAGTCAAGTCCCTTGGCTCTGGTAGCCTGGCTCAGATCCCGGTAATTGTTGTAATCATAATCTCCGGAATTCGCGTTATACCACTGCTGCCACTGGGGGTAAAGTCCCTTGTAGGTAACGGTAGGCTGTGCCCAGCCGCCGCCCCACACATAAAGTGTGGATCCCACCGGTTTCAGCGCGTTCAGCAGGTAGTTCTTCACCGTTTTGGAGGAAGTCGGCTGTACCGCATTTCCCTCGGACGGCTCTTTCAGCAGAACTCCGTTGTCCGCGAACTCATAAGTCTTTCCGTCGATCTTCTGTTTGCCGGTGGCCATCACGCCATCCTCGAAGAAGTAACGGCGCTCGCCTTTTGCGTTCTGCATCCAGCGGCTGTATACACGGTAGCCGTCTTTCATATAATAATAGTTGCCGTCTACCTTCAGATATCCTTTCATCACACGGATACCGGTCTTCTGGTAATAGTAACGGAATTTGTTCTTTCCGAACTGTGCCCAGCCCTTGACCATCTCTCCGTAGGTATCTTTCATCTTACTGAACCAGCGGGCGTCTCCGTTGGCGTTCTTCACCTCGCCGACCCGCATCTTTCCGGTTGCCTGATGGAACCAGTAGGTTTTGTCTCCCAGATACAGCCAGCCGCTGTGACGCACGCCGTCTGTTCCAAAATAATAACGGGATCCGTCGATGTTCCACCATCCCGTCGCCATTACGCTTCTCGCGCTGAAATAATAGGTTTTTCCGTCAACGGTCTTGAACGCGTCCTTGACTGCCTTGCCGTTGGACTGGAAATAGAGATAGTAGGTTTTTCCGTTGCTGACGTTTTTGCCCCATGTGTTGGTTCTCATGGCGCCGTCTGTTCCGAAATAGTACCAGTAGCTGCTGATCCACTTACATCCTGTGGTCATCAGCTTGGTCGACGGATTGAAGTAGTATTTCTTGCCATTGATGGTCTGCCAGCCGCTTACGGCCTTCCCATTCTTATAGTAGTATCTTCCGTCTTCCGTGGTTCTCCAACCATTCGTATCTGCCGCCTGTACCTGTACCGGTGTGCTGTGCACGGTGATTCCTCCCGCGAACAACAGCATCAGCAGGAGCAGGCCCCAGAATTTCCAGCTGCGTTTCTGCTTACCCATAAAGCCCTTCCATCCTCTTTTCTGATTTCTTATTTCATTTCTTTTTCATTATGTGTACTTTTCTTTAAACTTTTTACAACATTGTTAAATTTCTATGAGCCCATTATAGCCCGATCTGGATAGAAGTGTCAATAAAAAAAAGATCTTTCAGACAATTCCACCAGAATTGGCGGTTCCAAAAGATCTTTTTTTGTGAACTTTTTGTAATATTTTTCCTTTACAGCAGATGGCTGCGCAGTTCTTCCCCACTCATGGGACTCAGATAAGCCGGCGGCACATCAAATACTGTCTTGCATCCGGTCTGTCCCTCTTTGCTGAACCGGTACGCGGCTCTCGCGAAGGCCACGATGACTGAAGAGGTGAACTGAGGATTGGAATCCAGCTTCAGGCTGTACTCGATCACGTGATGATTCTCATCTTCCCAGCCTGTGGTTCCGGTACGGATGACAAAGCCGCCGTGGGGAATTCCACTGTGGTCTCTCTTCATCTCTTCCTCTGTGATAAAGTGCACGGTGGTGTCATACTCGTCAAAATAATTGGGCATGGTCTTGATCTCTTCCTCGATACGGGCCAGATCCGCGCCCTCCTGCGCAACCACAAAGCACTCTCTCGTGTGCTTCTGGCGGGCAGTCAGATCCGGGTTCTCTCCTCTGCGCACAGCGTCCAGAGCTTCCTGAACCGGAATCGTATACTGTTTTCCGTCTTTTACTCCCTCGATTCTGCGGATTGCGTCGGAATGCCCCTGGCTCACGCCCTTGCCCCAGAATGTGTAATCTGTTCCTCCCGGCAGAATGCAGTTCGCGTAGAGACGGTTCAAAGAGAACATGCCGGGATCCCATCCGCAGGAGATAATCGCGACTTTCTGATTCTCTCTGGCAGCCTGATCCACTTTCGCGAAATGCTCCGGGATCTTTGCGTGGGTGTCAAAACTGTCCACCACATGAAACCATTTCACATACTCCGGCGTCTGCTTCGGCAGATCTGTCGCGCTTCCTCCGCACAGGATCAGCACATCGATCTGATCTTTGAATTCTTCCACCTGGCTGACCGGATACACCGATACGCCCGGTGTGAGAATCTGTACCGCGGACGGATCCCTCCTGGTAAACACTGCTTTCAGTTCCATGTCCGGATTGTGCTTCACAGCACACTCGATTCCGCGGCCCAGATTTCCGTAGCCCAGAATGCCAATACGAATACTCATTTTTTGTCCTCCTGCTTTTCTAAATTTTCCATCGGGGCCGGCCCTGCTTTCTCCACGGCGCCGGCCACCTTCTGATTGTATAAAATGTCCCCGGGATTGTCAATTCAGTCTTTGACCAAAACTTTCAGAATTTCCGCGATATACATGGTATGGTAATCCTTCTGGGGATACCATTTCTCATCGTTCTCCGGCGCGTCGAAAATGCCGTCTTTCATGTCCTGGTGGAACATCTTTTTGCAGGTGATAATCAGATCCGCCTCCTCGAAGGCCGGAGTCCCGTCCACGAAATACGGCGTCAGCCCGGTCTCTTTCTGTTTGTCCACCTCTCTTCCCGACACACTTCCGCACACATTCAGCGCTTTGCGGTAGTCCTCACGGAAAAAGGCGATGGAGAAGGTATCCTCCCGGTCCACGAATTCCTTCGTGTATCTCTGCGGACGGATATAGGCGGTCACTGCGTTCTTGCCCCAGAACACGCCCACACCGCCCCAGCTCGCGGTCATGGTGTTCCATTTCTCCTGGGTTCCTGCCGTGATCAGCATCCATTCCCTGCCGATCTTGGTAAAGGGGTTAAACTGTAATTCTTCCGGTTTTATTTCATGAAAACTCATGGTCTGTCTCCTCCTTTTCTTTCCTGTCTGCCAGCGCAGACTGCCGAAGCGGGAAAACGCCCGTTCTGTTTTCCAGTATATACCACCTTTGGGAAAATGAAAAGCAGATCTTTGATCCGAGATGCCGCGTCCGGCCCCGGATCCCTTACTCAGGCTTTCTCACCGGGACGAATTTCGCTCGGTTCATCAGCGGATGCTGCAGCTTGATCGCCCCTTCCTCCTGTTTCGGACAGACCATCACACAGGCGCCGCAGTAATAGCATTCGCCCGGATAAGCCACAATCGGCGGTTTTCCTTTCTCCGGATTGGGAATCAGGATATCCACCTGGCAGATATTAACACAGCGGTTGCAGCCGATACAGTGATTCTCATCGTAGAGAATCGGACGGACACTGCAGGGCGTAGGGGTCACAGTCAAATTAATGCTCTTCACGTCTGGCCACCTCCTCAATATATTCCTGGTTTCTCTTCTCGTACTCTTCTTTCAGGTCTCCGAAGTATCCCAGAGGAACGCTGCCTTCCACCACACGGCCGTCTTCCTGGCGTATGGTGATGATCCTCTGATCTTCCTTCGGATCCATCTGCGGATAGTCGCTCCGCTCGAAAAACAGGGGGGCCGAGCTGGATTTTCTCGCCAGGCAGGCGTGGAGAATCAGCTTGGATACTTCCAGAATGTCGAACACTTCATGGGCACGCATCAGCTCATGAGGATTCTCACAACAGATCTGGGGAACGATCTCTCTCTCAAAACTTTCCAGAAGATCCAGGCCCTCCTTCAGCAAATCGTCACATTTCACACCGCCGCAGTAATTCTGCATGGCTTTCGCGATAGCCATATTCAGCTCCCGCCAGTCCATGCCTTCTTCCAGATACAGAGGCGCGTAGAGACGCTCTTTTTCTTTCTTTGCCTCCTCTGTGTCATACTCTTCCAGGGCAACCTGGTCGGTGTATTCGGCAGCCTTACGTCCGGCGTAATGGCCAGTACAGCAGGCGAATCCCGCGCAGTCCGAAGCAAACAGCTGATCTCCGGCCGCATAGATTCCGTCAATATTCGTCTTCATATCCCAGTCGTTCAGGACGCCGCCCGGCGCGCCGAACAGCTGACGCTCCTGGTCCAGGAAACTGGCAGACTGCCACCCGGTACCGTAGGACTGCAGCATATGTTTCGTGGGGTCAAATCCACGGTCGGTGTAATTTTTCAGAATCGGGATCTTCGTCTTTCCTTCTTCTCCCACCATCATACCCCAGATGACTTTGCGCTCGAACTCCGGCATTCTGCTCAGGTCCGCGTAGAAGGGAAGCTGATATCCCCGTTTCATCAGTTCCTCGAAATCCAGGGTCTCCGGCCCGCGGAATTCATATTTCGGATTGTCGATTACCCCGCCTTTCAGGAAGAATTTCTGTCCTTTCGCCGGATAATACCGCTCCGATACCGTCTTCAGTTCCTTGCCGTCCCGGTCCACATAAGGGATCTCCACGCCTCTGGCGTCCACCATGGTCGCCGCGTACCAGGTATTGTGGTTGTTGCCTGCCCCGTAAGGCGGGAAACTTCTTCCGGCCGCTGAGAACTCTCCGCGCACGGATTTTTCCATCAGGGCAAATTCGATTCCCGCGCGGAATCCCATGGCGTGTCCGCTTCCGATGCTCTGCGGGGGACGGAACTCCGACAGACCCATCATATCGGAATTAAACAGCCAGATCCGCGCCGGCCGTGACATGGCAAGAATGGTAGCCTTCGCCTGGAAGATCAGGAACTTGCCGGTACGCACGTGCATTCCCATGGCACCGATGCCCCGTTTCTTTCCATTGACCGTCTTCGTCAGCAGCGCAGTTGCCTCCGTGTAATCGAAGACTTTCACGCCCAGCCGGTCCAGCTCTTTTTTCAGCGCAGGCTTAAAGGTAGAACCCCAGACTCTGAGGGTAAACCGGTTCTTATAATCATAGGCAAACATCAGCTTCGTCTCATCATCCCTGAATTCCGCACCTTTGAACTCGTCTTCCGTGTCACGGATTTTTCCGCCGTAGGATTCCAGATCCAGCATGCGGTCGTATCCCTCCCGGCAGGTAACATAATGCGCGATTCCGTTGGAATAATAATCCTGCTCCTCCACATAGGCGTTGGCAATCTCCTCCGGAGTGACCCCGGAACAGGGATTGGTGCAGGCAGATTCCCAGTGATCCACGCCTGTGCCGGCAGACCCGCTTCGCTCAGTGGCTCCTTTTTCCACAAGGATGACGGATTTCCCCTTTCTGGCCGCCGCAATCGCCGCGAAACAGCCTGCCATACCGCCGCCCAATACCAGGACGTCACACTGGTGCACTTCTTCCTGACCCACTTCATTGGCATATGGCCACGGATAAGTCTTCATTTCCTCTTCCTCCTTTTCACTTTTTTCAGATGGCAGAACGCTCCCATCTGATTCTTTAAATCCATCTTACTACGTCTCTTTGCATTTTGCAACTTATATTTGATATTATATATAATGCAAAATTCTTGCCTCCCGGTTTTCTTTATGCTATAGTGAAGATAAGCAGTCCGGATCCGAGGATCCTGCCGGGATCTTTCCCGCAGATCCTTCGGAAAACACCGGGATACGGAAAGGAGCTGTCTATGAACCTGAATCGAAACACCCTCGCGGAACAGGTCTATGAGATTCTGCGTAACGATATCTTAACTCAGAAAATCCCCTGCGGAGAGAAGCTGACGCTCTCCGCCCTGAAAGAACGCTTCCAGGTGAGCACTACCCCCATCCGGGACGCGCTGACCCGTCTGGAGAAAGACGGACTTCTGCAGTACTATTCCAATGTGGGCGTGAACGTGATTGATCTGAAGGAAGAGGATCTGCGGGAGCTTTTCACATTCATGGGGGATCTGGATGCCCTGGCCATCTGCTATGCTTCCTCCGCCCCCGGGCAGGAAGCCCTCTGCCAGGCTCTGCGGGAAAATTTGCAGCAGACCCGGGAACTTCTTGAGACCGCGGATATGGAACTGTGGCGTTCCTGCTCCGATGGATTCCATCTGGTCTTTTATGATTTCTGCGGCAATACCCGGCTGTGTGCCTCCGCCTGTCAGATGCGCAGCCAGCTCACCATCTATTCCAACCGCTACGAGCAGGATTCGGAAAACCGCCGCCAGATCCTCCGGGAACACCAGAATGTCGCGGATCTCTACCAGCAGGGCCGCATTCCGGAAGCCATGAACGCCATGCGTCTTCATCTGAAAAATTCCCTGCAGCAGGCACTGGCTCTTCGCCAAAGAGGGAACTTTGTCTCCCAGAAATAATCCCAGATAATATAAGAAGAAAAAGAAACCCCGGGCCGTCTCCAAAGTCTGTCTCCTGACAGAACTTTACAGACGGCCCGGGGCTTCTTTTTCTAAGAGAGATTTGCTCACCTGCGCATGGAAAGCTCTTTTTCCAGCAGTTCCATCTCCCCTGGCTGCACACAATACCGGGAGTCTCCCTCACGGATCTGACGGCTGCAGACTTCCAGATCCATCCAGAGAACCCCTTCCACTTCTCCATCCCGGAAACAGAGCTGTTCTGTGTCCACCGGCTTCTCATAGAGATAGATACTGGCGATCTCCCGGTCGTAATAAGGACCGCTCTCAAAGGTTTCTCTCACGATTCCCCGGCGTATCCGGAGGAATTCCAGGTCTTCCGCTTTTACAGCCAGTCCCAGCTCTTCTTCCATCTCCCTCTGCGCGGTGGGGAGTGCCTCCTCCCCTGCCTGCCGGTGGCCGGCGGAAGAGATGTCGTACTTTCCGGGAAAGGATTCCTTTTCCCGGCTTCGCTTCTGAAACAGCAGCTGCCATCCCCCGTCCGATCTTCGCCGGGCAATCCAGATGTGTACCGTTCCATGCCAGTCTCCGTCCCGGTGCACCAGAGAGCGCTCCTTGATCTGCCCGGTGAAATTCCCGTCCTCATCCAGAACCTCGAACAGCTCCAGGAGTCTTCCGTCCAGCTTCGCTTCCACCAGACGGTCTCCCTCATACTGAAGCTTCAGAGAGAAAAACGGCTTCTCCATAGCCAGATAATTCAGGAACAGCACATCTCCGTCCCAGAGTCTCAGTTCCCGGATCTGGTCCTTGGGCACCCACCCCAGATCTCCCTCCTCACAGCCGGTCAGCTCTCCGGTGAAACCGTCTGCCGTGTAGAGGCACATATACTCCGTTCCGAATCCGTCCTGTGTGAAGGTCACCAGTCCCCGGAAGCGGTAGGAGGTCAGAGTCAGCCCGGTCTCCTCCCGGACTTCCCGCAGCAGACATTCTTCCGGACTCTCCCCCGGTTCGAAATGTCCGCCCACTCCGATCCATTTTCCCGCGTTTACATCCTGCTGCTTGCGAACCCGGTGCATCATCAGATAGCACCCGTCCTTTTCCAGATAACACAGCGTTGTCAGATTACTTTTTCTCATTGGCCTGTTCCTCGATTCTTTCCGCCAGATCGTTGAGATAAACCCAGCGGTCCATTTTTTCCTCCAGCTTTTTCTCCTGCTCTTCCTTCTGCGCGGTGAGCTCCTGCAGCTTCACCGAGTTGGTCGCGTTTTTCATGATTTCTTCTTCCAGCTTCTCAAGCCGCGCTTCCAGATCCGCGATCTCATCATCGATGTGTTCGAATTCCCGTTTCTCCTGGAAGGTAAACTTCAGCTTCTCCGGCCGGTTCTGCTTCCAGGTTTTTCCGGAGTTCTTCTTTTTTTCCTCCCGGGGCTTTTCCTCCTGTCCCCGCGCAGAACGCTGCTTCGCCTCCAGGTAGTCCGTATAGCCGCCTTCATACTGCCGCAGATGCCCCTCCGGTTCGAAAGCGAAAATCCGGTCCGCCACATTGTCCAGGAAATAGCGGTCATGGGAGACCGTGATCACAATTCCGGGAAATGAATTCAGATAATCTTCCAGAATCGTCAGCGTAGGGATATCCAGATTATTTCCCGGCTCATCCAGAAGCAGCGTGTTCACCTCCTGGCACAGTACGCTCAGAAGATACAGCCGGCGTTTCTCTCCCCCTGACAGCTTCCCGATGGGGGCATGCTGCATATCCGGTGTAAAGAGGAACCGTTCCAGCATGGCGGACGCACTGATCTTTCCCTCGCTTGTGTTAATGTATTCGGCAATATCACGGACGTAATCGATCACCCTCTGCCGGTCGTCCATCTCCGGTTCTTCCTGGGCGAAATAACCGATTTTCACCGTCGGCCCGATCTCAATGGTTCCCTCATCCGGCTGGATCAGACCTGCGATCATCCGGATCAGCGTGGATTTTCCGCAGCCGTTGGGCCCGATGATCCCCAGCCTCTGGTTCTTCAGTACGATGTAGCTGAAATCCTCCACCACTCTGCGGCCTTCATAACTTTTGCTCACATGGCTCAGCTCAATGGTCTTCTTTCCCATCCGGGTCTCCACGGAGCCCAGCTCCACAGTCTGATCCTGTACGGGTCCCGCCGTGTTCTTTAATTCCTCCAGACGCTGCAGCCTCGCTCTTTGCTTCGTGCTTCTGGCACGGCAGCCCCGTTTCGCCCACTCCAGTTCCATCCGCAGAAGACTCTGCCGTTTGCGCTGGGAAGCCAGCTCCATCTCCTCCCTTTGTGCCTTCAGTTCCAGGAACCCGGAATAGTCCGACAGATAACTGTACACACTGCCGTGGCTGATCTCCAGGATCCGGTTCGTCACCCGGTCCAGGAAATAACGGTCATGGGTGACCATCACAATCACGCCTTTGAATTCCCGCAGATAATTTTCCAGCCAGGAAATCATCTCCTCATCCAGATGGTTGGTCGGCTCATCCAGCAAAAGCAGATCGAAATCCTCCGACAGCACTTTCGCCAGAGCCACCTTCCGCCGCTGTCCGCCGGACAGCTGTTCCAGAGGCTCTTCCATCCGGGTAATTCCCAGCTGGCTCAGATAACTCTGTCCCCGCCAGTTGTCCTCTCCCCGGCCGATATAGGAACCCACCGTGGCTCCCGGCAAAAAAGAGGGATTCTGGGGAAGGTAGGCGATCTTCAGGCCATTCTGCCGGACCACCTGTCCCTGATCCGGTTCTTCCTCCCCGGCAATCATTTTCAGCAGAGTGCTTTTTCCGGTTCCGTTGATTCCTACGATCCCGATCTTATCCCCCTCCTGAATTCCGAAGGAGACATCCTCGAAAATCGTTTTGTCCCCGTATATTTTACTGATATGCTCTATATTCAAAAGATTCATTTTATTCCTTCACTCCATTTTTTCTCTTCATCCGGCCAAAGCGACGCCCCGGAAAAGAAAAGGCACGGCTGCTGCGGGAATCCTTCTTGCCGATTCCCAAAACCGCCTGTGCCTCTTGCTTCTATTTCGCGGAAAAAGGATTGGACACCTGGTTCTGATCAATGGTCAGCGCCCAGTCCCGCATCCGTCCATACTCCTCCACCTGTACCGGATCGTCCGGATTAATCTGTACGTCTGTGGCAAAGGTAACCACATATTTCTTATCTTCCGACAGTCCTGCAATCTGATAATTGGGGAAATTCTCGTATCCGTTCTCACCCCAGTCGTAAGCAAAAAGGGTAAACACCGTTCCTGTGATTCCCGACTGGTTTGCTCTGGTGTAATAGAAACGTATGGAATCACTGCCAGTCACTTCCCAGCCCCAAAGCCCTGCATTGTAGTCATCCGAATTAAAATACAGAGTGAAATGATCTCCATCGAGGAAAACCAGGCCATCGCTGGCTCTCTCCTGCAGTCCCGCGTCGATGCGGTAACCGTCTGACGAAGTCTGCGGTGCCGGAACCGGTGTCGCTGTCGGAGCCGGTGTTGCTGTTGGAAGCGGTGTTGCTGTCGGAACTGGCGTCGCTGTCGGAGACGGCGCCGCTGGTTCCGTGGAACTGTCCTTCTCCGGAGGAGTCGGCTGTGCTTCTTCCTTCACGGATTCCTGCCCGGACTCTACTTCCGCCGTTTGCTGTGTCTCCTCCTGTTTCCCGGCGCCATGGCGGACGCCGACCAGAAAAATACCAAGGACTGCTGCCACGACAGCCAATGCCGTCACAACTCCAAGCAGCAAGCTCAGTGTTTTATTTTTCATCCCAGATCCCTCCCGGGCTTTCGCCTCAGTTCAAAAATTCCATCAGCTTCCCGTGCAGCCGTTTCGCGTCCTCGTAACCAATCTGGTAGAGCTCTTCCAGTTTTTCCTTATTCTTCTCCACCCGCGCGATCTCCACCGGCTGCTGGGGCTGGATCACGAAAATCTTTCCGGCCTCCTCGCCTTTTTTCAGGAAATCCAGCGTCCGGTTATAGCGGATGTGGCGATGTTCCATCTGCTGAACCAGCTTCGGGTATTTCGCGTAACGCACCCGGAACGCCGCCATCGTCTTCGTCGGTTCCTTCCTATAAGAAGGATCCCTGGTGAGCACCACCACATTTTTCTTATTGCCGTTTCTCATGGACTGGATCACCGGAATGGAATCACTGACGCCCCCGTCCAGATATAAATTCCCCTCAATCTCCACCATTCTGGAGACCATGGGCAGAGAACTGGACGCGCGCACTGCCTGGATATCCCGGTGCATCTCCTGGAGAGGCATATACTCTGCCTTTCCCGTCTCACAGTTGGTCACCACTGCGTAGGCTCTGCCAGGATACCGGGAAAAAGTCTCATAATCATAGGGATCCAGCTCATTGGGAATGATGTCGTACAACATATCCACGCCGAACAGATCTCCGGTCTTCACCAGACTCTCCAGACCGCAGTATCTGGGATCATCCAGATACTCCGTGTTCACGCGCAGAGATCTCCCTCTTTGCTTTGACAGATAACTGCAGGCGTTGCACACACCGGCCGACACACCGTAGACCTCCTGAAACTCCAGATTCTCATCCAGAAAATAATCCAGGACTCCTGCCGTGTACAGACCGCGCATACCGCCGCCCTCCAGAATCAGACCTGCCTGATACATATTCCTCACTCCTGTTCTGATTTTCCTATCTCACAAATCTGCCGGCACTTTCAAAGACAGGAGCTTTTTTCGTTCTCCGGAAATTCCTACCGCTCAGTCCGCGGAAACGGCTTCCTCCGTCTGATGGAAGATCACACGGATTTCGGTACCTTTTCCCTCATCACTGTCCAGCTCAATGGAAGCTCCGCTTCCCGCAATGATGTGTTTCACAATGGCAAGGCCAAGGCCGGTTCCTCCCGTGGATTTGGAGCGGCTTTTATCCACCCGGTAGAATCTCTCGAAAATTCTCTCCTGATGTTCTTTGGGAATTCCGATTCCGGTATCTTTCACCGAGAGAATCACTTTTTTTCCGCTGGGCCGGACGGTCACATAGACGCTGCCGCCCTCATTGTTGTAACGGATGGCATTGTCACAGAGGTTATAGACCAGCTCCTCCATCTTCTGCTTCGTGGAATACACGGTGCAGCTCACGCCTAAAAGCGCCAGATTCACTTGATGTTTCTCTGCCTGAAATTGTAACATATCCAGACAGGATCTTGCAACCTCGTAAAGATCCACCGGCTCTTTGGGATCTTCGACCTGCATGCTGTCCAGCTCCGACAGATGAATGACATCGTTGATCAGCGTCAGCAGCCGATTGGAGCTGTGATGAATCTCTTTCGCGAAACGGGAGGCTTCCTCCCCCTTTGCCATGCCGTTCTCGATCAGTTCCGAATACCCGGAGATGGCTGTCAGCGGAGTCTTCAGCTCATGAGATACGTTCGCCGTGAATTCCTGCCGAATTCTGGCGTTCTGCAGAACATCCTCATGCTGCTTCTTGATGGTCGCCACAAACGGGCGCAGCTCCTCATAGACCATGTCTTCCTCATAATTGTCAATATCCGCCGCCATCCGCTCAATGGGATACATCAGGCTTTTTGACAGAAAATAAGACAGGATAAAACACAGCAGCAGAATGACCAGGCAGACACAGATCAGCGCGGGCACCGTCCGATTCAGCATACTCCAGACACTCCCCGCTTCCCTAGCGACACGAAGCACATCTCCGTTATCCAGCCGGAGCGCATAATAAAAGGTATCCTGATCCACCGTCTCGGATTTGCGGATGGATTTGCCCTCTCCGTTTTTGAAAGCCTGCCGGATCTCCGGACGGGCGCTGTGGTTCTCCATGCTGTCCTCGTCCGCCTCGCTGTCATACACCACCTGTCCGTTCTGACCGATCACCGTCAGCCTCAGATTTCCCATCTGCTTTATGGAAGTCTCCACATCTTCCCTCTCCTCGGGCCAGACGGAATTCAGGATCTGCGCGTAAGACCGCAGGTCTTCCATCACCTGCCGCTGGAACACCTGATAGCACACGGCAACCACGAGCCCCAGAGTGAGCAGCACAGCCATCAGCGCCACCATGAAGAATTCCAGGTTGATCTTGTTTTTCATGGGAATTTTTCTAGTTTTCATTGAATACGTACCCTACATTTCTCACAGTCTGAATCATGGAACCCGCATCCTTCAGCTTCTTGCGCAGCGTCTTGATGTGCATATCGATGGTTCTGGATTCTCCCTCGTAATCTGTTCCCCAGACACGGTTCAGAATCACGTCCCGGGAGATGACGATTCCCGCGTTCTGCATCAGCAGATGCAAAAGCTCATATTCTTTATAGGTCAGCTCACAGACTTCCCCGTAAGCGCTGACTTTTCTCTTATTCTGATCCATCTGAACCGGCCCCACCTGGATCACTTCCTCCTCCGGAATGATCTGGCTGCGGCGCAGAAGGGCTTTTACCCGGGAGATCAGCTCCATCACCCCGAAAGGCTTGGTCATATAATCGTCCGCTCCCATATCCAGGCCCTTGACCTTGTCAATCTCCGAGGTCTTCGCCGTCACCATCAGAATCGGAATGTGTTTGGTCATCCGGTCGCCCCGCAGCTTCCGCACGATCTCCAGCCCGTCCTCATCCGGCAGCATAATATCCAGAAGCGCCAGATCCGGCCGCTGCCGGGACACCGCATGGTAAAAATCCTTCGCGCACACAAACCCCTGAATCTCATACCCTGCGTTCTTCAGGGCAAAACTTTCAATCTCCCGGATGTTCTTGTCATCCTCCACAATGTAAATCAATGCCATATCCATCTTCCTCTCCATCTGATTTGCCGCGGCGCTTCGCCCGCTCCGCTTTTCACCGCGTTCTATCATACGAAATGGATTCCTCCGGCATGCGCCGATTTCCCGGAAAGGCCGGCGCAAAAAAGAGGAATTCATTGTCTTTCCAACGGTATCTTACCATGAATGACCGAGACGGCACGAGCCTTTTCTCGTAAATTTCATGTAAAATTCGTGTAAAATCATGCCAATGAATTCCTCTTTGTGTTCTCCTATGCCTGATCCAGCACCGCCCGGATCTGATCCTCCGAGTGAAGGCCGATCAGTCTTTGTACTTCTTTTCCATCCTTAAACACCACCAGGGTGGGGATGCTCATAATCTGAAACTGCTGTGCCAGTCCCTGCTCCTGATCCACATCCACTTTTCCCACGGCATACCCCTGATCCGCCAGCGCTTCCACAATCGGCGCCTGCCGTTTGCAGGGTCCGCACCAGGTTGCCCAGAAATCTACCAGAACCGGCCCTTTCGCTGCCAGTACCTCTGTCTGAAAATTACTGCCTGTCAAAATCTTTGCCATACTCTCTGATTCCTCTCTTTCTCTGTTTTTCTATTTTTCTGTTTTTCTATTTCTCTATTTCTCCGAATCCTTCCGCAGACTGCGCAGATACTGTCCTGCCTGGATTCCCGCCACCGTTCCTTCATACACGGCTTTGGAAATCTGCAGCAGACCTCCTGTACAGTCCCCTGCCGCGAAAATTCCCGGAATGTTGGTCTGCATCTTCTCATCCACCACAATCTCGCCCCGGTCGGTAATCTGCGCGCCCAGCTGTCTGGCAATCTCCGAACTTCCCGCCGTCCCCATTGCCACGAACACGCCGTCGATCCGGGCGGTACTCTGATCCGCGAACCGGATCTGTTCCATCCGTTCGCTGCCCTCCAGCGCCGCGATCTTACGCTCATCCACCGGATAGGGGCATTCCCTGGTGAAGGTCAGCGGCTCCCCGTTGGACAGGATCGTGACGCTTCCGGCCAGGTGAGTCAGTTCATCCGCCTCATGCAGGGCGAAGTCGCCGTTTCCCAGCACCGCCACATCCTTGCCCCGGTAGAAAAACGCGTCGCAGACCGCGCAGTAACTGACGCCTCTGCCCTCCAGCTCCTTCAGTCCCGGGATCTTCGGCGCCCGGCGTCTGGACCCGGTGGCCAGAATGACCGCCCTCGCGGGAATCTGCCCGTCGCTGGTATCCACCACGAACATCTCCTCTTCGTGAACACCCAGCACCTGAGTTTCCCGGAACCGTACCCCCATCCTGCGGGCCTGTTCCATCCCGTTCTCATGAAGCTCCTGTCCGGTCAGGAAATCCTTGTTTCCGTAGAAATTCTCGATTCTCTCCGCTTTCTGAAGGGCGCCCGGGCCGCTGGTCAGAACCAGAGGATTCAAGTTTCCTCTCACCGCGTACAGGGCTGCCGAGATTCCGGCCGGCCCCGATCCGATAATCACCAGATCTTCCATCCTCTCACCTCCGTCTTACGAAAGTCCTGCTCCGATTTTTTGTCCTGGTATTATATTAACCTTTTTTGTCAAGAATTACAAGTCCTTTTACGAAACTTTTCCAGGCGCCGGTTTCCCGGCCCTGGACTCCTACAGATTCCCGATGTCCCCACAGCGGCTCACTCTGCGCGCGACAGTCAGCGCCAGGCCCAGCTTCACCAGATCCGGCACCACAAAGGGAAAGACACACCATCCCAGGACCGTCAGAAGCCCCACATTCCCCGCCGTTCTCAGATAGAGGAACAAAAACCAGGCTGTCCCGAACAGATAGCAGGCCAGAAGTCCGGTCACCATGGAAAAAATCTGTGCTCTCAGCCCTCTTCCCAGAACACGCTCCAGCCCCCAGACGATCAGCGCCGTCAGAAGAAATCCCACGATATAGCCGCCGGTATTCCCCAGAAGGACTCCGATCCCGCCGCGAAATCCCGCGAACACCGGAATTCCCACCGCGCCCAGCAGCATGTAAAGCAGCACCGCCATGGTTCCCCTGCGTCCGCCCAGAATCCCCAGCATCACAAACACCGCGAACGTCTGCAGCGTGAAGGGAACCGTCAGCGGAATCGAAATCCAGGATCCCACCGCTATCAGCACCGCGAAAAAAGCGATATACACCATGTCTCTCGTCTTATTCTGAACTCTTTTGCCTCCGGCTATCCCTGCCTGACTCATTTTTCCGCTCCTCCCTGTCTGCGATTCTTTTCTCTCACCTTACCACAGGGCGTCCTGATAGTCAACCATTTTTATTCTATAGGTTAACAATCAGTCAAAAACAAAAAACTCACCTGACGTTTCTCAAAAAACTCTCTCAATCCTTTTGGGCCGGGGTCACGTCGCAGACCGTCAGCGTTTCCCCCTCCACCCGGAAATGAATGTCATACTCCCCGTATTCCATTCCGTAGACTCTCCCGGGGTCATCCTGATACCCGGGCCGGGGATCTTCCCGCAGAACTCCCAGAAGCGCCTCCCGCTTCCCCAGCGCGATTTTCTCCAGCAGCGCCTCCGGAAAGATCACCTGAAGCCAGTGCTCCTTCACGCTGTCCGCGAAACCTCCCGCCGCCTGCGGATGGCATTCCGTATCCGGCAGATAGGGTTTGATATCGTAAATGGGCGTTCCGTCCATCAGATCCGCGCCTTCCACATACAGAACCGGCCCCAGCTTCTCATCCAGCCGGATCTCCTTCAGCCGCACGCAGGAAAGCCCCAGCGCATTGGGGCGAAACGGAGCGCGGGTGGCGAAAACGCCCTTGCGCACATTCCCGCCCAGTCTCGGCGGACGCACCGTGGCGCTCCAGCCTTCCCGCACCGCCTGGGAAAACTGCCAGATCAGCCAGATATAATCGAATTCTTCCAACCCCCGCACCGCGTCCGCCGTGCGGTAAGCCGGTTCAAAGACAATGACCGATTCCACCTCCGGCACCCGCCCGCTCTGACGGGGAATCCCGAACTTGGAGTGGAAATCGTTGTGGATCCGCGCGATGGTCTTCAGCGTATATTCTTCACTCATATCTTTCTTCCTCTTCGACTTTTCGTCCTTCCTGTCTCTTCGTTTTTCTATGTCTCCCATTCTACCATAAATCAGCCCCGGCTGCACGAAATTCCCGCCGCCCGTTGACATACGAAACCCGTGTGTAGTATTCTATTCTTGCCAGTGACAGCCGGCTTTTCGGCCTGTCCTGGAAATCAAAAAAAACACCAAGAGGTCTTATAAAATGAAAAAGAAATTATCTTTTCGGGAACTGGCAGCCGTGGGCAGTATGCTCTTCGGTCTTTTTTTCGGCGCGGGCAACCTGATCTTCCCGGCAGCCATGGGACAGCTCTCCGGGCGGAATGTCTATCTCGCCACCCTGGGACTTCTCATCACCGGCGTGGGGCTTCCCCTGCTCGGAGTGGCGGCACTGGGCATCAGCCGCTGCAACGGTCTGGCTCAGCTGAGTCAGCGGGTAGGAAAAACATACAGTCTGTTCTTCACCTGTATCCTCTACCTGACCATCGGGCCGTTCTTCGCAATCCCCCGATGTGCCACCGTCCCCTTTGAGGTGGGCGTCTCCCCCATGCTGAAAAACACCTCCTCCGGACCGCTTCCGCTGGCCGTGTTTTCTCTGCTGTTTTTCGCCATTGTTCTGTGGTTCTCCCTGAAACCCGGCAAGATTCTGACCTGGATCGGCAAGATCCTGAACCCGATCTTCCTGGTCTGCCTGGGAATCCTGCTGCTCACCGCCCTGTTTCATCCCATGGGCGCAGTCCGTGAGATCGCCCCGGAAGGCGCCTACATACCGTCTGCTTTCTTCTCCGGTTTCCTGGAGGGATATAACACCATGGACGCCCTGGCCGGCCTGGCCTTCGGCATCATCGTGGTCAACGTGGTGAAGGATCTGGGAATCGAATCCCCGGAAGCCATCGCCGTCAATACGGTCAAGGCCGGAATCTTCGGATGCGGTCTCATGGGAATCATCTACCTGGCGGTGGCCGTGGTGGGCGCCCAGAGCCGCGGGCTTTATCCGGTCTCCGCCAACGGAGGCGAAGCGCTCCTGGTCATCGCCCGGCATTATTTCGGCGGCGCAGGCGCTGCCATTCTGGCTGTGACTGTGACCTTTGCCTGCCTGAAAACCGCGGTAGGCCTGATCACCAGCTGTTCGGAGACCTTCCACAGTCTCTTTCCCACGTGGTTTTCCTACCGGACCTGGGCGATTGGCTTCTGTCTGCTCTCCTTCGGGATTGCCAACCTGGGACTGAATGCCATCCTGGCCTGCACCCTTCCGGTGCTGATGTTCCTCTATCCTCTGGCCATTGCCCTGATCTTCCTGGCTCTGACCGGCAAATGGTACCGGAACGATCCCCTGGTCTACCGGAGCGTGATTCTCTTCACCCTCCTGGCCGCGATCCTGGATTTCCTCAACGCCATCCCTCAGGCGGCTGTGGAATTCCTGCATCTGAATCCTCTGCTGGATCTGGCGACGCAGTATCTGCCCTTCTTCTCTCAGGGTATGGGCTGGGTCTGCCCGGCCCTCCTCGGATTAGCCGTGGGACTGCTTTTGCATCTGCGCTCCCGGAAAAACCAGCCGGCTTAGGAACCACATCAGACACACCCACAAAAAAACCTTGTCGGAACTCAGGAAACTTTCCCGATTCCGGCAAGGTTCTTTTTTTCTTTTTATTCCTTTACACAGCTCACCAGCCCGATTCCCAGACTCCCCGGGCCCGTATGCGTGGCGATACTCATAGTCAGGGGGAGATGGAACAGCTCCAGATCCGGGAAATGCTCCCTCATGGCATCCTTGAACTCTTCCAGCTTCTGCCCGTCCATCAGGGTATTGGCAATTCCCGCCTTCATCCGCCCGCTCTGGTACAGCGCCTCGAAACGGGTATGAAGCTCCTTCTCCAGCTCTTTGCACATGGTCTTGAAGGCCGCTTTCGTCCCCCGCACTTTGGCAAAGGCATCCAGCTTTCCTCCCTGGATGGTAAGCACCGGCTTAATGTGAAGCACCGTCCCGATGGCCGCGGCAGCCGGCGTCACACGCCCGCCTTTCTTCAGATACTCCAGCGTGTCCACCGCGATGTAGATGGTGGCGTCCATGGCCTCCTCTTCCAGCGTCTTCTGGATCTGGGCTCCGCTGACTCCCCTCTGGGCAAGCAGCTTCGCGTCCAGCACCGACTGCGCCTGCGTCACGGAAATCCGGTGATTGTCCACCACATAAACCCTCCCGGCGAATTCCTCGTCCTTCGCCAGCATGGCCGCGCTGGAACAGGTACTGCTCAGCCCGCTGGACATGGGAATGAACACGACCTCCTCGTACTCCCGCAGCAGACTGCGCCATGCATCCATCACATCCCCCGCTGAAGGCTGGGAGGTGGAAATCTGCGCACCTTCGCTCATTTTCCGGTAAAACTGTTCCGGAGAGATATCCTTTCCTTCATAATAAGTCCTTCCATCCACAATAATCGGCATGGGAATCACATAAATTCCAAGCTTCTCCCCATCCTTCGGCATGAACCCGCAATTGCTGTCCGTCATTACCGCTACTCTCGCCATGAAAATCCCCTTTCCCTTGTTGGGCCGCACCCGATTTTTTACACGAACAAACCATCGTAATAAGTACCATAATACCAAAAAA
Organism: uncultured Blautia sp.; assembly: GCA_963927715.1. Taxonomy (GTDB): domain Bacteria; phylum Bacillota; class Clostridia; order Lachnospirales; family Lachnospiraceae; genus Blautia_A. The sequence continues at coordinate 475,322 of CAWVBU010000001.1, read as the reverse complement.
CCCAAATGTCAAGAGAGGAAAATACCAGATTGAAAAAGAAATTCTCCCTGCCCCGTTCTTTACTTTCAACGGAAATCTTCCTATAATAAAACAGGAAGGGCGCCGCTTCGGCCTCTTCCTCACAGAACAGACAACATTTACAAGGAGGTATCCCCATGCTGAAAGATTTGGTTCTGAAAAACCGAAGTTACCGCGGTTTCGATGAAAGCCGCAGAGTCACCCGCGAAGAGCTGGCCGAACTGGTGGATCTCACCCGTTACACCGCGTCCAGTGTCAATATGCAGCCCCTGAAATACTATCTCTCCTGGGAAAAAGACCAGGTGGAACAGCTGGTCGCGCGAACCCGCTGGGCAGCCGCTCTTTCCCAGCTGCACCTGCCCCATCCGGGAACCCACCCCCACCGCCTTTATCATCATCTGCCAGGATCTGGACATCAGTCCCAATCCCCAGACGTTCCAGCGTGATGTGGGAATCGTGGCACAGACCATCCTTCTGGCCGCCACGGAAAAAGGCCTGGGCGGATGTATGATCGGCAATTTCAAAAAGGAAGAACTGAAATCCTTCCTGCAGCTGCCGTCAAACATCGAGCCGCAGCTGGTGGTGGCCATCGGCAAACCTGCGGAAAACATCGTCCTCACGTCCGTGAAGGAAGACGGCAAAACCGCCTACTACCGGGACGAGGACGGTACCCACTACGTCCCCAAACGCAGCCTGGAGGACATTCTTCTCTGATAAACACAAGAGGCCGGGAAACCAAAATTTCCTGACCTCTTTTTTCTTCTTTTACAGAACGACTGGCGTCTCTTCTCCTTTTCGAAGCCGCATCCGGCAGAAATGCTCCGGGTTTTCATAATCCTTCTCATAGCCGTCATCCCGATAATATTCATAGGAAGCCTCTTCCCGCACAAAAGAGAGAACTTGCATCTGTTCGAAATCGATTTCCTCCACATACTGTGCCGGCTTCGCGAAAGGAATCAGGCGATCCGGACGCAGGAAAAATACCACATCCGTCAGCTTCACTTCCACATAGTGGTATCCCGCCGGCAGAATCTCTTCCTCCATCGTGCCATCCTTTGAAAAACGCACCAGCTTCATCTCTTCCGGCAGATAGACACAGCGCCCTTCTCTGTTCTGCTCGTAAACCGGCGCCAGCATCAGTTCATTGCCCAGGAGAAGCTGATCCTCCACTTCCGCCGCCCGCTCATCCTGGGGATAATCAAAGGCCAGCGGACGAAACATCATCTCATCCCTGAGAACCGCCTTCATATACTCGCTGTACAGGTAGGGAATCAGGCGGTACCGCAGTCCCAGGATCTGGCGGAAAGCTTCCGTGTCCTCAAACCGGTAAGCCTCCTGCTCCCGGGTTCCCATCGCCGAATGGTTGCGCATCAGCGGCGTAAAAATGCCGAAAGCCAGCCAGCGCAGCATCAGATCTTCCGTGGTATCTGAGCCGAATCCCCCGAGATCCGCGCCGGTATACAGAAAACCGCACATATTCAGCGACGGCATCATTTTCAGATTCAGCAGCAGATGGGACCACCAGGAATGGTTGTCTCCCTGCCAGATTCCTCCATACCGGTGCATCCCGATATAAGAGGAACGGGAGAACATGAGGATCCTCTTCTCCGGAACCAGACGCTCAAAAGCCTCCCCGGCCGCCCGGGTCATGTAGAAGCCGAACAGGTTATGCACCCGGTCGTGGCGTACCTTCTCCCCGTGGAACTCATGGTAAAACTCTTTGTAATCTTCCGGATTGCCAGACAGACTGCCTACCAGATCCGTAAACTCAGAGAAGGTATCCAGATCCAAATTTCTGCCCTTATAGGAATCCACCTGCTCCAGCACCTGCTTCAGCCGGTCTTCGGTATAGAAGATAGCCGGCTCATTCATATCGTTCCAGAACCCCTCAATTCCCTGATCCAGCAGAAACTGATACTGATCTCCGAACCATCTCCTGGCCTCCTCGTTCAGCATGTCCGGAAACAGCGCTTTTCCCGGCCACACCGCCGCCACGAAAGGACTTCCGTCTTCTTTTTTGCAGAAATATCCCTTCCGCAGCCCTTCCTCATAGACCGGATAGCCCGCTTCCTGCTTCACACCTGCGTCGATGATCGGCACCAGATGAATGTGCTGCTCTTTCATCTCCTCACAGAAATCAGAAAAATCCGGAAACGTCTCCGGATTCAGGGTGAAATCCTTGAACCGCTCCATATAGTCGATATCCAGATAGACGCTGTCCAGCGGAAGGCCCAGCTTACGGTGGCGGCGCACAACCTGGCGGACATCGTCTTCACTTTTATAGCCCCAGCGGCTCTGCCCGTATCCAAACGCCCACAGCGGCGGAATATAACTTCGGCCGATCAGGCCCCGGAACTGACGGACGATCTCCTTCACATCCTCTCCGGTGATCACATAGAGATCCAGATTCCAGTCTGCCGCCTGAATCTTCAGCTTGGCGGGACGGGTGTATCCCACGTCAAAAGAGAGAATTCCCGGGTAATCCACGAAAATACCGAAGGTTTCCCGTCCATGGATCACCAGAAAGTTATGGGCCGCGTACAGCGCCCGTTTATTCTCCAGATGGTTCGGATCATCACTGCAGCGGCTCTCATAGATCCATCCCCGCTTGTTGATTCCCCGCACATTCTCTCCCAGGCCATAGACCCGGTCCTGTCTGGCCATCTCATAGGAAAAACTGCACTCCTTCTCATCTGCCTGGAGATAGGGAAGCTCCCCTTCCCAGGGCTTTGGTTTCTCCAAAACCGCCTCGGTGTCCAGACCGTTTCCGTATACGTATCTGCGAATCATCTTTCCGCCCTCCTTTTACTCGTCCCAGCCTTCCTGGAACCGGATATTCACCGCGATATTTCTCACCACATCTCCCTCCTGAAGAGAGAGATCGCCGGCGTCTGACACCGGCGGCAGCTGGCCGTCCTCCTCCATCACTTCCACATAGAGCCAGTCATAAGCCGCTTCGTTGGCATTGTCCACCGCGTCTTCCAGGGTATCTCCCTGGGCGCGGCAGCACTCCAGATCCGGGAAAAACCCTTCGTATTTCCCTTCCTTTGTCTTTCGAAACACTGCCGGATAAATAAATTTCATAATCTTCTCCATTCCGCCGCCTCTCGCCGGCGGCACAACCTCCTGTCATTTTTCCGGGAATCCCTCCGGATCTCTCCTTTGCTTCGTCTCCCGGCGCCTGCGCTCAGACCGCAAGCCGGATCAGTCCCAGCACCAGCAGATGGGCCGGGTAAAACACATAAAAAAACCATTTGGAAAACGTTCTTCCCCGCTCCATCCGTTTTCCGTTGTACAGACGAAGCAGGACAAAACCCGCCGCCGCGATTCCCGCAGCCGAACACAGGGCGAGGAACAGATCCCCGCCGATTCCCATCCCGCTGATTCCGGGCTGGAAATTCAAAAGGGCAAACAGAAACGCCGAGAGCGCGAACGCGTTTTTCAGTCTCTCTGGATCGTTCCAGGCTCTGGCAAACCAAAGGGTCATCAGCGGCGCGATCACCGCCCAGTCCGAAAAGACAGAGAGCAGCACAAGTCCCGCCAGCAGAAGCGTACGCTTCCCCGGTTTCGCCGCCTGCTCCCGGACACACAGAACCCCGAAACACAGCAGCAGGGTAAAAATCATATTGAAACCGCAAAAGGAAATCCCTTCCACACCGTTGTACACCTGGGAAAAGGCCAGACAGAACGGAACCTCCGAGAGCAGCGCGAAAAGCGCCAGCCGCTTCGCGTACTGCCTCCGGGAATGGGTGTAATGCCACCCCTCCACCAGGAAATAACACATCACCGGCGCGGTGAAATATCCCACATCCAGAAGTACCGTGCAAAGCACCGTCCCCGCGTCCAGAAATACATTGGCGATGTGGTTGAGCAGCATGGTGACCATAGCCGCGTATTTAATCACATCCCGGTTGAGAATTTTCCCCTCTGTCATCCTTACGCTTCCTTTCTCTTTGGTCCTTCATCGTTCTGCCTTTTGGACGGACCTTTTACAGATTTTTGATTCCGCCTTTTTTCAGATGGTTGAACGTCAGCAGCAGATCATCGATGGGCTTCTCATCCAGATAGTACATCAGTTTCGCCCGGGAATCCCTCATATTCATCACTTTCGCGTAATTGTGGGCATAAGCCTTCTTAAAGGTACTCTCCTCCAGATCCAGCTGATCCCGGAATGTCTCAAAGAATTCCTGCCCGTGGGGCGTGTTGATCTTCAGGATGGAGACGCCGCCGCCCACAGGGAAATCCGGGTGCTCCTTCTCCACCTCCCAGTAATCTCCGATGGTCAGATCCGCCACACCGGTTCTGCGTCCCACGAACTCACACTGGAAACAGCTGGGACGCTGCAGATTGTTGCTGCGGAACGCCCGGTTGAAATTGTTCTTCAGCGCGTTTTCCAGATCGATACTGCCGGATTCGAACTCCACCAGAATAAACTGCTCCCCGGGACCTTTGAACTGATTCCGGAACTGGAACCTGGAAATCTTCGACTGGTACACTTCCTCCAGATAATCGCAGTATTTGCGGAAAGCCTTCGGAGAGCTCGCCCCATGGCAGATCAGTTCCACCGTATAGAGATTCTCATAGGGTTTCCCCAGATAGCTTTTCACCGCGGCAATCTGACAGGGCGTTCCGGTGAACAGCACCGTTCTGCCATCCTGCAGAAGCTTTCTCACCCGCTCCTTCACATCTCCGCTCTCGGCGAACACATACTTGGTGCCCCGGAACTTCTGACAGTCTTGTTCCGTCTCAGCGATGTCGTAGATCACCTGCAGATCCTCTCCGTAGCGCACGCCCGCCACAGCTCCGCCTCTGGCCAGAACACTTTGATACATAGGCGTGAACATTCCGCCGCTGGTACTCTCCTTCACCACCCGGGCGTCCTTACTCCGGGCGGCGTACACAACCGGATACCCCTCCTGCTTCGGATTCTTCGAACTCTTCTGATGATAAATACAGACTTTTTTGCACCGGTCACAGTGGATGCACAGATCCGGATGAATCACCGGATAACGGAACCCTTCCCGGTCCACTTCCATGGTGATCGCCTGCACCGGACAGGCCGCCTTGCAGGCGCCGCAGCCATAACAGCGGAAGACATCCTCATAGTCAAAATACGTCCGGTCATCCCGCTCTTTTCTCTCCTTCAGCGCCCGGTCCAGAAACGCCCGGGCGTGATCTCCCATGGCCTCTTTTCTGGCCTCCACTGCCGGATAATCGATGGAAAGCTCAGACAAATCCTCCGGAATCATACTGCCGTGGCTGAGCAAATGATTGGAAAGACCCAGCTCCTCCAGCAGATTCTTCATCCGGTCCGGATTGGTATAATGGGGAACCGTGATGAAATTCCGGTTGAAAATCAGGGCAAATACCGTACAGTGGAAGGAATTGGTGACCACGTACTCCGCATTGGCCACATAACCCAGGAATTCTTCGATTCCTCCGGTGAAATGTCCCGCCTCCCGGGAAAAGACCTTCCGGTCCCAGTTATGGATGATCGGCAGATTCAGCCGCTTCGACATCTCCTCCGCCACACTGTTCAGAGAATTGTCCACCCGTTTCAGATGCACGTTGTGCACATAGATATATTTCCCGGAAGTCCGCGGATTTTTCTTTAATTTCTCAAAGGTCCCCCGATCCAGCAGGAACGTGGGATCCGCCACCAGATCCACCGGCTGGTCCGTCAGCTGCCGGATCTGCTCCTGGGCCTTCTTCTCCCGGACGGAAATGCTGTCAAATTCCCGCAGATACCGCTGGAACAGCAGCCGATATTCCGGCGGAATCTCCTCGGAACCGATGCTGGCCGCATAGGAGATCCGCAGCGCGTCCCGGTTGGCAAACTGTAGAAAATAAGCCAGATCCATCCCTTTCATCATTTTCACGTTCCAGATCTGGTCGCTGCCCGCGATCAGCGCGTCATAATGAAGCTTCGCCTGCTGCAGCTCCACATAAGAAGGATACTCCTCCTTCGTCACCGGCAGCTTATGGTTGATGAAATGCTCAAAAGCCCGGAACTTCCTGCTTCTGGCCGGATCCGTGAAACGATAGGACGTACACCGCAGCCAGTAATACACATCCCCGGCGAACCGGTTGAGCCAGCCATGGCCCAGCAGGTTGCTGGTAGTCTTATAAGTCAGCTGATACAGCTTATCAATGGAAGGCAGGCGCAGATTCACAATCTGTACCTCATGCCCCTGCTGTCTTAAATACTCCTGCAGAGACCAGGCCTGCAGAACCGCCCCGTAATTATGGGCGTTATGAAACGTCACAATCCCTATTTTCATCTCAGGCCCCTCCTTCAAACAGATTTTCAAATTCCTGAACCGCCTGCCGGTTGTAAGCCGCGTAATCCACATTCATCGGCTGCACCTCGCCCCGGTCGAAGGCAAGCATCCCCTCGTAGAGCCCCTGGGCGCTCTCCGGCACCAGCATCCCGTGATGCTCCGTCATAAAGCCCCTCGGTCCCGGAATATCCGTGGAAATCACCGGCACTCCCAGCGTATCCGCCTCCAGCAGCACCAGGCCCAGAGCCTCATAGTGCGAAGACAGGATGAACAGGTCACATTTTTTCAGAACCGGCATCGGATTGGCGATAGACCGGATAATCACAATATTCTTCCCGCAGGACAGAGCTCCCGCCAGAGCCACCGTCTGATCGTATATCGCCCCGTAACCGCCGATGATGATCAGATAGCTGTCCGGATTCTCCTTATGGTAACGGTCAAAGGCCTCCATCAGCATATCGTGGCCCTTCTCCGGAGAGAAACGTCCGATGGTGATGAACTTTCTGGCATCGCTGTCCAGAATCTCCTTCAGCTCCTCCAGCCGCACAGTGGAAGAAGTATTGGCCTCGAAAGCCAGCTCCTGCGTGGCTTTCGCCAGAACCGCCTGCCAGTCGTGACAGTTGTTCACCACCTGCAGGTTCTCCTTCCGGCCGCCCAGCTGCAGCGTAAACTCATAGATATCCTGAGTCACCGGAACCACCTTCTCGAAATCATGATAAGCCCGGCGCACCGTCGGCTCATGCTGATTTCCCTTGGTCCGGATCTCACTGACCATATCGTTGTGGACGAAAATCATACGTGTGGCGTCCGCATGCTGAAACAGGTTGATAACCTCTTTCTCGTATCCGTGGAAATGGATGGCCGCGTCGAAATGGCAGTGGCCGAAATTCCGCTGGTACAGCCGCTGATAAAAGCGGTCTACCTTCTTCATCACAGCCCTGCTGGTATCATTTTTCTCAAAATACTTCTTCACCGCTTTGGATTCTCCATAGGAGTGCATCCGCACATTGGGAATGGGCAGGAATCCCACCCCTTCCGGCAGCATCTGAATCCGCAGAGGATCCCGGCGCAGATAACCGGAACGGAACGTGATGAAATAATTCCGCTCGGTCAGGTCAATATTCTTCAGAAGGCTTAAAAGCGCCGTGGTAATTCCATTCTTCGCCAGGGAACCGGAATAGATCAGCACATTTTCCTTTCCATTGTGACAGGTCCGCTCCTCCGGGAAGACCTGCTCCCCGCGGAAAATCTGCCGGCACAGCTTCGCCGGCACCTGTTCCCCGTCATACTGGCAGAATTTCTCCCGGAACGCCCGGTCGTCGTACTCTTTGGGCAGTCGAAGCTCCCGCACCAGTTCCTCCACCCGGCGTACCTTCGGGAAGGGGAAGTCGCGCAGAGACACGTATGCCCCTCTCTCATCCATATAAAATTCATAATCGTAGACGAAGAGAATGATCTTCTGTCCGCAGTTGGCGTAATCGAACATGACGCTGGAGTAATCCGTCACCAGACAGTCACACACGTTCAGGATATCATAGGGCTCATATTCCTCCGGAAACGGCTGGATATGACGATACTTCCCATAATCCAGGGCATCGTGAATAAACGGATGCAGACGAACCAGGAACACTTCCTCATCGGTGAGTTCCTCATCCAGCTGGGCAAAGAAATACTCCAGCAGATCCGTATTTTTCTCCGAATCAATATTCTTGAGATTACCTCTCCAGGTCGGCATATAGCCGTAAAGCTTTTTCCCCGCGAAGGGCAGCTGGCCGCGAACCTCTTCTCTTCTGGCCTCATCGAAGAACACAGAATTCCTGGGATAGCCGGAACAGAGAATCTTTCCCTGATACAGCTGCTCCAGGAAATAAGCAGAGACCATAATGTCCTTCATATAATCACTGGGATAAATCAGGTAATCCGCGATCAGATAATTCTTCTGTACATTTCCCATATCATAAGAACGGTCCGCCACATCCTTTCCCATCATCTTCAGCGGCGTCCCGTGCCAGGTATTGGTGATCACCTGACCCTTTTTTTTCGCGTACCATGCCGGGAAGGATGTGTCTGTGAACAGATATTTCGCCAGACCGATCACCTTCGCGTAGCGGAACCGGGTCTCCTTGATCAGAGTCACCCGCAGCCGGTATCGGGCCGCCATCGCCCGGATCTGCTCCCGCTTATCCTTATTGCAGGACAGGAAGATCCGGTACTCCTTATAATCCGGATTGCGCGACAGCTCCTCCGCGATCCGCAGCAGGTTGCTGCCCAGATCCTTTCCATTCTTTGAATCCAGCAGCACCCAGCGGTCTTTGACCACCGGTCTGTAATAATATCGGATATACCAGGAAACCACCAGAAGATCCAGCAGCTTCTTCAGCAACTTCTGTAACCGCTTCATGAAATCTCTCCCATACTCTTTCTTTTTCTCATACTTCTCTCAGCATACACGCATCTTTCCGGAGAGTCAAGGTCTTTTCCTCTTTATCGGGAAATAAGGCCCTCCGGCCGGAATTTCTCTTCCAGACAACGAGAAAAGGCACCGCTTTTCGCGGTGCCCTCTCCACTTTCATTTTATAAGAAGTATCGATAGTACGAATTATTTCGTTACGATCGTCTTCACCGGTGACCAGTCATTGCTGTATACTTTCTCACCATCTACTACCTGGTATGCACGTACACGTACATAGTAGGTTCTGTTAGAATGTACAGTCGTACAGGTCTGTCTCAGCAGCTTGGATCCTGTGTTTGCGAAATCCTTGGTAGTAGCTCTCCAGAAGTCGTCTCTGATGGAGTACTGAACCTCGAATCCGTCCGCGCCTCTTACGGTGCTGGAGGTAACAACGAATGCTTTCTCCGCAGTATTCTTGGTTACGCTCGGAGTGAAGGTCGGAGTTCCCGGATTTCCAACAACCACTTTGATCGGCAGGCTTGCAGCCTCACAGCTGTCAGTTGCTGCTGCGCTTACGGTGATGGTACACTCACCAACACCCTGATAGGTGATCTTGCCGGCGTTTACAGTTGCAACGCTCGGATCGCTGGTGGTGTAGGTGAACTTGGTATCCTCATCTGCCATGGTGGTAGCCAGTTTCAGGGTACAAGCTTTGCTCATGGAGTTTCTGGAGCCGTTTGCAAGGTCTCTCTCCTGCAGCGGGTTGATCATCTCGATGCCCTGAGCTGCGCGGGTGATGTTGAAGTTCTTCTCCAGAGTTCCGGAGTAGTCGCCGATACCGGTTACAATTGCGGTAGCCTCGCCACCTTTGATGTTGTCAGAGTAAGATACGGTGTAGTCCTCTCCCTCTTTCAGGGTCTTGTTTCCAACAGTAACAACTACTGCCGGCTCGATTGCTTCGCCAGTATAAATTACGTCAGCGATATCAGCAATCTTAGCTCCAGACTCTTTCAGGTCATCGCCTACGACATTGAAGGTTCCAGTAAGTTCACCCTCATAACGGCCAGCGCCATTCTTATCGGTAGGTGTTACAGTTACGTCATATACGCCACCTTCGGGAGCCTTGCTGAAATCAACCTCTTCTCCATCTTTTGTGATTTCGACATCAATTCTATCAGAATTTGTTCCTACAGCTGCAGCATAGGTTGCTCCACCATTCTGATATACGACTTTGATCGCTTTCTTGATGGCATCCCATGTAGCATCGTCCTTATCAAAGTCTTTAGTATCAGCTAAAGCAAAAGTATCTTCGAAGGACTCACCCTCAATTGCAAAGGTAATGGTACGCTCCCCTGAGTAGTATTTCGCAGAGTCTCCTCTGACTGTAATGGTAATGCTTCCCTCTCCTGCATAGGTATTCACTCCGTAACCGACTACCGATAAATCTGTCACAGGAATCTTATACTCTTTGCCATTATAATTTTCCACTACAGTGATATCAGTAACAGAAGGTTTAATCTTTGAACCAGTATATTTATATGTGCCTGACAATTCTGCAGTAATACTGGAATCATTCAAATCCAACTGATCTTCATTTACTGTAACCGGTACAGTAAGAGTTTCCACTTCTTCTTTCTCGATTACAGTTGTATAATTACCCAGACCAGTAATTACAACAAACTCTTCTTTACCCTCTGTGGTAGTTGTGTAGGTATAATCAGTGCCTTCCTCTAAAACATAAGCAGTTCCATCTTCATTTTTAATGGTTTTATCTGTAATCGTAACAACGAGATCACCTGCGCTACCATCACGATGTGTTCCGCGAGTCGCTTTTACATCTACACCATCTGCTTCCTCAGCACTAGCATTCATAGATTTCGGATTGATTTTGAAAGTCAGCGTAGCAGTCTCACCTGCATAGTCATTTTTACCTTCGATTGTGACAACATACTCGCCAACATTTTTCCACTCAGTCTCGTTCTCTACAACCTCAAACTGGTTAGTTGCTAAACCTGCTCCATCAGCATTTTTCAAATGAGATTCTACCATATCTGCATCAACATACTGATCATTACCATTATAAGTTGCTACAAACGCCTCTCCATCTGATACAAATCCGCCGATTTTCACATTTTCTGGTTAGTCATATCATCTACTGCCATCTGGAGAGTTCCGTCTTTTACAACCTCATAGGTACCTTCTACATATCCTTCAGCACTGAAGTTTCCTGTTCCATTGCCCTGTACCCGGAAGGTATGAACTCCGATATCTGTAGATGGAACATTCGTTTCTTTATAAGTGCCATCCTCTGCATTATACCAAAGAATTGTATACGCACTACCATTTACCTCTTCGCCAGTAAAGTTGTCCGTCACTGTAACGCTCTTTCTGATATTGCTGATTACAGCGCTATCATCTGTTGAAAAAACAGTGTCTTCCGCTTCTACTGTTACATTTCCTTCTGTTGCAGCTGGCTCAATCACAAAGGGGTCACCCCAAACATTACCAGAAAAGTTTCCGACACCTTTAATTTTAAAGCCTTTCTTCGATCCGGCATTCACTAAATCCTGTCCGCCAGTTCCTACAACCTCATAGTCATCCGCACTGAGAGTATAGGTCAAATCATTTGCTTTCACAACAACTGAAGCAATCTCCGGATACTGTTCTTCTCCATTGTAAACAAACGCATCCTGGCTGGAATATTCCACAGTCGCATTGTTGATCGGCACCTGTCCAATCGCGTAAGGAACTTTTACAGTCCCAAGATCCTCGTATGTATCATTGATAAATGTGACTACAACGAAAGCATCTTCTCCGGATACTTCTTTGGAATCCACAACATTACCTTCATAAGAAAGCAAATAATCGGTTCCCTCTTTTAAAACATAGTCGTCATCTGTAAGTTTAAATTCCGGTTCAATAGCTTCACCAGTATACTGAATACCTGTAATACGATACCCCTCACCCTCTGTAGTGAGTGTAGGACTCTGACCAGGAACAATTATATCAGCACTTAAATCATTAACACTACTAGCTACAGTAGCGTTTGCTGCATCATTGTTCTCCAGATCCAATGTATCCACGTCCTCCAGGCTCTGAGCAGCGGCAACGGGAGCCTCATCGGTCAACTCTTCGACCGGAGCTGCCATAGCAAAGGAAGAAGAGGTCATGATCATAGAAGCGGCCAAAATCGCACTGAGTACTTTTTTATTCAGCCCCTTTTTGAATCTCTTCGTTTGTCTCACCATAATAATTTGTCTCCTCCTTATAAAATTTCTGTGTACAAATCTCTTGATATTCTCCGTAGGTGGTGGGGAGTTGGGAAGAGGAAGGCAAGGGGATATTTGTCAAGTCCCAAATGGGAAGTTTTGCGGGAAAGTGGGCTGGAAAAAGGAGGGAGCGGGAGGGGTTGGGGAAGGGAGTGGAAGGGGTGGCGCGCGCCCCGGGTTTTGGGTGGCTAGGAAGGGACGGATTTACCGGGATGCGAAGCGGAGCCCCCGGCCTACGGCCGAGGGGCTCGGGAAGCAGAGCGCGGGCACTTTTCCCGGCCAGGTTTTCCCCGGGCGGGTCGGTTTCTTTTGTCTTCCAGCAGCGGCGCTGAGCCCTGGGTTCTTTCTTTTGTATTCCAGCTGTGGCGCTGGGCCCCGGGAGGGAAGGCAATCGTTCTATTCCGTTGATTTTTTTATCCATTGATTTTTCCGTTCCATTCCATGGAATGTTTTTTTCAGCAAGCGTACCGTTCCAACGATCTTTCCGATCTGTCAAGCGTACCATTCCAACGAGTGTTTCTTTCCAACGATTTTTCCGATCCATCAAGCGTTTCCTTCCGGCAAGCGTTTCTTTCCTGGTGAAGTTTTTTCCAGCCGTATTGGGTCCAGCCTCGGCCGGTGGGCGCATGTGGTTGGGCAGCCGGATTTTCCCAGCCTCGGTCCCGGGCGCCTGGTTGTATTTGTCAGGTCAGGCATCGGAATTCCCCGGGATCTCGTGGTTAGGAAACCTTGGTCTTCCAGGGAAGGCCCGATTCCCTGTGCCAGCCAGGAGTAATTTGGCAAAGGTTGAAAAAGGAAGCAAAGATCCCGAAAAAGGAAAACGAAGATTCAAAAGGAAAGGAAGGGAAAGAAAGAATCACAGGAAGGAGGAAAAAAAGTCCATGCCTGATAGCAGGCAGGAACCCCCTCCCGTAATTTGCCTGCGGTCGGGAAGGGAAAGAAGGGTAAGAAAAAAGAAGGGAAAAACCGGAGAACGAAAGAAAAGGATCCCCAACAAAAGAGAAAAAAAGAAAGAAGCGAAAAAAAGGAAAGCCGAAAACCAAAGCAAAAGAAAAAAAGGAAAAGAAGAACAGAGGAAGATCGAAGGGAAAAGCCAAAGGAAGGGGTTGGCTTTTCCCTGAAAAAAGCGTCTTCGGGAGTGTGAAAGTTTTTCTGTAAATACGTAAATATAAGAGGTTCTTCTATGATAAAATCTAAATCATAGGAGGGCCTTTTATTATGGCAAAACAAAAGAAACCTGTTCATCGGGTACAAATGACGGAAGGAAAACGAAACATTATCCATCAACTCCTGGAAGAATACGACATTCAGACCGCTGAAGATATCCAGGATGCCTTGAAAGATCTTCTTGGCGGGACCATTAAAGAAATGATGGAAGCAGAAATGGATGATCATCTTGGCTATGAAAAGTCTGAACGTTCTGACAATGACGATTACCGGAATGGCTATAAGCGCAAACGGGTAAACAGTAGTTACGGCTCTATGGAAATCGAAGTCCCGCAGGACCGCAAATCAACCTTCCAGCCGCAGGTGGTTAAGAAACGTCAGAAAGATATCTCGGATATTGACCAGAAGATCATATCCATGTATGCAAAGGGAATGACAACCCGGCAGATTTCAGAGACCATAGAGGATATTTACGGTTTTGAAACATCTGAGGGTTTTATCTCAGATGTGACGGATAAGATCCTGCCGCAAATAGAGGATTGGCAAAACCGGCCTTTGGATGAAATATATCCGATCCTTTTTATTGATGCAATCCACTATTCTGTGCGGGATAACGGCATCATCCGAAAACTGGCTGCATATGTGATTTTGGGTATCAATACAGATGGCAAGAAAGAAGTCCTCACCATTCAGGTTGGTGATAATGAGAGCTCTAAATACTGGCTGTCTGTCCTGAATGAATTAAAAAACCGCGGTGTAAAAGACATCCTGATCCTTTGTGCAGATGGTCTGACCGGGATCAAGGAAGCTATTGCAGCTGCCTTTCCGAAAACAGAGTATCAGCGCTGTATCGTACATCAGGTACGGAATACGCTGAAATATGTTCCGGATAAAGACAGGAAAGCCTTTGCAGCGGATTTAAAAACAATCTATCAGGCATCCGACGAGAAGAAAGCTCTGGACGCACTTGACCGAGTAACAGAGAAATGGACGCCTAAATATCCGAACTCCATGAAACGCTGGAAAGATAACTGGGATGCGATTTCTCCGATTTTCAGGCGGTGTGAAACTTTTTCTGTAAATATGTCATCAAAGGTTCTTCTATGATAAAATCTAATTCATAGGAGGGCCTTTTATTATGGCAAAACAAAAGAAACCTGTCCATCGGGTACAAATGACAGAAGGGAAACGTAACATTATCCATCAGCTACTGGAAGAATACGATATTCAGACAGCCGAAGACATTCAGGATGCTCTCAAGGATCTACTTGGCGGAACAATCAAAGAAATGATGGAAGCAGAAATGGAGGATCATCTTGGGTACGAAAAATCTGAGCGTTCAGATAATGATGATTACCGGAACGGTTACAAACGTAAACGTGTAAACAGCAGCTACGGCTCTATGGAGATTGAGGTTCCACAGGACCGCAAATCAACTTTCCAGCCGCAGGTGGTCAAAAAGCGCCAGAAAGATATCTCTGATATCGATCAGAAGATCATATCCATGTATGCCAAAGGAATGACGACCAGACAGATTTCTGAAACCATAGAGGATATTTATGGTTTTGAAACTTCAGAGGGTTTTATCTCTGATGTGACGGATAAGATCCTTCCACAGATAGAGGACTGGCAGAACCGCCCTCTGGATGAAGTATATCCGATTCTCTTTATCGACGCGATCCACTATTCAGTCCGGGATAATGGAGTGATCCGCAAACTGGCGGCATATGTGATCTTAGGGATCAATACGGAAGGAAAGAAGGAAGTTCTTACCATTCAGGTTGGAGATAACGAAAGCTCTAAATACTGGCTGTCCGTCCTGAATGAGCTGAAAAACCGTGGTGTAAAAGATATCCTGATTCTCTGTGCGGATGGTCTGACCGGGATCAAAGAAGCCATTGCAGCTGCCTTTCCGAAAACAGAGTATCAACGCTGTATTGTCCATCAGGTAAGGAACACTCTGAAGTATGTTCCTGATAAAGACAGGAAAGCCTTCGCAATAGATTTGAAAACCATCTATCAGGCGCCAGACGAAAAGAAAGCCCTGGCAGCCCTTGACCGGGTAACAGAGAAATGGGCGCCAAAATACCCGAATTCCATGAAACGATGGAAGGATAACTGGGATGCGATTTCTCCGATTTTCAAGTTTTCAGCGGATGTACGGAAGGTCATATATACAACAAATGCGATAGAATCGTTAAACTCCACCTATCGAAGACTGAACCAGCAGAGAAGCGTTTTTCCGAGCGATACGGCACTGCTGAAAGCCCTGTATCTTGCCACCTTCGAAGCCACCAAAAAATGGACTACGACCATCCGGAATTGGGGCCAAGTATATGGCGAGCTGAGTATCATGTATGAAGGTAGGCTGCCGGACTAAAAATATTTAGGTTAAGACAGGCGGAAAAACCGCCTGTTGTTGACATGCCATCGGCCAGATGGTATATATAAAACAAAGGTGGAATGCCTGATTTTTCCGCATTCCACCAAGTCTTATCATAGAAGAATCCTATTTACAGACTTTTTTTCATAGTCTCGATTTTCAAATTTTCAACAGATGTGCGGAAGGTCATATATACAACCAATGCTATAGAATCATTAAATTCCACCTATCGGAGACTCAACCAGCAGAGAAGCGTTTTTCCGAGCGATACAGCACTGTTGAAAGCCCTGTATCTGGCCACCTTTGAAGCCACCAAAAAATGGACAACTACCATCCGAAACTGGGGCCAGGTCTATGGTGAGTTGAGTATTATGTATGAAGGACGGCTGCCAGATTAAATCCATATCCAGGTTAAAACAGGCGGAAAAGCCGCCTGTTATTGACATGCCATCAAACGGATGGTATATATAAAACAAGGGTGAAAAGCTTATTTTTCAAGCCTTTCACCCGTTCTTATCATAGAAGAATCCTATTTACAGACTTTTCTTCACAGGCTCGCGTCTTCGGGAAAACCTCTTTTGTTACCCTATATTTATAGGAAGATAAATTTCAGAATCCCTGAAGCCAATCATTAAATTAGCCAAACCGGCACATACCAGTTCTTTTCATTTATGGGCAATAAGTCGTTTGCCATACAGACTACACTTCCCGTCCCGATTTCTACCTTTAGAGACTCCAGACCGCCAAAGGTCTCTGCCTGGGTCACAGGCCGCAAAACATCAAAATTTTTAATTGCAACCTTCCCGGGGGACGCCGCTTTTTTGATCTCGATTGGAGAAAGCACACCATTTTGGTAAAGCAGCAAATCAATTTCTTTTTTGTCCCTATCCCGGTAATAGAAAACAGGAGGCTCTTTCCCCGCGTTCAAATAGCTTTTATAGATTTCAGAAAACACATAGCTTTCAAAAAAGGCGCCGGACATGGCCCCTTTCTCCAGAGCTTCGGGATTGCCCCATTTCAAGAGGTAAGCAGCCAAACCGGTATCCAAAAAATGAAGAAGCGGCATTTTGACAACACGTTTCAAGGCATTGTTGTGATATGGCTGCACCAAAGCAATGATATGAGAGGAAACTAAAATAGAGAGCCATTTCTTTGCTGTTGGCGACGAAACTCCAGCCATGTTTGCCAGTTCCTCATAGATCACAGGCTTAGAAGTATGGGCAGCGACAATCGTCATGAAATTGTAAAACTGCATTTCATCCGCTACCTGCGCAAGATCACGAATGTCGCGCTGCAGGTACGTATCTACATAGGAGCGGTAATAGGTCTCCCAATCGACATTTTCATCCGCATACAGTTCCGGCATGGAGCCTTTGAAAATTCTATTGTAGATTTCATTTAAACCGTGCGGAGTCCTCACCGACAAACGGTTCATTAAATGTGCCGGATCCGTCTGGAATGGTTCGCTTGGCTCTTGATAAATCTCTGCGTCGGACAATCCCAATAAATTCACGATGCCAACCCGTCCGGCCAGACTTTCACTGACGTTATTCATAAGCCGGAAAACCTGCGATCCCGTGATCCAGAAGTCGCCTTTTCTCCTGGAACGATCCACGCTCATTTTAATATAAGGCAGCAATTCCGTTGCGTATTGAATCTCATCAATCAGCACCGGAGGAGAATATCTCTGTAAAAACAATGCGGGATCCTGTTTCGCCAAATACCTCACATCGGGATCGTCCAAGGTTACATACTTTCGCTCCAGTCCCTCGCTTCTCTGCGCTTCAGCGAGTTTTTGCAGAAGAGTTGTTTTTCCCACCTGCCTGGGTCCAGTCACCAACAGCACTGGAAACATTTCAGAGAGCCGCGCAATCGTATCTTCCGCAGCCCGTTTAATATATGCCATGTTGTTCTCTCCCTTCTATTTTCAGTATAGACAATTCAAATAGAAATATTCGGCAAATCTAAATTATAATTTTATTTTAATCAGGATTTTTTTGTTTGTCAATGCAAATTTGGCAAATCTAAAATTCTATTTTAAATTTGCCAAATCTTCTCACCAAGTTTCCACCTGCTTATTATATTGTTTTCGGACAACGAGAAAAGGCACCGCTTTTCGCGGTGCCCTCTCCACTTTCATTTTATAAGAAGTATCGATAGTACGAATTATTTCGTTACGACCGTCTTCACTGGTGACCAGTCATTGCTGTATACTTTCTCACCATCTACTACCTGGTATGCACGTACACGTACATAGTAGGTTCTGTTAGAATGTACAGTCGTACAGGTCTGTCTCAGCAGCTTGGATCCTGTGTTTGCGAAATCCTTGGTAGTAGCTCTCCAGAAGTCGTCTCTGATGGAGTACTGAACCTCGAATCCGTCCGCGCCTCTTACGGTGCTGGAGGTAACAACGAATGCTTTCTCCGCAGTATTCTTGGTTACGCTCGGAGTGAAGGTCGGAGTTCCCGGATTTCCAACAACCACTTTGATCGGCAGGCTTGCAGCCTCACAGCTGTCAGTTGCTGCTGCGCTTACGGTGATGGTACACTCACCAACACCCTGATAGGTGATCTTGCCGGCGTTTACTGTTGCAACACTCGGATCGCTGGTGGTGTAGGTGAACTTGGTATCCTCATCTGCCATGGTGGTAGCCAGTTTCAGGGTACAAGCTTTGCTCATGGAGTTTCTGGAGCCGTTTGCAAGGTCTCTCTCCTGCAGCGGGTTGGTCATCTCGATGCCCTGAGCTGCGCGGGTGATCTTGAAGTTCTTCTCCAGAGTTCCGGAGTAGTCGCCGATACCGGTTACAATTGCGGTAGCCTCGCCACCTTTTACATTATCGGTATAGGTTACTTCGTAATCTTCGCCTGCTTTCAGAGTCTTCTCGCCAATCTTAACCGTTACAGCCGGAGTAATTGCCTCGCTGGTGTAAACCTGATCTGCGATATCTGCAACAGTTGCGCCAGCTTTCTTCAGGTCATGACCAACTACGTTGAAAGTAGTCTCAAGAGTTCCTGTGTATTTTTCTTCTGTTGATTTTACTTCAACAGTATACACACCTGCTTCAGTAAGTTCCTGACCATCTGGAAGTTCTTTACCTTCTGCATCCAAAACCTTAACTTCAATCTTTCTGTATGTTCCACCAGTGCTCTTGTATACTACTTTAACAGCATCTTTAATATCCTTTACAGTCTTTACTTTCGCGTCATCTTTTGAAATATCATCAATTTCATTTAATTCAAATGTATCCGCAAAAGAAATGCCTTCAATATTAATCGTGATGTCTCTTGTTCCTGTATATTTTCCATTTCCCTGGATTGTTACAACTTTTTCTCCAGCCTCATCGCCATCGAAAATATTAGTTCTTCCAACAAATGAAAAATCATCTTTTGTCAGTGTATATGTATTATTTCCATCTGTTTCAACCAATTTAAAGTCAGACTGATCTAATACAATTTTATCTCCGTCATAAGCATAATCGCCCAGATACTCAACACTGATGCTCGGGTCGTTAATTAACATTAAAGAATCTAACGTATAACCAACTTCAAGAGTTTTTTCGTCGGCATCTTCATCAAACACTGTGGTATAATTACCGATACCTGTAATTTCTACCTTACCATTCTTATTCGTCTTAGTAGCCGCTTTTGTTACTTCAAAAGTATAGTCTTTTCCTTCTTCCAATGTAACTGTTTCATCACCAATTTCATCAGTGATTGTTACAACTACTGAAGAAAGATTTCCACTTGGATGAGTACCCTGCTCAACTTTTACACTAATTCCTTTAGCCTGATTTACTTCTGTAGCACTAGTATTCAAGTTCTTAGGGGTAATTTTTACCGTTACCGTAGCAGTCTGACCTGCATATTCATTCAAACCGCTTAAATTCAGCGTATACTCTCCAGCATCTACCCATTCTTCTTCAGAATTAGTGATTTCATAATCAAGTCCATACTTAAGTCCGTTGACATCTCCATCTTTACCAAGAACTGTTTTCAGATCTTCCGGGAACTGATTTTCACCTGTATAGGTGGCTTTTCCATCTACAAAGCCATCAACCGTCACACCTTTGATCGCACTTGATAAACTGGAAGCTACTACTTCATATGTCATTTCACGATAAGAACCAGGAATATAGTTGTTATATCCGCCTGCCGCTGCATCTGATGCTGCAACAATTCGCATATCATGAACACCTATATTTTTTCCTTCGTCAGGAATCTGATTCCAAACATTTGTCCAATTGCCGTCTTTGTCTCTCCACTGGATATCATAATCCTTGCCATATTCCAGAGCTTCTCCTGTCGCATTCTCTACTACCTTAACAGCATCAACTAACTTTTGCTTAATCATGCCATTATCATAAACTACAGGATCAACGGTTACATCCAAATCCGCTTCAGCAAAATCTGCCTGGTCAATTGTAAAAGAATGGCTCTGTCCAGTTGTTCCTTTAAAATTCCCTTTACCAGTCAATGTAACTATATAATACTGACGTGTTGCCTCATCTCCACTTACCGCATTAACCGCATAAGTGCCATTCAGAGGAGTTCCATCATACTGTGTTATATCATAGTCATCTTCATCTAATGAATACTCTACATCTTTTCCATCAACTTTAACTTTTACTGTCGCAGATACTACGGAAGGATACTGCTCTTTTCCGTTATATACAAAGCCCTCTGTATCTTCCCACTTCACTTCGGCATTTGCAATGTCTGCCTGCTCAATAGAAAATGTTTTTGTGATGCTCTGCCCTGAATATTTTCCACTCTTGAAATCTACTTTTACATAAGGAGCATCCTCATCAGTTGCTTCTGCCGCATCGCGATTATTAAAATATGTTACGGTATAATCATCTTTAATAACACCATCAGCAGTCACTGTAACTTCCGGCTCCTGATACTCTCCATTATATACAAGACCTTCTTCAATTCTAATATCACTCTCTGTGATTTCTTCAGCGTCAACCGGAACTCCTGCATCAGTTGGGTTTACCTCTTCCAGTTCCAGGCTATTAAGAACAACAGGTTCCTCTGTCAAAGGCTCCGCATTAGGAGCTGCCATAGCAAAGGAAGAAGAGGTCATGATCATAGAAGCGGCCAAAATCGCACTGAGTACTTTTTTATTCAGCCCCTTTTTGAATCTCTTCGTTTGTCTCACCATAATAATTTGTCTCCTCCTTATAAAATTTCTGTGTACAAATCTCTTGATATTCTCCGTAGGTGGTGGGGGGAGGGGTTGGGAAGAGGAAAGCAAGGGGATATTTGTCAAGTCCCAAATGGGAAGTTTTGCGGGAAAGTGGGCTGGAAAAAGGAGGGAGCGGGAGGGGTTGGGGAAGGGAGTGGAGGGGGTGGCGCGCGCCCCGGGTTTTGGGTGGCTAGGAAGGGACGGATTTACCGGGATGCGAGGCGGAGCCCCCGACCGTGGGCCGAGGGGCTCGGGAAGCAGAGCGCGGGCTCTTTTCCCGCCAGGTTTGCCCCGGGCGGGCCCGGTGGGCCCACGAAGTTGGGCAGCCACCGTCTTCGACCCGGGAGGCAGGCACACATCGATTCCCAGAGGGGACCCCACCGGGGCCTCTGGCCCCGGGAGGGGGTCCTTCTTTTGTCTTCCAGCAGCGGCGCTGGGCCCCGGAAGGGTTCGGTTTCTTTTGTCTTCCAGCAGCGGCGCTGAGCCCTGGGTTCTTTCTTTTGTATTCCAGCTGTGGCGCTGGGCCCCGGGAGGAGGGCGGGGAGATTTTCTTTTCCGGCCAGAGTTCACTTCCGGCCGGGGCCAGCGGCCCCGGGAGGGAAGGCAATCGTTCTATTCCGTTGATTTTTTTCCGTTGATTTTTTTCCATTGATTTTTTATCCATTGATTTTTTTATCCATTGATTTTTCCGTTCCATTCCATGGAATGTTTTTTTCAGCAAGCGTACCGTTCCAACGATCTTTCCGATCTGTCAAGCGTACCATTCCAACGAGTGTTTCTTTCCAACGATTTTTCCGATCCATCAAGCGTTTCCTTCCGGCAAGCGTTTCTTTCCTGGTGAAGTTTTTTCCAGCCGTATTGGGTCCAGCCTCGGCCGGTGGGCGCATGTGGTTGGGCAGCCGGATTTTCCCAGCCTCGGTCCCGGGCGCCTGGTTGTATTTGTCAGGTCAGGCATCGGAATTCCCCGGGATCTCGTGGTTAGGAAACCTTGGTCTTCCAGGGAAGGCCCGATTCCCTGTGCCAGCCAGGAGTAATTTGGCAAAGGTTGAAAAAGGAAGCAAAGATCCCGAAAAAGGAAAACGAAGATTCAAAAGGAAAGGAAGGGAAAGAAAGAATCACAGGAAGGAGGAAAAAAAGTCCATGCCTGATAGCAGGCAGGAACCCCCTCCCGTAATTTGCCTGCGGTCGGGAAGGGAAAGAAGGGGAAGAAAAAAGAAGGGAAAAACCGGAGAACGAAAGAAAAGGATCCCCAACAAAAGAGAAAAAAAGAAAGAAGCGAAAAAAAGGAAAGCCGAAAACCAAAGCAAAAGAAAAAAGGAAAAGAAGAACCCCAAAACCGGGAACGCCAAAGAGGAGGAAAGGGAGCCAAGCCAACTCAGCCGCCCCAGATAACCCAACAGGCTCAGATACCCCAACGAACCAGCGGACTTCCGCCAGCTGTTTGACAGCCGAAAGAAGAACAGAGGAAGATCGAAGGGAAAAGCCAAAGGAAGGGGTTGGCTTTTCCCTGAAATCGTCGTGTGAAATACTTAAATGCAAAAGGCCGCGTAGAGAGGTACTGTTTTTTTTCTGTCCTCAAAGCCAAAATTTTTCGTGGAAAGCTTGATTGCATAATCTGGTTTATAGGTATCCATATATACTTTCAGGCTTTTGGCCCGGGTATTGTCCGCCGATTTGACTTCGATTGGAATCAGCTTTCCTTCTCTCTGAATAATAAAATCGACCTCTGCTCCCCGCTCGGATTCCCAGTAATATGTGCGGTACCCATTCATGGAAAGCTGTACCTGAACGTAGTTTTCCGCCATACCGCCTTTGAAATCATTGATCTCATCCACCATATATAAAACATCGTTGGCCGCCAAATCTTTTTTGGCACAGAGCAGCCCCAGATCAGATACATAAATCTTAAACGCGTCAATATTTTTATAATTTTCCAATGGCTTCCGCACCTGTTCTACTTTGTAGACCTGGGATACAATTCCGGATAACGTAAGCCACTCAATCGCATTCTCGAATTCCGCCGCACGGCCGCCCTTTTTGACCAGCTTATACTGAAAGCGCGTATTTCTCTTGGAAAGCTGTACGGTAATGTTATCGTATACCAGCCGTGTCTTTTTAATCTCATTTAAATGATTATATTTACTCATATCGTTCAGATAGCTGGTGAGAATGGTATCCTGCGTGTGCCGGATTAAAATATAGTCTCTCGTCTCCGCGAACTGCATCACACACTCCGGCATCCCGCCCACGACCAGATACTGACGGTAAAGCTGCATGGCGGCATCGTGTAAAGCAGCCGGAAGCGGCGTATCGCTCTGAAAGCACTCACGGATCAGCCGAACCAACTCTTCTTCCCCAAGCGCAAGCATGAATTCTTCCACGTCCATCGGATAGAGGGTCTTCATATCCACCTTTCCCACCGGAAACGAGAACTTCGCCCGGTTCACTGCCACTCCCAGCAGGCTCCCCGCCACAATGATATGATAATCCGGTTCCTTTTCATAAAAATATTTCAGCGAAGTCAGGGCTCTCTCACACAGCTGCACCTCATCAAATATGATAAGCGTCTTCTCACGTACAATTGTCTGTCCTGCGATATGGGAAAGAATGGGAATCAAATAATCCGGACTGATGTTTTCCTCAAAGGTTTCATTTAATTTAAGGTTGGTCTCAAAATTAAAGTAAGCGACATTTTCATAATGAAGGCGCCCAAACTCCAATACGGAATAGGTCTTTCCCACCTGACGCGCCCCCTGCAAAATCAATGGTTTACGGTGCGCGCTTTCTTTCCATTTTTCCAGATAGTTCATTATTTTACGATACATCCATTCATCCCTCCTTTTGTAAAAGCCTATCATATTTTCCTGTGTTTTTCAATGTGTTTTTATTGCTAAATTACATTATATTACATGTTTATTTTTTATATATTTACAAAATACTACATTTTAATGTAGGAAGTACTTTTGCTGTATTTTCGGGCAACGAGAAAAGGCACCGCTTTCGCGGTGCCCTCTCCACTTTCATTTTATAAGAAGTATCGATAGTACGAATTATTTCGTTACAACCGTCTTCACTGGTGACCAGTCATTGCTGTATACTTTCTCACCATCTACTACCTGGTATGCACGTACACGTACATAGTAGGTTCTGTTAGAATGTACAGTCGTACAGGTCTGTCTCAGCAGCTTGGATCCTGTGTTTGCGAAATCCTTGGTAGTAGCTCTCCAGAAGTCGTCTCTGATGGAGTACTGAACCTCGAATCCGTCCGCGCCTCTTACGGTGCTGGAGGTAACAACGAATGCTTTCTCCGCAGTATTCTTGGTTACGCTCGGAGTGAAGGTCGGAGTTCCCGGATTTCCAACAACCACTTTGATCGGCAGGCTTGCAGCCTCACAGCTGTCAGTTGCTGCTGCGCTTACGGTGATGGTACACTCACCAACACCCTGATAGGTGATCTTGCCGGCGTTTACTGTTGCAACACTCGGATCGCTGGTGGTGTAGGTGAACTTGGTATCCTCATCTGCCATGGTGGTAGCCAGTTTCAGGGTACAAGCTTTGCTCATGGAGTTTCTGGAGCCGTTTGCAAGGTCTCTCTCCTGCAGCGGGTTGGTCATCTCGATGCCCTGAGCTGCGCGGGTGATCTTGAAGTTCTTGGTAATCGTTCCGGAATAGTCATTAATACCAGTAACCGTTACTGTAGCCTCTCCGCCTTTGATGTTGTCAGAATAGGATACGGTGTAATCCTCAGACAGTTTCAATGTAGTCTTACCAACAGTTACTGTCACTTCTGGCTCAATTGCTTCGCCAGTATAAACTACATCAGCGATGTCAGCGATGGTAGCTCCTGCTTCTTTCAGATCACGTCCAATTACTGCAAATTCAGTTTCCAGATATCCAACGTAAACGTTCTGGTCGTCATCCTTTGGAGTAACACGAACCGTATACATGCCGCCTTTAGTCAGCTTATCGCTCGCTTTCATCAGATCTCCCTGGCTGTCATAAACTTCTACGGTATACTTGTCTTTTGAATATGTACCGCCGGTTGACTGATAAGTCACTTTCACTCCATCAATAATATCCTGAACTTTTTTACCTGCATCATATGCAACATCATCGATATCCGCAAGCACAAAAGTATCTGCAAAGGACTGTCCCTCTACGTCAAATGTGATGGTACGATCTCCTGTGTAATCTCCTCTACCGGTCACAGTTACGGAGTTCTCGCCAGCTTTAACAATCACATAACTAGATCCGCTCTTGAATCCATAATCTACACCATCTTCCAGTGTATATGTAGAGCCGCCATCATTTTCTTCGAGTACAATATCGCTTAACTGGATCTTAATCTCATCAGACGCATTATCATACACAAAATCCTTGGACATGGAAGCAGTAATACTCGGATCGTTTAAGTTAAGTTTTGCACTAAGAGAATATTCCTTCTCTACTACTTTATCATCTCCGCTTACTGTTGTATAATTTCCGATTCCGGTAACTTCTACTTTACCTTTTTCTTTCTTAGTAGCTTCTTTTGTTACCTCGTAGGTATAATCTTTACCTTCCTCAAGAGTAACTTTCTTTTTGTTTACAGTATCCGTCACAGTCACAACAACACTGGCTGCATCTCCACTATTTGGATGTGTTCCCTGTGTTACCTTCACATCTTCCTTAAGCAGTAATGCGGGATCAATTTCAGCTTTAATCTTCGCAGTCTGTCCTGCATATTTGTTCAAGCCTTCTACTGTGATGAAATACTCGCCTGCATTAATCCATTCGCCTTCTTCATCGACAATCTTATAGTCAGAGCCATATACCATGCTTCTGTCAACGCCTACAAGAGTATCTTTATCAACCGTTGCCGGGAAGTGATTTGTTCCATCATAAACCACTTCATCTTCAAAGCCATTCACTTTGGCATTTTTCATCATCGTCTGCAGACTAGCGTCTCTCACGATCGTAAAGTCAACTTCCTTATAACTATCTTGCAGGAAGTTACCTTTTCCATCACTGATCACAACACGCAGGCTATGAGTTCCGATATCTTTCGGTACATTTGCATCTGTACAATCTACCCACTCGCCTTTATCATCCATTACCTGAATTTTAAAGTTAGTGATATCTTTTTTAGTTTCATTTACATTGTCTTTTACATGCACTGCTTTTTTCACAGTATCTGCTTTCAGATTTGCGTTATATGCAATCTCATCTACCGTAACAGTCACATCTGCCTGTCCAAGATCTGCCTGATCAATGTTATAGGCTTTTTTAGCCGTCGCAGTTCCAGTAAAGTTACCTTTTCCCACTACCTGAGCAGTATAAGATCCAGCCTGGACCGCGCCTCCTTTTTGGGACACTTTCACTTCATAGTCATCTGTTGTCAACTCATTCTCAAAGCCATCTACTGTTACAGAAAGAACCTGCGGGTATTTCTCGGTACCATCGTATACAAATGCGTCCGTATTCTCCCATCTTACCGTTGCATTGGTTATACTTGCTGGTTTAATTGTAAATGCTTTCGTAATAGGCTGCGCAGTTCCTTCAACAAAAGAAACTACAACATAAGGATGAACCTCATCCTCCGCCTTTGCGGCATTCACATTTTCAAAATATTCTACAGTATAGTCCTCACCTTCTTTTAAGGCAGTGCCATCTTTTTTCTTTACTGTTACTTTAGGCTCAACTTCTTCACCTGTATATGTAGCTGAAGAAACAACAACGCCGTCTTCTTTAACCTCTCCCTGATTTACTGCAGTTGCCTGAGCAACGGGTGTATTGTTATCCTCAAGGTTCAGTGCATTGACATCCGCACCAGTAGTAGTATCCTCATCTAAAACCTCTGTGTCCTCCAAGCTCTGAGCAACGGCAACGGGAGCCTCATCGGTCAACTCTTCGACCGGAGCTGCCATAGCAAAGGAAGAAGAGGTCATGATCATAGAAGCGGCCAAAATCGCACTGAGTACTTTTTTATTCAGCCCCTTTTTGAATCTCTTCGTTTGTCTCACCATAATAATTTGTCTCCTCCTTATAAAATTTCTGTGTACAAATCTCTTGATATTCTCCGTTGGTGAGAATATTCGTTACATGAATATAATATTCTCATTATTAATATTTGTCAAGTCCCAAATGGGAAGTTTTGCGGGAAAGTGGGCTGGAAAAAGGAGGGAGCGGGAGGGGTTGGGGAAGGGAGTGGAGGGGGTGGCGCGCGCCCCGGGTTTTGGGTGGCTAGGAAGGGACGGATTTACCGGGATGCGAGGCGGAGCCCCCGACCGTGGGCCGAGGGGCTCGGGAAGCAGAGCGCGGGCTCTTTTCCCGCCAGGTTTGCCCCGGGCGGGCCCGGTGGGCCCACGAAGTTGGGCAGCCACCGTCTTCGACCCGGGAGGCAGGCACACATCGATTCCCAGAGGGGACCCCACCGGGGCCTCTGGCCCCGGGAGGGGGTCCTTCTTTTGTCTTCCAGCAGCGGCGCTGGGCCCCGGAAGGGTTCGGTTTCTTTTGTCTTCCAGCAGCGGCGCTGAGCCCTGGGTTCTTTCTTTTGTATTCCAGCTGTGGCGCTGGGCCCCGGGAGGAGGGCGGGGAGATTTTCTTTTCCGGCCAGAGTTCACTTCCGGCCGGGGCCAGCGGCCCCGGGAGGGAAGGCAATCGTTCTATTCCGTTGATTTTTTTCCGTTGATTTTTTTCCATTGATTTTTTATCCATTGATTTTTTTATCCATTGATTTTTCCGTTCCATTCCATGGAATGTTTTTTTCAGCAAGCGTACCGTTCCAACGATCTTTCCGATCTGTCAAGCGTACCATTCCAACGAGTGTTTCTTTCCAACGATTTTTCCGATCCATCAAGCGTTTCCTTCCGGCAAGCGTTTCTTTCCTGGTGAAGTTTTTTCCAGCCGTATTGGGTCCAGCCTCGGCCGGTGGGCGCATGTGGTTGGGCAGCCGGATTTTCCCAGCCTCGGTCCCGGGCGCCTGGTTGTATTTGTCAGGTCAGGCATCGGAATTCCCCGGGATCTCGTGGTTAGGAAACCTTGGTCTTCCAGGGAAGGCCCGATTCCCTGTGCCAGCCAGGAGTAATTTGGCAAAGGTTGAAAAAGGAAGCAAAGATCCCGAAAAAGGAAAACGAAGATTCAAAAGGAAAGGAAGGGAAAGAAAGAATCACAGGAAGGAGGAAAAAAAGTCCATGCCTGATAGCAGGCAGGAACCCCCTCCCGTAATTTGCCTGCGGTCGGGAAGGGAAAGAAGGGGAAGAAAAAAGAAGGGAAAAAACCGGAGAACGAAAGAAAAGGATCCCCAACAAAAGAGAAAAAAAGAAAGAAGCGAAAAAAAGGAAAGCCGAAAACCAAAGCAAAAGAAAAAAGGAAAAGAAGAACCCCAAAACCGGGAACGCCAAAGAGGAGGAAAGGGAGCCAAGCCAACTCAGCCGCCCCAGATAACCCAACAGGCTCAGATACCCCAACGAACCAGCGGACTTCCGCCAGCTGTTTGACAGCCGAAAGAAGAACAGAGGAAGATCGAAGGGAAAAGCCAAAGGAAGGGGTTGGCTTTTCCCTGAAAAATCACGGAAATCTCTTGAATCTACTTTCTAATACAGGTATCTTTAATATACAACTAAAGAGAAAAAGAAAAGGAGGAGAAACTATGCTTACTATGGAACAAGTCAACCGCATCAAAGATCTGAGTAACTGTGGCTACCGCATCTGTGAAATCTCCAGAAAAACCGGAACCGACCCGAAGACCATCCGCAAGTATCTCACCATGGAAGATTTCTCACCGGTTCCTCCCCTGATGAAAAAGGCGCCTTCCAAGCTGGATCCTTATAAACCGCTCATCCGGGAATGGCTACGGGAAGACCAGAAGCACTGGCGCAAACAACAGCACACGGCAAGGCGGGTCTACGAACGGCTGGTGGAGGAAGAGGGATACTCCGGAAGCTACAGCATTGTCCAGCGTTATCTGAAGCAATGCCGCTCGACCCAGATCGAGCGGGCGAACCTGGAACTGATCTGGGATCCCGGTCCTGCGCAGGTGGATTTCGGAGACGCTGATTTCTATGAAGCAGGAAAACTCTGCCGAAAAAAATATCTGACCGTGTCCTTTCCTTACAGCAACAATGGTTTCAGCCAGGTGTTCGGCATGGAAACCGCGGAATGTGTATGCCAGGGTCTGCAGGATATCTTCGAGTTCATCGGCGGTGTTCCGCCCCTGCTGATTTTCGATAATGCCACCGGCGCCGGCCGCCGGATCGGTGATATCATCCATGAGTCCGACCTCTTCTCCCGCTTCCGCGCCCATTACGGTTTCCGGATACGCTTCTGTAACCCTTACTCCGGCTGGGAAAAGGGAAATGTGGAAGGGAAAGTTCACTACAACCGTTCCCATCTGTTCGTCCCGGTTCCCCGTTTCACGGACGTGGAGGAATACAACCGGAAACTCCTCACCCAGTACGCGAAGAAAGCCTCGGAGCTTCATTATAAAAAGCAGATCCGCATCGGCTGTTTGAAGAAGATAAAAAGGCGCTTTTGGATCTGCCTGCGAAGAAATTCAATGTCTGCCGCTATGAATGGATACAGGCGGACGGCTACGGAAAAATCTGTATGGACGGAAAGCATTACTATTCTACCAGACCGGAAAACGCCCGTCAGAAGGTATTGGTCGGCATCCATGCGCACACCATTGACATCCTGACCGAGAACGGTGAGATCCTCACCACCCATCGGCGCGCATTCGGAGACAGCCGCACCGATACCAGCGACTACAGCACTTCTCTCGCCATGCTTATGAAAAACTCCGGAGCCTGGAGCAACAGCGGCCTGCGCCGGGAGACCCCAGACCTCCTGCGCACTTACATGGACGCGCAGCCCAGAAACAAACTGAAGGATTGTCTGCGAATCATGAATGAGCTGACGGATCAGTATGGATTCCGTACCGCAGTGGACGCCATGGAGAAAGCCATCCTGACTCCGAAGATGAAAGGTGACTTCTACTCTCATGTGCTGGAAACCGGCAGGCAGCTGTCCTTGAACCGTAAAATTCCCGAGAAATGTCCGTCGAAAAAAAGGATCACAGATTCCCGCACATTGTAGGAGAAATCCCTCTCCGTTTTCAGGGATTTCTCAGGCTTTTTTCGGGAAAGCGCCCTCGCTCAACGCAAAAATCCTCCCCTCCTGTTCAGAGTTTCTTCCTTATATAATAGACAGGAATTTCCGGCTGCCTCTCACTGAACGCTCCGTAAAAACCGGCGGTTGCTTTTCCGTCCTGTTGACGGATTGATTTTTTGAAAAAAGCTTGCGCGTCAAAACGACTATTGTTATACTATACTCAGTAAACAGTTCAGATATTTTATAAGTATACTTTGCAAGTTGCAGGGGAATCCTGAAATATGGAGGTGTAAGATGGCAATCGTCAGTGATGAACAGATTATCAAAGTATTGAGACAATATAATCCCTGGTGGCGGACTCCCTCCGCCATCCGGGAAGAGACAAAACCACAGAAACGTCTGGCTTATTATGAGGCGCTCCGGATGCTCCGGCACAAAACCATCCGGCGGTTCGTAGTACTGTCCGGCGTCAGGCGGGTGGGAAAAACGACCATTCTCTATCAGATCATGGAGACTCTGCTGGAGGAGGGGGTAAATCCCAGGAATATTCTGTACGCTACCTTTGACAATCCTATTTTAAAACTGGTCAGCGTGGAACATGTGCTCTCCATCTACGAATCTCTCTATCCACTGGAGGGAGACCGGTATCTTTTCTTCGATGAGATCCAGTATACCGATAACTGGGAGCTGTGGATGAAGGTGATCTATGACAGCCGCAGGGAGATCCGTATGGCGGCCACCGGATCCGCAAGCCCGATCCTGGAAAAAGGCGGAGCCGACAGCGGGACCGGCCGGTGGAATGTCCTGAAGATCCCCACCATGTCTTTCTATGAATACTGCCGGCTGCTCTCCCTTCCGGAACCGGAGCTGCCAAAAGACCTGCAGATCTCACAGCTTGCCCGGCAGACCCCTGCGCAGCTGGGAAATCTGATGGATCAGTTCACGCCGCTGCTGAATCATTTCAACCGCTATCTGACCATCGGAGGATTTCCGGAGCTGGTACTCTCCGATGACGATCTCTATGCACAGCGAATGCTGCGGGAGGATGTGGTAGACAAAGTCATCAAACGGGATGTCCTCTCTCTTTTCAACATCCGCAATCCGCTCCTCATGGAGAAGCTGTTCCTCTATCTGTGCATGAACTCCACGGAAATTTTCAACGCGACAACAGCCGCGAAGGAACTGGAAAACATTTCCGTCAGCACCATCGAGAATTATCTCGAAGCTCTGAGGATGTCCAATCTCATTTATCTGGCGAAGCCTATGAACGTGGGGAGCAAAGGAGCATTAAAAGGAAAGCCTAAAATATTCATCGCGGACGCTGCCATCCGCAACGCTGTCCTGATGATTGATGATGTCCTCTCAGACGAAAAGGAACTGGGAATCATGGTGGAAACCGCCGTCTATAAACATATGGTTTCTTTTTACCAGGGAAGCCCCGCGCAGCTTGGCTATTTCCGCAAGGCAAAGGACAATCAGAAAGAAGTGGATGTGGTGGTGAAACTTCCCCGGGAGGAAATTCTCTGTGAAGTGAAATATCGGAATCAGTCCTCGATCCCTGCCACCGATGCGATCGTGGAACTGTGCAGAGATGGCGATAAAACTATTACCCACGCATTTCTCGTCACCAAGCGGCTGGAAGATTTCGGGATCACCAGACACGAAACCGCCGTCCCGATCCTGCGGGTACCTGCCCTCGCCTTTCTCTATCTGTTGGGAAAGGCAGAAGCCGAAGGAAGAAACGGGAAATTGTAAAATCAGATAACATTAAAAAGAGAAGGCACCGTTTATCACGGTGCCTCCCCTGTCTCATTTTATAAGAAGTAACAGACTGTACGAATTATTTCGTTACAACCGTCTTCACTGGTGACCAGTCACTGTATACCTTCTCACCATCTACTACCTGATATGCACGAACGTGGATAAAGTAGGTTCTGTTGGAATGATAAGTGCTCAGTGTCTGTCTGTAAAGTTTTCCTCCAGCGCTTACGTTATCAAAATCTTTCGTGGTAGCTTTCCACCAGTCATCTCTGATAGAGTACTGAACCTCGAATCCGTCTGCACCCTTCACCGTACTGGAAGTAACCACAAATGCTTTCTTCGCGGTATTTCTGGTAACCGTTGGGGTGAAGGTCGGCTGGCCAGGTCTGTCAACGACAACTTTGATCTCCAGAGTATCTGCCTTGCAGTTGTTGGTCTCGTTTGCCGTTACGGTGATGATACACTCGCCAACTCCCTGGTAGGTAATCTTTCCATCGCTTACAGTTGCAACGGACGGATCACTGGTCGCATAGCTCAGGTTCATATTCTTATCTTCGAAAGCATATCCCAGTTTCAGAGTACAAACCTTGCTGGTTGTTGTTCTGGATCCATTGCCCAGGTCTCTTTCCTGCAGAGGATTCGTCATGGTGATCTCCTGCTGAGCCTGTTTAATGGTAAACTCTTTCTCGATGGTTCCGGAATAATTGCCGATACCCTTGATGATCGCTACTGCAGTACCGCCTTCCACATTTCCGGAATAAGATACGGTATAGTCCTTGCCCTCTTCCAGAGTCATGTTGTCATTGGTCACAGTTACTTCCGGCTCAATTGCCTCACCAGTATATACCTGATCCGGAATATCAGCTACCTTCGTATTCTGTGCAACATCAACACCTTTTACCGTGAAGGTGGTCTCCAGAGATCCTGCGTAGCGGTTTCCAACCGGAGTCGCTTTCACGACATATTCGCCTGCTTCTGTGATTTCCTTATAAAAATGAAAATGGCCATAGAAATCTGTGATTCTCTTGCCATCTTTCAGGATTTCGAATTCACATCTGTCCTGTGTGTTGAACCAGGAAGCATAGGTTGCTCCGTTGCTCTGGTATTCCACTTTGATCTGCTCCAGAACGTTGTCCCAGGTTCTTCCAACTTCTACGTCGTCAATCGGAGCCATCTCAAAGGTCTCTGCGAAATCAAGTCCACCGATGGTAAAGGTGATTTCACGCTCGCCGGTATAATACTTGGAGGTATCTTTTGCTGCGATTACGACGGTTGCCTCTCCGGCATCTTTATTATTTCTATATTCTTTTACATAGAAGTCTGCGTCTGTGATGGTATATTCGTTATTGATATCTTTCTCTACAATTTCGATATCTGCTGCAGCAGGTCTGATATAATCGCCAGTATATACATAGCTCTTGGTAACTTCTGCGGTGATGCTCTCATCGCTTAGGTACAGTTTATTAGACACTTCGATTTCCGGAATGTTTACTCCCGCGTAATTGCCAATACCTGTAATATGAACTTCCTGGCGGCCCATCGCTTTTTTCACAACTTCGTAAACGTAATCTACGCCTTCTTTCAGAGTTGTTCCCTTCGCACCTACAGCTGTATCTCTTACCAGAACTTCGATACTTCCTGCTTCTCCGCTGCGGTGAGTTCCCTGAGTTGCCTCAGCAGTGATACTCTGATCAGTCAGAGATTTGCTCAATACATATACCGGAATGGTAGCGGTATCACCCGCATAGTTGTTCTTTCCTTCCACTGTGATGTAGTATGTTCCCGCATTTGTCCAGTCTGCTCTCACAGTCGTTACTTCATACTGGTTAGGAGTCAGGAAGGTGATATGAACATCTGCATTATCTACAAAATGATCTGTTCCATCATAGGTATAGATTGCACCGCTTAAGCCCTGAGCGGTTCCAAGGGAAGTATTTCCAATGAAGATTCCAGGCTGTCCCTGACCAACCGGACCATCTTTCAGAGCCTGGTTAATCACCATCTGGAGAGAATCCTCTCGGATAATCTCATAGGTGGCATCTACATAAGAATTCGGATCGTAATTGAGCGCGCCATAAATTCTCACCTGATGTACGCCCATGTTAGCGTTATCCGGCAGACGCAGATCATACTCGCCAGTCTTCTCATCCATGTATCGAATTGTATACTCGTTTGCGTCCAGGTATCTGTCATTTACTCCATCATACACAGCGATAGAAGCTTCTACTTCATCTGCCACCTGACGTGGAGTTTTGTTGGTTGAGAACGCAACCGGATCGATGCTGACTCTGGAAGTCTCATCGCTCAGATCAGCCGGTGTAATGGAATATTTGTAATAGGAATCGATGATACCGCTGTAATTGCCGGTACCACGTACATAAATCACATGATCTCCAACGGAACTGTGGTCGTTAGGCAATACAGCTCCATCTGCTCCCTCTACGATCACATAATCTTCTGGGCTCAGCTCATACTCGTCTACTCCGTCGCGAACGGTAACCGACTCAATTGTCGGATACTGTGTTTCTCCCGTGTATTTCAGAGATTCTTCTGTCGCATATTTCACTGTCGCGTTTACTTCTTCGATCTCACGGGGAACAATCTCATACTGGATCACTACATCGCCGATGTTTCCATATCTGGCCTGATCAAACTCGATGGTTACACTTGCGTAGTCCTTGGTCTTTTCGGAAACTTCCGTGTTGTTTGCATATGTAAGCTGATAATCATATCCATAAACCAACTCATATCCCGTATCCGGATCAACAATCACAACTTCCGGTTTTACTTCATTCCGCCCTTGTACTCGAACTCACGCGCATCCGGATTTGTATTGGGATTTCCATCCTCAACATTCACGTCATAAATAACACCGTCCAACTCCAAAGATGCCTTGAAATCGTCAAAGGTCGCTGCTGCTTTGGCGTTATTCCCGATCTCCTCTGCCCCTTGCGGATCCTCGCTTAAAGCAGCAACGCCAGCGTTAGCATCTTCCAGCTCCTGGGTTTCCACAACAGGTTCCTCTGTCAAAGGCTCCGCATTAGGAGCTGCCATAGCAAAGGAAGAAGAGGTCATGATCATAGAAGCGGCCAAAATCGCACTGAGTACTTTTTTATTCAGCCCCTTTTTGAATCTCTTCGTTTGTCTCACCATAATAATTTGTCTCCTCCTTATAAAATTTCTGTGTACAAATCTCTTGATATTCTCCGTAGGTGGTGGGGGGAGGGGTTGGGAAGAGGAAAGCAAGGGGATATTTGTCAAGTCCCAAATGGGAAGTTTTGCGGGAAAGTGGGCTGGAAAAAGGAGGGAGCGGGAGGGGTTGGGGAAGGGAGTGGAGGGGGTGGCGCGCGCCCCGGGTTTTGGGTGGCTAGGAAGGGACGGATTTACCGGGATGCGAGGCGGAGCCCCCGACCGTGGGCCGAGGGGCTCGGGAAGCAGAGCGCGGGCTCTTTTCCCGCCAGGTTTGCCCCGGGCGGGCCCGGTGGGCCCACGAAGTTGGGCAGCCACCGTCTTCGACCCGGGAGGCAGGCACACATCGATTCCCAGAGGGGACCCCACCGGGGCCTCTGGCCCCGGGAGGGGGTCCTTCTTTTGTCTTCCAGCAGCGGCGCTGGGCCCCGGAAGGGTTCGGTTTCTTTTGTCTTCCAGCAGCGGCGCTGAGCCCTGGGTTCTTTCTTTTGTATTCCAGCTGTGGCGCTGGGCCCCGGGAGGAGGGCGGGGAGATTTTCTTTTCCGGCCAGAGTTCACTTCCGGCCGGGGCCAGCGGCCCCGGGAGGGAAGGCAATCGTTCTATTCCGTTGATTTTTTTCCGTTGATTTTTTTCCATTGATTTTTTATCCATTGATTTTTTTATCCATTGATTTTTCCGTTCCATTCCATGGAATGTTTTTTTCAGCAAGCGTACCGTTCCAACGATCTTTCCGATCTGTCAAGCGTACCATTCCAACGAGTGTTTCTTTCCAACGATTTTTCCGATCCATCAAGCGTTTCCTTCCGGCAAGCGTTTCTTTCCTGGTGAAGTTTTTTCCAGCCGTATTGGGTCCAGCCTCGGCCGGTGGGCGCATGTGGTTGGGCAGCCGGATTTTCCCAGCCTCGGTCCCGGGCGCCTGGTTGTATTTGTCAGGTCAGGCATCGGAATTCCCCGGGATCTCGTGGTTAGGAAACCTTGGTCTTCCAGGGAAGGCCCGATTCCCTGTGCCAGCCAGGAGTAATTTGGCAAAGGTTGAAAAAGGAAGCAAAGATCCCGAAAAAGGAAAACGAAGATTCAAAAGGAAAGGAAGGGAAAGAAAGAATCACAGGAAGGAGGAAAAAAAGTCCATGCCTGATAGCAGGCAGGAACCCCCTCCCGTAATTTGCCTGCGGTCGGGAAGGGAAAGAAGGGGAAGAAAAAAGAAGGGAAAAACCGGAGAACGAAAGAAAAGGATCCCCAACAAAAGAGAAAAAAAGAAAGAAGCGAAAAAAAGGAAAGCCGAAAACCAAAGCAAAAGAAAAAAGGAAAAGAAGAACCCCAAAACCGGGAACGCCAAAGAGGAGGAAAGGGAGCCAAGCCAACTCAGCCGCCCCAGATAACCCAACAGGCTCAGATACCCCAACGAACCAGCGGACTTCCGCCAGCTGTTTGACAGCCGAAAGAAGAACAGAGGAAGATCGAAGGGAAAAGCCAAAGGAAGGGGTTGGCTTTTCCCTGAAAAAAGAGCGGAAAGGGAAAAATCTCCCTAACCAGAGTTTCTTCCTATATTATGTGGTATTATATGGTAGAAATGGGGAGACTATGAAAAAAAAGTCTGTAAATAGGATTCTTCTATGATAAGACTTGGTGGAATGCGGAAAAATCAGGCATTCCACCTTTGTTTTATATATACCATCTGGCCGATGGCATGTCAACAACAGGCGGTTTTTCCGCCTGTCTTAACCTAAATATTTTTAGTCCGGCAGCCTACCTTCATACATGATACTCAGCTCGCCATATACTTGGCCCCAATTCCGGATGGTCGTAGTCCATTTTTTGGTGGCTTCGAAGGTGGCAAGATACAGGGCTTTCAGCAGTGCCGTATCGCTCGGAAAAACGCTTCTCTGCTGGTTCAGTCTTCGATAGGTGGAGTTTAACGATTCTATCGCATTTGTTGTATATATGACCTTCCGTACATCCGCTGAAAACTTGAAAATCGGAGAAATCGCATCCCAGTTATCCTTCCATCGTTTCATGGAATTCGGGTATTTTGGAACACGCGATCTAGTGTCGGTCAAGGGCTGCCAGGGCTTTCTTTTCGTCTGGCGCCTGATAGATGGTTTTCAAATCTATTGCGAAGGCTTTCCTGTCTTTATCAGGAACATACTTCAGAGTGTTCCTTACCTGATGGACAATACAGCGTTGATACTCTGTTTTCGGAAAGGCAGCTGCAATGGCTTCTTTGATCCCGGTCAGACCATCCGCACAGAGAATCAGGATATCTTTTACACCACGGTTTTTCAGCTCATTCAGGACGGACAGCCAGTATTTAGAGCTTTCGTTATCTCCAACCTGAATGGTAAGAACTTCCTTCTTTCCTTCCGTATTGATCCCTAAGATCACATATGCCGCCAGTTTGCGGATCACTCCATTATCCCGGACTGAATAGTGGATCGCGTCGATAAAGAGAATCGGATATACTTCATCCAGAGGGCGGTTCTGCCAGTCCTCTATCTGTGGAAGGATCTTATCCGTCACATCAGAGATAAAACCCTCTGAAGTTTCAAAACCATAAATATCCTCTATGGTTTCAGAAATCTGTCTGGTCGTCATTCCTTTGGCATACATGGAT
Source organism: uncultured Blautia sp. (assembly GCA_963927715.1). Lineage (GTDB taxonomy): Bacteria > Bacillota > Clostridia > Lachnospirales > Lachnospiraceae > Blautia_A. Next base: position 437,973 of record CAWVBU010000001.1, on the reverse strand, counting down.
ATGATCTTCTGATCGATATCAGAGATATCTTTCTGGCGCTTTTTGACCACCTGCGGCTGGAAAGTTGATTTGCGGTCCTGTGGAACCTCAATCTCCATAGAGCCGTAGCTGCTGTTTACACGTTTACGTTTGTAACCGTTCCGGTAATCATCATTATCTGAACGCTCAGATTTTTCGTACCCAAGATGATCCTCCATTTCTGCTTCCATCATTTCTTTGATTGTTCCGCCAAGTAGATCCTTGAGAGCATCCTGAATGTCTTCGGCTGTCTGAATATCGTATTCTTCCAGTAGCTGATGGATAATGTTACGTTTCCCTTCTGTCATTTGTACCCGATGGACAGGTTTCTTTTGTTTTGCCATAATAAAAGGCCCTCCTATGAATTAGATTTTATCATAGAAGAACCTTTGATGACATATTTACAGAAAAAGTTTCACACCGCCGAAATGGGGGCATTTTCTTCTTCTGATTCCAGATACTCTTCCAAATGCACCCCTTCCGGGATCACATACTTACATTTGCAGCAAATGCTCTCTCCCACCGTATGACCGTCTTTCAAAAAAACTTCAATCCCGTCCGGCTCATGGCATCTGGGGCATTCTATTTCTTTTATGGTCTGCATATTTCTCGCGTCCTGGCAATCTGCAAATACACTCATCGGATATTCTCTCCTTCCTGATTCAAAGTCCTAACTTTCTGATAATCTCTTCCAGCGCAGTTCTTACCGGAGAATCTTTCGGAAGCTGTACTGTCGGCTTCCCTGCGCAGTCATATTGATAAACCAGCTCATCATGCGGTACGATGCCCAGCAGATCCAGCCCCTGTTTTTGGATTTCTTCCAGGGTTCCCTCATCTAATTTCCCCTGAGGCGCCCGATTGACAATCAGGCCAACTCTCCTGGGATGGAAGTTTAACTCTTTCATCAGCTGCGCAATCCTCCCGGCAGCCTGCACTCCTCTCCGGGAACAGTCGCTCACCAAAATTGCCGTCTCCATGGTTGGGAGAATTCCCCGGCTGATGTGTTCCATCCCGGCTTCATTATCCACCACAATATATGGATAATTGCTCTGCAATTTCTGGATCTGTGTCTGCACAATTCCATTGACAAAGCAGTAACATCCCTGTCCCTGAGATCGTCCCATCACCATCAGATCGTAATCATCCTCTTCCGTCAAAGCATCTGCCAGGTGGCTCTCCAAATAATCTGCTTTGGTAACTCCTGTCGGAATCCTGTATCGGGGATCCACCCCCGCACGTTCAATCTCTTCCCGAAGCTCCCCGAGTGTTATTCCCACTTCCACGCCAAGAACTTCATTCAGGTTCGCATTTGCGTCCGCATCCACCGCAAGCACCGGTTTTCTTCCGGTCTCGCACAGATATTGGATAAACAATCCACACAGCGTCGTCTTTCCGACTCCGCCTTTTCCTGAAAATGCTATAATATGTCCCATAATTTCCTCCTGTACACCTCGCATGTTTTCAAACAATGCGTTGACTTTTATTTGAGATCCATTATAATAACTTCAGAAAAGATTACAATCATCAGATTCGGCAGACTGCCTCGTTTCTGAACATATTTTGCATATTGCTGAGAAAAGGAGATGCATGCATGCGCAAAGAAAAGAATTCCTATACCGACCGTCGAACCCGTTATACCCGCCAGACCATTGAAGACGCACTGCTTACGCAAATGCGTCAGAAACCCTTTTCCAAAATCACGGTTACAGAGATCTGCCGGATTTCCGAAATAAACCGGGGGACCTTTTATCTGCATTATTATGATCTCGATGATGTGATAGACAGTATCATTGAAAATGCTCTCCAGGATACTTCTGCTGTTTATGATCATGTGATGTGCCCGGAGCGAACCAACTGTACTTATCCGTTCTGCCGGAAAATCCGGGAAGATCCGAAATTGCAGATTTTATTTTTTGACGAAATCACATCTGCACGGTTGTTGGAAAAAATATGTGAACTTTCCAAAGAAAGTTTTGTAACGAATCTCATGCAGAACAGCCTTCTTTCTTATGAACAGGCGGAAGCTGTGCTTTATTTTCAGATGAGCGGCTGCCTGGCCATCAACAAACGGATGCTGAAAAATCACTGCAGCGACTGGGAAAAAGTCCAAAAAACCATTGACCAGTTTATCCGTGCCGGTCTGCAAAGTTATTTCATCCAGGATGAACGCCGGCTCTCATGAAAACAGGGAGAACCCCAAAAGGTTCTCCCCAGGCTGCTGGCCTTGCGGCAGAGTCAGTTTCTATCCCACTTTCTCCGAATTTCCTCCAGCTGTTCATCATCCATTCCGCTGGCCGCTTTTATCTTCTCTAAGTCCATCCCTGCCTTCAAAAATGCAGCCACGATCTCTTCACGGCCCTCGATACGACCTTCGATACGACCTTCTTCTCTTCTCTGTTCTTCCAGCTTATCCAGCGCTGTACACATATTCATCTCTTCTTCCTCTTCCAACCATCGTTCTATCGTTTGTTCTTTTTCATTTAGGATCACAGCAATCAATAGATATACGTATAGGCGGGCAGACAGCCGTCTCCCTGCATGATGTTTTTCTTCCATCATAATCTTCTTCATAAACTTCTGGCCCTCGATACGGCCTTCTTCTCTTCTCTGTTCTTCCAGTTTATCCAGTGCTGTACACATATTCATCTCTCCTTTCTCTTCCAATGCTTTTTCCGTGAGCTGACGGTTTTGGGTCATGATCCCAATCATGGCCCCCGCCTCTGCTGAGATCAGCCTGTCCCCCAGTAGATCCTGCACTTTCCCAAACTCGCCGCGGTAGAAATACCGGGTTACTTCAAACACCATCTGGACCTCCTCATTTTCGAACTGGTACGGATCACTTTTTCGCTGCCTGCAGCAGATTGATTTTATAATCCGAAAAAACCCTCTCCAATTCCGGCGGCATGTCCATCACCATATCTTTCAGGCTCAGCGGTCCATCCCAGGGTTTCTCGCTATAATAGATTACAATCGTGATAATCGGATGCAGGCGGTCTTCCTGCGCAGTCCGGAGAGAAATTCCTCCGGTGTCGTAAGGTCTTTCGTCTTCCTGTGAAGGCCTGGTAATCTCCTGGCATTCCTTCAGGTACCCCATGCCGTCATAAATCATGACGCGCAAGGGGCATCGCATAGTGAATTTTGCTCTGATTTTCAATTCCTAGCACCATGAAATCCATCCCGCAGGCCGCCTTTTTCACCACGTCCCGGATCCGTTCCAGAGTCTCGCGGTATTCACCAAACACAATCTCGTTGGACAGATCCGTATCCAGTTCCTGAAGATCCTCTGCTTTTATGATTTCCCTTCCTCCAAACACCACTGTGTTAAACAGGCTTGCGAACCGGTCATTATCCCTCCAGAACCTTTTGAAAATCACATCTGTGCGTTGTCGGTTGTCTGTTTTTTTCACAAATCCTCCTTTTCCGTGAGTCTCAAAAGGCAGACGCACGCCGAAAAAAGCTGAAATCCGCATGCGATCTCCGCAGATTTTCCCCGAAGTGTTCCGGATTGTTCCTGTTTTCAGAATAGCAGATTTCCGGATTCTGCGACAGTCCATGCTTTTGGAATCCCACTGTTTTTTCCATGAGATATTGGGCCGAACGGCTTTGAGTTGCTGTTTTCTGCTTTGTGTAATTGAAATGTTTGGAAAAGAGAAAAGATGGCAAGCAGTACAACCACCTTTCCCCTCTGCTGCGCATTTCGTGCAGCTATGAATATAAATGCGTATTTTTATTATAGTGAACTTCTTTTCTGCGGTCAATTCTTTTCCCGCAAAATTCCGAAAGTTTATTGTTTCTTTATTATTCCATTCGGAATTATCTGCCTGAAATCACAAGGTCCTTCGCATGTACAGTAGGGGATAGGGATTCCCCTGTTCGTCCAGCTCCGTTCTCTTATAGACTTCAAATCCCATATATTCATAAAAGCCTTTGGCAAGAGGATTTTGTTCATTAACCGCCAGATCATTTACCGACCAGGTTTCTATTCCGTATCTCAGCAGTTCTCTCCCATACCCTTTTCCTCTTTCTTTTGCGGAGACAAAAAGCATTTCCAGATGCTGTCCTGCGATCCCCATGAATCCAACCGGTATTCCCTTTTCATTTTTCACGGTAAACAGATGCGGCACCTCTTTTAAGGCCTGAGGTACATACTGTTTTATGTTTTCTATTTCTCCCTCTGACAGGAAAAGATGTGTTGCCTTCACCGAACTTTCCCATACACTTAATAACTGTTCAAGCAGCAGAGGATCTCTGTCCACTATCTCTATCACTTCCATCTTTCCACTCCTGCAGCAATGAATTAAAATCAACAACGCCCGCTTTGCGCTAAAGGTTTCTAGCCGGGCATGTCCTGAATTCTCTCTTCTTCTGCATTTTCCCACTCCTCTTTCGTCTGGCAGGAAATATGTTCCGTTCGCAAAACGCCCTCTATTGCGCAGGGAACCTTCTCGCTGGTATGATGATAACGGAATCCGCATTTTTCCTGAACCCGTTTTGATTTCAAGTTTCCGTCAAAATAGCCGCACCAGATTTTAGACAGATTCAGGTCTTCAAATCCATACCGCAGAAGCTCCCGGACTGCTTCCGGGATCAGTCCCTGCCCCCAATACGGAACGCCAATCCAGTAACCGATCTCGCCCTCTGTCTTTGGAAGTCCGATATTACTGGTCTCACCGATCATTAGCCCCACACTTCCAACCGGACATCCGGTTTCTTTTAAAACTACTGCGTAGGTTTCAGGCGCAGAAAGTACTTCCGGATAATTTCCCGCTGTTCTCCACACTTGTATGAACCTGCCAGCCAGCTATAGGGCCAACATCCGGATGGCTTGCATATTTATATAAATTTTCTGCATCCCCCTCTTCCCATGGACGGAGGATCAATCTTTCCGTTTCCAAAATCATCGTTCTATACCTCCCTGTCATTTACATAATCCGTCATCTTTCCCGATGCCTGGGTATTTGCTGTCCATTGCTTTACAGATTTGATGCCAATCTTTTTCCGCACCACAGGCCCAAGAGACAAAATATTACACTTATACCAATATAGAAACCGCCTGAAATATATGATTTATTTTCGAATAAAGTAAATGCCTCAAGTGAAAATGTAGAAAATGTGGTAAAACCACCACACACTCCTGTTTTCCAGAATAAAACGGCATTCGTTGAATCCCATTATTATTAACCGCAACGCCGACAATGTAACCGATTAAAACAGCGCCTAAAATGTTGGTAAGCAATGTTAACACCGGGAACCCTGTTTTTACCGGAATTAGACTTATCGCATATCGTCCCGCCCGCACCTAAGGCGCCGCCAAGAGCAACAAATAAAAAAACTCATATTTCACCTCCTTCTTGAAATTCTTATCATATGGGCATATGTTCCGCCATAACGTCCTGCTTTTTTGTGTTATCTAAAAGCTTCTGTAAACGACTTTGGAACTGATAGATGCCTTATTTCATTTATTAATTCTCATCTCATTCACTCAAGTACCTTCCCAATAACCAGTCTTTTTAGATCCAACCCTTTCCACATATCCATTCTCTTTCAGGAATGTAAGATTGTTTTCCACTGCTGTTTTACTGATTCCCAATATTTGATGCAGTTCACTGGTAGTAATATTCAGATTATCTCTCATTTCTGTGATAATTCTTTGCCTTCTTGCATTTAATCCTTTTTTATTCCCCACCTTATTCCCAACCTTTTTTTATCCGATGCAGCGGGATCGTGACAACAATCGAATTTTCTCTGAAAGTAAATGCTTCCCTTCCATAAGTCTCAATGATCTTAGGCACGCCGCGGCCTGATTTTTCACTGATATGCAGCTGCAAAAAGATTTCTGATAGCTTTTCATTTACCGGAACCGATTCTCCCAGAAAAAATCCCTCCATTGTCTGTGCCGGCGGCAGTGTCCCTCTGGATAAAATTTCTATCCTGTCTGAAAACACAGAAATCATTGGCTCATTTCCGCTTACCCACAGATTATGCAAAACTGCATTTATAATTGCTTCTCTAAAGGCTTTGTTATCAAACAACGGTGTTTCCGGACGTTCCACTACCCGCTCACTTTCATCTGTCTGGATCAGATTCAATTTATCCGAAAGCAGCTGTGCCAACAGATTATATTCTCCGTTTTCATTTCTCAAGCCGAGATTTTTCTCGAAAGTTTTTTCATTTAAAACAATCCCTTTTGAGCCATAATACCCCAAACAGTTTAGAAAACGTCAGTTCCTGGTATTTTGCCGCCAGAGTTTCAATGGTTTCCACTCTTCCGTCCAGAATTTTAAACAGCTGGATCTCTCTTTTCGGATAATCCTTCAAATTAGCTTTGGACGAACCAATGCGGATGTATCGCTTTTCCTTAAAAGCTGTCGGGATCTCTTCTGCTGCAGGAATGACCAGAACAACAACTCTTTTATCATCTATAACTGCTTCCTCGAACGAAAAATTGATACTCGGAGATAAATTTCTCGCCAAAAAGTTCTGATAACGCATCAACAACTTCTCAACTTCGATTCCGTATACTATTTTCAATGGCAGATAGGCTTCTATTCCGCTTTTTCCTCATCCCTGATTCTGCGGGTAATCTTCCATATCTATACCGATCTTTACCGTAGTGTCAGGTTTTCGGTTGCTCAAGAGGCACACAGTCTCACAATGCACCGTCTGGCAAAACTGATCCACGCAGCAAACCTTTTCCACCCGGTAGCCCCGATCCTGGAACAGCTCCAGATCCCGTGCCAGGCTGGTCGCCTTGCAGGAGATGTAGACGATCCGTTCCACGCCGTAATCCAGAATCTTCGGCAGCGCCTTGGGATGGATGCCGTCCCGGGGCGGATCCAGAACAATCACATCCGGCTTCTCTTCCAGCCCATCCAGAACTTTCAGCACATCCCCGGCAAGGAACTTGCAATTCCCAAGCCCGTTCATCCTGGCATTCTCCCGGGCCGCCTCCACTGCTTCCTCCACAATCTCTACGCCTACGACCTCTTGGGAGACTGCGGCGAGAATCTGTGAGATGGTTCCGGTTCCGCTGTACAGGTCAAAGACCACTTTTTCTCTGGTATCTCCAATATACCTGCGCACAACGGAATAAAGGATCTCCGCCGCCAGACTGTTCGGCTGGAAAAATGAGAACGTACTGATCTTAAATTTCAGCCCCAGCAAAGTCTCATAAAAGAAATCCTGTCCGTATAAGATCCGGGTCTCATCGCTTTTCACCACATCCGAAAGCGAATCGTTGATCAAATGCAGAATCCCGACGATTTTCCCCTCCAGGGGCAGCGACAGCAGCGCCTCCTTCAGAGGCTGCAGGTCATGCTCCTCTGGCTGGTGGTAACCAGATGAACGAGAATTTCTCCGGTAACCGTTCCCCGGCGCAGCAGAAGATGCCGCAGATATCCTGTATGCTGCATTTTTTTTATAATAGGAAACGTTGCGTTCCCGAAAATATTCCCACACGCAGGTCAGAATTCGGGTCATATCCTCATGAACCAGCTGACAGTCCGCGGCTGTGAGCACATCATAAGTACTGCCTTTCTTGTGCAGTCCCAGCGTCAGCGGTCCGTCTTTCTCGGGCGTCTCCGAAAGAAAATTCCATTTTGTTGCGGTAATGAAATTCCTGCGGGCTTCCGTAAATTCCCTGAAATTCGTAATCTCCCACGATCACCGGATCCAAAAGTTCCCGAATCTGATTTTCTTTCATCTTCAGCTGTTCTTCATACGGCATGGTCTGGTACATGCAGCCGCCGCAGGCGGGGAAAATACTGCAGGCTGGAGAACGCAGCTCCAGAGGCGATTTTTCCAGAACTTCCAGCAGTCTGCCTTCCAGACGTTTTCCCCGTTTTTTATTGATCACGAAACGGACTTTCTGGCCGGGAATTCCATTTTTCACCACAACCTTTTCCCCGTCAACCCATACCAGTCCTTTATTGGGAAATTCTACTTTTTCTATGATTCCTTCACAAATACTGCCCTTTTTCAATGTAACCTCCCTTTCCTGCCGCACAGTGCAAAGTATTTTGGACGCGGACTGACGGCACGCCCGTCTCACCACAAAAAGAGCGCCGCACATGCGCTGTGCCGCGCTCTCTTCCCGCATCTTTTCAACGATATGCCGGACTTATTTATCTTCTTTGTCGTCCTCTTCATCCTCAAAATAATCATCAAAGTCGTCGTCGAAATCTTCTTCGAACACGCGATCTAGTGTCGGTGCAAAGAAACGATACACTGCATAGGCAATTCCAGCTACAGCTGCCACCGCTCCAATAATTGCCAACGCCCAGAGAATTGCGTTTTTCTGCTTTTCTTCCTCACGTTTGTTCAGTGATGCTAACAAGTCTTCCAGTTTATTCATGTTCATCATCAAACACCTTCTTTCTTAATATGATCCGCCGCGTGATTTCCGACAACCGATGCATCTCTTATCCTGCCGCTTTTCTTCTGACAGTCCCGGTACTCTCGCCACACCGCCTGTATGGATATAGAATCTGCCAAATTCAGATAAGTATACATCTTTGACAGCGGTCTTTAACTTTTTTTATTATATCACTTTCCCTGGCTTTTTACCAGAAGTTCTTTGAAAAGAATGTGAATTTCACGCACTCCGGCCGCAGGGCGGCCGTTCTCTTTCCATTCAGATCTTTTTCAGTTTCGCGAAGCTGGCGAACATTTTCTTAACTCCGGCCCGGTCAAAATCCACGGTGACTTCATAGTCTTTTCCGCCTTCTACGATCGCCTGGACAATTCCTACGCCGAACTTCATATGCCGCACCGTGTCTCCCACCTGATAATCCAGCTTTTCCGCCTTTTTCACGGTAAACTGTCTCGGCTGGAAGGCCTTCGCCCGGAAAGCTTCCCGCATCTGGGCATAAGTATCGGATTTTGGAATCCGTTCCGCCGCCGGTTTCTTCTGGATTTCATGCCCCATATCCACAATCTCCCGGGGAATCTCCCGCACGAATCTGGATACCTTATTATACTGGGTCTGCCCGCGGATCATTCTCTGCTGGGCACAGGTCAGCGTCAGATCCTTCATAGCTCTGGTAATTCCCACGTAACAGAGTCTTCGTTCCTCCTCCAGCTCACCCGGATCATCCGCTGTGATGGTCAGATAGCTGGGGAAAATTCCGTCCTCCATTCCGGTCAGATATACCTGTGGGAATTCCAGGCCTTTCGCGCTGTGCAAAGTCATTAAGAGGACATGATCCTGTCCCGGCTCCACCGTATCGATGTCCGCGATCAGCGCGATTTCCTCCAGGAAACCGCTGAGCGTAGGGTGGGTATGTTCTTCTTCATAGGTGGCAATCTTCGTGATCAGCTCGTCAATGTTCTCGATCCTGCTCCGGGATTCATCCGTATCTTCCAGGATCAGTTCCTGGACATAGCCCGTACGCTCAATGATGTCATTCATCAGTTCCTGTATGGTAAACTCCGGCACCTCGCTGCGCAGCGTCTGAATCAGCGTGACAAAAGGCTGTATTTTTACCGCGGCCCGCCCGATCTTCGGAATCTGATCCGCTTCTTTGAGCGCGTCATAAAAACTGATCTCCTGTTCGTTGGCATAATCCTGCACCTTCGCCAGAGTTGCCGCCCCGATTCCTCTCTTGGGAATGTTGATAATCCTGCGCACAGCCAGATCGTCCCTGGCATTGTCCACCGTCTTCAGATAGCTCAGCAGGTCTTTGATCTCCTTCCGGGCGTAGAAGTTGATTCCTCCCACCAGTTTGTAGGGGATATTCGCCATCAGGAATTTCTCTTCGAACAATCTGGACTGGGCGTTGGTCCGGTACAGCACTGCGCAGTCACTGTACCGGCACTGCCCTTCCCGGTGCTTTTTCGCGATCTCTCCCACCACATATTCCGCTTCCTCAAATCCGTTCTGGAAATGCCGGAAATGTATTTTCTCGCCTTCTTCGTTCTCCGTCCACAAAGTCTTGCTCTTCCGCTCGGTGTTGTTGCGGATCACCTCATTGGCAGCCTCGAGAATGTTCTGCGTGGAACGGTAGTTCTGTTCCAGCCGGATCACCTTCGTATCGGCAAAAACCCGCTCAAATCCCAGGATATTCTCGATGTTTGCCCCCCGGAACTTGTAAATGGACTGATCATCGTCTCCCACCACACACAGATTCTGATATTTGGACGCCAGCAGGCTCACAAACTGAAACTGGGCCAGATTGGTATCCTGATACTCATCCACCATAATATACCGGAACCGCTCCTGGTAGGACTCCAGCACATCCGGATTCTTCTGAAAAAGTTCCACCGTCATCATGATCAGGTCATCAAAATCCAGAGCATTGTTCCTGCGAAGCTGCGCCTGATATTCCTTATACACTTCCGTCACAGCCCGCTTCTGAAAGTCTCCCTGATTCCGCTGTTCGAATTCCTCCGGCGTCATCATCTGATCTTTCGCATGGGAAATCTGCGCCAGCAAAGACCGTTCCCGGTAAAGCTTCGGATCCAGCTGAAGTCTTTTGCAGATATCCTTGACAAGGGTCTTCTGATCATCGGTATCATAAATCGTAAAACGATGGTCAAAACCCAGCCGGTCGATATAGCGTCTCAGGATCCGGACACAGGTGGAATGGAAGGTGGTAACCCAGATGCTCTCCGAACCGAAACCTACGATTTTATCCACCCTCTCCCGCATTTCTTCCGCCGCTTTGTTGGTAAACGTGATCGCCATAATATTCCAGGGATTCACCCCTTTTTCCTCAATCAGATACGCGATCCTGTGGGTCAGCACTCTGGTTTTGCCTGAACCTGCCCCGGCCAGAATCAGAAGCGGTCCGTCTGTATGGCAGACGGCCTCTTTTTGCTGAGGATTCAGATTTTCATATAATTCCATATGTATCTCCCGTTATCTTTCTTCTTCGCTGCGGCCCTTTGCGGCCATTTTGTCATTATATCACACTCCCGCCGGGAAGCCAACCTCCTGTGCCAATCCCGGATCGGATAAAAGAAGAAAATAAATTCCAAACAGCTTTACAAGTAGTTTTTCAAACTATATAATAAAGGGGCGAGGTGATAAAATTGACAATTGACACAAAAAACATGATCAACAGCATTCTGGAAAGCATCTCCCGGATCGACTACATCAAACCGGAAGATCTTCCGGATATTCCGCTATATATGGATCAGGTCACCACGTTTATGGAGACAAAATTAAAATCCACAAAACGCGGCGAAGACGACAAAATCCTGACCAAAACCATGATCAACAACTACGCGAAGAACGGGCTGCTTCCCTCTCCGGATAAGAAAAAATATTCCAGGGAACATCTGCTGCTTCTGATTTTCATCTATTACTTTAAAAATATTCTCTCCATCAGCGACATTCAGACGCTGCTTGGTCCGATCACGGAAAAATATTTCCGGCCGGAGGACGACTTCGATCTGACCAAGATCTACCGGGAAGTCTTCAGCATGGAACACAGCCAGATCGAATATCTGAAAAAGGATCTCCTGAAGCGGTATAACATTGCCGATCAGACTTTCCAGGACGCTCCGGAGGAAGACCGGAAATTTCTTCAGCAGTTTTCTTTTATCTGCCTTCTCAGTTTCGACGTCTACTGCAAAAAACTCCTGATTGAAAAAATCGTGGACGGAATGGTTTTCGCGGAACCTGCAAAAGATAAAAAAAATAAAAGTAAAAATACTCCCAAAATCTGATATAATGGAAGAGACGAAAGGGAAGGACAGAGTCGTTTGAAAAAACCGGCATGAAATGCCGTTATCAGAAAGGAGAACTTTATGCTGTCTGAAATGATTCAAAGACTGGTACAGTACGGAATCGATACCGGACTTACCCCAAAATGCGAAAAGATTTACGCCACCAATCTTCTGCTGGATCTGATGCACGAAGATGACTACCAGGAAACGGAGAATTTATCTCCGATGCCCCTGGAGGAAATCCTGGCAAACCTGCTGGATGAAGCGGTAAAACGCGGACTGATCGAAGACAGTATCACTTACCGTGATCTTTTTGACACACGCCTGATGAACTGCCTGGTACCGCGCCCCGCGCAGGTACAGAAGGAATTCTGGGAGAAATATCAGGTCTCCCCTGAGACGGCAACCGAGTATTTCTATAAATTCAGCCAGGACAGCGACTATATCCGCCGCTACCGCATCGCGAGAGATCTGAAATGGACCGTGGACAGCCCTTATGGCTCCATCGACATCACCGTCAATCTCTCCAAACCGGAGAAAGACCCGAAAGCCATCGCAGCCGCGAAAAACGCGAAAGCCAGCAGTTATCCGAAATGCCAGCTCTGCATGGAGAATGAAGGGTACGCGGGAAGAGCCAATCATCCCGCGCGGGAGAATCACCGGATCATTCCGATCACCATCAACGAAAGTCCCTGGGGCTTCCAGTATTCTCCCTATGTCTATTACAACGAGCACTGTATTGTCTTCAATCAGGCGCACATTCCCATGAAAATCGAGCGTGCGACCTTTGTCAAACTGTTTGACTTCCTGAAACTGTTTCCGCATTATTTCCTGGGATCCAACGCGGATCTCCCGATTGTGGGCGGTTCCATCTTAAGCCATGATCATTTTCAGGGCGGCCGCTACACCTTCGCCATGGAGAAAGCTCCCGCGGAACTTCCCATCACGATCCCGGGATATGAGGACGTGGAAGCCTGCATCGTGAAATGGCCGCTGTCTGTCATCCGTATCCGCCATGCAGACGATAAACGCCTCGTGGATCTGGCCTCTCATATTCTGGATAAATGGAGAAATTACACGGACGAAGACGCGAATATTTATGCTTACACAGATGGAGAACCCCATAACACCATCACGCCCATCGCCAGAAAACGCGACGGCCTGTTTGAACTGGATCTGGCCCTGCGCAACAATCTGACCACGGAGGAATATCCTCTGGGCGTTTACCACCCCCATCAGGACTGCCACCACATCAAGAAAGAGAACATCGGCCTGATCGAAGTTATGGGACTGGCTGTACTGCCCTCCCGTCTGAAAGAGGAAATCGAACTGCTGAAAGATTACATACTGAATCAGAAAGACCCTGCGCAGAATGAGAAAATCGCGAAACACGCCGCATGGGTACAGGAATTCCTTCCGAAATACGATTCAGTTACCGAAGAGAACATCGAGGAAATTCTCCAGAAGGAAATCGGCCTTGTCTTCGTCAAGGTTCTGGAGGATGCCGGCGTCTACAAATGTACCCCGCAGGGACGGGAAGCCTTCCTGCGCTTTATTGGAACACTTTAATTTTTATTCCGCAGTCTGCGGACAAATCCAGAATTTTAGGAGGTAAAACATGAAAATCTTAGTTACTGGCGGAGCCGGATACATCGGCAGCCACACCTGTGTGGAATTACTGAATGAAGGATATGACGTTGTCGTAGTGGACAATCTGTACAACGCAAGCCCGAAAGCGTTGGACCGTGTCAGAGAGATCACCGGCAAAGATCTCACATTCTATGAGGCAGACATCCGTGACCGTGAGGCGCTGGAAGCCATTTTCGCGAAAGAGAACGTGGACGCAGTCATCCATTTCGCAGGGCTGAAAGCCGTAGGCGAATCTGTGGCAAAACCCCTGGAATACTACGAGAACAACATCGCCGGTACGGTAAATCTCTGCTTTGCCATGAAAAAATACAATGTGAAAAATATCATTTTCAGCTCTTCCGCGACGGTATACGGAGATCCCGCACAGATTCCGATCACGGAAGAATGCCCGAAAGGAACCTGTACCAATCCTTACGGCTGGACCAAATGGATGCTGGAACAGATTCTCATGGATCTGCACAAAGCAGACCCTGAGTGGAATGTGATTCTTCTGCGTTACTTCAACCCCATCGGCGCTCACAAAAGCGGCATGATCGGCGAGGATCCCAAGGGAATCCCCAACAATCTGCTTCCTTATGTGGCACAGGTTGCCATCGGCAAACTGGAATGCCTGGGCGTCTTCGGCGACGATTATGACACCCCGGACGGAACGGGCGTGCGTGATTACATCCATGTCGTTGACCTGGCTGTCGGCCATGTGAAAGCCATCGAGAAGCTGAAAGACAAAGAGGGCGTAAGCATCTACAATCTGGGAACCGGAAACGGTTACAGCGTTCTCCAGGTGGTGCACGCATTCGAGAAAGCCTGCGGACATCCCATTAAGTATGAGATCAAACCGCGCCGCGCCGGCGACATTGCCACCTGCTACTGTGACCCGAAGAAAGCAAAAGAAGAACTGGGCTGGGAAGCCAAATACAACATTGAGGATATGTGCGCGGATTCCTGGAACTGGCAGAAAAACAATCCGAACGGATATGAAAGTTAAAGAAGGCTGAAGAGGTCTTCTGAAAAATCAAAAGTGGCAGACAATCTCTGTATTGCTTTTTTCATAAAAACATGATAAGCTTTTGCGTGTGACAAGACACCTGTCAACACATAGGAAAAGAGGATTTTTATGAAAAAACTACTGAACCACATTTTTATCGATGGGTTAAGCGGAATGGCACAGGGATTGTTTGCCACTTTAATTATCGGAACCATTATCCAGCAGATCGGAAATCTGATCGGGGGAAATACAGGAGAGGCGCTTTTTCTTCTCGGCAAAATGGCCGCGGCCCTGACTGGCGCCGGTATCGGCGTAGGGGTCGCCCACCGTTACCAGGAAAGCTCTCTGGTCGTTTTATCCGCAGCCACCGCAGGTATGGTCGGCAGCTTCGCCAGCCAGATCCTGGCCGGATCCGTGCTCACGGAGAACTCCGCCATGCTTTTGTCCGGTCCCGGAGAACCTCTGGGCGCCTTCGTGGCAGCTTTTGCCGGAATTGAAATCGGTCATCTGATTTCCGGAAAGACCAAGGTGGATATCCTGATTACTCCGCTGATTTCCATCACCGCAGGCTCCGCCGTGGGGCTGGTGGTGGGACCGCCGATTTCTTCTTTTATGGCCTGGCTGGGAAGCCTGATCAACTGGGGAACCGAACAGCAGCCTTTCCTGATGGGAATCATTGTTTCCGTCCTTATGGGAATCATTCTCACGCTGCCCATCAGCTCCGCTGCTCTGGGCGTCATCCTGAATCTCTCCGGCATCGCCGCCGGAGCCGCAGTGATCGGCTGCTGCTGCAACATGGTGGGATTCGCCGTTGCCAGCTACCGGGAAAATAAAATCGGCGGCCTTCTGGCGCAGGGAATCGGAACCTCCATGCTTCAGGTCCCGAATATTCTTCGAAAACCGGTCATATGGCTGCCGGCCATTCTCTCCAGCGCCATCCTCGGTCCCGTGGGAACCATTCTTGTGAACATGCAGTGCAACGCCACCGGATCCGGAATGGGCTCCGCCGGTTTCGTGGGACAGATCATGACCTGGCAGACCATGACTGCTTACGAAGCCCCCACAACTGTGCTGATCAAAATCCTGCTGCTGCAGTTTATCTTTCCGGCCATCCTCAGCCTGATCTTTTCTGAATGGATGCGGAAAAAAGGCTGGATCAAATTCGGAGATATGAAACTGGATATGTAATGGAACAGGCGTACCGCATTGATCTGCAGTACGCCTGTCTATCATTATTACCTATTCACTTTCCTTTTTCGCCTCTTCCAGCCGCTTCAATACCATCTCATAACCGTCGTTTCCATAGTTCAGTGACCGATTTACACGGCTGATTGTCGCAGTCGACGCTCCAGTCTTCTCAGAAATATCCAGATACGTGCGCTTATCCATCAACATCTTCGCCACTTCGAATCTCTGAGACAAAGAGAGCAGCTCGTTAATGGTACACACATCCTCGAAGAACAGATAACATTCTTCCTTCGTCTTCAGGCTGAGAATTCCCTCAAACAGCTGATCGACCGCTTCCGTCCTTATTTTTTTACCCATTACTGATTCTCCTTCGACATGTTCTTGCCACACCTTATGTACGCAGCAGCCGCACATTCGGGCATAGCAGCTACGTTCTGATTTTTATTTTATCACACTAAATTTGCACATTCAAGAAGCTTTCAAAATTTTCATTGAATTTTTAGGATTTGTAACAATTGACAAAAGTTCTCAGTTTTTCCGCGGAATAATTGAGAACCAGCTCATCCGGAAAGCCGGTCTCCTCCAGCAGCGGATAGATATTCGGAAACTCTCCGATCAGCGTATCAAAATGCGCGTCGCTGCTCATCACGATGGGAACCCGGTACTCCTTACAGTACTCCAGCATCATCAGATCGTTCTCCCGGGCATTTTCCCGGGCGCAGGCCGGCTCCAGGGAGTGATTGTTGACTTCCAGAACCTTCCCGTAATCCGCCGCTGTGCGCACGAGAGTCCTGTAGTCCACAGGAAAACGACCATCATCCGGATGCCCGATAATATTCACCGCCGGGTTGGCCAGTACCTTCTGGTAAGCATAGGTATTCTCTTCTCTGGTTCCCGGTTTCATACAGGGGATGTGCATGCTGGCAATGACCACATCCAGCCCCAGAAGATCCTTCTGTGACAGATCCAGGTTCCCCTGTGTATCCAGAACATTGACCTCGGTTCCCAGAAGCAGCTCTATCCCGTACAGATCCCTGGGAACAATCTTCAGATTGTGAAAATAGAATCTCTGGCAGCTTCCGGGCATCATGGGCGCGTGTTCGGTAATCCCCAGAATCTCAAGCCCCTTGTCTGCCGCCATTTTTGCCATCTCCCGCAGAGAATTGTAAGCATGCCCGCTGGCCACTGTGTGTGTATGCAAATCCAGTACACTTTTTTTCATAACGTCTCTTCCTCCTCTTCGAAATCTTCCTGTGCAAACGGATCTGCTTCCGTCAAAAATCACCGGTGAAATCTTTCTTCTGCGTCCATTATACTTCCCGCTCCCGGGATTTACAAGTTTATAAAAGTAAAGAATAAAAGGATTCTTTACTTTTTTTCAATTTGTGATATGATAGACTCGTTTGAATTTTTACATCAAAGGAGGAATTTACTTATGTTCCATTTTCTGGTAAATGCACAAGGAGGTCTCACAACCGCCGGCTACACCGTGTCCATCCTGGCTGTTGTCCTCTTTGCCGTCCTGATTTTTGTTCTGCTCAAAAAAGGAGGCAATTCTTTTAAAATGTCCACACAGCAGCTGGTCACCTGTGCCATTGCCCTCGCGCTGGCTTACGTGACTTCCTATATCCGGGTCTTCAAGCTGCCCTTCGGCGGATCTGTCACCTTGTTCAGCATGCTGTTCATCGTGCTGATCGGCTACTGGTACGGCCTCCGCATCGGCCTGCTCACAGGCCTGGTCTTCGGCGTCCTGCAGTTCCTTCAGGAGCCTTACGTGCTTTCCTTTTTCCAGGTATGCTGTGATTATTTCCTGGCGTTTGCGGCTCTCGGTCTGGCCGGACTTTTCAAAAACGCGAAGAAACACGGTCTGATCAAGGGCTATATCCTGGCAGTACTGGCCCGCGGCGCTTTCCACGCTCTGGGCGGCTATCTCTACTGGATGAGCTACATGCCGGAGAACTTCCCGAAATCACTGACTGCCGTCTATCCCATCGTCTACAACTACTCTTATCTGCTGGCGGAAGGGATTCTCACAGTCATCGTGCTCTCCATTCCAGCGGTCTCCAAAGCCCTGAATCAGGTGCGGAACCTGTGTGCCCCTGCCGTGAGGGTATCTTCTCCCAAAACACCGTGACTTAGGAAAAGAAACGGTCCGGCACCTGCTTTTTCACCGGAAGCGTCCTTTTGGGGCGCTTCTTTTTTCTTGCACTTCTTTTTTTCCGATGCTATTATATAGAAAGCAGATGCCGGGCCGGATATCTCTTTCCTGCCGCGGAATATCAGAGCAGGAGGAAGCAGATTTACCATGCGCTGGGGCGAAAAACCTTATCATTCCCTGGACTATATGCTCCGGGAGCGGTTTCATGAAAAAATATATAAAGTGACTCTGAACGGAGGGATGACCTGTCCCAACCGGGACGGAACTCTGGGAACCGGAGGCTGTATCTTCTGCAGCGCCGGAGGCTCCGGAGACTTCGCGGCCAGCAGCGCTTTGTCTGTCACCGAACAGATCGAGCAGCAAAAAGAACTTCTGTGCCGGAAGCGCCCCATTCGCCGGTACATCGCCTATTTTCAGGCCTATACCAATACCTATGCACCGCTTCCCTATCTGCGCTCCCTGTTTACGGAAGCTCTCTCTCACCCGGATGTGGCAGCCCTGTCTGTGGGCACTCGCCCGGACTGCCTGGGGGAGGATGTGCTGGATCTTCTGGGAGAACTGAACCGGCAGAAACCAGTCTGGATTGAACTGGGTCTTCAGACCATTCATGAACCGACTGCCCGTTATATCCGCCGCGGATACCCGCTGTCCTGCTTCGAGGAAGCCGTGCGCGGTCTGCGCGGACGCGGCATTGAGGTGATTGTACACACCATCCTGGGCCTTCCGGGAGAAAGCCGGGAACAGATTCTGCAGACCATGGAATACCTAAATCACCAGGACGTCCAGGGAGTCAAGCTGCAGCTGCTCCATGTGCTTCGCGGGACGGATCTGGCCGCAGATTATGAGAAAGGGCTTTTCCGCGTTTATACGCGGGAGGAGTATCTGGATCTTCTCATCGCCTGTCTGGAGCATCTGTCTCCGGATCTCGTCATCCACCGGCTGACCGGTGACGGGCCGAAAGATCTTCTCATCGCGCCAGTCTGGGCAAGCCGAAAAAGGGAAGTTCTCAATCAGCTGCATCATGAGATGAAGCTTCGGAACACCTGGCAGGGACGCCTGTTCCATTCCGACTGCTGAGTGAAACGGAAAACACGACATGAAAGAGGGGGAGTTTTTTATGGCAAAACCTTTTACGCTTTATAAACTGATTATTCTCTATATGCTCAACGAGGTAAAAGAACCTCTCACAAACTCACAGATTTCCGAGTTTATTCTGGAAAAAGAATATACCAGTTATTTTCATCTCCAACAGGCATTCTCAGAATTGATCGAATCCCGCCTTCTGGAGGAAAAAACCGTCCGCAATTCCACCTATTACTATCTCACGGAACAGGGACGAACGACGCTTTCGTATTTTAACACGGAAATTTCCAATACCATCAAAGGGGAAATCCAGGCCTTCCTCCAGGAAAAGGGACGTGAACTGAAGGAAACCACGGTCACCCTCGCGGATTATTACAAATCCACCAATCAGGATTACCATGTCCGCTGCCAGATCAAAGAGAGAGGGGCGGATATGCTGGATTTCACCATCACTGTGCCCACAAAAGAAGCGGCAGAAGAAATCTGCCGCCAGTGGCCGGGGAAACATCTCGAAATCTATGAATATCTGATGGATCACCTGCTGAATTAATCACGCCCTTTTACTTTTCTCAGGTATTCTTTTATCTCCTTTTCATAGCCCAGATCCCCCGGCTCATAGAACCGGGTACCCAGAATTTCTGTGGGCAGATACTGCTGTTCCACATAATGGTTGGGAAAATCATGGGCGTACCGGTATCCCACGCCGTGTCCGAGATTTGTGTGGCCGCCATAATGGGCGTCCTGCAGATGCGCGGGCACGGTTGTTTTTACTTTACGCACACTTTCCATGGCCGCGCTGATGGCGTTTACCGCGGCGTTGCTCTTCGGCGCGCAGGCAATGTAAGAGGCCGCCTGTGCCAGAATAATCTGAGCCTCAGGCATCCCCACCCGTTCCACCGCCAAAGCCGCCGACGTCGCCACCATAATCGCGTGAGGATCCGCGTTTCCCACATCCTCCGAAGCGCAGATCATCATCCTTCTGGCGATAAATTTCACATCTTCCCCGGCATAAAGCATTTTCGCCAGGTAATAGACTGCCGCGTCCGGATCTGACCCTCTCATGCTCTTGATAAACGCGGAAATGATATCGTAATGGTTATCTCCGCTTTTGTCATAGCGTACCACACGCTTTTGAATGCATTCCTGGGCCACATCCAGCGTGATATGAATCTTTCCGTCTTCCGACCGTTTTGTGGTGAGAATCCCCAGTTCCACCGCGTTGAGAGCCGCTCTGGCGTCGCCGCCTGCCATATCCGCCAGAAACTCCAGCGCGTCTTCCTCCATAACCGCCCGGTAGTTTCCCATCCCTTTGACCGGATCCGTCACCGCGCGGCGGATCAAAGTCTTAATCTCTTCTTTTTCCAGCTGCTTCAATTCGAAAATCACAGACCGGGACAAAAGAGCTCCGTTCACCTCAAAATATGGATTCTCTGTGGTGGCCCCGATGAGAATAATGGTCCCGTCCTCCACAAAAGGCAGGAGGTAATCCTGCTGGCCTTTGTTGAAACGGTGAATCTCGTCGATGAACAGAATCGTCTTTTTCCCATACATCCCCAGATCGTTCTGCGCCTGTTTTACCACGGCTTCCATATCTTTTTTTCCTGCCGCGGTGGCGTTGATCTGGGTGAAATTCGCGCTGGTGGTGTTGGCGATCACCTTCGCGAGGGTTGTTTTTCCAGTTCCGGGAGGTCCATAAAAGATAATGGAACTCAGCTTGTCCGCCTTGATTGCACGGTAGAGCAGCTTATCCTTGCCCACGATATGCTGCTGTCCCACCACCTCTTCCAGGGTGGACGGGCGCAGACGGGAAGCCAGCGGAGACTCCTGTTCCAGAGTTTTTGACTTTGCGTATTCAAACAAATCCATATCTCTCAATCCTTCTTCTTATCAAAAAAAGCGCCGCACAGCTGTCGGATGCTTCTCCCGGAAGAGAGAAGTATCCAAAAACCATACCACGCCTGTAAATCTATTTTCCCGGATTGGCCGGCATTAAGCCAGTTTCTCCTTAGCTACCTCAGCCAGAGTCTTGAATCCCTCCGGATCGTTGACTGCCATCTCAGCCAGCATCTTTCTGTTCATGTTTACATCAGCCAGTTTCAGGCCATACATGAATTTGCTGTAGGAAAGACCGTTCATTCTTGCGGCCGCATTGATACGCGCGATCCACAGTTGTCTGAACTGACGTTTTCTCTCTTTTCTTCCTGCGTAAGCGCTGGTCAGCGCTCTCATAACAGACTGTTTTGCAATTCTATACTGTTTGGATCTGGCTCCTCTGTAACCTTTTGCCAGCTTCAATGTACGATTATGTTTTTTCTTTGCGTTTAATCCGCCTTTAATTCTTGCCATTTTTCGATTTCCTCCTGTTTCTCTATCTTATAAATATGGTAATGCTTTCTTCATGTTCTTTACGTTTGTCGGATCAGTAACAGTAGATTTTCTCAGATTTCTCTTTCTCTTCTGAGATTTCTTGGTCAAAATATGGCTCTTATACGCTTTATTTCTAACTAATTTACCTGTACCTGTTTTTTTGAAGCGTTTTGCTGCTGCTCTGCATGTTTTAATTTTTGGCATTTGAAATTTCCTCCTTAATCGCTCTTTCTCTATTTTAACGTTTTTCAGTTAAAAACATGGTCATACTGCGGCCTTCCACCTTCGGCGCTTTATCCACAACGGCAATATCCTGCAGCTGCTCCGCGAAATCATCCAGAACATGCTTGCTGTTGTGCATATGTGCCATCTCTCTTCCGCGGAAACGCAGAGTCACCTTCACACGGTCTCCCTTGCTCAGGAATTTTCTCGCCGCGTTCACTTTCGTCTTCAGATCATTGGTATCAATATTCGGTGAAAGACGTACTTCCTTGACATCGATCGTTTTCTGTTTCTTCCTGGCTTCTTTTTCTTTTCTCGCCAGCTCATATTTGTACTTTCCGTAATCGATAATCTTACATACCGGCGGTTTCGCCTGTGGAGCAATCTTCACCAGATCCAGCCCGGCTTCCTGGGCCTTCGCCATTGCTTCTCTCGCAGACATAATCCCCATCTGTGCCCCATCCGGACCGATCAGACGCACTTCTTTGTCTCTGATCTGCTCATTAATACTTAAATTGCTAATTGTCTTGCACCTCCATACCTTCTCATTCTCTTTTCCCGAATGCACTTTCTATTTATCTTCCGCATTCCTGCCGGGAATCCTCTCTCACAGGAAAGGCTGTATTTCTCCTTTCGCCGCGGCGAAATCTTCTCTGTGAAATAAAAAAAGTGCCAATAGACAGACTATCCACACTTCTCCCATATCGCCCGGATCCGGACGCTGTAATTCGTTTCTTAACCAGCAGCCGCCTTCTGCGCTGTGGTGAGAGTGGATACTCTTCTTTCTCTGCGTACTTGAATAAGATACCACGGAATTCTTCCCGTGTCAAGTATTTTTCTTTTTTGAACCGCGCTTTCTGTATTCTCTGCGCCGGCAGCCCTGCGGCGCGAAATATTTTGCGTTTCACAAGAAAACCGCGCTCCGGCAAAGTAAAAAACCTCCAGCTTTTCCGGCTGGAGGTTTTCTCTTCAAAAATCGCATTACTTTCTGCACTCAAAAGTACCGCATTTGGTATCCTGACAGACACATGCTCCGGCGCCGGCGATATTCACCTGCGCGGCTTCACAATTTTCCTGAGCGTTATAAACACAGTCATGGGCTTTGCACTGGATGTGAATCCGGTCACAGCCGCAGCCTGCGCTGTTCGTCATGGATGAGTCAGATCTCTCCACAAAACTGGAACAGTTTGTCTCATCCGCATAGACTGCCTGTTCTCCGCTGACTACGATATCTCCCTTGGAACAGCACTCTCCCTGGTTGTAGAGACAGGTTGTCGCAGAACATCTCAACATTGGCATAATATGAGCCTCCTTTTCTTTATTGTACCGGTTCTGAGCGGTACACCAGTTAGAATTCCCATATTTCTGCCTTTTATACATCTTTCACCGGAAACTTCTGCTTCCGGCGGAAGAAAAATTCTAGCGGTTTTTTAAGAAATCCGGAATCTGAATATCTTTTTTCTGTACCGTGCTGGTAGGCTGCTTCGCGGTAAAAGCTCCGGTTCCCACGTTCGGCATGCTGAAGCTCGGAATGTTCATGCCGTTCGGCATCTTCGCTGCGGCATGGCTGCTCTGCGGCTGTCCTGCCGGCTTCTTCACTCCGAAACCTGTGCTGCTCTTCGCGGTATATCCGCTCTTTGCCGCCGTATCGTCCAGACCTGTGGCAATCACGGTAATTCTCGCGTAATCCGCAACGGTATCGTCGTACATTGCGCCGAAGATAATGTTGGTATCCTCTCCGGTCAGTTCCTGAACGTAGCTTGCCGCGTCGTTCGCATCCATCAGAGAGATATCTCCGGAAATATTGATGATCACATGGCTTGCGCCCTGGATCGTTGTCTCAAGCAGCGGACTGGAAACAGCCTGCTGAACAGCTTCCAGCGCCTTGTCGTCTCCTTTTGCCTCTCCAATTCCGATATGCGCGATTCCCTTATCGATCATCACGGTCTGAACATCCGCGAAGTCAAGGTTAATCAGAGCCGGCAGATTAATCAGGTCTGTGATTCCCTGAACCGCCTGCTGGAGTACTTCATCGGCTTTCTTTAAAGCTTCCGGCATAGTTGTACGGCGATCCACGATCTCCAGAAGTTTATCGTTGGGGATCACAATCAGAGTATCTACATTTTCTTTCAACTTCTCGATGCCTGTCAAAGCATTATTCATACGTGTCCTGGCTTCAAACCGGAACGGTTTTGTCACCACGCCTACGGTCAGGATGCCCATCTCCTTTGCCGCGCCTGCCACAACAGGAGCCGCTCCGGTTCCGGTTCCGCCGCCCATACCACAGGTAACAAATACCATGTCCGCGCCTTCCATCAGCTGTTTGATCTCCTCGATGCTCTCCTCAGCTGCCTTTTCTCCAACTTCCGGCTGCGCGCCTGCGCCAAGACCTTTGGTAATTTTCTCGCCAATCTGAAGTACGGTCGGAGCTTTACACAGAGTCAGAGCCTGCTTGTCGGTATTAATTCCCACAAACTCTACTCCGCCAATCGCTTCTTCTACCATTCTATTTACTGCATTATTACCTGCGCCGCCTACTCCGATTACTATAATCTTTGCAGAAGACTCAGCCTCATTTGTCATAATCTCTAACAACGTACTTCCTCCTTTATGTTCCTAATATTTATTCCCCTCAGGTCTTTTTTTTAAGCTACATATAGGTATATAATATATTTTTTTCCCGAATTTATCAACCTCTATTTTAGGTTTTTTACATTTTTTCAATAATTTTCGTCATAACCGCTGTCATTGTAGCTTCCGTCATCATAACCGCTGTCGTCATAACTTCCGTCATCATAGCCGCTTTCATCGCTTCCGTCGTCGTAGCCGCTGTCGTCGCTCCCGTCATCGTAGCCGCTGTCGTCGTAACTTCCGTCATCGTAGCCGCTGTCGTCGCTTCCGTCGTCGTAGCCGCTGTCGTCGCTCCCGTCGTCATAACCGCTGTCGTCGTAACTTCCGTCGTCATAACCGCTGTCGTCGTAGCTTCCGTCGTCATAACCGCTGTCGTCATAACTTCCGTCATCATAACCGCTGTCGTCGTAACTTCCGTCATCATAACCGCTGTCGTCGTAACTTCCGTCATCCTCCGAAGAATCTCCGGAATCTTCCAGGAGATCTCCGTTCGGATCCGTCTCCTCTTCTCCGGTCTCTTCCTCAAACGTCACTTTCTGAACGGTGTCACTCACATTTTCCAGATGAAGAATTCCTTTTTTCCCTTTCAGAAGCGGAAGAATCGCGAGTACTTTCTCCATCTTATCTTCCAGATACTGATCCTGCCCCAGTTCCACGCGGATATCCCCGTACTGAAGGGTAATCTGATGATTCTCATCAAAACTGATATTATCCGGAATACTGTCGTTTTTTTCAAAAATCCGGGCCAGGCTGACTGCCGTATTCAGGATCGTGTCTCCCTCCATGGGAAGCTTCTCCCCTTTTACCACATGACTGACCTGGATCCCGTCAAAATAGGGAATAATATCATCCCGCTCCACGGAACTGTCAATCATAATGCCTTCCCGGTCAAAGTACACATAACAGTCCAGATAGGGAATACACCCCACTGCCTCCGTCTCCTTGACACTCACCGCGATGGTTTTGTGATCTATCCGGGTCACATCAAATTTTTCCACGAAAGCGATGCCTGTCACATTGTCCTTGCTGTACAGAAGAGGCGCCAGAACCGAGTTCGATGCCAGCGGACCGGTCAGAACCATTTCCCGGATTTCATCTTCTGAATAGTGATTGCTCTCCACCACTTCCACATGGGTCACATGGAAATAGGCAAAGAAAAATATAATGCCTGCCAGCACCAGTCCGGCGATGACTCCCCAGATGATTCTCCAGACCTTCTTATCTATTTTTTTCCGATAATTGGATGCTCTCATATCTTCTTACCCGTATCTTTCTATTCTTCCTCCCAGACTTTCCAGATCCTCGCAGATGGACTCGTAACCACGCTCAATGTACGAAGCTCCCCGTACAATGGTCTCTCCTTTTGCCGCCAGGCCTGCCAGTACCAGAGCGGCTCCTCCCCGCAGCTCCTGGGCTTCCACCAAAGCGCCGCGCAGACAGCCTCCCCGAATCCAGGCGTCGCGCCCGCAAAGCCGGATATCCGCTCCCATTTTTTCCAGTCCCGCCGCAGCCTTAAAGCGATCTTCGAAAATATTCTCCCGGATATGGCTGACTCCGTCCGCCACCGTGAGAACCGCCATCAGCGGAGACTGCAGATCTGTGGGAAATCCCGGATATTCTTCCGTCTCGACAAAATCTGCTGCTCTTAACCTTTGCCGGCTGTCCGCTACTAGTTTACCACCGATGAACTGATATTGTCCACCCATTTTCTGATATACCTTCAGAAAGGCTTCCATTTCTCCCATCGGCGGATTGCGAAGGGTAATTCTCCCCCCTGTTGCCGCGGCCGCGCACAGGTAGGTTCCCGCCACGATCCGGTCCGGCGGCACAGAAAATTCACAGTCCCGGAAGGGTCTGCCGCCCCGGATGAGAATCCTTCCTTTTTCTGCCCCGCTCACATCTGCGCCCATGGCGTTGAGAAGTTTCTGCAGCCACAGGATCTCCGGCTCACAGGCACAGTTCAAAAGCCGTGTCTCTCCCGGCGCCGCAGCCGCCGCAAGCATTGCCTGTTCCGTTGCCCCGACACTTTTTCTTGGAAAAGCGAAAAATCCTCCCTGAAGATTTGCCGCGTCTGCGCAGAGCCACTCTTCATTTTGCCGGATCTTCGCTCCGAGGCTTCTCAGAACCTTCAGATGAAGATCCACCGGCCTTGCTCCGATCACACACCCTCCCGGATAACCGATCAACGCTTTTTTCTTCCGTCCCAGCAGAGCTCCCAGCAAAATCACGGAAGACCTCATTTTATTTGTGTAGTCCTGTCTGACACAGGCACTGTGAATATGACTGCAGTCCAGATGAAGGGAATGCCCGTTCCAGAAGGTATCTGCTCCCAGCTCTTCTAAAATCTCTTCCATATAAAATACATCCGCAATCCGCGGACAATGATGCAGCACGGTGGTTCCCCGGTGCAAAAGCGCGGCTGCCATCATGGGTAATGCGGCATTTTTCGAACCCTGCACGGTCACACTTCCCTGAAGCGGCCTCCCTCCGAAAATACGTATCGCGTCCAATCTTCGCACTCCCAGATACCTTCTCACTTACTATCCTATGCAAAGCCGCGTTTTTGGTGACGGCTCACGGACAGCGCAAGCCCCATTTCTCCCAGCAGGAACACCACAGAAGTTCCGCCGTAGCTGATAAAAGGCAGAGTGATTCCCGTATTGGGAATGGTGTTGGTCACAACCGCAATATTCAGAATCACCTGAATGGCCATATGCCCCAGAATTCCGGTGCAGATCAGAGCTCCTTCCAGATCCCGGCAGTGAGTGGCCGCCACCATCAGACGCCAGAGCAGGAGGGCGAAGATCAGAATCAGCGTGCCGGCTCCCACCAGGCCAAGCTCCTCGCAGATAATCGAAAAAATCATGTCATTTTGCGCCTCCGGCACAAATCCCAGCTTCTGCATGCTGCTTCCCAGACCCGTCCCGAAAATCCCGCCGCTTCCGATGGCATACAGCCCCTGAATCGTCTGAAACCCTTTTTCGTATTTCTCCGGGTTGCGCCAGACTGCCAGTCTCTCCAGGCGGTAGCTCTCCATGGCCAGAAAAACCGCCAGAAATCCGATTCCCGCCACGCCAAGCCCCACAAACTGCAGATATCTGGGATTTGCCACAAAGATCAGGAGAACCCCGATCCCCAGAATAATCACCGCGGTACTCAGATTGTTGGTTCCCACCAGACCTACAATAGGAAGCAGCACTGCCATAATCAGGATCATAAACCGAATGCTGTCGGTTCTCATCCTGGCCTTGGACGTGACCCAGACCAGAAACAGAATGACCGCCACCTTGGCAAATTCTGAAGGCTGAAAGGACAGCGGTCCCAGAGCGATCCACCGCTTCGATCCATTGTATTCCTGTCCGATGAACAATACCGCTGTGGACAAAGCCAGGGACAGCGCGTAAGCGGCCGGCGCGAAACGGATCAGCCTGTGATAATCCATCCGGGACACCAGATACATCCCCATCAGCCCCAGCGCCGTGGCAAACAGCTGCTTCTTAAAATAATAGGCGGAATCATTAAATTTGACCCGCCCATTATACGCACTGGTACTCAGGAGCATCACCAGACCGAAAACGACCAGCGTCAGCACCAGAAGCACCAGTATCTTATCTGATTTTTCATTCTTATTTTTCTGAGGCACATGCTCACATCCATACGGTCTCTTCCTCTATAGACTATGTACGTACTCTTTGAACATATTCCCTCTTTGCTCATAATTGTCAAACTGTCCCCAGCTTGCGCAGGCCGGCGAGAGCAGCACCGCGTCACCCGGTCTGGCCTTTTGCGCGCAGATGGCAACCGCCTCTTTGAGATCTTCTGCCAGGATGCAGTCATAGAATCCCAGCCGGTTCGCCGCCTCCCGGATCTTCTCCCTGGTCTGGCCGATCAGAACCAGATAGCGGACTTTTCCGTCAAAAGCCTGAATCCATTCGTCGTACTCAGATCCTTTGTCAAATCCGCCGCCGATGAGAAGCGTCGGACGATCCATGGCCTGGATTCCTTTGATTGCGGCGTCCGGATTGGTTCCCTTGGAATCGTTATAGTAAACCACTCCGTTTTTCTCCTCCACAAACTCGATCCGATGTTCCACCGCGCGGAACTCACAGACGCTTCTGCAGATCTCTTCTGCTGACACTCCGGCGCAGTAAGCCATGGCCATGGCAGCCATCGCGTTTTCATGATTGTGTCTGCCCAGAATCCGAAGCTGTTCGGTTCTCACAAAAGGAATCTCTTTCCCGTCCATCCGCAGGATGATCTGTCCGCCGCGAAGGAAGATTCCCTCCTCCAGCTCTCTGAGACTGGAAAAATAAATCACTTTGGGTCTGATGTTTTCCCCGAACTTTCTCAGAACCTCATCCTCGTAGTTCAGAATGCAGTAATCCTTCTCTGTCTGGTTCCTGGTGATCAGTTCTTTCACGCGGATATATTCTTCCATCGTATGGTGACGGTTGAGATGATCTTCCGTGATATTCAGGATCGCGCTCACATGAGGCGCGAAACGGTCGATGGTCTCCAGCTGGAAGCTGCTGATCTCCGCCACGGTGACACTGTCTTCACGCATGCTCAAAGACGCGCCTGTATAGGCGTTTCCGATATTCCCCACCACGAAAACCGACTCCCGGCAGTCAGACATAATCTTTCCCAGCAAAGCCGTTGTGGTTGTCTTTCCATTGGTTCCTGTGATGGCCAGGACGGTTCCTTTTCCCATCTGATAAGCCAGTTCCACCTCTCCCCACACAGGGATTCCCTGACGGTACAGGCTCTGCACCTGCGGGATATCCGTGGGAACACCGGGGCTGAGCACCGCCAGATCCAGGCTTTCCAGTACCGAAGCAGGCAGCTCGCCCACATAGACCTCCGCCGGATAATCTCCTCTGGTTTTATGTAAGATCTCTTCTTTTGAAAGTTTCTCATTGCCATCAAAAATGATGGGATACGCTTTTGCGCTGCCCAACAGATCGGCAGCGCCGATTCCACTGATTCCGGATCCGAATACCAGTACTTTTTTTCCTTCTAAGTTCATTTTTTCCTCCTAAAGCGCCAACAGACCGATGAGACACAGAATTGCAGTTATAATGGAAAATACTGCCACAACCCTGGTCTCCGACCAGCCGCACAGCTCAAAATGGTGATGGATCGGCGCCATCTTGAAAATCCGCTTTCCATGTGTGATTTTGAAATAAGACACCTGAAGGATGACCGAGAGTACCTCAACCAGGTAAATCAATCCCACAATCAGAATAAACAAAGGCATCTGCAGCATGTACGCCGTGCCGGCCACAAAACCGCCCAGAGCCAGTGAACCGGTATCTCCCATGAACACGCTGGCCGGATAGACATTGAACAGCAAAAAGCCCATCAGGCCTCCTACCACCGCGCAGGTGATCGGTTCGATCCCGCTGTTCATCCCCACCGATACCACGGTGAAGAAAACCGCTACCATAACCGTCACACTGGAAGCCAGTCCATCCAGACCGTCTGTGAAATTCACTCCATTCACGGTTCCGATTACCGCGAAAAACAAAAGAGGCACCGCCAGCCAGCCGATATTCAGGTAATGTCCGCTCCAGAAAGGAATCAGCATACCCAGGGACACATCGGTGTAATTCAGCAGATAGAAGACAAACACTGCCGTAACCACAATCTGCAGAAGAAATTTCTGCCAGGCCAGCAGGCCGTCCGAACGCTTCAGAACCACCTTCAGATAATCATCCAGAAATCCGATGATTCCAAATCCCAGCGTCAGAAAAAGAATGGGAATAATCTTCGGATAATCCTTCAGATAGAGCAGGGAAGTCACCACCGTAGCCAGGAGGAAAATAATTCCTCCCATGGTAGGAGTTCCCGCCTTTTTCAGATGAGACTGTACACCATCCACACGCTCCGTCTGCCCCATCTTCAGTTTTCTCAGAAATGGAATAATAATTGGTCCCAGAATCACGCTGACCGCGAACGAAATCAGCACCGGGATAACAACCTGATAATCCATAAGACACCTCTTTCAATCTTTTGTTTTTTCGTCCTGCATCAGGACTAACCTTTAGTATACGGCTTTTCCGGCCATTTATCAACTGTTATTCTCCTCTTTTCCGGTTTTGGGAATATTCAGATAAGGAAGCACATTTTCAAAAATATCCCGGATCACCGGCGCGGCCACAGTTCCCCCGTAATAGACTCCTTCGGGATCATGAATAATGCACAGAGCGAGGACCTGAGGATCATCTGCGGGCGCGAAACCGAGAAAAGAGGAAATGTAACGGTTCGCGCTCCTGGGAAGCGTCTGGGACGTGGCTGTCTTGCCGCCTATGGCATAACCTTCGATATACGCGTTCTTTCCGCTGCCTTCATGGACCACCTGTTCCAGAATCTCCCGCACCGTCTGAGAGGTCTCCTGGGACAGGATTCCTTCCTGGGTGTCATATTCCAGTTCCTTTATGTATTCTCCGTCGGAACTCTGAATCGCCCTGGCCAGATGAGGCGTCACCCGCCTGCCCCCGTTGATGATGGAACTCACCGTCGTGGCCAGCTGAATCGGCGTAATCTGAAAAGACTGTCCGAAAGAGACGGTCGCCAGTTCCACCTGCCCCATATTTTCTTTCTGGTGCATGATAGTTCCCGCCTCCCCGGGCAGATCGATTCCGGTCAGACTCATCAGTCCAAACTGTCCGAAATAATCGTAAAACCGGTCCACACCCAGCCGGAGGCCCACATCGATAAAAACCGGATTACAGGAATTTTCAGCCCCCTCCAGAAAAGTTTCTGCCCCATGTCCGTTACGGTTGCTGCAGTGAATCCGGCGATCCTCCACAACCCGGTAACCGGGACAGTAAAAGGAATCTTCCAGGGATACCACCCCTTCTTCCAGACCTGCCGCCATGGTGATAATCTTAAAGGTGGAACCCGGTTCATAGGTATCATTCAGACAGGGATTTCTCCACATCTGATTCAGCAGATCCTGCTTTTCCTCCCCAGTGAGACCTGTGGTATCCTGCCCCGTATTCAGGGTAAACGGATCATTCAGATCGAATTCCGGGACATTGACCATGGCGTAGATCTCACCGTTCCGGGGATTCATCAGGAGGATGGAAACCCGCTCCGCCTGCTTTTCTTCCATCACTTTCAATGCCGCCTGCTGGGCGTAGGCCTGAATGTTGCTGTCCAGGCTGATCAGGAGATCGCAGCCTGCCTCCGGCTCCAGCCGGCTTTCCCCTTCCTCGTCCAGCTCCACGCCCCTCGCGTCTGTCTTCGTCAGAATTTTCCCCGGTGTCCCCTGCAGCCAGGAATCGTACTGTACTTCCAGTCCCACAATCCCCTGGTTGTCGCTGCCGGTGAAGCCCAGCACCTTGGACGCCAGACTTCCATAGGGATAATACCGTTTGTAGTCTTCGTCCACCTTGACGCCGTCCAGCTGTTCCTCGCGGATCCGGTCGCCCACTTCTTTGTCCACATTTGTCTTGATTCTCTCAATGGAAGATACCGTCTCCACCCGTTTCCGGATCTCCTCCTCATCCATCTCCAGCGCCTCTGACAGCACGGCGATCACCTTCTCCGGCTCACGAATCTGACTGTGAATCACCGAGATGGTACACACCGTCCGGTTGGAGGCCAGCACTTCCCCGGCCGCGTCGATGATTTTTCCCCTCGCGGCTTTGATCTCCCGCTCTCTCTCATGGAGATCCTCTGCCTTTTCATAATAATAATCTGACCGGACACCCATCAGCCATACCAGCCGGCCGGTCAGACCCAACAGGATCACCGTACAGCCCACGAAAATCACAAAAATTTTCTTCTTATGAAAGGTCTGATTTTTCTTCACATAAAAAACCCCACAGAAGTTATCCCTATTATTTTATGGGATCTTCTGTGAGGTTATTCTTTTCTGCTTAT
This sequence comes from uncultured Blautia sp., assembly GCA_963927715.1. Lineage (GTDB taxonomy): Bacteria > Bacillota > Clostridia > Lachnospirales > Lachnospiraceae > Blautia_A. The sequence goes on along the minus strand of CAWVBU010000001.1, from coordinate 406,111 downwards.
TCCTTATTCCAGGCCGGCTTCTTCGTTGGTGATTCCATCGCTCTGGGCGTCATTTCCCTCGATGGGATCCCGGTCGTCCTCCAGCGGACCCGGCGCGTTTTCATTGGAAACTCCGTCCGCGGTGCTGTCGTCGGACACATCCACCTGCGGTTCTTCCTCCGGAAGCTCTTCCTGCGTGCTGCCGTCCTCATCTTCCTTTGCTGAAGTTCCATCCGTCTCTTCTCCGTCCGAAGCACGGTCCTCTTCTCCTTCGGAAATACCGTCCTCTCCGGAACCTTCCTCATCCGCGTCTTCTTCCTCTTCCGGCGGTCCGATGTAGTTTCCATCCTCATCGTACTCACCCTCGGGATCTTCCTGGCCGTTCTCGTCGTAACGGGGAGCGAGAGAACCAAGTCCTGTCAGTTCATTATCCTTCAGATGGCCGTTGAATCCTTCCCACAGCTCTGTCTGCGGTACTTCTCCGTCTGCCGCTTCATCCGGAGCCACATCCAGATACGGAAGCAGCTCTGAGAGAATTCCCTGCGCGATATACTGTGGATAGGCACTGTTGTCCTGGCGATCCGCATCCGGCTCGTCCACAACCACATAGATAACGACTACCGGGTCATCCACCGGGGCAAATCCGATAAAGGATACCAGATATTTGCCGTTTCCACGGGGGAATTTCTCGGCGGTTCCAGTTTTACCGCCGGAACTGTATCCGTTTACTTTTGAATAGTGGCTGGTACCCATCTCCACACTGGCTCTCATATAACTTCGAACGTCCTCGGAAATTCCGCTGGACACGGTCTGTTTCAGAAGGGTGGGTTCAATCTCTCTGACCACAGTTCCCTGGGAGTCTTCGATCCGGCTCACCAGGTGAGGCTGATAATAATAACCGCCATTGATGACGGAACAGATTCCATTGATTTCCTGAATCATCGTACAGGTAAATCCCTGTCCGAACGCGGAACATGCCAGCTCTGTAGGCCCCATGGTATCCGCGGTGTGCATAATTCCGGTTCCCTCATTGGGCAGATCAATTCCTGTGCGGCTTCCCAGATTGAACAGTGTCTGGGTCTCCAGGAACTGATCCGTTCCCATTTTCGCCGCGATCTGCATCATGGCATCGTTGCAGGAATTGGCGATCACTTCCTGAAGAGTCTGGGTTCCGTGGGCTCCCGGATAAGCGGCACACTTGATCTGTGTATCGCCGATCATCTGATAACCATCACAGGTGAACGTATCGTCTTCGGAGATGGCTCCCTTTTCCAGCGCGGCTGCCATGACAATGGGCTTCACAACCGAACCAGGTTCATAGGCATCCGTCACACAGAAGTTCCGCCACATATTGTTCAGAGCTTCCACCTGTTCCTCGTCGTTCATGGCTTCCACCTGAGCGTCTGTATAAATGCTGGACATATCCCGCGGCTCGTTCAGGTCATAGCGGTCGCCGCCGTCCATGGCCAGAATCTCTCCGGTATTGGGATCTTCCACCACCACGCCGATGTTCTTCGCGCCCATGGCTTCCTGGAAAGCATTCACATATTTCTCTACAATGCTCTGTGCCCCCACATCCAGCGTGGACACGATGCTCTGACCGTCCGTGGCGTCAATGATCGTCTGCTCCACATCTGAGCTGTCGTTGAAATATCCATACTGGCGTCCGTCGGTGCCGATGAGGGTACTGTTATAATACCCTTCCAGACCCCAGTCCGCCGTATCCGCATTGAACGTGAATCCGATGGTATCGCAGGCAAGGCTCTCGTAGGGATAACTTCTCTTATAAGTCTCCTCGAACCATACACCCTGTACGTTTTCCCGGATTTCTTTTTCTTCCTCGCTTAATTTGGAGTCTTCTTCGATGGTCGTGTACTCGTCAAAAGCTTTCTTGTCATCCACCGAGACCCCTTTCATCAGAATCTGATACTGACTGTTCTTCGTCTTCTCGTCCGACAGAATGGTACGGATCTCTTCCTCGTCCGCGCCGAAAATATCCACCAGGGCGCCAACCGTAGGCTCCAGATATTTGGAATCTGAGTTGATCACCTTACAGTCCAGAATTACGTTATAAACTTTACTGCTGCTGGCAAGAATGTTTCCGTTCCTGTCGTAGATCGTACCGCGCTTGCTGGGAATCTCTCTGCTCGTATACTGCTGCTGCGTCTGCATCAGCACCTGCTTGCTGTACTGTTCTCCCTCCGTCGCGTTGATCACGGTAATTTTTAAAACTAAACCGACTAAAGCTAGTAAAACCATTCCGAATAGAATTACTAGCTTTTTTCTCATTTGAATATTTAATTTTCTCTCTGTTCTTCTTCTCAAAAACTCACCTACTCTGCTTCCGGTACATCCTGATACTGTCTTACGTAACTGCTCCGCTCTGTCCGATAGGTAATTACCTGATCATCCGATGGATATTTCATTCCCAGTTCGTTGACTGCTTTCTCTTTGATCGCTGTCAGATCAACCGAACCCATGACCTGGCTGTAATATGCGTCATTCTCCTCCTTGATCTGATTCAGTTCCGTCTCCAGATTCGCCACGCTCTGCATCTGAGCGGTGATCTGAGATTTCGTATGAAGATAATTTACACAGCTGAACAAAATCGCGATCAGCACAACCGTCAGAAATCCCACAAAACCTCTGGTCATATTCATGGTCTTTGCCCTGTTTCTCTGAGCCGCTTTGCTTACCGGCTGCCGTGTGCGGGAAGCAGCCTGGCGGCGCTGCCGCTCTGCTGTGGACTCCTGGTATTTTCTCACCGTATTTCCATCCACATACATACGGGTTCTCGCAGCTGTTCTGCTTCGGTTTCCTTGTCTTCTGTTGGCATTTCTCGCTGTCTGCGCCATTTTATATACTTCCTCATCTATAAATTAGCGATTGGTTTTCCTTTTCTCACCAGGAAGACTTCTCAGTCCTCTTCCTGACGGACGCGCTCAAAAATCCTGAGCTTCGCGCTTTTCGCGCGGGGATTTTCCTCCATCTCCTGCGCGCCGGGTATAATCGGCTTCCTGGTGATCACCCTGCCTTTAGATTTCCTGCCGCAGACGCAGGCCGGAAAATTCTTCGGGCAGATACACGGATCTTCATTCCTGCGAAAAGCATTCTTTACGATCCGGTCCTCCAGCGAATGAAAAGTTATAATACAAATTCTACCACGATCTGACAAAATATCAACCATTTCGTCAATAGAATCTCTTAAAACTTCCAATTCTGGTTCAGTTCAATCCGGATCGCCTGGAAAGTCCGCTTGGCCGGATGGCCTCCGGACGCCTGGATTTTCATGGGAATCGCCTGCCGGATCACCTCCGTCAGCTCACCGGTGGTCTCAATGGGCTTCTTCGCCCTCGCCGCCACAATGTGCTTCGCGATATTTTTGGCGAACCGGTCTTCCCCGTAATCCCGGATAATCCGGTACAGTTTTCTCTCCTCATAACCATTGACGATGTCGCTGGCCGTCCGCGTGGATCTCTGATCCATACGCATATCGAGAGGCGCGTCAACCCGGTAGGTAAAGCCCCGGTCCGGATTGTCCAGCTGGTAGGAAGACACGCCCAGGTCCAGCAAAATGCCGTCCACCTGGCAGATCCCCCGTTCCCGCAGTTCTCTTACCGCGTAACAATAATTGCTGCGAATGATTGTAATCTTCTCCCCAAATTCCCTGAGACGTTCACTCGCAGCAATTATTGCATCCTGGTCTTGATCTATGCCTATTAATCTCCCCTTGGCAGAAAGTTTTTCACATACCTTGGCGGCATGTCCTGCACCTCCCAGAGTGCCATCCACATAGATTCCATCCGGCTTGATATTCAGGCCCTCGATGGTCTCATCCAGTAATACAGATTTGTGTTTAAATTCCATATTATTCTCCTGTCGGAATTGCATCCTTGAGGCTCCCTGTCTCCCGCGCGGCGGGATCAGATGACGATACCCATCTCCTGCATCCCTTCTGCAATCGAATCCATATCATCATAATTGGAGTTCTCAGCCCATTTCTCCTTGCTCCAGACTTCAATGCGGTTCAGATTCCCGGTCAGAACCACATCCTTCTCCAGACCAGCAAATTCCCGAAGCGTTGACGGCACGAGAATTCTCCCCTGCTTGTCCAGTTCACACATACACGCACTGGCCACGAAAAAACGGGCGAAGGTTCTTGCATTTTTATTTGTAAGTGGTAAGGCTTTTAATTTTTCTTCGAAGGTGTTCCACTCGTCCATAGGATAAATAGATAAACATCCGTCAAGTCCCTTGGTAATCACGAACTCTTCTCCCAAAAGAGCCCGGAATTTCGAGGGAATAATCAGACGCCCCTTCGTATCTATTGTATGACTATACTCTCCCATGAACATAAATGAACACCTGCCTCACGAAGATATGCGCTGCTCCCCTGGCATATCTTCCGTGGAAGGCGATGGACTTTACTGCCACTCACTCTCCATTCGCCACCACTTTTCACCACTTTCTACCACTTATGGTATTATTCTATACTATTGATCCGGAAAATACAAGAGGCAATTCCTGGTTTTTCTAAATTTTTCGTGAATGAGAGGGATTTCCGGGCACACAATAAAAAAACCAGTGGGGATTCTCCCCACTGGCAGGTATTTTACTGATCTCCAGCCAAAAGCTGATACTGCACGATCAGTTCATCCAATTCTTCACTTAGTTTCTGACTCTTCGGTATGTCCAGCCGGCTCTTCAGGCTGCTGTTCAGCCGTTTCCTCGTTTCCTCGATCTTCTCCCGCAGTGCTTCCGATTGATTCTTCTGTAAATTCTGCATGTTCTACCTCTTCACCGTTCTTCTGTACCTTTGTCTGCTTTCTGACTTTCCACTCTTTCCCTATCAGGGCCGTGCCGCACACAGCCGCTGCAATGACAGACAGAACCCAGGATATCCCCACAGAAGTCCCGGGAATCAAAAGCTGATCCGTCCGCACGATTTCCATCCAGCATCTGCCCAGCCCGTATCCGCACAGATAAATCAGAGAAATTTCACCGTGAAATTTCTTTTTGCGCCGAATACCGAGCACAATCAGCAGCAATGCCAGATTCCAGACAATCTCATAAAGAAAAACCGGCTGTACCTGAATCCAGGCTGTACCTTCCACCGTCTGCAGATTCTCTGTCATCCACACAGTCACATGACTGCTGTTCACATCCGACAGAGGCAGAAGCATGGCGAAGGGACCGTCCGTATATTCTCCGAAAGAATCCCGGTTAAAGAAATCGCCCCACCTTCCTATTATCTGTCCGAGCAGCAATCCCATACAGACAATATCTGCCACCTGGGCAAAAGGAAGCTTCCGGATTCTGCAGAACAAAAAAACAGCCAGCGCGCCTCCGAGGATTCCTCCGTAAAGAGCGAATCCACCGCTGTGGACGCGGAAAATCTCAACCCAGTCCTGCCGATACAGATCCCAGGAAAAGACCACATAATAAAGTCTCGCGCCTGCCGCCGCACATGGCAGCGCGCACAGGACCATTTGCAGAAGCAGGTTCTGATCCAGATTCTGTCTCTTTGCTTCCAGGATCAGGAACCAGATACCCGCCAGCATACCGGCGCAGATCAGAAGCCCGTAGATGGAGAATTCCAGTCCGAAGAGACGGACAAAATTTCCTACATGTTCCAGATGAATTCCCAGTCCCGGGAATTGAATTGCTCCATTCATAACCGTTCCTGCCGTTTACACATTGAAGCGGAACAGAATGACGTCGCCGTCCTTCACCACGTAGTCTTTTCCTTCCATTCTGACCAGCCCTTTTTCTCTGGCGCCCGCGTAAGAACCACAGTCCAGAAGATCCTGATAGTTCACCACTTCGGCTTTGATAAATCCCCGCTCGAAGTCTGTGTGTATCTTTCCCGCTGCCTGCGGCGCCTTCGTTCCGATCTTTATGGTCCAGGCTCTGGTCTCATCCTCTCCCGAAGTGAGGAAACTGATCAGCCCCAGAAGACGGTAACTGGCCTTGATCAGTTTCTCCAGGCCGGATTCCTCCAGACCCAAGTCTTCCAGAAACATCTTCTTCTCATCGTCATCCAGCTCCGCGATCTCCTGCTCAATCTGCGCGCAGATCACGAAGACCTCGCTGTTCTGCTCCTGCGCGTAGCCGCGGACTGCCTGCACATACGTGCTGGCCGCGCCGTCATCTGCCAGATCGTCTTCCGCCACATTCGCCGCATAGATCACCGGCTTGTAAGTCAGAAGGTTGTACTCCTTCATATACGCCTGTTCATCTTCGTTCTCCAGGTTCATGGTAATCGCCATATTGCCGGCTTCCAGGTGTTCTTTCACCCGCTTCATGAATTCCAGTTCTTTGGCAGCCTCTTTGTCATTTCTCGCCACCTTCGTCGTCTTGGCAATCCTTCTCTCCAGGATCTCCAGATCTGAGAAAATCAATTCCAGGTTAATGGTCTCGATATCCCGCAGCGGATCCACGGAACCATCCACATGAATGACATTGGTATCTTCAAAACAGCGAACCACATGAACAATCGCGTCTACTTCACGGATATTCGCGAGAAACTGGTTGCCCAGGCCCTCGCCCTTGGACGCTCCCTTCACCAGGCCTGCGATGTCCACAAACTCAATCACAGCAGGAGTCACTTTTTTCGACTGATAAAAATCCCCCAAAAGTTTCAGCCTCTCATCGGGCACTGCCACCACTCCCACATTGGGATCAATGGTACAGAATGGATAGTTTGCCGACTCTGCTCCCGCTTTTGTCAGAGAATTAAAAAGTGTGCTCTTACCCACATTGGGAAGGCCTACGATTCCAAGTTTCATAATAATATTCCTCTCATCCTTTGATTTTTTCTGTCTGTTTTTATTCTAACACACCTAATTTCGCCGTTCAACCCTCAGTCTCTGGACATAATCATCAGCAGCAGACCGCCGGTCATCTCCACGAAAGCCTCTTCGTCCACAATCTCATTGCTGACGGTGAGTCCGCTGTCGAAAACGGTCAGATGATACCGGTTCAGCGGATATTTGAAACCTCTCAGAGTCAGATTCTCCACATCCCCGCCCAGAGGGAAGAACGAGACATAGCGTCCGAACTGTTTTTCCCGGCAAAGCGCAGTCCCGGGACTGTGCACAAGGCTGATCCGGTTATGGTCGTCCACAAGGGAAATCGAAATCTCTCTGCTGCTCCCATAGGCCAGAAGGCCGAGGTTGGCCAGGATATGATCCACTCTGCTCCCGGTTCCTCCCAGGATCTCAATGTTCCTGCTTCCCAGTTCTATGGCCAGATTCACCGCCGACTGGGTATCCGAGTCATCCTTCTCCGGCTTCAGTCTTTTCCATTTCAGATTCTTCTGTTCAAATTCCTCCAGAACCTCTGCCGACACACTGTCAAAATCCCCGACGGCCCAATCCGGAAGAATCCCGTTCTGACTGCAGAACTCCAGCCCCCGGTCCGCCGCGATCCACAGTCCTCTCTCTTTTTTCTTTTTCAAAAAATCAAGGGCAAAATCAGAATTGATATTGCCCCCGCTGATAATCACACTGTCCATTTTCTGCTCCGTTCTCATTCAAAAGGATCCGTGTAGTTTCTCATAATCGCTGTGGCCTCCCTTACATTTCCCCGGATATCTCCGCTGAAGATATAAGAACCCGCCACAATCATATTGGCTCCGGCTTTGAGTACCACCGGCAAGGTGTCACGGTTGATTCCCCCGTCCACCTGAATGTCCACCGGCAGATCTTCCTCCCGGATGATCCCCCTTAGTTCCGCGATTTTCTCCGTCATATCTTCGATGTATTTCTGGCCTCCGAACCCGGGATTTACCGTCATAATAAGAACCATATCCACATCCTCCAGGATATGACTGATATCATGAACCGGCGTTGCGGGTTTGATGGAAACCCCCACTCTCACACCGCTTTCCCGGATCATCTGCAGCGTACGGTCCAGATCCTCGCAGGCTTCCGCGTGCACCGTAATGGAATCCGCGCCGCAGCCCACGAAGTCCTGTATGTATCTTCCCGGCTCCGTAACCATCAGATGCACATCAAAGAACATCCTGGACTCTCTTCGGATCGAACGAATCACCGGCATCCCGAAGGAAATGCTCGGCACAAAATCACCGTCCATCACATCAATATGCAGCCATTTCACCCCTGCCTTCTCCAGCGTCTGTATCTGTTCCCCCAGACGGTTGAAATCAGCGGATAAAATAGACGGGCACAGTTGATAGCTTCCTGACCAATGATCCTCTAAACCCATATGTTAATATCTCCTTTTTTCACTTAACTCCTGAAACAATGCCAGGTAATTCTCATACCTCTGTCTGCTGATCTTTCCTTCTTCCACCGCCTGCTTTACCTGGCACTGCGGTTCATGAACATGCAGACAGCCCTGATACCGGCAGGTACCTTCGTATGGCTGAAACTCTGTAAAATAATGCCGCAGTTCCTCTTTCTCCATGTGATCCAGATAAAGGGAACTGAACCCCGGCGTGTCCACCAGATAGGTATCTTCTTCCACCCGTACAATCTGCGAATGACGGGTCGTATGTCTGCCCCGCTTTAATTTCTGGCTGATGGCCCCGGTCTCCATCTGTATCTGCTTCTGCAGCAGATTCGTCAGAGAAGACTTTCCGACTCCGGAAGGGCCTGCCACAACCGTCGTCTTCCGTCTCAGAAGCTCGTAGATTTCTCTTCGCCCTTCCTCCAGAAGCGCGCTGGCACACACCACCTCGTAACCGCAGTCCGAATAAATCTGACAGATTCTTCTGCTCTCTTCCTCGGAGACCAGATCCTTTTTATTAAAGCAGATCTTCACCGGAACCTGCTGCTGTTCCATCATCACCAGGAACCGGTCCAGCAGGAGAAAATTCGGTTCCGGCTGGGCGGCGGCGAAAATCACCAGCGCCTGATCCACATTCGCCACTGCCGGGCGGATCAGAGAATTCTTCCTGGGAAAAATCCGCACCACATTGCCTTCTCTTTCCTCCGGATCCAGAACCTCGATCTCCACATCGTCGCCCACCAGCGGTTTGATTTTATTTTTTCGAAAAATCCCTTTCGCCTTGCATTCATACAGTCCTTGTCTGTTTACATAGACGTAGTAGAATCCGGCGATTCCTTTTATGATCTTTCCCTGCATGAATTACTCTTCTGCTTCCTCAAAAGTCACAGGATACTGCCCTTCCAGCTGGTAGTCCTCCTCTCCCACCTGCTCGTAGAGGTAGATCGTGCCTTCCGTCACCCCGGGAGCGCCTGTGATATCCAACTGATACGGGAATTCCAGAACTTCCCCTTCAACGATGATGCTCACCTGAGGCTCTCCGTTTACCGTCTGCATCAGTTCCAGACGGATCTTTCCATTCTGATAATTGTCCGGCTCCGCCAGCTGCTGGGTACACTTCCAGGTTCCGGAAGCGGCCGACACTGCCGGAGTAGGAGTCGCCGTGGGAGCTGTGTTTCCGCTGCTCACCGTGATGGTGATCGGCTCATCCGGAGACACATAGCTGTAAGCCTCCAGGCTCTGGGCGAAAACCTCTCCCTGTGTCACGTTGGGATTCTGCTCGGAAACCACCGTCACACTGCTGAATTTCGCCAGGGCAAGCTTCGCGTCCGATTCCGTCAGGCCGATCACATCCGGCACGGAAATACTGTCTCCCCAGTCTTCTCCGCGGCTCACGAGAATCGTAATCGGATCTCCGGAATTGGCGCTGGTTCCCGCCGCCGGGTCCGTGGAGATCACGTAGCCTGCCTCCACATAAGTATCATAATTATCGATATAGTCTTTGGTCACATTAACGGTGAATCCCATATCCGCCAGAATCTGCTCCGCGTCTTCCTGGGTACGGTTCGTCACATCCGGAACCGTAAGGGATTCCTCCCCTTTGCTGACATTGTAATAGATCGTTGTATTCTTCTCTACCTGCTGCCCCGCTTCCGGATCCTGTGAAGAAATCAGGCCTTTTTCCTGTTCGGAGATTTCCTCTCCGGATTTTTTTCTTCCCAGTCCCAGTCCGCTCAGAATCTCCTGAGCTTCCTCCTCGCTCTTTCCTACCAGATCCGGAACCTCTACCAGATCCTCTGCCTGGCTGTCTGCCACATCCTGCTCATTCTGGGTATCCGAACTCTGGGACGAAGGGCCGAAGTTCAAAATACCGGCCGCTCTGCCGATCACGAGAATCAGAAGGCACAGGATAACCGCCCCCAGGATCCATGCGCCGATGCTCATGGCTCTCTCCAGACCGCTGTGAATTCCGTGCCTCTCGTCATCGTCATAGCCGTCGTCATAGCTTTCGTCATAGGGATCGTCTTCGAACTCATTTCGGGTACGGATGGGTTCCGGCTCTTTCTCCGCCGGCGCTGCTGCCACCACATTCTTATCTTTGATCTTCTTCAGCTCCGAGTCGGAGATAATCACCGTCTGCGCGCCGTTTGTCAGAGACGCCAGCTTGACGAAATCTCCGTCCGGGTCAATCAGAGAATGTTTCAGATCCGCGATCACCTCGCCCATATTCCGGTATCTGCGGTCCACACTCTTCTGGGTACATTTCTCAATAATCCGTTCCAGACTGTAGGGGAGCTCCGGCGTATACGTGGACGGCGGAACCATCTCCTCCTGCAGATGTTTGATGGCAATGGCGACCGTCGTATCCCCGTCGAAAGGAACCACGCCTGTCACCATCTCATACAGGGTAATTCCCAGGGAATAAATGTCACTCTTCTCGTCACTGTAGCCGCCTCTGACCTGCTCCGGAGAGCTGTAGTGCACCGATCCCATCGCGTTGGAACTGATGGTATTGGAGGACGCCGCCCGGGCGATTCCAAAATCCGTCACCTTTACTTTCCCATCTGTGGAAATGATAATATTCTGAGGTTTTACGTCTCTGTGGACAATCCCGTGGCTGTGCGCGGCTTCCAGGCCCATGGACACCTGGATGGCAATACTGGTCGCCTCTTTGATACTCAGTTTTCCTTTTTTGGAAATATAATCTTTGAGGGTGATTCCCTCGATCAGTTCCATGACAATATAATAGACTCCATCGTCATTGCCCACATCGTATACATTGACCACATTCGGATGCGTCAGCCCGGCTGCCGACTGAGCCTCTGTCTGAAATTTCTTGATAAATTTCGCGTCCTCGCGAAACTCCGGTTTCAAAATCTTGATTGCCACATAGCGGTTTAACTTATGATCTTTTCCCCGGTAGACATCCGCCATTCCTCCGCTGCCGATTTTACCGGCGATTTCGTATCGCTCGCCGATTATCATTCCTGTTTTCAACATACTTTTCCCTCGCTTGTAAATGGTTCTATTAATATAACAGCAATATTATCCTTGCCACCGTTTTCATTCGCCTGTTCGACCAGCTTTCTGCCCTTTTCCTGCAGCGGGTCCCCGCTGCGCAGAATCTCTTCGATCTCCTGATCCGTCAGCATATTGCTCAGGCCGTCGGAACACATCAAAATCTGGTTCCCCGGTTCCAGCTTGAGATCAAAGAAGTCAATGTTCACACCTCTCTTTGCTCCCAGAGCCCTGGTGATGATATTCTTATCCGGATGGTTCCGTGCTTCTTCCTGACGAAGCTCTCCCAGCCGCACCATTTCCTGAACCAGCGAATGATCCTTCGTAACCTGAATCAGCTTTGAATCCATCAGGTAAAGCCGGCTGTCTCCCACATTTGCGACATACGCGTAACCACCCACAATCGTCGCGGCCACCATGGTAGTTCCCATTCCCGCCATTGAGGTATATTTCTCCGCCTGCTTGATCAGTTCGTCATTGGCAGTCTCTATGGCGTGACGGATAATCTTCACCGGATTGTAATCCGCGTCTGTCCGAATCGCTTCCACAGCAATCTTAACCGCAAAAGAGGAGGCAAAATCACCTGCATTGTGGCCGCCCATTCCGTCTGCCACCACAAACAGATTCGGCAGATTGCCCACAGGCTGATCCGACACATAAATGTAGTCCTGATTCACCTTGCGCTTCCGGCCGACATCTGTAACCGAATACAAGTTCATTCCCAATTCCTTATTCCTACTTTCTGTCTGTCCTGACGGACTCTCCTTGTCAAGACTTCCTGGAGTTCTGACAAAGAGAATCCTCTTTCTTATGATCCATAAATCTCTTTCTCAATTGTCCACAGGCACCGTCTATATCGCTGCCCATTTCTCTTCTAATAGTAACATTAATTCCGCATTTTTCAAGTTTTATTTTGAAATTCTCCACCGACTGGTGGGTCGCCTGACGATAATCCCGCTCTTTGATCGGATTGACAGGGATCAGATTCACATGACAGTTCATATCCCCGATTCGTTCTGCCAGCTGCCCGGCGTCTTCCGACGAGTCGTTCACCCCGCGTACCAGGCTGTACTCAAAGGTAATCCTCCTCCCGGTTTTCTGAAAGTAGTTCCGACAGGCATCCAGCACTTCCTCCATCGAATATTTTCTGGCGATGGGCATCAGTTCCCGCCGCTTCTGATCGTTTGGCGCATGGAGGGAAAGCGCCAGTGTAATCTGCAGTTTCTCTTCCGCCAGACGGTTGATCCGCGGAACCAGTCCGCAGGTGGACACCGTCAGATTTCTCTGACTGATATGCAGTCCGCCCTCACCGGTCAGAATCTCAATAAACCGCAGAAGATTCTCGTAATTATCCAGGGGTTCTCCGGTTCCCATCACAACCACATGGGAAACCCGCTCTCCGGTCAGCGCCTGGATCCGGTAGATCTGATCCAGCATCTCGGAGGGCAGCAGATTCCGCGTCAGTCCGCCGATGGTGGACGCGCAGAAACGGCACCCCATTCTACATCCCACCTGAGAGGAAATGCAGACGGAATTGCCGTGATGATATTTCATCAGAACACTCTCGATCACATGGTCATCCGGAAGCCGGAACAGATATTTTCTCGTTCCGTCCTGCCTGGACACCTGCACATCCACCGGTTCCAGAACCGTCAGCGGATACTGTGCTTTCAGCTTTTCTCTCAGATTCTTCGGAAGATTGGTCATCTCCTCGTAAGAGACCGCCAGCTTTTCATGCATCCAGCTGTAGATCTGCTTTGCCCGAAACGGCTTGTCTCCCAGACGGATCATCAGATCCTGCAGCTGTGTAAGCGTCATTGATTTGATATCTGTCATCTATTTCTTCCTCTTAAATTTCGCGATAAAGAACCCGTCTGTTTTATGTACTCCCGGCAGCAGCTGCAGATACCCTTTTGCCGTGGTCTCGCTGTGCAGTTCTTCGGGAAGATACGCGTCCAGGCTCTCCGCCTCGAAGGGATAATTCTCCAGAAACCACTCCACGTTCCCCTGATTTTCTTCCCGCGCGATGGTGCAGGTACTGTAGACCAGGGTTCCCCCTGCCTTCACATAACGGGAAGCGCAGTCCAGGATTTTTCTCTGCAGGAGCACCAGATCTTCCTGTCTGGACGCGGAAACCCGGTATTTGATATCCGGCTTTTTGCCGATCACTCCGTACCCGGAACAGGGGACGTCCGCCAGAACCAGATCCGCGCTGTCCACGGAATCTTCATCGAGAATGGTGGCGTCCATACAATGTGCTTCTATATTAATCGCATCCGCGCGGCGGATATTTTCCCGGATCAGTTCCACTTTGGATTCGGTCAGATCTCTCGCGTCCACCATGCCGAAAGCGCCCATCTTATCGGCCAGGTGAAGGCTTTTCCCGCCCGGGGCCGCGCACAGATCCAGAACCCGTGCCCCTCTTTTCGGGGCCGCCACTTCCGCCACCAGCATGGAGCTGACATCCTGGACGAAGATCTCTCCCTCCAGAAACGCCTGCACTGTCAGGATATGGTCAAAACCGGACAGATAAAACGCGTAGTCCAGATAGGGGGCAGGCTCGGCCTGGATCCCCTGACTGCGGATGCTCTCCAGCACCGCCTTCTGATCTGTCCGGTGCTGACGGCAGCGCACCGTAACCGGCCGTTCCTGCAGGAAATCCTTCAGCATGGTTTCCGTGGTCTCTCTTCCGTATTCTTCCAGCCATCTGGCTGTCAGCACCTCCGGCATGGAATACTTCACAGAAAGAAACCGGACAAGATCCGACTCGTCCGGATAAGGCACTTCCTCCATCTGCCGCGCCACCGTTCTGAGTACGCCGTTCACAAAAGGCTTCAGATTATAAAATCCCCGTTTCTGAGTCAGTTTCACTGCCTCATTGCAGACGGCACTGTCCGGAACACTGTCCATATATTTCAGCTGATAAACGCCGCTTCTGAGAATCTCCCGGATGGCCGGCTTCATCTTATCCGTTTTCACATTGGAAAAATGATTCAGAATGTAATCGATGGTAACCTGATATTCCAGAGTTCCCTCGCACACTCTTGTGATAAAAGCCCGGTCCTGTTTCGGAAGAAACTGGTATTTGGTGAGAACGCTGCGAAGTACTTTATGGCTGGGCTGTCCTTCCTCATTGACCTCCAGCAGAATTCCCACGATCAATTCTCTTGTATTTACTCCACTAATCACGATTCCGCCCTCCTGCCAGAATAATCAGACGAAGCAGCTGCAGAATGGATCCTGCCAGAGCCGCCACATAAGTCAGTGCCGCCGCGGACAGCACTTTCCTGGAACCTCTCACCTCATCGGTTCCCAGAATTCCTGTCTCTGTGAGCAGCCGCAGCGCCCGGGCGGAAGCATTGTACTCCACCGGCAGAGTCACCAGCTGAAACAGAACTGCCGCGCTGAACAGCACAATCCCCGCAGTCAGCAGCGGACGCATAGAGAACAGCAGGCCCACAAGAAACAGCGGCCACGCCAGCGTAGAGCCCAGATTCGCCACCGGGACCAGAGAACTCCTCAGATTCAAAGGTCCGTAATGCTCCGCATGCTGAACCGCATGTCCGCACTCATGAGCCGCGACCCCCACCGCCGCCAGGGAAGTCTGGTTATAACTTGCCTGGGACAGACATACTCTCCGGGTTCTCGGATCATAATGATCCGTCAGATTTCCGGATATGGGAAGTACCTGCACATCATACAGACCCCTGGAATTCAGAATTTTCCTGGCAGCCTGGGCGCCTGTCATTCCAGACGCGCTGCGCACCCGGGAATACCTGGAAAAGGTACTTTTCAGTTTCGAGGAGGCCCCAAGGGAAAGCAGCATACCGATAATCAGCAGCAGGTAAGTGGGATCCCATCCATAATAAAATCCACCGTACATCATTTCACTCCTTATTTCTGGTCAGTTTTGTGCTCTCTGTCACCTGATATCCCCTCAGGAAATCCGCGCAGGCCATTCTTTTCTTTCCTTCCAGCTGCACTTCATCCAGACACAGAACCCCATCCGCGCAGGCCACATAGAGCCCTTTCTTATCGGTACGGATCACGGTTCCCGGCTGCGCGTCCGTCTGTTCCGGAATCACATGCGCCTTCCAGATCTTCAGCGTCTTTTTGTTCAGGTAGGTATATGCGCTGGGCCAGGGCGACATCCCGCGGATCAGCCGTTCGATTTTCCCGGCGCTGTTATTCCAGTCGATCTGCCCCATCTGTTTGCGAATCATTCCCGCATAGGGCGTCGGACTCTCCGAAGGCTGTTTTTCATAGGTGACAGTCCCCTCTCTCAGCGCGTCCAGTGTCTGAACCAGAAGATCCGCGCCCACCTGGCTCAGTTTCTCGAAGAGGCTTCCGCTGGTCTCTTCCGCATCCAGCGGTACCACCGCCTTCGCCATCATATCTCCGGTATCCAGCCCCTCGTCCATCCGCATAATGGTAACTCCGGACTCTTTCTCCCCGTCCAGTACCGCCCACTGAATCGGAGCCGCTCCCCGGTATTTGGGCAGAAGCGAGGCATGTACATTGATACATCCCAGAGGCGCCAGATTCAGGATCTCTTTCGGGATAATCTGGCCGAAAGCCACAACCACAATCACTTCCGGTTCCATCTGGCGAAGCGTCTCGATAAAACCGGGATCTCTCACTTTCTCCGGCTGATAAACCGTCAGCCCGTGACGCAGCGCCTCTTCTTTTACCGGGGTAAACTGCACACTGTGCCCTCTCCCCTTCGGTTTATCCGGCTGAGTCACAACACCGGCGATCTCGTGACCGGCCGCAATCAGAGCTTTCAGCGTTCCCACGGAAAAATCCGGGGTTCCCATAAACACAACTCTCATTTTATTCATCTTCTTCCTCTTCCTCATATTCCACACGGTGCAGCTCACCGTTCACATGAGCCGTGTACATGATTCCGTCCAGATGGTCGCACTCATGGCAGATGGCTCTCGCCAGCAGTTCCGTGCCCTCCACCTCGATCGCTTCCATATTCTCATCAAACGCAAGGACTTTTACATAATTGGGCCGGGTGACTTCCCCCGCCATGCCCGGAAGACTGAGGCAGCCCTCATCACCGGTCTGCTCTCCGGAAGTCTCCACAATCCGGGGATTCACCAGAACCAGCGGGCCTTCTCCCACATCAATCACTACAATCCTTTTGAGGATTCCTACCTGAGGCGCGGCGAGCCCCACGCCCATCGCCTCATACATGGTGTCCAGCATATCCTCGATCAGCTGGCGTGTCCTGTCGTTCATTTCTTCCACCGGGCGGCATTTCTTTGTCAGCACCGGATCCCCTTCCATTCGGATTTGTCTTAATGCCATTTCTCTCTTCTCCTTTTCTTATTGTGCCCGCCAAAACGCAGGTCACACATCCATATTTTCTCTGTTTTTCAGACAGCAGGCGGTCTGCTGCCGCGCCGCGCGCTTTCACAGGCCTGTTTTTCACTGTATGTCAAACTGAATCAGTATGGAACGGAATCCGGAATTCACTTCGATATACCGTTCCAGTTTATCTTTTACGTAAATCAGGACCTCCTCCCGGGAATGTTTCAGATAGAGTACCATCCGGTACTGATCTTTTATCTTCCCCACGGTCTGAGGTGCCGGACCGATCAGATGCAGATCCTGCTTTGTGTACACCCTCTGAACAAATTTCTTCAGGTATTCCATTCCCTGGCACAGAAGCTCCTCCTCCGCGCAGGAACAAAGCAGTGCCATCATGTGGGAAGCCGGCGGATAACCCAGCAGCCGGCGGTAGCCCATCTCTTCCTCATAGAAGCTCTCATAATCCTGCCGGGCCGCTGCCTGAATGCTGTAATGCTCCGGCTGATAAGTCTGAATCACCGCTTCCCCCGGACTGCTTCCCCGCCCGGCTCTTCCCACAGCCTGGGTGAGAAGCTGAAAGGTCCGCTCCGCGCTCCGGTAATCCCCGCTGTTCAATGACAGATCCGCGGCCAGAACGCCCACCAGCGTCACGCCGGGAAAATCATGTCCTTTGACAATCATCTGCGTTCCGATGAGAATGTCCGCTTCCCTCTTCGCGAAAGATTCCAGAATCTGCGCGTGCCCTTCTTTCCTTCTCGTGGTATCGTAATCCATGCGCAGAATCCTGCTCCCCGGAAAACGTTTCTGCACGATGTCCTGAATCTGCTGTGTTCCCGCCTTAAACGCGCCGATATAGGGAGAGCCGCAGGAAGGACAGGCTTTCACGGCAGCCGTCTCATATCCGCAGTAATGGCAGATCAGCCTTCCCCCTTTGTGAACCGCCAGAGAGACGTCACAGTGGGGACACTGAATCACGGTTCCGCAGGATCTGCAGGAGAGAAAACCTGCGTAACCCCTGCGGTTCAAAAACAGCATCACCTGTTCCTTCTTTTCCAGTCTCTCCTGAATCGCCGTCTGAAGCCGGCGGCTCAGCATCGAGCGGTTTCCTTCTTTTAGTTCTTTCCTCAAATCTATAATGGAAACCCCGGGCAGGGGACGTCCGCCGTAGCGCTGTCTTAAGCAGAATTTCGCATACCGTCCTTCCTCACAGCGGCTGTACGCCTCCAGCGAAGGCGTCGCGGATCCCATCACCACATACGCCTGTTCCATCTGCGCTCTCTTTTCCGCAGTTTCCCGCGCATGATAACGGGGTGTGATTTCGCTTTTATACGTAGTTTCGTGTTCTTCATCGATAATGATCAGTCCCAGATCGGGAAACGGAGTAAACAGCGCGGACCTTGGCCCCACCATAATCTGAATCTCTCCGTCTTTTGCTCTGCAGAACTGATCGTAGCGCTCTCCCGCTGAAAGGCGGGAATGAAGTACCGACAGCCGATCCCCGAATCTTCCATAGAAACGCATCACCGTCTGATAGGTCAGCGCGATCTCGGGAATCAGGACAATGGCCTGACGCCCCTGGCTGAGTACATGGGCGATCAGCTCCATATACACTTCCGTCTTTCCGCTCCCGGTCACTCCCTGGATCAGACAGGGCCTGGGCCGCTCCCGGCCCCATTCCTTTCGAATCCCGGAAAGGACTTCTCTTTGTTCTTCCGTAAGTGAGCGGGCTTTGGAAACGCCTTCTGTTCCGGCAGGAATCGGATTTCGATGAGTCTCCTGGGTGGAAATGCGGATCCAGCCGGCTTCCACCATGGCATTCACCACACTTGCTGCCGCTCCCAGCTCTTTCGCCGCCCAGGTTTTATCCAGGCTTCCCCGCTCCATCAGCGCCCGAAGCAGCCGCGCCCGGGCACGGTAATTCTTTCGCTCCAGCTCCTTCAGCCGACTGTCCGCTTCCTCCCGTTCGAGATTCAGAATCAGCGTCTGCCTGGAATTTGCCCTTACTTTCTCTCTGACCGGAAATACCGTCTTCAACGCCTGGATCATGGTAGAGCCATAACGCTCCCGCATCCACTCTGCCAGCGCGATCAGGCTGGATTCTGTGGTTCTCCCGTCCGTTTTTATGGAATGGATACACTTCAGCCTGCTCTCGTCAAACTGAGGTGTATCCGTGACTCCTATGACATAGCCGTCTATCCGGCGGTTTCCCTTCCCGAAGGGAACCGAAACCACCATGCCGACCCGCAGCTGCCCTTCCAGCTCGTCCGGGATCCGATATTGAAATGTACGATCCAGTTTTTCACTGGTGATATCTACGACAATGTCGGCATATTTCATAAACAACCTTCTTATCTGCCAGCCAGGATATCCGCAATCAGCACTCTCTCATCCATGGGATACTTCTTGCCTTTGATTTCCTGGTAATCTTCATGTCCCTTTCCTGCCAGGACGATAATATCTCCCGGCTCTCCGTGGTGGATGGCATAGGCGATCGCCTCTTTCCGGTCAATGATCTCCACATATTTGCCATCTGTTTTTTCCATTCCGGTCTTGATGTCATTGATGATATCCTGGGGATCCTCATATCTCGGATTGTCCGATGTGATAATCGTCAGATCCGCCAGCTTTCCGGAAGTCTCTCCCATCTCATAGCGGCGCAGTTTGGAACGGTTGCCGCCGCAGCCGAACAGACACACCAGCCGATGGGGATGGTACTCTCTGAGTGTCGTGAGAAGACTCTCCAGCGCCATGGCGTTGTGCGCGTAATCGATCATCAGCGTGAACTCATCCGACACCTTAATCATCTCAATTCTGCCCTTGACCCTGGCTACCCTGAGGGCGTTGACAATATTTTCCTCAGAGACTTTGAAATGCCTGCAGATGGCAATCGCGGTCAGGGAATTGTAGATGCTGAATTTTCCGGGAATGTCGATCTCCACCTGGAAATCCATCAGTCCCCGCACATGATAATCGATCCCCAGCATTCCTTTGCCGGACACCAGCTTCGCGTCCTCCGCGCGAAGATCCGCTTCCTTCGAAAATCCGAAAGTCTCCAGCTGGCAGGTGTGCCCTGCGATGATCTGATCGAAATGCTTGTCGTCCCGGTTCACGATCCCGACTTTGCACTGTTTCAGCAGCATGGCCTTGCACTCCAGATAATGCTGGAAATCCCGGTGCTCGTTGGGGCCGATGTGATCCGGCTCAATGTTGGTAAAAATTCCGAAATCAAAGACAAAACCGGCAGTGCGGTGCAGCATCAGCGCCTGAGAAGACACCTCCATCACCACACAGTCGCATCCCGCGTCCACCATCTCTTTGAAATATTTCTGTATCACATAAGATTCCGGCGTCGTATTGACCGCGGGAATGGTCCGATCCCCGATGATCGCCTCGATGGTTCCGATCAGTCCCACATGGTAGCCTGCGTTTTCCAGAATGGATTTGACCATATAGGTGGTCGTCGTCTTACCCTTGGTCCCTGTCACTCCGATGGTCTTCAGTTTTCTGGCAGGATGCCCGAAAAAGGCTGCGGAAATGCAGGCCAGCGCATAACGGCTGTCCGGAACCTGAATCACCGTAACATTCTCCGGCACTTCCACTTTCTCTTCCACCACCAGGGCCACAGCGCCTTTTTCCGCGACTTCCCGGGCAAATGTATGGCCGTCAGCCACAGCGCCCCGGATGCACACAAACAAATCATTCGCCTGTACCTTTCTGGAATCATACACCACATCCGCGATATCCAGGTCTTCCTTTCCCTGACAGCAGGTATACTCCAGATTCTCAAGCAAGGTCGTCAACTTCATAGCTATGCCTCCAATTTTTACTATGCAAAGCGTCCGCCAGAGGAGGCATTCCTCCCCTGACGGCCTGTTTCAGCGATATTCTTTTATAGAATAGCACACCTGCCCTTACTTTTCAACTTTCCGATTCCTTCGAATCAAAAAGACACCGCCTGCCGCCAGCGCGGCTGCGCCCGCCAGCAGCGCGAATGTTTCCACCGGAGAATCATCTCCGGTTTTGACCGAAGATCCCTTCGCGGAAGATCCTCCGGAAGCAGTCCCTTTGGGCGAAGAAGCGGCGGTTCCTTTCTGGGAAGAAGCCCCGGAAGCCGGCGCCGAAGTCGGATTGGGTTCCGGTGTCAGGGAAGGTGCCGGCTGTTCCTCGATGGCAACCTCCGCTTCATCTTCCCTGGGTTCCATACCATCCACAGATACGATTGCCATGTTGATCAGCTCCT
This sequence comes from uncultured Blautia sp., assembly GCA_963927715.1. GTDB lineage: Bacteria > Bacillota > Clostridia > Lachnospirales > Lachnospiraceae > Blautia_A. Next base: position 385,302 of record CAWVBU010000001.1, on the reverse strand, counting down.
CCTGCGCGAAATCCTCCGGCAGCGTCACAGAAGCCCCGAGAATCAGCTCCTCACCCGGTGAAATCGCTTCCACATAGGCCTGATTTTTCTCTTCATTCAGGGATACCCCTTCCTGCTCCTCGAAGACCGCCTGTACGCCTTCCGTCGTGAACTGATCCGTCGTCACCACGGAATGCAGCGTCTGCTCTCCGGTGTTCGTAATCTTAATCTCATAATGGATGGTATCGCCGCCCTTCGCCTGGGTTCTGTCCGCGGTCTTTTCCACCGTATAATCCAGTACGGCAGGCTCCACCTGAAGTTCTGCCTGATCCTCTCTTTGTATGGTCTGCTCCGGATTCAGCGGATCCTGCGCGGACGCCAGTGCCTGATTGGTCAGCGTTCCCTGCACGTTCTCCGGAATCTGCGCCTGCACCTGCACCGATACCTGTTCTCCTCTGGCTAGCTCACTCAGGACTGCCTGGGATCCGTCTTCGGACACTTCCAGTCCTTCCTGTTCCAGAAACGTAACCGGAATCTCCGCTTCCTGGAATTCATCTGTCAGCGCGATATTCTGCAGATCCCTGCCTCCCGTATTCACCAGAGTCAGTTCGTACATCGCCGGTTCTCCGGCTTTTGCCTGCTTCTGCAAAGCCTCTTTCTCCAATTCGTAATCCGCGAAATTCGGATAAACCGTCAGCTCCGGCGACGGCACATCTACTTTCTGTTCGTTGCCGTTTTCATCTTCATAAGTGACAAAGGCACCTGTCCCTTCCACATCCTTCGCAAAGGGATCGTCCTGGTTGGTCTCATAAAGGGTAGGCTCCTGCACCTCCCGGTAAGCTTCCCGGAGAACCACCGGAATCTGGAAAGATTCCTGGTCGTCCGCTCCCATTTCTCTGGTCACCGGGAAGGTCAGTTTCGTGATGGTATCCTCTTCCCCTCTCTGATTCAGGATGGGAATCTTTTCCACCTTGCAGCCCATGGGCAGTTCCTCCTCCGCCACATCCCAGTATTCCGAAATGTAGTCCGTCACTTTCACTTTCACGGCTTTCCAGCACAGATCAGAATAAATGGCCTGGAAAATGCTCCCGATATCCTGCGTCTCCTCCAGGCGGGTATCAATATAATACTCCTCTCCGGAACTCAGGTTCTGAATAAACGCCTGGCAGTCCGCGTCGTTTTTGATCTCTGAGCCATAGCCCACGGCGTATACCGGCACCTGATCCTTCAAAGTCTGCGCGTCATCCAGCGCCCACTGGGAAAACTGGCTGTACCAGGAGCTGTCCGCCTCGGCCATACCGTAGCTGTGGCTGTCCAGCAGACCAGGATCCGGGCTGCCGCTGCTGTGGTCATAACCTGCCGTTGTCGTTCCATCCGTAAACACAATGACAAAGGTGTTTCCAGTATCTTCCAGCCGTCCCACCGCGTCCAGCGCTCCCAGCACTGCCGCCTCATGGTTGGTTCCGTTATTTTCCGCCGGCATCACAGCTTCCTGATTCTGGTAATTCCCATCCAGAAGAAAAGACTGCGCTTCCTCTTTGGACTGGGTCCATCCATTGATATAGTAGCCTCCTATGAACGCGACCGGACAGATCCGCGGCTCCATATCCTGGAAAACCGCGTCCAGGAACTGGGTATATCCTTCTTTCAGATGGTCCATCCGGCTGCTCTCACAGCCATAACGGTCCGTCTTCCCGCTCTCGTAAGACCATACCACACGGTTTTCCAGAACCTCCATCTCTCCCACCGGCAGATAAACACCTCCGTAATCTATGGTATGGCAGAAATTGCCCACCTGCGCCCCCTGGGAAACGCCGGGCAGCAGCGTCTGGTCATCGGTTACATAGACAATTCTCCAGCCGCCCATCCGCTCAAAGGGCTGGTCATTGTTCGGCGCGTAATCTCTGCACACCAGGCGGCACTTTCCTGTGGGATCTATGGATTCCGGGAGCGGCAGAAACAGCTGATTCGGATCTTGTGCTCCCATCTGCTGATAAGTCTCACGGTCCGGAAGCGTCGGAAGAATCTGCTCCCACACTTCCTGGCTGTTCTCCATCACAGAGATGGAATGACCTATGATATTTTTGGTATGTCCCGGCGTATCGCAGTAATCCATGGATGCCGTCACATCCAGAACCGGCACAATATTTACCGGCATCTGCCGTTCTGTATAATTCTGAATCCCTTTCACTGTCAGGTCGATCTCGGCCCGATAATTCTCTTCCTCCGTCCAGTGGGCGGTTTTCTCCAGGGTTACCTGCTCCGCGGATACCTCGCCTGCAGCTGCCGCCGGTCCCGCCAGGCTTTGCAGAGCCACAGCCGCCGTCAGGCACCCTGCCGCAATTTTTCTTTTTATACTTTTTTTCATACTGTTTTCCTTTGACCTTTTCTTTTTTTGCTCACAACAAGTTACCGGCCGCACGCAGACATAGGCATCCCTCCCGCTCTCTGTTTTTTTGTTCTTTGGAAATCTTTGACCGAGATGGTCATGATAAGAAAGATAGAATTGACCGCCTGACCGCGAAAAGCTTTCAGAATCTCTCTTTCCGTCTGTACCGTCAGGTTTTGTCAGAAAATATTATAGCATCTTGTTTTTTCTCCAACAAGACTGTTTTCTTTTCTTTTTCCTTTTTTTAAAGTTTGTTAAGACTTTTTCTATTTCTTTTAGAAAGCGTACAAACTTTCGCCATATTTCTTCGCTATAATAGGTCTCGGATAGATGAATAACCACTCTCTATCTCCCCCCTCAAAGAAAAGACGGCAGCCTCCGCACACAGCGGAGGCTGTTTCGTTTTCCCTGTTTTTCCTAAAATGTTCTCCCTTTTCTGCCGGCAAAAGAATCCCCTTTCAAAAACTTCACTTGCATACAGCGGACAAACCCCCTATAATAAAGATATTCCATTTTTAAAAGATAAGAGAGGGTTTTTATATGAGTCATAAAATTGTTGTCGTTGCCCTTGGCCACCGCGCCCTGGGCAATACTTTACCGGAACAGAAAAAAGCCGTGGTGAACTCCGCCAAGGCCATCGCCGATCTGGTGGAACTGGGCGCCAACGTGGTCATCAATCACAGCAACGCGCCCCAGGTGGGTATGATTCACACAGCCATGAACGAGTTCGGCAAGGCCCACCCGGATTATACCTTTGCTCCGATGTCGGTCTGCTCCGCCATGAGCCAGGGCTACATCGGCTACGATCTCCAGAACGCCATCCGTTCCGAGCTCATCAGCCGCGGAATCTACAAAACAGTCTCTACCATTCTGACCCAGGTGATCATTGATCCCTATGACGACGCCTTCGCGGAACCTGAGAAAATCATCGGCCGTTATCTGACTGCCGAGGAAGCAGAGGAAGAAGAAAAGAAAGGAAACTTCGTGACAGAAATCCCCGGAAAAGGCTACCGCCGAATCGTCGCCGCTCCGAAACCTCAGTCCATCGTCGAAATTGACGCTATCCGCTCCCTGGCAAACGCCGGGCAGGTGGTAATCGCCGGAGGCGGAGGCGGCATCCCGGTTCTGGAACAGGGCGCCAGACTCCAGGGCGCCAGCGCAGTGATCGAGAAGGATCTCACTGCCGGACTTCTGGCGGAGAAACTGGACGCGGATCAGCTTCTGATTCTGACCAGCGTGGAAAAAGTCAGTCTGAATCTCTCCACACCGGAAGAAGTCTTCCTGGACACCATCTCTGTGGAAGAAGCAAAAGAACACATGGCTGCCAACCAGTTCGCCCCCGGCTCCATGCTGCCGAAATTCGAAGCAGGCGTTTCCTTTGTGGAGAACGGCAAAGGACGCAAAGCCGTGATCACAGACATCCCACACGCGAAAGAAGGATATCTGGGACTGACAGGAACGATCATTCAGTAGAGATAAAAAAATGGTTTTCTCCGGAATTTGCCGGAGAAAACCATTTTTTATCTCTTTTTTCTATTCTTCTTTTGCCCAGCTTCTCACACAGTCCACCGCTTTGTGCCATCCGCGAAGCAGGAACGTCCTTTCCTTCTCCTCCATGTCCGACCCAAATTCCCGGCCGATCTGCCAGTTTTCTTCAATCTGGCGGTAATCATCCCAGAAACCGGTGGCAAGCCCTGCCAGATAGGCAGCTCCCAGCGCCGTAGTCTCGATACAGCTTGGCCGCACCACCTGGGCGTTCAGAATGTCTGCCTGGAACTGCATCAGGAAGTTGTTGGCGCTGGCGCCTCCGTCCACCCGAAGAGAATTCAGACGCACCCCTGCGTCCTGTTCCATGGCATGAATCACATCGCTCACCTGGTAAGCAAGAGACTCCACCGTTGCCCGGATCAGATGTTCTCTGGACGCGCCCCGGGTCAGGCCCAGAACCGCGCCTCTCGCGTAGGAATCCCAGTAAGGCGCGCCCAGCCCCGTAAACGCCGGAACCACATAAACTCCATTGGAATCTTCCACCCGGCGGCAGTATTCCTCCGACTGCGCGGCGTTGTCCAGAATCCGGATCTCATCACGCAGCCACTGAATCGCCGCCCCTGCCACGAACACACTGCCCTCCAGGGCATATCCCGGCGTTCCGTCCGCCTGGACTGCCATGGTCGTCAGAAGGCCATGTTCCGAAACCACCGCCTGATTCCCTGTGTTCATCAGCAGAAAGCAACCGGTTCCATAAGTATTTTTCACATCCCCCGGCCGGAAGCAGCACTGTCCGAACAAAGCGGCCTGTTGGTCGCCTGCGGCTCCGGCAATGGGAATTCTCCCCCCCATCAGTTTTTCGTTGGTGTACCCGTAGACACAGCTGGACGGCTTCACCTGCGGCATCATGGAAACCGGAATCCCCAGATAGTCCAGCAGCTCTTCATCCCACTGTTTTTTGTGAATATCAAAAAGCATGGTCCGGGAAGCGTTGGTGTAATCTGTCACATGGGCTTTTCCCTTGGTCAGATTCCAGATCAGCCAGGTGTCCACGGTCCCGAAGAGAAGCTCCCCTGCCTGGGCCCGTGCTTTCGCGCCGGGTACATGTTCCAGAATCCACTGGATCTTTGTGCCGGAAAAATAGGCGTCCGGAATCAGTCCGGTCCGTTCCCGCACAGCGTCGCCGTATCCTTCCTGGAGCATCTGATCAATCTTGTCCGCGGTTCTGCGGCACTGCCAGACAATCGCCGGATACACCGGTTCTCCGGTCTTTTTATCCCAGACGATCGTCGTCTCTCTCTGATTGGTGATTCCGATCGCCGCCACATCGGTGGCATCCGCCCCGATTTTACTCATGGCCTCCGTGGCCACGCTGATCTGGCTGGACCAGATCTCCATAGGATCGTGTTCCACCCATCCGGCTTTCGGATAATACTGAGGAAACTCTTTTTGAGCCATGCTCAGAATCTTTCCTCTGCGGTCAAACAAAATACAGCGGGAGCTGGTCGTCCCCTGATCCAATGCCATTACATAGCGTTCGCTCATATTTCCCGTTCCTTTCCAGCCTAAATTTAGAAAGTTTAGAAATAACTCTTACCGATAAAATACCCCAAAACCAAGATGCCAAGAGCAATCCGATACCATCCGAAGGCTTTAAAATCATGTTTTTTAATATACCCCACCAAAAATCTGATTGCCAGAATGGAGACCGCAAAGGCCACGGCCATTCCCAGAAGCAGGGTAACAATCTCCGCGGTTGTGAAGGAGAATCCGAAATTCACCAGTTTCAGAAGACTGGCGCCGAACATCACCGGAATCCCCAGGAAAAACGTGAACTCCGCCGCCACCGTCCTGGATACGCCGATCAGGATTCCGCCGATAATCGTGGAGCCGGAACGCGAGGTTCCCGGCACCACTGCCAGCACCTGAAACAGGCCGATTCCCAGCGCGGTCAGAACGCTCATGTCTTTCAGCGAAGTGCAGGAAGGTTTTCTCTTCTTATTATAATTCTCAATGATGATAAACAGAACACCATAGAGAATCAGCATCATCGCCACAACCACGTAGTTATTAAAATGGTCTTCAATGAAATCATTGAACGGAGATATGCAGATTGCAGGCAGGCAGGCCAGAACAATTTTCCCCCATAAAATCCACTTGTCTTTACAGGTTAAGGTCTCTCCCTTCCCTTCCCATCTGCAGAACGGCCAGAGCTTCTTGAAATAAAGCACGACCACTGCCAGAATGGCTCCCAGCTGAATGACCACCAGAAACATCTGCATGAATTCGTTGCTGACATTCAGCTTGATGAACTCATCCGCCAGAATCAGGTGTCCGGTGCTGCTGATGGGCAGCCATTCCGTAATTCCCTCGATGATTCCCAATATTACTACTTTAAAAAGTTCAAAGATATCCATACTCCCTCCACATTCTCTTATCTCTGATCAATGGTCGCAATGTCAATCAGGGTCAGGTTATGCAGGTCGGTATTCTCCAGACTGGTGACCAGAGCTGTCGCCGTATCCAGAGAAGTCAGAACATTCACTCCGGTCTCGATGGCGTTTCGCCGGATCAGGAAGCCGTCTTTGGAATGTTCAATTCCCTGGGAAGGAGTGTCGATAATCAGGTCAATTTTATGTCCCAGAATCAGGTCCATCAGGTTCGGAGACGGCTGCTCCAGCTTATTGGTCCGGATTACCTTGATTCCGTTTTCCTTCAGCACTTTCGCGGTGCTGCGCGTAGCGAAAATCTTATATCCCAAAGCCTCAAACCGCCGCGCGATCTCCACCACATCCGGCTTATCCTCGTCCTTCACCGTGATAATCATATTCTTGTGCTTCGGAAGACGCACGCCGGCTCCCAGGAACGCCTTGTAAAGGGCCTCGTTAAAGGTCGCCGCGATTCCCAGGCACTCTCCGGTGGACTTCATCTCCGGTCCCAGACTGATATCCGCGCCGCGAATTTTCTCAAAGGAGAACACCGGCATCTTAATGGCGAAATATTCCGCCTCCGGCTGAAGTCCCGGCTGATATCCCAGATCTCTCAGTTTGTATCCCAGAATCACTTTCGTCGCCAGGGGCACAATCGGAATACCGGTCACTTTGCTGATATACGGCACCGTCCGGCTGGAACGCGGATTCACCTCGATCACATAGACCTCCTCGCCGCACACAATAAACTGTATGTTGATCATACCGATAACATGCAGGGATTTGGCAAGCTTCCGGGTATATTCCTCTATGGTCTTCTTCGCGGCCGCGCTGATGGTCTGTGCCGGATAGACAGAAATACTGTCTCCGGAGTGGATTCCCGCCCGCTCAATGTGCTCCATGATCCCAGGGATCAGGATATCCTCGCCGTCGCACACGGCGTCCACCTCGATCTCCTTGCCCATGAGATATTTATCCACCAGGATGGGATGTTCCTGGGCAATCCGGTTGATAATTCCGATGAACTCTTCCACGTCCTGATCGTTGATGGCGATCTGCATTCCCTGTCCTCCAAGGACGTAGGAAGGACGTACCAGTACCGGATATCCCAGTTCATTGGCAGCTTTTTTCGCCTCCTCGGCGGTGAAGACCGTGTGTCCCTTGGGACGTGGGATCCCGCATTTTTCCAGAATCTCATCGAAAAGTTCCCGGTCCTCCGCGGCATCCACATTCTCCGCTGAAGTTCCCAGAATCTTCACGCCCATTTTCAGCAGCGCTTCGGTCAGTTTGATGGCTGTCTGTCCGCCGAACTGCACCACCGCTCCGTCCGGTTTCTCGATGTTGACCACATTCTCCACATCTTCCGGGGTCAGCGGCTCAAAATACAGTTTGTCCGCGATGTCAAAGTCTGTACTTACGGTCTCCGGGTTATTGTTGATGATGATGGTCTCATAGCCTTCCTTCTTGAACGCCCAGGTACAGTGAACCGAACAGAAATCAAACTCAATTCCCTGCCCGATTCGGATGGGCCCCGAACCGAGAACCAGCACTTTTTTCTTTCCTTTGGTCTCGAACGCTTCATTCTCGCCGCCGTAGACAGAGTAATAATAAGGGGTCTCCGCCGCGAACTCCGCCGCGCAGGTGTCTACCATCTTGTAAGACGCCACAATCCCCGCGTCCAGACGCATCTTCTTCACTTCTTCTTCTGTTTTTCCGGCCAGTTTTCCAATCAGATAATCCGGAAATTCCAGGCGTTTCGCCTCGCGCAGAAGCTCTTCGGTGAGCGGCTGCGTCTGAAGCGCCTGTTCCATCTCCGTAAGAATCGCGATTTTATCAATGAACCACAGATCGATTCTGGTGATCTCATGGATGGTTTCCTGGGGAATTCCTTTTCGAACAGCCTCGGCGATCACCCAGATTCTCCGGTCATCCACCACTTTCAGCTGTTCCAGCAGTTCCTCCTCAGACAGCTGAGAAAAATCATAGGAAAGCAGACTGTCCACATGCTGCTCCAGGGAACGGATCGCTTTCATCAGAGCACCTTCGAAGTTGCTGCAGATACTCATCACCTCTCCGGTGGCCTTCATCTGCGTGGTAAGCGTTCTCTTGGCGCTGATAAACTTATCAAAAGGAAGTCTCGGAATCTTCACCACACAGTAGTCCAGCATGGGTTCGAAGCTGGCGTAGGTCTTTCCGGTGATGGCGTTTTTGATCTCATCCAGGGTATATCCCAGCGCAATCTTCGCCGCCACCTTGGCAATCGGATAACCGGTGGCCTTGGAAGCCAGTGCGGAAGAACGGCTCACACGGGGATTCACTTCGATGACACAGTATTCAAAACTGTCCGGATTCAGCGCGTACTGCACGTTGCAGCCGCCGGTGATCCCAAGCTCTGTGATGATATTCAGCGCGGAGGTACGCAGCATCTGATACTCCTTATCCCCGAGAGTCTGAGACGGAGCGACTACGATACTGTCCCCGGTGTGAACGCCCACAGGGTCAATGTTTTCCATATTACATACGGTGATGCAGTTGCCCGCACTATCCCGCATCACTTCGTACTCGATTTCTTTCCAGCCGGCGATACAGCGTTCCACCAGAACCTCGCCCACACGGGACAGGCGCAGTCCGTTCTCCAGGATCTCCCGCAGCTCGAACTCATTGTTGGCGATACCGCCGCCGCTTCCGCCCAGGGTGTAAGCCGGGCGCAGAACCACCGGATAGCCGATGGAATTGGTGAATTCCACGCCATCCTGAACCGTGGTCACCACCTTGGAGGCCGCCACCGGCTCCCCGATTTTCTCCATGGTATCCTTGAATTCCTGACGGTCTTCCGCCTTCTTGATTGTCTCAGAAGTGGTTCCGATCAGGCGCACCTGATGTTCTCTCAAAAATCCGGCCTCTTCCAGCTCCATCGCCAGATTCAGACCGGCCTGGCCGCCCAGAGTGGGAAGCACGCTGTCCGGTTTTTCTTTCAGAATCAGCTGTTCCACCACTTCCACGGTCAGAGGCTCTATATAGACCCGGTCCGCGATATCTTTGTCCGTCATAATGGTAGCCGGATTGGAATTCAGAAGCACAACTTCGATGCCTTCCTCTTTCAGGGAACGGCAGGCCTGTGTTCCCGCATAGTCGAATTCCGCAGCCTGGCCGATCACAATGGGGCCGGAGCCAATCACTAAAACCTTCCTGATGCTGTTGTCCCTTGGCATTATTTTGTCCCTCCCATCATTTCCATAAACCGGTCAAACAGGTAACTGGAATCCTGCGGTCCCGGGCAGGCTTCCGGATGAAACTGTACGGTGAAGATTTTCTTGCCGATATATTCCAGTCCTTCATTGGTCTGATCATTGACGTTGACGAAAGCAGGTCTCGCGATTTTCTCATCCAAGGTGGAAGTATCCACCACGTAACCGTGATTCTGGGAAGAAATGTAGACTCTTCCGGTTCTTAAATCTTTCACCGGATGATTGCCGCCCCGGTGGCCGTATTTCATCTTATGGGTGTCCGCCCCGGTGGCCAGCGCCATCAGCTGATGCCCCAGACAAATGGCAAAAATCGGCACATCCGACTGATACAGCTTCTTCAGCTCTTCGATAATGGCCGTGCATTCCTTCGGATCCCCCGGGCCGTTCGAAAGCATAATTCCATCCGGCTTCGCCGCCAGGATTTCCTCCGCGGAAGTCTGCGCCGGATAAATGGTCACCTGACAGCCCCTCTCATTGAGAGATCGGGCAATGTTTCTCTTGGCGCCGAAATCCATAAGAGCCACTTTCGGGCCTTTTCCAGGCAGAATTTTTTTCTCCCGGCGGGTTACTTTTTCCACCACTTTTCCGGTATTGTATTGTTTTAAACGGGGGATAATTTCATCTAAATTATAATTTTCATTGACTGTGATCATACCATTCATGGTACCCTTCTCTCTCAGAATTTTGGTGAGAGCTCTGGTGTCAATTCCACAGATACCTGGAATGTCATGTTTTTCTAAGAAATGCTGGATCGTGTCCACACTACGGAAATTACTGGGAATTCTGGATAATTCCCGAACAATATATCCATCGATCCAGGGTCGGTTCGACTCCTGGTCTTCATAACAGATGCCGTAGTTTCCAATTAGCGGATAAGTCATACAGACGGCCTGTCCCGCGTAGGAAGGGTCTGTCATCACTTCCAGATACCCGGTCATGGAAGTATTGAATACGATCTCACTGATGACTTCCCTGGTCGAGCCGATACTGGTACCTGAAAATACATGTCCGTCTTCTAATATTAGGAATGCTTTCATACAATCTTCCTTTCTCTGTGCATAATCAGTTCTTGTCCATAATCTTACAAAGTGTATCACAAGAGCCCCTTTTTTTCAACCGAAAAAGTGGAAATCCAGACAAAAATCTGTTATGCTATTGGACAGAAAAGTTTCTCAGGAGGTAACCTATGATTTTGCGAATTCTTCTTTTTCTTCTGGCTTATATCATTCCGGTTCTGATCATCGTCCAGGGAAGGAAAATGTCCCGCCGGGAATCCGAGCATCCCCTGGCCGCCCAGCTTTGGAAGCTCACCGGATATCTGCTGGTACCGGCTACCGTGATCGTCTCCGCTCTGTCCCTGACACGCCCTGTGAACACACAGCTGATTCTCACCGCCTGCGTTGTGCTTTTGCAGGTCATTCTTCTGATTTTTTTGATGAAATCCGCGTCCAGGCTCTCCGAGAAATGAAAAAGCGAAAATAATTTCAAATTTCTCTTGACTTTTGCCAGGAACAGAGGTATTATATCTAGGCAGTCGCAAATGACTGATCATAAAAAATGCAGGAGTGGCGGAATTGGCAGACGCGCAGGCTTCAGGTGCCTGTGGTCGCAAGATCGTGTGGGTTCAAGTCCCATCTCCTGCATTCTTTTTTTGCAAAGAGCACTTTAATACTCCTCCGTATTAAAGTGCTCTTTCCTCTTTCATCGCATGAATTTTTCAAATTACTAAGAAAATCGAAATTTTTCAATTTTTCGCTTGACTTTTTCACCCACACGGGTTATGATAGTTAGGCAGTCGCAAGTGACTGATCATAAGAAAAATGCAGGAGTGGCGGAATTGGCAGACGCGCAGGCTTCAGGTGCCTGTGGTCGCAAGATCGTGTGGGTTCAAGTCCCATCTCCTGCATTCTTTTTTTATTCTTTTCCGGTCTTTTTCCGGACAAATCGACGCTTCAGAAAATCTCCGCAAAGGGAACCGGCGGATGACAGCAGATAGAAAAACAGGCCTGAGAAAACAGCGAAATCCGAGAGATTGAAAACCACCTTTCTCATCCTCTTTGGCTTCACATCGAAGCTCACATAATCCGTCACATATCCCGTCTCCAGACGTTCCAGACAGTTATTGGCACCTCCGCCGGCGATCAGACTTAAGCCCAGCTTCCGCAGGGTATGCCCCTCCTTTAGCAGGGTCCTAAGCAGATCCCAGAGCACTCCGGACAGCACAAAAACGGAAAGTCCTTTGTTCAGTTTCGGATAATCCTTCAGAAAACCAAACGCGGCCCCCGGGTTATGATAATTGCGCAGAATCACTTTTCCTCCGAAAAGCTGTTTCTCTTCCCCCTGGAGACGGCGGTTGTTGGTATATTCCTTCAGTTCCCGGTCCGCCCCGAAGATTCCCAGCAGTATCAGCAAATATCTCATAGATTTCTCCCTACTCTTCCCCGGTCTTCCCGCTGTCTGTTCCTTCCGGTTCCTCCTGCGCGTACTCTGCTTCCTGCACCTGTGCTTCCCCTGGGTTCTCCTGCGCATCCCGCGCGGGCTTTTCCTGCCCGCAGGGCGCTCCGCAGGAACTGCAGTAGGCCGCGTCTTTCTCCAGAGGCCTGCCGCACGCCGGGCAGATCTTCTTTCCGCGAAGCTGCGCCAGCCTCTCTTCATACTGTGCTTTCAGCATTTTATGCCGGGTCACTTCCTCACACACTTCGCCAAGTTCCAGATCCATCGGTTCCCCGTCCACATGGCGCTGATACACCAGAGTACCCAGCTTCTCCAGCGCGCGGTCAATCTCCCGTTTCTGCGCGCTGATTTTGCTGTTCACTTTCTGAATCTCCAGAAAATCATCCGCTTTCTCACTGATCACTTTCGCGGTCTTACTGATCGTCTCCCCCAGATCCTCGAAAATTCTGTCTTTCCCCATAACACAACCTCCTCTTCTTATGAATGTGCCTCAAGCTGCAGAGTTTCCTGACCTCTCAGCAAAATCTTCGGTCCTCCATTGCCTTCAATGTATTCTTTGGTAATGATCACCTGGCCGATACTGTCATCCTTCGGAATCTCATACATGATATCCAGCATATACTCTTCCAGAATCGCCCGCAGAGCTCTGGCCCCGGTATGTTTCTCCAACGCTTTTTTCGCGATCGCCCGCAGGGCGCCGTCTTCAAATTCCAGCTTCACCTCATCCAATGCCAGCAGCTTCTGGTACTGTTTCAGAATTGCGTTCCTGGGCTCTTTCAGGATCTGAACCATCATATCCTCCGTCAGCCCCCGCAGCGTAAAGATCACCGGAAGACGGCCGATAAACTCCGGAATCATTCCGAAATTCCGCAGATCCTCCACCGTCACTTTCTCCAGAATGTTATCATCCCGGTCATATTTATCCCTGAGATCCGCGCCGAAGCCCAGAGAAGCCTGTTTGTTCAGCCGCTCCTTGATGACATTCTCCAGTTCCGGAAATGCCCCGCCGCAGATGAACAGAATGTTGCGGGTATCCACCGTCGTCAGCGGAACCATGGCATTCTTACTGTTGGCTCCCACAGGCACTTCCACCTGGCTGCCTTCCAGAAGCTTCAGAAGCCCCTGCTGAACAGACTCCCCGCTTACATCCCTCTGATTCGTGTTCTTTTTCTTCGCCAGTTTATCAATCTCATCGATGAAGATAATCCCTTGCTCCGCTTTCTCCACATCGTTGTCCGCCGCGGCCAGAAGCTTCGACACCACGCTTTCAATGTCGTCGCCGATATAGCCCGCCTCCGTCAGCGAGGTAGCATCCGCGATTGCCAGCGGGACATCCAGAAGTCTCGCCAGAGTCTTCACCAGATAGGTCTTGCCGCAGCCGGTGGGACCGATCATCAGCATATTGGATTTCTCGATCTCAATCTCATCCATCGTCCCTGTGGCCACCCGCTTGTAATGATTGTAGACCGCCACGGAGATGACCTTCTTCGCGTATTCCTGGCCGATCACATACTCATCCAGCGTGGCTTTTATTTTATGGGGCGCCGGAATCTTCTTCAGATCCAGCGCTTTCTCCGGTTCTTTTTTCTTCGCTTTTTTCTTGATCCTCTGACTGTTGGGAATCTGATTCTGCAGGGTACTCAGATCAATCATACCGATATTGGGCATGTGGCTCATCAGATCCTGATAATTCAGATTGCTCTGGTTCATGGTATCAAAACTTTTCTGCATACATTCCGTGCAGATATGTATATGATTCGGAAGATCAATCATCTGACCGGCGACACTCTCCGGTCTGCGGCACAGGAAACAGACTTTCTCATATTCATCCTTTTCGTTATCCTGGCTTTCTACTTCTCCCTTCAGAGTTTCCTCCTCCGACGGATCTTTTCTATCAAATTCGTCTGACATCTCTATTCCTCTCTTTCCGTCTTCTGTAAATGTTACGATACATTATAGCATAAGGTACCTGGAACTACCAATAAACTTTTTATGAAGAACCCCTTCCCCAGAATCAGCAAAGCCAGACTTGCTAAGCCTGGCTTTGGTACTTTCTACTCCTCGGGACGCTCTCCCAGCGCCACCTGCAGAGTCATTTCCTGATATTCTCCGCTGTCGCTTCTCTGAATCACTACCTCAATGGTCTCTCCGGCTCTGTAATACTGAAGTTTATCTCTGAGCTGGTCACTGGTGGTGATGCTCTGTTTCTCAATCTTCGTGATAATATCTCCCTGCTTCATGCCGGCGTCCTCGGCGCCGGTATCTTCGAGAACTTCTGAGACGAAGACACCTTCCGGCATGTTGTACATCTGAATCATTTCACTGGAAATATCCAGAGGCTGGATTCCCAGATACCCCATCTCCTCGGCTTCCACCACATCCCGGGTCTCCTGGGACATCAGTTCTTCCAGAATCGGAGCCGCCGTGGAAATCGGAATGGCAAATCCCATGCCTTCCACCGTGCTGTCCACAAACTTCGCGGAGTTGATTCCCACCAGCTCGCCTTTCATATTCAAAAGCGCGCCGCCGCTGTTTCCGGGGTTGATCGCCGCATCGGTCTGTATCAAGGCAGACTCACTGCTGTCAATGGTCCGGTCCAGCGCGCTGATCCAGCCGCTGGTCACAGACTGGCCGTAACCCATGGCGTTTCCGATGGCTACCACCTGTTCGCCTACCACCAGTTTTTCCGCGTCTCCCTGCTGGGCGATTTTAATCTCGGACATGGTATCCGACGGAATATCACTCTTTCGCACAGAAATCACCGCCAGGTCATTTCCGGCGTCCGTTCCCTTGGTCTTGGCGGACACTGCGTTCTCCATATCCAGCCCGCTGTTTGCCATCTCCTGTGTCTCATTCGGATTGGGAACTTCATCCCCGATAAAACACACGCTGAGATTCTTCGCGCCTTCGATCACATGATTGTTGGTGGCAATCAGAAGTTCCGTATCGTTCTCCCCTACGATGATTCCGGAGCCGCTGCTGACAGAATCATATTCCTGACCGCCGAAACCGAAGAAATTCGGCAGTTCCTGCACACTCACCGCAGTGATCGCCACCACCGAAGGCATGGCGCTTCTGGCCACATCCGCTACGGTATAGGCATCCATGGAAGTGTCTGTGCCGCTGTCGGAAGCACTGTCATTTTCCCCCGCGCTTTTCGCAGTCTCCGTGTGGGAAAGGGTGGAAGTATTTTCCTGGGGAAAGATCCGGTTGGAGATGCGGTTCGCTCCCTGGAAAACCACCGCGGCAACCAGGCCGAAGACGACCGCCAGCGCAATGGTTCCCCCGAATCTTCTCGCAGTCTTATTCCTGCCCCGGTCCGTCTGCGGGTTTCCCTGTCCGCCCGCCCCCACAGCGGAATATCTGGGATATTCTCCGTATCTGCCGCTTTCCTGGGCGGAACCGGTATTTACCCGTCCGCTTTTTGGACCTCCGTAAGAATAGTTCTGCGCGCCTGCGCGGCTTTGATGCCACGAATTGTCCGACGCTCCCGTCGGATTGTATTGAAAATCCGTCTTTCTGGCACTGCTCTCTCTTCTGCCTGTATTCTGATTCCGGTAGCTGTAATGATAGGTAACATTCTGACTCTCTTCCGTACCGGAGTCCTGGGACGTCCCTTCCGGAGAGGAATTCCGGTTAATCTGATAATAGCCATGAGTTTCCCCGTCTTCCCCTGTGATGTCTTTGCGGTTTTCGGTCTCCTGGCTGTTATCCGCTGTATTTTTATTCTCCTCGTTCTCACCATTCCAGCGATGTTCCTCACTCATGGCTTTCCCTCCATTTTATCTGATCTTTGAATTTCTGATAACGCGGATAAGCGAAAGTCTTCTCTCATATCACTTCGCCTTCTTTCGCGTTCAGTATAGCAAGTAATTGTGTTGAATCTGTGACTTCTCCCGGTTATTTTTTCTCCGCCCACAGACGGTTCCAGTAAGCCGGATTCATGGTACAGAAACGAATCACTTTTCTGGGCAGCTTCCGGTATCTCTTCCCGAGAAGATAGCCCAGATATTTGGAAGCGCTCTGAGCAAAAAGAGCGGCCAGCAGCCAGGGTTTCTTCTTTTCCAGGAGCAGAGACGCTGTCTTTTTCACCAGCGCGATCCCTTCGCCTTCCGAGGGAACATTCTGGAAAATTTCCGGCCGGCATGCCTGGGATACCCCCATGTCAAAATTTCTGTGAAACTGCTGCGCGCAGGAATAATTATGAGAGTGGATCACTTTGGCCTCCGCCTGGTAGGCAATCCGATAACCGCTGTTAATCAATTCTGCAGCGTAATACATATCCTCGTTGAAAATCGCCTGCTCCGTGAACCCTCCCAGAACTTCATAGGTCGCTTTGTCATACGCCGCGCAGACATTGGAACAGAAATAGGTCTTGATTCCCAGCCGTTCCAGATCCTGGCCGCACTGAATCCGTGATTTCTCCGGATAATTAAACTCCCGCGTCAGACGTTCTATGAGACGGCAGTCCTTCGCCGGAAGCTGTCTCGCGTAAGAAGCCTGCGCCTCACCGCTGATCAGCGGCTTCAGCAGATTCTCCACCAGAAACCGGTCTGCCGGCATGGCGTCCTGCGTCATACAGATCATGTATTCGCTGCCGCACAGTCTCGCCGCGGCAGCTCTGGTCCCCCCGTGATCAAACGCTTCTTTCTTCAGATGGTGCACCTGGAGAAGCGGATACTCCTGCTCCCATCGCTTCTGCCAGTACTGCTCTTCGGTATTCATCACCACAATCGCCGTAACCGGATACGTCTGTCTGTCCAGCCTCCTCAAAAGTTCTTCGAATGTTTTTCCCGGCCTGTATGTGGGAATCACAACATCTGCCGTAGGTCTGTCCATGCTCTCTCCTCTCTCCCGCCATCCTGGCGGATTCCGGGTTGAAAAAGGATCCCGGAGATATCTCCGGAATCCGTTCTCATCTTCTGACTTGCTGCGGGAATTACTCTACCGTCTCCGTATAAGTCTCTGTGCCGTCTGTATAATCATCACTATAGCTGCTGTCATCGGTATAGCCGCCGTCATCCGTGTACCCGTCGTCGCTGTAGCCGCTGTCGTCCGTGTACCCGTCGTCGCTGTAGCCGCTGTCATCCGTATAACCGTCGTCGCTGTAGCCGCTGTCATCGGTATAACCATCGTCGCTGTAGCTACCGTCATCCGTGTACCCGTCATCGCTGTAGCTGCTGTCATCGGTGTATCCGCCATCGCTATAACTGCTGTCGCCGTAGCCGCTGTCATCCGTATAAGTGTCGTAACCGCTGTAATCCTCATAACCGCTGTCACCTTCATCCGCAGGTACATAGTAACTGCTCGGATCTTCCACGGTTCCATTTACGATTCCTTCGATCATATCACTTCTCATCTGCACTTCATCCGATACCTGGTAATCTTTCTCTCCAAACAGAAATTCGTGAAGCTGCTTCACATTATCCGCCAAAGTGGTTGGTACCACAATATCTCCCTTGGAAGAATGATTCACTTCGGTATGGTCAAAGGGAAATCCCGTTGTCTCATCAAACTTGTAGGAAAGCATTCCCGCTCCCATACTGAAGATTTCCTGCTGACCCAGAGAAGTCTGAACCATGGGAAATACCTTGTCCATAATCGAGGAAAGCGTGGTGAGGCTGGATTTCTTCGCCTTATCCGCCAGCATCTGCAGAACCATTCTCTGGCGTTCTGTCCGCTTAAAGTCCAGACCGGCTGTATAGCGGATTCTGCAGTAAGAAGTAACCTGTACTCCATTCAGGTGATAGGTTCCCACAATCTCGGTATCCGCGCGAGTCCCCTCCGGCTTCACATCCGGCTTTTCAATGGGAGTGTAGGATTTTCCCGTGACTTCCGACGTCTCCACGCAATAATTGTTCATGTGCTCGATTTCGTTGTAGCTCATCGGGATGTCCAGTCCGCCCAGTTCATCCACAACCGTCACCAGCGCATTGAAATCCACCGTTGCATAATCGGTAATATTCAGATCCAGATTCGTATTCAGCATGGAAATCGCCGCCTCCGGACCGCCGATCGCATAGGCGGAATTGCATTTCTGATAATTGTCATCCCCCACATCCAGCAGGGTGTCCCGGTACAGAGATACCATCCGCACTTCTTTGGTATCGTTGTTGATACTGGCTATGATAATGGTATCGCTGTTCTGATTATCCGAAAATTCCGATCCCTCCTGCCGGCTGTCCAGTCCGAACAGCGCCAGATTGGTATATCCGGTCAGATTCTCGTTGCTCTCCACTGCGTTGTTGATCTGAACTTTGTTCATATCCAGATCGTCATGTCCGATTTTACCCAGTTTCGAATTCACGAAACCGTAAGCGGCCAGTCCGCCGATCATCAGCAACAGAATCACAATCTCTACGATGAATACAGTTCTTCCTGCTCTGCTTCGTTTTCTTCTCGCCATGATTTTTCCCCTTATTAATATGCGTTTTTATTGACGAACCCCTTGAATATGGTTAAAAACATGATTTTGATGTCAAATCCAATGGTCCAGTTTTCAATATAGTACAAATCGTATTCGATTCGTTTCCGTATCGATGTATCTCCCCGGTATCCGTTCACCTGCGCCCAGCCGGTAAGCCCCGGACGGACCTGGTGCTTTACCATGTATCTGGGAATCTCCTCCCTGAATTTTTCCACAAAGAACGGTCTCTCAGGCCTGGGTCCCACCAGGCTCATATCCCCTTTCAGAATATTAAACAGCTGCGGCAGTTCATCGATACTGGTCCGCCTCATAAACTTCCCTACTCCGGTTACACGCGGATCGTTTTTCACGGTCCACGCTTTCTTCTCTTCCTGTTCCGGCTGCACTTCCATGGAACGGAATTTGTACATCCGGAAAGTCTTATTATGCAGTCCCACACGTTCCTGTTTATAAATCAGCGGTCCCGGTGAAGTCAGTTTGATCGCCAGGCATGCCGCCAGCATCACCGGAGACGCCACAACAATCCCGAAAACAGCACCGGCAATATCCATCAGCCGTTTCACCGCCGCGTTAAACGTGTTCGTCAGCGGAACATAACGGATGTTGATCACCGGCAGCCCCAGAAGATCCTCTGTGTACGGCTTCGTCGGTATGATGTTATTATAATCAGGAATAAACTTCGTATGCACACCGGATTTCTCACAGACCGCCACGATCTCTTCCAGGCGGTAATACTCGTTCAGTCCCAGGGTAATCGCGATCTCATCCAGGGTACTGTAAGGCAGTATCACCATCAGATTCGCGATTCTCCCGAGCACCTTAACGCCCCGGTAAGTCGTTCCCGCCGCCACATTATCATCCAGAATCCCCCGGATAATATAGCCCCACTGGGGATTGGCGATCACGCGGTCAATATACTCCTCCGCCGCGCGGCTGTATCCCACCAGAATCACATATTTCTGATTCAGTCCGCGTTTGCGCATGTCCCGCAGAATACAGCGGATTCCCATGCGGACAGCCGCCTCCGCAATCACATTGATGCAGAGAAAGATATAGATCATCAATCGGGAGAAGTCATTCTCCTTCGTCATATACAGCACAAACATAATCAGGAGAACGCCCAGCGCGTTCGCCTTCAGAATATTTGCCAGCTCCAGGCGTCTGCCCTGTACTCTCTTGGGAGAATACAGGTTAAAGGCATGATATAAAATCAGAAATCCCGGTACAATCAGCACCAGCGCGGACATGTAATGCCCTACCGGCAGGATTCCCACCCAGTCCGGTTCCCCCAGAAGCAGGTCGCTGAATCGGATAATCCAGGCAAGTACATAAGAGGCTGCAATCACAAAAGCATCAATCACCACATGAAGGCGGTTAAAATGCTTCTGATTGTCCTTTATCAATGCTTATCACCCCTAAGAACTCTATTTTCAGTACTCTTTAACATAATTAATATATAATAGTTGCCCCCAAAAGGCAACAAAATATTCACCCCATCCCGTGAAAATTCTATAAACTCTTCTATTTTCTCACAAATCCGGCAGGGATATTTTTCCACAGTTCCGCCTGGATCCTGCAGATCTGCGGAAGCATTTTCCAGGTAAATCGCACCTTTCTGTGCCTCCGGCACAGCTGGATTCCATTCTTGATTCCCGCCGCGTATTCTCTGCCGAGACCTCTGAGGGTGAAAAACAGAAGCTTCGCTCCGAATCCCACAGCCAGAAACGGCAGATTCAGAAGGATCTGCAGCAGCGGCATATTTTTATAAAGCATATAGACATTATTTCTGGAAGAATACCGGGTCTTGAACTCATTGTACCGGGAACCTGTGGTGCCGCTTCCCACATGGTAGACCACTGCTTTGGGCGCGAACCAGTTCTCATACCCGTGCAGTCTGGCGCGGTACCCGATATCCGTGTCCTCCAGATAGGCAAAATGCTCCTCGTCAAACCGGCCGATCACCTCAAAAACCTTTCTCCGGTAAATAGCCGCGCCGGCGCAGGCCGCGAAGATGGAGTCTTCTGTTTCATATTCTTCTTTTGGCCGGTCCTTCCCCCGGGCAAACGCCCAGCCGAGGGCATTGTAATAATTTCCCGCGTCATCCACAAGATTTCTCCTGTGATACTGAAGCATCTTCGCTCCGCAGGAGAAGGCCTTCGGATGTCTCTGAATCGCCTCCGTAAGCTCTCTGACGAAATCCGGCTCCGCCTGAACGTCATTGTTCAAAAGCAGTACATAGGGCGTTTTCGCGGCGCGTATCCCCTCATTGACCGCCCTGCAAAACCCCATATTTTCCGGAAGAGAAATCACCTGAACCTCCGGAAAGTATTCCCGAAGAAAGACAAGGCTTCCATCGGAAGATCCATTGTCCACCACTATGGTCTCAAAAGAACCGCCGGTCTGTCTCCTCAGACTGCCCAGACATTCTTCCAGATATTTCATTCCGTTGAAATTAGGTATCACTACCGTCACTTTCTTCATCTTGTTTCCTCGTCTGTTTCTCTGTCCCCAGCGGTCTTAAGGAATAGTTCCACTTGGTCAGGGACAGATTTTTGTTGTAACAGGGATCTCCCTCTTTCAGGATCTTCAGCCAGTGGCTGCGCATATATTCGATCTCCGTCTGGAACCTTCTCACCTTCTGCTTATCATCTTCCGCCCCACGGGTCTTGGACTCCATATGATAGAGCTGCGCATAAGGATCATACACAATCAGCCAGCCTTTCTCGCGGACCTTCAGACACAAGTCCACATCATTAAATGCCACCGCGAGCTTCTCGGTAAATCCGCCTGCTTCCCAAAAGACCGATTTCTTCATCATCATACAGGCTGCCGTCACCGCCGACAGATCCTGGAGCAGAGACGCTTTGTGCAGATAACCGGTCCGGTCTTTCGGCATATCCACGAAGAGGTGTCCCGCGATGCCGCCCAGTCCCACCACACAGCCCGCATGCTGAATGGTATTGTCCGGATAAAGCAGCTTCACGCCCACAGCGCCCACTTCTTTTCTCTGACACACCCCCAGCATTTCCTCAAGCCAGTCCGGAGTGATCACCGTAACGTCGTTGTTCAGAAACAGCAGATACTCTCCTGCGGCATACTTCGCGCCGAAATTGTTGATGGCGGAATAGTTGAATTCCCTGTCCCAGGTCACCACCCGCAGGTGGTCGTGTTCCTGTTCCAGTTCCCGGTAATACGCGAAGATTTCCTCTGTCGTACTGTTATTTTCAATAATGATAATTTCGTAATTAGTATAGGAAGTTTTTTCCCAAATGGAAGTCAGGCAGGCTTCCAGGGATTCTTTTTCATCTTTGTTGGGAATCAGAATGGAGATCATCTCCTGCTTCTGGACCGGATATTTCACCCGGTAAAACCCATAATCTTTCGTATGGCTCACAGCTCCCGGCGTATGTGTCCTCTCCAGGTGCGCCTCAATGGCACGCTTTCCCGCTTCGAAGGCATACATCTTGCTGGCCGGGTTATCTGCCGTGGAGGCTTTGTGCGTTCTCCAGTGATAGAGAATCTCCGGTACATGGGCAACCTTCCTGGCTGTTTCCACACAGCGGAAAATAAAATCGTAGTCCTGTGCCCCGTCAAATTCCCGCCGGAATCCTCCCACTTGTTCCACAATGGATTTCCTTACCACAAAAAAATGACAGATATAATTATTGGATCTAAGCAGATCCAGATTGAAATCCGGTTTCAGATGGGGCTGAAAATGCTCTTCCAGCTCCGTGGTCACCTTATCCTCATCGGTATAAACCGCGTCCACCTCCGGTTCCTGGAGACGGCTGACAATTTCGTAGAGAGCGTTGGGGGCCAGAAGGTCGTCGTGATCCAAAAGCCCCACGAATTCCCCTTTTGCCATGGAAAAGGCGGCATTGGTGTTCTCCGCGATTCCCAGGTTTTCTTTCAGACTTTTGCAGACTACCCGCGGATCCTTCTCCTGATACTCGCTCAGTACCGCCGCCATACTCTCATCCTCAGGGCTTCCGTTGGCAATACACAGTTCCCAGTTGGCATACGTCTGACTTCGCACCGATTCGATCATCTGACGCAGAAACACCTCCGGGGTCCGATAAGCAGGCACCACAATGCTGATCCGCGGCGCGTAGGCGAATTTCTTCCGGCTTTGTTTTCGCAGAATCTCTTCTGTGGGTATATAGGCTTCGTACCAGGGACCGTAGGGGATCTCCTCCGGCTCAAAACGCTCATGAAGTCTCACCCAGAATTCCTTTGGACCATAGTGTTTCAGATAGCGCAGTCCTTTCTGGACAGTATAAGGCGACAGCTTTTTCACCATCCGTCCCCACTCGATCTTCCCCCCTGCTTTCTTATCCGCTCCCATGGTTATCCCTTCACCTTTCTCCCGGCGGTGAACCTTTCCCGCCGAAAATTTCTTTCACGCACTGATACATTTTTTACACACTGCTTTTTATGATACCATTCTGCTTCTTTTTTTGCAAGGCAGGAACTCTTTTCTTATTTTCATATTGGCTCAGAAATTGCATTTTGTCTGCTGTACAGTCTTTTCTAGGCCTTAAAACTATGCTATACTTACTCTGTCTGCTTATGCGGAAAATCAGAAATTTCAAATACATTTGGAGGAGCCTATGAAAAAACCAAAATTACTGGCGGGACTTCTGGCAGCAAGTCTGACCGCCTCTGTGATGAATCCCTTCGCTGCCCTGGCCGCGCCGACACAGGCGGCCGGCTCGGAAATCACCACAAACGCCATCGAAGGCTGGCCGCAGGGACCTGAGATCTCATCCGGCGCCGCCGTGATCATGGAGGATACCACAGGAACCATCCTCTACGCGAAAAATAAGGACACGGTTCTGTATCCGGCCAGCATCACAAAGATCATGACCACTCTGGTCGCTCTGGAGAACAGCAGCCTCGCCGACACGGTCACCATGACGGAGACCGGCGTTGCCGCGTCTGCCGGAGACAGCGTCTCCCTGCAGTCCCAGGTAGGGGAAACTTTCACCATGGAGCAGTGTCTGTATGGAATCATGCTGGGATCCGCCAACGACATCAGTACCCAGGTAGCGGAACAGGTGGGCGGTTCCGTGGAGAATTTCGTCTCCATGATGAACCAGAAGGCCACCCAGCTTGGATGTACCAGCACCAATTTCACCAACCCCACCGGTCTTCCGGATGAAACTCAGACCTCCACGGCCCATGACCTGGCACGGATTCTGCAGGCAGCTTTCCGAAACGAAACTTTCCGGACCATCGCCGCAGCGCCGTCCTACACCATTCCGGCCACCAATCTCACCGGAACCCAGAGAAATCTGACCAACAGCTTCTCTCTGAGCTCGGCGTCCAACGCTTCTTATTATGAGGGCTGTCTCGGCGGAAAGTCCGGTTTTACCCAGGCCTCCGGCAGCACCCTGGCGACAGCTGCCACCCGAAACAATACCACACTGATCTGCGTTCTGCTCTCCGGAAACGAACAGCAGATTGCTCCTGAGGCGGTCACACTCCTTGACTATGGCTTTTCCAATTTTCAGACCGTCACCGTATCCGATGACCTGAACGTCCTTTCCGGAGGAACTGCTGTCATTCCTTCCACAGCGGCTGCTGAGAACATCACAGTGGAAGAAACCGGCACCAACGAGGAAGGAACCACCCAGCAGTACACCTACAACGGAACCGTAGTGGGAAGCGCAGTCGTATCCGCGGACGCCTCCGCGCAGGACAGCGATTCCAGCATCACCCCGGTTCACGCCGAGGAGGATCCCCTCTCCGCGCTGCCTTTCGTACTGATCATCGGTGCCGGAGTGATCCTGCTGGGACTCCTGGGCTATCTGCTGCGGAAAGTACTCAAATCATAAGAAAAGGACGAAGATCATGTCGAAAAGGAAATGGATCAAAGCAGGAATACTCTTTGCACTGTGCCTTGCGCTTCTGGGCAGCCAGACCGCCTGGGGCGCAGCCATCACAGCCACTCCTGTCCCCGGATGGCCCGAAGGCCCGCAGATCGTGGACGAGACCGGTGTGCTGATGGAAGCGGATACCAATACGATTCTGTACGACAAAGGCATGAACCAGCGGATGTATCCGGCCAGCATCACGAAAGTCATGACCGCGCTGGTCGTTCTGGAAAACTGTCCGGATCTCCAGGCTTCGGTCACATTCACCGAGACCGGAATCCAGGAAGTACGGCCGGACAGCGCCAACATTCAGGCGCAGCTGGGCGAACAGCTCACCGTAGAACAGTGCCTGTATGCCGCGCTTCTCTCCTCTGCCAACGAAGTCTGCAGCCAGCTGGCGGAATATGTGGGAGGAACGAAAGAACACTTCGTGGAAATGATGAATGAAAAGGCCGCAAAGCTTGGTTGTCTGGATACCCATTTCACCAACCCCAACGGTCTGCACGATGAAAATCATTATACTACAGCCTACGATATGGCCCTGATTATGCAGGCGGCAATCCAGAATGAGACCTTCTGCACCATTGACGCCACACAGGCTTACACCATTCCGACCACCAACAAAACAGCCGCGCCCCGGAATCTCTCCAACCATCACGCCATGCTGATGGAGGGGAACCCTTCCTACTATGAGGGAGCTTTTGCCGGAAAAACCGGAAATACCGCGGCGGCAAAGGATACTCTGGTCACTGCCGCAAAGAGAAACGGCATGACTCTGATCTGCGTGGTCATGCGTTCCGACAACGGGCAGGTTGTGGCCGACACCATCAATCTCATGAATTATGGTTTTGACCAGTTTCAGCAGCTGCAGATCTCGGATCCGGCCCAGACCCGGTCCGGCGGCTTCGCTGTGGTGCCAAAAACCGTGACCAAAGAGCAGGTGCAGATTCAGGAAACGGCTGATCCGCAGAACGAAGATCAGATTCTCCAGACTTACCAGTGGCAGAACACTACCGTGGGCAGCGCTGTGGTAGAGAAGGAAGAACCCGTCTCTGACCTTGTGGAGCCGGTAAGCCCGAAGACAGAAGAAGCTCCTGCTGACAGTCAGGAGAACCCGGAATCTGTCTTCCAGAATTCCAGCCTCTCCCTGCTTATCATAGGAGCTTTGTGTATCTTAATTCTTCTTGGACTTGCGCTGATTGTAATAAAACTGCGCCGCAAAGACGAGAAATACTAACCAGAATACCGCGCTTGCCCTCAGGCCTTCCGGCAGGAGCGGCGGCGTAAATTCCAACCGCAGACTGTGGCTTCCAGCGGAAATCTCAATTCCCTGGAATCCCAGGTCTGCTTTTTTTATTTCCTGTTCTTCTCCGTCCACATAAATCTTCCATCCGTTCTCATACGGAATCTTAAACACCAGGTATCCGTCTTCTTCCGTCTCCACCCAGCCGGAGAGCTTCGACTCCTTCTTCGGAGCATTCAGAAAAACCCGGGAGGTATTCGTATCCTGCGGAATCTCCTCCACGCTGGCATAGTCCGTCCCCTCTTCCAGTACAACGGCTTTTTCCAGAATCTCCATACTGTCTTCCTCTTCCTCGCAGAGTCTGCGGAAACTCTCCTCAGAGATGGCATTCGTCAGCACACTGGCCACACTCGCGGACTGGGTATTCCGGTAGAGGTAAATATCTCCAAACTGAGCCAGCAGGCGGTATCCGTGGGAACTCAGATCTTCCGACCGGGATATCACATAACGGATTCCGCAGAAAGCCGCGAACTCAGAATCCTCCGCCACCTTCGCGAACTGGTAGTGGTTGGTATCGGAATACATCAGTCTCGGATAGCAGGTCTGTACGAAATCCTTCAGATTGCCGTTCATGGTGGAGTTGTAAGTGCTGACTCCCCGGTATTCCTGTGCCAGGGCATCCATGCAGTCTGTGGCGCCCACATAAGATTTCTCCACCCGATAGAACTCCGGATCCGTCGCGCGCAGATAATTCAGCGCCTGCTGAATATTCCGGTCATACAACTCGCCGAAATACGACGGCTCTCCTTTTTTCAGCACCACCCGCTCCACAAAGCAGGCATTTCCCTCTGATACCATGTTGACCACCACTGCCAGCAGAAGCAGCGAATACAGTCCTTTCCGGTAGGTCTGGGACTTCACCAGCCCCATGCACAGGATCGCGCCTGCCATGATCTCTCCGGTCATGGCCAGAATGCTGGCGTTGGTCTTGTGTCCCACAAAAAATACCAGGTCATAGCCGGAATGATAAATCTCCAGCATCAGAAGGGTGGTGAGAATCAGTCCCACGTAACTGATCTTTCCAGTCTCCATCAGCCAGTCGATCATCCAGGCAATCACAAGGGCGAAAACCGGAAGGAACACAAAGGTATAACGGCTGAAGGGTTCCGTAAAGCCATTGAAGACGATTCCTCCCAGGGGAAGCAGCAAAGCCAGCGCAATGACCGCCGCCACTCCGTAGCCGATCACTTTCCGGCGCCGGGAACCGTTGGTTCTCCACAGAAGAAACAGGTACTGTACCCCCAGAAACACAAACAGCGTAGAAGTAAACACCGCCGGATCCTCATAATAGTTAATGTAGCCTGCGTATCCGGATACATTGTGCACTGCCATCCCCCGCAGATTGCTGGAGAAGAAACGGTCCAGCAAGGGTCTCGTAATAGATCCCCGGATACAGACTCAGGCCATCCACAATCCTCGACAGCACAGAGCCTCCGCTGTCCATCCGCGCCGAAACCCCGAAGATCACCGCCGCGGTTGGCAGAAGCACCATCAGGCTCATGCCCACACCCAGGAGAATCCCCCCGCAGGATGTGAGAAACAGCCGGAATTTCGTTTTCGTGTTCTCCTGCTCCATCATAAGCAGACGCACAATCAGATAACAGCCTGTCAGGATCAGGCTCATATAGGCAAGATAGGCGCTGTATATGGCCGTGGCGCAGACCGCCAGCGAAACAGCGGCGTAATCTTCTTTCTCTGAAGAGATCTCTCCAGCAGGAACAAAAGCACCGGCAGATACACCGTAATCATTCCAAACTGATAATGCTGTCCCCACACAATGAGGAAACCGTTCAGTCCATAGATATAGGCCGCCAGAAGCTTTGCCTGGCCGAAAATCCATAACAGCCCAGAAGGTGATACATGGAAATCCCGCCAGCAGGATTCTCCCAGCTGGATCCAGACCAGATAGTAAACCATATGCTCCGGGCCGGTGATCACACCCAGGAGGTACAGCAGAATCAGGGAGGGATCAAACAGATTCAGATGGAACAGATTCGTTCCGAAACCGTTGGTGAAGTCCCACCAGGAAAACGCTCCTCTCCTGATATGGTTCACAATGGTATGGTAATGCATGACATACTGCTGCCATGTATCGTTGCGGAGTCATTAAACACCGGCAGTCATCCCCGAAAATATATCTCCAGTAAATACACAAGCCGCTGACGAAAAGCATCGCCAGCAGCAGAAATTTGGTTTTTTGTTCTTTTGTCTTCAAAGTTTCATCTACTCTCATCTCCATGGATTATCCGCGGATAATCTTCAGGTATCTGGACAGGGCATCCTGCCATGCGGGCAGACGCTCGAATCCCATTGCGTCCAGCTTGTCTTTGTTCAGCCGGCTGTTGTGAGGCGTTTTGCCTTCGCCTGGAATTGCTCGCTGGTAACCGGAACCACCTGGACATCTACCCCTGCCTGACGGAAAATCTCCACGGCAAATTCATACCAGGTACACAGCCCTTCGTTGGTGGCATGGTAACGGCCGTACTTCTCGGTCTCGATCATATCCACCAGGAGTCTGGAAAGATCATACGTATACGTGGGGGATCCCACCTGGTCATTCACCACCGTGATGGTGTCATGAGTTTCAGCCAGATTCAGCATCGTCTTGATGAAGTTCTTTCCATTGACGCCGAATACCCAGGCGATACGGACGATAAAATATTTTTCCAAATTCTTCTCAATGGCCAGCTCTCCTTCGTACTTTGTCTGTCCATACACATTCAGCGGATCTCTCTCATCATCCGGCTCCCAGGGGCGGGTTCCCTCCCCGTCAAAAACATAATCTGTGCTCAGATACAGCATGGGGATATCCAGTTTTTTACAAACTTCTGCAATGTTTTCGGTTCCCTGGGCATTGACTCTCCGGCACAGATCCACATTGTCCTCCGCCGCGTCCACCGCTGTGTAAGCCGCGCAGTGAATCACTTTATCCGCTTTGGACTCCGTGATCACACGGTCCACTGCCTGGGCGTCGGTGATATCCATCTCCTGGACGTCCACGCCGATTCCCTCATAACCTCTCTTCGCCAGTTCATTCATCACATCATGTCCCAGCTGACCTTTCGCACCTGTTACCAATACTCTCATTGCGCACCTCCTGTGTTTTTCTCTCTTCCATCCTCACAGTCTTTTCAGAGAAAAGTCCTGACTGTCCAAAGTCAGATTGGGATTGTAATAGGGATCCGGTTTCCGGAAAATATCCGGCCAGTGCCGTTCCAAAGTGGCAATCTCCTTGTTGAAACGGGCAATCTTCTCCGGCGTATCCTCCAGTCCTCTGGACTTGGACTCATAGTGGTACAGTTCCGCATAGGGATTGTAAACCACAAGTTTTCCATAGTCTCTGACTTTGATACAGAAATCAATATCATTAAACGCCACCTGGAGATCTTCGCTCAGACCTCCTACCGCGTCGAAAATCTCTTTTTTCACCATCATGCAGGCCGCCGTCACCGCGCTGTAATCCTGGGCACAGATAATCCGGTGGCAGTATCCGGTGGAAGATCTGGGCTGCTGTACAAAACAGTGTCCGGCAATTCCTCCGAATCCCAGAACCACTCCCGCATGCTGAATGGTATCGTCCTCGTAGTAGAGTCTGGCTCCTACGATTCCCACATCTTCCCGCATACAGTATCCCAGCAGTTCTTCCAGACAGTCGGGATTGATAATCTCCGTGTCATTGTTCAGAAGAAGCAGATATTCTCCCTTCGCTTCCTTCGCCCCGAAATTGTTGATGGCAGAATAATTAAACGGTCCGTCCCAGTAGAGCACACGCACCCTGGGATTCTTTGCTTCCAGCTGCTCATAGTAAGCAAAGGTCTCCTTCTGGGTACTGTTGTTCTCCACAATCAGATACTCATAATTCCGGTAGGTGGATTTCTCCTCGATGGAGTCCATACACCGCTTCAGATCTTCGATGTGATCCTTGTTCGGGATAATAATCGAGAGCAGCGGATCCCGGTCCCGCAAAAATTTCGTCCGGTACAGGCCCAGATACTCTCCCTGGAACACCTCCGCCTTCACGCCGATCCGGTCATAATGAGCCTGAACTGCCCGCTGGCCCGCGTCAAAAGCATAACGCTTACTCTCCGGATTCTCGGAGGTAGACTGCTCATGGCTTCTCCAGTGATAGAGGATCTTCGGCACATGGCAGATCTGATCCGTGGCTTCCACACAGCGGAAAATGAAATCATAATCCTGCGCCCCGTCATACTCCGGCCGCAGCATGCCCACCTGATCCACCAGACTTTTCTCGGCCATAAACAGATGGCAGATATAATTCACGGAACAAAGCAGATCCAGATTGAAATCCGGTTTCATATGAGGCTGGAAAAATTTATTTCCATCCATGGTCATCTTATCCTCATCGGAATAGAAAATCTTCAGATCCGGATTCTCATTGTAAGCTTTCACATATTCAAACAGCGCGTTGGCGGTCAGCACATCGTCATGATCCGCGAAGGCCACAAACGCTCCGGAAGCAATCCCGATGGCCGCATTGGTATTCTCAGAAATCTGAAGGGGCTCTTGGGAAGAGACGACCCGGATCCTGGAGTCCTGCTCCTGGTACTTTTTCAGAATTTCCGTAAGGGGAGAGCCGCTTCCGCTTCCATCCGACAGACAAAGCTCCCAGTTGCCGTAAGTCTGGGCCTGAACGGACGCAATGAGCTGTCTTAAATACTCCGGTTCCGTCTTATACAGAGGAACCACAATACTGATCTTCGGATTCCGGGAAAATTTCGTTTTTCTCTGCCGCTCCAGTTCCGCCTGGGAAGGCAGATGCCTGGGCAGCCATTTCTGATAATCCACCGGGCGCTCTCTGACCGTCGTCAGTTTGTGAAACGCTTTGACCGCCAGTGCTCTGGCCCCATGGGTCTTCAGATAGCTCATTCCCTTTTTCTCATATTTTTCTACTTTATTTTTCAGGATCACCGCCGGCTGCAGGCTGATGGTGTGAACCGCTTTCGCCTCCGGCGTCCAGAACACCAGATACAGCTTTTTCCCGCGGATCTGTTCCAGCTGGATAAAGAATCCGCATTTTTCTTCCACCTGGCATTCTTTGTACATCTCTGCCACATCCACACGGTTCGTCATCTGGATTTCACAGGGGACGGGATTCTTCTGCTCGTTGAAAACCTTCACTGCCACTCTCTGGGCAGCCACCGCCCAGCCCCGCAGCTGGCAGGTTTTTTCCCGGACATTGACCCGTTCTTCCTCCATATAGTACTGAGGTTTTCCCTGCCGTGCCAGAAGCTCTTTCACACTGACGGTGAACCAGGTCTGGCGGTCTCCTTCCAGCACTGCCTGGATCTTCAGTTTTCTGAATTCTCTCAGATTCCCGGGAAGCTCCACCGACACCGTCACCTTCCTGCCGTTCAGCAGTTCCCATTCTTTGAACCGCTCCATGGCGCTGGTTGGCTCCCAGTCTTCCATACGCGCCTCGATCCGCACGGAATCCAGATAAGCTTCCACCTCATATTCCTTTGGAAAAGTTCCCTGTAAAAGATAGATATGGGGATTGAGCAGGTGAAACCGTTCTCTCTTGACCTCCAGTAACTGCTGATTCATCTCACTCAATTCCTTTCTTTTTTTCTCTCTCGATCTCTTCCACAATCTCGAATTTCTCATAGGCTCCGCGAATGGAACAGTCTCCCCGCACCAGAGTCAGATTCGGACTGTAATAGGGATCTCCCTGTTCCAGAACGTCCTCCCACTTCTCACGGAATTTCCGGATTTCTTTTTTGAATCTCGCTTTCTTCTCCGGGGTATCCTCGAAGCCGCGGGATTTGGACTCGTAATGATAAAGCTCCGCATAAGGATTGAACACCACCAGCTGTCCCAGGGCACGCACCTTCAGACACAGATCGATGTCATTGAGCGCCACCTTGAAATCCTCGTCAAATCCCCCGATCAGCTGATAGATCGGCCGCTTGATCATCAGACAGGCCGCTGTCACCGCGCTGGTATCCTGAATCGTCACCAGACGGCCGAAATACCCGGTTTCGCCCTTTCGGAAACGGGTGAGAATATGTCCGGCAAATCCGCCTACTCCCACCACAACACCTGCGTGCTGCACGGTATCATCGGAATAGTAAAGCTTCGCGCCCACAATGCCCACATCTTCTCTCTGACAGTATCCCAGCATCTCCGCCATCCATCCCGGACTGATCACTTCGATATCATTATTCAAAAGAAGCAGATAATCGCCGGTGGCATACTCCGCGCCGTAATTATTAATCGAAGAATAATTAAACGGTCCCTTCCAGGTTACCACCCGGACATTGGGATATCTTCTCTGCAGTTCCTCATAAAAAGCAAACGTCTCCGGAAGTTCACTGTTATTCTCCACCACGATAATCTCATAATTGGAGTAAGTCGTTTTCTCTTCAATGGAAGTGACGCATTTTTCCAGATCCTCTCTGTGATCCTTGTTGGGAATAATCACAGAAACTTTCGGATTTCCCTGTACGTTCATAATGGTTCGATAGACAATGAAAATTCCGGTATTTTCCACCACCGCGTCATATCCCATTCTGCGGTAATGATCTTCCAGCGCCCGTTTTCCCGCGTCCACAGCATATTGCTTGCTTTCCGGATTTCCGGCGGTAGAATTGTTATGCGCCCGCCAGTGATACAAAACCTTCGGCACGTGGGCAATATGATCCGTCTGCTCACAGCAGCGCAGAATAAAATCATAATCCTGGGCTCCGTCATACTCTGCCCGCAGCATTCCCACCTGCTCCACCAGACTTCTTCTCACCAGGAAAATGTGACAGATATAATTAATGCTTCTCAGAAAATCAAAGTTAAAATCCGGTTTGAATCTGGGAGAGGAATGCACGGTTCCCTCACTGTTGATCAGATCCTCATCTGTGTAGACAATATCCGTCCGGGGATCCTCATTGATGGCTTTGACCATCTCGAACAGGGCGTTGGGAGCCACCAGATCATCGTGATCACAGAACATCACATAGTCTCCGGTTCCCATCCCGATGGCATAATTGGTATTGCCGGAGATTCCCAGGTTTTCCTTGATTTTCCGATAGTAAATCCGCTTTTCTTTTCCGTAGTTTTTCAGCAGATACTCTCCCGGCCTGGAACTGGTGCTTCCATCCGCCAGACAGAGTTCCCAGTTGGAATAACTCTGCGCCAGAATGGACTCCACCAGAGCTTTCAGATATTTCTCCGGAGTGTTGTACAGCGGAATCACAATACTGATCTTCGGTTCGTAGCTGAAAGGATGGGCTGCCTGCTCTTTCAGTTCCCGGGGAGTGGCCTGATTTTTCTTCCACCAGTAGGCGTAACGCTCACTCTCCGTGTAGATTTCTTCCTTGACGAAATCCACGAAACCGCCCACGCCGCGTTTCTTCAATACCTGAAGATTTCTCGCGCTGTTTTCCCGTTTCAGCACTTTCCGCACTCTTCCCCGCACTGAATTTTCATAGTCAAATTCCTTCATATCAATGACCTTCTCCTTCGAGGTCAGATCGTTCCAGAATTTCAGAATCATCTTGGCGGAGGTCACCTTTTTCCTGGGAACCTCGATGACAAACCCGCAGGCGTAATCCGGCTCCAGACCTTCTTCCTGCAGCACATCGCTGCGCACAATCCGATAATTCGCCGTACAGTCAATCTCCTGCCCTTTCTCATCGGTCAGCGACATCCGGTCCTGGCGCAGCGTATCAATACACCAGCCCTGGAGCAGAATGTCCTCTCCATCCCTTTTTAATACGTCGATCTGATAGCGGATGGCGGCGTCCCGGTATTCCTGCGCCATCTGCCTGCGTTCTTTCTGAATCAGTACTTTGGACTCTTCTCCCTGCTTCAGCCGGATCGTCACACGCTCAAACCTCTGCAGCAAAACTTCCACATTGGAAATCACAATCTGAAAACCGATATTCTGGTCTTCCGGCTTCAGTTCCGGCCTGGCTTCCAGCACATCCGGACGCGGAAACGCAATAGACTGAAAAGAAATGGGAGTCACCTCGTCTCCCCGCACCTGGATCTCGACGGGGCCTCTGCCCTGAGCCACCCGCCATCCCTGGATGATATATTCCCCCTGGTTTTTGCGGACGTATTTTTCCACATCCACAACTGCAATCATATTTCCCATTCTATTGCTCCTTCTCCTTCTTTCGCTCTTTCCCTCTCACTTTGCGGTAACTCTGGTACGCTCTCCAGACTTTGGTGTGTTCCATCTCCTGAACCTGACGTTCCAGCTTTTGCACCTTCTCCCGGAGCGCGCGGATCTCCTCTTCTTCCTCCGGAATCTTCCAGCCATTCCTTCCAGGAATCCCGCTTCCACCGGATGAACCTCCAGATCAATCTCCAGTTCCTTCGCCCCCTTCCGGCACGGGGATATTCGTCAGATTCGGATCGTCTTTCGCGATGTAAAGCCAGGATCCGCTGCCCCAGCCATTTTCACAGTAATATTGAGCGGGAAGATTCCCGGGCTGAAAATGCAGCCTCTGAATCTTTACCGCACAGGCACAGCTGCCCGGATCCACGCGCAGATAGTCCACGCCCTCCGAGACCGGCACCCTGGTCCGTACCCGCTCTTCCCGGATCGGGTACAGGCGGGAATTGTGCTCTTCGAATCCGGTCCCAAAAGACTCATACACCTGCAGGTTCTCTCCCAGCAGCACTTTGATCTCTTTGACTCCCGGGCTGATATCCCGGTACATCTCCCGCATGGGAACGTGGTTTCCTGTGATATAATTCTGAAAATGGAGTTCCATTTCCCGGTAAGCTTTCCGTTCCTCATCAGAGATCCCCAACTCCTGATAAAGGCCGAACCGGTTCAGTCCCTGCCGTTTGCTGTGGGTATCCACATAATAGTGCAGCGCGCGGTAGACCACATAGTTTCCCGGCACCGGAAAATCAAACGTCCACTCATAGTCGATCACCGTGGCCGGCTGCGTCAGCAAAAGATTGGCGCAGACCAGATCAATATCGGAGATCCGGGCGCACCGCAGACCCTCCGGCAGTGAAACTTCGCCGAAGATCTGTTCAAATTCCGGCGTCGGCTCAAAGGGATTCTGTCCGTGGATCCGCTGCAGAAACCGGAGATATTCCAGCAGCTGGCCGCAGGCTTCCTGTTCCAGACCCTCGTCCAGCTTCTCATCCAGCTCTTCCTCCAGGCTTTTCGCCTCCACATAGGCCAGCTTCACTCCGTTTTCCAGCTCTTCGCATTCGTTCAGGGTAATCCCGCACCCGGAGAACTGCTCTCCCAGTTCCTTCTGCCAGCGCAGCAGATTTTTTACATGGGCAGCCGCCCGTCCGTCCGATGCTGTTTTCTCAATCCACCGTTCCTGTCCGTCCCGGCAGATATCTGTCCGGATGGAAAAACGGGGATCTCTCTCATTGGAGAACTTGGAATATACAATTTTTTTCATTCCCCCGCCTCCTTTTTCAAAACCACAAAAAACGAATTGGAAAACTGGGGAAACAGTCCGTTTTCCACAATCGAATCATAGACTTTTGCCTCATCAAACAGCTGAAGCTTCACCCGGTCAAAATTGTTTACATTCTGCGTCAGCTCGCCCCTTCTGGGAAGATACGCGTCGGAATAAATCGTCATGGGAAATTTGTAATCCGGATAGGGATAGTAGAAGGTGCTCTGCAGCCCTCCGGCCTGCGCGATGATTTCTTTCAGCTCCTGTTTTGAGAATGTCTTGACTCCCTCCGTGGACGGATAACCTTCCAGACCTTCAAAGAATTTTCCCACATGATCTTCGGTACATCCCGCCCAGTATTTCAGTCCCAGTCGGTTTTCAATGGCAATCAG
This sequence comes from uncultured Blautia sp., assembly GCA_963927715.1. Classification (GTDB taxonomy): domain Bacteria; phylum Bacillota; class Clostridia; order Lachnospirales; family Lachnospiraceae; genus Blautia_A. The sequence continues at coordinate 349,925 of CAWVBU010000001.1, read as the reverse complement.
AATCTCCCCGCCCGGCGCCAGATGGCCGGCGATGGTGCGCAGCATGTCCACGTAAGGATTCCGGGTTCCAATGTACCCTTCGGAATATTCAAACACACCGATCAGTGTGATATAGTCATAGTCTGTGTCCAGGCTCTTCTCAATATCCTGGAAATTGCCCACATGGATCCGGATATTCTCCCGCTCCCGGTTCCTCCAGGCATTGATCAGGCTTCTCTTTCTTGAGAGATCCACACAAGTCAGCTCCTGTGCCTGATCCGCCAGAGCTCCTGTGACAGCGCCGCAGCCGGCTCCGATCTCCAGGACTTTTCCCCGCATCGGATACCAGCGCACAATATTCTGACGGATGTGGGAGAAATGATAGAGAAGAGGCCAGCTTTTTCTCTGCGCGATTACCTGGTTATATTCCTCTTCCCGGAACTTCTTCGCCACTTCCAGCATCTCATCTTCCACCGGGCCGTCGCTGTAGAGATCTTCTCCCGGATAAAACTCATAGTCCAATACAATCTTTCCGATTTTTTCTGGTGTCATCGCTCTTCTTCCCCTAATCCTGTTCCACAGTTACTTTCGAGTTCATATCGTAAAAGCCCACCGTGTTTTTGGTGGATACCACCGTGATGTTGCAGGCGTCATACAGACGGTGGAACACATGGAAATCTCCGTCCCGGTATCCGGTACACCCGAAGGAGATCAGATATTCCCCGCCCTGCAGATCCATTCTCTGCTCAAAGGTGATCACACAGGTCTCCCCCGCTTTCGGCGGCCGGATATAGGCCTTCTCAAACATGGTGTTGGTGCCTGTGATCTCCGTTCCTCTGGTATCTTTGAACGTATAGGCGCCGATGGGGTCCTGGATAGACTCATGAAACAGAATCTTCATCTTAATCTGAAAACGGCTTCCCTTCTCGATGGTGTTGGTGATCGTACCTTTCGCGTCAAACACAGCGAAATCCACAATCTCCGCCAGTTTCTCGCCATACTCCAAGGTATCCGGATTCACCTGGAAGTGGGATTTCCAGCTTCCGTCCGTCTCCTGGGCCACAATCTCCCCTGCGTCTTCTTCCCGGTTCTCCTGGCGGTCCGTATTGATGGGATCCTGGTTCACCAGCAGCTGCTTATACATGTCCACCATGGCTTTGGGACTTCCCTCTTCCAGTTTCTCCCCGTGGTTCAGAAGAACCACCCGATCACAGTACTTGGACACCGCGCTCAGATCATGGCTTACAAAAAGAATAGTCTTTCCCATCTTCTTAAATTCTTCGAATTTATGGTAGCACTTTGCCTGAAAGAACACGTCACCCACAGACAAAGCCTCATCCACAATCAGAATCTCCGGATCAATATTAATGGCAACAGCAAAAGCCAGCCGTACAAACATACCGCTGGAATACGTCTTCACCGGCTGGTAAATGAAATCGCCGATATCGGCAAATTTCAGAATATCATCCAGCTTCGCGTCAATCTCTTCCCTGGAAAAACCGATCATGGTGCCGTTCAGATATACATTCTCCAGACCGGAATATTCCATATTGAATCCGGCTCCCAGTTCCAGCAGGGCAGAAATTCTGCCGTCCACCTTCACCTCCCCCGCTGTGGGGTTCAAAACGCCGGTGATAATTTTCAAAATCGTAGATTTTCCGGAACCGTTGGTTCCGATGATTCCCACAGTCTCTCCCTGGCGCACATCGAAACTCACATGGTTCAGAGCAAAATGCTCCCGGTAACATTTCTTTCTGGTAAGCCCCAGACTCTCTTTGAGCCGGTCGGAGGGCTTATCATACAGTTTATACATTTTGCTCAGATCCCGGACTTGAATCGCTATTTTTTCTTCCACAACTCTTACCTCTTCTTCATCCTACATCGTAACCGTTCAGCCTTCCGGCCAAACGGCTGTCATACGGTTATAATACGTCTGCAAAATGTACTTTCAGCCGGTTGAAAATCCAGCTTCCGAACAGGAAACAAACCGCGGTGAACACCCAGAAATAAAGCGTCCAGCCAGGATGCTCCCAGAACCAGTGCTTCATGATGAAAGCGTCCCGGTAACCGGATACCACATAGTACATGGGATTCAGTTTCAGCACCTGATGCAGCAGGGGGTGATTTACCAGCATGGTTTCCGCCACCCACATGATCGGCGTCAGCCAGACGCCCACCTGCAGAACAATGTTGATAATCTGTGTCAGATCACGGAAAAAAATCACGATGGAGCAGGTCGCGTAGGTAAGCCCCAGCACCAGCGCAAAGACACAAAACGTATAATAGAAAAGCTGCAGATAATACAGATCCGGAAAACGGCCGTACGCCGTATACAGCAAAATAATAAAAGCCACAAAAAACGCGTGCACAAACAACGCGGAAATAATCTTCACGATAGGAAGCACGCTGATCTGAAAGACTACCTTTTTCACCAGATAGTTATACTCGATCATGGCGTTGGTTCCCCCGTTCAGGGCATCCTGAAAGAAAAACCAGGGCACGATTCCTGCCACCAGATAAAGCACGAACGGAATTCCCAAATCGCCGGTTCCCGCCTTGAAGCCCACGGAAAAGACGAACCAGTAGACCAGAACCGTCACAATCGGCTGGACGAAAGCCCACACAATTCCCAGATAAGATCCCGCGTATTTTGTCTTAAAATCGTTCTTGGCCAGTTTCAATACCAGCCGGCGGTTCTGGTAGATCTCCGCCGGCAGTGAAAATATCTGTTTTAACATGGGTCTCTCCTACTTCTTCAGATCTTTCAGGCGGCCCCATTTCTGATCTTTCTCTGAGAAGATCAGTTCCATGCCTTCCGGGATCGGCCAGTCGATTCCGATATCCGGATCGTTCCAGATCAGTCCGCCTTCATCGTTCGGATGATAGAAATCAGTGCATTTGTAGGTAAACTCCGCATGGTCAGACAATACCAGAAAACCATGGGCGAAATTCTTCGGAATGAAAAACTGTTTTTTATTCTCCGCGGAGAGGACCACTCCATACCACTGTCCGTAAGTCGGAGAGCCTTCTCGCAAATCCACCGCCACGTCAAAGACCTCGCCGCTGACTACCCGGACCAGTTTATCCTGCGGATAGTGAATCTGAAAATGAAGCCCCCGCAGAACTCCTTTTCTGGAGCTGGACTGGTTGTCCTGGACGAACTCCATATCGATGCCGGCTTCTTTGAAATCCCTGTAATTATAAGTTTCCATGAAATATCCCCGCTCATCTCCGAAGACTGTCGGCTCAATCACCTTCAGGCCCTCGATGCCGCAGGTAGTCACTTTGATTTTTCCCACTTTGTATCCTCCTTAATTTCCCAGACCTTCCGCGACATCCATCAGATATCTGCCGTAGGCGGTTTTCAGAAGCGGCTGCGCCAGGGCGATCAGCTGCTCTCTGTCAATAAATCCTCTCTTGTAGGCAATCTCCTCGATACAGGAGATATAAAGTCCCTGCCGTTTCTGCACTGCGGAAACATAATCCGCCGCATCCAGAAGCGCGTCGTGATTTCCGGTATCCAGCCAGGCAAATCCACGCCCCAGAGTCTCTACATGGAGCGTTCCCCTGCGCAGATACTCATTGTTCACGCTGGTAATCTCAATCTCGCCTCTGGCGGAGGGCTTCACGTTCTTCGCGATCTCCACCACATCATTGTCATAGAAATACAGTCCCGGCACCGCGTAGTTGGACTTGGGATGCTCCGGCTTCTCCTCGATGGACAGCGCTTTCCCGCTCTCATCAAACTCCACCACGCCGTACTCTCTGGGATCCTTCACGTAATATCCGAAAATGGTAGCGCCTTTATCCCGGGCTGCCGCCTGCTGCAGCACTCTCGTGAAACTCTGTCCATAGAAAATATTGTCTCCGAGAACCAGGGCTACATGATCTGTTCCGATAAATTTCTCCCCGATAATAAAAGCATCCGCCAGCCCTCTGGGATACTCCTGTACCGCATAAGACATCTTCAGTCCCAGCTGCTCGCCGCTTCCGAACAGTTCCTGAAAGACCGGAAGATCTCTGGGTGTGGAGATGATCAGAATCTCCCGGATCCCGGCCAGCATCAGCGTAGACAGCGGATAGTAGATCATCGGCTTGTCGTAAACCGGCATAATCTGCTTGCTGATCGCTTTGGTCAGCGGATAGAGGCGGGTTCCCGCGCCGCCTGCTAAAATAATTCCCTTCATAATGATTAACCTCCTTAGTTTTCTCGCCTGCGCGAAGCATTCCCATGCGACAGGAAAGAAGGCTTATCCCGTTTCCCGGTATAATCCTTCTTCCCCCTCAGTTTATTTTTCTTTGTACATTTCTTCGTAATATTTCTGATAGTCTCCGCTGGTCACATTTTTCATCCACTCTTCGTGTTCGAAGAACCACTGGATGGTCAGACGGATTCCATCTTCAAATTTCGTCTCCGGATACCAGCCTACCTCGGCCTTGATCTTATCCGGCGCGATAGCGTAACGGCGGTCATGCCCCTTCCGGTCTTCCACGAAAGTGATCAGGTCATCGCTCACCAGAGCTTTCCTCGGATCCTCATCCGGCAGCATCTCCCGTAACGTGTCCAGGATAATATGAATGATCTGGATATTCTGCTTCTCGTTGTGCCCGCCGATGTTGTAGGTCTCGAAAAGCCTTCCTTTCTCCTGCACCATGTCGATTCCCTTGGCGTGATCCATCACATACAGCCAGTCGCGGACATTTTTGCCGTCTCCGTAGACCGGAAGCTTCTTCCCGTGAAGGGCATTGTTGATGATCAGCGGAATCAGCTTCTCCGGGAACTGATACGGCCCGTAATTGTTGCTGCAGTTCGTGATATTGGCCGGGAAACGATACGTATCCATATAAGACTTCACCAGCATATCTGAGGAAGCCTTGCTCGCCGAATACGGGCTGTGGGGATCGTAAGGCGTCGTCTCATAGAAATATCCGCCGTCCTCATCCAGGGAACCGTAAACTTCGTCGGTAGATACATGGAGAAATTTCTTATCCTCTTTGAACGTGCCGTCCGGCAGTTCCCAGGCAGCCTTGGCCGCGTTCAGCATCACCAGGGTTCCCAGCACATTGGTTTTCACAAAAACATCCGGGTTCTTGATGCTGCGGTCCACATGGCTCTCCGCCGCGAAATGCACCACCCGGTCGATGTCGTTTTCTTCAAAAATTTTCTGAATTGCTTCGCTGTCGCAGATGTCCGCTTTCACGAAGGTATAATTTTCACGATTCTCAATGTCTTTAAGATTTTCCAGATTTCCCGCGTAAGTCAGCTTATCCACGTTGATAATCCGGATCTCATCGCCGTACTTCTGAAACATGTAATGAATATAATTGGAACCGATGAATCCGGCTCCTCCGGTAACCAAATAAGTTCTCACGATAGTCGCTCTCCTGTTTTCTTATGAATTGGAATCATTATAGCATCTTTAATTCCCTGGTTCAAGGCTTTCCTTGATTGCTTTTGCGCCTTTCCTGTGCTATCATTTGTATAAAACTGCGCACATCCGGGCCCCTTGGAAAGGGAAGACAGCCCGGCCGCGCTTTCGAAGAAAGCAAGACGGATACAGGAGGATTTCAGAAATGAAACAGATGGAAAACAAAACCGAGCCGGGAACACTCAGACCCTTTCTGCTTCTTTTCGCGGTTCTGGGACTGCTGGCTCTTCTGGCCGCTTTTTCGTACACCGACTATGTTCTGCCCGCCAGCAGCCAGAGGCTGGAACAGGTCAGCCAGGAGACGCACACCGATCAGGCAGACCCCCTCACAGAAGGCAGCACCCTGCGCCAGACCTTTACCACCAGGCGCCAAGTCCTCACCGGCTTTGATTTCTGCGTGACCACCTTCGCAAGGCAGGATCAATCCAGCTTTCAGGTGTCCATCGGAGAAACCGGCGGCGATGCTCCTTTGCAGACCTGGGAAATCCTGAGCACCGGCGTACCGGACGGCCAGTATCTGGAATTCAACCTTACCACACCGGTACAGGATGCCGCGGGAAAGGAATTCTATGTGGAAATCACTTCCCTGGACGGCACCCGGGAGGATTCCATCGGAATCTTCACCTCAGACAACAACTCCTACTATGACGGGGTTCTCTATGAGAATGGCAGACAGACCGGCGGCGACCTGTGTTTCCACGTCTACGGCGATTCCGCGAAAATCGTCCTGAAAACCTTCTTCCTGTTTCTGTCTGTCCTGGTGCTTGCCATCCTGGCTGTGTTTATCCTCCTTTATCTGCGGCCGGTAAAACTGGAGTGCCTGTTTCTCGCGGCAGCCGTTTTCCTGGGCGGGATCTACCTGATTCTGTTTCCGCCCCTGTCCGCGCCGGATGACTACCGCCATTTTGAAACTGCCTATTACGTGTCCAGCCGGATGCTGGGACAGGAAGGCGTCGATGAAGAAGGCGAGGTTCTGGTCCGCGAGGACGATTACCGGGCAATCTGGGAACTGCAGACCGCGAACCTGCAGAATCTCACCGCCGTCTGGGAAGATCTCTTCGCCATGGATCACTCGGAACAGATGGTATCCGCAGGGCATCCTCCCCTGGAAGCGCCCTCTTACTGCTACTGGCTCTCCGGAGCCGGCATCGCGCTGGCAAGGCTTCTCGGCCTTGGAAAAATGCTGATGTTTTTCCTGGGAAAGGGACTGGCTTTCCTGGGCTATCTGGCGGCGGGATTTTTCGCCATTCGCCTGATGCCCTTCGCGAAACCCCTGATGTTTCTGGTCTATCTGCTGCCCATCAGCCTGCAGCAGGCGACGTCCTTCTCCTATGACACCACCGTCAACGCCCTGGCTTTCCTGCTGATTGCCTGCTGTCTGCATCTGGCCTTCGAGGTCCGGCAGCTGCGTACCCGGCACTGGGTGGGACTGGCCGCCCTGTCTGCCATCCTGGCCCCCTGCAAGGTTGTCTACGTGCTCATCAGCTTTTGCTGCTTTTTGATTCCCCGCAGGAAAGCCACCGGAAAGCGTCCGTATTACCTGGGAATCGCCGGCACACTTGCCGCTTCCCTGAGCAGCCTTCTGCTCTTCCAGGCCGGCAAAATCCACTCCGTGGTCTCCGACACCCACCAGGTGTCCCTGGGCGGCACCAACTATACCCTTGGCGACTTTTTACACGCACCGCTCAAGCTGATCGGCATGTACGTGCGCACCTTCCAGGAATATGGCGACTTTTATTTTACTTCCATGATCGGCGGCAAACTGGGACGTCTGGATATTGACATTCCCTGGATTTTAATCCTTTTCTTTGTCCTGCTGCTCGTGCTGAGCGTAACGCCCCGCGCCGGGGAAACTCAGTTTCTGTCCGGCCGTGAGAAAATCTGGCTGGCTCTGATCTGCGCAGGCGTGATCACGGCCTCCATGCTGGGAATCATGTTCGACTGGACGCCGAAGGGCTCCCTGGTCATCGAGGGCGTACAGGGACGGTATTTTCTTCCGGCCCTGCCCCTGCTGGTTCTGCTCGCCCGGAACCGCACCCTGGTTCTGCAAAAGGACATTACCCGGGGCATGCTGTTCACTTTTGTCACTCTCCACGCCCTGACCGCTCTGTGGGCATTTGGAATCATTGTGGCGAGATAGATTCCGGAGGCCGCAGCACAGAGAAATAGTTTCCGCGAAAGCACACAGCGTATTTTTGCACACAATAAAGACCGGAAGTTCAGAACTTACACGTCTCAGAACTTCCGGTCTTTCTATTAACCTTTCAGTCAGACTGTTTCAGATAAACAGGGTTGGTCATGGCGATGCGACAGTCCGAAACGCCGTAATAATCTCCGTAGAGATCCGCCCGCAGCCATGCGCCTGCGGCGTCAAACAGATAGGCTGCTTCCACTTTATCCTTTTCCCGGAGCACAGGAAGGGTCTTCACGATCCTGCCGTCACAGATCAGCCGGATTTCTTTCGGCCTGATCTGTTCTTTGTCCCAGGATCCTCTAAGGACGCCAAAATCAATTTCCATCTCTGCCCGGAGCACCTCCGCTAAGGCACACTCTCCTGAAAAAAAATCCTGATCTTCCTGTACCACCTTCATGGTCAGCAGTGGTCCTGTGCTCAGACAAACTCTGCCGTTTCTGATAGCGTTCACGATGGAGTCCGCGGTCAGGCCACGTTCCACGCCAACCCAGGTATAGCAGCAGGGCAGCCGTTCATCCCGATGCCAGTCTCTGCCGGTCATAGCAGTAATACGATATCCCTGATTCAGCAAATCCTCCCAAAGTTCAAAGGCCCTCTGGCTCTGGATGCGGTATGGAGCATAATTGCGGCTCCATACTTCCAGGTAATCCACCAAAGACCAGTCCCTAATCTGAAAGGCCCAGTGATAGCCGGTATTCACCGGATCTGAAAGAGAATAAGGGTGAGCAATCCCCACAATCCCATGGTGTGTGTGAATGGATCGAATCGCCTGATCAATTTCCTCGGGCATCACTCCTCTCCAGTCCGTATATCCCTGCTCTTCCAGAACCACCATATGTCCCCAGTAGGTAGTCCATTCCAGCCCATGTACAGGCACAATCCCCTGAGCTTTCGCCTGCGCACAAAAATTCTCCACACCAGAGAAGGTATTGTGATCTGTCAGCGCCAGTGCCATATAACCTTCCTTTTTCGCGGCGTCAACAAGTTCTTCCACGGTAAAATCCCCATCACTGTGGATGCTGTGTGTGTGAAGTTCAACCGGATACCACTTCATTGTCCGCCCTCCCTTCTACGACTAAAATCCCCTGGCAAACCGGAGTGCATACCGCATGAAGATGGAGCATCCCCTCCCATTGTCCGCTGAGCTTCGGGATACTCAGGAAACCGGGAGAAGCTCCTGTCTGCGTCAGACGATGCACCTGTCTGCCTGCCCAGCGATGTCCATTTCCCACATAAACTCCTTCTCTGGACAGAGAAAGAGTAATCAGATTTTTTAACGGGCACATGCCGGGAACCTGGAGCACATCTGCCCCAGGTTCCCGCCCGTCATAATATTGTTCCATTGCTTTTTCAATCAGCGGCGCACAGTCTTTTTCTCCTAAAAGAGCATCCGGATCATAAGAAAAAAGAATCCGAATTTCCCGGACTCCTTGAGGACAGAGAAAGGAAAATCGTTCATCTGTCTTGGAATCCTGCGGCGTCCACTGATAATTTTTTTTCAATAAAATCATAGACGTTCCTTTTCATCCCGCAAAACCAGCGCAGCGGCCAGATTACGGGTGGTAATATTATAAACTTCCGCGTTCAGAAGCTCCCGGATCTGATCTGCAGAGTTGACCGTCCAGACGGAGATTCCGATCTCGTTTTTCTTCATTGCATCCAGGAGTTCCCGGCTTAAAAATCTGACATCAATATTAATCACAGAAATTTCATAAAGCTTGCAGGTTGTAATCAACTCCTGGATCCTCTCCCGATTCAGTTCCTGCCCTCCGAGCCGACGGTAAACATCCGGAATACATTCTTCCACGTTCCAGAATATTTCCACCTCCCGCCAGTGATAAGCGCTTCTCACACCCCCCGGAGACACAGTCCCGGAGTAGAGAATCCGCTCTGCTCCCAGACCGTTTTCCCGGGCCAGTTTCCACACAGTCTCTTCAAGACCGGCTTCTTTCAGATCACAGTTGATCCGCATGGCCGGCGAATTCTTCACCGACTCAAATACCTCCCGGAGGCTGACCGCCTCATCCGGTACTTCATCATGGCAAATCACCAGATTGCCATCCTTCCCCCGGCGTACGTCCACTTCCAGCACATCAGCCCGGGTAGTCAGCGCATAGCGGACAAATTCCATACTGTTCTCTTTTGAACCATCAGCGCCGGAATGAGCGGTAATCAGAGTTCTTGCTTTCATTTACTGTTTCTCCCAATCATTCTCCTTAAGATTTGTATAAATATATACGCCTGCCGATACGGAACAAAGCAGGAACATAATTACGGAAAGTGCCGCTGAGCGGTTATACTCCAGGTATTTGTTGAACTGGTCAAACAAAGCAATCCCCAGCATTTTCGGCGCATTTCCTCCCATCAGATACGGTGTTGTGAAAGAGCTGACATTTGACATGAATACAAAGGTTCCGGCCACAACCACATCCTTCAAAGACAAAGGAAGAATCATGGTAGAAAAAATCTTCCATTTACCGGCTCCCACATCCTCCGCCGCCTCAATGATGGAATCCGGAATTCCTCCCAGTCCTGCCGCAATCATCATTGCTGCAAAAGGAATGTTGAACCACAGGTTCATAGTGATAATACCACTGGCGTGATACATCATTCCCAGAGTAATATCCACACCAAACAGCTGGCCAATCCGGTTGATCAAACCGGTATCACGGATGATGGTGATCATCGCGTATACCGCGCACATCGCCGGCACAAAACGCGGCAGCAAATACAGCATGCCAATGGTTCTGGATATTTTTGATTTCACAAACCGCAGATACAGCGCCAGCAGATAAGCAACTACGATTGCCGCCACCACTGTCACAATAACAATGTATAAGGTGTACAGAAGATTGCTTCTCTGTGCCGGGTCTGTGAAAAAGTATGTATAATTTGACAAGGTAAACGCACCGGTCTGACTGTCCTGGAAACTCTGGATAACCGCCGATACGATTGGATAGGCAACCGTCAGCATAACCACCAGAAACGCCGGCATAACCATTCCATACGCCACCAGTTTTTCCTTCATACTTTTACTCATCCGTTTTCATCCTTTCCTGAGCTAATCTCAGTTTAATGTGCCGATTTCGCTGTCCCAGCGTTCATTGAAAGCTGTTCCCAGATCACCGATAGACATGATACGGAAGTTGCTCACATCCAGATCCAGAAGATCCTCATATCCGGTCATATCCATGTTACTGGTGTCTACAAGCGGGATGGCTGCCATCTCTTTCACCATAATTTCCTGTGCTTCATCGCTGAGCATGTAATCCATGAAAGCATAAGCGCCGTCCTCATTGGAGCCGAAGGTCGGAATGGCCAGGGACTGCAGAGATCCGGTAAGGGATGGATCAATCTGCGCAATTTTGATGGTATCTTTCAGTGCGCCTTCCGCTCTCTGAGAAAGTACCATATCTGCCCAATTCGGACACATGTCAATCTCGCCCTGATTCAGCAGATCCAGCGTTCCCTGATTCTTGTTGGGGTATACGATGGTTCCGCCGGAAGAATACATATATTGATGAATCTCTTTCAGGAAATCAAACCCTTCATCCCACTGTTCTTCCCAGGTTGGATCATCTGAGGTGATAGCCTCTTCCGGAAGGAAGTTATACACGGAAGAACGCGCGAAGGAATCTCCGGCTCCGCCGGTTCCCGGTGCATTGTAAGCGAAACGTCCCGGATTCTCCTCCATCCATTCCACCAGTTCATCCATAGTTTTCGGCGGATTTTCCACTTTCTCAGAATCATAAGCAAGCACAACCGTGGTTCCCCGATACGGCTGCACATAATCTGTGGCAACCGTACTCTCTGCGGAGACTTTCTCTGCGTTCGGAATCTTGGAATCATCCAGCTGCACAAAAGCTTCCTCTCCAATCTGCGAAACTATTTTGGACAGATCATCACCGCCCAGATCAACCAGGTCATAATCCGTGTCCGTCTGTTTCGCTTTATAAGCTGCAGCCAACATATCTGACAGAGACTGCGTACCGGTACCAGAGAGCATGAACTGCAGCTCTGCGGTATACTCTCCCGCATAATCGGAATTCTCATTGAAATCGTTCACCAGAGTCTCATAAATCTGACGTACATTATCAGATCCGGTCGCCCAGATGGTCACGGTCTTATCCCCGCCGGAAGCGTCTTCTCCCTGTGCGGAAGCTTCGCTGGAACCGCCGCCGCAGCCGATCATTCCCACTGTCAGTACTCCAACCAGTAACGTTGCCATGAATGCTTTTAATTGTCTTCTTTTCATGTTCTTCCTTTTCCTTTCTACTTTTTCTATATAAAACAGTTGCTTTACGCAGTTAAGGCAAACCGGGTATGTTTTCCGATCTTCAGATTCACCGGATCTCCCTCCTTCAGGTGGTCGCCCAGTTCCCGGTCCACATAACATTTCACAATATCTTCTCCCACTTTCGCCGTCATCAGCACATAGTGTCCCATCAGCATGACGGTACTGATCACGCCCTTCATGTCTCCCGCTTCTCTGGTCACAGCCAGATCTTCCGGGCGGACCGCCACCGTGTGATCTGCATGTTTGATGAAATTCATCTCACCGATAAAGGAAGCCACATGAAGGGTCGCCGGATGATCGTAAATTTCATCCGGAGTTCCCACCTGGTCGAATTTTCCTTTGTTCATGACTACGATTCTGTGGGAAATCGCCATAGCCTCTTCCTGGTCGTGAGTAACGAAAATGACCGTAATTCCCAGTTCGCTCTGAATTCTTTTCAGCTCTTCTCGCATCTGCTGGCGGATCTTGGCGTCCAGCGCGGAGAACGGTTCGTCCAGAAGCAGCAGGGATGGTTTCAGAAGCAGAGACCTTGCAATGGCGATTCGCTGCTGCTGTCCACCGGAAAGCTGCCCCGGATATTTCTTCTCACAACCGCTCATGGATACCATGGCAAGTATATTTTTGATATCCTCGTCAATGGTTTTCTTCGGCACTTTGCGCAGTTTCAGTCCGAACGCCAGATTCTCGTAAATGGTCATATGAGGCCAGAGATTGTAGCTCTGAAATACCATCGCTGTGGGACGGTTCTCCGGCGGCAGGTTCACGATGGATTTTCCATCAATCAGAATATCTCCGGAGGTCACGTCCATGAAGCCTCCAATGGTACGCAGGATGGTGGATTTTCCGCATCCGGACGGTCCCAGAAAGGTGACGATTTCCCCTTCATAAATTTCCAGGTTGATGTGCTCCACACCGTCTCCATTGTCATATCGTTTCGTCATATCTTTGATCTCCAGCTTGATCTTCCGATCTTCCCGGGAAACGGGAGTGCTGGCCGTCATCTCGTCGGTTCTTGTACTCAACATTGTTCTCTCCTTTATATGAAAATCAAATCACTGGTTTTTAATTCATCTTGAACCCGCCTGCAATCGCTTCCGGACCGATAAATTTTCTCATAAGGAAAATCATCAATGCGGAAGGGATGATCAAAAGTATCGCAAACACAGCACCGATCTGAACGGCGGAGCTATCCAGTACAATTCCGTACATAGCTACCGGCATGGTCTGGATTCTGGCAAGACCTACCAGCATGGTTCCCTGTGCCTCTTCCATAGATCCAAGAAAGGTATAAAGAGTTGCTACCGCAATTCCCGGCATTGCCATGGGCAGCGTCACTTTAAAGAAAGTCCGCACCGGTCCGGCGCCCACATCGCGGGCTGCTTCCTCCTGCTGTCTGTGCACATTGCGGAAAGCGCTGGCCGGCAGCCATACCATGAACATCATGGAATTGATCATGTGGATGATAATCACTCCCGGATAGGTTCCCATCAGTCCGTATTTGTAGAACAACACAGCGATGGAAGTGTAGATCCCAAGCTTCGGGAATGCATTGGTCAGCAGAAACGACAGCATAAACAGCTTTCTTCCCCGGTACTTAAACCTTGCAATGGAATAAGCCGCAGGAATACAGAAAACCATGGAAATCGCAGTGGTGGCAATGGCCACAACAAATGATTGAATCATGGATGACACCAGGTTATCCTGCCCGAATACATAGCCCCACCATTTGAATCCCCAGACTTCCGGGAGCACATTCGGCACCGTGTACTCGTTGGCAAAAGCCAGCATCAGCATGTTCAGCAGCGGTCCGTAAAAAAACAGAATAAAGACCGCAAGAAGGATAAATTCGAGAAACTTTCGTCTCCCCACCGCGTGGTAAAACCGTCGCGGATTTAACATCTTAAACATACACTCTCTCCTCACTTTTATCCGTTAACAGTTCCAAATCCATAAATTATCATAAACACCTGCCGTTTCACATACTACCGTAATACCATATAGGAATTGTAAAAAGAATGTAAATCCATATAAAATCCGCAAAAAATTTCTCCAGAAAATCTCAACAAAAAAGCCAAAAAGGAAGAATTATACTTCTTCGCTCTTTGGCTTTCTCTTTTTAATTTTTCACCATACAGACACCGTTTTTGTCAAACACATAAGTCTTTCCGCTCCAGTTCCTGGTGCAGTTTCGGAACTGTGCTCCCGTGGTCTTATGGAAGAAATACAGCTTTCCATCGATCCGCTGGAAGCCGGTGAGCATTCTGCCGTAGATTCCAAATCCATAATACTTTCTTCCGATCTTACGGATACAGTCTCTCACCACACCTCTGGTGGTCGGCAGCGCGTAATATTTTCCGCCCTTGTGGGTGAACCATCCGCTGACCGCATTGTAATTGGAACCGAAGTAATAGGCTCTCTTCACTCCTTTATAGGTGGCGGATACCAGCTGATTCTTCACCCGGACACCATCGCTGTCCGCATAGTAAATGGTCTTTCCTGTGGAAGAGACAAACAGATGATCTGTATACAGCCATCCCTCCGGTTTGGAGAAATAGTAATATTTCTGTTTGATGGGAATCCATCCGGAAGGCGCATATCCGGTCCGGTAATAGAAATAATACCGTTTTCCGTTGATGGTATGCCAGCCATACTGACGCTCTCCATTCTCATCTACACAATAGATATGGCCGTCCACCTTGAACAGCTTGCTCCGGTAAAGCTCCCCGTCATCATAGTAATAATATTTCCCGTCTTCCTCTACCCATCCGTCTTTCACGCCGTCCGGGGTGTAACCTTCCAGCGGCTGGGTCCGGGGCGTCACTTTGCTCAGATAATAGAGATATCCAAAATTCAGATCCACCGCGTTCGATGCCGGAATCCCGTCGATCAGTCCGTTGGTAGCGGGAAGTCCCACCACATCCGTCCCGTCTGTGGCCTGCCAGATGGTATATCGGCAGCTGTCCTTGTCCGGCGGCGTACTGCTGCTGTTATACTGCGCGATCCACACGTCGTAGCCCGCCAGCATACTCATGTTGTATTCATTCCGATACCAGTTGGTATTCATATAGATCATGGGATAGTAGCCTGCCCGCCGGATCTCCGACAGAAACGCGTCCGCAATCTGGGATTTCTTCATAGGCGACAGATATTCCACGGTGGCATCCTCGAAATCAAACACCACGGGATAGGAAATCAGATGTCCGGTAATCTGCTCAATCACCCACTGGGCGTCCTTTTTGGCCTGAGCCGTGGTGGTCGCTGTGGAATAATAGTAGACGCCCACCGGAAGCCCCGCAGCATTGGCGCCGCGGATGTTCGCCTCATAGGTCTTGTCAATTCTCTGGTAATCCCCGTCACCATATCCTCCCACGCGGATAAAGGCGAAGTCCACATCGGAATCCGCCACCTGATCCCAGTCAATATCTCCCTGCCACTCTGAGACATCAATTCCTCTGGTTTTGGCTCCGGAAATCACCTGCCCTTTTCCGTTATAGCATTTTCCGCCGGATTTCTTCCAGGCCATAGAGGAATCATCCTGCGTCTCCCGGTTATCGGATAACCAGGAAAAAACGCTCCTCACTTTCTCTGGCTCTGACGGCAAAGCGGAAATATCCTCTGCCTCCTCTGGATCTGACGGCAAAGCGGAAACGTCCTCAAACCCTTCTGACTCTGACGGCAGGACAGAGGCAGCCTGTACTTCCTCAAATCCCGACGGCAGGGAAACTCCGGACACCGTCAGAACACCGGCCAGAAGCAGCGCCCCTGTTCTCTTCCAATATCTTCTCATCGTTTCTCCTCTTTTCTTCTTATTTCTCCTTCATTCTGCTGTCCGCAGACGATATTCTTTTCTTTACAAAGAGTGTCTCCTATTATACAATAGCCCTCCCCTGAAATTCAAGATTTTTTGACACTGCTTTCCCGGATATGCTATAATCCCGTCTTTGACAGTTGAAAGAGTAAAAAGGTGAGAGATGGAATACAATACCTATCGTATTTATTTCGCTATGTACATCCTATTGTATATATCAAGGATAGATTCCTTAGATCGTGAAATGCCGATATCCGCCAGCCGCATATCCGTTTCCTTCATTTGTAAGATAAAATCTTTGATATCCTCCAATACAGATGCCGGAACATAAATCTCCTGCTCTTCCCTGACGAGAGGAAACAACCGAAACACATCAAGCCGGTGTTTCCGAAGATCTCTGGAATTGACATGGAGTCCCTGTTCCTTTTTGCTCTTGAGATCAAGCCATGCTTTCATTTTTAGCGGGATAATATGCTCGGCATCCAGAATAGAGATTCCATCTTTCTCAGTCCTGCCATCTAATAAAAAATGATAGTAGTCATCATTCAGCAGAATTGCGGAGAGACTGGACACCTCATCATCAATATGCAGAGGCATGAGATGAGTATTTGGCTGTAGTTTTACATGATTTTGCGGACACGAAAACAGTTCAATCATTTTCGGATAGGATGGATCTGTCGGATTGACAAAGCGATAGAATTCCGGTTGTCCACTGCTGCTTTGGCACGTCTGATATCCTCCATTATCAATAAAAGTCCAAAAAGCGGAGGCAAATTCTGTAGTCAGAGCCTCAATAATAATCACCATATCTATATCTGCCGTCTGTCTGAAGTCCAGTCCTGCATCTGTCATAAGAAGATCGCAGGCAAATCCGCCGATTATTGTATACTGCTCTTTGTAATCACTGAAGTGTTCCCTAAATAGATGAATTCCATTTACCATATTTTGCTCCTTATCATTCGTCCTCTTTGATCGGAAGCCCATGCTTCTCCCTGATCTCATCCAACCCCATCTGTATCCTTTCATCCGGATCATTGTCAAGACTAAGCAAGAGAGAAATATCATCTACCCGTCCATTATCAGATAGCAATTCCGGGGCATAGCTCCATACTTCGATAGCCGATCCCCCGAAGTCTTCAAACTCACGCTTTGATATAATATATTCCGTAGGAATTGTCGATGCCGTCGTTGTGGAGACGGCAATTCCTCTGTCATATTCCTTCGCGCCAACCATTGATATAGAAGAAAGTGCTTTTACACCACCCTGAAGGAATTGCGGTCCTGACGGCTCGTCTTTCACATATATAACACGCTTTATCGGCGATTTCATCCTGCTATATGCTTTCCTTAAAAATTCCGTTTTATCAAACTGGGGGATAATCCACTTATTCGTACCTTCACTTTTTATTTCGATAATTCCTGATTCCGTCAGATCTCTGATTGCCCTGCTGCAGGTTGCTTTTGAGAGCAGGAGCTTTTTTGACAAATCGGTCTGATTCATGTTCCTGTTTTCTCCGGTATAATAATATAAATAAAGAAATACAAGCTGTGTACCGGGCGCCATGGTTTCCTCTACCTGGGAAACAGGCGCGCATTTTTCATAAAGAAAACATCCCCAGAAAGGCAGATAAACCTGTTGTGATTCAGCTATAAAAGGGAGCCTGCTTTCAATCAGATTCCGACGCTGCTGTGCAGTAAGGCCCTCCAAATGCAGTGCGCACGGTACAGTACACAAACTGCAAAAATTTGCGAACTGTTTCTTTAAGGATGGAAGACGCCAGGAGTGACAATTCGGTGACAGCAATGCACATCTGTGTTCATCCCATGATAAAAGCTGAAGATTGTAATTATCCCGGATATAAGCCGGCGTATTCCTCGGATATTCATATGATGTAATCGTAATGTTTTCACCCAATATTGATTTCAGAAACTCAAGCATATCCGCCCTCCCTTTGAATCTCTTTATAAGTTTCATTGTTTTTTTATTATATCATTGGCAATGAAACAATACAAGTTTTAGTGAAACAAGTTTAACCGTCAAAGACGGGATGATACAATAGCCTTCCCCTGAAATTCAAGATTTTTTGACACTGCTTTCCCGGATATGCTATAATGCGGATATGATTGATTTTAACATTCCTCCCTATGTGGGAACCGAACAAAAATATATCACTGAAGCCATCGCAGACCGCAAACTCTGCGGGGACGGAAAATTCACGCGCAGATGTAGCGACTGGATGAGAGAACATTTCCATGTCAACCATGTATTTCTGACTACATCCTGCACCCATGCTCTGGAAATGGCCGCTTTGCTGACCCAGGTAAAAGAAGGCGATGAAGTGATCATGCCTTCCTATACGTTTGTGTCCACGGCAGATGCCTTCGTACAGCGCGGTGCAAATATTGTGTTCGTGGATATCCGTCCGGATACCATGAACCTGGATGAACGCCTCATCGAGGATGCCGTTACCGACAGAACCCGTGTGATCGTCCCGGTTCATTACGCGGGAGTGGCCTGTGAAATGGATACCATCCTGGATATCGCCCGCCGGCACCATCTGCTGGTTGTGGAGGACGCCGCTCAGGGATTTGACGCTTACTATAAAGGAAAGTCACTGGGCACCATCGGGGATTTCGGCGCCTTAAGCTTCCACGAGACCAAAAATCTCACCATGGGAGAAGGTGGGGCCCTCATGTTTCAGGACGGCCGCTGGCAGGAGGATGCCGAGATCATCCGTGAAAAAGGCACCAACCGCAGCAAATTTTTCCGCGGCCAGATTGACAAATACACCTGGGTAGACTATGGTTCTTCCTATCTTCCCAGTGACATGAACGCCGCTTATCTGTGGGGGCAGCTGGAAGAAGCGGAGAAAATCCAGAGTGACCGGATGCGGATCTGGAACCGGTATCATGAGGCTCTTAGGCCCCTGGAGGAGGCAGGCCGGATCTGCCGTCCTTTCATTCCGGATTACGCTGTCCACAACGCCCATATGTATTACCTGAAAGTGGCGGATCTGGATACCCGCACACGGCTGATCCGATATCTTGGCGAACACGGTGTCATGGCAGTCTTTCATTATATTCCGCTGCACAACGCACCGGCCGGCAGAAAGTTCGGACGTTTCCACGGAGAAGACCGATACACCACAAAAGAAAGCGAACGGCTGCTGCGCCTTCCCATGTACTACGGCCTCACCCCTTCTGACCAGGAACAGGTGATCACAGCCCTCTACGATTTCTTCGCATAAGAAAGAGGTAAAAACATTGAATATTTTATTTTTTCTGACCCCAAAAGAAGATGTCGCCTATATTTACGAAAACGAAACCCTCCGGCAGACACTGGAAAAGATGGAACACCACCGGTACGCCTGTGTTCCCATTCTCAGTCTGGACGGCAAATACATCGGCAGCATCTCTGAGGGAGATCTTCTGTGGGAAATTAAACGCAGAGGCCCTCTGTCTCTGCACGTGATGGAAGATATTCCCATTATGAATGTGCCCCGCGGCCATAATTACAAACCGGTTCACGTCAACTCCAAAATGGAAAATCTGATTCATCGTGCCATGAACCAGAATTTTGTTCCGGTGGTGGACGATGGGAACTGTTTCATCGGCATTGTCACCCGTAAGGACATCATCGGCTACTGTTACAAACAGTTGGCCGACTGCTATCTGAAAGGGGACTGCCCGAAGAAAAAAGAACACAGCGAACCAGGGAAGCTTCCCTGAAAAAAATGCCCCGCGCGAAGCTGAGTAAATCAGACTTTCGCGCGGGGCGTTTTCTTTTCATACACTTTTCTTTTTCTATAACAATACTTTCGACAGGAACTCCTGCAGACGGGGATCCTTGGGATGACCGAAGAATTCCTCCGGATTATTCTCCTCTTTGATCTGGCCGCCGTCCATGAAGACCACGCGGGTTCCCACTTCTTTGGCAAATCCCATCTCATGGGTCACCACCACCATGGTCATTCCGGTCTTGGCAAGCTCTCTCATAATTTCCAGAACTTCTCCTACCATCTCCGGATCCAGCGCGGAGGTCGGTTCATCAAAAAGCATCACCTCTGGGTTCATGGCAAGGGAACGCACGATGGCAATTCTCTGTTTCTGGCCGCCGGACAGCTGAGACGGATAAGAACCGGCTTTTTCTTCCAGCCCTACCGTTTTCAGCAGTTCTATTGCTTTCGCCTCGGCCTCTTTCGGATCCTGTTTCAGAAGCTTCACAGGCGCCAGGGTGATGTTCTGCAGAATGGTTTTATGCGGAAACAGATTAAAATGCTGGAAAACCATTCCCATTTTCTGACGGTGTTTGTTGATATCCACCTTCTTGTCTGTGATGTCCACGCCTTCGAAATAGATATGTCCGGAAGTCGGCACCTCCAGCAGGTTCAGCGAACGCAGAAATGTGGATTTTCCCGAACCGGAAGGTCCGACGATCACGACCACCTCGCCTTTCCGGATCTGTGTGGTAATTCCGTTCAGGGCATGAAGGCTGTCATCAAACACTTTGTGCAGGTCATCCACCTGAATCAATACTTCTCCATTAGTGGTCACTGTTGCGCAGCCTCCTTTCCAGCAATGCTACCAGCCTTGAGAATATCAGCACCATGACCAGATAGATCAGGGCCACCGCAATCAACGGCATGAAGGCATCGTAGGTACGGCTTCGAATGATATCTCCGCCCTTGGTCAGATCCTGCAGAGCAATATAACCGGAGACGGAAGTCTCCTTCAGCAGTACAATGAATTCGTTGCCCAGAGCAGGAAGTACGTTTTTGAATGCCTGCGGCATGATAATATAGCGCATGGTCTGTACATAATTGAAGCCCAGGCTGCGCCCTGCCTCGAACTGTCCCTCGTCGATGGACATAATTCCGGACCGGAAGATCTCGGCCACATAGGCTCCGGAGTTCATGCCGAACGCCATCACTGACACAAACACTTTGCTCACATCCATGCTGGCGAACACAACAAAATAGATGATCAACAGCTGTACAACCGTCGGCGTTCCGCGGATCACTGTGATGTAGATCTGGCAGATAAAATTCAGAATCTTCAGTTTATGTGTCTTTTCATAGGTGGAGCGGATAATTGCCACCAGAAGACCCAGAACAATACCGATTAAAACAGCCAAGAAGGTGACTTCCAAAGTCACCTTCAGGCCGTCCACGATATAAACCCATCGATCATCTGTCACAAAGTTCAGAATAAATCTCTCTTTAATCGCTTCCATGTTTTCTCCTATCTGTATTTTCGCGAAAGGATTCTTACTCTTTTACAATAATTACCTGACGCGCGGTATAGTAGGTATCAGAGAACAGAACCTGCTGCTCTCTCTCCTCGGTCACAGTCATGCCGGCAGCGCCGAAATCCGCTTTTCCGCTGGTCACTGCGGGAATGATAGAGTCAAACGCCATATCCTCGATTTTCAATTCCATGCCAAGGCGGTCTGCGATTGCCTGGGAGAAGTCTGCGTCCAGTCCTACAATCTCATCGCCCTCATGGTACTCATAAGGCGGGAACTCTGCGTTGGTCGCCATAACGATGGTGCCGTTGGAACGGTCCACATCTGCCGGAGACTCATAATAATTCTCTCCCGCGCTGTCGCCGATATAAGAATTCGCGATCTGCTCAAAGGTTCCGTCCTCTTTCAGCTCCTGAATGATTCCGTTCACCTGATCACACAGCTCCTGGTTATCCTTCGCGAAACAGAGCGCATACTGCTCCTCGCTGTAAGCGCCGTCCAGAATCTTCAGGCCTTCGCTCTGCTCTACGAATTCCTGTGCAGGCAGGTCATCGATGACCACTGCGTCAATCTTGCCCTGGGTCAGAGCCTGAACTGCCTCGAATCCCTTGTTATAACGCTCCACATTCTCATCACCGAACTCGTCTGTTACAGACAGGTCTCCGGTGGTTCCCTGCTGAACGCCGATCTTCTTTCCTTCCAGATCGTCGCGGGACTCAATTACCGCGGTCTCCTCAGACGCGCTGTCGCTGCTGTTCTCCTCGCTGGAGGATCCGCCCCCGCAGGCTGTCAGAGACGCTGCGCAGATCGCTGCCAGAAATAAACTCAACACTTTCTTTTTCATGTTCTTTCCTCCTGATTTATAAATATTCATTTTTTAGGTATAAAAATAAAGCTTCTATACATTTTACCACCTTTCTTTGAAAAAACAAGTGCAGCCTTGCATATTCCAGTTTTTTTTTTTATAATATGGAAAAAATAAATGAAACCAAATCTGATATTTTTCCCCTTTTCCTACGGATATATAACAAGAGATGCCGATCCGGCATCTGACTTTTGAACAGAGGTATTCGGGGGGATGGGGAAATTGTATCGGAATAATTCGAATCTGTTCGGGCAGAATCTCTCTCACTATCGCCGGCTTTGCGGGCTGACACAGGATCATCTGGGACAGGCAGTCGGTGTAAGCCGGACTTACATCAGTGCTCTGGAACACGGGCGGGCGAATCCGACGCTGAAACTGATGTCCCAGCTTGCTGTGGCGCTGAACACAGAGGTGGGAAATCTTCTGTCCCTGGCAGAAGACTGTTTTCATCCAGAGGAGGAATCGTGAAAATGAAATTCACAAAAATGCACGGCATCGGAAATGATTACGTATACGTCAACTGCTTTGAGGAAACCGTGGAAGATCCATCCAAAACCGCGAAATTCGTCAGTGACCGCCATTTCGGGATTGGCTCCGACGGCCTGATTCTCATCAAACCGTCCGAAACCGCCGACTGCGAGATGGATATGTATAATATGGACGGCTCCCAGGGCGCCATGTGCGGAAACGGAATCCGCTGCGTGGCAAAATATGTGTACGATCATGGAATTGTTCCGAAAACCCATCTTCGTATCGCCACCAAAAGCGGGATCAAAGAACTGGATCTCACCGTGGAAAACGGAAAGGTTTCCCAGGTCCGGGTGAACATGGGCTCTCCGATTCTCACCGCCGCGCAGATTCCCGTCCTCACTCAGGAAGAGACCGCCATCGCCCATCCCATTACCGTCGGCGGTGAAACTTACCATTTCACCGGAGTATCCATGGGCAACCCTCACGCGGTCGTCTATCTGGACGACGTGGAACATCTGGATATCGCAAAAATCGGTCCGCTTTTTGAACATCATTCGCTCTTTCCTGACCGGATCAATACCGAATTTGTAAAAGTTCTGGACCGTCAGACCGTACAGATGCGTGTCTGGGAACGTGGCTCCGGAGAGACTCTCGCCTGCGGCACCGGCGCCTGCGCAGTCACTGTTTCTTCTATTTTAAATGCGCTGACGGACGATGAAATCACTGTCCGGCTTCTGGGCGGAGATCTGAAAATCCGCTGGGACCGTGCTAAAAATCTGGTATACATGACCGGGCCTGCCACCACCGTCTTCGATGGAGAAATCCAGATTCCGTAAACAGTTTTCCATGATACAAAAAAGGTGTGTACCCACTAAAAAAGAGTACGCACCTTTTTACGCTGCCGCAATCCCACGAAGCGGCAGTTTTTTTCTGTTATCCGGCCACATGGCCTCTCCAGCTTCTCCACCGCCGCAAAAGCTGCTCCCAGAAACCGTTTTCTTCTTGCACTGCTTCCCTGGAAACCGAAATTTTTTCTGCCGGCTTCTCTGCCTGGGAAGCTGCCTGCTCCCCTGCAGCCGCGATTCTCTCCGGGCAGTAACAGCGAAGCTTTAAAAGATTCTTCTCATAACGGAATTCCTGCCCTGCCTGCAGCCGGCAGATTTTCGCCGTCTTTCCCTGATCCTGTACAAAGGTCATGACACTGGACAGACAGGTGGCAAACGCCAGACGCCCGCCGGCAAGCGCATAATACAGCTCTCTCCCGCCCTGAGCGTCTCTGGCCGCGAACAGCCGCTCCCTGATACTGTCCCAGATCACCAGTGCGTAAGATCCTTCCAGGTGATTCACAATCTCCTCTCCGTATTCTTCATAGGCATGCAGAATCACCTCTTTGTCTCCACCGCAGCGGAACCGGTGTCCCAGACCTTCCAGAACCTCCTGCAGTTTCCCCGCATTGGAGATCGTGCCGTCACACACCAGTACGAATTTTCCGTCTTCGCTCACCCTGGGTTGATAACACCCTTTCAGTTCCACGATCTCTTCCTGCCGGGAAGCCATCGCTCCGTTCTCCCAGTAATATTCTCCCAGATCATCTTCTTCGCCATGGTGCAGCGCCTGCATCATGGATTCCAGAACGATTCCCTGACTCTCTACTTTTCCCACAAAACCACATATACCGCACATGGTGATACCGCCTTTCTGCTTCTGTTGTTCCAGTCGTTGGTAAGTCTTCAAAGATTCCCTCGATCCTGCTGCTTTCCCGCAGCCGCAGGATCTGTGATCGATCTGCTGCAGCTATCATACCATAACGATTCACCCTGGCTGTAATCTTCAGTTTTTGCGCAATTTACTGTTTTTCGCCCAGTTTTTCGGCAAGATCCGGGAACATCTGAATGCTTCTTTTGAGGATCCCTTTGGTATGCGCGATCAGAATCCCGTAATTGGTAATCGGTACCTTCTGGTCCTGGGCACATTTGATCCGATATTTCATCTCCCGCTCATTCAGCATACAGCCGCCGCAGTGCACAATCAGCTGATAACCGGAGAGATCTTCCGGGAATTCCACCCCGGAGGTAAAATGAAATTCCAGCTCTTTTCCCGTATATTCCCGGATCCAGCGGGGGATTTTCACAGTTCCGATATCTTCGCACTGCCGATGGTGGGTGCATCCCTCTGAAATCAGCACCTGGTCTCCATCCCGCAGGCGGTCCAGCGCAGCAGCTCCTTCCACCGCCGCCTCCAGGTTTCCCTTATACCGCGCGAACAGAATCGAAAAAGACGTCATCCAGATATCTTCCGGCGTCTCCCGGTCTACCCGGGGAAAAACCTGACTGTCTGTGATCACCAGTCTGGGCCTGCGTTTCAGATTTTCCAGAGTGTCTTTCAACTCATCCTCTTTGATCATAATCGCCGCCGCGTCCGACTCGAGAATATCCCGGATGGTCTGCTGCTGCGGCAAGATCAGTCTGCCCTTCGGCGCCGCCTTGTCAATGGGAATCACCAGTACCACAAAGTCGGAAGGCCGGATCAGATCTCCCACAATCCGCAGCTTCGGTTCATCGGTCACCGCCAGGCCTGCGATCCGTTCTTTCAGCTCCCGGATATTCTCGCCGGTCAGCGCGCTGACATAGATATCCCGCGGACCTTCCGGCTCCCGTTTCGTGAGAAGATCGGCTTTGTTTTTCACCACAATATAAGGAATCTTCTTATCCTGAATGATTGCCAGCAGTTCCTGATCCTCCGCCTTCATTCCCGCCGCGGCGTCCACCACCAGAACTGCCACATCCGTCTTATTCAGAACCTGCCGCGCTTTTCTCACCCGGAGCTCCCCGAGAGCCCCCTCATCGTCCATTCCCGGCGTGTCAATAATCACCACCGGTCCCAGAGGCAGCAGCTCCATGGCCTTGCTCACCGGATCCGTGGTGGTTCCCCGCACATCGGATACCACCGCCAGATCCTGCCCGGTCACCGCGTTGACCACGCTGGATTTTCCCGCGTTGCGCATACCGAAAAAGCCAATATGTACCCGGTCTGAAGAAGGTGTACTGTTCAGTCCCATAATTCTATTCCTCCTAACTTTCACTGTTGATTTAATAGTCTGCACACCGGCAGTTTCGCCAGGACATCCTTTTCTCCGTAAACCCGTACGATTTCTTCCAGCCGCCGGATTCCCGGCGTCAGGAATTTATCCTTATGATAGACAAAACTGAATTTCCGGTTCCATTCCTGTTCTTCCTGAGAAAATGCCTTGAGAGTTCCCTGACGGAGTTCCTCCTCGATCAGGCTTACCGACAGAACCGTCAGGCATTGGTTGATTTTCACCGTCTGAAGAATTGCCGCCGGGGAATTCTCCTCGAATACTACCTTGATGCTGATTCCATGTTTCCGCAGATACTGTTCGAAGAGGGCGCGGGTGCCGCTTCCTTTTTCACGGATGACAAATTCCTGCCCCTGCAGATCACAGGGATACAGCCGATCCCGGTCCATGAACGGATGCTCTGTCCCGCAGACCAGAACCAGGTAATCATCGATCATGGGAAGGGAGATCAGATCCGGACTCTCGACCTTTCCTTCCACAATTCCCACATCCAGTTCCATCGCCAGCAATTTCTCCTCCACCGTCCGGGTATTGCCTCCGTAACAGTAGAGATCGATCTGGGGATTCTGAAGCCGGAATTCCCGGACAATCTCCGGCAGTACCCGGCTTCCCACCGTCACCGTGGCGCCGATGCGCAGCCGTTCTTTCTGCCCGCTCAGCATATGCTCCTCCATCTGGTCAAACTGAAAAACCACTTGTCTGGCATAGGAGTAAAGCTGTTTTCCCGCCTCCGTGATATAAAGTTTTTTGGAAAGACGTTCAAACAGCAGCACCTGATATCTCTCCTCCAGCTCCCGGATGGCCTGGCTGACCGAAGGCTGTGTGATATAAAGCTGCTTCGCCGCCTGGCTCATGGTTCCACAGTCTGCCACGGCCAGAAAGATTTTCAGATGGCGAATGGTCACAGGGAATCCCCCCCTTTCTTTTGCTCATAGGTAAATATTATAATATATATAAGATTATAATAATTTACCTATATCTTCGCAAGTGTTATAATGAAAAAAGAAATTAAGGCAATCCAAAAGAAAGGGGCATCATCATGAAGGTATTAGTAATCGGCGGTGTCGCAGCCGGAACAAAAGTGGCGGCCAAATTAAAACGGCTCGACCGCGGTGATGAAGTCAGAATTCTGACTTTAAGCAAGGATATCTCCTATGCCGGCTGTGGTCTTCCCTATTATGTGGGCGACCTGATTCATGACCGCAGTGAACTGGT
The DNA here is from genome assembly GCA_963927715.1 of uncultured Blautia sp. Taxonomy (GTDB): domain Bacteria; phylum Bacillota; class Clostridia; order Lachnospirales; family Lachnospiraceae; genus Blautia_A. The sequence continues at coordinate 323,325 of CAWVBU010000001.1, read as the reverse complement.
GGTCAACACACCGGAGAAATACACCGCGCTGACCGGTGCGGAAGTAGAGACAGAGGTAGAAGTCACTAAAATTGACCGGGCAGCAAAAACCGTAACTGCCACAGACCACAAAACCAATGAGACGAGAACTTACGACTATGATAAACTGGTTATCGCAACCGGCGCTTCCCCCATCGTTCCGCCGGTGGAAGGCATCCATCTGGAAAATGTTTTCGTAGTCAGAACCCCCGATGACGCAGTCGCAATCCGGGAAGCCATCGAAACCCAGGGCATCAAACGGGCCGTAGTGGCCGGCGCCGGATTCATCGGTATGGAAATGGCAGAAAACCTCCATGAGAAAGGAATCCGCACCACCGTGATCGATATGGCGCCTCAGATCATGCCTCCTTTCGATCCGGAGATGGCGGAATACGCGGAAAATCACCTGGCAGATCAGGGAATCATGTGCTTCACCGGGACAACCCTGGAAGCTGTTCTCGGAGAAGAGAAAGTAGAAAAAGTAAAAACCAGCCGCAAGGCTTATAAGGCGGACGCCCTGATTCTCGCGCTGGGCATCCGGGCGAATACCGCGTTTCTGGCAGATTCCGGCATCGAACAGATGCCAAACCGCACCATCAAAGTGGACGGAACACTTAGCACCAACGATCCGGATATCTACGCCATCGGCGACTGTGCCATGGTCACCAACCGCGTCACCGGCCAGAGTGCCTGGTCCCCCATGGGCTCCTCCGCAAATATCGAGGGCCGTATGCTGGCAGAGGAACTCGCCGGACAAAAGCGGAACTATCCCGGCGTTCTGGGAACCGGAATCTGCAAGCTTCCAGGCTTAAACTGCGGACGCACAGGACTGGGAGAAGCCGCGGCCAGAGAAGCCGGTTTTGATCCGGTCAGTGTCATCACCGTAGTCGATGACAAAGCACACTATTACCCGGGTGCGGACTCTTTTATTGTGAAAATGATCGCCGACCGCAAGTCTCTGAAACTCCTGGGACTTCAGTGCATGGGACCGGGAGCCGTGGACAAGATGACGGACATCGCGGTCACGGCCATCAGCCTCGGGGCGGATCTTCCCTCCCTGGAATATCTGGATTTCGCCTATGCGCCGCCGTTTTCCACCGCCATCCACCCCTTCGCCCATACTCTGAACGTTCTCCTGAACAAGATCAACGGCGAACTGGACAGTTTTACCCCGGTGGAATACCAGGAAGGAAAAGCTCAGGGCTATACCGTACTGGACGTATCCATCAATCCGGCTCTGGAAGGGAAAGAATACGTCAACTTCACCAAGATCGACGGCGTTCTTCCCAACCATCCCGCCGATGAGAAAATCCTTCTCGTCTGCGCGAAGGGAAAACGTGCTTACCTCACCCAGAACCGCATGAAATATTACGGCTACACCAACACCCGGGTTCTGGAAGGCGGTACCACCTTCAACGGAACCGACATCGAGACCGAATAACCTTTCACAGAAAACCGGCACTTTTACACCATTTCAAAACCATCAACAGGAGGATTATTTATGGCTACACTGACAATCAGCCCAACCGAAGAAAAAAGAGTGAAAGCAATGGGCTTTCTGAGCAACAAAGGAACCGATAATTTTTCCGCCAGAATCATCACCATAAACGGTAAGGTGACTGCCCAGCAGCAGAAAACCATCGCGGAAGCCGCCGAAAAATTCGGAAACGGAACCATCACCTATACCACCCGTCTGACCGTGGAAGTTCCCGGAATTCCTTTTGACAAAATCGAAGAATTTCAGGCCTTTATCGCAAAAGCCGGTCTGGTAACCGGCGGCACCGGATCCAAGGTACGTCCGGTGGTATCCTGCAAAGGCACCACCTGCCAGTACGGTCTGCTGGATTCCTTCGCAATCTCCGAAGAAATCCATCACAGATTCTACGAGGGATACCGTGAAGTACGTCTTCCCCACAAGTTCAAAATCGCCGTGGGCGGATGTCCCAACAACTGTGTGAAACCCGACTTAAATGACATTGGAATCATCGGACAGATGGTTCCGCTGTTTGACGAAGACGAATGCAACGGCTGCAAAAAATGCAGCGTTGTGGAAGCCTGTCCGGTGAACGCAGTGAAACTGGAAGACGGCGTGGCCGTCATCGACCCGGAACTGTGCACCAATTGCGGACGCTGTATCGGGCACTGCCATTTCGACGCACTGGACGAAGGAAAACCCGGCTTTAAGATCTATATCGGCGGACGCTGGGGCAAAAAAGTCGCACAGGGACGTGCTCTCGGCAAAATTTTCGAGACCAAAGAAGAGGCTCTGGACGTTATTGAAAAGGCAATTCTGCTCTTCCGCGAGCAGGGCAAAACCGGAGAGCGTTTCGCGCAGACCATTGACCGGCTCGGCTTCGAAAATGTGGAGGCGCAGCTTCTGTCCAACGATCTTCTGGAACGGAAACAGGAAATCCTGGACGCAAAGCTTCACATGACCGGCGGAGCGACCTGTTAATCCAAAATTATTTGAGGCAGTTCCCACAGATGAGAACTGCCTCTTTTTTCTTACTTAGTCTTCGATTTTCTCTTCCGACATATTTTCCGGCAGCGGCTGCGCTGCCTTCGCTTTCTTCGCCAGCCTTGCGTGCACCCACTCCCGGAAGAGCGCGTACACCACGGAGGTAAGCGGAATGAAGACCAGCATACCCACAACTCCCATGAGATTGCCGCCGACCGTCACCGCAACCAGTACCCAGATAGACGGAAGCCCCACAGAACCTCCCACCACATGGGGATAGATCAGGTTTCCTTCGATCTGCTGCAAAACCAGGAAGACCGCGATGAAAATCAGAGCCTGCACAGGATTGATAATCAAAATCAGAAACGCGCTGATCACGCAGCCGATAAAGGCTCCGAAAATAGGAATCAACGCGGTGAACCCGATCAAAACACCGATGAGCAGTGCGTAAGGAAACCGCAGGATCGTCAGAACCACCAGGAACATGGTTCCCAGAATCACCGCCTCAATACACTGTCCGGTGACGAAATTCGCGAACGTCCGGTAGCTGAGTCCGAAGACATGGAGGAGGTATTTCTCCGTCTTCTCCGGCAGAAGGGCCTGCAGAACCCTCTTGCACTGATTTCCCAGCTTCTCCTTCTGCAGCAGAATATAGCAGGCAAAGACAAATCCAATGACAAAATTGGCAACACCTCTGGCAATTCCCATGGTCACGCTCACCGTGGAAGTCAGCACATTTCCCACGCCGCTTCGCACCATATCCAACGCTGTGGAAATCATCCGCTCCCAGTTCATGTCCAGATGATTGATCCAGTTATAAATCTGTTCGTTATCCCGGAACATATTCGCCGCCCAGTCCTGGATTTCCGGCAGGCTGCGCTCGATGGCGCGGGCCAGAGCCACGATTGTTCTTCCCAGTTCCGGCACAACCACCTGAACCACCAGATAGATGATAAAAATCACAAACAAAAGTGCGCCCAGCAGGGAAAAACCTCTGGCGCCCCGGATCTTCTTTCCGTCCTTCCCGGTAAGCAAAACCCGTTCCAGAAAACTCATGGGGACATTCAGAATAAAGGCAATCGCCGCTCCCAGAATGAATGGGAAACAGATCTGCCAGAGAACTCCCAGAATCTCCAGAATCCGGTCAAACTTCTGCAGTCCTACCAGAATTAAAATGGTAAAGACAATCAGAAGCATCATTTTTCTCATATTCTCTTTACTAAAATTCATCTGCTTCATCCTCTGCTCTTTCTTCGCAAAATCTTTCTCTATTTCAGGAAATCCTCGTACCCCTCCAGATAGACATCACATATGGACTCCAGATACGCTCTGCGCGCCGCCATGGTCTCATCGTAGATCCCAATGGTATAAAATCCGGCAGTTCTGGCAGTCTCCAGGGCAAAATCCGCATCCTCATAGACGGCTGTCTGCTGCGGGGCACCGCCCAGTTTTTCCGATGCCGCGAGAAAACATTCCGGCCGCGTCTTTTTGCTGCCCGCAGTCTCACAGTCCATGACAAATTCAAAATATTCCAAAATCTTCAGCCTCTCCAACGCCATTTTGGCAAGATACGAAGGCGTCGCCGTAAGCACACACATCTTCGTTCTCTTCTCTCTCAGGCGTTCCAGATAGCTTCGCACTCCCGGTTTCAGCGGAAGTGTCCGGCGGTAAGCCTCTTCCATCATCCCGTTGAGGTCGCCCACGATTTTCTTCCAGTCTCCCGGCACCTTCAGCTCCCTGTGAAGATACTCTGCGCCTTCCTGCATACTCATGGAAGCTACCCGCTCCTCCAGGTCATCCGGCGGATGGATTCCCAGAGAACACAGGTAATCCCTGCCAAGGCTTTTCCACTTTTTCATGGAGTCCAGAAGAGTTCCATCCATATCGAAAATAGCGAACGGACAGTCCCTGATTTCTGTTATCATTCTTTTTCCCTTCCATCCGTAAAAATCTTCTTCAGCCTCGCAGCGGCCTGCGCCACATCCGGCTGCGCCACCACCGCGGATACCACTGCCAGCCCCGCGATCCCCGTATCCCTCAGAGAAGCCGCGTTCTCCTCATGAATGCCTCCGATTGCCACCACCGGAATCTCCACAGCCGCGCAGATTTCCGTCAGATTCTCAATAGAGACACTCCGGGTATTTTTCTTCGTCCCTGTGGCAAACATGGCGCCCACACCCAGGTAATCCGCTCCGTCCTCCTGGGCTTTGCGCGCTTCCTCCAGTCTTGCGGCAGACACACCGATGATCTTGTCGTTTCCCAGAATCCTGCGGACTGCCGCTGCCGGAAGATCTGACTGTCCCACATGGACGCCGTCCGCATCCACGGCCAGCGCGATATCCACCCGGTCATTGATAATCAGCGGCACCTGATAGTTCGCTGTGATTTCTCTCACCCTTCGGGCAGTCTCATAGAACTCTCTGGAAGAACAGTCCTTCTCCCGAAGCTGCACCACCGTGCATCCGCCCAGAATTGCCTGTTCCACAGATTCCTCAATGGTGGGACTGCTCATCAGTCCGCGGTCTGTACAGACATACAATGTATAATCCACTTTTTTCATTTTCTTTTCCTCGCTTTATCTCAGGGATCCAGGGTCAGGCCCGTCCCCGTTGATCCATACAGCCTATCATACCATTTTCCCGGTCTTTTGCCTATATCATTTTCCATTTTTACAAATTCTTAACTTTTTCGAAAAAAGAATTGACACCCGCAAAAACCTCCAGTATAGTAAAATAGACAGAAATTTAACAAATACTGTGAAAATTCCTAGGTATCTTAACAGCCTGAAAGCAGAGAATTTCTCGCTTTCAGGCTGTCAAAATCTGGGAGAAATCTGAGGGAGGAGACTGGACATGAATCTTGAGAAACTTTTTCATCTGAAAGAGAATCACACCAATGTGAAGACGGAAATTCTGGCCGGCGTGACCACATTTATGACCATGGCCTATATTCTGGCCGTAAACCCGAATATTCTGTCTTCCACGGGTATGGATCACGGCGCTGTATTCACTGCCACTGCTCTGGCTGCCTTCGTGGGCACCCTTTGCATGGCTCTTTTCGCCAACTATCCTTTCGCCCTGGCACCCGGTATGGGGCTGAACGCCTATTTTGCCTACACGGTTGTCCTGGGAATGGGATACAGCTGGAAAGTAGCTCTGGCCGCTGTACTGATCGAAGGTATTATTTTTATCATCCTTTCCCTGCTCAGTGTGCGGGAAGCCATCTTCGACGCCATACCTTATAATTTGAAGAAAGCGGTCAGCGTGGGAATCGGATTATTCGTCGCTTTCATCGGCCTGCAGAACGCGAAAATTGTCATCGGCGGTTCTACACTGCTGAGCCTGTTTTCCATTGAAGACTACAACGTGATTCTCCAGCAGAACGCCACGGTCAACGGCACCGAGTACGTCGCCTGCAGTATGAGCGACGCGGGAATCACCGTTCTCCTGGCAGTCATCGGCATCATCATCACCGGAATTCTGGTGGCCAAAAATATCAAAGGAAATATCCTGTGGGGGATCCTGATCACCTGGCTTCTGGGAATCCTCTGTCAGCTTGCGGGCCTCTACGTGCCCAACGCAGCTCTTGGCTACTATTCCCTGCTTCCGGATTTCAGCAGCGGAATCTCCATTCCGAGCCTGGCACCGATTTTCGCCCAGTTCAGTCTGGAAGGCGTTCCGGTTCTGGAATTTATCGTAATCGTCTTCGCGTTCCTGTTCGTGGATCTGTTCGACACCCTGGGAACCCTGATCGGTGTCTCTTCCAAAGCCAACATGCTGGATGAGAACGGAAAGCTTCCGCGGATCAAGGGAGCTCTTCTGGCAGACGCCGTGGCTACCACAGCCGGCGCCGTTCTGGGAACCTCCACAACCACCACATTCGTGGAGAGTGCCTCCGGCGTCACCGAAGGAGGACGTACCGGCCTGACCGCCATCACCACAGCGATCCTGTTCGGCCTGTCTTTGTTCCTGTCGCCGATCTTCCTGGCAATTCCGTCTTTTGCCACCGCTCCGGCTCTGGTAATTGTAGGATTTTACATGCTGGGCGCTGTGACCGATATCAATCTGGCGGATCCCACCGAAGGAATCCCCGCTTTCATCTGTATCGCGGCAATGCCTTTCTTCTACAGTATTTCTGAGGGCATTTCCATGGGAGTCATCTCCTATGCCGTCATCAACCTGGTAACCGGAAACCGCAGAAAAATCAGTGTTGTCATGTACATCCTGACTGTTCTGTTCATCCTGAAATATCTGCTGATCTGACGACAGTCATACAGAAAGAAAAACGCTCTGACAAGAAAGCCGGGCACAGCGATCCGCTGTGAACCCGGCTTTTGAAAAACAAAAGAGAGGTAATGGAAAATGAAAAATCTGCAGTTTCGCAACTCCCTTCTGCTTTTTCTGACGGCCACCATCTGGGGAGTTGCCTTCGTGGCTCAAAGTGTGGGAATGGACTATGTGCAGCCCTTCACCTTCAACGGTATCCGCTCCATCATCGGCGGCCTGGTTCTGATTCCCTGCATCTTCCTTCTCGATCACATAAAAGGAACGGAAAAGCCGGCTTCTTCACCGGATTCCCCCCGCATCCTGGTCCTCGGCGGTACTCTCTGCGGCCTGTGCCTGTTCGCGGCCAGCAGTTTTCAGCAGTTCGGAATCAAATATACCACTGTGGGCAAGGCAGGCTTTATCACCGCCTGCTACATCGTCATCGTTCCCATTTTAGGGCTGTTTCTGAAGAAAAAATGCAGTCCTCTGGTCTGGGTCAGCGTCCTTTTAGCCCTGGCGGGACTTTATTTTCTCTGCATGTCCGGCTCTTTCAGCCTGGGTCTGGGAGACTTGCTGGTGCTGATCAGCGCGTTTTTGTTCTCCCTCCACATTCTGGTCATTGACCATTACTCCCCGCTGGCAGACGGGGTCAAGCTGTCCTGCATCCAGTTTTTCGTCTGCGGCTTTCTCTCTTTGATCTGTATGTTTCTCTTCGAAACCCCGGATCCGGCTATGATCCGGATGGTGTGGATGCCCATCGCCTACGCGGGCGTTCTCTCCTGCGGCGTTGCCTACACCCTGCAGGTGGTCGGACAGAAAGGCATGAATCCCACAGTGGCTTCTCTGATCCTGAGCATGGAGTCCTGTATCTCTGTGCTGGCAGGCTGGCTGATCCTGGGGCAGGCCCTCAGCATGCGGGAACTGTTCGGATGCGTTCTCATGTTCACCGCGATCATTCTGGCACAGCTCCCGGTGAAAAGAAAAGCATAACCGCGAAACGCCAAAAACCTGACAACGTGTTTTTTAAAAGAGGGATGACCGCCGGGTCATCCCTCTTTCCGTGAACTGCCAGAAAGATAATTCAGATACTTTTCTCTGGCTTTCCGGTATTTTCCTCTGCTCACGGGAATTTTCTGCCCGCTGAACAGATATACGTTTTCCATGGTGAACTTCCGGATAAAATCCATATTGACCAGATAACTTTTATGGCATCGAAGAAATTTCTCCGGCAGAATCTCCTCCAGCTCATCCAGCTTCATATAGACCGAGTAACTCTGTCCTTCCCCTGCAAAAGTCGCCACCCTTCTGTGACTCTCCACATACTGGAGCCGGCTGCACAAAATCCGGTGAAGCCCTCCTTTTCCCATCACGACCACCGCGTCTTTTCTTCTTTTTTCACGGCAGTGCTGTCTCCCCCATTCCAGGGCTGCCTGCAGGCATTCCGGCTGAATGGGTTTTTTCAGAAAATACGCCGGATCCGCCTCAAAGATCTGTTCCACCTCCCGGACTTCTTCACTCATGAAAATAACCGGAATCTCTCCCCAGTTCTCCGCAATTTTCTGTGCGGCATAGATTCCTCCGTTCTGGCCGAATTCTGTACTCATAAAAATCAGATCCGGCATGGATCGGACATCCAAAACTCTGCTTCTGGCCTGCTTTTCGCTGACGAATCCCAAAGTCTCTCCCTGAAACCATTGGGAAGCCTTAAGCACTCTGAGAATTTTCTTTCTCTCTGCTTCTTCTTTTTCACAAATCCACACTCTCTTTATCCCCATAATTGCAAATCCTCTTCTCCTTCTCGACATGGCATCATCATATCATGTTCCTGCGATATTTCAATTAATCTGCACAAATAGCCGTTTTTGGGTAATCAATAACATTTTATAATCCGGAATTTCCTTTTTCTCCTTGTCAGATGATCCCGCCGGCATTTATAATATAGGATATATCATTTGTCGCATTCGCCGGAAGCATACCCCTTCCCGGCAAATGCGGCAAAAATATGTGAGGATAAAGGGGAAAATTATGAAACTGAAAGAAATGTTCACACCTTCTGACATGACCGTCGGAAGACCCTGGGAGAAGATTGTGGTTTTCACAGTCCCCATGCTGATCGGCAACATTGCCCAGCAGCTCTACAACACTGTGGACAGTATTGTGGTGGGAAATTTCATCGGTGACAACGCTCTGGCTGCCGTCGGCAGCGCCAACCCGATTTTGAATCTTCTTCTGGTTTTGTTTATGGGAATCTCTGTGGGAGCCAACGTCATGGTCTCCCAATATTTCGGCGCCCGGCAGAGGGAAGAGCTGTCCAAAACCATCGGCACCTGTATCACTCTGACTGCCATTGCCACTGTCATCATCATGATTCTGGGTTCTCTGGCTACCATGCCGCTGCTTCGCTTTCTGAACACACCGGAATCCATCATTGACTGGTGCGCTTCCTATCTGCGTATTCTGCTGATGGGAATCGGCGGGGTTGCCTACTATAATATTCTGTGCGGTATTTTAAGAGGAATCGGTGATTCATTCTCCGCTCTGCTCTACCTGCTGATTGCCACAGTCATCAATACGATTCTGGACGTGTGGTTCGTGGCCGGACTGAACATGGGTGTGGCAGGCGCTGCTCTCGCGACAGTCATCGCGCAGGTTACTTCCAGCATTCTCTGTCTGTGGAAACTCTGCCGCATGACACAGTACTTTGATCTGAAAATCCGCTATCTGAAACCCGGCCGCAGACACAGCGTTGACATGATCCGCCTGGGACTTCCTTCCGGTCTGACTCAGGCAATCTTTTCCATGGCCTTGGTTGTCGTTCAGTCTCTGACCAATAGTTTCGGCGAGATGGTCATCGCGGCAAACGTGATTCTCATGCGTGTGGACGGTTTTGCCATGATGCCGAACTTCTCTTTCGGAACTGCCATGACCACCTACGCCGGCCAGAACGTGGGGGCCGGACGTTATGACCGGGTTGTCCAGGGAGCCCGTCAGGGCACTTTCATCGCCGCAGGAACTTCTGCCGTTATCACCGTTCTGATTCTTCTGTTCGGCAAACCTCTCATGGGGATTTTTACCAGTACCCGGGAATTGGTCAACTTAAGCTATCAACTGATGATGATTCTGGCTGTGGGGTATATCGCTATGGGTGTAACACAAAGTTTGTCAGGCGTCATGCGGGGTGCCGGTGATACCATGACCCCCATGTGGATTTCCATTGTGACCACCGTTATCATCCGGATTCCCATCGCCTATGGAATCTCTTATTTTACACGGACACCGGAACTCCCTCATGGCCATTACACCTGTGTCTGGGTATCGCTCCTGATCTCCTGGATCCTGGGCGCCCTGATTACCACCTTCTTCTACCGAAGAGGAAAATGGAGAAGCAAAGGACTGCAGCGCGCATAAAATACCAGAACACAAAAGAAAAGGGATCGCACCGGATTATATCTGAGGTGTGATCCCTTAACTTTCTTCCCTATGTTCTTTACAAAGATCGCTCCCGAAAAATCAGGAGCGCTCCTCCTGTACCTCTTTTTCCAGCAGCTTCATCATTTCTTCCGCAGAATATCCTTTCCGAAGCAGCTCCAAAATTCTCTTTTTTTCCTCCGAAACTCCTCTCGCTCTTCCCTCTGCTCTTCCCTCTGCTCTTCCCTCTGCTCTTCCTTTTGCTCTGCCTTCAGCTCTTCCTTCTGCTATTGCTTCCCTTCTCGCGATTTCTCTTTCTTCCCATTCCTGCATATACTTTGCCCCCACTTCTTCATCTTCTTTAATTCTCCTGACTCTTTCTCTTAGTCTTCGAATTCTTTCGCTCTCATTCGAATGCCTTGGCTCTTCATTCGTATATTCTATGTAATGAAGTAATTCCACCAACTCCGGACTCACTTCTTCCGGGTTTGTCCCATGCGTATTCAAAAAAATCCTCGTACCGCCATCTTTCAAAACCACCTGCGGATTTTCATCACTTCTCATATGAAACGTATGACGGTATTTTTTGTCCCCAAATAAATCAAACGGACAAATAATAATCACATAAATATCCTGCAGATGATTAAAATCTACTTCTCCCGGCTGCAGCAGTCTGCTGTCAATCCAGCCCTGATAATACCTGCTCCGTCTCGGAAGATTTTTCGTATTTCTCTTCTGCACTTCCGTGTCGTAAACCGTTTCATCCTGATCCAGTGCCCACACATCCAGACGAATGTGACGGTATATTGGTGAACTCTTCTGTTCTTTTTCCGTCTGCGGCAAATACTGCAGTACAATCTCCTTTCCCAGAATAATTTCCAGCATTGTCTGCAAATTCTCCGGATCTTCCATCGTCTCAGAGAAAAGAAAACGGTCCAGCAAAGTTAAATCTTTCAGTGGTTTCATAAAAATCTTCTCCTTTCATTATAAAATGCGGTCACTTCCCTGTAAAGTCCAAAAGATTTTATACATTTCAAAATGAAAAGCGAATCTGCAGACTTTCCCCCTGAGACAGGAAAGCTTTCCCCGGTTATTAAGTAAATCATTCTTGGAATTCTGCAGCAGAACTGCTGCGTTTAGATCCAGCAAAAATACTGGTAAGAACATCTTTATAATACTATAATAAAGAGAAAATGGCAAGTTCCCCGCAACGGAGGTTCTTGCCATTTTTTTACAGCCGGCTCTTCAGAAAGTTCAATGAGCCCGGCGGATTGCCGGTTCCCTTTTCCAGCAGAGAAATCAGCGCGCTGATGGTATTCTCGATTTCCTCCGGAGCGGAGGGAACCAGTGTATTGTCCATCTTCACCGTGAGGACAATCAACACGATCTCTGCCAGAGCTTCCGGATCATGGAAATAAATTTCTCCTGTCTGGATTCCCTGCCGGATAATCTCCGCCAGCACCGGTTTCAATTCCGTAATGATGTGATTGATATATTTCTGATGGAGAAAAGATTTCTCCTGGGTACCGGGACCCGCATGATTCTCCGACTTCAGAAACTCTGAGGAGGAATTCCGGCAGGCCTGAAAAATCATCGCCATCCTCGTAAACGGGGAAATCTCCGTCTGATCCGCCAGTTCCTTCGCCGTCTGCAGCGGTTTCTCATAATTCCGCTCCACCAGAGCATCCAGAATCGCGTCCTTGGACGGAAAATAATAATAGATGCTTCCTTTTCCGATCCCGGCTGTGTGCGCGATCTCACTCACCGAAATCGCCTGCAGTTTCTGATTTTTCAATAATTCCTGGAGCGCATCCAGGATCTGATTATATTTCAGCTGATTTGGCATAGATACCACCTTTTCTTTCCTGTTTTGCTGAACTCATACATTCTGCAGACAAAAACAGAAATCTTTTTCTATCTGATAAATATAACACAGGAAATTCCCAGATGCAAACCATGAAAACGCACAAAAAAAAGTGAAAAAACCGGTTCAATTTTATCGGAACGTGAATTGACCGTCAATCGAAAAGATGCTATTCTATCCAGGAAAGAGATATGACCGCTGGTCGAAAAAGAGCGAGAGCGGTCGAAAAGGAGGATATTATGACATACGCGGATATGTTTTCAAAGGTAAAAGGAATGTTTATGGATGCGGATGTGAGCGATATTCACGAGCATCTGGCATACCAGTTCAATATCACCGGTGAAGCGGAAGGTATTTTCTATGTGGAGGTAAAAGAGGGGGCGCTGTATGTGGAGCCCTATGAATATTTTGACCGGGACGCCATGTTTACCTGTTCTGCGGAAACCTTATTCAAAATCGCGGAAGGAAAAACCGATCCGGTTCTGGCTTTCACTCTGGGAAAACTGAAGGTGGAAGGCAACATTGACAAAGCGCTGAGACTGAAGGAACTGATTGGCAGCAAGAAGAGGTGAAAAGAAAATGGGTAAATTGCTGAAAGGAGCCGCCCTGCTTCTGGGTGCGGCGGCAGCGGCGGAAGCCGGCGGCACCGCATATTTTTACCGCCGGACCATGAAGCGGTACAATGCAAAAGTAGAACGGACCATGAAGATGTCCGGCGTAGACTGGGAACAGTACGTACCGCTGATGGGGGAAAGACGGGAATGGATGATGGAACAGCCCCACGAGGATGTGTGGATCACTTCCCGGGACGGCCTGAAGCTGCACGGTACGTATTTCAAAGGCGATGAGGGGACAAAAGCGGTGATCTGTTTCCACGGATACACCAGCAAAGGACTGAATGATTACGGCAGCCTTTCGTATTACTATCTGAAACATGGTTTCCGGATGCTGCTGATCGATGAGAGAGCTCACGGTGACAGTGAGGGAACCTATATCGGATTTGGGACCATGGACCGGCTGGACGGGCTGGAATGGGTCAGATGGATGATTTCCCAGATCGGAGAGGAGGCGCAGATCCTGCTTCATGGCAATTCCATGGGAGGGGCCACGGTCTGCATGATGAGCGGCCTGAATCTTCCGCCGCAGGTGAAGGGGATCGTTTCCGACTGTGCCTTTACTTCTGCCAAAGAAGTGTTTACCCATGTTCTTCACAGCATGTATCATCTGCCGGCTTTCCCTATGATCCCCATTGCCGACAGGCTGAACCGGAAGAATGCCGGTTACGGTCTGGATGACTGCAATGCGGCCCGGGAAGTAAGAAAAGCAAAGGTGCCGTTTTTATTTATCCACGGGGAGAAGGATGTGTTCGTTCCCTGCTGGATGTGTGAAGAGATCTATAAAAACTGTGCTTCGCCCAAAACGAAACTGATTGTAAAAGACGCGGGTCACGGAGAGAGTTACTACAAGGATACGCAGGCTTATGAAGCGGCCCTGGATTCATTAATCGGAGGAATCATGAAATGATGAGAAAAAGAAAAGGATACAAGGTGTATCCGCTGACGGTAGCCCAGAAATTTCATCTGTATTATCTGCCCTTCTGCCCGACGGCAGCCGTGCTGAACATCGGAACCAGTCTGACCATCGAAGAGGATCTTGACTGGGATCTGCTGGCAAAATCCATCAACCAGGCGTATGCCAGAAGCGAAGGGATGCGGATCCGTTTTGCCAAAGATAAAGAGGGGAACTGGTATCAGTACGTGGTGAATCCGGAAGAGAAAGAGATCGAGTTCGCCGATTTTACAGACAAGACGGTGGAAGAGGCCCATGCCGTCATGCAGCAGTGGACTACGGTGCCCTTTAAGATGGAAGATTCTCCCATGACCCGGGTGGTTATGATTAAAATGCCGGACGGATTCAACGGCATCTATTTCCTGGGTCACCACATGGTGGTGGACGCGCAGTCGCTGATCTGTTTCCTGAAAGACATCATTGAACTTTACTGTAATGAAAAATACGAAGGCGTTCCTTATCCCAAGGATATGGCTTCTTATATCGAGCAGCTGGAGAAAGATCTGGCTTATGAGGCCGGCAGCAAAGCACAGGCAAGAGATATCGAATATTTCCAGAAGGAAATCGCCAAAAGCGAGCCCATCTTCAGCGGTATCCGCGGAAAAGGCCAGCTGGAAGCGGCAAGGGAAATGTTCAAAAACCCGGATCTGCGGTCAGCCTTTTCGGCCACTGACGACACGAAATCCGCGCTGGATATTTTCCATCTGGAAGCAGAGCCAACCAGACGGCTGATGGATTTCTGTGAAACGTATCACGTTTCCCTGGCTTGTCTGCTGCTGATGGGACTGCGTACCTATCTGCAGAAGATGAACGGATTTGAAGATGTGTCAATCAATAACGCCATCGCAAGACGCGCCACCTTAAAAGAGAAGAAATGCGGCGGAACCAGGATTCACTCTTTCCCCATCCGTACCATCTTCCCGGAAGATATGAAATTCATCGACGGCGTCTACGCCATCCGGGATAAGCAAAATGAGATTTTCCGCCATGCCAATTACGATCCGACGGCGTACTTTGCTTATCGTTCCCAAATATTCCCGCAGCCTCAGGCAGGTCTGACTTATGAGACGATCTCACTGACCTATCAGCCCATGACGCTGCAGGAGAACGGACTGACCCAGCTGGGCGATATCCGCTACAAAACGAAATGGTATCCCAACGGCAGCTGTCCCCAGGCCATGTATCTGACCGTGATGCATCGTCCGGAGGATAACGGACTGGATTTCAATTTCGAACATCAGCTGAAGGCGGTTTCCAGAGAAGAACTGGAATATCTGTATTACTATCTGTGCAAGATCATGTTCAAGGGTGCGGAAAACCCGGATCTGACCATCGGTGAAATTATCAAACTGGTATAAAGAGAAAGAGGAGAAAAGGTATGTTTGAGAAATTAGTGAATATTATCTGCAACTATGTGGAGGTAGAACCGGAGGATGTGCACCCGGAATCAAGATTTATGGAAGATCTGGGATTCACTTCCTTTGACTTCATGAGTATGCTGGGTGAGATCGAGGATGAATTCGACGTGGAAGTGCAGCAGGAAGAGGCTGCCAATATCCGCACCGTGCAGGAAGCCGTATCATATCTGGAAAAACTGGTTTCCGAAAATTAAGGTTCCGGGGAAAGGAAGGACAGGTCATTGAGTATGCTTTGCAGTACAATCCGTGAAATTCTGGTCAATACGGAGAAGAAGTATGGACCGGAGGATGCGGTTCGCTATAAAATCAGTAAAAATGAAATCGAATCCAAAAGCTATACCCGGCTTCGCCAGGACAGTGAAAGCTTTTCCTGTCTTCTGCGGGATCTGGGAGAGCAGGGAAATCATATCGCAGTCATCGGGGCAACGTCTTATCCCTGGCTGGTGACCTATTTCGGCACAGTCAACAGCGGCAGCGTCATCGTACCGCTGGATGTGAATCTGCCGGCGGCGGATGTGTGTGATCTGATCAACCGTTCCGACTCCACGGTACTGGTCTGCGATGATGTGAGAAAAGATGTGGCTGCCATGGCCCGGGAAAACTGTCCGAAAGTGAAGACGCTGATTTCCATGCAGCAGCAGGAGCACAGTGAACCGGTTTACAGCTTCTGGAAACTGCTGAAGGAACACGAAGGAAGTTTTGACTTCCTTCCGCAGCCGGATCAGCTGTGTACCATCATGTTCACCTCAGGGACCACCGGAAAAAGCAAGGGCGTCATGCTGACTCACCGGAATGTGGCGGAAAATGCCACCTGTCTGGATATGAAGATTCCGGAGCGGACGGTGATCCTGTCGGTGCTTCCCATTCATCACGCCTACTGTCTGAGCATGGATATCCTGAAAGGAATTTCCCTGGGGTCAGTGATCTGCATCAATGATTCCCTGATGCGGGTGGCAAAGAATATTAAGCTTTTCAAGCCGGAAATGATCCTGATGGTTCCGCTGATGATCGAGACCATTGCCAAAAAACTGGAGGAGGCTTCCCTTCTTCCGGCTAAAATCGTAAAAAGCCAGGTGTTCGGCAAGCAGTTCCACACCATCTGCAGCGGAGGAGCCTACCTGGATCCGGCCTATATCGACCTGTTCAACAAGTATGATATTACCATCCTGCAGGGCTACGGCATGACGGAATGCGCGCCGGTGATCAGCACCACGGTCAGCTGGAACATCCGAAAAGATTCCGTGGGACAGCTGATTCCCAACTGCCAGGCCAAAACCGTGGACGGCGAACTCTGGGTGAAGGGCAGCAGTGTGATGCAGGGATATTACAAAATGCCTGAAGAGACAGCCGAAACCCTGGAGGACGGCTGGCTGAAAACCGGAGATCTGGGTTATGTGGACGAGGATGGTTTCGTCTATCTCACCGGCCGTAAGAAGAACCTGATCATCACCAAGAATGGTGAGAACGTGTCTCCTGAGGAACTGGAAAACGCGTTAAGCACCAACCGTCTGGTGGGCGAAGTCCTCGTTCGCGAGAAAAACGGTGTGATCGAAGCGGAGATCTATCCGGATCCGGATTACGTAAAGAAAAAAAGAATCAAAGACAAAAAAGCGGCGCTGCAGGAGGTTATCGACAATTACAACCGCACGGCGGCGCCCCAGAAGAAGATCTACAGTCTGATCGTACGGGATACGGAGTTTGAGAAAACCACTACCCGGAAAATCAAAAGATTCTAAGTATCTTTTCCCGAATCGCAAAACCAGACACACAGTCAAAAAAATCCCACTTTCTGCGGCGGGAACCTGAGAACAGGTTTCCCTCCGGAAGAAAATGGGATTTTTCGCTTATTGGATTGCTTCTTTCATCTTTTTCACATAGTCTTCCACCACCGGGACACAGTCTTTTCCGTGCTCCCCGCAAAGTCTCACAATTGCGCTGCCCACAATCACTCCGTCTGCGCAGGCCGCCATCTCGCCTGCCTGCTGCGGTGTGGAGATACCGAAACCAATGGCACAGGGAATTTCCTTTTCTTTTTTGACCAGCTCCACCATACTTTTCACGTTGGATGTGATTTCGACCCGTTCCCCGGTGACGCCCATGGAAGAGACACAATAGACAAAACCTTCTGCTTCTGCCGCGATCATTTTGATCCGGTCACGGGAGGTGGGCGCGATCAGCGAGATAAATGCCAGGCCGTATTCCCGGCAGACGCTGGCGAACTCTTCCTTTTCCTCAAAAGGAATATCCGGAAGAATCAGGGCGTCCATGCCGATTTCCACTGCCCTCTTCACAAATTTCTCAATCCCGTAGGAAAACACCACATTGGCATAGGTCATAAAAGCCAGCGGAATCTCCGTCTGCTTCCGCAGCTCCTGCACCATGTCAAAGATTTTGTCCGTAGTCACTCCTCCGGCCAGAGCACGGATGTTCGCCGCCTGGATGACCGGTCCCTCCGCTGTGGGATCTGAGAAAGGAATTCCCAGTTCAATCAGATCCGCGCCGGCACGTTCCATGGCAAGGACCAGTTCCCTGGTCACCTCCAGCGAAGGATCTCCGCAGGTAATAAACGGTATAAATGCTTTCCGTCCTTCAAATATTTTCTCAATTCTACTCATAAAGATCCTCCCCGCGATATCTGGCAATGGCTGTGCAGTCTTTGTCGCCCCTGCCTGAAATTGTAATTACCATAATCTGATCTTTTCCCATGGACGGCGCCAGTTTCTTCGCATAAGCCACCGCATGGGCGCTCTCGATCGCCGGGATAATTCCTTCGATCCTGGACAGATATTCAAAAGCATCCACAGCCTCCTCATCCGTCACTGCCACATATTCTGCCCGGCCGGTGTCATACAGCCACGCATGCTCCGGTCCTACGCCCGGATAATCCAAACCTGCGGAAATGGAATACACCGGCGCGATCTGTCCATATTCGTCCTGGCAGAAATAGGATTTCATACCGTGGAAAATCCCCAGGCTTCCTGTGGAAATCGTAGCAGCGGTCTCCGCTGTGTCGATTCCCCGTCCGGCCGCCTCGCAGCCGATCAGCCGCACGCCCTTATCTTCAATAAAATGATAGAACGATCCGATGGCATTGGATCCGCCGCCCACGCAGGCCAGCACGGCATCCGGAAGTTTCCCCTCCTTCTCCAGAATCTGTTCCCGTGTCTCTCTGGAGATCACTGCCTGAAAATCCCGCACAATCGTCGGAAACGGATGCGGCCCCATGCAGGATCCCAGTACATAATGGGTATCTTCAATTCTCTTTGTCCACTCTCTCATGGTCTCAGACACCGCGTCTTTCAGCGTAGCGGTTCCGGTGGTCACCGGATGTACCTTCGCGCCCAGAAGACGCATCCGGTACACATTCAAAGCCTGCCTCTCGGTGTCTTCTTTTCCCATGAAGACTTCGCATTCCATATCCATCAGAGCCGCCGCGGTGGCTGTGGCTACCCCGTGCTGTCCGGCGCCTGTCTCCGCGATCACCCGTGTCTTTCCCATTTTCTTTGCCAGAAGCATCTGTCCCAGCACGTTGTTGATCTTATGGGCTCCGGTGTGATTGAGATCCTCCCGTTTCAGATAAATTTTCGCGCCTCCCAGATCTTCTGTCATCCTCTTCGCGTAATACAGTCTGGAGGGTCTTCCCGCATATTCATTCAGCAGTTCCTGAAGCTCCCGGTTAAATTCCGGATCGTTTTTATAATGATTGTAGGCCTCTTCCAGTTCCAGAACCGCATTCATCAGGATTTCCGGAATATACTGCCCTCCGTGAATTCCAAAACGCCCTTTGCTCATGTTTGCATTCTCCTCTTATTTTTTCATTTCTCTGACCGCTTTCACCGCCGCCAGGATCTTATCTCTGTCTTTTTTCCCGTCTGTCTCCACGCCGCTGCTCAGATCCACCGCCCAGGGATCCGTCTTTCGCAAAGCCTCTGCCAGATTGGCCAAAGTCAGTCCCCCGGCCAGAAAGAAAGGTCTTTTTGCCTCCTTTGTCAGATCCCAGTCAAAACATTCCCCTGTGCCTCCGCTCCCATGATCCAGAAGGATCCAGTCGGCGCTGCTTCTATTAGCATACACCACATCTCGCTCACCGGCAACAGAAAAAGCCTGAAGCAGCGGAATTTCCGTCCATTTTCGGAGCTTTCGGATATATGCCTCATCCTCATGGCCATGAAGCTGTATCATTCCGATAACCCCCTCCGCCGCCAGCCGGGCCGGCAGTTCCGCCGGGGCATCCACGAAAACTCCCACCGGAACAATCCCGGAATTCAGCCGCCGCGACAGTTCCCTCAAGCGCGGTACACTGATGCTGCGCCTGCTTTTGGGAACCTCCACGATAAAGCCGCAGTAATCGGGCTCTGCCTCGTTGACACTGCAGATATCCTCTTCCCGGGTCAGACCGCAGATCTTGATTTTCGTCATCCCAGACCACCCCGCAGTCTGTCCAGCGTGTTCCTTTTGTCGTCCGCCCACATCAGCGTCTCCCCGATGAGAACCGCATCCGTACCATTTTCATACAGCGCTCTCATATCCTCAGCAGTACGGATTCCGCTCTCGGACACAAAAGGAATCTCTCTGGGCACCATGGAACGCAGGCGGATGCTGTTTTGGATATCCACCTGAAAAGTTTTCAGGTTCCGGTTGTTGACTCCGACGATCTTCGCACCGCTGTTCAGCGCTCTGTCCACTTCTTCCCTGCTGTGCGCTTCTGTCAGCGCCGCCATTCCCAGCTCCTGCGCCAGCTGTCTGTAAGCTTTCAGCTGTCCGTCGTCCAGGATTCCGCAGATGAGAAGCACCGCGCTGGCGCCCAGATACCTTGCCTCATAAATCATATATTCATCAATGGTAAAATCTTTTCTCAGAACCGGAATCGCCGACTGGCGCGCAATCTCTTCCAGATATTCATCCTGCCCCTGAAACCAGTACGGTTCTGTCAGGCAGGAAATGGCGGAGGCTCCGGCTGCTTCATACTCCTTCGCGATCTTAAGATAGGGAAATTCCTCCGCGATCACTCCTTTGGAAGGCGAAGCTTTTTTTACTTCGCAGATAAAAGACAGGCCCGGCTGTCTCAGAGCCTGAAGAAAGGAAGGCGGCTGGAATTCCTGTCCTTCTGCCAGATTCCGCAGTTTTGAAAGCGGCAGTTCTCTCTTCTTCCGGGCAATTCGTTCTTTTGTTTTTTCCGCAATCTCTTCCAGAATATTCATCGGTTGCTCTCCTCTATAAATTCATCCAGCTTTCGCCCGGCCGCCCCGGTATCAATCAGCTGTTCCGCCATCCGTACACCCTCCTCAATGGAGGCGGTCTTGCCGGTAATATAAAGTGCGGCTCCGGCGTTCATACATACCGCGCAGCGTTTCGGTCCGCGCTCCGTACCACTGAGAATCTCACGGGTGATCTGCGCGTTTTCCTCCGGTGTGCCGCCCACCAGCGCTTCTTTTCCGCACCGCTCATAACCAAACTGCTCCGGCGTCAGTTCGTAAGTCTGGAACCATCCATCCCGGATTTCACAGGCCGTGGTCGGAGCGCTCATGGAAATTTCATCTAATTTATCCTGACCATAGACTACCATTCCCCTTTTCACGCCGAGTTTTGCCATCACCTGCGCGAGAGGTTCCACCAGCTCCTCCTCGTAGACTCCCATCAGCTCCATATTCGCTCCCGCCGGATTGGACAACGGTCCCAGAATGTTAAATACCGTACGGATTCCCAGCTCTTTGCGGATGGGCGCCACATACTTCATGGCGATGTGATAATTCTGCGCGAACAGAAAGCAGATATTATCCCTGGTCAGAAGTTTTGCGCTCCGCTCCGGCGGAAGGGTGATTTTCACACCCAGCGCTTCCAGCACATCCGCCGCTCCGCATTTTGACGAGGCCGCCCGGTTCCCGTGTTTGGCCACCGGCACTCCTGCCGACGCGGCGACCAGCGCGGAAGTTGTGGAAATATTGAATGAATTCGCTCCGTCGCCTCCGGTTCCCACAATCTCCAGCGCGTCCACGTCGTGGAGCAGCTTCACACAGTGTGCCCGCATTCCCGCTGCGGAGGCGGTGATCTCATCGATGGTTTCCCCCTTCATGGACAGGGAAGTCAGATAAGCGGACATCTGCACGTCCGTGGCTCTTCCCTCCATAATTTCGTTCATCACTTCCTCTGCCTCCTGATATGACAGATCCTCTTTTTTTGATAATTTTACAATTGCCTCTTTGATCATCTTGCCTGCCCTCCTGGTCTTACACAAACCCTGATGCCTGAATTTCTAAAGTTCCCGTATCCCATCCGCATTTACGCATAACCTTCCGGAAAATAAAAACGCCCCTGACAGAATACACTTCTGTCAAGGACGGAATTCTCTTTCCCGCGGTGCCACCTTGATTCACAAAGTCCCACTTTGCGCGCTTACCGGGATACTATCATATCCCTGGCAACTGACGTATGCCCTCACGTCGCAGAATACTCAGGTCTCCCCTTTGACTGCGCCCTCAGCGGTCCATTTGGCAGTCTGCTTCTCGGCCCGGCTCTCACCTTCCCGGACTCTCTGTGCGCGCATAGCTGCTTTGATCTCCGCTTCAACGGTTTCGCTTTATAAAATTTTGAAGCCATTATACCCTTCCTGCCCGCACTGTGTCAACACTTTTTTCTTTCTTTTTGAAAATTTTCTCTTTCTTTCCGCTTTTCTGAAAACAATTCTGTCAAAACCCCTTTCCCCCTTCCGTTCATATTCCCTCAGATTTTCACATATATTGTGAAAACAAGCTTTCCGGGAGAATTCTTTTGCTTCGTCATATTCAGGCTTCACTCCTCTTTCTCTTTTCTCTGATCCTGACAGCGGTTCTGATCCGCTCCCTGTCAGGCACCATATCCGTCAGCACCAATGTCACCGGCACCGAACTGCCCATCACCAGTGTACAGACTTCCGAGAGGGAGCTTTCCCTGACTTTTCAGCTTTCCAAAACGGACTGGGACCCCGGCGAATTGCTCCAGGTTCTTGAAACACATCAGATTTCCGCGACTTTTTTCATTACCGAAAACTGGGCGCTTCAGTGTCCAGACCGTGTACGAGAGCTTTGCGAAGCCGGGCAGGAACTGGGGATCCTCGCCGATGCCCGCATGGATTTTTCTTCCATGGAGGAAGAAGAGATTTGCTCCTGCCTTCAGAAAGCCTCCCGGGAAATCTCCCGCCTGTCCGGAACCATTCCCGAATTCTTCTGCCCCGCAGAGGATACCTGGAATCCTGCGCTGATCCAGGCCGCTTCCCGGCTCGGACTATCGACCGTCACCTGGAATGTGGATTCCCAGGACTGGAAAGATTACGGCACGCAGGCGGCTGCCGATACCGTCTGGAATCATCCCGACCTCTTTTGCGGATCTATCATACGCTTCCATGCGGACGCAAAATACACCGCCCAGGCCCTGGAACTGCTTCTTCCGTCCCTGGAAGAGGAGGATTATTCCTGTGTCCCCCTGTCCGAACTGCTGTACCGGGAAGACTTCTATCTCGACGCCGGAGGGCGCCAGATTCCGGCGGAATAGGACCGTTTTCCCAAGGGAATTTTCCGCGGAAACAATTCTCTTGACTTTGTATTTTCGCTCTCGTATAATGAGTCTGAAATCAGACTAATGAGAGGGGAATTTTCATGGAAAAACAAATCATTTGCAGAGGATGGGGAAGACACCGATGAACGCGCGTACTTCGTTTTTTCAGTATGTCATCCCCTCTATGCTGGCATTTGCTCTCTCCGGTGTCTACGCTATCGCGGACGGATTTTTCGTAGGAAACGCCCTGGGCGACAACGCCCTGGCAGCCATCAATGTGGCATACCCCCTGACCGCTTTTCTGCAGGCCGCCGGAACCGGAATCGGAATGGGCAGCGCCATTGAATATTCCATTCAGATCGGAAAAGGAAACAAAGAAGAAGCCCGGCAGTATTATGGTATGTCTCTCATTTTACTGTTCGTGACCAGTGTCCTGCTGACGGCGCTGTATCTGGCCGGAGCTTCCTTTCTGCTGGGGCTTTTCGGCGCCACAGAAGAGATCTTCACCCTGGGAAGTGAATACCTGTTATACATCAGTTTCGGCGCAGTCTTTCAGATCCTGGGCACAGGCCTGGTACCGCTGATCCGCAACATGGGCGGCGCCATTGTCGCCATGGCTGCCATGATTACCGGCTTCCTGACCAATATTTTCCTGGATTATCTGTTTGTATGGATTTTCCCCTGGGGAATGATGGGAGCGGCGGTAGCCACCGCCATCGGGCAGGCAATGACCTTCCTGGTCTGTGTCGGCTTCTTCATTGCAAAACGGCAGGTGCCTTCCCTCCCCTGCGGAAAAAAAATACTGGCATTGTCCAGGCGGATCCTGAGCGTCGGGCTCTCACCTTTTGGACTCACTTTTTCGCCCAATATCACGCTCATTCTGATTAATAAGAGCGCGGCCATTGTGGGCGGAAATCTGGCGGTGACCTGCTACGCCCCCATCAGCTATATCTGTTCGATTATCATCCTGCTGATGCAGGGCGTCAGCGATGGCAGCCAGCCGCTGATCAGCCTTACCTACGGAGAGGGAAAACTGGGACTTACCCGGACTTACCGCAATATGGCCTATCGTTTTTCCCTGGTCGTGGCGGCAGTCTGCATGGCTGTCCTGTTCTTCCTGCGGGGATATACGGCGATTCTCTTTGGCGCATCCCCGGAGATCAGCCGGCAGGTGGCACAGATTCTCCCGATTTTCCTGGGAGGATTTCTGTTCATCAGTATTTCCCGGGTATCCACCGCTTATTTTTACGCCACCCGGAAAAATCTGTGGGCTTACATTCTGATTTATGGAGAGCCAGCCTCTCTGTTCCTGCTTCTGCTCTTTGTGCCGTCCGCTGCCGGAGGCATCCTGGGTACCTGGATCTCGATTCCTCTGTCACAGGCCATCGCGGCTCTGATCAGTGTGTATCTGATCCTCCGGGACAGAGACCAGAAAGCCCCTGTAAAATAACCGGATCAATGCTTCTTTTTTCCGTTTTTCTCCTGCGCGATTTCCTTCAGTTCGGCCAGAGCCTGCGCAAACTTTCTGGAAGTGATGGAGGGATGTGCTTTCAGCATACTTCTCCGGTAATATCCCAGGCGCTCCCGCAGGCTACCGCGCCGCTCACTGATGACGATCGCCTTTCTGCGGATCTGTTCGATTTCCTCACGGAACTCTTCCAGCCCCTTCTGAAGCCAGGTATCCTCTCTCTCAGATCCCTGCAGAAGCTCCAGCCTTGTCCGGATTCCCTGCAGCAATTCACCCAAATATTTCCGGCTCTGCAGCTCTTCGGCCTTCTCCGTGATCTTAGGTCCCGCAAACGCCAGCATCGCGTCCAGGCGTCCCTGCATCCGCTCCATCTCTTCCCGCACGCTGGTCATCTTCTCCAGCATTGCGCGCAGATCCAAAGCCGCCTTGAAAGACAGCGCCATATCCGCCGTCACATAGACCGTCAGAATCGCAGCCAGAAGATCCTGAACCGTCTGGCTGACAGACAGGAGCACTGATTCGACGGGCTCATGGATCACCCGGATCATGAGAATGGTGAGAAACCCCCAGGCCAGGGAAGTTCCCAGACAGACATACCCATGCAGATTGAAGGGATTGTCGCTGTAATCCCAGTACCGTACTTGAAACAATGCCTCCATACAGGCTCCCGTAAGATACTCCAGAATCGTGGCGCCGATTGCCCCGAACACAAAGGACAGAACCAGGCTGTCACGGACCGGGAGCGTCACGAACAGCATCATCACCGCCCCGGAACCATACAGAGGCAGAAACGGCCCCCGCATAAAGCCCCGATTGACAAACTTTTTCTTTCGGATCGACACATAGGTGGTCTCAATACACCATCCGAGAAAACAATACACATAAAAAAATAAAAGCCATTGCGTCAGATTATACTGAAAATCCATTTCTCCTTTTCCTTTCCCAATTATGCTCTCTATCTTAATTCCATTTTCCAAAAAGCACAAGCAAAAACTTTATAAACTTGCGAAAAATCTGATTTTTTGATAAACTGGAAGAGTAATTTCGGAAAGGACTGATGGAATGACCCAAACATTAAATCAATACTTACAGGAACATTCTCCTTTCGCCCTGGCATTCTCCGGCGGCGTAGATTCTGCTTATCTGCTTTATGCAGCCATGCAAAATCACTGCGACGTGACTGCATATTTCATAAAAACCCCCTTTCAGCCGGAATTTGAACTTCTCGACGCGAAAAAACTCGCCGGGCAGCTGAACGCGCCCCTGAAAATCATAGAACTCCCTGTGCTGGCCGACAAAACCATTGCGAAAAATCCGGTCAACCGCTGTTACTACTGTAAAAAAGCTCTGTTCACAGCTCTGACTGCCCAGGCTGCCAGGGACGGTTATTCCGTGATCTTTGACGGCACCAACGCCTCTGATCAGGCCGGCGACCGGCCGGGAATGCAGGCGCTGACGGAACTGGATGTCCGTTCTCCGCTGCGGGAATGCGGCCTCACCAAGGAAAAAATCCGCGAATTATCCAAAAAAGCAGGACTTTTCACCTGGGAGAAACCTTCCTACGCCTGTCTTGCCACCCGGATTCCCTCCGGCACACCCATTACTTCTGATCTGCTGACGAAAATCGAAAACGCGGAACAAAAGCTTGCCTCTTATGGGTATCGGGATTTCCGTATCCGTGTCTTTCACGGCTGCGCCCGTCTGCAGCTTTTGGAATCCCAGTTTGGTCAGGCCATAGAACAAAGAGAACTTCTGTCCAGCCTTCTCTCCCCGGATTTCGGAGGAGTTCTGCTGGATTTGACACCCAGAAAAGGAGACGACTGATGAAAACACTTTATTTGGAATGTAAAATGGGGGCTTCCGGTGACATGCTTCTTGGCGCTCTTCTGGATTTGATCCCGGATAAAGACCGCTGGATTCAGAAATTCAACCAGATCGGCATTCCCCATATGGAAGCAGCCTGGGAAACCGCAAGCCGCTGCGGAATTTCGGGCACTCACGTTTCGATTTCTATTCAAGGACAGGAAGAACGCAGCGAAGATCTGCCCGGATTCCCGCCGTCCTTGCTTCCTCATGACCATTCTCAAGGCAGACACACACATCATCACCACAGCACACTGCAGTCGGTTCATCAGATCATCGACGCGCTGGAGATTTCCGAACACGTACGGGAAAAAGCCAAAAGCGTCTATCGAACCCTGGCCGAGGCAGAAGCTGCCGTGCATGGGCACCCTGTGGAGAAGATCCACTTCCACGAAGTAGGGGAACTGGATGCCATCGCCGACATTGTGGGCACCTGCATGCTCCTGGACGAGCTGGCGCCGGATCAGATCCTTGCCTCCCCCGTCCATGTGGGAAGCGGACAGGTGCGCTGTGCCCATGGAATTCTTCCGGTTCCGGCACCGGCCACCGCGCGGCTGCTGCAGGGAATTCCCTTCTACAGCGGAACCATTTCCGGGGAGCTGTGCACCCCCACCGGAGCCGCCCTGCTGCGTTCCTTCGTGGATCGCTTCACCGAGCATCCGGTGATCCAATACGAGCGTATGGGCTGCGGCCTGGGTACCAGGGAACTGGAAGCCGCGAACGTCCTGCGGGCTTTCTGGCAGGAAGACACTGCCGCTTTGCACCATTCCAGCCAGACCATCGCGGAACTGCGCTGTTCTCTGGATGACATGTCCGCGGAGGCCATCGGCTACGCCCAGGAAATTCTCCTGAATGCCGGCGCCCTGGATGTATACACAGCGGCCATCCAGATGAAAAAGAACCGGCCCGGCACTCTTCTGTGCGTATCCTGCCGCCCGGAGCAGACGGAGGAGATGGCCCGCCTGATTCTGACCCACACCACAACCGCCGGCGTGCGGCGTCTGCTCTATGACCGCTATACCCTGGATTATTATTTCACCGAGACGGAAACCCCTTACGGTAAAATCCGCCTGAAACATTACCAGGGCTACGGAATCGAAAAAATCAAGCCGGAATACCAGGATGTGGCTGATGCTGCGAAAAAAGCCAAAATCCCTTACGAAACCGTGTTTAACGCGGCTCTTTACGGGGAAAACGCTTTAAAATAAGATAAATCGTCGGTTTTTTTGATTTTTTATGATTAATTTACGATTTATTCATTTTTTT
This sequence comes from uncultured Blautia sp., assembly GCA_963927715.1. Lineage (GTDB taxonomy): Bacteria > Bacillota > Clostridia > Lachnospirales > Lachnospiraceae > Blautia_A. The sequence continues at coordinate 296,198 of CAWVBU010000001.1, read as the reverse complement.
CTGCCGAAAAATCTGGTAAAATAAATATTAGATTCTTTGTCACACTCCACTGTGGCAGCTTGGGGATGCCTGGTGCGTGCGATAACTGGAAATACTATGCAAAGGAGTGTATGCATGAACTGGAAAGACGAATTAAAAGAAAATATAACTACCGCAGAGGAATTAAAGGATCTTCTGAATCTGACCGAAGAAGAAATCACGCAGATGGATCGGATTCTGGAACAGTTTCCCATGACCGTGACCAGATATTATCTCTCTCTCATCAACCGGGAAGATCCAAAAGATCCCATCCGCCGCATGTGCATCCCGACCATCAGTGAAAACGATTTATCCGGAACCTTCGACACCAGCGGCGAGGAGAGCAACACCCTCATGCCTGGCCTGCAGCATAAATATACCCAGACAGCCATGATTCTGTCCACCAACCGCTGTGCCATGTACTGCCGCCACTGTTTCCGCAAGAGACTGGTGGGCGTACCCAACGATGAAATCCTGGAGAACTTCGATAAAATGGCCGCTTACATAGACCAGCACACAGAGATCACCAATGTGCTGATTTCCGGCGGAGACGCCTTTTTGATCAATAACCGGGCCATCCGCCGTTATCTTGAGACTTTCACCGCCATCGATCATCTGGATCTGATCCGTTTCGGCACCAGAACCCCTGTGGTATTCCCTGCCAGAATCTACGATGATCCGGAACTTCTGGACATCATCCGGGAATATTCCGCGAAAAAACAGATCTATGTGGTTACTCATTTTAACCATCCCAATGAGTTCACCGCGGAATCCAAAAAAGCGATCAAAGCCCTTCAGGCTGCCGGCGCGGTGGTGCGCAATCAGACGGTTCTCCTGAAAGGCGTCAACGATCACCCCGAGACAATGGCGAAGCTTCTGAAGCTTCTCACCAGCTGGGGCATTGTTCCCTATTATATCTTCCAGTGCCGTCCGGTATCCGGCGTGGGCGCCCATTTCCAGGTGCCGCTCCGGGATGGGTATCAGATTGTGGAAGAAGCGAAATATCTGCAGAACGGCCAGGGAAAAGGTATCCGCTACGTGCTCAGCAATACCAAGGGTAAAATCGAGATTCTCGGCCCCATCGATGAGAACCGCATGGTCTTTAAATACCATCAATCCAAATACCCTGAAAACCGCGGCAAAATCCTGATCCAGGAGATCGCTCCGGGTCAGGCCTGGATTGACGGCTGATTTCTGATCCTGAAAGTAAAGAAGGAATCCCAAAAGTCATTTCGACTTGAGGGATTCCCTTTTTTCACAGTTTTTTCAGTTGATAAAGATCCAGCCGCCGGCTCTTGAGCAGGGGCAGATCCCGGCGGATCCGGTCAATCTCGTCCAAATTCAGCTCCCGGATCAACACCCCTTCCTTTTCATCCAGCTGTCCCTGTACATCGCCCCAGGGGCCGACAACGATGGAATGCCCCCAGGAGGTGTAGCTGCTCTGCGGATCTCTGGCCGGCGCCGTCCCCAGAAGATATACCTGATTATCCAGCGCTCTCGCCCGGAAAGACAGCTCCCAGTGCGCCGGTCCCGTGGTCATATTGAAAGCTCCGGGAATCAGGATGATCCGCGCTCCTTCCTGAGCCATCAGACGGGAAAGCTCCGGAAAACGGATGTCAAAACAGATACACAGCCCTATCTTCCCGAACTCGGTATCAAAAACCGTCACCTGATCCCCTGCCGTCAGCGTATCCGATTCCTTAAAATACTGCCCGCCGGTCACATTGATGTCGAACAGGTGCATCTTGCGGTGCTTCGCGATCTGGCGTCCCTCCCGGTCGAACACATAAGCAGTATTATATACCTTTCCTTTTTCATCTGCTTCCGGAATGGAGCCGGCCGCCAGATAGATCTGTTCGTCTTTTGCCATCTGGCTAAGCGCCTGCCAGCACGTTCCCCCTTCCGGCTCTGCGTAAGCCGGGAAGAGATCCGTCTGATAAGGGCAGTTAAACATCTCCGGCAGTGTCACCAGATCCGGCTTCTCTCCCCGCAGATCTGCCAGCTTTTCCCGCACCATCCGCAGATTTTCCTCTTTATCCTCAGACACTCTGGTCTGCAGAAGCGCCGCTTTTAACGTTCTCATCCTTACACCTCCCGCTTTTCAGGTTTTCCCTTCTTTCCGGAAGAATCCGGCATTTTTATTTCAAGCTGTCCAGACTCTTCCTCAGAATCTCAATCATCTCATCCACATGGTTTCTGGTCACAATCAGAGGCGGAACCAGACGCAGAACATCACTTCCCGCACTGATCACCAGAAGGCCGTTTTCCATGGCTTTGCTGATCACATCGCCCACCGCGCATCCCTGGATCACCAGGCCCTGCATAAAGCCTTTGCCCCGGCGCTGTGCCACACAGTCATAATCCCGGACAATCTCATCCAGCTTCTCCTCCAGATAAGGAGTCAGCTCCTGCACATGGGTCAGAATCATATCTTTCTCAAAAATCTCAAAGACCTTGCTCACCGCGGCGCAGACCAGAGGATTGCCTCCGTAGGTGGTTCCGTGATCCCCGGCCACCAGCGAGGAATCCGCCAGCTTTTCACCCAGCACAAACGCGCCCACCGGAACGCCGCTTCCCAAAGCCTTGGCGCAGGTCATCACATCCGGGCGCACGCCATAGCCCTGCCACGCGAAATAGTATCCGGTCCGTCCCATGCCGCACTGAATCTCATCGAAAATCAGCACGATATCTTTCTCGTTGCAGATCTGGCGCAGGCCCTGGAGAAATTCCTGCGAAGCCGGATAGATACCGCCCTCTCCCTGGACCACTTCTGTGATAATGGCACAGGTTTTATCCGTAATCTGGGCCTTCACACTCTCCAGATCATTGAAATCCGCGAACTTCACACCGCCCATCAGAGGCTCGAAGGGCTCCCGGTAGTGGGCGTTTCCCGTCACTGCCAGTGCCCCGATGGTTCTTCCGTGGAACGAATGATTCATGGCAATGATCTCGTGTCCCGCATGCCCGTCCCGGTTGTAAGCATATTTCTTCGCCGCTTTCAGGGCTCCCTCGATGGCCTCCGTGCCGCTGTTGGTGAAAAAGACTTTTTTCATCCGGCTGGCAAGTACCAGCTTGGCTCCCGCTTCAATCACCGGCTGGTTATAATACAGGTTGGACACATGAATCATCCGGTCAATCTGCTCTTTGAGCGCCTCGTCGTAGCCCGGATAGTGGTATCCCAGAGCGTTGACCGCGATTCCCGCCGCGAAGTCCAGATATTTCTTTCCTTCCATATCATACAGGTAAACACCTTCCCCGTGATCCAGCACCACCGGGAAACGATTGTAGGCATGCAGCAGATTCACTTCAGATTCTTCGATTAAATTGTCAGTTCTCATGATAATACTTCTCCCCATCTTCTCGTAATATTGCAGTTCCAATTCCTTTGTTGGTGAAAATTTCCAAAAGCAGACTGTGCGGAATCCGTCCGTCCAGGATATGTACCCGGTTCACCCCTTTTTCAATGGCGTCAATACAGTTCTTCAGCTTGGGGATCATTCCTCCGCCCACATAGCCTTCTTCGATCAGTTTTTCCGCTTCGTGGACGTGAAGCTCGGAAATCAGACTGTCCGGATCGTTCACATCCCGGCAGACCCCTTCGATGTCCGACAGAAACGCAAGCTTCTCCGCATGCATGGCCTCCGCGATGGCACAGGCCGCGTCGTCCGCATTGATATTGTAAGTATGGAACTCTTCGTCCATTCCCACCGGAAAGACAATGGGAAGAAAATCTTTTTCCAGAAGATCATACAGAACTTTCGGATTTACCTGACGGACATCTCCCACAAAACCGATGTCCTGCCCATCGGAATATTTCTTCTCCACCTGGAGCAGGCCGCCGTCCTTGCCGCTGATTCCCACAGCTTTGACTCCCAGAGACTGCACAATCGTCACCAGCTCTTTGTTCACCTTGGCCAGCACCATCTCCGCCAGCTCCATGGTCGCCGCGTCTGTGACACGCAGCCCGTTGATGAACTTCGGCTCCATTCCTACTTTTCCGACCCAGCGGCTGATTTCCTTTCCGCCGCCATGGACGATGATCGGCTTGAATCCGACCAGCTTGAGCAGCACTACATCCTTGATTACATTTTCCTTGAGTTCCTGGTCAATCATGGCGCTTCCGCCGTACTTCACCACCACAATCTTCCGGTTAAAACGCTGAATATAGGGAAGCGCTTCAATCAGTACTTCCGCTTTATCCAGATATTTCTGCTTTACCATCGTCTCTTTCCTCCTACTGTCTTCCCTGCCGGCTTCGCCGGGCTCTTCCCGCATCCTGCTCTTTCCCGTTTCCGGATCAGGAACGGTAATCCGCGTTGATTTTCACATAATCGTAAGTCAGGTCACAGCCCCAGGCTGTAGCCGTGGCCTCTCCCATCTTCACATCCGCGATGGCAGTCACCACTTCCTCTGACAGAATTTTCGTGGCTTCTTCTTCGCTGTAATCTACCGCAACGCCATTCTCGATAATCTGAATCCTGCCCGCAGCGCTCTCGAAATACAGATCCACTTTCTCCGGATCGAACTGCGCGCCGGAATAGCCCATGGCACACAGAATCCGTCCCCAGTTGGCATCATGTCCGTAGATCGCCGCCTTGGTCAGATTGGAGGTGATCACCGCTTTGCTTAATGTCACCGCCTGTTCTTTGTCCTGCGCTCCGATGATTTTCACCTCAAACAGAGCGGTTGCTCCCTCTCCGTCCCCGGCGATGCACTTCGCCAGATATGTGTTCACCTCATTCAGGGCAGCCAGGAATTTCTCATACGCCTCATTCTTTTCACAGATCTTTTCATTTCCTGCCAGACCGTTGGCCAGCAGCAGCACCGTATCGTTGGTGGACGTATCTCCATCCACAGAAACCATGTTATAGGTATCTTTCACACTGGCACTCAAAGCCTCCTGGAGCAGTTCCTTCTCGATGTCCGCGTCTGTGGTGACAAAACTCAGCATCGTGCACATGTTGGGATGGATCATTCCGGACCCCTTGCATATGCCGCCGATGGTAACCTCTTTTCCTCCGATCTCCACGCGGACGGCGATCTCTTTCTTCCTGGTGTCTGTGGTCATAATCGCCTTTGCGGCCTCCGTTCCCGCCTCCAGGCTTTCCTCCAGCGCCGGCGCCATGATCCGGATTCCCGCCTCCAGTTTCTCTATGGGCAGTTGCTGCCCGATCACACCAGTGGAAGCCACCAGGACACTGTTCTTATCGATCTTCAGAATTTCTGCCGCCGCCTGAGCAGTTCTCTCACAGTAGCCGTATCCTTCCGCCCCGGTACAGGCATTCGCGATCCCGCTGTTGCAGATCACTGCCTGGGCTTCCGGATGGTGATAGACGATCTCCTGATCCCATTTCACAGGAGCCGCTTTCACCAGATTCGTGGTAAACGTACCCGCAGCCACACAGGGAACCTGGCTGTAGATCATCGCCATATCTTTGGAACCGTTTTTCTTAATTCCAGCCGCGGTTGAAGCCGCCTGGTATCCTTTCGCCGCGGTTACTCCGCCTTCTGTCTTTTTCATGTTCTTTCTTCCTTTCCGTCACGGGCACATAGGGATCTGATACAGTCCTTCCGCCTCGTCAAAACCAAACATCAGATTCATGTTCTGTACCGCCTGTCCGGCCGCCCCTTTCACAACATTATCCAGGGCTCCCATCATAATGATCCGCCGGGTCCTCGGGTCGATCTTAAAGTTCACATCCACATAGTTGCTGCCTTCCACCCACTTGGTCTGCGGGTACACATCCCGGTCCAGAACCCGGACAAAACGCTCACCGGCATAATATTTATCGTAAGCAGCCTTTACTTCCTCATAAGTTACATCTTTTTTCAAAGATGCGTAGGCCGTCACCAGAATTCCCCGGTTCATCGGGATCAGATGAGGCGTGAAATTAATCCGCACTTCCTGGCCGCAGGCATATCCCAGCTGATCTTCAATCTCCGGAGTATGTCGATGCGTCGCCACACCATAGGCTTTGATGTTCTCGTTGACTTCACAGAACAGATTGTCCACCTTCGCCCCTCTGCCGGCGCCGGAAGTTCCGGATTTCGCGTCAATAATAATGGTATTGGGATCAATCATCCCTTCTTTTAGCAGAGGATAAATGGATAACGTAGAACAGGTGGGATAACATCCCGGATTGGCAATCAGGCGCGCTTTTTGGATTTCTTCCCGGTTGATCTCGCACAGTCCGTAAACCGCCTCCGGAATAAACTGAGGCGCTTTGTGCTCAATTCCATACCACTCTTCATATTTTTTCACATCTTTAATCCGGAAATCCGCGCTCAGGTCAATCACCTTCGCCTGAGAAAGAATTCCTTCATTAATTAAAGAAGCGCACAGCCCCTGGGGCGTCGCCGTGAAAATGACATCCACCTGCTTCGCCAGCTCTTCCATGTTGTCATCCAGACACTCTTCCTCGATCAGCTGACAGAAATTCTGATAGATTCCCGCGTATTTCTTTCCCACATAGCTTCTGGAACCCAGCCATTTGATCTCCACTTCTTTATGTCCCAGCAAAAGACGGACAATCTCTGAACCTGCGTAACCGGTTGCACCGATGATACCTGCTTTTATCATTTTCTTCTCCTCACTTTTCTTCAGTCAATCCAAAAGCATTGGCTGTTTGTTCGCTTTCTCTTTTTATAATAATACATCCTGTTTTATTCGTAAAGTACCGCGCTTCACGGGATGATGCACCTTTTCCCTGGGATCCCCCATGGAATGTGTATAATTATACATCTGCGATGAATATTATGCAAGCATTTTTTATAATACAGTTTTTTATCATTTTTCTATTGCATATTTATAAAAAATGTTGTATATTATCCAGAGACAAAAAAACTATCGCAGCCGCCGTCAGAAATGCCGGTGGCGTTTTAAGGGTAAAAACGTTAAGGAGGATTCTACAAATGAAAGAAAAAGTTGTTCTCGCATATTCCGGTGGTCTGGATACCACCGCCATCATTCCCTGGCTGAAAGAAAAATTTGATTACGAAGTGATCTGTTGCTGCGTAGACTGCGGCCAGGAAGAAGAGCTGAACGGCCTGGATGAGCGCGCCAAACTCTCCGGCGCGTCCAAACTGTACATTGAGGATATTGTGGATGAGGTCTGCGATGATTTCATCATGCCCTGTGTAAAAGCAGGCGCTGTATATGAAAACAAATATCTGCTGGGTACTTCCATGGCACGTCCCGCCATCGCCAAGAAACTGGTGGAAATCGCCAGAAAAGAAGGCGCTTCCGCCATCTGCCACGGTGCCACCGGCAAGGGCAATGACCAGATCCGTTTCGAACTGGGCATCAAAGCTCTGGCTCCCGATCTGAAAATCATCGCTCCCTGGCGTATGACCGACGTGTGGACCATGCAGTCCCGTGAAGATGAAATCGAGTACTGCAGACAGCACGGCATCGATCTTCCGTTCTCCGCGGACAGCAGCTACAGCCGTGACCGGAATATCTGGCACATCAGCCACGAAGGCCTGGAACTGGAAGATCCGTCTCTGGAACCCAACTACGACCATCTGCTTGTACTCAGCGTAACTCCTGAGAAAGCTCCCGATGAACCGGAATATGTGACCATGACCTTCGAGGCCGGCGTTCCAAAATCCATCAACGGCAAAGAGATGAAAGTCTCTGATATCATCAAAGAGCTGAACAAACTGGGCGGAAAACATGGCATCGGTATTGTGGATATCGTAGAAAACCGTGTCGTGGGTATGAAATCCCGCGGCGTCTATGAAACTCCCGGCGGAACCATCCTGATGGAAGCACATGCTCAGCTGGAAGAGCTGGTTCTGGACCGCGCCACCATGGAAGTGAAAAAAGAAATGGGCAATAAGCTGGCACAGGTGGTATACGAAGGCAAATGGTTCACACCTCTGCGTGAGGCCATCCAGGCTTTCGTGGAATCTACCCAGCAGTACGTGACCGGTGAGGTAAAATTCAAACTCTACAAGGGCAACATCATCAAAGCCGGAACCACTTCTCCCTACAGCCTGTACAGTGAGTCCCTGGCGTCCTTCACCACCGGTGATCTCTACGACCACCATGACGCGTCCGGATTCATCACTCTGTTCGGTCTGCCGCTGAAAGTCCGCGCCATGAAGATGGCGGAGCTGGAAGCCAACAAAAACAAATAAAATTTTTTCATAAGAAGAGCTGTCCTCGTGGCAGCTCTTTTTCATATTCCTATTCCTTGATCCTCCGCATAATTGTCAAATTTTATATAGCTATATTGTAGAAGTTTCATAAAATTATGCAACTACCCCCAATTATATTCTAAAAAATATTGACTGCCACATTTTCTATGCTATAATATTCTATAAATCAGAATCAAATTCTATTAAATAGAATTTTAAGGGTGCCGCACTGATAAAAACTTTCATAAATTAGTAGAGTCTTTATTTTTTACACTATAAATAGAATTCGATTCTGTACAATAGAATTATTAGGAAAGGAGCTAAAAAAGATGAATTATGCCAAAAGAATGAACACCATAAGAGGTTCTGTGATCAGGGATGTCGCTACGGAGATTGCTGCCAGAAATAATCCTAATCTAATCAAATTATCTGGCGGACTTCCCGATGAAAATCTATTTCCGATGTCAGAATTGCAAACTGCCACAGAAAAAATATTTAATGACAAGAATCTCTTTGAGGAATCATTGCAATATGGCCTGACCAGAGGCGATACGGAACTTATTCAATTAATTACTGAACGTATGAACCGGATAGAAAACATGCAAATTGCCGAGCGTAATATGCTCATTGTGACAGGATGCCAGCAAGGAATCTCACTATGTGCTACTGCTCTCGTCGACAATGGCGATACCATTTTGATTGAAAAGCCCAGCTATCTCGATGGTCTTAATGCAATGCTGCCGTATGAACCTAATATTGTGGGCGTTGATACGGACGATGCAGGTATTCGGATTGACGCATTGGAATCAGCTATTAACGCAAACCCCAATACAAAAATTGTCTATGTCATTCCCAATTTTCAGAATCCTACCGGCAAAGCATGGCCCTTATCAAGGCGCTTAGAGTTTTTAAATTTCATGAGCCAGCCTAAATATCAGCATATTGCTATTTTAGAAGATAATCCTTACGGTGAAGTTCGCTTTCGCGGTGAACATCTTCCTTGTTTAAAAGCATTAGATAAAAACGGACAAGTTATATATTTAGGCTCTTTTTCTAAAATTTTGTCTCCTGGCCTTCGTATTGCGTACGTCATTTCTGATGATATTCATTTTATTGATCGGCTCGAAGAAATCAAAGAAGGCGCAGACTTACAGTCCAATCAATTTTCTCAGGTACAAGTGCGGGAATATTTGAAAAAGTACAATATCGATGAACATGTAAAAAAAATATGTGATGATTATAAAAAAAGATGTGATGCACTTGTAGAAATGATGAAACAAGAATTTCCAGTAGGAGTAACATTTACAATCCCTGATGGCGGTATGTTTTTGTATGTAACTTGCCCAGAAAATTTTGATACCGGAAAAATGTTAAAAAATGCTCTAGACGCAGAAGTCTCTTATATTCCAGGTGCGTCATTTAATGCAGATGGAAGCGGTAAAAATACAATGCGGCTTAATTTTACTGCAAATGATATTCCTCATTTGCAAGAAGGAATAAGACGACTTGCAAAAGTTTTTAAGGCAGAACTCTCAAATCAAAAAAATGGAAATACCAGAACATGACCAAGGAGGATATTGTGGAAAAATTAATACTTAATGTTGAACGTTGTAAAGGCTGCTATCTCTGTATTCCTAATTGCAAAAAAGAAGCAATTTCCTTATCAGATTATACAAACAAAAAAGGGATTAGAACAGTTCAAGTCAATCAGGAAAGGTGTGTACAATGCGGGAATTGTTATACAATGTGTCCTGACCTCGTTTTTGAGATTTTATAGGAGGCAAAGATATGTCAGAAATAATGCTAATTAAAGGAAACGAAGCTCTGGCAGAAGGCGCAATTAGAGGTGGTTGCCGTTTTTATGCAGGTTATCCTATCACTCCACAAAGTGAAATTCTTGAATGGATGGGGAAACGCCAAAAAGAAGTTGGTGGAGTATTTATACAAGCGGAATCAGAAATAGCCAGTGTTAATATGGTATTCGCAGCAAGAGCTCTGGGCGCCCGTGCTCTTACCTCTTCTTCCGGTCCCGGCTTTTCATTAAAACAAGAAGGTATTGCCTACTGGGTTAGTGCAGAAATCCCAGGAGTTGTTGCGTGCGTCCAACGATATGGAATTGGTGATGGCTTTATTGGTGCAGGACAAGATAATTACTGGCAAGCCGTAAAAGGAGGCGGCAATGGAGATTATCATTTAATTACTTTAGCTCCTAACAGTGTACAAGAAAACATGGATATGGCATACACTTCCTTCGAACTTGCCGAGAAATGGATGCATCCAGTTTTAATTCTCTCAGATGCGACAATTGGTCAGATGATTGAACCCTGCATTGCAAGACCGTATAAGAAATACGACATTGATCAATATAATTGGGCTGTAAAGGGAACACCTATTGGCGAAAAAAACAAAGTCGTAACAGATAAAACTTACAATGAGGATATTGATCACTGGAACAAAAAATATCTCGAAAAATGCCGCAAAATTATTTCCGAGGAACAACAATGGGAATCTATGAAAACCGATGATGCCGAAATTGTATTAATTGCTTATGGCATCTCGTCTAGGGTTGCACAAGGTGCAGTAAGATTTGCCAGATCACAAGGCATAAAACTTGGACTTATTCGCCCAATAACTTTATGGCCATTTCCACGAAAAGCTTTTGAAGAACTTTCCGTCAACTGCAAAGCTTTAGTAACCGTTGAAATGAATATGATGGGACAAATGCGTGAGGATGTTATTCTTTATAGCCAAAATAAGTATCCGACATATGCAATTACTACTGCCTATAAAGTTCCAACAATCGATCAAATTATTACTTTTACTCAAAATATTTTAAATGGAAAAGTAAAAGAACAGGAGGTGTTTTAATATGACAAAAGTAACGGCAAGAAAGGCACCCCCCATTATGAAATGTGAAAATATGTTCTGTGCTGGATGTGGACACTCTATCTTTGATCGTATTCTTGGAGAAGTTCTTACAGAAATGGATATTATTCAAGATACCATTGTTTGTTCAGATATTGGATGTAATCATCAATTTCAATATAGTATGGCTGTAGATGTAATCGTTCCTCCCCATGGAAAAATGGGAGCTGCTCTCACTGCAATGAAAAGAGTACGTCCTAATAAATACTGTTTCACAATCGCGGGAGACGGAGGGGCATACGCCATTGGTTTAGGAGAAACACTGACCGCAGCAACCCGAAATGAAAATGTTACATTTTTTGTTATGAATAATACTTGTTACGGTATGACAGGAGGACAATTAGCTCCAACCACACAAATCGGACAATGGTCATCCTCGACCCCAAATGGCCGTACTGCCAAAGAACATGGTTTAGACTTTGACGTTGTACCTGTCATGCGCAATCTTGACATTGCATATTTAGCCAGAACTACTGTTATTAATCCAAAAGAAATTGCCAAAACAAAAAAAGCTATTCGCAAAGCCTTAGAAAAGCAGCGTGATCTCAAAGGCTTCTCTCTTGTAGAAGTATTAGTTCCCTGTCCTACAAACTGGGGATTAACACCTCAAAAGGCACTGGAGCGCATTGAAAATGAACTAATGACACGATACGAAATGGGCGAAATAGTTGATAGATAGGAGGAGTGCATTAATGTTAAAAGAAATTATATGCGCTGGCTTCGGCGGACAAGGCGTTTTGACGGCTGGAAAATTAATGCTATACGCAGCATATAAACAAGGAAAACAGGTTACCTGGTTTCCCTCTTACGGGAATGAAATGCGTGGAGGCGCAGCAAATTGTAATGTCATTATTTCAAATGAAAAAATTGCCAGTCCATATGCAGATCATCCGGACATTTTACTGGCTCTTAATGGGCCTGCATTAGATAAATTTGGGCCCAAAATAAAACAAGGCGGACAATTATTTGTAAACACTTCTCTTGTCAATAAACAAAATCTGCCTCAAACAGATGTAGAAATATTTTGTGCACCGGTCACCGATTTAGCCATTTCTTTAAAAAACGAAAAAGCCGCAAATATTTGTATGCTGGGATACTTTTGCAAAAAAACAGGCTTATTTTCCGATAAAGAGTTTTTAAAATCTATGTGTGAATACTTTGATAGCTCTGGAAAAGGAAAGTTCAATGAAAGGAACATGGAAGCTTTTTTAGCTGGTTACAACCTTACCACTTGAAGAGGAGGGAAATGATTGAACCTGAACAAATTACTGAAGCCAAAAAAGATTGCTATTATCGGAGCAACAGAAAAAGAAACCTATGGTGGCTTCGTTGTTAAATTAATGGAAACTTATGCTGCTGAAAGATTGGAAAAAGATGTTTACCTAATAAACCCTGGCAGATCTGAAGTATTTGGTCATAAATGTTATCACAGTCTTGCAGATCTTCCAACAAACATTGATATGGTGATTATCGCAACAGCAAAATCAACCGTTGAAAATTTGCTTTGTCAGGCATCTGAAAAAGGAGCAAAAGGAGCTGTTATTTTTGCTGCCGGATATGGTGAAACAGGAAAACCGGAAGATCAGGCTGCCGAACAGTCATTAAAGAAATTGTGTCAAAAATTGGATATCTCTGTCATGGGCCCTAATTGTGCCGGTTACGTCAACATGATAGACCATATCCCAGCTATGGGATTTATGACCACGCTTCCCAAAACTAGTGGAAAAGTAGGCCTGGTATCTCAAAGCGGAATGATTTGTACACTTCTTTTAGACAGTGGCAAAGTGGATTTTTCTTACGTAATATCATGCGGAAACAGTAAAATCGTTGAAGTCGTTGACTATATAGATTTTCTTGTTGACGATGAAGACACCAAAATCATTGTTTCTTATATTGAAGGAGTTTCCAATCCCCAAAAATTTTTAGATACATTAAAAAAAGCTGCACAAAAGAAAAAACCAATTATTTTATTAAAGATAGGAAAATCCGAAAAAGGACGTAAATCTGCCGCATCTCACACTGGCAGCCTGTCCGGATCAGATAAAGCATTTGACGCTATTTTCAAAAAATATGGTGTTATTCGTGTTGATGATTTAGAAGATCTTGCCAGCCTTGCAAATATTTTTGCAACATTGCCAGAATTTCCAAAAGGAAATAAAGTAGTCTCTTTGAATGGTTCAGGTGGAGAGAATGGTGTAGCCTGTGATGTTGGTTCATTATATGGTATTCATTATCCGGATTTTACAAAAGAAGGGAAAGAAAAGCTAAAAAATATTTTGGCAGATTTTGCAACGATCAACAATCCCTTAGATACAACTGCAGATATTTGTTATGACACAGATAAATTTGCAAATGCTGCAGAAATTATTATAAATGATAAAAATTTCGATATTGCCGTAGTCGGCATCACAATTGTTGATAAATTAACAGATTTGTGTGTTAAACACATGACAGAAGGGCTCATTAAATTAAAAAAAGAAAGACGAGTGACAAAACCCATCGTTGTCATACCAGCCATCGAATCTGGAAGGATGCCGGAATACTTGAATAATCTAAAAGAGGTTGGAATACCGGTAACCGCTCCCTGCTATTATGGCTATAAACATATTTCAAAATTAACGCACTATATAAATTGGCTGAATAACACAGATGCAGATTCTCTTAAAGATGCTGTCCCGGATGGTTCCCATTCAGGAAGAAAAATTACTCTTTCCGAACATGCTGCGAAAGAAATGTTAAAAAATTACGGAATTTCTATCCCTGAAGAAGAAATCGCAAAGTCAGAAGAAGAAGCCGTTTTAATTGCAGAAAGAATGGGATATCCACTGGTAATGAAAATTGAGTCTTCTGATATTCCACACAAATCGGATGTCGGAGGAGTAAAACTTAACATTATCAATAAACAGCAAGTAAAAGATTCATTCAAAGAAATAATGAAAAACTGCAAAGAAAAATGTCCAAAAGCTCATATTAATGGAATTCTTATGCAAAAAATGTTAAAGAATGGAATGGAAGTTATCATTGGAGTCACAAATAATTCTTCTTTTGGCCCCATGGTTCTTTGTGGAATGGGAGGTGTATTTACAGAAGTATTCAAGGATATCTGTTTATTTCCGGCACCTTTTGAAAAAAAAGAAGCTCTAAAAATGCTTCAATCACTAAAAGCATATGAAATTATAAGTGGATATCGCGGAAACGAAAAAAAAGATATCGATGCTCTTGCAGAATTACTTGTGAAAATCGGTAATTTTGCAGTAGCGCATAAAAATGACTTGGCAGAGATGGATATCAATCCCGTATTTTTATATCCTGAAGGTGAAGGCATAGCGCTGGCTGACGCACTGATTGTCCGGTATGAATAATGCCGACAAAGGAGGAGATATGCGTGAAAAAAAATATGAAAAGAAAACCTTCGTTTTTAGAAAGTTTCGTGCTAACAGGAATCTCACTTAGTGCTCTTATGTACACAGTTGTTATTCTACGTGGAGATGCACATATCCCACTAATTTTATCAGCAACAGTAATTTCCCTTTTTGCAGTCTTTCGACTCGGCTTCAAATGGGATGATATTATGGAAGCAATCGGCCAGGGTATTAAAGATATTGCCTCTACTATTCTCATTTTTGGGATTATTGGTATGATGATTGCCTGCTGGACGATGGGAGGGATTGTTCCCACACTGATATGCTACGGACTTCAATTTCTAAATCCAAAATACTTTTTAGTACTATCCATGGTTATCTGCTCCATCGTGTCTCTTTCTACAGGCAGCAGCTGGACGACTGTCGGAACCATTGGTGTTGTTTTTCTTGGAATTGGTGCAGGATTTGGAGTTCCTATGCCGATTACAGCAGGTGCTGTAATCTCTGGAGCTTATTTTGGAGATAAGGTATCTCCGCTCTCAGACACCACTAATTTAGCTCCTGCGGTAGCTGGGGCACAACTTTTTGACCATGTTCGCCATATGTTGGTAAGCAGCGGCATCGCTCTCGCTATTTCGGGTTTTATATTCTTTTTTATGGGGATGAAATACAATTCAGGAAATGCTGATTTAAGTCTCATGCTTGAAATTGAAAATGTTATTAAATCTAATTTCTTTGTTTCACCAATCCTCCTTTTGGTTCCATGTGCAGTCATCGTTATGGGCATTTTAAAAAAACCTGCTGTGCCAAGTCTGTTTTTAGGTGTAATACTCGGAGCTGTCTGCTGCATAATCTTTCAAAAATACAAAATTGCAGACCTTGTCAACACTCTTAACAACGGATTTGTTTTTGAAAGCGAGAACGAAATTATGTCCACATTGCTGTCAGGTGGAGGAATTCAAAATATGATGTGGTCTATGTCTTTAACTTTATGTGCAATTTGTTTCGGCAGCATTTTGGATGTAACACATATTCTTCACGTATTAGCTGCCAAAATTTTGACAATTGCTAGAGGAACAAAAGGCCTGATCATCTGTACAGTATTCACCTGTCTTGGTGTGAATCTCATTACTGGGGATCAATATTTAGGAATCATACTACCCGGAAAAATGTACCGCAAATCTTATGAAGAAAGGGGACTGGCTCCCCAAAATTTATCAAGAGCTCTCGAAGACTCTGCAACCGTAACCTCTCCAATCGTACCCTGGAGTTCCTGCGCAGCAGTAATGGTAGCCGCTTTAGGAATTTCAACGATATCCTATCTGCCATATTGCTTTTTTTCACTTATATCACCGATTGTTTCTATATTTCTAGGTATCACTGGAATTTCTATTACAAAACGTGTTGATATGAAAAAATAAAATGTCCCTGATAATTTATTTGATCAATGGATGCTGTTAACAATGATAAAACTAGAAAAGGAGCAAAATTATGGAACAAAATCAGTCATTTAAACTAACCCCTAAAATATTAATCGCTGTTATTTCTATTGGACTAATCAATTCAATCGTATTTACAATTCCATATATAAAGAATACTTTTTATTATGGAATGATAGAACTCACTGGATGCACAAATGAACAGCTTGGACTGCTGATGACAATATATGGTTTGGGCGAAGTATTTTCGTTGCCTATCGGTGGTTTATTAGCAGAAAAATTTGACGTCAAAAAAACACTACTAATTTCTACCATTGGAACAGGGTGTTTATGTTTTCTGATCGTAGCATTTCCAAGCTATTTAACTACAGCAATTGTGTGGTTCGGCCTGATTTTTACAAGTTTGTTTATGTTCTGGGGTGCAATATTTAAAGGGCTAAGAATTCTGGCGCCAGCAGAGTACCAAGGAAGAATGAATGGATTATATTCAGGAGCTTCCGGAATTGGATACTTTATTATTAATATGGCAATGGTCCCTGTTTATGATTATTTTTCTACAATCAATGATGGCCAAGGTATGCGAGCCGTTTTCGTTTTCTTCGGAATACTATGTTTTATTATTGCATCATTTTGTTATCTCGCTGTAAAAGAAGCTTTGAAAGAACAAAAAGCAAATGGATGGGACAATCTTATCCAAGATAATTCTCCAAAAATACCAGGCCTCAAAGGATTAATAACAGATCTGAAATCCATGATAAAATATAAATCTGTTTGGGTTTTTGGAATCTGTCTATTCTGTGTATATGGCCTTCAGATTTCTGTTAGTTATACCACTTCCTATTTTACAGATGTACTTGGTATTACAGTGACTTTCGGTGTAGTTTTATCTGTGATGAGAAGTTACGGAATGCAGGCAATTGGAGCTCCTATTGGAGGCTTCATTGCCGACAAAATCGGATCTGCTAGTAAAGTTGTCATCATCGGTAATGTTGCTGCAGCTCTTTGCCTACTCCTCATTATCATCCTTCCTACGGGCAGTATGAAACTTCCTTTGCTCATGGCTATTGTACTAATTACTGCGTGGTTTAATGGTATGTGCTATGGCGTGCAATTTGCAATTCCTACGGAAGGAAGAGTTCCTGCAAGTCTTGCTGCATCCGCCACATGCCTTGGATCAGCGATTGGCTATATCCCCGACGTATTCGAGCATGCCTTATTTGGTCGCTGGCTTGATAATATTGGAAATAAAGCTTATGTATTTATTTTCCTTTTTGGTATCTGCTTAGCCGTAATCGCAACTATCACACTAATATATTTTTTGAGATGCAAAAAAAATAATAGCTTAATAATTAATAAAGAGAAGTTTTAAAAGAATTTCATACAAATCAAATTTATCCTATAGTCTCTTCCTTCTTAACAGTAATACTTGACGATTGTATAAATTAAGTGATATTCTTTTTTAGAGGAAAACTTTACATACGAAGTTCAAAAGTCCTTCTTGAATTTATAACTTACAAATCAGAAAGAGAGAAATATACGAATGAGAAAGGCCGCTTCAGACAAGAAGTCTACAAATATCATTGCTGTTGACCGTGCTCTCAATGTACTGGAATTGATGTGCCAAGAGTCACGACTGATGGGAGTTAATGAGATTGCAAGTCTTCTTGGCGAATATCAAAGTACAATTTATAGAGTCATTACAACTTTAAAAGATAGGGGTTATATTGTTCAATCCCAAGAAAACGCTAAATATGGCTTAGGCTACAAAGTATATATTCTTGGAAAATCAGTAGAAAAAACTTCTTCTTTGATTCAACTGGTTAAACCTCATGCATTTCAGATTGCAAAAGAACTGAAAGAAACGGTAAATGTAGGAATTAGAGTTCCAGATAAAATTTCTCAAACTGATTATCATGCAATCACAATTCTTCAAGAACAGGGAAGCAATCGAACACTTAGATCAACAGAATCTCTAGGAAAACCATATCCATGTTATTATTCCGGAATTGGAAAAGTACTTATGGCTTTTTCCGAAGATTATAATGAAGAAACTATAAGAAATATCAGTCTGGTTCAACACACAAAAAAATCCATTACCGATCCTGCAGAATATATTAAGGAAATGCATAGAATCCAAGAACTAGGATACGCGATTGATAACGAAGAAAACGAGGAAGGACTTTATTGTATTGCCTGTCCAGTACTAAATAAAAAAGGAATCGCTGTTATGGCACTTAGTGTGAGCGGTTTTATCGGCCATATACGTGAATTAGGCGAAGATAATGTGATAAAAAGACTTCAGAAATCTTGTTTTGAAATTAGTCAACAAATCTTATAATAATTATCCCTATCGGAATCTGGAATTTAAATGTTCTGATACCCGATGGGGATAATTATTTATGTTAAAAATCCGTGCCAAATTATTTTCTTTTCTTGCTGAAATGTCTTCTACGTCCAGGAGCCCGGCGGCTCACAAAAACCGCCAGGCTCCTTTTTCATAGGGAAAACTATATCAATTTATAAAAACGCTTTCTTTCTCCTCTTCCCGGAACCCAAACAGATACGTTCCCACAAACGCGCCGGCAAAACCAATCACAGCCGCCGTCACAAAGCCCCATCCGCCGGGAAGCGCCGCCATAGCCGGCAGGGTAATGATACAGGTGGTGAGAAAAGCCGGAAACGCAGAACCGGCAATCCCGGCAAAGATCCCGCCGACAGCCACACATCCCATACAGATGTAGAACGCTTTTCTGTATTTTAATACTACGCCATAGATCGCAGGCTCCGCGATGCCTCCGGCGAAGACGGAGAAAAACAACGCAGAACCCGTCTTTTTCAGCTCTCTGTCTTTTGTTTTCAGGACAATCGCCAGCGTCGCCCCGGCAATGGCATAATTCATGCCGGTGGTTACCGGAAGCAGCGTGTCCTGCCCATACACGGCCACGTTATTGATCGCGATCGGCAGCATAACGGTATAAATTTCCGTCGCCACCAACACCGGCCACAGTCCCGCGAGCACCGCTCCAGCCACCGCAGGATTCCATGTGTAGATCATCAGATAACCATCCGCAATTCTCTGTCCGGCCCAGTCCATAGCCGGACCAACCGCAAGCAGCGCCGCAGGCGCCATCACCAGAATGCAAAGTACAGGCACAAGAACGCTTCGCACCATCTCAGGAAAAATTTTATTGAGATTTTTCTCAAGGAGAGAGAGCAGCCACACCGTCACCAGTGCCGGGATCAGGGAATTGCTGTAAGACACCTCCGGAACCGGAATGCCCAGAAATCTCACTCCGCCTTCTCTGGCCAGGGCCTCCATCAGATCCGGATACAGCAAAACTGCCGTCACCGCGAAAGCCACGTAGGGATTGCATCCGAACCTTCCTGCCGCGCTGAAACTCAACGCCAAAGGCAGAAAATAGAAAAAAGCGTCTGCCGCCGCGTATAAAACCAGATACACATCACTGCCTGCATCCAGCACACCGAGTGTGGAGCTCAGAATTAAAAGACCTTTTAAAATACCGGTCGCCACCATTCCGTCCATCACAGGGAGCAAAATACCGGAGAGGATTTCAATCAGGGATTTCTTTTCCCGTTTTTTCTTTTCTTCCATCTTTCTTCCTGAAATCTCCTTTTCCAACCAGGTCTCTGACTTTTTCTGCATTCATCATAACATAGCCGGATTTTTATTCAAATGCCCGATTACGATACTTTTATTGACGAAATCCGACTTTTTCTCCCCGGATCTTTTTCTCCTTTTTCCACCGTGAAAAATCCTCTTTTCCACTTCGCTGTTTTCCCGGTTTTATTCCCTTTTTCCGGGAATTTTGCTATAATCCAGTTAGCATCAGCTTTCCAAGGAGGGATCCCCATGACACCGGAAAAACTGGATACTTTTCTTCGCGCATTAACGGAACAGGAGAAAATTGACAAAAAGAAATGGAGCCGCGCCTCAAGCACAGTCTCCATGGAACAGATTCTGAAAAAAGATTCTCAGATGATTCTGGATCATTTTTCTTTGTTTTCTCTCGGCGGCGGCCGCCATTTCCGTTTCTCCCCCTATCCTGCCCACAGCCATCACTGGGTGGAACTGAATTACATGTATTCCGGAAGCTGTGTACAAAAGGTCAACGGAACGGAAATCTTTCTTAGAAAAGGACAGGCGCTGCTCCTGGATCAGGATACTCTCCATGAACTTCCTGTCCTCGGGGAGGATGATATCCTGCTGAATATTTATATCGCGAAGAATCATCTGACCAGCAGCTTTTTCAGCCGCTTTTCACAGAATAACCTGGTATCCCGGTTCCTGATCAACACGATGAACGAGAGCCTCTCTCACGACAGTTTCCTGTTCTTTCCCTCAGAGAATCGCCGGCGTCTTCCTCTGTTTCTGGCGGAATATTTCTGCGAACTCTATGATCCGTCCGAATGCTTTCAGGACATCTTAAGCAGCCTTCTGGTCCTCATACTCACGGAACTGATGGAAGTCTGCAAAAACCAGTCCTCCGCGGGAATCGGTCCGACTTCTTCGGTACTGCAGATTCTTAAATATATTGAAAAGAACTACCGAACCGCTACCCTTACCTCTGTGGCAGCCCATTTCAATCTGAATCCGGATTATCTGTCGCGGCTGCTGAAAAAGCAGACGGGAAGTTCCTTCCAGACCCTCCTCACCCGACAGCGTATGATCACCGCGCAGCTGCTGCTGCGCAGTTCCACAAGTCCCATCCGGCAGATAGCCGCTGAAATCGGTTACGAGAATGTCAGTTTTTTCTATCAGAAATTCCGCGAGGCCTTTCACCTCTCCCCGGGAGAATACCGTGCCGGCTTCCCTGACTGCACAGATTTTCCTTTTTCTCCGCCGGATTCAAGGCATAACCCCTGATACGGCTTTGCGCTCACTTCCCACAGAGACAAAGTCTCCCGCCTGCCCCGCTCCCTGTCAAAAATCCGTGCGAAACTGTCTCTTCTCCCTGCTGGCATCTGCCTCCGAAAAAGAGTAAAATAACGGTATCAAGAACAAGGAGGAATACCGATGAATTTGGGAGAAAGTTTCTATCAGGCGCGCAGAAAAAAAGGGCTGTCGCAGGAAGAAGTGGCAGAAAAACTGGGGGTAAGCCGGCAGACCATCTCCAAATGGGAGACCAACGAAACTCTGCCGGATATCCGGCAGTCGAAAAAACTGGCCGTCCTCTACGGGGTCTCCCTGGATGACCTGATCGAATTCGATGTCAATCTGCAGGAAATCCAGGAAGTGATTGACAAGACCAGCGAAGAGACAACCCGCAAGGTGGACTGGACCAAAGCATGGAGCAGAAAATACCCTATACTCGCCAGCTACCAGGAAGAGGTGAACACCGCCTACTACGACGCGCAGCTGCACCGGTTATGGCAGAAACTGAAAACAGAATACGGCTACAATGATCTGGACTCTTTCCTTGTGCTGAAAGACATTCTGGGTAAGGTCTGGACCCGTGTCAGCAGCCAGAAATAATTCAAGGCAGCCGCATTGCGGCTGCCCTTTCTCGCATTCTTGGGATTCCTGTGTCATCTTCTGTTTTACTGCACTTCCAGAATGCTTCCGTCCTCATAATAGAAGACCGTCGCAGACTCACCCACGCTGGTGTTGTTCATATCCAGCCCGGACTGTGCGTAGACATAGGTCTCTCCATCCAGATCCGACTGAATAGTAATGGCATTCTCTGTGATGTTCACCACAGTTCCGGTATCTGCGTAAATCTTCGCTCCCTGACCATCCACATTTCCGGTGTCATGGACCGTCCAGTTGCTGCTCGGTCCATAGGGAACGCCGGACTCGTCCACGTTTGTGGAAGTCACCGTGCCGGAAGCCGCTGTTCCCGCATCCGAAGTCTGTGTCGTCTCCGCAGCCGCAGGCGCCTCTGTTCCGGAACCGGTATCCGCCGCTCCTTCCGGAGCTGTCTCAGACATAAACTCTTCTTTTACATAGCCATCTGCTCCGTCCAGCTGAATCCGGATCCATCCATCCTTGGGATTCTCGAGAGCTGTCACGCCCTCTCCCGGCGTCAGAGAACCTACAATCTCTCCGTCCTGAGACGCGCTGGCACGGACATTCACATTATCGATCGCGTAAATGGTCTTATTCGCGATCTCCGGAACCGGTGTCGCCGTGGGCGCCGGTGTTGCCGTAGGTTCCGGCGTCGCTGTAGGTGTCGGGGTCTCCGTCACCACCTCGGCCGGCTCTAAATCCTTATTTGAACCACAGGCAGAAAAAGAACTCACTGCCAGAGTAACCACCATCAATCCCCCTAGAATTTTTCTGGTTTTGTTCATATTTCACTCTCCCTTGCCAAAATGCCATGCAGGTCTTCCCGGTATCAGACCCATCCGGGAAATCCGGCTCTCCCTTCAAACCGTCCGTCTCCCGATCAGTCCCGCAAATCTACAGATTTCACACAGCTCAGCTCCCTTCACACAGGCACAGATGTGGGATCGCCCGCGGGCAGGCAGCGAAGCTGCGTATATGTTATTATACCATACCTCCCCTTCCCTGACCACCTGTTTTCTGTTCACCCGAGAAAAGGCAGGATCCGCTCCACGACAAAGACCGCCGCGCAGGCACAGACCGCCACAGTCAGAAGACTCTTCTCCTTATAAGCTGCGATCAGCGCCACGAGAAATCCCGCGATTCCGGACCAGATACTGGAAGTCGCTGACAAAATAGCCGGGAAAGTCATGGCTGCCAGACATGCGTAGGGAACATAATACAGAAAAGAGCGCACAAAGGGGCTGGAAATCTCCCGCTTCACCAACGCCAGCGGCAGCATACGGATCAGATAAGTCACTCCTGCCATTACCAGAATCATCAGATAAATATTACTCTGCATCGGCCGCTCCTCCTTCCTCCCGTACCGGACAGATCCAGGCCGCCGCTCCTGCCACAAGCAGGGTCGTCAGGATAATGACAAAACCGGAAGAAACCTGCCGGAGCACCGGCACATAAGCAAACAGGCTGCTCACAGCCATCGCCGCGATCACCACGCCCAGCACCGCCTGGTTCTTCTTGCTTGGCGGAATAATCACTGCCAGAAACATTCCATAGATTGCCACGCTCAAAGCGCTGATCATAAATTCCGGAAGCAGGTTTCCGGACACTGCCCCCGCCAGTGTTCCCAGAGTCCATCCGGGAATGGCCACACACATGGCTCCATAATTATACCAGGGACTGACAAAACCTTCCTGGCTGGCGCTGACGCCGAAGATCTCATCCGTGACCCCGAAAGCCACCAGATACCGGTGCCAGTGGGCCGCCGTTCTCTCCAGCTTCTGGGAGAGCGAGAACGACATCAGACAATAGCGCAGATTAATTACCAGCTGAGTCAGCGCCATCTCGTAATAAGTACCTCCCGCCGTCATCAGCGTCAGACCGGCGAACTGGCCGGCAGACGTCAGATTCGTCAGGGAAATTAAAACCGACTGGCCGGTGGTAAGCCCTGCCGACACCGCCATCATGCCAAACGTAAACGATACCGCAAAATATCCAAGAGCAATGGGAATGCCATCCCGGATTCCTCTGTGAAAGGCTTCTCTGTTCATAAGCTTCAATCTCCTCCCTGTCTGCCCGCAGAAGATTTCTCTCTGCGCCCCGGAATCTTCCATTGAACGGGAAGATTCCGACTCAACCTGACAATTGTAACACTGAATAAAAATACATGCAAGATATGCCGACAGGATTTCAGAGAATTTCCACTTATACAGACATCGTATCTTCCTGCCCGTTTTTTCTCATAAAACAAGCCATGAAAACGCATGGTTTTCATGGCCTGCTCTTCTGTCTGATTTTTCTTTATTCACATTCGCATTCCGACATACTCTCAATCACATGGAAGCCCCGCTCACGCAGCACCTGTTCGGATTTCTCCAGATCATCCGTATTGACAATCACCACCGGAAGCCCGTTCTTTCTCAGGAAAGACGGATAGGTATAATTCAGATTCAGATCATGCTCCGCCAGCACGCCCAGGAGCCCATCAAAGCCTCCCAGCTCCTTGGTCAGTGTAACCGCAAGAACCTGTCCTACCTTTGTGACAAATCCCTGAGAAGTCAAAAGCCGCTTCATCTTCTCCGGCTCATCACAGATAAAACGGAAGATTCCGAATTCCGGATTGTCAAAGCAGACGAAAGCGTAGAACTCCACATTCTGCCCTCTCACCCGGGAAGTCACTTCTTTCAGCTTACCCGGATGATTTTCCACAAACACAGCCAACTGATTCAACATACTTCTCGCCTCCTTTTTATAAACCATCCCCACGCAGGTCTGTCACCCGTTTCGCTTTTCCCTCGAAACGCTCCAGACTCATGGGAGCCACAAGACGAATCACTGCATCCAGTCCCAGCAATGCTTTCAGATTTTTCCGTACTCTGGTCTCCAGCTCTTTCAGAAGTCCGTAAGAATCCAGCAGCCGGTCGTCAATCAGTTCCACGGTAATGGTCATCACATCCAGCCGGTCTTTTCTCTTTACTTCGATCTGATAATGCGGTCCGATCTCCGGAATCTTCAGAAGAACCTCTTCTACCTGTGTCGGGAATACGTTGACTCCCCGGATTACCAGCATATCGTCTGAACGTCCGGAAATGCTCTCCATACGGCAGGTATTTCTTCCGCAGGCACAGGGTTCATACATCAGACGGGTGATATCTCCCGTACGGTAACGCACCAGCGGCAGCGCTTCCTTGCCCAGGCAGGTGACCACCAGCTCTCCTTTGCTTCCCGGCGGCAGAACCTCTTCGGTCACCGGATCGATGATCTCCGGAATAAACCAGTCTTCATTCACATGCATGCCCTGCAGTTCCTCGCATTCGCCGGACACGCCGGGTCCGCACAGCTCACTCATTCCGTAGTTCTGGGTACACTGGAAATCCTCTCCCCAGAGCCGGTACATCTCCTGACGCATGGGCTCTGTCATTCCCTCGCCGCCGAACAGAGCACGCCGCACCTTCAGATCTTTCTGAGGATCCAGTCCCATGGAACGGATCACCTCACCCAGATGAAGGGCATAGGACGGAGTCGCCACCAGAAGCGTCGTCCCCAGATCTTTCATAAACATAATCTGCTTTTTGGTATTTCCGGAAGAAGTCGGGATCACGGACGCCCCGATATTCTCCAGGCCCGCATGCAGGCCCTGAGCGCCGGTAAATGTCCCGTAACCGAAAGCAATCTGACAGATATCTTTGCTGGACGCTCCGCCCATACAGGCGATTCTCGATACATTGTTCGTCCAGATTTTCATGTCATTTCGTGTATAGCCCACCACCGTCGGCTTTCCTGTCGTACCGGAAGACGCGTGAAAACGCACCAGTTCTTCCTTCGGCACAGCAAACAGTCCCATCGGATAATTATCCCGAAAGTCTTTTTTATAGGTGAAAGGCAGCCGCTTCAGATCTGAGAGCTTCTGAATATCCTCCGGCTTCACCCCTGCCTCATCCATTCTCTCACGATAAGGAGCAACTCTCTCATAGATATAGGCAATCGTTTCCTTCAGTTTTCTCAATTGAATACATTCAATTTCTTCTCTCGAATAAGTTTCTTCTTTTGCCCAGATCATGGTATTCGTCCTCCTCTTCTTTTATTTTACTTTAAAGCGCAAAACTTTAAAGCTGCAATTGTTTTAAGTATATCAGGATTCAGAAAATTGTCAACTAATTTGCCAAAAAACACAAAAGAGCCCTGCAAAATCCCAATTTGCTCTTGCCCTCATTTTTCAATCCATGTATACTGAAAATCAGACGCAGGCATCCGCCTGCACAGAAGATACTTGAGACAAAAGAGGTGTATTACCGTATGATCATCGATTTTCATACTCATATTTTCCCCGATTCCCTGGCATGGAAAGTCATGCCGAAGCTGACTGCGGATTTCAATGAGCCGGCCAGCACAGACGGAACGGCAGACGGGCTGCTCCGATCCATGCAGGAGTCACGGATTGACCTGTCCGTCGTCCTGCCGGTGGTCACAAATCCCCGCCAGTTCCGCAGTATTACACAGTTCGCCCTGCAGATCAACGAACGTTTTGAACACGTCACCCAAGGCCCGAGACTCCTCTCCTTCGCCGGCATCCATCCGGACAGCGCAGACTACATGGGAGAACTCAATACCATCAAGGAACTGGGCTTCAAGGGCATCAAGCTTCATCCGGATGACCAGAAAGTCCTGATTGACGATATCCGGTACAAACGGATCATTGCCCGGGCCTGCGAGCTGGATCTGATCGTCTCCATCCACGCCGGATATGATCCGGTCTCCCCGCAGCTGATCCATGCGGCTCCCCGCCCCATCGCCCGAATGCTGGATGATGTCCGCCCCCAGAAAGTAGTTCTCGCGCACCTGGGGAGCAATCTTTTTTACGACGAAGCAGAACGCACCCTGGTGGGAAGAGACGTCTATCTGGACACCTCCTTTTCCATCCGCCATATTGAGCCGGATCAGATGCTGCGCATCATCCGCAACCACGGTCATAAGAAGGTTCTCTTCGGATCTGATGTTCCCTGGACCAGCCAGAAGAAGGACCTGAAGACATTTCTGGATCTGGAACTCACACCCATGGAACAGGAAGACATCTTATACCGGAACGCCCGGCGGCTTCTGCGTCTGTGACGTTCCCGCAAAATAAAAAACCTGTGCCGTCTCCGCCGAAAAGGATCAAGCCAGTCCTTCTCTTTCAGAGACGCACAGGTTCTTCTATTTTCTCTTATTCTTCTTCCAGTTCATCCACGTATTTCTGGATGTTGGAGGCATTCACATAGCGCTTCATATCTCCCTGCTCATCCATCACAATCAACGTAGGCGCCTGGCGGATTCCATATTTTTTCGCCAGCTCCGGATGTTCTTCCGCATCAATAATCTCCACCTGTACATCTTCTTCCCGCAGGATCTCTTTGGCAGCCCTGCAGTTGGGACAGGTTCTGGTGGTGAACAGATATTTCACACTCTCCACCGGTTCCACCTGCACCTCATCCTGATGGATCTTCACTACAGCGGTGTGGACTTTCTTCAGCTGGGAATGCTCCACGTCATACAATTTCCGGTTCTTGTACTCCTGTGTCTTTCCATCGTTCCAGTTCTGTACCGGACGGTAATATCCGGTGATCCGGCTGTAGACTTCCGCAGGCTTTCCGCATTTCGGACAGGTAAAATGTTCCCCGGCCAGATAGCCATGCTCCTGGCATACCGAATAAGTCGGTGAAATGGTATAGTAAGGAAGACGGTAATTCTCCGCGATCTTTCGCACCAGAGCCGCCGCGGATTTCCAGCTGGGAAGCTTCTCGCCCAGGAATGCGTGGAAGACCGTTCCGGAGGTATACAGGGTCTGGAATTCGTCCTGAATATCCAGCGCGTCGAAGATATCCGAAGAATAATCCACCGGCAGATGGGAGCTGTTGGTGTAATAGGGGGTATCCCCTTCCTTCCCGGCCGTCTTGATATCCGGCCAGCGCTTCCGGTCATGCTTGGCTAGACGATAGGTCGTGGACTCCGCAGGAGTCGCCTCCAGATTGAACAGTTCGCCCGGATACTCTTCCTGATAGTCCGACAGCCTGCTGCGCATATGCAGCAGCACCTCTTTCGTAAAGTTCTGTGTCTTCTCATCCGTCAGATCACGGCCCAGCCATCTGGCGTTCAGTCCCACTTCATTCATTCCAATCAGGCCGATGGTGGAAAAATGATTGTCAAAAGATCCCAGATAACGTTTCGTATAAGGATAGAGTCCTTCATCCAGAAGCTTTCCGATCACTTCTCTCTTAATATGCAGAGATCTCGCCGACAGGTCCATCAGCCGGTCCAGACGCTGGTAAAATTCTTCCGGAGTCTTGCTCAGATAAGCGATTCTCGGCATATTGATGGTCACCACGCCCACGGAGCCGGTACTCTCGCCGGATCCGAAGAATCCTCCCGTTTTCTTGCGCAGTTCCCGCAGATCCAGGCGGAGTCTGCAGCACATGCTTCGGATATCACTGGGTTTCATATCGCTGTTTATGTAATTGGAGAAATAAGGAGTGCCATATTTCGCCGTCATCTCAAACAGAAGACGGTTGTTCTCCGTGTCGGACCAGTCGAAATCGGAGGTGATGGAATAGGTGGGAATCGGATACTGGAAGCCTCTTCCGTTGGCGTCTCCTTCGATCATGGTCTCGATAAACGCCTTGTTGATCATATCCATCTCTTTTTTGCAGTCTTTGTACTTGAAGTCCATTTCCTTGCCGCCCACCAGAGCCGGAAGCTCTGCCAGGTCATCCGGAACCGTCCAGTCCAGCGTAATGTTGGAGAACGGTGCCTGGGTTCCCCAGCGGCTGGGCGTATTGACTCCGTACACAAAAGACTCGATACATTTTTTCACTTCCGGATAAGTCAGGTGATCCGTCTTCACAAAAGGCGCCAGATAGGTGTCAAAGGAAGAGAACGCCTGCGCTCCGGCCCATTCATTCTGCATAATTCCCAGGAAATTTACCATCTGGTTGCACAGCACGCTCAGATGCTTGGCCGGGGAGGAAGTAATCTTGCCATTGATGCCTCCCAGCCCTTCCATAATCAGCTGTTTCAAAGACCAGCCGGCACAGTAGCCTGTGAGCATGGAAAGGTCATGAAGATGAATGTCCGCGTTTCGATGCGCCTCGGCAATCTCGTTGTCATAAATCTCCGAGAGCCAGTAATTAGCTGTCACCGCGCCGGAATTACTCAGAATCAGACCGCCTACGGAATAAGTCACCGTGGAATTTTCCTTGACTCTCCAGTCCTCCACCTTCACATAACTGTTGACAATCTCTTTATAATCCAGAATTGTGGATTTCATATTGCGGATTTTTTCTCTCTGCTTCCGATAGAGAATATACGCTTTCGCCACATCCCCATATCCTGCCTGAATCAATACGTTCTCCACACTGTCCTGAATATCTTCAACGGTAACCTTATCCTCCGCAATTTTCTCCTGAAAATCCGCTGTAACCCGCAGAGCAAGAAGATCCAGAATGTCTTCGCTGTAACATTTCTCCTTCGCCTCAAACGCCTTTCTCACGGCATTTGAGATTTTCTGAAGATTGAATTCCGCGATCTCCCCGTCTCTTTTTACTACCTGAAACATGACTTGCCTCCTTCTGCTTCCGTCTCTTATTTTCTCTCAAAAACGCGTCTCCCATCAGAAGCCGCAGATTTATTGTAGCAGACTCCACCGGCAGCGTCAATACAAAACACCATATCTTGTGTTTCTTTTTGATATAAGAAACAAGATATGGTGTCCTCTTCTATACTTTCTCGTAGATTTCCCTGGGAACATAAGCCTTCACCGAGATCCCTTCCGGCAGATACTCCTCCGCGAGAAGCTCTCCTTTCTGCCGGATCAGCTGAAGGATTCCCGCCTTCTCATAAGGATACAGCCGTTCGATATAAATCTGCCCCTGCCGCAGGATCTCCTCCAGAACCCCGCGCAGTTCTTCCATTCCCTGCCCGGTTTTCGCCGATGTCAGCACAGAATAGTCCGCACGGAAATCCCGGAACTTTTTCTCTCCGGTCAGCTTATCCTGCTTGTTGAACAGAGTAACCACCGGTTTGTCCGCAGCCTGCAGTTCCCGCAGAGTCTCATAGACCACATGCATCTGTGTCTCCATCTGCGGATTGGAGGCGTCCACCACATGGAGAATGATATCCGCGTAGCAGACCTCCTCCAGAGTGCTCCGAAAAGCCTCGATCAGATGATGGGGGAGCTTCCGGATAAATCCCACCGTATCGGTCAGCAGAATCTCCTGCTTTCCGGAAAGTCTCAGAATCCGGGTCGTAGTATCCAGGGTGGAAAAAAGCATTTCATCTTCCAGCACATTCGCGTCCGTGAGATAATTCAGCATGGAAGACTTACCCGCGCTGCTGTATCCCACCAGCGCGGCAATTGGGCGTCCTTTTTTCCGCCGCTGTTCCCGGATCAGCTCCCGGTGACGGATCACTTCCTCCAACTCCCGTTTCAGCTGACTGATTCTCGTACGGATCAGCCTCCGGTCCATCTCCAGCTTCTTCTCTCCCGGTCCTCTGGTCCCGATTCCTCCGCCCAGACGGGACAGAGAATGCCCAAGTCCCGCCAGACGGGCTGCCCGGTAGCGAAGCTGCGCCAGCTCCACCTGGATTTTTCCCTCCCTGCTGACTGCATGGCTGGCGAAAATATCCAGAATCAGCAGCGTCCGGTCCATCACTTTGCACTCCAGCTCCTGCTGCAGATTATTCATCTGTGCCGGGGAAAGCTCATCGTCACAGATCACGCCGGTGGCATCCTGCATCAGAATCAGCATGCGCACTTCCTCGATCTTTCCCTTTCCGATGTAAGTCCCCGGATGGATCTTTTCCCTCTTCTGAATCACTCTCCCGGCCACCGAAGCCCCGGCTGTACGCGCCAGTTCTCCCAGTTCATCCAGGGATTCTTCCGCGTCCTCTCCTTCTTCTTCCTGGACGCCGACCAATATCACCCTCTCCTGGATGTCATCCAAATCGTACAATTCCTTCTCTCCTTTGCTTTCGCCCGCGGTTACCCCCGGGATGTGCGGCTGTCCAGAAACTCTTTTTCCGTCCGCATCCTCTCATCATCCGGAAACATCTGCAGGTACTCGTCGGCTTTCTCCTGGGCGGTCTGGAAATCCAGACTCTTCTCGTAAATAACAACCTCATTGAACAGAAGCTCCTGCATCTGATCGCTCTGGGCCTCCGCCAGTCCTCTTTGCACGTTTTCCAGCGCAGACTCATAATTTTCCTCCGCGAGGTCACACAGAACCAGTCCGTTGTATCCGCCGGAGGTATTCTTTTTCTCTTTCTCGAGATATTCCTGGAACCACGCTCTGGCGCCGTCCACGTCTTCCCGCGCGAGATCCACCTGCCCCATCACCAGCATAGCTTCCCGGTAACGGCTGTCGATCGCCGCAGTCAGCTCCGCCTCCGCGTTCTCATAGTCTCCCATGTAGTAATAGATCCGTCCGCGCTCACAGTGCTCCTTCGCGGTCCCGGCATTCCCATCCAGAACCTGTTCCAGATATCTGGTGCCGTCCGCCTCCAGATCCTGTTCCAGGTAAGCCTCATAAATCTGAAGCGCCATCTCTTCGCTGTCTTCCTTCTTTGCCGCCTGATCAAAATAGTTCTGCGCCTGCTCATACTGATTCACGGCCAGCGCCGCCCGTCCCGTCAGGTAATAGCTGTCCGCGCGCCCGGAGATCTTCAGCAGGCTCTCACAGGTCGCGAGAGCCTGTTCGTACTGCTGTGCCTTATACTCCGCTGTCGCCTTATAGGAAAGCACATCCCTTCGGAATCCCCGGTCCGCCTCTTTTCCCGCGGCAGCCCGCTCCAGGTACTCGATGGCTTCCTCGTAATTGCCCAGCTTCAGCTGCGCGATCCCGGCTCCCCGGCAGGATTCCGTCACATGGTTTTCCTCTTCTATGGACGTCTCGAATCCCTGCAGGGCTTCTTCGTACGCCTCCTGAGACAGATCCTTCCTGGCCTGATTGTATGTGGAATCTCCGCAGCCAACGATCATGGCTGCAGCAAACGCTGCAGCCCACAGACAAATTATCTTTCGTTTCATTTTACTCCTGTCAGACCGTCAGGCCTTCCTCTTCAATCACTTTCACAACCTGGTCCACGTATTTCTGGCACAGTTCATCGGTACCGGCTTCCACCATCACACGGATCACCGGCTCTGTTCCGCTCTCACGCACCAGAATTCTTCCGTCATCTCCCAGTTCTTTCGCCACCTGATCTACGGCTTCCACAACCTTGGGATTCTCTCTCGCCAGTTTCTTATCGGTAACTCTTACGTTTTTCAGAAGCTGCGGATAGATCTTCACCTCTTTTGCCAGATCATGAAGGGTCGCTTTCTTCTCCACCAGCGTCTCCATCAGCATCAGAGAAGTGAGAATTCCGTCTCCCGTAGCGGAATAACGGCTGAAAATGATGTGACCGGACTGCTCTCCGCCGATTCCATAGCCGTTCGCCATCATGCACTCGCTGACGTATTTATCGCCCACCGCGGTCTTCTCATACTGCATGCCTTCCCGCTCCAGAGCTTTGTAAAGTCCCAGATTGGACATAACCGTGGTGACAACCATATTGTCTTTTAATTTTCCCTGCTCTTTCAGATATTTGCCGCAGACATACATGATCAGATCACCGTCCACCACATTTCCCTCGTGATCCACAGCGATACAGCGGTCCGCGTCTCCGTCATAGGCAAAACCGATATCCAGTCCGTTGTCCTTCACAAACTTCTGAAGAACCTCGATATGAGTGGAACCGCAGTTGGTGTTGATATTGGTTCCGTCCGGCTCGTTGTTGATGACGTAAGTCTTCGCGCGCAGAGCGTCGAACACGCTCTTCGCGATGGCAGAAGAACTTCCGTTGGCACAGTCCAGACCCACCTTGATGTTTTTGAAGTCTCTGGAAGGAATGGAGATCAGATAACCGATATAACGGTTCCGGCCGGAAGAGAAATCCACCGTACGTCCCACGTTTTCTTTCACGGCCAGCGGAAGCTCCTCGATCTCTCCATCGATATAAGCTTCGATCTGCTCCTCGATTTCCGCCTCGATTTTCTGTCCGTTGCCGTTGATGATCTTGATTCCGTTGTCATAGAACGGATTGTGGCTTGCGGAAATCATAATTCCACAGTCGAAATCTTCGGTTCTCACCGCGTAAGAGACACTGGGCGTAGTGGTCACATGCAGAAGGAATACATCCGCGCCTGACGCGGTCAGTCCTGCCACCAGCGCATACTCGAACATATAACTGCTTCTTCGGGTGTCTTTTCCGATCACAATTCTCGCCTTGTGATTTTTTCCGTAATACCATCCAAGGAAACGTCCCACCTTAAACGCATGCTCCACATTCAGCACGACATTGGCTTCTCCCCGAAATCCGTCTGTTCCAAAATACTTTCCCATTTTTCTGCTCCTCCTCTTTTTTTCTGTCTATCTCTCTGATTTTGCCGCAACGCGGCATCCTGATTCCGCTTCTTAGTTACCCGAACAGTTTTTCCGCGTAGACGCCCTGATCGGTCAGCCGCTGAAACGCCTCCGCCACTTTCTGCCGGTCTTCCTGATAAGTAACGCCGAACCAGCTGTCGTGGGTTTTCAGCACATCCACCTGGGCGCGCCCCTCCCGGATCAGCTGGTCGATCATCGTGGGCAGAAGGTATTCTGCCTTCAGATCTCCCGGTTCTACCTGACTAAGGAAAGTCACGAAACCTTTTTCCAGTTCTTCCAGAAATTCCAGCGGCAGTCCCCACATATTCATGGACACCAGGCTTTTGGGATCCAGCGGCGTTACGCTTCCGTCCGCGTTTTTCACCCCTGCTCCCTCCGGAGTTCTGGCAATCTCATGGGTCTCTTTGATTCCCACCAGCTGTCCCTGCTCGTTGCGCCTGCAGATTCCACGGGTCACCGTCCCGTTCTCACTCAGTGTATTTTCCAGAATAAAACCGGCCATACAGATCTGCATCTTTTCTGAAGGCTCTCTCTCCTGCACCAGATATTCATGGACTTTTACAAAAGCTTCTTTTCCATAATAATCATCTGCGTTGATAACCACGAAAGGTTCCTGAAGCAGCCCTTTGCAGGAAAGCACCGCCTGGCAGGTCCCCCAGGGCTTCGTTCTCCCTTCCGGCTTCGTGAATCCGTCCGGAAGGTCATCCAGCTCCTGAAACGCATAGGCAACCTCCGTAACTTTCTCAATCCGGTTTCCGATAATCTCCCGGAAATCCTTTTCCAGCTCTTTGCGGATGATAAAAACCACTTTATTGAATCCAGCCTCCAGCGCGTCATAAATGGAATAATCCATAATGATCTCTCCGCCCGGGCCAACCCTTTCCAATTGCTTAATCCCTTTTCCATAGCGGCTGCCGATCCCCGCCGCCATAATCACCAACGCGGTTTTCTTCATGTTTCTTTCTCCTTATTTCCTACTCGTTCTGCAGATTGCTCAGCTTTGCCGCCTGATCCGCCGCGATCAGACTGTCGATGATTTCATCCAGATCTCCGTTCAGCACGCCTTCCAGACGATGCAGCGTCAGCTTAATCCGATGATCCGTCACACGTCCCTGCGGGAAATTGTAAGTACGGATTTTCTCGGAACGGTCACCGGTTCCCACCTGGCTCCGGCGGGCCTCCGCTTCCGCGTCATGCTGTTTCTGAAGTTCCATCTCGTAGAGGCGGGATCTCAGAACTTTTAACGCTTTCTCTTTGTTCTTCAGCTGCGACTTCTCATCCTGGCAGGAAATTACGATGCCGGTGGGAATGTGAGTCAGACGCACAGCGGAATCTGTAGTGTTGACACACTGGCCGCCGTTTCCGGAAGCACGGAACACATCGAATTTACAGTCATTCAGATCCAGATGGAAATCGATCTCTTCCGCCTCCGGCATAATCGCCACGGTAATCGTAGAAGTATGAATTCGTCCGCCGGATTCTGTCTCAGGGACTCTCTGTACCCGGTGCACGCCGCTCTCGTATTTCAGCCTGGAATAGGCTCCCTGACCCTGGATCATAAAGGTCACTTCCTTGAATCCGCCGATTCCATTCTCATTGAGACTCATCATCTCCGTTTTCCACCTGCGGCTCTCCGCGTATTTTACATACATCCGGTATATTTCCGCCGCGAAAAGCGCCGCCTCGTCACCTCCGGCGCCCGCGCGGATCTCCACGATTACGTTCTTACTGTCATTGGGATCCTTGGGGAGAAGCAGGATCTTCAGCTCGGTCTCCAGCTCCCCGACCCGGTGCTTCGCGTCCTGAAGCTCTTCTTTCAGCATTTCCCGCATTTCCTCATCTGATTCACTCTCCAGCAGAGAAAGGCTGTCTTCGATGGTTTCCTGATTTCTCTTATATTCTTTGTAGGTATCCACAATCGGCTGCAGCTCGCTCTGCTCCTTCATCAGCTTCTGAAAATGTGTCTGGTCGTCTGCCACTCCGGGCTCCCCCAGCTCATTCAGAATCTCGTCAAAACGCACGAGCAAATCTTCCAGTTTATCAAACATCTTTGTTCCTCCTGTCCTTTCGTCCCATAACCACCCGGTCACACCCCGCCAGGTCCTGGACCGCCTGTATTTCTTCGTATCCGGCTTCCTCCAGCAAAGAGGACACCGCGTCCTTCTGATCGTAACCAATCTCCATCAGCAGCCAGCCGCCAGGATGCAGATACTCCCGGGCCTCTGCCGTCAGGCGGCGATAGAACTTCAATCCGTCTTCTCCTCCGTCCAAAGCCATCGCCGGATCATACTTGCGCACTTCATCTTCCAGGCCTCCGATTACAGAGGTTGGAATATAAGGAGGATTTGACACAATCATATCATATTTTCCATCAATCTGCGCAAATAAATCGCTTTTGCAAAAAACAGCCGGAATTCCGAGCTTTTCCCCGTTTCGGCACGCAACCGCCAGGGCGTCCCCGGAGAGATCCGCGCCTGTCCCTTCGCAATCCGGCCTTTCCTTCAGAATACTCAGCAGAATGCAGCCGGAACCGGTGCACAGATCCAGCACCCTCTGTCCGGCCCCCAGCCGTTTCAGGGCTTCCTCCACCAGAATCTCGGTGTCCTGCCTTGGAATCAGAACTCTCTCGTCCACATAGAATTCCAGCCCCATAAACCATGCCTGATGGGTCAGATGCTGAAGGGGAATCCGACGGCTTCTTTTCTCGATCAGCGCCCGGTATTGCTCTTCCTGCTCCATGCCCGCCGCTTCCTGCTCCCGCAGAAAATAATGCGCCCGGTCCAGCCCAAAGACATATTCCATCAGATACCAGGCGTCCAGTCTGGCATCCGGCACCTGGGACTGGGACAGACACGCGCTTCCCCAGTCCAGCAGTTCCTGAAACGTACTCATGCCTCTATGCCTTTCTCTTTTCTTACTTCTTCCACATAAGGTTTCCAGTCAAAAACTGCCTCCACCGCGGCAATGGCCACTTCCACCATGTCCGGCGTCGGTTCTTTGGTCGTCAGCTTCTGCAGCGCAAGCCCCGGCTTGCTGAGTGTGCATACCACAGGATTGGAACTTCTGCCTGCCCATTGAATAAACTCATAGGACACCCCGGCAATCACCGGAATCATCAGAAACCTTCCTGCCATACGAACCCAGAAAAAGGGGACGAACACAAAGAAAAAATGAAAAATTATACTGACTACCATAACATACAACAGGAAGCTGGTTCCGCAGCGTTTGTGCTGTCTGGAACTTTTCATCACATTGTCCACCGTCAGCTCCAGTCCCTGTTCAATGCAGTTGATACATTTGTGTTCCGATCCATGATACATGAAAGTTCTCTGAATATCTTTCATTCGGGATATCAGGAACATATAGCCCAGGAACAGCAGAATTTTCACAACCGCTTCCACAAAAGTAACCACGGTCTCCGTGGCTCCCACTTTCTTCAAAAGACTCGCCAGCACATAGGGCAGTACCATGAAAAGGCCCACTGCCAGAACCACCGAAAGGCAGACCGTCGCGGTCATCATCAGTTTCTCCGCTTTTTCCTGCTTTTCCTGTTCCTTCGCCAGCTCTTCTTCCGACAGGGACTCCCGCCGTTTCTTCTCTTCTGCCTCTTCTTCATCCTCATAGAAAGCCGCAGAGTACATCAGACACTTGATTCCCACCACCAGAGAATCCACAAAACTTGCGACTCCCCGGAAAACCGGCAGCTTCATAAGCTTCAGATCTCCAAATACACTGCGGTATTTTTCTTTCTTTATCTCTATCTCTCCATCGGGCTTTCTCACGGCAATGGCATACTCGTCTTTATGCCTCATCATAATTCCTTCCATCACTGCCTGCCCGCCGATGTTCGATGATCTCATATAGACTCCTTATTTTGCAGCACAGATTTTTCTCTGTATTCAAAGAAAGGTTGAGATTTATCCAACCTCAACCTGTTCTTACTTTCCTTATGTTCTGCTGTTACCTTATTTAATGCCGTATTTCTTATTGAATTTATCAATACGTCCACGAGCCTGAGCAGCTTTCTGCTGTCCTGTGTAGAACGGATGGCATTTGGAACAAATCTCCACGTGAATGTCACCTTTTACAGATCTGGTCACAAATGTATTTCCACAGTTGCAGGTTACCGTTGCTTCTTTGTAGTCTGGATGGATTCCTTCTCTCATTTCTTTCACCTCTCTATATTATTATTCCATATCATTCTTTTTATTTCGTTGCTGACTTCATTCTAAACAGCTTTTGAATTATAGCATATCCCTTTTGAAAATGCAAGAACTTTAGAAAAATTTCTGTTTTTTTATCGTCTGCACCAGTTCCGCGTTGGTTTTCGTCCGCGCGAACATATTGAGGATCTGCTTCTACCGCGTCCTCGGATTTCATTCCGTTCAATGCTCTGCGCATATGGTAGACTGCCTCCTGCTCCTCCCGGTTCAGCAGAAGATCTTCCCTTACTGGTTCCGGATTTCTGGATGTCAATGGCCGGGAATACCCGTTTTTCCTGAAGCTTCCGGTCCAGAATCAGCTCCATGTTGCCGGTCCCTTTGAATTCCTCATAGATGACATCGTCCATTTTGCTTCCGGTATCCACCAGCGCCGTTGCCAGAATCGTGAGACTTCCTCTCCCTCACGCATGTTTCTCGCAGCGCCGAAAAAGCGTTTCGGGGCGTAGAGCGCCGCCGGATCAAGACCGCCGGAAAGGGTTCTTCCGCTGGGCGGAATCACCAGGTTGTACGCCCTGGCCAGACGCGTAATGCTGTCCAGGAGGATCACCACGTCTTTTTTGTGTTCCACCAGACGGCGCGCGCGTTCCACGACCATCTCGGAAACTCTCTTATGATGCTCCGGCAGCTCGTCAAAGGTGGAATAAATAACTTCCACATTTTCTCCCTGAATCGCTTCCTTAATATCGGTTACTTCCTCCGGCCTCTCGTCAATCAGAAGAATAATCAGATGAATCTTCCGGTTATTGCGCAGAATGGATTTCGCCACATCTTTCAGAAGGGTTGTCTTACCTGCTTTCGGCGGCGATACAATCATTCCTCTCTGACCTTTTCCGATGGGACTGATCAGATCCACAATCCGCATGGCCATACTTCCGCCCGGGCGTTCCATAATCAGACGGTGATCTGGAAAAATCGGCGTCATATCCTCAAAATTATATCTCCGGACGCTTTCATTGGGATGAAAACCGTTGATGGAAGTCACATACAGCAGCGCGCGGAATTTCTCTCCCTGGTTCACGCGGATATTTCCCTGAATGATATCCCCGGTCTTCAGATTGAACTTCCGGATCTGAGACTGAGACACATAGATATCATTTTCTCCCGGAAGATAATTTTCACAGCGGATAAACCCATAGCCGTCCGGCAGCACTTCCAGGATTCCGTTTGCCTTCTCTCCACTGTCCAGCCCTTCGTTATTCAGAATCGGCTTGCGGTCACCGTGACTGTGTCCGTTTTCCTGAAATTCCCTGGACTTCTCATGTTCTCCATCGGTCCGGACACTTTCCGCTCTCTCATGTTCCTCTCTGCCGTTCTCCTGGCGCTGCCCCCTTTTCTCTGTCGTCTTCCTCAAGCATTCGCTCGATCAGCTCTGCCTTTTTCAGCGCGGAGATCCCTTTCAGTCCTCTCGCCCTGGCCAGATCGCGCAAAACACTAAGAGACAGCGATTCATATTTTTCTCTCATATCACATATCCTTTCTGCTATTCATTTGCTCAGGTATTTGGATTTCCTGTCTGAACTGACTATGATTCTATCGAAATTCGGACTCAGAAAGCCCGCCGAAGTGTTCTGGAATACCCATAACGAAAACTGTTTTTACTGTATCACATTTAAGATAAAAAAACAAGGGTTCCCTTGACTGCGAAAGAGCACAA
Source organism: uncultured Blautia sp. (assembly GCA_963927715.1). Classification (GTDB taxonomy): domain Bacteria; phylum Bacillota; class Clostridia; order Lachnospirales; family Lachnospiraceae; genus Blautia_A. Next base: position 257,458 of record CAWVBU010000001.1, on the reverse strand, counting down.
TGTTATAATTTGTTCCTGATGAGAATGCGGATATGGCGGAATTGGCAGACGCGCCAGATTTAGGTTCTGGTGTCCATGACGTGCAGGTTCAAGTCCTGTTATCCGCACCAGATTATGACGTCGTCTATGGATATCGCATAGCGGCGAGAAATTATAGGACACCCCTGTAAATAATAGGGGTGCCCCACTTTTTTACACTCTTTTTGATTATTTCAGACTTTGCTTGGAGATCAGATTGCACCAATGAGGAAAATGAGGCGAGTAACGCCGATTTTCATAATTGGTCTATTGCGCTACTTCTGACATAGATGTTTCTCCTCGCACCGTTTTTTCTTAGAGGTGACACGAGTGTTTTTGCACAATAGAAAAGCACCATATCCGTTTCTGAGCAAGATGGATATGGCGCTTTATGGACTTCATCTTCGGTTATGAAAATTTCTGCTGTCTGGCAATAGCGTGGGGCGTCAGCACAAAGCGGCGTTCATTTTACCATTGATTAACTCGGCTGACTTTGCTATTTATCAACTTTGCGTAGCAATATGCCACATACACAAATAGCCAAAATAAGAATTACTACCAGCGGCAACAAATTTTCAAGCTGAAATACGCTGTCTGTCATTACTTTGTACCCCCATGTGGCTGGAAAAATCTTCCCTATTGCCTCAAATGCCTTTGGCAGCAATTCAATCGGAAACATAATTCCAGAAAGCATGATAGAAGGCAGAAAAATGATGATAGAAACCATTGAAGTTTTTGCCTGGTCTTTTACTACTAAGCCAATTATGCTGGCAATACTAAGGGATACAGCAATAAAAATAGCAAGACTGGCAAAGTACAACGCCGGATTTTCTGGTATCTCAGCATTAAAAGCAATCGGTGCGGCAATGTATAGAATTATACTCATAATAAACAGGTGTATATATGCGGAAATATTCGTCAAAACAAGACCAAGATATAGTGGCACACCATTTGCCTTATAAACTTTTTTAATATCGCTGCTGTAAATTTCAACAAGAGAGGGCGGCAAGCCAATTAACGCACCCATTGTTACTCCGAAAACGGTCATAGACTGAATGAGTGTGTATCTTGCTTCCGGCATAACAGATGTAAATATCCCACCCATAATCGCAAAAAACAGGAGAGGAACAATATAGCAGGTTATAAGTAGTGTTTTGCTCCGTATATCTAACTTCCATTGCAGGAAAATCCCGTATAAAAAAGCACCCATCTATTATTCTCCTTTTGTAATCTTCATAAAATGTTGTTCCAGAGTCCCGCGGTTTATCTGTATATCTACAATAGATTCTCCATTTTCTTTATACTGTGTAAGCAACGACAGCAATGTTTCTCCGATATTATCAGATTCGTATTTTTTGGTGCTGTTTTCTGTTTGAATTATGATGTTATAATGCCTTCCTACGGTTTCCCCCAATTGTCCAACGGTTCCAATAAAAACAATCTTCCCCTCGGACAAAATAGCAATCCGGTCACATAAATTCTCTACTTCAGCCATGTCATGGCTTGTTAATATGATTGTTTTCCCCATTGCCTCTAATTGTCGAATTTGTTTGTGTAAAGAAAGCCGTCCTTCCACATCAAGACCAGCTGTTGGCTCATCCAGAAAAAGAATGTCTGGATTTCGCGTTAGAGCGAGTGCTAAATGAAGTCGCCGCTTCTGACCTGTCGATAATTGATAATACTGTTTCTTCGCAAGGTTATAAATGCCGAGAGCCTCAAGCATTGCTTTATCAAGGGGATTTTTGTTCCATTTAGCAAACAATTTAGCCGCTTCCAATGGTTTAATATGTTCCGGCAAAGAAGCTGACTGTAATTGGATGCCTATTCTACCGTGGATTGTAATGTTTCCACTATCATATTTTCTTAGACCTTCGATACATTCAAGAGAGGTAGTTTTTCCTACGCCATTTACACCGAGCAGCGCGAAAATCTCCCCTTGCCGTACACAAAAATCCAAACCGTTCAACACAACATGGGCTCCGTAGCTTTTCTTTAAACCACTGACTTTTATAGCCTCATTCATTTCGTTCCCTCCTGAAACGGGTCAACTCCTAATTTAGAAAAATAGAAGCTCAATGCTTGCTCAACATAGCTGTTGGCAATACTTTGCTTTTCTTTCCATTCCTGCTTGGCATTTTGAAATTGCCCTAATTCAATGAGTTTAGGGAGCATACTCATATCTCCACCAGTGAAATCATTTATCATATTCCAATAGGCTTTTGCAAAATTCTGTCCCTCATCACTGTCTGCGGAACACCTGCATTTTGAAGCCTTATCGCGTCGTCTTGAAGCTGCAAAAAAGTTGTCCATAAATGCCTTTCCGCTGTCTTTGTCAAAATGGCTGCGGATATGGTCAAGGGTCTGGTCATCGAAATGCTTGATAAGCCAGTAGAAATCATTTTTCATCTGCAAATTAACAATAATGTCAGCGTATTTTTTGAAGTCAACGGACTGCATTTGAAGGACTTCCTCACGCAACGCTTCCAGTTCTCTCAACGATTCGGACAGGCTATCTATTTTTTCTTTAATGGTTGCGGCCTGTTCCGCTAGAGCAGCAGCAATTTCAGCCGGCGTGTCTAGAGGAATAAGCCGATTCTTAATATCGTTCAGGGAAAAACCTAAATGTTTGAGGGACAAAATCTGATGAAGTTTAACGATGTCTTTATCCGTATATAACCTACGCCCTCCTTCGCTTATAGCCGAGGGAGAAAGCAAGCCTTCTCTATCGTAATGTTGTAATGTCCGTACAGTGACATCCATTTTCTTTGCTACTTCGCCAACTGTCATATAGCCCTGTGGTATAGCCTTATGTTTATCCATATCACACCTCCTGCTTATAGTATATCTTATTACGTTGCGTCACAAGCAAGTGTTTTTTTGAAAAAACTCCAAGAAAAAACCATGGAACAGTGGGGCCGCCTATAAATTTTTTCATGTCACTTTACGGCACATGAATGTTTTGCTGTGATATATTAATGGCCTTAGAGTGTAACCTTCACAATCCTGTCATCCGTTAAGGCGAAGATCAGGTGGCCGCCCCGGCAGACCTTAACGGACTCTACTAGCTCAGTCCATTTCTCGTCGGTATAGACCGGATTTGGGTCGCCACACTTTTGCAGCGTTTTCTCAAAGGCCGCCTTGATTTCCTCATCCCGGAGTCTGGGAGAATCGCAGGTCTTGTCGCCGTCGTACTTGTGGTTACAGTACCAAACATTGTAATGCTCGCCTGTACTGCGCAGCCGCCAGACTTTGTGGCCATAAAAGGAGCCGCAGTCGCCACAGATGAGTCTCCCGGCAAAAGGATGCCTGGTGCGTACTTTTGCCCGCGCTTGGTGGACTCTGCTAATATCTCCTGCACCCGGTCAAAAACCTCTGGTTCTATGATTGGCTCGTGGTAATTGCGCACACGGACGGATGGCACCTCGCCGTTGTTTTTTCCGGACTTCTTTAGTCAGATAGTCTACGGTAAAGGTTTTCTGAAGAAGTGCCTCACCTTTGTATTTTTCGTTACTGAGAATGCTGCGGACAGTGCTGACGCTCCATTTGGCTCTGCCTGCTGGCGTCAGGACGCCCATATTCGTCAGGATGGCGGCAATCTCATTGATGGTCTTGCCGGATAGAAATAAGTCATAGATTTTGCGGATAATAGCAGCTTCTTCTTCCACAATCTCCGGCCTGCCATCCGCGCCCTTTTTATAACCGAGGAAACGCGAGTAGGCCAGGGACACTTTCCCGTCCCGCATACTTTTCTGTTTGCCCCAGCGGACGTTCTCACTGATGGAACACGCGATCTAGTGTGCCAGAGAACTCATGATCGTGAGCATCATCTCACACTTCGGGTCAAAAGTATGTAAGTTCTCTTTCTCGAACCGCACCTCGACACCAACCGCCTTAAGTTCCCGTACGGTTTGAAGTGTATCTACTGTATTCCGGGCGAAACGGGAGATGGACTTGGTCAGGATAATGTCGATGCCGCCATTCAAAGCCAGATCGATCATCCGGTTGAAGTTTTCCCGGTTCTTGGTATTGGTGCCGGTAATACCGCGATCCGCAAACACTTCTACAAACTCCCAGTCAGGATTGCTTTGATGTGGCGGGTGTAGAAATCCACCTGCGCCTCATAACTGGATTGCTGCTCGTCCTGTTCCGTAGAAACACGGGCATAGGCGGCGACCCGATTCTTGCGAGTCGCAACGGATAGCGGCTGCTGTTGCAATGTTTTGGTCGCCGCGATAATCTCGATTTCTGGCATACTTATAGTTTTTCCTCCTTCCTGTATCGCATTAAGGTTTTTTGCCGTGCTGCCTCGCGCATCTCATCCGTCCAGCTCAGCCTGCGGGACGGATGTTTCCAGAATATGTCCACCGAGGAGCCATTTTTTAGCTCGAAGATTAGGTGATTGTGTTCTGGAACCATGATGCGGGAAATATGTTCCTGCACGATGGTTTGGTTTATCTCTGGTAGTCCTAAGACTTCTTGACTTTCTCGATCAGCATGGTTTCTGGTATTTGTTGCGAGTGGCAGACGGATTTTCCGTATTTGGTATATTGGCCGCAGATCCAGATTGGCCGGTCACTATTCTTGATGTTGGTGTATTTTCTGACGTAAGCAGCGCCGCAGCAGCCGCACACAATCAGGCCAGAGAACAGTTTCTGGCTATTGTCGTGGTTGGGATTTCTGTGCGACATAATCTCTCTTTGGCGGGCGCTGCGGCGGGTGATTTCTTGCTGGACAGCCCCGAACGTCTGCCGGTCAATGATTGCTTCATGGCTGTTTTTGACATAGACTTTGCGGAGTTCTCCCGTGTTTTTTCGCTTCTTCTTGGTACGGAAATCCTCACTGAAGGTCTTTTGCAGCAGCAGGTCACCGGCATATTTTTCGTTAAGCAAAATGTTTCTGACAGATGCGACAGACCAGGTGCCACCAAAGTAGGCTGGGATGTGCTGCTCAATTAGTGTTCTGGCGATTTTGCTGTAACCCATGCCGGAAAGGTAGAGCCGAAAAATCTCTTTGACAATCTCCGCTTCTTCCGGTACAACCTCAAACCTCTCACCCGCTAAACGATAGCCAAAAGTGTGGCCTCCGGCAGGCTTACCTTGATCGTATAGTTTCTGGATGCGCCACTTCTGGTTCTCACTGGCCGACCGGGCTTCCTCCTCGGCGTACATTGCGAGAAGTGTTAAAAGCAGTTCTCCGTCTGGACTGATGCTGTGCATGTCTTCTTTCTCGAAGTAGCAGTCAACCCCGATCTTTTAAGTTCCCGGATTGTCTCCAGCAGGATGATGGTATTCCGGGCAAAACGGGTCACCGATTTGGTGATGATAAGATCAATCTTACCCTCCCGGCAGTCCTGCAGCATGCGTTGGAACTCCGGGCGGTGGATGGTCGTGCCGGAAATCCCGTTATCTGAGTAGATGGCAACCAGCTCCCAGTCCGGATGCGCCGCAATATAATTCTGGTAGTATTCCGTCTGGGCTTCCAGTGAGTGGAAAGCAGCATCCTTATCTGAAGAAACCCTGGCATAGGCTACCACGCGGGTGATCTTAGGCTTCTTCGGACTAGCCGGTATTTCTTCAATACGCATAATCGTTACCTCCTGCTACCATTCATCACTCTCTTGCCCAGAGAAGTCAAGTCCTGATCTCCGTAACTTTCCGGTTTTCTCGGTACCATTTGGTGCGGCAATAGTCTGAGCAGAATAGCGCTCCCCGCCGCTTTGTTTCCGGCAATGGTTTATGGCAATAGCGGCGGAGCGGGGCATTCTGCTTTTCCGCCTTAGTCTTCCGCGCCCCACTGGCCGCAAACCCTTTGCGCTGGCAGATGGATTTTACAGTATTGGGGGATAGTCCTAACTCCCGGCCAATAAAGCTGTAAGGATAGTTCTCCCGCCGCAGTGCGGCAATTTGTTCTAGTTGTTGTTCTGTCATGGTTTTCCTCATACTTGTGATTCTCCTTTCTTTTATCAAGGCGTCCGGAAAAGACCGCCTCTTAAAGCCGCCCCGGCGCGCTGGTTAGGGGTGAACTCCCTGGAAACAGGGAGAGAGCCGTTTCCCAAAAACTTACGGTCGGCGCAGTTTGCGGACGCTTCTTGGCTTTGTTCTCTTCCCGATGCGTCAGGCGGTAGGTCTCGGGCTTCTTGCCGCTTACCGCTCTTTTCTTTCTGCCGATGGGTACATTTATAAACCTGGCAGCTCCGCTGCTTATGCTGATATTGCTATTTTGTGCCATATGTACACACTCCTTTTCTTTAGCTAACCTGCCCTGATTAAAGCACATTTTACAGATATGGCAAGGGCTTTTTTTGGCTATATTTGGGGCGACCGGACGCTTAAGCGCAAAAAATAACAGGGGTGGAAAATCTGGCATTTTGCAGGCGAGTGGGATAGAATAAACTTGAAATATTTTATTTTAATGCTCGAATAATGGGTTGGGGATATTTTTCTCCCTACTAGATATAAGACAGAATGGAAGATTTTGAGTCTGGATCTGTTGGATATTTTCTCCAACTTCTCGAAAAAGAAAGGACGCACCCGTAGGCGTGTCAGCATGACGGTATGCTTCTTTATTGTTATCGCCAAAGCCACCAACAACTACCCAGCAGCCACGCAACGGACAGAATAGCCGCTGTAGCGGTAGCCGCCGCGCAGAAGGTAGTAGGGGGCGACAATGTGATACTCAGGGCAACCGGCATCCGGCACTACTCCCAGCCAGCCACGCAACGCATCGAGTAGCCGAAGTAACGGTGGCTACTGGGAGACGGGCCAACGTACGACGGATTGAGGTACAGACCGTACGCATAGCTAGTCGAGTAGGCGTGACTGGACCAATAGTAACCGCCGCCGCCTGCGACATTGAGATAGCTGCTGCCTGGGGCGACATAGCCGTTGCGCACAAAGTAAAGAGGAGAGGTGGCCACCAACAACTACCCAGCAGCCACGCAACGGACAGAGTAGCCGAGGTCGCGACCCGTGTAGTCCGCAGTGATGGTGTTCGAGCTGAAGAGCAAGATGTAAGCGTTGTTAGACGAGTAAGGGGTAGATGACCAATAGTATCCGACTGACCCCACATTGTACAGCGAACTATTACTGACGTAGCCGCCGCGCAGAAGGTAGTGATTAAGTAAGATGGTCACAATTATATAAATGGTGCAAAACTTGTCGTCCGTATCACCCACAATGAAAATTAGCGTAAATATGTCATAATATGATATCCTTTAGAAAGTGGCGTTAGTGATATCCATAGCGGCGAGGAATTATAGGACACCCCTGTAAATAACGGGGGTGTCCCATTTTTTTGGTGCGCCTGGCGGCGCACGTTTCTTAAGGGTGCAAGTCCCAAGTCTGCCCGGTAGCGGGAAAGACATAGCCGAAGGCAAGGGTGTCCATCGTGAGGTGGAGTCTGAAGGAAGCCGGATGTGGGGAACTTACTAACCCACGGGCAAACCTCTGGTCTGACGAACAGAAACCGCATATAAGGCTGTGCATGAGGGTAAGTCTGCCAAACAAGATGAAGCCCGATAGCTACACGGAATCATGTACAGTAAATGCGGCAGATGGATGGAGGGAAAGAAACGTGTGGTACCCAGGGAGGTCTGTGTGGAACGCTCCGCGAGGAGTAACCGTTATCAGGAGATAACGCTGAACGCACAGAAGTCAGCAGAGGTCATAGTAGCTGTGTTTTTCAGTGAAGGACCGAATCAATAAGAGTCTTTAGTACGACTGGGAAAGGAGGAATGGGCAGATGGGTACAGAAAACAGGGAAAGCTACTCACAAAGAGATAGCGCGGAACGTAAAGGGTATGTGAGAGCGCACCGCTCATTCAACCGGATATGGAAGGAAAGGGACAGTGCAGAGCCGGATATCTTAGGTAAGATACTGGATAAGGATAACCTGAACAGGGCTTACAAGAGAGTGAAGGCAAACAAGGGAGCGCCGGGAGTGGATGGCATGACCATCGAAGCGGCACTGCCATGGCTGAAGGAGCATAACCATGAACTGACGGAGAGAATCCGAAGAGGGAAATATACCCCGTCTCCTGTCAGACGGGTGGAAATCCCGAAGCCGGATGGAGGGATACGAAAACTCGGCATTCCGACCGTCATCGACCGTATCATTCAACAGGCAATGCTCCAGCAGCTCATGCCAATCTATGAGCCATTGTTTTCGGACGACAGCTTTGGCTATCGACCGGGAAGAGGGGCAAAAGACGCTATATTCAGGATAAAAGAGTACATCGAACAGGGATACACAAGGGCAGTTGCTTTGTTTGTTCACAAAATCGCAACAGTTAACCGTTATCTGCATATATGAACATCGTGTGGTAACATCCTAATAAAGTAGGGAAGTTCCCTCAACTTAAAGAAATTATCAAAACGATCTATCCTGCATTCTTTCTTCTGTATCTTCTCATGTACGACAAGACAGTGTCACGATTGTTTGATTTTCCTTATAATTTACACAGATTTTACCGAAAGTGGATAGTCACTTAATGTCGCCTATTATATTATTAAAATGGAAAGTTATATTGAATTGTATTCTGGCAGCAGAAACAATGAACACGTTTTCTATGTTTTTCACTTCAAGAGGAGAAACCAGCCTATGAAGGTAATCATTCATGATCTTGGTGATGCGGTAACCTATACACCGGAAAAAACGAGTGAGGATTCGGTTGTCCTGTATGCAAACAACCAGTATGTTTCCTGCCAGGGCTGTTTCAAGTGCTGGTTGAAGAACGCCGGTTTTTGCATCATGAAGGACTCTCTACAGCACATTGGAGCGCTCGTTGGTCAAAGTGATCCGCTGATTATCGTCAGCCGGTGCTGTTACGGAGGATACAGCAGCCCAATCAAAGCCGTCTTGGATCGTGCAATCGGCGGTTCTCTCCCGTTTTTTACCTGGCGGGGCGGGCAAACTCATCACATCAGCCGCTACCCGCGCCGGAAACTGATGTGCGTTTGCTTTTACGGGGAATACACGAAATTTGAACAGGAGATAGCCAAAGAGGTTGTCGAGCGCAACCGGCTGAATCTGGATTATGAGAAGGCGGAGGTGGTCTTCTTTGAGACTATTGAGCAGTTAAAGGAGGCCGGCTTATGAACCTTCTGATTTTGAATGCAAGTCCCAAGAAAAAAGGCGGTGCCTCTCGTTTCTTCTCGAGGTTATTCCGGTTGTTTCTTCCGGGCACCCGAAAGAAGGTGGTGTCCCTCAGCAGTCGGCAGGATTTTCAGAAAGTTCTGGGACTGTTCCCCGACATGGATGCGGTGTGCCTTTTCGTACCTCTCTATGTAGATGGCCTTCCGTCCCATGTGGTGGAATTCCTCAACCAGGCGGAAAGCTATTGTAAAAGCCATTCCTGCCGGTTCCGGTTGTATGCGCTTTCCAACAACGGCTTTGTCGAGGGCAAACAAAACCGCCCCTCTCTGCATATGCTGCAGGCGTGGTGTGAAAGGGCAGGAATCAATTGGGGCGGCGGAAGCGGGGTCGGCGGCGGCGTAATGCTTCAGGTGCTGGGGATCGTCTACCCGATCCTGGTGGGAGTCATCTTACTGCAAATGGCGTTAGCCTTTTTCACTACCAGCACCGTTCCAAGTGAATTGTGGTGTTCTCTAGCCATCCAGATATGCACATGGCTTTTTCTCAACAGCGGCATGTTGTTCTGTATGGCACGTCTTTCGGCGGCAGTTCGCGGAAGAAAACCGTTGGCCAACCAATTCACGCGAGTGATGATACCCTCTTTTCTGTTCATCTCTATCGCAAATATATTTATGATTTTATCCTCTCTCTTTCAAGGTCGCTTCCTTTTCGCGCTTTTGAAACGGGACAAATGGTATAATGATTAGGAGAGTACTTATGGAACACATCATTGTCTACGGTAGTCAGTATGGAAGCACCCGCCGGTATGCGGAAAAACTGTCCGAGCAAACCGGCATTCCTGCGGTCAGTTACAAAGACGCATCAACTCTTTCGGACAAAGATATAATCGTTTATCTAGGCGGGCTGTATGCCGGTGGTGTTCTGGGCTTGGCGAAAACCCTGCGGGGCCTTACACTTCAGGATGGACAAAAACTAATCCTTGTTACCGTAGGGCTGGCCGACCCCAGCGAGACGGAAAACCAGCACAATATCCGTACTTCTCTGCAAAGGCAGCTTCCCGCAGAACTGCTTGATCGGGCGAAGATCTTTCATCTTCGTGGCGGGATCGATTATCAAAAGCTCTCTTTCGGACATTGGACAATGATGAAACTGTTATACCAATCCCTGCAAAGGACGCCGTTTGAAAAACAGACAGCGGAGAATCGGGCGTTCATAGAAACCTATGGAAAGCATGTGGATTTTACGGATTTCAGAGCCCTGGAACCGATTATTCAGGCAATACAGAGGGAGACAATATGAACAGAACTGTTAAAAACATCTTGAAAATCCTTCTAATCGGCCTTGCCACCACCATCGTCCGCATCATTGGTCAACTTTCCATTCCGGCCGGTGAGCAGACAGTCCTGGCACCCAGCGTTTTTGCACAAAATGGCACCATGCCGCTGGCTTTTACTGTCTATGGGATTTTCGCTTATTCCCTGATTGCCTCGCTGTTTCTGCTTATCCGGAATCGGTTGAGTGGAAATCGGGTTTTGCAGGGGCTAAAATATGGTCTTTCCTGTTGTGCGGTGTGGATCGTTTATCTTTTAGAGCCTTTGCCACATGTAGCAGGTTTTGATCGGATTACTTACCCAATAGCTGATAGTATTGCTTTAATTGTTATGGGGTTGCTGCTGGGATGGCTGTTTGGTAACCCTGCACGACGGGCAGATAAAGAGAAGTCGCCTTTCCCCATTCTTCCGGTGCTGGCTGTCACAGGGGGCTTCTTTGTCGGGCGGATGATACAATATCTCGTCTTTGGCATTTACTCTTCCTTTGATGAAAAACCGTTGGAAACGGTACTGTGGTGTCTTTTAACAGGTACCGCAATCTCTTGTGTGACGGCATGGCTGAATCTTTATATCCACAGCAAAAATCGGATCAAGCGGGCGCTTATTCTTGGCGGCATGCTGTTTGGGGTGGATTTATTCCTCTTTAACTTCTTCATGCCGCTGGTTTTTGACGCCAATATCCCCGATCTGATCCTCCGCACCTTCATCGATATCCTGGCGGTAACGGTCGGATGTCTGGCATTTCCAAATCAACGAAATGTAGATCCGGCAGACTGAAGGTATGGTGCCAGCCAAAAAGGGCCTTTCGCCAAGACACTGTGGCTTCCCCGCACCTTCCCGCTGGAACAGGAACAGGCTCTGCTACGATTTTTGCATGATAAAGAAGAATGCCCGAAAAATGCTTTGAGACTGTAAGTTGCCAAGCGCTTTCCTTCCTGTTACAATTCAAAGTATAAGTACAAAAGTATTCCACACGGTTTGGAACATTTCAGGAACTTTCTTGTGGATAGGAGGTGAACTCAATGTATAAAACGATGGTAGTCAAATATTCTCCCAAGGCTAAAGAAATGGCTGTCAAAATAGAAGATGCAGCCAATAAAATGGAACAGGAAGGTTTTGAGCTCGTTTCTTGCTCCATCATGCCATCTTCCAAGGGCATTCTGATTTTCAAAAGAATGGCGGCAGACGAGTCAACCGAATAAGGCCTTAACAAAATGGCCATTTCCATGAATATTGGGAGATGGCCATTTGATAAAACTCATGTGGGTGTTCATGAAAATTACCTTGTATAACCCCATTCGTCCCCATTCCCATAATCATTGCCCCCTGAATTAATAGAGCAACGTTTCCATACTGATTTTACTTGTTCGCTTTATCAACTATAGCCTATTCATCACGGTATCACTTTTTCAGCCGTCTTTTTAACTTCCAATAACGATAGGCAAAAGACGCAACTGCCCATACGTAAACTGAGAGCAGGATCAAAAACAGCACCAGTAGTATAGGAGCATCTGCATCTGAGCTATGGAATTGATCAAAGATGTTTGGCAAAATCAACAACATCAAAATAATGAGGATTGGCACATATCGGCCTGCAAATACCCGCCGCATCATGTCGAGCCCGGACTCATCGTCACAGAAAATTTCCTCTTCTCCCTGCATTTCGGCAACTGGTTTACGGAAATAGGTGTATCCGGCAAACTCCTGAAGGTACTCCCAGCCGCAATCCTTAAACATCTGCACATACTCGTCCCTATGTTTAAGCCCTTCTTCGTTATAATCGAGCTGGTAAATCACATCCTCAGGGGGACATTTTTCAAAGCGGTAAAGTCCCGGCAGGCTTACTTTCGTAAATTTCCATCCTTCCTGATGCCGCTTCCGAAGATACTGTTCTTCTTTTTCCCATTCCGCTATCGTGAAAATACGCAGCTCGGTTCTTTTCTCTTTCATGTCAGCGCACCTCCATCATGTTTCGATACAATCTTTCGATTCGCTTCATTTCTAATGCCAGCACATTTTTACCTAATTCTGTGATGCAATATATCTTTCGTTTTTCTTCTTCCCGGACAAAGTGGATCAGGCCATCCTTCTCCATCTTGGATAGGCTGCCGTACATCGTTCCGGGACTGATTCGAATTTCGCCATCTGTCAGTTTCTCTACTTTTTGGATGATATTATAGCCATGGGATTCTTCCCGGAGGCAAAGCAGGATATAAAAACTCGTTTCTGTCATCGGTATGTACACTTTACGAATATGTGCGTTCACTTCGTTCACGACCCTTTCTATGCATACCTTGCACTGCACTATATCGCACTGCTACATATCAATTTTATTATAGCAGTGCGATATATGTTTGTCAACTTAATATTCAGGTAAGAATAGTGCCGTGGGTTGTCCCTGCGGTATTGCTGCTTGTAGAGTGTTAGTGGCTTTAGAGCGCAACCTTCACAATCCTGCCATCCGTTAAGGTGAAGATCAGGTGGCCGCCCCTGCAGACCTTGATGGACTCTACCAGCTTGTTCCACCGCTCGTCGGTGTAGACAGGGTTTGGATTGCCGCACTTTGGTCACTCAGCAAGCTGATGGCGAGATTTGAGCTATCAAGTACGATCCTCCCCTTCGCATGCTATAATTGATCTATGACACAAGAAGAAAAACAAGATAGAGCTCTTCGCAGTATAGCCCGCAGCATGGAAGCTGAGGGTGCTAATTACGAATGCGTACTCCATCGCATGCGAGCTCATCTAAAAGAGCTCAAAAAGTTAGCGAAGACGACGCAGTCTAATTAGCCGTCTCACCCAAAATGCAATTTGGCGCAAACATTTCATAACGCGCTACGTCTTAAAAAAACAGCGTCCGCGATATCCATAAACGACGTCATAACACAGAATGTCCATACTTAAATATTGTGCGGAAGGGCTGATAACGGTATCAAAGGGAGTGTTAAACTCTGCGGAGAGGCTCAGGTCATCATACACCAAAATCTTCTTGAATAATGCCTGATTGAGAAGCCGCTTCTCCTGATCATCGGCAAACTTGTAGACTTTACCGCAGTCATCCAACAGCTCAAAAACATAGCGAAGGTTCTCTTTAGCATCATCCAGCTCTATATTGTAAGCCTTCATCCGTTCATTGATATTGGTAAGAGTTTTGCTGATCTCCCGTTGTTCTTCTTTAAGGAGTGAAAGGGGAATGGCATCTTCGTAGTGCGCCTGCAGCAGTTTACGCTGCTTGCGCTCCAGTTTGTCCTTTTCCAATTTGAGTCATTTCTGTTCCTCTTTGAAGGTTTCTGCCAGTTTGTCGATCTGTGTATCCACGTACTTTTGCATGAATGCTGTAAATTCTTTTGTGAACGAGATTTTTTCGTAAAGCTGTTCGATTCTGGCTTCTACCTCTTCAATAAGGACTGCTCTCTGAGTGCAGTTGGTTTTCTTGTCGTGGCGACCGATACATACGAAGTACGGGTATCTGGTTCCCGTATGGGATTTGGCGTTGTGGATAATCAGGCGGGAGCCGCAATGGCCGCAATAAACCGTACTCTTGAGATAATGCTCATGGATACGGCTGCGTTCCCCGTTGACGTGGCTTTTGAGAACGCCTTGCACTTTTTCCCAGGTGCCGGGATCAATGATTAGTGGCTGCTTTCCCTGATACTGTACGCCGTTATAGGTCACAATGCCTTTGTAGTATGGATTGAGCAAAATATTGTGAAGCTGCTTCTTTGTGATCGGACGGGATGGTCGTCTTGGCGTTGCCGGGGTGTCAAGCCCCAAATCTGTCAGATGTTCTGCTAATGAAGAAAGCGTCCAATCTCCAGTAGCATATTTCTCAAAAGCGAGGGTTAGCAGCGGCGCTCGCTGTTCATCAAGCTCTACGCGGCTGTCGCGGCGGCCTTTATCATCGTATGCCCGGATGTTGCGGTAGCCGATTGGCGCCTTGGTTGGCGTACCGCCGTTTTTGACCTTTTGGCTCATGCCTTTCTTAACCTCAGTGGCGAGGTTCTGCGAGTAAAACTCAGCGATCGCGCTCATAATGCCGTGGAGCAGCATTCCGGAAGGTGTGTTGTCAATGCTTTCTGATGCAGAAACCAACTGGACACCGCACTCATCCAGAGTACGCATAATATCGATATCATCGCCCCGGTTCCGGGCGAGTCGATCTACTTTGTGGACAATCACGTAATCTACACGATCCGCGTTTTCCTTGACGTACTGCAACATCTTTTGCAGTTCCGGGCGATCAGCGGATTTAGCGGATGCGCCCCGGTCAACAAATTCTTTGCCCACCATTGCGCCCATAGAGAGGGCTTTACGTTTATTAGCTTCCCGCTGGGCGGGGATGGAAAAGCCCTCGTCTGCACCGCCGCCGCGTTCTGCCTGTCCACGCGTGGAGACGCGTAGATATGAGACGGCGAATTTAGGCGTGATGGCATTTACCATTGCCTGCATGGGGTCAGCTTGTGCTGTATAATTCATGTATACTGCCTCCTTTCTTGGATTTCTCTGATGATACCTCTGAATAGCGAACAGAGCAAGCCGCTTATCCTAACGTTATCTTTTTGTTAATAAGCTCATCATTTCTTGGAAAACCGGCCTGCACGAGGCAGACCGGTTTGAGTTGCGAGGAAAGCGTAATACCTTCCTTAATAAAGAACTACAGTTTCCGGATTCTGTCTACGCCGTAGACGACGCCCAGCCCCGAGCCGTTGTCCCAGCGGACGAATACGGTGCCGGTGTCATCCACCATTTCCACCGTACCTCGGTCACCGGGATTGAGCTTGCTATAAGGGTCATCCATCGAGATGAGCTCTACGCGGCAGCCCGCCGGATACATCTGCCTGACCCGCGCCACCGTCTCGCGGCTTGGGAATCCGTGATTACTGTTCATAAGGTGCGCCCCCCTTCTCATCGGCAGAACCGTCTGTTGGGGTGGCATCGGAATGCTCCGCCAATTCTTCCACAGAATTGTCTGCCGGAATTGTTTCTGTTGTAAGTGTTTCTGTTTCACTGATGTTTGGCTCTGAGGTGGTCGTCTCAGCCCGATTCGGTCGGTGTCCGGCCTTCCAGCTGCTGTTGCCGGAAAGATTCCTGAGCAGGATTTTTCTCGCTTTTTTGTAATCGTCGCCAACGAAGCCCAGCCGGATGAGGAAAATCCGCATGGTGAACTTCTCGTTGTCTGTGGGGCGTTCTACCGCCGTTACCCGCCGCTGTTCCCTTGCCATCTTACAGAGAGCGGTAATTAAGCGGTTGTAGGCATCGGCCTCCCCATCGAGGCCATGCAGGGTAAACCACGGGAACTTCAGTGTCGTTTGCGTTTGGGTAACTTCCAGCGTGTCCGTCCCCAAGGCTTTCTTGAGAAGCGTTGCCTTGCTGGCGATGATCCTGGCGAGATTGTCCTCCGTTTCCGGGGTGAACCCGTTTTTTGGGACTTCTACGATATAGGAATCATTTTCACTCCCTGCTGGTTCTTCCTCATCGGTTCTGGCGGTTTCATCGCCTTGGGAGGGCTCGAAGCCCCGCTGTTTTAGTGCATCTAACAGTGCGGCGGCAACTTCATCGCACGTGTCGGGAGTAGTGAGAACGCCGTGAATATCCACCTGACAGCCGCCGACCTTATAAGCAAAGGTGGGCGCTCCCAGATAAACAGGATGCACTGCCAGGAAATCGGCAACGGCCTGTACCAACTCCTTCCGCTTTGAGCCTGTTACATTGTAGTTGATCCGCATGATCGGTTCCTCCTTTCTCTGTCTACATCTATCACTCAGCCTGCCGGAAAAAGCAAGTCTTTTCTAATGTTTAGTTGGCTCTTCCGGTAAGGATAAAATTGACGTACTCTTTCCGGTGTTCCTCCAGATAGATGACCAGCTCGTAGTAGCCTCTGCGGTTGGCGATCTGCTGTACACGGCGGATGTCGAACATATTGGTCTCTCCGGAATTGCGGATTGTAAGGATCTACATTTTGATGGTATCTGTCATTAGAATGCCTCCTTTCTGGAATCAGCGACTGCTGTCAAAAGAATCTCGGGGTCAAATCTGCAGGAATTGATAGCCCTCGCAGATGGTGTTTAGATAGAAACTGGACGGTTTTCCGTAAGGGTGTCCCTGCTCGTTCATGATGTAGATCATGGCGTAGACACGCCTGCCGTTTACGGTTAACCGGATGGTCTCCCTTGCGGTACAGACGCGGCCAGCCCTCGTAGACATCCAGCGCCTGCTGCTCGTCACTGAGGCTGCAGCCGCCAGATAAGCACCGGCACCGCATGTCCCGGCATCCGTTCCACCGTAGCGACCGCACTGTGGGAGCCGCCCCGGAACATCAGCCGCCAGCCGCGCAGCAGGCTTTTGCCCACCACTTCCGCCGTAGGGCAGCCATGCGCCATCTGCCGCAGATTCAGGTTTGACCCGTAAGCGATGTAGAGTCTTTCTTTGTTATTCTTCATGTGCGTTCCCTCCATTTCCTGCACGGTTGATGTGGCTGCGGACATTTTCTTTACTGCCGTAGCGCCACGCTGCGTTGCCATCCAGATGCTGATAAAGATGTTCCCGGCAGCTTTTGAATTCGTCGCCGATAAAACCGATCCGGTTCAGATACACCCGCATGGCAAACTTCTCATTTTCCTCCTGCACTTTCCGGTAGCTGGCGCTTTTTTGGGTAAGCGCCTGGTGATTCAAAGCCAGGGCGAACACGATATACGCCCGGATCTTCCCGGCATGCAGCGTCCCGTTGAAGCCCCGGAGCTCTACGGTGTGGTTGCCGTTGAAGAAGCTGTGCAGATTGAGGAAATGGTAAGCGGCTGTCGTGATAGTGCCGGTTCCGGCTCCCCCGGTAGCCTTCGTACCAGACGCTCTCGATCTGCGCAAGGGTTTTGGGTTTCACCCGGTTCATCCGCTCTACCAGATAGGCGTCCATCTTTTTGCAGTAGCGCATCCGCTCCGGCGCAATCTGCAGGGCTTTGTAGAACAGATCGTTATGGCTGGCAATGATGTTGACAAAGTTGCGGATACTGCGCGCCGTGTGGTTGGAGCCGTCCAGATGGATGTGGATGCCGCAGGTGTCATTGGTGAAACCGCCTGCCCTGCGTAAACGCCGTGCCAGACCCTGTACGGTGTCGATGTCTTCCCGGTACAGGAGAATGGGGCTGACCAGCTCTACACTGCAGTTTGTGTCGGCGTGAGCGGTACGGCGGTTCCGTTTTTTCTCTGGCAGTCAATACTGGCGTCCGACATGAATTTCCAGATCCGTCCGTCCGGTGCGGCTCACGTGATAGGTGCCGTAGTAGCCGCCTGCGTGTGTCGCGGTGCCGCCCAGAAACTTTGCGGCCACCTCCGCCGCCTGTTCCCGGGTGATGCCTGTGAATTCCATTTCGATCCCAAAATGATTGATAAACATATGGCTTGCCCTCCTTTTTGTGGGGGCGGCTCAAAGTGCGCTGTCCCAGAGGGCATCCACGGATGCGCCTCTAGGGAACAAGCGCACCGTGGCCGCCAGATGTTAAAGTCTCGTTGTTACAGTAAACCTCCTTTCCTATTTTATGTGCTGCGTTTCTTGCGATTTCTGTAGAAGAAACGCCTGTTTTTTTGGGAGGGCAGATGTCTGCCGATAATGCTAAGTTACGTCATGCCGCCCTCCTTCCGGTTGTGTCTGCAGGGGATGAAGCGGAGCGTGTAGGATTGTCCAGTTCTGAGGACGGTTGTTCCGCTCTTTTCTTCCCGGCAATCGTTACCGCTACCGAGATCAGAGCCTTCCCCAGTTTTTCCATGTCCGGGGTGTCCCGGTACTCCGGGACAATGCGGACGTGATGGGAGCACATCGGCCTCCCGCGTTCTTTCTTGCTCATGTAACCTCCTTTTCCGGCTCCCGGAGGGTTGGCGGCGGGAGCCTAACATAGAGCCTCCTGATTCAGCTTTTGGCAGAGCAGCGGCTCCAGATCTTCCGGCGTGATCACCGCAAAGAGGGAAGGCTGCCCGGCAAAGGTCTTACGGATGGCCTCTTTTAACATGTCCCGGCGATGGGCGCTGGGGACAATCCAGACGGTCAAGGGGAACACGCCGAACTCTTCCTGTTCCAGACCGGTGAGGAAATAGTCGTGATAGCGGCGGCACTGTTCCAGAATGGCCGGGATGGATTCTGTGCCTAAATCTACTTCAATGAACCAGCAGTCTTCATACTCGCCGCAGGTGGTCTTCGCATACAGGTCAGGCCGGAGTGACACGATTTTGCCGATCCGGGAATAGGCACGCCAGCTGTCCGGCTCAAAGTCCACTGTGACCAGAGAGAGCTCTTTCTGCCTGTCACAGATTTCCCGGATCTGGATGGAACATTCCGCCACGGCCAGTGTGTGCCGGAGGAACCGCCCGGAGGGCTCGAGGAACCGGGTGCGCCGTTTGGAATCATCCGGTTTGGCCAGCCGCAGGAGCCGTTCCCCCGGCTCGGTCAGGTGCCAGATGTAGGAGACTGACCCGCCCCGGATGCCGCCCACCCGCCGGGTCATGGCGGCGATCAGGTGCACCTCCCGCAGTTTTCTCAGGTTGCGGTTGGCGGCTCGGATAGCGGCGGTGTCCGTACTGTGTTCCGTAAAGTGGAGCCGGCAGACCTGGTCGCTGGTCAGATACTTGCTCTGCCGGATCGAGGTGAGGATGGCAAGGTCACGCTCCCCCAGACGCTCCCGCAGGCTCTCCAGCTTCTTGTGGGAAAGCAGGGTGCGGGCGGGAGCCTTTGCAGGCTGTTCGGGAGAGTCGGCTGCGCCGGGCTGGTCAGGCAGTGTATCCCTGTAATCAGGGATAGAGTCCTTTCCCAGAAGTTCCGTAAGCGGCGCAGAAGGCGGATATTCCCTGCTTCTGTTCTCTTCACGATACGTCATGCGGTCGGTCATGCCTTTTTTGGGTGATGGAACCGTTTCTGCAGGCGGAGCCGCTGCTCCGATAAACAGGTCGAGGTACTCCTGCTCCACTTCGGCGGCAGGTTTTCCGTAACGTTTCTGGCTGCGTGCCCTCAGCTCTGCCGGGAGCCGGGTGGATCTGACCGGCGGCAGGGTCTGCCCCCGCATCCAGCCGGTCGCCCGCCCACCGCACTGCAGTGTGGTATAAACCTGATAGCGGGGCAGCATCATGAAATCTTCGGCGGTCAGTCCCGGTGCCATCGCCGCCATAGCTTTGGCGTCGGTAGCATTCAGGCCAAAGACTATTTTGTTTAAGGCGTTGGCGTCAATCCCGGAGCGGATAGAAAGGGGCAGCTGATCCCGGTATTGGTGGGCAAGGGTGAGCCCCAGTCCCCGTGCCTGTGCAAGGGCGTCGGATAAGTCGGTGGGTAGGGACAGGTAGTCCTGCAGCTCATCGATGTAGACCGATACAAGGTGCCGTTTCTCCGGCGGCAGCTTGGCACGGGATAAAGCCAGTGTCCAGGTCAAGCCGACGATCAGCGATCCCAGACAGCGGCTGCACTCGCCCCCGACCAGCCCTTTATTCAGCGACACCAGCACGATTTTGCGCTGCTCGAACAGATCGGTTAAGCTGAACTTCGGCTTTGCCTGACCAAGCACGTTCCTTAAGCCCGGCCGCAAAGTGAACTGGCGCAGCTTATTGAGGACTGGCTCGATCTGCTGTTGGCGGCTGTAATCTTTAAGGGCATCGAACTGTTCCCAGAAGGGTTTCAGGGCAACCCGGTCTTTGACCTGGCTGGTGATTTTATGCCGGAAATCTGCGTCTGTTAAGAAGGCGGGGAGCCATAACAGCGAGGAACCCTCCACTTCTACCAGCGTGAGCAGCGCCGCTGACAGGATGTCCTGAATGCGCACGCCCCAGTTGTCCACCCAGAGTTCTTTGAGGACGCTGAGGATAGCATCGGCGAGCAAGGGTGGGTTTTCATAATTTTTGAAGGCCAGCGGGTTAAATCCCACCGGTGCCGGGTCAGAGGGGTCGATCACAACCACGTCGTCTTCGCGCTCCTCCGGAATCCGGGAAAGAATGTCATTGACAAGATCCGCTTTGGGGTCTATAACCAAGACACTGCATGCGGTAGAGAGAATCAGGGATGATGGTCGAGATGAACTTATAAGAAAGTATTTGAATTGGTAAAATTACTGATGATGATTCAAAATTACTTCACAAACAATGACTTGCTTTCTTCGAGAAAGCGAAATATAATTGTGGTGGAGGCGAAGCCGATGGATTATATGACATTGAAACAAGCAGGGGAAAAGTGGAAGATTTCTCCCCGACAAATCAATTACTACTGCTCAGATGGACGCATTCCCGGGGCAGAGAAAATAGGACGGGTTTGGCTTATTCCCAAAGATGCAGAAAAGCCGAAAGACAAACGGAGGCGGGAAATAAAAGAATCTGCCCGGTGAGAGGAGTTGAAAGTTTTATGTATAACCCACAATTAGAAACTTTTTTGTGTGTGGTAGAATGCGGCAGCTTTAACAAAGCCGCAGAGAAACTGTATATTTCCCCGCCGGCGGTGATCAAACAGATCAATTTGCTGGAAGAAAACCTGGATTTGCAGCTTTTTGTGCGCACCCATCGGGGCCTGCAGCTGACCGAAGCCGGAAAATCCCTGGCGCAGGACGCCAAATATATCATCCAATATTGCAAGGATTCCGTCACAAGGGCCAAAAACACCATGAAACAGAGCGAGGACATCATCCGCATCGGCACCTCCCCCATGACGCCGGCCCAGGTGCTGGTGGATCTGTGGCCAAAACTGCAGGAGGACTGCCCCGGTATCAAGTTCCAGCTGGTGCCTTTTGACAACACGCCCGAAAACGCCAGGGAGATCCTGGCCAACCTGGGGCAGAACATTGATGTGGTGGCGGGCATTTTCGATGAAACAATGCTGAACCTGCGCCGGTGCGCCGGGTTGGAAATTTCCCGCGAACCCATCTGCGCGGCGGTGTCCATCCATCACCGCCTGGCGGCCAAAGACCGGCTGACGGTGCAGGATCTCTACGGAGAGAAATTCATGTTGATGCGTCGGGAGTGGAGCCACTATGTGGACTTGCTGCGGGACGATCTGTGGAAAAACCACCCGCAGATCCAAATTGTGGACTTTGACTTCTACGATGTAAACGCATTTAATCAGTGCGAAAACAACAACTGTGTGCTGATGGCTGTGCCGAAGTGGCAGTACGTCCATCCGCTTTTGAAGATTTTACCGGTGGATTGGAACTACACCATTCCCTACGGCCTGCTTCACTCTCCCTCTCCATCCCCCGCGGTCAAACAGTTCCTGCGGGCGGTGCAGAAGGCGACAGAACAAGGAAAGTAATAACCCAAAGGTAAATAGTACATAACGAATCGAGACTTCTGTTGAAGTCTCGTTTTTTTTATAATGAAGTCAGAAGAGAAAGGATGGTGACACGATGAAGGCGCAGGGAGTTCTGGCTATTGCGGTTTGCCTGCTGCTCTGTCTGACGGGATGTGCAGGCCGTGAACCGATAGAGACAACTTCTTCCGGGGAACCGCCGCCTGCCGGGAATACCGGCCTTTTAGATCACGCAGATTCCCAGCAGGAACCGGACAGCGTTGCGCCTGCGGATCAAATGGCAGAGCCGTTTACAACATCTACGCCCATTCAGGATGTAATGGATGATCCGGTTTTCGCAGGATATGGGCGGCTGCTCTTTCCGGTGGATGACTGGTATATGAGCGGCAGCACCCTTGGAGATTTGCAGCTGACCTGGTACAACAACATTGACCCGGAGGAAACCGTGGAGATCGTCAATACCCTGTGGCAGAGGGCCAATGCCGGGGAAACGGTGTTTTATGATATTTACACCGATGAAGAAAAAGCCGCCGACCCGGAAAAGGAGGACACAGGGCTGTTCTTCTTCAAAGGCAAGCCGGGGGCAAGATTTGCCGTATGCAATGCCGGCGGAGGCTTTGCCTATGTGGGGGCCATGCAGGACAGCTTTCCCCATGCGTTGGAATTATCCAAGCGGGGGTACAATGCCTTCGCCCTGATTTACCGCCCTGGTGCCCAAACAGCCTGTGAGGATCTGGCACGGGCCATCAGCTTTATTTTTGAACACGCGGAAGAATGGGAGGTAAACACCGACTGTTACTCGCTATGGGGCGGTTCGGCCGGAGGCCGTATGGCGGCCTGGCTTGGTTCCTACGGTCCGGCGGCTTTTGGCGGGGACGGATTGCCCAGACCAGGGGCCGTTATCATGCAGTACACCGGGCATAGTGACTACACAGAAAATGACCCTCCCACCTTCGCTTGCGTAGGGGAAAGGGATGGCATTGCAAACTGGCGTACCATGCAGCGGCGTATAGAAGCGCTGGATGCCTTAGGGATTCCAACCGAATTTCACCACTATCCCGGCCTGCCCCACGGATTTGGGCTGGGAACCGGTACGGTGGCGGAGGGATGGCTGGATGAAGCGGCCCAATTTTGGGAAGCGCAAATGTGAGCATCCCGTTGGCAGAACATAAAACATCATACAGAAAGGAAGCATCATTATGAACAACTTTATTTTTCAAAACGCTACGAAGGTTTACTTTGGCAAGGGCTGCGTGAAAGAATATCTGACCTGCCTGACGAAAAATGCCAATACCATTTTGCTGGCCTATGGCGGCGGCAGCATCAAGAAAACCGGTGTGTATGATGAGATCACCGGTATCCTGAAGGAAGCCGGAAAAACCATGGTAGAGTTTTCCGGCATCATGTCCAACCCCACCTATGCCAAGGTACAGGAGGGCGCCAAACTGGCGCTGGACAACAACGTGGACATGATTCTGGCCGTGGGCGGCGGCAGCGTCATGGACTGCTGCAAGGCCGTATCTTTGGCAACCCGGTATGACGGGGACATTTGGGATGATTTCTGGGCGCGCCCCGGCGTCATCGACTTTGAACCTCTGCCCCTGGGCGTGGTGGTTACGGTGGCCGGCACCGGCAGCGAGTGCAACGGCGGCGCGGTGATCACCAACGAGGAAAAGAAGGTAAAGACCGGACGGGACTATCCGGCCCTCAACCCCCGCTTTGCCCTGATGGACCCCACCTACACCTTTTCCGTGCCGCTGCGGCAGATGGCTTCCGGCAGCTTCGACATCTTGAGCCACATCATGGAGACCTATTTCAGCGAGCCCAACGAGGACAACGTCTCAGACGACATCATGGAAGCACTGATGAGAAGCGTCATCCGCAACCTGCGCGCTGCCATGAAAAACCCGGAGGATTACACGGCCCGCTCCAACCTGATGTGGGATTCTACCATGGCGGAAAACCGGCTCATCAAGATGGGCAAGCGCTGCGACTTTGAGTGCCACAACATGGAGCACCAGCTGGGCGCTTACACCAACTGCAACCACGGCTGCGGACTGGCGGTGCTCCACCCGGTTTACTACCGCCATATTTACAAGGAAGGGTTGCCAAAGTTCGTTCGCTTTGCTGAGAATGTGTGGGGTATCGCCCGCAACGGGAAAACGGACGAGGAACTGGCCCTGGCGGGCATCGACGCCCTGGCCTCCTTTATCAAAGAGCTCGGCCTGCCCACCACGCTGAAAGAGCTGGTCGCGGACAAGGCGCAGCTGAAAGAAATCGCCGGCTCCTGCGGGATCTCCCAAGGCAGCTATAAACCCATGACCCATGAGGAAATTCTGGCAATCTTCCAGGAATGCTATGAATAAAATATTTAGAACTAAGAAAGGAACGATCGACATGAAAAAATTAGCAGCCATTTTTTTGAGCCTGGCGATGGTTTTGAGTCTGGCCGCCTGTGGCAACAGTTCATCCAATGAAACCAGCGCCTCGGAAACATCCGACTCCGCCGCTTCCAGCGAAACGCAAGAACCCAGCGCAGCGCCGGAATCCACAGAACCCGCAGAGTCCACAGAAGAACCTTCTTCTCAGCCGGAAACGGAAGGCGAGGCAGGAGGAACCCTGGTCGTCTATTATTCAGCTACCGGAAACACGGAGCAGGTGGCGAATTATATTGCGGACATCACCGGCGGCGATTTGTTTGAACTGGAGCCGGTAGAGCCTTACACCAGCGATGATCTGGATTGGACGGATGACAACAGCCGCGTTTCTCAGGAATACTATGATGAAAGCCTGCGGGATGTAGAGCTGGTAGCGGATACGGTGGAAAATTGGGACAGCTACGACACGGTATTCATTGGTTATCCGATCTGGTGGGGCATTGCGGCATGGCCGACGGATGGCTTTGTAGAAGCCAATGACTTCTCCGGCAAGACTGTGATCCCCTTCTGCACCTCCTCCAGTTCCGGCCTGGGTGAAAGTGGTGAACTGCTGGCAGAATTGGCAGGTACCGGTGACTGGCAGGAAGGGATGCGTTTCCGTTCCAGTGCCAGCGAAGCGGATGTGCAGGAGTGGATCGACAGCCTAAACTTGTCCTGATGATCAGAAGAAGGTAAGCCGGATGAAAAGAGTTTTAGCTTTGATATTGGCGGTCATGCTGAGCCTCTGTCTGGCCGCCTGCCAGCACGAAGATAGCGTGGGGGACACCGCCCAAGAAGAACAAAGCAGCAGCGCAAAGGAGCAGAATGAAATCGTGGAGAATCCGAATATTTTGGTTGCCTATGATCCGGCGCAGCAACCGGTTGAAGAGGCCGCCGGGTGGATCGCCCAGGAACTTTCCGCTGACCTTATAGAAATAGGGAATGACAACAATCTGCAAGCGGACCAGTACGAATTTGTCTTATTGGGTTTTTCCTCTCCGGATGATCGTGTATCCGCTGCGATCGAGGATTTTCTGGAGCGGTTTGATTTTGGGGCCCGTACCATTTATCCCTTTGTTCTGGATGAATCAGCAGATGCCGCCTCTGTTACCAGCGCTGTTTCCCTCTATTCCGCTATTTCCCAGTTGGAGCTCGGCGCACTGATGGGAGACAACGCCCTGATTTTCACGGCGGATACACCCCAGGAGGACATCACCGACTGGGCAGGAGGGTTGTCCCTGACCAGCGGAGAACCTGTCCCACAGGCCGGTGATGGAAATACTGTGGCTGCTGCTGTCACGCCGAATCAGCAACAAGTGATCTATCTTTGGGAAGAGGGCAACGCTCCGGCACAAACAGAATACA
The DNA here is from genome assembly GCA_963927715.1 of uncultured Blautia sp. GTDB lineage: Bacteria > Bacillota > Clostridia > Lachnospirales > Lachnospiraceae > Blautia_A. Next base: position 231,972 of record CAWVBU010000001.1, on the reverse strand, counting down.
CCGTCAACAACGGCGGCTATTCCGATGACCCGGACTTCCGCCCTTATCTTACCAGCTATCCAGTGCCGGAGGGAACGGAAATCAAGGGTGCTGTGCTTATCTGCCCCGGCGGCGCGTTTCAGTTCCGCAGTGACCAGCCGGAGGGCGTGGATGTGGCTGAGGCCCTCAGCGCCCTGGGCTACCAGAGCTTTGTGGTGGACTACCGCCTGCGCCCCTACACCCAGCAGGAAGGCGCGCTGGATCTAGCGAGGGCCGTGCGGTTCGTCCGTGCCCATGCGGAGGAATACGGCATTGCTCCCCAGGACATCGCCGTCATGGGCTTTTCGGCGGGCGGCATTCTAAGCGGTGAAATGCTCCTAAACTTTGACGGAAACACGCTGCCCACGGTTCTTGATCCGGACTATCAGCCGGATGAACTGGACCAGGCTTCTGCTGACGTGGCGGCCTGCGGCATGATCTACTCCTTCTATGGCCGCCTCAGTATGGGCACCACCGATGTGGAACTGCTGCGTTCCGGCAACCTGCCGCCCACCTTCTACTGCTATGGCACCCGTGACCCCTTCTACAACCAGTTTTTGGCCAATGCCGATGCGGCCGAGCAGGCAGGTGTAGAAGTTGAGCGGCTGCAGCTGGATGGATTTCCCCATGGCTTTGGAGCCAGCGGGGACTGGATTCCCGCTTACGACCAGTGGCTTAGCGCCGTGTTCGCAGAAAACTGACAAACCAGAGCGGCTTATCCCGCCTGTGGTCATACCGGCAGGCTCCGACCCTTTTGGGCGGGGTCTGCCTATTTCTTTTGAAACACCCTTCGGGTATACCTTTATACCCTAAAGGACTCGGCAAACAAAGGAAAGGAAGCGATGGACGCAATGGAAGAAGATGCGGAAAAATATTTGTTCGAAAAAATGCCGGTGCCAAAAGCGGTGGCGACCCTGGCGATCCCCACCATCATCAGCCAGGTGGTGACTATGATTTACAACCTGGCAGATACCTTTTTTGTGGGACAGCTGGGCGACCCGCTGATGGTGGCCGCCGTTTCCCTGGTATCGCCCTGGTTCAATCTGCTCACGGCGCTGGGGAACCTGTTCGGCCTAGGCGGCAGCAGCCTGATTTCCCGGATGATGGGGGCGCAAAACCACAAGGACATCAAATATGTGTCCGTATTCAGCATTTGGGGAGGGGCGGCGGTGACGCTTCTCTTTTCCCTGGGCACCTGGTTCGCGCGCGTCCCTCTGCTTAATTTTCTGGGAGCCAGCCCGGATACCTATGGCTATGCAGAAGAATATCTTTTCTGGGTGGTGGTATTGGGCGGAGTGCCAACCATGGTGAGCCTGGCGCTGGGCCATCTGCTTCGGAGTGAGGGCCATGCGAAACAGGCCAGTGCCGGCATGATGTTCGGCGGCATCCTCAATGTGGTACTGGACCCTGTTTTCATCTTTATATTTCATTTGAATGTGGCGGGAGCCGCTATCGCAACAGCGCTGTCCAATAGCGCCTCGGTGGTGTTCTTTGTTATCCAGTACATACGGCTGAAGGACAAAACGGCGGTTTCCCTGAATCCCCGGCACTTTACCTTCCGTTTTGTGCGTCCCATCTTCTCGGTTGGCCTGGCATCTGCTTTGGCTACCGCATTGGGAAACGCCTCCAATATGGTAATGGTTCATCTGGCCTCTGGCTACGGTGACATCCCCGTGGCGGCCTACGGCGTGGTGAAACGCATCGACCAGTTCCCGCTGAATGTCTCTATGGGGCTGTGCCAGGGGTTTATGCCGCTGGTAGGCTATAACTTCGCCGCGAAAAATTATAGTCGGATGCGCAAGGTTTCCACCTTTTCATGGAAAGTGGCGCTGGTGATGTCTGCCTGCTTTATTGCCTGCTTTGCCGCCTTTGCGCCGCAGATTCTGCATCTGTTTATCCCGGAAACACAGACCAGCACCCTGGGTGCGTCTTTTCTGCGCATCGCCTGCCTTGCCGTGCCCCTGACCAGCGTGAATTTCCTGATCAGCTACACCCTGCAGGCGATGGGGAAAGGGGCTCAGTCCGCCATCCTTACCTCCTGCCGCCAGGGATTGTTGAACATTCCCTTGCTGATTGTGATGAACCTGCTCTTTGGATTGTATGGGATGATTTGGACCCAGCTGGTGGTGGAGATCATCATGCTGCCGGTATCACTGGGGATGTATTTCCACACCCTCCGGGGGTTGAAATCGGACGCTGGTTAAAACCTTTAGGTTTCTACTGCATAACAAACGGAGACTTCTGCTTTTCTGTGGGTGGGATTACAATGATGATAGAAAAAAGAAAGGATGATTTTTATGGAATACGCAACTTTGAACAACGGAGTAAAAATGCCTATGGCTGGAATCGGCACCTTTTTGCTGACGCCGGATGAGGCGGAGGCTTCTGTGCTTTCTGCCCTCCAGTGCGGCTACCGCCTGATCGACACTGCCAACGCCTATGTGAACGAGAAGGCAGTCGGCAGAGCCATGAAGAAGTCCGGCGTTCCCCGTGAGGAAATTTTCCTGGAGACCAAACTGTGGCCCAGCTTTTATGAACAGCAGGATGCGGTGGAAAAGACGCTGAAACGCCTGGACACCGACTATATTGATCTCTTGCTGATCCACCAGCCTGCGGGCAATTATGTAGCAGGTTACCGCCTTATGGAAAAGGCATATAAAGAGGGCAAGGTAAAGGCCATCGGGCTCTCCAACTTCAACGAGAAACAGATTCAGGAGATCTTGGATATTTGCGAAGTGAAGCCCGCAGTTCTTCAGACAGAAGTACATCCCTATTCTCAGGAGAAGAAGCTGAAGGAGTTCCTGGATAAAGAAGGCATCGTCATCCAGGCATGGTATCCTCTGGGCCATGGGGACAAAGCATTGCAGCAGGAGCCGTTGTTCACGGAACTGGGCAAAAAGTATGGCAAGAGCAATGCCCAGGTTATCCTGCGCTGGCACATTCAGGATGGCAATATCGTGATCCCCGGCTCTAAAAATCCGGCTCATATCAAGGACAATTTCGACCTGTTTGACTTTGCGCTGACGGATGATGAAATGGCAAAAATCATAGCCTTGGACAAGCAGAAGCGTTATTACACCAGCACACCGGAAATGCTGAAAGCCTATGCGGAAATGGTGCCGCCTATAGACGAGCAGAAATAAGGAGGGATTTGCAATGCGTAAGAATTTTGGAACAAAATCATGGTTTTATCCACTCCCGGTGCTTATTATCGGCACCTACGATGAAAACGGTGCGCCAAACGCTATGAACGCCGCCTGGGGCGGCCTCTATGATGCCGATAAGGTGGTGCTGTGCCTGAGCGCCGGCCACAAGACCACAAAGAACATCCAGACAAAAGGCGCTTTTACGGTCAGTTTTGCTGACGCTGCCCATATCATCCCCGCAGATTATGTGGGAATGGCATCTGCCAATAACGAGCCGAAAAAGATGGAGAAATCCGGTTTCCATACTACAAAGAGCGAGTTTGTGGACGCTCCTCTTATTGACGAGCTGCCGGTAGCGCTGGAGTGCAAATTCCTGAAGGCGAATGAGGATGGCAATATCATCGGCCAGATTGTGAATGTGAGCATTGACGAAAGCGTCTTGGACAGCAAGGGGAAGCTGGATATGAGCAAATTCCAGCCGATTTCTTTTGAACCCGCCAACAACGGGTATCATGTGCTGGGCGAGCGCGTGGGCAACGCGTTCCGTGATGGCGGCAAATTGAAATAAGGGGGCAGCTGGTATGAATGAAGAATTTCACAATCTGTTTCCGCAGGGTGGCCCTAACACAGTGGCCGGGCAATATTTCAGCGGGGCCAGTTACCTGTGCCCTCTGAGCAACATGGGCGTGTCCGTTTCCAACGTGACTTTTGAGCCCGGATGCCGGAACAATTGGCATATCCACCATGACGGCGGCCAGATTCTTCTGTGTACGGCAGGGCGCGGCTACTACCAGGAGTGGGGCAAGCCCGCCCAGGAACTGCACCCCGGTGATGTCGTCAACATCCCGCCGGAGGTCAAGCACTGGCATGGTGCGGCACCGGACAGCTGGTTCGCCCATGTGGCGATTTCTGTTCCTGGTTCCCATGCTGAGTGGCTGGAGCCTGTGGACGGAGAAGAATATACAAAATTGAAGTAAGGACAAGGAGTGAGCAAGTATGGCAAATCTGAAAGATAAAGTTGCGATTGTAACCGGCGGCAGTTCCGGCATTGGAAAAGCCATTGCCGAACGGTTTGCAAAAGACGGCGCTCATGTTGTGATCGTAGGGCGGAAAGAGAGCCCTTTGCAGGAAGTGGCTGCTGCGGACGAAAAAATCAGCTATGTAGCCGGAGATGTCACCAAAACGGAGACGATTGAGGCCATCATCTCCACGGTCGAAAAGGAATTCGGGCATTTGGACATCCTGGTGAATAACGCCGGATGGTGCCCGGTGCAGCCGATTACCGAGATGACCATTGCCGATTACGACCATGCGTTCCAACTGGATGTGCGGGCTGTGGTGGAGCTGACGATCCATGCCCTGCCTATGCTCCGCAAAGCAAAGGGCAATATTATCAACCTGTCTAGCGTGGGTTCCACCCATCGCAGCAAGAACCTCTCCATGTACCAGGGGGCCAAAGCAGCTGTGGATAATTTCACCCGCGTCTGGGCATTGGAATTGGCGCAGGACGGCGTCCGGGTCAACGCCATCGCCCCCGGCGCGATCCGCACCAACATCTGGAATGTGCCCGGCCTTCCCCCGGAAGAAGCGAAAAAACACGAGGAAGGGATTGCTGCCGGGATTCCCTTCGGCTATTTTGGCGCGCCGGAGGATATTGCCAATATGGCGGCCTTTTTGGTAAGCGATGAGGCTAGCTATATCAGCGGCGGAATCTTCGCTGTGGACGGCGCCATGGGCGCTGTGTAAGAAAAACAGAAAGGATGGGCTTTTATGGATAAAGTAACGGCAGGCAGAGATGCAATGAGCAAATTTGCCCCCAAATTTGCGGAACTCAACGATGATGTCCTTTTTGGAGAGGTCTGGTCGCGAGAAGATAAGCTCTCGCCCCGTGACCGCAGCCTGATCACCGTCTCCGCCCTGATGGCCAGCGGGATTTTGGATACCTCCCTGCTCCACCACATCCAGCGGGCGAAGGCAAACGGTGTCACCGCCACCGAGATGAGCGAGGCGCTGACGCAGCTGGCATTCTATGCAGGGTGGCCCAAGGCTTGGGCGGCACTGCGGATGGCAAAAGATGTCTATGGGGAGGAATAAGATGGAGCAGCCTTTTGTGGTGTGCCACATGCTGGCTTCCCTGGACGGCAAAATCGACGGGGCATTTTTTGGCGCGCCGCAGACGGCCCCCGCCCTCCAGGTATACGGTGAACTGCGCGGGTTTTACAGCTGCCAGGCCACCCTGTACGGCACGATCACCATGCTGGGCGGCTATGCCGACGGGAAGGTATCGCCGCTTTCCGCAAACGGAAAAGGGCTGCCCAAAGAGGACTGGGTAAACCCGGCGGGCAAGGAGATGGGCCGTTTCATCATCGCGGTGAACCCTGCGGGGGAACTGGCTTATTCCGGCCCCACCCTCGAAAAGAAAGGCCGCCCCGCCGCCCATGTGGTTGAGGCGTTGACGCAGCAGGCGTCCCCGGCCTACCTTGCCTATTTGCAGGAGCGGGGCGTGTCCTATCTATTCGCCGGTGAAGAACGGCTGGACTGCGCGCTGCTTCTGCAAAAGCTGTACCGGCTGTTTGGCATTGACAAGCTGATGCTGGCGGGCGGCGGGATCGTCAACGGGTCGTTTCTGGCTGAGGGCCTGGTGGACGAGTTCAGCCTGGTGGTCGCGCCGGTGGCCGACGGCGGCAGCGGTGTGGCCTCCTTTGCCCAGGCGGACTTTCTGCCCCACTGGCCCCCAGCGGCCTTTCATCTGAAAAGCGCGCAAACCCCACAGCCGGATGTGCTGTGGCTGCGCTATACCCGCCCATAAGGATAACTGCTTTCCCATATCTATTTCATCACCAAAAAAAGGAGGTAAAAATATGCGTCAAAAAGGCACTCGCATGATTTCGGCATTCCTTTTATGCCTGGCTCTAACCTTAAGCGGCTGCAGTACACAGCCCCCTGCGGAATCTGACAGCACGCCCCCATCTTCCAGCGCGGACTCTTCAGCGGCAGAGGAAAATCAGGTCGCGGCATCCCCGGAGGAAGGCGTGGAAATCACCACAAATGGCGGGGAGATGATTGCCATTTCCGCTCTGGAGCATCAGGATGAAACGGCAGAATCCGTCGTTTACTATACATCTCAAATTACACCGGATGCGATGGTCGCGATTTATCAGGCATTAGGGGACGGCCTCTCCGGCGAAAACATAGCCGTGAAACTGTCTACGGGCGAACCGCCGGCCAGCAATTATCTGGACCCGGCTCTCATCGCCGACCTGGTCAGTCTGGTGGACGGAACGATTGTGGAGAACAATACTGCTTACGGAGGCCAGAGATCGTCCACCGCTATGCACTATCAGGTGGCAGAAGACCATGGTTTTACAGAGATTGCGGATTTTGTTGTGCTGGACGAGGATGGCTCTGTGACCCTTCCGGTGGAAGGCGGGACGCAGCTGACCGAAAACCTGGTAGGAGCTCATTTCCCGGAATATGATGGATATTTGGTCCTCTCTCATTTCAAAGGCCACGCGATGGCGGGAATGGGCGGAGCCATCAAAAATATCTCTATCGGGATGGCATCGCAGGAAGGAAAGTGCCTGATCCATACCGCAGGGGAAAGCCATACCAGTCCCTGGGGCGGCGAGCAGGACCCGTTCCTTGAATCTATGGCAGAAGCTGGCAAATCGGTCATGGACGCTCTGGATGGGAATATGCTGTTTGTCAGCGTAATGAACCATCTTTCGGTAGATTGTGACTGCGATGGGAACCCTGCCGAGCCAGATATGCACGACATTGGGATTTTGGCGTCCGCCGATCCTGTAGCGCTGGATCAGGCTTGCGTGGATCTGGTTTACGCTTCTCAGGACGACACCGCTTCCCTGATTGAGCGGATGGAATCCCGCAATGCCTACCATGTCCTGGAGCACGGAGAAGACATCGGCCTGGGCAGCCGTACATACCGCCTGGTGAGTATCGATGCGTGAGGTGTGGGAGGTCCTGCACCGGGAATTTGTGTACCTTTGGTATTACTTTGACATCCAGTTGAGACAGATATTCGGCTATTGGGTGCTGGGTATGGTCATCGGTTCTGCCATATCCGTTTTTGCCAAAGACAAACTTCACCGGCTGTTTGGATCTCTTTCCGGGATGCGTTTAGGGGCATTGGGAGTGATCCCGGCAAGCCTTCTGGGTATTGCTTCGCCCCTTTGTATGTACGGCACGATTCCCATTGCGGCTTCGTTTTCCCGCGGCGGGATGCGCCATGACTGGCTGGCGGCGTTTATGATGTCCTCTATCCTGCTCAATCCGCAGCTGATTCTATACAGCGGCGCGCTGGGCGGACAGATGCTCGCCATTCGGATTATTTCGTGCTGTCTGTGCGGAATGACCGCAGGGTGGCTGGTTGGTATTTTTTATAAGAACCGCCCATTCTTTGACTTCACGGGATTCGACGGTCCAAAGAACCATGATACCGACCCTAACATTGTACTTCGCTTTCTCAAAAACCTGGGCAGGAACATCAAAGCTACCGGGCCGATGTTTTTATTGGGCGTGATCCTTTCAGCGCTGTTCCAGCGCTATGTTCCCTCAGAATGGGTGGCGGAGCTGTTCGGGGAAAATGAAGGATTCGGTGTGCTTTTAGCAGCCACCATTGGCGTACCGCTCTACGCCTGCGGCGGGGGGACGATCCCTCTCTTACAGGCATGGCTATTAGACGGGATGAGTTCAGGCAGCGCCGTCGCCTTTATGCTGACAGGCCCGTCTACCAAAATTACCAATCTAGGGGCCTTAAAGACAGTTTTAGGGGTCCGGCGGTTTTTACTTTACCTGCTTTTTGTGATGGGTTTTTCACTCATAACAGGGTTGCTGGTGGATTTTATATTTTAGGATATACTTTACTCAAACAAAGGCATCTGCTGTGCAGGTGCCTTATTTTGTGCTTTTAGTAGAAAACTAAAGGTTAAAACTCTATAACGAATCGAGACTTCTGAAACGCTGTGAGAACCTTTACAATAGAATCAGAACAAAAAAAGTTTCTTACGCAGCGCCCGGCCAGGTGCTGCAAAGCAAATCGAAAGGAAGTCATGAATGATGGAATATGTAACATTGCATAACGGAGTCAAAATGCCGAAACTGGGATATGGTGTTTTCCAGGTTTCAAATGAAGAATGCGAGCGCTGTGTATTGGATGCCATTTCGGTGGGTTACCGCTCCATCGATACGGCACAGTCCTACGGAAATGAGGAGGCAGTGGGCAGTGCTGTTCAGAAATCCGGCGTGCCCCGTGAGGAACTGTTCCTCACCAGTAAAATCTGGATGTCCAACGCCAGTTATGAAAAAGCGAAAGCCTCTATTGACAAATCTCTGCAAAAGATGAAAACGGATTATCTGGACCTGATGCTGATCCATCAGCCCTTTGGGGACTACTACGGCGCTTACCGGGCGATGGAGGAAACCTACAAGGCCGGGAAGCTCCGGGCCATCGGGGTGTCCAACTTCTACCCGGACCGGCTCATTGACCTGTGCCAGTTTGCGGAGGTTGCCCCCATGGTCAACCAGGTGGAGACCCATGTATTCCAGCAGCAGAAAACTGCTCATGAATATATGAAAAAAAATGGCGTACAGCATGAAGCATGGGGGCCCTTTGCAGAGGGCAAAAAGAGCTGCTTTACCAACCCCGTGCTGGTGGAGATCGGCCAGAATCACGGCAAAACAGCCGCCCAGACCGCTCTGCGGTTTCTCATCCAGTCCGATGTGGTGGTGATCCCCAAATCCACCCACAAGGAGAGGATGGAACAGAACCTGGATGTGTTCGATTTTGCCCTAAGCGATGCTGAAATGGACGCGATCCGCGCATTGGATGAGGGTAAAAGTCTGTTCTTCGACCATTACGACCCTGCTACCGTGGAGATGCTGACCAATATGGGCAAAACCAGGATTGTATAAGGAGAGCGGCAATATAGACTGTTTCTTTTGGAAAAGGGAAGTGAGTGATATGCAAAAAAAGAAATATACTCCGTTTCCTGTCCTCCTGTTATGCTGCGTCTTATCTCTCACTGCCCTCGCCGGCTGTACATCTTCCGGCTCAGCCGCACAGCCCCAGACAACAGAATCTACTGGCCAACCGGAATCGTCTGAGCCGCTGGAATCATCCGGACAGGCGTCCGATCGGGACAGTACCATTTTCTCCGGTACAGAGCAGTCAGACATAGAGACAGGCCTGGTCCCAGAACAGGTTTTGGAGGGGGAAACCGGGACCATTCATTACAGCTATTATCTCCCGGAAAACTATGACCCGCAAAAGAATTACCCGCTGATGATGGTTATGCCGGGATATGACATGATGTGGTTCGGTGAAGAGTCTTCGGGCTCTAATTTGAATTGGGATGGCTTCCTATGCTGGACAGAGCTCCCGGAGGAGATGATCGTGGTCTCGGCCCAGCTAACCGACTGGCATGAAACATCGGCCCGGCAGGCCATAGAGCTGACGGAATATTTTATCGGCCAATTCTCTGTGGACCAAAACCGGGTATATGCGGCCGGTTACTCCGCTGGCGGGGAAACCATGTCCCAGGCAGTGTCCATGCGCCCGGATCTTTATGCAGCCTATCTGCACGGCGCATCCCAGTGGGATGGGGACTATACGCCCATAGCGGAAAACGGCGTGGCCGTGTATATCTTTATGGCGGAGCACGATGAGTATTACGGCGCAGAGCGGGCATGGGACGCGTACAACAGCCTCCGTGATGCCTATATCGAGGCCGGATGGAGCGAAGAACAGATCAGCGAAGTTTTACAAATCCAGACGCCGGATGATGAATGGTTTGCCCAGCGCGGCGTAACCGGAAACTACCATGGCGGCGGCAATGTCGTGTTTGAAGAAGAGGATGTTTTAAGCTGGGTTTTGTCTCATTCCAAGGAGGGTAACATTTCATGAAGGTATTACTGGTAAACGGCAGCCCGCATAGGGAAGGCTGCACATATACGGCGCTTTGTACGGTGTCGGAGGCGCTGAATCAAAATGGAATTGACACGGATATTTTCTGGATTGGGAATAAACCACTTTCCGGGTGCATCGCCTGCCATAAGTGCAAGGATCTCAACCGCTGCGTATTTCAGGACACCGTGAACGAATTTCTGTCACTGGCAGAGGACTATGACGGTTTTGTATTCGGAACACCAGTCCATTGGGCCGGAGCCACCGGCGCAATCACTTCCTTCTTGGACCGTGTTTTTTATGCAGACCTGAACGGGCGCGGCGGACGCTTCTATTTGAAGCCTGCGGCAGCAGTCCTGTCAGCCCGGCGAGCTGGAACGACAGCCACCTGGGATCAGGTCAACAAATATTTTGGCCTGATGCAGATGCCCATTATCACCTCCTGCTATTGGAATATGGTGCACGGAACCACCCCGGAGGAGGTGCTGCAGGATCGGGAAGGGATTTATACCCTGCGGACCCTTGGACACAATATGGCTTATTTTCTGAAATGTAAGGAGGTCGGCAGCAAGCTGGTGCCGCTGCCCCCGCTGGAAACGCCGGAACGAACCAATTTCATCCGATAGAACAAAATTGGAGAACAGGAGGTCACACCAATGAAGCCCAAAACGATTGGAAAAATCACAGTGGATCTTGGCATGACCATCCTTCTGATGCTGCTTATGGCCTTTGAACTGATCGGCAGAACGGCCCATGAGTGGATCGGGGCCGGGATGTTCGTGCTGTTTATTTTTCACCACATCTTAAATAGAAAATGGACGGGCAATCTGTCCCATGGACGGTATACTCCCTATCGCGTCTTACAGACGGTGAGCGCCGTTCTGGTTTTCCTGGCGATGCTGGGGTCCATGGTCAGCGCCGTGCTGATTTCCCGTGAGGTGTTTGCGTTTCTTCCCATCAGTGGCGGACGCAGTTTTGGACGGACTCTGCACATGCTCTGTGCCTATTGGGGCTTTGTCCTTCTATCCTTTCACCTGGGGATTCACTGGAATATGATCCTGGGCATGGCTGGAAAGCTGTGCGGGAACCCATCTAAAATAAGGGCAGGATTGATCCGTACGGCAGGAGTTCTGCTCGCAGCTTATGGCATATATGCTCTGATTCGCCGGAATATCCCAATCTATTTGTTTTTACAGACACCCTTTGTGTTTTTTGATTTTGATGAGCCGATCATTTTCTTTTTTTGCGATTACATTGCCATCATGGGATTAATGATCTGGATAGGATATTATTTTTCTAAATTGTTAATGCGGCTCATAAAAAGAAGATGTGATAGGTAATCACATATAGAAGCACAAGGAAAATCCTTGTCATTCAGGTCAATCTGCCTTGTGCGGATTGGCCTTTTCTGCGTTTTGCAGAGAGAATCAAAAAATCTCAAAATTTTTTTTAAAAACTTTCCGGTTTGCACCCCTGAGATGTGTTCTGGTTATGTGAGGAGGCGAAAAAAGACCAGCTCAAATCTGCAGAGGAAGGAGGGTTGCAGCAATGAAGTCTTCCCCTGACTATGAAAAACGGATCGTTGCCATGGTGGACTCTTTTACCAAGACGGTGCCCCGGAATTTCAGCAGAAATCTCAAACGGGCAAAGGCAAACCGGGGGAAGCATTTTTCCGATGAACCAATAGACTATCTTCTTGAACTTTTAAGCCACGATGACAGGTATACCCAATCCCCAGCTCGCGCATTAGTTTGCTCACGGTTTTGCGGCTGGTCTTGATGCCACGCCGCCGGAGCGCCTCCGCTATGCGTCCTGACCCGTATCGGTGGGCGCTCGCATCATAGACGTCCATGATCTCTTCTTTTAGCATCGCCCGGCGGATCTCCTGTTGCCCAATCTTATCCTTGACCCGCAGGTGGTTATAATAGGTTCCGCGATCGACATCCATCGCCTCGCAAATCTCATGCAAACTGTATTGACCATAAATGCTGTCCATAAAGGCATATTTTTCTTTGGGCGTAAGCTCTAGTCCTCTGAGGCATTTCTGGCAGATTTCCAGTTTGTGAGCTGTTCTGCTGGCTGTCTGCTTAAGGCTGTTGAACTCCTGCGTTGTTACGGCTTTTATGCTGTGGGGGCTGGCGTAGTATTTATGTCCCCAGTAATAGATAGAGCTTTTGGACAGGCCATGCTGTCGGCTCAGTTCTGTGATTGAGGTTCCCTTGCGATAAAGCCGCGCCAGCCGCTTTTGTTTGCTTTTGCTAATCTTTTTGTATTTGCCGTTGGTAGGGTGTGCCATAAAATTATTATAATGTATTTACGGCTCGTTCTTATCCTTATTTATAGTTTTACCGAATTGGCACATTTCTCCGTCGTAAAATTCTGCCGATTGTGGTATAATGACAACCATAGATTCTGGCGATGTCTGACATAGACATGCCGCTAAGGTACATAGTTTCCACTGCGGCCTTGTCAGCTTCGGAGAGAATCGTTTGTTTTACAATAATTTTATTAGCAAACTTTGTCCCTGGGTGGTAGGGGTATTTGTGATCGGGTTTGTCAAGAGGTAGCTCACCTCTGTCGAGCCGTTCTAATACTGAGGTACGGCAATTCCAAGCCCTCTTGACTTTTTTCAAGTTTAGTGTTGTTAAGGGCAGTCAGCAGCCGGAGCTTTTCATAGTCCACAGACACTATGAAAGGCTCTTTTTCAAAATTTTTTTCTTTTTTGAAAGGATTCCTTTCCCCCATTCGTATTATATATGAAACCATTCAAAATACTTTTTTGGGAGGGAATCCATTATGAAGAAAAAATTATTTACCATTTTATTTACCGCTGTTCTCACACTCACAGTAAGCACTGCAACTGCCTTCGCCGGCGGACACGGCTGCCGCGCCAACTACACCGACGCCAATCAGGACGGCATCTGCGATTACTACAGCCAGAACAGCAGCTGTGCATCTAACTGCCAGGGCGGTACCTGTCATGTTTTCGACCAGAATGGCATCTGCCAGTACTGCGGCCAGGAACGTCCCTGTGTCGATGAAAACCAGGATGGCATCTGTGATTACCACGCTTCCAGATACCCCGGTCAAAACGCCGACGGTTCCGGTTACCGCCGTGCAGGCAGCGAATGCCGCGGCGGCCATCATCAGCAAAACAACCGGAATTCCTCCGTCCGTCAGACAGGGCATCACGGCGGACGTCACTGCTGATTTCCCCCTGCACAGGCAGAAAGCTTTTTCCGTAGAATGAGGTCTTTTGTATGCGAAGCGAACAGGAAGTGAACCAGGCTCTGGAACGGTATTCTGATACCGTCCGGCGAATTTGTATGATCCATCTGAAAAATTACGCCGACACAGAAGATATTTTTCAGACTGTGTTTCTGAAATATGTTCTCAGTTCCACTGTGTTCGAAAACGCGGAGCACGAAAAAGCCTGGTTCATCCGTGTCACCATCAACGCCTGCAAAGATCTTCTGAAAAAATTTTTCCGCAGCCGCACCGTCCCTCTGGATGAGGCCCTGAATCTGTCCGCCCCGTTCAGCGAGGAGGACCACCAGGTGCTGGAGGCCGTACTCTCACTTCCGAAGAAATACCGGGATGTGGTGTATCTGCACTACTACGAAGGTTACACCGCGCCGCAGATTGGCAGCATCACCGGCAAAAACCTCAATACCATTTATACACTTCTGGCACGTTCCAGACAGATGCTGAAGGAGAAACTGGGAGGTGACGATTATGAATGACCGGATCCGAAATACATTCGATAAAATTCATGCCGAAGAAACACTGAAAGAGCATACCCGTGAATTTCTCTTTCAGCAGACCAACGGATATCAGAAAAGAAAGCCTTCTTTATTAAATAGAGGAAGGCGCCTGGCTCTGGCTGCCGCCTGTCTGGTGTTTTTCCTCCTGGGCGCCGGAGGATTCGGCCTTTATTTCACTCCAACCTCCGCCGTCAGCATCGATATCAACCCTTCTCTGGAACTGGAAATTAACCGTTTCGACCGGGTAATCACCGTGACGGGCTACAACGCAAAAGGTGAAGATCTCGCTGACACTTTGAAGATCCGCTTTCTGAACTACAACGACGCGCTGGAGCAAATTCTCACAAATCAGGAGATCCTGGGACTCCTGGCCAAAAACGAACTCCTTTCCATCACTGTCACGGGAGACAGCGAAGCGCAAAGCAGCCGGATTCTGGCCGACACCCAGGCCTCCACTGCCTCAGAGAGCAACATTTACTGCTGCGAGGGAAATTCCCACGAGGTGGAAAAAGCCCACGAAGCCGGCATGTCCTTCGGCAAATACCAGGCCATCCAGCAGCTCCGGGAGCTGGATCCCGACATCACTTCCGAAGAAGCCGCCGGGATGACCATGAGCGAAATCCATCACCGGCTTCATCAGCTGACACGGAACAGCCGATCACAGACTTCCCTGAACGAAAGTTCCAGCAACGGAGAAAACCGCGGATCCGGACAGAATTCTCCCGCTTCCGGGCAGGGACATCACGGAGAACACCAAACAGATTCCGACAGCGGTCACCATGGAGAACACCGGAACAATTCCGGCGCCGGCCGCCGTAGTGAATCCCAAAACTCTTCCGGCCGCAGTTCCCACGGAAGACATGGCAGATAAACGGCGATCCGGCCGCAGAAACTTCCGAATCCTTCTGATTTGATCTTTTATCCCGCGCAGCGGCAGGCTTTCTGCCGTGCGCGCACAAAAAAAGGAGAAATTCCTCTTTGGAATTTCTCCTTTTGCAATGAAGCATCGGGGATTCGAACCCCGGACAACTTGATTAAAAGTCAAGTGCTCTACCAACTGAGCTAATGCTCCATATAGACTGGGCTAGCTGGATTCGAACCAGCGAATGCAGCAGTCAAAGTGCTGTGCCTTACCGCTTGGCGATAGCCCATGAAAGGGAAGGTGGATAAAGGGATTCGAACCCTTGGCCTCCAGAGCCACAATCTGGCGCGCTAACCAACTGCGCTATACCCACCATACCGTGCTTGAAGGGATTCGAACCCCCGACCCACGGCTTAGAAGGCCGTTGCTCTATCCAGCTGAGCTACAAGCACATAATCTCCATCGCTCTGACAGAGAAGCGGGTGATGGGAATCGAACCCACGTATCTAGCTTGGAAGGCTAGTGTTCTACCATTGAACTACACCCGCATCTTCGCTGAAACGGTAATGATGCGAAACAGCAATCGGGGTGACAGGATTCGAACCTGCGGCCTCCTGGTCCCAAACCAGGCGCTCTAGCCAAACTGAGCCACACCCCGATGACTCGATATTCAACTGTCCTGCGTCGCCCCGGCTGACGCAAGACATATTATATTACAGCGGTTCGAAAATGTCAACACCTTTTTCTCTATTTTTTTACATACCGGATCTCACCCTCAAACGCCCCATTTTCATGGAGATTCAGGATCAGATAACTGGGATTTCTCCCCTCCTGCCGGGGGTAAGACAGGCTTCCCGGATTCATCGCCGTAACCTCGCCTTTCCTGCTGATCACCGGCCGATGCGTGTGCCCGAACAGCACCAGAGGAATCTCCCTGGATGCTGCCTCATCGATAATTTCTCCGAGATCCAGTGAAACCCCGTAATAATGGCCGTGCGTAATCATAATCCGCACGCCGTCCAGCTCAATTTCCATCTCCCGGTCCAGATCGGAGAAAAAATCATTATTTCCTGCCACCATATAAGCCGGACCGTCTGCCAGCGCCTCAATATAGTCCTCCTGGCCTTCCACATCTCCGCAGTGGATCAGCGCGTCAAAAGGCGCTTCCATCTCTATGACCCGCTCAAGCATTTCACTTTTTCCATGTGTGTCACTGACCACCAGCACTCTCATAGCAAAACCTCTTTGATCGCCCTAAGCGCCTTGCCTCTGTGGCTGATTTTGTTTTTCTCTTCCATGCTCAGTTCCGCGGAAGTGCATCCGTATTCCGGCAGGAAAAAGATGGGATCATAGCCGAAGCCGTTCTCTCCCCGCTCCTCATATCCGATGATTCCTTCCATGGCTCCGCGGGCCGTCTTCACCGTTCCGTCCGGATAGGCCGCCGCAATCACACAGACAAACCTCGCTGTCCGTTTCTCATCCGGCACTCCCTCGAGCCGGTCAATCAGATTCTGATTCTTAATCCGGTAGGAAGTATCCTCTCCCATATAACGGGCAGAGTAAATCCCCGGCTCTCCGTTCAGATAATCGATCTCCAGACCGGAATCGTCCGCCAGAACCACTTCCTGAGTCAGTTCACAGACCGCCTTCGCTTTGATCACAGCGTTTTCCTCAAAGCTCTTTCCATCTTCCACAATATCCGCATGAATCCCCGCGTCTTTCAGCGATAAAATCTCTACTCCCAGATCGGACAGAATTTCACGGATTTCTCTCATTTTGCCCTCGTTTCCTGTCGCAAAAATAAGTTTTTTCATTCCACTCACTCTCCCGCATTCTCAGATTTTTCATTTTTTCTCGGTGGTTTCGGCCCAAGAAATTGATAAAAATAAGTTTTCAGCATTCCATTGTAGATCTTCCGGTTTTTGTCTGCCTTACGCCCGATATCCCTCTGGGCATTCTCATAGGAAGTAATCAGATACATGGACCAGCGGTCCAGTCTGCGAAAACTCTCCCCGATCTCCTGGTAAAGCGCAGGAAGATGTGCCCTTTCTTCCAGCCGTTCTCCATAGGGAGGATTGGTAATCAGGAAGCCGTAAGGTTTGCTGTGATGCAGATCTTTCACCGCTCTCTGCTGAAAATGGATCAGTTCCCCGACACCGGCCAGCCTGGCGTTCTGACGGGCTGCCTTCACAACCTGTCCGTCAATGTCGTACCCCTGTATGTCCACATCGATTTTGAGATTCACCCGTTCATTCGCCTCATCCACCGCCTCATACCAGCATTTTCTGGGTATCAGATGTTTCCAGTCCTCCGCCAGAAAAGAACGGTTCATTCCCGGTGCCATATCCGCCGCCATCATAGCCGCTTCGATGGGAAACGTTCCGCTTCCGCAGAATGGATCCACCAGAATCCGGTCTTTTTTCCAGGGCGTCAGCATGATCAGCGCTGCGGCCAGAGTCTCGGTGATCGGAGCCTTCGCGGTCATCTGACGGTATTCTCTCTTGTGCAGAGAGATTCCGGAAGTATCCAGGCCGATCACAGCCACATCTTTCATGAACGCCACACGGATCGGCAGGGAAACACCATCCTCTGTAAACCAACTGATTCCATAAACGCTTTTCAGACGTTCCACCATCGCTTTCTTCATGATGGACTGGATATCCGACGGGCTGAAGAGCTTGCTTTTCACCGAGTTCGCCTTGGCCACCCAGAATTTTCCGTCAATGGGAATATATTCCTCCCAGGGAAGCGCCTTCGTCCCCTCAAACAATTCGTCAAAAGTCTGCGCGTGAACCTCTCCCACCTTCAGCAGGACTCTCTCAGCAGTCCGCAGAAACACATTGGCGTCCGCGACCGCCTGGGCGTCGCCCCAGAATGTGACCTTCCCATCCTCCACCTTGCTGATCTCATAGCCCAGATCCAGTATTTCTCTTTTCAGGACTGCTTCCAGGCCGAAATGGCAAGGCGCAATCAACTCCCATTTTTTCATGAAATCCTCTTTCCTCTTCTAGAGAGCAATCTCTTTGACCACATGCTCTTCAAAATCTTTGATTGTAAATCTTCCGTCCTCAAATATCGCGTACGTAGGCGGATTTCCTTCTTTGGGGATCGATACGGAACCCGGATTCAGAATGGTATATCCTTCCTTTTTCTCCGCGCGCAGTACATGGGTATGCCCGTGAATCAGAATATCCCCCTCCCGGATCGGCGGAAGATTTCCTTCATTATATACATGTCCGTGTGTTGCATAAAAAGTCCTGCCCTCCAGTTCCAGAACACAGTAATCCGCCAGAACCGGGAAATTCAGAACCATCTGATCCACTTCCGCCTCACAGTTGCCGCGAACGGCATAGATATCATTTTTTCTCTCGTTCAGCAGCGCGATCACTTCTTTCGGCGCGTATTCCTTCGGCAGATCATTTCTCGGACCATGGTAGAGAATATCTCCCAGAATCACCAGTCTCTCTGCCTTCTCCCGGTCATACGCCTCCAGCATTTTTCTGCAGTAATAAGCGGATCCGTGAATATCCGAAGCAAACATATATTTCATCTTTTCGTTCTCCTCACATGATAAATAATCCTCTTATGCCCGGACCCGCCGCGAGTCCCGGCTATAAATTATGTAGAGCGGGGGAAAATCCCCCGGGCTCCCATTTAATCTATTTTACTATGCCTAACCGGAAAATACAAGGTTTCTTCCCCGATAAGCTGCAAATCCTCCCACCACAGAGCATGCCTGATACCCTTTTTCCGTCAGATAACGCGCTGTCTCCAGACTGGAGCCGCCCCGGTCACAATACAAAACCAAGAGCTTCTCTTCTGGAAAAAAACGTTCCCGTACACTCTCATACGGAACGTTAACCGCTCCCCGGATATGGGAAATCCGAAATTCTTCTTCCTCCCGCAGATCAATCACCAGCGCGTCAGGATCTTGCACATACCGGTCCAATTCTCTGGGCGAAATCAGATTCAGCTGCTGCATTCTCATGCTCCTTTTTCTTTTAGCATATGCCGCTTCCGAACACCCTGTGCCGTCCCTTCCGTCAGACATGCCAAACGCCCGGACCTGTCACACGTCCGGGCGTTCGGGATTCTTCTGCTTTTTTACGGATTAATAATTCGAGCCGTAACTGCTGTCAGAAGCTTCGTCATGACTGTTTTTTCCGCAGTCGCTGACTTTGTTTTTATGACAGTTTTTGCTGTTCTCACTGTTTGTCATACGGCTTTTGCTTCCGGAATAATTCTGGCTGTTCTTCATATTGGAATTCTGATTGGCGTTTTTTGCGTTCTTTGACATAAAGATTCCTCCTGTTCTGTCTGCTTATTTTGATTACAGTCCTTATTATCTCAAAAACAAGAGGGATTATTCGTGAAAAGCATATTGCTTTTTTTTCCAGAATATATTATAATTGGTTCGTAAAAAGAATTTACCCTTCAAAAATTTTTTTTACATTAACCCCTTATTTAATTATTTATACTCCCCTCGAAACACCTGGCAGCTCCCCTGCCGGGTGTTTCTCTTTGTATTTTTCTTCACATTCCGGAGCTGCCCTTTTTGTTTTTTCGCAGCCCTTGATTTTTTACTGAAAACTGCTATAATGATATACATGCAGATGTAGTTCATCGGTAGAACACCAGCTTCCCAAGCTGGGGAGGCGGGTTCGATTCCCGTCATCTGCTTAAGCGTATTTATAGGGCTGATGCTTAAAATCCCCTGTAGATGCGCTCTTTTTTGTTCTTTCGCAGAAGAATGTCTTTCCTTGGATATCTTGGAATTCGAATGTCTGTCCCGGTACGATTGCTGTGCCATTTGTCGTGTTCCTTACCATGTTCTGCGAAGAAAGCACCCAGATTACTCTGAGTGCCTCTCTATTTTTGTCCGTAATAAGCCCCCGGTCCGTGCTTGCGGAAATAATGCTTATCCTGGACATTCTGAGGGGCCGGCGCCGCGCCTGGCGCCAGAAATTCCGTCCAGGCAGCCATCTTCGCCACTTCTTCCAGAACCGCCGCGTTATGAACCGCCTGAGATCCATCTCTTCCCCAGGCAAAAGGCCCGTGATTCTTACACAGCACCCCCGGAACCGCCTGATAATCTCTTTCCCCGAAACATTCCACGATGATTTTCCCGGTATTCTTCTCATATCCGCCGTCAATTTCCTCCTGGGTCAGTGTCCGGGCACAGGGAATCTCTCCATAAAAATAATCCGCATGGGTCGTTCCATAACAGGGAATGGCACGTCCCGCCTGTGCCCAGCTGGTCGCCCAGGGAGAATGGGTGTGCACAATTCCTCCAATCTCAGGGAATGCCCGATACAATTCCACATGTGTCGCTGTGTCAGACGAAGGACGCCGGTTTCCCTCGACGACATTTCCCTCCAGATCCACAAGCACCAGATCCTCCGGCGTGAGCGCGTCATATTCCACGCCGCTTGGCTTGATTGCGAAAATTCCCCTTTCCCGGTCAATCTGGCTGACATTCCCCCAGGTGAAGGTCACCAGATGAAGTTTCGGAAGAAGCATATTCGCCTCATAGGCTTCTCTCTTCAGCTGTTCTAACATAATTTTCTTTCCTTTCTGCCTGATCCACCATCCGCAGTTACCAGATTCCGCTCTCCACTGCCGCCTGTTCCACAGGCAGGCCCTTCCGGTAACGCTCCATAAACAATTCGAATCCTCCCACATCCTCCGGGTCCGGGAAAACCTCCGCCGCCTGTTCCCGCCCGAATACTTTTTCGCTCAGAAACGCTTCCAGGCTTTCCCCTTCCTGTCTGTCCGTCAGATAGGAAGCCAGAAGGGCGATTCCCCAGGCGCCGCCCTCGCCGGCGGTCTCCATCACAGATACCGGCACGCCCATGGCTGCCGCCATAAATTTCTGTCCCACCTCTCTGGTCTTAAACCATCCGCCGTGGCCCAGCATCCGGTCCAGCTTCACATGCTCTTCTCTGAACAGAATATCCAGACCGGTCTTCAAGGCTCCAAGCGCAGTGAACAGATGGACACGCATGAAATTCGCCAGCGTGAACCTGCTGTCCGCCGACCGCGCGAAAAGCGGACACCCCTTCGCAAAGCCGGTGATATGCTCCCCGGAAAAATAGCAGTAGGACAACAGACCGCCGCCATCCGCGTCCCCGCGCAGAGCTTCCCTGTATAACACTTCATACAAATGGTCTTTGGTGGTCTTCACTCCCATCGTTTCGCAGAACTCTTCGAACAGGTCCACCCAGGCATTCAGATCCGAAGTACAGTTCTGGCAGTGCACCATTGCCGCCGGTTTTCCATCCGGTGTCGCCACCAGATCCAGTTCCGGATGAACCTTCTCAAGTTCCCGCTCCAGAACCACCATGGCAAACACAGAAGTCCCGGCTGAGACATTTCCGGTGCGCGCGGTTACGCTGTCCGTGGCCGCCATACCGGTTCCGGCGTCCCCTTCCGGCGGGCACACAGGAATTCCCGGCTCCAGCGTACCGGTGGGATCCAGCAGCCGAGCACCTTCTCCGGTCAGAACTCCGGCATCCTCCCCCGCCAGCCGCACAGCGGGCAGGAGATCCTTCAGATCCCAGGAATAGTTCTGAACTTCCGGAAGTTCCCGGAACCGTGCAAGCATCCGCTCATGATAATTTTTTGTCACAGGATCAATGGGAAACATTCCGGAGGCATCCCCCACCCCGAGCACCTTCTGCCCGGTAAGCTTCCAGTGTACATAACCCGCCAGCGTGGTAAAAAACGCCAGATCCTTCACATGTGCTTCCCCCTTCAGAATGGCCTGATACAGATGCGCGATGCTCCATCTCTGGGGAATATGATACTGAAACAATGCGGTCAGCTTCTCTGAAGCTTCTTTGGTGATATTGTTCCGCCAGGTACGAAAAGGTACCAGCAGCCGGTCTTCCCGGTCAAATGCCAGATAGCCGTGCATCATGGCGCCAAACCCCATGGCTTTCAGATTGCGCAGGGCCACGCCGTATTTCCTCCGGACATCCTCCGCCAGACTGCCGTAACAGGCCGCCAGCCCCTCCTGAATCGCTTCCAGAGAATACGTCCAGATCCCGTCCTCATAACGGTTTTCCCAGTCATAACTTCCCGACGCGATGGGAATCTGATTTTCATCCACCAGGACCGCCTTGATCCGGGTGGAACCCAGTTCCATGCCAAGCACCGCTCTGCCGCTTTCGATGACTTCTCTTCTCTGTGTGATCTCCGCTTCCATATAGGTTTCCTCCCTCCTGAGCTTAGCTCAAAACACATCCGCGAATGCCGTTCTGTTCCCGCCGGCATTCTGCCGTCTTACCGATTCCGGAAAAGCCTGATAACAAACCCCACTGCCATCAGACACAACACAATCGGAAGCAGGATGCTCATAAGCGTAAACAGCAGAAAAATCACCAGCGCCGCTCCCGCGATAACAATCAGCTTCCCATACCAGGTCGTGAGATCCAGTTTCCAGCTTCTGTAAGAACCGGTTCGGGAATCTCCCCCGTCTTCTCTCTCTGCCTCACTTTCATAAACCATACGATTTTCACCCGGAGTCCGGTTCGCGGAATCTATCAGTGTCTTCGCGATCAGCCAGGGATCTCCCAGAATCTGCATCACTTCCTCTTCCGTCTTCCCCGCGGCCTCTTCCTTTTCTATATAACTCCTGTAATAATCCATGTTCTCAAGGATCTGTGCCTCCGGAATCTGTCCCCGCAAATGTCTCTCCAGGCTTTCCAGAAATTCCTGTTTTGTCATAATGTCCTCCTTTGGTTCCTATGGCTTCAGACACGTTTCTTTCTATTCAGACAGTATACAGGAGCTTTCAAAGTTTTGACAAGGGATTTTATGGTTTCTTAAGAAAGGAAAGTTTAGATTGATAATTTTTTAACTTTTTCTATTGACAGATTGCCCAACAAGTGCTATGATAAGACCATCAAATACAGGAAAAACAAACGAAGGTTTTCCTGAAAAACCAAAAAGATTTCTGATTACTGACGGATAATTGTGGATTACCACAGGGGAATCAGAAATCTGTGCAAGCCGACCGTCTGGGCAACATTTGAATCTTCAAATGTTGCCCTTTTTATATGCATGGAGCTCTTTTTCTGCCATGCTGTAAAAACCAGACAGCCCCTCCGGAGCGGCCGGCAAAACAAGGGATATGAAAGGAGATCAAAACAATGGGATTCAAAAGTGACATCGAAATCGCACAGGAGTGCACCTTAGAGCCGATTACCAAGATTGCGGAAAAAGCTGGCATCGATGACAAGTATCTGGAGCAGTACGGAAAGTACAAAGCAAAAATTGACTACAACCTGCTCAAAGAAACCGAAGGAAAAGACGGCAAACTGGTTCTGGTAACCGCCATCAACCCCACACCGGCCGGCGAAGGCAAGACCACCACAACTGTAGGTCTGGCAGACGGCCTCCAGAAACTGGGCAAGAACGTTATGGTAGCTCTGCGTGAGCCATCCCTGGGACCGGTATTCGGTGTTAAGGGCGGCGCTGCAGGCGGCGGATACGCACAGGTCGTTCCCATGGAGGACATCAACCTGCACTTCACCGGAGATTTCCATGCAATCGGCGCGGCCAACAACCTGCTGGCAGCTATGATCGACAACCATATCTATCAGGGAAATGAGCTGAACATCGACCCGAGAAAAGTAACCTGGAGAAGATGTGTGGATATGAACGACCGTCAGCTTCGTTTCGTGGTAGACGGACTGGGCGGAAAAGCAAACGGAATGCCCCGTGAGGACGGCTATGACATCACCGTTGCTTCCGAGATCATGGCAGTGCTGTGTCTGGCAAGCGACATCAAAGACCTGAAAGAGAGACTGTCCAGAATCGTCATCGGATATACCTACGGAAAAGCCTCCGAGCAGAAACCGGTTACCGCAGGCGACCTGAACGCACAGGGCGCAATGTGCGCGCTGCTGAAAGACGCCCTGAAACCGAACCTGGTACAGACCCTGGAGCATGTTCCGGCAATCGTACACGGCGGACCATTCGCGAACATCGCCCATGGATGTAACTCCGTTATCGCGACCAAGATGGCCATGAGACTGGGCGACTACGCCATCACAGAGGCCGGATTCGGCGCAGACCTGGGAGCAGAGAAATTCCTGGATATCAAATGCCGTATGGCAGGCCTGACCCCAAGCGCAGTGGTAATCGTAGCGACGGTACGTGCCCTGAAATACAACGGCGGCGTTCCGAAGGCAGACCTGAACAACGAGAACCTGGAAGCACTGGAGAAGGGACTTCCGAACCTGCTGAAACACGTAAGCAACATCAAGAACGTATACAAACTGCCGTGCGTGGTAGCCATCAACGCGTTCCCGACGGATACCAAGGCAGAGCTTGACCTGGTAGAGAGCAAATGTAAAGAGCTGGGCGTAAACGTTGCCCTGTCTGAGGTATGGGCAAAAGGCGGCGAAGGCGGAATCAAACTGGCAGAAGAAGTAATCCGTCTGGTAGAAGAGCCGAACGATTTCACCTATTCCTACGAGCTGGAAGGAAGCATCGAGGACAAGCTGAACCAGATCGTACAGAAGATCTACGGCGGCAAGAGAGTGGTTCTGACCGCGAACGCGCAGAAACAGGCGAAAGAACTGGAAGCCCTGGGCTATGGCAACTGCCCGATCTGTGTGGCAAAAACCCAGTACAGCCTGACCGACGACCAGACCAAACTGGGAGCGCCGACAGACTTCGAAGTAACTGTACGGAACCTGAAGATTTCCGCGGGCGCAGGCTTCATCGTAGCTCTGACCGGAGAGATCATGACCATGCCTGGACTGCCGAAGGTACCGGCTGCGGAGAGAATCGACGTAGACGAGACCGGAAAGATCAGCGGATTGTTCTAAATTTTTTCACCCAATATTGACCTCTATCAAAAATAAAGTGTGTACCTTCACACACAAAAGTCCCTGCCTGCAGGATCACTCTCCTGCAGACAGGGACTTTTTTTCGCGAACTGTTTAAACCGTATTTCCAGACTCAGATCCGGGATCCGTCTCCTCCTCTTCTTCCGCCGGGATCCAGGCTTTCCCGAATTTCACATCCTTGAACAGGGCAGCCAGTCCGGTAATCTGTTTCAGCCTGAGAATCTCATCCCGATCCATCCCCAGATGCCTGGAAATCCATGCGTCTGACCGGCCGAACTCATGCAGTTCCTTTACAATGTTGCTCATCAGATCCACATCATGGTTTCCCCTCGCCCGGTTATGCCGGATCGTGCTGGCCATGCGCTGGTCCAGTGGCTTATCAATCACAGAAACCGGCAGCATCCCTTTCTCCCGTTCGTAGATATCCGGGTGCTCCTTGATCACACGGTAACGGTGAAAACCGTCTACAATGACATATAAATCCTCTGCCCTGGCGTAATAACACACAATCGGCATAGTATAGCCATCCGCTTTGATACTTTCATACAACAGTTTCATCTCCGGCGGAGCCACCGCATTGGGATTGTAGGTGTTTGGCTTGATCTTTTCCACCGGCACTGCGATCACATGATATGCAGGACTTTTAAACTCCATATTCCATCTCCTCAACACTCTTATATTTGCGCCGGATTGACTCAATCCGTTTCTGCTGCTGCCTGGTCAGGCCAAAGCCCATAAAACGGCAGATATGATCGTTTTTCAAAATGCAGTAGCACATTCTCTTCCAGCTGGGAATATCCTTCGTGGATTTGATATCATCCGTATCATCCGGAATCTTTCCCACAAAAACAATTCTGGATTTCTTATTCCTCGTATAATTGGATACGCCGTTTCTGCGGATCTGGTATCCATGTTCCTCCAGTTCCCGAATGGCCTCCTCGTCCAGCCCTCCGCCGGTCTCGTGCCAGAACCGGATGGAAGTATTGAATTTCTTCACATAGTTATTCCGCAGCCGGACCGGAAGCGTATCCAGAAGAAACATTGTATAGGACTTCCAGGTATGCCCTTTGGGCAGCGTCACGTTCCGGTACCCCATAGCCTTCGTCCTTCCGTAAATACAGGCAAAATTCGCGCCCTGTACCCTTCCCACCAGCTTCGTCCAGATCTCCGGATCGATCACCCGGTACAGATTCAGCGAATCTTTGGAATAGTCATTAAAAGGGGAGGCGACCCGCATCTGCGAAACCTTGAGTCCGGCTTTATAATAGAGCTCATACAGATAATTATAATCATAATCAAACAGATAATTGGCATGCCAGATGTCGTTCACCGACCAGTCATAAATCGGTGAAGCGCACCACACATCCTTGAACTGTCTGCTGATCCAGCACTCTCCCTTATAACCGTACTTCTTGTTCAGAAATCCGCTGTACCTCTGGAGTGACTCATCCGCCCGCATTCCCAGAAGGCAGACCGTCTTTTTATTCCCGTGGGAGATCCGGTACCACCGCCCGAATTGTTTCGCCAGTTCTTCCTGGTGCATCCGGTAACGGTACGTGGTCATGGGATTGTTTTCCAGATTGATCACATACTCTTTCTTCGGCATTTCCCGAACCCAGGCGTCTTTCTTCTTGTCATCCCAGGGATACCAGTACATCTCGTAGCTGCTGAGCGCCGTCCTGGTGGCCATGGGAAGGCAGACCCAGTACGGCTCCACCTCATCCTTGATGCTCTCAAACGTACGCTCGATGTATTCCGTCGTCACCGTATACTGCGCCTCAAAATCCTGATGAAACACACCGATTTTGCGCTCCGGATAATATTTACGCTTGAAATCCAGCACCAGATTCAGCAAAAGGCCGCTGTCTTTTCCTCCCGAAAACGACAGATAAATATTCTCAAATTCCTCAAAAATAAATTTCAGGCGGTCCTGCAGGGCTTCATACACATCTTGCTGCAAATATTCCCGTATCAATGTAATTCCCCCTATAACAGCATATCGTTTCCATTATTTACCATATAACTGTTAATTTATCACAGGATCCGCCAAAATTCAACAAAACAAAGAAGGGAAGCACAACAAAAAAGCACCCCGTCTCCAGAGTGCTCTTTGTCATCTACGTGCGTTAGAGGATTCGAACCCCCGACCTTTTGGTCCGTAGCCAAACGCTCTATCCAGCTGAGCTAAACGCACATTTGATTGTCTGTTGCTCTTGCAACAGAGATAATTATATGGCATTTCCACTCAGATGTCAAGCATTTTTTTATTGATTCCGCAATCTTTTTGTCTATCCCGGTCAGTTTCTCCGCAAAGCCTCGATCGGACTTAATCTGGCTGCCTTTCTGGCCGGATAAATCCCAAAGAAAATACCCACCGCACAGGAAAAAGCCGTGGCAATGAGAATCGTCATCGGGCTGATCCCCGGAGAAATGGTCATCTCCTGAGACTGACTGATCACCGCGCAGATCCCGAAGGCCGCCGCAATTCCCAGAATAATCCCGATGATTCCGCCGATCACGGTGATAATCGCCGATTCTGCCAGAAACTGCATCATGATGGAAGAGGTCTTGGCTCCCAGGGATTTTCGAATGCCGATCTCACGGGTACGTTCCGTCACCGACACCAACATGATGTTCATAACGCCGATTCCTCCCACCAGAAGCGAAATTCCGGCCACAAAGGAGATAAACGCCGTCACCATTCCCATCATCTGATTCAGGATTTTCATCACATCCTGGAAGCTCTGCACCATAAAATAATCCTCTCCGGCACTCTGGTGATTCTGCTCCAGAACATGCAGGGCTTTGTCCGTCACCATCTGAGAATCCAGGGATTTATCCCCGATGACCGTGATGGCGCTGAATTCCTCCATCCCTTCCGCGATATCCATCGTCGAAGTATAAGGAACCGTAAGATAAACCGGCATTCCCTCATAGGTATAACTCACAAACGTTCCGTTCTCCTTCTGGGCAGTCACTCCCACAATCCGGTAACTTTTCGTAATGTCATAGCAGGACACGTCCACATCCATGCCCACCACGTCATCGGTACCGAAAAGCCTCTTCGCGTCTGACTCCGAGAGAACACAGACATTCCGTGCTTCCGCCACATCCGCGTCCGTAAAATAACTTCCCCGTTTCATACTGTCATTGTTGAGCAGACGGGCGTCCTGGGTATCCGCTGTGATATACAAGGAGAAATCCCCTTTCCCGGTAATCGTCTCGCCCATCAGGGTGGTGCCCACCGACACACCTTCCACCTCATCCAGGCTCCGTAGATCTTCCAGATCCTCCGGAGTAATCCATACATCCTGCTCGGTGGCGTCGTCGCTGCGGTAAATATAAATCTGTCCGGCCCCCACATCATCAATCTCACTGTTCATCTGGTTGGTCGTTCCCTGGCCCAGAGAAACAATGGCGATTACCGACGCGATTCCGATGATAATGCCCAGCATTGTCAGAAACGAACGTCCTTTATTGGCCAAAATATTGTGAATGGCCATCTTCACATATTCCGCAAAATTTCCCATCCTGGTACTCCTTCTCCAGTCCGTTTACACGTCATCCGAACTTTCCACCGGCGTCACTTCGTCGCCTTCCTCGTGGTCTCCGATATCTGTGAGAATCTGATCGCCCTTCTCAAGTCCTTCCTGAATCTCCACATAAGAATCCGATGAGATTCCGGTCGTCACATTCTTCCGGGTAATCACGCCATCTTCCACTACATAACAAAAAGAGCCGTCTTTTCCGATGTTCACAGCCTCCACCGGAACCGTCACCACATCTTTCGCCTCTTTCGCGTGGATGACCGCTTTGGCATCTACGCCGAGGAAAATGTTGTCATCCGGATTGTCGATATCCACACGCACGGAAATGGTAGCCGCCCCTTTTTCGTTGGGCGTCGCCACACGGCTGATCCTGGCCACCGTCCCCTTGTATGCAGAATCTCCCAAGGTAATCTCCGCCTTCTGCCCCTGGGCCAGTTTATCGTAATCGTACTTGGAAACGCTCAGATTCACACTCACATCATCCAGATTCTGTACGGTGAACATCTCCTGACCCTGAGCGGCAGCGGAACCTTCCACGACTTTCGTATCCGTAACCACACCGTTGAATTCTGCCTGAATCCCTTCTTTTCCTTCTTTTACCAGTTCCTTCGCCGTCTTGGAATCCATCTCGGACAGATTGTTGGTGATCTTCATCTGCTCTTCCTCCTCAGAAGTCACCGCGCCCGGATCCGCCTCGGCTTCCGCTTCTTTCGCGGCCAGTTCTGACTGCAGCTCCGCCAGATCACTGGAAGCCTGTTCAATGGCAAGCTCCAGATCGGAAGTATCCACAACCGTGGTCGAAGTGTCTGCCGCGCTGCTGCCCAGACTTTCCATCCCGGCGGAACCCATGGATGCCGTCGGCACGCCGGCTTTCACTTCCTGAAGCGTATCCTGGGCATTCTCTTTTTCCACCCTGGCCGCCTCGTAAGCATAGGCTGCGTTTACCAACGCGTCGGAAAGTTCCTGTTCTTTGGCCGGATCCTGATTCTGGTCATAGGCCAGCTGAGCGTTTTTCTTTGCCTCCAGGCACTCCAGCTCCTTTTTCTTCGCCTGGTCGAAGGCCGTCTGAGCCTGAGTCAGGACCTGATTATACTGCTCCATCTGCTCCTGGTACGCCGCCGCTGCGTCCTCCGCGGCTGCCGCGGCCTCTGCCTGCGCGTCTTCCTGTGCCTGCTGTGCCGCAGCCTGGGCATCCAGCTGACTCTGAATCTGCACCTGGGACAACTGCTGCCTCAGGTCATTGACATAAGCTTCCTGACTGTCCACCATCGCCTGAAGTTCATCTACAGACGCGGCTGCCGCGGCCTGCTTATCCACTGCTTTCTGAGATTTGTTCATGGTGTTTTCGTAATTCAGCTCTCCGGAGCGAAGATTCAGATCTGCCTTCTGTTCTTCCTTTTCCAGATCCTCCACATTGAAAGTAAGGAGCTGTTCTCCCTTTTTCACGCTGTCTCCCATCTCGAAATTCATCTGCTCAATCTTTGCGTTGACCGGTGAAAAATAAGTCTTGCTCTCATTGCTCTCCACGGTTCCCGACGCGTCCACTTCCTGGCTGACATCTCCGATTTTCGCGATCACCACATCTACCGTAGGCGTCACTTCCTCTGTATCGCTTCCCCCGAAGGCAGCGATTGCTCCGACACACACGACTGCTGCTCCGGCCACGCCGATCATCACTTTCGTCGATTTTTTGATTCCTTTCTTCCCCTTTTTCACTGCTGCTCTCCTCCTACTCTTCGAAGTCCTCATTGATCACGTCCGATTCTATCTTCCCATCCATGATACGAACCACCCTTCTCGCCTGAGCGGCGATTCCATTGTCATGGGTAATCAGAATGATGGTCTTGCCGTTGCGATGCATGTCTTTCAAAATCGACAGAATCTCTTTGCTGGAAGCGGAATCCAGATTACCGGTGGGCTCATCCGCCAGGATCACCGGCGGCTCTGCGGCAATGGCCCGGGCAATGGCCACCCTCTGCTGCTGGCCTCCGGACATCTCATTGGGTTTGTGCGAAACCCTCTGGCCGAGCCCTACCCTTTGCAGAGATTCCAGTGCCAGTTTCCTGCGCGTTCTGCGGTCAATCCCCCGGTAGATCAGCGGCAGTTCCACATTTTCTTCCGCCGTCAGATTCGGGATCAGATTAAACCCCTGAAAGATAAAGCCGATCTCGCGGTTCCGGATTTCCGACAGATCATTATCTGCCATCGTCGATACATCCGTACCGTTCAGAAAATATTTCCCGGATGTCGGAATATCCAGACACCCCAGCATATTCATAAATGTTGATTTCCCGGAGCCGGACTGCCCGATGATCGCCACGAATTCCCCCTGGAAAATTTCCAGATTTACATGATCCAAAGCTCGCACTTCATTTTCTCCGGGATTATAAATCTTGCACATGTCCACCACACGAATTAATGGTTCCATAAACTCTCCTTTTGTTTCTGCCTTTCCCGTTTCGAACCCGCCTGCGGGTCTTCCCCTGTTTCTATCTAAAAACGATTCCGCCGCCGTTTTATCTTCAAAAAGATTCCCAGAATCACAGAAGGCAGGAAAAAGAAGGATTCCCACCCATCTTATCCCTGCCCAAAAAACGCTGTCCCCTGTATATCTGCCGCTGTCCTGGTATGAAGTTTTCCTACGCCGCCGGCCCGCCGCTCTCCGCGGCTTCCTTATTTTTCAATCCGCCCCACAGATACAGAAGCGGAATAATCAGGCTGAGCAGTGTGCTGACTACGACCAGTCCTGTCACTCCTGATGACACAGCGCTCATGGCGAAATTGATCACTTCGTAGGCAACCAGAAGGATTCCCAGAAGCACACAGATTCCGGCCTTTTCGACCTTACGCGCGTTCGCTACTCCGAGAATTCCCGCCGCCAGAAACAGAATCGTTCCCACCACCGAAATGATAATGGATGTCAGCATCGTCGAGGCATCCAGCCCCAGCTGCTCGTAAAGCGCCACCGTCTCATCCGGCAGACTCCCCGCGGTAAGCTGTGTATAGATCAGAACCGTCCCGGCAATGCTCACAGCCGAAAACACGGCGAAAATAATTTCCAGAATTCCAGTTACTTTCAAAAAGCTTCTTCCTGGTGCGTTTTGTTCCATCTCTTCATCCCCCTTAGATGTATTATTGAACAATTTTTCCTGTTCCTGTTTATTGTATTCTCTGACTGTTCATTTGTCAATTTCAATCCTCTCATATAATTCTAAAATCTTTCAAAAATTTTTTCCAATTCAGAAAATACCTTGAAAATTCCCTTTTCTCAGGCTTTTTCCTATAGTATACTTAATACATTCAATGACCAAAAAAACGATATAAAAGAATAAAAATTCCTTTATATCGTATTGGGGTGAGGTCAGTAACAGATTGGAGGATTTTTATGAATATACGTGACTTCTATATCGGAAAAACCTTTGATGCCTACCGATACTTCGGCGCCCATCCGGACAAAAACGGCGTATGGTTCCGGGTATACGCGCCTTCGGCGGAAAAGATTGCTCTGATCGGAGAATTCAACCAGTGGACAGGCCAGTGGATGGAACACTGTGAAGATCACGGCGTCTATCAGCTCTACGTTCCCCAGGCCAGACCGGGCATGCTTTACAAGTATAAGATCTACGGCGGCGGCCGGGTGGTCGATCACTGCGATCCCTACGGCTTCGGAATGGAACTCCGTCCGAACAGCGCGTCGATCATCGTAGACCTGGATGAATACAAATTCCACGACCGGATCTGGATGGACCGGCGCCAGAAAACCTACGAACAGCCCATGAATATCTATGAGCTCCACGCCGGTTCCTGGCACACCAATCCGGACGATCCCAACGGCTGGTACACCTACGCGGAACTGGCAGACCTGCTGATCGCTTACCTGAAGGAAAATCACTATAATTATGTGGAATTTATGCCGCTGTCCGAGCATCCGGCGGATGTCTCCTGGGGATATCAGACTACCGGCTATTTCAGTCCCACCTCCCGGTATGGAACTGCCGCCCAGCTCAAAGAACTCATCGATAAATGCCATCAGGCAGATATCGGCGTCATCCTGGATTTCGTTCCGGTTCATTTCGCCATGGATTCCTATGGACTGGCCATGTTCGACGGAACCCCGCTCTATGAATATCCCAACGACGCCGTCGGGCACAGCGAATGGGGAACCTGTAATTTCATGCACTCCCGGGGAGAAGTGCGCTCCTTCCTGCAGTCCGCGGCAGAATACTGGCTGGAAGAGTTCCATTTTGACGGAATCCGCATGGATGCCATCAGCCGCATCATCTACTGGCAGGGGGATCCCAACCGGGGCGTCAACGGAAACGCGGTGGAATTCATCCGTTTTATGAACCAGGAACTCCACCGAAGACATCCCACCGCTCTCCTGATCGCCGAGGACTCCACAAACTTCCTGAAAGTAACCGCGCCGGTGGAATACGACGGCCTGGGCTTTGACTACAAGTGGGATCTGGGCTGGATGAACGACACCCTGAACTACTTCAAAACCCCTCCCGCCGAACGCCCGGCCCATTATCATAAACTTTCCTTCTCCATGGATTATTTTTATAATGAGCTGTACCTGCTGCCCTTCTCCCATGATGAAGTTGTCCACGGAAAAGCAACCATCATCCAGAAGATGTGGGGGGATTACGAAGTGAAGTTTCCCCAGTGCCGGGCTCTTTTCGCCTATATGTATATGCACCCCGGCAAAAAACTGAATTTTATGGGAAATGAAATCGGTCAGTTCCGGGAATGGGATGAAAAGC
Organism: uncultured Blautia sp.; assembly: GCA_963927715.1. GTDB lineage: Bacteria > Bacillota > Clostridia > Lachnospirales > Lachnospiraceae > Blautia_A. The sequence goes on along the minus strand of CAWVBU010000001.1, from coordinate 199,089 downwards.
GGGAACAGGACTGGGATCTTCTCACCTATCCTCTCCACGACGCTTTTTATCACTACATCCGCGAGCTGAACCGTCTGTATGAGACACAGGAAGCGCTGTACAGCAAGGAATACCACCCGGATTATTTCCGGTGGCTGGAAATCAACGCAGCGGAAAAATCCGTCTATATTTTCCGCCGGGGAAAGGGAAAAGGGTCTGTCATCGCGGCTTTCAATTTTTCGGATCAGACCTGGGAGAAGTATCCCTGCAGGCTCCCGGAAAAAACACGCGTCCGGGAGCTGCTCAACAGCGACTGGGAGCTCTATGGAGGGCAGACTCCGGTTCCTTCCAGGAAGACACAGACTTCAGCCCTTTCCGGGAAAGAGCATCTGCTGTCCATCACCCTGCCTGCGTTCAGCGCGAGAATTTTCCAGGTGCTCTCCTGACTTCCATGGGGAAACGGTGTGGCCGGAATCCCGGCCACACAAAAAGGGAGCCTGCTGCTCCACAGATCGTTTCGATCTATCTCGCAGCGGCTCCCGCCACCAGAAACCGGTGTTTCTTCAGCTGTTCTTCAATCCGGTCCAAAATCTCTTCACTCTGCGCACGCACGGTATGGTAGTGATACCCCGAGGTGACCGTCAGAAGCGGCCCGGATTCTCCCTCTTCGAGCTCCCGCACGAAATCCTGCACCTGACTGCGGTTGCTTACATTCAGAGGCGCCCGCAGCTTCCCATACGACTCATGTTCCACGAAGACATCCACTGCGGTTCCTCCGTAATCTACAATGATGTTCAGCTCCTCCTGGATCTGCTCCCTGGAATGATTCACATAAAAGACCCGGACCGCATCGGAGAATGCTTCGCAGACATAGCCCCGGTTCGTGGAAAGAATCGGATAATCCGCCGCCCGCAGAAGGGCGATATCCTGTACAATCACCTGGCGGCTGACTCCGAACCTTTTCGCCAGAGCCGCCCCGGCCAGAGGCACGCGGCTTTCCTTCATCAACTCTACAATTTTCTCTCTTCGCTGTTTCCCGTCCATGAGTTTCCTCCTCTTCTCATAAGAATACCAGTCTCCCTTTCTATTTTCAAGTCATCCGGAAAGAATTTGAAAATCTTTTGCAGCCGTTTCTCTTCCCGTTCCTTCGACGCGTTTTTTCCCTTCTTGACCTGCTTCGCAGATTCCGTTAAGATACCAGTAGAGAATTTTCACCTGACGACTTTTTTACGCAATCATCATCGAAGGAGGATTTTCCATGAAATCAACTGCTAAAATTCTGTTCACGGATCTGGACGGAACGCTGCTGGACAGTCAGAAGAACATTTCCGCCCGGAACCAGGAGGCCATAAAAGCCGCCCTGAACGCCGGACATAAAATTGTCATTGCCACCGGCAGACCGCTGGTCAGCGCCATCGATCAGTCCAAATCTTTAGGACTGACCGACGCCGGATGTTACGTCATCGCCTACAACGGCGCCTGTATCTATGATTTTCAGGAACAGAAAATCGTGTATGGCAAACCCTTTCCAAAGAAATATCTGCGCACGGTTTTTGACCAGGCTTATCAGGCTCATCTCCATGTCCAGACTTATTCCAACGAAGGAATTCTCAGCGAACGCGAGACCCCGCAGCTGAAGCGCTATTCCGAAATCACGCGGGTTTCTTATCAGCTCGTACCGGATATCACCGAGGCGCTAAAAGAAGATCCCTACAAAATCATCGTCATCGATTACGAGAACAAACAGCGCCTGCTGGATTTTCAGTCACAGATCGCGGCTTCCATAGAGGGAAAACTGCAGAGCTTTTTCTCTGATGACTGCTATCTGGAATTTACCGCCCTGAATCTCTCCAAAGGCATCGCCATCTCTCATCTGTGCGATTATCTGCAGATTCCCGCCGCGAACACCGTCGCGGTAGGCGACGCGGAAAATGACATTCCCATGCTGGATATGGCGGCTGTGGGAGCCGTGATGGCAAACGCCGCGGATGAGATCAAAAAACATGGGAACTATATTACCAAAGCAGACAACAACCACAGCGGCGTAGCCGAAGTCATCGAGAAGTTTATCCTGTAATCTGCATCCAAAAAGGAGGTATGTCCCATGCGGGTACAAGAACGTTTTCTGAAATATGTCTCCATCAACACCCAGTCGGATCCTGCTTCTGACTCCTTTCCCTCCACTCACTCCCAGATCGCTTTCGCCGATCTTCTGGCCGAAGAGATGAGAGCTCTGGGGATCTCCCAGGTGGAGCGGGACGCCAATGGATACGTCTACGGACGGATCCCCGCCACCCACCCGGACACTTCCCGGGTAAGCCTCGCCTTTCTGGCCCATATGGATGTCTCTCCGGACGCTCCGGCGGATCACATCCAGACCAGAACCATAACCGCCTACGACGGGAAAGAGATCGTCCTCAACCAGGAGAAGGGGCTTCTCCTGCGTCCGGCAGACTATCCCATCCTGAAGCAGTATCAGGGACAGGATCTGATCGTCACCGACGGCACTACGCTTCTGGGCGGTGATGATAAGGCCGGCATCGCCGAGATTCTCACTGCCGCCGAATATCTCCTGAATCATCCGGAGATTTCCCACGGTCCGATTTTTCTGTGTTTCACGCCGGATGAAGAGGTGGGACGGGGCGTCGATTTCATTGACCTCAAAAAACTCCCCGCGGATTTCGCCTATACGGTGGACGGGGGAGAGCTAGGTGAGATTGAGTACGAAAATTTCAATGCCGCCTCCGCCGTCGTTCAGGTGCGCGGCCGTTCCATCCACCCGGGTTCCGCCAAAGGAAAGATGCGAAACGCCTCCACACTGGCCATGGAATTCCATTCCCTCCTGCCGCCGGATCAATGTCCGGAAGCTACGGAAGGCTATCAGGGCTTTTTCCACCTCACCGATATGAAAGGCTGTGTGGAATCCGCCACTTTGGAATATATCATCCGCGACCACGACCGGACACGTTTTGAACAGAAGAAACAGAAACTGCAAGCCCTTACAGATCTTCTGAACAACAAGTACGCGGAAAAGCTTTTCTCCCTCTCCATTCAGGATTCCTATTACAATATGAAAGAGAAGATCGAACCACACATGCATCTGGTGGAAAATGTGAAAAAGGTCTATGAGAAACTGGGCGTCACTCCGAAAGTACAGCCCATCCGGGGCGGAACCGACGGCGCACGGCTCTCTTTCCTGGGGCTTCCCTGCCCCAACCTGGGAACGGGTGATCACAACTGCCATGGCCGTTTCGAATTCGTCTGCGTTCAGTCCATGGAGAAAATGGCAGAGGTTCTCGTGGAACTGTGCCGTATGTACGCAGACTTTTCTCCCCAAGACGAATAATTCATCCGTCAAAAAATCCCTCCGGAGCAAGGGTTTCCTTGTCTCCCCCGGAGGGATTTTCCTTTTCTCAGCGTTCCATCATACTGATGGATTCAATACCCACACTTCCGCCGCGGACCACCTCAATAGTCCGGAACTCCTCTTTGATCAACTGGATCACCGCGTCGTTCTTGGTGGCTGTCTGCACGAATTCCAGCAGCAGGCTGTCCTTTCCATAGTCGATAACCCGTGCCTTGAAAGTCTCCGCGATCTGGAACAATTCCACCTTGTCCGCCGCTGTGCACCGTTTCACCTTCACATAGAGAATTTCCTTCATGCGGACAAAAATATCCGTAAAATCAATGACCTTGATCACTTCCACCATACGGTTGAGCTGTTTCTTGATCTGTTCGAAAGTCTCATCGTCACTGACGGTGGCGATGGTCATGCGGGAGACGGTGGGATCCTCTGTTGTTCCCACGGTCAGACTGTCCATATTGTAGCCCTTTCCCGAAAACAGGCCGGAAATCTTCGCCAGCACACCCACCTGATTTTCCACAAACACCGAGAGCCATCTCTTCTTCATTCCTTTATCCATCGTACGCACCCTCCTAACAATCCATGATCATTTCTTCCAAAGTTCCGCCCGGCTGAATCATCGGATACACCATTTCCTCCGGATCAATGAGAAACTCAATGATGGTCGGCGCTTTTGTGTTCTTCTTCGCCTCTTCAAAGGCAGGTGCGATCTCCTCCACCCTGGTCACCCGGTATCCTTTCGCGCCATAGCTTTCCGCCAGTTTTATGAAATCCGGCGTATATTCCGGATATTCCTCCCCGTTGGTACGCCGGGACAGCGCCCCTGCCCTCAGGTTGGTCATGGCGTACCGTTTGCCGTAGAACAACTTCTGCCACTGGCGCACCATGCCCAGATACTCATTGTTAAAAATACAGATAATAATCGGAAGTTCCTCCAGAACCGCCGTGGCCAGTTCCTGGATATTCATCTGGACGCCGCCGTCTCCGCAGATGGCCACCACCGGCGTATCGGGATTGCCGATTCTGGCGCCGATGGCTCCCGGCAGGCCATAGCCCATGGTTCCCAGTCCACCGGACATAATCATATGCTTTTTCTGGTTGATCTGGACATACTGGGCGGCCAGCATCTGATGCTGTCCCACATCCGTAACCAGAATCATCTCCTCGAACTGGCGGTTAATCTCCTCGATAATATCCAGGGGACTCATGAACGTTCCCCGCTTCATGGTCAGAGGATGCTCCTCTTTCCAGGACTGGATCTGCGCCAGCCACCGCTGGGTATTCTGCTCCTGCACATATTCCGCCATCTTCGTCACAGCCTCTTTGGCGTCCGCGACGATGGGAACATCCACATGGACATTCTTGGAAATGGAAGAGGTATCCACATCGATATGAACAATCTGCGCCTTCGGCGCGAATTCATGAAGCTTTCCTGTGATCCGGTCGTTAAACCGTGTCCCGATGGAAAACAGAAGGTCACAGCTGCTCACCGCCATATTCGCCGCGTAAGCCCCATGCATGCCCAGATTTCCCACATACAGCGGATGATCTGTGGGAACGGCCCCTCTGCCCATGACCGTGGTCACCACCGGCACCTGAGTCTTCTCCACCACCTGTGTGAAGATCTCGTTAGCCCGCGCGATGCTCAGGCCGCCTCCGGCCAGAAACAATGGCCGTTTCGCTTTCTGCAGCATCTTCAGGGCCTTCTTCAGCTGTCCGATGTGAACACTGGTATTGGGTTTATATCCGCGGATATTCACGGTCTTCGGATATTCCGGGTTCCCCAGCTCACTCATGACGTCTTTGGGGAGATCCACCAGAACCGGGCCGGGCCGGCCGGTGCGGGCAATATAAAAGGCTTCTTTGATGATACGCCCCAGATCCTCTCTCTTTCTCACCGTAATCCCGTATTTGGTGATACTCCTGGTGATTCCCACGATATCCACCTCCTGAAAGGCGTCATTGCCGATCAGGTGTCTGGCCACCTGTCCGGTGAAGCACACCAGGGGAACGCTGTCATAGTTGGCTGTGGCAAGACCGGTCACCACGTTGGTGGCTCCCGGTCCGCTGGTCACCAGACAGACGCCCACCTTCCCTGTAGTTCTCGCGTAGGCATCCGCCTCATGAACCAACGCCTGCTCATGGCGGGGCAGGACAATGTCGATGGTTCCGTCTTTTCCCAGCTCGTCACTGATATCGATGGTGGTCGCTCCCGGATAACCGAAGAGCACTTCCACCCCTTCTTCTTTTAACGCTTTCACAAACAATTTGTTTCCCGAAATCTGTTTCATCCAAATAAACCTCCCTTTCCCAAGATCCAGTCCCGCAGTGATGCATGTTTAACAGGGATCTTTATCTTTCCTATGAAAGAAAAACGCCCCAAGCTTATAAAAGCTTAGGGCGATAAAAACCGCGGTACCACCTAATTTCGAAGATTTCTCTTCGCACTCTGCCAATACAAAATTTCTATATTGCTTCCCTGTAACGCGGGAAAAACGTTGGAGTCTACTGCGCATATGCCTGCGGTTCGGTCCACTGCTCGAAGGCTACCTTCCATAATCCTGTCACGGAGACTTCCACCAGCCGTCTCCTCTCTGTGCATCCGAGAACTATGTACTCCTCCTCGTCCCTGCATTTTTCTGAACTTGTTAACCATTGTATTGGAAAAAATACAATTTGTCAATCCTTTTTTCCAAATCTGCAGCCCTCTCTTCTTACAAAGGCCGCCGGATATTCTCTCTGAATACCCGGCGGCCTGTCCGTCTACCCAATCTTTACAATAGAAACTACATGGTCAATCTCTCCGGGATAGATTTCCGCAATAGAACCATAGAATTTTACCCGGATCCGGTCTCCCTTCTGAAACTCGGAGATGTTCCCCTGAAAATCTTTTTCCGAAAAACGGATTACCCCATCTTCATCTTCCGCCAGAATATCTCCCGGCTCCATCGACACGATGGTCATATCCAGATATCCGTAAGTGAATGCATCGCTGTAAATCCCCTTTTTGTCGTACCCGCTGTACTTATAGGTCTTCCCATAATTGGTATAAGCCCGCACCGTATACAGATTCCGGTCGGAATCATCCGCCTTCGTGTCATAGCAAAACGTCGTCTTCGGAGAATACACCGTCGTCATTCTCTGCCACCTGCCATTTATCTTTTTGTAGATGGCATACCGCTTCGCGCCTTTCACCGGCTGCCACTGAATTTTCACTTTTCCGGGCTCATAATGATGTCTCGCACTCACCAGTTTTGGCGTATCAAGCCCTGTCAGAATTCCCAGGCCCTTCCTGTCATAGCCGCCCTGTACTTTCTTTCCCTTCACGTTCTTATAAGCCCGTACCGTATAGAAGTACTGGGTTCCCGGACTCACTGTTCCATCCGTGTAAGTAAGGCTTTTGCTTCCCGCAAGAGTCTTTACCCGTATCCACCGGTCTCCCGCTTTCTTCCGATACACGCAGTAACCCTCTGCCTTTGGTACCTTCTTCCATCGAAGGGTCACTTTGGAAAGATCTGCCGCAGAGATCCCTGACAGCTTCGGGGTTCCCACCACCGGGGATGCCTGAGCAATCGCGGCAGACTGCCCCTGGGATGAGTCAGTGGAAAGCCTGCCCGCTTCCTGATTTCCCACACTGTGGGATTTCGTCTGATTTTTCGGATATGCAGGTATGTCTGACGGGTTCGTGGATTCCAATACATATTCCTGCGTCTTCATGTTGTAGGTAATCACATCGTAACACTCTTCCACGTCACTCCCCGCTGCGCTCCCGCTTCCCTCTTCCACATCCTCAACTGCTCCATCACTGGCTGCGTAAACCCAGATGCCGGAACTTAGCACAGCCAGCGACAGTACCATTGCCAGAATCTTTTTCATAATGTTTCCCCCTTTTCTTGCACGATCAGTTAATCGTTATCTCGAACCAGTTTCTATTGTTCGAATTTCATCGAATAAACTTTTATGTATGCGAGTTCCACTATTTGTCGATGTTCCACCTATATATTACCTCTCATTTCCCTAAAATTTCCACCTCCAATATTTGATTCGTTTTGGTTTTTGAATTGTAAAATGTAATTAAAAGACTGCTTTTCTGGCCTTTTTCTATATGGATATTAGAAGAATTTTTAACTGTCTTTGAAACGGCTGTTGTCATTCCTCGTTTCCCATTTTCTATTGTCAGAAGCATTTCCTTGATTCTAATGCCTGACACGGATTTGACATCAAGTCGATAAGTTCCTTCTTTCATTTTTGTTTTATAAATCCCGGCAGTATTTTCAAATTTAGTTGAAAAATCCTGTTTTCCTAATTTTAAAAATTTAGCTGGATTTTTGTATTTTCTTATGTTCACCTGTGTTGAGACAGTTTTTCTCTTTCCATTGTAAGTTCCATATACTTTAATTTTGACTTTACCAGTTCCTTTAACGATTGCCCTAAAAGAACGTCCTTTTAATTCCTTATTGGTAAGTTCGAGTATTTTGGGGTTGCTGCTTTCAACCTTTAAATCCGTATACCTTTCTTCAATATTGTCAATATAAAATGAATTTTCGTTCCCCCAACTTATCACATTTTTTTCAGACGCATTATTCCCATAATAATACAAAGTAATATTTTTATCATTCAAAAAAATCCCATTCGCAATATCTGGATTATCTGCTTGAACAAACTCAGGAGAACAGCCTAACATTAGCAGAATCAATAACACCCACAGAAACAATCTTTTTCTCATTTTCACATCTCCTTGCACAAAAGAATCAACCACTACTTCTAAAAATTTTGTTTATATTGTTCACCTCCAATTACACATAAAATTTTCTCTTCGCCAGATACTCCCCTCCTTTCTTATCTAAATACTTTAAAATCGTTCCCAATTCCCCAATGGTTTTTTAGTTGTAAAATCAAGCCAAAATCTGATTATCCCTTGAAAACACTGTATCCACGGGCATTTCAGACAGGTCAAAACCATCTCATTTACTACGATTTTACTACTGTTGAGTGAGCCTTGACACGCTGAAAGACCACGAAATGCCAAGATACGGGTACAGTACCCGTCAATCGGGGCCTCCGCCCCGTGACCATATAACTGAATACAGACCGGCCATCTGCCGGGGCAACGCCATGGGTAACACAAACCTGTGGCGTTTTTTTATGCCCTGCCGGGGGCACGCAAAACTGTATAAAAACGGGTGGGAAATCCCCTGTTTTTTCGCCTGTGGGCGGCGCAAATGAAGCCGCCCATATTCTTTCCCTCATGGGAGGCCGGGCGGCGATACAGGGGCGCAAACCCGCCGAAACGAACACTTTTCAAAACCAACGGAAGGAGGTATCCAACATGGCGGTATTCCGCATTGAGAAAACCCGCGATTACACGGTGATGTCCAACCATCACCTGCGGGACAAGTCGCTCTCGTTGAAAGCGAAGGGCCTTCTCTCCCTCATGCTCTCCCTGCCGGAGGAGTGGGACTATACCACCAAGGGGCTGGCCCGGATCTGCAAGGATGGCGTTGACAGTATCTGCGCCGGGGTGCGGGAGCTGGAGGAACACGGCTATGTGATCCGCCAGCGGGTCCGCAACCCCAACGGCCAGCTCGGCGCCATCGAGTACACCATCCTGGAGTAGCCCAGACCGCCGGAACCAAAACCGCAAAAACCTGAACGGGAAAATCCAGTCTTGGATAATCCTGAACAGGCTTCCCCTGTCTTGGAAGAACCTGAACAGGGAAACCCCGCACAATTAAATACTAATAGATCAAGTAAAGAAAAATCAAAAAAAGATCTATCAAGTACGGAAGGATCAAATCCTGTCCAATCAATCCCCCAAACCCCCAGGGGCTCGGACCGGAAAGGACGGGACCGGATGCGGGAACGGGAAAGCTATCGGGAATTGATTTTGGAGAACATCGAGTATGACTGCCTCATCCAGAACCACCGCCTTGACCGTGACCGCCTGGACGAGCTGGTGGAGCTCATGGTGGACACGGTGTGCTCCAACCGGGAGATGATCCGTATTGCCGGGGACGACTACCCGGCGGAGGTGGTCAAGTCCCGGTTCCTGAAGCTGGACAGCTCCCACATCGAGTATGTGCTGGATCGTATGCGGGAGAACACCACCTATGTCCGCAATATCAAGAAATATCTGCTGGCTGCCCTGTATAACGCCCCGGCCACCATCGACAGCTACTATGCGTCCCTGGTGAACCACGACCTGTACGGCAGCGGAGATCGGAGGTGATGTGAGTGCAGGAAGAAATCACCCAGGGCGCGGTCTCCCTCTCGGTGGAGGCGGGCAAGATGACCGCGGACCTGCTCCAAAAGGCCCTGAAGAAGGTGCTGGAGGATATGCAGAAAAAGCCCTCCCAGCGCACCCTCCGCCAGGGAAAACAGACCCTTCACCAGCTCAAACAGCATGGGGCCTCCCTGACCAACATTGAGATCACGGAGCAGAACATCAAGGCGTTTTCGGCGGTGGCGAAGAAGTACGACATCGACTACGCCCTGAAGAAGGACCCCCATACAGAACCCCCGCATTACTATGTGTTCTTCAAGGCGAAGGACAAGGAGCAGCTCCAACCGGCTTTCAAGGAGTTCACCGCCATGACCCTGGACAGGGAGAAGCGCCCCACCATCCGGGAGCGGCTGGCCCAGGCCCAGGAACAGGCCAAGACCAAGCACCGGGAACGGGAGAAGGTCAAGACCAAGGACCGGGAGGTGGCGCGATGACCGACAAGGTGAAAAAGCTGGTGCTGCTCAACCTCCCGTATCTTATCTTCGTGTATCTCTTTGACAAGCTCTGTCAGGGTGTGCGGCTGGCGCTTGGGGCGGACGCCTCGGAGAAGCTGCTCCACATCGGGCAGGGCTTTTCGGCGGCCTTTGCCAGTCTGGCGCCCGGCTTCCATCTGGTGGATCTGTGCGTGGGCGCCGCCGGCGCGGTGTTGATCCGGCTGGTGGTCTACTCCAAGGGCAAGAACGCGAAGAAATACCGCAAGGGCATGGAGTACGGGAGCGCCCGCTGGGGCACCCCGGCCGACATTGCCCCTTACATGGACAAGAACTTTTCCCAAAACGTCCTTCTTACCCAGACAGAGCGGATCACCATGTCGAGCCGCCCGAAGGAGCCCAAGTACGCAAGAAATAAAAATATCCTGGTCATCGGCGGTTCCGGCAGCGGCAAGACGAGGTTTTTCGTCAAGCCCAACCTGCTCCAGGTCATGACAGTTTTAACCAACCGGCTCAATACAGAAACCGGGTGCAAACTTGTTCGAGAAGGCGGTGCAATGACCGAGAGCGAAAAGGAGCGGTTCGGTAAGTCGGCAATGGTGCGGTATGTATCAGGAATCGACCAACCTATCTATCCTATGCGGGAAGCCTTTGAGCAGCTCATTGAGCGCCAGACCTGCGAACACTTCGAGGAATGGCGTCATCAGCGGGAAATGGCAGAAAAAGCTGCGTAAAAACGGTTGATTCAGGGACAGGGACATGGTACTATAATGGTATCGTGTCCCTGTTCATAGAAGGAGAACGCTATGAGCAGGAAAAAACAAGTCTATGAGAAAATCACCGCTCTCTACTGCCGTATTTCTCTGGATGACGGCGGCGACAATGAGAGCATGAGCATCAGCAACCAGAAACTCATGCTCCGGGACTTCGCGGAAAAGCATGGGATGTTCCAGTATGAGTATTATGTGGATGACGGCTATACGGGCCGCAATTTCAACCGCCCCTCGTTCCAGCGCATGATCGCTGACATTGAAGCAGGCAAAGTTGGCTGCGTGGTCACGAAAGACCTATCGAGGCTCGGTAGGAATTATATCGAAGCTGGAAGCTATATCGAAATCTTTTTTCCCAAACACAATGTGCGCTATATCGCCATCACGGACGGCGTGGACAGCCTGACCCGTCAGGAAATGGACATCACGCCCTTTAAGAATATCCTGAACGATATGTACAGCCGGGATATTTCCAAAAAGGTGCTGGCGGGACGCATGACCCGTTCCCGGCAGGGAAAATTTTGCGGCGGGCAGCCGCCTCTTGGCCTGATGCGTGACCCGGAGGACAAAGGGCATCTGATTCTTGACCCGGAGACAGCGCCAGTGATCCGAAAAATTTATGATATGGCACTGGACGGCTGGGGCTGTATGCGAATCGCAAAGCAGCTTATGGAGGATAAAATCCCCATCACCAAAGTAAAGAGCAATACAGAATGTGATGTGAACTACTATTCATGGGGGAGCGCAAGGATCAGCCATATCCTGCGGAATCCCTTTTATAAAGGCGCACATTTTGTCTGCCGGACACACCAGAAAGGCATCCGCTCCAATACTTATGACATTATCCCCCGTGAAGATTGGGAAGTCATTGAGGGCTGCCATGAGGCGATTGTGACGCCGGAGGAATGGGAACAGGTGCAGGACATCATTGACCGCAGGCCAACCATTATGAAAGGCAACGCCTGCCCCTTCTATAACCTGTTCCACGGGCTTGTCTACTGCGCCACCTGCGGGAAGTCCATGCAGGTGCGGTATGAAAAGGTCGGCAGAACCGGAAAAAACCGCTTCACCGGCGAGATGCGGGAGCCGATTGACAGGGCATACTATATCTGCCAGACCTACAACCGGCTGGGCAAGAACGCCTGTACCAGCCACAAGATTGAGGCAAGGGATTTGTACAATCTGGTGCTGAAGGATATACAGGAATTGGCGGAGCAGGCCATGAAGGACGCCGATGCGTTCTACCAGCGGCTCATCAGCCGGATGGAGCGCCGGTATCTGGTGGACGCTTCTCAGACAGAGAAGGAACGGAAACGGCTGGAAGCCCGGAATCAGGAAATTGACGGGATGTTTTTGAGCCTGTACACGGATAAGGCCAAAGGCGTCCTGACCGAACAGCGGTTTATGAAGCTGACGGCGGCGCTGGAACAGGAGCAGGAAGCCAACCAGAAGCGCCTGCACGATCTGGCGGTGATGCAGAGCCGGGCGGACGCACAGGAAAGCGAAGTTCGCACCTTTATCAAGGAAATCCGGCGCTATGCAGCCATTGAGGAACTGGACGAGTCCATACTGAACCGGCTTATCAGTAAAATCCTGATCGGCGAGGTCAAGAAGGTGGACGGCCAGAAGGTGCAGGAAGTCAGGATCGTTTATAACTTTGTCGGGGAAATCCCGGAGATTGCAGCGTAAATAGTTTGCCCCATCTCTTAATTACTAAGGGATGGGCTATTTTTATTTTAAGAGGCTAGTAGGAAAAGTAATATTAATGATTCAAGAAAATATCAATAGTCATGTAAGTTAAGTCTTGCAATATTATGATGGATATGCTATCGTGACATTAATGGAGTTGCCGGAAAACTGAATATGAAACAGTTGGTGCCGCAGGAAGCTGCGGAGAATAGGGAAACAGGTGAAAGACCTGTGCGATCTCGTCACTGTAAGCAGGAGCACACTGCCAGTTATATGTCACTGAGTAATCGGGAAGGCGGCGGTGGGCGTCAGACTGTAAGCCAGGAGACCTGCCAGCTGTGGTACGGGGATGATGAATTCCAGATCACGAGGTTTGATTGTACCGAACTGACTTTCCGCTTCAAGGAGTGCATGTATCCACTGCGGAAGTCAATCCTCTACAATCCAGCTGCATATTATATGATACGCGTTGGATTTTTATCCCTTTGGCCGGAGCATACACACGGGCAGTCGCCTGCGGCAGAAAGGGATTTTTTTATGCTTTTCTGCAGGCCGCGTCAAGGATTTCCGGTGTTCCACTACCCTATATTTCAAGGAGGATAAAAGTCATGAAAAAAAAGATTGTAGCTTTATTGTGTACAGTGGCAATGACATGCACATTGCTGGCAGGCTGCGGTCAGAGCGCGGCAGATACCACTGCGGGGACGTTTGAGACAGAAGATTCGACCGAGGTGGAGACGGATGCGGTATCCGATCAGGAGGCTGCCAACAATGTGGCAGCGTTGATTGACGCGATTTATGTGCAGGAGAGAACCGATGAGACGGATGCTCAGTGTACCGCCGCGAAGGAGGCTTGGGATGCGCTGACAGATGTTCAGAAGGAACTGGTGGCAGGCGAGTTCGCAGATCCGGATTATTTTGGACGGGATACGGGAGACGCCTCTCTCGATGATCCGCGCAATCAGGATGAGATCGGAGAGAATGAGATTCTGGTTGTGAGCTTCGGCACATCCTTTAACGACAGCCGCGTGGCGGACATTAAGGGAATCGAGGACGCGCTCCAGGAGGCATACCCGGACTGGTCTGTAAGAAGAGCGTTCACTGCGCAGATTATCATCAACCATGTACAGGCCCGTGATGGTGAATATATTGACAATATGCAGCAGGCTCTTGACCGGGCAGTGGCAAACGAGGTAAAGAATCTGGTGATTCAGCCGACCCATCTGATGCACGGCGCAGAGTATGACGAGATGGTGGATACCGTTAATGAATACGCGGATCAGTTTGAATCCGTTCAAGTAGCGGAGCCGCTGCTTGGAGAGGTCGGTTCTGATGCAACGGTAATCAATGAGGACAAGCAGGCAGTTGCGGAGGCCGTGACAGCTGCCGCAGTAGCAGAGGCAGGCTATGACAGTCTGGACGCAGCAAAGGAAGACGGAGCGGCCTTTGTATTCCTAGGACATGGTACGTCTCATACAGCTAAGGTGTCCTACAGCCAGATGCAGACACAGATGACGGAGTTGGGCTATGACAACGTCTTCATTGGAACCGTTGAGGGTGAGCCTGAAGAAACAGCCTGTGACGCAGTGATTGAGTCTGTAAGCGCGGCAGGTTATACGAAAGTAATCCTGCGCCCGCTGATGGTAGTTGCCGGAGATCACGCAAATAACGATATGGCAGGCGATGATGCGGATTCTTGGAAGAGCATGTTTACGGCATCCGGCAGCTTCGAGAATGTAGAGACGCAGATTTCCGGACTGGGAAGCATCCCGGAAATACAGGATCTCTATATAGCGCATACAGCAGCTGTCATTGGAGAATAGGATAAAAGAAAATGAAAAAGAAATTAGCAGTAATATTGTGCCTGACTCTTTTTACCTGCGCGGCAGTAATCGGTTGCGGTCAGAATTCTGAGACAGTGGAGAATAAAGATTCAAATACTGCGGAAGCAGCGCATGAAAAAGCTGCGAATGAGCCAGAACAGGCAATGCTTGAGGATGGCGTCTATTTGGCGGAATTTGATACCGACAGCAGTATGTTTCATGTAAGTGAGGCTTGTGATGGAAAAGGAACTCTGACGGTAGAAAATGGACAGATGATCATTCACGTATCGTTGGCCTCCCAAAATATCGTAAACCTGTATCCGGGGCTGGCGGAAGACGCTCAAAAGGAAGGGGCAGAAATTTTGGAGCCCACGGTGGATAGTGTGACTTACAGCGACGGAATCACGGAAGAGGTCTATGGCTTTGATATTCCGGTACCTGCACTGGATGAAGAGTTCGATGTGGCTCTGGTGGGAACAAAGGGCACCTGGTATGATCATAAGGTAAGCGTGTCAAATCCGGAGGCTATGGATGAATCTACAGATACGGCTACCGGGGAAGAATAGGCTTTTCGCAGTACGGCGAAATCAGCAGAACGCAGGGGCTGTCGTGAAGAGATTACGGCAGTCCCTACTTCTGTATCAGTGAGGATATGAATATGGAAAACGAAAATAATGCCGTTATGAATCTGGAGAACGGAGAATATACGGTGGAGGTAGAATTAGGCGGCGGCTCTGGAAGAGCCCAGGTAACGTCACCGGCAGAGCTGTTCGTGGAGGATGGGCAGGCATACGCCCGTGTCGAGTGGAGCAGTTCTCATTATGACTACATGAAGGTAGAGGATAAGCAATATTTTCCAGTTAACGAAGAAGGAAATTCGGTGTTTGAGATCCCGGTCACGATGTTTGATGATCCGATAGAGGTCACAGCGGATACGACAGCCATGAGTAGGCCTCATGAGGTGGAATACACGCTGACCTTTGTATCATCTTCTATCGCACCATCAGACGCAGGCGGTTCGAAATTGGCAGGCGGAATCGTGCTGGCGGCGCTTCTGTTCCTGGCAGTGTTTGGAGCGGTGCGTTTTGCGAGAAAGAAAAGAAGGAAGTCAGAATGAAAAAAAAATTTGTGGGATTATTTTTGAGCCTATTGATTCTTCTTGCGTCAGTCTGTGGCTGCGGGCAGGGTGCGGGTGCAGGATCTGGAAGTGCCAGAGTGCACGATACGGATATCAGCCAGGAACTTGCTTATGAAGGCAGCATGGAGCTGATTTACGCAGAAAGATTTACGGTGGATTACTATACAGACGGCTTTTCATTAGTCACCATCAATGGAAATGAGCGGTATCTGGTGGTGCCGGAGGGAAAAGAGGCGCCGGGCGATCTGGATGGGGACATTACCGTGCTATATCAGCCCTTAGATGAGATCTATCTGGTAGCTTCTGCCGTCATGGATATGTTCATCTCCATGGACGCGCTGGATACGCTCAGTTTTACAGGAACCAAAGCAGACGGTTGGTATTTAGATGATGCAAGAGAAGCAGTAGAATCCGGACAGATTCTGTATGCCGGAAAGTATTCCGCACCTGACTACGAAAAAATTCTGGCGGAAGGTTGTGATCTGGCCATTGAGAATACGATGGTTTATCATACGCCAGAGGTCAAGGAACAGTTGGAGAAGTTTGATATTCCTGTGCTGGTGGATTATTCCAGCTATGAGGAGGAGCCTTTGGGGAGAACAGAATGGGTGAAGCTCTATGGACTTCTGACAGGGCGGACAGAAGAAGCCCAGGACGCTTTTAATTCAGAGCAGGAAGCGTTTGCTTCCATTGGAAATACTGCCAACACGGGAAAGACGGTGGCTTTCTTTTATATTACCAGTAACGGGGACGTCAACGTGCGCAGGCCCTCCGATTATCTGCCGAAGATGATTGAACTGGCAGGTGGAACTTATCTCCCCCAAAACCTAAAAGAAGACGAGAACAGCAGATCTTCAACTATCAGTATGCAGATGGAGGAATTCTATGCGGCGTCCCGGGAGGCAGATTATATCATATACAACAGCACCATTGACGGAGAACTGTCCTCCATTGACGAACTTTTGGGAAAAAGTGAGCTGTTGGAGGAGTTCAAAGCGGTGCAGGAGGGGCAGGTGTACTGCACGACCAGGGATCTATACCAGTCCTCCATGGAGCTGGGAACTATAACTGCGGATATCTATGGAATGTTAAATGGAGAGGAGGATAACCTGGTTTATCTGTACAGGCTGAAGTAACAGATGAAACGGAATAGATATATATTAATTTTTCTGTGTCTTGCCGTAGCTGTGGTGATTCTTTTGATGGCAAATGTTTGTATTGGAAGTGTCAGCATTCCGCTGAATGAGGTGCTTTCGATTTTGAGAGAGGGATGCGGTTCTTCTGTCGCGTCGGGTATTGTGCTGGAAATTCGACTGCCCAGGGCTCTAGCCGCCGCCATTCTTGGCGGCGGACTGGCTCTCTCGGGATATCTTCTCCAAACCTTTTTTCATAATCCGATTGCAGGGCCGTTTATTCTAGGTATTTCTTCAGGCGCCAAACTGGTGGTCGCTTTGGTGATGGTATATCTCCTGGAACGGGCCATGCAGGCCAGTTCGCTGCTTCTGATCGTAGCGGCCTTCGCGGGGGCGATGCTATCAATGGGATTTGTATTGCTGATGTCAAAAGTACTCAGCCACATGGCGACGCTGATCGTAAGCGGCGTTATGATTGGCTATATCTGTACAGCTATCACAGACTTTGTAGTGACCTTTGCGGATGATTCTGATATTGTGAACCTGCATAACTGGTCCCAGGGAAGTTTTTCTGGTATCAGCTGGGATAACGTGATGGTTATGGCTGTGGTAATTTTTCTGACATCAGCCTGTGTTTTCCTGATGTCAAAGCCCATAAGTGCTTACCAGATGGGAGAAGCCTACGCACAGAGTATGGGGCTGAATATCAAGTTGTTCCGTGCACTTCTGGTGCTGCTCTCCAGCCTTCTCTCCGCTTGCGTGACAGCTTTTGCCGGGCCGGTATCCTTTGTGGGAATCGCGGTGCCGCAGATTGTGAAAAACCTGTTTCGCACCTCCAGACCGCTCCTGATGATTCCGGCAAGCTTCCTTGGCGGAGCCGCTTTCTGTATGTTCTGCGATCTTCTGGCACGGACTCTGTTTTCGCCTACGGAACTTAGTATCAGCACAGTGACGGCGGTCTTCGGCGCTCCGGTGGTGATCGTGATTCTGTTGCGAACCAGGAAGGAGGGCATGTGATGGCTTCGGAAGAATTTTATTTCTATACAAAGGGAATGACCGTGGGATATGGCGGCGTGCCCCTGATTCGGGATATCGAGTTAAAGATCCGCCGGGGAGAGATCCTGACACTGATCGGGCCGAACGGAGCGGGAAAGACAACGATTTTAAGAAGCATCATCCGACAGCTCCCCCTGATTGGCGGAGCAGTATATCTAGATGGGAAAGATATCAGCTCTTTCACCGGAAATGACCTGGCACACAGGCTGTCTGTTGTGCTCACAGAGCGGGTGCGTCCAGAACTTATGACCTGCGAAGATGTGGTTTCCACGGGACGCTATCCCTATACGGGACGTTTTGGCGTGTTAGATAAAGAGGATCGGAAGCTTGTTCAGGAATCCATGGAGTTAGTTCACATCCAGGAGCTTAAAGACAGGGATTTCCGCCAGACCAGCGATGGGCAGAAGCAGAGGGTGATGCTGGCTCGGGCTCTCTGCCAGCAGCCAGAGGTGCTTGTGCTGGATGAGCCGACATCCTATCTCGATATCCGCTACAAACTGGAATTTCTATCTGTAATACAGAAAATGGCAAAAGAGAGAAAATTGACAGTCATTATGTCACTGCATGAACTCGATCTGGCGGAAAGAATTTCAGATCGGATTGCCTGTGTGCGCGGCGACTGTATCGACCGTTTCGGCACTCCGGAAGAAATTTTTTCCGGAGGCTATATTCCGAGGCTTTATGGAATTACCGCAGGAGCTTATAACGAACTGACCGGAAGCCTGGAGCTGAAGAAGACATCAGGAACTCCGGAAATCTTCGTGATTGCAGGCTGTGGCCATGGAACACCGGTATTCCGCAGGCTCCAGCGGGAAGGCATTCCTTTTGCAACGGGAATTCTCTGGAAAAATGATTTGGACTATCCAGCTGCTAGAGCTCTGGCTGCTAGGTTAATCGCGGAAAAGTCCTTTTGTCAGTTCTCAGAGAAGAAACTGAAAGAAGCGAAAGAACTGATGGAAGGCTGTAGACGTGTCATTTGTGCTCCAGGTTTGGAAGGAGAATTAAACGGCGGCATGGCAAATGGTCTAAGAGAATTAATACAATATGCGAAAGAACGAAATAAATTTTGTTAACTCAATAGCGTAATGTTGCAATTTAAGCGGAAGATGATTTCTATTCAAAGACTATCCTTGCCGCAGAGGTAAAGGAAGAAGATTTTTTCTGCCATGTGACGCACAAAACATGGGACGCCATTCTCCATGACATACGAAAAGCCCATGAGCATGACATTGACAGCACGCCGGATTATTCCCTTGCAAAGAAGATGGCTCTGGAAATCCGAAAGGCTATTCAATCTTCCGGGGATTATCTCGGAAAGGTGTGGGCGGTCATTTTCAATATGCTCGGCATTGACTTTTACAAGCTGCCGCCGGATGAACAGAAGATATTGAAAAGGATACTGTCAAAATCCCCGAACATCAAGAACAGCCCGTTCAACTTCCGACGCAAGAAAAAATGAAAACTGCCGTTGTGGGAATGAATGTTCCTGCAACGGCAGTTTTGACTTTCCTTATTCAGTTGTAAAATGGAGCTTGAACATCGCTGCAAGTAACATTTGCCGTTGTCCGGCAAGGGGCCTTTGACAAGGTGCAAAAACAGTTGGGAAATCGGAAGATACCGTCAGATGTAGGAGCTATGATTGGAGTTATGACGAACAGTAAATTGCTTATAGAAGAAGCAATGGAAAGCAGAGGAGGAATAGATATGTGTACCGCATTAGAACAGTTAGAGAAAAAAGGAGAAGCCAGAGGGATTCATTTGGGAGAGCAACGCGCAAAAAAGGAGATGGCTATGCGCCTTTCTGACCGCGGCATGAACTCCTGGAAATCGCGGGAATTCTCGATGAAAAAGAAGAGACCGTAAAGGAGTGGCTGAAAAATTCCACGGTAGATTAAATTCAGAGACCGTTTCAAGTTTTGTGTAAATTCAAAAACTGATATAAGATATGTCATTAGTTACTCTGGGCAGAGCCGATTTTTTTGAGGTTCTGCCCTTGCTTGTATTATAATGCAGTTTCCAGACATGTCAAGCAGAGCTGGCTAAGCCAGCCCTCTCAAACAGGAAGCTGCTTATAATCCGGATAGTCTTTCTTCAAAGAAAATCTCCAGTTGCGAATGGATCTGCCCCCAATCCTGTCGGTGTCCAGTCCATTTTTTCGTGATATCCATCATAGCCAGATACAGCATTTTCAGGAGACTCTCATCGGAAGGGAATACCGTCTTAGATTTCGTAACCTTCCGCAGCTGCCGGTTAAATCCCTCAATGGCATTCGTGGTATAGATTAAGCGGCGAACCGCTTCAGGATACTTGAAATACGTTGAAAGATTCGCCCAGTTGTCCTTCCATGATTTTGCGATTTTTGGATATTTCCCGCTCCATTTCTCATCAAAACCATCCAGTTCAGCCAGTGCGATTTCTTCTGTTGGGGCTGCATATACACGCTTCAGATCAGCCATCAGCGGTTTGAGTTCCTTGTAGGAAACAAACTTTGTCGTATTCCGGATCTGATGGATAATGCATTGCTGGATCTCCGTATCCGGAAAAACAGCTTCAATTGCCTGAGGAAAGCCTGTCAGACCGTCTACGCATGCGATCAGGATATCTTCTACGCCACGGTTTTTTAGTCCGTTCAAAATGGAAAGCCAGAACTTTGCACTCTCATTTTGTCCTACATACATGCCGAGCACATCTTTATGCCCTTCCATGTCGATTCCTATAGCGATATAAACCGCACGTTTTACAATCCTGCCTTCATTACGAACGTGATAATGGATGGCATCCATGAAAACGACCGCATAGATTTCCTCCAAAGGTCTTTCCTGCCATTCTTTTACGATGGGAAGAATCTTATCTGTGATCCTGCTGATGGTACTGTCAGAAATCTCGATGTCATAAAGTTCCCTCATATGACTTTCGATATCATTCGTGGTCATTCCTTTGGCATACATGGAGATGATCTTTTCTTCCATGTCTTGAGTGACCGTATTCTGATACTTTTTAACGATCTGTGGTTCAAACTCACCTTTCCGGTCTCTTGGGATATCAATCTCCATATCGCCGTAACTGGTATGCATGGTCTTCTGGGAATGGCCATTTCTGGAATTATCCGTTTCCTTATTACGGTAATCATACTTGGAATAGCCTAATTCTTCATTCATCTCCTGGTCCAGAGCGCCTTCCAGGATGATGGACATCATATCCCGCATGATGGAGTTGACATCGGTTCCATCCTTGACCTTTACATTGTTCTCTTTCAGATAGTTGCTCATCATTTCCCGAAGAGCTGCTTTTTGTGGGGTATCTTTTTTTCTTGCCATAAAATAAACCTCCAAACTGGTAAGTCTATCTTACATCAGTTTGAAGGTTTACACAAACTTTGGGATACTCCCTAAATTCATTTTATGGGGTGCGGCATATTGTGCCGCACCCCATTTGAGAAATATCCATATCTTCTCATTTGTACCATTCAAGAACTGTCGCCCGGTTATCAGCCCTTTGAAATCTCTCTGGTATACTCTTTAAGCCACTCTCTTTCTTCCTGCCTCAGATAGGGGGAAATCTTCTCGTACACCGCCCGGTGATAATCATTCAGATATTTCACGTCTTCCTCCCGCATCAGGCTGGTATCGATCCCATCCAGATCGATGGGGACAAAGGTTACAAACTCAAATCTCAGGAACTGGCCGTAGTCTGTCTTCTCTCCCTGCTGACAGAACATCAGATTCTCCGTACGGATTCCGTGGCTTCCTTCGATATAGATGCCCGGCTCATCGGAAGTCAGCATTCCCGGCTGCAGGATTTCTCCTTCCAGATTCCGGGGTGTGGTTCTCCGGTGAATTCCCGTTGGGCGCTCATGGACGTTGAGCAGATATCCCACCCCATGCCCGGTTCCATGATTGAAATCCAGCCCTCTCTCCCAGAAAGGCTCCCTGGCCAGATAATCCAGACTCAGCCCGTAAGTTCCCTCTTTAAATTTCGCATTCCCCAGGCGGAGCATGGCCATGGCTGCCAGAGTGAAATTTTCTCTCTCCTGGTCCGTCAGTTCGCCCAGGACAACCGTCCGGGTGATATCGGTCGTTCCCTCATAATATTGGCCGCCGGAATCCACCAGATACAGCCCTTCCGGTTTCAGTTCACTGTAGGATTCCTTTGTCGCCTGGTAATGACACATGGCCGCATTGGGGCCATAGGCAGAGATGGTATCAAAACTGGGCTGCAGATAACCTTCCTGTTCCTCTCTCAGACTCTCCAGTTTTTCTGCCGCACTTAACTCATCCATGGGAATCTTTCCGATGTTTTTCTTCAGCCAGCAAAGAAAACGGGTCACTGCCACCCCATCCTTGATGTGTGCCCGGCGAATATTCTCCATCTCCACGGGATTTTTCACGGCCTTGGCCATGGCTTCCGGATTCATCCGGTCAAGGATCCGGTTGGAAGAATCCAGATTCTGACACAACGCATAATTGACGCAGGCCTTTTCCAGCAGAATCCTCTCATTCCGATAAACGCTCACATACTCATAGACCGCATCATAGGGATGCAGGGTCACCTGCAGTTCTTTCAGATAAGCTCTCACCGATTCACTCACCGCCTGTTCCTGGATGAACAGATGGCAGGAATCCAGCGTCACGATCAGGTACGAGAGCACGACCGGATTGCAGGGGATGTCATCTCCCCGGATGTTCAGAAGCCACACAATATCATCCAGCGTGGTGAGCAGATGCACGGTCGCCTTTGTCTCCCGCATGGTCTCCCGCAGCCGGAACAATTTGTCCTGGGCACTCTCTCCTGCATATTTCTCATCCAGAACCCAGACCGGACGGCTGACCAGCTTTGGCCGTTCCTCCCAGATCTCTCCCACCAGATCCTGCTGATAGGAAATCTTCACCTGCCGGTCTGCAAAGGTCCGCGACAGCTCCTCTCCCATTTGCCCATGAATCACTTTTCCGTCAAATCCAAGGGTCATACCTGGCCTTAAATGTTCTTCCAGATACGCTGTCACCGTGGGAACACCCGCCTCGCCCATTTTCATCAGACGAACGGAAGTGCCATC
This sequence comes from uncultured Blautia sp., assembly GCA_963927715.1. Taxonomy (GTDB): domain Bacteria; phylum Bacillota; class Clostridia; order Lachnospirales; family Lachnospiraceae; genus Blautia_A. The sequence goes on along the minus strand of CAWVBU010000001.1, from coordinate 176,370 downwards.
CAACTGTCTGGCAGCCTGCACAAAATATCTTCCGTCAGTCCAAAGGCAGGCATCTTCCCGCGTGATCACCGCTGTCCCCGCTGACCCTGTGAATCCTGTCAGATACTCCCTGCATTTGAAATAGTCCCCCACGTATTCGGATTCGTGGTAATCCGCCGTCGGAATCAGATAGACGTCTATCTGATATTCCCTCATTTTCTCCCGGAACTTTTCCAGTCTCTGTGCAATCATAACTTCCCTCCTGCTCTCTTTCTCCCTCTTAGTATTTCCATCTGGGCAGAGACTTCTATTGCCTCAGCCAGAAATTATTTTTCTGAAAATCAATCAGTCCATCCTGTTTCATTTTTGACAGCTCTTTGGACATGGCGCTGCGCTCAATTCCCAGATAATCCGCCAGTTCCTGCCGGTTAAAGGGAATCTGGAATTCAGGACTTCCCGCCCGCAGCGCCTGATCGGACAGATACGCCATAAGTTTCTCTCTGGTCGTCCTCTGGGAAATATATTCCATCTTCTGATTCAGAAACAGCGCATGGCCTGCCAGCGCCTGCAGCAGATTCCGGATCAGCCGCACATGAAAATCGCAGGCTGAAGTACAGCTGTGCGTCACTCTCTGAATATCCAGATAGAGAACTTTCACCGGCTCCACTGCGATGATACTCATATTCAGAGGCTGCTGCCCCATGCAGGCAAACACTTCCCCGAAAATCTGCCCCTGGGGAATCCTGGCCAGAATCGTGCGTTTTCCCCAGTAGTCCTCCTTCACCAGATGGATCGTCCCCGCCAGCACCAGCCCCATCTCGGACAGACAATCTCCGTTTCGATGGAGAAAATCCTTCTTCTCATAAGAGCGCACATGGGCCTGCAGACATTTCAGCATTGCCAGAATCTCTTCTTCCTGAATTCCACGAAACAGTATGGAACGACGAATTACGGATAAATATTCTTGCATTTTTCTCCTTTCCGTTGCAAAAACAACAGACTTGTTTATCTTCTTCCACTATACTACACCCAGAGTCAAATGAAAAGACAAGCTTCAAAAAGGAGACCTTATGATAAGAAAAATTATTAAAATCGATCCGGAATTATGCAACGGCTGCGGCGCCTGTGCCGCTGCCTGTCACGAAGGCGCCATCCAGATGATTGGCGGAAAAGCACAGCTCACCCGGGAAGACTACTGTGACGGTCTTGGGGACTGCCTGCCCGCCTGTCCCACCGGCGCCATCACCTTCGAGGAGCGGGAAGCCCCTGCTTATGACGAAGAGGCTGTGAGAAAAGCCGCGGCAGCAAAAGCCCAGACCCCGGCCAGCGAACCTGTGGCCGCTTCCGGAACTGACACCGGTCATTTCGTCAAAAATCCCAGTCAGCTGCGCCAATGGCCAGTTCAGATTAAACTGATGCCGTTGACCGCTCCTTATTATCAGAACGCAGACCTTCTGATCGCGGCAGACTGTACTGCTTATGCCTATGCATCTTTCCATAAAGATTTTATTCAGGGAAGGATTACTCTCGTCGGATGTCCCAAGCTGGATCAGGTTAATTATGCCGGAAAACTGACTGCGATTTTTCAGCAGAATTCCATCCGCAGCATCACGGTTGTCCGCATGGAAGTTCCCTGCTGCGGCGGACTGGAATACGCGGTGCGCCAGGCAATCACAGACAGCCAAAAAGGGATTCCCCTCACCGTTGTCACCCTTTCCACGCAGGGAGAAGTTTTATCCACTGTCACGGACCCGGCTTTTTGAAAGTTTTTTCTATAAATGGCAACACTAAATTTTATAACAACAAGGAGGATACCACTATGAATCACGAAATGTTTTGTTTTCAATGCGAACAGACTGCCGGATGTTCCGGCTGCACCAAATCCAGAGGTGTCTGCGGAAAGACTTCCCAGACCGCCCAAATCCAGGACGAAATCACCGGTTCCCTGATCGGTCTTTCCCGGTCTTTGAAGGCTGCCCCGGCTTCCAAAGAACAGATAGATCTGATGATTCGCGGACTTTTCTCTACACTGACCAATGTGAACTTTGATGATGAGGATCTGCGCCGGCAGCTTTCCGCTATCCGGGCCGCGAAAACCTCTCTCGCAGCGCAGGAACCGGATTACGACATGGAAAAGCTCTGGAACGCCCCGGAAGACATCCGTTCTCTGAAATCTCTGATCTTGTTCGGCCTGCGGGGGATGGCTGCCTATGCTTACCACGCCAGCGTACTTGGCTATGAAAAGGAGGAGGTAAATCAGTTTTTCTTCCAGGCTATGAACCTTCTGGGAGAAGAAGGGGAAATGGGCGATTTTCTTCCCACCGTACTGAAAGTAGGGGAAGTGAATCTCCAGTGTATGGAGCTCCTGGATCGGGCCAACACAGAAACCTACGGCACACCGGCGCCTGTCACCGTGCCTCTGGCTGTGGAGAAAGGACCCTTCATCGTGATCTCCGGACATGACCTGCGGGATCTGAAACTTTTGCTGGAACAGACCGAGGGGACCGGTGTCAACGTCTACACTCACGGGGAGATGCTGCCGGCCCACGCCTATCCGGAACTGAAAAAATATCCGCATTTAAAAGGTAATTTCGGAACCGCATGGCAGAATCAGCAAAAAGAATTCGCCGACATCCCGGCCCCGGTTCTGTTCACCACCAACTGTCTGATGCCTCCCAAAGACAGTTACCGGGATCGAATCTTCACCACGGAAGTGGTCTCCTATCCCGGCATGGTCCATATCGGAGAGGAAAAAGACTTCACCTCGGTCATCCGGAAAGCAAAAGAGCTGGGCGGATACCCAGAGGAACAGCATTTTCACGGCGTCAACGGCGGTACGGAAGTAACCACCGGATTCGGACATGGAACCATTCTCTCTGTGGCCGGACAGGTGGTGGAAGCCGTGAAAAGCGGCGCCCTGAAACACTTCTTCCTGGTGGGAGGCTGTGACGGCGCCAGACCCGGCCGAAATTACTACACCGAATTCGTAAAACAGACTCCCGCGGACACCGTGGTACTCACACTGGCCTGTGGAAAATACCGTTTCAACGACCTGGATCTGGGAACCATCGGCGGGCTGCCCCGTCTGATGGACATGGGACAGTGCAACGACGCTTACGGTGCGATCCGGGTGGCACTGGCTCTGGCAGACGCCTTCCAGTGCGGTGTCAACGATCTGCCGCTGACCCTGGTACTCTCCTGGTATGAACAGAAAGCCGTCTGCATTCTGCTGACCCTGCTTCACCTGGGAATCAAAAATATCTATCTGGGTCCCACTCTTCCGGCCTTCGTCTCACCGAATGTCCTGAATTTCCTGGTGGAAAACTACCAGATCACCCCCATCAGTACCCCAGAAGAGGATCTGAAAAAAATTCTGAAAAACTGAGATCTCTCTAAGCCCGCCTGTGTGCGGGCTTTTCTCGTCTGCCGATTCCTTTTCGAGAAACCGTTGACAACCTCTTGCCTTCGTCCTATACTGAATATAGTTTACTTGTAAACTATATCCCACGGCAGAAACTGCACTGCCCCAACAGAGGTGATTGCATTGAAAAAAAATGTAGAATCCATGCTGGGATATTTTTCCCGGATCCGCCGATTCTATGCGGGTGAAATCAACCGGCGCTTCCGGGACGAAGGTTTTTCTCCCAGCGAAATATCCATTCTGATTCTCCTGTCCAACAACCCTTCCATCAATACCAGCACCCAGCTGCGTGTAGTCCTGGGCGTCTCCAAAGGGCTGGTAAGCCGGAGCATGGATTCTCTGATCACACGCGGCCTGGCTGTCTGTGTCCAGGATCCTTCGGACAAAAGAATCTTAAGAATCCGCCTTACCGCGGAATCGGAGCCATTGATTCAGCGCCTGAAACAGGAAATTCAAAACATCAATGAAGAACTGCTGTCAGACATCCCGGCGGAAGATCTTCAGAAAACCTGGGAAACGCTGGAAAAAATCTTAGATCATTTCAAAGAAAAGGAGACTTCATATGAAACTGAAAATGTCAAGAGAGGTTGATCTGGGGAGGGAGCCTGTACGCCATCTGCTGCTGATTCTGGCCGTTCCCGCCATCACCTCTCAGCTTGTCAATGCCCTTTACAACATGGTGGACCGCATGTACATCGGACATATCGCGGATGTGGGCGCCACTGCCCTCACCGGTGTCGGCGTCTGTTTCCCGATTATCATGATTGTCTCGGCCTTCGCCTCCCTGATCGGTATGGGCGGCGCTCCCCAGGCAAGCATCAGTATGGGAAAAGGTGATAACCGGCGGGCTGAACAGATCATGGGAAACTGTTTCTCAGCTCTGGTTCTCGTCGCCATCCTGCTCACCATCCTGGTTCTGCTTTTTAACCGGCCGCTGCTCTATCTGTTTGGAGCCAGTGACAATACCATCGGCTACGGTGTGGAATACATCCGGATCTACGCGATCGGAACTCTGTTTGTGCAGATTACCCTGGGTATGAACATGTTCATCTCCGCTCAGGGATTCTCCACCATCAGTATGATGACCGTCATTATCGGTGCCATCACCAATATCATCCTGGATCCAATCTTTATCTTTGGTTTTCATATGGGGGTGGCAGGCGCCGCCTGGGCCACCATACTTTCCCAGGCTCTGAGCGCTGTCTGGGCCGTGAAATTTCTCTCAGGAAACAAGACCGTCCTGAAGCTGAAGAAGGAGAACTTTCGTATCCGGGCTTCCATCCTGCTTCCCTGTATTGCGCTGGGCGTCGCTCCCTTCACCATGCAGGCCACGGAAAGCGTCCTGGTCCTGTGCTTCAACTCTTCTCTGCTGAAATACGGCGGAGATCTGGCTGTAGGCGCCATGACCATCCTCTCCAGCATTATGCAGTTCGCGCTCATGCCGCTGCAGGGTCTCACCCAGGGAGGACAGCCCATTATCAGCTATAACTACGGTGCCCGTGACGCGGACCGGGTACGGCAGGCTTTTCGGCTGCAGACCATCTGTACCTTTTCCTATGCCACCTTCCTGTGGGCGGCAGTGGAATTGTTTCCATCCGTCTTCGTAGCTATTTTCACCAGCGACCCGCAGCTGTCCCAGATTACTCAGTGGGCACTGCGTATCTACATGGCCAGCGTACTTCTGATGGGGCTTCAGATTTCCTGCCAGCAAAGTTTCATTGCCTTCGGCAATTCCAAGGTCAGCGCCTTCCTCGCGATCTTCCGTAAGATCATCCTGCTGATTCCTCTGATCTTCATTCTGCCGCTTTTCCTGGAAGACAAGGTTTTCGCGGTCTTCCTGGCAGAACCCATTGCGGACCTGGTCGCGGTCATGACCACAGTTACCCTGTTCAGTCTGGAATTCCGAAAAATGATGAAATCCATGAACACCGCCAAAGAGACTTCCTGAAAGATCCGCTCATCCCAATAAAGGCCGCAAAACACAGCGGCGTCTTTTACGGCACATAAAAAAAACGGAAAATGCTTCCCACGAATGCATTTTCCGCTTTTTTAAACTCTTTGCAAAATAAAACTGGGGCCTATAGGGCTCGAACCTATGACCCTCTGCTTGTAAGGCAGATGCTCTCCCAGCTGAGCTAAGACCCCAGGAATAAATACAGACTTCTGAAGCGAAGTCTGTAAACGACCCAGATGAGACTCGAACTCACGACCTCCGCCGTGACAGGGCGGCGCTCTAACCAACTGAGCCACTGGGCCACATATTTGATTTTTTTAATAAAAATGGACCTTCGGGGACTCGAACCCAGGACCGACCGGTTATGAGCCGGGTGCTCTAACCAACTGAGCTAAAGGTCCATAAAGCCGATGATCGGACTCGAACCGATAACCTGCTGATTACAAATCAGCTGCTCTGCCAATTGAGCCACATCGGCAAGTAGTAATCAATGGGCAGTCAGTCTGTCTCCATCTCTATTAAATGACTCCAAGGGGATTTGAACCCCTGTTACCGCCGTGAAAGGGCGGTGTCTTAACCGCTTGACCATGGAGCCTTACCCTTCTAGCCAGGCAGCTCCCGCTGGCTCCGGCTTGACCTCCCCCTGTTGGACTCGAACCAACGACACTGCGGTTAACAGCCGCATGCTCTACCGACTGAGCTAAGGAGGATCATCTCTTCCCCCGTACCTTCAAAACTGCACACACAAAATTTTTATCCTTTCCTTGGAAACTTGGCTGCCGGTTCTTGATTTCTCTCACCGGCCCTTGGTCAAGCCCTCGACCGATTAGTAGCAGTCAGCTCCATACGTTGCCGCACTTCCACCTCTGCCCTATCTACCTCGTCGTCTTCAAGGGGTCTTACTGCTTTCGCATGGGATATCTCATCTTGAGGGGGGCTTCACGCTTAGATGCCTTCAGCGTTTATCCCTTCCCGGCTTGGCTACTCTGCCATGCTCTTGGTAGAACAACAGATGCACCAGCGGCCAGTCCATCCCGGTCCTCTCGTACTAAGGACAGCTCCTCTCAAATATCCTCCGCCCACGCCGGATAGGGACCGAACTGTCTCACGACGTTCTGAACCCAGCTCGCGTACCGCTTTAATGGGCGAACAGCCCAACCCTTGGGACCTACTACAGCCCCAGGATGCGATGAGCCGACATCGAGGTGCCAAACCACTCCGTCGATGTGAACTCTTGGGAGTGATAAGCCTGTTATCCCCAGGGTAGCTTTTATCCGTTGAGCGATGGCATTCCCACTTAATACCACCGGATCACTAAGTCCTACTTTCGTACCTGCTCCACCCGTCGGTGTCGCAGTCAAGCTCCCTTCTGCCTTTGCACTCTTCGAATGGTTTCCGTCCATTCTGAGGGAACCTTTGAGCGCCTCCGATACCCTTTCGGAGGCGACCGCCCCAGTCAAACTCCCCACCTGACATTGTCCCATGGCCGGTTCACGGCCTCTGGTTAGAAACCCAATACCGCAAGGGTGGTATCCCAACAGCGGCTCCATGAAGACTGGCGTCCTCATCTCTTCGCCTCCCACCTATCCTGTACATGCAATACCGAATCCCAGTATCAAGCTGGAGTAAAGCTCCATGGGGTCTTTCCGTCCTGGCGCAGGTAACCAGCATCTTCACTGGTACTTCAATTTCACCGGATGCATTGTCGAGACAGCGCTCAAATCATTACGCCTTTCGTGCGGGTCGGAACTTACCCGACAAGGAATTTCGCTACCTTAGGACCGTTATAGTTACGGCCGCCGTTTACTGGGGCTTCAATTCAGAGCTTCGTTTCCTGACTCCTCCTCTTAACCTTCCAGCACCGGGCAGGCGTCAGCCCATATACCTCACCTTTCGGTTTCGCATAGACCTGTGTTTTTGCTAAACAGTTGCTTGAGCCTATTCTCTGCGGCCTCATCTCTGAGGCACCCCTTCTCCCGAAGTTACGGGGTCATTTTGCCGAGTTCCTTGACAATGCTTCTTCCGCCGGCCTTAGGATTCTCTCCTCATCCACCTGTGTCGGTTTCCGGTACGGGTACTGAGTAAACAATAGCGGCTTTTCTTGACACATGGCTTACGCTCTTCCCTACTAACTTTCGGTCCGCATCACGCATTCCCATTGCCACGCGGATTTGCCTACGTGGCTGGTACCCCGCTTGCGCCGGGCTTTCCATTCCCGGCTCGCGCTTACCACATGTGTCCCCACAGTTCTGTTACCCAGCAGTGCAGGAATCTCCACCTGCTGTCCATCGACTACGGCTTTCGCCCTCGCCTTAGGCCCCGACTTACCCAGAGCAGATCAGCTTTACTCTGGAAACCTTGGATATTCGGCCATAAGGATTCTCACCTTATTCTCGCTACTCATTCCGGCATTCTCTCTTCCATACAGTCCACGGCTCCTTCCGGTACCGCTTCGCCCCGTATGCAATGCTCCTCTACCAACCTTTCGGTTCCTCAGCTTCGGTGTCGTGTTTCAGCCCCGGACATTTTCGGCGCAGGACCTCTCGACTAGTGAGCTATTACGCACTCTTTGAATGCATGGCTGCTTCTAAGCCAACATCCTAGTTGTCTTCGAAATCCCACATCCTTTTCCACTTAACACGCACTTTGGGACCTTAGCTGGAGGTCTGGGCTCTTTCCCTTTTGACTGCCCAACTTATCTCGTGCAGTCTGACTCCCGGTCATCAATTACACGGCATTCGGAGTTTGATATTCTTCGGTAAGCTTTGACGCCCCCTAGGAAATTCAGTGCTCTACCTCCGCAAATCTAAACCGAGGCTAGCCCTAAAGCTATTTCGAGGAGAACCAGCTATCTCCGGGTTCGATTGGAATTTCTCCCCTATCCACACCTCATCCCCACCCTTTTCAACGGATGTGGGTTCGGCCCTCCATTGCCTTTTACGGCAGCTTCAGCCTGGACATGGATAGATCACCCGGTTTCGGGTCTACTCTTACTGACTCTGGCCCTGTTAAGACTTGGTTTCCCTTCGGCTCCATCCCTTTAAGGACTTAACCTTGCCAGTAAGCGTAACTCGCCGGACCGTTCTACAAAAAGTACGCGGTCGCACGCATAAGGTGCTCCCACAGCTTGTAAACACAGGGTTTCAGGTTCTCTTTCACTCCCCTCCCGGGGTCCTTTTCACCTTTCCTTCACAGTACTATCCGCTATCGGTCACTAAGGAGTATTTAGCCTTCGGGGGTGGTCCCCCGGACTTCCCGCAAGGTTCCACGTGTCTCGCGGTACTTTGGATCCTGCTCGGTCCCCTCGGTTTTCGCGTACAGGGCTTTCACCCTCTCTGGCCGGCTTTCCCAAAACCGTTCCGCTAACCTTAAGGAATCCTAAATGCAGTCCGTAACCCCAGAATGCACGCACTCTGGTTTAGGCTCTTCCCATTTCGCTCGCCGCTACTTTGGGAATCGAGTTTTCTTTCTTTTCCTCCGGGTACTTAGATGTTTCAGTTCCCCGGGTTCCCTTCC
>CAWVBU010000001.1:0-165000 GCA_963927715.1 uncultured Blautia sp. | reverse complement strand
TTGAATGTAAAGAATTTTCAGGTCTATGTGTTTTACTGTTCAGTTATCAAGGTTCGTTTTTCGCTGTCTTTTTTCGAATCAGCTTCATTATTTTATCAAGCCTCATCTTTTTTGTCAAGAGATTTTTTACATTTTTTTACTTTGTCTTTTCTCTCTCGCCGACAACTCCGTTATATTACCACGCCGTTTTACATGCGTCAAGCTTTTTTTCTATTATTTTTACATTTCTTTTTATTTTATTTTTCACTCTCCTTTTCTCACCCCAGAAATCCCAAATGCTCCAGCAAAATTTTCAGGCCCATGAGAATCAAAACCGTTCCTCCCGCAATTTCAGCCCTGGCCTTAAACCGTTTCCCGAAAATGTTCCCCAGCTTAATTCCCACTCCGGATAAAACAAAGGTCGTACATCCTATGAACAGAACCGAAAACAGAATGTTCACCCGAAGAAACGCCAGCGTGACGCCCACCGCCAATGCGTCAATGCTGGTCGCGACTGCCAGCGGAAGCATTGCGCCGGGGCCGAAGGACGCGTCCATCTCTCCTTCTTCTTTTTCAAAAGCCTCTTTGATCATATTGGCGCCGACAAATCCAAGCAGAAGAAACGCGATCCAGTGATCCACGCTGGCGATCAGCCCGCGGAACTGACTGCCCAGCAAATACCCCAGCAGAGGCATCAGCATCTGAAATCCTCCAAAATAGATTCCCGCCGTCAACACATGCCGGGGACAGACTTTTTCCACTGACAGACCTTTACACAGCGAAACCGCAAAGGCATCCATGGAAAGTCCCACTGCAATCAAAAACAATTCCCATATACCCATTTTTCTCTCTCCTCTTTTTCTTTTGTCCCGGAGCGAAACGGCGTTCTGCGCACAAATAAAAAGAGACTTATCCACTTCTGTTAGCAGATAAGTCTCGTCATTTCATACAAAGCCAGGAGTCCTCCTCCAATATGTTGACTTCGTCACGTCTCTCGCCGTTGACTACTCCCTTATTTCTGTGATACTACCATGATTTTCCCCTTCTGTCAATCCGTTTTCCCAATCCAGGGCAGGATCATCAGGAATAAAACACGCTCATGAAAATTCTCACAAAAATATCACGTTCATACAGAAAACTCAGGAAAGGATCTTTTTCCACTTCCCGCAGAAGGTATGAGCCGGCTTCCGTTCCGCAAAGAACCGTCATCACAAACAATGCCAGCCAGATCACGATGATCCCTTTGACAAGGCCCAAAAGCAGACCTGCCATCCGGTTTACGATGCGGATTCCAGGGAGTTCTCCCGCCAGTCCCAGCGCAAACATGGCAATCCGCAGCACAACAAAAGCCGCGAAATAGGAAAGCACAAAACTGATGCCATTTGTGACAGCCGTCGCCAGATATCCGGCCAGATACTCGTTGAGCGTGTCCGCTTTGAGATACTGATAGACTTCTTCCGTATTATTTTTCGCCATTCCCTCTTTGAGAAAGTCCGGAAACGGAAGCGCCTCGATCACATTCTCCCCCTGGGATGACGCCTCATCAACCGTATACTGCCGTATCCCATCCTCACAGGCCTGTTCAACCTTCTCATAAACGCTTGTCTGTGTCTTCAGAAAATCATTGACATAAGGATTTATCACCCAGACCAGAATAATCGTGAGAAACAGAAATGACATTCCTATTACTTCCTTTATGAAGCCTCTTCGATACGCCATAAAACCGGAAAGTCCCAGGAACAGCACCGCCGCGATCCCAATCCAAGTCCAGGTCATAGAATTTCTCCTTTGTTTAAGTGAATTTAATCAGTTCAATTCCGGTATCCAGAATCAGCATATACTGATTGTATCCGATCTTGAAGAAGTCATTAATCGTTCCCTCATCGATCACGCCGTTAAACCGAAGCGCCCCCTGATCCGTGATGACACACACCTGAGACGCGTTGTTCATCACAACATAGCCGCCGCTCATCCGGATATTGGTATAAGAGATATTAAACTCTCTCTCGAATTTTTTCTTTCCGTTTGTACCATAGACCTCCATCCGATAGCCGGCATCTTCACCTGCTTTGAACACCAGCCCGATGTTGTCCTCGTCATAGAACGTGCTGACAATTTCCTCTTCCACTTCCACATTCGTCTCTTCCTGAGGAATCTGTCTTCCCCGGTAAATGCTGAAGCCGTCGTCCCGGAATGCCACTGCCGTATCGCTGTCCAGATATGCCACCTGCGGAACCACCACATTCTCATAGGTATAGCCGCTTACAATGTTATCCACCTGATTCTGTCCCACAGTTCCGAAATTATAGAAAGCCACATAACTCTTGGTCTGTCCGCCTTCCACGAACTGATACGCCACCATAATCAGACTGCCGTCTTTTGACACCGCCAGATCCAGCGGATACCCCGGATCATCTATCCTGGTCTGATTCTCAGCGATCATACTGCCGTCCGTCGCATAGAAATTAATCCAGGTGTCCTCGCCGCCATCCAGAATCGCAGCCACAACGCCCTGGCTTGCCACCCTGGCTTTCACAATGTTATAGGAAGTCGTCACACTTCCCGTCTGCCCGCTTTCATCCACGATCGCCATGGTTGTTCCATCCTGATCGGCGATTACCGCGGTTCCTTCACAGGAATCCACCATGGGATTCTGCATGTCATAATCAATTTCCCAGAGACTCTGCTGTTCTTTGTTCACCAGAACCGCCCCGTCTCCCCGGTATCGCAGAACATTTTTCCCCAGCTCAATGTATTTTGTGGAGGAAGTATCTTCCTGTTCAGAGCTGCTTACCACTTTATAATTGTGATACGTCCGTCTCTGTATGAAAACCACCACTGCCGTCACCACCGCCGCGATAATCAGCAGGAACGTCAGCGTCCGCAAAATACTCTTTCTTCTGTGGGAAGCCAGTTTTTTCCGATATTCATCATCGGGCGCGTTCTGCGGATTCGCAACCGGGATTACCTGTTTTTTCATTATTTTTTTCTCTTTTTTTTCTTTCTTCTTCGGTGTCTCACTCATAAATATTTTTCCCTTTTACTTTCTTCATTCCCTAAAGTCATCGGTCTATTATAGCACACCTTGCTACGGGAGTAAAATTGTTTGTCCTGGATATATAATATCATCTTCTGAAATCCCGTTCAACCGACAAATTTCTTCGATTTCACTCATATCCCCATATTTCTGTACACTGATTTTGAAAAGCGTATCCCCCGGACGTATCACATAGCTTTCATAGGCCTGCCGGCCCGCTGTCTCACTGCTCTTTGCCTCAGAATCCTCCTGCTTCCCGGAACTTGTCCGGGAGGCGTCTGTCTGCGGTTCTTCTGATACCGGTTTCTCCGTCGGCGTCGGACTTGTCCGCTCCTTTTCCTCATCAGAATCTTCGTCTGTTTCCTTTTCCAATACCGTCACTTCTTCTTTTACCTCTTCGTTCTCTCCTGCAGGAGTTTCCTCCGGCTCAGTCTCCTGTGTGGGATAGGCGAAGGTCTCCGCCGTCTGCTCCTGAACCTGTTTCGCCGCCTGCTGCATCTTGTCATACTGATTGATAAAATTAATCCCGACCGCCAGCACCGCAAGGGCCGCGCAGGCGCTGGCCGCATACATGACACCGGACATTTTCTTCTGGCTTTCCTGCTGTTTCTCCTGTTTTTGCTGTATTTTCCTGCGAAAGCTTACCACCGCGTCATCCGGTACGGTCTCGCTGATTTTTTCCGGGCCATCCTGGTTCATGGCAATCATATATTCCTGCATCAGAGGATTTTTTTCATAGTAAATATAATACCCTGTCTGTCTCGCCATGCGCCCGTTGTCATATCGAAAAAAAGCCTCTTCTTTCTCCTGAGGCTCCATCAAAAAAAGTACTTTATCATTTCCGCCGAAGAACTTCGTGTGGGTCCGGTAAATCACGTCCGTCACTTCCATCGGGATTTCCGGCGCGCTGAAGAACCATCCCACAATCTCCTGGCCCTGAAAGAATTCTTCCATCTGTTCATGAATCTGGATCCAGCTCTCATCTGAGAGCGGCAGATGTTCCGGCGAAACTTCCTCCTGCACCTGCAGCGCGCACCGGACAAAAATATAAGACGTTCCTTCCGACCAGTTTGACTGCCCCAGAAGCACCGCCATTTTCCCCTTCATCGGCCGCTCAGACGCGATTCTCCCCAAAAATGTATACGCGTAATCCTCGATGTAAATCTTATGTTCCCCGCCGATCAGGCCAATCTGTCTTATGTTCTTCGGAATATGAAAAAACTGTTCATTCCCCTGCGCCTTGCCTTTGTCTTCTTTATAAATGACTTCGATCATTGATCATCACCCCTTCGGGGTTAGGATAGCATAGGGCAGATAAAAAATTTAGCGGAATTTAAGATCCGAATCGGATTATTTAACGACAGATTCCGCATTTCCTGTCTGGTATATTTTCCGAATTTCTGGATATGATGAATCAAAGGAACACTTTGGGTTCAGCAAATGGCTGCACGAAAAGAAAGGCAGAACAGGACTATGGCTTTTTATATCAACAGCAAAAAGAAAAATGCTCCCCTGGAAATCGCCCAAAATCTTCTGCTGTGTATCTCCCGGCACCAGCCGGTCTGGGAAGAAGTTGTACTTTTATGTATCGGAAGCGACCGCATCACCGGCGACTGCCTGGGCCCCTATGTCGGGCACCGGCTCTGCAGCCGTCCGCTAAAAGGGCTGACCGTCTATGGAACCATCCATCATCCCATACACGCGCTGAATCTCTCCCATGCCATCCAGGTCATTCAGCGCAGACATCCCCGCGCCCTTCTCATCGCCGTAGACGCGTCACTCGGCGCCAAAAAGCATCTCGGTTACATCTCCATTGGAAACGGCGCGCTCCACCCCGGCGCCGGGGTGCAAAAAGAACTGCCCCCGGTGGGAGATATCTATATTACCGGAATCGTCAATACCTCCGGTTTCTTTGAGCAAATGACCCTGCAGACCACCCGGCTCTCACAGGTCATCACTCTCGGTGATTCCATCACCCAGGGAATCCTGCTTGCCTTCTGCCATTTTCATTCTTATGCCGCTCTCACCAGGGAATCCTCCGAACCCTCCCCATGACAAAGCCCTGCGGCAGGGAAGAAAAAAGGGCTCCGGCGGAGCCTTTTTCGTTCCGCCGAAACCCTTTAACTTATCTCTTCTCTCTGTCTGCCGCCTCCTGTAAAAAAAGGCTTTTCCGTCAGATAAATTCTTTGATCTGTCCGTAGATTCCCTCTGCGTCCAGTCCGTACTTCTGCAGCAGCTGCAGCGCCGGTCCGGATTCCCCGTACACATCGCGGATGCCGATTCGTTTCACCGGAACCGGAGCTTTCTCACTGAGGCATTCGCAGACCGCGCCTCCCAGGCCGCCGATAATCGAATGTTCTTCCACCGTAACCACTTTTCCCGTCTCTTTCGCGGCCGCCACAATCAGCTCTTCATCCAGTGGTTTGATGGTATGGATATTGATCACTTTCGCTTCCACACCTTCTTCTGCCAGCTTCTGGGCCGCTTCCAGAGCCGGCGCCACACACAGGCCGGTTGCCACAATCGTCAGATCTTTTCCTTCTCTCATGACAATGCCTTTTCCCAGTTCAAATTTGTAATCCGGCTGATCATTAATCACCGGAACCGCCAGACGCCCGAAACGCAGATATACCGGTCCCTGATGCTCATATGCCGCACGCACGGCTGCCTTCGCCTCCACGTCATCCGAAGGACACACAACCACCATACCCGGAATCGTTCTCATCAGGGCAAAATCTTCATTGCACTGATGGCTCGCGCCATCCTCGCCGACGGAAATCCCGCCGTGGGTCGCGCCGATTTTCACATTCAGCTTCGGATATCCGATGGAATTACGGATCTGCTCGTAGGCGCGTCCGGCAGCAAACATGGCAAAGGTACTGATAAACGGCACTTTCCCTGTAGCGGCAAGTCCTGCGCCGATTCCCGCCATATTGCATTCCGCGATACCGCAGTCAATATGACGCTCCGGAAATGCTTTTTTGAAAACTCCTGTCTTGGTAGCCGCCGCTAAGTCAGCGTCAAGAACCACCAGCTCCTCATGCTCTTTTCCCAGTTCCACCAGGGCATTGCCGTAACTCTCTCTTGTGGCAATTTTCTTTACTTCTGACATAACGCTTCACCTGCCTTTTCCAAATCTGCCATCGCAACCGCATACTGTTCATCGTTCGGCGCCGTCCCATGCCAGGAAGCCTGATTTTCCATAAAGGATACGCCTTTTCCCTTCACGGTCTTCATAATGATCGCTGTCGGCATGCCTTTCGTCTGCCGCGCTTCCGCGAACGCTGCCCGCAGCTGATCCATATCATTTCCATCTGCCACATTGATCACATGGAAATTAAACGCCTCGAATTTCTTATCAATGGGATACGGAGAGCATACCTGAGCGATATCTCCGTCGATCTGCAGGCCATTGTTGTCCACAATCACAACCAGATTGTCCAGTTTCCGGTGTCCGGCCATCATAGCCGCCTCCCAAACCTGGCCTTCCTGGATCTCACCATCTCCCAGCAGGGTATATACCCGATAACTTTCCTGGCTCATCTTCGCGGAAATCGCCATCCCCACCGCGGCGGAGATCCCCTGTCCCAGGGAACCGCTGGACATATCCACGCCCGGAATATGTTTCATATCCGGATGGCCCTGCAGATAGGAGCCCAGATGGCGCAGCGTCAGAAGATCTTCTCTCGGGAAATAACCTCTCTCCGCCAGCGCGGAATACAATCCCGGAGCCGTATGCCCTTTTGAGAGAACAAAACGATCCCGATCCGGTTTCTTCGGATCTTTCGGATCGATATTCATTTCTTCAAAATACAAATAGGTAAAAACATCCGCCGCCGACAGCGATCCGCCCGGATGTCCGGCTTTTGCCGCATGCACCGCTGTCACAATGTCTTTCCGGACTTCGTTGGCAATTTTCTGAAGTTCCAGTGTGTTCATGCTTTTTTTCCACCTTTCTTATTTGTCACCGAAAACAGCCAGGTAATCCTGTTTGAATTTCTCAATTCCAGCTGTCGTCAAAGGATGATTGATCATCTGTTCCAGTACTTTGTACGGCACTGTCGCGATATCCGCGCCGGCCGCCGCGCATGCGGTCACATGCATCGGATGGCGGACACTCGCGGCGATAATCTCTGTCGGAATATCCGCAACCGCGAAAATTTCCGCAATCTCACGCACCAGTTCCACTCCGTCCACGGAAATGTCATCCAGTCTTCCCAGGAACGGAGAGACATAGGCGGCGCCTGCTCTGGCCGCCAGCAGCGCCTGGTTCGCGGTAAAAATCAATGTTACATTGGTCTTGATTCCTTCTGACGCAAGTACCTTGACTGCTTTTAACCCCTCTGCCGTCATAGGAATTTTCACAACCATATTGGGATGAATCGCCGCAATCTGACGTCCTTCCTCGATCATTCCCGCCGCGTCTGTGGTGGTTGCCTTCACCTCTCCGCTGATGGGTCCGTCCACGATGGAAGCAATCTCTCGGATCACCTCATTAAAATCCCGTCCCTCTTTCGCGATCAGGGACGGATTCGTGGTAACTCCGCAGATAATCCCCATATCGTTTGCTTTGCGAATATCTTCTACTTTTGCCGTGTCAATAAAAAACCTCATTTTCGCTACCTCCATAGACCTTTTTCTGTCGTTTCCTGATACCCTGAATATAACATGCGCCCCGGGAAGAGCAAGTCTTATTTACAGCTCCACTCTTCCTTCCAAAGCCCGAAGAAGCGTAACCTCATCGATATACTCCAGGTCTCCCCCTACCGGCACTCCGCTGGCGATCCGGCTCACTTTGATGCCGCTGGGTTTGATCAGCTTACTGATGTACATGGCTGTGGTTTCGCCTTCCAGACTGGAATTCGTCGCGATAATCACCTCTTTTACATCCTCCGACTGCAGCCTCTGCATCAGCTCTTTCAGCCGGATGTCATCCGGTCCGATACCCAGCATCGGCGAAATCGCTCCGTGAAGCACATGGTAAACCCCTTCGAATTTTCCTGTTTTCTCATAAGCCGCCAGATCCCGTGTGTTCTCCACAACCATGATGGTCGAGTGATCCCTTTTCGGATTGCTGCAGATGGGACACAGTTCATGATCGGTCAGCGTAAAACAGCATTTGCAATACTGCACATGTTCTTTCGCCCCCTGAATTGCCTGAACCAGCTGAGCCACCTGCTCCTTCGGCATATTCATAATGTGAAAAGCCAGACGCTGCGCCGATTTGCTCCCGATTCCCGGAAGACTCCCCAGCTGTTCAATCAGACGGCTGATATAACTGCTATAGTACTCCAAGTAAATTCTCCTTACCCGATTCCTTTTTCTGTATTAGAACGGCAGATTTCCCAATCCGCCTGTCAGTTTCGACATCACTGCGCTGGAATCTTCTTCCATTTTGCGAAGCGCTTCATTGGTCGCCGCCATGATCAAATCCTCCAGCATCTCCACATCATCCGGATCCACAACTTCCTCGGTGAGTTTCACTTTCGTCACTTCTTTTTTGCCGCTGACCGTCACTTCCACAGCGCCGCCTCCGGCAGCAGCCGTATACTCCTTCTCCTCCAGAGCTTTCTGGGTCTCTTCCATCTGCTTTTGCATTTTCTGCGCCTGCTTCATTAAATTGTTCATATTTCCGGGCATTCCCATTCCTCCGGGAAATCCTCCACGTCTTGCCATAATTTTTTCCTCCTGTTTTCTCTATTCCTCCGGATCCTCGTCCGGATCCGCTTCAATTACCACATCCATGTTGATGTTCTGCCGGATCGCCTGTTCCACCGTCAAATCCACCAGATTGCCGTATCCCTGCTCTCCTCCCATCAACATTTTCACCGGAATCTGTTTTCCTGTCCGGCCTTCTATGATCCGCTGAAGTTCCTGCGCGTATTCCGGATTTTCCACATACGGCTGAGCCAGAAAATCCTGAAATTCCACATACAGAACCAGCGCCCCGGTTTCTCCGTCATACTTGGGCTTCGCCTTTCGCAGCATCTGCTTGAAGATCCCTGTTGTCTCGGCGATAATGCTGTTCCAGCCGGACATCACCCGTTTCAGATCCTCCGGCGTCGCCGCTGCCGGTTTCTTCTCCGCCTGCGGCGCCTCTGGCGCCTTCACTTCCTGCTGTGCCGCAGCCGTTCCGGAAAGGATCGGTCTTTCATCCATCCTTTTTTCCAGAACCCGGATCCGATCCAGAACGGAATCCAGATTCGTCTCCATGGCCGGCCGGCAAAGCTTGATCAGCGCGATTTCCACCAGAACTCTTTTCTGGGCCGCGTACCGGATCTGACTGGAGAGCTCCGAAAAAATCCGGATATACCGCATCAGGGTTTCCACCTCGATCATCCGGCTCTCTTCCTCCAGCTGCCGCAGGTTCTCGGAAGAGACGTCGATGACCTCCTCCGCGTTCTCTGAGGTCTTCACCAGCAGAAGATTTCTCATATACCAGGTAAAATCTGCCACAAACTGTCCCAGCTCCCTGCCCTGGATCACGAGATCTTCCAGGATATGGATGGCCTGGGAAACATTTCCGTCCAGCACCTGCCTTAAAAGCCGGCTGAAAACCTCCGTGTCCACAGCGCCCAGGACGTCCAGCACCTTATCGTAGGTAAGCTCCTGCCCCAGATAAAAGGCGATGCACTGATCCAGAAGACTCAGCGCGTCTCTCATCGATCCGTCCGCGGCTTTCGCCACATACCGGAGTGCCTTCTCCTGCACCTGCACCTGTTCCTTTTCCATCAGCTCCCGCAGCCGCGCGGCGATCGTCTCGATGGAAATTCTGTGGAAGTCATAGCGCTGGCACCGGGACAGAATCGTGATCGGTATCTTGTGCGCCTCTGTGGTCGCCAAAATGAAAATGACATAAGAAGGAGGTTCCTCCAATGTCTTCAGAAGCGCATTGAACGCGCCCGTCGACAGCATATGAACCTCGTCAATAATATATACCTTATATCTGCCCTGGGTCGGCCGGTAAGCCACTTCCTCCCGGATCTCCCGGATGTTGTCCACGCCATTGTTGGATGCCGCGTCAATCTCAATCACATTCATGGAAGTCCCCGCCTGAATGGCCTTGCAGGTCTCACACGTATTGCAGGGATTTCCATCCACCGGGTGCTCACAGTTGACCGCCTTCGCCAGTATTTTCGCCACGGTTGTCTTACCTGTTCCGCGGGTTCCGCAGAACAGGTAAGCATGTCCGATTCGATTTGCCTTGATCTGATTGATCAATGTTGTCACAATATGTTCCTGGCCTTTGACATCCGTAAAATTGTCCGGCCGGAATTTACGATACAGAGCGGTATAGCTCATGGAAATACTCCTATCTTATTTAGTCACCAAAACTGATGCCGATTTGCTTCGCTGCCTTCACTGTCTGATCTTTCGGAGATACCATCTTCAGCTTTCCTGCGCACTCCGCCAGAGGAATCCTTTTGATTTTTCCGTTTACGATACCGATCATCACGCCGTACTCCTCGTCAATAATCGCCTCTGCCGCGCCGGCTCCGATCCGGGTGGACAGCACACGGTCATAAGCGCAAGGAGTTCCTCCCCTTTGCGTATGTCCCGGTACGGTGATACGCACTTCGTTTCCTGTCTCCTTCTGAATCTGATCCGCGATCTCGTAGGAAACAGACGGATATTTTTTCGCTCTGGCAGCCAGCTTCTCTTTATATTTTTTCTTGGAAAGTTTCGCGTCTTCCTTTGAGATCGCTCCTTCAGCCACAGCCAGAATCGTGAAACGTTTTCCCTGTTTGGTCCGGCGGTCAATGGCCGCGACCACTTTCTTGATATCATAAGGGATCTCGGGAATCAGAATAATATCCGCTCCTCCGGCAATTCCCGCATGAAGCGTCAGGCTGCCGACTTTATGTCCCATCACCTCCACAATGAAAACACGGCCATGTGAAGCCGCGGTCGTGTGAATGCCGTCGATGGCGTTCGTCGCGATATCCACAGCACTCTGGAATCCGAAAGTCATGTCGGTTCCATAGATATCATTGTCGATGGTCTTCGGGAGATGAATGATATTCAGCCCTTCCTCGCGGAGCAGATTCGCCGTCTTCTGCGTTCCGTTTCCGCCCAGGATAATCAGGCAGTCCAGGCACAGCTTATAATAGGTGTGCTTCATGGCTTCCACCTTATCGATGCCTTTCTCATCCGGAACCCGCATCAGCTTGAACGGCTGTCTGGAAGTTCCCAGAATGGTTCCTCCCTGGGTCAGAATTCCGGAGAAATCCCGGGAAGTCAGCATCCGGTATTTCCCGTAGATCAGGCCTTTGTATCCATCATCAAATCCATAAATCTCCAACTCATCCAGGGAATGAGTCAGTCCCTTTACAACGCCTCGCATCGTAGCGTTTAACGCCTGACAGTCGCCGCCGCTGGTTAACATTCCGATTCGTTTAATCATACCGTTTTCCCACCTTTTTCTTTTTACTCAGGTTCTCTGATTTCATTCATAAGTTATCCAATTGTCTTCTTATTATATAATATTTCCGTTTTCACCACAATACACATTGACAAATTTTCAAAATCCTTATATAATTTGAACTGCGCAGCCGGGGAGATAGCGGTGCCCTGTACCTGCAATCCGCTACAGCAGGGGTGATGCCAATCTGCGGCTTGTCTTTTGTGGAGCTGCCCTTTATAAGTGGCGCTGACGTTTGGGTCTCGCGCAACAGGCCTCTGTGAACCGTGTCAGATCAGGAATGAAGCAGCACTAAGCAGAACCGCTTGTGTGCCGTGAGGGTGCCTGGGCCGAGTTAACTGTAAAGGTAACGTCTATGAAAGCCTGTCAAGGTGCGGCGCGCAAAAAAGAAAACAGTCAGACATCCGGATGGGTGTCTTTTTTATTTCTCTCTTTTTTATTTCTCTCTTTTTTATTTCTCTCTTTTTTCTTTTTCCGGAGTTCCCGAAAAAAATCGGTCAGCAAAGCGGAGCATTCCTCCTCCAGAACCCCCCTGGTAATTTTCACCTGATGATTAAACTGGGGCACTTCCAGAAGATTCAGAATGGAACCTGCGCATCCCGCCTTCGGATTCATGCTGCCGATCACCACCTCGTCCACCCGCGCCTGCACAATCGCCCCGGCACACATCTGGCAGGGTTCCAGCGTAATATACATGGTACAGCCTTCCAGCCTCCAGTCCCCCAGCTTTTTGCTGGCTTTTTTTATAGCGTTGAGTTCCGCGTGAGACAAGGTATTCTTATCGGTATTTCTCCGGTTATATCCTCTCGCGATGATTTTCCCTTCATATACAATCACGCATCCGATGGGAACCTCTTCCAGCGCCCAGGCTTTCTTCGCCTGCCGGATCGCTTCTCTCATAAATTTTTCCTGTTCTCCCAATTTTTCTTCCTCCCGAAGTCATTATAGGGGATTCTCCTTGCAAAATCAAACCCAAGAGCCTAAAATAATCTTAAAATCCCTTTTATGGAGGTCTCCTATGCGAATCTGCGGATTAAATAAGACAACCCTTTTGGATTACCCCGGAAAAGTGGCGGCAACGATTTTCCTGGCAGGCTGTAATTTCCGCTGTCCTTTCTGTCAGAACGGATCCCTCGTACTTTACCCGGAACAGCAGCCCGCAATTTCTCCGGATGAAATTCTGCGCTTTCTGCAAAAAAGAAAGGGGGTTCTGGACGGTGTCTGTGTCACCGGCGGAGAACCCACTCTGCAAAAAGATCTTCCTGATTTTCTCAGGAAAATAAAAGAACTCGGCTACAAAATCAAGCTGGACACCAACGGATCCCGCCCACAGTTTCTCAAAGCCGTGGTAAAGGAAGGGCTGGTGGACGCGGTGGCCATGGATATTAAATCCTCCCGGGAATCTTACACGCTGCTGACCGGAATTACGCATCTGAACCTGGCTCCCATCTGTGAGTCCGCGGCTTTTCTGATGGACTGCGGAATCGACTATGAATTCCGCACCACGGTCGTCCGGGAACTGCACCGGGAAGAAGATTTCTTCGCCATCCGTCAGTGGCTCTCCGGGGCAAAAGCCTATTACCTGCAGGCATACCGGGATTCCGAAGAGGTTATTCATCCTGGATTTTCCAGTTATACCCGGCAGGAACTGGAACATTTCCGTGAAATTCTGTCCTCAACGATTCCTCTGGTCGAAATTCGGGGGATTGATTAGGCGGTACCAATAGCCTCCTTTCCCATCCGGCAGCTCCACCAGCGGACTGTCTTTAAAATTAGGGAACCCAAACATGTTGGCCATAAATCGCTCCTGCTGGTCATACACGCCAGGCACCCCGAGGATATACTGCGGTTTTCCTCTCAGCCGCCCCAGGAGCAGATAGCCGAAATGATAATAGCTATATAATAAGAAGCGATTGCCGCGCAAAGCCCAGTCTGCGCGGTTCAGCAAAGAAATCTCCTGCAGATCCAGTTTCCGGCAGTCCACAATTTCACCATCGGTAAAAGGGGTGAAGGTTTCCTCCTTTTCCCCTTTGGGCACTTCCCTGACAGCCCCTATTTCCTCTGTCTCCACCGTTTCTTCCTCATCCTTTTCCCAGTCATCCGGCTCCGGGAGCTTTTTTTCCGTCATTTCTTCCACCGCAAGGTCCTCCGGCTGCCGCGGGGCTTCCACATCCGGCGCTTCCTTCTCTTCCCGAAACTGCGCGGGAACGATTTCCCGGTCATCCCATTCCGTGGCGTAGAATCCGCCGCCCTCCGTCCGGAACACCATACCGCCGAAATCTTCCAGCTTTCGCCGGCTCTTCCCCATCTGACCGTCTTTTGCCTCCATTTCCCACCGGAACCCATCTTTCTGCGTCATACAGATTCCAATTGGGATTCCTTCTATCCCGTCTTTGTTCCGTATAAATCCGTAAATCGTACAGGGCATCTGCCCGATCAGCCCCGGGCACTGAAGCTGGAGCTGAAATCTGCAGATTCCATTCTTATTTTCCACACGTACAAACCCGCGGTTACTTCCTTTTTTCTGCTTCTGATATTCATATACATAGGCGACAAACCGTCGATATCCTGACATAACGACCCCTTTCTATCCTTTCCATGCTGCCTGTTCAAGACCCTTCCACGGGTCTTCTCACATCTGATAAAGTATATGACGAAAAAAAGCCCTTAGAACTTTACAAAAAATTGAATTTGTGCTATCGTTTACTCCGGAGGATGGAGAAGCATCATGAGGAATCAGAAATTTACGGAAGTTCTGCCGCTGCAGCCGCGGCGGACAGACAACGGCAAATCGTTTCATCTGTTTTTGATATTTCAGACCGCGTAAGCGGTCTGTTTTTTTGCGCTTTATCATGATAACAAGCTATTAAGGAGGAATGCTTATGTTTCAATTAAAATCCCACCACGTTCTGCAAGTTGGCCTGGTTCTTCTGGGAAACATGCTCTATGCCCTGGGCGTCGTGATTTTTCTTCTTCCCAGCGGCCTGATCACAGGAGGCACCACCGGACTCTCTCTTTTCATGCAGCATTATTTTCACATCCCCATTTCTGTCTTTGTGCTGGTGTTTAACGTAGTCATGTTTCTTCTCGGCGCTTTTTTTCTGGGAAAAACATTCGCGCTCACCACTCTGGTCAGCACCTTTTCTTATCCGATTATCCTTGGTATTTTCCAGAAAATGCCGGTGCTCCAGCAATTTTCCACCGAAGATAAGATGCTGTCCGCAATTTTCGCCGGACTCTTCATCGGCGTCAGTATCGGTATCGTTATCCGCGCCGGCGCATCCACAGGCGGCATGGACATCCCGCCTCTGGTTCTGAATAAGAAATTCGGAACTCCCGTCTCCGTGGTTCTGTACGCGCTGGATTTCGCCATTTTACTTTTACAGATGCTGTTCTCCGATATCGACGAGATTCTGTACGGCATCGTCCTTGTAATGATTTATACCCTGGTCCTGGACAAGGTTCTGATCCTGGGCACTTCCCAGACACAGGTGAAAATCATCAGCCGGCAGTATCAGAAAATCAACGAAGTCATCATTCACCGGCTCGACCGCGGCTCTACCCTGATCCATTCCGAGACCGGCTACCTGCACGAAAATTACCCGGTTGTCCTCACAGTAATCTCCAACCGGGAACTGATCACCCTGAATCAGCTGGTGCAGCGCATTGATCCGCACGCCTTCATGATCATCAATAAGGTGAATGAAGTACGAGGCGCCGGATTTACCGATAAAAAGATCTATCTGGACAAATAAAAACCGGGCAGAAAAAAACGCCGGCAAATTTTTTCAATTTTTTTCTGTTTTCCCTTGACAAACCCGTGCAAAAGCCATATAATAGCTAATGCACGACGACGAAGCGTGGCTCAGTTTGGTAGAGCGCTGCGTTCGGGACGCAGAGGTCGCAAGTTCGAATCTTGTCGCTTCGATGTGTATCATTACGGGAGACACTGGACTGTGAGACAGTCCAGTGTTTTCTTTTTTCTTCGCAAAAACTGATTTCTAACACTTTTCTAACACTTTTTCAGGATGCCTA
The DNA here is from genome assembly GCA_963927715.1 of uncultured Blautia sp. Lineage (GTDB taxonomy): Bacteria > Bacillota > Clostridia > Lachnospirales > Lachnospiraceae > Blautia_A. The sequence continues at coordinate 149,527 of CAWVBU010000001.1, read as the reverse complement.
TATAAATTTTTCATCCGCCAAAAATGGAACAGAAAACCCCCAGAGTGCAGTGGACTCTGGGGTTTTTCAGATTCACAAAAATCTCTTATCCGCTTTCTTATTTCGTCTTAATGGTCTTCACAGGTGACCAGTCACTGTAGACTTTCTCTCCGTCTATGATCTGATATCCTCTCACATGAATATAATACGTGCGGTTGGACTGCATCGTTGTGCAGGTTTCCCGATACAGTTTCGTACCTGTCTCCGGAAAATCTCTTGTGACAGGTTTCCAGAAATCCTCCCGGATCGAATACTGGACTTCCCATCCATCCACGCCGCGCACCGTGCTGGAGGTCGCGACAAAAGCTTTCGGAGCCGTCCGGCTGGTCACGCTGGGCGTGAAAGTCGGCGTTCCCAGACTTCCCACCTTCACGGAAATCTCCAGTACCGCTTCTTTGCAAAGATCGGTGGCTGCCGCCGTCACCGTGATCACACATTCGCCTATGCCCTGGTAGGTAATCTTTCCATCTTCCACCGTGGCCACGGAGGGATCGCTGGTGGCGTAGCTTAAGATCCGATCGGAATCGTCCACCGTGAAGCCAAGCTTCAGAGTGCAGGCCTTACTCATGGTATTCCTGGAACCATTTTTCAGATCTCTCTCCTGCAGAGGGTTGGACATGGAAATCTCCTGTTCCTGCCTGGTATCCGTCTCTGTCTTTTCCCAGCCGGCATAGACTGTCTTCGTGTTATTCAGATAAACGGCCGTAATTTTCCTGGTCAGCGCTTTGTCCTGATACCACCCGGTGAACGTATAGCCTTCCCGGGTTGTTTCATAGGACGAAAGATCTACCCGCGTGCCCGACGGATAAACCGCTGCGCTGACGCGGCTGCCTCCGTTGGTCTCAAAAAGCACCGCATAATAAACAGTCGGATCCGGGATTGGTTCCGGCGTCGCCGTTGGAGCCGGTGTTGGTGTCGCCGTCGGAGCCGGCGTTGGTGTTGGCGTCGGCGTTGCCGTAGCCTCAGGCTCAGGAGGCGTCGGCGTATCAGTAGCCTCCGGCTCAATGGTCGGCGCCAGGCTTGAAGTCACAGACGGAGCGTCACCTCCCGGATCTCCAGACGGAACTGTCGTCCCTCCTGTCCCCGGATCCGGATCCTCTCCGAATACATCATACCCTTGCTGCGCAAGCGTTAAAATTCCCTCATCATACTTTCCTTTAAAGGGCATAACGGCAGTCCGCCAGCAGATAGTCCAACACTTGATCGAAATCATAGCCAATCTCTTTCAGCTTTTCGCTCACCGCAGCTTCGATGTCTCCCGCTGCTCCATCCGCAATTCCCAGTTCCTCCGCTGTCCAGGCAAGTCCCTCTTCCAGCTGCAGCTCACTCACTCTCACGGAAAATTCCGTCGTGTTCTCCACTCCATTTGCAAAGTTCAAAATCTTTGTTTTCAGCGTATTGTACAGTGCCAGGTTCAGCCCTTTCAGCTCCTCGCTGCCAGAAGTCCCTATATCATCATCGCTGACTCCATACAGTTTCTTCTCTACATAATCGGCAAACAGCTTATCATTGTCTGGCAGTTCCCAATTAGAAACGTAGGTTTCTGTCACGGTAAGTTCCGCCCGTTGTGCTCCTGTTTGCTCTCCCTGCAGCCCCATTTCCGGTTTCTCTTCTTCCAGGTCCAAAAGATTCTCTGCCGGTGTATCTTCATCGACTTTTTCGGCGGACACCATGGTTTTACCCGATCCAAAGGCAGTGACCGCCAAAACCATGACAAGAGCAAAAGCCACAACACGCTTTCGTATGTTTTTTGCTTTTTTCATTAATTTCCTCCTTTTTCTGTCGAATAATCTCTCTTTTTCAGCATTGGATTATTTTTTCTTTATTATATCATAAATTCTCCCTTCCGGATGTGTCAGTTAGGCAGTGTGGCGGTTAATTGGGCAAACTTCCTGCAAATCTAAACTTTTTCCAAACTTCTGGAAAACCATAGCGTTTCCGGTTCCTGCGTGCTACAATACAGGCAAAGCATTTTATTTCGGGCATTTCCTGCAGATCTTTTCTTAAATCTATTCTGTAAGAGCATTTCTTTGGGAAGCCCTTCCGGGGATTCCTTTCGTTTCGAAATCTCAATGCTTTTCCAATCCCACAAAACACAGCAGCGAGATTTCCAGAGACAGACGGATACCCCTGCGGTTCCTGCTGTACATCTGTGACCTGTATTCCGCCCTGACAAGAGACGCCAACCTCTACGGGACACGGAAGGTCCCGATTCCCCAGCCGCGGTTTCTCGTTTTCTACAACGGGCGCAGGGAACAGCCGGACCAGGTAACCCTGCGGCTATCGGAATTGTATCTTACCAAAGAGATGCCCTTCGAGCTGGAACTGGAGGCCACCATGCTCAACATCAACCAGGGGCATAACCAGAGCCTGATGGCAGCCTGCCAGACCCTCTCCCACTATTCCCAGTATACCCAGCGGGTACGGCAGTACGCCGAGAGCATGCCCCTGGACCAGGCGGTGGAACGCGCTGTGGAGAAGTCACATCCATTTCCGGCCCCGCACACAGCGAGGGCGGTTCCGCACGGGAACCGCCCTCTTTTCTTTCGTTCACTCTTGTATTATGATAGATTCTGAAACAGATAAAAAAACACCGACAGAAAGGAATCCTTATTATGATCAATCCGGCAAAACTTCTGCAGCTGAAAAATATGAAACAACAGTTTGACTCCAATCACCCAAAATTCCGCCGCTTCGTCCGGGCTGCTTCCAAAAGCGCGCTCCAGGAGGGCGCCGTCATTGAAATTACTGTGACGCCGCCGAAAGGAAATCCGATCAGCGCGAATTTGAAAGTTCAGCAGTCAGATCTGGAGCTTTTCGAAGCCATGCAGGAACTGATGGATCATTAAAAAGCCCGTAAGCAAGCTCCCGCGGCTCAGACCGGAACTACCCCTGAGGCGTCTCTTCGTCAAATATTTTCCCGCGGAAGCCCGGTCAGCAGATGGGAAGCTGTCTGCGCCAACCCCGGCACACTTTCCGGGTGAATCCATTGTGTAATGTTCCGGTCAAACAGCATATTCGCGGATGCCGGAAATTCTTCGTCCCCATCCCAGAAAATCACGGTCAGCGCAATGGTCGGAAACGCCTGAAATGTGACACTGGCGTCCCCGAATTTTTCGATCTTGCCGCCAAGCTCCCGGGCACGTTCCAGAAAACGTTCCGGATGCCCTGCGAAAGTTCTTGCAATAGGGTTCAATGCCATCTTTTGATAAGCCCCCTCGAAGCAGGCCGCCTGTCGAATTTCCCGAAAAGGTACTTTCTCTGTACTTGGCAGGGCAGTATTTTGAAAGTAATACAAGTGATGCAGCATCAGAAGACGGTCGCTCAGATTCACCGTTTCCGTTCCCTCACAGGAAGAAATCTGCCCCGTTCTCCGGTTCCACGCATAGAGTTTGTGGAAATATGGAATATAAATATTCTCATCATCCATGCGCAGCTGTAATTTCCCCGCAATTTTTTCATGATCCGCATCCAGAAGCCGTGTCCGGAAATATTCATAAACCTCTTCGTAGTTCGACGAAACTGTCATGTTTTCTGTTTTTTGAATGTTCTCCATACTTCTTACCTCTTTTGGCTTATTTAGTCCTGTTCTCAGTTTACAATAGTTTAAGAAAAACTTCCACTTTTTATTGATGACAGGACACAGCGCCAGAATTTTCAATTGCACTTAGAAGGTCTGGAGATATCTGATAGATTATACCCGTTAGGCTCTGATTTGATAAATATTCTGAACCATGTTCAGACAGTCTTCTTTCGTCATCTTACGCGGATTAAACTGCTGAAAAAACTCGTCTGCACAAACCTGTGCAATTTCATCGAATTTCTCCCGATCATACCCATAATCCACCGCCGGTCTTAAGCCACAGGCATCGTCCCGAAAACGAATCCATGCTTCTCTGGTCTTTCTCCCGATTTCTTCCGGTGTTTCCTTACCGGAAAAATCAGCCCCAAGAGCCTGACCGATACGCCGGATTTTTTCAGGACAGGCAGGTGCGTTAAATTCCAGAACCCACGGTTCCGCATACGCGCAGGCAGTTCCATGTGGAATGCCAAAATACCCTCCCAGGGTCTGTCCGATGGAATGACCAGCATTGGTATGTGCTGCAACCAGCAAATAACCGGCCATACTGGATGCTACCGTCATTTCCCGGCGGGCCAGATGATCTTTACCATCCGCTACTGCCCGGGGTAAATAAGTACCAATCTCATCCATCACTTTCTCCGCCAGCACATCTGAAAAGTCTGTCGCCAGTGTACTGGTGTAAGCCTCCACCGCATGGGCCAGCGCATCCAGACCTGTGGCTGCAGTCAGCGATGCCGGCATTCCTTCCGTCAGTTCCGGGTCGAGAATGGCATATTCCGCCATTGCCCGGTCCGCAATAAAATTATACTTAATATGCTGATCATCCGAAAGAATCGCCCCATCTGACATTTCGCTTCCGGTTCCCGCAGTCGTCGGTATCACAATCAGATCTTTACCAGGATCAAATGGTTTTCCGAAATTCGCGTACTGTATCAATGGACCCGGATTGTGGCGGAGAATATTGACACCTTTGGCACAGTCAATATTGCTGCCGCCGCCCAATCCGATGACAAAGTCACATCCATCTCTCACACTCTGCTCATAAGCTTCCTCTGCTGCTCGAATCAGGGGATTCGGCTGATTCTTATCATATACAGAACAGTCAATTCCGCTGTCATTCAAAACTCCAATGACACGGTCCGCCATTCCGGTCGCAGCCATTCCAGGATCACACACGAACAGAGCTTTCTTTTTCTGAATGGACTTTGCCAGTTTGCCAAGCTTTGTAATTGCGCCTTCCCCATAAATCAACTTTACCTGCTGATAAAACTGAAACGAAAACATAAAATACCTCTCTCCTTATCCATTTTATCAATTCTTATCTTCTGTCCTCCGGCAGCACTTCCCACGCCTTATCTGCGCTTCCCACAACCTCAATCTGGCGGCACACTCTTGCTTTGACCGCATTATAAATCACATTCCAAAAAGTATATGCCCCATTTCCGGAAAAATCTGCCCCTTCACTCTTCTCTGATGATACTAACATCAATACGGCTCCTATACATTAGAGTAAACCGGACTGCTGCAAGGAGCATTCCACCACTGCTTCAGCTCCTCGTCCACTTTACACAGAGAAATCGTAATTCCACCCATCTCCTGGGTTGTCACCATATCTCCGGCTGCTCCGTCATATACAGTAATTCCTTTTTTCTCCAGGTATCTGCAGATATCCTGATATACTATCGCCTGTTCCATCATGGTTGTCGATCCCATTCCGTTGACCAGCAGAAGAACTTCGTCTCCTTCTACATAGGGTTTATCTTCCACCAGAAGATCCATCGCCTGAGAAATAATTTCATAAGAAGATGAGAAATCAATCTGCAGCGCTCCCCCTTCTCCGTGGACGCCGGCTCCAATGTCTACTTTTTCTTCCGGCACTTCCATCATGGTCATGCCTGTCTGAGGATGGGTACAGGTGGTCAGCGCCACCGAAATGGTCCTCGTATTCTCTCTTGCCTTGTCGAAAGCCCTGATACATTCCTCCAGAGAACCGCCGTCTTCCGCCACAGCTCCCGCTGCTTTCACCGAAAACAGCATTCCTGTCATTCCTCTTCTGTCCTCCTCAAATTCCTTTGGAGCCGAAGTGACATCATCATAAAAAATCACCTTCGCCACGTCAATCCCCGCTTCCTTTGCCCGTTTATACGCAAGATTTCCATTCATGACATCACCGGCATGATTGGAAATGGTAATCAAAATCGGACTGGTATCATCCAATGCCTGAATAGCTTCGAAAAATTTCTGCCCGGACTGAGCCGCGAAGATATCTCCCAGACACACCATGTCGTACATTCCATAGCCAATCTGCCCCAGGGTACCTGGCTCATGGCCTCCCCCGTTGCCAATGACCAGTTTTACCTTTCCTTTTTCTTTTGGTTTTCTTCGCAGCACCTGATGGGTCCCCTCCACCAGTTTTAACCGTTTCTGATTTGCCAACACATAGCCTTCTATCGTTTCATCCATAATGGTATCCGGACTGTTTAAGAATTTTTTCATTTTCCCACACCTCTCTTAACCTTGATTCACGAAAGAACTCATGGTTTCCAACAGAATCTTCATGGTCGTAGCTCCAGCATCCACATGCCCCCGGGATTTCTCTCCCAGGAATTTCGCCCGGCCTTTTCTGGCCACCATGGAAGCGGTATTCTGTGCCCCCTCACCGGCAGCTTTCGCAGCCTCACTCAGACACTCTTCCAGGTTCCCGCCCTGTTCTGCCTTGGCACGATAAGCTTTCGCAGCCGGAGAAAGCGCGTCCACCAGAGTACGATCCCCCTCTTTTGCGCCTCCCACTTCCTTGATTTCATCCAGACCATCTTCCAGCAGGTTTCCGAAATCTTCCATATCAATCCTATCTTTGCCGGACAGCCGTCTCGCCCCTCCCGAGAAAAAACTTCCCAGAATTAGTCCGATGGCACCTCCCAGAGAAGCAGCCAGAGTCTCTCCCGCCTTTTCGAATACTTCACCCGGGGTGGAAAACTCTTTCTGCTGCAGCATATTCCATACTGCCGTGAATCCTTTCTCCACAGTATATCCGTGATCTCCGTCCCCCACGAAACTGTCCAGTCTGCATAATTCGTCCCGGCTGGCAATTTCCATTTCACAGATTTTCAATACCATTTCTTTTGCTTCTACTGCATTCATAAGCATTCTCCTGTCATTTCCTTTTTCAGATTCCGCCCGCACAAAGGCAGGCAGAATCTGAATTCAACCAGACAACAGTTTTCCAGCTACTGCTGTTCTTTCCTATCTTCCTCATGTTTTTCTTCATGTTTTCTCGCAATCTCATGCATGATACTCTCCAGTTTTTTGTCGTTCAGACCATAGAATCCCTGAACTACTGCCGATACCACCAGCAGAACCGCCGGGATGATAAATCCTAACAAAAGCATACTCTGCTGTGTCTGCGCACTTTGCACGGCATTGGCCACATATCCGGAACTATCCAGAAGAATACCAAAAATGAAACCGCCCACGGCTGCGCCCAGGGAAAGGGACAGCCCAAATGCGGAATGCACCATACCGCCCTTGTTCATACCGGTTTTCCACTCGCCGTAATCCACCAGGCCAGGAAGCAGCGCCGTCGCAAAAACACTCTCGGCACCAAGAAGGATACCGCTTAAGATAAAGACAAACCACACAGCGCCGTACTGCATAAATTCACCGCTGGCCTGCGCTCCCATACCTGTGATCATAAAATAGTTCACGACAAAGAATACGGCTGTGATAATCTTTATGATAATAAAACTTCGATTCGTATCGCCAAACAGTTTCACTGCCGGCTTCAACAGCAAAGAGCCCACCACCATACCGACACTGTAAATCAGAATTGTCTGATTATAAAAACCTTCCAGATTCCAGTAGTACTGGAACAGATAAATCAGAATTCCGCTCCGGATTGCATAGAGAGACTGCTGAACCAGCTGATTCCCGGCAATGACCAGCACCGGACGAAGGGTAACCAGATCCTTAAACTGCTGAAGCAGACTCACGTTTTCTCCGATTCCCACCAGATGCTCCCGGTAGCTTCCATCTTCATTCAGCTCATATTTCTTACTGATGGTAAACATCCAAAGACAGAGCAGTGCCACACCGGCTGCCACCACAACAGCCGCCAGGAAAAAGCCTTTTATCTCATTGCTTCCACCAAAGGTCCGTACCATACTGATGAACACCACTGAAGAAATGATCTGAGCCACGTTCTGCGCCGCACCTTTGAGGGCCGCGGAGGAGTTCCTCTCCTGCGGATTTTTCGTCATATTAGCAAGCTGCGCAGTTGTGGCAGAGAATTCCATGGTTGCGCCAATTGCGCCGAACAGACCGTAGCTTAGGCATACCCATAAGATTTTGATCGCTGTGGACGAAGTATCAATAGCCGTAAACGTCATGATAAAAGTCACCGTCAGCGGAAGAATTCCGAAAAGCTCCCAGCTGCGGTATTTGCCCCACTTAAAGTGGCAGTTATCAATCAAAAAGCCAATACACGCATCTGTGAACACATCGAACAGTCGGGCCGCCATCATCAGAATTCCGGCCAGCGCCGCACTGATTCCAAACACATCGGTGTAAAAATACATCAGATAGTAAGAGAAGATGACCCAGGATACCTGAAATCCGAAACCACTGTGCAGCGCATAAGCCCATTTATCCTGCAGCGGCATCTTTGCCGTTGTGGAGGTAAATGAAATATCATAGGGATTCTTTTTCGCCTGCATTTACTTATCCCCCTTATCTTTTTATTTCTCCATTGCTTTCATTTCTTTCATAACCTGATCTGCCGCTTCCAGTGTCCATTCCACATCGTCATCCGTGAGAACAAAGCTTACCAGCCAGCGGTTCTCCGGCAGAATCAGTACACCGTAATTCTCCATCAACTTGCGGAATTTTCCGCACATTTCCATATCTCTGTCTGCGATATCTGCCTCACTGTAAATCGGTTTTCTTCCCCCGTCTACACCAAAGATGGTATAGAAGCATCCGGGATTCTCCGGAATCCGCAGTTTAATGTCGTGTTTCCTGGCAATCTCCACGAGACCATCCATCAACTTCTCCTGCTTCGCGTACATCTCTTTATACATCTGCCCGTCGTTTCTTGTGAGAATGTCAATGGTCGTAGCCGCCGCACGCTGTGCCAGAGGCCAGCCATTGAAGGTTCCCGCTGCCAACACATTCTGCTCTGGAAGAACTCTCATCACTTCTTCTTTTCCACAGACAAACGCGGATGCGATACCTCCGGCGAACATCTTTCCAAAGGTTGCGATATCCGGAGTTACTCCGAAATAAGCCTGTGCCCCGCCCGGTCCAAGACGGAATCCGGTAAGAACTTCATCCATACTCATTACCACATTGTACTTGGTACAAAGCTCACGGAGTTTCTCCAGATAGCCTGGCTTCGGCTGAATAGAAAAATCATTGATGGGAATCGCCTCAAAGTGGCAGATTGCCAACAGGTGTCCGTATTTCTCAAAGGTTTCTTCCAGGATATCGAAGTCATTGTAAGGGATAATCAGAGTCTCCTGGGTGGCCAATGCCCCACGGCCCGGAGTATAGCAATGATCGTCTTCCGGCACGAACATAATCGGCATGCCCTGATGATTGGGGTCATAAGCGCCGCCAAAAATATTGTCGATCCAACCATGGAAACATTCCTGGAATTTCAGAATCATTTTCTTGCCGGTATAAGCACGTGCGATACGAATGGCCACCTGCACCGCCTCGGTACCGGTCATAGCCATTTTAATCTTCTCACCGCAGGGCACATATTTGCGAATCAGCTTTCCCAGTTTGATATCATCTTCAGTGAAAAAGAAACTGGCAGTGGGCTGGTTCTGAATCAGATCAATCAAAGCCTCGGAAAGTTCCGGCTGAACGGAACCCAGTGCCGACGGACCGTATGCGATACAATAATCAATGTATTCATTTCCGTCTACGTCGTAAAGACGGCTTCCTTTCCCGTGATCAATAAACATACGGTAATTCTGTGCACTGACCGGAACACGCAGGTTAGAATGAGCGACCGGATAGTAATCCAAAAATTCCTTGGTCATAGCTCTGCTCTTCGGGCAATCATTTTTCGCTTTCATTTTCATAGTTGTAAATCTCCTTTCGATTTTCTTTCCGTTTTCTATGTGCAAAGAATACCGCATTGTTCTTACAGAAAACTTACAAAAGATACAAATCCGCTTACAAAATATCTGTTATTTACTTTTTTTACACTATATTATAAGATAAAAAAGAACAAATTAACTTTTTATTGCAGAAACAGGAGGGCTTTCACTGTGATTTTTAACTATAACTCACCGGAAATTTCCGAAAATATCGTTTCTTCTTTTCCGCGGAAGCGACTGTTTGAAAAACTGAACGAACATTCTAATGCGTCCTTAATCGGGATCTTCGCCAACAAAGGATTCGGAAAGACAACTCTCGTCCGCGATTATCTCGCAGGGAAGCAGCGCCTGACCTTCTGGTACGATATGAATAATGAGGAGAATTATCGGGACAGTTTTGAAAAAGACAAAAAAATCCTTACAGAGAATAAAGGAGAACTTCTTGAACCTCTCGGAGTTGTTTTTGACAATTATCAATTCGCGACAAACAGTCAGATATTTCAAAACACACTGGAAGAATTGGTGAATTCTTCATCCAATATCCAGATTTATCTCATCGGTACAGTTTCTCCGGAAATATCCATGTCCAACTGGAAAGCTAAACAGCAGTACTATGAGCTGGATTCCCAGGATCTGGCATTCACCCTCGAGGAGACTGAAGCTTTTTTTAACCAATATCATCATTTAAACCTTGCTTCTCATGAAATTGATCTGATCTGTCAGAAAACCAACGGATGGGTCGCAAGCTACCAGCTGATTTATGAATTTTTAAATAAGAAGAACCCGGATGCCGCCTTTTCCCTTCCCTTTGACTTCATTCTGGATATTCCGGATATTTATGAATATCTCAGCAAAGAAATATTTGAGATGGAGCGTCCGGACATTCAATCGTTTCTCCTGAAAACCTCGGTTTTGACGGAATTAAAACCTGAAATTCTCAACGAATACCTGGGCATCCCTGACAGTAAAAAAATCCTTTGGGACCTTCTGGAACGCCATGTTTTTCTTGCGAAAGATGATTTCGGCATCATCCGATACCACCCCCTTTTCCGCCAGTTTCTCTATGAAAAATTCAAAGAGGAGGACTCAAAAGCGCTGATGGAGAGCCACCAGAGACTCTCTGCCATTTACCAAGAAAAATATCAATATATTTCTGCTTTTGCCCATGCGCTCGCCTGTGAGAATTATCAAAAAGCTTCCGAATTAATGAAGATCATCGGAAACCGTTATAACCCCATCCAGTTCCTGGACATTATCGACGGCCGTCTGGAGGAAATTTCTCCAACTTTACTGTTTTCCAATACTACATTGTTTCTGTCGCGCTGTATCTCCGAAAAAATTCTGATGGAATTCATCGCGCCGCTTGAGGAAGCAATCCAACAGGCAAGGGAAGGACACAATCTGCTGCGTCTGATCAATCTTCAGAATCGTCTGGCTTCCATTGATTACCATTGCGGAAACATCTCTCAGGCAAAAGAGCTGCTGGAGGAATCCATTCCTTCTGTCCTGCAGCTGCAGGATTACACACTGGCTGCTTTCAATCTGCAGCTTCTCGCAGACTGCTGCCTTACAATAGAAAAAAAAGACGAGGCATTCCAATATGTCCGCCAGGCCTTATTTCTGTCCGAGAAACACGAGATCCAAAGTATGCAGCTTCACACACTGGAAGTGTTCACACGGCTTTGTCTGGCAAACCGACAGACCGAGGAGGCAGATATGTATATTTCTCAGGCTTTAAACCTGACAGAAGAAGATTCCTATATGTGTTTCTGGATATACGCGGCAAAAAGTCTGGTTTGCCAACAGAAAGCACAGTATCCCGATGCGGTCGCCTGGGCGCAGAAAGCCGTTTCTCTGGTTCAAAATCACAACAGTGAATATGATACCGCCTATACCAATCTGGTACTCGGACAGGCTTACCTTGGCAGCCATCAATGGGAAAAAGCCAGAGAAAGTCTTGACATTGCATACCAGCATTCCAAATACTGCGGCCTGATCCGTCTGCACGTTCTGGATAATCAAATCCTGCTCAGCACAAAAACAGCAGATATTCCGCTGACAAGATCAAAAAAACAGGAGCGAAAAGAACTCTGCAAAAAATATGGTTATACCTGGCTGTCCGACAAAGAGACATCTGATCTTCACACCGAATCTATTCTTAAAATCATAACCCTGGGGAAATTCCGAATTCTGAAAGGCGAAAAAGAGATTCCGGTCAAGAGAACTTCCAGCCTCCGTCTGCTGCAGTTTCTGATTGTCAACCGAAATATTCAGGTAAACCGCGATCGGATTATTGAATCCATTTTTCCAGGCAGTTCTTATGGAAACCGCAATAATTTCAACGTTGCCTTATCTACACTCCGGAAATGTCTGGAGCCTGAACTGGAACAGGGAAAAAATTCTCAGTACATTCTTCGTCAGGGAGACCGGTATCAACTGGATCAAAATCGAATTCTCCTGGATGTATCTGAATTTGATGAACTCTACCACACCAGACATTCCGCGCAGATCACGGATTTGCTTTACATGGAACAGTTGTATCAAGGGGATTTTTTTGAAGAATATCCTTATGAGTCTTATCTAGACATAGAACGGGAACGCCTGCAGCGGCAATATCTGAATATCCTGCTGCAGATCGCCCAGCAAAAACTGGAGCAGGGACTTCTGGATGACAGTGCTGCATACTATAATAAAATTCTGCAAAAAGATCCTTACTGGGAGGAAATTTATCTCGAATACATAGAAGTCCTGTTGGAAAACAAAGCGATTACCCGAGCGAAACAAATCGCCGACCAAATGAAAAAATATATGGAAAAAGACTTGAATGTCCCCTGCGAAAAAACTTTACAGCAGCTTTTTGCCCGCTACCATGTCTCTCTTTAAAAGGCTTCCAGCGAAGCGATTTGTTTCTCAGCCCCTCTGCTGTAAAATTAAAAAATACGCCGCACAGAGAGAGACTCTTCTCTGTACGGCGTGTCTTTCTGTATGACTGATTCTATTTTAGTTCAGCTGGTAAACGTCCGCGTACTGCAGTCCGAAGGACAGTGCCTCTGAATGGCTGTTGAAATAGATATCCACATGTCCGTACGGTGTTCCCAGATCCTCTACGGTGTAGACGTTTCCATTGATCAGAAGCTGTGTTCCGAACGGAACGCCTGCCATTGCAACGGTACGTCCGGCCTGGGGCCAGGTGCCGCTTGCGGTCTGATTGCCTGCGGTTCCGCAGCACTGTGCGCAGTTACAGTAAGCAGTCAGCTTGAAATTGCCAAGGTAAGTACCCTGTCCGCTGCTTGTCTGCGTACTTCCGGAAGAAGTATCCTGAGACTCTTCTGCCACTTCCTCCACAACCACATCACTGCTGGTATCTGAACTGGATGACTCTGTGGTCTCCTCTGCAGTCGGCGCTTCCTGCACCGTACTCTCAGCGGTATCGGAAGATACTTCCGCACTCTCCGCACTCTCCTGTGCTGCTGCCTGCGCTGCCGCGGCTTCCTCTGCCTCTTTCGCTTCCTGCGCGGCCCGCTCTGCCGCTTCCTGCTCCGCCTGTGCCTGAGCCATCAGAGAGTTAATCTCTCCATCCTGGCTGCTGACCTGTGCGATCAGCTGATCCGCCTCTTCCTGGCTGCTGCTGATCTGCAGCGCATATTCCTCAATGTTGGAATTTGTGGACGCCACAAGATCCCTTACTTCCTGTCTCTTATTGGATGTCTCTGTATGAAGCTGCTGGATCTCGTCCATCTCTTTCTCAATGGTATTCTCATGACTGCTGATGGTTTTCTTCGTCTCTTTGTACTCTTCCAGCATATTTCTGTCGTATTCCGCGACTTTTGAGACATTCTCCGCCCGGTTCAGAAAATCCGCGAAACTGGTGGATTCACACAGAATACTCAGCAGACTGTTCTGTCCGTTCTCATACATATAGGCAATTCGGATTTTCATACTCTCGTACTGTTCTTTTTCCTTTGCCTTTGCTTCCTTCAGTTCTTTCTGAACTTTCTTCAGTTCATCTGATTTCTTACCCGCTTCCACGGTCAGATCTTCAATACTCTGGGTTAATGTGCTATATTGACTGTCCAAGTCCTGCAGATACTGTTCCAGATCTGCCTTCTGACTTTCAAGATTCTGAATTCTTTCCTGTGTCGCTGCAAGATCGGACTCGGTTTCTGCTTTTTCTGACTGTGCTGCTTCAATTTTCTCCTGAGTCGTAGCCCCTAAGACCGGAACGACTGAACTCGTTGCCACAATCCCTGCCAGGAGCAGCGAAAGAATTTTTCTTCTCTTCATATAAACACCTCATATTCCTTTCTGCCCCATAGTATATCACATCCCGTTAAAAAATCAATACTTTTCCTTAACATTTGTAACATCTGCGTAATATTTCGGCCCCATTTTTTCTGTGTCCTGTACATTTCTGCCACACGAAAAAGAGAGACCCGAAAGCCTCTCTCTTCCCATAACTTATTATGTAAGGTGATTACATACTATTCCGCTGCGGCCATTTCCGCTTCTTCTGGTTCCGCTTCCATGACCTCTTCGAATTTATTTAAAATAATCTTCTGTATTTTCTCGCGGGTATCCGAATTAATTGGGTGTGCAATATCTCTGTATTCACCATCTGCAGCTTTTCTGCTTGGCATTGCGATAAACAATCCCTTCTCTCCATCGATTACCTTGATGTCATGTACTACAAACTCATCATCGATTGTAATCGACACCACTGCCTTCATTTTTCCTTCTTTCGCTACTTTTCGTACGCGCACGTCTGTTATATTCATCACACATGCCCCTTTCATTACCTTACTTTTCTTATTTGTATTTCATACGCTCTTTTTTAGAGAACGTATCTTTCATTTTGTTCCACGACAATCTTGATCTCGCCTTCTCCGCAGTGATAGGAGTTGGCTCTTATGGTGTCGCGGCTTTCTACGATGCAGTTCTCGATGTGGGTGTTGTCCCCCAGATAGACATCGTTCAGAATTACGGAATTCTTAATCACACAGTTATTTCCGACAAATACCTTCTTAAACAGAACGGAATTCTCCACCGTGCCATTGATAATACATCCGCTGGATACCAGGCTGTTTTTCACACAGGATCCCGCGTTGTATTTCGCAGGAGGATTGTCGTCAATCTTGGTCTTGATCAATGGATCCTGGCGGAAGAAATAATCTCTGACTTCCGGCTTCAGGAAATCCATATTGGTTTTGTAGTAAGATTCCACGGTAGAAATATTACTCCAGTACGTATTGATCTTATATCCGTAAATCCGTTTCAGATTTTTATAGCGGATCAGAATGTCCTTTACGAAATCATGACGGTCATCCTGCGCGCATTTTTCGATCAGTTCAATCAGCTGTCTTCTTCTGAGCACATAAATTCCCGCTGAGATCGTATGATAGTTGGACGCCATCGGTTTCTCCTCGAAATCCTCGATTCTGCAGTCCTCATTCATACGGATCATTCCGAAACGCTCCACATCCACATCATCTTTCGCATCTGTACATACCACGGTAATGTCTGCGCGCTTCGCAATGTGAAATTCCAGGATTTTGTTGTAATCCATTTTATAAATTCCGTCTCCGGAGGCAATCACCACATAAGGCTCGTGGCTGTTTTTCAGCCAGGTCAGATTCTGGTAAATCGCATCCGCGGTTCCCTGATACCAGTGGCTGTTCTCCGGTGTCACCGTCGGCGGGAACACATAAAGGCCTCCCTGCTTTCTGCCGAAATCCCACCACTTGGAGGAATTCAGGTGTTCATTCAGAGATCTGGAATTGTACTGAGTCAGCACAGCTACCTTCTGAATATGGGAGTTCGTCATATTACTCAGAGCAAAGTCAATACTCCGGTAACTTCCGCCGATTGGCATGGCAGCGATTGCCCGCTTGTTTGATAACTCTCTCATGCGGTTGTTATTTCCGCCTGCTAAAATAATACCGATTGCTCTCATGCTCTGTCACCGTCCTTCTTAATTACTCCCCCGCTTGCCAGTTCTCCGTCAGGGTAGTCTTCCAATGTTGTCACGCCTCTCAGAGCAGTATTTTTTCCGATTTTCACGCCGTCCGGAACCACACTGCCTTCGCCGATGGTGACAAGTCCAAACGCATATACAGATGGCTTCAGCACATTCGGCGCTTCTTCTCCGCAGCCCAGAACCGCATTCTTTCCGATGGTGACATCCTCCGCGATGATGGATTTATCAATCTTCGCTCCTTCATGAATCACGGCATTCCTCATGATGATGGAGTTCTGAACCACACAGCCTTTTTCAATCACAACATTCGGGCCAATCACAGAGTTGCGTACTTCTCCGTAAATCAAAGCGCCCTCTCCGATCAGGCTGCGCTCCACAACCGCCTCTCCTGCTATGTACTGAGGCGGAATGATGTCGCCTTTTGTATAGATTTTCCAGAATTCTTCATAGAGATTAAATTCCGGAATGATATCAATCAGCTCCATATTGGCTTCCCAGTAAGAGCCAAGGGTTCCCACATCTTTCCAGTATCCGTTGTATTCATAGGCAAACAGCCTCTGTCCTTTTTCCTTGCAGTACGGGAGGATATGTTTGCCGAAATCACAGCCCTGCTGGTCTTTCAGCGCATACAGCGCGTCTCTCAGAGTCTTCCAGGAGAAAATATAAATTCCCATGGAAGCCAGGTTGCTGCTCGGTTTCTCCGGTTTTTCTTCGAATTCGGTGATCCGTCCGGTCTCATCGGTCACCATGATTCCGAATCTGCTCGCTTCCTCGATGGGAACCGGTATCGTTGCTATGGTGATGTCTGCTTTGTTCGCCTTATGATAATCCAGCATTACTTCGTAATCCATTTTATAAATATGATCTCCGGACAGAATCAATACGTAATCCGGATTGTACTGTTCCATATAAGACATATTCTGAAAAATGGCGTTTGCCGTACCGGTATACCATTCACTGTTTGAACTTTTCTCATAGGGTGGGAGAACGGTTACTCCGCCTTCGTTGCGGTCCAGATCCCACGGGATCCCGATCCCGATATGCGAGTTCAGCCGAAGAGGCTGATACTGCGTCAGCACACCAACTGTATCGATGCCGGAATTGATACAGTTACTCAAAGGAAAATCGATAATCCGGTATTTTCCTCCGAAGGCAACCGCTGGTTTTGCAACTCGCTCGGTCAGGACACCCAGTCTGCTGCCCTGTCCGCCAGCCAGAAGCATAGCTATCATTTCTTTCTTTATCATGCAATCACCTCTTGAACGTTATGATTGAATATTATATCATACTTTCACAATTTAGTGAACATAT
This sequence comes from uncultured Blautia sp., assembly GCA_963927715.1. GTDB lineage: Bacteria > Bacillota > Clostridia > Lachnospirales > Lachnospiraceae > Blautia_A. The sequence goes on along the minus strand of CAWVBU010000001.1, from coordinate 132,516 downwards.
ATTACAATTTTTTCAAGAAAGTTTTTTATTTTTTATTGCTATTGCCCACACTATTTTTTCTTTCTTTTCCATCGCCCCTTATTTTTTATGTTATTTTGACGAATTTCGCCATATTTTTTATTTATTTTAGCCAAAGCATCGTTTTTGAATAAATGCTTTCCATTTTTCGCGATTCGGAGTATAATATTTTTCGAAATCAAGATTCCAAAAAGGAGCTGTATCATGTACAAAATAGACTTTAATCGTCCGCAACACGTTCATTTTATCGGAATCGGCGGAATCAGCATGAGCGGTCTGGCAGAAATCCTTCTCAAAGAAGGATTCACCGTCTCCGGATCCGATGCGAAAGAAAGCCCTCTGACAAAGTCTCTGGAAGAAAAAGGTGCCGCTGTTTTCTACGGACAGCGCGCGTCCAACATTCAGGATTCCACAGAGATTGTCGTCTATACCGCAGCCATTCATCCGGACAACCCGGAATATGCCTGCGCAGTGGAAAAGGGACTGCCGATGCTGACCCGCGCGGAGCTGCTGGGACAGATGATGCATAATTACGAAACTCCCATCGCGGTGGCCGGTACTCACGGCAAGACAACCACCACTTCCATGATTTCTCATATCCTGCTGGAAGGCGACTGCGATCCCACCATTTCTGTCGGCGGTATTCTGCCTGCCATAGGAGGCAATATCCGGGTAGGAAACTCCGGAACCTTCGTGACCGAAGCCTGTGAATACACCAACAGTTTTCTCAGTTTCTTCCCGAAAATCAGCCTGATTTTGAATATGGACGCAGATCATCTGGACTTTTTCAAGGATATTGATGATATCCGTCATTCCTTCCGGCTTTTCGCCGAGAAGCTTCCTGCCGACGGCACTCTGATCATCGACAGCGATACGGAGAAATACGAGGATGTCATCCGTGATCTTCCCTGTGAAGTGATTACTTTCGGTCTCCAGAATCCGGCCAACTACACAGCCCGCAACATCCGCTACGATGAATTTGGCCATGCCACCTTTGACTGTGTCCGTGACGGCGAGGTTCTGGATACCTACTCCCTGAGTGTTCCCGGGATCCACAACGTCTCCAACGCCCTTGCCACACTGGCTCTCGGCTATAAACTCGGCCTGGATCCTCAGGTCATGAAAGCAGGACTGAAACATTTCCAGGGTACCGACCGCCGGTTCCAGTACAAAGGAAAAGTGGGGGATGTGACCATCATCGATGACTACGCGCACCACCCCACAGAGATCCGCGCGACCCTGGAAGCCGCCAAAAATTATCCGCACAACACGCTCTGGTGTGTATTTCAGCCTCACACCTACACAAGAACCAAGGCGCTGCTTCCGGAATTTGCCCAGGCGCTAAGTTTCGCGGACCATGTGGTTCTGGCAGATATCTATGCCGCCAGAGAGACGGATACCCTCGGTATCTCCTCCAGGGATCTGCAGAAACAGATTCTGGAACTGGGAACCGACTGCCATTATTTCCCGACTTTTGATGAAATCGAAAAATTTTTACTGGAAAACTGTATCCCCGGCGATTTGTTGATAACTATGGGCGCCGGAGATGTGGTAACCATAGGCGAAGATCTGTTGGGACAATAGTTTTCCACATTATCCACAGGTTTATGCACATTTTTCCCGCATAAACCTGTGGATTTTTTTGTGCATAACCTTATTTACATAATCTGACAACGGATTTTTTCTTTTTCCCTGTTTTTTCAGCTTTCTTCGACCTCCCGGGCAACATAACTCCTTTTTTCATCTATTTTATCCACACTTTCCACATTATCCACATTTTTACCCGAATTTCGGAATCCAGCCGTCCGCCAAAAAATTCTATTCTCATTTAGAAAATGGTATGTTATAATTGCTGAATAGATTGAATAGAAAGAAGGCACCAAGTTTTATGAGGCCAATTACCATACATAATCCGACCCAGGCAGGGGTTACGGTGATTCCCAATTCCTTTCTGGATTGCTACATGCCCCAGGCCAACGGTGAATTCGTAAAAATATATCTGTTTTTCCTTCGCGCGCAGAATTCCGGACAGTCTTTTGATCTCACGTCCGCCGCGGATCAGATGAACTGCACCGAGAGAGACATTGTGCGCGCTTTGAAATACTGGGAGAAAGCTCAGCTTCTGTCGCTGACTCTGGATTCTTCCGGAACGGTGACGGACATTTATTTCCTGGAAATCCCCCGGGAACCCCAGGCCGCGGCGGCAAAGGAAGAACCGGCTCTGCCGGATGCCGTTTCCTCAGAAGCAGCTTCCTCCAAACCGCAAAATACACAAAAAGAAGCACCGCCCGAAAAGGTTCCGGTCACGCCGGACCGTATCCGGGAGCTCAAAGAAAACGAAGACATTGTTCAGCTCCTCTACATTGCGGAACAGTATCTTGGCCGTACTCTGACCGCTACCGATACCAACACGCTTCTTTATTTTTATGATCAGCTGAAAATGTCCGCGGATCTGATCGAATACCTGATCGAATACTGTGTCTCAAAAGGAAGCCGCAGTATCCGCTACATAGAAAAGGTCGCTCTGGGATGGCACGCCGAGGAAATCACAACCGTTTCCATGGCAAAACAGTCCGCCAGCACCTTCCACAAGGACTATTTCACCATCATGAAAGCTCTGGGAATCAAAAACCGGAATCCGGTCAGCCTGGAGATCTCCATGATGGATACCTGGCTGAAGGATTACGGCTTCACCCTGGATATTATCGTGGAAGCCTGCACCAGAACGGTTCTTCAGACCGGTCAGCCAAGCATGCAGTACACAGACAAAATCCTTCTGGACTGGCAAAAGCACGGAGTAAAGCACAAAAAAGACATCGAAGCCCTGGACAGCGCCCACCGGAGCCGCAAAAAGAGCGTTCCCAAAGAGTCCGCCCCCAAAAGCGGACAGAAGAACCGTTTCAATAATTTTCATCAGAGAGACTATGATTTCGATGAGTATGAGAAAAAACTTCTGAACCAATGACAGGAGGAATCACATTATGCTGAGAAACGTCGAATATGACACCATCATGCGGGAATACCAACGGCGACAGACGAAGAGCCGCCATGACCAGGAAGCCCGCCAGGAGGAAGTATACCGTCTCTCTCCCCGCTTTCAGGAAATTGACAATGAAATCGCTTCCCTCAGCGTCCAGAAGACCCGGGAGCTTCTGATGGGGGAACCCGGTTCCTTTGACCTGAAGTCCCGGATTGAAGCCCTGGCTTTCGAGAGAAAAGAGCTTCTGCAGCGGTACGGATTCCCGGAAGATTATCTTCTTCCCCATTACCAGTGCAGCCTCTGTGAGGATACCGGCTACATCGGCCAGGAAAAATGCAGCTGTTTCAAGAAAGCAGTCATCGAGCTTTTGTACGGACAGTCCAATCTTCGGGAAATTCTGGAAAAAGAAAACTTTGACCACTTTTCTTTCCAGTTCTATTCTGATACAATTAAGAATAATGCCACTGGTCTGAGCGCGAGGCAGACAGCCATGGCAGCTTTCCAGAAAGCACAGGATTTTGTGGATCAGTTCGACTCCCGTTTCCAGAATCTGTTTCTGTACGGGGATACCGGAGTGGGAAAAACCTTCCTCTCCCACTGTATCACGAAAGAGCTTCTGGACAGCGCGCACAGTGTCTTTTATTTTTCTGCCTTTGATCTCTTTGACCTCTTCGCGCAGAAAACTTTTGATAAAAATATTTCATCTGAGGAAATCGACAGTTACATTTTCAACTGCGATCTCCTGATTATCGATGATCTGGGAACAGAGATGACCAACACCTTTGTGGCCTCTCAGCTTTTTCTGTGTATTAACGAACGGCTGATGCACAGAAAATCCACCATCATCTCCACAAACCTGACTTTGGAAAAATTCTCCGAGACTTACTCAGAGCGGACCTTTTCCAGGGTCGCAAGCAATTACGATATGATAAAACTCATTGGCAAAGATATACGAATTCAAAAATTATTTCTAGGAGGAAACAAACATGAGTCCAAGTAGTACGAAGAATCTGGATACCATTCCAGCAGGCAGACTGGGGCTGATTGCTCTGGAGAGCTGCGCTTCCCTGGGAGACAGCGTCAACGACTGGCTGGTAAAATGGCGTTCGGAGCGCCGCGAGGAAGAAGACAGTTCCCTGATGTTCGAGGGATACCGCAGAGACTCCTACCTGATCGGCGTGGATGTTCCGCGTTTCGGTTCCGGCGAAGCCAAAGGTGTCATCAAAGAATCCGTGCGCGGAGACGATATCTATGTGATGGTTGATATCTGCAACTACAGCATGACTTACCGCATCGCGAAATACACAAATCTGATGTCACCGGATGATCATTTCCAGGATCTGAAACGTGTGATTGCCGCCATCGGAGGAAAGGCACGCCGGATTAACGTCATCATGCCTTATCTCTATGAGAGCCGCCAGAGCATCCGGCAGAACCGGGAATCTCTGGACTGCGCCACCGCGCTGCAGGAACTGGTGGACATGGGCGTGGAAAACATCATCACCTTCGACGCACACGATGCCCGTGTACAGAACTCCACCCCGCTTCACGGATTTGAAACGGTTCCGCCTTCTTATCAGTTTATCAAAGCCTTGCTCAAATGTGAGGATGACCTGCATATCGACAACGAAAACTTTATGATCATCAGCCCGGATGAGGGCAGCATGAACCGTGCCATCTACCTGGCCAACGTGCTGGGCGTCGACATGGGAATGTTCTACCGCCGCAAAGATTACTCACGGAAAGTAAAAGGAATGCACCCTGTGGTTTCCCATGAATTCCTGGGACCCAAGGTTGCGGGAAAAGATGTCATCATCATCGATGACCTGATTTCTTCCGGCGATACCGTGCTGGAGACCGCTCAGCTTCTGAAAGAGCGTCAGGTTCGAAAGATTTTCCTCTGCTCCACTTTCGGACTGTTCACAGAAGGACTGGATAAGTTCGACAAGGCTTACGAACAGGGATTGTTTGACCGGCTTCTGACCACAAACCTCGTGTATCAGACCCCGGAGCTTCTGAGCCGGCCCTATTATGTGAGCTGCGATATGAGCAAATACATCGCTCTGATCATCGACACATTGAACCACGATCTGTCCATCAGCCGTCTGCTGAACCCTGTGGACCGCATCACACGCTGTGTTGCCAACTACAAAAAAAACACGGACAGGTATAAATCCTAAGAATTTTAAAAAGGACGAAATCGGGGATGTCTCCCTGGTTTCGTCCTTTTTTCTGTTCACAATGTAATTTTCCGGAAAGAGATCCCGAGATCCCTCAGCATCCGTTCTTCCCGTCTGTGGCAGGTACATAAAATCACCTGATGCCCGCACTGTGCCAGCCATTCCAGCGTCTGCGCCAGCCGCTCATCGTCATACAGGACAAACGCCTCGTCCAGAATCACCGGAAGGGGTTCCTCACGGCACAGAAGTTCCCCCACTGCCATACGAAACGCGAAATAAATCTGTTCCAGAGTTCCACGGCTCAGATTTTCCGCCGGAATGTAGCGTTCCTCCGTGTGAACCCCCAGGCACATCTGCGCGTCCAGTTCGATTTGACGATACTTTCCGCGGGTCAGCCCGCAGAAAATCTCTGAGACTCTTTTCTGAAGCATCCGCCCCATAGCCTTTTGCATCTGTCCGCTCAATTCCTCAATGGTCTGCCGGGCCAGTTCCAGGGCACGGATCTCCGTCTGCAGAGGATGCTCCTGCGCGCTTTCCTGCCTGCTCTGTTCATATTCCGATCTCAGATTTTCCAGCAGACTTTCTTCCTCGCGGATTCGTTCCTCCAGGGACTGTGCCTGCCATCGGATTTTCTCCGACTGCATCCTTTGCTCTATCTTTACGCGGATGTTTTGTTCTTCCATACGGGATTTTCCAAACCAGATCCAGGCCCAGGCTCCGACACCCCCTAAAAGTAAAAGAAGCGCCGCCGTCCACACGGGAGCTTCCGCCAGCACGCACACGCCTGAAAGCAGCGCCGCGATCAGGAAGAAAAAGAGACTCTGCTTTTTGCTGCCCCTTCTCGCTTCCTGCAAGCTTTCCGCCTCGGTTTTTTCTTCTTTTTCCCCCATCGGCACCCGCTCCCCAAGCAGCTGCTGGCACACCTTCTGATGCTCCCGGATTTTTTCTTCCAGGATTTTCTGTCTCTGCGCCTGTTTCTCAGACTCCTGTCTGATCTGCCGCAGAAATTCTCTCTCTTTTCCACGGAGCTGTTCCCGGGCTTTTCCCAGATCAAGCCCTGCGTCCATTCCTTCCTGACATCCGGAAATATAATTACGCAGCTCCGAAAGCAGATCCCGATCGGTCAGGCCCTTCAGCTGGCCAATGGATACCGTATTGTCATAGACAACCTCTGAAACCTCCCCCAGGAGCATCTCCAGATCCCCGTCCTCCACAGACAATCGTTCTCCATCCGTCTCACAGACCAGCTCGCTCCTTGCGTGCTCCCTGGAAAAGCTGCGGCTGAGGCGGAATTGTTTCCCGCCGCATTCCAGACGCATTCGTCCTCCGTATATCTCCGGATTCTCCCAGGGCTCGTAACGGCTGTACGTGTCTGTTCTGGCCGCCCTCCCCCGCATCCGTGCCATTCCGAAAAACATTCCCCGGATAAAGGCATGAAGGGTACTCTTTCCGCCTTCGTTGGGCGCGTACACCAGATTCATCCCCGGCCCCGGCGCAAACTGTACGTTCCGCAGCTTTCCAAAATTTTCGATCCTGATTTCACTGATCCTCATTCTCTCGTCTCCAATAGCGCGGCAAGCCCGTAGTCCAGGGCTTTCTGCTCAACCTCTGTCAGTTCTCTCCCACGAAAAGCGCGAATATATTCCCCGATCAGAGTTCCGGAAAACTTCCGCTCCAGCTGATCCAGATCATAATCATTTCTGGTACAGTCCCGGACGTCCACCACCCTGCCCAGAGAGAAGAAACGCTCCCGGTCCGGATTCCAGTCCGGAGATTTCCTCCCCTTGAGCAAGATATGATACATATTTTCCGAACCGTTTCCGCAGATCTGCTCTCTGAGATACTCCTCCGCTTCATATTGCCCCATGGTTTCATCCACCGGGCACTCCAGGGTTTCGTAAATACGGGAAGCCGCGGAAACCAGACGCAGACGCAGGCGTCCGCCTTTCCATTCTCCCTCCAGAAAGCCATGAATACCTTCCTCATGTTTCTCAATGGGTTCCAGGCTTCCGGCGTATGCCATGGCCTGCGCCGGGGTCTGTGTCAGAATCTGCGGCTGATGGATATGCCCCAGCGCCACATAAGTAAAACCTGCCTGTGCCAGATCCCCCTGACGGATGGGAATATGCTGACTGTCTCCCCCATGCCCCAGAAGAATATGGCATCCCGGTTCCGATCCCGGCTTCGCCTGCGCGTATCTTTCCTCTTTGATCTGCTTCTGATGATAGCTGAATCCGTACACATAGGTCTGAAGGCGCGGAAACGCCACCCGCTCCATCTGCTCTCCTTTTAAGAAATGTACATTGGAATTCCAGTGGAACCGCTGATAAGGGGACTCCTTCCTGAGATAATCGTGATTTCCCGCAATCAGCACCACCTGTGTGTCCGGTATGGTGGAAAAAAGGTAATTGACTTCTTTTAACTCACGCAAAAGAGGCTGTCCATGGAACAGATCTCCGGCGATCAGCAGCAAATCCATCTGCTGTCTGCCGGCCTGCTCAATCACCTGACGAAATGTATCCCAGATCTCCTGTCCTCTTCGGGCGCTCCAGGGATATGGTTGCTCGGGTTTTGCCCCGAGATGTACATCAGCCAGATGAATAAAACGCATGGCAGCCTCCTCATATGATTTTTGATCAAACACTCTGCGTATCTTTTATAAATCGCAGTTTTTCACCGTTCTGGGGAACGGAATCACGTCACGAATGTTCGACATACCGGTCAGATACATCACGCAGCGCTCAAATCCCAGTCCGAATCCGGAGTGGCGGGTGGATCCGTATCTACGCAGATCCATGTAGAACGCGTACTCTTCCGGTTTCAGCCCCAGTTCATCCATCCGTGTCTGAAGCTTGTCGAAATCATCCTCTCTCTGGCTTCCGCCGATGATCTCGCCGATTCCCGGAACCAGGCAGTCCATGGCTGCCACAGTCTTTCCGTCCTCGTTCAGCTTCATATAGAAAGCTTTGATCTCCTTCGGATAATCCGTCACAAATACCGGTTTCTTGAAGATCTGCTCCGTCAGATATCTCTCATGCTCCGTCTGAAGATCGCAGCCCCAGAACACTTTATAGTCAAAATTCTCGTTGTTTTTCTCGAGAATCTCAATCGCCTCCGTGTAAGTCACATGCCCGAACTCGGATTTCACCACGTGGTTCAGGCGATCCAGAAGTCCCTTGTCTATAAAGGAGTTAAAGAAATTCATCTCCTCCGGCGCATGTTCCAGAACATAGGTGATCACATATTTCAGCATTGCCTCCGCAAGATCCATATTATCCTGAAGGTCCGCAAAAGCACACTCCGGCTCAATCATCCAGAACTCCGCCGCGTGACGCGTGGTATTGGAATTCTCCGCCCGGAATGTAGGCCCGAAAGTATAGATATTCCGGAAAGCCTGCGCGAAAGTCTCGCCGTTCAGCTGACCGCTGACGGTCAGATTCGTCTCCTTGCCAAAGAAATCCTGGCTGTAATCTACCGCTCCGTCCTTGGTCAGAGGGGGATTCGCCGGATCCAGTGTGGTCACACGGAACATCTCCCCGGCGCCCTCACAGTCGCTTCCTGTGATCAGCGGCGTGTGTACATAGACAAATCCTCTCTCCTGGAAAAACTGATGAATGGCGTAAGCGGTCAGAGAACGCACACGGAAAACCGCCTGGAACGTATTGGTACGAGGTCTCAGATGCGTGATGGTACGCAGATATTCCAGGCTGTGGCGCTTCTTCTGAAGAGGATAATCAGGCGCGGAAGCTCCCTCCACGCAGATCTCCTCTGCCTGGATCTCAAAAGGCTGCTTTGCCTGCGGAGTCGCCACCAGGGTTCCTCTGACAATGATGGCGGCGCCCACATTCAGCTTGCAGATTTCCGCGAAGTTCTCCATTTTATCGTGATAAACCACCTGCAAAGTTTCGAAAAAAGTTCCATCATGCAGTACGATGAATCCGAAGGTCTTGGAGTCTCTGACGCTTCGCACCCAGCCTCCTACGGTGACTTCCTGATCCAGATATTTTTCTCTTTCCCTGTATATCTCTTTTACGGTCGTTAATTTCATGACTCTTCTCCTTTTCCATAATCCGGCGGGCGTTCCCGCTTCCAATCTTTTCCCTCCCAATTCCGGGAGAGCTGAATACTTTATATAAAAAGGTGAAACCACAGACCTGTGTTTTCACAGACGGCAGTTTCGCCTTTCAGTATAGCTCATTTACATATTTCTGACAAGGATAAAATTTCTTTTACTGATCGATGCACTCGATCGTCTTGTCATAAATCTTCAGATACGTGGAATCTCCGTAATGGAGCCCGTCGTACAGGATAAACCCTGTATCGGTCAGATACGTATAGGTATCAATATACGTATAATAGGCAGACACATTCTGACGCACCCGGTAGTTAAACAGTCGTACCGAGTAAGGACTTCTGGGCGCGTAAGCCGTGCCGTAATTGGCGCTGGCGGTCTCCTTGTCATTGGTGGGATTCACACTCATAAAATAGAAATCACAGCCCTGGCCCTGCAGATCCTCCGCCATTGCGTTCATCACCTCGGAGTAGTCGGCAATCGAAGTCGTCACATCGTTATAGCCATCGATCAGATCGTTAATTCCCAGGTTCCAGATCACAGCCTTTTTGCCTTTCGCGTCTTTGATCTGCTGATAAAAATCGGATCCCGACTTATAATTCGCGACAAACCAGGAAATTCCCCGGCCGCTCTGACACAGGAAGGTAACATTGTCCGGCACGCCGCCGTACTGCTCGTTCATGGTTTTCCGCATTCCGTGGAACCTGGAATCCCCGATAAAAAATACCTGGTCGTATTTCTGGCTTACCTCGACCGTAAGCTGCGCGTTCTCGCTCTCAATCTCCGTCTTTTTCTTGCAGACCGCATAGAGCTTCATAGAGCTGCTCAGATTGCTGTATTTCTGTCCCATCTCATACTGTGGATATTCCGACTGGTTCTTCTTCGTGGACCAGCCCAGGAAGGTGTATCCCTTCGGACTGAAAGCCGTCGGCATCACCGCGCTGGTTCCCGCATTCTCCATACGGATACTGGTATATTCGGAACTTCCGTCACAGGTATAGAACCGGATGGTGGACGCGGATTTCTTATAGCGGGCATACAGCTTCATATTCGCTGTCACGCGGATCCGCTGCTGCTCGTCATAGAGAGATGCCGTACTGGCATTCTTGCTCTTGCCCCAGCCCAGAGCCCGGTATCCGGTCACTGCCGGAAGATCCGGAAGATTGATATAAGACCCTTTCTTCACTTTCTGCTTCAGAGAGCTGTAAGTCTTGGTTCCGGACTGATTATAGAACTGCACGGTACAATAGGTAACTTTCTGATAAACCGCGTAAAGATTCCGATTCTTGGTAACCTTCAGCGTACTTCCCGCTTTATAGGTAGCTGACGCCGCGTTCTTCTTCGTGGACCAGCCCAGGCTTTCGTAGCCGCTTTTCGCCGGCAGCGACGGCAGCGTCACGGAAGTCCCCTCTTTCACCTTTTTCGCCAGTTTATTCAGACTGCTGCTGGTTTTTCCCGCGTTATCGTAAAATTTCACCGTATAGGTCTTCACCTTGTGATTGACCTGATACAGGGTACGGTTTCCCACGATGGTGTAGGTGGAACCCTCTTCGTTAGTCACCGTCTTCTTATTTTTCTGATTGGTCCAGCCGTCAGAAATGTATCCGCTGTATGTGGGAAGATTGGGAAGCGTCACCTTCTCCTTCCAGACACCGCGGATCGTAAGTGCCTCTAACCGGCTTGTCGTTTTTCCTGTGTTGGACAGGAAGGTAATCGTATACAGTTTCTGATGCACCGAGTAAAGCTTCAGGTCTTCCGTAACCGTCAGTTCTTTTCCCACACGGTAGGAAGCCGATTTCGCGTTCATGGATTTCGACCATCCCATCGCCCGGAGATTCTCTCTCTCCTCGGGACTCGGCATCGTAATGGAGGTCCCTTCCGGCACGGTCACCGCGTATTCCGTGTACTCATTCTCTCCGCTTTCATCAAAAAACTGAATCGTCACATTTTTGACATCCGGCTGAACCGGCAGTTCTTCAAAAGCGCCGTACAGGTGAAGTTCCTGCGTAACCTCAATCTCTTCCCCTGCTTCATACTCCGCTTCCGTGGAAAGCATCTGGCTGCTCCAGCCCAGGGAAGGAATCTCTTCTCCTTCCTCATTCATTTCCGCCGGTACCTCAGGGAGAACGATGGTCTCCCCGGCTTCTGCCAGCATCGTAAGCTCCGTATATCTCTGCGAACCGGAGTTGTTATAGAAATACAGGGAAATTTCCTGTGTTTCCTCCTGATCCTCCAGGGAAAAGATCTCTGTTTCCTCCTGCGCGGATTCCGCTTCCTGCGCTTCCTCATCTTCCAGAATCACCGGTTCGGTCTCAGCCGCTTCCGTGATTTCCTCATAAGGCGCGTCCATCTCCCCTTCCGAGATCTCTGCAGCTCCTGCCGGCGCCGCCATTGTAAGAATCATAATCACAGTCAAAAGCCAGCTAAAAAGCCGGACTCTGCCTGATCTCTTCTTTGTTTCCCTTTGTTCCATCGCTCTCTCCCCGAATTTTTACATTTTTGTTACATATTTATTTCATTATAAACAACTTTTATCCTCTGCGCAAGCGTAAAAATAGACAGAACTTCCGGGCGATCTCCGGTCAGTTTTCGATATTTTCAATATAACTGTAAAATACATTTCCCTGACTTCGGAACAGCTGTGTGCTGTCATTCATTCCGTAAGGCCGTGTCTCTTTCGTCTTCGGATCATACAGATAGGTATTATAACCGTCGTATCCTACAATCACAACGCTGTTATTCTCTCCGCTTTTGGCAGCCACAGGTCTCTGAGCGCTCACCTCGTACAGAACACTGTCCAGGCTGCATCCGGTCAGATTAATCACCTGCGCTTCTTCTCCCACAGCCTCCTGCAGCTTCTCTTCATCCAGGCTTCCTTCCAGGAATCCGTCCGGAATTCCCTGGGGATTCAGCTGAATCTGAGTCCTCTTATTTCCACGCTCCCACACATACTGCTGGCTCCGGTTGAGAACCACACCGTTCTGCCGGTCAGCCTGCAGAATGGCCGGCGCCGCATCCGGATAACTGCCGGCGAAACTTCCTCTGGCATAGACGTAATATCTCTCCGTCTTCGGACGAATCGTATCCACCTGCACCAGGTTTTCCTCTCCCATCTCCATCTTGGAATAAACCATCAGCGGATCCAGATTGTTGATGGTCTGCTCAAAGGACAGGCGAATGTAGACTCCCTGACGGCCGCTGGTGAAAATCTGTGTCTCCACCATAGTATCCGATACCTTCCGGTTATTCATTACATTATCCGTCCGCACTGTCTGATACTCGTTTCCGGATTTTTTCGAAATATTCATGGTCATCAGAGTGGAGCCGATTTCCACATTGGTGAAATACGTCCCCTTCTCCTGATATTCTTTCTTCACCTCGCCGTCGAAGCTTTCGATCCGGATCCGATCCATGGCAAAAGTCCGCTGTCCGCCGGAATCCGGCTGAAGATTTTCCTTTGCCGCGGTTCCATAGATCAGATCTTCGTTCATATAACCGAGAACCCGAATACTCTGTCCCTCTTCGGCGGTGACGGTTCTCTGTTCCTGGCTTTCGAAATCCATCTCCACAAGAGTCGAGGAAGCATAAGTATCCATCTCATCCATCCAGGCCGCATGGGCGCCTGACTCCGATGAGGCAAAACAATCGCTTTGCACGTCTTCTTTGATCACCTGATAAGAATTCTGCTCCAGATCCACCTGGCAGAGATTTCCTCCGGCCATAACAAACAGCTGATCCTTGCTGCTCAGATAGCATAATTCCTTCACATCGTTTTTCAGAAAATCATAAGATTCCGTGCTGGGAATAAACGCTTTTTCCGTCACCATATTCTGGTCGCTGCTGTAATGGCACACACTGATTCCCATACAGCCCTCGTGTTCTCCCCGGTTCATATAGCCGTAGACGACGAAATCGATGTTTCCCTCTTCCGTCACGTTCAGAATTTTAATATCGTGATCCGAGCGGGAATCCCTGAAATCACTCTCGGAAATTCCTCTGCGGAAAGAAAACACCCGGTCCACTTTATTCGCCTCGATCTGATAAGCCCAGAGTTCTCCCTGCTGCACGAAAGCAACCACTTCTCCGGTCTTGTCGCTCTGATAAGGAACCTCTTTGCCGGTCACTCCCAGATACAGGCCGTCACTGGTCAGCTGAATGTGCGTACCGCTGAAAATCTGTGTCGCTGACCTCTCAAAATCCAGAAGCCGCACCCTTTCTTCCGTATAACGGAGCCGGTAAAACTCCTCCACATAATACAATTCCTGGTATCCGTCCCCGTCCTCCGCGCTGATCAGATATTCCATGGAAAGACTTCCCGTCGTCTCGTTGATGTCCTTGATTGTCGGAATCCCTTCCAGGTAGATTTCCGGGGCCAGATCTCCCCAGGTCACCTGATCCGAGGACGAATGAATATCAACCCGGTTAAAATTATCCGCATTGGAACTTTCTTCCACTTCCAGATAACTGGATACTTCGTCAGAAAAACTCTTGCTCGTGCATCTTTTTGCAAAATTCTTCACAAAATCCACATAAGTTCCGGTATTCAGGCCGGATCTCTGCACAATCCTCGTGTAATAATAGACAGGATCTCCTCCCGTCTCCAGTGTAATCTGAAGGGAATACTCCTGTGTCACCCGCAGACTTCCCTCCACCTGAATCTCTGCCTGAAGATAGCCATCCACGTCTTCCAGACTGTTGATCTTGCGGTTCTCCACGACTTTGCTTCCATCCGTAGTGCGAATCTCGTAGGCGAGACTTTTCACCTCTTCCTCATAAGGATTCACCACCAGTGTCAGCTCCTTGGAGGCATCAATGGGAGTGATGCTGTCGCGCATGAAGTCTCCCTGCATCTTCTGATAATATCCGCACATCCGGTTTGCCAGAGAGCCATCCACAGAGATCATCACCTCCGGAAGTGAAGGACGATCCATTTCGGAGCGATTATCTGTGATCGCGCTGTTCATCAGCACAGAAGTCCCGATCACTCCAACAATAAAAATCGCGAACAGAATTCCTATTTTCCTGGCTGCTTTTTTCATTTGGCTTCCTCCTCCCGGTTCGCCAGCAGCCGCTCCAGCGATGGCTCCACATGCAATTCCTTCATACAGCGTTCTGTCTGGGACAGGTCTTTTTTCCTGCCCGTGTAGACCGCGCGGATCAGCAGATTCTTCGGCGTATGTTCCATATCAATGAATTCCAGAATCTGCGTCTCATATCCGGCTCCTTCCAAAAGCTTCGCGCGCAGCCCGTCTGTCACCAGAGCCGCCAGCCGTTCTTTCAGAATTCCATAGGAAAGGACCGGTTCCAGCATCTCGTTGGAGATCTGGCCGTTCAGCTCATGCTGGCAGCAGGGAACCGAGAGAATTACCTTCGCGCCCCATCGCACAGCCTTCTCAAGGGCGTAGTCTGTGGCGGTATCACAGGCATGGAGCGTCACCACCATGTCCACCTGATCCACACCCTCAAAAGACGCGATATCTCCCGGGTAAAAATTCAGTTTTTCATAACCGTACTTCCCGGCCAGCTCATTGCAGCGCGCAATCACTTCTTCTTTCAGATCCAGCCCGATAATCCGCAGATCGTAATGATTCAGGACCTTCAGATAGTAATACATGGCGAATGTCAGATAAGATTTTCCGCAGCCGAAGTCCAGAATCGTAATTTCACGATCCTTAGGCAGCCTGGGAAGAATGTCTTCTATAAATTCCAGAAAACGGTTGATCTGGCGGAATTTATCGTATTTCGCGGCAATAATCTTTCCCTTCGGATTCATAACCCCCAGATCCACAAGAAAAGGAACCGCCGTGCCTTCCGGAAGAATGTACTTCTTTTGCCGGTTATGTTCCAGAGAAACCTCCTCCCGGCGCGCCGGATGTCTTTTCGTCTTCATGGTCACTTTTCCCTTTTTGCTCACCAGAATCAGACCATCCTGGCTCTGGCCCTCCCACTGGAGCTGCATATATCTTTCTTCCATCCATTCGCCGATGCAGGCGATTAACTCCCCTCTCTCGTAATTCCTGTGCAGCACCTGTGCGCCTACCGTCTCGGAGGCCTGATAAGTAAGCTTGTCCCGAAGCAGAATCGGACGAATCTTCACTTTGGAAGGTCCGTCTTTGTGTCTGCTCTTGCTGATCACCATCTGGATCAGCCCTTCATTTATATTTTGATCCAAAAATTCTTCTATCTCTTTTTTCATGGTTCTATTGTAATCGCTTTGCCTGAAAATCACAACCCTAAAAATACTTGCGGCAGCGGTGTCTCCGGCAGCGTCTCCGGGCTATTTCCTGGTAGAGAAGCACCTGGATCAGCTCATCCAGAAATCCTCTGTGCTCCTCTTCCACTTCCGCGAGATCACCCCGTATCCGGCTGCAGATATGATAGAGCATATATTTATCCGGATATTCATCGTAAAGCATACTTCCCTCATAATCCAGACGTTCGCACTCTTCCTCCACCCGGTTCTGAATCCTCTGAACCGTCTGCGGATAATAGGCTTTCATTCTCTGAAATTCTCTCTCCTGTATTCTCTCCCCGTCGTAAAGCGCCGGGTTGGCATATGCCACATAAAAAGGAAAAAATCGATCGTAGTACATAACTTCCGTACCTCTCTGGCCATGGTCTGCTATAATATATGCTCCGCTCCCCGAAAAGTGCCCGTAAAAATCCTCTGCGAAATCCATTGATATTCGCAGAGGATCTGTTTTCCATTTATTTTTGCAGTTCTTTCACAATCTCTTCAAAATGCATAAAATGTGAAGCTTTCACCAAAACGGTGTCCCCTTCCCGGATATAGTCGCGCAGGTGTTCCTGCAGGGCCCTCCGGTCCGGTTCATAAATCACCGGCAGATGCGGATTTCCTCTTCTGGCCGCCTTGGCCATAAACTCGCACAGGCTTCCGGAACAGATCAGAAGATCCAGCCCGCAGCTGGCAGCGTATTTTCCCACATCCTCATGCATCAGTCTCTCGTTCTCTCCCAGTTCTCCCATATCACCCAGAATCGCGACTTTTCGGCCCAGGGCATCCTTCAAGACATCCAGGGAAGCTTTCATGGAGACCGGGTTGGCATTATAACAGTCATCCACTATCAGATATTTCTCTGTCTCCACCATTCGGAACCGGCCGCTGATGGGTTCAAGACTTTCGATTCCTCTCTGGATCTCCTCCCCGGTCAGACCGTAGAGCATCCCCACCGCTGCCGCGGCAAGGGCATTGGAAACCATATGTTTTCCCGGCATGGGGATGTGCACAGCAAATTCTGTCTCCGGAAGATGAATTCTGCAGTCCGTTCCCTTCAGTCCGCAGCTGACAATCTCATCCGCGTACACCGGATACTCCGGATTCAGGCCAAAGAACACCGGCGGCTGTCCCTGTACTTCCTGGATGGTGGCCAGCTTATCGTCGTCCCCGTTCAGAACCGCCCGTCCGCCTTCTTTCAGATAGTTAAAAATCTCCGTCTTCGCCCGGAGCACTCCATCCCGGTCCCCCAGGAACTCCAGATGGCATTGCCCGATATTGGTGATCACACAGGTATTGGGACGGGCAATATCCGCCAGACGGCTCATCTCCCCGAAATCACTGATTCCCATCTCCAGAACCGCGATCTCATGACAGTCCCGAAGCCGGAATACCGTAAGAGGAAGCCCCAGCTCATTGTTAAAATTCCCCTGTGTTTTCAAAGTATTATATTTTTCTTTTAAGACGGAAGCAATCACTTCTTTTGTGCTGGTCTTTCCCACACTTCCGGTGATTCCGATCACCGGAATCTGCAGCTGTTCCAGATAGAACCTGGCGATATCCTTAACCGCCTGAAGGGAGGATTCCACCTGGATATAGGGATAATCGGCTCCTTCCAGCTCTCTCTCGGACAGAGTGGCCAGCGCGCCTTTCTCCATCACATCCGGGATAAAGCGATGGCCGTCCACCCGCTCGCCCACAATCGGCACGAACAGACATCCTTCCTCAGCGGTACGGCTGTCGCTGGTAATGGAGGTCACTTCTTTATACTTTTCCTCTTCGCCGCCCCGGTAAATACCGCCGCAGACTCTCGTCAAATTTTCCAGTGTCAGATTTTTCATATGGATATCTTCTTTCTATATTTATTCACTCGGATCTTTGGGTTCCTGATTCTCTCCTGTGGCCTGTCACTTCTGATACTTTTTCATGGATACTTCGATCAGATACTCGCACAGAGTCGGGTAATCCATTCCCAGGGCAGCCGCCTCCTGGGGAATCAGACTGGTAGGAGTCATTCCCGGAAGCGTATTCGCTTCGAGACAATACATCTGCCCCTTCTCATCCATCATGAAATCCAGACGCCCGTATCCCTCGATGCCAAGGGCCTTGTACCCCTGCTGCGCATACTCCTGCATCTGCCGCGTCAGCTTTTCTGACAATGGCGCCGGGCAGGTTTCAATGGTTGCCCCCGGCTCATATTTATTCCGGTAATCATAGAAACCGCTGACCGGTTCAATGGAAACCACCGGAAGGGCTTCTCCGTCCACAACCGCTACGGTATACTCTTTTCCCTGGATAAATTCTTCGATCACTACTTCATCTTCATAAGAATATGCGTCATCCAGAGCCTGCACATACTCTTCCTGGTTTTTCACAATATACACGCCGATACTGGATCCGCCGCAGCAGGTTTTCACCACCACCGGAAATTCCAGTCCGTGCGTCCCCAGGTCATCGCTTCTCTTCTTCACATGCATGGTCGCTCCACGCGGTGTCGGAACCCGATACATCTGGAACAACGCTTTTGTAATTCCTTTATCCATGGCCATGGCACTGCTGGTATGGCCGGCTCCCGTATATTTGATCTTCATCAGGTCCAGAGCCGCCTGTACTTTGCCATCCTCTCCGTTGGCTCCGTGAAGGGCAAGGAAAACAATATCCGCCTCTTTGCAAAGCGCGATCACATTCGGGCCGAAGAAGTCTCTCCGCTCTTCTTCCATCTCGCGAATTCTATCGTTGAAACCGCGGATATACGCCGCAGCCGCTTCCACATCGTAATCCCCTTCAAATGCTTTTTCAAGTTCCACCGGCTCCACACCCGCGAACACGTCCACCAGAATTGCCTGGTGTCCTTTCTGTCTCAGAGCCTTACAGACTCCGGTTCCGGAGACAATGGAAATATCTCTCTCCGTGCTTGTTCCACCTGCTAACACTACTATTTTCATATGATAACTGATCCTTTCCTGCTGCTTTCTTTTCTTAATACACAACCACCGGCGCGCCGATGCCGATATTCTGATAGATGATCTCAACCTGATCATAAGGTGTATTGACACATCCATGGGAGCCTTCCGTCAGATACAGCTTCCCGCCGAACTCCGATCTCCAGGACGCATCGTGAATTCCGACGTTCCCGTTGAACGGCAGCCAGTATGTCACATCACTCTCATAATCCTCTCCGGTCAGCGTGTAGGGCGACATCATAGCGTCCACCGCATAAACTCCCGTCGGCGTGCTCCAGTTTTTGCTCACATTTCCGGTTACCACCGGCGTATCCACCAGAAGCTGGCCATCCTTATAGAACCACATTCTCTGGTCTTCGAGGCTGATCTCCACGTAAGTATCGCCGATGTCATTCTCCGAGCGATCCCACCCCTCGAAGGAATAGACCGGTTCCCGCACCTGAGATTCTCCGGACTCTATCGCCGCGATCAACGCTTCTGTCTCCGCGTCCTGGTCAATGGCCCAGCCATAGTCCCCTCCCCGGAACCGTCACCGTCTTCCCCAGAGAAGTGGTAAACTGTCTGGTGCACCCGAAGGTGTCATATTTGTAGCCCAGCTCATTGACATACGCCGCCACTTTTTCTTTATCCAACGTATAATTTTTTTCCTTATCCAGAGTCAGCCAGTCCTTGATGATGCTTTTGTCCACCGTCTCCGTGCGATCGTCGAAATCATAGGTGATCACCACATCGGTCAGCGCGGTAATCTGTTCCAGCTGCGCATTCAGAGTCTCATCGTCTTTCGTCACAGACGGATCGATATAGCAGCCCGCCTCTTCCAGACTCACGGTCTTCTCCTTGGCGGCAACTGCCTGACGGACGGCGTCCAGGGTTTTCTCCTCGTCCAGTTTTGTTCCCTGTACCTCCGGCACGATTTCATATCCGGTATCCGTCTCCTGAATGGAGGCGTCTTCCGGCTCCGTGATGTTTTCCTTCTGAAGGCATTTCAGAGCGCTCACCGCCTCTTTCAGCAGATCTTCCTGATACCGGATGCTGGTCTCCAGCTGATAATCTTTTCCCTTCTGGAATGCCAGAAACCAGACCGCGCTCTCCTGTTTCTCCATCAGATTTTTCACGCCGTCGTCCGGGACATACTCCAGGCCGATCTCTTTTGCGGTCAGAACCTCCTGCCCATGGTTTCTCTCTTCAATCGCGAGAGAATAGGCACTCACGGTTTTCTCAATATTTTTCTGTGCGTCTTCCACCGTCTGAAAAGAGCAGTCGATCCCGTTGATCCGGGATTTTGGCAGGAAATGGTTTTGAAAATAAACCACTCCGCCTGCGTAAATTCCCACAGCCAAAATCACAAACGTGAGGATAAGGCCGATCAGAACTTTTCTCCCCTTACTCATTCCAACTTTATCTTCTGTCATTCTTACCTCCCCGGTACTGAAATTCCCCTGTCAGATCTCACCCAGCAGTTTTTCCACACTCACAAGTTTCACACTCAGCACAAAAATTTCTGCCGCCGCGGCAAGTTCCTCCGCGGACGGAAGGGTAGGCGCGATACGGATGTTGGAGTCTTTCGGATCTTTTCCATATGGGAAGGTCGCCCCCGCGCCGGTCATCACCACGCCGGCTTCTTTGGTCTTCGCGACAATCGCTTTCGCGCATCCCTCCATGGAGTCAAAGGAAATAAAATAGCCTCCCTTCGGCGTGGTCCAGCTGCCGATTCCCAGACCGCCCAGTTCTTTTTCCAGCGTGCCAAGCACCGCTTCGAATTTCGGGCGGATCAGTTCCGCGTGTTTTCTCATATGTTCACGGATTCCCTGCGCGTCCTTCAGAAAACGCACATGACGCAGCTGATTGATTTTATCATGGCCGATGGTCTGAGCGTTCATATATTTCCGCACGTCATCCAGATTCGCCTTCGATGCCGCCATCACGGAGATTCCCGCGCCCGGGAAAGTCACCTTGGATGTGGAAGCGAACTCGAACACCAGATCCGGATTGCCGGCCTTCTCGCATTCACCGAGGATCTCCAGCAGCTGATCCTGCTCCTCCTCATAGAGATGATGCACACAATAGGCATTGTCCCAGAAAATTCTGAAGTCCAAAGCTGCCGGTTTCAGATTCGCGAAACGGCGCACCGTCTCATCAGAGTACGTATATCCCTGAGGATTGGAATACTTCGGCACACACCAGATTCCCTTGATGGACGCGTCCTTGCTCACCAGTTCTTCCACCAGATCCATATCCGGTCCCGTGGGAAGCATGGGAACGGGGATCATCTCAATGCCGAAAGACTCCGTCACCTTAAAATGGCGGTCATAGCCCGGAGCCGGGCAGAGGAATTTCACCTGATCCAGCTTACACCAGGGCGTATTTCCCAGAACGCCCCGGATCATGCAGCGCGCCACAGTATCAAACATAACATTCAGGCTGGAATTTCCGAACACAATCACATGTTCCGGATCGGTGCCGATCATTTCACTCATCAGTCTCTTCGCTTCCGGGATTCCCTCCAGCACACCGTAATTTCTGCTGTCCATTCCGTTCTCACACTTCATGTCGCTGTCAGAATTCACCAGATCCAGCATCGGCATAGACAGATCCAGCTGATCTGTGCCTGGTTTTCCTCTGGACATATCCAGGGAGAGTCCTTTTGCTTTGATGTCTTCATATTCTCTGCTCAGCTCTTCCTTCAGAGTGAGAAGTTCTTCTTTCCTTAATTCACGATATGCTTTCATTCCTATTTCCTCCTGTTTTTCCGTCGGTCTGTATCACTCAATATGGTTCATTGTACTAATTATTTCCGGCATCGTCAACCTCACGGCTGACATAGACACAGATTTCTCACATATAGTATTGATTTTTATTTCTGAACATCATAAAATGAGGAGATGTAAAAATAAGAAAGCACAATCAGTCAGATAAAGGAGTTTTACCATGAAGGAATACCATAACCGTCCGTCTTCTCAAAGAAGCCGTCAGGCAAGGCTCCGGGCACAGAGACGCCGCAGACAGCAGAAACTGCGAAGGCTTTTAGGCGTACTCTTCGTCCTGGTCCTGGTCTTTCTGGCCGTTTTGCTCTGGCAGGTTTTTCGTGACCGGAATACCGGCGGGCAAAATCTCTCTGACAACTCAGCTTCCGTACAGGAAGAGAACGGATTGTCTCTCGCGGAGAACAGTCCGACACCCTCTCCCACGCCGACTCCGGTTCCGGTCTCTGCATCCATAACCGGTGATGACCTCTCCAGCCATTATGCCATTGTGGTGCGCAGAAGTACCGGGGAGACCATCTTTGAACTGCGCAGCCAGGAGCGGATGTATCCCGCTTCCATGACAAAGCTGATGTCCGCTCTGGTAGCCTATGAACAGATTCCGGACCTGCAGACAAAAATCACACTGAACAGTACCATGTACGATGCTCTTTATGCGGAAGGAGCTTCCATGGCCGGTTTCTCTGCCGGTGAGGAAGTCTCCGCCGAGGATCTCCTCTATGGAGTTCTGCTGCCTTCCGGCGCGGAATGCTGCATCGGACTCGCCGAATATGTGGCCGGCAGCGTGGACGCTTTTGTGGAACTGATGAACCAGAAAGCCGCGGAACTGGGAATGAACCACACACATTTCTGCAACCCCACAGGTCTGCATGACGAGAACCATTATACGACCGTTTCCGATCTGGCGATTCTGCTGGAAACCGTTCTGGAAAATGACACACTGCGCCAGATGGCCACCACACAGAACCACACCTGCGCGCCAACGGATCTTCATCCCGAAGGAGTCTCCTTCCAGAGTACTTTATTTGAATACATGCCTTCCGATATCATGGCCAGCGGCCTGATTCTCGGCGGAAAAACCGGCTACACCTCCGAGGCCGGACAGTGCCTGGCAAGCCTCGGCAAAGTTGACGGAGAAGAATTTCTCTGTGTAACCGGACTGGCACCTGGAAGCCATGAGACGGATCCCTATCATATCATCGACGCATACCGCTGTTATTCCAGCATCACCGTTGGTTCCTCCTCCGAAGGAACCAATGAGGAATCCCATGGAACTGCCGAAGAGACGGATTCCTATGGAGACGGCACAGGAGAAGCTTCCTATGAAGACCGCACAGAAATCACAGACACAGAGAGGTAAGAATTATGTGGATTGCAGACAATTGGAAAGACTATGAGATTCTGGACACCTCCCAGGGAGAAAAGCTGGAACGCTGGGGAGACTATCTCCTGGTACGGCCGGATCCTCAGGTTATCTGGAATACGCCGAAAGCCCATCCCGGCTGGAGAAAAAAGAACGGCCACTATCACCGGAGCAAAAAAGGCGGAGGGGAATGGGAATTCTTCCAGCTTCCCCAACAGTGGTCGATTCACTATAAAGACCTGACGTTTCATCTGAAACCTTTCAGTTTCAAACACACCGGACTTTTCCCGGAGCAGGCAGTGAACTGGGACTGGTTTTCTGAGAAAATCCGCAATGCCGGCAGACCGGTAAAAGTCCTGAATCTGTTCGCCTACACCGGAGGAGCCACGCTGGCGGCGGCCAGCGCCGGAGCCAGCGTCACCCACGTTGACGCTTCCAAAGGTATGGTCACCTGGGCAAAAGAAAACGCCGCCGCGTCCGGGCTGTCCGAGGCTCCCATCCGCTGGCTGGTGGATGACTGCGTGAAATTCGCAGAGCGCGAAATCCGGCGCGGAAACCATTACGACGCTATCATCATGGATCCTCCCTCCTACGGCCGGGGACCCAAAGGTGAAATCTGGAAAATCGAAACTTCGATCCATCCGTTTATCCAGCTGTGCGTCAAACTGCTGAGCGACCGGCCCCTGTTTTTCCTGGTCAATTCCTACACGACCGGCCTGGCGCCTGCAGTGCTGACTTACATGCTTTCCACGGAGCTGAAACATATCCCCGGTCTTGTACAGTCACAGGAGATCGGACTTCCCGTGACCAGCACCGGCCTGATCCTTCCCTGCGGAGCTTCCGGCCGCTGGGAAGCGAAATCATAACATCGGCTGTTCCGGAAAAGAAAAAGGCGAAGGCTGTTCCTCCATCAAGAGGAATGGCCTCCGTCTTCTTTTTTTATTCCTATTTCTGTCAGAATCTCCGCGGTCCCCCGATAAACCGGCGTCTGCTTCAGCAAAGACACCACAGCGGCGGCGCACAGAATTCCGCCCGCGATTCCCAGGGCAAACAAAAGCGCCGAAACTCCCTGATCCACAAATTCTTTCCAGTCCTGACTCATGCCTGCCGCCATCATCCGGTAGAGCGGCCCTCCGGGAATCAGAGGGATCGCCGCGGCTACGAAAAATACCGTGGCAGGAGTCTTCTGCCTTCTCGCCATCCACTCCGCATACAGATGGAGCAGCATGGAGGCTCCGAAACAGCCGATATAATCATTGTTGCTGAAAAGATGGAGGATATCATAGAACGCCCATCCCAGAAAACCGCCGAAAGCCGCCCAGAAAAGTTTTTTTCCGCGGACATTGTACAGCATGGCAAAACCCAGCGTTCCCGCACCCGCCGCGGCTAACTGTATCATCAGCCTTTCCACATCACACCTCCGTCAAAAGAAAATACCGGAAAACGCGAATCCCATGGCCATCACGGCCGCCGTGATCAGCGACTCCACCACCCTGGTCATTCCGGTAATAATATCCCGTGAAAACATATCACGGATCCCGTTGGTAAACGCGACTCCCTGAATAAAGAGCATGACATTGCCCAGATTAATCATTTCCGCATGGTCTCCCAAACCAGCCTGCACCGCGAGATTCGCCAGAAAACCGCCGACCACGGAACAGAGCAGAATCGACATAAACGGATTCATCCGCTCCCGCCGCAGAAAATCCTCCGCACACTTCAGCGCGATTCCAATCACCGCGGAAATCAGCATATCTTTCACAGTGCCTCCGAAGAACAACGCGAAAGAACCGGAAATCAACGCATAGATAAAAAGCTGCACCGGGAAAGAATAGCCCGGTTTTTCACAGATCTCCTCCAGCTCTCTCTGGATTTCTTCCGGTGAAACTCTCTGCGCGCAAATCTTTCTGGAAAGGGCGTTCAGCCGATCCAGCAGGTGGAAATCCGTGGAGGCTTTCAGAACCCGTCTCGCCTGTGTGATAATCCCTTCTTCTCCCAGATCCACGGAGGTGAGGATCAGACCGGTGAGGGAAAAAACATCCACCCTTTTCGCCCCATAGGCATAGCAGATTCTCGTAATCGTATCCTCTACCCTGGCCACTTCGGCGCCGCTGATCAGCATCTGTTCTCCGATCGCCATGGCACAGTACAGATATCTCTCAACCTCGTCCTTTTTCATTCCATTTCTCCCAAAAATCTCTCAAAAAAAGGCCCAAAAAAGTATTTCCATACTCTCTCAGGCCTTTGCTTCCTGTCTTTGCAAAACGGATCTCAGCGTCCGTTTTCCTTCTCTTTCGTCAGAATCAACTGATCTGCGCCCCCGCAGGCATTTCTTTTTCCGGAACCACCAAGGAGAGATTTCCCTGTTCATCCTCCGCGCAGAGAATCATTCCTTCTGATAAAATTCCAGCCAGTTTCGCCGGCTTCAGATTCACCAGCACCATCACTTTTTTGCCTACCATTTCCTCAGCGCTGTATCCGGATTTAATTCCCGACACAATCTGTTTTACCTGACTTCCGATTTTCACCTTAGAACACAAAAGCTTTCTGGATTTCTTCACCTCTTCGCAGGCGATGATCTCTCCCACCTGGAACTGCATTTTCGTGAAATCCTCAAATGTTATCTCCGTTTCGCCTCTATATCGATCACCGGTTTTTCTTCTTCTTTTTCTTCCTGTACCGGCGGATGAAGTTCCTCCACCTTCTTCATAACTTCTTTGATATCCAGCCGCGCAAAGAGAATCTCCGGCTTCTCCGTCACCTTATTTCCGGAAGGATAGATTCCGAAAGTCTTCAGATCTTCCATCGAACGCCCGGAAGCATTGAGCTGATCCAGAATTCTCTGGGTCGTATCCGGCATAAACGCCTGGAGCAGCGTCGCACCTATGCAGATTCCTTCCACCAGGTTATAAAGCACTTCGGAAAGACGGTCTTTCTTGCTCTCATCTTTTGCCAGCGCCCAGGGCATGGTCTCATCGATGTATTTGTTGCAGCGTTTGAACAGGCTGAACACTTCTGTGATCGCGTCCGCCACCCGCAGTTCGTCCATCTTGGCAATGACTTTTCCCGGCGTCTGAAGGGCGAAATTCTTCAGCTCCTCATCCACAGGCTCTGTCACTCCGGTTCTGGAAACCACACCGCCGAAATATTTGTTGGACATGGAAATCGTCCGGTTCACCAGATTTCCCAGCGTATTGGCAAGTTCGGAATTCAGTCTCTCCACCATCAGTTCCCAGGTGATTACACCGTCATTCTCAAAAGGCATCTCATGCAGCACAAAATACCGCACCGCGTCAACACCGAAGAAATCCACCAGTTCATCCGCATAGAGCACATTTCCTTTGGATTTGCTCATTTTTCCATTTCCCTGCAGAAGCCATGGATGCCCGAAGACCTGTTTCGGAAGCGGCAGTCCTAGCGCCATCAGGAAAATCGGCCAGTAAATGGTATGGAAACGGATAATATCCTTGCCGATCAGATGAAGGTCTGCCGGCCAGAATTTATGGAACTGCTCCGTGCTCTCACCGTCACAGTCATAACCGATTCCCGTGATATAGTTCGTCAGCGCGTCCAGCCACACATAAACCACGTGATCCGGATCAAAATCCACCGGAACTCCCCATTTAAAAGAGGTACGGGATACACACAGATCCTGAAGACCCGGAAGCAGGAAGTTGTTCATCATCTCATTTTTTCTGGATACCGGCTGAATAAACTCCGGATGGGTATTGATATGCTCAATCAGACGATCCGCATATTTGCTCATACGGAAGAAATACGCCTCTTCCTTCGCCGGTGTCACCGGGCGGCCGCAGTCCGGACATTTTCCGTCCACCAGCTGGGATTCTGTGAAGAAAGACTCACAGGGAGTACAGTACATTCCCTCATAGTATCCTTTGTAGATGTCTCCCTGATCATAAAGCTTTTTAAAAATTTTCTGCACCTGTTTTTCATGATCTTCATCTGTGGTTCGGATAAATTTATCATAGGAAGTGTTCATCAGATCCCAGATCTCTTTAATCTGTCCGGCCACATTGTCCACAAAAGCCTTCGGCGTCACGCCGGCTTCTTCTGCCTTCAGTTCAATCTTCTGTCCATGCTCGTCAGTTCCCGTCTGAAAGAACACTTCATAGCCTTCCTGACGTTTGAAACGGGCGATCGCGTCCGCCAGTACCGCCTCGTAAGTATTTCCGATATGCGGTTTTCCGGATGTGTAGGCAATCGCCGTGGTAATATAATATTTTTCCTTTGCCATCTTCTAACTCCTTCTTTCTTTTCTTTCCTCAGAGAAAGAAAGCAGCCTGCACGGCCGCTGCGATTTTCCGGGAAAGTTCCCTCTCTTTGACACGGTCCAGGCGCAAAAGCCTGCATCTGTCCGACAGCCTCATGGCAGCGGATCAAAAGGCTTCTGCCATTGGACATCAATTAAGAAAAGATTAGCATAGATTCCCTTTTTTGTAAAGGATAGAACCCTCTTGTTTTTTTGTAAAAATATTTTTTTAAATTTAATATTGACTTTTTTAGTTAAGTATTGTATGATACAGATAAATAAATAATAATTGTTACTATTATTAAAAGAGGAGGGAATGTATGAGAACTTTGAAATACAGCCGCCAGCGCGAGTCCATCAAAGAATTTTTATCTTCCCGTACAGACCACCCGACCGCAGTGACAATTTATCACAATCTTCAAAAGGTATATCCCAACATCAGTCTGGGAACCGTATACCGTAACCTCTCTCTTCTGGCAGAACTGGGAGAAATCAACCGGATCTCCACCGAAGAGGGCGGCGACCGTTTTGACGCAGTGACTGCTCCCCATAATCATTTTTACTGCCGAAAATGCCACAGGCTTCTGGACCTGAAGATGAATGACACGGCACAGATTATGGCAGAAGCCTCCGCGAATTTCGGAGGCCGGATTGAAAGCTGCACCACCCTTTTCCGGGGTGTCTGTGAGGATTGTCTGGGGGAAGATTCTTCCGATGTAAAATCGAAGTAAGAAATAACTTCTCTGAAAAGAATCCCTTGACAAACTGTACAAAATATGTTAAGTTAACATCAGTAATCGTTACTATTATTGTGAGCTATTAAATTTTATATAAGAAAAGGAGAATAAAACTATGGCTAAATGGGTATGTAATGTATGTGGTTATGTTCATGAGGGAGATACTCCGCCGGAAGCATGTCCGGTATGTAAAGCACCGGCTTCCAAATTCACAAAACAGGAAGGCGAAATGACCTGGGCTGCTGAGCACGTAGTAGGTGTTGCTCAGGGTGTGAGCGAGGACATCCTGGCTGACCTGAGAGCAAACTTTGAGGGAGAATGCTCTGAGGTAGGTATGTATCTGGCAATGGCTCGTGTGGCACACAGAGAAGGATATCCTGAGATCGGCCTGTACTGGGAGAAAGCTGCATACGAAGAAGCTGAGCATGCAGCGAAATTCGCGGAACTGCTGGGCGAGGTCGTAACAGACAGCACCAAGAAAAACCTGGAAATGAGAGTTGAAGCTGAGAACGGAGCTACCGCTGGTAAATTCGATCTGGCAAAACGCGCAAAAGCCGCAAACCTGGACGCAATCCATGACACCGTTCATGAGATGGCAAGAGACGAAGCCCGTCACGGAAAAGCCTTCGCAGGTCTGCTGAAGAGATACTTCGGATAATAGAAATGTTCCGCAGAGGACAGGAGCCGATCCTGTCCTCTGTTTTTTTGCGCTGTACCAAAAGCGCAAAAACAGTTTTTCTTCCCATCAAATGAAAGCCGTGCTAAAATTAATTGACGCAATTTTGACCGACCCCTATGACAAAGGAGATTGACATGCACAACAGAAAAAGTTCCTCCAAAAAAGAAATGCAGGCAATGTACGTATCCATATCAGGCAATCTTTTTTTCGTTTTTGCGGAACTGGTCATGTACATTTACACACGTTCTCAGGCTGTCCTCATGGATGCCGTATATGACGGCGTGGAATTTTTCATGCTGCTTCCCTCGGTTTTTCTGATTCCTTATCTCTATCGGCCCCTGAACGAAAAGCATCCTTTCGGATACACACAGATCGAATCCCTTTTTGTGGCCATCAAAGGCTCCACCATGATCGCAGTCACCGCAGGGCTGGTGATCAACAATGTGGAAATTATGCTCCACGGCGGACGTAAGATCAATTTCAGCGCCGTCGCCTGGTTCGAATTCTCTGTCTTCGTAATCGCCGTGATCGTTTCCCGCATTCTGGCCTGCCGGAACCGGAAACTGAACTCCAAACTGATCGAAGTGGAAATCGAGGGCTGGAAAATTGACGGAATCGTCTCCTTCGGTCTTACGATCGCTTATCTCTCACCGTTTCTGGTGCATTTCAAGCTGTTCCAGGGACTCACCCCGCTTCTGCCTTATCTGGATCAGGTTTTCACCATTCTGCTCTCCGTCTATATGATCCGGGAACCTGCAGCCAGTGTTCTGAACTCCATCCGCGACCTCTGCCTGATTCCGCCGGAGGAGGAAACTGTGGAAGAGATCAAAGAGATTCTGGAACCTTATCTGGCGGATCTCTCCTACGACAGCCTCTATTATGAAATTGTCCGGACAGGCAGAAAACTCTGGATCAGCGCTTACATCAAACCAAGCAAAAATGTCCTCTACCTTCCCAGGCTGAAAGAAACACAGGAAAAATGCGTGGAAGCTCTGGGAAAGAAATGGGATGATTACTATTTTGAGCTGCTTCCGGATGTGGAATACACAGAGAAAGACAGCAAGTCCGCATTCTGAAAGTACTTTTCATTTCTCTGTGCAGACTCTCAAAACTCTCCTGGCTTTTTTATATAATTTGTATATATCTCCATAACTTAACGAAGTACTTTCTTTTCTTTTTGAAAATATTGAAATTATTTTCATTAAAGATTATACTTTTTTCTATACATTGTAAACGAAAACAGGAGAAGAAAGGGAAGTAACATGAAACGATATATATGCATTGATATCGGCGGAACAACAATAAAATACGGCGTTATTCAGGAAGATCTCACGTTTCTCATCTCTGACGAGATCCCTACAGAAGCTATGACTTACGGCGGTCCCGGGGTGGTACGGAAAATATGCGAGATCACCGAAAATCTCCTGAAAGAGCATCCGGCATCCGGCATCTGTGTCTCCACAGCCGGAATGGTCGACTGTTCCACCGGCAGCATCACCTACGCTGCCCCGTTGATTCCGAACTACGCAGGCACTCCCATCAAGAAAACGATGGAAGAACGGTTTTCCCTTCCCTGCGAAGTGGAAAATGATGTAAACTGCGCAGGTCTGGCCGAACACTTCGCTGGCGCGTCCAAAGGCTGCCAGATCAGTCTCTGCCTGACCATCGGAACCGGAATCGGAGGCGCCATCATCATCGATGACAAAGTCTTCCACGGATTCTCAGGCAGCGGCGCGGAAGTCGGATATATGCACCTTCCCGGCGGACAATTCCAGGATATCGGCGCGAGCAGCATCCTGGTCAAAAATGTGGCTGCCGCCAAAAACCTGCCTGCGGACTCCATCAACGGCAAATATGTCTTCGAACAGGCCAAAGCCGGGGATCCGGACTGCCTGAAGGCGATCGATGAGATGGCAGATATCCTGGGTATGGGGATCGCGAATATCTGTTACGTGCTGAATCCGGAAATCGTTGTTCTCGGCGGCGGAATCATGGCACAGAAAGAATTTCTGTACAATCGGATCCGTTCTGCCATGGACCGTTACCTGATTCCTTTCCTGGCGACAAAAACCAAACTCGCTTTTGCCCAGAACCAGAATCAGGCGGGCATGCTAGGTGCATATTTTCATTTCCGTTCCCTTCACTCCTGAGCGGATTTTTCAATATCCGCCCACTCGCGGTATGCGGTTTCGTATCCTGGTTCTTACACCGCACGCATGCCTCCGAGCCAATTCCTTATAGAAAACGAGGTGAGGGGATATAGAAAATTATGAAAAGTCAGTAATTCCATTAATCGAATCCATCTACGCCAATTTGACTCCTCTGGAAAAAATGATCGCGGATTTTTTTATATCCAACCGGGAAGAAATGGATTTTTCTTCGAAAAATATTTCCAGACTTCTCTTTGTATCCGAGGCGTCACTCTCCCGCTTCTCAAAGAAATGCGGATTCAAAGGCTACCGGGAATTTCTCTTTTACTACAAACAGGGATTTTCTTCGGAAACCCATCTGAACACGGACGATCAGACAAAACAGGTTCTGAATACCTATCAGGAGCTTTTGAACAAATCCTATTCCCTGGTGGATCTTTCTCAGATCGAGAGAATTGTTCAGATTCTCTCTTCCAAAGAAAGAATCTATGTGTACGGCCGGGGAAGTTCCGGGCTTGCCGCGGAAGAAATGTGCTTCCGTTTCATGCGGATCGGCCTGAATATCGTAGCCGTCACAGACAACGAAATCATGCAGATGAACACGGTCGTGATCGGGGAGGACTGCGCGGTGATCGGAATCTCAGTCAGCGGGAAGACCCTGGAAGTCATTGATTCCCTGCGGGACTGCAAGAAGCAGGGAGCTGCCACGATTCTGATGACCTCCAGTAAAGACCGGTCTTTCCAGGAATTCTGTGATGAGATTCTTCTGTTCGCGGTGAAAGAGCATCTGGAGAATGGCAGGGCCATCTCTCCTCAGTTTCCCATTCTGGTCATTCTGGATCTGCTCTATTCCCGGCTCCTGGAATCCGACAAATACCGCAGGGAGGCACTTCACGAATATACCCTGAACGTGCTGCACCCCCATAAATAAAATTTTTTCTGAATACATAAGGCGGACGCCCGAAATACCTTCTCCGGTATTTGGCGTCCGCCTTTTTCTTTTCTACTCTTCTGCCGCGGAGGAATCCTGCGTGGTTTCCTCTGCAGTTCCGGTATCCTGTGTTTCCTCTGCCGCCGTACTTTCCGCATCCTGTGTTGTCTGTGTTTCTTCGTCTGCCGTCTCTTCCTTGAAAGTATAGCTGTCGCTGCTGGTCACTTTCAGCTTGCGGACGTTCCGGTCATTTTCCTGGATATCCGCCTCTTCTCTCCAGCCTTCCAGCGTCTCATCGTACAGATCCTGTTTCCGCTCGGAAATAATGGTATCCTTCTGGTTCTCGGTCGCTTCCTCGTCAAAAGCCTGATCCAGACGGACAACATAATAGGTTCCCTCATCTTCCACCAGGGAAGAATTCACTTCGCCGTCCTGAAGACTGCTGACCGCCTCTTTCAGAACATCCGGCACGGTGGTGTCTTCCTCATCGTTGGTGGAGTAACTCACGGTCGACGCGCTCAGCGTTTCATCTACCGACTCCGCGATAGCATCCATGTCTGCCTCCGCGGAAACCAATACCTGATCAAGGATCTGTTGTGCCTTCGTCCGGGCATCTGCCTCCTGCTCCTTAGTCTCATCGGAAGCCTCCTCACTCTCCCCGGTACCGGCGTCTTCCGCATCCTCGCTTTCCTCCTGTACCTTTACATAGGTGATGGTCGTCTGAGCTGCCTCTTCATCGGACACGTTCGTATCCACATCCGCTTTGATGGGATCCTGCATTTTCATATAATAGGTGGTCAGCTCCAGAAAACGTTCGATGTCCTCCTGTGTCACCGCCAGCCTCTCCTGGGTCTGCGCATCGTTGTCTTCCATAAACTGTGCCGCGGCTTCCTCGATCTTCTGTTTCTCTTCCTCAGAGACCGCGACCTCATATTCTTCCGCATGCAGCTTCAGAAGACACATATCCTCCAGCTGCGTCAGGGTATCATCCCGAAGAGAATCTCCGTATGTGACTCCCTCTTCCTCCGTCCGCTCCTCGTCCCACATGGAACTTGCGTCCGTTCCCAGCATACTCATATACATCTGGCTGGTCTGCGCCTGCTGATAGCGGGTAAAAAAGCTCAGCAGCCCCATGGAAATCTCTTCGCCGTCCACCGTGGCCGCCGTCTGACTTCCATCTATTGTCCCTGCGCCGCATCCGGTCACAGTCAGTGTCACTGCACCGGCCAGAACCGCGGCGGTCATTCTGCATTTCTTCTTTTTCATGTCATCCTCCCATATCTTTGTACTCTTTTATGAGTATATACGTTTTTTCAGACCCGTGCAAGGTGCTTGCCGGAAAATTCAATTCTCTTTCACATTTGCCGCGTAATCCCTGGCCAGCTGTTCCAGTCTTTCCACCAGTTTCCGGACTCCCGCGATTCCCTCTCCCTGAAGCTGGAACAGGAAATACGGCCGTTCCTCCGCCTTGAACTGCAGTCTTCTTCCGTATTCCTTCAGAAGTCCCGGAATTCCTGCCGCATCAATTTTCGCTTTCTCATACAACGTCAGCCGGATTTCGGGACCGCGCTGTTTGACCTCCCTGAGATACGCCCTGTGGGCGGCCGCTTTCAGAACCGCGATCGCCAGCAGATTCAGCACTGCCTTCGGCGGCTCCCCGAAACGGTCCAGAAGTTCTTCCAGCATATCCTCATACTCTTCCTGATTTTCGATGCCGGCAATCCGTTTGTACACATCCAGTTTCTGGAATTCATTGGCGATATAGGAGTTGGGAATATAGGCATCCATATTCAGATCGATGGTCGTCTCGAAATCCTCCATCACAGAAATTCCTCTCGCTTCTTTCACCGCCTCGTTCAGCATTTTGCAGTACAAGTCATAGCCCACTGCCTGCATGTGTCCATGCTGCTGCGCTCCCAGAAGATTTCCGGCGCCCCGCAGTTCCAGATCCCGCATGGCAATTTTAAATCCGCTTCCCAGGTCTGTGAACTCCCGAATCGCTGACAGCCGTTTCTCCGCGGTCTCCTTCAGCACCGAGTTCTTCCGGTACATCAGGAAAGCATAGGCAGTCCGGTTGGAACGTCCGATTCTCCCCCGCAGCTGATAAAGCTGAGAAAGCCCGTAACGGTCAGAATCATGGATAATCATCGTGTTGACGTTGGAGATATCCAGCCCGGTCTCGATAATGGTGGTGGAGACCAGCACATCCAGCTCTCCGTTGATAAACTCATACATCACCCGTTCCAGCTCCCGCTCGCTCATCTGCCCGTGGGCAAATCCCACCTGCACATCCGGCATCAGCTGGGAAAGCCGGCCGGCCACCTCCGCGATGTCGTTGACACGGTTATAGACATAATAAACCTGTCCGCCCCTTTTCCGTTCCCTTTGAATGGCTTCCCGCACCGTCTCCTCATCGTATTCCATCACATAAGTCTGTATCGGCACACGATCCATGGGCGGTTCCTCCAGGACACTCATGTCCCGGATTCCAATCAGGCTCATATGCAGAGTTCTTGGGATCGGTGTAGCAGTCAGCGTCAGAACATCCACGTTATTTTTCAGCTTTTTAATCTTCTCTTTGTGAGCCACGCCGAACCGCTGCTCTTCATCGATGATCAGCAGGCCCAGATCTTTATATTCCACATCCTTTGAGAGTACCCGGTGGGTGCCGATCACCACGTCCACCCATCCTTTTTTCAGCCCCTCCAGAGTTTTCTTCTGCTCCGCGGCAGTCCGGAAACGGCACATCAGATCCACACGGACCGGAAAATCCTTCATACGCTGGGTAAAAGTATTGTAATGCTGCTGTGCCAGGATCGTCGTCGGAACCAGATATACCACCTGTTTTCCTTCCTGGATTGCCTTGAAAGCAGCCCGCAGAGCGATCTCCGTCTTTCCGTAGCCCACATCTCCGCAGATCAGACGGTCCATAATCTTCGTGCTCTCCATGTCACGTTTGGTATCCTCAATGGCCTGAAGCTGATCTTCGGTTTCCTCATAGGGAAACATTTCCTCGAATTCTTTCTGCCAGACGGTATCCTTGCCATATACATACCCTTCTTTTTCCTGGCGGGCCGCATACAGCTGCACCAGATCCCGGGCAATGTCACGGACGGCTCCCTTGACTCTCGTCTTCGTCCGGGTCCACTCCTGCGTCCCCAGTTTGTTCAGTTTCGGCGGTTTCGCGTCCTGCCCGGCGTATTTCTGAAGCAGATCCAGCTGCGTGGCCAGAATATAGAGATTGCTGCCGTCCCGGTA
Organism: uncultured Blautia sp.; assembly: GCA_963927715.1. Lineage (GTDB taxonomy): Bacteria > Bacillota > Clostridia > Lachnospirales > Lachnospiraceae > Blautia_A. The sequence continues at coordinate 97,918 of CAWVBU010000001.1, read as the reverse complement.
CTCAATTTTAATGTAATCCTTGACGACCTTGTCAACTTCCACTTTCTCGATTCCCCGGTAAATACCCAGGCCGTGATTTTCATGAACCACATAGTCGCCCACCGTCAGTTCCGAGAAATCCTGGATCCGCTGTCCGGAATAGGTTTTCTTCTTCCGGCGTTTCTTCTGTTCTTTGCCGAAAATATCGGATTCTGTGATTACGACAAATTTCACCAGCGGATATTCGAACCCCCGATGCGCATGTCCGTAAACCACCAGAATCTCTCCTGGCTGAATCCTGCGGCTGTAATCTTCACTGTAGAAACTTCCCAGTCCCTCATCCATCAGATCCTGAGCCAGACGCTTCGCCCGTGTACGGGATCCCGACAGCAGGGCCACCCGGTATCCGTCTTTCTTCCATTTCTTCAGATCCTTGACCAGAAGTTCAAAGCTGTTATTATAGGAGCTCACCGTCTTCACCGTCAGTTCAAACCGCTCCCGGATTTTCCAGTAATTCTTCGCCGGCTCCAGCATACAGAGGGCCGCCCCATGGAACTGATTCAGCTTTTCGCAGAGCCGGTCCATCTCAAATAACAGATTGTCTGCCAGAGGACGATCTCCTTTTTCCAGCCGGTTTTTCTGACTTTGCCGGAATTCTTCTTCCACTTCCTGCCCCTTCTCAATCATACGGTTGGGCTCATCCAGGATCAGAAGCGTCTTATCCAGAGGGAAATAATCCGCAAAGGACACCATCCCCTCTTCTCCCAGACGTTCTGCCGCGGGGTATAAGACAATTTCCTCCAGATTTTCTATGGATCGCTGGCTGAGGGAATCAAAACTCCGGATGGAATCCACCTCATCCCCCCACAGCTCGATCCTCCATGGATTCTCCTCTGTGAGAGAAAAAATGTCCAGAATTCCGCCCCGCACCGCGAACTGTCCGGAGCTCTCTGCCTGGGAAACTCTCTCATAGCCCAGCCAGACCAGCTTCCGCTCCAGTTCTTCCAGGTCCACCGTATCCCCCGGGCACAGATGGATCCGATTTTCGCGGATACGCTCCAGCGGCATCAGATAATCCATGCACCCGTCAATGCTGGTCACGACCGTGGCTTCCTTCTCTTCCAGCAGAGTCCGGATCACCTGCATCCTCTGCCGGATCAGCAGATTCCCGTGGATATCCGCCTGAAAGAACAAAAGATCTTTGGCCGGATAATAACAGACGTTCTTATCATAGAACCGGTAATCCTCATACAGCTGCTTCGCCCTTTGTTCATCCTGCGCCAGGATCAGCCGATACGGAAAAAGCCCAGAAAGCCCATAAATAAAATGAGCCTTCTGGGATTCTACACATCCTGCCGCCTGAATGATTCCCGCAGTTTTCCGGATCCTGCCGCAGATCTCGTCGAACTGTGCCAGTTCCCGCAATGGTTCGATAAATGCTTCCATCGAAATTACCCCTCTCCCACTGTCCGTTTACGGTTGTATTCATTCATGGCTGCATCCACTCCGTCCGTCAGAATTTTTTCCACGGCATCCGCGGCCAGCAGAACCGCCTCGTCCACAGCCTTTCTCTCAGAATCTGAAAACCGGCTCAGCACATGATCCGCCAGATCCCAGTCTTTGGGTTTCGCGCCCACGCCGATGCGGATACGCATGAAATTCTGCGTCCCGAGTTTCGCGATAATATCCTTGATTCCGTTATGTCCGCCGGCGCTGCCTTTTTTCCGGACCCGGAGCTGTCCCGGTTCCAGATCAATGTCATCATAGATCACGATCAATTCTTTCTCCGGATCGATCTTAAAATAATCCGCGATTCCCCGCACCGCTTCCCCGCTCAGATTCATATAAGTAAGGGGCTTGAGCAATATGACTTTCTCTCCGCCGATCATTCCCTTTCCGTACATTCCTTTGCTTCGGACTCCGGACTGGGGAACCTGATGTCTCTCCACCAGCAGATCAATGGTGTCAAACCCGATGTTATGACGGGTATGTTCAAACTGTCTGCCCGGATTCCCCAGGCCTGCAATCAAATACATTTCTTCTTTCTCCTGTCACTAATTGAAGTATACCATCTCATCCGGAAGCGGTTCCGCCAAAGTTACCTCCTGGGCATAGAGTACCGGGCCGTAGCCGTCATACTCTTTCACATTCTCTACCGCGATTTTCGCGGTCACATCCACCCATTCCCCCACGGCCAGTTTCGGCGCGTAGGCACTCTTGCACACAAAACCGATGAAGGTGGTATCATCCGCGCAGCAGGTCATCGCCATCCGTCCCGGCACGAAATACTTACTTCCCATTCCCTGGGGTTTCATCACCCGTCCCTTGAAATGAACGACTTTTCCTTCATAGTTTTCCGGATGGTCCATGGCGTCCACAAACCAGATTCCATAATCCTCCGGCAGAATCTCCACTACCGGCGCTTCCAGATCGAAGGGCAGTTCGTCCTCAAAGATATCCAGCTCACCCTCGTCATCTTCAAAGATTACCTCCGCCCTCTGGTTCGCCACCTTGATTCCGCGTCGGTAAACCGCCAGCGGATCGCTTTCCTTACAGCGGTTGAACACCACCATCTCAGAGGTCCTCACCATATCCATAAAGATTGATTTCATATTATTCATATAAAGCTGGAAGGTGCTGGCATCCACAGTGGTGATCTGCTGGGCAACGCCCCAGCCTTTGGGCAGTTCCATCTTAAGGAACTTGCTCACAAGCCACATGCCGTTATACTCGATGATAACCCGTTCCGGCTGATACAGGACATCCATGGCTACCAGCCGCTCCGTAGTCAGTTCCTCCTCGCTCTCCAGAATCTCCACCATCGTATTGCTCATCTTCAGCAGCTCCGGATCGTACTCTTCCTCGCCTTCCTCGCAGAGAATCAGGAGGGTTCTCCCCTCGATATAGAAATAATCCTGACCGATGGTAAAATTCAGGAAAGAGGTCTTCCCGCTCTCCAGAAACCCGGTCATCAGATAGATCGGTACTCTGATCTCATCCATTTTTCTTCCTCCTACAATTCAAACAATGCCTCCAGCTTCTCCTCTTTCAGTTTGGAACCGATTACACACAGACGCCCGGTGTAATCCGGGGATCCCTCGCGGATCTGTGTCTCCTGCGGAACCATGTCAAAATAAATCCAGCTTCCATCCTCCGCCGGCAGCATTCCTTTCGCTCTCAGAACCACACCGTATTCTTCATTGCCGGAGAGCTGCTCCAGCATGTGTTCCAGTTTTTCTCTCGTATATTTCTTCACAGTCTCACGGCCCCAGCTGGTAAAGACCTCATCCGCATGATGATGGTGATGCTCATGACCGCAGTGATCGTGATGATGATGCTCATGATCATGCTCATGTTCATGACCATGATGGTGTTCGTGCTCGTGATGGTGCTCGTGTTCGTGATGGTGCTCATGTTCGTGATGGTGCTCATGGCTGTGAACGTGGCCGCACTCCGGACAGATCTCTTCTGCCAGCATTTCCTCCTGCAGGGACACCGGATGTTCCATCACCTCCAGGATCTTCTTTCCATCCAACTTCTCGATAGGAGTGGTGATAATCGCCGCCCGCTCATTGATGCCGCGCAGCATCTCCCTGCACTGCTCCGCTTTCTGCTCATCGATCAGGTCTGTCCGGCTCAGAATGATTGCGCCGGCATACTCCACCTGATTGTTGAAAAATTCCCCGAAATTCCTCATATACATTTTACACTTTTTCGCGTCCACAACGGTGGTATAGGAATTCAGAACCAGCTCCGTCTCTTCCTGCACGCCCTGAACCGCTTTGATCACATCCGAGAGTTTTCCCACTCCGGACGGCTCAATCAGGATCCGGTCCGGATGATACTGACTGATCACTTCTTTCAGGGAAGCGCCGAAATCTCCCACCAGAGAGCAGCAGATACATCCGGAATTCATCTCCCGGATCTGGATTCCCGCCTCTTTCAGAAAACCTCCGTCAATTCCGATCTCGCCGAATTCGTTTTCAATCAGAACCACCTGTTCTCCCTGAAAAACTTCTTTCAAAAGTTTCTGGATTAATGTCGTCTTTCCCGCTCCGAGAAAACCGGAGATAATGTCTATTTTTGTCATTTTTCTACTTCCTTTCCCTGTCTATAAAATGAGAAAATAACCAGCGATTCGAGATCCCTGGTTCAAAACAGCCTGGTATAACGCCCGGAGCAAAAGCAGGTACATCCGGAATCCTCCGCCTGACAGCTTTTGCCCTGACAACTTGGTATTATAGCACATCATTTTCCAGAAAGAAAGCCCTTCTCCCGGAAAAAGACCGCTGGCAGACAAATCTGCACAGCGGCCTTTTTCTCGCTTTTTCGCATGAAATTAATATAAAAAGATGCCGATTCCGTAAGGTGCCAGCGGATAGGCAAAGGAGAATTTCCGATGATCACAGTCCTGACGCTCTGCCTTGTAGACCACCGGTTTCTCCAGAAGTCCATTCTCATCCATGATCAGTTTATAATTCTTCTTTTTGGGAACTCCGACCCGATAATCCTCTCTTGGCACCGGTGTGAAACTGATCACAAACAGAAGGTTATTTCTTCCGGTCGGTGATTTCCGCACGAAACTGTAAATGCTCCGGTCTCCATCGTCCGCGTTAATCCACTCAAAGTCTTCCCAGTCTCCGTCGCCCGCATACAGCGCCGGATAATGTCTGTAGAGAGACAGAAGATTTTTCACAAACTCCGACAGCAGCTGATGATTTTTTTCACCCAGCAGGTACCAGTCCAGCTGCCTTGCCTCACTCCACTCACGGAGCTGGCCGAAGTCCTGTCCCATGAACAGAAGCTTCTTTCCCGGGTGGCCGAACATATAAGTGTATCCGGCTTTCAGGTTCTTGAACTTGTCGTCCGGATATCCGGGCATTTTGTTCAGCATGGAGCATTTCAGATGCACCACCTCGTCGTGGGAAAGCACCAGTATGTATTTCTCACTGTACGCGTAAGTCAGCGAGAAGGTCATTTTATTATGATTGTATTTGCGGAAATAGGGATCCAGCTTCATGTACTCCAGGAAATCATTCATCCATCCCATATTCCATTTCAGCGCGAACCCAAGGCCGCCGTCCTTCACGTCACCGGTTACCTTCGGCCAGGCCGTGGACTCCTCCGCGATCATCAGAGCTCCCGGATTTCTTCCCTGCACCACGGTATTCAGATGCTTGAAGAACTCGATCGCCTCCAGATTCTCATTTCCGCCGTATTTATTGGCCACCCACTGGCCATCCTGTTTCCCATAGTCCAGATACAGCATGGACGCCACCGCATCCACACGGAGACCGTCCACATGGAACTCTTCCACCCAGTACAGGGCGTTGGCAATCAGGAAATTGGAAACCTCATTGCGTCCATAGTTAAAGATTTTCGTTCCCCAGTCCGGGTGCTCTCCCTGTCTGGGATCCGCATGCTCATATACCGCGGTTCCATCGAAATCTGCCAGTCCGTGGGCATCTTTCGGAAAATGCGCGGGAACCCAGTCAAGGATCACTCCGATTTTATTGCGGTGCAGATAATCCACCAGGTATTTGAAGTCCATCGGACTTCCGTATCGGGAGGTCGGCGCGTAATAGCCGGTCACCTGATACCCCCAGGAACCGTCGAACGGATGCTCCGCGATTCCCATCAGCTCCACATGGGTATAGCCCATCTCTTTGACATAATCCGCCAGCTCATGGGCAAATTCTCTGTAATTATAGAATCCGTCCGGATCCTCCTTAGTCTGCGCGTGCTTTTTCCAGGATCCCGGATGTACCTCATAGATTGCCATGGCATCCTTTTTCGCATCGAAAGCCGCCCGTTTCTTCAGCCAGTTCTGATCTTTCCAGGGAAACCCGCTGATATCCGCCACTTTGGAAGCATTTCCCGGGCGCAGCTCCGAAGCCGTGGCGAAGGGATCCGCCTTATACAGCATCTCCCCGTGCATCCCGATGATAAAATACTTGTACAGCTGTCCTTCTGTGACATCCGGAATAAATGTGGTGTAAATTCCAATCGGCCCGATCTTTTTCATGGGATTGGCCTCCACATTCCAGTTATTGAATTCCCCGACTACCGATACGGACTGCGCGTTTGGAGCCCAAACAGCAAAAAAGACGCCTGTTTTCTTTCCCACCTTCGTCAGGTGTGCCCCCATTTTCTTATAGATGTCATAGTGCGTCCCTTCTCCGAACAGATATTGATCCAGTTCCGTAATTGCTAACTTCTCTCCCATAATACACACCCTCCTATATCAGTGATAAAATACAGCTTCCTCCCGGCTCCAACTGAATTTTCAGAACGCCGTTCTGTGCTGTCACTGTCTCATCTTTGACCAGATCCCGGCAGGTTTTTCCGGGAAGCGGTTCCCGAACCTCAATCTGTACTTCCTGCTCATCGTTGTTGACTGCCACCAGAATCCCCTGGTCCTCCAGCAATCTCGCGAATGCGTACTGGCGGTTTGTCAGAAGCAGTTCCTGATATCGTCCATGAACACAGGCCGGATAATCCCTGTGGATTTCTCCCAGCTTCCGGATCCATTCCGTCAGTTTCTGATTGGGTTTCCTCTCCAGTATCTCCTGCAGATCCACCGCCGGACGGAGGGGATCATCGTTTCCGCCTTCTTTTCTTCCCTCAATCCCCCACTCAGATCCATAGTAAATGGAAGGAATTCCCGGCAGGGTATACAAAAGTGTATACACCGGGAAAATATGTCCCGGCACCTTCAGTTTGCTGGCAATCCGGTCCACATCGTGATTATCTACGAAAGAATAAAGCCTCAGACCTTTGTAGATTCCTCCATTGGCGTCAAACTCTCTTCGTATTGTGTGAGCAATCTCAAAATAATTGTGATCGTTATGACCGGAGTACAGACCTTTGTGAAGCTCATAATTGGTCACACTGTTCAGCATGTGTTCTCCGATATAACGGCTGTAATCTCCGTGAATCACTTCCCCCATCAGCCAGAAGTCGTCTTTCTTTTCCTTTGTGAATGACCGCATCACTTCCATGAAGGAGAAATCCAGGCAGTCCGCGCAGTCCAGGCGGATTCCGTCGATATCAAATTCTTCCATCCAGAATCCGATGACACCCAGCAGATACTCGCGCACCTCCGGATTCTGCAGGTTCAGATTTACCAGTTCAAAACAGTTTCTCCAGGCTTCGTAAGAAAAACCGTCATTGTAGGGATTATTTCCCCAGAAATTCAGACCTTTATACCAGCTGCAGTAAGGCGACTGTTCCCGCTTCTGAAGAATGTCCTGAAACGCGAAGAATTCTCTTCCCGTGTGATTAAACACTCCGTCGACCACAATTTTCAGATTCAGATCGTGTGCTTTTTTTACAAAACGGACAAAATCCTCATTGTCTCCCAGACGTCTGTCCACCAGCTTATAATCTTTTGTATCATATCCATGGGACGATGACTCAAACAACGGGCCAATATAGATCGCTGTGCATCCCAGATCCGCAATATAAGGAAGCCACTCCTCAAGCTTCTCAAATCGGTGTACCACTTCTTCCTGTTCATTGCGTCTGGGCGCTCCGCTCATTCCGATCGGATACATATGATAAAAAACCGCTTCTTCGTACCATTTACCCAAGTTTTACGTCCTCCTTGCCTTCCCTCTCTGTCTCTTCTCTTAAGGGGGAGTTTTTATCTTTTCCCATTATATCAATCCAGCTCCTGTCAGTCAATCTCAGTTCAACGGAGAGTTTTGATTTCTCCGGGATGTCCATAGTTTTCACCCATCCTATAAGAAAAGGTGTCCTTCGGGCTTTCTTTGCCTGAACAGACACCTTTTCGTTTTTTTGCCATTCTGTTATCTAATAGTCCTCATCATCCGAATAGGAACTGTCCGACTCATCCCCGTAAGAACTTCCAGAGGAATCCGAATCCTCATCATAACCGCTGTCCTCACTGTAATCATCCGTGCCGTCCCCGCCGGAATCTCCGTCACTGTATTCGTCGTAACCGCTGTCTTCGCTGTATTCATCCGTGCTGTCACCATCTTCGCTGTAGCTGTCACTGTCCTCGCTGTATTCATCCGTGCTGTCGCCATCTTCGCTGTAGCTGTCACTGTCCTCGCTGTACTCATCCGTGCTGTCGCCATCTTCGCTGTAGCTGTCACTGTCCTCGCTGTATTCATCCGTGCTGTCAGAATCTTCCTCCGCTTTCAGCGTTGACACCGTGGAATCCCAGAAATCCGAGTAGGATTTTCCGACTTCCAGTTCAATTCCTTTTGCCTCTGCCAGCTCACTGACGGTCACCAGCTTATAACCCTGGTTAATCAGCTCCGGAATGATCCGGATTGCCGCCTCCACAGACGGTTCATGGATATCATGCATCAGAACAATCTCTCCGTCGGAAACATGGCCGATTACCGAATCATAATCCGCATCCGCGTCCATCTTTGCCCAGTCCTCGGTATCCAAAGACCACATGAAACAGGGAAGTCCTGTGGCTGTGCAGACCGCCTCGTCCTGTGCCCCGTAAGGAGTTCTTCCCACTGTCGCCGGGGATCCTGTCGCTTCCTCCAGCAGTTTATTTGTCTTCTCAAACTGATTGCTGATCTCATCGTAGGAAAGCGACGTCAGCTGCGGATGGCTGTAGGAATGATTGCCCAGCTCACAGCCGAGTTCTTTCATCCGCTTCGCGATCTCCGGATACTGCTCCACCTTCTGCCCTAACATGAAGAAGGTCGCCTTCGCATCGTATTCTTCCAGACAGTCCAGCAGTTTATTCGTATATTCTCCCGGTCCGTCATCAAAAGTCAGAGCAATCATCGGACGGTGCGCGTCCGGCTGCCAGACTCCGTCCTCGCCAAACATATAATCCTGTCCGTCAATGGTCACCCAGCCAGTCTGAGCATAGCCGTTCTCATCAAAATAGTAGGTGGAACCATCGATCTCCTTCATTCCGTTGGCATAATAGGTTCCGTCCGCATTCTGATACCATTTCCCGTTTTCGTCTTCCTGCCAGCCGACCGTATGTACGCCTGCCTTTCCGCTGTCATTCTGGCTTCGGATCGGCTGACGGACCGCCTCCTGAGGTTCACTCTCCTGAGCCTGTGCCTGTACTTCCACGGTCTTGCTGCTGTTGCCGCCTCCTGTCTTCCCCATCAGGGGCATGATCACGCCTCTGACCAGAAAAACCAGAACAACAATCACAGCAACCACACAAAAACCTAAGCGCATCATCTTACGGATGAACAGCTGTCTTCTCTTCTGCCGCATCCGCTCGCGCAATATTCTCTTATCCATTTCTTTCTGTCTTCCTTATTAAAATCTTCCGTTTATTCCGATATTACCTTTTTCAGATTCAGATCCTGATCCACCAGCAGCACATCCGCGTCTTTGCCCGGTGCCAGGGAACCGACCCGGTCATACACCCCGATGCTTCTGGCCGGATTTCTGGTGGCCGCGAAAATCGCCTGTTCCTTTGGAACGCCAAAAGATACCGCGCATCTCATACAGTCAAAAAGATTGGTCGCGGAACCTGCCAGAGTTCCATCCTGCAGGGTTGCCTTGCGGTCCTTCATGGTGACATCCAGATCTCCCAGTTTGTAACGGCCGTTGGCCATACCTGTCGCCATCATGGAATCACTGATCAATACCACCCTCTCAGGGCCGAACATGGTAAATACCGCCCGGATCACACTGGGATGGATATGGAACCCGTCGCTGATCAGTTCCACTACGCACTGCGGATCATCGAGAGCCGCTCCCACAAGTCCGGGATCTCGGTGCGCATACGGCTGCATGGCATTGAACAGATGGGTTACGTGATGCGCTCCCCGTTGAATTGCCTCCACTGCCGTATCATAGTCCATGGAAGTATGTCCCAGGGAAATACACACCTCCCCATGAAGCTCCTCAATAAACTCCATACCATTTTTCTGATTCGGTGCCATGGTCACCAGCTTGATCTGATTTTCGCACGCCTCGCTGCACTCCCGGAAAAAGGAAACACTGGGATCATGAATATAACTCTCCTCATGCGCTCCCTTCTTTTTGGGATCGATAAAAGGGCCCTCCATATTAATGCCGAGAATTTTGGAACCTTCCGGATAGCCCTGTACCTCCAAAATCGTAGCGAATACTTTTTTCAGCCGGTCCTTTGGCAGAGTCACCGAAGTGGGGCAGTAGGAAGTAATTCCATGCTCCTTCTCGTATCTGAGAATTGCCTTTAACCCCTCCGGATCTCCGTCAGAGAAATCGTGTCCGTCCGCTCCATGGCTGTGAATGTCCACCAGCCCCGGAATCACGAAAAGTCCCCGGGCATCTATCTGTGTATCATCGGATACCTCTTCCCGGGAGGCCACAATTTTGTGATTTTCTATGTACAGGTCTCTCACCTGAAAGAGACCGTCTTCTCCAAATACAGCTCCATTTTTAATTATCATTGTTCATCCTCCGTCCGTATTCAGACTTTCCTGCATGTACCGCTTTTCAGCGTTTTGACAATCTGCGGTATCAGTTTCTCCGCTTTCGCCCTTATTATATAGACTTTGCCGGGGAAATGCAATGAATTCCGGAAGATTCCGGATTATTTTCGTATCTTTTAATGATTCCTTAATATTTATCCTTTACACCGGCTTGCAGACATCTACCCAGGCCCGGGCGTTAGAGTACTTTTCCAGCTCCTCACAGGTCAGTCCAATGGCGCTGTTCCCGCTTCCGCAGGCTGGATACACCGTATCAAAACGTTTCATGGATTCATCTAGATACACCTGCACGTCTTCAGGGATCGCGAAGGGACACACACCGCCCACCGGATGTCCTACCCGCTCCAGCACCTCGTCCGGCGTGAGCATTTTCGCTTTGGTTCCAAACTGCTGTTTATACTTGGGATTGTCGATTTTCCGGTCTCCGGCTGTCACCACCAGAATAATGTCTTCCCCGGCTTTAAAGGACAGCGTCTTGGCGATTCTCGCAGGCTCTACCCCCACCGCCTGGGCCGCAAGCTCCACAGTGGCGCTGGACTGTTCCATCTCCAGTATTCTGTCCTCCATATGATACTGCTGAAAATATTCTCTCACTCTTTGAATTGACATGTTCTTCCTCCTTATCGCGCAGGAAAGGAAGTCCTTCCCAAAGCAAGAACTTCCCTCCGATATGGTTTTCTATTTTGTTCCGAAAATCCGGTCCCCGGCGTCTCCAAGTCCCGGACAGATATATGCCTGCTCGTTCAGGCAGCGATCCAGATGTCCGCAGTAGATCTGCACATCCGGATGCGCGTTGTGCAGCCGCTCCACTCCTTCCGGAGCCGCGATTATACACATAAATTTGATATTGGTTCCGCCTTTCTGTTTGATAAAATCCACAGCTGCCTCCGCGGATCCGCCTGTCGCCAGCATGGGATCTGTCACCAGAATCAGTCTCTCCCCGATGGATTCCGGAAGCTTGCAGTAATACTCATGCGGTTCATGGGTGACCGGATCCCGGTAGAGCCCCACATGCCCCACTTTGGCGGACGGCACCAGAGTCAGAAGGCCGTTTACCATTCCCAGGCCAGCCCGCAGGATGGGAACAATCGCCAGTTTCTTCCCTGTCAGCATGGGCGTCATACAGGTTTCCAGCGGAGTCGTAATCTCCACATCCTCCAGCGGCAGATCCCGCAAAGCCTCATATCCCATCAGCACTGCGATTTCCTCCACAAGCCTGCGAAATTCATTGGTTCCTGTCTGCGCCGCGCGCAGTATGGATATTTTGTGCTGGATCAGCGGATGATCCATGTAAAATACGTTGTCCATTTTTTACCCCTTTCTCTGTGGCCGTTGCTCCTGTATTCTTTCCCAATTATAATCGGAATAAAATCATTTGTAAAGCGGAGGTCCGATCAGAAAATGCTTTTCCAATCCGCCGCGGTACCGGGAATATGACGGCTGCCTGCCAGGCACACCGCATACAATATGCCTGCCGCCGTCCGGCAGCAGGCATCCTTCATTTCTTCTGCTTTTATTCTTTTTCTTTCTTTTTCTCCACGACTTTTACGCCCCTGTTTTCCACCACCGTGGAAAACACGATCTGCGTACTGGTCTTTCCGAAATGCTGCAGCTCTCCGATAAACAAATCCAGTTCCATCGTGCTTGGAAACGCCACTTTCATAACCACAGAATAACTGCCGGTCACACAGTCACACTCCAATACATTCGGATTATCCTTCAGATAAGGATAAATCTCCGTTTTCTGACTGGGCGAAATTTCAAGATTTACATATGCCTTAATATGATAGCCCAGTTTAACCGGATTCACAATTGCCTGATATCCCTGTAAAATCCCTTCTTTTTCCAAACGTTCGATCCGTGCCGACACTGCCGGTGAAGAAAGATAAACTTCTGAAGCGATCTGTTTGAGTGGTATTCTTGCATCTTTTTGCAGCATTTCCAGTATTTTAGCATCAATCTTATCCATGTGCACTGCAATCTCTCCCTGCCTGAAATTTATATTTCTATATACGTACCGATACCTTCCCGCGTTTAAACCGTATCGTAGTATCATTATAAATGGATTTTCTTCAAAATGCAAGGTTTTCAAAGATAATTTCTTAAATATATAAAGTGTCAGCAGTTCAAGTTCCGAAGGATTTAAAGTTCCAAATTTCAAATTTCTACTCTCTTTTCCTTTTCCCCGGGAAACCTTTCCTTTCTTTCTTGTATCCATCCAAAAAATGTATTATGATGAGAGAACTGACTCTGTCAGTATCTGAATTTTAAAGAATGAGGTGACCACCATTGAATAAAAAAGAAATTTCCGAAATCAAGAAGCAGTTCACTCCGCAGCACTGCGCCATCACCCGGATCTGCGGCTGTTACGTGAATGCGGAAAAAGAGAAGAAGACCGAACTGAAAGAAGCCTTTCTGTCCCTCCCTGAGGAAGAAATGTTCAAATATTTCGATATTTTCCGCAAGACTCTCTCCGGAACCATAGGAAAAAATCTGATCAACCTGAATTTTCCGCTTTCCCAGGAGGAAGAAGGCGGCACCCAGGCTTATCTGCTTCGCCTGAGAGACAGCCAGCTGAAAGACGACCAGCTGCTGGAAGACTTCTATGATAAAGTCATTGAACATTATTTCTACGGAGAAAACTATTATATTATTCTCGTGCATGGGCTCTATGACATTCCGGGGAAATCCTCCGACGGCATGGAAATGTTTGACGCGTCCGACGAAGTATACGAATTCCTGCTGTGCAGCATCTGCCCGGTGAAGCTCTCCAAGGCAGGCCTGTGTTACAACTCCAAGACCAACTGCATCGAAGACCGGATCCGGGACTGGCTGGTGGAAATGCCGGATCAGGGATTCCTCTTTCCGGTCTTCAACGACCGCAGTACCGATCTGCACAGTGTTCTCTACTATTCGAAAAATCCCGCCCTGGAGCAGATGGACTTCATGGAGCAGCTGTTCGGCTGCGCACAGCCCATGTCCGCCCAGGGTCAGCAGGAGACTTTCAACGCCATTGTGGAAGATACACTGGGGGATTCCTGCGACTATGAGACTGTCAAAAACATTCATGAACGGCTCAACGAATGGATCGAGGAAAGCAAAGACGAACCGGAACCTCTGATTCTGGACAAAACCGAAGTGAAATCGCTCCTGGCCGAAAGCGGAGCGGGCAGCGAGCATCTGGAAAACTTCGAGGAGAATTTCGAGACATCCGCCGGAGAGCAGACCGCCCTCCTGGCAGCCAATGTGACCAACACCCGGAAGTTCCAGATCAAAACTCCCGATGTGGTAATTCAGGTCAATCCCAGCCGCGCGGACCTGGTAGAAACGCGGATCATCGACGGCCGCCCCTGTCTGGTGATCGCCGTAGATGATCATGTGGAAGTGAACGGTATCCATGTGCGTACTCTGAAACCCGAAGACTGACCATTGAAAACGGCCCCGCCGTCCCGGATGAACGAGATGGCGAAGCCGTTTTTCTTTTTTTACAATTCAAATGTTTCCAGATCTTCCGGCACATAGAGATTTCCATCGTAGAACTGCCGTCCTTCCGCCGTATACAGTTCCCGCCGGTGTGCCCGGTTCTTCTCTTCCGTGTGATAAAGAATCAGGTTTGGCACCTGAAGTTTCTGCGCCAGCTGACAGGCCTCGCGGACCGTACTGTGGTGCTTCTCATAGGGCTTGAACTGATCCGCCTGAGAATAGAGGCAAAACGCCTCATGCATCAGCCAGTCGCTGCCCTCCACATACTTCTCATCTTTCTCATTGTAGGGTTCATCCCCCAGGCAGGTAAATTTCTTTCCGTCCGGCAGATCCATGGTAAACCCGAACTGCTTTGCCTTCGTAGAATAAATGTCAAAGAACTGCACTCTGCAGCCCAGAATCTCTGCCTGATCTCCATCCTCCAGAGGAATAAAACGGATCCTCTCCCCGATATGCTTCGTCACTTTTTTCTGAATCGTCAGTTCCGCAATGGTCTGAATCGTTTTCACCAGATCCGCATGACAGTAAATCCGCAGTTCTCCCTCATATTTTCCCTGATTCATTTTCGTGCCGATCATCCGGATCAGCCAGGGCATTCCCAGAAGGTGATCCACATGTTCGTGGGTGACGAAAATATCATGGATCTTATCCAGATCAATCCCGGTATCTTTCAGTATTTTCAGAATCCGGTTTCCGCCGCCGCTGTCCACCAGAAAATGCTGTCCATCCCTTGTGAGGGCAAAACAGGTATTAAAATATTCCGTCACAGACGCATTTCCGGTTCCCAGTATTGTAAGTTTCATTTGTTCTTTCACTCCTTTGCGTAATCATTCGTCAGATGATATTTCTCCAGCAGATAGAAAATCAGGCTCAAAATCATGCCCACCACACAGGCCAGAACCATTCCGGTGAGTTCCACATCTCCCATCTTCAGCGCGATCCCGGACAAGCCGGTCACGAAAATCACCGAAGTCAGCGTAAGGTTCTTCGCCTTGCTGTAATCGACTTTGGAATCCACCAGCATACGCAGGCCGGAGGTTCCGATCATTCCATAGAGCAGGAACGAAATTCCTCCGATCACCGGCCCGGGAATGGTATTGATCAGAGCCGATAGTTTCCCCAGAAGGGAACAGCAGATGGACAGTACCGCCGCTCCGCCAATCACCTGCACACTGTAGACTTTGGTAACCGCCATGACGCCGATGTTCTCTCCATAAGTAGTGGTCGGCACCGATCCCACACAACCGGAGAGGGTGGTAGAGAAGAAATCCGCAAACAGAGAACGGTTCAGTCCCGGATCCCGCAGAAGATCTCTTCCCACAATCTTGCCCGTCACCACCTGGTGCCCGATGTGTTCCGAGGTTACCAGAAGCAGCGCGGGAAAAATCGTCAGCACTGCCTCCAGATGAAACCGGGGCGTCTGGAAATTGGGCAGCGCAAAAAAGGCCGCTTCCCGTACTTCCGTGAAATCCAGAATTCCGCAGGCCGCCGCTGCCGCGTACCCCACAATAATCGCAATCAGGATGGGGATCACCGACAGGAAGCCGCGGAACAGAATCTGGCCGAAAACAGCCACGCCCAGAGTCACAAGAAACACGATCAGATTTCTCATATCCACCTGTTCCGCCAGAAGACCTGCGTTATCCGCCGCGTTTCCCGCCAGCTCCAGACCGATCAGAGCCACCACCGGTCCCATAGCCGCCGGCGGCAGCACCACATCAATCCAGTCTGTTCCGAATTTCCCGATAATCAGGGCCACAATCATACCGCCGATACCGATGGCCACGAAACCGCCCAGCGCATAGGGATAACCAAACTTCGCGATCACCAGTCCCGCCGGTCCCAGAAACGCGAAACTGGATCCCAGGTAAGCCGGGGCCCGCCCCTTGGTGATCAGGATAAACAAAAGCGTACCCACACCGTTCATCAAAAGAACGATTGCGGGATTGATCCCAAACAAAAACGGCACCAGCACGGAAGCGCCGAACATGGCGAACATATGCTGAATGCTCAGCGGTATCAACAGTTTCACCGGGACCTTTTCTTCTACCTGAATGATTCTTTTTTCCACACTCTTTCCTCCCTGATTCCTTCTCACTTCCACTCGCCGTTGTTTTCTGTCACCGCATAGCTGTGATCCATCGGACCGCTGCCGGCTCCCAGATCCAGCCCTGCCCGCAGTGCGCCGGAGATATAATTCTTCGCTCTGCGCACGCTCTCATACAGATCCAGCCCTTTGGCCAGATTGCTG
Source organism: uncultured Blautia sp. (assembly GCA_963927715.1). Taxonomy (GTDB): domain Bacteria; phylum Bacillota; class Clostridia; order Lachnospirales; family Lachnospiraceae; genus Blautia_A. The sequence continues at coordinate 81,769 of CAWVBU010000001.1, read as the reverse complement.
GCAATCGCCGAAGACAGCGTACATCCGGTACCATGGGTGTTCGGATTCTCAATCCGCTCTCCGCGCAGCCAGTAGCTTTTCTCTCCCATATAGAGGAAATCATTGGCATCGTTCAGCTGATGACCGCCTTTGATCAGAACCGCCCCAGAATAAGAACCGGTAATCTTCCTTGCCGCCTCTTCCATCTGCGCGGCTGATGTGATTTTCATGCCGCTCAACACCTCTGCCTCCGGAATATTCGGCGTAATCACCTCCGCCAGCGGAATCAGCTCGGATATCAGAGCTGACGCCGCGCTTTCTTCCAGCAGCCGGCTTCCGCTGGTGGAAACCATCACCGGATCCACCACGATATGCTTCGCTTTAACCTCCTGGAGTTTCTTTGCCACCGTTCGGATAATGGCCGCGCCAGACAGCATTCCGATTTTCACCGCATCCGGAAAAATGTCCTGGAACACACAGTCCATCTGCTTTTCCAGAAAATCCGGGCTTACTTCCATGATTCCGTACACCCCTGTGGTATTCTGGGCAGTCAGCGCCGTAATGACACTCATTCCATATACCTTATGAGCCATCATGGTCTTTAAGTCCGCCTGGATTCCCGCGCCGCCGCTGCAGTCGCTTCCCGCAATTGTCAAAACTGTATTCATCCTTTTTCCCCTCTTTCTTCCGTTATCTTGGCCCTTTTTTGAAATGTCTCTCCATCCATCCGGCTGAGCACGTCCATCAGCGCCATTCGGAAACTCCCGGTTCCTTTGTCTTTGGCCTTTTCCCAGCTCATCTCACCGGCAATTCCCATGGCAGCCACCCCGCCTGCCGCGGCCGCCAGCAAATCTTCGGCCACGCCCGCGAACGCGCCAATCAAAGAAGTAGTCATGCAGCCGGTCCCGGTCACCCGGGAAAGCATCGAATGCCCATTGGAAATCCTGACCGTTCTCTGTCCATCGGTGATCACATCCACCGCCCCGGTCACAGCCACCACGCACTCCTGCTGTCTGGCCAGACTTCCTGCCGCTTTTGCAGGATTATTCTTCTCATCTGCCGCCGAAGTATCCACGCCCCTGGCCGCTGAATTCTCTCCCGCCAGATAAGAAATCTCCGAGAGGTTCCCCCGGATGATGGCAATCTTCACCTGATCCAGAATTTTCTTCGCCGTGTCCCGGCGCAGTCTGGAAATTCCGACGCCCACCGGATCCAGAGCCACCGGAATCCCGCGCTCATTGGCTTTTTTTCCGGCTGCAAGCATGGAACCTACGGTTCTCTGATTCAAGGTCCCCATATTCAGCACCAGCGCATCTGCCAGCGCCGTAACCTCTTCCACTTCTCCTGCGTCATCGGCCATAATCGGAGAAGCTCCAATGGCCAGAACCACATTCGCGCAGTCGTTAACCGTCACATAATTAGTGATGTGGTGTACCAGAGGCTCTCTTTGTCTGATCAAATCCAGAAGATTTGCCGTTTCCGTTATAATCTGCATGATCTCCTCCCAAATCTTCCCCGCAATACGCGTATACTTTTAAACTTCATCTTATCATAGCCCCTGTGAAAAAGCAAACCGCGAAAGACAGTTCTTAGGCATTCCCGGACACCGTCCCGCGCGGAAAATACTTCGGCCAGGGACATAAATCAGGCTGCAGAACCAGGGATCCCTGTTCCTGCAGCCATTCCTATGCCTTCACAAACCACTATAGATTTTTCACAAACAATGCCCGGATGGCGTTCAGAACCGCCAGAATCATCACGCCCACATCGGCAAAAATAGCCAGCCACATGTTGGCAATTCCCACCGCGCCCAGCACCAGGCAGATCAGCTTGATTCCTATGGCGAACCAGATATTTTCATAGACAATCCGCAGACATTTCCTGGAGATTCGGATGGCCTTGGCAATTTTCAAAGGATCATCATCCATAAGTACGATATCCGCCGCCTCGATCGCCGCGTCGGAACCCATGGCTCCCATGGCAATCCCGATATCTGCCCGGGAAAGCACCGGCGCGTCGTTAATCCCATCTCCCACGAAAGCCAGCTTTTCTTTTTCTGTCTTCCGCTCCAGGAGCTCTTCCACTTTCGCCACTTTATCTGACGGAAGCAGTTCACTGTACACTTCGCCGATTCCCAGCTCTTTTGCCGCCCGGTCCCCGACTTTTTTCGCGTCTCCGGTCAGCATAACCGTCTTTTCAATTCCGGCTCTTCGCAGAGCTTCCACCGCCTCTTTCGCATGAGGTTTCATCACGTCGGAAATCACAATATGCCCGGCATACTTTCCGTCGATGGCCATGTGAATGATCGTTCCCGCACTGTGACATTCAATATATGGAATTCCCAGCCGTTCCATCAGCTTCCGGTTGCCGACAGCCACCGGGACGCCGTCCACCTTCGCGGTCACGCCGTTCCCGCTGATCTCCTGAATATCGCTTACCCGGGAGCGGTCTATTTCTTTTCCGTAGGCCCTCTGAAGGCTCCTGCTGATGGGATGGGAGGACGCGCTCTCCGCCAGCGCCGCGTATTCCAGCAGCCTCTGCCGTTCCATTTCATTGTGATGCACGTCGCTCACCTCAAAAACTCCCTGGGTCAGTGTTCCGGTCTTATCGAATACCATCATTTTCACCTGGGACAAAATCTCCAGATAATTGGAGCCTTTCACCAACACGCCCGCGTTGCTGGCTCCTCCGATCCCCGCGAAAAAGCTCAGGGGAATGCTGATCACCAGGGCGCAGGGACAGCTGATCACCAGAAAAGTCAGGGCACGGTAAATCCAGGTACTCCAGTCTGCTGTCAATCCCATGCCGAACATCCGAACCAGCGGAGGAAACACTGCCAGCGCCAGCGCGCTGTACACCACCGCCGGCGTGTAAACCCTCGCGAAGCGGGTGATGAACTGTTCCGACTGAGATTTTCGGGAACTGGCATTCTCCACCAGGTCCAGAATTTTCGATACGGTGGACTCCCCGAACTCCTTTGTGGTGCGGATCTTCAGCACACCGGTCATATTCACGCATCCGCTGATAATCTCATCTCCCGGTTTCGCGTCCCTGGGGAGACTCTCGCCGGTCAGCGCGCTGGTATTCAGACTGGAAGTTCCTTCCAGAATCACTCCGTCAATCGGAACTTTCTCTCCCGGCTGCACCACAATCACTGAACCGATCTCCACCTCATCCGGATCCACCTGCTCCAACTGGCCATCCTGCTCCATGTTCGCGTAATCCGGACGGATGTCCATCAGATCGCTGATATTCCGGCGGCTCTTACCCACCGCGTAACTCTGGAACCATTCTCCTACCTGGTAAAACAGCATAACAGCAATGGCTTCCACATAATCTCCGTCTCCCGTGATTCCGATGATCAGCGCGCCGATGGTGGCAATGGCCATCAGCAAACTCTCATCAAAGGGCTGCCGGTTTTTGATCCCTTTTGCCGCTTTCCGCAGAATATCGTATCCGATAATCAGATAAGGAATCAGATACAGCACAAACTTGATATATTTCCCCGCCGGAACGAAATGCAGCGCGATCATCAGCACTGCCGCTGTCAGAATCCGTACCAGCATCTTTTTCTGTTTCTTATTCATAACCACCCTTCCCGTCTCTAATATTATAAATAATTAAATAATCATTTAATTGTATTTCTTTTTTTGCACCCCGGGATTTCCCAGGGTGCATGTTCAAATCCTGTCTTTTTCTCAGGAAACACCCATCCTTTACGTGCCGGCCGCATGTCTGCTTTTCGCTTATGGGCCTACTCTCCTGTCAGAGGTAGATCTCGCAGTCATCCTCCACTTTCTTGCAGTTTTTCAGGACTTCTTTCATCACTGCTTTGGCATCCTGTCCTTCTTCGAACTCCACATTCATTTTCAGAGTCATGAAGTTCACAACTGCATCCTTCACGCCTGCCGTGTCTTTCGCCGCCTGTTCCATCTTATTGGCACAATTCGCGCAATCCACTTCAATCTTATAACTCTTTTTCATATCGCTGTCTCCTTTTTTATTTTATGAATGTTTAATTAAATATTCTTTTAATCGTTGACTCTACTATAACTTATCCTGTATAATAAGTCAAGAGGATTTCTTTATTTTTTTCCATTCGGGTACTTTTTTCTTCCCGGATGGATCAACCAGAAAAATTTCCATCGTTCAGGAGGTCTATTTACATATGAAAGAACAAACGCTTCCTCACAATCACGGCTGTGATGAAACCAAAATCCGAAAGCACATGCCCAGCCAGGAAGAAATCGCCGGCGTCTCCGAGGCAATGAAACAGCTGGGTGACCCCAGCAGACTGCGCATCTTCTGGCTTCTGTGCCACTGCGAGGAGTGTGTGCTCAATATCGCCGCTCTGGTAGACATGAGCAGTCCCGCTGTCTCACACCATCTGCGCCTGCTGAAAAGCAGCGGTCTGATCACCAGCAAACGCTCCGGCAAGGAGATGTATTACCGCGCCGCCGATACCGACCTGGTGAAAATGCTCCATCACACCATCGAAACTCTGGCGAAAATCACCTGTCCCAAGGACTGACTGCAGGCCAAAGGTTCTTCTTTTGGCTGCCGCACTCTCCCTTCTCATACCAGGCAGTGTTCCTCACCGCCTGGATTTTTTCTTGCTCTTCGCCCAGGCAGGGAATATAATAAAACTCAGAAGATAACCGAAAATTCAGATTTACGCAAAGGAGGAACGTTATGATTCAGACATTGGAAGACCTTCTCACAAGACGAAGCATACGAACCTACAAACCGGACATGGTGCCGGAAGACCTCATCCGTCAGGTGGCAGAAGCAGGCACCTATGCAGCCACAGGAATGGGAAAACAGTCGCCCATCATTCTGGCTGTCAGCAACCGGGAAATCCGGGACCGGCTCTCGAAAACCAACGCCCGGATCATGGGAACGGACAGCGATCCCTTCTATGGAGCTCCCGTGGTGCTTGTGGTACTGGCCGACAAAAGCCGTCCTACCCATGTGTACGACGGAAGCCTGGTTATGGGGAATATGATGCTGGCTGCCCATGCGCTCGGCCTGGGAAGCTGTTGGATCCACCGGGCAAAAGAGACCTTTGAGACCGAGGAATGGAAAGATTTCTTAAAACAGCAGGGCATCGAAGGAGATTACGAAGGAATCGGAAACTGTATCCTCGGCTATCCGGAAGAATCCGCGCCGGCCGCGGCTCCCAGAAAGCCCGATTACATTCACTATATGAAATAAATAACCGAAGAATCCGGGACTTGCCCTTCTGTCCGCAAATCCCGGTTTTCTTTTCAGACAGGAGAATTGTATGTATGAACTTCATCAGGCGGGAGAGCACTGTTACTATGTGCAGAGTCCCGCAAAAATCGGAATTATCAAGACGAAGGAAAATGAAGTCTGCCTCATTGACAGCGGAAGTGACAAAGACGCCGGACGGCGGGTACGGAAAATCCTGGATGAGCAGGGCTGGAAGCTGACTGCCATCTGCAACACGCACTCCAACGCCGATCACATCGGCGGCAACCGTTACCTTCAGCAGCAGACCGGATGCAAAATCTACGCACCCGGAATCGAATGTGATTTCACCAATCATCCCATCCTGGAGCCTGCCTTTTTATACGGCGGCTTTCCGCCCAAAGATCTGCGCCATAAATTTCTGCTGGCCCAGGACAGCCAGGCACTCCCCCTGGAAGAATCCCTGCTTCCGGAAGATCTTCAGGTAATTCCCCTCCCGGGACATTTTTTTGATATGGTTGGATTCCGCCACACCAGGGATGATGTGATCTATCTGGCAGACTGTCTGTCCAGCCGGGAAACCCTGGACAAATACCAGATTGGCTTCATCTACGACGTGGCCGCCTATCTGGAAACCCTGGAACTGGTCAAAACCCTGAAAGCCCGGCAGTTCATCCCGGCTCACGCCCAGCCCACAGACGATATCCGGGAACTGGCCCAGTACAACATCGACAAAGTGCTGGAAATCGCCGACCGAATCCAGGAGCTCTGCGAAGAACCTCTGAATTTTGAGCGGATCCTGCAGCGTCTGTTCCAGATCTTTGAACTGAAAATGGATTTCCAGCAGTACGCCCTGGTAGGCAGTACGGTCCGCTCTTATCTGTCCTGGATGAAAGAATCCGGACGTCTGGAGGCTTTCTTCGACCGGGAAATGCTTCTGTGGAAAAGCGTGAAATAGCTGTTTATCTCCGTATTTCCAAGTAAAAAGGAAGAAATCCTCCCTGCTTCGGAAAATTTCTTCCTTTTTTATACAAAATCTCATTTTAGAATCTACAATTGGTCTCCGATGTATTTCTCAAATAACCGCAGAGCGGGATTGTACTGCATAGAAGCTCTTCTCACTGCCAGATAGCAGGTAAGCTTCGGCATCTCTTCCTTCACTTTAAATACCCGCAATCCGGGAATTCCCCTCACTTTTCCGGTAAGGGACCGGGGCTGAAAGCACCAGGTTCCCTCGTCCATGGAATTCAAAAGCATAATCGGGCTGTCCATATCCCAATACGTGGTCTCCTGATTCCCACAGTATTTCTCATGCCACATTGCCAGCTCCGGTACGCGTTCCACGACACCCCGCACCTGAACCTCTCTCCTGCAGGCCAGTTCCCGAACACTGATATCGTCCGTCTCTTCCTCACTGTCTGTCTTCATCACCACATCCAGACACTGCTGTCCGATCGCCTTCATATAGATATCTTTGGACTCCCCGTAGATATAGGTAAATCCCACATCAATGCTTTTCTCCCGGAGAAGAAAACTGACTTCACTGGACTGGCAGGTTCTCACATACAACGAAAGGGATGCTTCCTTTTCCATGAGTTCTTTGTAAAATCCACTCAGAAGCTGATTGATACTTTCCGGCCCCGCATAACTCACCGTGCGGAAATTCTGTTTTCTGCTCAGCATCCGGGTTTTCTCATAGACCTCCACCCATTGCCTCGCAATGTCGATAAATTCCCGGCCCTTCTCCGTCAGCTCCACTCCGGGATGCCCCTTTCTCCGGCTGACCAGCTTCACACCCAGCTCCTCTTCCAGGGCTTTCAGCCTGCTGCTCACCGTCGACTGGGAGACGTAGAGAACTTCCGCGCTCTTGGTAAAACTTTCTTCCATCCAGGGTCTCTGGAAAGTACCGGCATAGATCATCTCCAGAACCTTCGCTTCCTCTTTCACTTTCTGCCGGGTTTCCTCGGCAACCTGCGCCGCGTATTCCACAGGAACCACCACAATCCCGTCCTCGTCACCGCAGATGATATCTCCCGGTCTCACGATCTGACCGCCCACGATGACCGGCATATTGATCTCTCCGGGGCCATTTTTAAACGGTCCGTTGGGAGAGGTTCCCTTCGCGTAGACGGGAATCCCTTCCATCTGACCGATTTCATCGGAATCACGGATTGCTCCGTCCACAACGATTCCGGCCGCCTGCTTCACTTTAAAATCGTTCACAAGCAGCGCGCCGAAGATTGCCCGGTTCATACTGTTCTCACACTGAATGACCAGAACGTCTCCCGGCTTTATCATTTCCACACTTTTGTGCATCATCAGGTTGTCACCATAAGGAACCTTCAGAGTAAAAGCCGTTCCCAGCAATTTCCCTTTGCTGTAGGGATGCAGTCCGCTGTCCATGGCTGCCATCCGGTTCATGCAGTCGTCCAGCGTGGCAACGGGAAGATCCCGGAACTGCTCCACCAGCTCTTTATCAGGTCTTTGAAACTCCGTAATAATTCTGCAGTTATAATTCGACATTTCTCATTCTCCTTTCGCCAGGTACTCCCGTACCGCCTGATCCATTCTCTTAACCGCTTCTTCCAGATCCGCAGGCGTGGTAGCAAAGGACATTCGCACACATTTGTCTCCGCCCTGTCCGTAAGCAGCGCCCGGAACCGTCGCCACATGTGCTTTCTCTAGAAGGAAATCGCTGATCTGCATGCTGTCCATATCCCCCAGATCAAATTCTGCCCAGGCATAGAACGCGCCTTTGGGCATATGGCAGGTCACATTCGGAATCGCATTCAGGCCATCCACAAATTTATTTCTGCGTACCTGATAACTCTCTACCATCTTCTCAATGTCTTCCTTACAGCACTCAAAGGTCTTCACCGCGCCTTCCTGGCAGAAATCACTCAGACAGGAAATGGTATGCTGATGGAAGAGGAAAATTTTATCGATGATCTCCTGCGGTCCGCACAGGTAACCCATACGCCATCCGGTCATGGCCACGCTCTTGGAAAAGCCATTGATGGTAACCACCTGATCTTTGATTCTCTCGATGCTTCCCAGACTCTTGCTCTGGTATCCGTCGAAACAGATTCTCTCATAAATCTCATCCGAAATCAGAATCACGTTATGGGCAGCGGCAAAATCTGCCACGATTTCCGCCTCTTCCTCAGACAGAATACAGCCGGTTGGGTTATTGGGATAATTCAGAATCATGGCTTTGGTCTTATCGGAAACATATTTTTCCAGGATCTCCCGGTCGATCTTATAATTGTTTTCAAAAGACAGAGGGACTTCCACCGGAACACCGCCTGCCGCGATAACAATGGGCTCATAGGATACCCACGCCGGGTTGAGAACCATCACCTCGTCTTTGCTCTGCGGTGTAATCAGTGCGGTAACTGCCTCAAACACCGCGTATTTGCCCCCCGGCGCCAGCAGAATCTGCTGACTGGTACAGTCGATTCCGTTCTCTTCTCTCAGTTTCTTCGCGATCGCCTCCCGCAGCGGCAGAATTCCGCGTGCCTGGGAATAATGGGTATGCCCCTGGATGATGCTGTCCACCGCAGCGAAGCGGATCGGATAAGGCGTATCAAAGTCTGGCTCCCCCATAGCCAGTGAAATCACATCAATTCCCTTTGCCTTCATCGCTCTTGCTTTTTCCCCCACGGCCAGTGAAGCGGAAGCCGGGATATTTGCCAGGTTTTTGTTGAAATAATACTCCATAAGTCTTCTCTCCTTTTTATTTGTTTCGTACCCTTCTCCTTTTTCCGGCATCATCGATGCCTTGTCCGTCGTCTCTGTCTTTACTTTAACCCGGCGAAGAGAAAACTGTCCAACGATAAATTCCAATTCAGTTATCTGAATTTTCGATAAGTCAACCTGTTTTTTTCATTTTACTTTTGCTCTTTGACCCGCTAAAATATGAGCATCAGATATCGATATCACCTTCTTGTTTTCGTCTGTCGTCGCAGTGCGAAACACAAAACAAGCGCTCATTCCTTGTTTGAAAAACAGAACACGTGCTAACTACTTGTTTGGAGGTAAACTATGGAGAATAATATGGAAAACAAAAATGAAGTGAAATTCTACGGCGGCGCCTTCGTCCCCTGGATCCCAATCATCGTTATGATCGCCGGCATGGTCTTCTGTGTCGCCACCGGAAACGCAGGGCTTTTGCAGTTCGCCATGATGGGATTCTTCGGACTGATTGTCGGATTTCTGATCGCAAAAGATAAGAAAAATTTCGGAAACATCTGTTTTGCCGGATTGCAGAACACCATGCTTTCCACAGTAATCATGGCTTTTCTGCTGGCTGGCGTAATGTCACAGCTTCTGAAAATGAGTGGTCTGATCGACGGACTGATCTGGGCAGTGGGCGAACTGAACCTGCACACCGGCTTTATCCCGGTAATCTGTTTCCTTGCCTGTGTACTGATCTCCACATCCTGCGGTACTTCCGCCGGCTCTGTGACTGCAGTCGCTCCGGTTCTGATCCCGCTGGCTCTGGAGCTGGACTGTAATCTCGGCCTGGTCTGCGGCGCCATCGTCAGCGGCGCAATCTTCGGCGACAACCTGGCGCCCATCTCCGATACTACCATCGGTTCTGCCCTGACCCAGGAAGCAAAAGTCGCAGATGTCGTGCGCACCCGTCTTCCCTATTCCCTGATCGCGGGCGGAATCTCCGCGGTTCTCTTTATTATCCTGGGACTGCGCACCACTTCCGAACAGGCGGCTTCCATCAACATCGATTCCAGCAACGCGAAGGCTCTGGCTCTTCTGGTGATTCCGATTCTCATGGTTGTCATGATGAAATTCGGTCTGGATCTGGTATCCACCCTGCTGATCTGTGATATCGTCGGCATCGTCCTGAATCTGGTGCTGGGCTGCATGACGCCGGCCACTTTGTTCAGCGTGGACGGCCCCATCACTCAGGGTCTGTCCGGCATGCTGCAGATCATCCTGTTCCTCTTCATGCTGTTCGTATTGCTGGAAATCCTGAACCAGAGCGGCGCCTTCGATCAGCTTCTGGATCGGTTCACGAAAGTATGTAAGACTCCCCGTTCCGCGGAATTTGTCTGCATGCTCTGCACCGGAATCGGCGCGGCGGCAGCCGGCGGAAGCTCACCGGCAATTATGTTCTTCGGCCCGATGGTGCGAAAAATTCTGAAGAAATTCGATATTGTGAAGACCAGAGGCGCGAACATCATGGACGCCACCGCCTGCGGTGTCTCCGGACTGCTGCCCTACGGCACCTGCTGTATGCTCTCTGTCAGCTTCGCCCTGCAGTGCGAGGGGGTTGATCCGAAATTCTCTTTCATGGACATCATTCCCTACAACTTCCACTGCTACTTCCTGCTGCTCCTCTTCCTGCTCAGTATCCTGACCGGTGTGGGAAGACATTTCGAGAGCGAAGGCAAAGAAGCTTAAAAAACATCTCCTATTGGTGGTTCAATCCTTATACAACCTATACTCAGGAAAAAGATCCCCGCAGGATCCCGGCGGCATACGCCCGAAATCCTGTGGGGATCTCTCTATTTCTCCTGTTTTTTCCGGCTGTCAAAGTAGATAAACCGGTCAATGGCGTCCAGGATATCCTGGAAATCTTCCCGGGGCGCCGTCTCAATATAACGGGTCAGCAATTCTTCTTCCTGATCTTTGTAGCGCCCATAAAAAATATCGTATAGATTATGGCCTCTCAGATAGATGCGGATCTCTTCCATATGTTCCCGCACATCTTCCACACAGACAAGATCCCGGCCAAGAACTTCCCGCAGATGTCTCCCACTCCGGATCCGATGGAGATATTCCTTCCATTTCTCCAGAAAAATTTCATAGAATTCTTCTTCCGAGGAAACCACCCCCAGTTCCGCCATAATCTTCGGATTCAGAAAATAGTTTTCGAAAGAGTAGTATTTCAGAATCAGCACATTTTTCCCGGTCACCCTTGGCAGCCGGTCCACATCCTCCAGATTCCGGTCTTCATAATATTTACACAGCTGCCGCTTCAGCTCCCGGGGATCTTTTCCGTCCCCGTCCCGGATCATCAGAAACTGATCCCGAAGATAAATCTGATTCATATATTTCAGATTGGCATAAGTCTTGATGTTGGTACAGCTGTTGGTGGTAATGATCGCAATCCGGGACAGGTACCCTTCCTCATCCAGGATCTCCGAATAATACTTCTGAATTAGCAGCGGCAGGCGGCTTTTATCCTGCTTTCCTTCCACGATAAACACAAAATTCACGTTCATCAAATCGCTGGCGGAATACCCCAGATCATCCAGAATCGCACTGATATCCGTCTTCTCCCGGATTTCGGAGAACCCATCCTCTCCCTGGACCATCTGGCGGATCTGAGAAGTACGGAAATTCGCCAGGAGATTCGGAGAATGGGTGGCGAAAATCACCTGATTCCGCTTCGCCAGGCGGTAAAGAATCTCTCCGGACACCTTCTGCATCTGCGGATGGAGAAAAATCTCCGGCTCTTCCACCAGAATCAGCCCGGGAATCCGGTCTTCCTCCTGGGCATAGGATTCCAGCAGGGAAAGCATATAGATGCTGCGCATTCCTTTTCCCATCTCTTCCACCGGCCGGATCATCCCTTGTTTCTGATTCAGAAGATACGTATTCACTGACAGCATTTTCTCCACATCCCGGTTCATGGCGTAGAGAATCTCCTCCTGGCCTCCGTTTTTGTGGAAAATCCGGTTGACCTTTCTGGAGAACTCATCCAGGTTCAGCTGGTAAAGCTTAAAGTCCAGAAGCCGGGCTGCCTCCAGCGCGTTGATCTCCTCCGGTTTCTTCTGATTGATAAGGCCGATACAGGAAAAGCAGTGATTACAGGTCTTGGCCCGTTCAAACATGCAGGTGCCTGCCCGCAGCTGCTTCAGCAGATCATCCTCCTGCATCAGCAGAAGCCCTTCCTGGAACTGTTCCAGGTTCCTGGCAATATCGATATAATAAATCTGCGGGAAAACTTTCGGTATGTAAGCGTTGTTCTTCTGCACCCCGTCGCTGTAACGGATCTTCCCTTCCCTGTTGGCAATAAAAGTAAAACGCAGAATTCCGTCCTGATAGGAGGGCAGTTTTCGACAAAAAGATTCTTTCCATGCCTGCCAGCGCCGGTAGGAACTGACCACACCATACTGATGCAGGATTTTAAGATCTTCCTCCTCGATGGACAACTCCACGAAAACCTCCACATTGGGATAGTCTTCCTGGAAGTCTTCCTTCCGGACTGTGTAATCGCCGCCCACCGCCCGGATGGCATCCAGAACCGCCGTTTTTCCGGTATTGTTTTTTCCCACGAAAATCAACGCATTTTCAATCCCTTCGATTTTCATCTGCCGGATGGATTTAAAATTCCGGATTTCCAAAGTCACAATCCGCATAATTCACTCCTTTTATAAAACCAAATTCCAACCTGCCCATGCGCAGGTATCATGATTGCACGTTTGTGCACTCATGATACCATGTCTGCTCCTCTGCTCCGCAGACATGGTACTTCGCAAATAGATGCGCAGCGACTTTCTGCGGTTCCGCAGAAATCGCCCATGCGCAGGTATCATAATCGCGCTGCGATTATTATACCATGTCCGCTCCCTTTCCGTCTGTAAAAACCGTGGAAAAAATGAGAAGCCATGCGTCTTTCGCACAGCTTCTCTGGTGTAATCGCCGGCTTTCGCCGGAGAGATAACGGACCGTTTTATTTCACATAATCCAGGATTCCGCGGATATCCCGTACAACTGCATCGGCTCCCGCGTCTTTGTATTTCTTCTCTGCCTCGGCAAGTCTTTCCTGCTTTTCCTCCTCAGGCAGCGCCTCATATTCCTCCTGAGACAGTCCCATCACAGAACTTCCCTCCAGAATTCCAATGGTGAACAGCCCCGCGTTCTTACCTTCCAGAATATCGGATACTGTATCTCCCACCTTCATGGCATTCTCTACGCTGGTCACTTGCAAAGCCTGCAGGTTTTTGAAAATCATATACGGCCAGGGACGTCCCTTCCCCTCTGTGGAGTCCGGACTGAACCAGCAGTCCGGATCATATCCCAGTTCTTTTGCTTTGGGAGCCACCACACCCATCATCACATCCGTGTATCCGGTGGTGGATCCGATTTTGATCCCTTTTTCTCTCAATTTCGCCACTGTCTCCAGCACATAGGGCTTCGGATCCGAATACTGATCCAGAATTTTCAGAAGAGACGGCTCATACTGCGCGTACATCCGGTCTGCGTCCGCATCCGTCGGTTCTGTTCCGTATTTTTCTGTCCACATTTTTTTTATTCTCGGCATCTCCAGCATGGTGCGGATGTGATCCCATTTCAGCATGCCCATAGGCTCCCGCACCTCTTCCATGGTGGGCTCGATTCCCGCATTTCGAAATACCTCTGTAAATACCTGCACCGGCGCGAAACATCCATAGTCTACCGTAGTGCCCGCCCAGTCAAAAATGACTGCCTCCGTCTTTTTATTCATGATCATTTCCTCTTTTCTTCTTTTCTTTGTTTACGCTGTCTTTTCCATGGACCGGAAGAAATCCCGGAAGATGGAAACCAGTTTCAGAATGTCTTCCTCATAAATTTCCCCGATGTTTCCAATCCGGAAGGTATCCGCATCGGTCACTTTACCCGGATAAATCGCATACCCGCGGTCTTTGATATACTGATACATCTCTTTGAAAGAGAAATTGTGATGTTCCGGATAGAAAAACGTGGTGATAATCGGCCCCTGATGCTCCTCGTCAATATAAGGACGGATTCCCATCTCTCTCATCTTCTGAATCAGCAGACGGTTGTTGTGATAATAACGCTCAGATCTGGCAGGAATTCCTCCCTCTTCTTCCAGCTCATCCATGGCTTTGGCAAAAGCCAGTACCGTGTGGGTCGGTGAAGTGAAACGCCATTTTCCATCCACTTCCATGGTTTTCCACTGATCGTAGAGATCCAGTGCCAGACTTCTGGCTTTTCCCGCGCTCTCCGTCAATTTCTCCCGATTGCAGATGATAAAGGAGAAACCCGGAACTCCCTGGATACATTTGTTGGCGCTGCTGATGATGAAGTCGATCCCCCATTCGCCGACCGGAATCTCCACACCGCCGAAGCTGGACATGGCATCCACGATCATAGTCCGGCCTGCCGCCTTTACCACCCGGCTTACCGACTCAATGTCGTTTAAGATACCGGACGTGGTCTCACTGTGTACCATGGCAACGTGAGTGATGGCCGGATCCTGTTCCAGAATCCTTTCCACCTCTGACGCGGACGGAATTTGATCGTAAGGTACGCTGTACATGGCATACTGCAGTTTCGCGTGATCCGCAATGTCCTTCATTCGCTCTCCATAGGCGCCGTTGGCGATAATCAGGAGCTTCTCATCTGTTCCAACCACACTGGTCAGCACGGACTCCACGCCGAAGCTTCCGCTTCCCTGCATCAGCACAGCGGTGTATTCTTCCTCGCTTACGTGAGCCAGCTTCAGAAGATTTCTGCGGATTTTCTGAGTGATCTGTTTATAGTCGTCATCCCATGTACAATGGTCCGTCATCATTTCTCTTTTTACTGTCTCCGTTGTGGTCAGCGGACCCGGAGTTAACAACTTGTAATTTACCATTTTTCTTACCTCTTTTTCTCTCTATTTTCTTCTCTGTGCCGCCGCGGTTTTCGAACGGCACAGAAATTTTCTCTGTAATTTTCCTTAGTTTGGCTTACAGCTCTCTGACAGTTCCTGATGCTTCTCCAGAAGTTCTGCCGTCAGAGGCTCCGGGAATTCTCTTGGATATGTGGACTGATTCGCCTCATCTACCGTTTCCCCTTCATACAGTGGATTCGGATACGTCTGCTGAAGTTCCTCGCGGCCATGTTCAATGATACACTCGGCCATCTCCATGGCCTTCTCATTGGTATCCTCTCCCTTATCAATCACCGCCACGGACTCGGTCAGTGAGAAGTTTCCTTCCACCGGATCCACATAATCCACCGGAAGTCCTTCCGCTTTGTCCGCCACAGCCTGATGTCTCAGGCCGAAACCGACAGCGACTTCCCCGGAACGCACTTTTTTGATCGGGCCGGAGCCGGAATCCTCAATATGAGGTCCCGCATTTTCGTAGATGCCAGTCAGCACCTCTGCTGCTCCATCCTCCCCGTAAGCGTCCACCACCGCCTGAATCAGCAGCCAGGCTGTGGAGGAACTTTTGATATCCGTCACGGAAATCTGGTCCTTGTAGACCGGATCCGCCAGATCTTTGATGGACTTCGGCATAGGCAGTCCCGCCTCTTCCAGCGCAGTCGGATTCACGAGAATCGCTCCCTCCTGAGAAGTAATCGGCCGGTAATAATCCGGGAATTCCTCCAGGGTCGGCGCGTCAAACGTCAGTGTCCGGAACATCTCATTCTGCTGCTGTGCGCTGTCCAGATAGAAGGAACTCATGGTCACCAGATCTGCCTCAATATTGGTTCCCTCCGCCAGAAGCTTTCCGCCCAACTCTGAAGTTCCAAAGGTCTGGAAGAGATACTGGCCTTTGTAACCATTGTTGTCCAGCGCGTTTTTCATGGCGGTCACCGCCTCATCATCCGCGTTGGAGTAGATAATAACTTTCTCTGTGCCGGAATTGCCGCTTCCTGCCATACAGACAGTAAATCCTCCTACTGTAAAAGTCAGGATCACCGCCAGACAGGCCGTCACAACTCTCCGTGCTTTTGCCGTACTCTCTCCTTTGACCAGACTGGTCCGGTAGTTGGCGATCGCCCGGAACAATCCCTTCGCCACAAGGTTGGTGAACAGGATACACAGGGACAGCACGAAGATGGCGTCAAATTCCGCGAAATGCTGCAGTTCTTTGATCTTGGTGGTGATTACCATCGTCTTCGCGCCGGCGATGAAAATCACCGCGCTGACAGTTACCATCGCATTCACAAAATAGTAGCTGAACACTTCCAGAATCGTCGGCAGCGCATTGGGCGTCACCACACGGAAGATGGTCTTCGCCCAGCTGTCTCCCATCAGCATGGCTGTGGTCTCCCAGGAGCTGTTCATTTTCTCCAGAGAGTTCTTCATCATCAGATACGGTGTGGAAAAATAATGCACAATATTACAGATAATAATCAGGGCAAAGGTATTCTGCAGACTGGTTCCGGAGAACATCAGCAGAAAAGCGATACCGATAACCATTCCCGGAATGGTATTCGTCACCAGTGCGATACTCTCTACCGCATTTTTATATTTTCTGGACACCTTGCTCCGGGCTGTGACCAGAGCCGCTCCATAGGCCACCAGAGAACCGCAGACCGCAGTCAGCAAGGCTACAAACAGCGAATTCACAAACACGCCGGACAGACTGCTGTCCTGGAAAACTTCCACCACATGCTCGGTAGTAAAACGGATGTTGTAGGGCCATTCTCTCACAAACGGTACAATGAAGATGACTGCGAAGACAATGCCGATCAAAAGCATCACCAACAGGGAAAACACGCCGCAGATGGCATCCCGCACCGGATTATGGAAATTATCCACCTGGGAGATTTTGCTGTAACGTACATTGTATCTCTCCAGAAAATGGAGAAGCAGAATACTTACCACAGAAGGCACCAGCATCACCATAGCCACAACCGCGCCGTTATTGAAGTTCGGAAGGCTGCCCAGCATCTCATCGTAAAGCACAGAGGCCACCACCTGGTACTGTCCGCCCACAGAAGCAGAAATACCGAAATCGGTAAACGCCAGGAAGAAACACTGTACAAAGGAAGCTGCCAGGGTTCCCACCAACGGTCGGAGAACTGTAATATAAAAGTTCTTCAGCCCACTGTCCCCCATAACCTTGGAGACAATCATAAATTTCTTATCGATGTATCCCATGGTGTTCTGGATCAGGAGAAAGGAAACCGGCAGCGTATAGATCACGTACCCCATCAGCAGCCCCCAGAATCCATAAATATCAAACAGTTGAGTCCCCAGAACCTTCGTCACCAGCCCCTGCTTTCCAAAGGAATAAATGATGGCAAAACCATAGGTAATGGTGGGAAGAAGCATGGGGAGCACCGCGCCGCCCTGGATCAGTTTCTTCACCCATCCGGGCAGATTGGTATAGTGAACCGCGTAGGCCAGAATAAAAGCAATCACCGTGGTAATCAGCGCGCTGCTTCCGGCCGCCTTAAAGCTGTTGCCCACGGATTCCCAGAATCCGTCTTCCGTAGACACATCAATATAGTGAATCCAGATCTGACCGGTGTTTTCCTGGAAGGATTTCAGCAGCAGAAGAAGGATCGGTGCCGCGAGAAACCAGAGAAACAGAACCGCAACCGCAAGAAAAATCAGCTTAATTTCTATGTTTTTAATTTTCGTTTTCATCTCGATCATTTCTCCCTGTCATCGTCTCTTCAGGCACATTGAAACAAGGTATAAATATTGTTTCTCTTAATCTCCAGCTGATTTAAGATAAATTCCTTAATAAACGGATTGCTGGGTTCGTTGATGATCTCCTCCGGTCTTCCGTACTGGGAGATTTTACCCTGATTGATGATCAGAACCCGGTCAGACAAAGTCAGCGCCTCTTCCGGATCATGGGTAACAATGATGGTGGTCAGATGATATTCTCTGGCAATGGTTTTGATCCGGTCTTTGATGGACTCCTTGATCACACCGTCCAAAGCGCTCAGCGGCTCATCCAGCAGCAGGATCTTCGGCTTCATTACCATGGTTCTGGCCAGAGCCACCCTCTGTTTCTGACCGCCGGAGAGCTGTTCAATTTTCTTGTCCAGATGCTCTCTCAAACCCAGAAGATCGATCAGATCCTCCACCTCTTCCTGGGTGGAAATCCCCGGTTTGTTCTTCAGTCCATAAGTGATATTCTGATACGCATTCAGATTGGGAAACAATGCGTAATCCTGGAATACAATATTGAAACCTCTCTGTTCTATCGGCACGTGAGTGAGGTCCTGACCGTTGTAAACAAGTTTTCCTTTGTCAATATCGGTAATTCCAAGAATCAGATTTAACAATGTGGTCTTTCCGCTTCCGGACGGCCCCAGGATCGACACGATTTCGCCGTCCTCAATATTCAGGCTGATATCATTTAAAATTACTTTTCCATCAAAAGCTTTTCGGATATTTTTCAGTTCTAACATGGATGAAACTCCTTTCTGACATTCACTTTCAAACATTTTTCCGTCGTTCGCAATCCCATTATAAGAACGAAAAATCCCTGTTTTCAATCAAAAACCCGTAAACTTTATGTCAAGAAAATGTATAGTAAAAGGAGGAAAACCTGTAGATTTTCTACAGGTTTTCCTCCTTCTTATCGTAGGCTCTGCGCGCCACAATCCGGCTGTTTTTATTCAGTTTTTTCCGCAGTCTCTCATAATCAAAATTCAGCACTCCGGCATACAGCATGTCCACCAGCGCCATCTGGGTTACCCTCGAAAAAATGGTATTCCCATAGAGGAACTGATGGTCACTGGTACACAGCAGAATATCCGCGTACTCCGTGATCAGAGAGTTGTCAAAATTCGTGATCACCAGTGTCTTCGCCCCTGCTTTTTTCGCCAGACGGATAGCATCCACCGTATCTCTGGAACAGCCGGAGTAGGAAATTCCCACCGCCAGGTCGCCCTTTTCCAGATTGCTGGCACTGACGCTCTGCAGATAACTGTCCCCGTAACTTCTGCAGTCCAGACCCAGGTAAGTCAGCTTGGTCAGCAGATTATGGGCCACTCCATTGGAATCTTCCACGCTGTAGACGACAATCTTACGCGCCTGTGCAATCGCTTCCACCGCCCGCCGGAATTCTTTCATCGAAATGCTCCGAAGCGTCTCTTCCAGCATCTGAATGGACGTGGTGACAATCTTTCCCGGAATCACCTCCAGCCCATCCCGGCGGGACAGCTGAAACCCATACAGATCAATACGGTCCGCATCCTCCTGCCCGGATTTTTCCTGAGCTTTCCGCTGGATTTCTTCCTGCATCAGACCATATTTGAATTCCTTGAATCCGCCGTACCCCAATGCCTTCACGAAACGAATCACCGTGGGCTGGCTGACCCTGGCCTTCTTCGCCACCTGCTCAATCAGAAGATCCCCTGCTTTTCCCTCATATTTCCAGAAATAATCTGCCACTTTCTGTTCCGAAGGACGAAGTCCCGCATAGACTTCCTGAATCTTATTCCTGATTAACCTTTCCATGTACATCCTCCGTAGAAATTCTACCGTTTTCCGCTTTTTTTATGGCTTTCTGTTCCGTATTTTTCTCTCTTTTCCCCATCGTAGGAGTCATCCTGTTTCTCGATTGTACCGAAAAAAACACAAAATCGAAGCCTTCTGCTCTTTCGAATATCCTTTTGCCATCTGCGATATTCCATTTCATTTT
The DNA here is from genome assembly GCA_963927715.1 of uncultured Blautia sp. Lineage (GTDB taxonomy): Bacteria > Bacillota > Clostridia > Lachnospirales > Lachnospiraceae > Blautia_A. The sequence goes on along the minus strand of CAWVBU010000001.1, from coordinate 62,222 downwards.
ACCATATTTCTGCCTCTTCTGCTCTCTTTCTCTCAAAAAAACCTGGTTTTAAACGACAGGCGGTCCAATGCCAGACCGAAAATCAGAAATGCCGCGGCGCTTCCCACACCCTGAATCAGATTGCTTCCTATCGAAACCAGAGCTGCCGCGCGAAAACCAAAAAGGAGTCCTTCCGCCAGATAATATCCTGCCACTGTAATCAGAATCGCTCCGGGAAGCGCCAGAATATTTCTCCCTGTCACAATCTTCTCCCTCTTACTGGAGAAAGGCAGTACAATCAACATTTTAATCACAATCGTCGCCGGCGCCCATGCCGGTGAGGTCAGCAGATCCGCCAGTCCCCCTCCAATAGCCCCCGCCGCCATGGCGTAAGGTGCCGGCAAAATCGCTGCCGACAGATAAATCAGGGCATCTCCCATATGGATATATCCTCCATTTATACCTACAGGAATATGGAAAATAAAAGCAGTCATCAGAGTAATCAGCGCAGCCATCATTCCTGTGGCTGTCAGACGGCGCATCATTCGATTTTCCCTGGTCATCGTCCTTGTTGTCATTTCATTTGTCTGCATAATTTCTCCTTTCACTCCGGCAATTCCAATCTGATTAAGAATGCGGCCGCCACTCTTTTCCCCTTGCCGTTTTCTTATTTTTCCGATAGAATATCACCAAAGTGGATTTCTGAAAATATCCAAAATCATAAATTTTTAAGGGGACAGTTTATGAAAAGACTTTCATTGGAATCAGAACTTTTGTACATGCAGGTTTATTATTATTTTCAAAAACAGATCGCTGACGGCTCCCTCGCAGCCGGATCGAAAATGCCGTCTCTGCGGCGTTGTGCACAGGAGCTGGAGCTAAGCCGTACCACCATCGAGGCCGCCTATCTCCAGCTGGCTGCCGATGGATATATCATTGCCAGACCGCAGAGCGGCTACTATGTGACAGGCCTGGGCAGCCAGCCCCAGACCATACCCGTACCAAAAAAGACGACCCCTGCGCCAGTCCGTTTTGATTTTTCCTCTTCCGGCGTGGACCGGGAAAGCTTTCGCTTCCAGCTGTGGCGGCGCTACCTGAAAAGTGCCCTCCGCCAGGACGAACGGCTTCTGACTTACGGATCCCCTCAAGGAGAAGAGGATTTCCGGGAAGTTCTTGCAGATTATGTCAGGAAACATCGAAATATCCTGTGTAAGCCTCAGGATATCGTGGTAGGCGCCGGCGTTCAGAGCCTCCTGCACATTCTCTGTCCGCTTCTGCGCGCGAAAAAAACCGTATCCTTTCCCACGGATTCCTTTCTCCAGGGAATTTCCGTGTTCCGGGACTACGGTTTTGAAGTCGCTTATCGAAACAAAAACTGTGACTGCATCTATGTCACTCCTGCTCATATGACCAAATGGGGGGAGATCATGCCTATCTCACGGCGCCTGGAACTGATCCGCCATGCCGCGCGCAAAGACCTCCTGATCCTGGAAGATGATTTTGAAAATGAATTTGTCTATCTGCAGAAACCCACCCCATCTCTGTTCAGCCTGGACGGCGGAAAACATGTGGTCTATATCGGGTCTTTCTCCAGACTTTTGCTGCCCTCCATCCGAATCAGTTTCATGGTTCTGCCCCGAAAACTGTCCGAAGCCTACCAGGAGATTTCCCGCCGCTACAATCAGACTGCCTCCAAGGCAGAACAGATTGCCCTGACTCAATTCATCCGTGACGGCCAGCTGGCGGCTCAGACACGGAGACTGCGCCGTCTCTACAGTGCAAAAATGAAACTGCTTTTGGCTGCCATCCGAAAATTCTTTCCGGACAGCCTTCTGCAGGTCGGCTCCGCAGGCACGAGCGTTGCGCTGAAGCTTACCTGCCCCGGACATCATCCGCAGATTCCGCTCTCCGCGTTTTCTGAATTTTCCCTGGAAAGAGGCCTGCGCATCGAAATTCTTTCCTCGGATTCCTCTTCTGTGACCTGCCTTCTGTCCTGTTCCGCTCTGTCCGCCGAGGATTTCGAGGATGCCTGCCGCACACTGCGGCAGAACTGGGAGAATTTCTGCACCGTGTCTGCCGATTAAGGGATTGCTCCTTCTGTTCTTTCTGCCTGCATATCCCGCTTTCCCTTACCGTCCGAAACCTCTTCCATTCGGATAATCCTTGCCCCGCACTGCGCGGCAAAATACCGGTCATGTTCCACCATCAGCATGGTGGGCTGAAAGGTGCGGATCAGCTCCTCTATCTGCATTCTGGAAAAAATGTCAATATAATTCAGCGGCTCATCCCACAGATACAGATGTGCCCGCTGGAGAAGACTTCCCGCAATCAAAACTTTCTTCTTCTGACCTTCGGAATAGTCTTCCATATTTTTCTCAAACTGCACCCTCTCAAAATCCAGCTGTCGAAGCAGTGCTTTCAGAAGACTTCCGTCCACTTCCAGGCGGTTTATGTAACTGTCCAGACTCCCTTTTAAACCGGAAGTATCCTGGCTGATATAGGATATTTTCAGACCGCCTGCGATCTGTAATTCCCCCGTGGCCGTTCCCGGAAAGATCCGGCTCTCCCCGGAAAAATCATTCAGAACTTCTGTCTGCTCAGAGGCCAGAATCGCCCGAATCAACGAAGATTTCCCACTTCCGTTTTTCCCCTGAAGAATTACCCGCTCTCCTCTTCGCAGTTCCATCTGGAAATTTCTCAACACTTCCGTTTCATTGTAAGCAAGAGTCAGGTTCTGTGCCTGAATGTAAACTTCCTTGTAGTGGTTCAGGGGCATCAGTTTCAGTGCCGGCGGATTCTCCACATTTTTCAGGAGCTTTTCTTTTTCTTCGATAGCTTTCTCCTGTCTGCGCTGCAGATTCTTCCGGCGCATCTGCATCTTTCGCGATTTTTCTCCGATGTAAGCCCGGGTACCGATGAAGTAATTGTTTGCCTTTCGTTTATCATATCCAATTTTCGATTTTTCTGCCTGATCCGCCCAGTTCCCCGCCTGCCGGGAAGCATCCTGCAGACGTCGGATTTCCTTTTTACTTTTCTCATATTCCGCCTGCTCAAACTGATCTCGCCTCTGCTTATTCTCCCACCAGGAGCTGAAATTTCCCTGTTCGACTACAATCTGCTCTCTTTCCAGCACCAGTACATGATCCACACAGGCATCCAAGACCGCACGATCATGAGACACCAGAAGGAATCCTTTTTTCTTCCGCAGATATTCACACAGCGTTTCCCGTCCTTTCACATCCAGATGATTGGTCGGCTCGTCGATCAGCAGAAACTTTCCCTCCTCTGAGAACAAAAGTGCCAGCTGTACCTTCACACGCTCCCCGAAACTCAAGGTGGAATAAGGTCGGTACAGAATCTCCGGATCCGCCTGCAGAAGCTCCAGCTCCCGGCATACTTTCCAAAGTTCAAAATCTGGTCTGCACGCTTCCAGCAGTTCAACGGTATCCTCCTGTCCTCCTTTCTCCAGTTCCCTGTAGGGGAAATATTCCATCTCCACAGACTTTTGTATTTTCCCCTGATATTCATACTCTCCCATTAAAAGTTTCAAAAATGTAGTCTTTCCTTTTCCGTTTCTCCCGATAAATCCCAGCTTCCAGTCTGTATCCAGCCGAAAACTTACATCTTCGAAAATATTATCATAACTGCCTTCATAGGCAAAAGTCAGCCCCGATACCTGAATCTGTGACAACGCCATCACATCCTTCCCGTTTCTTTCAACACGTTAAACTCTTTCTGAGGTACAAAAAAAGAACCGACTGTTATCAGACGATTCCTCTGCGTGGTATTCTCCGGGATTCCTGAAAGCCAAAGGGAAAACGGCCTTTTTTCCTGATTCCCATTCCTCTTCATAAAATAAGAAACTATACAGCAGGCAATCTATCTTCTGACAACACGACAACCATCCGGTATTTTTATGCCGGTTCTTCTTCCTGTCCACTTGTCTTTTTCTGATAGATTATCTGTACATTTTACACCTCTTATTTCGGATTCCAATGTCAGAATAGCACAAATATTCTCCTGTTGCAAGCAGCTTTTTTGTCCTGCAAATCTAAACTTTTTCCAAACTTCTGGAAAACCATAGCGTTTCCGGTTCCTGCGTGCTACAATACAGGCAAAGCATTTTATTTCGGGCATTTCCTGCAGATCTTTTCTTAAATCTATTCTGTAAGAGCATTTCTTTTGGGAGCCCTTCCGGGGATTCCCTTCGTTTCGAAATCTCAATGCTTTTCCAATCCCACAAGACACAGCAGCGAGATTTCCAAAGACAGACGGATATCCCTGCGGTTCCTGCTGTACATCTGTGACCTGTATTCCGCCCTGACAAGAGACGCCAACCTCTACGGGACACGGAAAGTCCCGATTCCCCAGCCGCGGTTTCTCGTTTTCTACAACGGGCGCAGGGAACAGCCAGACCAGGTAACCCTGCGGCTATCGGAATTGTATCTTACCAAAGAGATGCCCTTCTTTTGTACCTGGTTATGAACCGTCGGCGCCATTTCTGGAAACATTTCGGAATCGCCGCCGCTGCCAGCGCTACTGCTTTCGGAATCTGTTTTTTGGTCTCTTTTGCCAGCGGAGGCCGCCTTGCCCGCACGACCCTCGCCCTGTTGGAGGAGCTGACCATGGGCTATTATGACGGCGTTGTCTATTGGCTCACCCTCTGGCTTGCCTTCACCGCCACAATCATCTCGGCTCAGGGTATGGCCGAAGCCTTCATTGAACAACGGGCACAGGCACAGCGTCTCCAGCTGAAGAACGAAATGATTGCGGACAATTATCACCTTCTGGAGGAAAAAATAGCTGAAACCGCTGCTCTGCGCCATGAATTCCGACATCAGCTCACAGCCATGGACTGTCTGTATCAGAAAAATGACACGGAAGGGGCCCGCCGGCTTCTGTCGCAGATTCTTCAGGAACAGAACGATCAGACGCCCATGGTTTTCACCAAAAATCATACCATCAACACCATTCTGCATGATGCTGCCGCACGGGCAAAACAGCAGAGGATCTCTTTTCAGGCTTCGGTTTCCGTTCCGGAAGACCTGCCAATTCCGGATGCCGATCTGTGCTCGCTTCTGATGAATATGCTGGACAATGCTCTGGAAGGAGCCGCAAAAGTTTCGCCGAATAAAGACCGCCGCCTCTCGATCCAGATCAAAGTTGTCAATCAATATCTGGCAGTCAAATGCAAGAATTCCTTCAACGGCACATGGAAAGAAGACAAAGACGGGAATCTCCTGACTACAAAAGAAAATGCCGCTTCCCATGGTTTCGGATGCCGCCAGATGAAAAAAATCGCAGAAAAATATGACAGCACCATTCTCTTCCACTCCGAGAGTGATGCCGTCTTCCTTGTGGAAACTGCTTTGAAATTTCCCCAGACATAAAGATTTGCAAAAAGCAGGACATTTTCTCAGAAGTAAGAAAATGTCCTGCTTTTGGGTTTCTATTGATTGATATAAGACACAAAAGCCTCCTGGCAAGCCCTGTAATACTTCCGGCTGATGGGAAGGCGGTTGCCCTGATCCATCAGAAATCCTTCCCGGCCGATCTCACGCACATGTTCCAGATTGACCAGATAGCTGTTATGACACCGCAGAAACCGATGGTCCGAAAACAACCTTTCCAATTCTGACAACCCCATCGGAAAACGTTCTTCTCCATCTTCCTGAAAAATCCGCACACCATGGTTGCCGTCTGTCTCCACATACACAACAGAACTCAGACGCAGACGCAGATTTCGATAACCTTTCTGCAGAAGCACGGTTTTGGGACGGTGGTTTCTCTTCCAGTCTGTCCGCAGCGCTTCCCTCAGCTTCTCCCAGTTCAGAGGTTTCATCAGAAACTGTATCGGCTGAACCTCGTAGCCCTCCAGCGCATATTCTTCATGTCCTGTGACAAAGAGAATACTCACCCAATCTTCACCGGCACGGAGCTCCCTGGCCAGTTCCATTCCTGTTTTCCGGTCCAGTTCAATATCAAGAATCAACAAATCAAAGAGATGTCGTCCTTCTCTCAGTGTTTTCTCCAGCTCCTCCGCATTGGAAAAGACAGAAATTTCATACGCGATCTTCATCTCTTTCAATGTTTCCTCACAGACCCGGCAGATTTCATCCCGTACTACCCTGTCGTCTTCACAGACTGCCAAGCAATAATTGTGCATACATGAACTCCTCCTATAGGTTTCAATTATAGGGAAAATATAAGACCGAATCAAGTCCGGAATTTCTCTTCGTCATTTTCAGTTCTTAAAGAAGCCGTTTTCGCATCCCCCTGAAAATGTCCGGCCCAATTCGCAGACAACGTTCCCGCGAGCAGAATCAGGAAAGGAAGCACATACGCAATGTACTGCGCTGTCCCGCCAAAAGTAATCAGCAGATTATAAATCCCGTGAAAACTCACCGCGACTCCCAGCAATCCACAGGTTCCGGCAATCTTCAGCCATGCTCTTTTCCATACATACACCAGCCCGCTTCCCATAATCACACCGCACACAATGTGCATGGCTCCTGTACCGAACCCGCGGATCAGCAGATGGAAAAAATGCTCCGATCCATACTCCGTCAGATAGCAGACATTTTCAAAGGTAGCAAATCCGGCCGCCACGGTGATAATCGCTGTTCGAATCTTCTCCGGCCTGGGTTCAAACACCAGAAGATAAAAAAACAGTGGAAGAAATTTCATTACTTCCTCCACCACCGGCGAGATATCTGCCGCAATATTCATAGAATCCGCATGGTAAACCGCGCCAAAAAAAGCATTAACGTAGGCAGAGAGCAGACAGGCTCCCATCCCTGCAATCATAAACAGAAAAAACTGCAGATTTTTCTTTCTCATACAGAAAGCAGCTGCCAGCAGCGGAGCAGCAATACAGATAAAAATATTTTCGAGATCCATCACACTCCCACCGCCTTTCTCATAGCCGGATACAACCCTAAGAGCGTTGCCGTAAGAAGAAAATCAAACCAGAAATAGGGATTCGCCAGAGTATTCCCCGCCCACGGATAGCTGGAAAGCCAAAGCAGATTCTCCGCCGCCAGCATGCAAAGAATCATCAGGTGAAAAACCTGCATCCCCCGGCCGGATTTGCCTTCTCTCCCATAATAAATCAGTCCCCGGATGGAACACCAGCAAAGCGCCGTCAAAAGGACACCAACGATCAGATTATAAAGCACATCCCCGATTCGGATAAAATATACCGTCAGCAGAATTTCGATCCCCGGCGCAAGCCACTGGGCACGGCAGCGGAAGTTCCTCTCTCCCTGACTCGAAAGGCTGCACTGCAGCAGATGCAAAAAGAGATAACAGGAGATCCATCCGATATCTGACACATAAAACACCGGCATGCTTCCCGGAAACAGCGTGGTGTAAAGCAGCCAGTATAAAATGGCCAGCATAAAACAGCCGTAAAAGCAGGTCAGCAAAAACCAGGGCTGCCTGCGGGTCCGAAGATAAGCAACTCCGGACAGAACACCGCATAGCAAAACGGTCAGAAGCTGTGACAGATTGTCAAAGGTCTCTATCATGATCGTCCCTCATACTCTCCTCTTTCTCCTCCAGTTTTCTCAGACGGAAACAGAATACCGTCACGCACACGCCCAGTATAAAAGCCAGGATTCCCACAACAATATATCCGGCTGTTCCACTGCTATGGAAAACACTGGCCGCCGTTTCATAACCAATATAAGGTCCCGCCGCAGAAGAATCCTCAAAACTTGAAACGAGAAAAGAAAGGCCCAGAACGAGAAAAAGGCTTGCCGCCGCAAAAGCCGCAACTGCCATAGGTCTTCTCTTCCGCCGTTGTCTCTCCCTTTGCGCGATTCGTTCTTTGACGGCAGCAACGCGCTGCTCATGACTTCGCATCGGTGATTCCCTCCTTTTCCAAAAGTCCCCGCAGACTTTGTTTTCCACGGTAAACCATATTGGTAATCTGCTTGATACTTTTTCTCATAATTTCAGCCGCTTCCTGATAACTCATACCTTCAAAATAAACCAGGTAAAGAGCCTCCCGGTAATTTGGCTGCAGCCGTCCCATACATAAATGCAGAATACGGCTGCGTTCCTTGTTCTTTACCACCTCTTCGAGCAGGACTTCCGCCTCCGGTTCCCGGGACAGCTCCTCCAGACTGAAACAAGGGCGCCTTTTGCTTTTATGGCGAAGAGCCATATGCCGGGCCGCTTTATAAAGATACGCTCTCAGCCCGCCGTCACGGATACGAGGTTTTTTCGTAAAAAGATAAGAAAAGACGTCTATCATCAAATCTTCTGCCTCATGGATATCATGAAGATAACCGTCTATATATAAAGTCAGCGGACTTCCGTATTTCCGCATCAATTCCGCAAGTCCTTCCTCATCGCCTTCCAGATAGCGGCGATAATTCTCTTCATCCGTCATGACAGCTGCGTCCTGAATGAATAACTGATCTTTCATATCGCCGCCTCCTTATCAGAAATCTTTCGTATCCTACTATTTTATGACTTTCCGCTATTTCTGACAAGCATAAATTTCTCCTCCGGCACATCCCCCGGGAAATCCAGATACTCTGTTTCTCCCGGGGGATGTAATTTCTCTCTTCCTTAAATTTTATATGAGCTGGCCGATTATTTTGTCCGGATGGTTTTCACCGGCGACCAGTCACTGTAAACCTTCTCTTTGCCAACCCTCTGATATCCTCTTACATGGATGTAATAAGTCCTGTCGGAATGCACGGTGGTGCAGGTTACCCGATACAGTTTTGCTCCGGTATCCGGGAAATCCCTGGTGGTCGCCCGCCAGAAATCCTCCCGGATCGAGTACTGGACTTCCCAGCCATCCACACCCCGGACGGTGCTGGAAGTGGCCACGAAGGCTTTCTGGGCCGTCCGGCTGGTCACCGTCGGAGTAAAGGTCGGAGTGCCCAGACTTCCCACCTTCACAGGAATCTCCAATACCGCTTCTTTGCAGAGATCTGTAGCTGCTGCCGTCACGGTGATCACACACTCACCCACGCCCTGATAAGTGATCTTTCCTGCCTCCAGCACAGCCACCGAAGGATCGCTGGTGGTATAGCTTAAGTTCCGGTCCGGATCCTCCACCGCGAAGCCCAGTTTCAACGTGCAGACCTTGCTCATGGTATTTCTCGAGCCATTCTTCAGATCCCGTTCCTGGTAAGGATTGGTCATGAAAATTTTCTATTCCTGCTTTCCCTGGTTGATTATGGTATCCTGATTGTTCAGTTCCCCGTAATTTCGAAAAATCCCTCCTTCCCGGATTGTCAGGATGTTCCGCAGCCCAATCGTCAGACTGCCCCTGTTCTCCAATTGGGCTCCTGATTCCACGCTTAAATTGCAGCAGGCGCCGTCCCGCAGAAGCAGGCTGCCGCCTTTCCTTATCTTCAGGGTTCTTCCTTCGGGAATGGTAAGACTGCTCTCTTGGACCAGCCAGATCTGCTCCCCGGCCCCGACTTCCAGATCTTCCTGTAAAACTGCCTCACCGGATACGATCCGGACTTGAGATAGATTTTCCGCAGTTGGCTCCACCGGTTTTTTTTCTCCCGGTAAATCTTTTCCGTAATCGGCAAAGTAAAGTACCCTGCTGCTTCCGCCGCAAAGCCGCGAAAAAAGCATGGTAAGCGCCGCTGCCAGAAAAAGACACCCCATCCCCGCCAGCACATATCCGCCCACACAGCCGAAAAGCCAGCTAAGGTCACCACGTTCCATCGATGAAACATTCCCAAAGCCGATAGGAGTACCCAAAATTCCTGTCAGAAGCAGACACAGCACGAACAGCATTCTCTTTTCCCGCCGGCACTTTCTCCGGGAAATCCGTCTCTTCACCAGCTCAACACGTATTTTGCAATCAAGCATTTTACATCCTCCCTATCTGCCGCACTCTTTCCGGCACAGATCCTTACCCGAGACCCCCCTTTACCTATATAGGTACAAAATTTTCAAAAAACTCTCACTTTTCTTTCATTTTTATAAAAATTCAAAATCACAGAATTTCCCGCGGAAACGGCCGCAGAATTATTTTGCAAATATACGCGGAAAAGCCACCGCGCGGCGGAGTGCTCCTCCGCTTTGCGATGGCTTTCGTCTTATCTTATTCTTTTCCTACATCATCGGATCCAGACTCAGAGCCGGATGTCCTTGTGCGTCGTGATGTCTGTCTTTTTTCATTTGTTTATTATCTAACGAAATTCCGGATGTTTCTGCACTTTTTTGATCCATTTCATCACATGATCATGAAGTGAGGTGTTCATAGAGATACTTTCCTGCCGGCTGCCCATCCGTCATCGCGCATATCACATTCCCGGCGCAGGAACCGGACGAAATCCATTGTTTCTGCGATCCATGACCACTTGTTTCTCACTTCCGGAATCCAACACCGTGTTGTATCTGGACTCCTGTTCAATTTTCACCGTGATCACTGACAACTCCCGGGATTCTCCCGTATCCAGAAGAGCTCCCACCTGTGCCATATAGCAGGAATCTGTGGTCTCCGTATTGTCCGCTTCTTTTGCGGTGACAACGAAATGGTTACTGGAAATATAATTATCTCTTCCTGAAACCACGTGGATGATCACGGGCAGTGTTCCTGACGGTGTCACCTTCTCAGGTTCCAGTACCTCTGAAAAATGATTTGACATCACAGAATTATGGCTGCCGTTGATATACATCAGGCCATAAGAGTCATCCAGACCATTGTCATGCTCCTGCATGGGCGTCCAGGGTTCCGGATCTCTCAGGAAATAATTGGAGGAAATTAAATTTTCCGAACATGTTTTTTCCAGAACAATCATACCCGGATAGAAAGAATGAAAGCGATTTCCTGTGACAACAGAACGCGTCACGCCTTCAAAATGCACACTGCTGGCTCCGCGGGGGAACACATTGTTAGCTGTCACCAAAAGCCCCCCGAAGTTCTGGGCATAAATCGAATATCCATAATTACCCGCACCGATCAAATTGTCCGTAATCTTGGAAGCCTGTCCCCATCCTCTGAGTTCAATACAGCTTCCGCATTCCGCGATAAAATTATCGTGAATACTCAAGGCATCCGCATGGTAAATGGTGATCCCATGTTCCAGATAAACAAATCCCATACCCGTAATCCGAAAAGAATCCTGGGCTCCTGCCACATAGATTCCGGTCTTTCCGTTTTTATAGGTATTCTCCGGATTTTTCTCCCCGGTTCCATCATCGATAAAATGCAGTCCATCGATACAGAAGTTCTCAAATTCTACGGAACTGATCCTGGGCTCTCCGTCCCGTTTCACATAGAACGCTGCCCCCTGGGCCCCATCTTCCTCTGTGGGCAGAAGATCCACAAGAATCCGGCTTCCACCCGGCCAGATTTCATGCCAATCCTCACAGTTCGTCGCGTTAAACCGAATACTGGAGGAGGTAAATCCATGTCCGGATCCCACAATTTTCAGAAAACTGATATCAATCACAACCTGAGTTTTGAGATGGTAATCCCCGGATGGAATATAGATCACTGCTCCTGGTTTCCCGCCCTCTCCAACGTTTTTTTCACTCTGTCTGCTGCGGATATCATCCAAAATATTGTTGATCACAGCGCCAATATCCTGATACGGATCTCCATACGGCCACTGAGTTACATCATAAAAATTATTTTCTCTCATCCTGTTCCTCCTCGCTTGATGTCACCGAAAACACTCTTCCAGGCGGTAAGCTTCATAATTCCGGATCACGACTTTTCCGCCCACCGCCTGCGCCCGAATCTGATTCTGCGCATTTCCTGCGTAAATATTGTTGGAATGATTATTCCGGTACAGATCCGAAAAAATCTCCAGAGAACTCTGATCTGAAAAAATGTGAAGATCCAGTGATTTTTTCCCTTTCAGAAAGAGATCACTTCTGGACTGATCTTTGCTCCATCCATCCGACTGATTCCGGTCCACAGTCATCTCCCCATGTTCAAAGTCCAGGATACACACCGTTTTCATTCCCTCTCCACAGCGAAAATCCAGTTCCAATTTCCTGGCGTTCGTCTCTTCCAGATCAATTTCCAGCTTCATTTCAAAAGAAATCCCATCTCCGGCTTCGAGGCTTTTCATCTGATCTTCCAGCAGAATATCTGTCTTCCTCACAGCTTCCTTCCTCAAAAGCTCCAGTTCTCTTATCGGGACAAACTGCAGCCTGCCATCCGGCAAAAGCCTCACTTCCCTTGGAACATTATAAAAACCACACCAGCCTTCCTGGTACGTAGGCCCCCAGTCTTTCCAGCAAGGCATCCATTCCCATTCGTTGGCCCAGCTTATGATAATTCTCCGGCCATCCGGTGCCAGCAAAGACTGCGGCGCATAATAATCCATCCCCCAATCCATTTCATCTGCGGTATGCCAGACAAATTTTCCTGTCTGATAATCGAAATCCCCAACGAAATAGACGGAAGTATGATCTCCCGATCCCATAGGGGATATGGTCAGGACATACTGGTCTCCCACCGGATAGAAATCTGGACACTCCCACATAAATCCCCATTCTCCGCGGCTTTCCGCCAGAACATTGACAAATTCCCAATGCAGCAGATCTTCTGAGCGATACAGCAGTGCCTGTCCTCTTCCATCCCGGCTTGCTCCGCAAACCATGTAGAAAATTCCGTCATGTTTCCAGACTCGTGGATCCCGGAACTGATCAGGATCCACGCCTTCCGGAGGCGTCAGCACCGGATTCCCCTCATATTTTTCAAAGTGAATTCCGTCCTCGCTCCATGCAATACACTGCGTCTGCACATAACCCTTTCCATGATTTGACGTTCCTGTATACATCAGAAATAATTTCCCATCATGTTCAATCGCACTTCCCGAGAAACAGCCGCCTCTCTTATGATCATCGTAATCCTCACTGGGCGCAAGCGCAATCGGGAGATATTCCCAATGAACCAGATCTTCACTTACCGCATGTCCCCAGTGAATATAGTCCCAGTGCCCGTAATACGGATTACTCTGAAAAAAAACATGGTATTTCCCCTGATAGTAAATCAGTCCATTGGGATCATTCATCCATCCTGCCTGCGGCATAAAATGATAATGCTGCCGCATTTTTCCCTTTTCTACAAGCACTCTCTTCTCTTCAATTTCCGCCTGCGCGCGTGCAATGTTTTCCAGCATTCTTTCTCTAGACATAAACTCCTCCGATTAACCTTTTACCGCTCCGGCTGTCATACCCTGAACAATGTACTTCTGCGCTGCAAGAGATATAATCATGACAGGGAAACTGAATAAAAATGCTCCCGCGCACATAGGTCCCAGATCCAGATTATAAGCCGACAGGAATCCTGCAAGGCCAACGGTAAATGTCTTCGCGTTGGTACTGGTAAGCAGCAGCGCTATCAGGAAATCATTCCATGCCAGAAACAGTGTGAAAATAAATGCAGTCGCAAGCCCCGGACGGCAGATCGGGAAAATAACCTTCCAGAATGTCTGGAAACTGCTTGCCCCGTCCACAAAAGCCGCTTCATCCAGCGTTGTAGGAATTCCTTCATAGAAACTGAGCATGGTCCACATTACAAAAGGCATATTAACCGCAGCATATACGATAATCAGTGCGATTCTCGTATCATACAGCCCCAGATCGCTGATCAGTTCATAAATCGGAACTACGATACTTGACGTCGGTATCATCTTCAGACACAGAATCAGCACAATCAGAACGATCGACAATTTCGCTCCGGAACGCTGAATCGCATATGCAGCCAACGCTCCCAGAACCAGAGCAATCACCGTACTGCACACTGCTGTAGTCAGACTGTTGACCAGAAAGCTCAGCGCATCCATTCTCTCAAACAATCCCTGAAAATTCTCTACCGAAAAAATCTGCGGAAAAAATTTGGGCGGTACTGCAATCACTTCGGAACCAGGTTTGAACGAACAGCTTATCACATAAAGGTAGGGAAACAGCCAGAATACGGTGAGGATAATCGAGATGATAATTCCCAGACCTTTCAAAATTTCTTTTTTCTTACTCACAACTTCTGCCTCCTATTTCACTTTCAGTTCACTTTTTTCTTCGGATTCCAAAGACTCTGCATAAATACCAGTGTAAAAATCACCAGAACCGCAATAAAAATAACGGCCATTGCGCTGGCATAACCGATATCGTTATATCTGGTCAGGGTCTTGTAAATCACGATGCTGATAGTTTCTGAGGAACTGTTCGGTCCGCCTTCCGTCATTGCCCAGATGATATCAAAGGTTCTGGCTGCGTCAATAATTCGTACGGAAAGAGCGGTCAGCAAAACCGGTTTGATGACCGGCAGCTTTACATAGAAAATCTGCTGCAGAAGATTTGCTCCATCGATTTTTGCCGCTTCTACCATACTGGAATCCAGACCCTGAAGTCCTGCAAGAATCATCAGCATCATAAAAGGAGTAGTAAGCCAGATATCCGCAATACAGCAGGCAAGCAATGACCATCTTTCATCTGCCAGCCACAGAATATCACTGCTACTGGAGAGAATTCCAACTCTCGTCAATAATTCATTGACAATGCCAAAACTGGAGCTCATCATCAGCTTCCAGGTCAGACCGGCTACCAGAGGGGCGATCATCAAAGGTGCCATCATCAGGGACCGGATAACTTTGCTTCCCTTGTAATTCATTTCAAAAAACAGCGCAAACACCATCCCCAGTATGGTCTCAATACCTACCGCCACTATGATATAAACCAGCGTATTCTTCAGCTGTTTCAGAAATCCGCCCTGCGAAAACGCATGAATATAGTTTTCCAGTCCGATAAACGTTTTGTCGCCGGTGATACCGATCTCGTAAAAACTGTCGATTACCATAGTAAAGATGGGATAAACCAGAAAAGCTCCCATGAATACCGCTCCCGGCAAAAAGAATAATAATAATGTTTTCCTCGATATTAATCTCATTTTTATTTCCCGCCTTTTCAAAACAGAGGGTGACTCTCCATTCCGCCCTGCGCCTTGAGAATCCCCTCTGTCATTCACTCCCTGTTTTTCGGAACTATTTACGGAATCTCTTTTTTATTTGCCGATTCCTTCAATCTCCGTCTGTGCAGATTCCAGAGTTTCATTTACATCTGCGCCTCCCAGACAGGATTCTACCACATTAGTCAGTACTTCTTCGATCTGCGCCCAGGTAGTCACCATCGGTCTCGGCTGGGACTGTGGTGATTCCAGTGTCTCCAGTACCGCAGTCGTATGTTCATTTCCTGCTTCCTGGCCGGCTTCTTCATATACGGATGTTCTTCCTGCAATTTTCAGGGTGAGATCCATATAATCCGCATTATGGTCATACATAAATTCCACATATTTCTGAGCCATTTCCTTGTTCTCTGAATTTTTCATCACACACTGATACCATGGCCCTGTCGTAGCGCCGATTCCTTCACTTCCGCTGAGCATCGGTGCGCATCCGACTTTGTCCGCTCCCAGAGCTTCTACAGCTGCAGGATACTGATGACTCCAGTTCAGCTGCATTGCAACTTTTCCATTGGTAAACAGCTCCTGAGATTCTGTAGCCGCCGTTGCCAGAGAATCATCCGGGGAATAATCTGCCTCTGCCATTTCCACCATGAAATTCAAAGCGTCCACATATGGCTGATCCGTAATATTTACATTTCCGTCTTCATCAAAGACCAGTCCGTCTGCACCCGCCTGGCAGGCAAAATCAAGGAAAGAGCAAACCGCATCGGAACCGCTGCCAAACACCGTTGTTCCGTACATCTCATCTGTCGCCATCTCTTTTGCCAGCGCTTTGTATTCCTCCCAGTTTGTCGGAACCTTATCCTCCGGAATCAGATCTTTTCTGTAAATCAGAATTTTACAGTTCGTCCACATCGGATATCCAAGAAGATTGCCGTCAATCGTTCCGCTTTCTTCCAAAGTAGGCAGGAAATCGCTGGTATCCGCATCCTGCAGCGGTTCAATCGCGTCTGCAAACGCAGCCAGCCAGACAAAATCCATACATGCCACATCATGGGCAGCTTCCCCGGATTTAATCTCTGTGGAAAGCTTATCATACATACCGTTGTATGCCACTGCGTCTACCACTACTTTGCATCCGGTTTCCTCCTCAAATTCCGCCGCTGTGTCATTTGCCAGCGCCTCTGCAGGCGATCCGCTCTCCACCAGAACGGTGATACTGTTCTCTCCGCCCTGATCTGCAGCTTCCGATCCGCCTTCGCTTTTTGATCCTCCGCATCCGGCAGCCATCGTGCCGATCATAGCTACTGTCAATAAAGCGCTGATAAGTTTCTTTTTCATGTTTTTTCCTCCTTTTCTTGTTTATGGAACGGGTTCCATATTGATGAAAAAAAATAATTGACAGGGGCTTTTCCCCGAACATGGAACGGGTTCCGCATTTGGGAAAAATAAAAACGAGATTTCCTTCTCTCTGAGTTCATTATATGCCCCCTGGCTTATATGTCAATACTTTTTTCATCTTTTATCTTCATTTTGTATACTATATTCAATTTATTTCGTCTTTTTTTATGCAATACTTCCAACGTCTCAGACAATCGTCGTCTTTCCTTTCCTCAATGTCACATCCAGCATAACCTCCTTATTGACATAAGTTTGACCACTGATAAGTTCCATCATCAGCTTCACCGATTCTCTCGCGAGAGCCTCCATCGGCTGTACAATTGCAGTAAGTTTCGGCTCCACCATTTCTGTAAGATAAGTGCCGTCATAAGCCACAAATTTCACATCTTTAGGGACCTTTCGATGCCTCCGAATCGCCTCGTTCATGCATTCGATCGCAAGTCTGTCCACCGCGAATACTCCATCGAAATCAATTCCTTTCGCGAACACATCTCTCACAACTTCCGCATAATAGTCCGAATCAAACCGATTCCATTCCAGCTCATAGGAATACGTCTCAATGTGATTTGCCCGCATAATCCGATTGAATTCTCTGTGCCTTTCATGGTAAGGAGATTCTACTTTTGTGGAACCGCAAAAATGCAGAATCTTTTTGCAGCCATTGCGGATTAATGTCTCCGCAGCCATCTGACCGCCTTTCCTGTGATTTACCGCCACCACGGGAATGTGCTCTCCAAGATACCGATCCAGAGCTACTATCGGCTTGCTTATTTTTCTGTATTCATCCACGTCCAGAGAATGAACGCCGGTAATCACGCCATCCACTATATGCCGGTTCAGCATGTCCAGATATTCCAGTTCCGCATTGCTGGCCTTAGTTGTATTGCAGAGCATCATCTTAAATCCGGCTTTGTATAATTCCGCTTCCGCGTAATCCACAAATTCACCAAAGAAAGGATTGGATACATTCGGAACCAACACTGCAATAATTTCTGTCTTCTTATGATACAGATTCCTTGCAAGTTCATTCGGCGTATAATCCAGTTCTTTCATAACTGCTTCAATTCTGCTTCTGGTTTCATCAGAGACATATCCGCTGTTATTCAAAAATCGGGATACCGTTCCGACTCCTACATTTGCCTTTTTCGCCACGTCCCGGATACTCGCCATTCTCTTCTCTCCTCCCTCCACTGATTTTATTCATTCTATCACACAGGAAGGATTTCGTAAAGCAGACTCCCTGAGATCCTTTTTTGAAACCACTGTTTTTGAATCGAAAATGTACACAGGAAAAGGGAGCCCTCGCACTCTCCGTTTTTCGGAAAATGCCGTCTCCCTTTTTCATGTTAAGCGGCTGTAACCATCACGCGGTTGCGTCTGGCCAGCGCGATCGCGATGTGGCATCCTTCTGTCATTGCGCAGGCCTTGTCCGCAAAGCTGATGATCCATGCCTCTTTGTTCTTCGGAACCGGTCCCAGTGGGAACATATGCGTCAGGATGGCACTCACTTCCTGCTCGCTGATGTGAAAATTCTGGAGGCTGTTCTTTGCCGCAGCCTTCGGGTGGTAGAATGCCTGATGCTCTCCGGTCGGCGTTTTCTCACGGAAATCATACGGACAAAAATCGTGCAGCAGGCCGGCTCTCGCGGCCACTCTCTCATCTGCTCCCAGCTTTCGCGCCATCTTCCACGACAGATAAGAGACATTGATGCTGTGCATCAGCCGGGTTGTCCATTGATGGTGAGAATAAAGACTCAGGAGAAGAAATTCTTCGTTCCTGAGAATATCTTCCACTGCCTCCAGGTACGCTGGTGAGACTTCTTCCGATACCTTAATGTCCACCGGCTGTCACCCCTTTCGTTCTTTCCTACTTCCATTATGAACGATTCCGTACAAAACGCAAGATCCTTTCGAAAAATTTAATTATATTTTCACAGATATTTTTTTCCAAAAAATCCCTTCACGGACTCTGACGGGGGTTCATGTCCCCGGTCACACAGAGAAATTCCGGCTTCCGGTTCAGTTCCATCTGCAGAACCGCTTTTCGCTCCCGCAGCGTTTCCAGATCCACATACCGTACTCTGGAATCTTCATAAGTCGTCCAGTAAAAACGCAGAGATTCCGCGCACATGGCAGAGGTATAAATCGCATAGTCATAAGGCGTGACCTCCCGATCATACTCCGTGACCACTCCGGATTCCGTGACACGTACCATCCCGTAAGGAAAAGCCGCATTGCCCAGCAGCCGGAACAGGTATGCAATCCCCTCCTCCTCATTTTTCCCTTTTACCGCGTATTTTTTCAAAAAAGCGAGCCGCACAAAACGGGAAGGTGAGGACCAGTCTCCCGGCAGTCCGAACGCCCCGCTTCCGGAAAAACACTGTTCCAGGCGGGTTCCCGCAATCTCCACCGCTTCATGGTCCAGATCCCGGATCTGCGCGTAATTGAGCAGATTCTGGCGATGCCAGCCATATCCCGGCGCGTTGGTCATCACTCCGATGGTATTCCGGTAGATATGAAGGCCATCCCGCTCGGATTCCACCACAATGGATTCCCCGCTGCGGTCCGTGAACATCCAGTGAATCGTAGGAACCGTTCCCAGAAGCGGTGTTCCCACCAGAGAAATATTTTCTTCCAGCTCTTTCGCCACCTGCCGGACACTTTCGCACCGGGCGAGAAAATAGGTTACCGCGAAAGCCGGATGCACCGCCAGCCGATCTGCTTTTTTCCCGTTTTCAAAGCAGGCAAAATTCCGGTAAAACAACTGGCCGCCCATCAGCCCTTTTTCGTTCATCCCTTCATATAGCACCGGTGTGGAAGGGAAGAATCCGGCTCCGATCCCCACGGCGCATACCGCCCCGTCTGCCGTGTCTTTTCATCCAGACTGTTCTCCAGTTCTGTCCCGTAAGTATAGAAATTCTGTCCCTTGGGGATATACAGCACCTGGCTTCCCTGGGCCAGACGGTTAAAATCAAAATTCCGGCCAAACAGATGCCGTCCGTCTTCCGTTTCCCAGGCAAAAGCACTGCATCCTGCCTGCATCCCCTTTTGAAATTCCCTGACCTTGTCTTCTCTCTGTGACATACAACCCTCCTGTGGTTATGCTCAATACAATCCGAATAACTTCATAATGCTGAGTACGATAGAAGCAAATACCAGAAGATAGGCAACCCCGTACTGACTTTTTGATTTCGCCCGGATATGTACCAGAAGTCCCGCCACACTCAGAAATCCGAAGCCCCAGGAGAGCAGCTGCGACGGCACATAATTGGACGGCAGACTCATCGCTCCGATCACCGCGATTCCCATTCCCCAGAACGCCAGAAAATAGAAAATCATCTTCTTCGCTTTCTCATTTTTCAGCAGAAGCAGGAGCGCGAAGCCGACTCCGCTTACCACACACATTACAATAAACGCAATCAGTAAAATTCCCAATGCCATATTCCCAATCCTCTCTTTTCTCTTATTTTCTCAGCTGATAGAGAAAGGATAGCACATAATTCTGAAGAATATTCTCAGGAATTTCTGAAGAATTCTGAAGATCCGGACAGATTCTCCGGATCCGGCAGCTTCTAAGGTATCTTATCTTCCCCTTCGATTTTCAAAGCGATCCGAACCTGAAACTCCATGTTCTCCTGTCTCACTTCCACATTTCCCTGATAGCCATGGGCAATCCGCCGGATATTGTCCAGACCGATCCCATGACTCTCCACCTGATACAGTTCTCCGGATCTGATCCGGTTCTTCTGGCAAAGCAAAAGCTGTTCCCCTTCTGTCCAGATTTTCAGGATCACCGGCGCTTCCGGATCCGCGTATTTCTCCACGTTGGAGGCCAGATTATCCAGAATCTGCCGAAGCTGGCTGACATCGAAATTTCCGCAAAACGCGCCGCAGTCCTTCAGGTCTGCCTGACAGGAAAAACTCTCTTCCAGAATTTCCTCCCACTCCGCGGTCAGCTGTTCCATGAGAAGGCGGCCGTCCTTGATCCGTTCCCGGTTCTCCTGCCGTTTTCCGAGAAGACGGTCTGTCAGAACCCGGATCTGCTCCGCTTTTACCTGCATCAGGGCAAGGTATTCTCTCATCTCTTCCTGGGTCAGATGTTCCTTTTTCTCCAGGTAATCCGAATACGACAGAATCGAAGTCAGAGGCGTACGGATGTCATGGGATAAAGCCCGGATCAGGGCTTCCCTCTCCGTCCGCAGCTGCTCTTCCTGCTGCCTCAGTTCTCTCTGAGACGCCGACAGATAATTAATACTCTCTGCCAGCTGGGTAAATTCATCATTTCCCTCCACGGAAATATGGTATTCCATCTCCTGTTTTCCAAGCATATCCACCCCTTTGATGATGGTGATCAGATAAGCAATCTTCTGTCCGAACAAAGACAGAAACAACACCAGAAAAACAGCCGCGGAGGCCAGCAGACAGATACTTCCCAGCCAGACACGGAGGGTTCCCGTCTGCATTTCATTCAGAAAAATCTCCCGGCCGCTCAGATAAGACTCCGCGATGGACAGGGACATGAAGTACAAAAAAGCGCAGAAAAACGCGGCAATGACCAGGCTGATCAGCAAAAGCTCCAGGATCTCCGCGGACAGCTTCCGGTATTTTGTCTGTTTTCTAATCCGCATAATACCCCTTTCCCCAGGCAGTCTTAATATACCTGGGATTTCGGGACGGATCCCCCAGTTTTCTTCGAATGTTTTTCATGTGAACCATGATCGTTCCATCCCCTACTGCCTGTTCTTCCCAGATACTCTGATAAATATTCTCCAGCGAATATACTTTTTTTCTGTGGGTAACCAGAAGTTCCAGGATCTTATACTCCGTATAAGTCAGCGCGATTACCTCATCTCCTCTGCGGACCGACTGACTTTCCAGATCCAATATCAGATCTTTGTAGGAAATTTCCGTTTTCTTTTCTTCCGTTTTCTGGGATGCCCCATACTGCTGCACCCTGCGCAGCATGGCACGGACTCTCAGCAGCACGTCCATATTGGAAAAAGGCTTCTCGATATAATCATCGGCCCCCACGGAAAAACCCATCACTTTATCAGATTCCCCGCCATAAGCTGTGAGGAAGATAATCGGCGCCATATAATTCTCTCTCAATTTCGCTGCCGCCGCGAATCCTGTCATCACCGGCATATTCACATCCAGCAGATACAAGTCCACCGTGTCGTCAGCCATCTCCAGAACCTCCTGCCCATTCCGGGCGGTAAGCACCTCATAGCCCTCCCCTTCCAGAAGAAGCTTCAAAAATTCGCGGATGTCCTGCTCGTCATCCGCCGCCAGTATTTTGCTCTTTCTCATAAACCGTCCTTTCTGCCGTTTTGATTTCCATTAACTTTCCCGCAGATCATTCAGTCGTTTCAGCAGGTGATTCGTCGGCTCCTGGTCCAGGAACGTGAAAATCTCTTCCCGCGCCGCATGCCGGCCGATAGGCCGGTCGTGATTTCCCGCGAAAACTGTCTCCAGATCCGTTCCCCTCACGAAAAAGTGATCCTCCACCGCGCGCCACAGTTTTTCACCCTGTGCATTGTGAACCAGTACAAAACTGTTTCCCTTTTCGTCATAGAAGTCCGGAATCAGCTTCTGAATCCCCCAGAAATCTCCCAGTGTCAGATCTCCCCGCCGGTTTTCCTTTATATAAGCACAAAAGCTGCAGCACTCTCTGGAAATATATCCGTTATGAAACGCCCGCAGATAATTATTCTTTTTTCCATTCACCCGAAGTTCCTTTCCGTTTTCGAACCGGGCCACCATCTCTGAGCGGTATCCCCGCCACCCTGTCTTGCTGGCGTCACGGAAATTCAGGCTGACCACTTTCGAACGGAACCGATGCTCCAGATAGCCCAGATATTTCTTCAGCACTTTCGGCGAAGGAGCAGAATGGCACATAATCTCACAAATGTAAAGATTTTCATACGGCTTTCCCAGATAGGCGCGCAAAGCCGCGCACTCGCAGGGAAGTCCGCTGTACAAAACCGTACGTCCTTCCTGAAGCAGGTCTCTTACCCTCGGAAGAATCCCGTCCAGCCGGCTCTTCACATACTTGGAGCCGGAAAAGGCCTGCAGTTCCTTCTCATCTTCAATAAGATCCGCCACTGCCTCCATCTGTGAATTCCAGCGCACTCCGGCCACACAGCCCTTCTTCTCCCTCAGAATATACCGGGCCAGTTCCAGAAATACGCCGCCGGAAGAGCTCTCGATCTTCGTCTTCTCGTCCCGATTGACCGCAGCATAAGCCTTCGGCATCTTCGGCTCTGTCCCCGGACGGTCCTGCAGCCGGATACACACCTGGGAACATCGTCCGCAGGAAATACACTTGTCCGGATCCACATTCGGATAGTAGAAGCCGTCTTTTTCTTCCTCCATGGAAATCGCCTGTTCCGGACAGACTTCCTTGCAGGCATAACATCCATAGCATTCCTGCTTTAAGATACCGGTAGGACAGTTCACCAGCTCCGGCTGTTCTTCTCTCAGCCCGAACGCCTCCTTAAGAATCTTCAGGGAATGCTGTCTTAAATATTTCTTTTTTCGATTCAGCCCTTTCGGATTTTTAACGAGGAACTGTTCCTGCGCAAAGGTCTTTTCCCCCTCTTTTGACAGATGCCCTTCCAATCCAAATCTTACCAACAGTTCCCGGATCTCTTCCTCGTCTTCCGTTCCGGGCAGCGCCACAAAAGGTTTTTCATAAATCAGGGAAAAAAACGGTGCCGCAGAAGCGGTCCGTCAGCACGCAGCCGGCTCCGGCAACCTGTCGGAGATATTCCCCCGCAGCCCTGGAAGCCGTCTTCTTTTTTTCCGTTTTATCTTTCCGGTATACCACGGATACCTGCATTTTTTTGTGCCAGCTGGAGGATGGATTCCTGAAGCTCTTTTTCTTCCTTTTCCAGATCCACCAGAAGATACCCCTGCTCCTGTTTCTGTCCAAAGCTAAATAACCCGGACAGAAAGTGAGAGCGCTCTCTTGCGGCGAATTCTTCATATTCTTCTTTTTTCAGCAGAAAAAGAGGGTCTGCCGCTGCCTGAACCGGTCTGGATGTCGCTTTCTCCAATTCTTTTGCCATAAAGAAACTTTTCACGGAAATCCCCTGGAAACGGTCCAGTTCTGTTCCCATTTTTTCCCGTATCTCGGGCGGTAATTTTTCGTTCTTCATTCCGATCCCATAGGCAATTTTCACCGCGTTTTCCGGTGCCTGCTCCAGGAAATGCTTCCGGCCATCCGCCTGTGCCCCGCAGTCCCAGATTCCGTTTCCGCTTATCAGATAACCATCCATTCTCTCTGTCTTCTGCGGCTGCGCGTCCAGCGGGTTTTGGCTGACTTCCATCCCCATTTTTTCCAGGCTTTTGCACAACGCCCAGTCTTTCAGAGTTTTTTCAAAATCGTTTCCTTTCCATTCTGTGAAGACTGCGACCTTTCTTTTTTTCTTTTCTTCACCCATTCTTTTCCCCTTTCCTTTTTGCCCTGTCAGACAAAATTTCTGCTGTTCCTCAGAGAAAGTTTCTGTCTTCCCCGCAAAAGCTTACAAACGATTAGAAACTATATGGTATATATAACATATTGTTGATAATATTACAATACAACGGGAACAGCCGCCTGCGGATCACGGAACGGAAACCGATGATCGAGGCGAATTTTTCCCTTTCTGCACACAGATTCAGTCTTCTGATTTCTTCTTTCCCACAGACGCCGCGTAGACCGCAAACTCCACATCGGGCTCTGCCGAAGGCCCCGGCGCGAATCCCAGCAGTTCATCCAACAGTTCCTGATTATAAGAACCAATGGCGCAGGTACCGCAGCCAATGGCCTCACAGGCCAGATACAGATTCTCGCACACATGTCCTGCGTCCAGCAGCATATATTTATGCGCCTGCAGACCGTATCTCCACTCTGTGCGGTAGGGAACCGCGCTCCACACAAAGACCGCCGGCGCTTCTGCGGCAAAGGCCTGCCCATGAAGAGCCTCGGTCAGCACATCCCGGTAATCCTCCCGTTTCTCCCAGACTTCCAGTTCATGAGCGGCAGGCAGATAGTGATAGATCCCCGGCCGAATTCCTTCCACCTCCCGCAGAAACAGATACGTCTCAAAGGGATGTCTGGATCCCGCGGAGGGTACATTTCGAAAAGTCACCTGCCGGGAGCGCCCCGCGAATCTGCGTACTCCCTGAGTACTCCAAAGCAGAAAAGACAGTTCCTCCAGGGACAGCGCCTGCTCCTGATACATCCGGCAGCTCTCCCGGTTCCGGATCAGTTCCGTCAGATTCAAAGGACGAACCACACGGTCAAAATCCAGAGGAAGACCGATCCTCTCCATCCCCCTCCCTTCGTTCAGCGGCTGGGGAAACGGAAGCTTCTGCTGCTGATCTGTAGCCTCCGTGTTCACATAAGCACTGGTATATCCTTTCATCATCTCCCGCTGACGCAGAACCTGATATCTGGTCTTTTCATTCATAAGTCTTACTCCTTTCTTTCCCGGCTTGTTTCTACAGCAAAAACCGCAGCGGTTCCAGTATGCCGCCCAGCAGAATACCGAATACCTTTTTCCCAAAGGACAATGACTTCATCTCCATCCCTTCCGGAATGGAAGAATACCCGGTGGCTGTCTCAACCACAGCGGCCTCTCTCTCATAGTATTCCATATTTTCCCGCAGCTTCCGGTTCACCTGCCGGCTGTCTACCACCAGCATAAGCTCCGTGTCAATATAAGCGCTGCGCATATCCATATTAAAGGAACCGACCAGCGACAGCTCTTCTCCGATGGAGATACTCTTCCCATGGTAGGAAATTCCTCCCTCATACTCCAAAAGCTTCATCCCCGTATCGATCAGCTCCTGCTTGTGGCGCAGATAATCCGATGCCGCGAACAGATTTCCATTATTGGCCGCGGAATTCTGCATCAGGGACACCTTTCCTCCCACCTGGGAAAACGCCTGATACATATAGGAATTGCAGATGGCGTATGGCGTATGGATCACGGAATTCCCGGGATTTTCTTCCAACAGCCGCAGAATCTGGTAAAACAGCACCGGCTCCTTCGCATACCGGTGAATCGGGTTGGACAGCAGATGGATTTGCTCTGTCGGAAGCGTATGTGCCTCATAGTCATAGGATCCATCAAAAATCCGGGGCTGTTCCTTTTTCATCTGCGCAAACCGTTCTCTCAGCTTCGCGGACGCCCTGCGCACACTGAAGAACTCTCCGATCTTCTCCTGATCGTGAAAACGGCTGCAGTAATCCAGTGAAGTGATCTCCCGGTAATAACGCTCCACCTCATCCAGGGAACCTGGATCGCTTTCTGTCTGGTACACCAGGACATCCCGGTCATAATTTTTCTGCCCGCCATAATCTCCAAGGAAATAATTGAACGTATTCCTTCCTCCCAGAATATACGCCGTATCATCCGCGATCAGATATTTGTCGTGCATCCGTCCCATGATATTCCAGGGCTTCAGAACATTGATTTTATTATACAAAAGAATGGTTCCGTTCGGATGGGAAGACAACGCGTAAAAATAAGGATTCCCTTCCATGTTCACCCAGGAATTAAAACCATCCGCGAACACTTCCACCTGGACGCCCCGGTCTGCCGCGTCCAGAAGCGCCGCCAGCATATCCAGTCCGCTTTCATCCGACCGGAAATCAAAAGTGGACAGAATCACCCGCTTCTTCGCATTTCCGATCAGCCGCAGCCGCTCCCGAAGAGCCTCTTCGTTGTCCTCCAGAATCCGAACCCTCTCTTTTCCCGGTTCCTGGCCATAATAATCCGAAGGTTCAAACTGTGCTTCGGTCTGCTGCGTCACCGCCGGATGGCTGGTGAAAGGCAAAATTGCGCCAACCAGCACATAACTGAAAAAAACAAGCACTGCCGCCGGAAAAAACCAGCGGTGTTTCCGGCCGTTCTTTTTCCGTTCCCGCGCAAGTCTGTCCATATCGATCTCTTCTCCGGGAATTCCGCCCCGCAAAAGCCTCCATACTCTGGCATACAGCCGCAGATACGACAGCAGGGCACACAGCATCAGGACAATTTCCAGCCCAAGCAGCAGATGAACCGCTCCGATTTTCAGATCCGGTTTCAGAAGCAGCAAAAAGCTGATCCCGTAAAGACCTGCCGTACAGATTTTTCCCGGCAGGATGGCTCCCTGGGTTTTCCATCCTCTCCTCATCAAAAGCAGCCCCGAGATTCCCATGAACGCTTCTTTCAGAACAAAGAAAAGAAGCACTGTGCGCATAAACGGATAGCGCAAAACAAAACTGATCCCCACCACAAACAGGGTAATCTTATCGGCAATCGGATCCAGGATTTTTCCCCAGTCCGTCACCATATCAAACCGCCGGGCAATCTTTCCGTCCAGAAAATCCGTCACCATCGAAATTCCGATGATTCCCGCCGCCAGATAATAATCCGTCTCTGTCCGGGCTTCCAGACAGACCCACAGATAGAATCCCGCCAGTACCAGGCGGAAATAGCCAAGAATATTCGGAATGGAAAAATATTCTCTCTTCCAGTTATTCATCCTGTCCTCCCTGATATGCGCCCTTTCGTAAACGCGGCGCATTTTTCTTCATCAAACAAAAAAGTGTAATCGCAAAAGCTCTGATGATCCACTCTCACAACTACACTTTGATTTTCCAAAATTATGCCTGTTCCGTCGGAATCTTGCAGATTTCAATCAGATTTCTGCTTCGGTAGACCAGGTCCTCTCTGGGCTTAAACTGTTCCTCATCCCAGAATTGATTTCCACTTTCATTGGATTTCTTCGCCAACACGGCTGTCTGCGTGATTCCTTCTTTCTTCAGTCCGTCCAGCGCCGCTTCCAGAAGCTTCGTGGCAATCTTCTGCCGCCGGGCTTCTGCCTGCACCGCAAGGTGATAAATATACCCTCTTCGGCCATCATGCCCCGCCAGAATCACGCCCACAATCTTGCCTTCCTCTGTGGCCACAAAGCAGGTAGACGGATTTCTCTTCAGAAATTTACGGACTCCTTCTCGGGAATCGTCCAGATTATTCAGCGCCATTTCTCTGGTGTGAATCCATAATCCCCATGTCGCATCGTAGTCATCGATCTTCATCAAACGTATCTCTGCCATGTCCCCACCTCCGCTATGCAGTAAAAGAACAGCCGACTACCTGATCCCCTTACATCCATTCCCATTATAGCGCAAAAAGAGGAAAAAATCATTCTTTATTTCACCTGTTTCTCACTTTTTACATTTCTCACGAAATTATCCGGTAAAATTCGGAATATTTTCCCCTTATACCCCGACTGCGCTTCGGCCTCTATCACCAGGGCAAAAAGAATTGCGGTTCAAAAAGAAAAGTTCTATAATATAAGTTATGTATGTTTACTCAGGAGGATCAATACATGGAAACCAAAGACAATATTCTGGGATATGAAAAGCTGCCGAAACTTCTGAAATCTTTCGCCATTCCCAGTATCATCGCCATGGTCGTCAGTTCTCTCTACAATGTAGTCGACCAGATCTTCATCGGACAGGGCGTGGGGTATCTGGGAAACGCAGCCACGAATGTTTCCTATCCTCTCACCACCATCTGTCTGTCCATCGCCCTGCTGATCGGCATCGGCAGCGCGTCGCGTTATTCCCTTCATCTGGGCGCCGGGGAACCGGAAGAGGCCGCCCGGGTCGTCGGTGACGGCATCTGCATGATGTTCTTCTGCGGCATCGTCTACGCGGTTCTGATTGAACTTTTCATTCACCCGATGCTGCTTGCTTTCGGATCTACCGATAAAGTCATGCCTTATGCACTGGAATACACACGGATCACGGCGCTTGGAATGCCTCTTTTGATTGTCACCAACGGGATCAGCAACCTCGCCCGGGCAGACGGAAGTCCGAAATATTCCATGAGCTGCATGTTGGTGGGAGCTATCATCAACACGATTCTGGACCCGATTTTTATTTTCCCTCTGGGTATGGGAGTACGAGGCGCCGCGATCGCCACCGTGATCGGACAGTTCTTCTCTTTTCTGATGGCGCTTCGCTACATTACGCACTTTAGGCAGGTAACCCTGAATCGTTCCCATTTCGGGCTTCGTTTCCGCCGCTGGCCGTCCAATGTCTCCCTGGGCTTAAGCAGCTGCCTGAATCAGCTGGCAATCACCTTTGTGCAGGTGGTGATGAATAATTCTCTCACCTATTATGGTGCCATGTCTGTCTACGGCAAAGACATTCCTCTGGCCGCCTGCGGGATCGTGATGAAGACCAACTCCCTGCTGCTTGCCGTCATCATCGGTATTTCCCAGGGACTGCAGCCCATCGTGGGCTTCAACTATGGCGCGCGCCAGTATGACCGGGTCCGGAAGGCTTACAGCCTCGCCATCTGCTGCGACCTGGTGATCTCCGCCATCGGATTCTGTATGTTTCAGTTCTTTCCGCGTCCGATCATTTCCATATTTGGATCCGGAGATGAAACTTATATGACCTTTGCCGTTCATTTTATGCGGATCTTTCTGTTTATGGTCCTGGTAAACGGAGTACAGATGATCTCCTCCAATTTCTTTGCCGCCATCGGCAAACCCATCAAAGGGATGATCCTCTCTCTCACCCGCCAGGTTCTGTTCCTGATTCCGCTGCTTTTGATCCTCCCGGTTTTTCTCGGGCTGGACGGAATTCTTTACTCCGGCCCCATCGCGGACTCCTGCGCCTTCCTCGTGACTGCGCTTCTGATTCTGCGGGAGATGCGGCTCATGAAAAAGATGGAAACAGCTCCGTAAATTTAAAAAGGAACCTCCGGTGAAAGAATTTTCACCCTTGGTTCCTTTCTGATTATATCCCCGGCAGGCAAAAACTCAGAGGACCTGCCGGATCTCTTTTCTTTAACCGAGAATTCTTCCCCGGTACTTATTCCAGAGATGTCTCTGCACATATTCATAGGCCTGATCATAAATCCAAAGCCCAAACTGACCAAGGACAAACGCTCCCGCCAGAAACGGAGTTTCCAGCTGCCTCGCGAAGAAAAAGTCCTGGAAAAGCACCAGCATCGGCACATACAGCAGATTGAAAATGAGATACTTCACAATCCAGAAAATCCACCTCCGCTGTATTCTCTGATCTCCTCTGGCCATCGCTCTCCAGGCTATCTCAATCAGGAGAATATACAGCCCCATAGCCGCATAGGAAATCACATAGAACTTATTCGGTACAATCAAAATTCCAAGAATCACATCTGCCGCGTAAAAAGCTGTTCCCGCTCCGATTCCGAATTCCCGGATCACAATGCCCACGAAATACGAAGCCGCTGCCAGCAGAAACAACGTATTGGACTCAATGATACTGCCCAAAGACATACACACGATTGACAAGGCTGTCGCCAGTCCGCCAAAAGCCACGGATTTCGTCCTTACATGCATGAACAAAGATCTCCTCCCATACATTCACACAGAGTATCCGCACACCACAGATCACAGCATACATTTCCCGTTCCGCAGGAGGAACCGCCGGTTCCATACCCGCCGCCATAGGGATTATTCTGGTATCTCTGGCTGTTCCAGTCCAGCTGATTCAGAAGCTGCCGAAACTGCATATTGTTGGGTTCCATATTCACGGCCTGGGCCGCGTGTTCCCTGGCCACCACATTATTCCCGATTCCCGCGTTTGCCGCTCCGCTGGCATAATACCACATGGCAGTCCGGTTCGGCATACGGTTGAGAAGGTTCAGCGCCTCCCGGTAATGTCGGTTGTTAATGTAGTTAAAGACCGCCTGCATCTGCACATCCTGCTCGCTGCCGCCGTAGGAGCCGCCTCCATAAGATCCGCTGCCGGAAAAACCGCCGGTTCCATATCCGCCGCCGGATTCCCGCTGCCTCATAATCTCATCGTACGCTTCCTGTACCTCTTTGAACTTTTCCTCGGCCAGATCTGCCAGAGGATTATTTACATTTGCATCCGGGTGATATTTTTTGGTCAGATCCCGATACGCTTTTTTTACTTCATCATCCGATGCGTCCGGAGATACCCCCAGCACATCATACGGATTCTTTGACATTTTCCTGTTCCTTTCCATCTGTAAGTTTTTTCTGAATTTTCCTGTAACGATTCCACACACCATCATACAGGATATTTCGCAAAATGTCTACATCCAACAGGCAGGGCAGCTGCTCAAACTGCGCGCAGCACTCCGCGATCATCATACAGAGAATTCTTCTCATCTGTTCCTCGTAATCTTCCTGCCCGCGCAGCTTCTTCAATGGATTGTAGCTTCCCTTTTTCAGATCTTCCTCCAGATCCTCATAGGCGTCCATCAGGTATATGAATTTCCCCAGATAAAAGCCCATCTTCCGAAGACGTTCCTCCCACATATCCTGCCGGTACACGAAAAGCTCTGCCATGAGTTCTCCGAAACATCCTGCCGTCCGGTCCAGATCCGTACTGTTCTCCTGCTCATATTTCGACAGCTTTCTCAGACACTGACGGATCACCCGGCTCTGCCGTGGATATTTCGCGATCACTTTCCTGGCTTTTCTTTTCAGAAACCCATTCCCGATCAGACTGCGGATCTCTTTCTCATCCATCCAGTCATCCATCAGCTTATAATACGTCAGGAGAAGATTCATATCCGCTCCGTAACGGGTAATCTCATTTCTCAGCATCTGCTGCTTTTTCACCGGATGAACTTTACAGCGGTGGGCATCCATCCGGCTCTCACACTCATAGAGAGACGTCAGCAGAACGATCACAAAAGTCATGTCATAGGACAGAGTCATCTGTCCCGCCGCTCCGTAATCTTCTTTCAGTTCCTGACACAGACCGCAGTAATAGGACTTATATTTTCGCAGATCCTTTACTTTCAGTTCCGGTTCACAAATGGTCACATATCCAAACATTTATGCTTTTTCGTCCTCCACTCCATTGCGCTGACAGATATCACGCACACAGCACCGGCCGCAGTGCGGCTTTGTCCTGGCCGTGCAGACTTCCCGCCCATGATACACCAGACGATGGCAGAAATCGCTTCCCTCCTGAGGCGGAATCAGCTTCCAAAGGGCCATCTCCACTTTCTTCGGATCCTTGATCTGATCCACCAGCCCCATACGGTTCACCAGACGGATGCAATGGGTATCCGTCACGATCGCAGGCTTTCCGAAGACATCTCCCATGATCAGATTGGCGCTTTTTCTCCCCACGCCCGGCAGCTTCAGAAGTTTATCGAAATCATCCGGCACCTGGCCATCATACTCTTCCTCCAGTATCTTCATACATTTGCTGATATCTCTCGCTTTGCTTTTTCCCAGACCACAGGGTCTTACAATCTCTTCAATGTCTTCTGCCTTCGCCTGCGCCAGCGCGTGGACCGTAGGATATTTTTCATAGAGCCCTTTCACCACCACATTCACCCGCTCGTCGGTACACTGCGCTGCCAGCCGTACGCTCACCAACAGCTTCCAGGCGTCCTCATAATCCAGCGTGCATCCCGCATCCGGGTATTCTTTCTTTAGCCGCTCAACAATCTCCAGAGCTAATTCTTCTTTCGTCATCTCTTTGCCCCATCTTTCCCATTCGAATTTCCCAGCCGGCATCCTGCTTTTTCTCAGTCATGCCTCTGATCCTGGTTCTCGTAACATTCACAGAATCTGGCTGACCAGGAAGGCTCCTCTCCTTTCACGTACAGATGGCCCGTATCTCCGTAAGCGCTCATACGGAAACTCGCGATCCCTTTTCTTCTCTCTTCTGTCCTGATAGAAGCAACCGAAGTGGGGGCCGCGCACAGACCATGCCACAATACCATAGGGGATACGCCGATCAGGTGGGAGATCAGAACACATCCCAGCCCAAAATGGCAGAAAAACGCCAGGGTATCCTCGTTGGCCCGCTCCACACGATAGAGATGTCCCTCTCTCACATAACCGTGCTGTGCCAGCAGACGGTCAAAATTCTCCGTCACCCAGTCATACTCTTCCTTTATAGAAGCTTTGACAAAACTCTCTTCCTCAAACCAGTGATCATACTGATAGAATTTTTCTTCCTTCGTCCAGTCCTGGGGCAGCCAGTCCCAGGGAACTCTCTTCTGACGATTCTCGTCAAAATACCCGTCCGGCGCGAATTCCCGCAGCCATTTACATTCTACAGCCGTTCGCCCCATTTTCTTCAGCGTCAGAGAAGCCGTATCTTTCGCTCTTCCCATGGGCGACACGTAAAATTCTTTTACATCGCATTCCTTCAGCCTTTCGGAGAGAAATTCCGCCTCTTTCCAGCCTTTCTCCGTCAGTGAATCAATGGTATAATCCGGATCTCCGTGTCTGATGATTAAAAGTCTCATTCTTTTCCTCCGTCCTGTCATATCACAAAGAAGGGAAGCCAATCAGCTTCCCTCTCATTTTTTTCTTCCACTTTTCAGGCAGGAACCCGCCCGGAGTCTTCTCCTATCAATATGAACAGTATATGCCATCAATCCCGAAAAATCAACTTGAAATTCTGTGAAAAATCTGTGCAATCCTGCTGTTTGTAATGTTTTTCTCATTTACTGCCCACAGAGGCCAAAGTCTTTCCCCATCTGATGAAACTGGTAACTCCCACAAAACATCCTACAATCATAGACACTGCTCCGATATCTACAAAATCCATCTTCGTAAGCATCGTCAGAAGTGTAATACAGACAACCATCACTCCTGCTGTTGAAAATATTGAATTCATGGTCAAAAAAATCTTTCCACACATAATACTCTCCCCTTTACTTCTCAAATCTCCCTCATGACCATCCCGGTATGGATGGCATCTTTTTCAAAAACAAACGTTTGTTCGGAACTTATGTTCTTATTCTACACCCGTCGGCAGATTTTTGCAAGAGGAAATCGAATTTATGTTCGATTTTTTTTTATTTTCTATGCGGATTATTTAAAATAGCGGGATTTTTCCCCGATCTGATACCGCCGGCTGACTTCCCGGTACAGCCGGGACAGGTTCTTGGCATACAGAGTCATCAGCGCGGAAAGTTCCGGCTCCCCTTCAATATATCTCTGGTAGGCTTCCCCTTCGATATTCTTAATCTTCTTTTCCTTCTGCAGATGGAGCATCTCCTGGATCTGATTCAGCACATGATCCGTATAGTAGATATAAATCATCATCGTTTTCCGTGCCTGCACTCCTCTGCGCTTCTGTCCTACCAGGAACAGCATCTGCTCCATCTCCGAAACTATCCGCCAGCAGACGCCCAGGATTTTCCGGTACAGAACCTGGTCTTTCTCCCCGGTCTTCGGGAGATACTGCTCAATCTGGTCATATACCATATAATACTGAATCTGGGCATCACAGATTTTCCAGTAATCCAGAGGATTGCGCAGGGCATCTTCCAGAAAACGCAGATACATATGATGCATGTGGAAAAGCATTTTCCAGTTATACCGGAACTGACTCCCCAGACTGGTGGGGAAAAAGAACTGATTCACAACCAGCACCAACGCCACCGCGGCAGCCACATAGATCATCCGCAGTTCCAGAGCCAGCGTCTCCCCCATGGCCAGCGTCGTCATAGACAGCGCGAAACAGGTGACAAACACCGCATGACTCCTGGTTCCCGGCGTAGCCGTATACATACAGGCCACCATCACGCTGGCCAGCAGGAAATGAGCCACGGTACCCGGACATGCTGCCAGCAGGAAAATCATAATCACACAGCCTGCCGCCGTTCCGATAAAACGAGTTTTCATCCGATACCGGCTGTCCTCATACATCGGCCTCAGCAGAAGGAACGCATTCATGGCCAGCCAGTAGCCATGATCCGCCTGTGTAATCATGGTATAAGACATGCTGACGATCAGGATAATGCTCATACGCAGAGCGAAACGCATCTCAAAAGCATCCAGCCTCATTCGATACAAAAAACGGTATTTCATACGCTGCCAGAAGGGCATCTTCCAGGCGTCATCCATGATCTGATTCTCTTCCAGCGGAATCTGTTCCAGAATCAGCAGAAACATCCGCAGGAAATTTTTTACGGAATAATAGAACTCTTCCTTTTTCTGCCGCGTCTTCTTCAGAAGCCCGCGGCCATTACGCTTCAGCTCCTCCGTGTCTTCTCTCCAGAAATCGATGCTCCCAGCTTCTTTCATATAATCCGCCAAAGCCAGCGCCAGCTCTTTCGCCTCCGGATCTCCCGGAAAGAACTCCCGGTACTGACCCGACACAAAATAGACGCTTCTCTGAAACAAAAGCGCGAACATATAATGAAGTTTTCCGTCCGCGGTGACCACATGCTTTTTTCCCTGCTTCTGATAAGCTTCCTTATACAATTCTTTCTGAATCCGAAAAAGTTCTTCGACTTCTTTTGACGTATCTTTCTCCTGTATGCTCTGTTCCAGCACACGCGCCAGAAGCTGAAGCCCTCTCTGTTCGGTATAAGTCTCTCCGGCCGGAACCTTATGCCGGTGATTATACACCAGGACAATCACAAAAAAGAACGTCAGACTGTAAAGCATGGCCAGGATCTGTTCCTGGATCCCTTCCCACCCCACAGGCATCAGCTGCAGGAAAGTGAATGTCATCAAAGTGGAAAAATAGCCCAGCTGATTAAACTGGGATGCTTTGGTAAAAATCAGCCAGAAAGGAACCAGAAGATTCAGTCCCACGCACAAAGGAAGATTCAAAGTCGCCAGAAAAGCGAAAAGCTCAATCACCAGCTGCTGCCGCGCCAGCACCAGCAGTTTCCCGGCTGTGAGATGCTTCTTATAGTTCACCTGAAAAAGCACCGTAACCAGGGATGCAATCATCACCTGCTGCATCCCGAAGAAAAGGATCACACTGTAATAGAGAACCAGAAAGAACACAATCACAGGCAGCGCCTTCAGAAATTGCCCCCATACTTTCCGTAATTCCTGTTCCGGATCAGGAATATGACGCTCTTTCATGATTCCACCCCCTACTATCATCTCTTACCTGATTTTAACATAGATTTTACAGGAAATCCATGAAGGAAGTCCGGTCTTCCCGATAAAGCCCCAGCCATCTGTCTGCGGTCCTGGATCGATCCCTCATCTCAGGAGCATAGCATGAAAGATCCCGCAGACTGCGCAAAAAAGAAGCAGTACCTGCGTACCGCTCCTTTTTCACTATTTCATGGTAAGCTGTCTGCACTTTTCCCTGGCAAACATTGCCGCGCCGATCACACCTCTTCCCACAAAACTTTGGGAATACAGATAATCAAATCCATAGTACATGACATCCTTTCCCGTATTCTCGTTGACTTCCCTCTCAAACCGCTCCCGCGGAAAACCAGCCATTTCGATTACTCCGCCGCCGATGATCAAGGTATCCGGATTAAAAATGGTCGTCATAATCGCACACACATTGGCACAGGAATGAATAAATTCCCGCAGCGGTTCTTCCTCTCCGTGTAAAATAAACAAGTCCTGTATATCCGTATCCGGATAAAACTCTTCCCGGATCTGCTGAAGCCTCCATCCGGAAGCATAACATTCACAGCACCCGATTTTTCCGCAGCTGCATGGGATGTTTCCTCCATAATAAGGAAGATGCCCCACATCCAGTTCTGCTCCATTTTTCCCTTCCAGAAACTTTCCATCCATCAGCACAGAAGCTCCGACTCCTGTGCCGATGTAGATTCCCACGACCATTTTCTGCTTTTCCAGGTGATTGGTTATCACGTCATACAGTAAAATATTATTGATATCATTGTTTACAAATGCAGGAACCTGAAAATATTCCCGGATTTTCCTGGCCACATTCATATGTGAAAAAACAGCCTCACCGGATCGATTCCGGATATTTGTGGTACAGATCACGGTCTCTTTATCATTTTCCACAGAAGACGGTACACCCATGGAAATGGCTTCCACATTCTGTATCGCATTCTGTCGCATATAGTCCTCTATAATCTCACAGATTTTCCCCACCGGGTTTTCTGCTTCCGCGATCTGCTGACTGTCAACCACCAAAGGCGCAATCAGTTCATTCTCTTTTGTCACCGTTCCGATCCGCATATGCGTTCCACCCAGATCAATTCCGATTATTACATTTTTCATAATACTCCATTCCTACTTCACGATGTCTTTCTGTCCTATGCACAGGCTACAGCAGAAAATTGTCCGGTCAGACTCTGCCGCCCGTTCTTCGCGAGTCATGGCATATCTCCGGCGATCTCTTCGATCCAGGCATTTCGCACCATATGGAAGCATCCCCGCATGGTGTGATATTCGTTGTATTTCGCCTGACGGATCTGTACATGGATGGGGATGGCGTCATCGCGCATCTGTTCCATATAACTTTGAAAATGTTCCGTAATCGCCAGACTGTAATCGGTCTTACAGCTGTCAATCACAACCCTTGTTGGATTGTAAACCCAGAGAAGGTTATAAAGCATTTTGGAGATCGTATTTAAGATTGGAACCAAAAATCCCACCGCCTGCGGATCCCCTTCCTGATACCGTTTCAGAAGCTCCTGCATATGCATGGAAATTCCCTCTTCTTTCATCCGTTTCTTCACAGCGAAAACCGATGCAATCTCCTCAAAGGTCCGAATTTTATCTTCCGCTCCTTCGATGCTGACAAGCATCTTACCCACCTCGCCTGCCATCTTTTCCTCACCGACAACTGCCTCATTTTTATGAATGAAAAATCCACCTACACCATAACCGCAATAGAGATAGAACTGACTTTCCATCTGCGGATTCAGGCTGTCATACTCTGACCATGCAGCCGCATATACATCATGAAGTATTAACACGTTTTTCAGTTGAAATTTTTCTTCGAATAAAGCTCTGATATGCAGTTCTTTAAAATCTGGAATCAAATCATAATTCACCAGGTCCACCGTCTCATCATAGGCGCTGGCTACAAACACCGCAATTCCCACCGTTTTGGATGAAATCTCCCTTTGCTTTTCCTGAATCATTTCCATCACCGTGGTCAGTTTCTCCAGATAGCTGCCCTCTTCCAGAGAAACATGCGCCTCTTCCAGAAGATTTTCATAGATATCATAAATCAGAAAACTGATTTCATCCTTTGTAGTCAGATTCACACAGACAATATTTCCGTAGATTTCTGACAGCTGCAGAACCTTGGGTTTTCTCCCCACATCCGCGTTTTGTGACTCCCTTTCCACGAGAATTTTCTCTGTGACCAGATCATCCACAATATGTTTCACCGTCATCAAACTGATGTGATTTTCTTTTGCGAGCACGCTCCGCGTCGTACTTTTGCTGCGGATCATACTTTGCAGAATATTTTCTATGTTTACAGTCCTGATATTTTTTACTGTCAAAACCTGTTTTTTATCCGCCGCCATATGCTAAAGCCTCCTGATTTTTTCCTGGCATTGCTGAAATTTTGAGAAATTACTGGCAAAACTATATCCAGATCATTGTAAACATGCTCGCAAAGACTTGTCAATGATTTCCACCGCTTCATCCACATTTTCTCTGGACGTAATCAGCGCCGGGTGCATGACAACCACCACATTTTCCAGATTTCTGCGGCTTTCCAGCTCCGTGATCAGACCATTGCGCAGCATCGTCTCATAAAATTCCTGTCCAAGTACATATTTATCCGCATTCTGATTTCCTTCGATTTCCATTCCCTGAAGAAGTCCTCTTCCGCGGACATCATGGATCACCGGATATTTTTCCTTCAGTTCCAGCAGTTTTCCATGGAGATATTCTCCCACCGCCGCACTGTTTTCCACCAGGCCATCTCTCTTAATAATCTCCAGATTCTTCAAAGCACTGCGGCAGGTCAGCGGATAACAGGAGTGGGTATGTCCGTGGAGGCTGATCTGACTCATTGCCTCACCAATTTCTCTGCGGCACAGAACCGCGGAACCAGGTACATAGCCGCTGGTCAGCCCCTTGCCGGTCACCAGAATATCCGGTGTAACCCCTTCATACTGACAGGCGAACATGGATCCCGTCTGCCCGATTCCTGTCACCACTTCATCGAAAATCAGCAGCGCTCCGTATTTGTCACAGAGCTCCCTGACACCTTTCCAGAATCCTTTCGGCGGAACAATCACACCTCCCGCCGCGAAAATCGGCTCCGAAATCACCGCCGCAATCCGGTCTCCGCCTTCATGCAGCATGGTCTGTTCCAGATATTTCAGGCACTGAAGGCCGCAGGTCCCCGGCTCTTTACCAAAATCACAATGATAACAATATGGAGGGGCTGAGT
This sequence comes from uncultured Blautia sp., assembly GCA_963927715.1. Classification (GTDB taxonomy): domain Bacteria; phylum Bacillota; class Clostridia; order Lachnospirales; family Lachnospiraceae; genus Blautia_A. Next base: position 23,803 of record CAWVBU010000001.1, on the reverse strand, counting down.
GAACAAAACCTCTCGGCAGCAGCTCGGAAATCCCTGAATTTTCCTGAATCATTTCAGATTTTCCGGTGGCAGCTGCCGCGCCTGCCGTAGATCCATGGAACCCTCTTCGAAAAGAAATAATTCTTCCTCCTCCACGGTAATATTTCGCCAGTTTCAAGGCAAATTCATTGGCATCGGAACCAGTACAGCCGAACATTACCTGTTCCAGGCCCTCCGGTGAAATTTCCACCATTTTTTCCGCCAGCTCCGCTCTCTCTTCTGTAGCGAAGCAGGAAGTCACAGATACCAGCTTCTCCAGCTGCTCCTTCAAAGCCTGGATCAGCTCTTCATTTCCATGTCCCAGCGTACAGGCGGAAAACTGCCCGGAAAAATCCAGATATCCCTTTCCCTCTTCATCGTACAGATACATGCCTTTTCCTCTGGTAAATACAAGGTCATCCGTCGTATAACACTGAATCAGATACTTTTTATCTCTCTCTAAGGTATTCATCCTGTCCATTCTCCTTTCCTGACAATGATCACATTTCTGTCTCTGACAAGGCCTTCTCATCCGCAATCACAGTCACATCCGGATGAAACTGAAGGATGGATGCCGGAACCTGCGGAGTCACTTCTCCGGAAAGCATCCGTGCAACCGCCTCCGCCTTATCCTCTCCGCTGGCAAGCAGCAGTATTTTTTTCGCTGTCATGATGGTTCCAATCCCCATCGTATATGCCTGCCGTGGAACTTCCTCCTTGCTTTGAAAAAATCTCTGATTTGCCTCAATCGTCCCGGCGGCCAGATTCACACAGTGACATGCTTTGGTAAAATACGCTGCAGGTTCATTAAACCCGATATGTCCGTTTCTTCCAATGCCCAGAAGCTGCAGGTCTGCCCCGCCCAGTTCCCGGATCCGATCCTCATATTCTCTGCAGACCTCCTGCGCGTCTTCCCGGCCGCCGTCCGGGATATATGTATTCTCTTTCTTTATGTTAACTTTATCAAACAGATTTTCCCTCATAAAGTAATAGTAACTCTGCGGATTTTCTCCCGAAATTCCCCGGTATTCATCCAGATTTACCGTCCGCAGTTTCGAAAAATCCAAAAAACCTTCCCGGTACCATTGGCAGAGATACTCATAAGCTCCCACCGGTGTGGATCCCGTAGCAAGCCCCAGAACACCTTCTGGTCTGCTTATGATCTGTGCCGCCAGAACAGCCGCCGCCTGGCGGCTTAATTCTTCATAATCTTTTACTCTGTATACTCTCATTTTACCGCTCCCATTGTCATTCCTGCAATCATGTGTTTCTGCACCAGTATCGCGAAAATTAATACCGGAATAGTAATCACCGTACCCACTGCGGATACCTGTCCCCAGATCGTTCCCTGAGGCGTCAGAAGCCCCGGCACACCCACCGGCATGGTTGCGGTATCACGTCCTGTGAGAATCAGCGCCATCAGGAATTCATTCCAGGAGTTGATCGCGCAGAACACCGCTGTCGCCGCAAGTCCGCTTTTCACCAGAGGGATATCTATCTTCAGAAAAACTTTAAACCAGGAGTAGCCTTCCACTCTGGCAGCCTCATCGATTTCTTTGGGGATCGCGTCGAAAAACCCTTTCATCATCCAGATTACAAAAGGCAGATTGAAAGCAATATGCGCTACGATGATTCCCACATAACTGTTCAGCATTCCGATCTTACTCATCAGAAGATAAAGGGGCAATGCCAACACTACCACCGGGGTAAAACGGGTTCCCAGCAGATAATTCAAAAGCAGTTTGTCTTTTCGTGTCTGAAATCTGGAAAAGGCAAAAGAAGACGGGAGACCCAGACCGAGTCCAATCCCTACCGTAAACAGCATAATAATGATACTGTTTTTCAGATTATCCAGAAATCCTTTATCCAGAAACGCCGCTTTATAGTTATCCAGGGTAGCATGAAAGAAAATCTTCGGCGGAATTGCGAAGGAATCTACCCTTGTCTTAAAGGATGTCAGAACCAGCCAGAAATACGGCAGCAATGTAATGGCCAGAAAAAGAATCAAAACCAGATACAGAATCACATTTTTTCTCAGTCTGCTCTTGCGCATTAGTCGTCACCTCCCATTGCGATTTTCTGATAAATCATACCGAAAGCCAGAAGTACGAGGAATAATACCACACAAATCGCCGCCGCGTAACTGAAGTTAAAAGAGACGAACGCCTGACGGTAGGTAAAAATATCAATGACTTCCGTAGCATTCCCCGGCCCTCCGCCAGTGAGAATATACGGTTTGTCAAATTCCTTGAAGGTCTCCATAGCTCTCAGGAGAACGCCTACAACCAGAACCGGCTTCATCAGCGGAATGGTAATATAACGGAATGTCTGCGCAGCATTGGCGCCATCCACCTTCGCCGCCTCGTAATATTCCCCGGAAATTGACTGAAGGCCAGCCAGAAATACCAGTCCGAGATATGGCGCCCATTCCCACACATCCATGAGAATCACAACTACCATGGCAAGTACCGAATCATCGGTCAGAACCGTCGGAAGCGGCAGATGCAGCGTGTCAACCAGCCATACATAAAGGCCAAACTGGGGATTCAGAAAGAAGCTGAACATCAAACCGATAACAAGAGGAGCTACCATCATGGGAATCAGTGTCAGAGAAGTGAACAGCCGGCGGAATTTGGGAATGCTGTTTAAAATCAGAGCCAGCGCAACGCCAATAATCAGTTCCAGCGTCACAGAACAGGCCATGAACAGAAAGGTCTTCGCCATGGAATTGAGAAATTCCGCATCCTGGAACATACGAGGCGGTGTGAAACTTTTTCTGTAAATATGTCATCAAAGGTTCTTCTATGATAAAATCTAATTCATAGGAGGGCCTTTTATTATGGCAAAACAAAAGAAACCTGTCCATCGGGTACAAATGACAGAAGGGAAACGTAACATTATCCATCAGCTACTGGAAGAATACGATATTCAGACAGCCGAAGACATTCAGGATGCTCTCAAGGATCTACTTGGCGGAACAATCAAAGAAATGATGGAAGCAGAAATGGAGGATCATCTTGGGTACGAAAAATCTGAGCGTTCAGATAATGATGATTACCGGAACGGTTACAAACGTAAACGTGTAAACAGCAGCTACGGCTCTATGGAGATTGAGGTTCCACAGGACCGCAAATCAACTTTCCAGCCGCAGGTGGTCAAAAAGCGCCAGAAAGATATCTCTGATATCGATCAGAAGATCATATCCATGTATGCCAAAGGAATGACGACCAGACAGATTTCTGAAACCATAGAGGATATTTATGGTTTTGAAACTTCAGAGGGTTTTATCTCTGATGTGACGGATAAGATCCTTCCACAGATAGAGGACTGGCAGAACCGCCCTCTGGATGAAGTATATCCGATTCTCTTTATCGACGCGATCCACTATTCAGTCCGGGATAATGGAGTGATCCGCAAACTGGCGGCATATGTGATCTTAGGGATCAATACGGAAGGAAAGAAGGAAGTTCTTACCATTCAGGTTGGAGATAACGAAAGCTCTAAATACTGGCTGTCCGTCCTGAATGAGCTGAAAAACCGTGGTGTAAAAGATATCCTGATTCTCTGTGCGGATGGTCTGACCGGGATCAAAGAAGCCATTGCAGCTGCCTTTCCGAAAACAGAGTATCAACGCTGTATTGTCCATCAGGTAAGGAACACTCTGAAGTATGTTCCTGATAAAGACAGGAAAGCCTTCGCAATAGATTTGAAAACCATCTATCAGGCGCCAGACGAAAAGAAAGCCCTGGCAGCCCTTGACCGGGTAACAGAGAAATGGGCGCCAAAATACCCGAATTCCATGAAACGATGGAAGGATAACTGGGATGCGATTTCTCCGATTTTCAAGTTTTCAGCGGATGTACGGAAGGTCATATATACAACAAATGCGATAGAATCGTTAAACTCCACCTATCGAAGACTGAACCAGCAGAGAAGCGTTTTTCCGAGCGATACGGCACTGCTGAAAGCCCTGTATCTTGCCACCTTCGAAGCCACCAAAAAATGGACTACGACCATCCGGAATTGGGGCCAAGTATATGGCGAGCTGAGTATCATGTATGAAGGTAGGCTGCCGGACTAAAAATATTTAGGTTAAGACAGGCGGAAAAACCGCCTGTTGTTGACATGCCATCGGCCAGATGGTATATATAAAACAAAGGTGGAATGCCTGATTTTTCCGCATTCCACCAAGTCTTATCATAGAAGAATCCTATTTACAGACTTTTTTTCATAGTCTCACATACGAAGATAATTGGCAAAGCCCACAAATACATTCTCACTTCCCGAACTGGATAATTTATAATCATAAAAACTAATTTTCAAAGTATAAAGCAATGGCCCGAGCGTAATCACGGATAATACCAGAAACGCAGGCAAATGAAAGGCCAGTGCCAACCGCGAATGGTTTTCCAAGCTTTTTTTCTTCATGGGTTCTTTCCCCCTTTTTTTCAGAAGGAGCGGTGCGCGGCACCGCTCCCCAAAAATTCTACTGATACGTGATCGGCAGTTTATCGCCTAACAATTCTTCGAACTCTGCCGCTGCCTGATCCAGTGCTTCCGAAGGCGTGCTCTCTCCGGTCACAGCATTGGACAGCTGCAGCATCAGGATCTCGTCCATCTGAGGCCACTCGGCCCATCCTCCATAGTGTGCCACATCCTGCTCTTTCACCGGAACCGTTGTATAACCCATCTTTCCTACCACGGTAGAAGAATCCGGATCTTCCAGCGCCGCGTAATTATCATTGAACAAAACTGCCATCGCCACAATCCCCTGCTGCATCTCCGTGGTCTGCTCATCCCAGGTTTTGCTTGCGATTCCTTCTGGAGCGAACTGTGCCAGATCGCAGAAATATTCCAGTGCCTCCACGGATTCTTCGGAATTGATACACAGATTTCCCTCTTCGTCAAAAACGCCTCCGCCGAAGGACCATGCGTAATTTAACCATTCACAGGTGGTTGCGTCGTGTCTCTTTCCGCACATGGACACGCCATAGAAATCGGTCTTCAGCTCCTCACCTGCCAGCATCTCACCTTTTTCTCTGGTAAAGAATTCCGCTACATCGCGATAGGTATCCCAGTCTGCGGGAACCGTCAGCTCGTAACCATACTGCTCTTTGAAAGCAGCCTGTTCCTCCTCATTCTCAAACAGATCCGCGCGATATGCCAGCATATCAATACAGGAATTGGACGGTACTCCGTAGATTTCTCCTTCCCACTCACCGGAAGCATTCCACAGATTATCAATAATATCATCCTCATCGTAATCCTCAATGATGTTGAGGGACTCGTCTTCCATATATTTGCTCAGAGGCTGAATATACTCGTTCTCCACCAGATTTCCCAGGAACTGATACGGAGCGGCAATGATGTCATATGCTCCTGACTTACTCTCGAAAGCCAGAGTCTCTTTCTGAATCACATTGTCATAGGGCGCCATCTCCAGTTCCACAGTGATTCCCGTCTCTTCTGTGAACGCGTCCAGCTGTTTCTGCAGAGCTTCCGTCGGCTTCTGCTGTTCCGCGATCATATAGAGCGTGGTTCCTTCAAATTTCTTCGCGCCGGAATTTTCTTCCGCGTCCGCAGAGGCCGCACCCGCATCTGCGCTTTCTTCCCCGCTGCCTCCGCCGCATCCCATGGTTCCCAGAAGGCTTCCTGCCAGCAATAACGCCAAGAATACTTTCCTATGTTTTCTCTTCATAATATTTTCTCCTCCACTACTGTTTAAAAAGCAGTTACTCTTCCCATTCACCATATTTGGCAATAATCTTATCTTTAATCATCTGACAGAATTCATCGGTCACTTCAAAATCATTTACTACGGTATACCAGTAATCGTGACTCTCCAGGAATTCTTTTTCGCATTTTATAGCCGCAAAAACATCATCCCAGGTAATCCCCATACTCTCCGGACGAATCTCCACACCTGCTCTGTGAATGATATCCAGAATCCAGTCCGGATGATTATTGCCCATAGCTGATCCTACAAAAATTCCCAGGCATACCGGCTGTCCGTGAATGAATTTCTTCTTGGTCATATATTCCAGGGTATAGAACAGGAAGTGGTCGCTGCCCTCAATTGGTCTTGGGTTCCATCCATTATTATGGAAAGCGCCGCCGCCCCATCTGAGTCCTTCTGTCAGGGTACGAATTCCCTTTTCGTTAAGTTCATAAATATCATCCAGACCATCCACCACAGACTGGAATACTTCATGAACTTCATCCACCATTTCCTGGTCATAGGGCCACTTTTCCTCACATTTTCCCTGATCCCATGCATATTTCCAGTCGAACATGGAGTTATTGTAGCAAAGCACATCGCAGACACCGCTGCGATTTAACGCCTTCGGTCCACTCTGAATCACATCATAATCGATATACACAGCGATGGGCTCCACATACCCTACATACCGGACAACACTGTTGAAACGTACACCCGCTCTGTGGCCGAATACGGCGTTGGTCGCAATGGAAGTCGGTACCTGATACAGAGGCATATGTGTCTTCCATGCCGCCATCTTCGCATAATCAACAGCCTGTCCTCCTCCCAGTCCGATCACTGCCTCGAATTTGGGAAGAGATTCTACTTCTTTCATAATCTCATCATATTCCAGTGTCTTTACGAAATGAACAATACAGTCCTCATCAAATTCCCCTTTGAATTTCTCCCAGAGATCTTCCATGGTCACCACCAGATAAGGTCTTTGTACAATGTTCTTCAATTCTCCTACCAGGTTTCTTCCGTAGATGGTGGTAAATAATTTTTTCTGTTTCATTCTCACTCTCTCCTTTGTCTTTTATTTTGAATTATTTTTAAATGCTATTTATAAATGCTATTTATTATATAATAACGATGAGGGTCTCTTTTGTCAATTCTAATAACTTTACAAAGCGTCCCTTATTTTTTAGATAATTTCAACAAATTCCCGTTATTAACAGAAGTATTCCCTGACATCTCGTCCGAAAGAAAAAACCTGCACCGGTTATTACACCGATACAGGCTTTTTCATCCCAGGATTTCCGATTCGGAAATCTCATCCAGTTTCTCCCGTATTTTTCGGAAATCGCTTCTTGTCTCCTCAATTTTCGCCGAATCCCTCAGTAACGCCGAAGGATGATACACGGCAGTGAGAAAATATCCTTTCCGCTCCGTCCACAAACCGTGCTCCCGGCTGATCCGAAAATCCGGCCGGATAATTCGCTGGGCAGCGATCCGTCCCAGACAGACCAGAATTTTCGGCCGGATCAAGGCCGTCTCATATTTCAGATAAGGCATACAGGCCTGCTGCTCCTGTTCCTGGGGATCCCGGTTTCCAGGCGGGTGACACTTGTTAATATTGGTGATATAGATCTCCTCACGGCTCAGAGAGACTGAACCCAGCAATTCATCCAGAATCACTCCGGAACGCCCCACAAACGGAATTCCCTGCTCATTCTCCATCCGGCCGGGCGCCTCCGCCACGAACATCACTTTACTTCGCAGGCTTCCCCGTCCCATGACCGGCAGTTTTCTGCCCCTGCATAGATCACAGCGGTTGCAGTGATCCACGAAATATTTCAGTTCCTCCCAGGTATACAATCCCATCGCATGCCCCCCTTTCGTCTTCTGTTCCCAGGCCCTTCGTCAGACTCACATTTTTCCAAACACATAGCAGTCCAGACGCCGGAAAGCCTCTTCCACTCTGGAAAAAGGCAGCGCAAGATTCATCCGGATGTGACAGGGACCGTGGAACATCCGTCCGTCCTGAAATGCCACTCCCACATCCCAGGCAGCGCGCTCCACCTCGTCAATCGTTTTGCCGTGCTTCTCACACCATTTTGTACAGTCCAGAAACAGCATATAAGTTCCCTGCGGTTTCGATACCTGGACGCCTTCCCAGCGCTCCCGGATAAAATCACAGGCATAGTCCACATTCTTCGTAATAACCTGACGCAGTTCCTCCACCCATTCCTGTCCTTCCTGTCCATACGCCCCGATCAGCGCATGCATGGAAAGCACATTCATGGCGTTATAATGGGAAAGAGAAGACTCCTTCTCCACCCGTTCCCGGATCCAGGAATTGTAAATAATATGATAGCTTCCCACCAGACCTGCCAGATTGAAGGTCTTGGACGGCGCATAGAGCGCCACCGTCCGGTTTCTCGCATCCTCCGACACGGACTGCGTGGGCACATGCCGAAATCCATCCAGAATGATATCCGACCAGATCTCATCGGAGATCACATACACATCATATTTCCGGTAAAGTTCCATTGCTTTCTCGATCTCCCAGCGTTCCCACACACGGCCGCACGGATTGTGAGGCGAGCAGAAAATCGCAGCATGGATTTTGTGCTTTCTCAGTTTTTCTTCCATATCCTCGAAATCCATCCGCCAAACGCCTTTCTCATCCAGGACGAGAGAACTGTGAACGATATGGTATCCATTGTTCTCCAGGGAATTGGTAAAACCGATATAAGTCGGCGAATGCAGAAGAACCTTGTCTCCTCTGGAACAGAAGACATTCAGCGCGCTGATCACACCGCCCAGCACCCCGTTCTCGTAACCGATGTGCTCCGCTCCAAGTCCGGTCACCCCATTTCGCATCCCCTGCCACTGAATAATCCGCTGAAAGTACTCTTCCGTCGGGGCGAAGTACCCAAACGCCGGATGCTGCACCCTCTCTGTGATTGCTTTTTGTATGGCAGGAACGGTGGGAAAATTCATGTCCGCCACCCACATGGGAATGGCATCGAACCCCTCCCTGGGCTTCATCGGAGCCATGCCCGGATTCTCGTCTGTTCCGTCCGTTCTGGCACGCAGACCGTCCACCGCAATGGCATCCCTGCCATGTCGGTCCATAATAGAAGTAAAATCGTATTTCATCTTTGCGCCCCCTTTTATTCTGCAGCTTCTCATTTCTCTTAAAGACATTTTTTCATATTTCCGAACACTTGTCAATTTCTCCCGATGTTTATAAAAAAGGACCGAAAGTGTGAACAGGTTGAATGAAAAACTAACTTCTACCTGAGTTTTTCTTTGTAGATAAAGGCATTTTGAAAGACTTATTTCAACTTTTTCATAGATTTTATATGGTTTTTCTCTTATAATCAAAGGAGAAAAGCAGCTGGTTCCCTGTTTCAGGACAGCAAAAAAAGACGCTGGAAGTTTTTTTGCAAGACTAACTTCTACCGGCTTTTTAAGACCTTTTAATCATTGTCGTCATCCCGGAGCCTTTTTGTAATCAAATCTTTTTAAATCCTTTTTAAAAGTGAAGGTTTTAAGGTTACCTGGTCAGCAGGGATCTGTACCATGTGGCAAAGTTCCAGCAGCTTTTTATCCAACAGGAGAAGAGCCAGTTCAAACGGGGTGCAGCCGTTTAAACTGGCTCTTGCCGTACTGTTGATATGATTAGCCAGGAGTATTGCGTGTGTCTGGGTAAGCCCGCGGAAAGATTTCCCTTTCGGCAGGACATAACGGATGAACTCATGGTTCTTTTCCAGTCTGCCTTTCTGCCAGGAAGCCATGGGTCACAATAAAAGACCAGTGTATGGGTCCCAAGGCCATTTTTTTTTTAACACGCGATCTAGTGTCTTTAAAGGAAGAACCATTATCTGTCAGGATCACGGAAAAAAAGTCTTGCATACCGTACAGGTCCCAGGGAGGTATACAGGAAGTCAAAAATCTCCTTGACGGCTGCCCTGCAGTCTGCATCCATGATGAAAAGAAGCATAAAGGAGCAGCTACGGAAGAAAAGGGTAAGAAAGACCGGACCATTTTTTCCATCAGTTCCTTCCACAACGTCCATTTCCACAATAGAACAGTCCGGATGAGCGGCTATATATTGTTCAAAATCCAGATATGTACGTTCCATGCGGTATCCGGGGATTTCTTTTTCGCCCGTTCTTTTCTTCCTTGGTTTATAGGAAACTTTTTCTTGGGAGGTCCAGGTTGATCGCTGAAAATACCGGAGATCAATGTAATTGTATAAAGTACGCTGGGAGCAGTTGATCTCTTCCTTATGGGTGAGATAAATGTGGGAAAGAGGCTGCCCCTGTTTCAAAAGGGGAGAAATAAGCTTATCCAGTTTTTCCAGAGATTCCGGCGACTGATTGATACCGCTTCTGCAGGAGTGCTTCAGTTTTTCATAGGCATCATCCGCATACTTTGCCCGGTAAAAATAAAAATCATGGGCGCAGGATCGCAGCTTCTGACAGGAGTTGCAAACGTAGGGCGGCTTTAAGAGCTGCGGGCATATCTTTGGGGAAAAGTCCGGACAGTAAAGGGAACATCGTTTGCTGCGGCATTTGGAACAGATGGAATGACAGGAGTCGCGTCCGCATAAATGTTTCCTGTCGCAGGAAGGAAGATGGATACATTCAGATCGATGACGGCTTTTATCATCCGGTAATGAGGGACCAGAAAGCGATGGCTGCGGATTTCTTTGGAGATAGTGGATGGATCTCTGGAAAGAGTCCTGGCAATCTGCGCAAAAGAGGATCCTTTGTCGATCATGACTTCAATCTCTGCGCGTTCAGAGAGGGTAAGATGTTTAAAGCTGCAAGTATGTTGAATTGTCATAACAACCTCCAATCTGCTCCGGGTTATAGCTTAACACAATTGCAGAAGTAACTTCTACCCCTTCTTTCATTTACAGGCAAAAACATAGAAAACCAGAAATAACTTTTTCAATTAAGATAAAATGTGAACATTCTGTGAAATTAGCACTCACCTCTTGCCGTGTGGTGAGTGGTTTTGTCCTGTGGCGTCAGAGCCCGTAAAGCCTTATTTTACAAGGCTTTTGCGGGTTCTGTCTTTTTGTCTGGGAGTGTCAAATGGTGTAGTTTTTTGCGGAAATGGTGTAGTAAATGTGTAGTGGGATGGGCAATAATGGGCATGGAGCTGCATGAAAATAAGGGATAGCGAAATGTATGGGGATTTGATAAAATTGAAATAAATGTGAGAATTATCATTTAAGAAAAAATATAAATTTTCTTAAGGAGAAATAAGCATGGAATGGTTAGAGTACAGAAAAAGGCTTGGCATTGATTTTGATGATGAGGAAAGAGGCGCTTTTTGTACAGCGCTTGTTTTAAATAAACTTGGCGATTTATTTGAGGCGCGGCAAGATAAATCCTCCGGGGAAGATATTTTTACGACTGTATTTGATCCTTCAGCTGTATCGCAGAAGGAGTATAGAATTTTTTGTGCAATAACTGGTACTGAGTACGGAGATGTTCTTTCAATGACACAAATAAAAATTCGTGAGGTATTAATTGCTAACAAATCGCCATTTAAGAAGTTTTTATCTTATTATGTGGCATTCATAAATTGTCTATCAAATAGAGAAGATGGGATAAAGCAAAAAGAATTGTTAGACTTGTTGAATGAAGCTTTTAATGAAAGCCGATTGCGATATGCACTCTTGAAGGATGATAATAATTATTTTGTGTTTCCAAGAGGTGCAAAGGAACTTGATGATGCTTTAATCTCAGAGCCGCTCGAATGGCTGAAGGATTATCCAAATACTCGGAAGACATATATCATTGCACTTAAACAATATTCCGAAGGAATTTATATTCGTGATACGGCTGACAATTTACGGAAAGCATTAGAAACCTTTTTACAAGAATTCCTAGACAACAAGAAGAATTTAGAAACTAATAAAAATGAAATTTGCAAATATCTTGGAGTGCAGGGAATAGATGCAGGAGTTGTGGGATTGTTTCAGCCATTGATAAATGCTTATAAAAATATCAATGATCGTATTGTAAAACATAATGATGCTGTAGACGAGAAGTTATTAGAGTTTTTGCTTTATCAGACAGGAGTTCTTATCAGAATGGTTTTATCGGTTAAACAGATGGAAAAGTAAAATAAGCATTTAATTCGATAATTAGAGAAAATATAGATATTAAATACACTTTTGATCCAGATATATTACCTCTTTATGTGTCATAGTAAAAATGAGAATGTTTTTTAGAGCAGTTATTAAGTGATAAAGTAAGAAGGGAAGGGGTTGTATATGGCATATGCCGAAAATATTATCCAAATCTAACATGGACACAATTCGCTGTATGTAATGACGATGCAACAGGTTGCTTTTGAAGATATGGCAAGGCGCTTGTTTTCCTTGGAATTTTTAGGGGACGGTATAGTTCCCCATTCAGACCATAATAACCCGGGAGTCGAAGTGTTACCAATCCAGGAAGTTCCCCATTCTGATGGAGTTAAGCCAAGAAAAATTAGCTTCCAGGCAAAGTATTTGAAGGAAAAGTAAGCTATCCTAAAATAAAAGAATCAATGAACCAAGCCATCAAGTATTATGGAGATGAGCTTGATTTGATTTATCTATTTTGTAATAAAACACTTACAACTACGACTAAAGGGTATAAGGATACGAAGGTATTGTTAGAAAAAGCCGGAATTGAATTATATCCAATATCCAACAAGGAAGTATTAGATTTAGTTTCAAATACAAGGATATAGCCAACTATTTCTTCTTACCGCGCAGAAGACTAGATGATGTGCAGTTTAATCAGATACATGCGGGTATAATTGTTAATACAAAAGATGATAAGGACTGTACGTCCTGTCCGATAAAGACTAACGATCAGATCATTGATCCTAGATTGCTTCAAAACCTTGTTCAAGAAAAAATTCAAGCAGTGTAAAGAGTTTATTCTGGAAATGCAGTTAGATAAACTTAGGGTAGAGCTTGATAAGATATTTACATACAAACTTACCGGAATTGAAGGCGTTGAAACCTTATTGTTTTATAGACGTATTGCGGATTTACATGACGGTTAAAGAAATTGATATTTATGCAGACGGGCTCACAGAACAATATAAAAATGAATTATTATGGCTTGAACAATACTATAAAAATCCTGTGCCAGTAGGAGCATATACATATGCAAGTCATTGTGTTGAAAGTCAGATCATCGTACTGGATAAAATGTTTGCATCTCAGTTGTGGGATGCAGTTGCAACTTTGTGCAAAGAAATAATGGATGATGCTTCTTTGGAGATAGCAGATATTGTTTAAGCAATATTATGGATTGGCATTATTCAATTTGCAAAAGTATTCTATGGCTACAGATCTGTTTAGAGGACTCTACCAGAAAAACCGCAAAGAAAATATACTTTTGTATTCAATTTTTGCAGAGATGAAAAGTATCAATCTTGTATGGCGCGATGGTCATTATGAGAATAGGGACAGGCTGGTTGAACTTATGGGTCAGCTGGATTCATTGAAGGACAATAAACAGTATAAAAGCAATAAAACTCTTGTTGCTATGTTGTATCTAGAAACTGCATATAATTTAGGTATCGATGAGAAGAAGTATCTTGAAAATGTTGTTGATAGATATCAGAGTTTTTCTGAAGAAGTGAAAAATGATTCAGTTGTTAAGTATTTGTACGCGCTTTGTTTAGAATTAAATGGTAGTATTGAAGTTGCTGAGACCATATATGCAGAGTTGGATTGGGCTAAGGATGCGAATATTGCATGCAGATATCTGATATGTAAATTGTCAAGGAATGAATATGCAGAAGCGATTGAATTGTATGAAAAAATCAATCAGTCGGTGAAAAATACAAAACTAAAGAGTCTTTATTTGACAGCATTGTTTTATGAAGAAAAAGATAGGTATGAAGAGACTCTGAAAGAATTTTTAGTCAACGTTCAGAATGATTTTGAAGGGATTATTGATATTGCCTTTGGAATTCATGAAAAAAGTTATTTGCAAGAGTATATTGTTCCGCTTATAAGGAAATATCTGGACATAGAAATTGAAAATCTTACTCTTATGCAAAAAATGCAATTATTATCAATTTTGTCACATGCAGAAGAAATTGAACTTATATTGACAGTGATAAAGAGTATCACGGAAATAAGCACGTTGAACCGTCTTATCATAAAGGAAATATATGATGCTACTTTTGCTGTCAGTAATAGAGAATTCATCAACCATGACAAGGCACTGGTTAAGTCTAATAAGCTAGAGGCATCTGAGAAAATTGCGGACATTTTTTTGGAAGCTGCTGTATCACGCAGAGAGTTTTTGCAGATAAAGTATCTTTGTGCTGGAGCCAGGGAAAAAAGATTCAGTATGCTGAAATATGCTAAAGAGCTTTTTGAAATCACGAGCAAAGAAGGTTTGGCGCGAAATATTATCGCTATGCTTTTTGAAAGAAATAAAACGGATTTTAACGCATATGCTCCATATATTGGTGTATTAAGCAATTCCACAAAACCAGATTATTGTATGGCAGTTGCTTCTGCAATGTTACGTTTAGGAAAGTCTGAGGAAGCAGATTTATATGCATATAAGGCCTTGTACTATTTGAATGATACGGAAGATTACGAGATTTATAAAAGCTATTTTGGTTACTACAACCAGAATCTCAATAGGTATCATGATGAAGGTAAGCTAAAAAGAGTAAAAGGAAATTCAGTTGTTATGCTTGAAGAAAATTCACCGGAAGATGGGGAAAAACCTCGAATTATCACTTTGTGTCTTGATTCGGAAAGCGAATTTTCAGATCTAAGTAATACTAGTATGGGAGTTAGACATATTCCATCTAGTAGTTCCTTATATCTAAAAATACAGGGAAGTGGATTGAGTCAGGTATTGAAAGTAGAGGATATAAATTACCGGATAACTGATATACAATCCAGAAATGATTATGCGGCGAGGTTTATTTTCGGTAAAATCAGCGCACATCCTGAAAAGTTTGATGGAGCAGTTTTTGTGATGTCATCAGAAAAACCGGAGGAGCTGGTAGAGAAAATTAAATCAATGACTGATAGAACAGAGCAGACAGAAGTATTGCTCAATTTATATCATTTTAAAGAAAATGATATAGGCTTACCTATTGATTCGTTTACTAATGGTGACTATGATCGTTATATTGATGCTTTAATAATGCTCCTGCATGCAAAAGATCAGGCATTGTACACAGGATTCCCCATATATGAGAACGAAGAAAATCAAAAATATATTCCGGCGTTGTCTACATTAGTATTATTAAGTTCTATGAATATATTGAATGTGCTTGATGGAATCAAGAATAGTTTACTTTTACCAATATCATATATGGATTTTTTTGCCGAAAGATATAGTAAGGCAAAAGAAACAAGTCTTGTTTCTCCGGGTAAACTTGTCAATGTAAATAATCAATTGACCTTGATTCAAAATGATTTTTCTCATATTGAAATATGGGAAAGAATTATTGATTTTTGTACAGAATGTAAGAAAATGGAAATATCGGATGAAGAACGTATAGGATTTTCAATCGGGGACGATATAAATGGTGAGCAGTTTATCGCAGCGGCCCAGTTGCATTGGATACATTTGGACGCGTTTGTTTTGGCTAAAAAGGAGCAGGCAACCCTTTTATGTGATGACTTATTCTTCAGAAAAATGGCCACATATGGGAAAATTAGAAATATAAATTTTGTTTCACTATTGCAACATTATGTGGATGAAGACTTCGTGGTTCCAATTGTAATGGAATTATCAAAAACCAATTATTTATATATTCCATTTATGGCGAGAACAGATGAAGAAGCAATAGAATTAAAGAAAAATATATTAGATGGTAAGTTAAAGAAAAAATTCTATAGTAGTATGCTAATGGCATATAATGTTGCTTGGAAAAATGTTGTACGCGAAATCTTTGGTGAAGATATAGAATATAATGAACAGAATAAAGAAATGACTTCTGGATACGATAATCTGTAAATACCATCTGGGCTAGCATAAAAAGATTTGAGGCGTGCATCCTTAATAATGGAGTGATCGGTAGGCTTGAATGAAAATTTGGACGGGAGTATCCCAAAGTTTGTGTAAACCTTCAAACTGATGTAAGATAGACTTACCAGTTTGGAGGTTTATTTTATGGCAAAGAAAAAAGATACCCCACAAAAAGCAGCTCTTCGGGAAATGATGGGCAACTACCTGAAAGAAAACAATGTAAAGGTCAAGGATGGGACGGATGTCAACTCTATCATGCGAGATATGATGTCCATCATCCTGGAAGGTGCTCTGGATCAGGAAATGGATGAGGAACTGGGATATTCCAAGTATGATTATCGAAACAAGGAAACGGATAATTCCAGAAATGGCCATTCTCAGAAGACCATGCATACCAGTTACGGCGATATGGAGATTGATGTCCCAAGAGATCGAAAAGGTGAGTTTGAACCACAGATCGTCAAAAAATATCAGAATACGGTCACTCAAGACATGGAAGAAAAGATCATCTCCATGTATGCCAAAGGAATGACCACGAATGATATCGAAAGCCATATGCGGGAACTCTATGACATCGAGATTTCTGACAGTACCATCAGCAGGATCACAGATAAGATTCTTCCCATCGTAAAAGAATGGCAGGAAAGACCTTTGGAGGAAATCTATGCGGTCGTTTTCATGGATGCCATCCATTATCACGTTCGTAATGAAGGCAGGATTGTAAAACGTGCGGTTTATATCGCTATAGGAATCGACATGGAAGGGCATAAAGATGTGCTCGGCATGTATGTAGGACAAAATGAGAGTGCAAAGTTCTGGCTTTCCATTTTGAACGGACTAAAAAACCGTGGCGTAGAAGATATCCTGATCGCATGCGTAGACGGTCTGACAGGCTTTCCTCAGGCAATTGAAGCTGTTTTTCCGGATACGGAGATCCAGCAATGCATTATCCATCAGATCCGGAATACGACAAAGTTTGTTTCCTACAAGGAACTCAAACCGCTGATGGCTGATCTGAAGCGTGTATATGCAGCCCCAACAGAAGAAATCGCACTGGCTGAACTGGATGGTTTTTGATGAGAAATGGAGCGGGAAATATCCAAAAATCGCAAAATCATGGAAGGACAACTGGGCGAATCTTTCAACGTATTTCAAGTATCCTGAAGCGGTTCGCCGCTTAATCTATACCACGAATGCCATTGAGGGATTTAACCGGCAGCTGCGGAAGGTTACGAAATCTAAGACGGTATTCCCTTCCGATGAGAGTCTCCTGAAAATGCTGTATCTGGCTATGATGGATATCACGAAAAAATGGACTGGACACCGACAGGATTGGGGGCAGATTCATTCGCAGCTGGAGATATTTTTCGAAGAACGATTATCTGGATTATAAGCTGTTTCTGGCCTGGCAGGGCTGGCTGGGCCAGCCCTGCTTGACATGTCCGGAAACGGCATTATAATACAAGCAAGGGCAGAACCTCAAAAAATCGGCTCTGCCCAGAGTAACTAATGACATATCTTATATCAGTTTTTTGAATTTACACAAAACTTGAAACGGTCTCATTTGGACAGACAGGACTACTTCGATATAAAAAACCGACCAGTTGGAGGTTGAGCCCCATTGGTCGGTATTTTTTTATTTCATAACTTTTTCCAACAGCGCTTGATAGCTGTCCACAACACTATAAACGACATCATCCGTGCTAATCGCTCTGAAATGCGCTTTTGCACAGTCGATTTTAGCTTGTTCCGTGGGCGTAATATGATTGAGCTTCATCGTATCCAATGTGCCTTTTGTTTCGGCAACAAAGTAGATGTGTTTCACACTACCCTCATAAAAAGCAATTGCCCAGTCTGGGTTATACCTTCCCACCGGCGTAGAAATATAGAATCCACTTGGAAGTTTTACATATACAGCAACATCTTTATTTGTATCCAACTGCTCCGCAAATTTTTGCTCATTCGTGGAGTCATAAACGATATGGTCATACAGATGTCTTTTCGCCTTCATGGCATTCATGCCAAGTTTCCCCTTGATAGTCGGCTCGGTAAAAATATCTGTTCCGTAGCGATCCTCTAATGCATTGTAAGTAATGTGCTGAATCACGGCTGTCGCTTTCTCATCATTAATAATCGCAGCCGCACGGATAATAAATTCTTCCGGATTGTCCTTAAACTGATTGAATACAGGCTGCTGGATTCCCTGCAAAATTCGAACAATGGCTTTCCTGGTCAGTCCGGTTTCGTCTACAAGTTTGCCAATCAGATCATATTTTACATTGTTGCTTGCTGAAATCTTTGTACCATACTGGGCGGATTCTTCGCGTACAAAAGAGGCACCCGCCAAAAGATCGTCTTTGGATTTAATTTGTTCCATAACACCGCTTTCAACTTTAAAATAAATCTTTGGAACACGCAGTTTAGAATCCAGTGCTGCAATAGCATTCTGAACAAGCTCATCTGTGTCGAAATCAACTACATATACAGATTTGGAGTTGATGCGTGACCAGAGCGCCTTAAACTCAGGCATTGCCAACTTGTCCTCATCAACTCGAAGCTCCACATTATTGCTGCGGGCATTTTCCGGCTGCATAACACGAGGATCATAAATAGAGTCGATAATATTGACAATGGACTCTGTAGAATCCAAGACCTCCTCTGCCATTTCAACTTCACCATTCGCTTTATCTTTGTAGTATTTGTCAGTCAACTGCCCCTTCTTTACATAACCATTCTCAATGAGGCTTTCATAAATGATAATAGCAATGTCTTCATCAATGATCTGTTCATTGCCATCAATATCCTTAATAATCTTTCCTTTGAACAAATCGGGAGTAACTTTCTTCGGTCTGTCGGCCACAGCTTCTGCAATTTCGGATTGCAGTCCTTTCGCAAAATTATCATAGCTCTCACTGGCAATAACCGTAAGAATATTTACATTATGGACGTCAGTGCCAAGCACATTGGCATCCATGCGTTCTCCGTCCTGATTTACGCAAAGACGTAATCCGCGGCCAACTTCCTGACGTTTCCGTACTTCACTGGAGCTATTCTTCAGGGTACAAATTTGGAATACGTTCGGATTATCCCAGCCTTCCCGAAGAGCTGAGTGTGAAAAGATAAAACGTACCGGCGAACGTCTTGGATCACGATCAAGCAGCAGTTCCTTATTCTTCATAATCAGGTCATAGGCATCGATATCGTCAGAAGTCTTTTCCTTTTTATTTTTGATTTTGCTGTTGGTCATACGCCCTTTCTTATCGATGGAAAAATATCCGGCATGGGTGTCGCTGGCCTTAATGGAATTCAGATATTTCAGATAATCCTCCTCACCGATTCTGATCTGAAGATTGTTGATAATATCTTCATATTCCTCTTCGAACATTTGAGCAAAAATGCCGTTTTGCTGTTGCCCGGCTGCATCATACTTCCTATAATGCTCCACTTCATCAATAAAGAAAAGAGAAAGGACTTTGATGCCTTTATGGAATAACTGCCGTTCCCGTTCAATATGGGAAAGGATGGTCTCACGAATCTGAATGCGGCGCAGCTGCTCCTCGCTGACTTTTCCAATTACATCACCGGCATAGATTTTTATCCCGTTTACGAATTCCACAGAATCATCACGGCCGTCAATACGCTTAACAATAAAGTTATCCCGATATTCCTCCATCTCACCGGAGTTCGGATAAAGATTATATCCCTCATTCACCGTTTTGGTTACTTTACGGACGCCGGATGCACCTTTTATATCAAACTGGATGGTTGCTGTCGGTGCAGATTTTGAGAGATTAATACTCTCGAGGTAAACGTAACTTTCTGTTGCTGTGGTACCGGACTCCGTGATACCTTTTACGGCAATCTTTTTAACAAGGCGCTTATTGTATGCTTCCATTGCATCAAGGCGGTAGACCATATTATAGATGCTGTCGCTCTTATGTGTGGCGGAGTAGCGCAGTGTTAACATGGGGTTGAACTGTTTCAGATTCTCCTTGGTTTGTTTGCCCTCAACTGACTGCGGTTCATCAATAATCATAATTGGATTTGTTTTTGCAATGATGTCGATTGGCCGACGAGAACGAAATTCATCCAGTTTCATGTAAATTCGGCGTGCATCCTTACCGCGGGCATTGAAAGCCTGCGAATTGATAATCATGACATTGATGGAACTATCGGACGCAAAGCGATCAATTTCCGTCAACTGTGAAGAATTATATATAAAGAAGCGAATCTTCTTCCCATATTCCTCTGCAAAATGCTCCTGCGTTACCTCGAAAGACTTATATACGCCTTCACGAATGGCAATGCTTGGAACGACCACGATAAATTTGCTCCAGCCATAGTGCTTGTTTAGCTCAAACATGGTTTTGATATAGGTATAGGTTTTCCCGACGCCGGTCTCCATCTCAATCGTGAGATTATATCTTCCCTCTAACTTAGGGGACGGGGCAATCTGGTTCGCCCGCTGAATCTTTTGGATGTGCTCCAAAATGATGTTGTCATTCAGCTCGGGAACAATCTTGTGATTACTCCAGCCGGTAAAATCCTCTTCCTCAGTAAGTCTTTGCTGATAATAGCCGGAACCACGATCCATCATATAAGATGGGGTGAGATATGGCTGTCCGGCAAACACATCTACCACAGCTTTAGCAGCGTCTGCTTGAAATTTTTGGTGCTTAAACTGTAATTTCATTCGTCCTCACCTCCGTCTGGGTTTGACATCTGTTCTTGAAGCAGTTTTTGCAGAGACTCCTTACTTGGCAAAATAGTCTCGTACTTGCTGGCAAAAATCTGTGAATTATCCTCCGGCAGTGTCATTTCTACGATCGCATTGTTTTTATCTTTGCAAAGGACGATACCAATTGTCGGATTTTCCTCCGGCAGCTTGACTTTGCGATCATAGTAATGCACGTACATTTGCATTTGGCCGATGTCCTGATGCTTGAGTTCTCCAATCTTCAGGTCGAAGAGGACAAAGCAGCGCAGCAGACGATTGTAAAAAACCAAGTCCACCATAAAATGTTCTTCGTTAAAAGTGAACCGTTCCTGCCGCCCGATAAACGCAAAGCCTGTACCAAGTTCCAAGAGGAACTGCTGTAGGTGGTCAATGATTCGGCTTTCCAGTTCTGTTTCAGAATAAGACGGCAATTCCGGCAATCCCAAAAATTCCAGAACATAAGGATCTTTGATAGCGTCGCTCGGTGTTTCTACCGTCTGCCCCTCTGTAGAGAGCCGGTAAACCTTCTCTTTATCCGTGCTAAGTGCCAGCCGTTCATAAAGGGAGCTATTGTATTGTCGTTTTAGTTCACTAAGGCTCCAGTCATTCTTGACCGCCTCAATTTCATAAAAATGTCGTTCATCTATATTGGTAATCCGCATAAGCTTCAAATAATGCGACCAACTCAGAAAAAATTTACGGCCATTACTGGCGGCGGGAAGATTTTTAAATTGGGTAAACACTGTTTCCCCAATTTGATCCTGAGAATACACAACATAAAAACGACGCATGAGTTTCAAGTTCTCTGCGGAATAGCCTTTGCCAAACTGCTCTGTAAGATATACTGAAAGTTCTTTTAAAAGCTGTGTTCCATATGCAGCACGGTTCGATCCGTGCTGTTCTTCCTCCACAATCATTCGGCCAATTTCAAAGTAAGCGTAGACCATGGCAAGATTGACAGCGGTTTTGGCATTTTTTCTGGCCTGCGTGAGTACCTCAGCAACACTTTCCAGAAACTTGTGATCAATAGGAGTCAATTCTTTTTTTGCCATATTTATCCCTCCTAAATCACTTTTACCCGTGTGTCTGGGGCAAGCATCTTAAATATCTCGCCGACGTTAATCTTTGACGGACTGTTGGCGAAACTGGAATCACGGAATACTGCGCGAAGTGGCTGTTTCTTAGCAATGGCTTTGATGACACTCTCCGGCACATTCTCGTCAAAGCAGGCAATCAAATCCCCATCATTATAGTTATGCACCGTGCAGCCCTCAATAGTTTCGGCGGAATATGGAAGGGAAAGAGGAAGTCCCCATTCCAGCAAACAACCAAAAAGAAGGTCTAAATTCGTGCGGTCGGGCTTGATGTTTGATTCAAGCATAGACAGCATACCCTGATTGTATTCGTTGACACCATAGTATACGTCGTTCATATTGCTGCCGGCAAGTTTCAATACACGGAATCCAATATCTAAGTCCTGCGTTGTAAGAGGATTTTCCTCTTTGATCTTTTTGCCAGCGCGTCGAATGCGCTCTTTGCCGATTTCGCAAATTGTCTTGTAGCCAGTCTTATAGGCTTCTGAATTTTCATCACATTTTTCTGGTAGCTGTATCATAATAAATTTGCGGGTTCCCTTATCTTCGGCATTAAGTTGCATAGCAGCGTGGGCTGTAGTGGCGGAACCAGAAAAGAAATCTAATACAATATCGTCTTTTCCAGTTGAAATTTTCAAAATATTATAAAGAAGTTTTGAGGGTTTGGGGTGTGTAAAAAGTTTCGATTTTCCAAATAACACTGATAACTCTGCCGTAGCATCGGCATTCATTCCCTTGTTATCCCACCAAGATTCTGCTCTAATTTTCCCGAACTTTCTATTTGCAGCAAAAACTTTTTGTACTGGTTTACCATTCCCGGTTCTACCAAAGATTATACGTCCATCTTCGATGCGGCGTTTTACTTCTTCTTCATTAAAAACCCAATAACGTCCATCTGGAGGATAATGAATTGCACCATTTGCAGGATTTATAATAGCAAAGTATGGGCCTTTATGATTCGCTGAGAGATCTGTAGTTGTCCAAGGGCCGCGTGGATCGTTATCTGGATTAGAAAATGTTTTCGAAATAAATTCGTCAGTTACTGGATATCCCATATCATTAATTGCCACAATATTTTTTGCATAACATAAAATGTAATCATGGACTGGAGGAAGAAATCCCATATTATTGCCATTTGTTTTTTTCTTCCATAAAATTGTTCCAACATAATTTCTTTGGCCAAATACCTCATCACAAATTTTTTTGAGATTATCATATTCACAGTCATCAATGCTCATGAAAATGATCCCATCATTCTGAAGAAGATTCATTGCTAAAAGGAGTCTGGAATAAATCATAGAACACCAATCAGAATGGAAACGTCCATTAGAATCAGTATTCTTGAAAAGTCGGTTACCTTCATCATCAATTTGTCCGCTATCTTCTGCATATTCATCGGAAGTCTGAGCAAAATCATCCCGATATACAAAATCATTCCCTGTATTATACGGCGGATCAATATAAATCATTTTTACTTTGCCTAGATAACTTTCTTGCAAAAGCTTCAGCACCTCAAGATTGTCACCTTCAATATACAAGTTCTCCGTAGTATCCCAGTTAACACTCTCTTCTTTACAAGGACGGAGTGTTTTACGAATTGGTTTATTGGCCTCCACGATAGCAGCTTTTTTTCCAACCCATGTGAATTCATATGCTTCATCGCTGTCAATCACGTCTTCGGACAACATCTGTTTTAATAATTCAAAATTGATTGCTTTTTTTAGCCTACCATTTTCGTCTTTCGTCTCAGTAATGCAGTTGGGGAACAGAGCGCCGATTTTCTCAATGTTATGGGCGGTCATATCTACTGATTCCATTCTCATCTTGTCCATAATGTTGTTTCCTCTCTATTATTATTTTACCACCTATAAAGTCTTTGTCCGTCGATATAGACTCAAAAGTTCATTAATGTCCATATCTAGAAGAGGCTCATACATAAACGAATTAATATGAATATGTTCTGGAGTCATAATACTGACTTCGTTAAGGATAGTGATTTTTTCGTCATCTCCAAATTGCTGATATCCTTTTAGTAACTCTCGTGTTTGATTGCTTGAATTTGCAACAAATGAAAGAAAATCAGGGCTTGTTACCAACTGGGTGTTTCTTCGATTTCGACAGTTGAGCTGACCTGAATAGCTTGTTATTTCAGAAATCATAAATTCCTCAGCCTTATGACGTATTCCAATAGCAAGAACGATTTTATTTTCTAACTCGGTATTTGCGGCGGTAATGT